>NZ_JBTLRE010000001.1:392201-2331928 GCF_054482615.1 Qipengyuania sp. CAU 1752 | reverse complement strand
CCCTCCCCCCCCCCCCCCCCCCCGATAACGGCCCCGTCCGGCGAGACCATCAGTTATCGGATCCCCAACAAGAACCAGTGCAAGGAATGCCACAGCCTCAATGATGCGGTCGTGCCGATCGGACCCAAGGCACGCAATCTTTCGGGGCAATGGCTGGATGAGATGGTCCGTGATGACCACCTCGATGCCGTCCCCAAAGTCTCCACTCGTCTGCCTATGTGGGAGGAGCGTGATGGACACCCCCTCGATACGGTTGCCCGCGCCTATCTCGATGTGAACTGCGCGCATTGCCACCAGCCGGGAGCAATGGCCTCCAACAGCGGGCTCGACCTCAGATGGGAGCAAGACAACCCGGTCAAGCTGGGTGTTGGCAAGCGCCCGGTTGCGGCCGGGCGAGGTTCGGGCGGACACGACTTCGATATTGATCCCGGCAATCCTAGCGGATCGATCATTGTTCACCGCATGGGCAGCACCGAACCCGGTGTGGCAATGCCCGAACTTGGAAAGTCTACTGTCGATGCCGAGGGATTGGCCGTGATCGAGCGCTGGATTGCAGGGATGTCTGGCTCATGAAACGCTTTGCCAAGACACTCGCGATCATCGTGGGGTTGCTCGTCATTGCCTTCCTGCTGTTGCGAGTGCCGGACACCGATCCGACTGAGATGCGCGTCAAATACGGTGGGGAGCCGTCGCAATTCGTGACCCTCGCCAATGGCCAGGAAGTGCACTTGCGCGACGAAGGCCCGCGTGATGCGCCGGCGATTGTCCTGCTGCACGGTTCCAATGCCGATCTGCACACATGGCAGCCCTGGGTCGACACCCTGCGGGATCGATACCGGGTCATTCGCTTCGACCAGATCGGCCACGGGCTGACAGGCGCGGCAATCGACCAGGACTATGCCAATGATCGCTATGTCGAGGCTATCGATCTCGTTGCTGACAAGCTTGACGTGGACCGGTTTGTCCTGGCTGGCAATTCGATGGGGGGTGGCATCGCGATGAGGTACGCTTTGGCCCGCTCGGAGCGGCTGAATGGACTTGTCCTGATCGATGCAAGCGGCGCGGACATCCCGCGCGAAGGCAGCGGGAACCTGGCTTTCAAGATAGCGCGACTGCGGGGGGTGGGGTCTGCGATGAGCCAGTTGCTGCCTCGCTCGCTGGTCGAGCGCAGCCTGTCACAAAGCGTTACCAACCAAAACATCGTCACCGATGCGGCGGTCGATCGCTATTGGGAAATGGCGCGCTATCCCGGGAACCGTGTGGCAACTCGCGCACGCTTCAGCAGGAACTACGAGCCCTTTGCAGCCGAACGCGTTGCAATGGTCAGCGTGCCGGTGCTGGTCATGTGGGGCGAGAAGGACGCACTGATCCCCTTTGCTGCAGCTGGTTGGTATATGGATCATCTGCCCAACGCCGAACTGGCCAGCTATCCGGATATCGGCCATTTGCCGATGGAGGAGACGCCTGTCCGATCCCTGCGCGACCTTCAGAACTGGCTCGTCAAAATCCTGCCTAACGCTGCAAGCGACGCCAACGCCGGATAAGACGGGCGGCTTGCTTGCCTCTCCGGGACGCGGCGCTAGTGTCGCGACATCGGGTTGGTGGGTATCCAGGTTCGTGGTGAAAGGGAGTTCGCGTGCGGAAATTGGGAATGATCGGGGGTATCAGCTGGATTTCTACCCGCACCTATTACGAGCAAATCAATCGGCTGGTACAGAAACGTGAAGGTCCGCGCGCTAGCCCGCCGCTGGTTATCGAAAGCCTCGACTTCCGTGACTTCTCGCGGCTCGAAACAGACGAGGAATGGAGCCGTGCAACCACATTGCTGGTTGAGGCGGCCAAGCGGCTGGAGCAGTCCGGGGCTGAAAATATCCTGATTACAGCGAATGCCATGCACCGCGCCTATGACGAGATTGTGGAGGCGATATCGATACCGGTCCTGCACATCGCCGACTGTACCGGTGCGCGGATGTCGGAAAAAGCTTCGCAGCAATCCGCCATCCTGGGAACGCGCGCGGTGATGACTGAAAGCTTCATGCGCGAGCGGCTGGTCTCGCACGGTGTCGACCTCATGCCGCCCGAACCAGGGCATGTCGAGCAGCTTGAGAGGTTGATCAGTGAAGAGTTGAAGCTGGGCAAGGCGAGCCGCGACGCGGAGCGTTCGCTCAAGTCGATCATAACCTGGTACGAACAGCATGGTGCGAAGTCGATCATCCTTGCCTGCACGGAGCTGGAACTAATTGTCGACGTCGATGCCAATGTCCTGCCGATCTACGACACGGCTCGCATCCACTGTGAAGGTGCGGTTGACTGGATTTGCGGCGAATAGTTGCGCGGTTTGGACTGAGGGTGGGCGGCCTAGACCAAGCCCTTTCTCCATGTTGCCCGATTGTTCCCGTTGCCGCGATTCAGGCGCATGCCTACACCAGCCGCGATGTCGCCTTCACCCCTCGCTTCCAATCCTGCCCGCAGCCGCGGTCGTGAGTTCGGTCATGCTCAGAGCGAAACGCGGGGTCCGCGCAGTGCATTCCAGCGTGACCGCGACCGGATTATCCACTCGATCGCCTTCCGGCGGCTGAAATCCAAGACACAGGTCTTCGTCGCGCCCGATGGCGATCACTACCGCACACGTCTGACACACAGCCTCGAAGTAGCGCAGATCGGCCGCGTCATTGCCCGCGCGCTCGGCCTCGACGAGGATCTGACGGAAGCCCTTTGCCTCGCGCACGATATCGGCCATCCGCCATTCGGCCATGCCGGGGAGAAGGCGCTGCACGATGCCGCCTTGCGGAATGGCGGGTTCGACCACAATGCACAGACGCTGCGGACACTGATGCGGCTCGAATGTCCCTATCCCCTGCACGATGGACTTAATTTGAGCTGGGAGGTGCTGGAAGGCCTGGCCAAGCACAACGGCCCGGTTATCGCCCCGCATCCAGCTCTGGCCGAGCTCGACTCCGATTTTTCGCTGGATCTGCCCCAATGGTCTTCGCTTGAAGCCCAGGTGGCTGCGGTGGCGGACGATATTGCCTATGACAATCACGATATCGATGACGGGCTGCGAGCAGGGTTTCTGGTGCTCGACGACCTGCTGACGATCGAATGGGTGGCCGACCAGTGGCGCGAGGTCGAAACGCGATTTCCTGCCGCACCGAGAGATCGACTGCTGCGTGAACTAGTGCGCAACCAGATTGGTGTGATGGTCAATGACGTGATCGCCCATACGCAATCGATGACCCGAAACATGCAGTGCAGCGACGATGTCCGCGCTGCTGACACGATGTCGGCAGGATTTTCGCCGTCGATGCATGAGCAGGAGCGGGGCCTGAAGGCATTCATGTACGAGCGGCTCTACTATCACGAGCAACAGGTCGAAGCGGCTGAAAAAGCGCGTGACGTTATTTCACGCCTGTTCGCGGCATACGACCAGGACCCGGATCTGATGGGCGGGCCGTGGACCCGGGACCTGCCCACCGAAGAGCCGTGGCGGTCGCGCCACATCGTCGATTACATCGCCGGCATGACCGATCGTTTTGCGCTAGAACAATGCCGACGGATCTACGGCCAAGCACCTGCTGGCCTGTCCAATGTCTAAGCGCATGATGTCCGCCAACGGCAAAAATGGATTTGCGCGCCATTCCGGTATAGGTCGCTGTTTAGACAATAACTATCGAATTGGTCGTCCATCATGACACCTGTGCGCATCGCCCTGATCGGAGCAACTGGCCTAATCGGCCAGGAGGTCCTGCGGCTGGCCGTGGGACGGGATGATTTGCGTATTGTGGGCATCGCCCGGCGGGAAGTACCCCTGCCTGAGGGCGCGCGGATGGAAGTGTTCGTGGCCGAACCGGACAAATGGGGTGATGCCTTGGCAGCAGCGCAACCCGACGCCCTGATCTGCAGTCTCGGCACCACCATGGCGAAAGCCGGTGGAAACAAGGACGAATTCCGGGCGGTTGATCGTGATCTGGTTCTTGCCACTGCCGAAGCGGCGCTGGCCTCCGGCGTGCAACGTATGGTCGCGATCAGCTCAGCCGGTGCCGAAGCCTACTCCAAGAATTTTTACCTGCAGGTCAAAGGTGAAACCGAAGCCAAGCTGTCCAAGCTCGAGTTTCTGCGACTTGACATCCTGCGTCCGGGCCTGCTTCGCGGGCACCGCGGCGGCGACCGGCGTACCGGAGAGCGACTGGCCATCATGGCCAGCCCCATCATCGACCTCTTCATGCATGGCCGTATGCGCTCGTTCCGCTCTATCCCCGCCACCAAGGTTGCCACGGCGGCTCTGGCGCTCGCCATGCGCAAGACGCGGGGCCGTTATGTACATGATAACGAGGGCATCCATCGCGCAGCGAATACGCTGCCAGTTCTCGAGCAGGCGGAATAGGGGCGCAAGCCATGTGGATTTCGCTGTTCGGGTTCGTCAACATAACAGCAATAGTCGCGTGGGCCATCCTCGCGCTCATGCCGCGTAAGCCGCTGTTGCTGGCTATGGTCCTGTATCTCGGTGTGGGAATGCTCTGCGTTATTTACGCCGTCGGCCTGATTGGTATCCTGACCGGCGGTTTTGATCCGGTCGGGCCGACTGAGGCGGCAGTCGATTTGATAACCCTGGAAGGGGTGCAGTCGATCTTTGCGTCACAAGGCGGCGCGGTAGTAGGTTGGACACATTATCTGGCGTTCGACCTGTTCGTCGGGCTCTGGATTGCGCGCGACGCCGACCAGAAGGACGTGGGCCGATTGTGGCAATTGCCGATCTTGGCGGCGACTTTCCTGGCCGGCCCCATCGGCCTGGCGGTATGGCTGCTGGGACGGGAAAAATTTCGAGGCCCACGCACGACTCCGTCGCCGCTCAGATCATTCAGATAACCCGATCGCCCGCTTCACCAACCGATTCGATATCGCGCCCAAGGCCTTTGACCGTATTGCAGGCGGTCGTGGTCGTTGCGATTGCAAAAATACCGAGCGCCAGCAGGGCTTTGCGTGTCTTGGTATGAGCCATGTGAAAATTCCTTGGTTAGGCAGATAGATACTAAACCGCCTTGGCAGCATCACGTTCCTGTAGATCGGCTGCGCGTTTTAGTCGATGCTCACGCCACGCGACGAGCATTCCGGCCGCGATAATGAGGGGCGCGCCAAACCATAGCGTCGAAGGTGGCAGTCGGTCGAACACCCACCAGCCAAACAGAATCGCCCAGATCAGTGAGGTATAGTCCATCAGCAGGATGGTCGCCGCTGACCCGAACCTGAGTGAGCTGGTCAGGAGCAATTGCGCTGTCGCTCCGCAAAGGGCCATTGCTACGATGATAAGCCAGGTCAGGGGATCGTGGCCCGTCAGGACAAACGGCAAGGTCACTGCGGCGAGGGGGGTAGTCAGTGCGGTGAACCAGAAGATGATGCCATATGGTGTTTCGGTGGTGTTGAGATCCTGGATCTGGAATGAAATCAGCGCCACCATGAATGCGGCGATGAGCCCGACCCCCACGCCGAGCAGATCGACCGAGCCGGCGCTGCCGGGTTGCATGACGATCACGACCCCCGCGAACCCCAGTGCGACCGCGCTCCAGCGATAGAACCCGATTTTTTCGCGGAACAGCACAAGCGCAAGCAGCACCGCAAATATGGGGGTTGTGAAACTGAGCGTTGTCGCTTCGGCGAGTGGCAAAAGGATCACCGCGCCGTAGACGAAGCCCATGCCTGTTATCCCGTAAATCGCCCTGCGGGCATGGGCGTCGAACCGTCTTGTCCGGATTTCGGCTAATCGGCCCAGCGCTGCCATCAGCAATACGACGGCGACAACGGTGATGGCCTGCCGCCAGAATATCAGTTCGAACAAGTGAACGCCGCGGGTCCCGGCCAATTTGACCAGCATCGCCATTGTCGACAGCGTCAGTGCTGTCAGCAGGCGCAAGCCCAGCGCTAGCAGGGGTCGGGGCAGGGCGACGGAACCATCCACCCGCGTGCCCCTAGTGCAACCGCGCGGTGATGCCCATATGGCAGCGCGATGGAATTTCTTGAGCGTGTAATCTTTGCCAGCGATGCCGAACTGCTCGCCCTATGGGGCGTGGGTCTCTTGATGGTTGCCGGATTCGCGACGCTGATGGAACGGCGCCGCATGAAACGCGCCCGAATCGACCGGGTGGGTTGGGTGCCGTGGTTCAGCCTGTTCTTCGTCAGCGTCATCATCGGCGGCGGCCTGCTGGCGCTGGCAATACCGGGAATGATGCAAGGCTGACCGAGCGAGTCTTAGAGGCAGGCTTCCAGGTAGGCCTGGTCGAACCCGAACTGGCGGGCCTTTTCCAGCGTATACGGACGCAGGCCGCTGGAGCGGAACTCGCCCAAGATCTTGCCGTCCTCGCTCTCGTCCAGATACTCGAACTTGAACAGTTCCTGCGTCACGATCACGTCGCCTTCCATCCCGATTACCTCGGTAACATTGGTGGTGCGGCGTGAACCGTCGCGAAGGCGCTTGACCTGAACGATCAAGTCGACACTTTCCGCGATTTGGCGTGAAATGGCTTCCTTGGGGATCTTGATGTCGCCCATGAGGATCATGTTCTCCATACGGCCAAGGCATTCGCGCGGGCTGTTGGCGTGCAACGTACACATCGAACCATCATGACCGGTGTTCATGGCGGCCAGAAGATCGAAACATTCCGCGCCACGAATCTCACCCAGGATGATGCGGTCAGGACGCATACGAAGGGCGTTTTTCACGAGGTCGCCGATGGTGATCGCGCCCTGGCCTTCGAGGTTGGGCGGGCGAGTTTCGAGCGGCAACCAGTGCGGCTGCTGCAAACGAAGCTCGGCCGCGTCCTCGATCGTCAGCACGCGCTCGCCCGGATCGATCATCTTCGACAGGGCGTTGAGCATTGTCGTCTTACCCGAACCGGTACCGCCCGAAATTACGATATTCATCCGGCACGCGCCCGCGATCTTGAGCGCGGTGCACATCTTCTCGCTCATCGAACCGAAGTCCTTGAGCATATCCAGCGTGATCGGTTTCTCGGAGAATTTACGAATCGAGATCGCCGTGCCCTTGAGCGAGAGCGGCGGGACGATGACGTTGACGCGGCTGCCGTCCTTGAGACGGGCGTCAGCCAGCGGCGTAGTCTGGTCGACGCGGCGGCCGACCTGGTTGACGATGCGCTGGGCGATCTGGAACAGGTGCTGTTCGTCGCGGAACCGGATCGGCGCGATGGTCAGCTTGCCGTTTTTCTCGATATAGGTCTGGTCGGGTCCATTGACCATGATGTCGGAGACGTCGGGGTCATTGAGCAATTCTTCGAGCGGGCCGAAACCGAGCAGCTCGTCGATAAGAACCTTTTCGAGCGCGAATTGTTCGCGACGGTTGAGCGTGACCTTGAGTTCGGCCAGCACTTCCATGATGATCGGCCGGAATTCCTCCGACAGCTCTTCCTTGCTGAGAGTGGCAGCTGCTTCCGGATCGACGCGTTCGAGCAGGCGGGGTAGGACCTGTTCCTTGATCTTATGGACGCTGGCTTCGAAGCCACCGACATCCTGCGCTTCGTGAACCGCGTTGGCGCGATCCGCGAGCCGGGTCATCGCGTCGTCTTTGTTTGGAGCAGAGGGAGAAGCGGGCGCTTCGCCTGCGTTTCCACCGTCTCCGGGGAGGGGCGGGAACTGTTCGCCGCCTGGCGGTGGCGCTTCTTCCGACTTTTTGGCGCTGCCACCCCGCATGGGGCGGGCAACACCGAATGCGGGACGGCTACCGGGTGCCATACCTCCTGGCCCGTTCTTGCGTCCGAATGCACTCATTTCCTGTCCCCCAGGCTCATCACAATAGATTTCGTCGGACTGCCTAGCCTGCGAACTCGCAAATTTGGCCTTCCGGGAATTCGTGAATAGGTCGGAAACCTTATTTTTTTCCTAAAGCGAGCCTTTCGCCGACCCTTGCATCGAACCTGCCGCGAGTGTGCAGAACCGCACTCCTCCTAGGGTTGTGAAAGTAAATATTGCTTAACTCCGAATGCTTAATAGCCATCCGCATGAGTGCATCATTTCCCACTTCTCGCGTACCGGCCATGGGCCTTCGCTTGGCCCATGGTGCGCCTGTATGGATCGGCATCGCTCTGGGGGTCATCATGCCGGTTGTCTCGGCGCTGGTCTATCCGACCTACATGCACCAGATGGAGGTGCCGGCTCTGGAAATTTCCCGATTGCTGGAACTGCCCTTCGTGGTGTTCGAGTTGGCGATCATCTTTTATGCCTATCGCTGCGGAATGGACCGCAGCGCCGCATGGCAGGCTTTACCTCGTGACATAAAGTTCGCGGCGGTGGTTCTGCTGGTCGGAGTATTCGCAAGCAGCATCACGCTGTCAGCCAAACCGGCCTTTTCGCTTACCATGTCATTGATAACGGTGATCCACCTCCTGTTTGCTCTCGCAGCCGTACATCTTTTACGCGGTCACACTGCACGGGACCGAAGCGTGTTCCTGCTGATTTTGGGCACCGGGCTGGGAGTACTGGCCGCCTATACCGCTTGGCGTTTCGCCTTCCCGCCGCCTGCCAGGGAAGTGCTGGGCGGTGTGATCGAATGGCACGCCGCCGTTCCGGGCTTTATCAGCGTACGACACTTCGGGGCCTGGACCGGGGCGATCACTGCGGCATTTGCCATACGCATCCTGTATTTCCGCCCCGGCGCGCCACTGGGTTGGGACCACCTGCTCTATTTTCTGGCAGCGGCGCTGACCATCTGGTCGGGGACACGCGCAGCGATCCTGGCAATCGTCGTCGCATTCGTGGCGATCGCGCTGATCCAGCGCCGTCTGCCAAGCATACGCGATATCGGCATAGCAGCAATCCTGACAGGGCTGGGGATGTGCGTCGCCTGGTGGTTCATTCCCGATGACAGCGCGTTCTACCTTGTTGCCCCAGTCGATCTCGTCAGTAAGGATATTGCCGGCGGACGAGGCGCGCTGTGGGCGGCAACCTTTTCACGCTGGCTTGATTCTCCGATTTTGGGTTGGGGCTCGGGCTCGACCTTCTGGGAGGTGTTCACCGGCTGGACTCATACCCAGCCGCACAATGTCTTGCTGCAATTCCTGATTTCCTGGGGCGCTATCGGAGCGGCGGGCGGGTTGTGGTTGCTGGTCAGAGCTACGATTGCCGCTCACCGTACTGGTCGGGCAGATCCGCAGAGGCTGGCCCTGCTGGCCATGCTCAATGCGCTGCTATTCCAAAGCCTATTCGAAGGCATGTTGCATTATCCTCGCTTCATTACTGCGATAATCGTCCTTTTTGCGTTACTACTGCCAAGCGCCACCGAAAGTGGATCGCAACGGCCAGTGGATTGACGCTTGCACCGGCGCGGCGAAATTGTATCGCCGCCCCATCTGCCGCATCTGGCAGGAATTTCCGGAGCCAGACCTTGCGCCAGGACGATCGCAGCGGCTTGCTGTTTGCCCTTACAGGATTCGTGATCCTCTCCCTCGGCGATGCCGTGATCAAGACGATGGCTGGCGCATGGTCACCGATCGCTGTAGCTGCCCTGCGTTTTGCCATCGGTGCGGCGGGCCTCTCGGTCTTGCTGGTGATGCGGGAAGGACTCGGAGGCTTTCGACCTCGCCGTCCGCTGTTGCAATTGGGCCGCGGCCTGTCTCTCGCCGGCGCAACCCTATGTTTTTTCATCTCGATATTTGTAATGCCGCTGGCCGAGGCGACCGCGCTGGTCTTTCTCGCACCGATCCTGACAGCGTTGTTGAGCGGGCCAGTACTGGGCGAGACGGTGCGGCGGGCCACCTGGTTCGCTTCGCTTGCTGCGTTCACGGGTGTGATCGTGATCTTGCGGCCCAATTTGGCGCAACTCGGCCTCGTTGCCCTGCTACCGGTGGGCGCTGCCTTTTTCATGGCCATGCTTATGATCGCCAACCGCGCTTCGGCTGGCGATGGCAGCCCGCTGTCGATGCAGGTTTTTATGGCGGCTACGGCGGCGCCGGTGTTGGCAATCGCCGCATTCATCGGCCGGGCCAGTGGGGCCGAAGCCCTCGACTTCGGGGTGCCAGAGGTCGACGTGGTCCTGCGCTGTGCCATCGTTGCCTTGACGGCAAGCACAGCGCACTGGCTGATTTTCCACGGTACTGCACGCGCCGGAGCATCAACCATTGCACCGATGACATACGTACAATTGTTGGTCGCGAGTACGCTGGGATGGTGGTGGTTCGGTGATAGACCCGATGCCGGGACGTGGATTGGCGCTGCCATCATTATTGCTGCCGGGCTTTACCTGTGGCGCGACGGTCAATCACGAAGCGGTCGCCCCGCGAGGATCGTCCAGAGGTAAGTTCAGCCGGACGTGAAATTTGACGCGATGGAACGTGGTGTCACGGGTGCAAATCGTTTAGCGACCCGAACAATCGATGAATGAACCGCGACGAGGCTCGCGGCTAGACGGGAATGACAGATTATGTGCGGCATTATCGGGATCGTGAGCCAGACGCCGGTTACCGAGCGGCTGGTCGATGGCCTTAAACGGATGGAATACCGCGGCTACGACAGCGCCGGTGTCTGCACTATCGATGAATCCGCGCTGATACGTCGACGCGCAAGTGGCAAGCTGGCCAATCTGACGGCCGAACTGGCCGATCATCCCGCTCCAGGCACGATTGGCATTGCCCACACCCGTTGGGCAACGCACGGTGCGCCAACCGAGAATAACGCCCATCCGCATGCGACAAAGGAAGTCGCGCTGGTGCACAATGGCATCATCGAGAACTTCAAGTCGTTACGGCAGGAATTACTCGATTCCGGACGCAAGCTCGAGAGCGAAACCGACAGCGAAGTGGTCGCGCACCTGATCAGCCGCGAGTTTGAGTCCGGTAGTACGCCAAGCGAGGCGGTGAAGACTGTATTGCCCCGCCTGCGCGGCGCTTTTGCCCTCGCCATCGCGTTTCGCCAGCATCCCGATATGCTGATCGGCGCGCGGCTCGGGTCGCCACTGGTCGTAGGTTATGGCGATGGCGAAATGTTTCTTGGTTCCGATGCCTTGGCGCTTGCGCCTTTGACCCAGCGGATCTCCTACCTCGAGGAGGGCGACTGGGTCATCATTACCCGCGATGGCGCCGAGATATATGACAATGAAAACAAGAAGGTGGAACGCCCCATCGTGGCCTCCGGTGCCTCTGCTGCAGCGATCGAGAAGGGCAATTACCGCCACTTCATGCAGAAAGAGATTTTCGAGCAGCCGACCGTGGTGGCGCAGACCCTCAACTCCTATGTCCGGCAGTCCGACGAAAGCGTGGCCTTGCCGCAAATCGATTTCGACCTGACCGCGATCAAGCGCATCACCATCGTCGCTTGCGGCACTTCCTACTACGCCGGGATGGTGGCCAAATACTGGATCGAAACCTTCGCCCGCGTCCCGGTCGACATCGATGTCGCGAGCGAGTTTCGTTATCGCGATCCGGTGCTCGAAGACGGCGGGCTCGCGATCTTCATTTCGCAGAGCGGGGAAACCGCCGACACGCTCGCTGCGTTGCGCCATTGCAAGGAGAAGGGCCAAACCATCGCCGCCGTGGTCAACGTTCCTACCAGCACCATGGCGCGCGAGGCCGACTTGCTTCTGCCGACCCATGCCGGTCCCGAAATAGGCGTGGCCTCGACCAAGGCGTTTACCTGCCAGCTGGCGGTCCTCGCGGCCCTCGCAGCCCATCTGGCTGTCAAGAACGGCCACATGAGCCGGGTCGAAGAGCAAGAGGTCGTCCGCCACCTGATTGAGGCTCCGGCATGCCTCAATGCCGCGCTCGACCATGATGACGATATTGCCGCCATGGCGCCGTTGATCGCACCGGCGCGCGATGTCCTTTATCTGGGCCGCGGACCAGACTTTCCACTCGCACTGGAAGGCGCTCTTAAACTCAAGGAAATCAGCTATATACACGCTGAGGGTTACGCCAGTGGAGAGATGAAGCACGGTCCCATTGCGCTGATTGACGAGGATGTGCCGGTGATCGTGTTGGCGCCATCAGGGCCACTGTTTGAAAAGACCGTCTCCAATATGCAGGAAGTGCGCGCCCGTGGGGGGCAGGTGGTGCTCATTTCCGACGCCGATGGGCTGGCCGAGGCAGGGGAAGGATGTCTGGCAACGATCGAGATGCCCAAGGTCCACCCCCTGATCGCTCCGCTGGTCTATGCCGTTCCGGTGCAATTGCTGGCCTATCACGTGGCAGTCGTCAAAGGGACCGATGTTGATCAGCCCCGCAATCTCGCCAAGTCGGTGACCGTCGAATAACCTTCAGCAGCGAGCCGATCTGACGAGCAAAAAGCAAGTTCCGCCAACGCTCGGAATTGAGCTGATACTTTACTTCGGAATAACCTTTGAGGCTTAACGCTGAGGGGGTGAGCGAAAATCCATCCCAAGCGTTGCCGATTCCGGTAAAATTGCCCCTGCTCGCCTTGCTTGGCTTCAAGGATACCGAGGGGGCGGACTGGGCGCGTTTGCGCGCCTTGCAATACGGCCATGTTGGGCGTCACATTTACCTTCGCCTGGCAGCGCATATCCTGACCGGTCTAGTGTTCGCGTGGGCAACTTGGTCGATATTGCCGCCACTAGCGCTTGCGGGCTGGAGTGCAGCATTGCTGGCGGCACTCTATTTCATTGCTTCGCAGACCCGCAGTCTGCGCAAAATCGAGAGGCATCGCCTCACGCGCAAAGACGCGGCCCGTCATAGCACCAGCACCGTCTTCAGTGCCACTGTGTGGGCCGCGACCCTTCCGCTCGGCGCGATTTTTGGTTCGCCGCAGGATCTGGTGATGATCTGGGCAGTCGTTTCGGTTGTACCCGCTGGCGCCGCCGTGATGCTCGCCGCGGCTCCGCTCGGGGCGATAACCTATCTTGTCATTGTCGGGCTGTCCGCTGTGCTCACGCTGTCAGTGGCAGGGCATTTTCATCTTGCCGCAGCGGCGATCCTGCTGGTCGGAATCGTTGGATTCGGCGTCGCCACGAGGGCGCAAGCTTTCCTGCGTGGGGCTGTTGCTGAGGAAGGCATGGCCGAACGCAACGAGGTTGTTTCCCTGTTGCTGCGCGAGTTCGAAGAGAACGAAGCTGACTGGTTATGGCAGGTCGACACCAATCGCCAGGTTCGTTCTGCCAGCCCTCGCTTTGCCTTTGCCCTCGGCCGTGAACCGGGAGACGTTGAAGGCAAGCCATTCCTGCAGTTAATTGCCGGGCCGGGCTGGTCGACGGGCCAGCTCCCTACCAGCCTGCATGATCTCGCAGAACGGTTGAAACTGCGTGAAAGCTTTTCCAACCTGCTGGTGAAGGTGACGATCGATAATGAAGACCGTTGGTGGGAGTTGTCAGGCACACCTATGCTTGACGAGCGCGGACGCCATCTGGGGTTCCGCGGGGTCGGCAGCGATGTAACCGAGCAACGCAAGTCTTCCGAAAAGATCGCGTTTCTCGCGCGCTATGACACGCTGACCGAACTGCCCAATCGGTTGATGCTGAACGAGTCCCTCGGGGAGGCCATGCGCTATGCCAAGCAATGGCGTTCGCGCTGCGCTTTCCTGATGCTCGACCTCGATCGCTTCAAGGCTGTCAACGACTCGCTGGGACACCTGGTCGGTGACCGGCTGCTGGCGCAGGTGTCTGCACGCCTCAAGGAAACCCTAACCGAAAACGAGATGGTAGGTCGGCTAGGTGGCGACGAATTCGCTGTGGTAATCCGCGATGCGACCGATTCCGAGCAGGTCGAGCAGGTCGCGCGCAAGATCATCCATCGCCTCTCGCAACCGTATGAAGTTGATCACCATACGCTTTTCGTTGGAGCCAGCGTCGGCTCTGCAATCGCCCCAGGTGACGGTAAGAGCGTGGAAGAACTGATGCGCAACGCGGACCTCGCGCTGTATCGCGCCAAGGATCTGG
Source organism: Qipengyuania sp. CAU 1752 (assembly GCF_054482615.1). Classification (NCBI taxonomy): domain Bacteria; kingdom Pseudomonadati; phylum Pseudomonadota; class Alphaproteobacteria; order Sphingomonadales; family Erythrobacteraceae; genus Qipengyuania; species Qipengyuania sp. CAU 1752. The sequence goes on along the minus strand of NZ_JBTLRE010000001.1, from coordinate 2,318,046 downwards.
GTGGCGGCGAACATTGCCGATACGAACCTTCGCTCCACAGATCGGCCGAGGAACGCCGCAAGCTCGAACTTTCGCTGCGCAAGGCGCTTGAGCGGGAAGAAATGACGCTCGCATTCCAGCCGGTTGTCGATGCCAATACCGAAGACATCGTCTCGTTCGAGGCCTTGCTGCGCTGGAACAGCAGCGAGCATGGATCTGTCAGCCCGGCCAAGTTCGTACCGCTTGCCGAAGACACTCGCCTGATTGTGCCGATCGGTATTTGGGTTCTGGAACAGGCCTGCATCGAGGCGGCCAACTGGCCCGAGCGCACCAAGGTCAATGTAAATGTCTCACCCGAGCAGCTCATCGAACCCGATTTTGCGGCCAGTGTGGTGCGAGCGCTGGCAATGAGCGGCCTCGACGCGAGTCGCCTAGAAATCGAGGTGACAGAGAGCATCTTCCTGCGCGATGCCGATGTCGCGCGCGTCGCTCTCGAAGAGGTCATGGCGCTTGGCTGCCAGGTCGCTCTCGACGATTTCGGGACCGGCTATTCCTCGCTTGGCTATCTGCGCAAGCTGCAGTTCTCAACCATCAAGGTTGACCGCAGTTTCGTGCAGGGGGCAGCGCAGGGAAGCAAGGAAAGCATCGCCATCATTCGCGCCGTGATCGCAATGGCCGATAGTCTTGAAATGACGACCACTGCGGAAGGTGTCGAAGATGCCGAGGAAGCGGAGCTGATCCGCAAACTGGGCTGTACCAAGATCCAGGGCTATTATTTCGGTCGCCCAATGCCCGGCAAAGACGCTCGAGCTTTGTTCGCTCGCCGCGACCGACTGACTGCCTGAGCGATCAGCGATCAGGCAGTTGCGAGCCGTTCCAGCGCTGTCTTGAAGAGAGCGAGACCGTCGGTCCCGCCATGGGCTGGATCGACTGCCCGTTCAGGGTGCGGCATCATGCCGAGCACATTGCCCGATGCGTTGAGTATCCCTGCGATATTGCGCTGCGAACCATTGGCATTAGCGAGATAGCGGAAAGCTACACGACCATCACCCTCGATCCGGTCCAGTGTCTGATCGTCGGCAAAATAATTGCCGTCATGATGCGCGACAGGGATGTGGATGGTCTGGCCAGCCTTGTAGCCTGCCGTGAACAGCGATCCGGTTTCAACGACTTCGAGCGGCACCGTGCGACAGATGAATGTCTGCCGCGCGTTGCGCATCAATGCGCCGGGTAGCAATCCGCTCTCGGTCAAAATCTGGAAACCATTGCACACGCCCAGCACGGGGACCCCGCGCTTCGCCTCTGCGATTACAGCGCGCATGATCGGGCTGTTGGCCGCCATCGCGCCCGAACGCAGGTAGTCGCCGTAGGAAAACCCGCCAGGCAGGGCGATAAAATCGAGATTGGCAGGCAATTCGCTATCGCCATGCCAAACGCGGATCGGAGCGATGCCGCTGGCGCGTTCGAGCGCGACCGCCATGTCGCGATCGCAATTGGAGCCGGGGAAGGTAACTACTGCCAGTTTCATGGCGCGTCAGTCCGCCTTCTCAATGCGGTAGTTTTCGATCACCGTATTGGCGAGCAGTGTCTCGCACATACGTTCGAGCGCTTCATCGCTCGTGCTGTCGGCAACCTCGAGCTCGATCAGTCGACCGATCCGAACGTCCTTCACCCCGTCAAACCCCAATCCCTCGAGCGCGTGATGGACAGCACGCCCCTGCGGATCGAGCACGCCGGGCTTGAGGCTCACGTGGATGCGGACTTTCATGTCTGGACTCCGTTACCGCCTACTGGGCAGGCAATTGGGTGTGCCTATAGCGATCCCGCGTCAGGTCGCAATCCCGCACAAAGCGCCGATCCACGCCGAATAGCGTAACATTCAGGCGACACCTCTGCGAGAATCGCGATGCTAAATCAGGAAATCAGGGGTCCACGCCGCTTTGCGATATCGCTTCGTTAACCAAAAACCGCCAGAGAGCTGCCTAAGGGTTTTTACTCGGCCTAAACCACAATCCGCGAGGATATCATGACAAGAAGTCGCAAAATTCGTTCCGTACTCGTCTCCGCCAGCGTCGCTGCGATCGCATACGCGAGCCCTGCCATTGCGCAGGACGCTAACGAGAGCACCGCTGAAACGCAGGGCACCGGCCTTGGCACCATCATCGTCACTGCCAACCGGCGTGAGGAGAACTTGCAGGACGTGGCGATTTCGGCCGCGACGCTGCAAGAAGATCGCGTGCAGTCGCTGTTCGCATCGGGTGCGGACAATACCGCCCTTTCGGGTCAGGTCCCCGGCCTGTTCGTGGAAAGTTCCAATGGTCGCGCTGCTCCGCGCTTTTATATTCGCGGGCTGGGCAATACCGACTTCGATCTTGCCGCATCGCAACCGGTGTCGGTGATCATGGATGAAGTCGTGCTTGAGAACGTGACGCTCAAGAGCTTCCCTATCTTCGACGTTGAACGTATCGAAGTCCTGCGCGGGCCGCAGGGTACGCTGTTCGGTCGCAATACGCCGGCGGGCATCGTGAAGATCGATACCAAGAAGCCCACTTACGAGCCGCAAGCGCAGGCCTCGCTCAGCGTAGGCACGCTGGGCACAGTGGCGTTCGATTTCGGCGTCGGTGCCGCGCTGGTCGACGATGTCGTCGCGGTGCGCCTGTCGGGCCTTTATCAACGTCGCGGCGATTGGGTCGACAACGGGTTTACCGGACAGGACGATGTGCTCGGCGGGTTTGAGGATTCGGCCGTGCGCGCCCAGGTTCTCATCGAACCGACTGAGCGGCTTTTGTTCCTAGTCAACGCGCAATACCGCGACCTCGAGGGAACCTCGACGCTGTTCCGGGCCAATATCCTTGGGCCGGGCGACAACAAGCTTAACCAGAATTACGACCGTGACACCGTGTTTTACGATGCTGGCGGCGGCAACCAGGCGCGTTACGAGACCTTCGGGATCTCGGGCACGATGACCTATGAGGCCGACGTCGCGACGCTGACCTCGATCACTTCGTTCTATGACAGTGAAGGTTCGAGCCGAGGCGATATCGACGGCGGTTTCGGAGCCTCCTTTGCGCCTCCGTTTGGCCCCGGTTTCATTCCGTTCCCTGCCGATACGCAGGATTCGATCGATCTCACCCAGACCACCCACGAAGTGCGGCTGGCCTCCAACTCCGACGGCCCATTCACTTGGCAGGTCGGCGCCTACGGGTTCTGGAGCGATTTCACCGTTACCACGGTCGGGTTTACCTTCCCGCCGCCTGTGACCGTGCGTCATCGGAACGATGCCTGGGCGGCATTTGGACAGGTGACTGGACAGCTCAGCGAGTCGGTCCGCGTGACCGGCGGCCTGCGCTATACCGAGGATGACAAGCGCTTTATCGTCGTTTCGGGCTCCACCCCGCAGCCGCGAGGTGTTGAAGATGAGCGCCTGACTTGGGACTTGAGCGCTTTCCTCGATGTGTCCGAAGAAGCGAGCGTTTACGCCCGTGTCGCCAGCGGTTTCCGCGCCCCTACGATCCAGGGACGAGACGTTGCGTTCTTTTCCCCGCCATCGATTGCGACGTCCGAAAAAATCATGTCCTACGAGGCAGGTTTCAAGTCGCAATTCGCGGATAATCGCGTGCGTCTGAACGGTGCTGTTTTCTATTACACGGTCGACGATCCGCAGTTCACCGCGGTGGGCGGCGGGGGTAACCTCGTCCAGCTCGTCAATGCGAACAAGGGCACGGGCCTCGGCTTCGAACTCGACAGCGCGTTCCAGCCGACGGAGTATCTGACCTTCACCGCCGGGATCGCGTGGAACGATACCGAGATCAAGGATGATACGCTGGCCGTGGGCATCTGCGCGCAGTGCACGGTGACCGACCCACTGGTCATGATCGGCGGAAATACGCGCGCACTGGTGGATGGCAATCCGTTCCCCAATGCTCCCGAGTTTACCGCCGACATCACCGCCGAACTGACTATTCCGGTCGGCGTTGATCATCGGGTATTCCTGTTCACCGACTGGCAGTACCAGGGCGCGACCAATTTCTTCCTCTACGAGAGCCTCGAGTTCAACGCTGACAGCCAGATCGAAGGTGGCCTGCAGATCGGCTACGGCCACATTGATGGTGACTGGGAACTGGCGCTGTTCGCCCGCAACATCACCAATGAGCACAATGTGCGCGGCGGGATCGATTTCAACAACAACACTGCTTTCGTCAACGATCCGCGGATCATCGGCATCTCGGCACGCGTCAACTACTAGACGCAGCAGTCATTGCTTCGACAGGGAGGGGGCATTCCGCAAGGAGTGTCCCCTTTCCTTTTTGGGGTCCCGCGGACTATTCGGCAAATGCTGGCAGACGAGCGCTGCCTTGCCGGTTAGGGTAGAGCCATGGCGACAATCGATCTGGTCTATAATCCGGTTGCCGGCAGCTTCAGCGAAGAACGGCTCGTTGCGCTGATAGGCGCTCTCGGAAACCACGGGTTCGACGTAATCCCGCTGCCAACGACGCCCGAAGGTGCAGTCCTCTCGGGCGAGGCCGACCTGATCTGCGTGTTCGGCGGTGATGGAACCTTGCGCGACACGGTTCAGGCTCTGGGGCCGCAGGCTGGCGCGGTGCCAGTCTGCATTGCCCGCTCGGGAACGGTCAACTTGGTGGCTCGGGAATTGGGATATCCAGTGCAGCCGGATCAATTCGCTTCGCGGTTGGCCACGGCATGGGCGCGTGGACCCGAAGGCTGGTTGCGCTCACCGCTCTACAAGCTGGGCGACATGCCGATTGTCTCGTGCCTCAGCATTGGACCAGACAGCACCGCCGTTGCAGAAGTCTCTGGCACATTAAAACGTCGGATCGGGCGGGCGGCCTATGCCGTCGCATTGCTGCGCCTGCTGCGAAACTGGCCGCGCAACACGATGCACATCACAGGTGTCATGGCGGACGGCCAGCCCTTCGCCTGCGAAGCCGAGGCGGTGATCGTATCGCATGCAGCGCTTTATGCAGGGCCTTTCCGGCTCAGTCCGCGCGCGGCGCTGGCTGTCGATTCAATCGAACTGGTAACGTTGCGCCGCTCGGGAAGATTGGGGATGCTGGCCTTCATCCTCGCCGCAATTTTGCGATTACCACTCGACCGCTTCGGGTTCGCCGAGATTCGCAGCGCACGGCGGGTAGCATTCGATCGTTGCATCACGCCGGTACAAGTTGACGGCGATCACATGCCCGATTGCGCTTACGCCATCGAGCCGAGCGGGATGATGCTGCAATACATCGTCTGAGCGCGCACCGGCAGCTTGATGTCAGGCCTTGGGCTTGCTCGGCGTCCCGCGCAGGCGGCTGCGATGCGCGCTCATGTCGAACACCTCGCCCGGTCCGCCATTTCCGCCATCTTCCTCGAGCAGGCCGAGCCGCCGTGCGACTTCCTGGTAGGCTTCGCTTTCGCCACCGAGATCGCGACGGAAGCGATCCTTGTCGAGTTTCTCGCCCGATTTCATGTCCCACAGGCGGCACCCGTCGGGACTGATCTCGTCGGCCAGGATCACGCGACTGTAATCGCCATCATAGATGCGTCCGAATTCGAGCTTGAAATCGACCAGGCGGATATCGATCGCCGCGAACATACCGGCCATGAAATCATTGATGCGGATCGCCATGCTGGCAATGTCCTGCATTTCCTCGGGGCTGGCCCAGTTGAAGCAGGCAATGTGTTCCTCGGCGATCAACGGATCACCCAACGCATCGTCCTTGTAATAATACTCGATCAGCGTGTGCGGCAACGGGTCGCCTTCGGTGAGGCCAAGCCGCTTACAAATCGAACCGGCTGCGACGTTGCGCACCACCACTTCGATGGGCACGATTTCGACCTGTCGAACCAGTTGCTCGCGCATGTTCAGGCGGCGGATGAAATGGGTCGGGATGCCGATGTGGCCCAGCCGCGTGAACACGTGTTCGCTGATGCGATTGTTGATCACGCCCTTGCCGCTGATGGTGCCTTTTTTCTCGGCATTGAAGGCGGTCGCATCATCCTTGAAATACTGGATGATGGTGCCGGGTTCAGGCCCTTCGTAAAGGATCTTGGCCTTGCCTTCGTAAATTTGGCGGCGACGCGACATGGCGGAATGTCCTTCAGGTGGAAATACTAACCCCGACTGCGCGAAGCCGAGAGCTTCGCCCTGCCGGGGCGAGACATGCGTCTTTATCGGGGAACGCTGGCGATAGCAATTGCCCCGCGCAGGCACCATGAGTAGCGAGAGGACCATGGGTCTCTATTTCTATCGTCATTCCGGATGCTTGGTGCAATCCGAACTCGAATTGCCCGAGTGGCACGGATTCGCGGCCCAGAGCAGCGCATCTGCCGAAGCTGACATAGTAATCTGTATCGACGGGGCGATCGAGCCAACGGATACACCGGATCATGAACCGGCGGTGGAGGGAGACAGTGTTCGCTTCACGGTTCCCGATGTTGGCACCTGGCGCATCAGCAATGGCTCGGAAATCGCCATCAACCCGATAGCGGACCGGGATTGCATCGAAGTGCGTCTTTTCACGCTTGGCAGCGCGTGGGGCGCGCTTGGCTACCAGCGCGGCTGGCCGATGCTGCACGGGAGTGCGGTTCTGGGACCCTCGGGGGCAGTGCTGTTCTGTGGCCCACAGGAAGCCGGCAAGTCGACCATGGCGGCTGCAATGTCGGAACGCGGTGCACCGCTCGTCGGCGACGACCTCAGCCGAGCAGAGCCGGGACGGGCCGACCGACCGGCGCGGCTTTACCCGTCGAGCACCCGCCACAAACTCTGGCGCGAAGCAATCGACCAATTGGGGGTCGGTCAACGCGAGCTCGTGCAGGATTATTTTCGGGCCGAGAAGTATCATCTCGAATCCGCCTCGCATGTTCCCACCGACCTGCCGGTGCCGCTGGTTGGTATCTATGCGCTGAGCTTTGGCAACCGGCTTGAGATCGAGCCTCTATCGGGTGCCGAGGCGGCCAAGACCGTCTTGAGTGAGACCGTCTATCGGCCGTACTTTCTTGAGGCGATGGGGTTGCTAACCGAGCAGGCTGTTCAGGCGGCCCGCATTGCTGCCAGCGTCCCGGTGTTTCGCCTGAAACGCCCCCGCGACTTGACGCAGGTCGACGCGGTGTGCGCGCGTTTGCGGGAACACATGCTCGAATTAGCGTAGGATGGGAGTGGTGCCTCGGGGCGGGATCGAACCACCGACACTACGATTTTCAGTCGTATGCTCTACCAACTGAGCTACCGAGGCATTCTCGTTCGTTGGTCGGGCCTGAAGCCGGATATGGCAGGCCGGACCGGCGAATGAGTGCGGGCCTATGGCGAAGCCTCATCCGCTTGGCAAGGGGGAATCAATCCTCGCGGGCAATCTCGTCCGGCGAGGCCGGTCGGCCCGGTACCGAATAGCCATCATTGAACCATCGTGCCAAATCCCGGTCCTTGCAGCGGGGCGAGCAAAAGGGCGCAAATTCGTCGGAGCGCGACTTTTTGCAGATCGGACAAAGGCGGGTTCTTGTCATCGCGGAACCGCCTGAGCGAATCCACTTTCGAGCGCAAGGGTCGAGTCTGTTTCAACGCGAATTTCGCGTCCTGTCCGCATCGCCAGGGTATCGAGCCATGCCGGGCGGATATTCGCCCGTGCTGCAGGGTGCAACGTCAGCTGGATCGCGCCAAGGGCGGTGATTCTCGATGCCTGGTGCAGAACCATGCGGGCCGCCATTTCCGCCCTTGCAGTCGCAAAACGGTGCAGCAAGGACGGACCTTCCAGCCGGGTAACGATCTGCACGAAGCCAAAGCCGTTCATGCTCGTCCGCTCGTGCGGCCAGTCGACAAGCGCATTGGCAAGTGTGTCGTCCACTAGCCGGCGATCAACTTTCGTCGCCAGCGTCGGAAAGTCGATCCCGATCGAGCCGCCAATATCAAAAAGGCGAATCCAGCGCGCGATATGCGGCACTGCCGCCAGCGCCAATTCACGTGGCGACAAGTCCCCGTCGATATCGATCAGCGTCATTGCCGGGGTTGGCGAAAAATGCAGCGTGCCCCCGGCGAAATCGACGGAATTGCTGGCCGCCGAGTGCAATATCTCGGACCACAGATCGTCGCGCGGATCGCGGATCGGGAACGCGGTGAAGATGTTCTCGCCAGGTTCTTTGCCTGAAGAGTTCACCGTGATGACGCGCCCCTGCGTGAGCTTGGTGCGCGCCGTTTCGGCTATGGCGGCCCGGGTGATCTCGATAATGATTTCCTGGCCTTCCGTCAGCTCGGTCGGAATCCGGTCGAGCAGGATTTCATTGCCTTGCATGTCGACAGCCACGCCGCGATTGGCGCCAGTCCTCTTGTGTGTGAGCCGGGCAGCCACCCTTTTTCCAGCGGCAAGTTCACCTTGTGGAATGAAGCGGGCGGCCAGTACCTCGTCGCGGTCGAGCAACAGGCCGCGCGTTTCAGTCACGGTGTGCTCGGCGAACCAGTCAGCCAATTTTCAGTCCAGCTGCTTTCAACAGGCTGCGCGCTTCGTACAAGGGCAGACCGACCACGCCGGTATAGCTGCCTTGCATCCAGTCGATCAGGCCGGCGGCCCGTCCCTGGATGGCGTATCCTGCCGCCTTGCCGATCCCTTCTCCGGATGCAGCGTAGTCGGCGATCTCGTCGGCTGAAAGACGTTTGAACCGTACCTGCGATGGCACCACGCGCGTGCGCAGGTTCCCGTCGCGGTCGATCACTGCCAGCGCCGCGAACACCTTGTGGCGGCGACCCGACAGGATTTCCAGGAAGCGCGCCACTCCGTCGGCGTCTTCTGCCTGGGGAAATATGCGGCGGCCGGCCGCGACCGTGGTGTCACCTGCCAGTACGACTTCATTTGCACCACGGGATACTGCCTGTGCCTTTTCCACCGCCATTCGCTCGGCATAGACGCGTGGCAATTCGCCCTTGCGCGGGGATTCGTCGATATCCGGCGCCTGGATACGGCCAGCAGCAACGCCAATCTGAGCCAGCAGATCGCGCCGGCGAGGACTGGAACTGGCCAGAACGAGATCGGGGACGGGTTGCGGCGTGGGTAAGGCGCTCGACACCGGGACTTACTGCGGGCCGGGGCCGCCACGACCTGGCATGAAGCGGTAGGTGATGCGCGCCTTGGTCAAATCGTACGGCGTGAGTTCGCACAGCACTTCGTCGCCAACGAGAACACGGATGCGGTTCTTGCGCATCTTGCCAGCGGTGTGGCCCAGCACTTCATGGCCGTTTTCGAGCTCGACCCGGAACATCGCGTTGGGCAGCAGCTCCACCACCTTGCCGCGCATTTCGAGCAGTTCTTCTTTCGCCATGTAAGTGTGTGGTCCGTTTATTGGTTTAGAGTGGCGCGCCCTTTAACCCTAGGCGCGGCAAAAGGGAACCCCATGACGCATGGCAGGCTATGTTGGCCAAACTGCGATAAAACCCGTTTGCGACAAACCGATACCTTCGCCCGTATTGCGAATGACGGCCTGGTTCGACAATAGCCAAGTGGGCGGAAGGGAAATTGAAGGATTTTCTAATCGTGCGTCGTTTTCCTACGCTTCCATTGTTGGCATTGGCACTGACCAGCCCCGCGTTCGCAGCTGCCGACGAGAGCCAGCCGCAGGATGACCCTGAAATTGGATCGTCTGGATTGTCGATTGATGGCGAGATCGTCGTTACAGCGGCTCGCCTGCCCGGCCAGCTTGATGTCCCGCAGACTCCGGTGCTGGAACTGGATGAGGCCGATATTGCGGCCTATGGCGCCGGCTCGATTTCTGACTTGGTGGCACAGCTCGAACCTGCCAGCGGCTCGGCCCGCGGACGCGGCGGCGGGGGCAGGCCGGTGTTCCTGATCAATGGCATCCGGGTTTCCAGCTTTCGGGAATTCTTCAATTATCCGCCCGAGGCGCTGCGCAAGGTCGAAGTCCTGCCCGAGGAGGTCGCCCAGCGGTTCGGCTTTCCGCCTGATCGGCGGGTCATCAACTTCATTCTCAAGGATGATTTCTCCAGCCGCGAGGTCGAACTTGAGTTCGAGCAGCCTTGGGACGGAGGGTATTTTCGTACCGAACAGGAATTCACCCTGCTCAAGCTGGCGAGCGGCGGTCGGATCAATTTCAATGTCGAGCGCAGCACCCGCAGTATTCTGACCGAGGACGAACGTGGCATTGTCCAGGCCGACGGAAGCCGGCCCGATGTAACCGGCGATCCTGACCCGGCGACCGGACGCAGCCTGGTGGCGGATCTCAACGGGCTCGAAGCGACCGCCAATTACGCGAAGGCATTCCAGGGAAGCGGCGCGTCGCTAAGCCTGTCGGCCAATGTCGAGCGGCAGGACACATTGAGCCTGTCGGGCTTCGATAGCGTGATCCTGACCGATCCGGCGGGCAAAGCAGCCCTGCGAACATTCGGCGCCCCGCTCGAAGTTCGCAACCGTACCGACAGTGCCAATGGCTCGCTGGGCTACACCCGCCCGCTTGGCGATTTCCAGCTGACGGTTACTGCCAATGCCGGATTAACGGACGCGGCGAGCGAGATCGACCAGCGAAGCGATACCAGTGCCTTGCGCGCGCAATCTCTGGCAGGTGCATTGGCGCTCGATGCTTCGCTGGGTAGCCTCGCCAGCCCCGGTTTCGATACTGCGCAATCGCGCATCTACACTGCCGCTACCAAGGCGACCGTGCGCGGTTCGCCGCTGCTGTTGCCAGCAGGCGAGTTGGGACTGACGTTCGATGCCGGATATGACTGGAGCCGGATTGAAAGCGAGGACAGTCGCACCACCAGTGATTCCAGGCTGACACGTGGCATTATCGAAGGCGGTGTGAACATCGCCGTCCCGCTTACGAGCCGGCGCGAAAATGCGCTCGGGGCGATCGGCGACTGGTCGCTTAATCTGCAAGCCGGTTTCAACGATCTTTCCGATTTCGGCACCCTGTACGACTGGAGCCTAGGCGCGGTCTGGGAGCCGATCGACGATCTCCAGTTCGGCGTGACCTATGTCTTCAACGAGGCTGCGCCGTCGCTCTCTTTTCTCGGCAATCCGGTGATCCAGAACCTCAATGTGCCGGTGTTCGATTTCCGCAACAACACCACTTCGCTGGTGACAACCATTTCTGGTGGCAATCCTGCATTGGTCGCCGAAGAGCAGCGCGACTGGAAGTTCAATGCCAATTGGAAATTGCCCGTCGAGGGCGATTTCAGGCTGAATGTGGATTACATCCGCAATCAGTCCTCCAACGTCTCGACTACCTTTCCCACTCTGACCGAGGCTATCGAGGACGCATTCCCCGACCGGGTCACCCGGAGCGCATCGGGCACGTTGCTGGCGATCGACAGGCGCCCGGTCACCTTTGCTGAAACGCGCGCCGAACGGGTCGCCATCGGCCTGACCATGCGTGGTCGTATCGGAGGCAATGACGAGGGTTCAGGCGGTCGGCGGAGGAACGCGCAAGAGACACCCCAGCCGCAGGCAACTGCCCCGGCAGGTGGGACGCAGACGGAGAGGGCGCGGGGCGAGGGCGACCCGGCCCGGTTCCAGCAGATGCGCGATCGGTTCTGCGCAACGCCAGAGGGCGAGATGCCCGACCTTTCGAATCTTTCCGAGCGGATGCGGGCCCGGTTGCAAGGACCCGACGGCCAGATCGATCCCGAGCGCGTGCAGCAGGCACGGGCGCGGATGTGCGGTGGAGACGACGCGCAGCAAGGTGATCGCTTCGCAACATTTCGTACTGCTCTTTGTGGCGATCCTCCGCAGCTGGAATTGCTTCCCGAGCGAATGCAGGCGCGGTTGCGCGGTGATGATGGCTCGGTGGATCCGGAGCGCTTGGCACAAATGCGTACGCGTGTCTGTGGGAGCGGACAGGGTGATCAAGCGCCGGGAGCCGAGCGAGCTGGCGGAGAAGGCGGCCAACAAGCGCAACGCGGCGGGGGTACTCCCAATCCTTTCAACCGAAGGGATCGCAGCGGTGCTCGCTATTTCCTCAATCTCACCCATTCAATCGAGCTGGAAAACACGGTGCTGGTCGCCCCAGGCGGTCCGCTGCTCGACCAACTCGATGGAGGATCGACTGCGGCCTTCGGCTTGCCGGCGTATAGCACGAGGCTCGAGGGAGGCCTGTTCTTCAATGGCTACGGCGTGAGGCTATCGGGCAGCTATTCGGGCTCCAGCACGGTGCGAGGTTCTGGCCTTCCGGGCAGTACCGATCTATTCATCGACGATCTGGCCACTTTCGACCTGCGCGTGTTCGCGGATATGGGAAGAATTCTCGATCGCGATGAAGGCTTCTGGAAAAACGTTCGCATCAGCTTGCGTGCGGACAATCTGTTCGACGGGCGCCGGATCGTGCGCGATGGCAATGGCAACACTCCGCTCAGCTATCAGCCGCTGCTGATTGACCCGACGGGCCGCTACGTCGGGATCGATCTTCGCAAGCTGTTCTGACGCCTCGCGCTGATCAGTGCGCCAATCGCGTGCGCGGGAAGGCGAGTGCGGCGAGTCCTTTCGGCTGGAACGGTGTCCACGCGCCTTCTGGCTGGGCCAGGCGGTCGGCCACTGCATAGGCGACCGAAGGATTGACGCCGAGGCCGCAATGGCTGGCAAGAACTTCAATGTTTTCGGTTTCCTCGTGGTGTTCGGCCTGAACCGACCCCCGCCAATGCACCACACCGTCGGTCTTGGTCAGGATCGAGGTCGTCGGCACCGGTGGTGCTTCATGCAGGCGGCGGAAATTGCCGCCCCGCAACGGCTCGGGTTCCTTGCCATTGAGATATTCGAAAAGCCGGGCGGCATTGGAGTGACCGCGGTCATCGCTGATCGGGCTGCCCAGGCTGACAACCAGGCGCACCTTTTCAGGCGCGATCTTGGCCAGTTCACGAGCAAACACTCCACCCAGGCTCCAGCCGACAATCGATATCTTGCCGCCCTTGCGATCGTGCAATTCTTCAACGCAGCCCATCATCGCCTTCACCCGCGCATTATCGACGCGAACATTGCGGCCGAGGTTCCAACCTTCGACATGATAGCCGAGGTCGGTCAGGAGCGAGCGCAATGGTCGCGTGGAACCGTCCGAAGCCATGAAGCCCGGCAGGACCAGCACGCCGTGTCCGTCGCCCTTGGGCAGAAAGCTCATCAGCGGACGCATGGCGTAGAACGCAGCCAGTTCGCCGAGCGCACGTCCCGGTTCTGCCAACGTCAGAAGTCGGCTCGGCGGACGAGCCGCGGTCGTATCGACAGTAGCGGTAGCATTCATGTCTGAGTCCTTGTGCTAATCCGAGGCTCTAAGCCGTTGTTTTCTTGCGCACCGGCTTCTTGCGACTCTTGCTAGATTCGGTCTTGGTGCGCGCCTTGGCGCTCGTCTTCTTGGTGCCTGAACGCTTGGTCGTGCCCTTTGTGCCCGCCGACTTGCCCGATTTCGCCTTCGGCGTGGCGGACGCAGCGGCTGCGTCGCGCAATTCTGCGAAACTTGCCTCAATGCATTCCACGTAAAAATCGGGGTCGGGCAGAAGATCGCGGCAGGCGGTGAAGCAGATTGTTGCCTCGTCGACATAGCTCTGGACTGTGTGGGCCAGCCCCATCCCGTCTGTCAGGCAGATCAGCCCCATCATGCTCTCCAGCCGCGCGCCGCAGGAATAGATCGGCACCGGCGGGCCGGGCACATTGGTGACCACGGTCGTGAACATTGGTCCCACCCCGCGATTGGCGAGGCCAAGGCGGGTATAGAGTTGCGCGCCCAATGACATGTAGAGCGCAGGCGAGACCTTGCTTACTTCGGTCATGTTCCGCGCGCCCATGGCGTCGGTCATCGCCTTTGAATTGGTTGTCTTGGAATGAACGTAGGCGAGTCGTTCGGCCGGATCCTCGAGATGGGTACCGAGCGGAGCAATCATAGCTGCGACCTGGTTTCCCATGTCGCCTTTCTCGTCACCCGATCGCACCGAAATGGGGGCCATCGCGGTGAGCGTCGCTGCGGGCAAATCATCCTTCGCCGTAAGATATTTGCGCATCGCCCCGCCAATGATGGCGAGGAAAACGTCGTTTACCTTTGCCCCAGGCTCGAGCTTGCGGATCGATTTGATGTCGGCCAGCGGGAAACTGCGGCCTTCGACGACGCGATGAGCGGAGATCTTGCGATTAAAGCGCGTGCGCGGGGCGACCATGTCGCGGGACAGCTTGAATTGCTTGGTGACCAGGCCTTTGACGGCATTTGCCAGGCCGGGGGCCGCCTTGGCGGCAACCTCCAGCTGCTTGGCCGGGTTGGTCAGCGCGCCGACATAGGCCTTGCCCAGCAATTCAACCGGACCGGGAATACCCTCTGGCTTCCAATTGTCAGGTCCTTCGGGCGGGGGCTCGTCGGGTTTGAGAGTATGCATCGCCTCCATCAGGTCGATCCCGCTCATCCCGTCGATTGCGGCATGATGAACCTTGGTGACCATGGCAAAACTGCCCGGCGCAATCCCTTCAATATTGTCGAGACCCTCGACCACGGTAAATTCCCACGGCGGTTTGTTGAGATCGAGCGGGCGGGCAAAGATGCGCGCGGCCTGGATGCACAACTGCCGCCAATCGCCCGGTTTGGGCAGGGCGATGTGCCGGACGTGATACTCGAGGTCGAATTCGGGGTCTTCGATCCAGTACGGGTAATCCAGATCAAACGGCACCCGCACCATCCGCTGGCGAATGGTCTTCGACAGTTTCATCCGGCTTTCAAAGAAAGTGAGAATATCCTTGAACCGGACAAAACCGTCTGGCGCCGTTTCCGGATTATAGATCAGGATCGAACCGATATGCATCGGCGAGGTCGGGCTTTCGAGCGCGACGAACGACGCGTCCATTCCCTGCAATTGCCGCAAGGCATCCTCCTGTTTTCGCCGCGCGAGCATTCGCGCGGTCTCGCCTGCTTTTGCAGGTCTGTAACACAGAGCTAACACAGTGTCGGGGCAGGTCAATGTTCCACTTGCGTTAGCGGCGACCGCTACAGAAGGCCTTTCGCAGCTCGTGCCGAGGCCCTAAGTCGGCTGCACGATGGCTCGCACACCTGCCGGAACCCCGCATGACCCGAGAGGGGCCGAACGCTTCAACGAGGAGCGCGCGGCATATACGGTGTCATCGGCAAAGCCTGACCTTGAGGCAGGACTCACGGCGATCCGCGAGGTGGTGAACACGCTAAAGCCAGTTCCCGGCGTTTATCGGATGCTCGATGCACGGGGCGAGGCGCTCTATGTCGGTAAGGCGCGGAGCCTGAAGGCGCGGGTGGCAAATTACACCCAGATCAAGGCGCTCACCAACCGGTTGCAGCGGATGGTCAGCCAGACCCGCAGCATGGAGATCGTCACTACCAACTCCGAGGCCGAGGCGCTCCTGCTCGAAGCCCAATTGATCAAGCGATATCGTCCGCCTTTCAATGTGTTGTTGCGCGATGATAAGAGTTTTCCATTCATCCTGCTTCGTGCTGACCACGCCTTTCCACGGATCCAGAAACATCGCGGCGCGCGCCGTGCCAAGGGCAATTACTTCGGCCCCTTCGCCAGCGCCGGCAGTGTCAACACCACGATCAACGCATTGCAGAAGCTGTTCCTGCTAAGATCCTGCAACGACACGTTTTTCAAGAATCGCGATCGCCCCTGTCTATTGTACCAGATCAAGCGGTGCAGCGCCCCTTGCGTGGGCCGTATCAGCTCCGACGAGTACGCATCGCTGGTGCGCGAGGCCAAGGATTTCCTTGGCGGCAAGTCGAGCCAGGTGCAGCACGATCTGGAAAAGCAGATGGCGCAGGCGGCCAAGGATCTCGACTTCGAAACCGCGGCGATCCTGCGCGACCGACTGCGCGCTGCGACCTTCATCCAGGGGAGTCAGGCGATCAATGCCAGCGGTGTCGGCGATGCCGATGTCTTCGCACTCGCCAATCGCAACGGCCAGATCGGTATCCAGAGCTTTTTTATCCGTGGGGGGCAGAATTGGGGCCACCGCGCTATCTTTCCCAGCCACACGCGCGAGATCGAGGATGCGCAGGTGCTAGCCGATATCATTCTGCAATTTTACGAGGAAGTCCCGCCGCCACCAACCGTGCTTGTAGACCGCGAATTGCCCGAGACCGAGTTGATCGAGGCCGCATTGAGCGAACTGGCTGGGCGCAAGGTCCAGCTTTCGGTTCCCCAGCGCGGTGACCGGCGCAAGCTCATGCAGCAGGCGGCTCGCAATGCGGTGGACGCGCTCGAGAGGCGGCTGGCGGAGCGGGGGACGCAGGCGAAGCTCAACCGCGAGATGGCGGAATTTCTCGAGCTGGATGGCCCGCCCGAACGGATCGAGGTCTATGACAACAGCCATATCCAGGGCGACAAGGCTGTCGGCGCGATGGTGGTGGCGGGGCCTGAAGGCTTCATCAAGAACCAGTACCGCAAGTTCAATATCCGCGAAGCGCAGTCGAATGACGATTTCGGCATGATGCGCGAAGTGATGCGGCGGCGTTTTCGCAAGCTGGCGGAAGGTGACGGTCAAGACGGGGATCCCGCTGGCAAGGCCAACACCCATGAAACGATCTGGCCCGACCTAGTCCTGATCGATGGCGGCAAGGGCCAGATGAGTTCGGTCCGCGATACGCTGTCGGAAATGGGCATCGATCGCGTCCCGCTTGTCGCCATTGCCAAGGGACCGGAACACGGCCGCGAAGGCCGCGAAGTTTTTCACTTCCCTGACGGCCGTGAGAAGACGTTACCGACCAATTCGCCGCTGCTGTTTCATCTCCAGCGCCTGCGGGACGAGGTCCATCGCTACGTCATCGGCGCCCATCGCGCCAAGCGCAGCCGCGCTATCACTGCCTCGCCGCTGGACGAGATCCCCGGTATCGGCCCGGCCCGCAAACGCGCCCTGCTTCTGCATTTTGGCACAGCCGGGAAAGTGCGTGCCGCCGCGCTGGAAGACCTCCAACGCGCTCCGGGCGTAAGCGATGCGGTGGCGCGCAAGGTCTATGATTTCTACCACGCGGGCGGGTGATGAAAGTGACGGAGACGGGGTGGGGAGAATTTCTATTTTGACCTGTATCAATGCGATGCTGTTGTTTGCAGTGCAACCTGCATTAGTCGGAGAAGCATTTCCGCGTCCTTCGTAGTCTATGGAGTAGGGCCCATGAAATCGATTATTGTTCACGCTTTCGACGATGAAGGCTTCGAAAACCGCTTGCAGGTCGCGCTTGATCTCGCGCGAACTTTTGAAGCGCATGTCGGAATAGTCTACGCCATCCCGGTGGAGGCCAGTGTGCCCGGCGACTTCTACGGAGCGGCATTTGCGGCGATGGTTCCAGTCTGGCGCAAGGCTGCCGACAAGCTGCGGGAACGCACGATCAAGGATCTCGGCAATGAGGACATTGCGTGGGACTGGCTCGAAGTCGGCGGCTCTTCGTCGTCGGTGCTGTTGCACCATTCCGCCCTGTGCGACCTGATCATTGTCGGAGCGCGCGAACCGCAGATGGACGGGCGCAGGCCGTCGGCCACCGTGGGCGATCTCGCGTTGCATGCGCGCTGTCCGGTGCTGGTGGTGCCTGACGATCAGGACCGATTTGATGCATCGGCACCGATCCTGATCGGCTGGGATGGCTCGGCCGAGGCGTCTCATGCCTTGCGCGCCGCAATGCCACTTCTGAAGCGGGCAAGCCATGTCTTTCTCGCTTATGTCGACGAGGGCAGCAAAGCTCGGGCCAAGCTCGACCTGCCTCCGACGCAGGGGGCTGCCTATCTTTCACGCCACGGTGTCGATTGCGAAATCGTCGAGTTGCCGCCGGGTGACCGCAAGGTGTCGCATGTGCTGCGCGATGCGGCGCAACAGAGAAAGTGTGGTCTCGTCGTCATGGGTGCCTATGGCCATTGGCGGCTGGCCGAGAGGGTTTTCGGCGGAGCTACGCGCGACATGCTTTCGGATGTCACGTTGCCGGTATTCATGACCCACTAGCTGTCAGGCATGAGGCGCGCGGTCCGGTCTGCCGCGATCCGCCCGTTCTCGACCCAGGTCGCGTGCGTGCCGCTGCAAATCTTGTGTGGCAGGGCGAGGCGGCAAATAGGACCGCGTTGGATGTCAGCGGCATCGAGGATAGCGCATTCGCTTATGCCGCTGTTCTCGTTGATCAGGAAGGTGACGAGATAGCCCGATGCTTCGTCGCTGACACCGCGTTTCGGCACCATCGGGCTTTCGCTGGCATAAGTGCCCTTTGGCAACTCGAAGACTTGCTCTTCGCCCGTGTGCGTGTCGTGATGGACGAAGCCGTTGAACAGGAACCAGCCGGGCTTTGTGGTGGTCGACCAGACGTGACGGTTTTGCTGCATGGCAAAGTCGGGATTGATGGTGCCAAACTCGACGATGCGATCGAATAGCCTTTCCTCGCGCGTTTCCCCCGTGGTCAGGTTGAAGCGCCAGCGGTGCAGGCGGCTCTGGAAGCTGTGTTCGTCGACATAAGCCATCATGTGCGCATATTGCCCAGCCTCGGCGATCGGCTCAGGCATGGGGTTGGACTGGTGGTAGCCTTCAAGCACCACTTCGTCGCCGTCCTCGCCGCTCACTTCGTAAGCATTGGTCCAGTGGAGGACAAAGGTTGGCTCGGCCTCGAACCAGCAGATGTCCTCAGGTTGCCCGTGCCGTGGGATTAGCGCGAACCGCGTAGGCACGCCTTCGTGCATCCGCGCTGCGTGGATGGCCCGCTTGAGCAGGTCTTCATCCCAGAACAGCGGCATATCGTTGAGAATCGACCAGTTCTTCGTGATCGCCATATCGTGCGGCAGGCGCGGGCCGGGCAGTGGGATCGGCACATAATGCGCCAGCCGTCCGCTGCGGTCGACCACGCCGTAATGCATGAACGGGGCGTGCTTCGAATAATTGAAGAACATCATTTCGCCGGTTTCTTCGTCGACCTTGGGGTGGGCGCTAACGCCGTCGAGCGGAGCCCACGGCGCCTTGCCGAGCGTTTCCAGCGTTTCCGGGTCGACCATCCACGCCTCGCCGCATTGGTAGAAGGTGGCGTAGGCGATTCCGGCATGAACGATGATATCGGTGCTGCCAGTATCCTTGAGGCCGCCATGCGCGCCAAAGCCGGGGCGGGTCGAGAGGCTGGGTGGATCCATCAGCCCACCCCACAGAGAGCGACAGGCAATTTGCTCCTGTTCGAAACAATGGGTCCGCACGAAGCGGTTGCGATAGCTTGCCTTGCCGCCTGAAATGCGGACCTGATGGATCATGGCATCGCCATCAAAGGGATGATGTCGGCCAAGCGGCTGGTGGACCTGGTTCTCGGTGTTGCGAAGGTAGATGCCGTCGAGATCGGCAGGTATTTCTCCCTCGATCACTTCCAGCGCGTCAACCTCGACCTCCTCGTGCAATGGGGTCCAAGCGCCCGATAAATAGGGATGGTTAGATGGCTCGAGCGAATAATTGAGCGGTGGTTCACGAGTAACCTGCATTGAAGACGTCCTCTCGCCGGAAAGGGTAGCGCAGCCCTGCGCTCAGGCAAGCTTCACTTGCTCTTGCGCCGCCTCATCATGCCTTCCTGGGCAACACTCGCGACCAGCTGTCCTTCGCGGTTGAAGATCCGGCCCAAATTCATGCCGCGGCCAGAGCCGGACCATGGCGCCTGCGTGGCATAAAGCAGCCACTCGTCGGCCCGCGCCGGACGGTGGAACCAGATCGCATGATCGAGGCTGGCCCCGACCAGCTCTCCGCGCATCCAACTGAGGCCATGCGGCAGCGCGCTGGTGCCCAGCAGCGTGTAATCGCTAGCGTAGGAAATGATTGCGCGATGCAGTTGCAGATCGTCAGGGAGGGGGGCGACAGTGCGGAACCAGCTGTGTGCACTCGGCTCGCTGGGTTCGCGGTTCATCCAGTGCAGCCGGTCGCAGGTGCGCATGTCGATCGGGCGCGGACGCAGCATCATCGCGCGTTGCGGATCGCCCAGCCGGTCACCCAGCTTGTCGGCAATTTCGCGGCGCACCTCCATGTCGGTGCGCAGATCTTCAGGTGCAGGCACGTCGGGCATGGGCGCATCATCGTGCTCCATGCCATCCTCGGGCGCCTGGAAACTGGCGGTGAGATTGAGGATCGGCGTGCTGGAGCCGTCTTCGTTTTCCTGCGATGCCACAACGCGGCGATTGGCGAAGCTGCGACCGTCAAAATCGCGTTCGATACGATATTCGATCGGCGGGCCTTCCTTGCCGCCGCGCAGGAAATAGGCATGCAGCGAATGTGCTTGTTTGCCGTCTGCGACCGAGGCCTGCGCAGCCTGCAGAGCCTGCGCGATCACCTGTCCGCCAAAAACCCGGCCAGTGCCGCCCTTCTGGGGCTGGCCCTGGTACACATCGGTGGCACGTTTTTCGACTGTCAGGAGTTTGACCAGGCCGGCGACAAGTTTTTCGGGGGAGAGTGCTTCGCTCATCCTGTGCCTCCTGCGACGGAGGCGCGGCAACGTCAATCCGGGTCAGGCAACAAGACCGCTTTTGCGCAATGCGCGATAGGCATAGGCTTTGCCGCGATTCTGGCCGGGCCAGCGTTGCGGCGGCTTTGGGGCGAGGCCCAGCTTGCGCGTGAGGCGATTAAAACCGCGGGCGTCGGCCTCGGCATAGCTCCATTCGCTGCGCCAGGTGACCGAGAGCGAAATCGAGACTTCGGGTCCGTTGCGCACGAAATGCGGAGCCATTACGGGCACGTGCAATGCCTCGCCTGGCGCGAGATGAAATTCGTTCATGCCTTCGAGCATCTCGTCGCGGAACGGCAGTTCTGCCGGACCGCCCGAATGATAGGTTTCGTGATGCTCGTCGCTGGCGAAGCGCGGATCGCCGGCAGGGAATTGGCTGAAAATCTTGGAACCACGAACCTGGAACAGGATATTGTGTTCCGGATCGAAGTGAAACGGGGTAACTCCTCCCGGCGATGTTACGAAGATGAAGCCCTGAATGTTGATGATTGCCCCGGTACGCTCCTCGATCTGGGGTCGAAGGTCGTCGAGCATATCTTCAAGCAATCGCTGATAGGCCGGGCTTTGATTGACTTCGCGCAGGCCCACCCACGAGCCCTCGGATTGGATGTTGCGGATTCGGTCTCCGACATTGTCGAGCAATTGCTTGGGTCGTTCCTCGACGCCAAAGGGCAGGTCACCCGCATTGCATTCAATATATTTCTTCGGGAGGCTGTCAGCCAGGTCGGCCAGCGCATCAAGCGTCAGCAACTCGTGCTCATCAAGATTGTGCTCGAGCTTGTGGGCGACTTCGGGATAATTTGCAGCGAAAAAATCGCGCGAGGACTGCGGAAAGATAGTCACTGGTCTGCTCCCTTGTTGAAGCGAAGGGTTTCGAATCTTATCAATGGCGTGGCCAGCGCGCGGCGGATTGGTCCGCCGATAGCGACCGAGACTTTGCCGATGGTCCGGCGCTCGGCCCACATGCTGTTCATGACGGGATGGTCGGCGGCAGCGCAGCTGTCGGACCATTCGAAGGCGTCCCGATCGAGTTCGGCCAGATATTCGTTCTCGATCAGCACTCCCGGAGAATAGTCCGCGAATTGTTCGTCGAAGGCAGTCTTGAATCCAAACGCGGCTGGCTGGCTCAGGAAATTCACGAGCATGGCAATCGGCCGCTGATCGACTGTCAGGGCGAGACGGGTCGTTTGTCCACGTCGTGCCGCGCCCCTCACCGCTTCGCGAAACAGGGCCGATGTGCTGGGGCCGCATGCCAGCGCGGATCCTGATCGGCCCTTCCAGCCAGAAGACTCGATCCGCAGGAAATTATCGATCCATCCATCAACGTTCTCCTGATCGTGGTGCCACTCGAAAGCGACTTCGCCACATTCTGAAAGGCGATTCAGGCACCGCCGCAACCTCTTGCGCTTTCGGCCCGAATGATGGGTCAACCGGTAGTTATCGGCTGACAATCCGGACTCGAGTATCGCTCTCTCGTAGCGCTCCACCGTTCCGAAAGGTCGGCTTTGCAACTGGGCAACTTGCTCCAGTGAATTGGCCAATCGGGTATCGAGTGACAGCTCGGGCAGGTGCAGGAACAGGGCCGCGCCTGCATTGGCATCGGCCCAGTCAAGCATAGCCTGCCAGAAAGCGATTTCCATCCCCTTTCGCACCAGCGGAGTGCAGAGGAAGATGTTGGGATGCAGCCAAGCCGAAAGATGCGGGACTGGCCTGCTGTAATAATCATTGCCTCGGGCAAGTGGGAGTAGCCCGATCCACTCCTTGTCCCGCTCAACACAAACCAAGGTGACCTCACCGTCCTGCGCCATATGGATGAGCGAAGGGGTGAGGAACCAGCTTTCGTAATAGGGATTGGGATCGCTTGCGTGCCCGGCCAACTCGTCCCAGGAGGCGATAATGTCCGGCTGGCAAAGCTTGGCCGTGTCGAGCACGGTGGCGCGGATTGCCTCGCCAGAACCATCGCTCCACGAAGCCTCCCAATCGCGCATCTTGAGCGCCGATTCCACGCGCGCCCTCCCCTTTTCCGTCAATGCCTTCGTAGCGCGTCCTAGGCGAAAGGGACTGAAGAAGGTTTAACGATACGGTGCGCGTTCAAAATCGGAACAGCGCGAAGGGAAGAATTAACACGAAAAAACAAAGGGGCGCGGGAACGAAGTGTTCCCGCGCCCCCTCTTGGTGTCTGTGAAAGACCCGTTAGCCGGCGTGGCCCGCCAGCACCGCGAGCAGCAGCAGCGCGACGATGTTGGTGATCTTGATCATCGGGTTAACGGCCGGACCCGCGGTATCCTTGTAGGGATCGCCCACGGTATCGCCAGTTACTGCGGCCTTGTGGGCTTCGGAGCCCTTGCCGCCGTGATGGCCATCCTCGATGTACTTCTTCGCATTGTCCCATGCGCCGCCACCGGCAGTCATGGAAAGCGCGACGAACAGACCGCCGACGATGACGCCCAGCAGCAATGCGCCCAGGGCGGCAAAGCCGTTGTCCTGGCCGGCAATCGCGGTGATGACGAAATACACCACGATCGGCGCCAGCACCGGCAACAGCGAAGGAATGATCATCTCCTTGATCGCAGCCTTGGTCACCAGATCGACCGTGCGAGCATAATCGGGACGGCTGGTGCCGGCCATGATGCCCTTGTCGGCAGCGAACTGCTCGCGCACGTCCTTGACCACGTCACCTGCAGCACGTCCCACGGCGGTCATGCCCATCGCACCGAACAGGTACGGGAGCAGCGCGCCGAGGAACAGGCCGACGATCACATAGGGGTTCTCGAGGCTGAACGACACTTCGCCATTTGCGAGGTTGCCGTCGTTATAGGCCGGGAAGAACACCTTCAGATCGGTAGTGTAGGCGGCAAACAGCACCAGCGCGCCAAGGCCAGCCGATCCGATTGCATAGCCCTTGGTCACCGCCTTGGTGGTGTTGCCGACAGCGTCGAGAAGATCGGTTCTCTCGCGAACGCTGTCGTTCAGGCCAGCCATTTCGGCAATGCCGCCGGCATTGTCGGTGACAGGGCCATAGGCGTCGAGTGCGACGACCATTCCGGCCAGGGCCAGCATCGCGGTGGCGCCATAGGCAATGCCCATGAGGCCGGCCAACTGGTAGGCGATGACGATACCTGAAACGATCACGAGAGTCGGCAGCGCGGTCGATTCAAGGCTGATGGCCAAGCCCTGGATCACATTGGTGCCGTGGCCCGTTTCCGATGCCTTGGCGATCGAGCGAACCGGACGGAAACCGGTGCCGGTGTAGTATTCGGTGATCCAGATGATCAGGCCGGTGATGACCAGGCCCAGCATGGCGCACCAGAACAGATCCGTGCCGGTGAACTCGACCATGCCGGTGCCAGCGTTGATGACATCGTTCATGCCAGTACCGGCAGTACCCAGTGCGAAGCTGGTGACCAGCCAGATCAGCGGAATGGCAAGAATGGCGGAGACAAGGAAGCCCTTGTACATTGCGCCCATCACGTTCTTCCCTTTGCCCAGACGGACAAAGTAGGTCCCGATGATCGAGGTGACGATGCACGCCCCGCCGATCAGCAGAGGCAATGCCATCAATGGCAGCAGCAGATCGCCGATGGCGGTCAGCAGCAGTGCGGTAAGGACCATGGTGGCCCCGACGGTGACGACATAGGTTTCGAACAGGTCGGCAGCCATGCCGGCACAGTCACCGACATTGTCGCCCACGTTATCGGCAATCACGGCCGGGTTGCGGGGATCATCCTCGGGAATACCGGCCTCGACCTTGCCGACGAGGTCGGCGCCGACGTCGGCGGCTTTGGTGAAGATGCCGCCGCCAAGACGCGCGAAGATCGAGATCAGCGAAGCACCGAAGGCGAGCGCGACAAGTGCGTCGATCACTTCACGGCTGGCAGGATCCTTGCCCATCGGGCCGATCAGGACATAGAAGAATACGGCGATTGCGAGCAGCGCGAGGCCGGCCACCAGCATGCCGGTGATGGCCCCGGCGCGGAAGGCCAGCGTGAGCCCTTGCTGCAAGCCGGTTTCGGCTGCCGCAGCGGTCCGGACATTGGCGCGGACCGAGATGTTCATCCCGATATATCCAGCTACGCCCGACAACACGGCACCGATGACGAAGCCGATGGCCGACGTGGCGCCAAGGAAATACCCCACCAGCACGGCGACAACGACGCCGACAATGCCGATGGTTGTGTATTGACGGTTGAGATAGGCCTGCGCACCTTCCTGGATGGCGCCGGCGATTTCCTGCATCTTCTCGTTCCCGGCGCTGGCGCCGAGAACCTGGCGGCTGGTGACGAAGCCATAGACAATGGCAAGCAGTCCCAGGCCGATCGCGATCTGTATAAGAAACACGACGAATCCCCCCTCGTTTTTCGTTCGTTATTGACATTCGTTTATAGACAAGGGCCCCGCCTACACGGAGCCCATGTGCCGCGTATGGCTAAAGCGCACCGCCGCATCTGGCAAGCGGTTACGAGCCTCCTTGCAAGCTCATCCCCGAATAGCTTCGCGCCGTGCCGGATCGGGGCAAATTTCGCTGACCAGGCGCGGACTCTTGCCGGATTCCATGGTTAGCGATAAGTAAACGCCCATGCAGGTCGCGATAAAAAGATTGTTCCAGGTGATGCCCTTCCTGTTCGGGATCGGTTTTATTGCGCCGTTGATTGCCCAGACCATGACCTATTGGGGTTGGGAGGCACCGTTGGCTCTTACCCCGATAATGCTCGGCCTGCTGATCGGCGGGACCTGGGGTCTGTACGCCACGATCCGGGGGCGGTGGATATGACCGACCGGCCCGATCTTGCCGATTCGGAGTATGATTTCGACCTTGGCCCGGCCGATGATGTCGCCGTCGACAAGGGCGTGCCAGCGATCCCGCTCGGAAAAGACGATGAGCTTGACCGACATACGCGCATCGATCTGCTCAAGCAGGAACGCGCAATTGCCGCGAAATATCACGGTGGTCAGATGTGGGGTTATGTCGTCGCCGCCTTCGGTGGCTTTGCGCTATGGGTGGCGCTGTTCCCGCTGACGATGTTGGGCATTGTCCCCGCCTGGGCGACACTGATGGTTTCGACATTCCTGACCGTCGCCGGCTACGTCACCTGTCATGAGGCAATGCACGGGAACATCGCCAAAAGGGGCGATCCTAACTTTTGGATGAACAAGTGGGTAGGGGAGGTGTCGCTCATCCCCATCGCGGTGCCGTTCAGCATGGGAAGGATCACGCATCTTGAGCATCACAAGCACTGCAACCACCCCACGCGCGATCCCGATTACACCGACGAGGCGCCGAACTGGTGGATGGCCTGGTACAAGACGTGGTGGAACCGCCAGCCACGGGTCGACGGCACAATCAATCGCTACAAATCGGTCTGCGAGCAACTCGATACGCCCGAGGCACGGCTGGCGCTCAAGCAGACGGCCTATGTGCAGATGTTCTATCTCGCGACGCTATTTACCATGGCCTGGAACGGCTACGCCATCGCGGCGGCGGTGTGCTGGTGGCTGCCGCGGCAACTTGGCCTGAGCTATATCCGCTTCTTCCTGAGCTGGGCACCGCACCACCCACGCGAAGGGCAGACCGGTCGCTACGAACAGGCCCATATCTTCAAGAGCCGGGTCGGGCATTTCTGGTCGATGTGCATGGAAACCCATCTCATCCACCATCTGTATCCGGGTATCCCCAATCACCGCACCCGCGATGCCTATCTCGAGCTGAAGCCGGTGCTGGAAAAACGCGGAGTCGATTGCTCGGCCTTCTAGTGCCGGTAACCAAGGCCGTTCGGATCGAACACCGCCAATCCATCTATCAGCAGCGGCGGTTCACCCTCTTCGACAGTTCCGATGGGGAAGGCTTCCACCGGCAATGCGACCGAAGGCGGTGCGGTAAACAGCAATTGGTAGTCCTCGCCCCAGCGCAGCGCGTCGTCCCGGCGCGCTTCGGGCACCGATAGCGGTACATCCTCGCTCGCGATCGCCAGGGTCACGCCGCTGGCCCGCGCCAGCCTCCAGCTATCGAGCAATACGCCGTCGGAGACATCCATCATGGCAGTCACTAACGGTGCCAATGCCGCGCCGTGCTCGAGCAGCGGAACGGGGCGACAAAATGCGCCGGAATCCCCTTCACCTGTATCGCGCAAATGCTCGTATCCTGCCATCGCCGCGCCAACCGGGCCGGTTAGGTAGAGCAGGTCGCCCGGTTGCGCCCCGTTGCGGCCCGGGACCGGAGAGTAGGTGGCCCTGCCAAGCGCGGTCAGCCCGAGTGCCACGCGGCCATCGCCAGCGCCAACCGTGTCTCCGCCGAGTAGCGGCACATCGAAAGCCGCCAGCGCCTCGGACAGGCCATCGAGAAACCGATTATCATCGTGCCCGAGCATTTGCCCAAGGATCAGTCCGATTGGCTTGGCACCCTTCGCAGCGAGATCCGAGAGGTTCACCGCCACCAGCTTCCAGGCGACATCGGCCATGTCCTGGCCGGGCAGCCAGTGAATGCCCTCGACCATCATGTCATGGGTTACGACGAGCTCCTGCCCGCCGATCTCGATCACAGCCGCATCATCGTCGAGACCGCGTGCTGCCGGATCGGTCGCCAGCGCCCGTAATCGGGCGATCAGGTCGAACTCGCCGCTCACCGCACCTGCTTGGCGACAGCATCCAGCACGCCATTGACGAATTTTGCTTCGCGGTCGTCGAAGAACGCCTTGGCGACATCGACATATTCGCTGATCGCGGTCGCCACCGGCACATCCGGACGGGCGAGCAATTCGTACGTGCCGGCGCGCAGAACCTGCACCATGGTCTTGTCGAGCCTCACGATGGTCCAGCCTTCAGCCAGCTTGCCCTGGATAATGCCATCGATTTCCTCGCCGCGCGCATCGACCCCGCGCACGATATCGTCAAAGAAATCGACCTCGGCATCGGCGTATTGCTCGCCTTCCTCGATTTCCCGACCCAGCCGATGCTGGTGAAACTCGTTGAGAAGCCGAGCAAGGGGGGTGCGCTCCATGTGCTTCTGGTACAGCGCCTGCACCGCGGCGAGGCGGGCGGCGGAACGGGATTGGCTACGCTGATTCATTTGTTCGACCTATTCTTGAGCCGCAATTCTACCGAGGCGGCGTGGGCGGGTAGCCCCTCGGCGTGGGCCAGCTTGATCGCAGCCGGGCCGATCGCCTCGAGCGCAGGCCGGTCCATAGCGATAAAGCTGGTCCGCTTCATGAAATCGAGTACCGACAGCCCGCTGGCGAAGCGCGCCCGGCGACCCGTGGGAAGCACGTGGTTTGGACCGGCGACATAATCTCCGACAGCCTCGGGCACCATGCGCCCAAGGAATACACTGCCGGCATGACGCAGGCTGGCCATCAGAGCTTCGGGGTCATCCACAGCCAATTCGACATGCTCGGCAGCAAGGCGATTGGCGAGCGGGATGGCCTGGTCGAGATTCTCGACCACGATCAGCGCGCCATTGGCGTCCCAACTTTCGCGTGCGGTCTTGCGGGTCGACAGCATGGCGCATTGGGCGTCGATTCTATCCTCTACCTGCTCGGCGAAAATGGCATCGTCGGTGATGAGGATCGACTGGCTGGTCGGATCGTGCTCGGCCTGGCTCAGCATGTCGGCGGCAATCCAGCTGGCATCGTTGGAGCCATCGGCGATGACGAGAATCTCGCTTGGTCCGGCCACCATGTCGATGCCGACCACGCCGAAAAGCTGGCGCTTGGCTTCGGCCACCCAGGCGTTGCCGGGACCAGTGATGACATCGACCCGCTCGATCCGCTCGGTCCCATAGGCGAGAGCCGCCACCGCCTGTGCTCCGCCAACACGCCAGATCTCTTCGACCCCGGCTATATGGGCGGCGGCCAGCACCAAGGGGTTGATCTCGCCCCGAGGCGTCGGGGTGACGATAGCAAGCCGTTCGACTCCGGCGACGCGGGCCGGGATTGCGTTCATCAAGAGCGAAGATGGGTAGGCAGCGCGGCCGCCGGGGACATACAGCCCCGCAGCATCGACCGGTGTCCACCGCGCACCAAGCCTGACGCCTGCTTCGTCGGTATAGTCGCGGTCATCGGGTAATTGCGCTTCGTGATAGGCGCGGATGCGCTGCGCTGCGAGCTCGAGTGCATCGCGCAGGTCCGGCTCGAGCGCGGCGTGGGCTGCCTCGCATTTTCCGGGCGCAATCCGCCACCCGTCGAGCCCTTCGCCGAGCGTATGACTGTCGAAGCGCATGGTGTAGTCAATCAGCGCAGCATCGCCCTTCGCTTTCACGCGGGCGAGGATGTCGGAGACATCGTGGCCGACGTCGTGAGCGCTTTCGCGGCGGGCATCGACCAGATTGGTGAAGCGCGTCTCGAAATCGGGATCGGTGATCGACAGGCGTTGCATCAGGCGACCTTGCGCCGTTCGGCATCGGCGCGGAAGGCTTCGACTAGCGCGGCGACGCGCGGGTCTGTCTTGAGTGCCGCGCGATTGACGATCAGCCGCGCCGAAATGTCGAGGATACGCGAGGTTTCGACCAAGCCGTTGTCTTTGAGCGTGCGCCCCGTCGAGACCAGGTCGACAATGCGACCGGCCAGTCCGAGCGAGGGAGCCAGTTCCATCGCCCCGTTGAGCTTGACGCACTCGGCCTGGATTCCCTGCCGTTCGAAATGACGGCGGGTAAGATTGGGGTACTTGGTGGCAACGCGCAGATGGCTCGCCTTTGCACCCGTGTTCGCCCCCTTTGCAGGCTCGGCAACCGCGAGGTGGCAATGACCGATGTCGAGATCGACCGGGGCGTAGAGATCGGAATAGTCGAATTCCTCGACCACGTCGGAGCCGACGATACCCAGTTGCGCCGCGCCGTGGGCGACGAAAGTCGCGACATCGAAAGCGCGAACCCGGATCAACCGCATGTCCTCGCGCTCGCAGGCGAATGAAAGCGCGCGGTTGGCCTTGTCGTGGAAGTCTGCCTCAGGCACGACACCGGCGCGCGCCATCACGGGCAGCGCCTCTTCGAGGATGCGCCCCTTGGGTACGGCGAAGGTCAGCGGGCTTTGCGGCATGGCGCGCCAAATAGGCAGCGCGCGCGCAAAGGGCAATGGAAAGGACATATCGCATGGCTAACGAAAGCGACGTGATGGATATCGCTTCCCTGCCCGATGCCATTGAGTGGCAGGCACGGCACGCGGAGGAGGGCGGCGCGCCTGGCACGGCCAAAGTGATCCGCGCACTTCAGGCCGTTCGAGGTACAGACACGGCCACCGGCCGCCGCATCGCCAATTGGCAGGGGCTGACGCTGAAAGATGCCATGCCGCTGCGCATCCATGGCGGGCTGCACAATCTGGTCCTGACCGGCGAGGATACGCGGCTTGAAGCGGTCTATGCCGGGCTTACCAGCGACCAGGCGACCATCGACGCGCTGGTTTGCGAATTGGTCGAGACCTACGATACGCGGCTGTTGCCGTGGCTCGACGGGCCACCGCAAACCAACGAGGCCGGTCGGTCGGCGAGCTTGATGGCGGGTCTGATGTGGCTTGCCGAGCGGGTTCCGGCGCAATTCGAAATGATCGAGATCGGATCAAGCGCCGGCATCAATACCATGATGGATCGCTATGGCTACGAACTGGGCGGGGTGATGATCGGGTCAGCCGACAGCCCGATGCAGATCGCGCCCGAATGGCGCGGCGATGCGCCGCCCGCTTCGACGCCACGGATCATCTCAATTCGCGGCTGCGACATTGCACCTGTCGATCTGGCCGATCGCGAGGCCGCCCTGCGTCTCAAGAGTTATGTCTGGCCCGAAGCCATCATGCGTATGGGTCGGATCGACGCCGCAGTCGAACTCGCGCGGCGCAGTCCGCCAGACGTGGTCAGGCAAGACGCAGGCAGCTTTGTGGCCGAGGCGCTGGCGCAGCCGCAGGAAGAAGGCACTACTCGCGTGTTGTTCCACTCGATCGTCTGGCAGTACCTGCCCGATTGCGAGCAGCAGCAAATCCGACAGGCAATGAGCAAAGCGGGCACCGAAGCCAGCATTGAGCGTCCGCTCGCGTGGCTCAGCCTCGAGACCAATCGTGCTACCTTCCGCCACGAATTGCAGGTCCGCTACTGGCCCGGCGGCGAGGAAGCGACATTGCTTGCTTGCGCCCATCCGCACGGGGCGTGGGTGGAGTGGCTTTACGGTTGACCGGTGCGGGCCAGGAACCGTGCGAGCGCATCATTGACCTTGTCCGGCGCCTGCCAAGTGAGGAAATGGCCGCAATCCTCGAGGCGTATAAGCTCGAGGTCTTCCACATGATCCTCCAGCCCCTCGATATTGCCCGGGGATAGTGCGTGATCGTCCATCGCCCATACGACCAGCGTCGGGATGGTCAGCCTGGGCACCTTGGGTAGTCTGGCATCGCTGGGCAGTTCGAACGGTGCATCTGGGGCCGGAACAGCCATCGGGGTGGCGCGATACCAGTTGAGCATGGCGATGGCCGCCTCGCCGTTGCTCCAGTCTTCAAGCACCTTGGCGCGTTCCTCGAAATCATTTTCGGGTAGGGCCCCAGTGGCGTTGGAGGTGCCTTCGATAAGGGCAATGAGTCCACGATCGCGGATCTCGTCATCGCGCGAAGTATCGCGATAGACCCGCATATACTGGCCAGCAGCGCGCTGGGCCGGGTCAGTCCAGAGCAGTTTCGAATAAATCACCGGGTGCGCTGCATTGCACAAGATGGCACGCTCGACCCGCTCTTGCTGGCCGCGCATGGCCACGCCCCACGCCAATGCGCCGCCCCAGTCGTGACCGACGACGGTGAAGCGACCTACACCCAATGCATCTGCGAGTTGGAACACATCGCCGATCAATTTGTCCGGCGTGTAGTTTTCTGCGCCTGCCGGTTTGGAAGAGCCGCGATAGCCGCGCTGGTCGGGAGCAATGCAGCGATATTCGCCCGAGAACCGGGCGATCTGGTGCCGCCAGGTGCGATGGCTCTCGGGAAAGCCGTGCAGGAAAAGCAGCACCGGCGCGTCGCGAGGGCCTGTATCGACCACATCGAGTTCAATCCCGTTGGCGAGCGTGACCCGCTGCTGTTCCATCTGCTTCAGTCGTCCGCTTCCATCTTGTCCATGTAACCCTTGGCCACCATCGCCGCGACCTGGTCGAACAATTGATCGGGTGTGCGGCGCATCTCGCCCATCGCTTCTTCCATCCCTTGTGCGACAATGATCTCGCGCTGATTGAGGGCGACTGCGTCAATCATGGTCCTGGCTGCTTCATCAGGGGCGATGCCATTGTCGATGACATCATCGCTGCGCCCACGCGCTTCCCCGTCGGCGCTGAGCGCGTTGCGGCTGACATTAGTGGCGATGGAGCCGGGGTAAATGACATGGACCTCGATACCGTCGACGCTCAATTCCGCCCGCAATGCATCGGCGTATCCGGCAAGGCCGAATTTGGCCGCGCAATAGGCGGTCCGCATCGGGACGCCGACCTTTCCCGCGATCGAGGAGATGAAGAGCAGTCTGCCTGATTGTCGCTGGGTCATGTGTGGAAGCAGGGCCTGGGTCGCAGCGATCTGCGCGACCAGATCGATATCAATGATTTCGCGATAGACGCGCATGGCAGTTTTCGCGGCGCGGCTGCGCTGCGAAACCCCGGCATTGGCAACGAACCCGTCGATGCCGCCCGATCGCTGTGTTGCCCACTCGATGGCCTTGGCTGTTGCGGCCTGCATCCCTTCCTCGTCGCGCACGTCGAAGGGCAGGATGAGCGTATCAGTCTTCAGCGGTTCGGCGACCTCGGCTAACCGCGCCTCGTCGCGGCCCGAAAGGACGACATTCGCACCGCGCTTGCTCAGTTCGCCGGCCAGGGCCGCGCCGATGCCGCTCGATGCGCCGGTGATCCACCAGCATTGTCCCTTGTAGCTCATGTCCTGTCCTCTGTTGATCTTACGGATAGCTCACTGTCGTGGGTTGGTCAGGCAGCGGAACCTGTTCGGTTTATTATGTTGCGTCTGCCGGTTCACTGGCTTTGATGGCGACGGCGTGAACCCGCTCGCCGACTATGTCGCCGAGCGCGGCGATTACCTGGCGCTGGCGCTGCAGGCGCGAAACACCGGTGAAGGCGGCGCTTTCGATCTGGATCGTGAAATGCGATTCGCCTGATCCATCGTCGCCTGAATGGCCAGCGTGTTTTGCGCTGTCATTGATGACCTTCAATGTCGTGGGGGCAAACTTCTCCCGGAGTCTCGCCTCGATTTCCGACTGCATCGTGCCCATCGCAATTCTTCCTTTCAAAACGCGCGCCGCGTTACCATCCTAATGCGCTATGCGCACCGACCGTTTTCATGGACGATACGAAGCCGAAGGGCGAGTCTGCGACCATCCTGCCTGCTGCGAGGCGGGAGAATTCCGTGCGCCCGGCTTTGGCAACAGTTTCGACGGGCCGGGCCAATGGCGCTGGATGTGTTTGCAACACGTGCGCGAATTCAATGCCGGCTATGACTGGTTCGACGGCATGAGCGCGGACGAGATATTGCAGGCGCAATCGCCAGCCGCGGGATGGCAGACCGAGACGCCTGCTTTCAAGCCCACCGCCGGGGTCGACGGGATGCCGCGCTGGGCTGATTTCAACGATCCGCTCGATGCCATCGGCGCCCGCGTCAGCGGCATCAAGAGTCGCGTGCGGCGCGAAGCCGAGATGGCGATGGACGGCCGATTCTCGCCGGACGAAGCGCAAGCACTGGAAGTCATGGGGCTAGGCCTGGAGACAAGCCGGCGTCGGCTACGCCAGCGCTATAGCGAGCTTGTGCGCCGATACCATCCTGACCGCAACGGCGGGGATCGCAAGTACGAACGAAGGCTCACCCGCGTGGTCGAAGCCTACCAGATGCTCAGAAAATCGACTGCGATTGACTAGCCGCCCAGCGACGCGATCGCTTTCGAAAGACTCTCGCGAATCTCGCTGGCGGCTTGCTTGAGATCGGGATTGTCTATTGCCTGCATCGAAGCGACCGGGTCGATTGCCGCAACCTCGATCCGGTTGTCGTTCAACTGCTGCACGATAACGTTGCAGGGCAACATGGTGCCGACCTTGTCTTCGACCTGCAGTGCTTCGTGAGCTGCCTTGGGGTTGCAGGCTCCGAGGATCGTATAGGGACGAAAATCGGCGCCGATTTTCTTTTTTAGCGTCTCGCGCATGTCGATCCGGGTAACCACGCCGAAGCCTTGTTCCGACAGAGCTTTCTCGGTCTTGGATATGGCCTCGTCGAAAGAGGCGCGCATCGTTGTCGAAATGTAGTAGCTCACGGAATTCTCCTTCGCTTACTCAATCCGCCAGCGTTACTTGCGTTCCGCATAGACATGACCACTGTCCTTAGGTGGCTGCAATTGCCTGCTTGATCTGCGCGTGGTCGATCTTGACCATGGTCTGCATGGCGGAAAATACCCGTGTACGCACATCCGCGTCTTTGTGTCCCAGGCCATTCATCAGCACCCGCGGCACTACCTGCCAGCGGACTCCATAGCGGTCAAAACACCAGCTGCATGCCATCTCCCCGCCGTCATCGGTCAGCGCGGCCCAATAGCGATCGGTCTCCTCCTGGGTATCCGTGAAGACCTGTAGCGAAATGGCGTTATTTGGTCCCTCTCCAGGTCCACCGTTCATCGCCATGGCCGGTACCCCCAGTAGTGTGAACCCAACGGTTATCACGTCACCCGCCTTGCCGCCGGGCCAATCGGAAGGCGAGCGATCGACGCTGGAAATCTCGCTTTGCGGGAACAGGTCGCAATAGAAGTTCGCTGCTTCCTCAGCCTCCCTAGCAAACCATATGCATACCGCGAGCTTGCCGTCAGCCATCGGCTGGCTCCGCCATTGCCGCTGCGTCGATCGCGTTGGCTGCCTTCTTCGCCTCGCGTGCATTGATGCGTTCACGATAGGAAACCAGGCTGTCGCGCTCGGGCAAGGTGCCGAACTCTATGCCCCAATCGACTTGGCTACCGACATAGACATCGGCCATGGTGAACCGCTCTCCACAGACATATTCCTGCTCGGACAGCCACCCATCGAGCGTGTCGACGGTCAGGTCGAACGAGCCGAATCCGGCCATCCCGCTCCGGTCTTCGGGTACTTCCCAGCCAATCGACTTGGCGACCACGGCCTGTTCGAGCGGCCCGGCCGCGAAGAACAGCCAGCGGAAATAATCCGCTTTCTCGTGCACATTTGGGAGGAGCCCGACGTCGGGGTGTGTCTCGGCCAGGTAATGACAAATGGCAGCACATTCAGTGACCACGTGGTCATGCCCGCCATGGTGATGGACCAGCGCTGGCACCTTGTTCATCGGGTTGATTTGGCGGAAGCTTTCAGGCCGGGTTTCCCATGTGAACAGTTCGGTCTCATAGTCGGCCCCCGCCTCGTGCAGCGCCCATCGGGCAATCATCCCACGGCTCATCGCAACGGTATAAAAGGTGAAATCGGCCATCAGGAACCTCCTTCCTTGCGGGTCGAGAATATTGTGCGAAATCCGGCAAAGATCATGCGCTTGCCATCGAAGGGCATGGTTTCGGGCTGAGCCTTCATCCGCTCATCTTCCATCATCTCTTCATGCGCCTTGTCGGACGCTTCCTTGCTGGCGAAAGTCGCCCAGGAGAATACGATCTTCTCGCCTTCCTTTGCCGCGACGGCCTTGCGGAAATCGGTGACCTCGCCATCGGGCACATCGACTTCCCAGTTTTCGACGACCTCGAGCGCGCCATAGTCCATGAAAATGGCGGCCATTTCCTCGGCCATGTCGCGATATTTGGCTTCGTGTCCCTCGGGAACGGCCAGCACTACGCCCATCACATACATCCCATTCCTCCTCATGCTCGGCCACCGTCATGGTCCGAGAATGTGACCAGAGAAAGGAGTTATTGGCGAAACGCCCAGCGTAGCGTCTTTCCCATGCTCCATGTCGCGGCCCGCGCTGGCAAGGCGCCAAGGCCTGGCCGCTCAAGGCCAAGCATGGAGCGGGCAAAGGCTGGCAGCAATGTGACTGCTTCGGCCCCTAGCACCGCCTGCACGGCGGCCGGGGCGCCTTCAGGCCGCTGGTTCAGGACGAGATCGGCGATCTCGCGCGCGGCTACACTGGTGCTAAGCTCCTGGCGCAATTCGCGAAAGATCTCTTCAGCCTCGTTTCGGTCGATCGGCACAGGATCTGCGCCCAAGGCTCGGGCGATGACAGCAAACTGGCGGTAATATTCGTCCTGCTCGCTGCCGGACATATCGGGCCGGACATGACGGAGATAGGCGGCGAGGAAACTGGTCGCTTCTGCTACATGGACCCACGCCAGCGTGCGCGGATCGGTGGCGGAATAAGGCGTCCCGTCCGGCAGCGTGCCGGTCACTTGCGCGTGGATGGAATTGACCCGCTCCACCGCCTCCATCGCTGTGTCGCGGTGGCCGAAGGTGGTGACAGCGATAAACCGCGCGGTTCGGCGCAGGCGTCCATGCATGTCCTCACGGAAATTGGAATGATCGAGCACCCCTTGCAGCGCCGCCGGGTGGAGCATTTGCAGCAGCAGCGATCGGATACCTCCGACCATCATTCCCACGACGTCGGCATGGACGCAGCGGATCGGCGAATCCTTTGCAAACAGCGCATCTTCGCTGGGCGGCACCGGATGTTGGCCGCCCTCGACATCATTGAACACTGCTCGAACCCGAACGACGAGGCGCTGGCGCAAGAATTCGGATGGTGAAGGGGCGGGCATGGGTGAGACAATAGGGGTGAGGGTGCACAAAAGGAAATGTCGTCTTTCGTCCCGCTTGCGCACGCCACCCGCCGCGTCTAGTCCACGCCCCGAGATGAATGATATGACCGATAAAAGCTTCGAACCCAACGCCAAGACGACCCTTTCCGCGCCTGACACCACCGTCAAGGTGCGCGAGGTTTTCGGCATTGATGTCGATTGGGAAGTGCCCGCCTTTAGCAAGGCGGATGAGCGCGTGCCCGATTTCGACGAAAACTACGTTTTCGACGCCGACACCACGCTCGCGATCCTGGCCGGCTTTGCGCACAACCGCCGGGTGATGGTGCAGGGCTATCATGGCACCGGCAAGTCGACTCATATCGAGCAGGTCGCAGCCCGGCTCAACTGGCCGTGTATCCGCATCAACCTCGATGCGCATATCAGCCGCATCGACTTGGTCGGACGCGACGCCATCGTGCTGCGCGACGGCCTGCAGGTGACTGAATTCCGCGAAGGTTTGTTGCCCTGGGCGCTGCAGCATCCTGTCGCGCTGGTATTCGACGAATACGATGCCGGCCGACCCGACGTGATGTTCGTGATCCAGCGCGTACTGGAGACCGAAGGCAAGCTGACCCTGCTCGACCAGAACCGCGTCATTCGCCCCGATCCCAACTTCCGGCTCTTTGCAACGGCGAACACCGTGGGCTTGGGCGATACCAGCGGGCTCTATCATGGCACGCAGCAGATCAACCAGGGCCAGATGGACCGCTGGAACATCGTCGTCGGCCTCAATTACTTGCCGGCCGATGTCGAGCAGAAGATCGTTACGGCCAAGAACCCAGACACCGATGCCAAGGTCGTCGCCAACATGATCAAGGTTGCCGACCTCACCAGGCAGGGTTTCATCAATGGCGATATCTCGACCGTGATGAGCCCGCGTACCGTGATCACCTGGGCGCAAAACGCTGCTATCTTCGGCAATATCGGCCTCGCCTTCCGCCTCAGCTTCCTCAACAAGTGCGACGAGGCCGAGCGGATGCTGGTGGCTGAATACTATCAGCGCGTCTTTGGTGAGGAATTGCCCGAAAGCGTGGTCAAACCGGCGTAATTGCGGGTTGTCCAACGGCGTATTAGTCTGATAATACAGCTGGGCAATGAATTCCCCCTGGTTCCGCAAACTTGTCCCTTGGCGGCGATCTTCTGATCGCGCTGAAGGAGCGTATGCAGGCTATTTTGCCCCGGACGCAGATGACGGCTTAGCGCCGAAGCGTCCGCAATATGACAAATGGGATGACCGGCTGGGCCGGCTGGACGCGGCGACCACGCGCGAAGAGCGGCGGCGCCAGCGCTGGTTCCAGCCGCGCTACTGGCGCGGACGGCGCAAACGCTGGTGGGTGGTGCGCACCATCGCTGCGCTGCTGGCGCTGTTCATCGGCATGGTCGCGTGGCTGGCGCTTACAACGCCGCTGTCCAAATCGCTCGAGCCGGTCGTCCCGCCGCAGATGACAATTCTGGCGGCCGACGGCACGCCAATAGCGCGCAACGGTGCAATCACGGCGGCCCCGATCGAGGTTGAACAATTGCCGCCTCATGTCATCGAAGCGTTCATGGGGATCGAAGATCGGCGGTTCCGCACCCATTGGGGCATCGACCCTCGCGGCATCGCCCGTGCTGCGTGGACAGGGCATGGCGGCGGCAGCACCATCACCCAGCAACTGGCCAAGTTCACCTTCCTCACTGCCGACCGCACGCTGACCCGCAAGGCGCGCGAGGCTCTGATCGCCTTCTGGCTCGAAGCGTGGCTGACGAAGGACCAGATCCTCGAGCGATATCTTTCGAACGCTTATTTCGGCGACAATGTTTACGGTTTGCGGGCGGCTAGTATGCATTATTTCTACCGTCGGCCGGAAAACCTGACGCTGGAACAGGCGGCGATGCTGGCGGGGTTGGTGCAGGCGCCGTCCGCACTGCGCCCGACCGCGCATTACAAGCGGGCCGAGCGGCGGATGCGCGTGGTGCTGGGGGCAATGGTCGATGCCGGATATCTGTCACCGGAACGGGCAGCGGCGGCGAAGTCGCCCAGGCTCGACGTGCGCACCAAGAACGATTTGCCGACCGGGACCTATTTTGCCGACTGGGCCTTGCCGATGCTGCGTGAGGGGAGTGAGGCTGGCTACGAAGCGCAGACCATCACCACCACGCTTGACTCGCGGCTCCAGGGAATTGCAGGCAATGTTGTGCGCCGCGCCAACCTCGGCGGTGCCCAGGCCGCTCTGGTGGCGATGCGTCGCAATGGTGAAGTCGTTGCCATGGTCGGGGGCAAGGATTACGCGACCAGTCCCTTCAACCGCGCCACCCAGGCGAGGCGGCAACCCGGATCAACTTTCAAGACCTTCGTCTGGCTGGCGGCCATCAAGGCCGGGGCCGAACCGGGCGATACGGTCAGCAATGAAGAAATCACCGAAGGCGGCTATCGGCCCCGCAATGCCGCAGGACGCTATTCGGACACATTGACGTTGGAAGATGCCTTCGCCCGTTCGAGCAATGTCGCCGCGGTGCGACTTTATCAGTCGGTCGGCGATGAGGCGGTCATCCAAACCGCCCGTGAATTGGGCATCACTGCCCCGCTAACCCCCGGCGACCCGAGTGTCGCACTGGGTACGGCCGAGATGACCCTGATAGAACTGACCGCGGCCTATGCCGGGATTGCCGGCAATCGCTTCCCCGTCCGACCCACGCCGCTGCCGGTTGCTGAACAAAGCTGGTGGGACTGGATGTGGAACGGTCCCGAAAGCTATTCCGAACGCGTGCACAAGGATATGGAGCGTATGCTGCGCGCGGCGGTCAATCGCGGCACGGGCCGGGCGGCGATGCTGAGCGTGCCGAATTTCGGCAAGACCGGAACCAGCCAGGGCAATCGCGACGCTCTGTTCGTCGGCTATGCCGGTGACCTGGTGGTCGGCGTGTGGATCGGTAATGACGACAACGCGCCGCTGGCCGGGGTATCTGGCGGCGGTCTGCCGGCACGCATGTGGCGCGAATTCATGCTGCAGGCCCAAGGCAGTGGACCCGCGAGTAACACGCCACGGGCCGATCCTTCCGGCCCGGTCGAACCTTTCGACATGCCGATGCCCGACGATATCCCGCTCGGAGACGGGATGCGCATCGAGAATGACAGCCTGCGAATCGAAACCGAAATCGATGGCTTCCCGGTGGATGTACGGATGGGGCCGGATGGCGTAGAGATCACTCCCGGAGAGCAGAACCGCGAGCCAGCGCGCGAACCGGCGCGCTAATCAGTCCTCAGCAGCCAGCAATACATTCATCACCGCGGTCGCCCTTGGGCGCGAGCGTTCATCCTGCCAGCTCTCGACCTCGATATTGGCATTGCGCCTGCCCAGCTTGGTTATGCGCGCCTTGGCCCATAAAGGCGCAGCCTTGGCCGGGGCGAGGAATTGCACCGTGATATTGATCGGCTTCAACCGCGCTGTGCGGCCAGCGTCTGTCAGCGCCATCCGCAGTGCGGTGTAGCCGGCAGTTTCAAGCAGGCCGCTGATGGCACCGCCGTGATAGAAGCCGGGTCGCCCCTCAGTAATCTTTTCGCCGCCCACGCATAGCACTGGCAATCCGCCTTCCATGCTGTCGAGGGTGATCCCCAGCGAAAGGGCATAGGGTGGCAGTTCGGGGGGCTTATTTGCCATCGCGCGAAACTCCCGGAAGGGCCATGAATACCCCCGCTATATGCGCCACGGGATCATCGGGATCGCCATCGTGGGCAACCCCGCGAACGAACGCAGCCGAGCGGGTCAGGCGATAACATTCGGCGCGTCCGATTACGTCGTGCCGCTCGCGTGCGGGGCGCTGGTAGTCGACCCTCAGGTCGAGCGTGGCGATGGCCTGAAACGTGCCCATCCGGGTCCAGATGGCAAGGCCGCTGGCCATGTCCATCAGGCTGACGATAGGGCCGGACGCGAGCACTGGACGCTCGCTCTCGCCAATCAGGTCCTCGCGCCAGGGCAAGGCCAGTTCGGCCCAATCATCGCCGCTGGCGCGATACTGCATGCCCAGCCAGCCCGAATGGCCCACCTTGAGCACGAACTTGGCGGCCTGTTCGGGGTCGAATTGCGATGTCATGCCAGACCCTTGGCCAATTGCGTGGTCGCTTACAATCCTGTTCGGCGTTCTGTCAGACCAAGCCTTCGCCCGACAACGCATCGAGCGCAGCCTGCAGAAAAACGGCCGCAGCATGGCTGTCGATCCGCTCGGCCCGCTTGGCCCTGCTCATATCCTGTCCGATCATCGCCGCTTCTGCGCTCTGGGTTGACCAGCGTTCGTCCCACAGCAGCACTGGCAACGAGAAGGCTTCGGCCAGGTTGCGGGCATAGGCGCGGCTTGCCTGTGCGCGTGGACCTTCGGACCCGTCCATATTGCGCGGGAGCCCAAGCACCAGGCCGCGTATCGTGCGCGAATCCACCAGCTCCGCCAGCTTTGCGCGATCCTTGTTAAAGCGGCCGCGCGGTACCGTCTTGCCGGAAGTAGCAAATCGCCAGCCAGCGTCGCTGGTGGCTGTGCCGATGGTCTTCGTGCCAAGGTCGAGCGCCAGCAGCGCACCGCCATCAGGCAACGCATCGGCGAATTCGGCCGCGTTTTGGGTGATCAAGACGCCGCTTGCCATGCCCGGACGCGGCGCAAGGCATCGCGTTTCACGTTTTGCCAGAACAGCGGCATATCATAGACGTGATAATTGTTCCCCGGCAGAACATAGCTGCCCAATTCGGGCGGGTCGCCGATCAGCAAAAGGCCTCTTGCACTGCATCGTGCCGGCACGAGTCCTGGAACCAGCTCCCCGGCGCCCAAGTTGTCATCAGGAACCAGCGTGCCGATATTGGCCTCGGCCGGGGCCGAGCCGCCCACTGCGCCCGTGAGGGGGTTGGTGCAAAGCATCGGGCTCTCGCCACGAGCTATGCCGTCGAAACCGATCGACTTGCCATAGGCGGTGAACAGGTCGCTGGCATCGGCCGGCTCGGCATAGCTCGACCAGCTCAAGATACATCCAGCCTGCTGCGCGGTGGCGCAGGCGGGAAAGGGCAGCGATGGCAGGTCATGTTCGACCGAGATCGGCCAGCCGACGATGTAGGTTGCCGCGATTCGATCGGCGATGGGTTTGTCGGCCACCCGCTCACGCAGCAGGCGAAGCAGGTGCAGCGCACCTTGGCTATGTCCGGCAAGGATGATCGGAACATCGTCGTCGACGGTATCCTGAAAATAGGCGAAGGCCTGGGCTACGTCTTCATAGGCGGCGTCGATGGCCTGCTGGCCTTCGGGCTCGTCAGTCATGAATGCGCCGACGGTCGCCTGGCGATAGCGAGGAGCCCAGATCTCGCTCGCCTGGTTGAACGGGCTTGCGAGACCGCGGAGAAACACGCGCGCGCGATCGACCGCATCTGCATCGTCTAACGGGGCATTCCAGTTAGCGCGATTGTAGTAGCTGGTGGGGTGGACGAAAAACACGGCAAAGTCGGGTACCTGTGCACCGGCAGGTGTGGCCATGGTGCGCTCCTGCCCACGGACGGCTGGTTGCCAGCGGGCTGGATCGTCGGTGCCGATGCCGGGGCGCGAATACCACATCCCCGGATCGGCATAGGCGTTGTCTGCCAGCGGATCCTGCTCGACAAAGTCGGCCGAGGGAACGAGCGCGATTTGCGTCAGTTCGCGCGACCAGATGCTCAAAATGAATCCGCCAGCAATGACAAGAACCGCGACTATCGCGATGAAATAAAGGAACTTACGCACCATTGTTGCGATCCATTGCCTTCTTCCTTCGCCGCCTTCGGCGCTCACGCGCAGTTTCCTGCAGCACCTGGTTGCGTTCCGAGCGCCGCTCCAGCGCGACCTTGATCATGGCGATGAGGGGATCGGCCAGAAATAGGCCGAGGATCCCGAACAGCAGGCCCATGATCAACTGCGCCGCCAACACTATTGCCGGGGCGAGGTCGACCGTGGTCTTGGCGATCAGCGGGATGATGACATAGCCGTCGAGGTTCTGAACAAAGAAATACACGAACAGCGTGTAAAGCCCCATGTCCGTGCCGCCCGAGAAGCCGACCGTGACCATGAGAATGCCGGAAATGATCGCACCGATGTTAGGCACAAAGGCGAGCAGGCCAGTCAGGATGGCTAGCAGCGCCGCCATCGGCACCGTGCCGATCCCGATCAACTGGGCGCCGCCGGTCAGCAAGATGTAGGTAAGCACACCTTCGATCACCATTCCTACCAGCCGTCCGGCCATCAACCGCCGCAATGTCGCGGCCATGCGGGCGAGGGTGACGTGCAGTTCCTTGCGTTCTCCGCGCGGCGCCATCCACTCGACTCCGCGTTCGTAGATATTGGGATCGAGCGCGATATAGGCGCCTAGAATGACGATCAGGACCATCGAGGTGAGGCCGCCAGCAATTCCCGTCAACGCACGCGTG
Organism: Qipengyuania sp. CAU 1752; assembly: GCF_054482615.1. Taxonomy (NCBI): domain Bacteria; kingdom Pseudomonadati; phylum Pseudomonadota; class Alphaproteobacteria; order Sphingomonadales; family Erythrobacteraceae; genus Qipengyuania; species Qipengyuania sp. CAU 1752. The sequence goes on along the minus strand of NZ_JBTLRE010000001.1, from coordinate 2,275,498 downwards.
ACGGTGCCGACCCCACTCATCAACTGGCTCGTGATCGTCTGCATGTTGGCCGCTTCAATGGCCAAGCCGTTTGCTGCCGCCCAACTGAAGATCTGTTCGATCTGGCTTTGCACGATGGCTGGCAGGGCAGCTGCCTGGCTGGCTATCTGGTCACCGGCAAACAATGTCAGCCACACCAGGAATACGACAACCCCGAGCATGACCAACAGGACCCGCACCATCCGCGGCAAGGGCGCTACCTTGCCGATCAGCCGTGCACCGCCGTCGATCATGGCGGCAAACACGAGGCCGCCGAAGATGATCAGAAGGGATTGCGATATATAGACCGCCAGAGCAGCAAGCCCGACGATGCTGACCCACACGAAAGCCTTGTAGGCCTCCTGCCGCAATTCCGGACTGTCGATATAAGACGGACTCGCGCGCAGATCAGGCTCGAAATCGTCCTCGACGGGCGGAGAAGGAGGGGCTTCGCTCATTGGCCTCCGGACGGTTGCTGTTGGTTTTCGATCCTGGCCGGTCGCAGGGTCGACCATGCGCGGTTATCGCGCAGGGCGCTCCACCAGCTGAACGGGTTCCAGTTAGCGGTTCCATCGAGTGAGAAGGTGATAAATTCCGCCCGACCGCCGATATTGGCCAGCGGAACCGGCCCGCCAAGGCCGCCGCCATAGAATTCGTTTACCGGCGCGCGACTGTCTGCGGAATGGTCGCGATTGTCGCCCATGACAAACACAGCGCCTTGCGGGACGGTAATTTCCGGGAAATTGTCATTGGGCCGGTCCTCGGCTGAATCGATGACAAGGTAGGTGACACCGTTGGGCATGGTCTCGCGGAAAACCGGCACACGGCAAACCTGTTCGCCATTGTCGTCACTCGTCACGACGAAACCGGACTCATCACAGGGATTGTTAAGATCGTAGGGCAGGTCGAGCGCTGGCTCCATATCCTGCGGGACGGGCGTGCCGTTGAGAATGATCTGGCCATCGCGGACTGCGATCGTATCACCGGGCAAGGCAACAACGCGCTTGATGTAATCCTCGCTTCGCAGGGGATGGACCGGAATGACGATATCGCCATACTCAGGCGTCGAACCGAGTACGCGCCAATCGTCGCGCGGCAGCAGGTGGAAGCTGACCGAGGACCAGTTGTAACCATAAGGATATTTGGTCACCACCAATCGGTCGCCTACCAGCAAGTTGGGCATCATCGATTGCGAGGGTATGTAGAACGGCTTGGCGATGAAGCTGTGGAACGCCAGCACGGCCAGCAGCATCAGCGCCAGTCCGCGGAATTCTGCCAGCCAGTTGATCGGCTCGCCCTGTTTCTTGGTTTTGCTGTCGGTCACTGTTGTTTGGGAACTCGGGGTCATGTTTTCGGATAAGCCTCGATGATCACGAAAGCTTGCGCCCATGGGTGATCATCCGTGAGGGTGAGATGAATGACGGCCTCATGGCCATCCGGCGTCAATTCCGCAAGCCGCATCGCTGCGCCGCCTTCCAGCGCTAGGGTTGGCGCGCCCGACTTCGCATTGACCACGCCGATATCCTTCATGAACACTCCACGCCTGAAACCGGTTCCAACGGCCTTGCTGAAAGCCTCTTTGGCGGCGAACCTCTTGGCATAGGTCCCGGCAATCGTGAATGGGCGCCGGTGCGCCTTGGCGCGCTCAATATCGGTGAAGACGCGATTCTCGAATCGTTCGCCAAACCGCGCAAGCGAATTGCCGATGCGTTCGATATTGCAGAGGTCGGAGCCGAGGCCGATGATCATGGTTCGTATCTCACCGCGCTTCGTCCATCATGTCGCGCATCTTGCGTACGGCATTCTCCAGTCCGACGAACACCGCCTCGCCAATCAGGTAGTGACCGATGTTAAGCTCGGCCAATTGCGGGATGGCGGCGATAGGTTGGACGTTTTCATATGTGAGACCGTGGCCGGCATGAGGCTCAATCCCGTTCTTGGTCGCGAGCGCAGCCATGTCGGCGATTCGCTTCAACTCGGTCGCCGTCTTTTCGCGATCACCATCGTCGTGGGCGTGGGCATATTCGCCGGTGTGAAATTCGACCACCGGCACGCCAAGACGCAGGGCGGCGTCAAGCTGGCGTTCCTCGGCCTCGATGAACAGACTGACGCGGATTCCGGCATCCTTCAACTTCCAGACGATCGGCGCCAGCTTGTTGTGCTGGCCGGCGGCATCAAGCCCGCCTTCCGTCGTGCGCTCTTCTCGCTTTTCGGGAACGATGCAGGCGGCGTGCGGGTGGTGGCGCAGCGCGATAGCCAGCATTTCGTCGGTCGCCGCCATTTCGAGATTGAGCGGCAGGTCGGTCGCTTCCTGGATGCGCTTGAGATCTTCGTCACGGATATGGCGCCGATCCTCACGAAGATGCGCGGTGATGCCGTCACCGCCTACTGCAGCGACAATCTCCGCCGCGCGGACTGGATCGGGGTGATCTCCGCCGCGCGCGTTGCGGATCGTGGCGACGTGGTCGATATTCACGCCCAGCCTGAGCGGGTTGGGTCGAGACGGCGCTGTCACTTGGCGCGGCTGCCGGGCTTGGTAATGGGAATGGCGGCCAGTTCGGCTGGAACCTCATCTTCGCCGTAGGTCGGGAATTTGATCGCCACCAACGGATAAAATGGCACGCCGAGCTCGACTTCGCCTGCCGAACGATCGACCAGCGCGGTCTCGGCCAGCACTTCGCCACCTTCGCGCGCCACGGCCTCGATGGCCTCACGGCTGGAAAGGCCCGTGGTCACCACGTCTTCGACCATCAGCACCTTGGCACCCGGCTCCAGCCGAAAGCCGCGGCGCAGTTGGAAGGTGCCCTCGGGACGCTCAAGAAAAATGGCATCCTTGCCCAACGCCCGGCCGACTTCGTGCCCCACGATCAGCCCGCCCATGGCAGGTGAGACCACAGTGTCGATTTCACTGCGAAGCTCGCGCGGTATCTTCTGCACCATCGCCACTGCCAGGCGAGCGGCACGCTCGGCATTCATCAGCACGCGCGCGCATTGCAGGTAATGTCCGCTATGGCGGCCCGAGGAGAGCAGGAAATGCCCTTCCAGCAAAGCTTCGGAATGGCGGAATTCGGACAGGACTTCTTCGTCGGTCATGGCAGGGCCGGTATCTAACCTCGTGGGGACTGGGCGGCAATCCAAAGGCGGTTGCAAGAACACGAACCGCGCTTGTGTATTTTTCTCCCTAGGGGCGCTTGTGACTATCGGCAAGCGCGCGTATAGCGCGCCGCAAATGGCCCGTTGAGGGCGGATTCCGGCTGTCGCGTTGGCGGCCATTGATTGCAACATGGGAAGCGTCGACAAGATGATCTCTGCCACATGGCTTCGTGACACCACTCGTTCGATGGCGCTGCTGCTGGCTGCGCTGGTCCTGGCGCTCGGCGCGCAGGCCGCAATGGCGCAGGAAAGCCAGACCCAACCGGGCGATACCGCGCCGGCGCAGGCTGCACTGGACGAAACCGGTCCGGTCGAAGGGGTCGAGCGCGAAGCCGCCGGCGCCTACGTGCCGCTCGGGCCGGACATGATCAAGGGGCAGCCGACGCCCTATAGCGAGGATGCCCTCGCCAGCATGACCTTCCAGGACCAGTATAACGACGATGGCGAATACGCGCTGTGGATGCACAATGCGATCCTGCTGCCGGTGATCACCATCATCAGCCTGTTTGTCCTTGGCCTGATGCTTTTTGCAGTGGTGCGGTTTCGCCGTGGGAAGCATCCCGAGCCTTCGAAGACGACGCACAACACGCTGATCGAAGTGGTGTGGACGGTGATCCCGATCATCATCCTGTTGGTCATCGCCGTGCCTTCGATCACGCTGCTGGCGCGCCAGTATGAAACTCCGCCGGAAGACGCGATCACCATCAAGGCGACCGGTTACCAGTGGTACTGGACCTATACCTATCCCGACCAGGGCGGCTTTGAGATCGTCTCCAACATGATGGACGAGGCAGAAGCGCGCGCGAAGGGTCTGCCGCCGCAGCTTGCGGTCGACAACCGTATGGTAGTACCGGTGGGCGTGCCGCTGCGGATCCAGACCACGGCAGCAGACGTTATCCATTCCTTCGCCGTGCCGAGCCTGTGGTTCAAGCACGACGCCGTCCCGGGACGCATCAATGAAAAGATGCTGACCATCAACGAGCCGGGCATCTATTACGGTCAGTGTTCCGAGCTGTGCGGCGCGCGGCACGGCTACATGCCGATCTCGGTCGAAGCGGTCCCAATGGCGCAGTACCGCGCCTGGGTCGCTTCCAAGGGCGGCTCTTTCGGCGGCGATGAAACCGTTGCCGACGCGGCTACTGCCGAAGCCGGTAGTGACACTGCCGTCGCCGCCGAATAATTCGATTACGACAACGATACGCAATTCGCGAAAGTAGAGACCAGACACAATGGCTACCACCGCTGAAGGCTTTGAAGCTCACCACGACGATCACGCGCACCACGCGGATCACAAGCCGGGTTTCTTCGCCCGCTGGTTCATGTCGACCAACCACAAGGATATCGGCACGCTATACCTGATCTTCGCCATCATGGCGGGGATCATCGGCGGCGTTATGTCGGGTGTGATGCGGATGGAACTGGCCCAGCCGGGTATCCAGTATCTCGGCTGGTGGGTCGAATTCTTCGGCGGCGAGCAGAGCTTCGATGCCAATCTGCACATGTGGAACGTGTTCATCACCGCTCACGGCCTGATCATGGTCTTCTTCATGGTCATGCCAGCGATGATCGGCGGTTTCGGCAACTGGTTCGTGCCGCTGATGATCGGCGCGCCGGACATGGCCTTCCCGCGGATGAACAACATCTCGTTCTGGCTGACGGTGGCCGGTTTCCTGAGCCTGTGTTTCTCGCTGTTCGTCCCCGGTGGTACGGGGCTGGGCGCAGGCGTGGGCTGGACGGTCTATGCCCCGCTGTCGACGACCGGTTCGGTCGGTCCGGCGGTCGACTTCGCGATCTTCGCGCTGCACCTTGCCGGTGCCGGTTCGATCCTGGGTGCCACCAACTTCATCACCACCATCTTCAACATGCGTGCGCCGGGCATGACCCTGCACAAGATGCCGCTGTTTGTGTGGTCGATGCTGATTACCGCCTTCCTGCTGTTGCTGGCACTGCCGGTGCTGGCCGCGGCCATCACCATGCTCCTGACCGACCGTAATTTCGGCACCACCTTCTTCACCCCGTCGGGTGGCGGTGACCCGGTCCTGTACCAGCACCTGTTCTGGTTCTTCGGTCACCCTGAGGTCTACATCATGATCCTGCCTGGCTTCGGCATGATCAGCCAGATCGTGGCGACCTTCAGCCGCAAGCCGGTGTTCGGCTATCTCGGCATGGCCTACGCCATGGTCGCCATCGGCGTGATCGGCTTCATCGTGTGGGCGCACCACATGTATACGGTCGGCCTCGACGTAAACACGAAGATGTATTTCACCGCCGCTACCATGGTTATCGCGGTGCCCACCGGCGTGAAGATCTTCAGCTGGATCGCCACCATGTGGGGCGGCTCGATGGAATTCAAATCGCCAATGGTTTGGGCCCTGGGCTTCATCTTCCTGTTCACCGTCGGCGGCGTAACCGGCGTCGTGCTCGCCAATGGTGGTATCGACGACAATCTGCACGACACCTACTATGTGGTGGCGCATTTCCATTACGTGCTGTCGATGGGTGCGGTGTTCTCGCTGTTCGCGGGGTTCTACTACTGGTTCCCGAAGATGAGCGGCCGCTGGCACAGCGAACTGCTCAGCCATATCCATTTCTGGCTATTCTTCATTGGCGTGAACGTGATCTTCTTCCCGCAGCACTTCCTCGGGATGCAGGGCATGCCGCGCCGCTATCCTGACTACACCGAGGCCTATGCCTTCTGGAACGAGGTCTCGTCCGCCGGTTACGCCATCATGGCGCTGTCGATGGTGATCTTCTTCATCAACATCGGTTACGCCTTCATCGCTGGCAAGAAAGCGGCTGGCAATTACTGGGGCGAAGGCGCGACGACGCTGGAATGGAGCCTGTCGAGCCCGCCGCCGTTCCACCAGTATGAAACGCTGCCGGTGATTGAAGATCACCACGATTATCACAACCAATTGCCCGCCAAGGGCTGATGGTACGGGCCTGGCGCTCAGGCCCAAAGATACAAAGCAAATGGAGGGGCGCGCCAGGAATGGTGCGCCCCTCTCTTGCCAAGGACCTGCTAGAACCGACGCATGACTGCCACCACCGCCCCCATCCAGCTACCGGCCGACTGGCGCGATTTCTTCGCGCTGACCAAGCCGCGCGTGATGAGCCTGGTGATCTTCACCGGGTTGTGCGGCTTGCTGGCCGCGCCAGGCTCGATCAATCCGGTTCTCGGGTTCACCGCGATCTTGTGCATTGCGCTGGGTGCCGGAGGCGCAGCAGCTCTCAACCAGTGGTGGGAAGCCGATCTCGATAGCGGCATGAAGCGTACGCAGAACCGCCCGCTGCCAGCGGGCCGGATGGCCAAGGGCGATGCGCTGGCATTTGGAATCCTGCTGTCGGCAGCGTCGGTGATGGTGTTGGGCCTGGCGATCCACTGGCTGGCAGCCGGGATACTGGCGATTTCCATCGTTTATTACGCGGTGGTCTACACGATCTGGCTCAAGCCGCGCACGCCGCAGAATATCGTCATCGGCGGCGGCGCCGGGGCGTTTCCTCCGCTGATCGGGTGGATTGCGGTAACGGGCGAGATCACCGCCATGCCGGTACTGCTGTTCGCGATTATCTTCATGTGGACGCCGCCCCATTTCTGGGCATTGGCGCTGTTCGTGCAATCGGATTACGCAAAGGTCGGCATCCCGATGATGCCGGTGGTGAGGGGCGAACGCTCGACACGGCGACAAATTCTTGTCTACGCCATCGCACTCGTCCCCGTGGCCATTGCGCCGTGGATTATCGGCGGGACCGGCGCGATTTACGGCGTTGCAGCGCTCGCGCTGACGCTTGCATTCGTTGCGCTTTCCCTACCTGTAGCCATGCGGCAATCTGTGACGGATGATTTGATGAAGCCGGAGAAGAGACTGTTCGCCTTCAGCATCATCTATCTGTTCGCGCTATTCGCCGCGTTGGTGGCGGATCGCTATCTGTCGCCCCTGTTGTCGCAGCAAGTGAGCGTTTGACATGACCCCTGATGAAGAAGCCGAATTCAAGCGCCGTCAGAAAAGTCGCAATCTCGTAGTCGGCGCCGTGCTGCTGTTTTTTGTGGTGCTGTTCTACGCCATCACCATCGTGCGGATGGGGGACTGAGACGATGGCTAGCGTTCCGCAGGACCTTGATCGCAAGAACTTGCGCGTGGGGTTCTACGCCATCCTAGGTGCGCTGTTCATGCTGGGCATGGGCTATGCCGCCGTACCGCTTTACGATCTATTCTGCCGCGTCACCGGCTTTGGTGGCACGACCCAAGTGGCGAGCGAGAGCGATGCCAGCCTCGCCGCACAAATGGCTTCCAGCGCCGGGGCGCCGCCGATCTCGATCCGCTTTGATGCCAGCGTTGCGCGCGATGTGCCTTGGACATTCAAACCGGTCCAGACCACCGATACGGTGCAGATCGGCCAGCGCGACCTGGCTTTCTACACCGCGCGCAACAATGCCGATGTACCGATCACCGGCACGGCCAGCTTCAATGTCGAGCCGGAGCAGGCGGGGCGGTACTTCAACAAGATCCAGTGCTTCTGCTTCACCGAACAAACTCTCCAGCCGGGCGAGGAAATTCGTATGCCGGTGCTGTATTATATCGATCCAGCGGCGCTCGATGACGAGAACATGGAGGGGGTCGAGCAGATCACGCTCAGCTACACCTTCCACAAGACCAACGCGGACGGGAAATAGCTTCGACTCCCCCCTAGACCCGCTGCCACGGGGGCATTAAGGGCAGCACGAGACACGCATAACAGGACATGATCGATGGCTGGTGCCAAGAACCACGACTATCACATTCTCGAACCCGATATCTGGCCGCTGATCGGCTCCATCTCGGCACTCACCTTCTTTGTCGGAATGGTGATGATGATGAACGACAACTTCTTCGACGATGCGTGGAAGATCGTTCTCGGCCTTGGTATTGCAGGAATGATTGCGACCTTCTTCTCGTGGTGGAAGAACGTGGTCGACGAAGCGCATGCCGGCGACCACACACCGGTGGTGCAACTGCACATGCGCTACGGCATGATCCTGTTCATCGCCTCGGAAGTGATGTTTTTCGTGGGGTGGTTCTGGGCCTTTTTCGATTTCGCCCTGTTCCCCCAGCCGTTGCAATTCACCGCTACTGAAAGTGGCGGTTTCTGGGAAAACCTGGTTGGCCAGGATGGCGCTGCGGCCCTTGCCACCTTCCCGGCACAGGGCATCGAAGTGCTCGATCCGTTCAGCCTTCCACTGCTCAACACCCTGATCCTGCTGTGTTCAGGCACCACGGTGACGTGGGCGCACCATGCCCTGCTGCACGGTGACCGTGAGGGTCTGAAGAAGGGCCTGTGGGCAACCATTCTGCTCGGCATCCTGTTCACCTGCATCCAGGCTTACGAGTATGCCGTTGCTCCGTTCGCTTTCGGCGGCAACAATTACAGTTCGGCATTCTACATGGCGACCGGCTTTCACGGTTTCCACGTCCTGGTCGGCACGATCTTCCTGATCGTCTGCCTCGTGCGCACCTACAAAGGCCACTTCACACCGCGCCAGCACTTCGGTTTCGAAGCGGCTGCATGGTATTGGCACTTCGTTGACGTGGTGTGGCTGTTCCTGTTCGTAGCCATCTACATCTGGGGTGGCTGGGGCGCACCGATCCACTGATGGCGCCAAATTCGCCGATCGACACGAAAGGGCGGCCCGCTTTTGGCGAGGCCGCCCTTTTCGGTTTATGCCCTCGGTGCGGCGAGCGCGCGCTGTTTGACGGAATGGTCAAGCTGGCCCCGCGTTGCTGCCAATGCGGGCTCGACTATGACCAGTTCAATATTGGCGATGGCCCGGCAGCCTTCCTGATCCTGCTGATCGGCGCTTTGCTCGTGGGTTCGGCGGTGTGGCTGCAGCTTAGCTTCGGACCACCCTGGTGGGTCCATGCCATCCTGTGGATTCCGATGACCATTGGCCTGACGCTCGGCGGTCTCCGTTTGGCGAAGGCTGCACTGCTGATCTCGGAATATCGCAACCGGGCGCGCGAGGCGAGCTTGGAGGATATTTGTTAATGCCGAGATTTCCCTTCCTGCCTACAATCATGGTGGCCGCGGCCATTGCGACGATGATTGCGCTGGGCGTCTGGCAGCTTGGGCGGCTGGAAGAAAAACGGGCACTGATCGCGAGCTATGAAGCAGCCGAGACTAGCTCAGATTCTGTCGCATGGCCGGAAAGCGAAGAGCAGGCGACCGAGCGACTTTATCGCATGTCGCAGGTAGACTGCACCGAAATCATTGCTCGCAGGACAAGCGCTGCAACTGCACAAGATGGCGTCAAAGGGTTGGCCCAGATCGCTACCTGTCGTCTCGACAATGGCAGCATGGCCGATATCGCGCTCGGCTTTACCCGGCGACCGGTAGAGGGTGACTGGCAAGGGGGCACCGTTACTGGCGTAATCGCCCCGGGACCGCGCCTGGTCGCCATCCCGCCGCAAGCAGGTCTGGCACCGCTGGCGCGACCGGACCCAGCCGACGTACCCAATAACCATCTCGCCTATGCCGGACAATGGTTCTTCTTCGCTCTTACCGCGCTGATCATCTATATTCTCGCGCTGCGCCGCCAGCAACGCCGGGACTGAGGTTTAGCCTCGCCAATGCCGTCTTTCTTGCCCGCATGACGCGCCACCGCTAACCCGCCTCGCGATGCGATACATCTCCACCCGTGGCTCTGCGCCAACGCTGTCCTTCGAGGAAGTGACCCTGACCGGCCTCGCCAACGATGGCGGTCTTTATCTCCCCGAGCAATGGCCCACGCTGAGCTCCGCTGAAATCCGCGAATTTCGTGGACTTCCATATGCTGAAGTAGCGGCGCGGGTTATGCACCCTTTTGTCGGCGAGAGCCTGACATTCGCGGGGCTGCGCGCAATGACCGGCGATGCCTATGGGACCTTTGCCCATGCCGCAGTCGTGCCGCTGACCCAGATCGACGAGCAGAACTGGCTGCTGGAGCTGTTTCACGGACCGACGCTGGCATTCAAGGACGTGGCGCTGCAACTGCTCGGGCGACTGTTCGAGACGTTTCTCGCCCGTCGTGGGGAACGCCTTACATTGGTCGGCGCTACCAGCGGAGATACCGGCAGCGCAGCTATCGATGCAGTCGCCGGGCGCGAGGGTGTGGAGATTTTCATGCTCCACCCCAAGGGACGGATCAGCGATGTCCAGCGCCGCCAGATGACCACGGTGCGCACGCCCAATATCCACAATATCGCCATTTCCGGCAGCTTCGATGATGGCCAGGCCGCAGTGAAGCGGATGTTCACCGACCCGGCGATTGCCGAAAAGGTGCGGCTGGGCGCGGTCAATTCGATCAACTGGGCGCGGCTGATGGCGCAGGTAGTCTACTACTTCACCAGCGCGGTACAGCTTGGCGCACCCGACAGGAAGGTGGCCTTTAGCGTGCCGACGGGGAATTTCGGCGATGTCTTTGCCGGCTATGTCGCGGCGCAGATGGGCCTACCGATCGAGCAGCTGATCGTTGCAACCAATATCAACGATATCCTTCACCGCGCCCTGAGTGAGGGCGACTACTCGGCAGGTGAGGTTACGCCTACTGCCGCGCCGAGCATGGATATCCAGGTCAGTTCCAACTTCGAGCGGCTGTTGTTCGATTGCGGCGGGCGCGACGGCAAGGCGATGGCCAATCAAATGCGCGGGTTCGAATCCACGAAAGCAATGCGCCTCACCGATGCACAGCGTGATGGAGCATCGCAGCTGTTTACCAGCGTGCGGGTCGACCAGGACGCGATGGCGCGCACCATGCATCGCACCTTCCAGGATTGCGACGAGGTGATCGATCCGCATACGGCGATCGGGCTTTATGCGGCGCAAGAGTCGGACCTTCCTGGCGATGTCCCAATCATTACGCTGGCAACCGCCCATCCGGCCAAGTTCCGCGACGCTGTCGAACGGTCTACGGGCACACGGCCCGCCCTGCCCGCGCGCATCGGAGACCTGTTCGGACGCGAGGAACAGTGTAGCGAGCTTTCGGGCGAATATGACGAGCTGGTGGAATTCATCCTCGCCAACGCAGCCGAGGCCAACTGATGGCCGACCTGATCCAACAGCCGCAGCTCATGGTGGGTGAGGGATGGGATCAATACGCGCTGGTCGACAGCGGCGATGGGCGCAAGCTCGAGCAATTCGGCCCCTATCGTTTCATCCGACCTGAACCGCAGGCGATGTGGACACCGAAGGATAGCGAGTGGCAGGCCGACGGAGAGTTCATTCCCGGTGCCGACGAGGACGGCGGCGGACGCTGGCATCTCTCCGACGAGGTGCCCACGGGCGGTTGGCCGTCAAGCTGGCGCGAGACGCGCTTTACCGCCACCTGCACGCCCTTCCGTCATCTTGGCTTCTTTCCTGACATGGCGCCGATATGGGACTGGATGCGCGAACAGCTTGCCGACAAGTCCGAGGCGCAGACGCTAAACCTGTTCGGCTATACGGGCGTTGGCACGCAGGCCTTGAGCAAATGCGGTCCCGTCACCCATGTCGACGCTTCGAAGAAATCGGTCGCCCAGGCGCGTGATAATGCTGCACTGGCCGGCATGGAGGGGCGACCGATCCGCTGGCTCGTGGACGATGCGGCCAAGTTTGCAGCGCGCGAGGTCCGGCGCGGGAATCGCTACGACGGCATCATCCTCGACCCGCCCAAGTTTGGACGCGGGCCCAAGAACGAGACCTGGCGGATCGAGGAGGGCCTCGCTCCGCTCGTGCGCGATTGCCGCGCGGTGCTCGACAATGACAGTCGGTTTCTGTTCCTGACCGTTTACGCGGTACGGATGAGCAGCTTGTCGTTGGCCGGCCTGTTCGACGAGGTTTTCACTGGCTTGCCGGGAACAATCGAACATGGCGACCTGGCTGTCCGGCAACAGGACGACGGACGTTTGTTGCCGACGGCGATCTTCGCGCGCTGGTCGAATCCGGGCTAGGGGGGCGCAATGGCCGATTCGCTGACCCTGCAATTCGACGATATCGAAACCGATGTCCTGACCGGGATTTATTCGGAGGAAACGGGCAAGCCGCAGCCGCTGCGCATTTCCATCGCGGTCGATTACAAGGTGGCTCAAAGTTACAGTCCGGACACCCCGCTCGACGAGAGCAAGAACTACATGGACCTCAAGTTCGCCGCCACCGAGGCGTTGCCGGAGGGGGTCCATTTCAAGCTGATCGAATCGGTCGCCGACCACATTTGCCAGACCCTGTTTCTGCAGGACGAAAAGGTTCGCGCAGTGACGGTGAAGATCGTCAAGCTGGCGATCGCGACGGGCAACGAAAAGATTGGCATCACCCTCCGCCGCGAGCGACGCTGACATGGGGCAGGCCATAATCGACTGCCGAGATCTGCCCGAACGCCCGACAGAGGCCGCGACCGAATTTTACGCCGAATGGTTGCCACGGATCGAACAGGCCTTGCGCGAAACGAACGATGACCTTGTTGTCCTTCTACCGCATGGTGCCTTCGATCACGACGACTGGCGCCGGGCCGCTGCACGCGATCTTGCACGTGCCCACGCACCCCGCCGGTTCAATGTCATCGGGGGCGTCGATACCGTTTCACGGGAGGCCACGATTGCCTATCTCGAGAATGCTTCCGGTGTGACGGGGCAATATCTTCCGCTCGATAGCGAGGGCGCAGGAAATCCGTTAGGGTAGCGCCATGAGTGGTGAGACCCTTATCGACGGCTTCGGGCGGAGTATCAGCTATTTGCGGCTTTCGGTCACCGACCGTTGTGACTTGCGCTGCACCTATTGCATGCCCGAGCGGATGCAGTTCCTGCCGCGCGCAGAGATACTCACGCTCGAAGAATTGCGTGACCTTGCGCTTGCCTTCGTGGCGCGCGGGATCACCCGGATTCGTCTGACCGGGGGAGAGCCCCTCGTCAGGCGCGACGTCCTGGACCTCATCCGCGCTTTGGGACGCCATGTCGGGGGCGGGCTGGACGAGCTCACGATAACGACTAACGGCACGCAACTTGCGGGACACGCCCAGGCCATTGCCGATGCCGGGGTGCGCCGGATCAATGTTTCGCTCGATACCATTGACCGCGCCATTTTCGAACGGCTTTCGCGACGTGATTCGCTGGCTAGCGTGCTGGGCGGGATTGCCGCAGCCAGGGCCGCCGGCCTCAAGGTCAAGCTCAACACGGTGGTGATGAAGGGCGTCAACGAAGGCGAGATCCCCGCACTGATTGAATGGGCACATGGCGAAGGCCATGATATCTCGTTGATTGAGACCATGCCGCTGGGGGCGATTGACACGAAGCGGGTTGACCAGTTTGTCGCGCTTGACGGAATACGGCGTAAACTGGAGCAAAGCTGGACGCTGATCGAGAGCAGGCATCGCACCGCCGGGCCGTCGCGCTATGTGGAGGTGGCGGAAACCGGTGGCAGGATAGGCTTTATCACGCCGATGAGCGAGAATTTCTGCGCTGGCTGCAACCGCATCCGGGTGACCGCCACCGGACAGCTTTTCCCGTGCCTCGGTGGCGGCGAGCGGGTCGACCTGCGCGCTGCTCTGCGCTCAGACGATCCCGAATGCAGGCTGCAGGCAGCACTGGATACCGCAATGAAGATCAAGCCATTGCGACATGATTTCCGTATCGGCGAGGGGCAGGCCCCGGCGCTCGCACGGCACATGTCGGTGACAGGGGGCTGATCTGGCAATCACTATCATCTTTCTCGGCCCGTTGCGCGACATCGCGGGGGAGGCAGAGCGCGAGGTCAGTGCGCCGCTCGACTGGACAGGGCTGTTGACTGCAGTTGGTCCGCAGGTGGCCGAGCAATTGCAGCAGGACCGGATCAACATCGCGTGCGGAGGCAAGGTCTTGCACGACAAGGCAGCATTGCGCGCCGAGGATGGCGACGAGGTGGCCCTGTTGCCGCCCGTCAGCGGAGGATAGCACGATGCCCCGGCTCTCGCTGGAGACTCCTGCTGACGTCAGGTTGCTCGACAAGGGGCTGTCGGCAGGCGAGGCCCTCGCAGCATTCAACGCCGCCAATCCGCACGCGGGCGGGATCGCCAGCTTTCTTGGCAAGGTCCGGTCTGACAACAATGCTCAGGCGCTGGAGCTGTCGCATTACGAACCATTGACCGAACCGGGGATGCGTGAACTTGCAGGCCATGCGCTTGAACGCTTTGGCTGCGATGGGCTGCTTCTGTGGCACCGGGTCGGCGTGATGGTGCCGGGCGAAGCGATCGTGCTGGTGGCCGCCGCTGCTCCCCACCGCCGCGCCGCTTTCGATTCGGTCGATTATTGCATGGACCACCTCAAGAGCGCTTCGTGGTTCTGGAAACGCGAGAAGGGCGCGGGAGGGTGGCACTGGATAGAGCCCCGTGCCGTCGATCACGCGGACCGGGAGCGCTGGAGCAAATAATTTGTCGATTTTGACCTAGGTCAAGGAATTGGGCGCCACGGCCTGCCACTTACCTCTTTAGACAAAGAAGGAGTGGCCCCGTGTCTAGAATGTTGCACAATGAGATTGTTGCCGAAAAGGCAGTCATACACAGCGAGAATCCGGTAATTCGCCGTGGTTTTCCCGACCAGACTTTCGAATTTCCGACTCAGCTTTTCGCCGCCAGCCTCGGATTCTTCGTGGCGTTTCTTGTGGTAATGACGATCGGCTTCGGCAACCCCGCTCTTGCCATCCCGATGGCGATTTGCGCCGTCTTCCTGGTCGGCTTCTTCGGCATCCCTGCGCTGTTCGTTCGCGAAGCGCCGGATCACGCCAATAAAGCAATGAGCTGGGGTCAATTCAGGATGCGCGGCATCGACACCCTGACCGGTCGTCTGCCGGCCGGCGAAGCAGTGGTCCAGATGTTAATCCTGCCAGTGCTCCTCCTCATTTGGGGACTGGCATGTATCGTTATTGCGGCGCTGGTCTGAGGGTATCGGACCCGCGGACGGGAGAGGTTGCGGGTCTTACCCCTTAAAGGCCCACTCCAACCAACGCCGCAAGCCGCGCGGGGTCGACCAGTTCGATCCCGCGCGCACCATTTCTGGCGATCAGTCCGTCCTTCTCGAATCGACTCATCCGGCGGCTCACCGTTTCGATCGTCAACCCGATCATCTGCGCCATTTCGCCGCGCGAGAGCGGCAGATCGAACTGGCCAGCCGGATGGCAGGGTGAATCACTGGCAGCGCGCGCCATCGACAGCAGCAATCCGGCAAGCCGGGTCTGCGCGTCCTGCTTGCCCGTGAGCCCAAGGAGGTCGCGCGCAGCATGCAGATCGTCCTGTGAACGCCGCAGCAGTGCCCTGGTCAGCGCGGGATGACGTTCAAGCGCCCGTTCCATAGCGCTGCGCGAGAACAGGCACAGACGGCAATCGGTCAAAGCCACGACATCATGATGGGCAAAGGGCTGGAACAGTTCGCCGATGAAGCCCGACGGATGAATGAGGGCGAGGATCCGCTCCTCACCGTCTTGGTCGTAGGCCGTAACCTTCATCGCGCCGCTGACCAGCGTTGCGCAAACGGGATCTGCATCGCCCGCAACGAACAGCGTTTCGGCCTTGCCCAGCGTCACGGTTCGACCGGCCTTTGCCAATTCGGCCCGGTCTTCTTCGGACAAGACGGAACAGGCGGCACTGTCGCGCACGGGGCAGGTGGCGCAAGCAACGCTCATTGCGAGAGAATCGGTTTGAGCGAAGCTAATACAGCGTCCTGCCGCGCCAGAATTGTCGTCAATTCGTCGCGCGCCCCGGCGATAGCATCGCGCCGTTCCAGTTCGACGGCGCGGGCGGCAAAGAGCACGTCGAGCTCTCCAAGTGCGATGGCAGTGCTGGCGCGGAGCGAATCGAGTTCGGACAGGGCCACCTGTGCGCCTGCCCAGCGATCGCTTCCGATAGCAGAGCCGCGGGCCGCCTCTATGGTATTGCGAACGGCCGGCGCGCGCGCGGTGAAACTGGCCTGCGCCTGTTCAGCCTTTGCCAGCGCGGCCTTTACCTCGGCGAGGATGCTGGCTGGAATGGGTTCCGCTGGCTCGGGCCGAGAGGGGGTGGGGACTTCGTTCGATATCCTTTCCGCATCACGAATCGCCAGCGAGGGATAATCCGCCCCGGACGACGTGCATCCAGCAGAGAAAACGGCCATGATGGCGGGGAGGGCCAGGAAAAACGGCGAGGTATGGCGTCGGATCATGCCGACTCCCATATCATGCTGGGCCAAACCTGCCATGCGGCGATCAGTAAAAGGCCACAAATTAACGTGAGGCGCGTTGACTTTGGCCCGACCATCCCTTAACGGCACCCATCTTTCGGGGCCTCGCTATTGGCGGGTTGCCCGTCGCGCCGCTTCTAAACGGAATCGGCATAGCAATACGAATGGAAGTTAAACCGATGTTCGCAGTAGTGCGCACGGGCGGCAAGCAGTACCGGGTTGCCGCCGGAGACAAAATCGCGGTCGAGAAACTCGCTGGTGAAGCGGGCGAGACCATCACGCTGGACGACGTCCTGATGGCAGGCGAAGGCGACAATATCGCCGATGCCAGCAAGGTGACCGTTTCGGCGGAAGTCATCGCCCAGGCAAAGAGCGAAAAGGTGATCGTTTTCAAGAAACGTCGCCGCCATAATTATCGCCGCAAGGCCGGCCATCGCCAGCACATGACGCTGCTGCGCATCACCGACGTCGGTGAAGGCGGCAAGAAGCCTGCTGCGAAGAAGGCGGCTCCGGCCAAGAAGGCCGACGACGCCGCAACCGAAGAGAAGAAGCCTGCCGCCAAGAAAGCTCCGGCAAAGAAGGCAGACTCTAAGGGCGCAGCTGCCGAAACCAAGTCGACTGCTGCAGAGGCCAAGAAGGCCGCTCCGAAGAAGGCTGGCGCAACCAAAAAGGCTGCCGACAAGAAGCCTGCTGCCAAGAAGGCAGCGCCGAAGGCTTCCGGCGGCAAAGCCGACAAGAAGTAAGGATTACCGACCATGGCACATAAAAAAGCAGGCGGTTCGTCGCGTAACGGTCGCGATTCAGCCGGTCGTCGTCTCGGTGTGAAGAAGTTCGGCAGCGAAGGCGTGATTGCCGGTAACATTATCGTGCGCCAGCGCGGTACCAAGTTCTATCCCGGCACCAATGTCGGCATGGGCAAGGACCACACGCTGTTCGCGCTGACCGATGGCGTGGTGCGATTCCACACCGGCAAGATGGCGCGCAAGTTCGTGTCCGTAGACATGCTTGCCGAGGCCGCAGAATAAGCGGACGATCATAACGGGATCGTCCTCCGGGATGGTCCCAGCCGGCTGCAATGCCGGCGAACCAAGAGGGAGATGGGGCCGACCCGTCTCCCTCTTGTCGTTTCTCCCTCACGGTTCAGCGAATTTTATCGTCGCTGCCACGCGATTGCCATCTGGCTGCCTTATATCCTGATCGGGGATCAGGTGCGCGGGGCGACGAGGAGAGAGACATGTTTCATCGCACCCCAAGACTGCTGTTGCGACCGGTCTGGCCCGAAGACTGGCGGATGTTACTGGCCGGGATCGCCGACGAAGGCGTCGTCCGCAACCTGGCGCGGGCTCCATGGCCTTATACGGAGAGGGATGCGCAAGCATTCGCCGCATCCCCGGTAAGCGACCCTCGTTTCCCTCGCTTCCTGTTGACCATGCCTGGTGAGCAGGGGTCGCAATTGGTCGGGTGCTGCGGCATCGACGGTCGGGAAGGCGTGGTCGAGCTAGGCTACTGGATCGCTCGCCGGTTCTGGGGGCAGGGCTTCGCCACCGAAGGCGCGCGCGCTGTCCTCGATATCGCGGCGATTCTGGGCCACGAACGGATCGTCGCGGGGCACTATCTCGACAATCCCGCCTCAGGCCGAGTCCTGCGCAAGCTTGGCTTCCAGCCAACTGGCCGGACCGAGCAACGTGACTGTCTGGCGCGGGGACGGCCGACCGAGGCAGCCATGTATGAATTGCGTTTGCAGACTGTCGGAGATGATGCAGTCGCAGCCTGAATGCTCGTTTAAAGTTGAAAGGCTCCGCAACTGGTTGCGGGGTCTTTCGTGTTTTCGTCCAGTTCGCGGTTGCGAAATTATTCCGCTGGCATCAACGCGTCTTCGAAATCACCCTCATAGACCTTGATAAGAGCGCGATCGTCTTCGTTCCATGGATGGAAGCCGGGCATGAAATAGGCCAGCCAGCCCGGGACAATACGACGCAGGAAACCTGGCTTTACCAACAGGTATTGCGCTAGCTTGAAGCGCCATTTCCATCCCGTGAGGCCATCCTGCGCGAGCAGTTCCATGGTGTCCTGTGTCCGGTGCCGGATGAAGCGGACGGTCACCAGCATCATCATCAGGCTCTTTACCTTCCAGCGCCTGAACCGGCTCCAGTCGCGCGTGGCGTGGAGCCATGTGTCGTAGGCAACGCCTTTGTGTTCAACCTCTTCAGCAGAGTGCCAGCGCCACAAATCACCCAGATCGCCGTCGGCGCCCTCGAGATAGGCGGGATTGCCGAGCAGTTCATGGCCTAGCATGGCGGTGAAATGCTCCAGCGCCATGGTCGCGGCGAGGTTGAGAATGAGCGGACGGCCTTTCAATTCGGCAAGGAGTTCCGCAACGCGGGCGTCGATGGCATCGATATCGTAACCATGGTCGCTCGCCATGCGATTGAAGGCGACATGTTCGCGCGTGTGGTTGATCTCTTGCTTCACAAACGCGCGGATTTCCGACGCGAGCTGAGGATCCGCGCCGTCACGGAACGCCTTCACCGATTCGATGAAGAATGCCTCGCCACGCGGGAATGTGGCCGACAGCGCATTCATCCATGCAGTACCAACCGGATCGCCGCCAAGCCACCAGCGGCGGGCGTCGATCCCGCGTCCGAACCGACGGTTGCGAATGGTGATTTCGAGATCGTCGGGAGTCGGAGTCTGCCGGGATTCTGCAGCAATGAGGGTAGACTGGGCGTTCATAAAAGGAACCTGACATATTTCTTACTGACACTACTGTAAGTAACTTCTACTGACATTAATGTCAACAAGCGCCCGACTGGCTCTTGCCGCCTGCAGAGTAGGGTTCTAGCGTTCAACACAATCGATCGCGAGAAACAGGAACCCCCATGGCCATACGCAAACGACTTTCGCCCGAGGAATCGCGCGCAACTGCGTTGCAGGCAGCTCGCAAGCTTTTGATTGAGGCTGGTCCGCAAGCGGTTACGCTAAAGGCGGTCGGAGCGCGGGTGGGACGCACCCATGCCAATTTGTTGCATCACTTCGGTTCGGCCGCAGGGCTGCAACGCGATCTTGCCGCGCATTTGGCTAACACGGTCTGCGAAACGGTTGCCGAAGCCATTCGCGCCAGCCGTGCCGGGCTTGGCTCCCCGCGCGAAGTGGTCGATCTTGCCTTCGATGCGTTCGAGCGGGAAGGCGGCGGAGCGTTGGTAAGCTGGATGCTGGCTACTGGCCACGAAGATGCCATCGAACCGCTGATCGATACCATCCACGGTATGGTTGATGACCTTCACCCCGAAGAAGGGGACCATGAAGAGACGATGGCCGCCCACCGCGTCACCCACACGGTCGTGCTGTTGGCGCTCGGCCAGTCGCTGATCGGCGCATCTCTGGCGAAATCGCTGCAACTGCCTGCATCGGCCGCCCGCGATATCGCCGAGCAATTCGTTACGCAGTCGCTCGCCCTCAGGGCCCAGACAGTCGAGAGTTAGTTTTTCGGCGCTTCGAGCCGCATCCAGTCGGGCACGAACTCGGCGGGAATATCCGGGATACGCAGATGGACGACTGCCAGACCCAGAGCTTCATGCCGCGTCTTGATGCGTTTTTCATCGGCAGCATCGAACGGCAGGACCATTAGTCGCCGATTGACCTTCTGCCGCCAGTTCATACGGGCGGTATTTTCCTGCCCGACATAGCAGCCCTTCTCGAAACTCACCCCGTTGAGCTCCACCGCGTTTGTTTCCAGCCATAGGATATCGCCCAGCTCGGCGCGGCCTTCTGGCACCCCCTGCGTCAAACGGTGCGTATTCCAGGCCGCATCGGCCGGTTCGTCATTGTCGGAAGCAGGGGCGAGCCAGCGCTGGCCAAGAGCGGCCAGCCGCGGATCGGCTGCGCCGCCATCGCCGATATGTCCATGCCAATGCACCGCCACCTCATCATCGCGGGCGATGACGATCTTCCGTCGTAGCCGATAGAGCGACAGGCGCTTGACCAGTTCGTCGGCTGCCGGGGCCTCGCAGTCGAGCAACATCTCGCCTGAACCTGCTGGCCAGACCAGGAAATCGAACAGGGTCTTGCCCTGCGGCGAGAGCAGGCCAGCATAGACTGGCAGAGCGCCGCAGACATCGTTGGTCACCAATCCTTGCAGGAAGTCGGCGACGTTCTCGGTCTCATCCTGGGGCGAGAGGCGGATGACGGTGCGGTCAAACAGGCGGGTGGCGGCGCGGGTAGTGGTCATGGGTGCAAGTTGGCGCGTCGGGCGCGGTAATCAAGCTCGCGATTGCACAATCGCTCGTGGGTGTCGTCTACCGGCTTAGCCGCTGATCGATGGCGGCTGCCAACATGGAGCCTAGCCGCGGGCCTTGCGCAGGATAAAGAAACGGCTCGATCAGCTCGGCTTCCATCACCAGCAGGCCATTGTCGGACCCACGCACCATGTCGATCCGGGCATAAAGCGGCGGATCGAACGGCAGTGCGTCGATCACGGCCTGTGCTGCGGCGCGATCGGCAGGCGATGGATCGAAGGGTTCCTCGACGCCGCCATAAATGCTCTGCACGCGGTAATCGCCCGGCGCGGCGCGTTTGCACAATGCATGCGAGAATGCAGCTTCGACAAACAGGAATGAGTATTCCCCATCCGACTGGATCTGCGGCAGAAAGGGTTGCAGCATGGCCGGCTGGTCCATGCGCCACGAAGTGTCGAGCTTCGCCCGGTGGTGTATCGATTGCCCCTCGGCGCCTGCCCCGACCTGTCGCTTGGCGACGACGGTATCGGTGCCGAAATTATCCATCGCGGAGAGAATGTCGCTGACGTCCGGTGCCTCCACCCAACAGGTTGGTATCGTAGCGACACCGCGCGTCGCCAAGTCACGCACATATGTCTTGCTGGCGTTCCAGCGAACAACCGCGCTGCTGTTGCAGACGATGTGACCAGCCCTCTCCAGCGAATCGAGTTGGTCCAGGAATGCGCGCTCGGCATCCTGATAGTCCCACGGCGTCCCGACGAGCACGAGGGGCATGTCCGCAAAGGCTTTGACCGGGCTGCGCCAATCTATCTCGACCAGATCATGCCCCAGTTCACCCAGCGCAGGGCGCAGGGCGTCAATTTGCAGATCATGCTCGTAGGCGTCACTGCGGCGGACGGGCGAGCCGGGGTGGGTACCCGGGCAGGTAAGGAATCCAATTCGCATGGCGCGTCCGCTTACGGGCTCAATTGCTTGCTGGAAAGAGACTGCATACGGGCCTAGTGACGCGAACCATGATCGATACGCTGACCATCCGCCGTCCCGACGACTGGCACTTGCACCTGCGCGACGGCGCTATGCTGGAAGGCGTGGTGGGCTATACCGCGCGCCAGTTCGCCCGCGCCATAGTGATGCCCAACCTGTCCCCGCCGGTGACGACGAGCGCGTTGGCTGCATCCTATCGTGCGCGAATCCTTGCGGCAGTGCCGGATGGGCTGGAATTCACACCGCTTATGACCGCCTATCTGACCGACGAGACCGACGCAGACGATCTCGCGCATGGGCACGGGGAAGGGATATTGACCGCTGCCAAGCTCTACCCGGCCAATGCGACCACCAATTCGGCGCATGGGGTGACCGATGTCGAGGCGCTTTACCCGGTGTTTGAACGCATGGCGGGTATCGGAATGGTGCTGTGCGTCCACGGCGAGGTGACCGATTCCCAGATCGATGTGTTCGACCGGGAAAAGGAATTTATCAATCGCACGCTTGCACCTTTGCATGCGGCAATCCCCGACCTGAAGATCGTGTTCGAACACATCACCACTCGCGATGCGGTCGATTTCGTGAAAGCAGCTGGTGAGAATGTGGCCGCAACGATCACCCCGCAGCACCTGCATATCAACCGCAACGCCATGCTGGTTGGCGGCATCCAGCCGCATAACTACTGCCTGCCAGTGGCCAAGCGCGAATCGCACCGGCTGGCCTTGCGCAAGGCAGCGACCTCGGGCGCGGCGAAGTTCTTCCTTGGTACAGACAGCGCACCCCATGAGAAACACGCGAAGGAAAGCGCCTGCGGGTGTGCCGGAATTTTCAATGCGCCCTTCGCGCTGGAAAGCTATTGCGCGGTATTTGACGAAGAGGACGAACTCGACCGGTTGGAAGCCTTCGCGTCGCTCAACGGCCCTGCGTTTTACGGCCTGCCTGTGAACGAGGAGACGGTGACGCTGGACCGCCTACCTCACACCGTCCCCGATACACTCGATACGGTAGGTGGCACATTGGTGCCCTTCCACGCTGGGCAGGAGCTCAAGTGGCGGCTGGCTTAGGTTTGCGCCTGCTCCACAGATCCCATACGAATATCGCCAGTGCGGTCCAGATCAGGGCGAAGCATACTGCCTGAGCAGGCAGCAGCGGCTGGCGGAAAACCGTGAGGCCCAGGATGAAGACGATGCTGGGCGCCAGGAACTGGATGAAGCCCAGCGTCGAGTAATCCATCCGCCGTGCGGCGATAGCGAACAGCAACAGAGGCACGGCGGTAAATATTCCGCCCGCCATGATGGCAAGGCTCAGCCAGAGCGAATCATCGAAGCTCGAACCGTTTGCACTGGCGGCATACCATGTCACGATCCCCATCGAGGGCAGCAGGAGGATGGCGCTTTCGACGGTCAGGCCCGGCAGTGAGCCGACAGACACGCGCTTGCGCAGAAGGCCGTAGGTGCCGAAGCTGAAAGCCAGCGTCAGGCTGATCCACAAGGTCGTCAGCGCACCACTCGCCAGCACCGCCACGCCGGCTGCTGCAATGCCCACGGCAATCCATTGCAGCCTGCTCAGTTTCTCCGACAAGAGCAATGTTCCGAGCACGACATTGAGCAAGGGGTTGATGTAGTATCCGAGACTGGCGGCATAGACCTCGCCGGTCTGGATAGCCCAGACATAGACGAACCAGTTGATTGCGATCAGCGTCGCGCTGGCAGCCAGTATCGTCATCGCGCGGCGATCAAACAGGGCAGAACGCACGTCGCGCCACTGTCGCCGCACAAGCACGATCAGGAGACAAACGGGCAGCGTCCACACGATCCGCCAGGCGACGAATTCAAAGGGTGGAACGCTGGCGACCACGATCAGGTAGAGCGGCATGAAGCCCCAGAGGACGTAAGCCCCCAGCGCTGGGGGAAGGCCCGACGGCTGGTGTTCGGTTTCAGCGCTCATCGCCGCGCCGTAGGGGCTGGCTCAAAGCCCTGCAAGCCACGCTTCAACCATCAATTTCATTCGCTTCATCGAATTCTTCGATTCTGACTGTGATGTTGCACTCTGTTCAGAAAGCAGGGCGTAAATCTGAACGCATCGGACGACTCGTGGTTACCGCCGCCCGACCGGAAACAGGTTCGAAGAAGGATTTACAAAGATGTTCAAGACGTTCTCAGGCACCGCACTCGCTATCGCCGCTTCGGGTATGGTCGTTGCGACCCCGGTCGCGGCGGCACCTATCAACCACTCTGCCCCGGTCACCCAGTCGACCTATGCTGCACCGGGTTATGCCAACTCGGCTTGGGAAACCGAGACCGCCGAGCACCACCGTCGTTGGCACAAGAAGGGCAAGAAGGCGAAGCACGGTTACCGCGACTATGACGACCGCCGCTATGATGACCGCCGCTATGATGACCGTCGCTATGATGATCGTCGTTATGATGATCGTCGTTATCAATCGCAGAATTATTATGGCGAGCCGGTTCGCCGCGACACCCGCGTATGGCGCGGCCAGGACGGCAGCTACTATTGCCGCAAGAGTGATGGCACGACCGGTCTCCTGATCGGCGGTGCCGTGGGCGCCCTTGCTGGTCGCGAAATTGCTCGTGACCGGACGCTCGGCGCGATCCTTGGCGGTGCAGCGGGCGCTTTGCTCGGCCGCGAAATCGACCGCGGAAACTCGCGCTGCCGCTAAATCCGACTTCGACCCTTCGGGGTCAGAGCGCGGCACCCCACCAAGCCGCGGAAGACGCCTCGCCCACGGATTTTCCGGGGCGGGGCGTTTTCGATTCCGGATACGAATGATCACGGCCGGCCATTGACGTGGTTTTTACACTCGTTGGCCTATGGGCGAATGATGCGTATCTCGGTTGTTCTTGCTTGTTTTACTTTCACGGCTTCCTGCGCCGAACATGCGGAGGCTCCGGAAATCGTGCCCGAGCGCGACCCCGCCACTATCCAGGCGTTGGGGGACCAGATCATGGTCGACCCGGACCTCGCCCGGCAGAACGAGGCCAATGCTGCGCTTACGGGTGGATTCGATCATTCGATTCCCCCCGTGGTCGAGACCCGCGAGGCGATTGCTGATGCGCAGCTAGAGGCGGCCGACCTGGCCGGTGGAAGCCGTAATCTTATTCCCCTCGGCAAACCCCGAGTGGTTAAGGCACCAATACCCGCAAATGTAAGGTATTCGGTTCTCGAACTCGCCAAGTTCACTGGCGCCCCTTCGGCCTGTGTCGAGGCTGCCAGTTATACCGCGCAGTGGGCGGGGCGAATGTCCGAGGTGTTTCCGATTTATCCTCGCGGCAACGCTATTGAGGCCGCCGGAATCGATAACTCTCGGTGTGCCTTGCGCGCCGTAAGGTTCCTGACGCCGGTCGATGGCCGCGCCGTGCTCACTTTCTACGCCGCCAAGGCAAGGAAGGCCGGTCTGCCCCGGAGCCATGTCCTGCAAGGTGATACCGAGATACTTCGCGGCCGTGCTGGCAAGCGCCAATTCGCTGTACACGTAAGTCAGCGCCCATCGGGGCTGAGCGAAGTCGGGCTGGTGACTAGCGAAATGTAACGCACAACCAGCGCTGGATCCTCACGCGTCCCGGAAACCGACACCTACGCTTGCGCGGGGCTGGTCGAGCTCGCTGCTCGCTACCGGATAAGCGCAGTAATCGGCGGCGTAATAGGCAGCCGGGCGATGATTGCCGGACAGGCCAATGCCTCCGAAGGGCGCCTTTGACGATGCGCCATTGGTCGGCTGGTTCCAGTTGACTATGCCGGCACGAATGCTGGCCCAGAACTTACTGTAATCCTGAGGCGTGCCCCCGATGAGCGATGCGCTGAGGCCGAAGCGCGTATTGTTGGCTTCGGCGATGCCTTCGGCGAGATTCTTGACCTTGATAACCTGCAACAGGGGGCCGAACAGTTCCACGTCGGGCCGGTTCTCAATCTTGGTGGTGTCGATGATGGCCGGGCTGAGAAACGGCAGATTGTCATCGGCACGGGTCATGTGCTTGATCGCCTTGCCGCCGTTGGAAAGAAAATAGAGGAAGCTTTCGACCAGTTGGTCGGCGGCATGGTTGTCGATCACGCAACCCATGAAGGGCTGAGGTTCGGCAAAAGGTTCGCCCACTATCAATCGGTCGGACAGCCGCTTCACTTCTTCGACGATTGCATCGAACATGCTTTCGACTACGATGAGCCGACGCGCCGCAGTGCAGCGCTGGCCGGCGCTAGTGAAGGCCGACCGCACGATCAAGATTGCCGCATCGGTCACCAGAGGCGTGTCGGCGACGACGATCGGATTGTTGCCGCCCATTTCCAGCGCCAGGATCTTGCCCGGATTGGTCGCCAGCTTCTTGTTGATGGCGATGCCGGCCTGGGCAGACCCGGTGAACAGCACTCCATCGATACCGCGATGCGCGACCAGTGCTTGCCCCTCTGCGGGGCCACCGGGCAGGAATTGCGCAACCGCCGCCGAAATGCCGGCTTTGTTGAAGCACTTCATCAACAATTCGCCAACTGCCGGGGTTTTCTCGCTAGGTTTGAAAATCACGACGTTGCCGGCGATCAGAGCAGGCACGATGTGTCCGTTGGGCAGATGGGCGGGGAAATTATAGGGCCCCAGCACCGCCATCACGCCATGCGGCTTGTGCCGCACCGCTGCCGTACCACCTAGAGCGCTGTCGAGTTTGCGCTGTCCGGTCCGCTCGGCATAGGCGGAAACCGAGATATCGACCTTGTTGATGACGGCTTCGACCTCAGTCCGGGATTCCCACAAGGGTTTGCCCGTCTCTTTCGAGATCAGTTCCGCCAATTCGTCACTTTTGGCACGCACTTCATTGGCGAAGCGGCGGCACAGCTCGATTCGGGTGGCAAGCGGTTTGGCAGCCCAATCGGGCCAAGCGCGGCGGGCTCGGTCGACTGCGTGCTCAACGTCGCCAACCTTCCCGCGCCACAGTTCTTCACCCGTGGCCGGATCGAGGGAGATGATTTCGTTCTGGCTCACGCGACTCGGTTCTATCTGGATCGGCGCCGGGCGTCGCCCGGCTCATGCTGTGGGTGGGTTCTAGCGTAATAGCACACTGGGTCAATTCAGTGCGTTAATGGAGCTATCGTCCCGATGGCCCTGCGGTGTCGGCGGCTGCCCGTGCGCTTCGGCTACAATGCGAAGACGCGCAATCTTGTTGTGGAGCGGTTGCCAGTCGTCGCGATCAGCTATTGCCGACCACAGGGTCTCGACCTCTTCTATCAACATGGATTCGGGTTGGGATTCGTCCCAGTAGGGATGATCAAGCGCGCTGCTTGATGGTTCGAATGCCGCCATGACGTCAGCCAGTGCGCCGTCGGCTTTGCGGCTTCCTCGGTGACGGTAGAAAAACTCGTCGGGCTGGACTTTCTCTTCGCGCAGGCTCCGCTCGCAGGCAGCGACCAGTGCGGCGTCGGCCTCGACGCCTCTCGATTCCAGTCCAAGCCGCCAACACCACCTGCGTCCGATGGCTTCGGCATAGAGCGGGCCGAAGCGATTCATTGCTGCGATCAAGGGCTCAGCTTCAACCAACGCGCGCAGAGCCACTGCCAACTGTCCGCAGTTCCAGTGCAGTGCTTCGGGCTGGCGACCGAAGGCATAGAGCCCCTGCTGGTCGAAATAAGCGGCGGTAAAGCCGGGATCCCATGCCGGCAGCCAGCGCCATGGCCCATAATCGAAGCTTTCGCCGGACACGTTCATATTGTCGGTGTTGAGAACGCCGTGAACGAATCCGGCCACCATATAGCTGGCGGCAAGGTCGGCCAGCCGTTCGACGACTTGGTGCATCAGTTGCACCGCCGGTTCGTCGCGACCGGGAGCGTCTGACGGCGGCGGCGGGCCGGGAAACTGCTCGAGACAATAGTCGACCAGTTGCGCCATGTGATCGGCCTCTTCCAGCACCAAAAGCCGCTGGAAACTGCCGATGCGGATGTGCGAATGGCTGAGACGGACCATCACAGCAGAGCGCGCCGGTGAAGGCTCGTCGCCGCGCTCCAGTTCTTCACCAGTCTCGACTACGGATAAGGTCCGCGAGGTGTTAACGCCAAGAGCTTCGAGAAATTCAGTGGCAAGGATCTCGCGCACCGCGCCTTTGAGCGTCAGACGCCCGTCGGCGGTACGGCTATAGGGGGTGGTCCCCGAACCCTTGGTGCCGAGGTCAAGCAATCGGCCGTCTTCATCGCGCAATTGAGCAAACAGGAATCCGCGGCCATCGCCGATCTCGGGATTATACACCCGGAATTGGTGTCCGTGATAGCGCAGCGCCAGCGGCTGGGGCAGCGAGCCGGGCAGGGGTTCGAACCGGGCGAAATGGCGGAGCCAGTCCTCGTCCGAAAGAGTGCCGATGCCAATATCGGCAGCGGCGCGGTCATTGCGAAAGCGCAAGATCGCCTGCGGGAAATCGGCCGGGGTTACGGCATCGGCAAGCCAGCTCGCGACACTGTCGATAGCACGCTGCGGACGATAGTTGGCGGCTTGCGGTTCTGGGCGCATCCAGCGATAGTGGGGACGAGAGCTTGCCAGCGCAAGCGCGGGGCAGCAAACTTAACCGGGCCTAACCTTCTTGATCGAACCCACTGATCCCGCACCGGCCCCGGCCGACCGCCACTGGAAGAGCGAAGACGGCCTGACGCTGCATTTCCGCGATTATTCAGGGGATGCGAGTTCCCTGCCGGTCTTGTGCCTGCACGGCCTCACCCGCAACGCGCGTGATTTCGCCGAACTCGCCGCACATATCGCGCCTGGGCGCAGGGTCATCGTGCCCGAAATGCGCGGTCGCGGTATGAGCGATTATGCCCGTGATCACGAAAGCTATAATCCGGCCCAGTATGTCGCCGATGTGGAGCGGCTGCTCGTTCAGGAAGGCATCGAACGGTTTGTTGCCATCGGCACCTCGCTGGGCGGATTGATGACGATGCTGATGGCGGCGACGACGCCGGGGCGGATTGCGGGGGCGGTTCTCAACGATATCGGCCCCGAGGTCGAGCACGCCGGGCTGGAGGCTATTCGTGGCTATGTCGGGCAGGGGCGCAGTTTCGAAACTTGGATGCACGCAGCGCGAGCCTTGCGCGAGGTGCATGGCAACGCGCATCCAACCTTTACCATCGAGGACTGGCTGGACATGGCAAAGCGGGTGATGGTCCTGGGGCAGGGCGGGCGGATAGCCTTCGACTATGACATGGGGCTGGCCGAACCCTTTGCCGCAGGCGGTGAAAATGCCGCGCCTCCCGATCTCTGGCCAGCCTTCGAATTGTTGGCGCGGGAGCCGGTTCTGCTCGTGCGCGGGGCGCATTCCAACATCCTCGGCGAGCGAACCGCGCAACAGATGCAGGCCCGCAGTCCAAAGGTCGAAATCGTCACTATCGGAGATACGGGCCATGCTCCGCTGCTGACCGAACCCGAAGCAGTGGACGCAATCGATCGGCTGTTGGCAAGGGTCCCGTGAGTACGCGCATCCTTCACTTGCACTCGACCTTCGCGGCCGGGGGGAAGGAATTGCGCTGCGTCCAACTCATCAATGCTTTCGGCCCGGCGGTCGATCACACGATCGTATCCGGCGAGCCGGAAGCCATCGGAGCGTCGCATCACGTATCGAGCACCGCCAGCGTTTCTTATCCGCGCGATTTCCCCGCCTTGCGAGGCCGCCCCTGGCCCGGTCGGCTCATGACCATGGCAAAGGCCATGCAGGGTTACGACCTGATCCTGAGCTACAATTGGGGGGCAATGGATGCGGTGATGGCGCACACATTGTTCAGTGGCGTGTTGAAGTTACCGCCGCTGATCCATCACGAGGACGGTTTCAACGAGGACGAGCAGCATCGCCTGAGGCTGAGCCGCAATATCTATCGCCGGCTTGCCCTGGCCCGTGCGCGCCGGCTCGTGGTACCCTCACAGACACTGGAGAAAATTGCGTTGCAGGCCTGGGCCCAGCCGAGGTCTCGAGTCGTCACGATTGCCAACGGCATCGACACGGCAGCATTTGGTCAGGCGCCGCAGCACGATGCGCTAGGCGGAATTCTCAAACAAACAGGAGAACTGTGGGTCGGCACCCTGGCAGGGCTGCGGCCGGTCAAGAACCTGCCCCGATTGGTGCGGGCATTTGCAGCACTGCCCGAGCCGTGGAAGCTGGTTATTGTTGGCGAAGGGCCTGAGGAGCGCACCATCCGTGCCGAGATTGACCGGCTTGGCCTTGCTGACAGGGTCATGCTGCCTGGTTTTGCCGCCAGTCCGGCGCGCTATGTTGGCCTGTTCGATATCTTTGCCTTGTCGAGCAATTCCGAACAATTTCCCATCTCGGTGGTCGAGGCCATGGCGGCGGGGCTGCCGGTTGTTGCGCCTGCAGTGGGCGATATTTCCGAGATGGTCGCGGCCGAAAATGCCCGGCACATCGTCGCGCCAGGCGATGAAAAAGCTCTCGGCGATGCATTGACGGATCTCGCTTCGAACGGCGCACGGCGTGCGGCCATTGGCGCCGCCAATTTGGCGCGGGCCCGGGCGGAGTATGACCAGGAATCGATGATCGCCACCTACCGCCAACTTTATGGCGATGCCGTCGGGCAAGAGCTGCCGGATTGACCCCGCGCTTCACCCTGCGTTCACCCCTTAAACGGCTAGGAATTGGGCATTGACCCAGTCCATGTTCCGCCGTGGTTGATTTGACCTGCCCCCGACCGTAAAGACCCGCACACCCGACTGCCATTTCAAGAAAGACGAGCCCCCGTGGCGCTGACACCTTCCAACACTCCTTCCAGTGACAAGAAAGCCAACCAGAAAGTTGCGGCGGATGACGCCCTGCTGCGGGAGGTCGATGATGCCGTCCGACAGGACCAGTATAGCGAATTTGGCCGCCGATACGGTGTGAGCCTCCTCGCAGTGCTCGTTCTGGGGCTTGCGGCGTTCGGCGGTTATCTTTGGTGGGATGGCCAGCGCGAGGGCGCGCTGGAGAAAGATGGCGAAGCGTTGATTTCGGCCATGGACCAGATCGAGGCCGGCAATCTCAAGACTGCCAACGAGGCGCTTGGCGCGATTGTCGACGACGACAATGTTGGGGCCCGTTCGGCGGCCTTGCTGCTACAGGGCGGCGTGCTTTCGCAACAGGGCGACGCCGAGGGCGCAGCACGCGTTTTCGGGCGTCTGGCGACAGACACCTCCGCACCTTCCGCCTATCGCGATCTTGCGCTTATCCGGCAGGTCCATGTCCAGTTCGATACGATGGATCCTGCCGAAGTCATTTCCCGGCTCAAGCCCATCGCGGTACCGGGCAACGCCTATTTCGGCAGCGCCGGCGAGCTGGTAGGCATGGCCTATCTCGAGCAGGGCAAGCGCAAGGAAGCTGGCGCGCTGTTCAGCCAGATCGCCAAGGAAGATGACGTGCCGCAATCGATCCGTTCGCGGGCGCGCCAGATGGCCGGCGTTCTCGGCGTCGACGCGATCGAGGATGTCGACAAGGTACTGAAAGAAGCAGGCGCAAACACCGGCGGCAATACAGCCACCGGCGCTCCCGCTCCGGCAAGCTGAGCCTTGGTGGCAAAACGAATTTCTCGGATCGTCGACGCGGTCCGCACTCGAAAGATCTGACGGGATGAAACCTTTGATGTCGAAACGTATGAAAAAGGCCGGAAACATTGCCGTGGCTAGCCTTTTGGCGCTGGCCCTGGCCGGCTGCAGCGGCGGATTGTTCGGCGGGGGCGGCGAGAAGAACAAGACCCCTACTATCGGCAACCGGGTGCCGGTCCTGTCCAAGATCGAAACCGGGGCCGAGGTCGATCCATCGCTCGCTGGCACCGCAGTTGTGCTGCCTCCCGCGCAGGTCAACAGCACCTGGGCGATGGCTGGTGGCACGCCGAGCAAGAGTTACGGGCACCTTGCCCTGGGTGATACGCCTTCGCGGGTGTGGACGGCGCAGATTACTGGCGGCAGCAACCGCGTCCGGTTGGGCGCTTCCCCGATTGTTGCCAACGGCAAACTGTATTCGGTCGATACTGAAAGTGTTGTCCACGCCTTTGACGCCGCTACTGGCGCACGCGCCTGGTCGCACCGGATGGAAATCGACAAGGGCGTTCGCAAGTCCGCATTCGGTGGCGGCGCGAGCTATGATGCCGGTCGCGTTTATGCCACCAATGGCGTCGGCGAAGTCGTTGCTCTCAATGCTGAGACCGGACAGCCACTGTGGAAGGTCAAACCAGGCGGTCCGTTGCGCGATGCGCCGACACTGGCTTTCAATCTCGTCATCGTGATGACGCAGGACAACCAGATCTTCGCACTCAATGCCAATGACGGTTCGGTTGCGTGGCAGGAATCCGGTTCGCAGTCGCAGGCAGGAGTGTTCGGTGTTGCTTCTCCGGCCGCTGGGCAGGGGTCGATTATCGCCGGATACAGCTCGGGCGAGCTGACGGCCTATCGCTACGAGAACGGCCGCACCTTGTGGTCCGACGCATTGGCGCGGACCTCGATCTCGACCTCGGTCGGCTCGCTGACCGATATCGATGCCGATCCGATCATCGATTCGGGCCGCGTCTATGCGTTGGGCCAGGGTGGCCGGATGGCAGCTTACGAACTGGTCACCGGCCAGCGGATCTGGGAACTGAACCTGGCCGGGATTTCCACCCCTGCTGTTGCCGGCGAATGGATTTTCACGCTCACCGACGATGCCCGCCTGCTCGCCATCGCCCGTTCGACTGGCAAGGTTCGCTGGGTTAGCCAGCTCCCCCGCTATCGTGCCGAGAAGGACAAGGAAGGGCCAATCTTCTGGACCGGTCCCGTACTGGCCGGAAACACGCTCTACGTGGCGAGTTCGGAAGGTGAAATCTGGCGCGTCAGCACCGGCGAAGGCAGCGCGCAGCTGTTCCAGGACATAGACCAGTCCGTCAGCGTCCCGCCGATCGTCGCCAACCAGATGCTCTACGTTCTCGACGATAGTGGCCGGATTCACGCCTTCCGCTGAGGTTTAACGGGCTGCTCGCCAAGACCACATCTTACCTTGCGCTTAACCCTTTGCGGGTAAGGCGCAGGCATGCGCGAGGACAATCCTTCACCCACGCTGCCGAAGAGCGATGTCTCCTCGGGCGTCGGAGTTGCCGGCCTGCTCGGGCTGGCCTTGTGGATACTGCTGTGCCGCAACTACGCCCCGATCGCTGAATCGCTGGGGCTGCCGGGACCGCGCGGCCCGCTGTCTGGACCCTATGCTGCACTCGCAGCGATGCTGTTTACCGCACTGCCGATGGTGGTGTGGTCGCTGTTGGTCGATAAGGTTCACCTGCGCCCCTCGACCGGGATCAGGTGGCACGATCCGCGGCCCGTTTCCGAAATCGTGCAAGTTTCGACCGTCAAGATCGCCGGCCTGTGGGCGACCTGGGCGATTATCGCCGGGCTTTATTGCCTCGGCCGGTGGTACTGGGACGGTCAATATCTGTTTGCCATGAAGGTTCTGGGCGTCGCGCTGGCGCCGATGCTGGTGTTCTCGGTGCCCTATGTCCTCTGGCTTGACCGGCGGATGGAGGAGCCGCGCGACCATGCCTGGCATTTCGGTGCCATGTTGCAGGGGCGCGAAGCCTATGATCCCAGCGAGGTAAAGAAGCATTGGCGGGCCTGGATCATCAAGGGCTTTTTTGGCGCCTTCATGATCTCGATCCTGCCGGGTGGTTTTCGCGAGGTGGTCGAGGCCGACCTAGCCCAGCTTGCGACAAACCCGGCGGGCTTCGCATTCTTCCTGATCACCCTGTTGTTTGTTGTTGACGTGCAACTGGGTACGGTCGGCTACCTCGTCACATTCCGTCCACTCGATGCCCATATCCGCAGCGGCAATCCGTTCCTGAGCGGCTGGGTTGCAGCGTTGCTGTGCTACCCGCCCTTCGTCTTCGGCTTCATGGGGGGCGAGGGGATCATCGCCTATGAGGTCCATACGCCGGGCTGGGTTCACTGGTTCTCTGGCAATGCCTTGCTGGTCGGCCTGTGGGGTGCGTGGTTGACCTTTCTGACCGCAGTTTATGCTTGGGCAACAGTGGCCTTCGGCCTGCGCTTTTCTAACCTCACCTATCGTGGTGTGCTGACCAACGGGCCTTATCGCTTCACACGTCACCCAGCATATCTGGCCAAGAACGCCTTCTGGTGGTGCGCGACCTTGCCATTCCTGGTCAATGCCGACGGTTCGGCCATCGACGTTGTCCGCAACACATTTTTCCTCGGTGTGGTCAGTGCAATCTACTATTGGCGCGCTCGCACCGAAGAGGCGCACCTCCTTGGCGAAGACCCCAAATACCGCGCCTATTACGACTGGATGAGCGAGCACGGCCTCATTACAGCGCCGCTGACTCGGCTGGGGCGCAAGCTGCGGCCTCGTGGCCCTGTGCTTCAGGCGCCTGCGGAGTAGATCCGCCTAAAGCGGTTTGCCGTCATCAGTTTCGTAGATACGCAAGTCCCGCCCGATCGGCGGATTGGCAGCCATGACTTTCTGGAACTCGGCCATGTGCGACGAGGTTCCATGCGCCGCCACCGCCGACTGGTCGTGCCAGCGTTCGTAGATTATCAGCGTATCGGGATCGGTCAGGTCCTGCGCGAAAGTATAGTCGATGCACCCGTCTTCGGCACGGCTGGCCGCAACCATTGTCTTGATAGCTTCGACAGTTTCCGGATTGTCGGCAACCGTGCCCGGGGGAAGCGTAATCGTGCCGTTGATCTGTATCATCCATCCGTCTCCGCGTCAGAAGCTGTATTTGTAAACCCTGCTGATATCGCCGTTCCATTCGCCGTTATACATGTCGAGCAAGCGCTGGGCCGGGACTTTGCCGCTCTCAACGATTTCATCGAGCGTGGAGAGGAAACCGGTTTCGTTGTCGCCGCTCTCGCCCAGCCGCGCGCGCGCCGTCAGACCCTGCCGGGCGATGGCGAGGACGTCCTTGGCCAGGTCATGCAAACGGTGGCCGCCGGGAATTCCCGCGTCGAGTGCCAGGCGTGGCACCGAATTGCGAAGATCTTCGCGCTCTTCCATCGACCAGTCCTTGACCAGTTCCCACGCCGCATCCAGCGCCGCGTCGTCATAG
Organism: Qipengyuania sp. CAU 1752; assembly: GCF_054482615.1. Taxonomy (NCBI): domain Bacteria; kingdom Pseudomonadati; phylum Pseudomonadota; class Alphaproteobacteria; order Sphingomonadales; family Erythrobacteraceae; genus Qipengyuania; species Qipengyuania sp. CAU 1752. The sequence goes on along the minus strand of NZ_JBTLRE010000001.1, from coordinate 2,240,895 downwards.
AGCAAGCCGACCCAGAAGGCTGGCAGCGCGCAGATCCGACTCCACGGCCCCCCATCGGCACCGCGCATTTCGAGAAAGCTCTTGAGACGGACTTCGGGGAAGGCAGTCGAGAGATGGTCCCACCAATCGCTCGCGCGGGGTTTCTCGCCGGGCAGGACCGACAGGTTTCCATCGAGGAAGTCGCGGAATGATAGGCCGGCCGCGTCGATATATTTCCCGTCGCGGTAGACAAAGTACATCGGCACATCGAGCATGTAGTCGACCCAGCGCTCGTAGCCGAAGCCGTCCTCGAACACGAAGGGCAGCATGCCGGTGCGATGTGGATCGGTGTCCGACCAGATATGGCTGCGGTAGGACAGGAAGCCGTTGGGCTTGCCTTCGGTAAAGGGCGAATTTGCAAACAGCGCTGTCGCCAGCGGCTGCAGCGCCAGTCCGACGCGAAACTTCTTGGCCATGTCGGCTTCCGACGCATAGTCGAGATTGACCTGGATGGTGCAGGTCCGCAGCATCATGTCGAGGCCGAGTTTGCCGACCCTTGGCATGTGCCGCATCATGATCTCGTAGCGCCCCTTCGGCATTACGGGCAGCTCGGCGCGCGTCTTGTCAGGCCACATGCCAAGACCGAGAAAGCCCACATCGCATTTCTCGCCGACGTGCTTGACCTGGGTCAGGTGGCGGCCGGTCTCGTTGCAGGTCTGGTGCAGGTTTTCGAGCGGTGCACCGGACAGTTCAAGCTGACCGGCCGGTTCCAGGCTGACCGCGCCATCGTCGCCCTTAAGGGCTATGACGTAGCCATTTTCTTCGACGGGCTTCCAGCCGAATTCCTGCATATTCAGCAGGATATCGCGAATACCTCCATCCTCATCATAGGACGGTGCGCGATGATCGTCGCGCTTGTAGACCAGTTTCTCGTGCTCGGTGCCAATTCGCCAATCAGCTTTGGCTTTTTCGCCAGCCTGCATCGGCGCGACCAATTGGTCGCGCGATTCGATGGTGGGGTCTTCCGCCCCGCTTTCCTCGCGCGTGCTCATGGTGTCCGGCGTTAGGATGCGATCTGGCGAAGGGAAAGGAAAATCCGCTTGCCGTGTGCGCGGGCGAACTTTCGCGCCGTTCGCGTCACTATTGCCAGTCCCCGGTCGTGCCCATCCAGAGCGCGGTGGCGGCAATGGCAGCGGTTTCTCCGCGCAGGATACGCGGGCCAAGGGTGATTGCCCGGGCCATCGCATGGGCGCCGATGGCATCGCGCTCGGCGTCGTCGAAACCTCCTTCGGGGCCGATCAGGAGACCGGCGGGTCCGGAGTGGGCGGAGAAGGCCCCTTCCGCTGGCTCTCCGCCCAATTCGTCGGCGAAGAACAGGGCGCGGCCATGCGGCCAGTCGCGCAGCAAGGCGTCGAGCTTTATCGGCTCGGCAAGATCCGGCAGGGCGGTCCTTGCACACTGCTCAGCGGCCTCGGTGATGATGGTGCGTGCGCGCTCGGCGTTGAGCTTGTCGGCAACGCAACGGCGGGTGATTATCGGATGGATAGCTCGCACCCCGAGCTCGGTGGCCTTTTCCAGCACCAGGTCGAAACGATCTTTCTTGAGCAGGGCCGGGCACAGCCAGAAATCTGGCACCTGCTCGCGCGCGCGCAGCATTTCCACCGGTTCGAGCGTGACGACCCGCTTGGCGACGCTGCTTACGGTGCATGCCCATTCGCCGGTCACATCGTCACACAGGATCACCGCGTCACCTTCTGAGATACGCATGACCTTGCCGAGGTAGTGGGCGGCGTTGCCTTCCACCATGACGGGCCAGCACTCGACAATGGGTTGCGGCACAAACAGGCGCGGTGCGCTGCGCGGGGGCCAGGCGGGCGTGGCGGGCATGGCTAGGCACGTGGCACGTAGGCCGTTAGGGGGCAAGAGATGAGCGAACAGGCCCCGCCCGAAATCGTCCCCGACAGTGAGCATCGCGGGCTCGTTGCACGCCTGCCGCAACTGCCGCGCGATCTGGCACAGCTGGCTCGCTTCGATCGGCCGATCGGCTGGTGGCTGCTGTTCTGGCCCTGCGCGTGGGGGGTGTGGCTGACCGGAAGCGGTTGGCAGTTGGCGCTGCTTGGCTGGCTCCTTCTCGGAAGTATCGCCATGCGCGGGGCGGGCTGCGTGTACAATGATATCGTCGATGCCGATCTGGACCGGAAAGTGACCCGTACCGCTAGCCGTCCGGTGGCGAGCGGGCGAATTTCGAAACGGGTCGCCTGGGCCTGGTTACTGGCGCTGTGCGGGCTGGGGCTCGTGGTCCTGCTCCAGTTGCGTCTCGAAGCGCAGATTGTCGCTCTGGCGAGCCTGGCGTTGGTGGCGGCCTATCCTTTCATGAAGCGGATCACCTGGTGGCCGCAGGCATGGCTCGGACTGGTCTTTACTTGGGGGCTGTTGGTCGGCTGGACGCAGTTTCGCATCGATTACCTCGTTGTACTGGCAGTGCTTTATCTCGGCGCGGCGCTGCACGTGATTGGTTACGACACGATCTACGCCCTGCAGGACCGCGAGGATGATGCGATGGTCGGCATTCGCTCGAGCGCCCTGCGACTAGGAGCAAATGTTCGGTCCGGCGTCGGACTGTTCTACGCGGGAGCCATTGGCCTTTGGGCCTTGGGTTTCTGGTTGCTGCGTCCGGATCCCTTCGCGCTGCTGACACTGTTGCCGGTGGCGCTGCACCTTGCATGGCAGGCCGCCACGCTTGATCCATCCGATCCTGCCAACCCTTTGGCGCGGTTCCGCTCCAACCGCTGGGCTGGTGCCTTGATGGCGGCGGCGTGTTTCCTGGTGGGCAACGCATGAGGGGCTCCTGCGCGACTGTTTACTTTTCGTTCTCCTGACGCGATGAACATCGCAATGCCCGCGATCCCCCTTCCAGCGCTCCATGCCAGCCATGCCGGCACCTGGCTGCGCGAAGCCAATTCCGGTACCCGCGGCTGTTCCAAGGGTGAGGCGATCAACGCCGCTGCCGATACGCCGGTGCTGCTGCTCAATGCGCCGCTGGTCGCCTCGCGGTTGGGTTATCCCGACCTCTCGGGACTCGACCTGCTCGAACTCTTCGCCTTCATTCATCCGGCAAAATTCTGCGTCCCGACGCCAAAGGGGCTGGCCCATGCTCTCGACCTGGACGAGGCGAAGGGCGACCAGGACGTGCCCGAATTGCTGCAAAGAGCGGCTGGCAAGTTATTGCAAACCTGTGAGAGTCCCGACTGGGCCGAGCGCGAGGGAGCGTGGAGCACCTTGCAGTCGCTGGCCCGACTGCGCTGGCCGTGGGCTGGCGTTCTGGCACCTCATGTCCGCAAACCCGAGCGAGCAGAAAAGTGGTTGTTCTCGCGGCTCCCCGAGTGGGAAGAAGCACCCGAGCGTCCGCAACCGGCACAAGTCAATATCGACCAGTTCGAGGTCGAGGCGCAGCTCGAAAGGTTGACTGGCGAAGGTGCCGAGCGACGCGATGGCCAACGCGCCTATGCCCGCGATGCGGGCGGTGTATTCGCACCGCGCGACAAGCAGAAGCGGCCCCACTTATTGTTGGCGCAGGCGGGTACCGGCATCGGCAAGACGCTGGGCTATCTCGCGCCGGCCTCGCTCTGGGTAGAGAAGGCGCAAGGGACGGTCTGGGTCAGCACCTACACCAAGAACCTCCAACGACAGTTGCGGCGCGAAAGCCGCCGGGCATGGCCAACGCAGCGCGGCGACGGCTCGCAACCGGTGGTGGTGCGCAAGGGGCGCGAAAACTATCTCTGCCTGCTCAATCTGGAAGATGCACTGCAGGGCGGCTTTGCCGGCCGACCGGCAGTTCTGGCACAACTGGTTGCGCGCTGGGCAGCCTACAGCGCCGATGGCGACATGATCGGCGGCGATTTGCCTGGCTGGCTCGGCACGCTCTTCCGCAAACGCGCGATTTCTGCGCTGACCGACCAACGCGGTGAGTGCATCTATGCCGGCTGTCCACACTACCGCAAATGCTTCATCGAACGCGCCACGCGGGCGAGCGCACAGGCCGACCTGGTCATCGCCAACCACGCCCTGGTGATGATCAACGCGGCGCGTGGTCGCCATCAGGGGCAGCCGCCCACGCGCATCGTGTTCGACGAGGGCCATCATGTCTTTGATGCCGCGGACAGCACCTTTTCCGCCGCTCTGACTGGCATGGAAGCGATCGAGCTGAGGCGTTGGATCGTCGGGCCGGAGAAGGGCAATCGCGGTCGTCGGCGCGGACTTGCGGCACGATTGGCCGACGTTGCCAGTTATGACGATGCCGGCGGCGAAGCGGTGGAGGCCGCTGTTGAGGCATCACAGGCGCTTCCGGCCGACGGCTGGATCGCCCGATTGGTGGAAGCTTCTCCCTTCGGCCCGGTCGAAGCTTTGCTGGGGCAGGTGCGCAACCTGACCTATGCCCGCGACGAAAGCGGCGCGCAGGATGCGGGCTATGGTATTGAAACCGAAATCGCGTCCTTGCCCGGTTCTTTGATCGAGGCAGCGCAGGCTGCGCAGGCAGCGCTCGCCGCCATACGTGCACCGCTGATGAAGCTGGGCGGGCGACTGGAAGCGGTGCTGGAAGATGCGCCTGACTGGCTCGACGGGCAGGGGCGGGCGCGTATTGAGGGCGCGCGTCACTCGCTGCGCTGGCGGATCGACTTGCTGGCCGCGTGGGAATCGCTGCTGGCCCGGTTGGGCGGTCCGGCCGACCCTGATTTTGTCGACTGGTTTGCAGTTGATCGCAACGACACTCGCGAGTTCGACATCGGCATCCATCGTCACTGGCTCGACCCGATGAAGCCCTTCGCCAATGTCGTGCTGGAGCCCGCCCATGGCGTGATGCTGACCAGCGCCACGCTGACTGACCGTCTGCCGGATAGCGGCGAGGTGGAAGCGGTTCCGGCTGAGGACTGGGCGGGGGCCATCGCTGCCAGCGGTGCGCCGCATATCGAATTGCAACCGCGTACCAGCAGCGCGCACAGCCCATTCGACTATGCCGGACGGGCCGAAGTGCTGATCGTGACCGATATCAGACGCGGCGACCTTTCCGCCCTTGCCGGGGGCTATGCACGGTTGATCGAAGCGGCGGGTGGCGGCGTGCTGGGACTGTTCACTGCGATCAAGCGGCTGCGCGCGGTTTATGGCCGCATCGCCGACAGGCTGGCGCGGGTCGGACTGCCGCTTTATGCCCAGCATGTCGACCCGATCGACACCGGCACGCTGACCGACATTTTCCGGGATGACCGCAAAGCTAGCCTGCTCGGCACCGATGCGCTGCGCGACGGAGTCGACGTGCCGGGCGAAAGTCTGCGCTGCGTCGTGCTCGAGGCCGTGCCATGGCCGCGCCCGACAATCCTGCACCGCGCGCGCCGCGCAGCTGGCGGCGGCGGTGCCTATGATGACCGTATCATCCGTGCGCGTTTGGCGCAGGCCTTTGGGCGCCTGATCCGCAGCCGCGAGGATGCGGGGCATTTCATCGTCCTGTCATCCGCCTTTCCGAGCCGCCTGCTCAGCGCCTTCCCGCCCGGCACGCCTGTCAGGAGATTGACGTTGGATGAGGCATTGCAGCGGGTTGCCGCCGGGCCGCCTAGCGTCGATAGAGATGATGAGGTTGACGGCATCACGGCACGGGAGTCGCAAGGTCAATGAAACTGCTGGGCCTGTTCAGACACGCCAAGTCGGACTGGGACGACATGTCGACCCGGGATTTCGATCGCGGCCTCAACGCCCGCGGACGGCGCGGCGCTGCCCTTATGGGCGAGCATATCTGCGCCGAAGGGATCCATTGGGACCTGTTGCTCGCCAGTCCGGCGGAGCGGGTCAAGCGCACGCTTGAGGCAGCGCAACTGGGCTTGGCTCCGCGCTGGGATCAGCGGCTCTATCTTTCTGGTGCCGACACCATTGTCGATGTGATTCATGAAAAGGCTGGTGATGCTGACGCAGTGCTCATCAGCGGGCATAATCCGGGCATGCAGGAAATGCTGCTCAAGCTGATCCCGCCCGGCAATGAGAACATCGCTTTCGATGAAGCTAGCACCAAATTCCCTACCGCTTCCTTCGCCGTGATCGAACTGGATATTGACGACTGGAGCGAATTGGGCGGCGAGAATGGCAAGTTGATCCATTTCAAGCGGCCGCGCGATCTCGACGCCGAGCTTGGCCCAGAAACTCGCTAGCCCAGCACTTGTCGCGGCCCTGGCCCATCGCGGCCCAGACGATCGTCGGGATTATACAGCGCACATGTTTTCAGACTGAGGCATCCGCAGCCGATACAGCCATCGAGCCGGTCACGGGCGCGTTCCAGTTCTGCAATGCGCGAATCGAGTTGGCTGCGGATAGCGGTGCTGATCGTCTTCCAGTCGCGTGCGGTCGGGTTGCGACCTTGAGGCAGGCGCGCCAGCTGCGCCTCGATCTCTCGCAGGGACAGTCCCAGCCGCTGCGCGATCAAAACGAAGCTGAGCCGGCGGATATCCCCGCGCAGGAAACGGCGCTGGTTGCCAGAGGTGCGCAGCGCCTGGACCAAGCCTTGTTCTTCGTAATAGCGGATTGCCGAGACCGATAGGCCCGTACGCCTGGCGAGCTCGCCGATGGGCAATAGATCTGTGCTGCGCATGGCTCTGATACTTACGCGAAGAAACCTTTGACCTCAAGTTAGCTTGAGGTTGCATGGTTGTTGCGTGAAGATTCGTTTCAGAACCCTCGCTTCCGGATTTCAGTCATCGGGCCGCGACATTTCACGAAGGAGTGCATCATGCCCAAGGGCTATCTTGAACATGCCAACATCACCGTCAGCGATCCCGACCGCTCGTCCCAATTGCTGCAAAGCCTGTGCGGCTGGCACGAGCGCTGGAGGGGGCCGTCGCGACTTGGCGGCAAGACTATCCATGTCGGCGACGATGCGCATTACATTGCGCTTTATACCGGCGGCCCGGTTGGTGAACGCTATGCCAAGAGCAAGCCGCTCAACCATCTCGCATTCGTTGTCGACGATCTCGATGCGGCAGAGAAAGTCGCGAAGGCGGCGGGCCTGGAACCCGGGCAGCGCGATGTATACGATCCCGGCCAGCGGTTCTATTTCTTCGACTGGAACGGGATCGAATTCGAAGTCGTGAGTTACGCCTGAGTTCGGTAGGGCGGCGTGCCTTCGCACTTGCAACAATCCCGGCGCTCCCGCAAAGGCTGCTCCCATGAGCATGCAAGATCTTGTCGCCGCCGCCCGTGTGTCCAAGTCCTGGCCATTTCAGGAAGCACAGCGCCTGCTCAAACGCTATCCCGAAGGGACCAAGCCCGACGGGTCTCCGGTGCTGTTCGAAACCGGCTATGGGCCGAGCGGACTACCCCATATCGGTACTTTTCAGGAGGTGCTGCGCACGACCCTGGTGCGCCGTGCCTTCGAGGCATTGATCGGCGCACGGCCCGAAGACGGCAAGACGCGGCTGGTGGCCTTCAGCGATGATATGGACGGCCTGCGCAAGGTGCCCGACAATGTCCCAAATAGGGATATGCTGGAGAAGCACCTGCACAAGCCGCTTAGTCGCATCCCGGACCCGTTCGATTCCGGGCACCAGAGCTTTGCTCATCACAACAATTCGAAACTCCGCGAATTTCTCGACCGTTTCGGATTCGACTACGAGTACGTCGCAGGCAGCGACCAGTATAATTCAGGAGCGTTTGACGATGCGCTGCGGCAGGTATTGCGCCGCAATCAGGACATCCTCGACATCATGCTGCCGACTCTGCGCGAGGAGCGGCGACAGACCTATTCGCCGGTCCTGCCGGTCAGCCCCACTACCGGCCGAGTATTGCAGGTGCCGGTCGAAATAGTCGATGCCGAAGCAGGCACGATCCGCTTCACTGACGAGGACGGCTCGGTTGTCGAGCAGTCGGCGCTGGGCGGACAGGCCAAGCTGCAATGGAAAGTCGACTGGGCGATGCGCTGGTACGCGCTCGGCGTCGATTACGAAATGTATGGCAAGGATCTTACCGACAGCGGCGTGCAATCGGGCCGGATCGTCAAGGTGCTGGGCGGCCGCAAGCCCGAGGGTTTGATCTACGAACTGTTCCTCGATGAAAATGGCGAAAAGATTTCCAAGTCAAAGGGCAATGGCCTGACGATTGAAGAATGGCTCACCTACGGAACCGAGGAGAGCCTCGGTTTCTATATCTTCCCCAATCCCAAAAGCGCCAAGCAATTGCATGTCGGCGTGATCCCGCGCGCGGTCGACGATTACTGGCAGTTCCGTGCGTCGATCCCCTCGCAGCCGCTCGACAAGCAACTGGGCAATCCAGTGTGGAACCTGCTGCGCGCCAATGGCGGATGGGAAGCCGAGGAAGCTCCAGGGGCAGGGGAAAGCTTGCCGGTGAGCTTTGGCCTTCTACTCAATCTTGCCAGCGTACTGGGTTCCGAAGCGACCGAGGAAAATCTGGCGGATTACCTCGATACCTATCTTCACGGTGTGGAGCGCGGGCCGGATCTGGACACGCTGATCGCATCGGCCGTGGCCTATACCCGCGACTATATCGTGCCGACGCTGAGCAAGCGGGCGCCCGAGCCCAACGAGGCGCAGGCGCTGGAGGCGCTCGATGCGTTTCTCGCCGAGGCCGATCCGGACACCAGCGCTGAGGATTTGCAGACGCAGGTCTATGAGATCGGCAAGCGCGAGGAGTTTGGCTTCGCCTCGCTGCGCGACTGGTTCAAGGCGCTCTACCAGACGCTGTTGGGCAGTGACCAGGGGCCGCGCATGGGCAGCTTTATCGCGCTCTACGGCGTGCAGAACACCCGCAAGTTGATCGCCGAAGCGCTCGCGCGCTGATGTTCAGGTAAACTTCCGCGTCCGGTACCACTTGGTCAGGACGTATTTGACCCCGCGCTGGACAGGGGTTCCGGCATGCAGCGTGTCTTCATTGGGCAGGCCTTCAGGCGTGGCGTTGTTCCAGATCAGCAATACGCCGGGCTTGGGCTCGACATCGATGCCGACATTGACGAAGCGTGTCGCGCCGCCAGCCTCCACCCTGTTCATGAACAGCATGGCGGTCCAGCTGCGCTGGCCACCGCGCTTGCGTTCCTGCTGCCAGTATTCTTCGCTGATATGAAAAAAGTCGTGGTGCGGCTTGAACTGCTGGCCGGCCATGTAGCGCTGCCCCTGAATCGTTTCGCCGATCTTGCTGGGCAGGCCGAGCGCCTTGTCGATCCGGTCGGAAATCGTCTTCACGAACGGGTCGTGTGCATTGAAATTGCCCGAATAGGAGGTGCGAAAGCCCTCACGCTCGGTCCCGGCATAAAGCTCGCTTGGCTGAGCGACTACGTCGATCATCATCATCAGCTTCTTGCATTCCTCGGCCGAGACGAATTCGCGCAGCGCGTAGATCTCGGCCTTGTCGGTGGCGATCTTCTCAGCCTTGGGATTGGCGTCGAGATGCTTGCGGACCATCCGGCCCACGCGGGCCAATGCGTCCTTGTCGGGAATAATTGTCTTGGTAGCCATGCAGCCATTGCTAGCAGCGCGCCATCGCCGCTGCTAGATGCAAGCCGTGCTATTGGGGAGAGCAAAAATGCATGAGGAAGGCCGCAGCCGATATTCGGTGGTGGCGATGGCGTTTCACTGGGTGATTGCCATTGCCGTAATCTGGAACTGGCGCATTGCCGAAGCGGCCGAACACGCCGCCAGCCGCGAAGAAGCGAGCGCGATCATGGTCGATCACAAGGCGCTGGGGATCACCATCCTTGCGTTGACACTGGGCCGGTTGGCGTGGCGCCTCATGCACAAAGTGCCGCCGCTGCCGCAATCGATCCCCGGGTGGGAACGCGTGGCAGCCCGCACCCTGCACATCACGTTCTACGTATTGCTAGTTGGCCTCCCGCTCGGCGGGTGGTTGGCCAATTCCTATTTCGGCAATGTCATCGACTGGTTCGGGGTCTTCAGTATCCCGGCGCTGCCGGTGGGTGAGAACCCTGATGTTGGCAAGGCGATCTTCGGTCTGCACAAGACCGGGGGGACCGTCATGCTCTACCTCATCGCCCTGCATGTGCTGGCGGCTATCTGGCACTCGCTGCCGGGCAAGGGCGGCGGCATCGTGCGGATGCTGCCTTTCGGGCGAAGCTAGGCCTTCGCCAGACGCGAAAACCCCCGCCCTGGCATTGCGCCGGGGCGGGGGTTTGCAGTGCCTGGCTGACCCCCATCGGCCCGGCAGTGCTATTCGATTGGCTTACCAGAAGAAGTCGTGGATCACGTCGACCACCTGGCCAGTGTAGATATTCACCAGCAGCACGTCGTCGTAATACCGGACCCAGCGATACGGGCCGTAGACTTCCGGCAGGCGATAATCCCAAGGATCGTTGATCCAGTACCGATTGCCGAAGAACACGTTGTCCAGGAAGAAGCCGATGCTGATCCGGTTGTACCGGTGATGGCGATAGGGTGCGTAATAGCGGCCCGGACGATACCTGCTGTGGTTCTGGTAGCGATAGTCGCGCCAGTTGTAGCGGTGCGAATTGCGCCAGCGGCGATCCCACTGCCGGTGCTCGCGGCGGGCTTCGCGGCGCTGGTCGCGGCGATAATCGCGACGAGCCTCACGGCGCGCTTCCTCGCGGCGGTACTCGCGCCGTTCCTGGCGGAAATCGCGGTCGTTGGCGCGGTAGGCCCGGTCATAGGTCTGGCTGCCAAAGCCGCCATCCCGTCGCGCTTCCCGCCGGTCCTGCCGACGTTCTACCCGGCGCTGGTCCTGACGGCCCTGGCGATAGGCATTGCGATCCTGTTGTACGGCGCGCTGCCGCTGGACGCGCTGCTGGTTCTGCTGCTCGACACGTTGGGCACGCTGGCGAGTGGCAGAGCCACGCTGCGCTACGCCGCGACGCATCTGTTCACGGGCAACCTCGCGGCGAACCTGCTGGCGTTGTTCAGCCTGGCGAGCGGGACGCTGGCGAGCAGCCGGGCGTTGGGCCTGGCGCTGCTGACGGGCCTGCTGGCGATTGCCGTCATTGCGACGGACCTGCTGGCGCTGGCGACGCTGTTGGCGAGCCTCCTTACGCTGACCACGGTTCTGACGCGCCTTGGGCTTGTCACCGCGGTCGCGCTCGGCACGTTGGGTATCTTCGGTCTCGGCGGCGGCTGCCTGCGCTGGGGCGGATGCACCCATCGCAATCATGGCAGCAAGCGCACCAAGACCACTGGCATTAAGTAATTTTGCGAACGTCATGGTCCTAGTATTCCCTTCCTGATGCCGCGCTGCCCACCCCGGCGGCCCTTGACGATGAATCAAGTGTTAAGCGAGGCGAAGTGACCGGGAACTGAACCGGCCTGTACGGCTTTTGTTAAGGTTCTTATAGAGAAACCTGAATGAACCAAGGATTGACGAGCTTAAACAACCCGTAATTGCGCAAACGGGGTGCCAATCAGTGGTCGAAGTGGTCGTCCCGTCTGGGAGCTAGACTTCGTCACCGGGGGTGATGCTGGCGATCACCATGTGTACCGTTTGGTAGAGCACGGCCACCGTTGCCGCGAGCAGCGCGACCATGATTATGGTCGAGGCGTACAGCACTTCATACAAGGTGCCGTACCAGTTGCCCGGCAGCTCATCGAACTCGCCCACGGGCAATGTATAGGCCATCAGCACGATCAGGCTGAGCATCAGCGAAGCGGTGGCCAGGCGGGCGATGAGATTGACCCTGCCATAGACCCCATCGTCGAAATCCTCGTCCATCCGCCGGATCATCCCGATCAACGTCAGCATCAGTGCCAGCGTAGTGGTGGAGGCCGTGGCAATGGCCGAGCCGAGATAGAGCCCGGCGCGCGCCAGCGCTTCGAGCAGGGCAGAGGCCTCGGCCTCGCCATAGACCGTCCCGATCGCCTGTCGCCCACCCCAACCGGCAAGGCATACTGCAAGGAAAGTCAGGATCGGCCAGGTGTATTTCTTCATGACTATTGCCCCTTGGCCCATCGAACGGGCGAGGCGGGCAATGGGTCCGAATTGCTAGCGGCGGCGAAACCCGGATGCGCCCTCGGCCACCACTTCGCGCTGCTCGATCCGCTCCACCCGCGCCTGCGACGGCCCGTCATGCAGCGCCGCGATCATGCGGTCGACATTGCGCGGCTCACCTTCGAGATGCGCCTCGACCGTGCCATCGGGCATGTTGCGTATCCAGCCGAACACTCTAAGCGACGCCGCGGTCTCGACCGTCCACTCACGGAATAAGACACCTTGGACGCGTCCGTGGATGATGAGGTGGGTGGCTATATGCGGCTGCTTTGTGATGCGCGATACGCGGTGCTTGATGTCCGAAGTTGGGTGGAAAGCAGTCACTGGTCAGCTATGAACCCATGCAATGTTCCGCAACTTAAACCTCATCGCTTGCGCTTCTGCCCTTGCTTCGGGATGCGCTCTCTCGCCAGCACCACAGACCGGAATGGCTCCTCCTGAAAAGAAAGTTGCGGGGCAACTTTACGCGGCAATCTGGGACGATCTCCGGTCGAACGCCATGATCGGAAACGGCAACTGGCTCGCCGCACGCTGGGCAAATGCAGGAAGCGAGCGGGACGATCCTCCTCAGCTGCACATCCAAGACCTTCTTTGTAGCGGCTCCGCGACGCTCCTTCGTTGTCGTTTCGGACTGCTTCGGGACGGCGGTGTTGCAACCTACCTTGGCGAGTCCACGCCAGACAGGCTGGCATGCACGGCCGACTTTCGCCGCTCTGGCCCTAACGACCACTGGTCCATCCCTCGCTTGCCGCCGGGGCCGAAAGGCGGCCACAGCCGCATCACCATCAATTGCCAGATCGTGACCTGAACGTCCGCTAGTGGGTCGTTAGCGGAAAGTCCGCTTTTGGTTCACAGTCAGATCAATCACCGCGTCAGCTTCTTATACGCCAACCTCGTCGGCCGATCCGCTGCATCGCCCATGCGGCGGCGCTTGTCTTCTTCGTAGGATTCGAAATTGCCTTCGAACCATTCGACGTGGCTGTTGCCTTCGAAGGCGAGGATGTGGGTGGCGAGGCGGTCGAGGAAGAAGCGGTCATGGCTGATGACCACGGCGCAGCCGGCAAAGTTCTCAATGGCTTCTTCAAGTGCACCCAGCGTTTCGACGTCGAGATCGTTGGTCGGCTCGTCGAGCAGGAGGACGTTGCCACCGGTCTTGAGCATCTTCGCCATGTGCACGCGGTTGCGTTCACCGCCTGACAGCTTGCCGACGTTCTTCTGCTGGTCCTGGCCCTTAAAGTTGAACGCGCCGACATAGGCCCGCGTGCTCATGTCGTGGCCGTTGACCTTCATGTAATCGTGCCCGTCGGAGATTTCCTGCCAGACATTGTTCGAGCCCGTCAGGTCGTCGCGGCTCTGGTCGACATAGCCGAGGCGCACGGTGTCGCCAATTTCGATGGTGCCGCTATCGGGCTCTTCCTGCCCGGTGATCAGGCGGAAAAGGGTGGATTTACCTGCACCGTTGGGCCCGATCACACCGACAATGCCACCCGGGGGCAGCATGAAGGACAGGTTTTCGAACAACAGCTTGTCGCCATAGGCCTTGGAGATGTTCTTGGCCTCGATCACCTTGCCGCCCAGCCGTTCGGGCACCTGGATCACGATCTGCGCCTTGCCCGGCTTGCGGTCGTTCTGCGCTTCCTGCAACTGGTCGAACTTGCGGATACGCGCCTTGGACTTGGTCTGGCGCGCGGCCGGGGTCTGGCGTATCCATTCCAGCTCGCGGCTGAGCTGCTTCTGGCGGCCCGATTCCTCGCGGCTTTCCTGCTCCAGTCGCTTGGCCTTCTTCTCGAGATAGGTCGAGTAATTGCCTTCGTAGGGATAGTATGAACCACGATCGAGCTCGAGGATCCAGCCCACGACGTTGTCGAGGAAGTAGCGGTCATGGGTGATCATAAGCACCGCGCCGGCATATTCCTTGAGGTGGTTCTCGAGCCATTCGACGCTTTCGGCATCGAGGTGGTTGGTCGGCTCGTCCAGCAGCAGGATTGACGGCTTCTGGATCAGCAGGCGGGTCAGCGCGACACGGCGCTTCTCGCCCCCTGACAGGTCGTTGACGGGCCAGTCCCCCGGCGGGCAGCGCAGCGCCTCCATGGCGATTTCGAGCTGGTTGTCGAGCGTCCAGCCATCGACCGCGTCGATCTCTTCCTGCAGCGTGCCCATTTCCATCATCAGATCGTCGAAATCTTCGCGATCCGGATCGCCCATCAGGCCGGTAATCTCGTTAAAACGATCGACCTTGTCGGCGATGTCGCGGGCACCGTCCTTGACGTTCTCGAGCACGGTCTTGCTCTCGTCGAGATGAGGTTCCTGCGGCAAATAGCCGACGGTGATGTTTTCGCCCGGCCAGGCTTCGCCCTGGAACTCGGTATCGATGCCGGCCATGATCTTCATCAGGGTCGACTTGCCCGCGCCATTGGGGCCGACAATGCCGATCTTCGAACCCTGGTAGAACTGCAGATTGATATTGCTGAGAACGGGCTTGGCGGCACCGGGGAAGCTCTTGGTCATGTTCTTCATGACATAGGCATATTGCGCGGACATCGGCGGATCCTTCGAAGGCAGGGAATCTGGGGCTGGATTTCGCTGCGCAGATAGGGGCAAGGACCGCGCGGGGCAAGCTTCGCGGCTCAGTCGAGCGGTTCGTCCACCGGCTGGTTGAGCGCCCAGGCGGTCTTGCGGCCCGAATTGCACTTGCGCAGGCGACCGAGCAGCTTGGAATTCTGCCAGATTTCCGCGCCATGCGGGCCGATGCGATGCATCGAGCGCTCAACCGCCAACCAAGGGGTTGGGGCATCGACGTCGAAACTGTGCGCGGTCCCGGTTTCATCGGCCGGAAGTACGAGGGTGTAGAGCGTCATCGTGTGCCTTTTTCCCCGTCCGGCCGTTCAACCAAGTCTTTGAAAAAAGGTTCCCTTCTCGGATTTTCGGAACATCGATGGCCACGGCCGGTTCGGTTGCCATGAACATTAAAATCCTTCTCCCGCTCGCCGCGTCCAGCCTCGCCCTGGCCGCCTGTACCTCCGAATCCGGTAACGCCAATGCAGCGGCCGAAACTGACGCTGCGGCGGAGACCGCAGCTGCAAAAGCATCCAGCGACAGCGAGGAAATCGGCAGTAATTTTTCGGGCAGCGATGGCTATGACGATCCCGACACCGCCAGCCAACCCGAAGCGACGGAGAAGGACGGCAAGCTTGAGGTGACCCTGCCTGAGGGTGTCACGAAGAAGATGCTCGGCGAACGCACCACGCAGATGATCGCGGTCCAGGTTATGCTCGATCGCAGCCGCCATTCGCCGGGCGTGATCGATGGATTGGGTGGCGGTAACACTGACCGCGCCATCCGCTATTACCGCGAAGCAAAGGGGCTGAAGAAGGGCACGCAGGTCGATGCCGAATTGCTGCGCGCACTCTATTCCGACATCGGCGGAGATATCTTCCGCACCTATACATTGACCGAAAAAGACGTTGCTGGGCCGTTCAAGAAGGTCCCCGCAGATTTCGAAGCGATGTCCAAGGTCGACAAGCTGGGTTATGAAAGCGCGCAGGAAATGCTGGCCGAGCGGTTTCACATGGACCAGGATTTCCTGGCCGCGCTCAATCCCAATGCCGATTTCGCCAAGGCCGGTACCAAGCTGGTGATTGTCAGTCATGGAAACCGTACCTTCGACAGCGAAATCGCCAAGGTCGAGGTCCGCAAGGGCGAGGCTACCGTCGTCGGGCTCGACGATTCAGGCAAGGTGCTGGTGAGCTATCCGGCCACTATCGGTAGTTCGCAATTTCCCAGCCCCAGCGGGTCGATGAAGGTGACGGCGTTGGCGATGGAACCCAATTACACCTTTGATCCGGACAGCCAGGAGTGGGGTCCGGACAAGAAGTTCATCCTCCCGCCCGGGCCCAATAACCCGGTTGGCGGGACATGGATCGATCTTGGCAAGAATGGTTATGGCATTCACGGCTCGCCAGATCCGCAACTGGTTGCCAAGAATGCCAGCCACGGCTGCGTCCGCTTGACCAACTGGGATGTTGCCGAACTGGCCAAGGCAGTGAACACGGGCATACCGGTCGTGTTCGTCTGACCTGGACGAGCGGCTGACACCACTCGACGCACGTACTCGACAAGGCGGCCATCGCTGACTAGCGAGGGCGCCATGAAACATGCCCTGATTGCGTTTGTCGCCGCTACGCTCGCCACCCCATCCGCCTATGCCAAGACCCCGCCGCTTCCGACATTGGAAGAACAGGCTGACCGTGCGCTTGAAAGTGACCAGTGGGCGTGGGACTTCGTGGAGGGGATCACCACCGAAGTGGGGCCCCGCCAGGCCGGGACCGAGGCGGAGGCGCGTGGCCGCGCTTGGGCCATGCAATGGCTGCGACAGAATGGCTTCAGGAATGTCGCCGATGAGGCGTTCGAGATGGAAACGTGGGTGCCGGGCGAACTCCACCGCGCCGAAATCACCAGCCCGTTTCCGCAGCCCTTGGTGGTCCAGCCGCTGGGTGGCAGTGCGTCGACAGGCGTGGATGGTCTGACCGGCGAAGTTGTCGAATTCGCTACGCTCGCGGACCTTGTTGCCGCTCCCGATGGCACCCTCGCGGGCAAGATTGCCTATGTCTCCCACGCCATGACGCCGACCCAGGATGGCTCGCAATATGGCTATTTCGGAGGGGCGCGCTTCGTCGGGCCGGGCATCGCGGCGCAAAAGGGTGCTGCGGCGATCGTCATCAAGTCGATCGGGACCGACAACCATCGCAACCCGCATACCGGCGTGATGCGGTTTCCCGAAGGCGTCACTCCAATTCCGGCAGGCGCGCTGACGCTGCCCGACGCCGCTAATCTGGAACGCATGTTTGACCGTGCCAAAGGGCGCCCCATTACGATGAGGCTGACGCTGACGCCGCGATGGCTTGGAACCACCTACAGTGGCAATGTTGTAGGGCAAATTACCGGACGTGACCCGTCGCTGCCGCCGGTGCTGGTTGCCTGCCATATCGACAGCTGGTGGAACGCGCCGGGTGCTTTCGACGATGGTGCGGGTTGCGGGATCGTGGCGGCGGCGGCCCTTAACGTGCGAAGTTCGGGACAGCCGCTGCGAACCATTCGGGTACTTATGGCCGGGGCCGAGGAGGTCGGCCTGTGGGGCAGCAAAGCCTATAGCGCCGCGCATCTCGGCGAGCCGATTGCCGTCGGGCTGGAGAGCGATTTCGGGGCCGACCGGATCTGGCGCTTCGAAAGCAATTTTCGCGAGAGCAATCCCGATCTGCACACCCGTATCGCCGCGGCGGTAGCGCGATACGGCGTCGCCAATTCGACCAATGTTGCCACGGGCGGTGCGGATATTGACATCGCCCGCGACCAGAAAACGGCGATCATCGACTTGCAACAGGACGGCACGCGCTATTTCGATTTCCACCACACGCCAGATGATACCCTCGACAAGATCGATCCGGTGCAACTGCGTCAGAACGTGGCGGTGTGGACGCAGGTTGTCGGCATCCTCGCCAACGAAACGCGCAACATCCAGACCGGGAAATAGGAGGCAGGGCGGCGGCCCTGCCTGCTCTCGCTAAGATATGATTGCTGTGAAAACTGGTCGGGGAGACTGGATTCGAACCAGCGACCCCCTGTACCCAAAACAGGTGCGCTACCAGGCTGCGCCACTCCCCGACCTTGTTTTCGCGCTGATCCCGGATGGTGGGCCCGGCAGGACTCGAACCCGCGACCTAGCCGTTATGAGCGGCCAGCTCTAACCAACTGAGCTACAGGCCCCCATCAAGGGCATCAGCGCAGAGCGCCGCTAGCTTGGCTGGACGCAAAGGGCAAGCCGCTTCGCATTCGCAGTCCCCTATCGTTCGACCTGGGCCATGATTTCCTCGACACTTGTTGGGCGCACTCCTCGCTGATCGAGATAGGCGTAAACCTGCGTGAACCAGTCGTACAAGCGTTCGACGTCGGCCTCCGTCTTGACATAGGGCGTGAAGCCGGCGGCAAGAGAGGGGCTGTGGAAGGACAGGACCAGGATTGGCAACTGGTCGTCCAAGGCTATGTCGATACCACGCAGCGCTTCTTCTGCGGTCACGCCTTCGGGGGTCAGGGCGATGCGTTCGAGCAGGCCGAGTTTCGAGAGGATTCCGACCGCAGCCTGGTGCTTGAACAGCCGGGGATAAAGCAGGTCACCCTGTTTGCGCAGCAGGCCCCAGAACACCGAGGTGACGGGCAATTCGAGCAGTTTGCGATCATCACCTATCCACCATGGCTCGAGTGGGTGCACGGCGTAGTCAGGGCCATGACCGCGCCGATAGTCGAACTTGGAACGAACCGAGGTGTCGACCGGCACGCTGAGATCACGCAGCACCTGCGCGGTAGCCGGACCCGTGCCGTAACGCCCGGCGCGATAAATCAGTGGTGTGGTGTTAAAATTCGCGGCAATCGCATCGCGCAGGCGAGTCAGTTTTTCGCGTTCGAGCGCTGGCGGCAGGTTTCCCGCGTAGCTGTTGTATGCGCCGACCTCTTCCTCGAACGGCGGGTTGACCCAGGGATGGAGCTGGATGCCGATCTCGGCCTTGCCGCGCGCGCAGGCATCGCCGAGAATTTCCCGCGCTAGCGGCGAATTCGTGATGGGCCAATCGACAAGATAAACCGGCGAAACGCCCAATCCCTCGCAGAACTGCTGGAAACGCCCCAGTTCGCGGACGTGTTCGAGCCCGTGCTCGGTGGCGCTAAATTCGCCGTCCCAGTCAAACTCCTCCTCCGCGTCGACCGTAAGCAGCGAGCGCGGGGTGAAGCCATCTCGGAAACGAGCGAAACTTTCTGGCGGCGGCAGGCGCTGCATGTCTCTGCTTTTTCCCTGTTCGCCCGCTTAGAACGCGTCAGGAAACGCCGGGCCGTGCCGTATCCTCCGCTCCCATTGCCGCGCTATCTGCGGCCTCGGACTCGGTCAATAGCGGGAGCGATAGCACGAGCTTGTCTTCGATCCGCTCCATCTCGCCACCGATCGAGCGGGCCTCGGCCCGGGCAAGGCGCAGCGCAAAGCCGGTGCCAAATGAACCCGGGGTCAGCATACCTGCGCTGCCGGCCTTCTGGTTTTCGGCAGCAAAGATATCGTCGCGTTCCGCCAGACTGGCGGGCAATTCGCATTCGAGTCGCATCGCGTCGTGCCCTTTGTCTGGATACATCGAAAGCTTGACGCGAACGGTCTCGCTGGGGGCGATAGCGCCGGCCAGTGCCGCTAGTATGCGCCAGCTCAAGGTCTCGGCTTCGGCTTGCGCCAGCGCGATTGTGCAACCCTCTGCGAGTTTGACGGCAAAGCCTGCATTGCGCGACTTGAGGATGGCGGCGAGCTGCCCGAGCTGCCCGGTAACGATGGCTGACATATCCGCCTCGCCGGTGTGCATTTCGCGCAGGCCGCTTTCGAGCTTGGCGAGCCGGTCGAGTTCATCGAAGCCGGCCAGCATCCGCGCACTGTCTCCGGCAATTCCAGCGGCAAGGGCGCGATATTCGTGCGGAACAGGGCCGAATAGCTGCTGCTGGATGACTTCGGCAAACCCCTGGATGGCGTTTACCGGGGTGCGCAACTCATGCAAAAGCTGGCGAATGCGGTCGCTAGCCGGATCGTCCAGGGCGCCGTCATCCTCCGCTGCACGCCGCAAGCGACCTGCATAGCCGACAAACCTTCCGCCAATCGGATCGAATCTCGGCGCGGCATCGCAATACCAATCCCCGGCAATTTGCGCGGCTCCTTCCAGCGTGACCGGTACGGCCGACAATGGCAGGTGTTGTTGCAACCGCAGCTGCTGTACCCGGTCAAGACAATCAGACAGCCTGAGATAGCGCAGCATCGGGGCGACGCGATCCTCGGTCCAGTCGATCCGCCCTTCGCCATCGGTGGTGAAGATCAGGCCGTCTTCGCCCTCCGGACGCTGGGCATCCTGCAATTCGACAAATGGCAGCGGTGGCGCGGATCCATTGTCACCGGGGTCGGCATCGCGAGTTTCGTTGCGAGAGCGTTTGAAGGCTTCAATCCGCTCGACCAGCGCCGCGATAGTGCCCGGCTCGCTGGCAGGCCGAGGCTCATTGTCCCGCGCCCGTGCGGACACGGCTTCCGTTTCAGCCGGCGTATCGACCGCATCGCCTGCGATGTCCTCGTTCGGTGGAGCATCAGCCGAATCATTGGCAGGAAACGGCATAACCACCGCATCGCCGTGCCGCCCGATCTTCTCGGGTTCAGGCGTGATTTCCTCGGTCAGGACGAGCGGCTCATCCACTTGCGGCAAAGGCAGGGCCCGGTCGCTCACCCCGAGACGATCAAGCAGTTGAACTGCGCCCCCGGGCAGGTCGTTCCTAAAACGCAGGAAACCCCGGGCACGCACCGGCAATCGCGGGATCAGGGCAGTCCAGTCGCTTTCCGGCATCCGTGCTGTTCCCAATGCGGCGGCCGCAACCGCGGGTTCGTCTTCGGCAAGGTGCGCGGCGAGCTGGGGGTTACGAATGCGGTTGCCGTGTTCGCGAACGATTTCGGCTCTTTCAGCAGCGGGGATCTTCTCGCCCAGCGCCCCCAGTCGCAGCCAGGCGGATACCAGCAAGCTGCGATCGCCGTCATCGCGGGCCTCGCCAAGCAGGTCGAGCAATTGTCGATACTGCGTCCGCGCCGCACGTTCGCCGGTTGCGCGGTGGCGCAGCACAGTGGCAAGGCGGTCATCGAAGTGCATGGGTTGCGGCTCGGGCTCCGTTAGATTCGGAATTTGGGCCGCAAAGTGCGGCATCTCACGGCTTCCTAACAGTTTCCGAAAGGTTAAGAACCACAGCTGCGTCACGCGTTGCAAAGCGGGACAATTGCTGTCATGAACAATAATATTAGCGAGACAGGTGCTTCATTGCGCGATAAGTTTCGCAATCGAACTGACAATCCGACCGCGACCAGAACCGCGAAGAGGGGGCACGGCATGGCAAATCTGGATGAAATCGACAGGCGATTGCTGGCCGAATTGCAGCGGGAAGGCCGTATTACCAATGTCGAGCTGGCCCAGCGCGTCGGACTTACGGCTCCGCCATGCCTTCGCCGCGTGCGCGCGCTCGAGGACGAAGGCGTCATCCGCGGCTATCACGCAGAGCTCGAACCTTCCAAGCTGGGGTTTGCCATCACGGTCTTCGCGATGGTCAGCCTGAAAAGCCAGGCCGAGGATTCGCTGCGCGAGTTCGAGGATCATATGCGCGATTTGCCTGAAGTGCGCGAAGTGCACATGCTTAATGGCGAGATTGACTTCATCCTCAAGATCGTCAGCCGCGACCTGCAGAGCTTCCAGGAATTCCTGACCAGCAAGCTGACGCCGGCTCCGAACGTAGCGAGCGTCAAGACCAGCCTGACAATCCGTACCGCCAAGCACGAACCCGGCGTTCCGCTGGGATAGCCGCCATGATCGTGAAACCGTCCTTGCTCCTGACCCTGGCTGTGGGTCTTGCGGTGTCTGCCTGCCAGACAGGCAAGCAGGCGCAAGAGGTGTCGGCTGCTGAGATAGCGCTCTCGCCGCAAGCTCAGGAAGGTGCCAATCTGGCCGAGGCACTGTGCTCTGGCTGCCATGCCGTCACGCCAGGACAGATTTCGCCGAATCCGCAAGCACCCAGTTTCATGTTGATCGCCAACAGCGAAGGGCTGACGGAAGATACCCTGGACGATTACCTGCGGGATTCGCACAATTTTCCCGAACGAATGAACTTCGAGGTTGTGCCGGAAGATAGCGAAGCGCTGGCGGCTTACATGATCACGCTTCGCAGCGATGATTACGAACCGCCCATCCAGTAGGCTCAGTCAGCCTCGCGCTTCTCCAGCCATTCTTCCAGCCACTTGATCGAATAGTCGCCGTTGAGCACGTCGTCCTGCTTGAGCAGTTCCTGGTGCAGCGGGATCGAGGTCTTCACCCCTTCGATGACCATTTCTTCCAGCGCGCGGCGCAGGCGCATGATGCAGCCTTCGCGGTTGCGGCCATAGACGATCAGCTTCGCGATCATGGAGTCATAATAGGGCGGGATCGAATAACCCGCGTACAGGCCTGAATCGACGCGCACATGCATCCCGCCAGCCGGGTGGTAGTAGGTTACCTTACCCGGCGAAGGCGTGAAGTTGAACGGGTCCTCGGCATTGATACGACATTCGATCGCATGGCCGGCGAATGAGATCTCCTCCTGCCGGAATGACAGCGGCTTGCCATCTGCCACCCGGATCTGTTCCCGTACCAGATCGACGCCGGTAATCGCTTCGGTCACGGGGTGTTCGACCTGCAGGCGGGTGTTCATCTCGATGAAGTAGAATTCACCGTTTTCCCAAAGGAATTCGATCGTTCCTGCGCCGCGATAGGCCATCTTGCGCATGGCGTCGGCGCAGATTTCCCCCATGCGGTGCCGGTCTTCGGCACCGAGCACGGGCGAGGGCGCTTCCTCGAGCACTTTCTGGTGTCGCCGCTGAAGCGAACAATCGCGTTCGCCCAGGTGAATTGCGCTGCCATTGCCGTCGCCGAAGACCTGGAACTCGATATGGCGCGGGTTGCCGAGATACTTCTCGATATAGACGGTGGCATCGCCGAAAGCGGCCTTGGCCTCGCTGCCGGCCTGTTTCATCAGACCTTCGAGCTTGTCTTCGCTATCGCACACCTTCATCCCGCGGCCGCCGCCGCCACTGGCCGCCTTGATGATGACGGGGTATCCGATCTCGGCAGCGATCTGGCGCGCCTCGTCGTAATCCGACACCGCACCGGCGCTGCCGGGCACCAGCGGCAAGCCGAGTTCGCCTGCGGTCTGCTTGGCCGCGACCTTGTCGCCCATCGTGCGGATATGTTCGGGCTTGGGGCCGATCCACTTGAGGTCGTGAGCTTCGACGATGTCGGCGAACTTGGCGTTCTCGGACAAGAAGCCATAGCCGGGATGGATCGCGTCGGCACCGGTTACTTCGGCTGCAGAAATGATCGCGGCGTGGTTGAGGTAACTGTCGGTGGCAGGCGGCGGCCCGATGCAGACGGCATGATCGGCCAGCCGCACATGCATGGCGTCCGCATCGGCGGTCGAGTGGACCGCCACGGTTTCGATGCCCATTTCATGCGCTGCGCGGTGGATGCGCAGGGCGATTTCGCCGCGGTTGGCGATGAGGATACGCTTGATGCCCATGGCGCGCGCCCTCAGGAGATCACGACGAGCGGCTGGTCGAATTCGACCGGCTGCGCATTCTCGACCAGGATTGCCTTGACCGTGCCGCCCTTGTCGGCGGTGATCGGGTTCATCACTTTCATCGCTTCGACGATCAGCAAGGTGTCGCCGGGCTCGACCTTGTCGCCGACCTTGATGAAATTGTCAGCGCCCGGTTCGGCGGCGAGGTAGCAGGTGCCCACCATCGGAGATTTCAGCGCATCGGCATGGGCCGGCGCGTCGCTGGCGGCATCGGCTGCCGGTGCCGCGGCGGGCGCTGCTGAAGCTGCCGGCGCCGCGGGTGCGA
Source organism: Qipengyuania sp. CAU 1752 (assembly GCF_054482615.1). Taxonomy (NCBI): domain Bacteria; kingdom Pseudomonadati; phylum Pseudomonadota; class Alphaproteobacteria; order Sphingomonadales; family Erythrobacteraceae; genus Qipengyuania; species Qipengyuania sp. CAU 1752. Next base: position 2,217,449 of record NZ_JBTLRE010000001.1, on the reverse strand, counting down.
CATAAGCGGCGGGTGCGGCGACCATGCCGCCACCGCGAGAGACCCGGATCTTGCGTTCGCCGTCCTCGACCTCGATTTCGGTCAGTCCGGTATCGCCGAGCATTTCGGCGAGTTCGCGGACCAGGTCGACATCGACATTCATTCCGTTTTTGGCGCCTGGCTTGGACTGGTTCGTCTTTGCTTGGGGGGTGCGCTTGCTATCGGCCATATTCGTCCCTGTTATCATCCCGAAGCCACGGCCTATGCGCGGCTGAGCGCGCTCTGGCAAGGGGTCAAAACCCGCTTCTAGAAAGCTGCGGCCTTATCCAGCGCGACGATGTAGGATTGCGCGCCGAGTCCCTGAACCGTAGCGTCGGCGGCCATGCCGACATAGGACCGGTGGCGGAAATCCTCGCGCTCGTGCGGGTCTGAAAGGTGGACTTCGATAACCGGCACGGCGATCGCCTTGATGGCATCGAGAAGGGCAATCGAAGTATGGGTATAGGCCGCGGCGTTGAGCAGCACCGCGCGCGCGCCGGTTTCGTGCGCCTCGTGCAACCAGTCGACAAGCTGGCCCTCGTGGTTGGTCTGCCGAAAGACGACCCGCAGCCCCAGCGCGCCGGCTTTCTCTGCACACATGGCCTCGATATCGGCGAGGGTCTGGCGCCCATAGATTTCAGGTTCGCGTGTCCCGAGTAGGTTGAGGTTGGGGCCATTGAGGATGAAGACCGTGTCCATGTGTTCTGCTCTATCGGGTCAAAGCGGGAGCGGGAAGGGTGAAATCCTACAGGATGGAACACATGGAACACGGTCCAGGGTCTATTTCTCGACACCCCTGACCTTGCCCCACTGGCGCGCCGCGGTGTAGCCGAGATAGCCGGTCCCAAAGAGCGCGTAGAGCGGTTCGGGCAGGCCACCCAGATAGGCGTTGATTCCATTGGCCACCGCGGTCGCGGAGCTGGGGGAAATCGCTGCCACCACGCCCATCGGCAGCGCGAACAGCAGCATCACATACATGACGTAGAGAAAGCTCGGCCGGGCGCGGCTGGTCCACGGGTCGGGCGATTGGGCCTCGGCAACAATGGCCGCGAGCCGCGCCTCGATCGCCTTCAATTCGTGAGAGCCTTCGAGGGCGAGCAATTCGAGCTTGGCCCGTGCGCGCGCCTCCTTGTCGGGGATGATCTTGTCGATGATGGAGGCGAGGGGGCCGATGATGGTGTCGAGCAGGGCCATGGGTTGTCCTTTATGGTTGGAAGAAACGGATCGAACTAACCAAAAGGGTTCCTGTAGGAAAACGATTGTGCCACTGGCCCCCTCGCGTCTATCGCCCGGTGCAACAGCTTTTCACGGGAGACGACGCATGGCCGGTATCTGGTTTGACGAGATGGAAGTGGGGCAGGTAATCCAGCACCCGATCCGCCGCACGATCACCGAAAGCGACAATGTCTTCTTCACCTGCATGACGCACAATCCGGCGCAACTGCATCTCGACGAAGAATATATGAAGGGCACCGATTACGGCACCAGGATCGTCAACTCGTGCCTCACCCTGTCCTTGATGGTGGGCATTTCGGTGGGTGACACTACGCTCGGCACCGCCGTCGCCAATCTCGGCTGGGACGAAGTGCGCTTCCCCAACCCGCTGTTCCACGGCGACACCATCCGTATCGAGACCGAAATCGTCGCCCTGCGCGAAAGCAAGTCGCGCCCCAACGCCGGGATCGTGACCTTCGAACACCGCGCCTACAACCAGAAGGACGAACTGGTGGGTAGCTGCAAGCGGTCAGGCTTGCAGATGAAGCGGCCGGTGGAAGGCTAGGGACTGGTTTGCTTGGTCAAGAAGATCATCGGCGGCTAACGACCCGATTGCAGACGTTCGCACGGCATGGCACCTAGAACGTCATGATTGCACTACGCCTCGTTTTAATCGCCCTATGGATCGTGCTCGCCGGATACACGGCGATTGTTGTCGCGAATTATGGCTTAGGGTTGCTCCCCATTTTTTTCGGGGACATCGCTGCGCTTGCGTGGCCGGGTCAATTTAACCTCGATTTTCTGTGTTTCCTCGTCTTGTCCGCCCTGTGGACAGCATGGCGGAATGCGTTCTCAGGCGTCGGGCTTCTTCTTGCTATCTTCGCTTTCTTTGGTGGGGCAGGGTTCCTCTTACCCTACCTCCTTTATCTGACATTCCGCGAGAGCGGCGATCTGGTTCGGGTCTTTATTGGGAACCGCAACGGTTCCCGGTAGCGGCGGCGTCCGCTTTCCACCCACAATCAGACATTAAGCCAACCGGTCTACTCGCAGCCGTGGCATTCCGAAGCTATTGATCCGAGAAGCTTCACATCCTCCCCGCCGCCCGTAGCAATCCCTTCGCCCGGTCGAGATGCGGACGGTCGAGCATCTTGCCCTCGTGGCCGATCGTACCGGCGCCCGGATTAGCGGCAAAGATATCGACAATGGCCTGCGCGGCGGCGAGGTCTTCTTCGCTCGGCGTGAAGACGCGGTTGATCACCTCGACCTGCGCCGGGTGGATCGCCAGCATCCCGGTATAGCCCTGCCGCTTCACGTCGCGGGCGCGCGCCTCCAGCCCGTCGAGATCGCGGAAGTCGGCGTGGATGGTTTCGACCGGCTGCACCCCGGCATGGGCGGCGCCGAGCAGGCACAGGCTGCGGGCCAGCAGATAGGGATGGTCATAGGTGCCGTCGGGCCCGCGGTTGTCGCTCGCGCCAAGCGCATCGGACAGGTCCTCCGCGCCCCAGGTCAGCCCGGCCAGCCGCGGCGCGCCAGCGTAATCGCCGCAGTGGAACATCGCCCCCGCCGTCTCGGTCGCGAGCACCAGCACGGGGGTCTGGCCCAGGGCGATACCGTTGGCAGCTTCCAGTGCGGTCAGGAAATGGTCGAGCCGCTCGACATCGCTGCGTCCGCGCGACTTGGGCAGCAGCAGCCCGCCCGGTTTCGCCGGCATGATCGCCGCCAGGTCTTGCACCGCCATATCGGTTTCGAGCGGGTTGATCCGTACCCATAGCCGCTTGCGCGCGGCCTCGCTCTCGCCTGCGATCCGGTCATGCACCATTCGGCGCGCTTCGGGCTTGGCCTCGGGCGCAACGGCATCTTCAAGGTCGAAAATGGCGATATCGGCCTCGCTCGCAGCGGCCTTGCCCATCTTCTTCGCGCTGTCGCCCGGAGCGAACAGCCAGCTGCGCGCGGTCGTGACGTGGTGGTTGGTTTCACTCATGCCGACCAGCGTTAGCGGCCTGCGCACGGCTTGCAAACGGGCGTTATTCCTTTGCCGACAGCAAGCGGAAGCCCCAGGCCGGAAGTTCGACGGTATCGCCGGCGGCGAGCGTTACCGGAGCATCCTCGCGAAACGCCGTATAGCGCCCCGCCGCGATGCCGTCCGACAGCGTGGCTGTCACCGGCTTGGCGCTCATGTTGAACAGGCCGACGACCGTGTTGCCGCCCTGCTGCCGCACCCAGCCGAACAGCTGTTCCGGCGCGCTGTTGCCGACCTTGTGCATCCGCGCGCCCCATTTGCCGTTATGCAGCGCCGGATTGGCATCGCGAAAGGCGATCAGGTCTTTCAGCAGCTCACCATAATGGCAGTCCTTGCCCTGGTCCCAGTTGATGGGATCGCGTTCGAAGAATTCGAGCCGCTTGGCGTTGCAGGCTTCCATCCCGTTATGGATCAGCGGCAGGCCCTCGCCGGTGAAGGAAAGCGCGGTCATAGCTTCGAGCGCGGGACCGTAATTTTCGGCCATGGTGCCTTCCCACGCATTGCTGTCGTGGTTCTCGATATAGGTCAGGCGCATGGCCTCGCGCGGCCACAGGCTCTCGTTCTCGGCGTAATAGCCATAGAAGCTGGTGGCATTGCCCTTGCCCTGGGCCACGCTTTTCGACGTATTGTGCCAGTCCCAAGCATAGGTCGCGTCGAAGGCTGCGCGGTGCCACGCGCTCTGCTGCACCTCGCCTAGCATGAAGACCGGCCGGATCGCGGTCAGCCGGGTGCGCATGACTTCCCAGAAATCGACCGGGACATAGCCGGCGACATCGGCGCGGTAGCCGTCGATCCCGAAATCGCGGACCCAATGTTCCATCGCCCCGCCGATATGTTCGCGCACGCCCGGCTGCGACCAGTCGAGATCGATGATGTCGGACCAGTCCCACCACGGGGTCGGACGGAATTTCCCGTCCCAGGTCTTCTCGTACCAGTCAGGATGTTCCTCGGCGAGCGGGTGGTCCCACGCCGTGTGGTTGGCCACCAGGTCGAGGATGACCTTGAAGCCCTGCGCATGCGCTTCATCGACGAAGGCCCGGAATTCTTCTTCCGTGCCAAACTCCGGATTTACCGCGTAATAGTCTCGCACCGAGTACGGGCTGCCGAGCGTTCCCTTGCGGTTCTTCTCACCGATCGGGTGGATCGGCATCAGCCACAGGATGTCGACGCCCAGCTCCTTCAGCCGGGGCAATTGCTCCTGCGCGGAGGCAAATGTCCCCTCGGGGGTGAAGTGGCGGGTGTTGATCTGGTAGAGCACGGCATCGCGCGTCCAATCGGCATTGGTCAGTTCGACGTAAGCCCGCGGCGTCCACGGGTCTTCGCCTGCGACCAGTTCGGGCGGGGACTTCATGGCGAACGCACCGCCGGTAACCAACGCGGCGGCCGCTGCGCCGAGGATGATCTTACGCAACCACAGTCTCCTGTTTGGCCAGCGGCAGGGCCGCCTGCACCCGCAACATGGCGAACGCCGCTATTAGCCATGACGCAGCGGCAAACAGCATCGTCCAGATCGGCTCGCCCGGAAAGAATGCCTGCATGATTGACCCCATCGCCGTTGCCACCAGCAGTTGCGGCACCACGATGAAAACGTTGAACAGGCCCATGTAGATGCCAAGTTTCTGTTGCGGCAGGTTCGATGCGAGGATGGCATAGGGCATGGCAAGGATGCTGGCCCAGGCAATGCCGATCCCGATTTCGGCCAGCAACAGCGTCTGCGCATCGCGAACGAGGAAGAACATCAGGAAGCCGAGCGCGCCGAGCGAGAGGCAGATCGAATGGGTCTTCACCTGCCCGACGGTCCGGCTCAGCCAGGGCAGAAGAGCCAGAGCAGCAATCGCGGCGACCCCGTTATAGACGGTGAAGAGCACGTTCACCCAGTTGGCGCCATCGTTATAGGCCACGCTGGTGGTGTCCGTGCTGCCAAAGACGTATTGCGTGACAACGGGGGTCGTGTTGATCCACATGATGAACAGCGCTGACCAGCTGAAGAACTGGACCAGCGCGAGCCGCTTCATTACCTCCGGCATGCCGGCAAAATCGCCGACGATGCTGGACAGCATGTTGGCGCGCTGGCCGCCCTTGGCCATGCTGATGGCGATGGCGCTGAGCAGGCCATAGATCGCCAGCAGCGCACCCAGCAGCAGGACTTCCTTCTCCAGCGCCAGCGCATCGACCGACACGATGACCACGAGGCCTGCCGCGATCCAGACTGCGCTGGAAAGGTAAGACTTGGCCGCGAGCGCGCGGATAGGCTGGTCGCTTTCTTCGACTGGTGCTCCGTCGAAAGCTGCCATCTCTTCGGGGCTGTATTCGCGCGTCGTAACCACCGTCCACAGTACCGCTACGAACAGCGCGATGGCGCCGAACCAGAAGCTCCATTTTACCGTATCGGGAAGGCCGCCATCGGGCGCGACATTGGCCACGCCCCATTGTTCGAGCAGCCAGGGGAAGATCGAGCCGACCACAGCGCCAGCGCCGATAAAGGCCGTCTGCACAGCATAGCCAGCGCTGTGCTGGTCGGTGCCGAGCATATCGCCCACGAATGCGCGGAACGGCTCCATCGAGACATTGAGCGAGGCATCGAGCACCCACAGCATTGCTGCGGCGAACAGCAGCGGAGCGCCGAAAGCCGGGCTCAACGGCATAACGAACAGTGACAGCGCGGCAAAGATGGCCCCGGTCAGGAAATAGGGTCGACGGCGGCCAAGCCGGTTCCAGGTCTTGTCGGAAAGGTGCCCGATGATTGGCTGGACAACAAGCCCCGTCAGCGGTGCGGCGACCCACAGTGCGGGCAGGTCATCCATGCTGGCGCCCAGTGTCTGGAACACCCGGCTCATGTTCGAATTCTGCAGCGCAAAGCCGATCTGGATGCCAAAAAAGCCGAAGCTGATATTCCACAGGCCCCAAAAGCCTTGGCGCGGTTTGGCCGCTGATGTCGCCATGTTCTCTCCCCTGCACGGCACCTCTAATGGGCGCTCGTACTGTTTATCGCGGACGTGGCTGGCACGCGGCGACACACATCGCAACACGCATACGAATGTGTGTGCCCGTTTGGTCGGCGAAGCTACTTCGTGCTGCCGCGTTCGACGAGCGTTGCGGGTAGGGTGCGCGATTGCGCGTCCTTCCCTTCGATCTGCTCTGTCAGCGCGGCGATCAGCGCTTCTCCGGCGCCGCGCACATCCTGCATGACCGTGGTGAGCGGAGGCGAGGTCAAGGCCGACGCGGGGATATTGTCGAAGCCAACGACCGCGACATCGCCTGGAACGCTGCGACCGGCCTCGGCAAGGGCGCGCATGGCACCCATCGCAATCAGGTCGCTGGCAGCGAACACACCGTCAAAAGACAGCCCGGCGTCGATCAGCGAGCGCATCGCCGAATATCCCTCTTCTTCGCCAGTCAGCGCATTGGCCTGCAAGGCGGGGTCGGGTCGAACCCCGACCGCTTCGAGCGCAGCACATAGGCCGGCATGACGCTCGGCAAATTCGGGATAGTGTTCGTCCGCCTGGCCGAGGAAGGCGACTTTCCGACATCCCACGGCCAGCAAATGCTCGCCCGCCAGCTGGCCAGCACCGAAATTGTCGGAGCCGATGGTGGCACCGACATTGTCTTTGCGCGCGCTGCCCCAGCGCACGAAATGCGTGCCCTGGCGGTCAAGTTGCCGGAGCCGCTCTTCGTAAAGCGTGTAATCGCCATAACCCAACAGGATCAGACCGTCGGCGCGGTGGCTGTCCTGGTATTGGGTGTGCCAATTGTCTTCCATCTGCTGGAAGGAGATCAGCAGGTCGAGCCCGCGCGCCGCGGCTGCCCGGGTAATAGAGCCGAGCATGGCGAGGAAAAACGGGTTGATCATGCTCTCGTCCGAGGTTGGGTCCTCGAAAAAAAGCAGCGCGACGGTATTCGATCGCTGGGATCTCAGCGACGAGGCATTCTTGTCGACAGTGTAGTTGAGCTCGCGCGCGATGGCCTCGATCTTGAGGCGGGTCGCTTCGCTCACCGACTTGTCGCCACGCAATGCGCGGCTCACGGTCGGCTGGGAAACACCGGCGCGGTAGGCGATGTCGAAACTGGTCGGTTTGCCGGTCGGTGCGCGGCCCATGTGTACACTCTCTCTCTGTTGAGAAGACTAGTCGCTAGGTTGCGGGTTGTAACCCTGCGTTCGCGCCCGTTGCCCAGTGCTGCATCGGTTTCGCAGGGCTGTTGCAGTTCGGTGACACCGCGCAATGCTGCACCGCACAAACATACGTATGCCGACTATGCGGCCTGCCAAACTCACGACTACACCCCTGGTCGAGGCGCGCGGGGGACGTGTGTCGGGGACCAGTTAACAACGCAATCGCAGGACTGCCGCCGGATGGCGGTGAAGGGGAGACCACAATCGTGACCAACCGCAAGATTTTGACCGCCGGCATCAGCGGGATCGCCATGGCGCTGACGCTCGCGCCGCAGGCGGCATTTGCCCAGGACCAGCAGGGCGAGGAAGAAACCACGCCCGCCACCAACAACAAGGGCGATGCTGTCATCGTCGTCAGCGGGTTCCGCCAGTCGCTTGAATCGGCGGTCGCGGAAAAGAAGCTCAACGACCAGATTCTCGAATCTGTAACGGCCGAGGATATCGGCAAGCTGCCTGACAACTCGATCGGTGAATCGATCGCACGCCTTCCGGGCGTTACCTCGCAGCGGCTTTCGGGCCGCGCCAATGTCATCGCCATCCGCGGCTTCGGCCAAGACTTCTCGCAGACCCTTCTCAACGGGCGCGAGCAGACTTCGCTGGGCGATGCGCGCGCTGTGGAATTCGACCAGTATCCTTCCGAGGTCGTGCAGCAGGTGGTGGTCTACAAGACACCGACCGCAGAGCTGGTCGGTCAGGGCCTCGTCGGCACGATCGACATCCGCACGCTGCGCCCGCTGGAAATCAGCGAATCGGTCTTCGCCATCGGTGCGCGCGGATCCTATCCTGACCTCGGGGCTCTCAACTCGGGCTCGAACGAATTCGGCTATCGCGTCAACGCAGCCTGGGCCGACAAGTTCGCCGACGACAGCTTCGGTATCGCGCTCTCGGCTTCCTATGTCGACGAGCCTTACCAACTGCAGGAATACAACGCCTGGGGCTATGCCGGCGGACCGAACAACTCGGCCCTCATCGGCGGTTCGAAGAGCTACGTCACCTCGACCCAGCTCAAGCGTTTCGGCCTGACCGGTACGGTGCAGTATGAGCCGTCCCCGAACTGGATGGTCACTCTCGACGCATTCTATTCCGATTTCGAGGATGACCAGATCAAGCGCGGCGTCGAAATTCCGCTCGGCTTCTGCGTCAATCCCAGCGATCCGCTCAACCGCAATGCCGCTTATTGTTTCGGCGCGACTGCCGATCCGGCATCGTTCCAGATCGAAAACGACACCGTCGTGGCCGGTAATTTCCCGACCGTCGAAGGCGTGGTTCGTAACGACGTATTCAACAAGCAGGCTGAACTGCTCTCGGGAGGCCTCAATGTTGAATATGAAGGCGAAGACGGCTGGAGCGCGTTTTTCGACTTCGGCTACTCGCGCACTGATCGTCGCGAACTGAGCTTTGAAAGCTATGCCGGCACCGGTGTCGGCGCTCTCAATGGCGCAACCGACAACATCACCTTCACCCAGGACCGGACCGGCGCGTTTTTCAATTCGACGCTGAACTATTCCGACCCCAACATCATTGTCCTGACCGATCCGCTCGGCTGGGGTGGCGGTACGCAAGCGGGCTATTTCAATGACCGCATCGTCGATGACGAGCTGAAGCAGTTCCGTGTTCACGTCGAAAAGGCTTTGGACAGCGGCTTCATCAGCACCGTCAAGGCGGGGATGAACTACACCAACCGCGACAAGTCGCTGGTTCCGGACGAGTACTTCATTCGCTTGGCTGGTGGTGCGCTGGAACTGCCGATCCCGGCTGGCCTGCTGCTCGACCCGACCGACCTGAGCTATCTCGGCCTTGGACCCATGGTCAGCTACGATCCGCGCCAGCTGATCGAGAACGGCACCTATGTGCTCGATCGCAACACCTCGAACGACATCCCGGCCAAGGCGTATCAGATCGCCGAGGACATGATGACGCTGTATCTCCAAGCTGACATCAATGCCCGGCTCGGCAGTGCCGACTTGACCGGCAATGTCGGCGTGCAGGCGATCAACACCGACCAACAATCGTCGGGCATCGCCTTCCCGGGCGGGGTCCAGACGCAAGTTGCCTTGGGCGACGACTACTGGGACGTCTTGCCAAGCCTCAACCTGTCCTTGCGTTTCGATAGCGATTTCGTGGTCCGTGTCGGCGCCAGCCGGCAGATCCAGCGTCCGCGTCTCGACGCCATGCGCGCGGCAATCGGCTACGGGCTCGACTTCAATGTTGGTGGCAGCCCGACCGGAACTGCACCGTTCATCAGCGGCGGCGGTGGCAACCCTCTGCTGCGGCCCTACCGCGCCAATGCGGTCGACCTGACCTTCGAAAAATACTTCGGCACCAGCGGAGTGATCGCGGCGCAGTTCTTCTACAAGGACATCGTCAGCTATATCGACCAGGCTCGGTTCGTGTTCGATTACGCCGGCCTGCCGCTTCCGGCCGGTCCGATCCCGCCTAGCACGATCGGTTTCCTCGACGCGCCGACCAATACCGGCGGCGGTGATTTTTACGGCGCCGAGCTCGCTGTGACCCTGCCGTTCGATCTCGCCACTCCGGCGCTGGAAGGTTTCGGCTTCACCGGCGGCCTCGGCTGGACCGAAACCAAGATCGAAGATGCCTTTGGCAATGTCGACCAAATTCCGGGCTATTCGGAGTGGGTCGCCAACGGCACGTTGTACTACGAACGCGGCGGGTTCAATGCGCGCGGCAGCGTCCGGCATCGTTCGGGCTTCCTCGGTGATTTCACCGGCTTCGGTGGCTCGCCGACCCGGCGCAACGCGCTGGCGGAAACCATCGTCGATGCGCAGATCGGCTATGATTTCGAAGGCGGAGCGTTCGAGGGACTGTCGGTCTATGTCCAGGGACAAAACCTGACCGACGAACCGTTCGTCTCGATCAACGGCAATGGCAATCCGCTGCAGGTGATCGACTACCAGACCTACGGCCGTCGTTTCCTGGCGGGCTTCACCTACCGGTTCCGGTAAGAATGGCTGGGCGGGAGCAGACTGAAATGCCGGTCCGCTCCCGCTCATTCCCGCAAGCTGATATCAATGCCTTGCCGGGCGATCCTCCGGCATTGCAAGGCGGCTGTTGCGAATGACCCGGACCGAAACCCCACCGATTATCATCGCCGGCGGCGGGACTGCCGGCTGGATGGCGGCCGCTGCACTGGGACGCTTTGCCGGACGCAAAGTAGTGCTGGTGGAATCCGAAGCTATCGGCGCAGTCGGTGTGGGCGAGGCGACGATCCCGCAGATACGTCTTTTCAACGCCGCGCTCGGCATCGACGAAACCGAATTCCTGCGCGAGACGCGCGGTACCTTCAAGTTGGCCATCGAATTTGCCGGCTGGGCGGGGGAGGGCACGAGCTATCTCCACGCCTTTGGCCAGGTCGGGCAAGGTGCAGGACTGCTGCCCTTCCAGCACTACTGGTTGCGCGCGCGTGCTGCGGGCAAAGCCGGGCCGCTGGCCGACTATTGCCTCAACAACCGCGCGGCCCGGGCCGGAAAAATGCAGATATGGCGCCCCCAAGCCGGACAGGCCGCACCGGACATGCCGTGGGCCTACCATTTCGACGCCTCGCTCTATGCCGCCTATCTTCGCCGCTACGCCGAAGCACACGGGGTCGAGCGGATCGAAGGCACCATCGCTTTGGTCGAGCGTGACGGCGAAGGCGGAAATATCACTGCCCTTCTGCTCGATGGCGATCGGCGTATCGAGGGTGGATTTTTCATCGATTGCACGGGCTTCCGCTCCATGCTGCTGGGCGATGCGCTGGGCGTGGAATTTGACGACTGGTCGCGCTGGTTGCCCTGTGACCGTGCCGTGACCGTGCCGTGTGAGACCAAGGGCGAGTTCACTCCCTATACCCGCGCGACCGCCCATCCGGCCGGCTGGCAATGGCGCATTCCGTTGCAACACCGCATCGGCAATGGCCACGTCTTTGCTTCAGACTTCATGGGCGAGGACGAGGCGAGCAAGATCCTGCTCGACAATCTTGACGGCAAGCCGACGGGCGATCCGCGTGTCCTGCGCTTCAGCACCGGCATGCGGGGCGTGCAATGGCACCGCAACTGTCTGGCGCTGGGCCTTTCGGCGGGCTTCATGGAGCCGCTTGAATCGACCAGCATCCATCTGATCCAGGCTTCGATCGCGCGCTTTCTGCAAATGCTGCCCGGCGCGGATGTCGCTCCGGCCGTGCGCGACGAATTCAACCGGCAGGCGACTTTCGAATGGCACCGGATCCGCGATTTTCTGATCCTGCACTATTGGGCCAACGGTCGTCATGGCGAGCCGTTCTGGGACCGTTGTCGTGAGATGGACGTGCCGGACACGCTGCATGCGAAGGTCGAGGCATTCCGGGCTGAAGCCTTCATCCACCGAGAGCACGAGGAATTGTTTACCGAACCGGGCTGGTTACAGGTGCTGATCGGTCAGGGGATCATCCCCGAAGGCTATAATTCGATCGCTGACGCCATGCCCGAAGCCGAACTCGACGGCTTCCTGACCCGCCTCGCTGAAGGGCAAGGCAAGCTTGTCGATTCAATGCCCGACCACGCCCCGTTCCTTCGCGCCTATATCGACCCTCGCGCTACGAAGGCGCAGGACGACGGTGGCTTCACCAGCCAAAGGATGCCAGCCTGATGCGCATTGCCCTTTTCGCCCTTGCCGTGGCGCTCGCCGGTTGCAGTACCGTTCCGCTCACGGCGCAGGCCCCCGACAGTGCAGTTCTCGCTTCAGTACGTGATCGTGCGCCGACCGAAGAAGTCATCTATTTCGTCCTGCCCGACCGCTTCGCGAATGGCGACAAGGGCAATGACCTCGGCGGCTACCAAAGCGACCGGCTGAAGAGCGGCTACGATCCGACCCACAAGGGTTTCTACCATGGCGGTGACCTGAAGGGGCTGACCGAAAAGCTCGACTATATCGAGGGTCTGGGCGTTACCGCGATCTGGTTCGCGCCGATCTTCAAGAACAAGCCGGTCCAGGGACCCGCGGGTGACGAGAGCGCGGGCTATCACGGCTATTGGGTGACCGATTTCACCCGCATCGATCCGCATTTCGGCACCAATGCGGAGTTCAAGGCTTTCGTCGACGCGGCCCATGCGCGCGGGATGAAGGTCTATATGGACATCATCACCAACCACACCGCCGACGTGATCCAGTACGCCGAGGGCGAATATGCCTATCGCAGCAAGGGCGCATTTCCCTATTCGACGCGCGGCGGTCCGGACGGGGCGCGTATAAACGAAGGATTTGCCGGGGACGCGGACCCTTCGGCGGCGAATTGGGCGAAACTGACCGATCCGGCCTATGCCTACACCCCGGTCGTCCCGAAAGCCGAGAGAAACGCCAAGGTCCCCGCCTGGCTCAATGATCCGGTCTATTACCACAACCGCGGCAACAGCGAGTGGTGGGGCGAGAGCGCGGTTTACGGCGATTTCGCTGGGCTCGACGATCTGTTCACCGAGCATCCGCGCGTCGTTGAGGGAATGATCGGCATTTTCGGCAGCTGGATCGACCGCTTTGGCATCGACGGCTTTCGCATCGACACCGTCAAGCACGTCAATCCAGAATTCTGGCAGGCCTTTGTCCCCGCCATGCTCGAGCGCGCGAAGGCGAATGGCATCCCCAATTTCCACATCTTCGGCGAGGTTTACTGGGGTGGCCCTCAGCCGGGCGGATTGCACCAATACACCATCCGCGACGGGATGCCCGCTGTGCTCGATTTCACTTTCCAGGCTGCGGTCCAGGAAGTGGTCGCCAACAATCGTAGCCCCGAAGTCCTCTACGAGATGCTGCGCGGCGATATCCTCTATGCCGATGGCGAGAAGACCGCGCTGCAGAACCCGACATTCCTCGGCAACCACGACATGGGCCGGTTCTCGATGTTCGTGAAGCAGGCCAATCCGGATGCCGACAACAGCGAACTGCTGGCACGCACGATGCTCGGCCATGCCATGCTGATGACGCTGCGCGGAGTGCCGACGATCTACTATGGCGATGAGCAGGGCTTTATCTCAGACGGCAACGACCAGCTTGCCCGCGAGAACATGTTCTCAAGCCATGTCGAACTCTACAACGACAATAACCTACTCGGCACCGATGCGACCACGGCGGACGAGAATTTCAACCGCCAACACCCGCTCTACCGGTTGATTGCAGGACTTTCGGCGCTGCGGCGGGCGAACCCAGCCTTGCAGACCGGGCGCCAGACGCTGGGCACATTCGACCGCGAGCCGGGGCTGTTCTCGCTGACACGGACAGACCCTGAGACGGGCCAAAGTGTTCTCATCGCCTTCAACACTAGCGGCGAACCGATCACCCGCGGAATCGAGATCGACCATGCTGCTACCGGCGCGAACAGGCTTGTTGGTCCGTGCCCGGACGCCATTGCCGCGCCCGGCAGTCTCGTCATGACCTTGCCGCCCTTCGGCTACGCCGCGTGCGAGCTTACCTTGGAAGAGGATGGCTGAATCCATGGCCACTGCCGGTAACCCTTCAGCGCAGAGCGTGCCCGGTCGCCAATGGTGGAAGGGGGCGGTCATCTATCAGATATATCCGCGCAGCTTCCAGGATACGAATGGCGACGGGGTGGGGGATCTTCCCGGCATCACCGCGCGACTCGACCATGTCGCCTCGCTCGGCGTCGATGCCATCTGGGTCAGCCCGTTCTTCACATCGCCGATGAAGGACTTTGGCTATGACGTGGCGGATTATTGCGATGTCGACCCGATGTTCGGCACGCTCGAAGACTTCGATGCAATGGTAGCGAGGGCGCACGGACTCGGCCTGCGCGTCCTGATCGACCAGGTCTATTCGCACACTTCGGACGAGCACCCGTGGTTTGTCGAAAGCCGTCAGAGCCGCGACAATCCCAAGGCCGACTGGTACGTCTGGGCCGATGCCAAGCCCGACGGGTCCCCACCATCCAATTGGCAGAGTGTCTTTGGGGGGCCGGCCTGGACCTGGGATGCCCGGCGCGGCCAGTATTATCTGCACAATTTCCTCAGCAGCCAGCCACAGGTCAACGGGCACAACCCGGATGTGCAGGATGCCTTGCTCGATGTTGCTCGCTTCTGGCTCGACCGAGGAGTCGACGGCTTCCGGATCGACGCGCTCAATTTCCTGATGTGCGACCCTGAATTGCGCGACAATCCGCCTGCGCCGCCAAGCGATCGACCGCGCACGCGGCCGTTCGATTTCCAGCGAAAGGTGCGCAACATGTCGCATCCCGACATTCCCGGCTTCCTCGCCCGCATTCGCGAAGTGACAGACAGCTACGACGCGATCTTCACCGTTGCCGAGGTGGGCGGAGACGAGGCCGAGACGGAGATGAAGGCCTTTACCCAGGGCGAAGCGCATCTCAATTCTGCCTATGGCTTTAATTTCCTCTATGCCGACAGCCTGACCCCTTCCCTTGTTTGCTCTGCACTGGCGCAATGGCCGGACGAGGAGGGGCTGGGCTGGCCAAGCTGGGCATTCGAGAACCACGATGCGCCGCGCGCGCTTTCACGCTGGTGCGCTCCCGAACACCACGAGGCATTCGCCCGGCTCAAGATGACACTGCTGATGAGCTTGCGCGGCAATGCGATCCTCTATTACGGCGAGGAACTGGGGCTGACCCAGGTCGATATTCCCTTCGACCAGCTGCACGATCCCGAAGCGATCGCCAACTGGCCGATGACCCTCTCACGCGACGGTGCGCGCACGCCTATGCCGTGGAATGCGGAGGAGCCCAGCGCGGGGTTCGGCTCGGTCCAGCCGTGGCTGCCGCTCGGGGCCGAAAACACCACCCGCGCCGTCGATGTGCAGGAGCGCTCGGATAGCTCGATGCTCGATTACACGCGATCTGCCATCACGCTGCGCAACGCCAACGCGGCCCTGCATCACGGGGCAGTTCGCGACTGTAGCACACAGGGCGACCTGCTTGATCTCGTCCGCGAGGCGGACGGCCAGACGGTCCGCTGCCTGTTCAATCTCGGCCCGCAGACAATTCCTCTATCGCAGGCGGAAGGCAGCATATTGTTCGCAGCCAATGACGCCACCCCCGACCTGTTGCCGCCCTTTGGTGCGTTGATTCTGGAGACCTGATCCCATGCGCCTTTTCCTCGCCGCCGCATCTACGCTCGCTCTGGCCACTCCCCTGGCGGCAGCGGAAATCTCCTCGCCCGATGGCAGGATCACGGTCGAACTCGATGTCGATGGCGATGGTGTGCCCTTCTATCGCGTCGAGCGCGACGGCAAGGAAATCATCGCCGAAAGCGACCTGGGCTTCCTCTTCACCGACGCCGAGCCCATGCGGCGCAATTTCGTGGTCGTGGGCGAAAACGTGACCGGGACTGACAGCACCTGGGAGCAGCCCTGGGGCGAGCGGCAGTTTGTGCGCGATCACCACAATGAGCTGTTCGTCACCTTCCAGGAAACCCGCGAAACTTCGACCCGCGTGCTTTCGGTGCGGATGCGCGTGTTCGATCATGGCATCGGCTTCCGCTATGAATTCGCAGCGCCTACCGATGGCTCGGCGACCCGCATCGCCGAGGAACTCACCGAGTTCGTGATCGCACCCCAGGGCACGGCATGGTGGATTCCGGCGGGCGAGTTCAATCGCTATGAATATCTCTACAACGAGACTCCGATCGAGGGCGTCTCGGTAGCGCACACGCCGATGACGGTGCGGCTGGAGGACGGCACGCACCTGTCATTCCACGAGGCTGCGCTGGTCGATTATGCGGGCATGTGGCTCAAGCGCAAGGATGGCCGCGCGTTCCGCGCTACGCTCTCACCGTCGAGCCGCGGTGCCAAGGTCGTGCGAGAGGGTGCTTTCAATACGCCGTGGCGAACCATCCGCATCGCCGACGACGCTGCCGGATTGGTCGAGAACGACCTCGAGCTCAATCTCAACGAACCCAACAAGCTGGGCGATGTTTCCTGGTTCGAACCGGCCAAGTATATCGGGATCTGGTGGGGCATGATTTCAAACCGTTGGACCTGGGCGCAGGGGCCGCGTCACGGCGCGACGACCGAGCGGGCCAAGGAGTATATCGATTTTGCCGCTGCCAACGGCTTTCGCGGTATCCTGATCGAGGGCTGGAACGTCGGCTGGGACGGCAACTGGTTTGGCAATGGGCGCGACTACAGCTTCACCCAAGGCTATCCCGATTTCGATCTGCGGGAAGTAGCCGCCTATGCCCGAGAGAAAGGCGTCCACATCGTTGGCCACCATGAAACCGGTGGTAATATTGATGTTTACGAGAAGCAGCTCGCAGACGCGATGAAGCTCTATGGCGAGCTTGGCATCGATGTCGTCAAGACCGGCTACGTCGCAGATGCGGGCGGGATCATCGCTTGCAACGCAGACATCGACGATCCTTGCGAGGGCGAGATTTTCGAGTGGCACGATGGCCAGCGCATGGTCCAGCACCACCTCAAGGTCGTGCAGGAAGCGGCAAGGAACCAGGTCGCCGTCAACCCGCACGAGCCGGTCAAGGATACCGGTCTCAGGCGGACCTATCCCAATTGGGTCGCCCGCGAAGGTGCACGCGGCCAAGAGTACAACGCTTGGGGGGCGTTCAACAACGGACCCGAACACGATCCCACGCTGGTCTATACCCGGATGCTGTCCGGCCCGATGGACTACACGCCGGGCGTGCTGGGGCTGGTCGGCGACAATGGCGTGCCAATTGCCTCGACCAAGGCCAAGCAATTGGGCCTCTATCTTGCCATCTATTCGCCGATCCAGATGGCGGCGGATTTCATCGAGAGCCTTGCCGCGCATCCGCGCGAGCTTGAATTCATTCGCGAAGTGCCGGCCGATTGGGCGAAGAGCAAGTTGATCGCCGGCGAAGTCGGCGACTACGCGATTTTCGCCCGCAAGGACCGCAACAGTGAGGACTGGTATATCGGCGGCGTCAACGACGCGACCGAACGGACCCTGACGCTGGATTTCGATTTCCTCGAAGACGGTCAGAGCTATTCCGTCCGCGTGTGGAAAGACGGCCCCGAAGCGACCTATCTGACCGACAAGCGACATGACATCGCCTACGAATCGCTGACCGTGAGCAAGGGTGACAGCTACACGGTTAGGCTCGCGCCCGGAGGCGGGCTGGCGATGCAATTCAAGCCCGCATCGTGAGGGTTCTCGCGGCAATTCTTGCGCTGCTTCTGGCTGCGTGCGCGACAGCCGAAATGCCGGCATCAGACACAGGACGATTTGTCGAGATCGAGCAGATCGCTGTCGCCGGCTTGCCGGACCAGCGGGTTACCATCTGGCTACCGCCCGGTTACGATACCAGCGACCGGCGCTACGGCGTCCTCTACATGAATGACGGGCAAAACCTGTTCGATCCGGCCAACGCCCATTACGGCAAGGTGTGGCACGCCGATGAGGTCGTTTCGGAACTGGCCGCTAATGGAATAATCGAACCGGTCATTATCGTGGGCATCTGGTCGCCAGGGGAGGACCGTTATCGGCAGTACCTTCCGCAATTCGCCTATGACGATGCCAGCACCGATTTGCGTGAAGCAATGGATCGGCATGCCGGCGGCAAGCCGATTATCTCGGCCCGCTACCTCGCATGGCTCGCCGACGAGCTGAAACCGCGCATCGATGCCGAATACCGCACGCTGGCCGGACCCTCCGATTCCGCAATTGCAGGCGCGAGCATGGGCGGGATCATGAGCTGCTATGCGGCGATCGAGCGGCCCGACGTGTTTGGGCGAGCGGCCTGCGTCAGCTCGCACTGGCCGCTCGCAGAGCCGGGCAATGAGAGCTTTGCCAATGAAGCCGATGCAATCTGGCGCGATTACATCCTCGTTCGGCTGGGCGAACCCGGTAATCGTCGCGTCTGGATGGATCACGGCACGGCCAAGCTCGACCAGCATTATCCGCCGCGGCAAGATTATGTCAGCCAAGCGTTCCGCGTGGCGGGCTGGAAAGAGGAGCGCGATTTCGTTGCCCACGAATATGTCGGTGCCGAACATGATGAGATCGCCTGGAACGAGCGCTTGCCCGAAATGCTCACCTGGCTACTTTCGGAGCGATGAGCGAAGCCAAAGCGCCCAATGTCGTGGTCCTGGGTGGCGGTAGTGCTGGCTGGATAACCGCCTGCCTGCTGCACCAGCAATGGGCTGCGAAGGGGGGCTCGATCACCGTGGTCGAAAGTCCCGAGATCGGCATCATCGGCGTCGGCGAAGGTTCGACACCGCAGCTCAAGGGTTTTTTCGACCAGCTCGGCATTGACGAGGCCGATTGGATGCCGGCCTGCAATGCCACCTACAAGCTCGGCATCCGCTTCACCGGTTGGAGCGAGCGGAGAGGGTTTGAAAGCTATTACCACCCGTTTCCCGGCCCGGTGGACATGCATTCCGAACCGCATTTCGTTCACAATTGCACACTCGCAAGGCATGGGCTGGATGTGCCCGCGCATCCAGACGACTGGTACCTGGCGAGCTTGTTGAGCGAAGAAGGCAAGGGACCGCGTCCGGCTGAGACATTCCCCTTCGCCCCCAGCTACGGATATCATTTCGATGCCCATGCGTTGGGCGCCTTCCTGCGCGACTGGGCGGTGAAACAAGGCGTGGTGCATCGCCCGCTCAAGGTCATATCGGTCGAACGAACGGCCGAAGGCGATATTGCCGCGTTGCAGTGCGAAGGCGGCGAGCGGATCGAGGGCGAGCTGTTTGTCGACTGCTCGGGCTTTCGCGCGATGCTGGCGCAAGAAGAGCTCGGGGCCACCTTCCTCCCCTTCGGCGAGAACCTGTTCAATGACAGGGCCGTGGTGCTCCCGACCGAGCATTCCGGGAAGTTCAAACCGCAGACCGAGGCCATCGCCATGCGTGCCGGATGGCGCTGGAAAATCCCCCTGACCACGCGGGTCGGCAATGGCTATGTCTACTCCTCAAACCATATCAGCGATGATGAGGCCGAGGCAGAGTTGCGCGCTGCGTTGGGGCTGGAGAATGGCGAACAACAGGCGCGTGTTCTCAAGATGAAGGTCGGAAGACTGGAGAACAGCTGGAACCGCAATTGCCTGGCCGCCGGGCTTGCCCAGGGATTTATCGAACCGCTTGAGGCGACCGCTCTGCACATCGTCATCGCTACCGCGCTCGAATTCGCCCAAGCCTATGAAGCAGGCGGATTTTCTGCCCAGCACCGCGATGCCTTCAATGCTTCGATCGCAGCGCGTTACGAGGGTATTCGCGATTACGTCGTCGGCCACTATCGCCTCGCCCAGCGCAGCGACACGCAATACTGGCGAGAGAGCGGCGCCAACGACGAACTGTCGGACAATCTCAAGAAAATGATGACGGCGTGGTTCCGACACGCCGACCTGCTCGCGGCAAATGACGAGGCCTATGGCGGGAAACGCTATTACGCCAATGCCAGCTGGCACTGCCTGTTCGCCGGCTATGGCACCTTTCCGCCTCCAGAGAAGCTCCAGCCTCCGCCGCCACAGGCTCGACCTGCCGACCTGACGCAGGTCAAGGCGATGTTGCAAACCTGCGCGCGAAACTTCGAACCCTACGATCCATTGCCGTAGCCGCATTGACGCGGGCGCCCTTGTTCGGCCAAGCAGCACACGGGGCTTATGGGACGAGGAAATCAGAATTGAGCAAGGACGAACGACGCCTGACCTCTTTCGACGTGGCGGCTCGGGCCGGCGTTTCGCAATCGACGGTTTCGCGCGCGCTCTCGGGATCCGCCACCATTACCGAAGCCACGCGCACCCGTGTCATGGAAGCGGCGCGCGAGCTTGGCTATGTCGTCGACGAGCGTGCCGCGCGGTTGCGCAGCGGCAAGAGCAGGACGATCGCTGTCGTCCTGATTGGACGTGCCGGGCAGGGCGCGGCCGCTGTCAATCCCTTCTACTACTCGCTTCTCGGCAGCGTCTGCACTGCGGCAGCACAATTGGGCTACCAGTCGCTCGTCTCGATCCAGTCGGAGCCCGAGCAGTTTTTTGGCCAGTTTGTCGAGCGTGGCCAGGCCGATGCGGTGGTGGTCCTGGGTACGGCAACCAACCGGGAAGCGTGGCAACATTTCGAGGATTATCGCCAGCAGCAGGATCGGTTGGCATTCTGGGGCGCGCCTTTCGAAGGGCGGGGATATGTTCGCAGCGACAACAGGGAAGGCGCGCGGCTGGCCGTCGAGCGCCTGCTGGCCGGAGGCTATCGCAAGATTGCCTTTATCGGCGAGACCGATGGTGCCCAGCGCCAGTTTCAGGAACGCTACGACGGCTATTGCACGGCCTTGAAGGATGCGGGTTTGCCTTGTCTCGATGCGGTCACAGCACCCGGCGGTACGCGCGAGGAGCAGGGCGCCGGTGCCATTGCCGCATTGCGCGGTGGAAACATAGACTTTGATGCCGTGTTCTCGGCCTGCGACGCGATGGCCTTGGGGGCATTGGCGGCACTGCGCGAAGCGGACATGGCAGTTCCCGATATGGTCGGTGTAATCGGATTTGACGGGTTGGGAGTGGGCGAACATTCCTCGCCTCCGCTGACCACGATCGAACCGGATTTCGTCGAGGCCGGTCTCAACCTGGTCGAAGCGGCGCTGGGCGGTGCTGATGATGACCGGGACCGCCGCGTATCGGTTCGGCTGGTCGAACGCGAAAGCGCTCGCTCCGCGCACTCGTGAGCCGAATGTGCCGTCGGTGCAATTGCTGATACTTTAGGCGGTCACTCCCGACCGGGCGTATTCCTAGTTCAGCTTGCCGTCACGCCGAGGTCATTTAAGGTGGCCCTTGGGATCGGAGGGATGTCATAGTGATTCTCGGTAGATCGAGCCGGCTGGCACTTGGTGCGCTGCTGGTATTGGCTTCAGCCCCGGTGCGGGCGGATGTCATGGAAATTGGTAATGATGGCGCACGCTGGATTGCCGGCGGCACGGGTGCTGTGCCTGCCCAAACGGCGCTGGTTGCACCCTATGGCTCGCCTGCCGGAACAGTCGAGATCGCTCTCGAATTGACGAGCCATGTGCCGGAATCGGTCGTTTCCGATCCCGCTCTGGCGGCTCTTGGCATCCCGCTTGGCTACCAGGCCACCGTCCACGACATTTCGCGCCGGTTCGATCTCAGTCCCAGTCTGATCGAAGCACTGGTCTGGCAGGAAAGCCGCTGGCGGGAAGGCGCGGTGAGCCATGCCGGCGCCCGCGGACTGGCGCAATTAATGCCGGGTACGGCACGCTATCTCGGCGTCGATCCCGACAATCCGTATCAAAATCTCGAAGGCGGGGCGCGTTACTTGCGCGAACAGCTCGATACGTTCGAGGGCGACTTGGAGCGGGCTCTGGCCGCCTATAACGCCGGGCCGGGCCGCGTGCATGCGGCAGGCGGAGTACCAAACATCCGCGAGACAAGATTGTACGTCGCGGCGATCATGGGTCGCCTCGCCAACCATACACGGGAGGAATACTGATCCATGCATTCGCTTGCTCGGCTGGCAGCGCTGGTCGCCCTTTTTTCACCAACTGCACTTATCGCGCAGACCCAGGCAGCCGATCCGCAAGGGTCCGGGCCGGTCGTCAACGCGCTAGCCTGGCTACAGGGAACACTGCTCGGGTCGGTGGCCACGGCAATCGCGGTGATGGCCGTCGCCGCGGTGGGTTTCATGATGTTGACCGGGCGGATTAACTGGCGCTTCGGTGCAACCGTGATCATTGGCGTGTTCATACTGTTCGGCGCGACCACCATCGTTGCCGGTATCCAGAGCGCGGCAGGGTGAGCCGGGCATGACCGATCTCGTCCGCCATCCCGTCCATCGCGCGCTGACACGACCGCAGATGTTCGCCGGGGTGACGATGAATTTCTTCATCATCAACCTGATGGTGACGACGATCGCTTTCCTGATCCTGAAAAGCTTCTGGATCATCCCCGTTCCGATCATCACTCACGCAGCCGGCTATTTCCTCAGCCTGCGCGAACCGCGGGTGTTCGACCTGTGGATCACCAAGGTTTCGATGTGTCCACGGGTGAAGAACTACAAGCGTTGGGGGTGCAACAGCTATGCGCCCTGAACCGAAGAGAGCGACGCGATGAGCAAGTGGATCGGACCTGCCGGATGGAGCGGGAAGGAAGCCCGTGCAGGCGACCGCCTGCCCTACGCGCGGCTCCAAGACGAAAGCACAGTTCTGCTGCGCGACGGCTCGCTGATGACGGTAATCCAGGTTCCGGGACTGCTGTTCGAAACCGAGGATTCCGAAGCGCTCAATGCCCAAGCGGCGACCCGCGAAGTGGTGCTGCGCTCGACGCTGGATTCTCGCTTCGTCTTGTATCACCATGTCATCCGGCGGCGCGTTGCAATTGAGCTCGACGCCGAGTTTCCAGATCCACTGACCGAACATATCGACGCGCGCTGGCAGGAAAAGCTCGGCTCGGGTTCGCTGTTCGTCAACGACCAGTTTGTCACCCTCATTCGCCGTCCTGCCCGAGGCAAGGCCGGCCTGGCCGAGCGGGCGGGCAAGTTCCTTGGCAAGCGCCGCCGGCCCGAGCATGCTGTCGATCCGCGCGACCTGCGCTCGCTCAAGGCTGCGGTCGGCGGGCTTGTCGCGGCCTTGCAGCCCTACGGCGCCAGCGTGCTGGGCGAGTACCTAGGCGCGACCGGTTCGCCAAACAACGAAACGCTCGAACTGCTCTCGGCACTCTACAATGGCGAGATGCGTCCTGTGCGGCGGCCTTCCGACGAGACCGATATCGGTAACATGCTGCCCTATCGCCGGGTGTCCTTCGGGCTCGACGCGATGGAACAGCGGGGGGCGGGGGAGCCCGATTTTTCGGCCATCCTCAGTCTCAAGGACTATCCCGAGGCGACCTCGCCCGGCCTGCTTGACGGGCTGCTGCGGTTGCCGTTCGAGATGATCGTGACCGAAACTTACGCTCCGCAGGAGCGTACGACGGCGCGCGAGCGGATTGATCTTTCGCTGCGCCGCTTGCGTTCGGTCGATGAAGAAGCGACCGCGGAACGGGCCGACATGGCCGCGGCACGTGATGCGCTGGGCAATGGCGCCGTCGGGTTTGGTGAACATCACCTATCGGTTCTCGTGCGTGAAACAACGCTGCCGCAGCTCGACGATGCCAGTGCAGCCTGTGCCGCTGCGCTGGCCGATACCGGCGCGGTGGTGGTGCGCGAAGATACCAATCTGGAGCCGGCCTTTTGGGCGCAATTCCCCGGTAACGAAGCTTATGTCGTGCGACGGGCGATGATCAGCTCGGCCAATATGGCCAGCTTCGGCAGCCTCCACGGCTTCGCACTGGGGCAGGCCGAGAATAACCATTGGGGCGATGCCGTGACGCTGCTGGAAACGACCAGCGCGACGCCGTTTTTCTTCAATTTCCACCACGGCGATTTGGGCAATTTCTCGATCATCGGCCCGTCTGGCTCGGGCAAGACGGTGGTGATGAATTTCCTTGCCGCGCAGGCGCAGAAATTCAAACCGCGCACCATCCTCTTCGACAAGGATCGCGGAGCGGAGCTGTTCGTTCGCGGGATCGGGGGGCGTTATGACCGGATCTATGCCGGAGAACCGACCGGGTTCAATCCGCTGGCGATGCCCGACAGCGCCGCCAACCGCGCCTTCCTGCGCGATTGGCTGGGTGTGCTGCTCAAGGCCGAGGGGCCGGAAGAGCTGCAGATGATCGCCCACGCGGTCGATGCGGCGTATGAGAACGATGCGTCCTTGCGCCGGTTGCGTCACTTCAGGGAGCTGCTGTCCGGTTCGCGCCGCCCGCAGGCAGGCGACCTTGCTGATCGGCTTTCCGCCTGGATCAACAGCGGCGAGAACGCCTGGTTGTTCGACAATGCGGTCGACCGGCTCGATCTTGAGAACCGCACGCTTGGCTTCGACATGACCGCGCTGCTGGAGAACCCGCGGCTGCGTACCCCGACCATGATGTACCTGTTCCACAGGATCGAGGAGCGATTGGACGGCGAGCCGACGATGATCTTGATCGACGAGGGGTGGAAGGCACTCGACGATGAGGTTTTCGCCGCGCGCATTCGCGATTGGCTCAAGACCTTGCGCAAGCGCAACGCGCTGGTCGGCTTTGCCACCCAAAGCGCCGCCGATGCGCTCGACAGCCGCATCGCCACTGCGCTGGTCGAACAGACCGCGACGATGATCTTCATGCCCAATAGTCGTGCCCGGGCAGAAGATTACTGCGACGGCTTCGGCCTCACCGCGCACGAGTTGGCGCTGATCCGGTCATTGCCCGCGCACAGCCGCTGTTTTCTTGTCCGCCAGCCCGATGCCAGCGTGGTGGTCCGGCTCGACCTGTCCAGCGCGCCCGAAGTGCTGACCGTGCTGTCCGGACGTGAAGGAACTGTTCGGCGTCTCGATGTGCTCCGTGAAACCGTGGGCGATCACCCGGCCGACTGGTTCCCGGCGTTGACGGGCCATGCCTGGCCGGTCGCCGCCGAGCAGGACGAACATAGCGATGCTGTGCAAATCGCGGCGTTCAAGCAGGCTGCCGAGTGAGCGCGCAATGCGATCTCGTGCTGTCCGAGGCAGCAGGCGGGATCGCCGCTGCTTTGCAGGCGGTGGATTGCGTTGCCGCCGAAGTGACCGGCACAGCGTTTGGCCGGTTGTTTGCGCCGGGCGGGGCATTGGCCACCGTGTTGACGATCCTGCTGGTGCTTTATGTCGCCTTCTTCGCGCTGGCACTTATTACCGGGCGCACCAACCTCTCGATCCGGCAACTGACGCCGCGTATGCTGACCGTCGGGCTGGTGCTGACATTTGCGACCAGCTGGGTCGCCTATCAGAGCGTGGTCTGGAACCTGGCGCTCGGAGCTCCCGACTGGCTTGCAGGCGTGCTTACCGGCGACAGCGGCTCGGCGACGATGACCTTTGCGAGCAAGGTCGACGTGGTGTTTCTCGCCATCGAGCAGGCTTCGCAGGGACAATCCGATTTCGATGCCTTTTCGCCTCCGGGAATGCTGTGGATGGGCGCGCTGTTGTTCATGCTCGGCACGGTCGGGATCCTGGTTACGGCGCGGATTGCCCTGGCGCTTCTGGTCGCGCTGGGTCCGATTTTCGTGGTCATGGCGCTGTTCAACGGCACCCGCGGCCTCTTTACCGGATGGGTCAAGGGCGTGGTGATGCTGGCGCTGACACCGCTGTTCGCTGTCCTGGCCGGCAGCGTCATGCTCGAGTTGTCGGTGCCAATATTGTCCGCACTGACCCAGAACGCCGGGGAAATACCAACGCGCCCAGCGATGGCGTTCCTGATGGTCGGAGCGGTGCATGTGGCGCTGATGGCCATGGTGCTCAAGGTGGCCGGGACGATGGTTGCCGGCTGGCAAGTGTTCGGCATGGTGCCGGCCAAGTCGGAGAACAATGCCAGCGATCGCTCCCTGGTGGCAGCACAAGGTGCGGCCCCCTCAACTTCTAATCCGGTTCAGGGGCAGGGCAATCCGTCAGCCGCTGGCACCAGTGCGCGGCGCACGGCAGTCGCCGCCCTGTCCCCCTACAGCGCAGCCAATGATACCGACGCCTCTGCAGGGGCGCGTACCTATCGCGAGACCCGCGTGGTGAGCGGGCTTTCTGCCGATGGTCAGACCGCAATTGCCAGTACCGCCGCATCACGTACACGCGGGCTCGGAACCCGCTTCAGGCCGGCACCTGCCCGCTCAACGGAGAAGATCAAATGAACCGCGCCGGATTACGCCCCGCGCTTGCCCCCGCGCTCGCCATGCTGGTGGCCCCATTGCTACTAGCCGCGCCAATCTCGGCGCAGGATGCCCGGCTGGTTGAAGTCGAATACGATCCCGCCCGGGTGGTCACGGTTGAAGGCCGAACCAAGGTCCAGGCCACGATAAAATTCGGCGAGGACGAGACAATAGAAAACGTCGCCATTGGCGATGCCAATGCCTGGCAGGTGACCCCCAACAAGCGTGCCAACCTGCTGTTCGTCAAACCGCTCCAGCCGACTGCCGCGACCAATATGACCGTGGTGACCAACAAGCACACCTATCTGTTCGACCTAGTCGCAAGTCCGCGTGCCAAGCCGCTCTATATTCTGACTTTCACCTATCCCGACGAGCCAGAGGATGAATCCCAGCTTGCCGCTGTTCAGCGCCAGGCCAACCCGGCCGAGATGGCGGCGGCGACCGATCCCTACGCGGTAATTGATCCGACGCAGATAAACCTCGCCTGGCAGAAGAGCGGCGATGTCGCGCTCTATCCGTTCCGGATGTTCGACGATGGCGAAGCGACCTTCCTCGAATGGGGCGAGGGGGTCCCGGTCCCTGCCATTCTGGTCAAGGATTTCGAGGGAACCGAAGGCCCGGTCAATTTCACCGTGCGGGGCAATGTCGTGGTGGTCGATGGCGTGCCGCGGCAAATCATCCTGCGCTCCGGCGAGGAGACCGCCACTCTCGTCAACACCGGCCCGGTGCGGGCGACCCAATCCGCAAGCGCCGCCCTGGCGCGCGGGAAGTAAGGAGCAAAGCCATGCGTCTTGCCATGCGATTGCCGGAAAAACACGCGACGGGTGGCCCAGCCAATGATAGCGATCCGCGCGAGACGCTCGGCAGCGATGTTACCGACCTGGCATCGCGAACAGCTTATCCGATGGTGGCGCCAAAGGGAGGAAAGTCCGACGCCTTGGGTCTCGTCGCCGGGATTGCCATTGTCGCCGGACTTGGCGCGGTCACCTTGTGGAGCATGAATTCGACCAGGGTTCCGCCGCCCGACAGTGTTGGCGGCACGCAGAACATGCCAGCGCAGGCTGTCGCCCCGGCAGTGGCAACACCCCCCGTGGCAGACGCGGCGAACCCTTATGTGCCGCGGGCCAACCCCGCTCCGGCACCAGTCCTCTCACGCGACCCGGGCATTTACGCTGGGGTGCAGGTCAATCCCTATAGCAGCCCGACGGTCGTATTCGACGCCAGCAACGCTCGCGGCGGAGCGCCGGGAGGGTCATTGATCCCCGACAGCGCCAGCGCCACGGCCGGTTCTGCGGCAGCTACGGGAAACTCGGCAGGTGATTTCGCTGCCCGCATCGGCGGTGTCGGAGGTGGTACGGCGCAGGCCACGGCGATGACCAATCCGGCGACGACCGTGACGCAGGGCACGCTCATCCCGGCTATTCTCGAGACTGCGATCGATACCGATGTGCCAGGCTTCGTCCGCGCGGTGGTGAGCCAGGACGTGCGCAGTTTCGACGGCAAGAACGTCCTCGTGCCTCGCTCGAGCAGGCTGGTCGGACAGTATCAGTCGGGCGTGCAGGCGGGGCAGAAGCGCGCCTACGTCGTCTGGACACGCCTTATCCGTCCCGATGGTGCTTCGGTGAACCTGCAGTCGCCGGCAACCGGCTTCGACGGGACGACCGGGCTTAAGGGCGATGTCGACAGCCGGTTTTTCCAGCGTTTCGGTTCTGCCTTGTTGCTGTCGGTCGTTGGCGGCCTGTCGAGCATTGCCAGCGGCGGCGCATCGGTGGTGGTCGGTGGCACCGGCAATTCCGCTGCCGCTGCCGCCGTCCAGCAAGATAGCCAGGTCGGTCCACGTATCCGGGTTCGCCAGGGCGAACCGATCCGCGTCTTCACCGCCCGCGATCTCGACTTTTCGACCGTGATGTGACGGGCACTGACTTGTCATGAGCGCGGATATCCACCCTTTCGCCCAACAGGCCGGCGCTGATGCCATGCAAACCTCGGACGCGCCCATTGCATCCGACCACAGCGTATATCTCGAAGCCTACCTGGCTCCGTTCAGACGCTGGCTGGAACGCGACACCGTCACCGAGATCATCGTCAACCGGCCGGGCGAGGTCTGGATCGAGGACGCAAACGAAGCCGGCATGCGCCGTATCGAAACACCCGAAATCGATGACCGGCTGGTGCAGCGGCTGGCTGAACAAGTCGCCCGTGTCAGCCACCAGGGGATCAACCGCGAGCACCCGCTGCTGGGCGCAACCTTGCCCAACGGAGCGCGCATCCAGTTCTGCGGTCCGCCGGCCTCGCGCAAGCATTGGGTCATGGCGATCCGCCGGCACCGCCGGCTCGACCTTCCGCTCGACGCTTATGATGCCGGTCCGTTGCTGCCCCCGAGCGAGCAGGCCATGCCCGACGCGCAGGCCGAGCCGATTGCTTTCCTGCGCGAAGCCATCCGCCAGCGACAAACCATTCTGATTTCCGGTGGGACCAGCACCGGCAAGACGACGTTCCTGAATGCCATGCTGGGCGAGATTCCCGGCGACCAGCGGGTGGTGCTGGTCGAGGATACGCCGGAATTGCGGCTGCCGGGCGAGAACGGCGTCGGGTTGGTCGCCGTCAAGGGAGAGCTTGGCGAAGCGCGGGTGACCGCCAACGAACTGCTCCAGGCCGCACTCCGGCTACGCCCGGACCGCATCGTGCTGGGCGAATTGCGGGGGGCGGAAAGCGTGAGCTTCCTGCGCGCTATCAACACCGGGCATCCCGGTAGCTTTTCGACTATTCATGCCAATTCGATCACCGGTGCGCTCGAACAGCTGTCGCTGATGGTGATGCAGACGGGCATTGGCCTCAGCCGCAGCGACACGATTGCCTATGCCGCCAATGTGATAGATGTCATCGTCCAGCTTGGCCGTGACGAAGGTCGCCGGGGCATTCGGGAGATTGCCCTGACGCGCGACCTGGCGCAGGGTACAGCCTAGCAAGGCCAGCCAATCCGAGGGAAGGGGCGTTGAAGGGGCACCATGGGCAGTCATCCGATCACCCAGGACAACGACCGCGCCGCTCCGCGCGCGCCGCAGGAGCGCTATTTCAATCGTGAGTTGAGCTGGCTGGCCTTCAATGATCGGGTCCTGTCGGAAGCCAGTAACACGGCTTACCCCTTGCTCGAACGGCTCCGATTCCTGTCGATTTCAGGCAGCAACCTTGACGAGTTCATGATGATCCGCGTCGCCGGCCTGGTCGGGCAGGTGCAGCGCGGAATCGATAGCCCGTCGGATGACGGACGCACTCCAAAGGAGCAATTGTCAGCAGTCGTCTCTCAGTTGGAGGAACTCTCCGAGCGGCAGCAGGAAATTTGGCGTGACCTGCGCGAGCAACTTGCAGCATCGGGCATCCATGTCGCCGCCGAGGAGCGGGTCAACTCGCAAGCTTATGGCCGGCTCAAAAAGCATTTCCGCAGTGAAGTCCTTCCCCTGCTGACCCCGCAAGTGCTTGATCCGGCGCATCCGTTCCCCTTCGTGGCCAATGAAGGGCTTGGCCTGCTGTTCACTATCCGGCGCGATGGGGAACAGTTGGTAGAGATGGTACTGATCCCACCCGCTTTGCCTCGATTTGTCCGCGTGCCCGGCGATGAAGCGCTATATGTCAGCATCGAGAGCCTCATCATTCGATTTGCCAATGAAGTGTTCCCCGGGTTCGAGATAATCGGAGAGGGAACATTTCGGGTGCTGCGCGACAGCGATATCGAAATCCAGGAGGAGGCCGAGGACCTGGTGCGCACATTCCGAAGTGCGATCCAGCGTCGTCGCCGAGGACAGGTCATCCAGCTCGAGATCGAAGAAGATTTCGACGCCGATGCCGAAGCCTTGCTACGAGAAAAACTGCACACCCCGGGGGCAACGATCGTCAAGACCGACGGCATGCTGGGAATTGCGGGGTTGGTCGACATCTTCAACGAGGATCGACCCGATCTCAAGTTCCCAAGCTATTCCCCGCGCTATCCGGAGCGTGTTCTCGAACACGACGGCGACATCTTCGCGGCCATCCGCGAGAAAGACATCGTCATCCACCACCCATATGAAAGCTTCGACGTGGTGGTGGATTTCGTCCGCCGCGCCGCCGCCGACCCGGATGTAGTGGCGATCAAGCAGACGCTTTACCGCGCGGGCAACCAGTCCGAAGTCGTCGACGCGCTGGTTCATGCCGCCGAGGAAGGTAAATCGGTCACCGCCGTGGTGGAGTTGAAGGCGCGCTTCGACGAGGAGCAGAACCTGTACTGGGCCAACAAGCTCGAACGGGCAGGGGTGCAGGTCATCTATGGTTTCGCCGACTGGAAAACCCATGCCAAGGCGGCGATGGTTGTGCGACGCGAAGAGGAAGGTTTCAGTACCTACTGCCACTTTGGGACCGGCAATTACCATCCGGTCACGGCCAAGACCTATACCGACCTCAGCTATTTCACGGCTGATCCGCGTCTGGGTCGCGATGCGGCCAAGATGTTCAATTTTGTTACCGGTTATGTCGAACCCCACCGGACCGAACTTCTCGCGATCTCACCGATCAATTTGCGGGAAACCATAAGCAGCGCGATCGACAACGAAATCGTGAACGCGACGGCGGGCAAGCCGGCGGCCATCTGGATGAAACTGAACCAGCTGACCGACGTCGACATGATCGATCGGCTCTACCAGGCGAGCGAGGCTGGCGTCGCCATTCAATTGGTCGTGCGGGGCATTTGTAACTTGCGTCCAAACGTTCCCGGCATGTCGGAAAACATTCGCGTCAAATCGATCATTGGACGCTTCCTCGAACACAGTCGCATCTATGCCTTTGCCGATGGCTCTGCGGTGCCGGGGCCCGAAACCCGAGTGTTCATATCGTCGGCCGACCTGATGGTTCGCAATCTCGATCGCCGGGTCGAGCACCTGGTGCCGCTGGAAAACCAGACCGTTCACGACCAGGTGTTGTTGCAGGTGCTGCTGGCCAATCTGCTCGATACCGAACAGAGCTGGGAACTGCAGTCCGATGGCAGCTACGTGCGGACACCGGCGGGAGAAAAGCCCTTCAATTGTCATCAGTATTTCATGACCAACCCGTCCCTGTCAGGCCGGGGCGGTGCACTCGAAGCGGGAGCAGTGCCCCGATTGGCCCTGCGCAAGGGGGGGATCTGAATGGCGTTTCGGGGCAGGGGAAATGATCGCGATGGCGTGTTTTCGGGCAGCGTGCCGCACAGGGCGATCATAGATATCGGCTCCAACACCGTGCGCCTCGTCATTTACGGCGGCTCTCCGCGCGCGCCGACGGTGTTGTTCAATGAGAAAGTCGCTGCCCGGCTGGGGAGCGATATCACGACCAGCGGTGAGCTGGCGGAGGAGGCTATCGCGCTCGCGATGCGCGGGATCGAACGATACGCGCTGCTACTGCGCGATATCGCCGTTACCGATGTGGAAGTCGTCGCTACCGCAGCGGTGCGTGAGGCTAGCAATGGTGCGGTTTTCCTCGACGGCGTGCGAGCGCTGGGCTTTGCTCCCAAGTTGCTTTCGGGCGAGGAAGAGGCCCGGCTGAGCGCGTGGGGCATCATCGGCGCATTCCCGAATGCGCGTGGTATTGTCGCTGACCTGGGGGGCGGTAGCCTTGAATTGCTCGAACTGGAAAACGACGAGCCAGGGCGAGGGACGAGCCTGCCGCTCGGAACACTGCGCCTGCCCGAGCTCAAGCAGGGCGATCAAGATCGGCTCTACAAGACATTGCTGAGCGCGATTGATGACACCGGCATGGTGGCGGGAGACGAGGGCGACCTTTACCTGGTCGGCGGTACATGGCGGGCGATGGCCGTATACGAGATGGAGGATCGCGAGTTTCCCCTGACCGATCCGCATGGCTTGCGGCTGCCAGCTCATGAAGCGATGGAGTTCGCAACGTCGCTTGCCGGACAAAAGCCAGAGGAACTGCGCGAAAGCCCGCGCATCTCGACCATGCGTTCGGCCAGTATGCCTGATGCTGCTGTCCTGCTGCAGGCATTGATCGACAGGCTGCAGCCGCGCAATATCATCGTGTCGGCATGGGGCCTGCGCGAAGGCATCGTGTTCTCGGGTCTCGAACCCCATGCCAGGACGCAGGACCCTCTCATCGCCGGAGTGTCGACCTTTGCCAATTCACGAGGCGCGACGCCGACCATGTCGGCCAAGATTGCCTTCTGGACCGTCGATGTTGCCGGCGGCACGGCAGTCGGCACAGAGCGATTGCGACTGGCCGCGACGATGCTGGCGCTGGCGACCATGCAAATCGAGCCGAATTTGCGGATGCGGGTCGGGGTGGAATGGGCGCTGCACAAGCGCTGGCTGGCGATCTCCCCGCAGGGCCGCGCCATGCTCGCCGCAGCGATCTGCGCAAATGGCAACAATCTTGAACTGCCCGCCGAAGTTACCACGCTGACGGACAAGGCCAATCTCGACCAGGCGATCGGCTGGGGGCTGGCTATACGCTTGTGTCGACGATTGGGCGCCCGCTCTCGTGAATCCTTGCAACGCGCGCGGCTCCAGCGCGAGGATGGATCGCTGGTGCTGACGCTGGAGGAGAGCCACGCGCCGCTGTATGGCCTGTCGCAGGAGAAGGACATGGGCCTGCTTGCCGATTGGCTGAACCTGACACCAGAGGTGCGCATCGTTGAGCGGCTCAGTGGCGCAGCAGCCGTTGCGGTAGCTGGCGGCAAATCCTCCTCGTGACTTAAAACACACAATCTGAGGACATCTGCGCAATCCTATTGCCACGCATACGTATTCCGGTTTAGTTTCCTTTCCCAGATGCTGCGATCACAGCGGCACGTGGGAGAGGAGTACAGTCAATGAGGATCAGGGCTTCCCTGATGGCCGGCATCTGTGCCGGAGCTATCGCCGTACCTGCATTTGCCCAGGACGAGGATGAACCGACTCCCGCTGCCCGCAGCGGCCCGCCGGTCATCGTTGTCACCGCCCAGCGCCAGGCGCAAAGCCTGCAGGAAGTCCCGATCGCCGTCAGCGCATTCTCGGCCGAAGCGCTCGAAGCGCAGCAGATCGAGAACGCATCCGACCTCCAGCTGACGCTGCCCAACGTCTCTTTCACCAAGTCCAACTTCACTGCGTCGAGCTTTACCATTCGCGGGATCGGTGACTTGTGCGTCGGCGTTTCGTGCGACAGCGCGACCGCAATCCACCTCAACTCGGCGCCGCTGTTCGGCACCCGCCTGTTCGAGACCGAATATTTCGACCTCGAACGCATCGAGGTCTTGCGCGGTCCGCAGGGCACGCTGTTTGGTCGCAATGCGACCTCGGGCGTGGTCAACGTAGTTTCCAACAAACCCGATCTTTCCGGCATCGGCGCCAAGGCTGAATTCGAATACGGCAATTACAACTCGATGAAGGGCAAGGGCATGATCAACGTGCCCCTTGGCGATTCCCTCGGTGTGCGCGTGGCCGGTTTCTATCTCAAGCGCGATGGCTACACGACCAACCTGTTCGACGGCAACGATATCGACAACCGCGAGATGTACGCCATTCGCGGTTCGCTGCGGTTCGAGCCGGGTCCGGACACGACCATCGATCTGATGGGCTATTACTTCCGCGAAGACGATAACCGGATGCGTATCCAGAAGCAGCAGTGCCAGCGCGATCCGACCGGCATTCTCGGCTGCCTCAACAACCGTCGCGATTTCGACAAGACCAACGCCAATTCCACGTTCACCGGCACGCTGGGATCGCGCGAGTTCCTGGCGATCAATGGTATCCCGTCGTCGTTCGGGCTCAACAGCCTCTACGGACCCGACGCCTACGCCAATTTCAATGAACCCAACGATGTGCGAGTGGTCAACACCGAGTTCACTCCGGAATATTTCTCTGACGAACTGCAGGCGCAGGCACACTTCGAGCACAATTTCGGCGCCATCCAGCTCGGTGTAACCGGCACCTACCAGGAGACCAGCGTCGACTCGCGGCAGGATTATAACCTCGGCGTGGGCCAGATACCCAACCGCGCGGTGGCTTTCGGCACGCTCAACACCTTCGCCAACCCGCTAGCGGTCGGCCCTGTGGTCGCGTCGTACTTCACGCCAATTACCGCGGCGTTGTTCGATGGTTCGGGGAATCTGTGCGTATCCGATACCCGGCTCGACAACCGCGGGGCATTTGAAGGCTTCTCGATCTGTACGCCAAACGGCACGCAGTTCGACCGTTCCAACCAGGAGAACGAATCCTTCTCGGTTGAAACGATCGTCAGCACCGATTTCGACGGCCCGATCAACTTCCTCGTCGGCGGCATCTATGCCGAATCCAAGGTGCTGGAAAACAGCTACTTCGTGAACTCCTTCGCCATTGATTACATCACCGGC
The DNA here is from genome assembly GCF_054482615.1 of Qipengyuania sp. CAU 1752. Classification (NCBI taxonomy): domain Bacteria; kingdom Pseudomonadati; phylum Pseudomonadota; class Alphaproteobacteria; order Sphingomonadales; family Erythrobacteraceae; genus Qipengyuania; species Qipengyuania sp. CAU 1752. The sequence continues at coordinate 2,183,030 of NZ_JBTLRE010000001.1, read as the reverse complement.
GTGCTGGGTTCGTTCACGTCGCTCGGCGCGGCGCTTCCGCCGAGCTACCTGGCGACATCGTTCTTCCGCAACAACACGCGCAGCTTCAACCTGGAGGGCTATGGCATCTTCGGCGAAGTCTACTTCGACGTTTCGGACCGGCTCAAGATTACTGCCGGCCTGCGCTATAATGACGATAGCAAGTCGATCACTGCGCGTTCGACGCTGGCGAACTTCCTCAATCCATACAGCAACGATGGCGACCCGTTCGATTCACCGTTCGTCGGTAGTTACGATGCTGACCCTGGGACGCCGGGCAACCAGCTGGTCCAGGCCCGTGAAGTCTCCTTCAACGAGATCACCGGACGCTTCGTTGTCGACTACGAGATCGGACCGGACAATATCGTCTACGCGTCCTATTCTCGAGGCTACAAGTCGGGCGGCATCAATCCGCCCCTGCAGCCGATCTTCGAGGTTTCCGATAGCTTCGATTCCGAATCCATCGACGCCTTTGAAATCGGCAGCAAGAACACCTTCGCCAACGGCGCACTGCAGCTCAATGCGACGGCGTTCTACTACAAGTACAGTGACTTGCAGCTGAGCCGGATTATCGCTCGGACCTCGGTCAACGATACGATCGATGCCAGGGTCTACGGGTTCGAGCTGGAAAGCCTGATTTCGCCTTCGCCGGAATGGTTGATCAACGCCAATTTCAGCTATCTCAACGCGAAGGTCGATGGCGATCAGTTCTTCTCCAACCCGCGTGATCCGGGTGGCGGCGACCCCACTGCCGTCATCATCAAGGATATCACCAACGGGGCGCTGTGCGCCGTGACCGGAGCCGGGGCGAACGCTTTCGTCAATGCCATCAACCCGGGGCTTGGGCTGCAAGGCACCACCGCCTTCCCGCAGGATTCCAACATCGCCTCGCGCGGGGCCTTCAGCATCTGTTCGGTACTTGCCGGGCAGGCTGCTGCAATCGGTCCGGCATTTGGCGGGATTGAAGTTCTCAGCCCTGGTGTCGAGGTCAACCTGCGCGGCAACAAGCTGCCGCAAGCACCAGAAATGAAGGCCTCGGCCGGTATCCAGTATACTGCCGAGTTCGACAGTGGCTGGTCGATCGTGCCGCGCTTCGACATCTCCTTCACCGGTGAGCAATATGGCAACGTCTTCAATGGCCGCGTCAATCGGATCGAACCGTTCGTCCAGGCGAATGCGCAGATCCAGCTCAACGGACCGGACAAGAAATGGTTCGTGCGCGGCTTCGTGCAGAACATCTTCGACAGCAACTCGGTAACCGGCCTTTATGTCACCGATGCATCGTCGGGCCTGTTCACCAATATCTTCACGCTCGATCCTCGCCGCTACGGCGTCGCAGCGGGCTTCAGCTTCTGACGGCAACGTTCAACGAAGCAGGAAAGGGCCGGCCGCAAGGTCGGCCCTTTTGGTTTGGGAGTCAGCCGCGCTCGGTCCGTGAAAAGGGCGAGAAATCCGTGTCGGTATCGTAGACATCGACACCTTCGCGTTTTTTTAAGGCGCCGACCGCGACATAGGTCACCGGCGTCAGGACAGCCTCCCAAGCCACTTTCAGCAGCCAGTTGGTCAACATCACCATCACTACCGCCTCGGTCTCCCACACGCCCAAGAACGCGATCGGATAGAACAGCGCGCTGTCGACGCCCTGGCCGACGATGGTGGACCCGATCGTGCGCGACCACAGGGCCTTGCCCGCGGTCCAGACCTTCATTCGCGCAAGCACGTAGGAATTGACGAACTCGCCGGCCCAGAACGCAATGATAGAGGCCAGCACGATGCGCGGGACCAGGCCGAACACCTGCTCATAGGCTTCCTGTCCGTCCCACACATCAGCGGGCGGCATGGCCACGACCGCCCAGCTCATGAAGGCCATGAAAACGAGCGCGGCAAACCCCGTCCAGATGACCCGTCGGGCGCGGGCATAGCCATAAACTTCGGTCAGTATGTCACCGATGACATAGCTTACCGGGAAGAACAGGATGCCAGCGCCGAATACGAAACCGCCGACGCTGGAGAGCTTCGCCGCCCCGATCAAATTGGACAGCAGCAGGATGGCGACGAAGGCCGCCATCACAAGATCGTAGTAGCGAAACCGGGTCGCCGCCGTGCCAGAGACATGCTGGGGAGCAGGGTTTTCCATCGCGCGCGGACATATCGCTGTTTTGTGCTGCGGCAAAGCGCGCTAACAGGCCAGCCGACGCGCCCTTAGCTCAGATGGATAGAGCACGGGACTTCTAATCCTGAGGTCGGAGGTTCGAATCCTCCAGGGCGCGCCAATTTCCTTCCCTCCGGCACCTGTGGTTAGCGGCGCATCACCGTGTCTAGCAGTTCGCTGGTGATGGGGTAGCCGGCATCTGCCATTATTTTCAGCATCGGCTGGTCGCCGCTGGTGTCGATCTGTGGAGTAATGGTCTTGACCGGGATCGCTTCGGCCTGCGCCCTGGCTTCGTCGAACGATGCGAACAGGGCGAGCCGTTCGAGATTACGGCGAGTGGGAAAGATCAGCTTGATCTCGCCGCTTTCCGCCATGTCGAGCGCACCTTCGGCAGTAGTCCAGAACAGATGCGTGTTCTCGGTGTCGTCGACCGTGATGTCGACCGCGCCGGTGCCAAGGTTGGCAAGGTAGAAGCGGGTGTCGTAGACTCGCGGCAAGCGCTCGTTCTTGGGAAACCAGCGCGCAAATGGCGTCAGTTGCGACAGGTCGAGCGTCCAGCCGAACTCTTCCAGAACGGGGGCCAGCGCCTCGGTTTCGAGTAGCCGGGCACGTGCGGCGGCCGCGCTCTGGGCAGTAACATCGCCCAGGAGACCAACGGCGAGTCCGGTTTCCTCCAGAGTTTCACGCACGACCGCGACCTGGTGCGCTGCTTCTCCATGCGAGAGCTGCGTGTCGAGCGTTTTGGCCAGGTCGAAATCGGCTTGGTCGACCCGGCCGCCGGGAAACACCGCCATGCCACCGGCAAAAACCATGTTGCGCGACCGGACGGTCATCAGGATTTCGGGGGGTCCGCCGTCCGGACCGTCGCGAAAAATCACCACGGTCGCAGCCGGGATGGCCTCGCGCTCATTCGTTTCATCAGACATGCAGACGGTTGTGGCCTGCAGTGCTGCAATTGCCAAGCCGACAATCGCAAGGCGTGCCGCCGACCCGTCGGAAGGCTTTACATCAGGTCCGGGGCATTAACGGGCGTTTACCATCGCGATGCCCGGAACTGCGGACATAGCCGAAACTGGCACGCCCCCTGCAAAGTATCATGTATAACCCGATCAATCGGTCTTCGAAACGAGGCGGGACCTCCTGGTCTCCCGGTCCCGCCTCCCCCGAAGCATCTTACGAAAAAGGCCCGCTGCAACAGCGGGCCTTTTCGTATTCCAGTCTGGTTTCGCGATCAGCTGGCGCGGGCAACTTTCTTTTCGTCGAGAACTTCCTGCAATTCGCCGGCCTCGAACATTTCCATCATGATGTCGCTACCACCCAGAAACTCGCCTTTGACGTAGAGCTGCGGGATGGTCGGCCAGTCGGAATAGGTCTTGATGCCCTGGCGGACTTCCATGTCCTGCAGGACGTCGACGCTTTCATACTGGACTCCGCAATGGTCGAGGATCGACACTGCGCGGCTCGAAAAGCCGCACTGCGGGAACAGCGGCGTACCTTTCATGAACAGGACGACGTCGCTTTTGCCGACGATTTCAGAGATTCGTTCGTTGATATCGGACATGGGCCTTGGCCTTAAATTGGTGTGCTTTGTGCTGGCGCTCACTTGGGAACGGCGGTGGTCAGTTGCAAGGCGTGGAGAACTCCGCCCATCCGCCCGTCAAGGGCTTTGTAGACCATCTTGTGCTGCTGGACCCGGCTCTTGCCGGCAAATTGCGGCGCGGTAACCTTTGCGGCCCAATGGTCATTATCCCCGGCAAGATCGGTCATTTCGACCTCGGCCCCCGGGAGGGCTTCGACAATCATGTCGGTGATCTGTTCTGCGGACATTGGCATGGCGATTCTCCGATGCGATGCGAATCGAGCGGGGCGCGCTCGCTATTCGCTCATCAACTGGCGCTTGGCCTCGACGGTCTTGTCCGCCAGCGCGGCTCGAACGCCAGCCTCGTCGGTGTCGACACCGGCCGTGGTCAGATCGCCCAGAACCTTGCGGATGACATCTTCGTCGCCGGCTTCTTCGAAATCGGCCTGTACGACAGCCTTGGCATAGCTTTCGGTTTCCTCGGCGTTGAGCCCCATTTTCTCGGCTGCCCAGTGGCCGAGCAGCCGATTGCGGCGCGCGGCGAGCTTGAAAGCGGTTTCTTCGTCCATCGCGAACTTGGCTTCTTCGCCGCGCTGGCGATCCTTGAAATCGGTCATGTCGATGCCTCCCGGTTGTTTATACCTTCGAGATAGGTGCGAGGCCGCGGCCCCGCAACCGGGATCAGTCCATCAGAACTACGAGTTTGCCGACGGCTTCGCGGTTTTCCAGCTTGGCGATGGCGTCCCCGCCACGCTCGAGCGGGAAGGTCTCGGATACGAGTGGGTCGATCTTGCCAGCCTTCATCATCTCGAACAGCTCATTGACCTGCTCGCGGAACTTGACCGGCTCGCGCGCCGTGAAGGCGCCCCAGAACACGCCAGCTATGTCGCAGCTCTTGAGGAGTGTCAGATTTAGCGGCATTCTGGCGATGCCGGCCGGGAAACCGACTACCAGGAATCGACCTTCCCACGCGATCGAGCGCAGCGCAGGCTCCGAATACTGGCCGCCGACAATGTCATAGACGATGTTGGCACCTTCCGGTCCGCACGCTGCCTTGAAAGCCTTGGCGAGATCCTTGGAGGCATCCTTGTCCATTTCGTCGCGCGGGTAGATTACCACTTCGTCAGCGCCGGCCTTGCGAGCGACTTCCCCTTTGGCCTCGCTCGAAACGGCCGCGACCACGCGCGCACCAAAGGCCTTGGACAGTTCGACTGCCGAAAGTCCCACTCCGCCAGCGGCGCCGAGCACGAGGACTGTGTCACCCTTCTTGATGTGACCGCGATCCTTGAGGCCATGGATGGTCGTGCCATAAGTCATCAGCAGGCTGGCCGCTTTTTCAAACGGCACGCCGTCAGGCACGGGGAACATACGTCCAGCCTGCACGACGACTTTTTCGGACAGGCCGCCATTGCCGATCCCCGCCATGACCTTGTCGCCGACCTTGTAACCTTCGACACCTTCGCCAACCGCCTCGATCACCCCGGCGATTTCGCCGCCCGGAGCGTAGGGGCGCTTGGGTTTGAACTGGTAAAGGTCGCGGATCATCAGCGTGTCGGGATAGTTGATTGCGCAGGCCTTCACATCGACCAGCACTTCGCCCTTGCCGGGCGTGGGTACTTCGACCTCGTCGAGGGTCAGGGTTTCCGGTCCACCGGTCTGATGGGTTCTGAGCGCTTTCATGCGGCTTTCTCCGTTCCTCGGGCCAACCAGGGCGTCATGCCTTGCTGGCGGTTTTCATATTTTCTGATGGCTTGTTCCTGCTGCAGGGTGAGGCCGATCTCGTCCAGCCCCTCCAGCATGCAGCGCCGCCGAAATGGATCGGTTTCGAAAGCGAAACGATCCTGGAACGGCGTGGTCACGGTCTGCGATTCGAGATCGACGCTGATCGGGTCTGTCGCGGCCACTTCCAGCAATCGGTCGATCTGTTCCTGCGGCAAGGCAACGGTCAGAATGCCGTTCTTGAAGGCATTGCCACTGAAGATGTCCGAAAAACTCGGTGCGATTACCGCGGTTATGCCGAGGTCGAGAAGCGCCCAGGCCGCGTGCTCGCGGCTCGAACCGCAGCCAAAATTGTCACCGGCAATAAGGATCGGCGCGCCGCTGAACTCGGCTTGATCAAAGACGTTATCGGGGTCTTGCCGCACGGTTTCGAACGCACCGCGGCCCAGTCCCTCGCGAGTGACGGTCTTGAGCCAATGCGCCGGGATGATGACGTCGGTATCGACGTTTTTCGCACCATAGGGGATGGCGCGGCCTTCAATCCGGCGCACGGGATCCATTAATCGGTCTCCGGATTCTCGCCCGAGGGAATCGGCCCCGGCTGAGTTGGCGCGTTCTTCTTCTTACGTTTGCCGGCATAGAGCAGGGCGGCGGCGATAGCGGCAGAGCCGATGGCTCCGGCGATGGTCTTGGTTGGGATCTTGGTCATGGCTTATGCTTTGGTAGCGCGGGCGGATTCCCGCAAGGGGGATTTGGCTGACAATTCACGCACATCGGTGAGCCGTCCGGTGACAGCGGCAGCCGCAGCCATTGCCGGGCTCATCAAATGCGTTCGAGCGCCCGGACCCTGGCGACCGACAAAATTGCGATTGGAAGTAGAGGCGCAGCGCTCGCCGGAAGGGACCTTGTCCGGGTTCATGGCGAGACAGGCCGAACAGCCCGGTTCGCGCCACTCGAATCCGGCGTCGGTAAAGATCCGGTCGAGCCCTTCGGCTTCAGCCTGGAGCTTGACGAGGCCCGAACCAGGAACGGCGATGGCCCAGCGAACCCCCTTGGCCTTGCGGCGGCCTTCGAGAACCTTGGCTGCGGCGCGCAAATCCTCGATTCGGCTGTTGGTGCAACTACCAATGAAGACGTTCTCGATGGCAATGTCCTGCATCCGCTGTCCAGGGGTCAGTCCCATGTATTCCAGGCTCTTGGCAGCAGCGATCTGTTTGGATGGATCGGAAAAACTATCCGGAGAGGGTACGCTGGCGCCGATTGGCACCACGTCTTCGGGGCTGGTGCCCCAGGTCACGGTTGGCTCGATTTCGCTGGCGTCAATCACCACAGAGCTGTCGAACCGTGCGCCTTTGTCTGTTGCGAGTGAGCGCCACCAGGCGACCGCTCGATCCCATTCCTCGCCTTGTGGCGCGTATGGGCGCCCCTTCAGATAGGCGAACGTGACCTCGTCGGGGGCGACCAGTCCGGCGCGCGCACCTGCCTCTATGCTCATGTTGCACACGGTCAACCGGCCCTCGATGCTCATCTCCTCGAACACGCGACCGCGATATTCAATGACGTGTCCGGTTCCGCCAGCGGTGCCGATCACCCCGATGATGTGCAGGATCAGGTCCTTGGGCGTGATCCCGGGGCCAAGGTCGCCCTCGACACGCACCTCCATTGCCTTTGACCGTTTCAGCAGCAGGGTTTGCGTGGCCAGCACGTGTTCGACTTCGCTGGTGCCGATCCCGAAGGCGAGCGCGCCGACTCCGCCGTGGGCGGCGGTGTGCGAGTCACCGCAGACAATGGTGGCGCCTGGCAGCGAGAAACCCTGTTCCGGCCCGACGACATGGACGATGCCCTGCTCGGGAGCGACCGCGTTGATATAGCGGATGCCGAACTCCGGCGCATTGCGCTCGAGCGCGGCGAGCTGTTGCGCGCTTTGCGGATCGGCGATTGGCAGTCGATTGCCCGCGGCATCAGTGCGTTTGGTGGTTGGTACATTATGGTCGGGCACCGCCAGCGTCAGGTCCGGCCGCCGAACGGTCCGTCCATTGGCACGCAAGGACTCGAATGCCTGCGGGCTGGTCACCTCGTGAACGAGATGCCTGTCGATATAGATCAGCGCGGTGCCATCATCGCGCTGGTCGACGACGTGGGCATCCCAGATCTTCTCGTAAAGCGTGCGAGGGGTGCTGCTCATGGCTGCGGTTTTGCGGCCTTTGCGCAACACAGGCAATAATGTGTTGCCCAAGCAAATGCGGGGCCATGGAAATCTAAGCTATGGATACCTAACTTACATCCATGTCAGCACACACCCCAGCCGCTCCTTTCGCATTCGCGATCAAGGTCCTGCCCGATGATATCGATTTCATGGGCCATGTGAACAATGCCAGGTATCTGAACTGGGTGCAGGACGCGGTTCTGGCGCACTGGAACAAGCTGGCCCCGGCCGAGGATGTGGCAAGCAAGGCCTGGGTCGCGCTCAAGCACGAGATTACCTATCGCAAGCCCGCGTTCCTCGAAGACGAGGTCATCGCGCAGACCGTTCTCGAGCAATTCCAGGGCGCGCGCGCTTTCTACCACACGGTAATCCAGCGTGGGGAAGAGGTGTTGGCCGAGGTCAAGTCGAGCTGGTGCTGTATCGATTCAACTACCCTGCGACCGGCGCGCATTGGCGACCATCTGCGCGAATTCTTTTTTCCAAGGCCCGAATAGCCTATACTGGCTGGCATCGTGCCACACGCCATCGCCCCGAAACCGCACGCCTTGCAAAGGGCGCTCGGACTGCTGCTCGCCTTCGCGATTGCCGGGGCTTGGCTGGGCCTGCACCTATATGCTGTGTTGGTGTTCGAACTGAGCTGGTCAAACCTGCCGCTGGCACTTTTGATGGCGGCGGCTCTGTGCTGGCTCTCGGTCGGCGTGTTCATCGTCAGCCATGATGCGATGCATGGCTCGCTCGCGCCTGGCTGGCCGCGTCTCAACGCGGTGATCGGAGCGGTGCTGTTGTTTCTCTATGCCGGGTTCGCCTGGCGACGGATGCGTGACGCGCATTTTGCGCATCATCGCCATGCAGGCCATGCAGACGATCCCGATTTCTGTGCCAGCCACCCGAGTGAATTCGGGCCTTGGTACAAGGCATTTTTTACTCGCTATTTCGGGCGGCAATCGGTCCTTTTCGTGTCGAGCGTAGTGGCAGTGTATTGGCTGGTTCTTGACGTTCCCATGGTGCAGCTGGTGCTGCTTTACGGCCTGCCGGCGATCGCGTCTTCGGTGCAGCTATTCTACTTCGGGACCTTCCGCCCGCACCGTCACGATGCCACCGGATTTGCGGATAGCCATAACGCCCGCAGCGACGATTTCGGGACAGCCGCGAGTTTGCTGACCTGTTTTCATTTCGGCTATCATTACGAACATCACCTCGCCCCGCAGGTGCCGTGGTGGGCATTGCCCCGCTATCGGCAGGCGCAGGCCGATCGATTGATCGAAGGCGGAGAACCGAGCGTATGAGCTGGTGGCAAATCACAATAATTGTGCTGACCTCGGTCGCAGGGATGGAACTGTTCGCATGGTGGGCGCACAAATATGTCATGCACGGCTGGGGCTGGGCATGGCACCGCGACCACCACGAACCGCATGACAAGACGCTGGAAAAGAACGATCTGTTTGCCGTGGTATTCGGCACGATCGTGTTCGTCATGTTCGCAGTCGGTTATTACGTCTCGGATGCACTCTGGTGGACCGCCTTCGGCATCACAATCTACGGCCTCATCTACACTGTGGTTCATGACGGGCTGGTGCACCAACGCTACTTCCGCTGGGTGCCAAGGCGCGGCTATGCCAAGCGGCTGGTGCAGGCGCACAAGCTCCATCATGCGACGGTCGGCAAGGAGGGTGGTGTCAGTTTCGGCTTTGTTGTCGCCCGCAATCCTGTCCGGTTGAAGGAAGAATTGCGACTACAGCGCGAAACCGGACAAGCAGTCGTGCGCGAAAGCACCGACCTCTAGCACTCCATTCCAAACAAGAAACGCGGCGCTCCGGGGGGGGGAGGAGCGCCGCGCTGTCATTATGCGAAATACGGGTCCGGGTTTACCGGGCGTAGTTCACATACAGACCATGGATCAGGCCGGGGATGAACCCCAGCAGGGTGAGGACGAGATTGAGGAGGGTGGTCGCCCCGAGACCATGCTTCATTGCCACGCCGAGCGGGGGCAGCAGGATGGTCGCAATCAGAACGAGAATAGCCATGTAAAAATTCCTTCGGTCGCCCCCGTCCGTTGTGACGAATTAACGGGGAGCGGCACGGGAAGTTCCGGAAAGTCTATTCGTTGCGGGTTGCGATCCACGTCCCGCAGATCACCAGGATGGCTATCGATATGAGATAATAGGGATGACCCAGCGTAAACCAGGTGAACACTGCACCCGTTGCCATTGCGCCGATAGCCATTGTTTTAGACCTGCGGCTGATCGCGCGCCTTTCGCGCCAATCCAGCACCTGCGGTCCCCAATGCGGATGATCGAGTATTTTCTGCTCCAGTTCGGGGTTCGAGCGGGCGAAGAAATAGACGGCAAGCAACAGGAAGGGCACCGTTGGCATGATCGGCAGCACCGCGCCGATCGCCCCAAGGCCAACGCTGGCAAAGCCAAGCGCCTTGTAGACGGGCCGCTTCATGTCCGTGCCGGTGTCATTGCGCTGATATCCGCGCAGCATGTTCGCGCACCAGCGCGATCATGTTGGGGACGCCCTGCGTGCGATTGGATGAAAGCTGGTTCTTGAGGTCGAACGGTTCGAGCATGGCGGCAATGTCCATTTGCGCCACCTCGCTCGCCGGTTGGTCCTGAACAGCGGCGATGACCAACGCGACGATGCCTTTGGTGATCGCCGCGTTGCTATCGGCGAGAAAATGCAGCCGGCCGTCGGTATCGGTGGGATAAACCCAGACGCTAGCCGAGCAGCCGCGCACGAGGGTGGCATCGGTCTTCAGCGCATCGGGCATGGGGTCGAGCTCGCGCCCCAGCTCGATCAACAGGCGATAGCGTTCGTCGCCTTCGAGAAACTCGTATTCTTCACGGATATCATCAAGCGTTCGCATGCCGCGCCATGTAGGCGCATTGCATCACAAATCCACCCCGCTGGCGATCGCTTCGAGTTTGCGGATGCGTTCCTTGAGATCAGCGATCTCGATCCGCGCGGCGCCTTCGGCGGCACCGCCTTCGATTTCGACGGGAGTGCGCGCTCGCCGGTTCTCGAGTTCCTGTCGCTTGAGCGCGAGCCACCCATGCCATGCGCGCAGCAGCGCCGCGACGACAACACTGAGCCCCACCAAGGCGGTTACGGCTATGACGAATGTTGGCTCACCCATCTCCTGTCTTCCTTCTCGTGGGGGTTCCACCTCGAACCCCGCGTCTCAAACCCTCAGCGCTCGTCGCGCAATTTCTCGATTTCTTCTGCCGTACGGCGCGCCGGATCGGTGGCGATCTTCTCGAGGACCTTTACCCGCTCGCGCAGCTCTTCGATCTCGCGATCCTTCTCGGGATCCGATTGTATTACGCGCGTCTCATTGCCCTCACTGTCGCTCAGGATGCCGTGACGCATCTTGTAGAATTGCACGCAACCCCACACGATGATGGCAACGACCGCGACCATGGCCCAGGAACTCATTGGCTTTGCTCCTTCGTCAAATTGGTGTCGACTGATTGCAGGTCGCGCAACTGTTCGATCTGCATGGCCAGCGGCTCATTATTCTCGGTTGCAATGCGTTCGAGGACGCGGACGCGCTCTTCGAGGGCGGCATGCTTGTCGTCGCCTATCCGAGTGCCTTGCTTGTCGCGCCGTTCCTCGAGCCAGCGCTTGTGCTGCAGATGCTTTCCAACCAGCGCGTTGATGCCAAAAGTCACGAGTACAAGGATGATCAGCACGAAGCCAAAGATGAGTACAAGATCGTTATTCATCAGCCTTGCCCTTCCGCCTGGCGCTGGGCGATGGCGGGTTCGCGCAGCTTGTCGATTTCGCTGGTCAGGTGATAGCCGCTGTCGGTGACGATCCGTTCGACGTTGGCGAGCCGGTCTTTCATCGAGCCCAGTTCGGCTCGCAGTTCGGCATTTTCCTGGGTCAGCAAGCGCACGCGTTCGGCGGTCTGTCCATCGGTCGATGGCTTGAGCGACTGGCCCCACATGCCTTCAAGGGGATAGCCGTGCTGGATGCGAAGCTTGGTCGTATGGATCCATCCCCACACGCCTGCTGCGCCGATCAGGAGCCCGCCACCGATGATCCACGGCAGGTGAGGTACGAGATCAACTCCGGTCACTGGGCATTCTCCCTGGTCTTCATGTTGAGCGGGACGCCTGCACCGGTATCGCTGACCATTTTCGGGTCACGAAGAGCCTCGATTTCCTCGGCCACGGTATAGCCCTTGTCGGTGACGATGCGTTCAAGCACGACCATACGGTCCTGCATTCTTTCCATCGTTTGCAGCAGTTTCTGGTTCTGCTCGCGTAGCTTGGCGTCATCGCGCTGGGAGGCCTTTTCGGTCTTGCCGCCCCATTCGTCTTCGAGCGAGTAGCCGTGCTGGGCGCGGATCCAGTTGTTGATCAGCCAACCGAACGTGCTGATCGCGATGATCGCAACGATGAAACCTGGTCCTCCCCAATCCATTACGCTTCTTCCTTCCGTTCCATGTTCATTGGTACGCCGCTGCCCTGATCCTCGACCCGCTTGGTATCGCGCAAGGCTTCGATCTGGGTGGCGATATCGTATCCGCGGTCAGTCACGATGCGTTCGAGCACCTGGACCCGGTCTTCCAGTTCCTGCACCCGGCTGGCGTATTGCGCGGCCTTTTCGGCGCTACCGGCGGCCGTGGCATCGAGCCGACGCGCCTCCGTCTTGCTGCGCGATACGGTCCAGACGATGAACATCACCATCAGGAAAGGAGCAAATCCTACGAGCCATTCCATTCTTCAGTCCCTCCCAAAAATTCGGATTAGCGCAGGCGCTCGATTTCTGCGTTGAGGCGCGGGTTGGACGAGACATAGAAGGTCTCGACTTCGGCCAGGCGGCGATCGATGTCGCGGAACTTGCCGCGGACCTCGCGCACGGTGCGCTTGGGGTTCTGGCGCATCCGCTGCCAATATTTCTGCTCCTCCGGATCGACATAGAGGTGCGGCGGCTTCTTGTTGAGCAGCAGGCCGGCCAGGAAATACAGCGGCAGCACGATGGGGCTGAGGATGCCGGTGAAAATGGCGGCGATGAAGGCCAACCGGACCCAGAAGGCATTGACGCCCGTGTAATCGGCGATCCCGGAGCAGACGCCCATCAGCTTGGCATTTTGCTTGTCGCGATAGAGGGTAGTGTGGGGGGTGTTCACGGGCGAGCTCCCTTTTTCTCTGCCATCATCTGCTCAAGTTCCTTGAGCTTGGCGTTGTCTTCCTCGGTGTTCTGGATCAGGCGGGCCGGCTTGAAGTCGGCGTGATCGTGTGAGACGAGCCGCTCGACAGTGTCCATGCGCTCGTCCAGCCGCTTGGCCAGCTGGTACATCTCTTCCATCAGTGCCTCGTCGTCGCCGGTGATGGTGGCCGCAGTCTTCCACTTGGTCACATAGTGCATGATGACCCACGGCAGACCGATGAAAATGGCCGGTATGATGATGATTTCTTCCATGGGTAATCAGTCCTTTTTGGTCTTGTGGTCGCTGCCGCTGGTATCCTTGCCCAGGGCTCGCTTCATTTCTTCGAGTTCCTCGTCGACCTTGTCGCCTCCGGCCAGCGCATCGATTTCGTCTGCGAGGCTCGGGGTGCCCGACTGGTCGGCAATCTGCAGTGCCTCGGCACGTCCCTCGGCGTAATCGACCCGGCGTTCGAGCTGGTCGAAACGGGTAAGCGCATCATCGACCCGTTCATTGGTCATCAGGCTGCGTAGCTTGACGCGATTTTCAGCGCTTTCGAGACGGGCGGCGATAGCGGTCTGGCGGCTGCGCGCCTCGCGCAGGCGGCCCTGCAGCTTTTGGATGTCTTGCTCATAGGCGCGGAGTGCATCGTCGAGTACGGCGATCTCCTGCTTGAGCTGGTCGCCCATGTCGGACGCCTTCTTCTTCTCGACCAGGGCGGCGCGGGCGAGATCCTCGCGGTCTTTCGACAGCGCCAGTTGCGCCTTTTCAGCCCAGTCGGCTTGCAGCTTGTCGAGCTTGACGGTGTGACGGTGCATTTCCTTCTGATCGGCAATGGTGCGCGCAGCCGAGGCGCGGACTTCGACCAGGGTCTCCTCCATTTCGAGGATGATCATGCGGATCATCTTCTGAGGGTCATCTGCCTGGTCGAGCATATCGTTGAAATTGGCGGCGATGATATCGCGGGTGCGGCTGAAAATTCCCATGAAGGGTGCTCCGAGGTTAAAAGAATCCTGACCCGGGCGGGTCGGCGTTTGCGTCGGGGTGGGGCTGCGGCGCAGCTTCTCCACCTCGGCTTCCAGGCGCGAGAGACCGGACTTGATGGTCTGCTTGCCCTGAGGGGGGACCGGAGCCCCGTGGGCCTTTGCGGCACCGGGGGACTGGGGGCTGGAGGACTCCGGTCCTAGAGGTTTGTTCGGTTTGCTCACGCGATCTCGACCTGTTCGTAGGCGAACGATGCGGCGTGGGCCGGGGGTGCCTGCAACTGCGTGCTGAGCGCGACGAAGGCGGTCATGGCAACGATGCTGGCAAGTGCTGCCTGGCCGAGCCGGGTCTGGAAGAATTCGCGAGTATACATGGTCGGGGTCCTCCCTGAAATCCTGGGCCGCGTACCAATATTGCGGCGTGTGCCCCCTGCTTTGCAAACCCCGTGCCAGTTTGGCAGAGTGCCGGAATTCAGCGCTCCTGCATGTTTCTCCCCACCGCAATCTTGGTGAGTATTGCCAAACCTTGGGAAATTTCACTATATATCGGGTATGGAGCGGGGAAATCAATTTGTCGGCCAGTCCACAGCCTTTCTTGACGCGGTAGAGCGCGCCAGCCGCGCCGCCCCAATGCAGCGTCCGATCCTCATCGTCGGCGAACGTGGCACCGGCAAGGAACTGATCGCTGAACGCCTCCATCGTCTGTCGCCACGTTGGGGCGAGCCGCTGGTCATCATGAACTGTGCGGCCCTGCCGGAAACCCTGATCGAGGCCGAATTGTTCGGGCACGAGGCGGGAGCCTTCACCGGAGCTACCAGAGCGCGCGCGGGGCGGTTCGAAGAAGCCGACAAGGGTACGCTGTTTCTCGACGAACTGGGCACTCTCTCGATGGCCGCGCAGGAACGCCTGCTGCGCGCGGTCGAATATGGCGAAGTCACCCGCATCGGATCCTCGCGCCCTATCCATGTCGATGTGCGAATTGTCGGGGCGACCAATGAAGACCTGCCGCAGCTGGCCAAGAAAGGCACTTTTCGCGCCGACCTGCTCGACCGCTTGAGCTTCGAGGTCATCACCTTGCCGCCCCTACGCGTCCGCGAAGGCGATGTCGGGGTGCTGGCCGAATATTTCGGCAGGCGAATGGCGGCTGAACTGGAGTGGGAAAGCTGGCCGGGTTTTGCAGGCCATGTGCAGACCGAGCTGGAGGACCACCCCTGGCCAGGCAATGTCCGCGAGTTGCGCAACGTGGTCGAGCGCGCGGTGTATCGCTGGGACAGCTGGGAGGAGCCAATTGGCCATATCCAGTTCGACCCGTTCGACAGCCCGTGGAAACCGCTCGAAACCGAAAATGCCCGGCGAAAAAACTCGACCGATTTTCGTGGTGTGGTGCCTGACAAGGGCCGCGCGCCTGCCGCGGCCGATTTCGAGACCGTCGATGATTTGCGGGCAGCGGTCGACGAACATGAACGCCGGATCGTCGAACACGCGTTGGGCAAGCATCGCTGGAACCAGCGCCAGACAGCCAAGGCGCTCGGCCTGTCCTATGATCAGTTGCGCCATTGCATCAAGAAGCACAGCCTGCTGGAAGAAAGCTGAAATCGTCCGATGTGCAATCTCTACCAGATCAAGAGTTCGCACACGGAAATTGCCGACTTCTTCGATGCCATTGCCGAGGACTTCGGTGCCAATACCGCGCAGGACGTCTATCCCGGCTATCCCGCGCCGGTGGTAGCCGACGGCAAGGTTCAGGCGATGAACTGGGGGTTCCCGCTGCAGCGCACCGGCGCCAAGGGGCAACCCTTGAAGCCCAAGCCGGTCAACAATACCCGCACCGACAAGCTCAAGAGCTTCTTCTGGCGCTATTCCTTCGAGGAACGACGCTGCCTGATCCCTGTCTCCTCCTTTGCCGAGGCCGAGGGGCCAAAGGGCCAGATGACCCGCACCTGGTTTTCGATGCCAGGCGCGCCGCTGTTCGCCACCGCCGGGATTTGGCGCGATACCGACGAGTGGGGCGCGGCCTATTCGATGATCATGACTGAAGCCAACGCCCAAGTGGCGCCGATGCACAGCCGGATGCCGGTGATCCTCCCGCGAGAGACGTGGGATGTATGGCTAACCGGCAGCCCGGCCCAAGCCTATGACCTTTGTTTGCCCTTCTCTGGCGCATTGCAAATCGATCGGACCGACGAGCCGTGGTTCCGCCGAAGCGGCACGTGATCGCCCCGCAAATCGGACTTATTTCAGCGGTGCAAGGCGGCGTTGTCGTAATCCCGCAACAGGCCTGCACTTTCCTTTGGAGGCACTGTTGTCGGGCGCAGTTCGGCTGTTATGAAGATGGCAGGGAGCGAGGGATTTTCCACTCATGATAAATCTGGATGCCCAGGTCGCAGGGCACCGAATGCGGTATTTTCTCGTGGCAATCGCCTGCCTGGTCGCCGCCATTGCGATGCCAGCAAGCCTGCGTGCGCAAGGCAGCACGACCAGCCTGACCAATGTCCAGTTGATCGCCGAAAGTCAGGAGCAGACCATCATCCGCCTGCGCTTCGCGCCGCGGCTGGCAGTTTTCACCGACATTAGCGAAAATGGGGATGCGGCCTTGCGGCTGGCCATGACCCGCCGCACCCAGGGAGCCGCAATGGACCGGCGGTTGAAGGGGTTGGTCAACGATCTGGCCTTCGAGCAGGACAGCGCCAACCTTGTGGTCCGGTTCCGAACCCGCGGCCCGGCAGTCATCGAAACCCAGCCAAGCGGCGAAACGAATTTGCTGGTGACCATCAGGCGTCCCAGGCCGGGTGAGATCGTATCCGGTCCCACGGGAAGTCGAGGCGAATATGATTACGGTGGCGAGGGTTCTCTGCCGGAATTTCGTGATCCACCGCCAGGGCTCGACGACTTTGCCCTGATCGAGTTGAAATATGCCGATGTCAGCGAAGTGGTGGGCCTCATTTCCGAAGGGGCCAGCGTCAAGCCCAACGATGCCTTCATTCGGTCGGAGCCGGGCTTTGGTTCGCCCGGTACGAACGGCACCAATTACGGCAATGTCGTGCGTCCGCGGGAAATCGAGGAATTGCCGCTCGGCGAGAAAGTGAATTCCGGGTTGGGGATCGACCGGCGGCTTAACGCGATCTGGGTCGAGGGTTCGCCCCAGCGCATCGCACGGGTGCGCCGCATGATCGATCTGATCGATCGTCCCGTGGATTCTGTGATCCTCGAAACGCAGTTTGTTGAACTCACCGAGACCGGTGCGCGAAATGTCGGCATCGATTTCACCAATGCGAATGGGCAAATTGCGTTCGGGACTGTGCAGACCGGGCAATTCCTGCCGTTCGGTTTCGACCCGAGCGATCCGCTTGACAGTCTTACCCTCCAGGCCGCGGTTTACGCGCAAGTGTCCAAGGGCGAAGGGCGCATCGTGTCGGCGCCGCGGATTGCTGCGCAGAGCGGCACGACAGCCAAGATCACGACCGGCGATGCCCTGCCGATCCTGACCTCGATCCAGTTGTCGGGGGTCAATGGCGTGTCGCAGCAGGTCCAGTATGTGAATGTCGGCGTGACGCTGCAAATCGCGCCGCGCGTGAACAGCGATGGGTTCATCACCTCCAAGATCTATGGCGTGGTGTCGAGCGTGACAGGGTTCTCGCAGGGCTTTCCCACGATCAGCCAGCGCGAGGCCGAGACCAGCGCATCTGTGCGCGATGGCGAGACCTTTGTTATTGGCGGCCTGACGCAGGAAGCTTCGTTGATCTCCAAGAGCAAGATCCCGATCCTCGGGGACATCCCCATTCTCGGCGAGCTGTTCAAGCGCGACAACTCGTCAGAGAGCAAGACAGAGCTTTATATAATCATTACGCCGCATATCATCAGGCATGGTGAAAACGCGCGATTGCGAGATGTGATCCAGCGCGAGGTTAATGAAAGTTCGGCGCAGCCAAACGAATAGCTACAGGACTAAATTATATTATAATATTATGTCTTGCCGAAGTAATTTCTGCTGCGTGCCTACCCAATAGTTTTTACGCGCAAAACTATGGTTAAGCACTTCGAATAAAAATTTCCCCATGACCTTGACCTCGGTCGACCTCAAGTTAGGGTGTGTCGCACGGGGAGAGGGGCGAGGGTCGTTTCCATGAACATCCACCGGCGTTGCCGGATGATGGGAAGTCTCATTCCGATTTCCGGATAATAATACATCCATGGAGAGAGATGATCATGAAAATTGCCAACCGGAAAACCATGCTTGCAGCTGGCGCTGCGCTGGCGGCGGCTGTCGCCGTGCCGGCCATCGCGAGCCATGCCTGGAGCACCTATCACTGGGAGCGTACGGGTGCGGAAGTCACCGTCCCGGTGATCGACAACACCACCGGCATCTGGGCTCAGCGGAATCATACCGCGATTGCGGTGGCGGACTGGAATCAATCGACTGTCATCCAGGCACCGCTGGTCAATGGTAACGCCGATCCAGCTTGTTCAATCGTCGGCGGCGAAATCAATGTCTGCAATGACGACTACGGTTCGACCGGCTGGCTGGGAATTGCCAGTATTTCTCTGAGCGGCGGCCATATCTTCGGTGGTGTCACCAAGTTGAACGATTTCTACTTCAACCAAGCACAGTATAACAACGACACCTGGCGTCAGTTGGTCACCTGTCAGGAGATCGGCCATGATTACGGACTCGGACATCAGAACGAGAACTTCAACACCGACCTGACGACTTCCTGTATGGAATACACCAGCGCGCCGCAGGGCAACGAGCACCCCGATGCGCATGATTTCGAGATGCTTCTCGATATCTATGCGCACTCCGATGGTTCGGGCGGCGGCGGCAAGCCCAACAAGGGCCGTGGCGGCGGCAAGGGCAAAAAATTCGGCGTCGGCAACAACCCGTCTGACTGGGGGCGTCCGATCAAGTACGACAGCAAGGGTCGTCCGGACGTATTTGTTCGGAACGAGATCGGCGCTGTAATTGTGACGCATGTCACATGGGCAATCGGCGAAGGTCCGCGCAACAACGGACGCGGCGGTCAGAACCATCATTGATCGGCATTGATCGGCATTGATCGAGCAAACGAAAGGGCCCGGTTCGCGCCGGGCCCTTTTTCGTTGCAAGTTTCAAAAACCGTCTCTAGATAGCGCCCATCCCGACATTGTCTGACACTGTAGGGCTGGCGCCGAAACGGGGCCGGCACCCAACGCCTGTGTTAGTCTCATGTTCGCTTAAGTGGAGACTGAATGGCCGACGTAGAACGCCTGACCGCATTGATCGAACCCGAAGCCGCAGCGCTTGGCTTCGACCTTGTGCGCGTCAAGATGATACCATCGGAGGCAGGCGACGGCGGACAAGCGCTGCAGATCATGGCAGAGGATCCGGCCACCGGCCAGCTGGTGATCGAACAATGCGCCGCGCTTTCGCGCCGTGTTTCGGACGCGATCGACACGGCCGAGGAGCAGGGCGAAACACTGATCCCGGGTGCCTACCACCTCGAGGTCAGTTCGCCCGGCATCGACCGGCCATTGACCCGGGCCAAGGATTTTGCCGACTGGGCCGGACACGAGGCGAAAATCAGCCTCGTCGAGAAGGTCGACGGGCATCGCAACCTGCGCGGAAACCTTGTCGGCATTGACGGCAATACCGTGACGATCGCGGATAACCGCGCCGGCGAGGTTTCCTTCGCCCTCGAACAGATACACAGCGCCAAGCTGGTCCTTACCGACGAGCTGATCGCCGCAACGCAACCCCTCGACACCGCCGGTGCCGAAGACATACTCGAAGACCAAGAAGAGAAGGCTGACGACTGATGGCCAGTGCTATTTCCGCCAACAAGGCAGAGCTGCTCGCGATTGCCAATGCTGTCGCTACAGAAAAGATGATCGACAAAGAGATCGTCATCGAAGCGATGGAAGAAGCGATCCAGAAAAGCGCGCGCAACCGCTATGGCGCGGAGAACGACATTCGCGCCAAGCTCGATCCGCAGACCGGCGATCTTCGCCTGTGGCGCGTGGTCGAAGTGGTCGAAGAGGTCGAGGACTACTTCAAGCAGGTCGATCTGAAGCAGGCCCAGAAGCTCGAAGACGGCGCCCAGGTTGGCGATTTCATCGTCGATCCGCTGCCGCCGGTCGATTTGGGGCGTATTGACGCGCAAAGTGCCAAGCAGGTGATCTTCCAGAAGGTCCGCGATGCCGAGCGTGAGCGTCAGTTCGAAGAATTTAAGGACCGCGCGGGCGAAGTCATCACCGGCGTCATCAAGTCGGTCGAATTCGGCCACGTGATCGTCAACCTCGGCCGGGCCGAAGGTGTGATCCGCCGCGACCAGCAGATTCCGCGCGAAGCTGCGCGTGTCGGTGAGCGTATCCGCGCCATCATCACCAAGGTCGAACGCAACAATCGCGGCCAGCAGATTTTCCTCAGCCGCGCACATCCCGATTTCATGCGCAAGCTGTTCGCGCAGGAAGTGCCTGAAATCTATGACGGCATCATCGAGATCAAGGCCGCCGCCCGCGATCCGGGCAGCCGCGCCAAGATTGGCGTGATCAGCCACGATTCCTCGATCGACCCGGTCGGCGCATGCGTCGGCATGAAGGGTAGCCGCGTGCAGGCGGTGGTGCAGGAATTGCAGGGCGAGAAGATCGACATCATCCCGTGGTCGGAAGACCAGGCAACCTTCATCGTCAACGCACTGCAGCCGGCCACGGTCAGCCGCGTCGTGATCGACGAAGATGAATCGCGTATCGAAGTCGTGGTGCCGGACGACCAGCTTAGCCTGGCTATCGGCCGTCGCGGTCAGAATGTCCGCCTCGCCAGCCAGCTGACCGGCAACCAGATCGACATCATGACCGAGGAAGAAGCGAGCGAGAAGCAGAGCAAGGAGTTCTCCGAACGCTCCAAGATGTTCGAGGAAGAACTCGACGTCGACGAAACGCTTTCGCAGCTGCTCGTGGCTGAAGGCTTCGCCGAGCTCGAGGAAGTCGCTTACGTCGCGCTGGAGGAACTCGCCAGCATCGAAGGCTTCGACGAAGAGCTGGCCGAGGAACTGCAAAGCCGTGCGCAGGAAGCGCTCGAACGGCAGGCTGCGGCCTATCGTGAAGAACGCCGCGAACTGGGTGTCGAGGACGATCTCGCTGAATTGCCGCATCTTTCCGAACAGATGCTGGTGACGCTGGGCAAGGCCGGGATCAAGACGCTCGACGATCTGGCCGACCTGGCCACCGACGAGCTGATCCAGAAGAAGCGTGAGGCTCCGCGTCGTCGCAACACTGCCGATGGTCCGCCGCTGCGTCGCAACCAGCGCACCGAGGACAAGGCTGGTGTCCTCGGCGAGTACGGACTTTCTGAAGAGCAGGGCAACGAGATTATCATGGCTGCCCGCGCGCACTGGTTCGAAGACGAAGAAGACGCGGCGCCTGCTGCCGGTTCTGACACGCAGGAGGCCGCCAATGCGGACTCCGAACAATGAGCGCGTAGGCTCCCTCAACTCTGAAGACACCGCGGCCCGGAGCAAATCCGGGTCCGGCGAAGCCTGCCCGGAGCGGCGCTGCATCCTGACCGGCGACCACGGAGAGCGCAGCGCCCTGGTGCGGCTCGCCATCTCACCCGAAGGCGATGTGCTTCCAGATGTGCTGGCGCGCGCGCCCGGTCGCGGCGCCTGGATCGGCGTTTCACGCAGCGAGCTCGAACAGGCGATGGCCAAGGGCAAGTTGCGCGGCGCACTGGCGCGTGCCTTCAAGGGTGCGAGCTTGACCGTGGCAGAGGATTTGCCCGAACGGATACAATCCGCACTGGTTCGCGTATTGCTTGACCGATTGGGCCTCGAAATGCGGGCCGGATTTCTTATCTTGGGATCGGACCGGATTGGCGAACAGGCGCGCGGGGGCGTGTTGGACCTGTTGATGCACGCTGCCGACGCAAGCGAAGGCGGCACCGCCAAGCTTGACCAGGCCTGGCGGGTGGGCCGGGACATGGAAGGTTCGGGTGCACGCGGGATCCGCTTGCCACTGGACCGGGCGGCTCTGTCTGTGGCATTGGGCCGCGAGAACGTCGTCCATCTGGGTGTGGCGGGCCGCAAACCTGCTGAGCGGGTCGAACAGGCCTTGCTGCGCTTGCTGCATTATACAGGAACGCCGATTGGCGAACCGGATGACGGTGGCAATGTTACAGCTGCCGCCGCAAAGACGAATTGATACGAGAGAGAGATACGAGTTTTATGAGCGACGAAAACGACAAGCCCCGGACCCGCAAACCGCTTGGCCTCAAGCGGAGCGTGGATGCGGGTGAGGTCAAGCAGACCTTCAGCCACGGCCGCACCAACAAGGTGGCGGTCGAGGTGAAGCGCCGCCGTAAGCTCGTGAAGCCCGGGGAAGAGCCGGCACCCGCACCAGCGCCCGAGCCCGCGCCTCCCTCGCCGCCCCCGCCCCCGGTGGCCGAGAAGCCCAAGAAGGCCGCGCCCAAGAAGCCCAGCTCATCCGACGAGACCCCGCAGGAGCGTGTTGCGCGGTTGCAGCGCGAAGCCGAAGAGGATCGGCTTCGCCTGGCCCAGGAAGCGCGCAAGCGCGACGACAAGAAAGCCAAGGAGAGCGCAGCAGAGAAAAAGCAGCGCGCCGAGGACAAAAGCAAGGCTGAAGAAGAGGCCGAAGAACGAGCAGCAGAAGAGGCCAAGGCTGCCTCGAAAGCTGCTGCCGAAGCCGAAGCTGCGGCAGTTGATGCTTCAGCCGATGCCGCTGCTGCGGAAGTAGATGATGGCAAGCCTGCCCCGGCCGCACGCAAGTTCACGCCGATTGCCCGGCCCGAGCCTAAGAAGCCGGAGAAAAAGAAAAAGGAAGAAAAGCGTGTCGCGCCCAGCGAAAAGGACAAGCGCCGCTCGGGCAAGCTTACCGTTTCGCGGGCCCTCAACGAGGACGAGGGCCGGCGTGCCCGTTCGCTCGCCGCGCTCAAGCGCGCCCGTGAGAAGGAGCGCCGCCTGCAGGGTGGCCCGTCCACGCCGCGCGAAAAGCAGGTCCGCGACGTCGTGGTACCGGAAGCCATCACGATCCAGGAACTGGCCAACCGTATGGCGGAAAAGGGCGCAGACCTGGTCAAGGCATTGTTCAATATGGACATGATGGTCACCGTCAACCAGACGATCGACCAGGATACCGCAGAGCTGCTGGTCGAGGAGTTCGGCCACAACATCAAGCGCGTCTCCGAAAGCGATGTCGAAATCAATACCACCGCTGACGAGGATCCGGAGGAAACTCTCCAGCCGCGTCCGCCGGTTGTGACCATCATGGGCCATGTCGACCACGGCAAGACCTCGCTGCTCGACGCCTTGCGCGGGACCAATGTAACCAAGGGCGAAGCCGGCGGGATTACCCAGCATATTGGCAGCTACCAGGTCGAGACCAAGAACGGCGGGAAGATAACCTTCCTCGATACGCCGGGTCACGCCGCCTTCACCGAAATGCGTCAGCGTGGTGCCAATGTTACCGATATCGTGGTCCTAGTGGTTGCCGCCGACGACGGCGTCATGCCGCAGACGATCGAGGCCATCAAACACACCCAGGCCGCCGGTGTGCCGATGATTGTCGCCATCAACAAGGTCGACAAGGAAGGCGCGCAACCGGACAATATCCGTAACCGCCTGCTCGAACATGAAGTCATTGTCGAGAAGATGTCGGGCGACGTGCAGGACGTGGAAATTTCCGCGCTCAAGAAGACCGGTCTCGACGAACTGCTCGAAAAGATCGAGCTGCAGGCCGAACTGCTCGAACTCAAGGCGCGTCCCGATCGACCCGCCGAAGCGACCGTCATCGAGGCACAGCTCGACAAGGGTCGTGGACCGGTTGCGACCGTGCTCATCACCCGCGGTACGCTCAAGCGTGGCGACATCTTTGTTGTCGGCACTGAGAGCGGCAAGGTGCGCGCCATCGTCAATGACCAGGGCAAGCAGATCAAGCAAGCGGGCCCGTCCATGCCGGTCGAAGTGCTTGGCTTGGGTGGCGTGCCCGGAGCCGGCGAAAAGCTGGCGGTGGTCGAAAACGAGCAGCGTGCCCGTGAAGTTGCCGAGTATCGCCAGGAAAAGGCGACCGCTAAGCGTACGGCACTTGCTCCGACCAGCTTCGACACGATGTTCAACAACTTGCAGTCGAACGTCATCGAATGGCCGGTGCTGGTGAAAGCCGATGTGCAGGGTTCGGTTGAAGCGATCGTCAATGCGCTGCACACTGTATCGACCGAGGATATCAAGGTGCGCGTGCTGCACGCAGGTGTCGGGGCAATCACAGAAACCGATGTCAATCTGGCAGCAGCATCGAACGCGCCGATCATCGGCTTCAACGTGCGGCCCAACTCCAAGGCCCGCGAACTGGTCAAACGCGATAACGTGCGGATGATGTATTACGACGTGATCTACCACCTGACCGAGGAAGTGGCCAAGGAGATGGCCGGCGAACTCGGACCGGAGCGGATCGAGACTGTCGTGGGCCGTGCTGCGGTCAAGGAAGTCTTCCGTTCGGGCAAGAAGGACAAGGCCGCCGGCCTGCTGGTCGAGGAAGGGGTTATCCGCAAGGGTCTCTTCGCACGCCTCACCCGCGAGGACGTCATTGTCTCCGCCACCACCATTGCTTCGCTGCGTCGTTTCAAGGACGATGTCGACGAAGTGCGCGCCGGTCTCGAATGTGGCGTGGTGCTGGCTGATACGAACGACATCCAGCCGGGTGACCAGCTTGAAGTCTTCGAAGTCGAGGAGCGCGAGCGCACCCTGGTCGTTGGCTAGGGCGTTGCCGGGAAGTGCATGGTCAGGACGTACGAAACACAGCGTTCGCCGTCGTCGCGCCTGATGGGGTCGCAATTCGTGTCGTTTGACGCGGACGCTGGCGAGATCACCATGCATTACACCCCGCCGGCGGAGTTCGCTTCTCCACGGGGGGCCGTGCAAGGCGGATTGATCGCGGGTTTTCTCGACGAAGTCATGGGCAGCGCCTTGCTGGCCGTGACCGATGACGCGTCCCTGCCGCTCAATCTCGACATGAAGCTGACCTTCCTGCGCATGGTGCCGCTCGAGACAATTACCGCCAAGGGTCGTGTCGTGAAGCACGGTCGGCGGGTCGCATTCCTCGAAGGCGAGCTTTACGACCAGAGTGGCAATATGCTCGCCCGTGCGACCTCGACAGCCTTGCCCACACCAGTGCCGGGAACCGACGCATGACCGCGGCAACCCGGCACGCGCTTGGCGCTGCCCATGCCGAGTTGATGGGCGTGGAGTTCGACCATTTCGACGCCGAACGCGAAGAGATTACCTTGCGCTTCAATGCGCCGGCCAGCTTCATCACGCCTCGCGGGAGTGTGCAGGGTGGATTGGTTGCCGGTTTCCTCGACGAGGTGATGGGCTGGGCGCATGTCTGGGCCACAGACCATGCCGACGCTCCGCTCAACCTGGAAATCAACATGACGCTGCTGCGGCCGGTGCCGGCGGGGCCCCTGGTGGGGAAGGGCCGGGTAGTTCGGCGCGGGCGTCGAGTAATCTTTCTCGAAGGCGAATTGTTCGGGGCCGATGGAACGACGCTCGCTCGCTCGACCAGCACTGCCATCCCGACCCCGCGGCCGACAGGAGACACATGATGGCTCGCAAGGAATTTACCTCCGAACAGCAATCGGTTCGGGTCCTCAAGGTTGGCGAACGGGTGCGTCATATCCTGTCCGAACTGCTGGCCAGGCAGGAAGTGCATGATGACGTTGTCAGCGCCGCAAATATCGCGGTGACCGAGGTTCGGATGACCCCGGACCTGCGCAACGCCAGCGTCTATGTGAAGCCCCTGTTGGGGCTTGGCGAAGACGAGATTGTCACGGCGCTGCGCAGGAACACCGCGTTCCTGCAAAAGGAAGTCGCCAAGCGGCTGGGCCTGAAATTTGCGCCCAAGCTACAATTCAGGGCCGATGAAAGTTTCGACGAAGCTGGTCGCATCGAAAGCCTGCTCCGCGACCCACGCGTCGCGCGCGACCTGAGTAAGGACGACGATAGCGACTGACGCTTTGGTCCGCGCACCTCCGTCTCGTGCGGGAGCGCGGCGAGGCTAAGCTCGCCACGCTCCGTCACTTCACCAGGTGATCGACACCAATCCTAGTTGGCGGTCGCCGGCGCGGTCGGATCAATGGTCGTCGGAACTTCCATGAAAACTTCCGCTGCCGGACCCAATGGCAGGTCAAGCACGACCCAGCCGACGGTCATGGCAAGGCCCACGACGAGCAGCCCGATCGAATAGGGCAGCATGGTCGCGGCCAAGCTGCCGAGGCCGAAATCCTTGTCCCAGCGCTGGCAGAATATCAGGATCAGCGGGAAATAGACCATAAGCGGGGTGATGATGTTGGTGGCGCTATCGCCGACGCGATAGGCGGCGGTGGCCATTTCGGGCGTGATGCCGAGCAGCATCAGCATCGGCACCAGCACCGGGGCCAGCAGCGCCCATTTGGCGCTGGCCGAACCGACGAAGATGTTGAGCAGGGATGAAACCACGATGATCGCAGCCAGCAACGCCCAGGCCGGCAGGCCGGACGATCCGAGGAAGTCTGCCCCCTCGACCGCCAATATCAGGCCGAGATTGGACCAGGCGAACATCGCCACGAAATGCGCGGCAGCAAAGGCTAGGACGAGGTAATAGGCCATATCCTCCATCGATCCGGACATCATCTTGACCAGGTCGCGGTGGTTCTTGATCGTTCCCGCTCCGCTGCCATAGGCCCAGGCGGAAAGTAGGAAGAGCAGGAAGAAGCCACCCACTAGGCTCTGGTAGAACGGTGTCAGCTGCGCTTCGGGATTAGCTGCCTCGTCAATCAGAGGGGTGCCCGGGCCGAACAGGAACACGAGCCACAGGGCGACAACCCCAAGGATGGCCAGACCGGCGCGGCGCAGACCTTTGCGCTCGCCATCGTTCAGGGCGCGGTCGCCTTCTTCATCATCGGCGGCGCGCCCGGCGCGGGCCGGGTCCCACGTGCCCAGCCGCGGCTCGATTATCTTGTCGGTAACATACCAGATCACCGGCAGAAAAATGAAAGTCATCGCGGCGATGAAGTACCAGTTGCCGGCGATATTGGCGGTGAAATCGCCGAACACCGTCTCTACCGCTGCTTCGGTAATACCGAACAGCAGCGCGTCGAGCTGGCCGGGGACGAGATTGGCTGAAAAGCCGCCCGAAACACCAGCAAATGCGGCAGCGATGCCTGCCACCGGATGCCGCCCGGCGGCGTGAAAGATGATCCCGGCAAGCGGGATGAGGACGACATAGGCAGCGTCGGCGGCAAGGTTGCCGAGCATCCCCACCAGCACGACGATCGGCGTCAGGATGCTGAGCGGCGCATTGCGCACGCCTGCGCGCATCGCGGTACCGAAAAGACCTGCCCGCTCGGCCACGCCAGCCCCCAACATGACAACCAGCACGTAGCCCAGTGGATGGAAGTGGGTGAAGGTCTTGGGCATCTCGACCCACAACCGCTGGATGTTCTCCGGACTCAGCAGGCTGGTCGCCGTGATAACGCGTGCCGCGCCTGTATCAGGATCGAGTTCGGTCGGATGCGAGACGGACCATCCCAACAAGGAGGCAAGGATCGAGATCACGATCAGCACCGCTATCAACCAGAAGAACAGGAACACCGGGTCAGGCAGCTTGTTGCCGCTGCGCTCGATCCAGCCGAGCACGCCATTCTGCTTCGCCGCCGCGATTCCGTCAGCCATGTATCCACTCGCCCCATCAATTCACAATATGTGTGGACTAGCATCGCGATTGCGCCCTGTCGCCCCGATGAACATCTGGTATCCACCTGTAATCGCCGATAGCGTGGACAGGGATGGCCAAGCTCTATTTCTACTATTCCAGCATGAATGCGGGCAAGAGCTCGACCTTGTTGCAGACGGCATTCAACTATGGCGAGCGGGGGATGACAGTCTCGCTCTGGACCGCCGCGCTGGACGATCGACCCGGCTTCGGAGCGATCAGCAGCCGGATCGGCCTTGCCAGCGACGCCCATCGATTTGCCGAGACGACCGACATTTACGCCTTCGTTCTCAACGAACACGCTTCCGGCGGCGTCGACTGCGTGCTGATCGACGAGGCGCAATTCCTGACCGAAGAGCAAGTGTGGCAATGCGCAAGGCTGGCAGACGAGACCAACATCCCGGTGCTCTGCTATGGCCTGCGGACCGACTTCCAGGGGCAGCTCTTCCCCGGCTCGGCAGCTTTGCTGGGGATCGCCGACGCGCTCGTCGAACTGAAGGCCATCTGCCATTGCGGACGCAAGGCAACCATGAACCTGCGGGTTGATGGTACCGGCAATGCGGTCAAGCAGGGTGCGCAGACCGAAATCGGCGGCGACGATCGTTATACCGCGCTTTGTCGCAGGCATTTCATGCAGGCGCTGGCGGACTAGCCGCAAGGCTCCTATCTCCTGATCATGAGTGAAACCATCCTGCTCGCCGCGATCCTCATTCCGGTGCTTATCATCGCCATCGTCTTCCACGAGGTCGCACATGGATGGACTGCGCTAGCTCTGGGCGATCCGACTGCCAAGGAACAACGGCGGCTGAGCCTCAACCCAGTCCGTCATGTCGACCCGGTCGGCACGTTGCTCGTGCCGGGTTTCCTGCTGGCGGTCGGCGGCCCGGTTTTCGGCTGGGCCAAGCCGGTGCCGGTCATCAAGCAACGGCTCGACAATCCGCGGTTCGGGATGATGGCGGTGGCGGCAGCAGGTCCGGGCATCAATCTCGTGCTGGCGTTTTTGGGTGCCATCGTTCTCGGTCTCACCGGGCCCCTGCTGACGCTGGAGGTGGCGGGCGAGCCAACGGTCGTGGCGCAGGCGTTCTTCTACTTCATCCTGGTCAACGTATTCCTCGCCTTCTTCAACTTGCTGCCGATCCCGCCCTTCGACGGGTCACACATCCTTGAAGGACTGTTGCCGCCATCGCTGGCGCGGCATTACGAGCGGCTGCGCCCGGTCGGAATGCTGCTGTTCATGGGGCTGGTCGCGCTGACCTGGTTTGCGCCGGGGCTGGGGGTGATCGAGAATACGGTTGGACCGCCGGTCGACTGGATCATGACGCAGTTCCTAGACCTGGCCAACGCTATCGCAGCCTAGCCCTTAGGCTCGCCGCCGACCTGGTCGATGAAGCGCGCCTTGGGGTGCTGTTCCAGCACGCGTTCCAGCCATTGCCCGCGGACGGTGTCCTCGACGCAGGCGACAATGCAGCCGCCGAAACCTCCGCCTGTCAGCCGCGCACCCAGCGCGCCATATTTAACTGAATCGGCCACGAGCGCGTCGATCGGTGGGATCGAGACTTCGAAATCGTCGCGCATCGAGGCGTGGCTTGCATTCATAAGCGCCCCGAAGGTTGCGAGGTCATTCGCAGCCAGTGCGTCGCGTGCCGCCAGGACCCTGCGATGCTCGGTCGAACAATGCCGGGCACGGCGGCGCAGGACGGGCTCGATGTCCGATGCGTTTTCAATTGCCACAGGGTCGAGCAGGCATAGCGCATCAGTAGCGAGCGCTTGCGCTGCAGCATCGCATTCCGCCTTGCGCTGCAGATACCGTCCATCCGACAGCCTTCGGCTATGGCCCGAATGCAGCACCACCATGGCATGGCTGCGCGGCAGTTCGACAAGCTCGTAATCCAGCGTTGCGGTGTCGAGTGCAATGGCCTGACCCGGCTGCGCCACGGCCACCGCAACCTGGTCCATGATACCGCAGGGTAAGCCGATGTAATCGTTCTCGACCCGCCGCGCCGCCAGCGCGATGTCGAGGTCGGCATGGTCGGCCCCGGCGTGAAGCCGCGCCGCCTTGAGAATGGCGACGATCAGTGCAGCGGACGAGGACAGTCCCGAACCGGCAGGAATGTCAGAGCGGATGACGATGTCCGCGCCATCTTGCAGAAGCCCGAGCGCAACCGCCTCCCGCAGCGCCCCAACGCTCGGGTCCGACCAATGACCCTGCGCCGGTTCGTCCAGCCTTCGCTCGGCCGAGCCCGAATATCCTCGCGCCGAGACGCTGATCCTGCGGTCGGAACGGGGCAGGAGATTGACGGTCAGCGCGATCGACAGCGCCGCGGGCAGGACCATTCCGCCATTATAGTCGGTATGCTCGCCGATCAGATTGACGCGGCCAGGCACGGTCATGCTAGCGGCCTGCATGTCAAAGCGTCCGCAGGGCTTTGGCGGCGGCTTCCGGCATCACGTCGACGGTAAACACGCCGCTATGCTGCTCGACCGAGGCGAGGTATTTGATCCGGCCCGGAGCCCGCAGCAAGGGATAGAACTGGACGGTGAAGTGGTAACCCTCGGCCCCACCGCACGGAGCAGCGTGGAATGCCATCATGGTCGCAGCGGGTTGCTGAAACAGCGCGTCATAGCGGCGGGTGATCTCGCCCAGCCACCACGCCAGACCCTGCAACTCGGTGTCCGAGCAATCCCAAGGCCCCTGTCGCGCCGCCAGCGGGGCAAGCCAGGTCTCGTAGGGGAAGCGTGCGAAGCGGGGGACGAATGCGGCCACGCCGTCCCGCTCACCCACTCCGTAATCCGGCATTGCCTTCGCTATCTCGGTTGCCAGGTCGTAACCTGACGCAAAGGCATCGACTGCGTGCTGCTGGACCTGTGGTACCTTCTCAAATCCGTAGATTTGCCCATGTGGATGGTGCAGCGTCACCCCCACTTCGTCGCCGCGGTTCTCGAATGGCAGGACATAGGCGCAACCGCCAGAAAAGAGCGCGTCATAGCGATCGATAAGCGCTGCCAGCAGAATTTCGCGGCGGGCCTGTCCTATCGTTTCGAGGCTGCCGCTCGGGCGCGGATCATAGACCACGACTTCGCAGGCCCCACGCGCCGGTTCAGCCGCGAGTCCGCCCAGATCGGCGGGCTGGCCGGCATCGGGATGGAAGGCGGCAAACCGATTTTCGAATATGGCCAGCTCGAAATCTTCGAACGGGATCTCGGTCTCAGGTCCGTCAGGGATGCTGGGGCCAAGCGGATCGTCCGTTGTCGAGGGCTTGAAGGTCCGGTTCTGTCGGTGAGCCGCATAGACATTCCATTCCTGCCGCAATGGATGGAACCGCAACTCGCCGCCCTTGGCTATCTCCTGAGCGCTTTCGGGCAAGGGTTCACCCCGGTGCGGTGCTTGGCCGTAGAGCCACAACATGCGCCCGTCAGCTTTGCGGAAGCTCCGGCGATAGACCTTGCTGGAACCTGTCGAACGAGGGAGAACCTCAGGATCGCTCACGGTCCAATATCCTGCTCGGCAAACCACGCGGCCACATTGGCCTGAGCAGCTTCGTCCAAATGCAGGCCCAGTTTGCTGCGTCGCCACAGCACATCTTCGGCTGTACGGGCGAGTTCGCGGGAGACCAGGTAACGCAGCTCGGCCTCCCACAATCCCGGTGCAATTTCGTGGCCCAAGTCCGCAGGGTTCGAAAGCGTGCCGATGATGCGTTCGATATCGGTGCCATAGGCGCGGCCGAAGCGAAGCAAGGTCTCTGCTCCCAGCTTTTCCCGGGCCCAATCGTGATCGCGCGCGATATCGCTGCCGTCGAACTGGTCGCTCGCGAAATCACCGCCTGGCAGGGGCTTCGAAGCGGTCCAAGCGTCGCCGGGAAACTCCAGTTTCTCAAGGGCATGCTCGGCGAGTTTGCGATAGGTTGTGATCTTGCCGCCGAAAATCGACAGGATCGGCGGCTTGCCGCCGGCATTGTCGACCTCGAACACGTAATCGCGGGTCACGGTTGAATTGTCCTTCGCACGATCTTCATAGAGCGGGCGGACCCCAGCATAGCTCCACACGGCGTCACCCGGTGTCACCTTGCGCTTCAGGTATTCGTTCACCGCGTCGCAAATATATCGGCTTTCGTCGTCGGAAATGTCGATGGGGCCCGGTTCGCCGGTGAACAGAACATCGGTTGTCCCGACCAGCGTGAACTTGCTCTCATAGGGAATTGCAAAGACGATCCGGTTGTCGCGGTTCTGGAATATATAGCAGTGGTCGTGTTCGAACAGCCGCGGGAAGATCAGGTGGCTGCCCTTGACCAGCCGCAGGTTCTGATGGGTCTTCTCAGGGGCGGCGCGGCCCAGGACGCGATCGACCCATGGTCCGGCGGCGTTGACTACAACATTGGCATGCACAGTGCTTTCGCCGCCTTCCGAACTCCGCAAGGTCGCGGTCCAGTCTGATTGCCCACGTTCGAGCGCCACGCACTCCGTCCGGGTGCGAATATCAGCTCCCAGCTCCGTCGCGTCCACGGCGTTGAGAACGACCAGTCGGGCATCTTCGACCCAGCAATCGGAATATTCGAACCCGGTGACGAGCCGGTCCTCCAGCACATCGCCGTGCAGCGGTGAACGCAGGTCGACCGTGCGCGTCGGCGGCAGGCGTTTGCGTCCACCGATATGGTCGTAGAGAAACAGGCCGAGCCGCAGCATCCATTTGGGTCGGAGGCCCGTGTCGTGGGGCAGGACGAAGCGCAGCGGCCAAATGATATGCGGTGCCATTGCCCACAATCGCTCGCGCTCGATCAGGCTCTCGCGCACCAGCCGGAATTCGTAATGCTCCAGATAGCGGAGTCCGCCGTGGACCAGCTTGGTCGACGCACTCGATGTGTGGTTGGCAAGATCGTCCTTTTCCACCAGCAGGACCTTTGCCCCGCGCCCGGCAGCATCGCGAGCAATCCCGGCACCGTTGATGCCGCCACCGATTATCAGGAGGTCGTAGGTCTCGCTCAAATCTCGGCCTCCAGTCGGTATATCAGGCAGGTGTCGGGATGGGTTGGCGGCAATTGCAGCCCGTACTCCATCAATGCCGATCCGGCAAAACCGGTTGGCTCGTTTGAAAGCCTCGCTGGCCAGGCGCAGGAGATGCGATAACGGCGCTTCGGATCGAGTCCCGTGAACCGGACCCGCGGCGGGTGCGGGCCGGGATGCACATCGAGCACGGCGATCTGGAACAGCGCCTCGTCTGCATCGGTTGCAACCACGCCGCTGGCGGCAATGTGCTCCGGTGTTTCCAGCCGGTGGTAGGCACCTTCATGGATCAAGGCGCGATGCTGTTTGTGCAGGGCAATGGCGCTCGCGAGGATAGAGCGGGCGTTCTCGCTTTCATCCGCGAGGTCGAGCTCTATTCCCATGTGCCCCAAGATCGCGCTTGCTGCCCTGAACTCCATCGAGAAACGGCGACCCGTGATGTGGCATTTGCGCGGACCGACATGGTTGCCGAGCATGGACAGCGGCAGCCAGTGTGCTGCTCCGCGCATTATTGAATGGCGAGCGCGGGCATCGTTGTTGTCGCTCGGCCAGACGCGGTGGTTGCGCGAAACGATGCCATAATCGGCCCGTGCTCCACCGCTCGAGCAGCTCTCGATCTCGAGTGCCGGGTGGGCGGCGCGGATCCGGTCCACCAATGCGTAGAGCGCCAACACTTGTCGGTGCATCGCCGCGCGACCGTCGCTTCCGCCAGGGTGCTGGATGTCGCGGTTCATGTCCCACTTAAGGTAGGCGAGGCCCAGCTCGCGCACGAGGTTGTCGATACTCTCGAACAGGTAGTCGCACACTTCGGGGCGGGTCAGGTCGAGCGGCCATTGATGACGCGAAGGGATCGGAGCTGCACCTTCGGCCTCCAACAGCCAATCGGGGTGAGAACGGTAGAGATTGCTGTCGTGATTGACCATTTCCGGCTCGATCCAGAGGCCGAACTCCATGCCCAGCGTCCGGACATGATCGGCCAGTGGCTCCAGCCCTTCAGGGAAGATATCGCTCGATACAGTCCAGTCGCCTAGCCCAGCCTGGTCGCTGCGCCGCGCGCCAAACCAGCCATCGTCGAGCACGAAGCGTTCGGCTCCGACCGCGGCGGCTTGATCGGCCAGCGCCATCAAGCGGGTGGGACTATGGTCAAAATAGACCGCTTCCCACGTGTTGAAATGAACCGGACGCGGGCGGGAGTGCGCAGCCATGGAAGAGACATGACGGTGCAGGCGGCGGGTTACATCGCCATAGCCCTCGCGCGACCAGCAGGCATGGAGCGGAGGGGCGCAATAGCTCTCGCCCGGGCCGAGCATTGCTTCGCCCGGCAGCAACAATTCGCCCGCCTGGAGTGAGAGCGTGTCATCTTCCAACCGGTCTATCCGCAGCCGGTGATTGCCGCTCCAGCCAAGGTGGAATGCCGCAGCAAGGCCGGAATTCTCACCGGTCTGGGTGGTGCCGCAATAGAGGCCGGGATAGCTGGCATGGCCACTGCGGCCGGAACGACCCTCGCGCAAAAACGCGCTGGCGACCGGGCGCATCTGCTCACACCGGAATTCGTCTGCCCATTTGCCTCCGAATGTCGTGACCTGCGAGAACCGCATGTCGAGCGGCAGGCACAGCGCACTCAGCCATTGCAGGTCGAACGGGGTCTGGCCGTCATTGCGGAGCGAAGTTCGTGTGGTGAGGACCCCGCTCTCGGGCTCGAGCATGAACTCATGCGTGGCGGTCAATCCGGCATGACTGTCTGACGTCGTGACAGTCATGCCGGCTTCGCCGACCTCGACACTGTTCACGCGCAGGTCGATCGCCCAGTCCTGTCCAGCACGATGGCCGAGCAAGCCGGGCGGGCCGGGAAATCCGCAGCCGATGGGGTTGAGCAGGCTGGCCGCGATCGGTGTTTCCGGTCCACCCGGCGCGTGTGCGCGTGTGCTTAGTGCTGCGAGTTCCGGAGGTGACACGTTTACCAGAGCGGGCCCCGCATAAAGGAGGCGAGGCCGCTCACCGAGGCGGGCGGCAAGCGCCAGTTCGGTCCCGCCACAGCAAATTCTCGCATAGTCCTGCACGCGAGCTGTCTTATCGCTGATTTTCGCGCTTGCCCATTGGTCCCACGCAGAAAGCGGGGTAGGCCTGCTTGAGGGGGAAGTTCGAATGAACAGCGTGCAGGTCGCGGTCTTTCTGACCATTTCGGCTGGCATTGCGTTGGCAACCTGGTTGCACTGTCGCGGCACGCGCGGGGCCGGGCCACAGGACGAGCGCGACTACTTTCTCGCCAATGGCGGGCTGGCCTGGTATTTCGTCGCCGGCTCTATCACGTTGACCAATCTGTCGACCGACCAGCTGGTCGGCATGAACGGCAACCAGATGGCGCTGCTAGCATGGTGGGAATTCGCTGCCGTGCTCGGCCTGCTGATCCTCGCCTTCATTTTCCTGCCGGTCTATTACCGCAACAATTGCACCACCACGACCGAGCTGCTGCAGAAGAAATACGGCGACAAGCACATCCGCGCCTTGATCAGCCTGCTGTTTCTTTTCGGTAATCTTTTCATATTCCTGCCGGCCATTCTTTACGGTGGTTCGCTGTTCCTTCTGTCGCTTGTCGGCCTGCCGACCGATTTGTCGACCATCATGACCAGCGCGGTGATCCTGGCGATTGTCGGCGCGGCCTATGCCATTGTCGGTGGGCTGCGCGCGGTGGCGGTTTCCGACACCTATTCCGGAGTGCTTGTCCTTGGCCTGGCGTTGTTGGTGGTATGGCTGGCGCTGCAGGCAATCGACTTCGACCTATCGGGTATCCCGGCCGAGCGGCTGACCATGATTGGCGATGATGCCAGCCCGATCCCCTGGCATACGCTGCTGACCGGCATGATTTTCATCCAGACTTTTTACTGGTCGACCAACCAGACCATCACCCAGCGCGCCATGGCCGCGCCATCGATCAAGGAAGCACAAAAGGGCGTGATGGTGGCCGCTGCTATCCGCCTGCTGATAGTTCCGGTGATTGTGGTGGTGCCAGGCATCGTCAGCTACAAGCTGTTCGGCGATGTCGGCGATGCTGCCTATGGCAGGGTAGTGAGCGCGGTGCTGCCCTTGTGGCTTTCGGGCGCATTCGCCGCCGCCATCGCCGCTGCCATCCTGACCAGCTTCAACTCGATCCTTAATGCCTCCGCGGCGCTGTATGTTTGCGATATTCACGAAGCCTATGTCGGCGACGTCAAGCGCGTGAGGCGGATGGGCGCGATCGTGTCAGTCGTGATGAGCGTGCTGGCGCTGGCGCTGGTGCCTTTCTTCGCCAGCCAGGAAAGCCTGATCAACACGGTGCAGCAGCTTTATGGCCTGCTTTCCATGCCGATTCTTTCGGCCTTCATCGTCGGGTTACTGTTCCGCAACGTAAAGGCGGCTGCGGCCATGATCGGCGTTGTCACCGGGGTCGGCTTTTATGCTTTCTGGAGCATGGCATGGCAGCCAGCACACTACATTCACGGCATGGCGGTGACGCTGTTCGTTTCGATCGCGACGGCGCTGGTGGTCAACCGGCTGGTATTTGGCCAGGCCGCACAGCTTGTAATCGGCGGCGCGAAACCCCAGCCTCAGGGGATATGAGCGACCTTCATTCCCCGCCCAATGGCTGGATCATCCTCGACAAGCCGCGTGGGCTGGGTTCGACCCAGGCGGTGGCGGCGGTCAAACGCAACCTGCGTACTGGCGGCTATGCCAAGACCAAGGTAGGCCACGGCGGAACGCTCGACCCCGAAGCCGAGGGCGTTTTGCCGATTGCGCTTGGCGAAGCGACCAAGCTGGCAGGACGCATGCTCGATGCCAGCAAGGTCTATGAGTTCACGCTCCAGTTCGGCGAGGAGACCGATACGCTCGATGCTGCCGGCGATGTTGTCGAGCGGTCCGACAGGCGTCCCCCGATGGCGGCCATCGCGGCGGTGCTGAAACATTTCACCGGCGCAATCGAGCAGATTCCACCGGCTTATTCAGCGCTGAAGATTGATGGCAAGCGCGCCTATGACTTGGCGCGGGCAGGCGAAACGGTGGAGATGAAGACACGCGACGTGACAATTTATTCGCTGACATTCGCCGGTGAGCGCGAAGATCCCGAACTGCGCTCCAGCTTCCAGACCACCACCGGCCGACCCGATCCCTATGACCCCTCCGTGCCGCTTGAACTGGCCGAGGCGGTGACGCTGACAGCCCATGTCTCAAAGGGCACCTACATCCGGTCTCTTGCACGGGACATCGCACACGCCCTTGGCACGGTCGGCCACGTGACCTATCTGCGACGGACCAAGGCTGGCCCGTTCCTCCAGGAACAGGCGATTTCGCTGGACAAACTGGACGAAATCGGCAAGGGCGCGCCACTTCAAGACCTACTCCTGCCGCTCGAGGCGGGGCTGGACGACATCCCGGCCTTGCAACTCGATCCGGAAAGCGCGCAGGCGGTCCGCCAGGGCCGGGTCCTTTCCGGGATGCCCCAGACCGACGGGCTCTATTGTGCGAAGCTGGAATCGATTCCGGTTGCGCTGGTAGAACTCAGCGGTGGTACGGCCAAGGTCGTACGGGGTTTCAATCTGCAAGATGTCGCTGAGTAAGAGAGAATATCCATGTCGGTAGATGCCGAAACGAAGACTAAGATCATCCAGGAAAATGCCCGCGACAAGAATGACACGGGCAGCCCTGAAGTCCAGGTAGCAATCCTGACCCAACGGATCCGGAACCTGACCGACCACTTCAAGGACCACCACAAGGACAACCATTCGCGTCGTGGTCTTCTGCAGATGGTCAACAAGCGTCGTAGCCTGCTCGCCTATCTCAAGAAGAAAGATGTCGAACGCTACAACGAGCTGATCCAGAAGCTGGGTCTTCGCAAGTAAGAGTTTTTTCGAGGCGGCCCCGATGTGGGCCGCTTCGTTTATCAGGCCTCCACGCAATTCGGCGTGAGGGCTTTCAAAGGGGCAGAAAGAGCGCCCCGCACCGGACCGGGCCGGCTTTCCCGGAAACTGCAGGCCCCGCGATGCAATATGGCACGCGGGTCAGAAGGAAAATCAATGTTCGACAAGAAAACCGTATCGATTGAGTGGGGCGGCAAGACCCTCACCCTCGAAACCGGACAGATCGCCCGTCAGGCTGACGGCGCAGTTCTGGCCACCTATGGCGAAACCGTGGTGCTATGCGCCGTGACCGCTGCGAAGAGTGTACGCGAAGGGCAGGACTTCTTCCCGCTGACCGTCCACTATCAGGAAAAATTCTCCTCCGCCGGACGTATCCCGGGCGGCTTCTTCAAGCGCGAAGGCCGCGCGACGGAGAAGGAAACGCTGACCTCCCGCCTGATCGATCGCCCCGTGCGGCCGCTGTTCCCGGAAGGTTTCTACAACGAAATCAACGTTATCTGCCAGGTCCTCAGCTATGATGGCGAGACCGAGCCCGATATCGTCGCCATGATTGCGGCATCGGCTGCTCTGACCATTTCGGGCCTGCCCTTCATGGGCCCGATCGGCGCTGCGCGCGTCGGCTATCGCAATGGCGAATACGAACTTAACCCGAGCCTTACCTCCGCGCTCGACGACGAAGGCCAGCTCGACCTGGTCGTCGCCGCCACGCAGGACGCGGTGATGATGGTCGAATCCGAAGCCAAGGAACTGGACGAGGAAACGATGCTCGGCGCAGTCATGTTCGCGCATGAGGAAAGCCGCAAGGTCATCGGTGCGATCATCGACCTGGCCGAACAGGCTGCCAAGGATCCGTGGGAAGTCGACACCACCGACGATACCGCGGCAATCAAGGAAAAGCTGCGCGGTCTTATCGGCGACGATATTGCCGCTGCCTACAAGCTGACCGACAAGTCGGCCCGTTCGGACGCGTTGAACGCCGCCCGTGCCAAGGCCAAGGAAGCTTACGCCGACGCCGAAGGGCAGACGCAGATGGCGGCCAACAAGGCGGTCAAGAAGCTGGAAGCGGAAATCGTTCGCGGCGCCATCCTGAAGGACGGCCAGCGTATCGACGGACGCAAGCTTGACGAGGTTCGTCCGATCGAGGCGATGGTCGGCCTGCTGCCCCGCACGCATGGTTCTGCGCTGTTCACGCGCGGCGAAACGCAGGCAATCTGCACCGTCACGCTGGGTACCAAGGATGCCGAGCAGATGATCGACGGTCTGGAGGGTCTCTCGTACAACCACTTCATGCTGCACTATAACTTCCCGCCCTATTCGGTCGGCGAAGTGGGTCGCTTCGGCTTCACCAGCCGCCGCGAAACCGGCCACGGCAAGCTCGCCTGGCGCGCTCTGCACCCGGT
The DNA here is from genome assembly GCF_054482615.1 of Qipengyuania sp. CAU 1752. Lineage (NCBI taxonomy): Bacteria > Pseudomonadati > Pseudomonadota > Alphaproteobacteria > Sphingomonadales > Erythrobacteraceae > Qipengyuania > Qipengyuania sp. CAU 1752. The sequence continues at coordinate 2,144,191 of NZ_JBTLRE010000001.1, read as the reverse complement.
GCTGCCTGCGCATGAAGATTTCCCGTACACAATCCGCATCCTGTCCGACATCACCGAGTCCAACGGCTCGTCCTCGATGGCGACCGTGTGCGGTGGCTGTTTGTCGATGATGGATGCCGGCGTTCCGATCGAACGTCCGGTTTCCGGCATCGCCATGGGCCTGATCCTCGAAGGCGACGAGTTCGCAGTCCTGTCGGACATCCTGGGTGACGAAGATCACCTTGGCGACATGGACTTCAAGGTGGCCGGTTCGGAAAAGGGTATCACCTCGCTCCAGATGGACATCAAGGTTGCCGGCATCACCAAGGAAATCATGCAGACGGCTCTGGAACAGGCCAAGGGCGGTCGCGCCCACATCCTGCAAAAGATGAACGATGCACTGGGCTCTGCCCGCGGTGAAGTCAGCAAGCATGCTCCGCGTATCGAAACGATGCAGATCGACAAGTCGAAGATCCGCGACATCATCGGTACCGGCGGCAAGGTGATCCGCGAAATCGTTGCCGAAACAGGCGCCAAGGTCGATATCGACGACGAGGGCGTGATCAAGATCAGCTCCTCCAACGCCGACGAAATCGCCGCAGCGCGCGCGTGGATCGAAGGCATCGTCGAGGAAGCCGAAGTGGGCAAGATCTACAACGGCAAGGTCGTCAACATCGTCGACTTCGGCGCGTTCGTGAACTTCATGGGTGGCAAGGACGGTCTCGTCCATGTCTCCGAAATGAAGAACGAGCGGGTCGAAAAGCCGACTGATGTCGTCTCCGAAGGCCAGGAAGTGAAGGTCAAGGTGCTCGAGATCGACCAGCGCGGCAAGGTTCGCCTGTCGATGCGTGTCGTTGACCAGGAAACCGGCGAAGAGCTGGAAGACACACGTCCCCCGCGTGAAAACAAGCCGCGCGGTGATCGTGGTCCGCGCGGTGGCGGCGGTGGCGGCGGCGATCGTCGCGGTGGTCGCGGTGGCCCGCGTCGCAGCGGCGGCGGTGATCGTGACGGCGGTCGCGACGGCGGTCGGGCTGAGGGCGGCGAAGCCCATGTTCCCGACTTCCTGAAGGACTAACCTTCAGCTGAACGAATAAAAAGGTCGCGAGGGGAGATCCTCGCGGCCTTTTTTATTGTTCTCGCCAAGTGGTAGAGTGCTGAAAGGTGGTGAGTCGGCTTTGGCAAGTGACCAGGCTGGTTGCACTCACAGGGTCGCTTGTCCCGGATGGGGAGAGCGAAGATGACTGAACAAATTGATATGGGGCGGGTTGAAGAGCTCGCTGGCAAGGTCATCGGCGATGTCGCCGGGGCATTGAGCCTGTTTATGGCCTATCTTGGTGACCAAGCTGGCGTTTTTGAAGCCATGGACGGCGCCGGGCGGCTCAGCGTTGCAGATCTGGCGACGCGTACCGGTATGAATGAGAAGTATCTCCACCAGTGGCTCGGATCGGTCAGCGCGGCGGGATACGTCACTTTTCACCCCGATGACGAGACGTTTTCGACCACCCCCGAACAGGCGCTGATTTTCACACGTGAAGGACAGCCGGCATGTATGCAGGGGTTTATTCAAGCGGTGGTGTCGCAATACGAGAGCCACGAAAAGGCTGTCGAGACGTTCAAGAGTGGCAAGGGGCGTCCCTGGAGCGACCAGACCGAGTGCTGCTTTTGCGGCACCGATCGCTTTTTCCGACCCGGTTACGCGGCCAACCTCACCAGCGAATGGATCCCGGCGCTCGACGGGGTCGAGGAAAAACTCCGATCCGGGGCAAAAATCGCCGATATCGGATGCGGTCATGGTTCTTCCGCGATCCTGATGGCGCAAGCCTATCCCAACTCGACGGTCCACGGCTTCGACTTCCACGAGCCTTCAATCGAGGAAGCACGTCGCAAGGCCAAGAAAGCAGGGGTAGAAAACGTCCGTTTCGAAGTCGCGACCGCGCAGGATTACGGCGGCGATGATTTCGATCTCGCCTGCATCTTCGATGCGCTGCACGATATGGGCGATCCAGTGGGCGCCGCTTCGCATATTCGCAAGACACTGAAAGACGATGGAACTTTTATGTTGGTCGAGCCGATGGCGGGTGATTCCATGGCCGAAAATATGCATCCGCTGGGGCAGATCTTCTACGCCTTTTCCACCACGGTCTGTACGCCGGCATCGTTGGCGCAGGAGGTCGGACTGGGGTTAGGCGCACAAGCTGGGCAGAAGCATCTGACCGAAGTGTTGGAACAAGCGGGCTTCGGCAAGGTTCGAAGGGCCTCGGAAACCCCGACCAACATGGTGCTGGAGGTGACAGGCTGACTTTCGCCGGGATATCATAGCCGCTATCGGAGCGCATCAAGCCCTTCCGGAGACCTGTCTATGCTTCCCCGCGAAACCATTGCTATTGCCCAGATCCCCAGGGGCGACACGCTGACCCTGGTCAGCCATGGGCGTGATTACATCATCATGCTCGGCCGCGACGAGCTGATGGGTACGCGCATGCAGTTCAGCGAGGAACAGCTGGCGCAACTGACGCTCGAACAGATCAACAAATCCAATCCACGGATTCTGATCGGTGGCTATGGCATGGGGTTTACCTTCCGTGCAGCGTTGGCCGACGCACCTGCGGGCGCGCAGATTGTCGTGGCCGAGGTCGTGCCCGAAATCCTCGATTGGGCGAAGGGCCCGCTAGCGCATCTGACCGGCGAGTGCCTCGAGGATCCACGCGGGGAAGTGATCCTGGCCGATGTCGCAGCGCTGATTGACGATGCAGTGGACGAAACAACGCCTCGCTATGACGCGATCCTGCTCGATGTCGACAATGGCCCCGACGGGATCGTGCGCGACGGCAACGAAAGGCTCTATACCCGCACCGGGATTGCCAGGATGCGCGATGCGCTCAATCCTGGCGGCGTCTTGGCGGTCTGGTCGGCAGCACCCGACCACAAGTTCACCGGTCGCCTCAAGGATGCCGGCTTCTCGGTCGAGGTAAGGACGGTACGCGCACGTCCGAACAACAAGGGGCCGCATCACACCATCTGGTTCGCTACCCGCCCGCGCTAGGCTGTGGCATCGCCGGTCAGAAACCGTAGACGAGGGTAAACCGGCTGGTTGTATCGGTGCCGACAGCGCCCGGCGGCGGGGCGGAATCATACTCGATGGAATAGGACAGCCGCGCATTGAGCGAAGAATTGATGGCAAGGTCCAGCCCGGTAGTCGCGGCAATGGTCGTGTTGTCCGCTTCGATAAAGGCGCTGGCATCGTGTGTCAGCGCAATCGATTCAGCGATCTTCCAGTCGAGATCGCCTGCCACCAGCGCTGACAGGCGGCTGCTGGTCGTCCCGTCCACCCGCTCGGTTCGACGCCACGCGGGGCCTCCCTTGAATTCAAGCTGCATCGAAGCTGTGTCCAGAACGCGGTAGCCGAGGCCGCTCGAAGCGGCGTAGCGCGCCGAATAGCCCTGGAACACGTCACGCTCATATTGCATCAGCGCATAGGCGTAGAGGTCCTGGCTCAGATCCACATTGGGCTCGTAGGAAGCGAGAAACTGCTCTCGCGTAGTGACCCCACTGGTGCGCTGGTAGTCGGCGAGAGCACGCAGCTTGTGCCTCCAGTTGATGCCCTTGCGAACGAGTTTCAGGCCAGCAGTAATGCCGGTGCTGGAGTTATTGCCGGTCGAGCGAAACGCGCCGATCTGTCCTTCGCCGCTCCAGTGGTCGAACAGGCTGGCCTCCCGGACCTCTTGCTCGCGTTCGCGAGCCTCGCGTGCGGCGAGAGCGGCTTGTGCGGCCTTGTAGCTGGTTTCGATTGCGTCGAGTTCGGCGGCATCGTCCGCGTGCACGGTCCGCGCAAGTTCTAGGACGGTCGCGACTTTCTCGGGGTCGCCGCTCTCAATGGCCGCGTCGATCATGGCGCGGGTGGAGGACGGCAATTGCGCCAAGGCAGGGGCCGCATGGAGGCTCGCCGCGAGAAGCAGCGCAGTAGTAGGCAATTTCATGGAGTATCCTGAATTGGTTTAAACGAGCGGGCGCCGTTCAGCCGCGCATTCGCGGGGCACCCATGAAGTCGCGCTTGCCCAGTGCCACGCCTTTCATCCGCAACAGGTCGTAGAAGGTGGTGGCGTGAAAATAGAAATTGGGCTGGTTAAAGCTAAGCAGGAAGTTCTGGGCGGTGAATTCCATCAGTCGCTTGCCGCCAAGGACGAAGCCGACCGTCGTATCGGCCAGGCTCTCAAGCTCATCCGCATCAACCCGGCCAAGCCGTTCCTGCGCCTCGGCAATCATTGCGCGCATGGCCGCAAAGTCCTGCGGAAGCGTGGTGAAATCGGGGGTGAACTCGCCTGTCGGGATCTGGTCAAGGGTATAGGCGGAATGGACCCAGACCGCCCGCACGTGCCAAGGCAGGTTCCACATCGTGTCGGCCAGACGCGCGTCGTACAGTTCGCTCGCATCCATTCCGGTTTCGGCAACATGAGCCTCGGCCTTGTCGATCAGGTGGACCATTCCGCCCAAGATCTGTTGGCAACTGGGGACGAAGGCTTGGTGGAGTGTCAGTGGCATGGCGGAGTCCTCGCGATTGTCATCGTTCGCAGCAGGCTTTGCCGTTCGAATGATGACGACGCAAGGGCAGGTCTAACGCCGATGCAGACGTGAACTTTCGTCGAGTGCATCGCTCATGCGCAGCCGCGAGGCGAAGCACCACCGCGCAAAGGCGAGAAAAAAGCCAGCGGCAATCAACATGGGCCAACCACTGAGCGGATCTTCAGGAAAGACATAGGCGATGCTGACCAATGCGCCGATGCCCAAGAGAAGGAACAACCAGCCCGCGCTGCGCAGATACATCGTGCCAATACGCCGGTCTGCACGTCTCACGCCTCGTTCGAACCGGGTGGCCTTGATCGAGTATTGCGACGGTGGTCTGCGAGCTGACATGCGTCTTAAGGTAGCGAGGCTTGTTCAAGAAGCAATGGAAGCCCACGAAAAAGGGGCCGCATCCCTCGTGAGATGCGGCCCCTTTGTCCAAGGTTTCTTGCCCGGAAGGTGATCCGGTTTGTACTAACGGACCCGCGGCCCACCAAACGGCAGAGGCGGTGGGGGCCGGCGCGCACCGCGCGGCAGCTGTGCTTGGTAGGCCCGGCCGCAATGCTCGACGCAATACGGAAAGCCGGGATTCACGTCGACACCGCAGAAATGGAAGTCCGGTTCGCCCGGATGCCCCATCGGCCAGCGACAGACCTTGTCGGACAGGTCGAGCAGGCTGGTCTTGTCGGCGATCTCGGGGCTGGGCTTGGCTGGAACCAGGCGGCGCGGGGGAGCCGGCGGGATCGGAGCCTGCTGGTCGCCGGGACCCTGCCGGAGGAAGCCACCAGGACCGACCGAAACGATCTTGGGCAGGCCGGTCTGGCCGGCGTTGGGCAGCGGCTGCGATGGACCCGCGTCGCGCGCGCCTGCCTCGGGTGCAGGACCCGCTGCTGCAGGTTTGGCGGCTTGCTTTGGTACAGGTTTGGCCACAGGCTTGGCGGCCGTTTTCTTGGCCGTTGGCTGAGCCGCAGGCTTGGGGGTAGGCTTGACCTTCTTCTTCTCGTTCGCCTTGACTGGCGACGGGCGCGACTTGAGCCCAAGCCGGTGCGCCTTGCCGATCACGGCATTGCGGCTGACACCGCCCAGTTCCTCGGCGATTTGGCTCGCCGTGGAGCCACCTTCCCACATTTTCTTGAGGGTGGCGGTGCGTTCTTCTGTCCAACTCATAATATGCTCGGAGTCCCGTAATCTCGTGTCCGGCAGCCATATAGGGATCAACGCCCCGACTTGCCAGCCTTGACGTGTGCGCCTACCCGCGCGGACATGAGCGAGCAAGTGCCCCTGTCCAAGCAAACCGTTCCCTCCCGGCCCAATCCCCAGCCGGCCGGCTTCCGTCCGCGCGGTGAGCCAATCTTCACCGGCATTAACTGGATCGGGCTGTGGAGCCTCTATCTAAAGGAAGTGCGCCGGTTCCTGAAGGTCCAGACGCAGACGATCTGGGCTCCTGCTGTAACTACCTTGCTGTTCCTGGTCATATTCTCGGTCGCGCTGGGTCGCTCGGGCCGGGAAGTCCTTGGCGTGCCCTTCGCCAGCTTCGTCGCGCCGGGTCTGATCGTCATGGGGATGATGCAGAACGCGTTTGCCAATTCTTCGTTCTCGTTGCTGTCAGGCAAGATCCAGGGGACCATCATCGACCTGCTCATGCCACCCCTGTCTGAAGGCGAGCTGATGACGGGCATTGTTGGCGCAGCGGTGACGCGTGCGCTCCTGGTGGGTCTGGCCGTGTCTTTGGCGATGGTGCTGTGGCCGGGCGTGCAGCTGGCTCCGGCCGCCCCCTGGGCGATTGTCTGGTTTGGCCTGATGGGCGCCATCATGCTCTCGCTGATGGGGTTGCTGACCTCGATCTGGTCTGAGAAATTCGATCACAACGCGGCCATCACCAATTTCGTGATCGCTCCGCTGAGCCTTTTGTCGGGGACATTCTACGTCATCAGCAATCTGGCCGATTTCTTCCAGGCGATCAGCCGTGCCAACCCGTTCTTCTACGTCATATCAGGGTTTCGATACGGTTTTCTGGGCCAAAGCGATATTGGCGAAGGAAGCGGGCCTGTGTTCCAGGCGGCGATCGGACTGGGTATCTTCAACTTGGTATTTGCAGTGCTGGTGTATCGAATCCTGAAGTCAGGCTGGAAGATCAAGGACTGACACTTCTCCTGCGATAAATTGCGACCAATTCGCCAATTGTCCGTTCGACCTTCAACACGTCTTCTACATCACCGATATTGAAGGTTTCAGTATGACGGTCGCCTTCGCTATCGGTGCCAACCCGCATGGCAATCTTCAGCATGCCGCACCCTTCGGAATCCTCAGATCGCTCGATATGACCGATTCTTCCTGCCGGCAGGCTTTCGGCCCTGAGCGAGCGCCCGAGTGCCAGGCGAATGACCCGTTGATCAGTAACCGCGAACATCGATTTGGGCGCTGTCCATAGCGGCCAGAACGGCGTGGCAAGCATCCCCAGTCCAACCGCGATGAACGGGGTGCCGAAAAGCGGAAATGCCCAGCTGGCCCATCCGATACTGCCTTCCTGCTCGGTCATGGTGAAAGCTGCGCCGCTCGCCATAGCCGTCCAGAACAGGGCGAATGCGGTCCACGGGATAGCGAATAGATAAATTCCGAAGGCATTGTGACGCACCCGCGCCATCGGGCGCCCACTCCACAAGACGCGCTCGCCGCGGCGCAATTCGCGCTGCAAGGCGAGGTCAAGGCCGTCCGGTCCCTGGCCAGGGACGGTGGAAAACGTAGCTGCCATGCGCGGCCTTATAAGCCGATCCTGTTAGCAAGCAGTTATTTCAGGAATTGCGGACCGAAAGTGCTAGTGCGTCAATGCGCGGCGCATGCGATAGCGCCCGCTCGCGAAGTCCTCGAACAATTCGGACACTTGCGGATGGTCGATCGGGCCAGCCTCGCCATCGGCCACCAGGTTCTGCTGGCTGACATAAGCGACGTAGGACGATTCCTCGTTCTCTGCGAACAGGTGATAATAGGGCTGGTTGCGCCGTGGGCGCAGTTCCTGCGGGATCGAATCATACCATTCTTCGCTGTTGGCGAAGACCGGATCGATATCGAAAATAACGCCGCGAAAATCAAACATGCGGTGGCGCACTACGTCGCCAATGGCGAAACGGGCATTGGCCTTGCGCGGGGCTTCGATCTGGCGGCCTGCCTGCGGCGAGAAGAAAAAGGCGCTGTCCATGCGGGCGAATATAGGGTTCGCAATCGGCCGCACAATGGGAGCTTCCGCCGGGTCCCCCGATTTCGCGCAATTCCCGCTTGGCAATTGCCGGGTCATCGGCTAGGCGGCGCGCCTTCGACCGGGCCGAATGGCCGATGCGTCTCGCGGAGAGGTGGCAGAGAGGTCGAATGCGCCGCACTCGAAATGCGGTATGCGGGCAACCGTATCGTGGGTTCGAATCCCACCCTCTCCGCCATTTACCCATTTTCAGCCGTTCCTCACAGAACCAGAGACCGCTAAATTTTGCTATTATAGCGAAGGTTAGCGGCCCCAGCCGTATCTTGCCGTTCCCCACCAACCGCGTTATGCCGTGGGAGAAAGTGTGGGAAAGAGCGATGGGCAAGCTTACAGCGGCAGCGATAAGGGCGGCGAAAGAGCCGGGGCGCTATGGCGACGGGGACGGTCTCTATCTTGTCGTTTCCAAGGGCGGCGGGCGGAGTTGGGTGGCGCGGGTCCAGAAAAATGGCCGCAGGCGCGATGTCGGACTTGGTAGTGCGAAGAAGGTTTCGCTCAAGCTTGCCCGTGAACGTGCTGCCCAAGTTCGAGAGCAGATCGAGATGGGAATCGACCCTGTGGCGGAGCGCGCCAAGGCGGCTGGCATCCCGACATTTCTGGAAGCGGCCAAGCAGGTGCATGCCGAGCACGCGCCCAGCTGGAAGAACGCCAAGCATGCGGCGCAATGGCTTTCGACCATCGAAACCTATGTTGGCCCAGCTTTTGGAAATCGCTCGGTCGCGGATGTAGATGCGGCGGCGGTGCGCGACTGTCTTGCAACCATCTGGCTAGAGAAGCCTGAAACGGCGCGGCGGCTGCGGCAGCGTATCCGAACGGTTATCGACTGGGCCGTGGCCAAGGGGTTCCGCGCAGGCCCGTTGGCAATGGCGGTTATTGACAAAGCGCTCCCGCGCCAGCGGGAGAGGGTGAAGCACCACAAGGCTCTCCCCTATGCCGAACTGCCAGCATTTATGGATGGATTACGCGCGCGTGAGAGCGTTGGTCGTTTGGCGCTGGAATTTGCCATTCTGACAGCTGCCCGTTCGGGCGAAGTGCGGTGGGCCGAATGGAGCGAATTCGACCTGAAAGCCAAGACTTGGACCGTGCCAGCTGAACGGATGAAGGCGAGGCGGGAACATGTCGTGCCGCTTTCCGACGCTGCGCTTGCGGTGCTTGAAAAGGCGACGCAGCATAAGCGCGGCGATTCCAATTTTGTCTTTCCTGGCCAAGCGCGGAAGCGGCCCCTGTCTGACATGACGTTGACCAAGATTTTGCGGGACATGGGTCGCAGCGAAACGGTGCATGGATTTCGCAGCACGTTCCGAGATTGGGTGGCCGAGCAAACTGATTGGCCTGCCGACCTGGCAGAGGCGGCGCTGGCGCACGTTGTCAGCGATAAGACCATTGCGGCCTATCAACGAGGATCGATGCTTGAGAAACGTTCTAAAATGATGTCCGTTTGGGGGAGAACTCTCAGCCGAAAGACCACTAATCATAATGGCACGAACTATGATAAATCCAGAATCAATTGAAAAACTTTCGGAGGCCCTTGAGCAGTTCAATGAATTGGATGACGGCCACCAATATTGGGGAGAACAAATCTTCTATGACCCTGAGGCAGAGAAAGGCATAAACGCAGCAAGGAGGGTCCTTGAGGTTGCGATTGAAGCCTTAGTCAATACGTTGCCGAAGCGCGTTTTTGACGTTGCTTATGGTGATTTGCCTACATCAGCCGTCGAAGGTTTGAGTGAGAGCGATGCAGCACGCCGTGCTCTCCTATCGTTTTTTGACAGACTCTGGATATTGAGGCCGTTGTTATTCGCTGGAGGTAACCGCGAAGACGTAGCATCGGTTATTTTCGAATTGGGGGAGCATATCAAAGGCGGAGAAGGAGTTTTGTTCGGCAAGTCTCCATTTGAGGGCTTTGGTAATCGGAAACCTGCAGCGATTGCATCGCTGCGATTGGACGCACTAGTGGCTTACAGCGTCGGCAGAGAAAACGGTCGGCCTGCGCATGAACTGCAAGGCCAAATTAGTGACGCTTTTGGTGCCAGTTTTGACACAATTCGAAAATGGGACAATTACTGCCAGAGAGTTTTTGAACCTAAAGCGTTCGCCGCGGCCAAACTCAAAATGAAAGGTGTGTGGGAGGCACGCCTAGAAACTGGCAAGTTTGACGAATACGTGCTGCGCCAAGGCAAGCACTATCAAGAATTTTGGCGCGACGCGCGAAAATGAATGGAATAACTTAGAGCGTTATTTTCCAGAAGAAATTTGGAGCGCCATTTCCATATCTCCAAGGCATATTGGACAGTATCCCTAGCGTCACCAAGGCATTCGCTGCGGTGCGCAGCCCACCCCGCGCTATTGGGGTGGGAGATAGGGAGTCACAAATGACTGCTTCTAGTGAAAGGGCGCAACCGCCCACAGCCTTCCTGACCATGGGAGAGTTCTGCAATCGATACAGGCTCGGCAAGACGAGCGCGTATCGCGAAGCGGCGGCTGGCCGTCTCAAGCTTCGCAAATTCGGTAGCGCGACCCGCATTGCCATCGAAGACGCAGAGGCTTGGGCCTCCAGCCTTCCGATTGTCGAAGGAGGTCAAGATGAAGCCGCTTGAAGGAAAAAGGCCGGGTGCTGCAACACCCGGCCTCGATGCAATCACTTTGCTCGCAATTGCAATCGCCACCTACCGCGCAAACCAAGTGCAAGGCAAGGCCAATGAGCAATTGCTGGCTGTTCCTCGCTCAGCACTGGAAGCGGGGATCGAGATTGCCATCGATTGGCTGGATCTGATCGACCGAGAGGGCATCAAACGGGCTCAAGCGCCGGAGAATGGCTCGTGAGTGCGTTCAACGGCATCCGGCAAGCCGATAAAGCCAAAACCGCCTATCGCGACTCAGAAGGCAATGTATGGCGCTACAGGGGAAAGCGGGCGCGTGTCCTCGACATGCTGGCCCGTTCGCCAGATGGGGTAACCCAATGGGACACCCTGCCTTGGCACACCCGGCTGGCAGCTTCGATCAAAGCGATGCGCGACGACGGGCTGAACATCTCAACTGAGATTGAAGGGCCATATCGCCACGCCCGCTATCGCTTGCATCACCCTGGTGGTTTGAAGAACTATCACACTTTATCCGAGGGAGGCGACGATGCCGGATAGGGGCTTTGTGGGAGAGCCTGTCTGGCAACTGCCAAAGCGCGGTGGACTAGTCCTCGCGGGCGAACGCAGCTTCAAGGGCGAGAGCTTCTTCGAACTGCGCTGGTGGGCCGACGGAGGCGCAATCCCAACCGGCAAGGGCGTGACCCTGCCAACGGATGAGGTTGCATCACTGGCGAAAGCCCTGGCCGACTATGCGGCCAGCCGAGGCGAAATGCCCGGTAGCTAAACGGCGCGGGGGCCGGTCCAGCCGGTCGGTCCCCCGCCTATCTTGAAACTTGGACACAGATTGCGCGCCTGCCGGTTCAGAAACGGCGGAAAACGGCGGTGCGCGTCGGATTGGCACGCCTCATGCAATTAAGGAGTTATGGGCCATCCTCTCCACCCGATGATTGTTTGCCGGTTCCACGCACGCGCGAGAGGGGCAGTTGGGGTGGCGCTCGCAACAGGGCAGACAGGGTGACTGAGGCGCTATCGCAGCACCAGGCCGAAGGAGTCTTGCAGGCAATGGCATTTGCCGAATTTATTGGCCTGCCACTCAATCGCCATTGGACGGTCGATTACGAGCTGGCGGGTATTCCTGACGCAAAAGGGGCTGCCTTCGTCGGCAAACTTCTTGAATTATGCAACAGATACGCGCGTGCGCGAGAGGGAAAGTTCGCAGCGGTATGGGTTAGAGAGGTTGGAGAGCGTAACGGAGCGCATGCTCATATCGCACTGCACTTGCCGACGAGCTGGCGGCTGGGCCACCTCACTCGCAGATGGATCAAAGCAGCTGGGGGCAAATACGAGGCGGGACACAGCCGCGTTCGGTCAATCGGCGGGAGCTTGCGGTGCGCTGACTCCAATCCTCCAAGGTATCGGGCCAATTTGGAAGCATTGGGCAATTATCTCGTAAAAGGCAGCGGGCCAGCCGTGAGCGAGGAGCTAGGGCTGGAGCGGCTTAAGCAAGGCGGCGTGATTGTCGGCAAGCGGTGCGGCTGGACGCAGAACCTGGGTGAGAAGGCTCGTGGGCAATTGTGTTGAACGGAGTGGGCCGAGCCTGAATTTCATCGACTTTGCAAATAGTTAAGTTGACCTTCGCTTTCAGCCCTGTGATGAAGCGGCAATGATATTGTGCGACTTGGGGGCGACACATGGACGGGCTAAATGAAAATAAGCGGGGGTGCATGCATTGGGCTCGCCTAGTATTCGGCGGGTTACTCGGTGTCCTTGTCCTGATTTTGATTTTGTACTTTGCAACCACCACACCTGAGGAACGTGCGAAGTACGAGGGTGAACCGACGGCCGATGGAGCAAACCCCAACGGAGAGGCGGAGGCTACTGGAGGTAAGGAGAGGCTTGAAGAGATAGCCTCGGAGAATGCTTCCTATAAAGCGGCAATTACAAATCTGATATTGCCGTGCGACCTCACGCAGATGGCTGTCGGGTCTGCTTTGGAAGACTTCGCCAACACGGACAAATACAAGCTTGCGAAGGATGCGCAATCGATGCGCAACGCGTGCAGACATGCTTGGCTTGAGATCGATAAGATTAAGCTTCCATCGAACAGCCCACGCAAAGAGGAAAAGCAGTTCGAGAAGATGGTCGAGGAATGCAAGTTGGCTCTGTACGGTCGGAAGGAATTGGCAGAGGAGTTGGTGCCAATAATTGATGGCGACCTAAGGCCCAGCACAATTGTCAAAGTTCAAGAAGAGTTGAGTTTCGTCACGTCACAGAATCAAAAATGTGCTGATGCCTTTGCCCCGTTGATGGATGAAGCAGGGATCTAGCGATTCATACCTAGGGGGGGCGGTTGGAACCCTAGGGGAGGAAGAGTGGAAACCGGTGGCGCTCTATTCCGCTATCGCTAATACAGTTTCTCGCCCGTGCGCGCGAGATGGCGTAGCTAGCCAAGCGACCGTGAATGCAGATTATATGTTGGAACTGGCGATGTCTGGGGCCAGATCGACCCCAGACATTTTGACCAATTCAGAACTTTCCGAGCAGGAAGACAGCGCCCTGATTTCTGGAAATCTTGAGGCCGGTGGCAAAGCCATCCAGCACCACTTCGCCGTAGTCTGAATAGCGATACTCAGCACGGATGGCGAAATTCTGGCCTACGGGAACTTCGATCCCAGCACCGGCGCGCCAGCCGTCGAGCGTTGTGCTGTCTGCGAAGGTCGTAGTGCCATCGAAGTAGCTGCCTTCCACCTTGGCATTCGAGTAACCTGCCTTGGTGTAGAGCCGGACGTTGCCAAGGTCGTAGCCAAGCCGTCCGCCGACATAGATGTCACGGCCTGCAGCTACCGTCACGCTATCGCCCAGGACGACGACGTCATCCTCGGTATAACGATGACTGGAATCGGCCCATTCGACCTCAGTACCGAGGAGTAGTCCGTTGGCGGTGACCAAATCCCATCCCAGAGTTGCACCATAAAGGAAGTCTTCTTCGCTATCGCTCTCGCCCCCAAATTCTCCGGTGACGCTATCGATACCGGCCAAGCCCCCGATGCTGAAGCCTCCGGACTGTGTACCATCCTGCGCCATCGCAGGGGTGGCGACAAAGCCTGCCGCGATTGCCGCTGTGAGTATGGATTTTTTGTTCAAGTTTCCCTCCTACTTGGTTCACCCTCAGAATTCAGGCAGCGCCGACCGTATGGCTAGCGGAATCGTCATGTATTGGATGAAATCGACATCAATATTAAGCTGATGCGGCGAGTGTTATTTCTACCACATTGCTTGGAGAGTACGAGGCGTGACTGGCCAAGCCCTTTGCTGGCTCGCAAACGCGAGGAGGCAAAATCAAGCTGAAATCAAAAGGAGAATTGCTCCAACGATTGCGCCGATCCAGAGCATCAAGAGGCCTAGGAATTCTAGATGAAGAAGCAGGTTCTTGCGCACCGTGGTTCCTTCTCAGCCCTGCTCAAATTCTGCAGGGGGTTCCAAAATCCTCCGGCTGGCCTGAACCAACCGGAGGACCCATGGATAACTATTCAGAGTCGCCTTCCGATTCTGCATCCACTTCAGGCGCAACGGTCATGGGCGGCTGGTTGGCCTGGACCTGCAGTGGTGCGGGTTTGCTGGCAGCAATAGCCAGTTGGACATCTTCGTCGACGAAAGCACCGACCTCACCACCCTTGGGAAGAACTGCGCTTGTGCCTGTCACGAAGAAGCCAGCGAGTGGAACGAGTGCGATGGATGCCACAACACCACCCGTTCCGGTCACACCCTTGTCGTCAAACGTCCCCGTAAGCCTGATTTGGCGGCCATTGACGCGGGCATATAGCGCACGAGCTTCGAGGTGGCCTGACTTGCCCCACATTCCCTTGTTCCGGACGCTCGTAATTTCGCCCTCTGCTGGCGAGCCAGCCGGGATGACAACAACGCCGTTCACTTCCACCGGAGACGCTACTTCCATTTTGACGCGCTGACCCACGCGGGCGCGCTTCTTCTTGGTGGTAACTTCCTCCAGGAACCGCAGAGTTATCGGCGTGCCTGCCCTCAGAACCGCGTTGGTAGTTGGCGCAGATGCAATCGGCGCGGGTGCTGCCACAGGAGGTGCAGTCTGCGCTAAGGCTTGGTCTTGTGCGTGCACACCGAGTGGCATTGCCATCGCCGCACTGGCGATGACGAATTTCGAAGTTCTCATGTAACCCCCCATTGGAATACCGCAAATAGCGCGGCTTTTCCTGCCGTATTCCAGAGTTTTACGATTTAATAGTAGGAAAACGACATTCAGCCGCCTGACCAACCTACGAGGAAATTTCCGGCGAGAATGATGAGATAGGGCACGCCGAAAAACTGGCCGATGTTCTCAATTCGTTCTATCCGATGGAGATGGTCTCTCATCGACTCGACACCATCGCAGCTTACGTTCGACATGGGCATAACGTCCGGGTCGATTGCCGCTCGTGCAAGCGGGTTACTATTATTCCAGCCGCGTGGCTGCGAGACCAATGTTTCGATCGCTCCATCCCGATGCGGGTGGAGGCAGTCGCAAAGCGAATGAGGTGCGCGAAGTGCGGGAAGTGTGAAGCCGAGATTGGCCCTTGTTAGGGAAATGGGGCCGGGAGGCGGTGGGAGAGTTTCGTGAGAGGTCCACAACCTCCCGGCGGGTCCCTGAGATGTTGGGACAGTCAGGAACCAGAGCGCGAAACGCTCGTCCTCACAATTCAGTTCCTCGCGGTCAGCAACTAATTGACCCCCCTTAGCAAAAATGTAGTTGAGGTTCGGGGACGGTGAGCGGATTGAACTGCTCAGAAGCAGCCGATAGTTGAGAAACTCGCCGCTTGTTGTTCTCACCTGACGGATCGAGAGTTGTTCGAACTAACTGGCCAGAAACGTTTCCCCAAGCGAGTGAGACCTAGAAATGATTGCCACAGCTTTAGCACTAGCGTTGTCGATGCAAGGAGCCAGCGTCCAGGCGGACTTCCCCATTTGCGGAGCAAGCAAGCGAGTGACCTGCGTTGTCGATGGTGACACATTCTGGATGGATAGAGTTAAGTATCG
Organism: Qipengyuania sp. CAU 1752; assembly: GCF_054482615.1. Lineage (NCBI taxonomy): Bacteria > Pseudomonadati > Pseudomonadota > Alphaproteobacteria > Sphingomonadales > Erythrobacteraceae > Qipengyuania > Qipengyuania sp. CAU 1752. Next base: position 2,128,774 of record NZ_JBTLRE010000001.1, on the reverse strand, counting down.
CGTGGCCGATATTGATGCCCCGGAAGTGAGCAGTCCGCGATGTGAAAGAGAGGCCACGATGGCAGAGGCAGCTACGTACCGGCTGGCGCAGCTCTTAAACGACGGGCCGTTCAGCCTCGCTCGGCAAGGGACCGACAGGTATGGGCGCACGTTGGCTACGGTATCGCGTTCAGGGCATTCGCTAGGCGCGCGGCTGGTGAGCGAGGGGCTTGCGCGTAAATGGGGTGATAGGAGAGGCTGGTGCTGATCCACATGCTTAAAGTCTGAGAAGTGGTTGCCGGTGAAACGAGAAGTTCAATAGTAAAAACTGGTTCCACATACCAAGACTGCCCCACCTTTGTCGTCCGGTAATAGAGCCATACCGAAGCGCGGAAAATCGTCTGGATCTATATGCTTCAGCTCTGCAACCTTTGATAGTGAGAACCCAACTCGGTTCAGTTTTTCGAGCGCGACAGTTGGTTTTTCTGATACGAATATTCGATATTCGACCCTGCTGCTTTCTTCGAAAAACCAATACTGAATTTCGTTGACGGATAGGCCCAGCCATTTTCCTTTGAGGGGAAGCGTGGCTAAAACCTCTCGTACATCATAGCCGTCGCTCGACTCTCTATTTCGAGAAAATGTCGGTATCAAAGGCTTTTCTAAACCCTTTATTTTTACTGGCCTCCCTTGAGAAGCGCTCCAATCGTCTTCATCGATTTTGACCAAGCTTCGAAATAAATTGTGGGTATCCGGCGACATTTCGCATTTTGCCGGGTTCTCAAATGAGAGAACCTGGTTGAGTGATACATGCTGCGCGGGGTCCTCCGTCGTGCCGTTACCATCAGAAACTGGATCAAGCGTCTCGTAATGGATCCCAGAGCCAGCACGATTGGTTGCATCCAACCAAAGGATAGTTGTGGGCGATGCACTCGTTGCGAAGCGCACAGCATTCTCAGGAAGGTTTAGCTGAGAGAGGTAGTGCCCGATCAGAGCGTTCCCTACTCCGGTCTCAATGAGCTGGCCGTTCGATTCATAATAGCTTGCGTGAAACCCAACCAATCCTTGGGTAGAGAGGTAACGAGTGGAGCCCGCCAGCCAGATAAGTGCGCATGACGAGGCGCACATGGCATCCGCAGTCACAGCTGTAGGGTATTCTCGAATTCGTATTGCCCGTCCGATTGCTAAAGCAGGTTCGAGTGCCCCACCAGGACTATTGAGAACGACAATCGCATCATCGTAGCGAAGCGACAATGCTCGGAATTTATTCTCGTCCCCAGCAACGATTTCGCCGATAACGACAATTGCGATTATCCCGTCGAACTCTCTGGCCTCAATTGCGGCAGCGGCTACTGAAGTCGAAGCAAGGCCGAAAAATATTCCCGCAAGGCTCGCGATAAAACGTCTGATGCAGAACATAGGACTTTCATGGGCTAACGCTGTTGATGATTAGTACCTTCTCTCATTACCGTTCGCGCTCGATCTGACAACACGTTCTGGTTTAGCATCACTAGCAGGTGGGATGTGGGATGAAGTGTGGGGTGGGCGGATATGGAAGGTTAAATTTCCTAACAAAACCAAGTATCTATCGCTTTCTTGTAGCAGACACCCTCTCCGCCATTTACTTGTCGTGTTTCAATCAATCGTTCGCGCAGCGTGACCGATTGATTTGGATCAACACGCAATTGCTCGCTCCACCTAATCTGCGAAATCAGGCCATCATACTGCGGTTGGCGGAGATTTTGGCTTATGGACAATACCGAGCGACTGGCGTTGCGTCACCAACGTACCGCCGCGTCGCCAGCCTTTCTCAGAGGAGGCTTTCGGCCATTTTTCCTGCTTGGCGCATGTTGGGCGATAGCTGCCTTGCTGATCTGGCTGTCATCGCTCGCTACCGGAACAGCGCAGCTAGGTCAGCTTGATGCGTTGTCCTGGCACCGGCACGAGATGTTGTTCGGCTTCGTCGGAGCAATAGTTGCCGGGTTCATTTTGACGGCCATACCCAACTGGACCGGCCGGCTGCCGGTTGCCGGAATGCCTCTGGCTGGACTGGTGGCGTGGTGGGCCTTGGGCCGGGCTATCCATTTTGCGCCGCTAGAAGCGCATTGGAGCGTCTTCGCGATTGTCGACGCATCCTTCTATTTCGGGCTTGCGGGCATCGCTGCTCGCGAAGTCGTCAAGGCAGGCAATCGCAACCTGCCGGTTGTGATCCTGATTGCGGTTCTGGGCGTCGCAGATTTTCTGGACCTTGCCGGAGCAGCCGGAGCCATCGATCGGGCTTTCGGTAGCCGGCTAGGGATCGGGTTGGTGGTGATGATGATATCGCTGATAGGCGGTCGGATCGTCCCGTCCTTTACGCGAAACTGGCTGCAGAAGGTCGGCGCCATGCAACCCTTTCCGGGCCAGCCCACTCAATTCGACAGGCTCGTGCTGATCGTCACTGCTGTTGCCATGCTGTCATGGGTCTTCGCCTTGTCGAGCGAATGGGTCGGTGGGGCACTGATCGTGGCTGCGTTGTTCCAGCTTATCCGTTTAGTGCGCTGGCAAGGTTGGCGGTGCTTTTCCGATCGGCTCGTCCTGATACTCCATCTCGGTTATCTCTGGCTTCCGTTCGGTCTGGCCATGCTCGCCGCCACGGAGCTGGGCGCGCCGATCTCCCCCACGACGGGCCTGCACGCGCTGACCGCCGGCGCGATGGGGACCATGATCCTCGCAGTCATGACAAGAGCAACACTCGGACACACCGGGCGTGCGTTGGAAGCGGGTATCGGAACGCACCTGATCTACGCCGCGATCCTGACTGCTGCAGGTCTTCGTGTCGCCGCGGGGCTTGGACTTGCGGACACGATGTCGATGCTATGGCTGTCTGGCGGCTTCTGGATTGCCGCGTTCGGACTGTTCGTGGGCCTTTACGGTCCCGTGCTGGTCCTGCCCCGCCAAGACGGAAAGGGCGTGTGACATGGCACGCGTGACTTTCGCGAGAGAACAGCGGGGGCAAAATGATTCCCGAAAATGACGATCCGCTGATCGACAGCTTTGGCCGAAAGATAGATTACGTTCGAATTTCGGTTACCGATCGCTGCGACCTGCGGTGCCGCTATTGTATGGCCGAGGATATGACGTTCCTCCCTCGGCGCGATCTCATGACCATTGAGGAGATTGTCGCTCTTGGCGATATTCTCATTGCACGCGGTGTCAGGCGCATCCGGCTAACCGGTGGTGAACCGCTGGTCCGCAAGGGGATCGACACATTGATCGGCTGGCTGGGGGAGAGGCTGGACCGTGGTCTCGACGAACTCACGCTGACAACCAATGGGACGCAGCTTGATAAACATGCCTCGATGCTGGCGGCGGCAGGGGTGCAGCGTATCAATGTCAGTCTCGACACGCTTGATCCGCAACTGTTCCGCCATCTGACCCGCCGAGGCGATCTGAGCGATGTCTTGCGCGGGCTCGGTGCCGCGCGGTCTTCCGGCCTGGCGGTCAAGATAAACATGGTGGCGCTGGCAGGCCGCAATGAAAAAGAGATCCCGGATATGCTGCGCTGGTGTGCAGGCATGGGTTTCGATCTTTCGCTGATCGAAACCATGCCGCTGGGCGAGGTGGAAGAGGACCGGACAGCCAATTATCTCCCGCTCGACATGGTGCGGGAAAATCTTGCCAAGGAATTTCGGCTGGTTCCTTCCTTTCATCGCACCTCCGGACCTGCTCGGTATCTGGACCTGCCCGACCTAGGCATCAAGCTTGGACTGATCACGCCATTGTCGGAGAATTTCTGTGCTGGTTGCAACCGCATCCGCATCGCTGCGACTGGCACCGTTTACGGGTGCCTTGGCCGCGATCAGAAAGTCGAATTACGCGAAGCGCTGCGCGAGGGCGGGCCGGAAACCGTAAACCACCTCCTCGATACGCTGATCACCGGCAAACCCCGCGCGCATGATTTCCGGATTGGAGAGGCCGAACCGGCGGTACAACGGCACATGAGCGTGACGGGTGGATGATGATCAGGAAATTAATCGCTGGAAATGATTGAGATCAATCCATCGTCCGAAGCGATCTGCGATGCAAGGCTCGTAGGATGACTACCTGTCAGACATTTTGGGGGCGATGGATTGATGGTCACACAATCGGCGACTAAGGTACCGATCACTGGATCACGGCAAGTGCTTTGGACCAGCACCTTCGCCTTCACGATCTGTTTTGCGGTTTGGACGATATTCTCGATCCTGGGCGTGCAGATCAAGGAGGATCTGAACCTTTCCGAAGCGCAATTTGGCTTGCTGGTCGGCACGCCCATCCTGACCGGTTCGCTCAGCCGCATATTCCTTGGTATCTGGGCCGACCGGTATGGTGGGCGCCGGGTTTTTGCACTGACCATGCTGGCAAGTGCGACGGCAACCTTCATGCTGTCCTATGCCACCACCTACGAAATGATGCTGGTTGCCGCACTTGGCATTGGGCTTGCCGGGGGCAGTTTTGCCGTCGGTATCGCTTATGTCTCCAAGTTCTTCCCCAAGGAAAAGCAGGGAACTGCGCTGGGGATTTTCGGTGCAGGCAATGTTGGCGCGGCAGTGACCAAGCTGTTTGCGCCGATCGTCCTCGTGGCCGCAGGATGGACTGCCGTTGCGCAGGTCTGGGCCGTTGCGCTCGTTCTGACGGCGGTGTTTTTCTGGTTTACCACCAAAGACGATCCCGACCTGATTGCGCGGCGTGCCAGCGGAGAGCAGCGCTCGATGCGAGAACAGCTCGAGCCGCTGAAGAATGAGCAAGTTTGGCGGTTTGCGTTGTATTATTTCTTCGTGTTCGGCGCGTTCGTGGCGCTGGCACTGTGGCTTCCGCATTATCTGATCGACGTATACGAGCTCGACCTTGCAACTGCGGGGATGCTGGCGGCGGCCTATTCGATCCCTGCGAGCCTGTTCCGCGCCTATGGCGGCCATCTGTCGGACCGCTACGGCGCGCGCAGGGTGATGTATGCGACCTTCACGGTATCGCTCGTTTGCCTGTTCATGCTGTCCTATCCCAAGACGGACTACATCATTTACGGCATCGAAGGGCCAATCCGCTTCTCGACCGAAATGGGATTGGCACCTTTCGTGGTGACGATCTTTGTTCTCGGCTTCTTCATGTCGCTAGGCAAAGCAGCGGTCTACAAGCACATCCCTGCCTATTATCCCGACAACGTCGGCTCTGTCGGCGGGATGGTCGGCATGATCGGCGGATTGGGCGGCTTTATCTTGCCGATTACATTCGGGGCGATCAACGATCTCACCGGCATCTGGACAAGTTGCTTCGCATTGCTGTTCGGCCTGGTCGCGATCGCGCTCGGCTGGATGCATTTCTCGATTATCAGCATGGAGCGAGGGGTGGCTGGGGAAGAGCTCGCCAACCTCCCGGAATTCCCCGAATTCCTGGGAATGCCGGTGCCTGCCACCGCGCGCGAACCGCGCCGCGTAGTGCTCGATCGATGGGAGCCTGAAGACGACCAGTTCTGGGCCCGCGAGGGCGAGAAGACGGCCCGGCGCAATCTGTGGATTTCAGTGCCTTGCCTGCTGCTCGCATTCTCGGTCTGGATGGTGTGGTCCGTTGTGGTCGCGAAACTGCCGTTGATCGGGTTTGATTACACCACCGATCAATTGTTCTGGCTCGCCGCCTTGCCTGGTCTTTCGGGCGCAACCTTGCGGATATTCTACAGCTTCATGGTGCCAATATTCGGCGGCCGGCTGTGGACTACCATGTCCACGCTGTCCTTGATGATACCTGCTTTCGGGATTGGCTATGCAGTGCAAACGCCCGAAACGCCTTATTTCATCTTCCTGGTGCTGGCATTGCTCTGTGGGTTCGGCGGCGGAAATTTTGCCTCTTCAATGGCAAATATCAGCTTCTTCTATCCCAAGCGGCAGAAGGGCAATGCGCTGGCGCTCAATGCAGGGTTGGGGAATGCTGGCGTCTCGGTCATGCAATTCCTGGTGCCGATCGTCATTACAGCGGGCGTGTTCGGCGCATTGGGCGGCGAACCGCAAGCCATGGCCGACGGTGGCCAGCTGTGGGTGCAGAATGCCGGATTTGTGTGGGTGCCCTTCATCCTGATCAGTGCGGCTCTCGCCTGGTTCGGAATGAACGACATCGCTTCTGCAAAAGCGAGCTTCACAGAACAGGCGGTGATATTCCAGCGCAAGCATAACTGGATCATGTGCGTCCTTTACACCGGTACCTTCGGTTCTTTCATCGGCTACTCGGCGGGCTTCCCGCTGCTGAGCAAGATTGCCTTCCCCGAAGTGGATAGCCTGAAATACGTGTTCCTTGGGCCACTGGTGGGTGCAGCATCACGTGCTGCAACGGGGTGGATCTCGGACAAGTGGGGTGGTGCCCGGGTCACCTTCTGGACCTTTATTGCCATGATCGGCGCGGTCGTGGGCGTGCTCTACTTCCTCGGAGCCAAGGACCAGCCAGGTGCGTTCTGGGGCTTCTTCGCGATGTTCATGCTGCTGTTCTTCGCAACCGGCGTTGGCAATGCCTCCACCTTCCAGATGATCCCGGTCATTATGCGCAAGGAAATGAGCCGGTTGATGCCGGGAGAAAGCCCTGAAGTGCAATTGCGCAATGCCGAGAAGGAATCGGCGGCGATCATCGGCTTTACTTCTGCCATCGCCGCTTTCGGTGCCTTCTTCATTCCAAAGGCATACGGATCCTCGATCTCCGCGACTGGTGCACCGGACGCGGCGCTGTGGGGCTTCATGGTTTTCTATGGGCTGTGCGCCGCGATCACCTGGCGAATATACAACCGCAAGGGCGGCATGCTGCACGCTATCGAGCGCGGCCGCGAAACTCCAACTCAGCCACCGCCATCCAACCCGTCATCCGTCCAACCCGCCTGAACTGAAGAGAGCGTCACATGAGCCATTTTCTCGACCGTCTGACCTACTTCCGCCGTTCGCGGGACAAATTCTCTCAAGGGCATGGCATCACCACGGATGAATCGCGTGAATGGGAGGACGCCTATCGCAAGCGCTGGGCGGCGGACAAGATCGTGCGCTCTACTCACGGAGTAAATTGCACCGGTTCTTGCTCGTGGAAGATTTACGTCAAGGGCGGGATCGTGACGTGGGAAACGCAGCAGACCGATTATCCGCGCACCCGGCCCGATCTGCCCAACCATGAGCCGCGTGGCTGCCCGCGTGGGGCCAGTTACAGCTGGTATCTCTACTCGGGCACGAGGATCAAATATCCGCTGGTCCGCCAACGGCTGGTGCGCCACTGGCGCGAAGCACGCAAGACCTTGGCGCCCGTGGCAGCATGGCAGTCCATTGTCGAGGATGGCGGCAAGCGACAGGACTGGGTTTCAAAGCGCGGTCGCGGTGGTTTTGTCCGGCTCGGCTGGGACGAGGTGGCCGAGATCATCGCAGCCGCAAACGCCTATACGATCAAGAAATACGGACCGGATCGGGTAACAGGCTTCTCCCCTATCCCGGCAATGTCGATGATCAGCTACGCCGCGGGATCGCGCTATCTGTCGCTGATCGGCGGCAACTTGCTGAGCTTCTACGACTGGTACTGTGACTTGCCGCCCGCCAGCCCGCAAACCTGGGGCGAACAGACCGATGTTCCAGAGAGCGCAGACTGGTACAACGCCGGGTTCCTGCTGGTATGGGGCTCCAACATCCCGATGACCCGCACGCCCGATGCGCATTTCTATTCCGAAGCGCGTTATCGCGGTGCCAAGAGCGTGGTCATTGCCCCCGATTACAACGAGGCGGCAAAGTTCTCGGACATGTGGCTCCACCCCAAGCAGGGCACCGACGCTGCCCTTGCGCTGGCGTTCGGGCATGTCGTGCTGAAAGAATTCCACGTCGATCGCAAGGTCGACTATTTCGCCGATTATACCCGCAAATACACCGACTTCCCGCTGCTGGTAAAAATGGTCGAGCGGGACGGTGCGCTGGTGCCGGACCGGATGCTGCGTGCAGCCGATATCAAGGGCGCGCTCGGCGAAGAGGCCAATCCGGATTGGAAATCGCTCGCCTATGACGAACTAAGCGGGAAGATGGTCGTGCCGACGGGATCGGCTGGCCATCGCTGGGGCGATGCAGGCAAATGGAATCTCGAAGAGAAAGACAGCAAGGACAAGGATGTCCGGCTGCAAACAACTCTGGCCCAAGACCATGATGAATTAGCTTCGGTGGCGTTCCCCTATTTCGGCGGCAATGCGCCGCATGATTTCGTCTCTACCGCGCACGACACGGTTTTGCATCGCAATGTGCCGGTAAAGAGCGTTAAACTGGCTGACGGTGGCGAGACCAAGGTTGCTACGGTTTTTGACCTGTTTTGCGCCAATTATGGGGTCGATCGCGGGTTCGGGGGCGGCAATGTCGCCACCAGCTTCGATGACGATGCTCCGTTCACCCCGGCATGGGCCGAAAAGGTTACCGGTGTGCCGCGCGAGGCCATCATCCAGACCGCTCGTGAATTTGCCGATACGGCAGAGAAGACCAATGGTCGATCGATGGTCATCCTCGGCGCCGGGCTCAACCATTGGTATCATATGGATATGAGCTATCGGGGCATCATGTCCCTGCTCATCATGTGCGGGTGCATCGGCCAATCAGGCGGCGGGTGGTCGCACTATGTCGGCCAGGAGAAATTGCGCCCCGTAACCGGATGGCAGCCGCTGGCCTTCGGGCTCGACTGGACCCGGCCGCCGCGCCAGATGAATGGCACCAGCTTCTTTTACGCGCATACCGACCAGTGGCGTTACGAGACGTTGAGCATGTCCGAGATCATCTCGCCCCTGGCGCCCAAGGGGGACTGGGAACATAGCCTGATCGATTATAACGCCAAGGCGGAACGCATGGGCTGGTTGCCCAGTGCACCGCAATTGGAAGTGAACTCGCTCGACCTGGGTCGTGAGATGCATGAAAAGGGCCTCGATCCCGGCGCAACCATCGCGGCCCGGTGGAAGGACGGCAGCATCAAGCCATCCAACCTCGATCCCGACAATCCGGTCAACTGGCCGCGCAACATGTTCTTCTGGCGCTCAAACGTGTTGGGCGCGAGCGGCAAGGGTCACGAGTACTTTCTCAAGCACCTTGTCGGTTCGATGCACGGCGTGATCGGAACCGATGATGAAGAGGGCGGCGCGATCCGCCCGACCGATATCAAGTTCCGCGAGGAAGCCCCGGTCGGCAAGCTGGACCTGATGGTCAATATCGATTTCCGCATGTCGACCACCAGCCTGTATTCGGACATCGTCCTGCCTACCGCGACCTGGTACGAGAAAAACGATCTCAACACCTCGGATATGCACCCGTTCATCCACCCGCTGCAGGAAGCGGTCGACCCGGCATGGGAAACGCGCAGCGACTGGGCGATTTTCCGCACCATCGCGAAGAAGTTCAGCGAAATTGCGCCGGAGGTGCTCGGCGTCGAACACGATGTCGTTCTCAGCCCGATCCTGCATGATACGCCGGGAGAACTGGCCCAGCCATACGAGCCGAAGGACTGGTTGAAAGGCGAGTGCGATCCGGTGCCGGGCAAGACCATGCCCAATGTGACATTGGTCGAGCGCAATTATCCTGAAACCTACGCTCGCTTCACGGCAATGGGGCCGCTTCTCGAAAAGCTCGGCAATGGCGGCAAGGGGCTGAACTGGGACACCAAGCACGAGATTGCATTGCTCGCAGAGCTCAACGGAACGGTCGCCGAAGGGTCAGCCGCCGGTCGGCCCAAAATCGAGAGCGATATCGATGCGTGCGAGACAATTCTGATGCTCGCGCCGGAAACGAATGGCGAAGTCGCAGTCAAGGCCTGGGCGGCCCTGAGCAAGGCGACGGGCCGCGATCACGCGCATCTGGCCGAGGGTAAGGAAGAGGAAAAAATCCGTTTCCGCGATGTCGCCGCGCAGCCGCGCAAGATCATCTCCTCGCCAATCTGGTCCGGCTTGGAGAGCGAGAAGGTTTGCTACAATGCTGGCTACACCAACGTCCATGAACTGATCCCGTGGCGCACGCTGACGGGACGCCAGCAGCTGTATCAGGACCATCACTGGATGCGCGCATTCGGCGAGGGCTTCGTGACCTGGCGCCCTCCGATCGACACCAAGACTGTCGCAAAGGTGCTCGACAAGTTGCCCAACGGCAACAAGGAAATCCAGCTTAACATACTGACTCCGCACCAGAAATGGGGCATCCATTCGACCTATGCCGAAAACCTGATCATGCTGAGCCTCAGCCGTGGCGGGCCGACAGTGTGGATCAGCGAGGACGATGCTGGCGACGCAGGTATCGAGGACAATGACTGGATCGAGGTCTTCAATATCAATGGCGCACTGACCGCGCGGGCGATCGTTTCGCAGCGGGTCATGCCGGGTTCGGCAATGATGTATCACGCGCAGGAAAAGCTGGTGAACACCGTGGGTTCGGAGATTACCGGACAGCGGGGCGGCATCCACAACAGCGTGACGCGGATCAACATGAAACCGACCCACATGGTCGGCGGCTATTGTCAGCTCGCCTACGGTTTCAATTACTACGGTACCGTGGGCGCCAACCGCGACGAATTCGTGGTGGTGCGCAAGATGAACAAGGTCAACTGGTTCGACAAGGCCGCCGATAGCGATGGCGACGCTGCCGCTTCAGGACAAATCAAGAAGGAGACCGTGCGATGAAAGTGCGCGCACAGGTTGCGATGGTCCTGAACCTCGACAAGTGTATCGGCTGCCATACTTGCTCGGTCACCTGCAAGAATGTCTGGACCAATCGCGAGGGTGTTGAATACGCCTGGTTCAACAATGTCGAAACCAAGCCGGGTATCGGATACCCCAAGGACTGGGAAAACCAGAACAGGTGGAAGGGCGGCTGGGTCCGCAAGGCAAATGGCAAGATCGCGCCGCGCCAGGGCGGCAAATGGCGAATCCTGTCCAAGATCTTTGCCAACCCGCATCTTCCGGAGATCGACGATTTCTACGAACCGTACACCTATGACTATGACTGGTTGCAATCCGCGCCGGAACTGAAAGCGCAGCCCACGGCAAGGCCGCGTTCGCTGGTGACCGGGGAGACGCTGGATAAGATCGAATGGTCGGGCAATTGGGAAGACATGCTTGGTGGCGAGTTTTCCAAGCGGTCGCATGACAGCAATTTCGAAGGCGTCGAAAAGGAGATTTACGGCGAATTCGAGAAGACTTTCATGATGTACCTGCCGAGGCTGTGCGAACATTGCCTCAACCCCACCTGTCTTGCCTCCTGCCCTTCGGGCGCGATCTACAAGCGTGAGGAAGACGGGATCGTCCTGATCGACCAGGAAAAATGCCGAGGCTGGCGGATGTGCGTGTCGGGCTGCCCCTACAAGAAGATCTACTACAACTGGTCGACCGGCAAATCCGAGAAATGCATCTTCTGCTATCCACGGATCGAAACGGGCCAGCCGACGGTTTGTTCGGAAACCTGTGTCGGACGCATCCGCTATCTGGGCGTCCTGCTTTATGATGCCGACCGGATTGAAGAGGCCGCTTCGGTCGAGGATCCGCAGGACCTGTATCAGGCGCAACTCGACATCTTCCTGGATCCCAACGACCCCGAAGTGCGTGCGCAGGCGCGGGCAGACGGCGTCTCGGATCAATGGCTGGAGGCCGCGGTCCGCTCGCCCGTCTACAAGATGGCGATGGAGTGGAAGATCGCCTTCCCGCTGCATCCGGAATATCGCACCTTGCCGATGGTCTGGTATGTCCCGCCACTCTCGCCGATCCAGTCAGCGGCACAAGCGGGAAAAATGGCGGTTCAGGACAACATGCCGGACGTCCGCTCGCTCCGCATTCCTCTGAAATATCTCGCCAATATGCTGACTGCGGGCGACGAAGAGCCGATTGCCGCAGCGCTTGAGCGGATGCTGGCCATGCGCGCTTACATGCGATCCAAGACCGTCGATGGGCTGGCCGATACCGCGATCGTGGAGCGCGTCGGGATGACGCAGGCGATGGTGGAAGAAATGTACAAGATCATGGCTCTTGCAGCTTACGAAGACCGCTACGTCATCCCTACCGCACGGCGCGAATGGGATGAGGATGCCTATGTACTGCGCGGCCAGTCCGGCTTCGGTTTTCATGAAGCTACGCAAGGCACAACCAAGGTCAATCTGTTCGGCGCGAAGAAGCGACCAACCGACACAAGGCCGGGGGTAAGACGATGAGACTGACCCTGAGATCGCTGGCCGCGCTACTGGCCTACCCGTCCGAGGAGTTGCAGGCAGCCATCGGCGAGTTGCGCGATGCGATTACCGAAGAGGCTTCGTTGCCGCGGCCACAACGGCGCAAGCTGGAAAAATTGCTTGGCGCGGTGGAAACCGATGACGTGCTTGACCGGCAGGCGGCCTATAGCGAGTTGTTCGATCGATCCCGGTCACTATCGCTGCACCTGTTCGAACACATTCACGGTGATGATCGCGAACGTGGGCAGGCGATGATCGACCTTGGCCAGCAATACGGGGCGATCGGGATGTTCCTGGATGCGCAGGAATTGCCGGATTTCATTCCGGTGTTCCTGGAATACGCCTCGTGCCTGCCGGAAGTCGAGGCGGTCGAGACGCTTTCGCAGCCCGCACATGTGTTTGTAGCGCTGGCCGAACGGCTGGACAGCAAAGGGTCAGATTACGCGGCGATCTTCCATGCGCTCGTAGCGCTGGCAGAACGCAGCGTCGGCAAGGACGACCTCGCCGAATTGAGCACAACGGCGCATGACGATGCCGAAGATCCTGCCGACATCGATGAAGAGTGGGAAGAGGCTCCGGTGACTTTCGAAGCCTCGGGTGCACATGCCATGGGCGGACCGACCGGCCCCGTTGCCCGCATCCGTGCAACCAATCGCCCCCTGCCGAAGGAAGAGTGATCATGAACGACTTTCTCAATCAACTCGCGTTCGGCTGGTACCCTTATCTGGCGGTCACAGTACTGGTCGTCGGCAGCATCCTGCGCTTCGACGCAAGCCAGTATAGCTGGCGCTCTCAATCGAGCCAGTTTCTGAGGCGCAAGCAGATGGCTTGGGGGTCCAATCTATTTCACCTCGGGATCCTGGTCCTACTGGGTGGGCATTTTGTCGGATTGCTAACTCCGATCGGCGTCTTCGACCTGGTCGGGGTAAGCCACGGGTTCAAACAGGTCGTGGCGGTGGTTTTTGGGGGGATTGCAGGGGTGCTGGCTTTTGTCGGTTGCAGCCTGCTTCTGCACCGGCGGCTGTTCGATTCTCGCATCCGGCGCAGTTCGTCGTTCGGTGATATCGCCGTGCTGGTTCTGCTGTGGGTGCAGATCGCTATGGGACTGGGCACAACCTATTGGACCATCGACCATCTCGATGGCAGCGAAATGGTCCGGTTCATGAGCTGGGCCAACGGCATTCTCACACTGGACCCGGCTGCGCCCGATCACATCAGCAATGTAGCTGTCGTGTACAAACTTCACATCATCCTGGGCCTGACGCTCTTCCTCATCACGCCGTTCACCAGGCTGGTCCATATCTGGAGCGCACCGATCTGGTTCGTGCTGAGGCCGGGTTACCAGATCGTAAGGTCACGGCGGTCGCGCCAAGCGCGTGCTGCCGGCCCCGCCTATATGCACCCGGCGATTGGCGAGGATACGCGGACATGAGAAAACTGGATGTCATTAACGTCGGTGCGGACCCGGTTCGCCCTCAGCCAGCCATGCCAAGCGCCTGTGAAACTTCGGGTTGCGGAGGTCCGGAGCCTGCTCCGTCTGATCCCATTGTCATCGGCGGCGAGGTACGCGTCGGGGGCAAGGTCATTGATGAAGAGGCCATTGCACGCGAAATGCAGCATCACCCGGCTGCTACCGCTGACGAAGCGTGGCTCGCTGCTGCGCGAGCGCTGGCAGTCCGCGAACTCTTGTGGCGTGAGGCCAACGATCCTGAAGGCGATCCAGAGGAGGCTATACAGGAACTGCTCGAACGCGAGGTTCACGCCGCGGTCCCTGATGAGCAGGAATTGCGCCGTTCCTATGATGCCGATCCCGCAAAATTTGCGGCACCGGAACTCACCGAAGCCGCACACATCCTGATCGAACCCGAAGAGGATGACGCGGGTGGTTGGCAGCGCGCAGAACAACTCGCCACGGCTTTGATCGAGAGTATTGCCGGAGAACAGGCTGGCTTCGTTGCAGCCGCTAGGACTCACTCGGGCTGCGCGTCGGCACGCCAGGATGGATCGCTTGGCCAGATCAGGTCCGGCGAACTTTCTCCCGACATCGAGGCGGCGCTGGCCGCCCTTGGCGAAGGGGAGATGTCGAGTTCGCCAGTGGAATCGCGCCACGGCTATCACATCCTCAAGGTTCATCGCCGCATCCCAGGCAAGCAATTGCCCTTTGAAGCGGTCAAGAACCGGATCGCCGATATGCTGGAAGCGCGCAGCTGGACTATGGCGGCTGCAAGATACATCGGCTCCTTGGCGCAAAAACATGTGGTCGAAGGGATCGACTTAACGGATGCTTCGGCATGATGCTGGGTGATCTGCTGGCTGCCGCGCGCGACTCTGCCGCCGTTCTGGAACGCTGGCTCGGTGCACGTGATGACGATATTCTCGACCAATGCCTCGCTTCTGCGCAAGAGGAGGGCCAGTCACTAAACCGTTGGCTCGCGGGATCGGTCGCGTGGTTCGAACGTTATGCTTCGAGTGATGACTGGGCCAGCCTGACATCGCGAATGATGGGCAGCGACGCGCCCGGCCAGGATTGTCTCATGGCGATTATCGAACAGCGATTGGCGCACAGGACCTGCCGGACAAGTCAGGCCGGCGCCGAAGCGGAGAGTGCATCATGAATAATTCCAAGGACGACGATGCCACGCGGCATAGTAAACTGAACCCCGACCTGCACGAACGAGACGATTTGACTCATGACACCAGCCCGACGGCTGCACCCCTCAGCACGACTGGGGCGAAAGAGGGCCGCCAAGGCGAAGGCTGGTCAGCGCTTTGGTTGATAGCAGCGGTGGTTTCCATTGCCGTGACGCTCTTTTTGATCCTGTAGGATTTCGCCGGATCAGGTCCTCGGCGGCAAGTTCGGTTTCCCAATCATCTCCGGTGATGCAGCGCCAAGGTCCTGCACGACTGTTATTCCTTCAAGTTCCAGTCCCAGTTCCGCCCAACAGTGCAGATCGAGCCTTTCTCCCAGTGAGGTGGGAGGCTTCGTCTCGACAATAAGTGTGCTGGCGCCACGCGCCCGAGCCTCGTCTCGCAAGGCAGCGCAAAGCACCCGTTTCACTTCGGCGCCTTCGACCAGTTCGAAAGCAGCCAGCGCATCGACAATCAGGCTATTTTGATGCCGCAGCGTACTGCCGCTGCGAAATGCCGCGGCCCCATAAACGCGCCCACCCTGGTCGGTTACAATCATTACATGCCCACCGCGCTGGTTATGCAACCTTGCGAATGCGGTCCAACGGCGCTCAGTGACTCCCGCAACCGTGCGGATCAGCGGATACACTTCGGATAGCCGATCGTATGGCAACAAGGTGCCTGTCAGCTGCGCCATGCCTCTCCTTCCGACCACTAAAAGTCGTTTCCATGGTAGATTAGGGGCGATCCGCTAGTTCGCGTTGAGATAAATCATTTCATCAACTATGCCGTCTCATGCCTTGAAGCGGAGCAGAAGCATTGCAGAAGCCCCTTGATCCCCCGCTGCCCTTGCCAGCGGGACATCCTTGTACCGATTGCCCCGCTCGACCGATTGCGTTTTGCCGTAAGTTGCAGCCCGATACGCTTCTCGATCTGCGCTCTCGTGGGCGAGCCGTTCACTTGTCTCCCGACCAACCCTTGTTCTTCGAAGGCGATTTAGCCGACCGCGTGTTCATGCTCACAGAAGGTGTCCTCAAACTTTACGCGCTATTGGGGGATGGCCGCCGACAAGTGACGGGGTTCATGTTTCCAGGCGATTTTCTGGGCATTTCCGTGGATGATAGCTTCGCGTTTTCAGCCGAGGCACTAGTAATCTCTGAGCTGTTTGCATTCTCACGTACCAGTTTCGCCGACTTCTGCGCCAAGCATCCGCAAGTAGAGCGTGAGCTCTATCATTTGGCCGCTCACGAACTGGCAGCGGCGCAGCAGCAAATGGTGTTGTTGGGTCGCAAGAGCGCAGGCGAACGGCTGGCAAGCTTCTTCCTGATGCTGCTGGAGCGTGCGGAGCGTATAAACGGAAGCGAGGAAACTGCAGTTTCGTTGCCGATGTCGCGGCTAGACATCGCCGACTATCTAGGACTGACGAAAGAAACCGTAAGCCGGATGATTGCCCAGCTGCGCGACCGGGATCTTATTCGGCTTGCTAACCAGGATTGTGTAGAAGTCCTCGACCGTGAAAGGCTGGAGGACATGGCCGCTGGCTTCGCCGAGCTATAGATCGCGCGGGTTTGGTTCAATACGACCAGTTTGCTTCGAGCCACAGCTTGGTGGTGTCCACTCCGAAATCCTCTGCCTCATAGCGAGCGAATTTCGCCAGCAAGCCCATGTCTCCCAGCTTCAATCCCGCCGCTGCGTTCCACTCGTGACCATATTCCCTTGCACCTAGATCGCTTCCGAATTGGTGATAGGTCAGATTGAAGTTAAGCCCCCGCAGGGCCGGGGTTCTCCCAAAACTGTATTGCAAAGCGATATACTGGTCCCTCAGGCCATCGTTAGGCGTGTTCAGGAAGGCATCGGCAAACCCATTGAACTTGTGCAGCGTAGCCAGCGGCGTTTGTAGCGCCACACCGCTGTCGCTACCGAGGACTTCCCAACCAGCGGTAATCGCGAAATCGGACACATTGGCTTTCGCTTCGAGCAGCCAGTAATCTGCTCCGTAGGTGTTCGGATTGTGGGCATAATCAAACTGACGAGCGAAGCTGGCTTTCAGACTTACCTGGAC
Source organism: Qipengyuania sp. CAU 1752 (assembly GCF_054482615.1). Taxonomy (NCBI): domain Bacteria; kingdom Pseudomonadati; phylum Pseudomonadota; class Alphaproteobacteria; order Sphingomonadales; family Erythrobacteraceae; genus Qipengyuania; species Qipengyuania sp. CAU 1752. Next base: position 2,111,904 of record NZ_JBTLRE010000001.1, on the reverse strand, counting down.
AGCTTCACCCAGCGCAAAACCGCCCGACATCAGCAACCCATAAGTTTGGCTACTGTTGGCGAGAAGAAATGCGTCATCATAATCGACGAGATAGGCGAATGCCTTCGCCTTGACTGGTCCCAGTCCAACACCGGCCCCTGCCAATACGAAACTGCCATCCAGTGCTGTGCGCGGTCCGGCATCGGCACCGAATATCGTCCGTTGACTGTTGGAGTAGGTAAGATCGACGGCCACTACCCCTAGATTTGCCTGGCCCCGCACAGCATCAAATGTTTGTTCATTCTGGCGCCATCCGACCGAACCGACCCATCGCTGGTCATCGAGATTGATCCGTTGCCGCCCCAGTGTCACTCCGCTTCCATCGCGCATGTAAGAGACCTGAAGTCGGTTGAGTTCGAAATTTTCAGGATCAGCAACGACCGAGTATTGCGGTCGTCTCTGGGAATCTGCCGTGGGGAAGGGGAACGCGTTATAGCTTTCGCTGATCGCAAGGTTCGCTTCTCCCTCCACAAGGAACGAGAGGTTTCCTGTGCGAACATCGACGCCGGTCCTGATGCGCGCCGTGATTGCGTCGGCATCAGTTGCGGGTTGATCCACGCCTTCATAGCGAAGTCGAACATCGGCGACCGGCTTGAGTGACAAATCAGCGATTGAGTCGCCATCCTGCGCTTGCGCAGTGCCGGACAGCAAAGCTGCAAAGGAGGCAAAAAGTATAATGCTACGACCTGGATGCATGACCGGTAGGCTCCGTCCGTGGTGGATTGTCCGATCTTAAGCCGCATGGCGGCGCTTAGGATGAGCCATATCAATCCGCGGCAATTCTTTCGTTTCACCGAGGCGGACGCAGGTTTGCTATGAGGCACGACATGGAACGCGCGGGTTCTTCCGACCCTGTCACCAGAAGTGCGAGCGAGAATGCGGATTGGCGTCGATCGGTGGCGACAGCCTTGATTCTGCCTCGATAAAGGTATCTGATGCTTCTTGCGAGGATGAGGGGCCTATGCAGATATCCCGGACAGCGAAAACGTGGCTTGCGCTCGGGGCGCTCGGTGCGACGCTTGTGGCCCCTGCGCGGGCACAATCAGCTGGCACAGAGCCGTCTGTTGCTCAAGAATTTCGTATCGGAACCTCGGGCGCCCTGTGTGTAGCGCAGGGGGTGATGCTGGGCGATGCGCGAGGGACGATCTTTGACCGCAAATGGGCGATCCTGTGCGCCGACATCGATCGACCGGTTGGTTCTGCCTATAGCCTGCGAACCGGTGGCGATCCAAAAGGCCAGCTGGCCTTGTCGCGTGCTGAACCGCTTGATTGCCACGAAACCTCATCCGATCTGGCGGGGGCCAGCAAGCAAAGCTGTACGGGACGCGAGACCGGTCTGCAGTGGATCAGCTATTCCGCACACCAAGGTGATACAGCACACGTGGTTGAAGGGCTGGAAGCCTATGATAGCGCACTTCGCCTCACGCTCGAAAGCTTGGTCGCAGACAGGCTTGTCGAGGGACAGGTCGAAGTCGTCACGACCTCTGGCTCTGCGTCGCTAGCTGCGGCGCGCGCGGCGACGGGCGATGTCGATGCTCTGCTGGGTCAGGGCTATCGCCGCAATAATGCTGGCGAGTACGCGGAGGCCGCTGAATTCTTCCAGCCGGACCTCCTAGCTGCAATCAATACCGATCCGGTGACGCGCGAAGCGCGATTGCACGAAGTGACGATCAATCGCGCCCTCCAGCATTCCAATATGGGTGAATTCGAACAGGCGGAGCGGCTGTTCTCCAGCGCGCGCGATCTCGCCACGGAAGATCCACTACAAACACGTTTGTCACGCAACTTCGAAGCCTTGGACTCGCTCAATCGCGGAAGCATTTCAGACGCGCTCGCCATCCTTGATAGGCCAGTTCCGGCAATAAGTGGGACTGACCTGTCGCGGGGCTCCATAATCCTGATCGAGCAAGGGCTTGCGAACCGGATCAACGCCGGATCGTCCGCCGCCTTTTCCGACATGACGTCGCAGGATACACGGCTGAGCCTGGCTGAACGCGCTGCGATCATCGATGCGCAGGCGCGCCAGATACGCGGCACAGTTCTGCGGATTCAGGGGCAGAATGCTGCTGCGCGGCAGGAACTGCTGGCGGCAGAAGATTCGATGCTGCGTGTGCGTGAAGGTCGGGTGCTGACCATTGCGCGGTTGCGAGCGCAAATCTTGTCAGAGGTTGCAGCTACCCATGAAGCACAAGGGCAGAATGGCGCGGCAGAGAACCGCCTGCTCCAGGCGCTTGAGCTGATTGCATTGCGTTATCCAGAGAGCGCGTCTCTCAATGCGGCACGCGCGCGCTTGGCGGGGTTTTATGCGCGCCGGGGCCGTACCGGGGAGGCGTTGGAAACCTACCGCAGCATCGTAAACTCGACGGTCGGTGAGAGCGGTGCGCTGGTGGGAGTGGAAAACCTGATGCGGCCATATTTCCGCTTGCTGGTCGAGGAGATTGGCGAACGACCTGACCTGGCCAATGATCTGTTCCTTGCCTCGCAGCTGGTCGAACGGCCGGGCGCTGCACAGACGTTATCACAGCTCACCCGCCAACTGGCATCGAGCGATAGCGAGGCCGCCGAGCTATTCCGCCGCGCGACTGCGGTGGCGCGCGAAAGCAAACGCAACCAGCTGGCCCTGGTTCAGGCACGCGCTGAAGCCGGGCAAGGTGGCGATGCCGCACGGGTTGCCCAGCTAGAGGGCGAAGGCGCGCGCATTGCACTTGCGCAGAGCGAACTCGCAGCGGCATTGTCCGCCTATCCGGCATATCGCTCGATCGCCCGCACCTATGTTACCGCCGGCGAACTTGCTGGAACACTTGAAGCAGACGAGGCCTATATCAAGCTTGCACGGCTCGGCGATGAATACTTCGCTGTGTACATCGGGCCGGGTGGGGCGACCGGTTGGCGCGTCGCTGCCAATGCGCGTGAAGTAAACAGAATGGTCGCGGCGCTTCGCGACAGTATTTCTGTGACGGTTAGCGGGATTACTTCGACTTATCCGTTTGATGTCGACAGTGCGAGGCAGCTTTATGATGCGGTTTTCGCACCTGTCAGCGATCGGCTGGTCGGTGTTCGCCACTTGGTGTTCGAGCCTGACGACGCATTCCTGCAATTGCCGGTCAACCTGCTGATCGGTGAGCAAGCGGGTGTCGAGGCCTATCACGCGCGGGTCGATCAAGGCGGTGACGAGTATGATTACAGCGGTGTCGAGTGGCTTGGCCGCGACCGTGCAATCAGCACAGCATTATCCGCCTCCAGCTTCAAACAGGCCCGCGAAGTTGCAGCATCTTCCGCGCAGCGCACCTATCTCGGATTGGGCCGCAACCGAACCATTGCTGAAACTCCGCCTCAAATGATTCCTCCTGCAGAGATTCGTGCGCTCGAAGCCGACTGCGCTATTCCATTGACCGCCTGGGATCGCCCGATCTCGGCCGACGAACTCTTCGGAGCGCGCAGAATAGTGGGAGAAGCCCAATCGACCCTGCTGCTCGATGGCGAGTTCAGCGACACGGCGCTCAAGACACGCGGCGACCTCGACCAGTACCGCATCGTGCATTTTGCGACGCACGGGCTGGTCAACGCGCCGCAACCAGGGTGTCCAGCGCGTCCGGCTCTGCTTACTTCGTTCGGCGGCGATGGTTCAGATGGCCTGTTGCGCTTCATTGAAATTTTCGACCTGAATCTGGATGCCGACCTGATAATCCTGTCAGCTTGCGACACCGCCAGTTTCGCAACGCTCGAGGCAACTCGCGAGGCTGGTGTTGCTTCGGGTGGCGGACAGGCGCTGGACGGGTTGGTGCGAGCCTTTATCGGTGCCGGCGGACGGCAAGTCATTGCCAGCCATTGGCCGGCGCCCGATTCATACGACGCGACCGAGCGGCTTTTCACCACCATGTTCACCGCAGGTGCCAATCGCACCATGGGCGGCGCCTTGCTGTCTGCGCAGCGCCAATTGATGGATGATCCAGAGACGTCACACCCATTCTACTGGTCTGGATTTGCGCTCATCGGCGATGCTCGCAAACCGCTTTTTCCGGAGGGTTGAGCTAATTGTCGGTGCCTGAACCGGACCAACAGCCGGTGACAGGCAATTTCATCCTGCGCGGCTGGAAAAATGTCCGGCAGGCAGGGCCGCTTCAGTTGACGATCACTGGGCTGTTTTTGCTGCTCGCACTGTTTGTTGCGCGGTTCAGTTGGACCCTGCCGGACAGTGACGAACCGACCCCGCTCATCAGCGATGCCGAGCGCGCGCTGTTTGATCTGCGCAGTTACTATTTTGCCGAGATCATCGAGCAGGATGATCGCGTGGTTCTGGTGGTCTATGACGATCAGACGCTGATCAACGCGCGCAAGCGGTCTCCGCTTGATCGCGGGATTCTTGCAAATGCCTTGCAGACGCTCGACGCGATGGAACCCAAGGCCATCGGGATCGATATTCTGTTCGATCAGCCGCAGGATGAAGATCTTGAACTGATTGACTCATTGCGTGCGATGAACACGCCGGTAGCGGTCGCCTATGGCAATGTCGCGACGAATGAGAACGAGATCGTTTACGAGCAGCAGCAGTATCTCGAATCCTTTCTCGCCGAGCTTGAGGGCAGCAGGGGGCGCCCGGCAAGCATCCGGCTGGACAATGCATTTGGCGCGACGCGGACCTGGCCCGATATCGAGCCGGATCTTCCGCCTCTGCTCGGCCGTGCGATGATCGAGGATGCAGAAGGCGTTGATCGGGCGCTGCCCGGATACGAAGGCGTGATTACCTACCGGCGAAAGATGTTTGAAGACTCGCCGCTTATTCCCTCGTTGCAGATCGACCTTTTCGCCGATCCCGATCCAGCAATCATCCCATTTCTGGCCGAGCAGATCAGAGGAAAATACGTGCTGATCGGCGGCGATATCGTTGACTATGACCGGGTCAACACGTCCTTCACTTCGATTACCGGCGAGCAACCACCGGGACTTGCCGTTCACGGCGAGATGATTGCGCAAATGCTCGATGGCAAAGCCAAGCCGAGCCTCTTGCCTATCACGCTTTGGGCCTTTGCCTTTTTGGCGATCATTTCTGCAGCTCTTACAGCGCTGCTTGAATGGCGCAGGTGGCGTGTAGTGCCATTGCTCGGCGCGCAGTTCGCTCTTTTTGTGGGCGTTCCAATTGTTCTCGAAGCGAGAGGCATAGATACTTACGGCCTGCCCGCAGTGGGCTGGCTGGTCGGCTGGATCATTGCGTTCACCGCTGCCACAACCGCCGCTCGCGCGTCCGGCGCGGTCCAACGTAACTTTGCCCAGAGCGCGTTGGGAAAATATCTTCCTCGAGATATCGCCCAGAGCATTATCGACCGGCCCGAGCTGCTCGCGCTGCATGGCGAGAAAAAAGAGATCTACGTTCTTTTCAGTGATCTCGAAGGCTTCACCAAGATGAGCCATGCGATCGAACCGGAAATGGTCGCCCGGTTGCTCAATCGCTATCTCGAGATGTTGAGCCAGGTCGTGCTCGATCATGGCGGGGTGATCGACAAGTTTGTGGGCGATGCAGTGGTGGCTTTTTGGGGCGCACCGATCGCCAAGCCCGATGATGCAACGCGCGCGGCAAAGGCGGGCTACGCAATCTGGCAGGCAGGCGAAGCTTTTCGCCAAGAGGTAGCCGAATTGGACGCGAAATTGCCCTTGATCGGCAAGACGCGCGTCGGGCTGCATTTTGGCGAAGCCGTGATCGGAAACTTTGGCGGCAAATCGCGCATCCAGTACACTGCTCTGGGGGACAGCATGAACACCGCCGCACGCCTCGAAGCGGCGAACAAGATGCTCGATTCAAGCGTGATGGCAAGCAGGGAGTTTGCCGAGCGGTCCGGATTGGATTGGTGGCGGGCGATGGGGAAGGTGCAATTGCGCGGTCGCGCGCAGGCAGTCGAGATCTTCGAACCGGCCCCTGATTTCCCAGATAAAGACCGCAAAGCATTGAGCGACGCGTGCATATTGGCAGATATTGATGCGGATGCGGCATTGCATGCTGTCGAGGAGGTCGTGGCTAGCCATCCGAATGATTTTGCGCTACAAAACTTGCTGTTCCGCATGCGAAACCTGGGTGAGGGAGGAGCTTATGTTCTCGGCTAAGGCATATCTGCGGCTGGCTGCCGCTGCGCTTGCCGGAACGGCTCTTGCTATTCCGGCTGCAGCAGTCGCCGGAGTTGTCGTAAAGGCCAGTGGCCCATCGGCAAAACAGTATCCGGTCGGAACCAAGTTGGACGACGACGCGACCATTACCTTGCGTGACGGCGACAAGATCACAATTCTGACTTCGAAGGGTACGCGCGTACTCAAGGACGCGGGGCGCCACCGCGTTGGAGGTCGTGATGTAGAGACCCGCGCCAGATTTACCGCCTTGACGCGGCAGCGCGCCGCTTCGCGAGTGCGGACAGGTGCGGTTCGGCCGGTTGAAACAGGTGGGCCGATTACCAGTCCGAACCTCTGGTACGTGGATGTCTCAAAATCTGCCAAGATGTGCCTGTATGACCTTGAAACGGTCCGCCTCTGGCGTCCGACAACTGAAGGAAACGCCAGGTATCTTGTTTCCGACACTACATCGCCGGCGCACATTCATGTGAGCTTTGAAGATGGCGAGATGGTGGCCGCGCTGGATGCGGACCGCATGCCGGTTAGCGAAGGTACCAGTTACACGCTGGCAGGCCCCGAAGGGACACCAAATGTCGAAGTTACTTTTGCGCTGTTGCCAGGCAAATACGAGCAGGCTGACGAACTTGCCGAGCAGTTGATCGAGAAAGGCTGTATGGCGCAGCTCAATCTTTTGGCAGATAACCTGGAAGAGTCTGCCGGATAAAACAGACGAGACCATCGCGTATTCAAGCAGTGGATGGGGCCAGAAGCGGAAGGTGTCGCCCCCGATTGAACGTCGGCTAACGTTCCTGTCATGGGGGCGGGAGGGGGGATTGATGAGCGGGATCAGCCAGTTTGCTAAAACACGTCGCAGGTTGCTGCGTGGTATTGCGCTTGCCAGTTTGATCGCTCTTCCCGCAACCGCACATGCGCAAACTGGAGTTCCTCCGAGCCGCGATGAATTGGGCGTTGGCCAGGCTGGCATCCCCGAGCGTGATCGTCCAACCACATTGACGATAGATGGCGGGGGCGAGCGCGGTCCTTGTCCGCTTGCAGATCCGACCTATGCCGATGTGACCGTGAATTTTGCGGAAGTGCGGTTTGAAGGGCTGCCGAATGTCGCTGCGCCGCAACTGGATACCGCGTGGCGCGATTTGGCAGGTTCCCCTATCCCTATCGCCAAGCTTTGCGAGGTGCGCGATCACGCAGCCACGATACTGCGGCAGCAAGGGTACCTAGCCGCGGTGCAAGTGCCACCGCAACGTATCGAAGAGGGCGGCACCGTCCAGATGGACGTGCTCGCCGCAAGGCTGATCGAAGTCCAGCTAAGGGGCAATCCTGGCAGGAGCGAGCGCGTGATTGCCGCCCATGTGGCGCAGCTTACCGAGGATGAGTATTTCAACGTCTTCGAAGCCGAACGGCACCTCATGTTACTCCAGGATTTGCCTGGGTTCGATGTTCGGCTGACGCTGCGACCAGCCAATCGCGGTTCAGGCGAAGTCGTGGGCGACATCCTGGTGGAGCGTCGTCCGGTCGAAATGCGTGTTGCCATGCACAATCTCGCTTCACGCGGCACCGGTCGCGAAGGCATCTTTACCGAACTGGTACTCAACGATCTGACCGGGATGGGCGACCAGACGCGGGTCAGTCTCTACAGCACGACAGATTTCGAAGAGCAGATTGTCGCCGAATTGGGCCATAGCCTTGCTCTGGGTGGCAGCGGCCTCAGGGCCCGGGCGAACTTCCTCTATGGCGAGTCCGAACCGGATATCGGGGCGCCGTTCGCCTCGGAAACCTGGGTCGCTGGTTTCGGCCTCGAATATCCGCTGATCCGCAAGCAAGCACGAACCTTACGCGCGGGCATCGGCTTCGAGATGATCGATCAGCAGCTCGATTTCGGTTCGACGCAACTGTCCGAGGACGATCTGCGCGTCATCTATGGTAGGCTTGAATTTGCCGCGGTGGATCCAGCCAGTCTGCGCGGATTTGCCGGTTTCACTCCGCGGGAGCCTCGCTGGCAAACCGCTTTTTCGCTCGAGCTGCGCCAGGGATTGGACGGGCTCGGGGCGAGCAATGACTGCAGCGATATTACCGATTGCATTGCGCCCAATATCCCGATCAGCAATTTCTTTGCCGATCCAAGCTCGGGCGTCGCGCGACTTGAAGGCGTGTTCGAATACCGGCCAGCGCCGACCGTTACCCTCAGCATGTCTCCCGTTGCCCAAATATCAACCGGCCCACTGCTAGCCTATGAGCAGGTCAGCCTCGGCAATTTTACCGTCGGGCGAGGCTATGATCCCGGCGTAGCGCTGGGCGATCATGCCATTGGCAGCAGTTTCGAGCTGCGGGTCGGTCGGATCGCTCCGCAAACACCCACGTCGGTCGCGCTCCAACCTTTTATCTTTTTCGACATTGCAAAGGCGTGGACCGACGGTTCCCTCGCTCCTGATCCCCGCAGCCTGGCTTCTGCCGGAGGAGGGGTGCGCGGAAAATGGGGTGATCAAGCCGATTTCAATCTGACCATTGCCAAGCCGCTCCGCCGGGGTGGGTTCCAGACCGAAAGCGGCGATGTGCGTGTCTTGTTCACGATCTCCGCCCGTCTAGTTCCGTGGAGGAGCCAATGATCAAGACACCAATCACGCGCTGTTCGATCAGCGCCCGTTTGCTTGTCGGCTCCTCTATGGCGCTTGCTCTGGCCTGCATTTCGCAAGTCGCACATGCCCAGTCATTCCAGGCGAGTGCAGATGTCGTGGCTGGCGACGCAATTATTTCAACCGGCGCCAACGTTACCGATATTCAGGTCAACACGTCGGAGGTTGTCATAAACTGGACGCCTACCGATACCAGCGCGCCTGCAGTAATCGACTTCCAGCCGATCGGTACCACGGCAAACTTCTTTGCTGATTCCAGCGCCAATTTCACTGTCCTCAATCGGATCATTCCGGTCGACGCCAACGGGGCTCCGGTTGCGAGTGCGGTCGCTTTCAACGGGACTGTGAACAGTTACCTCCTTGCAAGCGTCAACAACCCGGGCGGCAATATCTGGTTCTACAGCCCCACCGGTATCATTGTCGGCGCAACCGGCGTGTTCAACGTCGGCAGCCTGATCCTGACTACAAATGACATAGCTTTTGGAGAGACCAATACCGGGGGCACCACGCTGTTCGGGCCTACGGGCGAGGTATTGTTCCGCGGACCTGTCAATTCGACCGGCTTGGTCCAGATTGATGCAGGTGCACAAATCAACGCCTTAGGTGGTGCCGCCTCTTATATCGCGTTGGTCGCGCCGCGCCTTGTCCAGGCGGGGACTGTCAGCGCCGACGGGAGCATCGCATACGTCGCTGCCGAAGAGCTTGATCTCACCATCAATGCCGGCCTGTTCGATATCAACATTCTGACCGGCACGACTGATCCGAATGGCTTGGTGCACACCGGGACGACAACAGGCCCGGCATCGACCGCCGCGGCCGACCGACAGATCATCTCCATGGTCGCCCTGCCCAAGAATGCCACGCTGACAATGCTGCTGGGCGGCTCGATCGGCTATACGCCAGCTGCGGTCGCAGCGAATGACGGCAGCGCCGTGATTCTTTCTGCCGGGTACGACGGTTTCGACGCCGCTGGGCAGCCCCTCGCGGAATCTCCCGACAACTTCGGCAACATAGACATCAGCGATGCGGTATTCAGCAATCGCGTCGACGGTTTTGCAAGCGGCCGGATCGACGTTTCGCCTGCTGGCGGTTCGGTCGATTTCGCAAGCGATGTTTCGCTTTACGCGCAGCAAGCCATTTCGATGGTGGCGGATGTAAACGAATCCATCACGATAGGCGGTGGGCTTACGCTCGCTTCGTCGCAAGCATCGCAGGGCGGCGCTATCGATCTGATCGCGCAAGGCGGTACGATCGACGCTGCAACCTCCCTGAATGTCGATGTGAGCAGTGATGCTGGTCCGTTTTCATCTGCAGCCCCGCTGGGTGGATTCGGCGGCACAGTGAACCTTCTGGCCGAAGGAGCAGGAGGGATTGCGGGCAGCGTTGCGGCGCCCTTCGTATCATTCCGTGCTGACGGCTTCGGAACGGAAGACGCGGTGCCAACAGGCGGTTCGGACGGCTTTGGCGGCACGGTCACTTTGACTGCCGGGGCACTTGGCAATCTGAGCTTCGGCAATTTGTTGGCGAGCGCCAGCGGCTTTGGTGGTGGCTCGGGCCAGCTTGCTGCGGGAGACGGTTTTGGCGGCGATATCAGCTTGCTTGATCGAGGCGGATCGCTGGCATTTGGCAGTGTGAGCCTGTTTGCAAACGGCGGGGGCGGTTTTGGCCCGGCTGAAGGCGGAGCTGGCTTTGGCGGCCGGATCACGGTCGATATCACCTCGCAGCCGCAAGATTGGGTGTCACTATTCGCTGATGCCAACGCCTTTGGCGTGCTTCCGCAAACCATGGGCGGAATCGGCGGTCAAGCCGTCGGCGATCCCAACGCGATTGCGCTGTCAGTATCAGGACCGGGAAGCCTCAATATCCAGCAGACCTTTGATCTCAGAGCCGATGCGATATCCGGCGTTGATCTCGCGCCTGGCCTGACTGGTGCAGCCGGCGGGATTGCAATAGATGTGCTGAACGGCGGCGCGCTGACAATCAACGGCCTGCTTTCTGCCCATGCCGACGCAAGGATCGCGACCGAAGGTCCGGGTTTCCCCTCGAATACTTCTCCCGACCAATTCGGTGGCACAATTGATGTGACTGTCGACGGTGGCACGATCATCGCTAACCAAATGGTCCTGAGTGCCGATTCTGAAAGCACAAGCGCGGCCGTTGCTGCGGGTGATGCGTTCGGCGGCATTGTGGCTCTCACAATCACCGCCGGCGGCAATGTCACCCTCTTGGGCGATAGCACCACAGATGTGCTTGAATTGCGCGCCAACGCGGCTGGATTCTCCGGAATTCAGGCAAGCGATGCCTTTGGCGGCCTGTCAAGAATCACAATTGATGGCGGAACGCTCGATGTTGCCGGGAACATCAATGTTCTTGCAAACGCCGATCAGGGCGTCGGCGGCTTCGTCGCCGGTCAGGGCTTTAGCGCCAGCGGCGGATCGGCGCTTGTCGAGCTTGGTGCCAATGGCGGAACTTTGAGCGCCGCAGACCTGAATGTGATCGCTCTTGGATCAGCAGGAATCGACGGGGTTGAGGAGGATGCGGGTGACGGTCGCGGAGGGATCGCAGCGTTCAATGTCAATGGCGGCACAGTCGATCTGAATAATGTGTTCATTCGCGCAGAGGGCATTGGGGGTACATCGGGCTTCTCGACGAATGCGACGCAGGGACAATCTGGCGACGGGTTCGGCGGCACAGCGGCGCTTACCCAGACCGCCGGTATGATCAACGCAAATGTGATCTTCGTTTCGTCGCGGGCTTCGGGTGGAGGGCGAGCGGCACCTGGAGGATTGGGCGGGACAACCCCATTAGCGGGAAATGGCACTGGTGGGGACACGCAGGTTCGACTTGCGGGAGGTACTCTTACCACGAACGTGCTCGCGCTGAGCGCTATTGCGTTTGGCGGCCAGGGTCATGACGATCTCGATCTTGACCCGGCAACGGCGGCTGGGGACGGCGGAAATGCCACAGGCGGTGACGCGCAATTGATCATGGATCCCGGCTCGACAGCCACACTCAACAGCGGTTCGACCCTGATCGTGGCATCGGCATTCGGTGGTACCGGAGGCACTTCTGCTGATCCGGTTCCGGTAAATGGCGATGGGGGCAATGCGAACGGCGGAACTGCCTTGTCCATGATAGCGGATGGCTCCTTCGACATGGGCGCAACCCAGATCGCCGCTAATGGAGCTGGCGGCGGCGGGGAGGTCGGCGGCAACGGCACAGGCGGAACCTCGGGTATTGCACTCCAGGACACGATTGCCGGCACAGCTGCGCGGACATTCGCCAGCCTGGCGATCGAAGCCGATGGCGTAGCGGGTGCCGGGGCAGCGACCGCAGGCACCGCCACGGCGGGCGCAACGGTGATCGATTTGACCATGCTCGATCCCTCGTCGGGTCCGGCGATAACCGGCGACCTGTCCGTTTTTGCAACAGGCGCGGTTGCGCCAGCCGGAGACGGGCTCACCGCCCAGATATCCGGCGGCGCGCTGGCGGTGGGTGGCAACGCCACAATTATCACCTCCCGCGATGTCACCTTGGCAATTGCAGCCGATGCGCTGCTTGATGTCGCAGGTACGCTCTATATCGCCGCGCGTGAGGCAACCACATCCGGCTTGATTGCCTCTGGCGGAGATGCCAGCATTATTGCTCCGGTTGGCATCTCGATGACCGACCTGTCTTCGGCCGGAGCCACTTTGCTTCAATCACTAGGCGGACCGGTTTCCGTCACCAATGATCTTTCCTCGGCAGGGCTTGTCACAGCAATTGGCACATCGATTGATTTGCGGGCGCTCTCCACGCTCGACATTGCCGATGTGCAAGCGAGCGCTGGCGATATCGTGCTGACAGTCGACGGGGCCGCGAATGACTTGATCATTGCACAAGCGAACGCCGTCGGCGCGGTAACCGGCTCCACGACGGGTGGCTCTATCGCGATCAATGGACCCATTTCGGGTACCAACGTGACCTTGACTGCTGGCGACGCGCTGACGGCCACCGGCGATGTCACGGCGACCTCAGGCGCGATCCGGATGATCGCGGGCAGTACGCTCAACTCGGTCGGCGTCCTCGATGCTGCAACCGATGTGACGCTCGACGCCGCCACCGCGCTCACCCAGGACGGAGCGATAATCGCGGGCGGCGATGCCTCGCTGACCGCAGGAACGGATCTCTTCTCCAATGGCCCTGTATCGGCGGCCAATGTGACCATGAATGCTGGCGACGCGCTGGCCTCCACCGGGAATGTCACGGCGACCTCAGGCGCGATCCAGATGATCGCCGGCAGTGCGCTCAACTCGGTCGGCGTCCTCGATGCTGCAACCGATGTGACGCTCGACGCCGCCACCGCGCTCACCCACGACGGAGCGATAGTTGCGGGCGGCGATGCCCTGCTGACTGCAGGGACAGATCTCTTCTCCAATGGAACTATCGATGCTGGTGCCAATGTGGCCCTTGCAGCGGGCGCAGATCTGGCAACCACCAATGATGTCATATCTGGCGGGTCTGCGACATTTACCGCCGGGGGCGATGCGAGCATACTCGGCGACGTGTTTGCAGCAACCGATGCCGACTTCATTGCCGGCGGCGGACTTGCGGTTGATGCGACTGTGATCGGCACAAGGATCAACGGGACTTCTAGCGCGATTGACCTGGGTGCAGCGGCTCAGCTGGGCGTACTCGGGATCACGCAAAGTGTTGCTCTCACCAATAGTGACGCGGTGGGTAATACCTTCGTTGGCGGCGCGGACGTCGCCAATTCCTACAGCCTGACGCAGGCCGAGCTTGGTCGGATCGCGGCAGACAACAGTTTGACAGTTTCCAGCACGGGGAGCGGCCTCTTCAGCCTTGGCGACTTCACCGTTGCCACAGGAATTGGCGGTTCGCTGGGCGATCGCGGTACTCTGGCGCTCCTGTCTGCTGGTGACCTGTTCGTGGCCGGCATGGCTAGGCTGGACACAGGTGACCCGGTTTCGATACTGCAGCTGAAAGGTCAGCAGGTCGTTGTCAGCGCGAACACTGGATCGCTGAAAATTTCCGATGCCGCGGGGACATTGAGCGGCGTGCTTCAAATCGAGTCGCAATCGCTGATCGTAGCGGGTAGCGCGGCATTGGCAGACCTCGCCAGCGCGGCAGATCTTACCGAAGCAAGCGACCGGCTGGGTGTCGCCGATGGCACGCCAACGGATGATGGTTACCTCCAGGCCAGATCGATCAACATCTCTGCGACGGACCGCATATTCATCCAGAACAGCGGTGCGGGTGAGGAATTTGTCGATCGCCGCGGCTTTACGGCGGGGGAGCTCAATATAGACACGGCGTCGCCAGCAACTCAGATTGCGATAAACGGCGTGATATTGAGCGCGGGCTCGCGCGTAACCGGGTTGGAAACTCAGCCCTTGGTCACGATCAACGGAAGCACGGCCGCACCAGGGGGCCGGTTTGATCCGCTATCGACAATTAATGGATGCATCATCGGTCTTGCTTGCCGGTTGCAGATCGTTCCGCTCGATCCGCTGAACGAAGACCAGTTGAAGGGCGTCACACCCGAGGGTGATCCGTCCGGTGGCCGCAGTTTGGTTGGTAAAGCAATGGTCATCGAAATCCGCGAGAACGAGCCCTTGGTCAAACCCCCGCTGATCGATGAACCGATCACCGGCGTCGGGAATGACGACTTTTGGTTGCGCCCATGTGATAGCGAGGCCGATGTTGACTGTCCGGTCGAGGAGGGTGTGCAGTGAATTTCTCCCTCGGGCGCCTCGGAATGATCGGGGTGCTTTCGATGCTAGCGGGGTCCCTTGTCGCGGCGCTCTCTTTCGGCACCGAAAGGGCAGAAGCACAAGGCAACGTGGCACGGTATGAAGGGGTCGCAACATGCGCTGGTTCCACCTGCCACGGGCGAGCAGAAGGAAATGGCGCGGTCGTTCGGCAAGACGAGATCGCTACATGGCAGGAGCCGTCTTCGGCCAGCGGTGCACACAGCCGAACATACGCGGCTCTCGAAGGCAGACGCGGCAGGCAAATTGCCGCGACTTTGGGCATCGGTCCCGCAACAAAGGCTCCGGCCTGCCTCGGATGCCACGCGACCTACGTGCCAGCTGCGTCACGCGGTGCTCGCTTCCTGCTAACGGATGGTGTTGGCTGTGAAAGCTGCCACGGTCCCGCACAAGGCTGGCTGGCAGTTCACTATTCGCGGCCCGCGACACATGCCTCGAATGTCGCTGCCGGACTCGTCCCACTGGAGATTCCGAAGGTGCGCGCGCAGGTCTGCCTCGATTGCCACTATGGCAGCACCTCGACCGGGCAATTCGTGACGCATGAGATGATGGCGGCCGGTCACCCTCGGATTGCGTTTGAACTCGACCTGTTCAGCGCGTTGCAGCAGCATCATGACATTGATGGCGACTATGCCGAACGCAAGGGGCGTACCAGTAGTGTCCGGCTATGGGCGGTAGGGCAGGCCGAGGCAGTCCGGCGCGCCACGGACCTGTTTGCGCGACCCAAGTTCGCCATGTCGGGGATCTTTCCCGAGTTCTATTTCTACGATTGCCACAGCTGTCATCGGGCGATCCAGGATGGCCCGCAACGCAAACTGACGTTCGAAACCAACCCCGGTCGGCCAATTCCGTTTGGCAATCCACCGTTCAATGACGAGAACATTATCGTCCTGTCAGCAGTCGCCAATGTGCTGGCGCCGGCCCGGGCACAGGCATTTCTTTCATCGAGCAAGGCGTTCCATGGCGCGATGGGCAAGGATTATCGCGCAGCACAGGCGGCTGCTTTGACGCTGCGTCAGCACGCTGCCGACCTCTCTCAAGAACTGTCCTCCCGCAGCTATGCGAGCAACGATGCATTCACGGTCATTTCCACAGTAGCCGGGCGCGCTACTTCTGCGCGCTTTACCGATTATGCCGGATCGGTTCAGGCGGTGATGGCGGTTGATACCTTGCTCAACGCGCTCGTGCGCGAAGGCCGCGTGACCGTGGGCGCCGCAGCCGGAATTCGTGCGAATATCAACCGTGCCTATGCCGCGGTGAGCGAGCCCAATGCTTATCGGCCGGCACAGTTTCGCGCTGCCCTGGGCAGCGCGGCTTCGGCGATAGAGACCCTTAAATGAGGCGCGGAACACGACCAGTCGCGCTTCTGTGGGCGAGTGCGCTGGTGCTTTCGTCCTGCGGTGGTGGTGGAAGTCCGTCGGGCGGGGGCAACACGTCCGGCGGAGGAGCGACCCCCACACCAACTCCGCCGCCGGCTGGCGCGCTATATGCCGTGCCAGCGCAGGAATCGCTCAGCGCAGCGGATGTCGGGACGGTAATCGCGCGTGCAGCCGCTCAAGCCAATGCAGGAGGCGTCTCTGCCACAATTGCCGTGGTTGATCGTGTCGGGAATGTTCTGGGCGTGTTTGCCATGCCGGGTGCGGCAACCACGGCGGCCATCCCCGATGCGCCCAATGGAATGAATGTCGATGCGCAGGGTCTCACTGTCCCGGCAGCTGCGGCAGCCATCGCGAAAGCCATAACCGGTGCCTATCTGTCGAGCGGAGGCAATGCGTTCTCCAGCCGCACCGCCAGCATGATCGTGCAGGAACACTTTCCGCCTGCTCCAAGCACTGCAGGGCTTGAAAGTGGCCCGCTGTTTGGCGTGCAGTTCAGCCAGCTTCCCTGCTCCGATCTCTCGGCACGTGCCAGCGATGGGATGATCGGTCCGCAAAGATCGCCATTGGGACTGGCTGCTGATCCAGGGGGATTCCCGCTCTACAAGAATGGCGTAGTCGTGGGCGGCGTCGGCGTGTTGGCGGACGGTGTCTATGGTTTCGACCCGAACGTGCTCGACACCGACAGTGATATCGATGAGCAGATCGCGCTGGCGGGGACGGTGGGTTTCGAGTCCCCGGAAGCGATCCGCGCCAACCGGATTTTCGTGGACGGCACATCGCTGCGCTTTACCGATACCGGCTACGGTTCCTTGTCGGATGTAGCGGGCGCAAGCTTCGCTGGCACCGCCGGGTCGCTGGTCCCCGTGACCGGATATTTCGGAGGTACGGGACTGCGTGCGGGAGCCGCTTACGGTAGCGAGACTTCCGGAGTACGCGCCGCGAGAGCTGCCGAATTCTCAATCCAGGATGCCTTCGTCCTGACTGACGGGGGCGGCACAAATCGCTTCCCCATTCGGGCTGGCACTGACGGCGCGGAGGTTCCGGCGATTGCCGGCACAGAAGCACGCGCAATTCTTGAAGAAGCGTTCTCCGTGATGAGCCGAGCGCGTGCCCAAATCCGCCAGCCGCTTGACAGCCGTGCACAGGTGACCATTTCGCTGGTCGACACACGGGGCGAGGTGCTGGGCATCGTGCGTTCGCCTGATGCACCGATCTTCGGTATTGATGTCAGCTTGCAAAAGGCGCGCACCGCCAATCTGTTCTCGGCCCCATTTGCTGCTGCAGAACTCCAGCAAGCGAGCGGTGAAGTGCCTCAATTTGTCAATCGCGTGCGCACATTCCTTGGCGATCCCAGTGCCCTGACTGGTCAATTCGCCTTTTCGGATCGCTCGGGCGGGAATCTTTCGCGACCTTATTTTCCTGACGGTGAAGTGGCGCAAGCGAATGGTCCGCTGTCCCGTACCATTGCACGGTTCAATCCCTTCTCAACCGGGCTGCAATCTGCTCTGATAATCGGCAACCTGGCTGAGCATCTGGGGTTTGTGACAGGTGCCACGGCCAGCGACACCGCGCGTTTCTGCACGTCGCTGCCTCAAGTTACACCGGGTCATACAAGGGTCGCTAACGGCATCCAGATTTTCCCTGGTTCGGTCCCGATCTACCGCGGGGGACAGCTGGTAGGAGGAATCGGCGTGTCAGGGGACGGGATCGATCAGGATGACATGATCAGCTTTCTCGGCCTGCATAATGCCGGACAACGAGTAGGCGGGGTTGGCAATGCGCCGAATGATATTCGAGCGGATCGAATCCTGGTCAGGGTGGGGTCGCGTCAAGTTCGCTTGCGCTACGTAAATTGTCCCTTCGCGCCGTTCCTTGATAGTGGGGAAAACAACGTCTGCGAGGGGTTGTAGGGGTGTCGAGCCTGCTAATCCCGCTGGCATTGGCGGTGGCGCAGGCAGAGCCGCCTACGCCTACGCCCACGCCCGAGAACGAAAACTCGTCCGTGCAGGAGCAGGAGCCCCCTGTGCTGCCATGGGAGATCGAACCACCACCGGTCGACCCTGAAATCATCGACGGTCGCAGGCGTCCGGATTTTACCGGACGGCTCCCTGATCAGGTAACACAAGACAATCCGGGGGCCGTGCGCGCACCTCCTCCGCAAGCCTTTCCGACGGAAGATATCCCGATCCCCGATCGCTGGCGGCTGATCGAAACCCTGGGATTGGTCAAGGAGCGCTTTTGGGATCCCTACAACCAGAATACTTACAAGGGTGACCGGCCAATCGACCCGGACAAGGTGCCCTGGCTACCGATCAAGGGAAATGACTGGTTCTTCGTCGTCAATGCCATCAGTGACACCGTGATCGAGCCACGCAGCTTCCCCATTCCGGTGGGCGTGCAAACTACCGAGGACCCTGACCGTATCGATCTCTTCGGCAATGACTTCTCGAGTGTGTTCTCGCAAACATTCATCGCGGGCGCGGCTCTGATCAAGGGCAGCACGGCATTCAAACCGCCCGACGTCGAGTATCGCGTCACTTTGGCGCTCAATGTGAATTACGTCGACGTGCCGGAGCGAAGGGTCTTATTTGTCGAGCCGTCGAGAGCCAGTCATAGGCTCGATCATTTTGTGGGCGTGCAGGAAGCCTTCTTTGACTACCACTTCCGCAATGTCTCGACCCGTTATGATTTCGATTCCATGCGCATAGGAATCCAGCCATTCCAATCTGATTTTCGCGGATTTCTCTTTAATGATCAGCAACTTGGCCTAAGGCTTTTCGGCACGCGGGATAACAATCGCTTTCAATATAATCTGGGTGCTTTCTGGCGGTTGGAGAAAGACACGAACAGCGGGCTGAATGCCATCACCCAGCGCCCGCGCGATGACCTTGTCTTTGTCGCCAATGGCTATCGCCAGGACTTCCTGATCCCTGCGCTCACCAGCCAGTTCACCTTGGTCTACAACCGCAATCGTGAAGGCGACCAGATCGAGATCGACGACAATGGCTTCCCGGTACGACCTGCATTGCTGGGTGATCTGCGCGGACGCGATTACGATGTTCTTTACATTGGTTATAATGCCGACGGAAGGATCGGTCGGATCAATGTAACCGCCAGTGCCTATGCCGCCCTGGGCGAGGACCGGAACAGCTTCTTCACCAGCGAGCCTGCCGATATCCAGGCATTTTTTGGCGCGGCGGAACTGAGCTATGACAAGGACTGGATGAGATTTCGGCTGTCTGGCGCCTATGCCAGCGGCGATGGCGATCCGTATGACGACAAGGAAACCGGTTTCGATGCGATCTTCGAGAACCCGGTCTTCGCCGGGGCCGACACCAGTTACTGGATCAGGCAGACCATCCCGTTTGCGGGTGGCGGTCGTGCCGTTTCGGTCAATGGTCGCAATGGACTGCTCAATTCGCTGCGGTCCTCGAAAGAGCAGGGACAGTCGAACTTCAACAATCCGGGCCTGATCCTGGTTGGCGCTGGTGCCGATTTTGATCTCACGCCGGAATTGCGCGTCTCTGCCAATGCCAACCATCTGTGGTTCGAGAATACGGCGACAATCGAGGTATTGCGCAACGAGGGTTCGATCCCGCGCGATATCGGATGGGATATCTCGACCGCGGCAATATGGCGCCCCAAGGCGACGCAGAATATCGTGTTCCGGTTATCAGCGGCGGCATTGCTTTCAGGGGATGGGTTCCGCGATCTGTTCGACAAGCGCGGAGGTGGTAGTTACTACTACTCCATCTTGGCCAACGCGGTGCTGACCTACTGATGCTTCGTTTCCGCGCCCTCTTCTTGCTCCTTGCCTTCGCCACATTTGCCGGAGTGATTTCGTTCGGGTCAACCCGCGCTGCGGAAGGCGAGAAGCCGGTCAAGCGCGACTACGCCCGGGTCACGGCACCGCCAGCACCCGCGCAGCAGACTGTCGCGGAAATGATGGCGAAGTCTGAGGGCTGCACGTCCTGTCATGTGCGCACCGATGCGCCGACCATGCACGTGACGCCTGCAGTTCGGCTGGGCTGCACAGACTGTCACGGTGGCGATGCCAGTGTCGTCGGCAATTCCGAATTGCCGCATGATCATGACGACTACGTGCTCGCGCGAAACCAGGCGCACGTCCTGCCGACCTATCCTGAAAGTTGGCATTGGCCGTCTTCTGCCAATCCGAAGCGAAGCTACGCGCTGCTCAATCTTGAAGCTCCGGAGTTTGTGCGCTTCGTAAATCCCAGTGACTACCGTGTCGCCCGGGAGGCATGCGGATCGTGTCATATCGAGATTATTGAAGCGGGCGAGCGCTCGATCATGGCAACCGGGGCCATGCTATGGGGCGGTGCGACCTATAACAATGGCATTCTGCCCAACAAGAACTACGCGCTGGGCGAGGCCTATACGCGCGAGGGAGAGCCGGCGAAGCTGCTTTCCCCGGGCGAACCTCCGGGCCAGATTAGCGAGGCTCAGAAGGCTCGCGGCGCGCTGGCGGAACTCTATCCACTGCCGACCTGGCAGGTCATTCCCCCTGGAGATGTGTTTCGCGTGTTCGAGCGCGGCGGGCGAAATATCGCAACGCAATTCCCGGAAATCGGACTGCCCAATCCTACCGGACAGATCCAGCGGCTAGAGGAACCTGGCAGGCCTGACCTGAAACAATCCAATCGAGGCCCCGCGACCGGCCTGCGGGTGGCGATCCCCGCGCTCAATATCCACAAGACCAGGCTCAACGATCCATTTACCTGGTTCATGGGCACGAATGATCAACCGGGTGACTATCGCCATTCAGGCTGCGCCAGCTGCCACGTGATCTATGCCAATGACCGCGAGCCCCGCCATTCGCTGATTTATGCCAAGCACGGGCGTGACGGGCAGTCGATCACCTTGGACCAGACGATCGCGAGTAAGCTCGAGAGTGCTTACGGCGACAAGCAACCCGGTGGTCACGGTTCATTAAAGCGGCCGGGCGATCAACATGACGATGCCCCTCCGAAGAAGGAAAAAGGGCATCCGCTCCAGCATGTCTTCACGCGCGCGATCCCCACAGCGCAATGCATGAATTGCCACATGCACCAGCCCAATATCTTCCTTAACAGCTACCTTGGCTACACCATGTGGGACTATGAGAGCGACGCGCCCTCCATGTGGCCCAAGGACCAGAAATACCCGACCGCCGAGGAAGTGCGCGAGGTGCTCGACCGCAATCCGGAAGGTGCTGCGCCCAAAGGAAATTGGAGCGACCTGGACTTCCTGCGCAATGTCTATGAACTCAACCCCAAACTGCGCGATACGCAATTTGCCGATTATCACGGGCACGGGTGGAACTTCCGTGGGATCTTCAAGCGCGACCGGGAAGGCAATCTGCTCGATAAGGATGGCAAGATTGTCGATCCTGACGATCCCGAGAAATGGCGCAAGGAAGGGGAAGGCAAATTTGTCGAGCCGGGCGTAAATCCGGGCAAGAGCGTTCATCTGATGAGCATCCATGCCGAAAAGGGCATGCAATGCGCTGACTGCCACTACGCTCAAGACAGCCATGGCAACGGGTTGATTTATGGCGAAGTCGCCAATGCCATCGAGATCGGGTGCAAGGATTGCCACGGTACAGCGGATGCTTACCCCACGCTTCTGACCAGCGGCCCTGCTGCGCCGCCCAAGGGCAATAATTTGACCCTTTTGCGTAACCCGGACGGCCGCCGCCGGTTCGAATGGATCGAAGGCGACGATGGTGCTCGCAAGCTGATCCAGCGGTCCATCGTCGATCCGTCGCTTGAATGGGAAGTCTCTCTGGTTCGTGACAGCGTTGATCCTAACGGCGCAGGCTTCAATGCGAAGGCGGCGCGCGCCAAGTTGATGAGCCGGATGGGTGCGGAAACCGGCAAGTTCGAATTCGGTCTGGGCATCGAGGACGAAGGGCGCGCACACCGCGATCCGGAAATGGCCTGCTACACCTGCCATTTGTCGTGGACCACTTCTTGCGGGGGCTGTCACCTGCCGATCGAGGCGAACTGGAAGAGCAAGGTTCACCGTTACGAAGGCGAAACGACCCGCAATTTCGCGACTTACAATCCGCAGGTCGCCCGCGATCAGATGTTCCAGTTGGGGAAGCATCAGACGACCAAGGGCAATCAGACCGCGCCGGTCCGTTCTTCCAGCGCGCTGGTGCTGTCATCGACCAATATCAACCGCGAGCGGATCTATGTGCAGCAGCCACCGATCTCGGCGTCCGGGTTCTCGAGCCAAGCCTTTGCGCCGCATTTTCCGCATACCGTGCGCAAGACTGAAACCAAGACCTGTAGTGATTGCCACCTATCTGCAAACGACGACAACAATGCGATCATGGCGCAGTTGCTGCTGCTGGGTACGAACTACGTCAATTTCGTCGGGCTGAACGCCTGGACCGGGTTGGAAGGTGGCTTTTCGGCTATCCGGGTGACCGAATGGGATGAGCCGCAAGCAGTGCTCGGCTCCTATCTCCATCGCTATGCCTATCCCGACTATTGGCGGATGCATGTCGAGGACAATGGACGCGAACTCAAGAACTGGAACCGCGGCAAGACCTTTGATGAGGACTTGAGCGGCGAGACCAAGGCGTTCGAGCAGTTCGTCAACACGCATGAAGGAACGCGCGACCGGGTCAACTGTCTGCAGTTGCGCGGCGAATACATGTTCGTGGCCGAAGGGAAGGGCGGATTCCGCGTCTACGATGTCGCTTCGATCGCGAACAAGGGCATTTCAGAGCGGATCATCTCGGCGCCATTCTCGTCCCTGGGCCATGACACGCATGTGAGCACCCGCAATGCGACCTGCATGGCGCTTGCTACCAATCAACCGATCAACCCGTTGCGCAATACCTCCCAGATGCGCGAAATGAACCAGGAGCAGCCCTTCCTGCCGATCTACTCATACGCCGCGATCACCGATGCTGAAGAAGGCCTGATCCTGGTCGATGTGAACACGATGGCTGACGGCGAGTTCCGCAACAACAAGCTGGACCGCGTGCGGTTTGCGGGCGGGGAAGACGCCTGGAATCCGGACGGCGTGCTTGATGGTGCACAGCATATCCACCTGGCGGGTGAGGTGGCCTATATCACGGCTCGGCGGGGGTTGGTCGTAGTCGATCTGGCTGATCCGCTGGTGCCAAAGGTCGCGGCGGTACGCGAACTTTCCGATGCGCGGGCCAGCGCGATCCAGTTCCGCTATCTGTGGGTGACGGATGCGGACGGCGTGAAGCTGTTTGATGTCACCAATCTGCGCAATCCGGTCGCAAAGCCCGAAGCCACTGTACCGCTTGCCGAT
Source organism: Qipengyuania sp. CAU 1752 (assembly GCF_054482615.1). NCBI lineage: Bacteria > Pseudomonadati > Pseudomonadota > Alphaproteobacteria > Sphingomonadales > Erythrobacteraceae > Qipengyuania > Qipengyuania sp. CAU 1752. Next base: position 2,088,672 of record NZ_JBTLRE010000001.1, on the reverse strand, counting down.
GCGCGCAAACTCTACGTTGCTCGCACTTATGCCTATGTCGCCGCGAAAAAGGACGGACTGGTAATCCTCAATGTTACGAACCCGCTGAGACCGCGCGTGCATGGGTTCGAGACACTGGGCGGTACGCTCAACGATGTGGAGGACGTGATAGTCGCCTCCACCAACGCATCGCTGTTTGCCTATGTCGCGGATGGCCGCAATGGATTGAAAGTCCTGCAACTCACCAGCCCTGACAGCCAGCGCAACTTTTATGGCTTCAGCCCTGCACCTGTGCCCGAGCTGATTGCCTGGGCGCGCACGCCAACACCCGCGATCGCCCTGTCCAAAGGTCTGGACCGTGATCGTGCGGTCGACGAAACCGGCGGCCAAATGGCGGTGTTCGGCAGGCTGGGTTCGCGGCCCTTCTCGCGGCCAGAGATGGAACGGCTGTTCTTGACCCGGTCAGGTGTACCCTGGAAGGTTCGCGACGAACCTATCATGACCGTTTGGGTTCCAGCTAGCGAGGGCCGGTCAGATACACGGCGGGTGTTGGGTAAGTGACTTTCGACCTGGGAATTCAACCGGTTTCCCGATCTGAGAACATCTCGCGCATCATCGGCTGCAATTGCGGGCCGTAATAGGCCAGTGCATCCCAGTCTCCGACGGTTTCGTAATGCGTGACTAGCGAGCCGCCCTCCCAGCGATGGAGTGCGTAAGTCGACGGCTCGGTGGTTATAAGCACGCGGCTGTCCGGCGTGTTCTCATCGACCTTGCGCAGATCGAGCGAAACGAGCGGTGCGACTGAGGGAGTGACGCCCAGGGGAATACCGCGGAAGCTTGTGTGCAATGGGCGGTGCAGGTGCCCGCAATGGATCGCAAGAATTTGGTCGTTCCCTTCGACAGCGCGGCCAAATGTCTCGATCCAATTGTCATTCTGAGCCGGGTCCATCCAGTCGATACCAGAAACCACCGGCGGGTGATGCATGAAGATCAGCGCGGGCGTATCGGGATGATCGTTCAACTGGTTTGACAGCCATTCTGCGCGCTTCTCGCAGAACGCCCCGCCGTGCCGGCCCGGTTCGAAACTGTCGAGGCACAGCACGCGTAACCCCTCTTGCTCGAAGGCATATTGAACGAAACCGTCCTCGGAGGGCGTTTCGGGAAAGGCGCGCAGCAATTCCTCGCGGCTATCGTGGTTGCCCACCAGGACACGGACTGGAAACGGGCATTCTGCCAGCATGTCGGCGGTTTTTTCGAAGCTTTCGCGGTCGCCACGATCTGTCAGGTCACCCGTCAGCAGCAACAGGTCGATCGTGTTGGGCTGTTTGAGCAAGCGATCGAGCGTGGCGCGGAAACGGATGCGGTTGAGTTCCTCGGGCCTGGCATCGGGTTCAAACCCGATATGGATATCGGTCATCTGCGCGATCAGCATATCCGGTGCACCCCCACGATCATTCTATTCCCATGCGGCGCAGTAACGCAATCATGTCGCGATCCTGTCCGGGTTTGTTTGCCGGGAGGGGGAGGCCTGGCGCGTGATAGGAATGGCACATGGCACAACTTGAAGGCACTTCAGCTTGACGCGCCTGTTCACCCTGGTGGCATTTGCGGCAGCTGTTTAGGTCTGGCAGCAAGAGATCGCTCGAGGCCTTGGATGTACTGGCCTCATGGCAACTGCTGCAATCTTCCTGGCTGTGCGCATAGTGGTCAAACCCTCCATTCAGCAGGAAGCGATCGGGCAGGTTAACCGGCACTACGCCCGGCTTGCCATTTTTGGTCGCAGGCAGATGGCATTCTCCGCAGACGCCGCCTGGCGCTAGCGCTCGATTCACGCCGACACGTGACGTGGCTGGCGGCCCAAAGGTGGAGTAATAAAGCCCGCCGCGCGCATACTTGCCCGGTCGCGAGCGTCCAGAAACCACGGGTCGCCGCGGCGTTCGATCCAACGCGCGCAGATCAGCCAGCGTCTGCTCGACATCACCGTGCGGCAGAGTGCGGTAAGTGGCTCCGACACGATCATATACCAGGCTGTGGCAGGACTCGCAGTTCTCTTCCATGCTGACGGGCTCGAAACTGGCGCGATCACGGCTCGCTTCGTGACAATCCTTGCATTCGAGTGGCGCACCGTACCCGCCTGACGAACCTAGCCGGATAGCCATCTTGGCGGCACCACCATCTGGATCGAGGTGCAGGTCATGCGGGAACTTGAGTCCGCTGGCTTCCTGCGGCTTTTCAGCGAGCGAAATCCGCCGCACCGTGTCCCGGCGTAACTCGGTGAAGATCGCGGGTCTGAATTCGGGATGGGCAGTGCCGAAATCATGGGCATTGGCCAACTCGGTATCGGTCAAACGCGTGTCGAGGGAGTCGTGGCAATCGGCGCAGAACTGCTGGCTCGCCGGCTCCATTCGCGCCGGTCCCTCATGCTCGGTATGGCATGTTGTGCAAGCGCCTGGCCCTTCCTTGCCGAAAATATCCGCGACCGCCCATAGAATGGCTTCTTCATATTCGTGCGGTTTCCTGCCGTCCGCCATTCGCCCAGCGACGGCGTGATCACCTACTTCTTCGTGGCATGACAGGCAGGTATCGTCGCGAACTGCGACGAAGGCATCAACGTGACATGCTTCACAATTTTCTTCCAGACCGTGGTGAGCAAGGCTCAGCGAGCCAGTGCTCCAACTGCTGTCGAAGGCCACGCCGCCAGCGCGCACGCTTTCGGAATCGATCCGCTCGCGCGTAAGGTGCGAAACGATAGGTAAAGCAAGAAATGCCAGAACAATCGCGCCGACCGCCGTCCAGCTCAACGCGCGCTTGCCGGGCAGTATGCTGGCGAGTGCAAAGCCGCGCAGTGCATCGGATTTGCCTTCACGTTCCTCCAACTTGCGGACGGTGATCCGGGTCGCGCCCGATCCATCGGTGTCAAGCGCGAGCAGTGACGAACCCAGCGCCAGTTCAGCGCCTTCGCGGGTGGCAACTGTCGCTTCAGTGGCTATTCGGCCATCAATGCCAAAGCCCAGCGTGCCAATTGCCTCAATGCGCAGCTGATCGCCGGCTGCGGGCACGATGCGGACATGGTGTTGCTCAACCGCCAGGTCCGCCAGATGGATATCACATTCGGTCGAACGACCGATCGTCACCGTGTCCTGGTCCAGGGTACGGTCGCGCACGATCTCTCGACCGCTGGAGGTATAATCGATGGTGCGGATCAGGAATGTCATCCGCCTAACCCCAATAGTAGAACACGCTGATGACATGCGCGAGAAGCGCTGCCAGCAGGGCTATGGTGGCGGGGATGTGGATGAACAGCCAGATCTCGAGGCGGGCCTTGATCTGCATGTGACGACGTATTTGCGCGAGGCTGGCTGCGCGGCGGCGAAGCAATGCGCGGACCTTGCCTTCGGCAGAAATTTCGTTCTGGCTGGTCCGGAAATCATCCGGCATGCTGTCGAGCGCGCGTTTGGTGGTGCATTTGCTGTAATTGCCGCTCAGGCGCGCCCAAAATCCGCCAGCAAAAATATCCTGCTCCAGCGCGGCGATGACGAGGTTCGATTGTTCGCGGTCAAGGGGCTGTGCCGCTTGCTCCAACTGCCGATCAATCGCTTCCACCGCGTCGACCATTTGCTTGCGGGTCATCTCCTTGCGGTTGGAACTCAGCTGGCTCGGCAACGTGGCGTAAACAGCAATGCCATAAAGCCCGCTTACAATGACCAACATCATCAGCGACCACGCCAGCGTGTGCACGTTCCAGCCGAGCTGAAATCCCGTGTGCAGCGTTCCGATAACCACCAACGAGAGTCCGAGATAGACATGGGCGCTGGTCCACGCCTTCAGGCTCCAGTGCCCCTCGGTCATCTTGCGTTTGCGAATACCCAGCAGGGAAAGCCAGATTATCAGGCCCAGTCCGATTGTACCCAGCAGATAGCCGTACCAACTGCCGCCATTGGGCCGGGGTTGCTGGTCGATGAGCAGATATCCGAGAAACAGGACGAAGCTTAGCGCCCCCGCGATTTTCGCCCACCGCATACGCCGATGGACCAGAAAGCTCTCATGATCGGACGCTCGGCGGCTGTCATGATAATCGAAATCGCCTTTGGGGGCGGTCGCCATCAGCTATCTTCCTCCAGCCGCGCGACCGACAGGAATTTTTCAGGCGCGACCCGGATTGCTGCGCCGGTTGGGCAGGCTCTTACGCAGGCAGGACCACCGGTAATGCCGCTGCACATGTCACACTTGATCGCGACTTTGGGCCGTTCTGTGCCGTCGCTCTCTGCTTTTTTCTTGCGCCAAGAGTATGGCGCTTCGCCGGGGCCGGGACCCATCCCCCACAGCAGCCATTTGGAGAATGATGGCTTTGGAGGCGGCTTCGGTTCCATCCGGATCACACCGTATGGACAATTGCGTTGGCAGTTGCCGCAACCGATGCAGGTTTCGTCAATTACCACTTCGCCGTCTGGGCCGCGCGTGATCGCATTGGGAGGGCAATCTGCCATGCAGTGCGGATGCTCGCAGTGGCGGCATGAGGTCGGCACATGGAGATGCGCGTATGTGCGGCCGGCTTCACGATCGAGCCTGCTCAGACCATCGTGACTGTCGGCGCATGCTTTTTCGCAATTGTCGCAGCCGATGCACAATTTCTCATCGATCAACAGCACATCGGTCGCTTCGCCGACACCGTTGTCGACGAGAAATTGCGCGGTCTGAGAATACATGTCGACCACACCGCCAAAACTGTCTTTGCGGCTCTCGACGAAGGCATTGACTTCGCGCCTGCTTGCCATGTCGGAGATCGCCCGTTCGCGCAGTCGCGGGTTGCGCTCAAGCAGGGACATAAATGATGCGCCCGGAATGCGGATGACCTCGGACTTGATCGCCGCCTTGACGCTGGCAGTCCGCGCCGAGCCATCAATCACCGCCATCTCGCCAAAGTAGGATCCGGCTGGAAGATAGCTGAGGAACACAGGGTGCCCGCCGATATCCTTTTCGACAATCATCGAGCCACGGCGGACGATGTATATGTCCTTGTCGTCCGCGCCCTCCTGGATCACGATCTCGCCTGCGCGCTTTTCGATCACTTCGGAGTTGTCGACCAACTCGGCCACGTCGTCGCGCGTCAATCCTGAACCGAACATCTGGAGCAACTGCCGTTCAATCGAGATGCGGTTGACCGCGCGGTTTGCGCTGGGGGCTGTGGCGAGCAGTTTGAGAGCCGCGCTGCGGGTGAACTCCACCACCGTCGTCGGTTCGGCTGCGCGGATGGTTGCGCCTCGCCGACGTCCGGAAATCAGCCCGACCTCACCGAATATCGAGCCTTGTTCGATCGGCACTGTTATCGAGGGATCATCCGGATTGACCTCGACCGCAACCGAACCTTCAGCGATGGCAAACATGGAGTTGCCGGTGTCGTTGCGGCTAAAAATGATCTCGCCCGACTGAAAATGTGCCACTGAACTGTCGAGCATCAGCTCGCGAATTTGCAGCGGCGAAAGTTCTCGCAGGATCACCACCTGGTCGCGGAACGTCTCGAGCCATTCGTTAACACTGCGTTGGCCGGGAAGGGCGCCGAACTTTTCTGCCAGAATAGGCTCGTCAGCCGGCTTGAGATCATGGTTCCCGTTGAGGAACTCGATCACGTCGTAACCCTGGTTCATGCAATGCTTGATCAGCGGATATCCTGCCAGAGCCCCGATGGCGTAAACGCCGTTCTTGCTGGTCTCAAAATTAGGCGACAACGAAGGAAATGCGCTTCGATCCTCGCTGCTGAATTCAACCCCTATCGCCTCGACAAATCCGCGCGGCGGCTGGGACCCGGTCCGTGCAATAATGCGGTCACAGGGTATAGTTTGCTCGCCATCGCGTGTCTCGAGGACAAGCTCGGTCGGACGCACCTCCAAAGGGCTGGTTTCACAGCGAACCGATATCCGGCCATCGGCTTCGGCTTCTTCCAGCAGTTTGACATTGGCCGGCTTGGCGCGTGCGAACTCAGCCCGACGGTTCAGGATAGTGACGATATTTCGCTGAGCCGGATCGGCTGCCAATCCAAGTGCATTTTCGATCCCCGCGTCGCCGGAACCGACCACGGTTATATGCTCGTCAAAATACTCGCCGGGATCATCGAGCTGATATTGGATGTGCGGAAGATCGGCCCCGGGTGTGCGCAGCCGGTTGGGATTGCCTTGCGTGCCGATTGCCAGCACCACCGCTTCCGCCTTGATGGCATCTCCGTTTTTTAGCTGGATAGAGAATTCGCCAGCTTCGCCTTCGATTGCGACGACCTCTGCATTCAGCATCACATTGACCGACTGGCCGGAGATTTGCTCGTCCCAGATGCCCAGGACCGTCTCGCGCTTGCTCGCGTCAAAGTCGAGATCGGATCTCAGGACAAGGTTTGATGGCGTGGCCATCACATGCTTGCCCTTTTGATATTTGAAAATCGTGTCGGAGAGGTGATCGGTCTTTTCGAGCAGGACGTGGCTCATCCCGAGAGCAGCTGCATGCGCAGCCGAACTCAAACCTGCTGGACCAGATCCAACTATGGCAACACGCACGCGTTCTGCCAAAATCCTCCCTCCTTCCGATTGGCATCATAAGGAAATACGGGAGCCGCGCTACCGGCAATTGTCGGCCAACTAACCCGCTGCTATCCACTGAGCATGGCGGAAGAAAAAACCAGGTCTGGCGACCATCGAACCGGGATGATAGCTCTAGGCGTGGCGACAGTTCTCCTAGTAGGAGCAATCGGTTATCGCGAATTTGGCTCCGGTCGATACGCTTCTGACGACACCGGAATCGAAGCGCTGCTTTCGATCGATGACCTGCGCGAAAGAGCCGAGGGTTCCGGTGATGCGGAGGCTTGGCAGGCGCTGGGCTTTGCCTATTTCGAGCGAGCCGAGTTTGGCAAGGCAGCGCAGGCCTATCGCAAGGCAGTGGACATCGACGATGGAGAGGCAGTCCTCTGGTCGGCCCTGGGGGAGGCGCTGGTGCTGGCGAGCGAGCGCGATCCGATGCCGGCTGACGCATTGGTCGCTTTTCGCAAGGCTAGCGAAATCGATCCGGGCGACTCCCGCTCGCGCTACTTTCTCGCGGTCAATCGCGATCTGTCCGGAGATCATGACGGAGCAATAGCGGACTGGTTGGCCTTGCTCGGCGATACTGACCAAGGCGCTCCTTGGGAACGGGATCTGATCCGTACGATCAAACAGGTCGGAGCGATCAACCAAATCGCAGTGACTGACCGGATTGACAAGATTCTGGCAGCGCGTCCGCCAGTCATGGCGCAATCGGGGACGGGCCTCTCGGGGCCTACCCAGAGCGAAATTGCCGCAGCAGGAGCGATCCCGCCCTCAGAGCAGCGCGCTATGGCGGAGAATATGGTCGCGCGACTGGAGCAACGGCTGGAGGGAGACCCGGACAACATCGAAGGCTGGGTCATGCTGATGCGAAGCAGGATGACGTTGGGCGAACCGCAGTTGGCCAAAGCGGCGCTCGATGCTGCAATCCGCGCCAATCCCGATCAAGCGTCGCTTCTAAGTGATCAAGCTGCCCAGCTGGGTGTCGGCAGATAGGGCTTAGTTTCGCTGCGGGTCAAAACAGGCCGGAGAACAATTCGCGCTGCTCATAGAGAAATACGAACAAGGCCAAGGTCAGCCCCACCAGGAAAATCCGATAGGACCAACCCAGCAGGCGGTACTTGCGGCGCTGGAGAACTTGCCCGTTCTGGTAGATGTCTCGTAGCATCAGCCGGTAGATATCTTCGTCATTGTCCAATCGCGCGATCACCTGATCAGCGAAATCTTTCTCTTCGAGTGTAGTAAAGACACCGAAGAACAGGATGTTACCTTCGGTGTCCGCAACCGGATCCCGGCTGAAGCGTGGTAACACCGCGGCGACGGACAAGCATGCTGAAACAAAGGCGAACGTACCCAGCACGACGAGTGCCATCGATGCAAATCCACGCCCGGCCTGGCCCACAGCCAGAGTGAAAACCACAAAACTCGCGCCCATTAACAGGCTGGCCTTTTGATCGGCCATCTGGCTCAATCGAAGATTGGCCTGCATCGACGTGCGAAGCAGATGGATCGCCTGCGGAGAGAGTGAGCGGGTGGCCGGTTTCTGATCGTCGCTCATACAACCCCGAAGGCAAGCATGGCGTCCGCCACTTTCTTGAATCCGGCCACATTCGCCCCTTTGACATAGTCGGTATAGCCGCCACCCTGATCGCCATAGGTCAGGCAGCGCTCGTGAATTCCATGCATGATGTCACGCAGCATTTTTTGCAGCTCATCTTCGCTCCAGGGACGGCGTTCGGAGTTCTGGCTCATCTCGAGGCCGGACACGGCGACACCGCCCGCATTGGCGGCTTTCCCCGGCGCGAAAAGGATTCTCGCGTCCTTGAACACATGGACGCCTTCGAGGTCGGTCGGCATATTGGCGCCTTCGGAAACGGCCATGCACCCGTTCTTCACCAGCGCCCGGGCATCGTCTCCGATCAATTCGTTCTGGGTTGCGCAGGGCAGGGCGACATCGCATTCGACATTCCAGGGTCGCTTACCCTCGTGAAAGGTCGCACCACCAAATTCGTCGACATAATCCGAGATACGCCCGCGGCGATGGGTCTTGTGATGCTTGACCCATTCCAGCTTCTCCTGGCCGATGCCGTCGGGATCGTGGATGAAGCCGCCAGAGTCTGAAAGAGTTAGCACTTTCCCTCCCAATTGACCGATCTTTTCCGCTGCGTGCGTGGCAACGTTACCGGAACCCGAAATCACAGCTGTCTTTCCGTCCAGGTCCGCGTCCTTGGTCGCCAGCATGTCAGCGAGGAAATATACCGCGCCATAGCCAGTTGCTTCTGGCCTGATCAGCGACCCGCCAAATTCCAGACCTTTGCCAGTCAGGACACCGCTGAACTCGTTGGTAATGCGTTTGTATTGGCCAAACATGTAGCCGATTTCTCGTGCGCCCACGCCGATATCGCCCGCCGGCACGTCGGTGTCGGGGCCGATGTGGCGATAAAGCTCGGTCATGAAGCTCTGGCAAAAGCGCATGATCTCGCGCGTACTCTTGCCTTTGGGGTTGAAGTTGGAACCGCCTTTTCCACCGCCCATTGGCAGACCGGTGAGCGCGTTCTTGAAAGTCTGTTCGAAGGCCAGGAACTTGAGCACGCTTTCGTTGACGCTTGGATGAAAACGAAGCCCGCCTTTGTAAGGACCGATGGCATTGTTGTTCTGCACCCGCCATCCGCGTTGGACGCGAACATTGCCATTGTCGTCCTCCCAGCAGACGCGGAAGCTCACGACCCTGTCTGGTTCAGAAATCCGCCGCAGGATCTGCTCGCTGTGATATTCTTCCTTGTCTTCGATGAAATCGAATATGTCTTCTGCGACTTCCTGCACTGCTTGGACGAACTCAGTTTGATGCGGATTGCGGCGCTTAACCCCTTCCATGAATCGATTGAAATCGACGTGATCGGCTACGGCCATTGCGAGTCCTCCCCTGTATAATTGCTCCGTCCGACCCGTCGCTTCGCCGATCATTGTTCGAGGCTTCCAGCGATAATGCAGACTATAAGCACCTATTTGAGGAAAAGCATAATCTGCCTGCCTCTCTTGCTAGCTGAGCACCTCGAAAGCGCCAGCGCATCTGACCTGATGTCGGGAAGTAGGCAGTGTAGAAACAAGTTGGCGTGAGACCGACCATGCCGCAGGGGGTCTCTGAAAAACTTGCAATCGCTGGCGCAGTTTACCTGCCGCGCAGTATTGTCGCACTGCCCGAATACAAGCGCCGCCAATACAAAGCGCCGGATTATTTTCCCGCAGGAGTTTCGTTGTCATCAACGATTGAACAATCATTGCGCCAAAATGGAACGCATTTTTCGAGTCATTTAGGCGGCGCGAAAAATTCTGATACACCTTAATGATTCGTTATCCATGGGCTTCCGCTTTCGGGGAGCGCGGCGTTAATTCATGAGAGAGAATGTTGGGATGCGTGACAGCGACGACAACAAGCCCAAAACGCGGAAATATCCCCTGCCACAGCCGGGGGAAGAGCCGCAGCAAGATCACGACATAGGTCGGGATGGAGTTTCCTACATTGCCGAGAACATCACGATGCACGGTGATATCGAGGGGACCGGCGACCTGGTTGTGAGGGGCATGGTCGAAGGCGGCGTCCAATGCGGTACTCTTGTAATTGAAGAGGGCGGGTCGGTGCGAGGCGATATCCGCACCGATCGTTTGCGTCTCATGGGGACTGTCGAAGGCGCAATTTATTCTGACGAGGTTGCGATCGAAGAGACTGCCATGGTTTCCGGCGATATCGAGTATTCCAGGATGCGGATGAGCACCGGGAGCGCAATCAATGGGCAGCTCAACTATCGCGGCGAGAGAGCGGAGCAAATGAAAAAACCGGACAGGAAACTTGTATCGAACAAATCGGATAAGGTGGTTTCAGGAGTTTTCGAAGATCCGAGTTTTTCCCGCAACCTGGGTAACGACACCGCCTGAATTGGGCAGAGATTTTTTGGTTGATCAGCGTCTATGACGATAATTTGCACACTTTTTGGGCATCGAGTCATCGCTGAACCTGTCTGGAATAGGGGGTTCTATTTCGCGCGGTGCGCACGGTGCAGTGCGGATGTCGTCAGGATACCCGGTGAGCGGTGGCACAGACCCCGCAATGCTCGGGTAATCTGGCAGGGGGAAGCCCCCCTTTCACAGAAATCGGCGACCTTGGTCACACCCTCCTCAGAGCCGCCTGTTCCCGCCGACCCTCCTGCGCAGAAGGCGAAACATCCTCAGCCAATAGCTGACCACCGCCAGATATCGAAAAAAGCGTCCGCCATCCCTGATTTCATGGGGTCGCGCGCCTATCGCGAAGCCGCGAGGCCGATTGAATCGGACGAGCCGGTTGCAACGGTATCCAAACTCCCCAAGCGAGCCAGCCCAACCTAGCTTGGCATTCATGCTTCCTCTCATGTGCAGCTCGCGGGGCGAGGCTTGCGGGCGAGCGCCATTTTCTGGCAGGGATGCCACACAACAATAGATCGGTCCGCCATTGCGCGGAACACAGAGCATCTCGAGCTGGTTGTCCTATTGCGACAGCGCGGTCGCTGGTCGCAAGGGAACGCATGTCATGACAAATGAAGCGCAAGTCGATAAGCAATCGTCGGGCTCCGGCCCAGTCGACCCACCGCTTTTCGAGTTGCCTGTCGCGACGGCGGAAGCCGGTTTCTACACCGGTTTCAGCACTCATGTTGCCATTCCGGCAAAAATCATCGTCGCCATCTTGATCGTCTGGGCAATTGTCTTCCCGACACACGCCAGTGAAACCCTCGCGCTCGCAAACGAGACCATCATTCGGCAGTTTGCCGGCTGGTACGTTTATCTCGTCGCTTTTCTGGTCGCGGTCTGCGCCATTCTGGCGCTCGTTCCGCAATCGGGTTCGCTGCGATTAGGGGCCCCTGGAGAAACGCCTGAATTTTCGCGCTTTTCGTGGTTTTCGATGCTGTTCGGGGCCGGGATCGGTATCGGCATGCTGACCTATTCGACCGGGGAACCCCTCGCTCATTTCCAAAACAATCCCGATATCATCCGCGGTTATGTCGAGCCTGTCAGCGCTGCGGCAGTGGCATCTGCCTATGAATACACCTTTCTGCACTGGGGTCTTTCGGCGTGGTCGACCTATGCGCTTGTCGGGCTGGCGATCGGCTATGTCGCCTATCGCCGCAGCCTGCCATTGACGATCCGTTCGTCACTGGCACCTTTGTTCGGCCTGCGCCTCTCGGGCATCGGCGGCCACATGGTCGATATCGTGGCGGTGGTCGCGACCATCCTCGGCGTGTCAGTGACCCTGGGGCTGGGCGTCGAACAATTCGTAGCCGGGCTTTACCGGCTGGGGATGGGCGAATGGTTGATGGCGCCAAACGGGACCGCTTCCAATGCAGCCATCATTGCCGCTCTGGTACTGCTGGTAGGTGCCTCCACACTCTCGGCTCTGTCTGGGGTGGGGCGCGGCATCAAGTGGCTGTCCAATCTCAATATGGCGCTATCTTTCCTGCTGCTGGCAGTGTTCCTGATATTCGGATCGGGCCTGTTCGGCCTGGGCCTGCTCTTCAATGGGCTGGTTGATCACGTCGCCAGCCTTCCGGTGACGATGCTGAGCCTTTGGAGCGCAGACGGGACCGCGACAGGCGACGCGCTGGCGCAATGGCAACTCGACTGGTCGGTCTTCTATTGGGCCTGGTGGATCGCCTTTGCTCCCTTTGTGGGCATGTTCATCGCCCGCATTTCGCGCGGTCGGACGGTGCGCGAATATGTGCTCGGCGTGGTGCTGGTGCCATCGCTCATGTGCTTCATATGGATGGCACTCGCAGGCGGTACGGCGATTTCACTGGAACTGGACGGAACTGCGCAAGGTTCGATACTCGCGGCGAGCATTTCCGACCAGATCTATGCCACCATCTCTGCATTGTTCAGCAGCGGGATCGCCTCGCTGCTCAGCGGATTGATCGTGATACTGCTGATGACTTATCTCATCACCTCGGCTGACAGCGCCATCCTGATCGTCAACACGATCAACGGGGCGGGGAGTGACGACGATGCCGGCCGCCGGCACATCTTGTTCTGGGGTGCGTCGCTGGGACTGGTCGTCGGCAGCATGCTCGTGCTGGGCGGGATAGACGCCATTCGCGTGACGATGATCATCGGGGCGCTGCCATTCTCTGTCGTCGTTGCGCTGATGGCCGTCTCTATCGTCAAGGCAATCGTGTACGATGTCATCCGCAACCGGCACGGGGTCCAGACCCATTGCGAAGTGCTGCTCTCCGAGGCTGCCGAACGCGCCGAAAAGCGGTCCACCGTATAGGCCAAGACTATCTTGGCGCTCTTGGAACGAGACTTAGGCGAAACATAATTACAACTATAAGTATATCTGGGCGAATTCTCAAGACTGGCAATTGAAATCTGCTCAATTGCTTTCTTTATTTGATAGCAAAAAAAGCGATGTTCATGTTTCTCATGGATGATCCTTGTGTGAAAACTTCGGATAATTCCGTGTTGCGATATTGCAACGTCTGAAAATCGATCTGGAAAAGTGCGGTTGTGCCGGTGGAACCTGCGCGGACAACTTGTTAGCGCTCTCATCACAAGTCGCGAACTCTCTTTTCGCGAATACGCAATTCATGCGGGACCATCCGCGAGAACTTCATCGACGTGGCGACGTCATCCGGGACCACCCGAGGGGAATATAGCATGAAATCTCTACGCAGCAGCGCCTCGCTTGGCGTGCTGGCGACGCTTATTGCGACACCTGCTGTCGCGCAGGGTCAGCAGGGCAACGCGCAAACATCGTCGCAGGCACAGGTGTCTGCTCAGGCGAAGGCACAGGCCAAGCCTCGCACCGGCGGCGTGCCGACAATCACCGTCACCGCTACCAAGCGCAGCGAGGACCTGCAGGACGTGGCCATCTCGGTCAACGCCATCGGCGAGGACGCGCTGGATGAACTGGGTATCTCGACCTTTGACGATTACCTCGTCCAGCTGCCTAATGTAACCGCAGGTGGTTCGGGTCCGGGACAAAGCACGATCTATGTTCGCGGCCTCGCCTCGACTACGCCCAACCTGACCACCGCCGGCGTCGCCGGTCTGGCCCCCAACGTTGCGCTGTACCTCGACGAGCAGCCGCTGGCCCAGCCGGGCCGCAACCTGGATGTCTATGCCGCCGACCTTGAACGGATCGAGGTGCTGGCCGGCCCGCAGGGCACGTTGTTTGGTGCCAGTTCGCAGGCAGGCGTCGTGCGCCTCATCACCAACAAGGCGAGCCTGTCGGGCTTCGATGCAGGTTTCGATATCGAAACCAGTTTCACCAAGAATGGTGAGACCTCCTACAAGGGTGAGGCCATGGTCAACGTGCCGGTCAGCGATGCGCTGGCGCTGCGCGGGGTTGTCTATCTCGACGATCAGGGCGGTTATATCGACAATGTCCAGGGCACCCGCACCGCCCGCGAAAGCGCGCGCTTCCGCCCGGCGGGAACTATCCGCGAGAATGGGGTGCCGGTCAACGCGCTGCGCGGCGGGTTCCAGGCCGGCGCCGACCTGTCGGCCGTCACCTTCTTGCCCACCGACAATGCTGGACTGGTAGAAGAAGACTTCAATGACACGCAATACGCTGGTTTCCGCGTATCGGCGTTGTATGAGCTCACCCCCGACTGGCGCCTGACAGTCAGCCACGCGCGACAGAGCGTGGAATCGGACGGCGTGTTCTTCGCCGACCCCGCGCTCGACCTCGACGATCTGGAAATCCAGCGTTTCGAAGAAGACCGGCTAGAGGACGATTTCAGCAACACAAGCTGGACCGTCGAAGGGCGCATTGCCATGCTCGATGTGGTCTATACCGGCGCATACACCGACCGCGAGACGGAGCAGCGGGTCGACTACACTGACTATCTCTTCGTCGGCCAGTACCTGCCGTATTACATCTGCGATGGATCGGTTAGCTATCCCGGCGCGGCTAACCCGAGCGGGACCTGCCAGCCGCCCAACCTTTACGTGAACTCCGTATCGGAAACTACTGTATTCACGCAGGAACTGCGCTTCAACACGCCTGAAGAAAACCGCTGGCGCGTAACCGCAGGCGGGTTCTACTCCGACCTCGAGCTGAAGGAACGCAACGATTTCGCCTATCCGGGCAATGTCGCTGCCGCGCCATTCGGCCCTTTCAAGCCGAACTTCCCGCAGGCCGGTTTCACGACCGACCCCGGACCGTTTCCGGCTGATACTGTTTTCCGTAACGATATCCGCCGTACCGACAAGCAGTTCGGCATTTTCGGTGAATTCAGCTTCGATGTCGTTCCCGACGTACTGACGCTGACCGCCGGTGCACGCTATTACGATATCGAGGTGGATTTCGAAGGCTCGGCCAATGGCTCGTTCTGCAACTCGTTCAGCGCGACGGACCAGAACGCTTTCGGTACCGACCTCAACGATCTGTATGACGGTGATGGGCAGTATACCTTCATCGGCAGCTGTTCGCCGGCATTGCGCCAGACCTTTAACCTGGGTGACACCATCGCAGACATCCAGGCCGCAGGGTTGAGCGCGGGTCAGGCCCAGCAGGTGTTTAATGCGTTGCAAGCGCCCGATGTCGCGAAGGCCACAGGTACCATCTTCAAGGGCACGGCGACTTTCACGCCCAACGAAGACCTGCTGTTCTACGCGACCTATTCGGAGGGTTTCCGGCCAGGCCTGCTCAACCGCCCGGGCGGGGCGACCAACGGCGCGGGCTTCACCGTCCCATTCGAGCTCGAGACCGACGAGGTCAAGAACTACGAACTGGGCTGGAAGCTTGACCTGATCGACGGCCAGTTCCGCTTCAACGGCAGTGCATTCTTCGTTGATATCAGCCGTCTGCAGACGACCATCTTCGATCCCAGCATCACCAATCTGTTCTTCAGTGACAATGCGGCCGATGCGGAAATCAAGGGTATCGAGGGCGAGTTCACCATCGCTCCCTATTCGTTGCCGGGCCTGACCGTGGCGGGCGCTTTCAGCTTCCTCGACACCGAGATCACCGAGGTCCTGACACCGACCTCGGATGTAAACGTGGGCGACGACCTGGCCTATGCACCCAGTTTCCAGGGGAATTTGCGGGTGCGCTACGAATGGGATGCTGGCGACATGACGTTCCACGTCCAGCCGCAGGTACTGCATTCCGCATCCAAGTTTACGGACATCATCACGATTAACCGGCTCGAGCTCGACAGTTACACGACCTTCGACATGTCGGTGGGGATGAAGAAGGATAGCTGGTCGGTCGAACTGTTTGGCAAGAACCTGACCGATACGCGGGCGCAGATCGCGGGCAACTTCATCAATGATCGCTCCCGGATCACAACCAATCGTCCGCTGACGGGCGGAATTCGCTTCAGTTGGGACTACTGATAGATCCAACCGAAAGAAAATCGAGCGGCGGGCAGGTCACAAGACTTGCCCGCCGCTTTCCTTTTGCGGCAAGGTCGGCTGTGTGACTGATAACCGCGACACCCTGCTGAACGAGGCCCGCGAAGCGCTCCAATCCGGCGACTTCGAACGCGGTTTGGCGAGTGCCGAGAACCTACTTGCAACATGGCCCGACGATGCAGAGGCGCTGTATATGGCTGCGGTCGCCCAGCGTTTTCTCAAGCGATACGTAGCTGCGGGACAGATCCTGCAGCGGCTTCATGCAGCATCGCCCGAATATGGCCGTGCATGGCAAGAAGCGGGGCACTTGGCGCGCGATGCGGGGAACCGGGATGCTGCCATCGCCGCCTATGCGCGCGCGGTCCAATTCAATCCCGTGCTCGAGGCGAGTTGGACGGCGCAAGCCCAGTTGCTCGAAGCCGATGCGCGGTTGGTTGAGGCGCAAGCAGCAAGGGCACAGGCCGAGCGGTTACGCAAGCTTCCGCGCGAGCTGCTGGCAGTCGCCAATCACCTGCACGAGGGTCGCCTGCTACGCGCCGAAGAAATTTGCCGCGCATTCCTGCAGAAGAACCCGCGCAACGTCGAAGGCATGCGTCTTCTGGCGCAGATCGGCATCAAGCTGGGTATCCTCGACGATGCGGAATTCCTGCTCGAAAGTGCCGTCGCCTTCCAGCCCGACAACGTCCAGCTTCGGCTCGATTACATGGACGCTTTGCGGCGGCGGCAGAAATTTGCCCAGTCGCGCGAACAGGCAGAGAGTCTGCACCAAGGCGAACCGGACAATCCGCTGTTCCAGTCTCACCTAGCAATCGAGAGCATGCAGACCGGGGACTATGACCGGGCCTTCGATCTGTTCGAACAGGTGCTCGCGAAAATACCTGGCGATCCGGCCACGCTGACCAGCCGCGGCCATGCGCTCAAGACCACCGGCCAGAGCGAGGAAGCGGTTGCCAGTTACCGCGCCGCGATTGCCGCGCGGCCGGATCACGGCGATGCCTATTATGCGCTCGCCAATCTCAAGACCTATCGCTTCACCGACCAAGAGGTCGACGCGATGCGCGGACAGGTCGACCGGCCGGACCTTGGCTTCATGGACCGCGTCCATATCTCCTTCTCGCTCGGCAAGGCGCATGAGGACCGTGCCGAATACGAAGAAAGCTTCCGGTTTTACGAACAGGGCAATGCCTTGAAGCGCGCCCAGACCCGCTACAGCGCTGATGCGATGGCCGAGGAATTGGCTCGGCAAGGCGAGGCTTGCTCCCCCGAGCTATTTGAGCACCACACGGGCACGGGCGATCCGGCGCCCGATCCGATATTTATCGTCGGCTTGCCCCGCGCAGGCTCGACCTTGCTGGAACAGATCCTCGCCAGCCACAGCCTGGTCGATGGCACGATGGAATTGCCGAACATTCTCGCGCTGGCGCATCGGCTACGAGGGCGCAAGGCGGGCCAGTCTCGCTACCCGCAGATTCTGCATGAGCTCGAAGCCGACCAGCTGGCAAAGTTTGGCGGGGATTACATCGAGAATACACGCATCCATCGGCAAGATGCGCCGTTCTTCATCGACAAGATGCCCAACAATTTCCGGCATGTCGGGCTGATTCATCTGATCCTACCCAATGCAAAGATAATCGACGCGCGGCGCGACCCGATGGATTGCTGCTTTTCTGGCTTCAAGCAGTTGTTCGCCGAAGGTCAGGAGTTCACCTACGGGCTCCACGAGATCGGCCGCTACTACGCCGACTATGTCGAGTTGATGGACCATTGGGACGCAGTGCTGCCGGGCAAGGTCCTGCGGGTGCAGCACGAGGACGTGCTCGACGATCTGGACGGGCAGGTGCGCCGGATGCTCGACCATTGCGAACTACCGTTTGAGCAGGCTTGTCTCGAGTTTCACCAGACAGATCGCGCGGTGCGCACCGCCTCTTCCGAACAGGTTCGGCAACCTATCAATCGTGCAGGGCAGGGCGCATGGAAGCCCTACGAACCCTGGCTCGCTCCGCTCAAACAGGCGCTCGGCGCCTTGGCTGACTGATGCTCGCTCCCATACTTCCCGTCCGTCCGATCCTGCTGGCGATCTTCATGATCATGGCCGGCAGTGGTTTTCTGTCGACGTTGATCGCCATTCGGTTGGAACAGGCCGAGTCCAATGCCCTGGTCATCGGCCTCGCCGCGACGGCGTATTTTGCCGGTCTCACCGCCGGATCGCTGCGCGCGCCCAAGCTGATTGCGCGGGTCGGTCACATCCGCGCTTTTGCCGCCTTCGTATCGCTGTTTTCGGCCAGCAGCCTGGCCTACGCCATCGCCCTCGACGCGCCGGTCTGGACCGTGCTGCGCTTCATCGACGGTTTCGTCATGTCGGGCGTATTCGTGTGCCTTGAAAGCTGGCTCAACCGACAGGCGACGCCGACCACACGCAGTTCGCTGCTCGCGACCTATATGATCGTGCTCTACAGCGGGCAGGCGGGCGGGCAATTCCTGCTCAACCTGGAAGACAACGCTCCCGCGCTGCCGTTCATGCTGTCGGCTATCTTGCTGTCGCTGGCGGTGCTCCCGATAGTGCTGACGCGGATGGAGCAGCCGGCGGTCGAGAGACTGGCGCCCTTTGCGCCGCGCAGATTGTACCGCGCTTCGCCACTGGGAATTGTCGGCACCGTCGCCACAGGGGGCATGTTGGGCGCGTTCTACGCGCTGGGGGCTGTCTATGTCAGCCGCACCGGTATGCCGACCTCGCAAGTTGCGCTGTTCACCTCGGTGGTCATTGCAGGCGGGGTGGCGTTGCAATGGCCGCTCGGGTTCCTGTCCGACCGGATCGATCGCCGCAAAGTCATTCTGGGCTGTTTCGCTGCTATCATTGCGCTTAGTGCGGCGATGGCTGCGGTCGCCGGCATGCCGGCGGAAACTATTGCACTGGGAAGCCTGTTCGGCGGCTTCACCTTTGCGCTTTACCCACTGTGCGTTGCCCATTTGAACGACCATCTTGGCGAGGAGGAGCGGGTAGGGGCGAGCGGTGGACTGGTGCTGGCCTATTCGGTTGGCGCGTTGGCGGGACCCATGCTTGGTTCAGCCGGGATGATGCTGGCCGGGCCTTCAGGGCTGTTTTTGGCCATAGGTCTGGTGGCGACGCTCGCCTTTGCCTTCGGCCTTTGGCGAATGGCACGCAATGCCCCGGTGCCGGGCAACGAACAGCAGGCCTTCCGCTCCATGCCGCGCACCACCCCGATGGTGGCGGTGCTGGAGGAGGAAGATGCCGAGGATTTGCGCGACTGAAGCTGCAGGTCGGGCAATCGCGCCCATTCAGGCCATTGGCGCGGGACAGTATTTCTGCAAATATTGCTCGTGCCCTGGCATCTGCTCGACGGCAAAGCGGATCGACTTTTCCATCTCGTCGAGTTCGGTTTTTGTCTTGGTCGGTTCCAGCGTGTCGGCAATGGCATTGTGGCCCCGCATCGCGATGCGCTGACCCATCATCACTGCCGCCCAGCTCGTTTCGGTAAACAGCTCGTCCTCTTCACGGAAGATCTGGCCATTGGCCTGGAACAGTTCGATCTTCTGCGTGAGCGTATCGGGCACACTCATGGTGCGGCAGTAATTCCAGAACTCGCTGTCGGTGCGTTCGGTCGCCTTATAATGCAGGATCAGGAAATCGCGGATGCGGGCGTATTCGCGTGTCGTCAGGCGATTGAAGGTATCACGCTGGGCGTCGGTGATACCGTCGAGCGACAGCATCGAGATCAACTTGTCGACCCCTGTGTTGATCAGATGGATCGATGTCGATTCGAGCGGCTCCATGAAGCCCGCCGCCAGTCCCAGCGCGACGACATTGCGATTCCAGAATTTCTTGCGATGCCCAGTGACGAAACGCAGGTGGTTGGGATCGGCGGTCGGCTTTCCGGCAATATTGTTCACCAGGATATCATGCGCCTCGTCGGCTTCCATGAAGGCATCGCAAAAGACGTGACCATTGCCGTTGCGGTGTTGCAGCGGGACCTGCCATTGCCAGCCGGCGGCATGGGCAGTCGCCTTGGTGAAGGGCGGAGGAGGGCTGCCATTGTCGCGGTTGCACGGCAGCGCCACGGCGCGGTTGCAGGGCAGCCAGTGAGTCCACTCGGTATAGCCGGTTTCCAGCGCCTGTTCGATCAGCAGGCCACGGAAGCCCGAGCAATCGATGAACAGATCGCCTTCGAGCACTTCGCCGCTGTCGAGCTGGACCGACAGGACATCGCCGCTCTCGGCATCCAGCTGGGTGTCGACGATCTTGCCTTCCTGCCGCACCACGCCGCGTTTCTCGGAATATTTGCGCAGGAAGGCAGCGTAGGCGGTGGCATTGATGTGATAGGCGTAATTGACCGGCGGCAGATCGTCGCGCTTGAACCCCTCCGTATAGTCCTGGGTTCGGGCGAACCGTCCGAAGTAGGCCGCCATGGTCTCGATGTTGAAGACCTGGATCGGCCTCTTGTCACCTTCCTGCCGGAACTTGTGCCAGACGTGATGGAACGAGATGCCGCCCATCGTATAGCCATAGGCCCCGAAGGGATGGATGTAGCTGTCCCCGACCTGGCCCCAGTTCTCGAACTGGATGCCGAGCTTGAAACTGCCCTGCACCGCGGCCAGCATTTCGCTTTCATCGACTTCGAGCAATTCGTTGAAATTGACGAAGGGAGGAATTGTCGCCTCGCCAACGCCGACCGTGCCGATTGCTTCGGACTCGACCAGCGTGATGTCGACCATGTCATTGCGCCGCAGACGGGACAGTGCGGCCGCGGCCATCCACCCGGCGGTTCCGCCGCCGACGATGATGATTTTCCTGATTGCCATGATCGCTGCGATATCCCTCTGCCAATGGGCGCGAAGCTATCGCGCCATCCACGGTGCTGCAATCGACCCCTTGGCCTTTCTCGCAACCCGATTGTGGCTAGCATGCAACAAATCTGTTGTGAACGTTCATTATGCGGGTTGTGAACGATAACAATTGCGGGTAATGCACAATAGACGAAACGCATACGAATGCGGTTTTCGTGGGGGCCCGGGCGCTGAAACGGCGCAGGGTGGATGCTTTAGGGGAGAATGGCATTGTCACGCCGTACCATCGAATCGAATTCTGTTTCGCGCCGCGTTTTGGCGCTCGGTACTGCTTCCAGTATCGCCCTGTGCGCGACCATGGCGCAACCAGTCATGGCGCAGGACGAGGACGAGGAAACCGCGGCCGAAGAGGCACCGGCCGCCGAGAACATCATCACAGTCCAAGGCTTCCGCGCCTCGCTTGAAAGTGCGCAGAGCCTCAAGCAAAACGCGGATACATTTGTCGACGCGATCACTGCCGAGGATATCGGCGCGCTACCCGATCGCTCGGTCGCCGAATCTCTCCAGCGCGTGCCCGGCGTCAATATCGGCCGGTTCGAGAAATCATCCGATCCTGACCGTTTTTCGGTCGAAGGCACGGGCGTCATTATCCGCGGTCTGCCGTTCGTCCGCTCGGAACTGAACGGACGCGACATCTTCTCCGCCAATGGCGGCCGCGTGCTCAGCTTTAACGACGTCTCGCCCGAGCTTCTCGGCCGCGTCGAAGTGTTCAAGAACGTCACTGCCGACATGATCGACGGCGGCATCGCCGGCACGGTCAACCTGGTGACCCGCAAGCCGCTCGATACCAGCGGTCTCAAGATCGCCGGGACGATCGAGGCCACGGTAGGCGATCTGGCCGACGAATGGTCACCGGGCTTTTCGGGGCTTATCTCCAACACTTTCGACACCGGTGTCGGGACGTTCGGACTGCAGTTAGGCTATGCGCGGTCCGAGCTTGTCTCGCGTACCGATGCTTCTCAGCTGACCGATCCTTGCTATCGCGACGCCTCGCTCACCGGTGGCTGTTTCCGGACGACCTCGGTGTTCTCCGATGGCGTTGGCACGCCGACCGGCTTTGACGAGACGAACTTCCCGCCTGCCAATACGGTAATCGCGCCCAAGGGTGCGGGCGTTCGTACGACGCGTCTCGAACGCGACCGCGAGGCGATTTCCGGTGTGTTCCAATTTGAAAGTCTCGATGGCCGCTTTCTGCTTACCGCAGAGTATCTGAAGGCCAACACGACATTCAAGACCGATGAATATGCTATCCTGGCGCTGGTCAATGACGACGCGCTGTTCCCCGTCCCGCGGGCTGGCGAGACATGGCAGTTCGACAGCAACGGTGTGTTCCAGAGCGGCATCCTGACGCAGAATGTCGGCAATGCCTACGCCACGCCCTTCGGTCTCGGCGGAATCCCCACTGAATCATTGCGTTTCCAGCGGGAAGCCGATGCGGATACCGAAGATTTCTCGATCGACCTCGATTTCGAGGCGACCGATCGCCTGCGCTTCAATTTCGAAGCCCAGCACATCAGTTCAAACCTGACCCGCGACTCGATCATCGGTGTGATGAGCACCTGGTCAGATATCTCGATCGATAACACCGGCAAGACGCCGCAGGTCCAGTTCCTCGCCCCTCCGGGCGCGCCGGCCGACTACTTCTCTAGCGGTTTCTACAATTCCTACTGGTTCTTGCTCGACAGCCGCGAACGCAATGACGGCGATCTCGACAGCGTACGTCTGGATGCCGAATACGACATCAGCGATGAAGGCTTCTTCAAGAAGGCACGCTTCGGTGTTCGCTGGGCCGATCGTGAGCGGACTACCCGCGACACCGCCTTCAGCACTTGGGGCAACCTTTCGGCTGTTTGGGCTGGTCGCGCCGGCTGTGCGCCGTGGGGTGAAGGTGCCGGCTGTTTCCAGGGTCCGGGTCCTTATGTGCCTGACTGGTCAGGATTCACGCCGGGCCGCTTCTACACCGGA
Organism: Qipengyuania sp. CAU 1752; assembly: GCF_054482615.1. Classification (NCBI taxonomy): domain Bacteria; kingdom Pseudomonadati; phylum Pseudomonadota; class Alphaproteobacteria; order Sphingomonadales; family Erythrobacteraceae; genus Qipengyuania; species Qipengyuania sp. CAU 1752. The sequence continues at coordinate 2,065,918 of NZ_JBTLRE010000001.1, read as the reverse complement.
TTGCCGGGGCAAGAGTTTGCCATCGCCGGTGGTGCCTTCGTTGATGACTTCCCGAACTACTCGCAAATCCGCAGCCCGTTTGCCGATGGTTTCCAGCGCGGCAATGCGCCGACACCTATCGAAAACGGCGCATCCTATTTCTATGGCGGTGATGATTTCCTCGGCGAATATCTGAGCGGCGAAACGCTGCGTCAGGCGCAAGAGATCAACGATTTCTCGATCACGCCGAACCGGTTCGTCAGTGTCAGCGGACGCAGTTACACCGATCCGGTAACCGGGGCCCAGACGCCTTGCGATCCGTTCTGCCCGCCCGAGATTTCCGATGTCGGCGAAGCCACCAAGGCGGTTTATGGCCGGGTCGATTTCGGCACCGAATTTTCCGGCGGGATGACGCTGCAGGGCAATGTCGGCCTTCGGTATGTCCACACCAAGGTCAAGCGCGACGGCCTGATTGGCTTCCCGCAGACATTCGTGTTCGACGACGTTTCGCAAGGGGGCAATGGCGACGGGGTCGTGCAACCTGCGGAAGTGACGCAGGCTTGCGCCAACTTCCCGATCATGAACCCGGGAATTCCGGCACCAGCCTATTGCCAACTCAATCCGACCCGGCTCGCTGCATTCGCGTCGGCGTTCACCAACGATACCTTCCGATCCAATACAGATGTCACTTACGATCACTTCCTGCCGAGCTTCAATGCCAAGCTCGATGTCGGTGACGGCCTGCTGTTCCGGTTCGCGGTGTCCAAGGGCATATCGCGACCTGACCTGAGCCAGTTTTCGCAGGCCGGGGTGATCGGTGACAACACTGGCACGCTGCTGTCGCAAGGCACGTTGGATACAGGCACGTTGTTCGCGTTGAGCACCGGCAGCACCTCGCTGCGACCGGTCGAATCGTGGAGCTACGATATCTCGGCGGAATGGTATTTCGACGATGTTGGCTCGCTGACCGCGAACTTCTTCCTGAAGGACATCACCGGGATCGTTGCCAACGGCTTGCAAGTGGTCAACTTCACCGGCGACCAGGGCGCATCGCTCGATGTCGACCTGAACAGTCCGTCCAACCAGTTGAGTGGCACGCTGAAAGGGTTCGAGGTCACACACCAGCAGACCTATGACTTCCTGCCAGGCTTCCTCGATGGGCTCGGGTCGCAGCTGACCTACACCTATGTCGATGGTGGCGCATTCCAGAATGTGGACCTTGCCAATAACACCGGCCTGTTCTCCACATCCCAGCCGCTGGCAGGGATTTCGGAGCACACGTTCAACGCGACGGTCTTCTACGAGAAAGGCCCGCTGGCCATGCGTGCCGCCTATAACTGGCGGTCGGACTTCCTTATCACTCCGCGCGACGACATCTTCCCGTTCTCGCCGATCTGGCAGGAATCCAGCGGACAGCTCGATGCGTCGATCTTCTATGCGGTGACCGACAACATCAAGCTCGGTGTTCAGGGCGTGAACCTGCTCGATACGGTAACGCGGACGAGCCAGGTGGTCGATTTCGAAGGCACGCGGATCACAAGGTCGGCGTTCCGAAACGATCGCCGCTTCTCGTTCCTCGCGCGGTTCGATTTCTGAAGCGATGCGATAAAGTAGCTAGCATCTACGGGCTCTTGCATCTCGCAAGGGCCCGTTTTTGCGTATAGGGCCCGCGGGCCAGTGCCAGGGGGAAACGATGATCCAACGTATTGCGACGCAGATGTTTTTTGTTGCGGCAGTGCTTGGCTGTGCGCCGCAAGCCGCGCCCGGCAACGCGGGCACCGCTTCGGAACCAGTTCCCCAGCTGGTTGATGCCGGTTGGGATCTGGTCTGGTCCGATGAATTTGACGGCACTGCCATCGATCGTACGAATTGGGATTTTGACATCAACTGCTGGGGCGGCGGGAATGACGAGCGCCAATGCTACACCGATAGCACCCGCAACGCTTCCATCGAAAACGGCGCGCTTGTCATCACCGCCCGCAAGGAGACCACCACAGGTCCGGCGCTGCCGCAGCATATGCGCGCCAACGCCGCCAATCCTTCGGCGACGGCCAGCAAGCCGTTTTCGAGCGCGCGAATGGTCACGCGTGGCAAGGCGGCATGGAAATACGGCAAGATTGAAGTGCGGGCGCGCCTGCCGCAGGGGCAGGGCACGTGGCCGGCAATATGGATGCTGCCCGAAGACGACGCCTATGGCAGGTGGGCGCGTTCGGGCGAGATCGATATCCTGGAAGCTGTCAATCTTGGTGTCCAATGTCCTCGCAGCAAGGGCTGCGAGGAGGGCGGAGAGAACACCATTCTCGGCACGTTGCACTTTGGTGGTGCGTGGCCTGACAATGACCTCGCCAGCACTGAAATCAGCTATCCCGCTGTGCTCGATGGTGAATATCATACCTACGGACTGTTGTGGGGCGAGGGCGTGTTCGTCTGGACCGTCGATGGTACGCCCTTCGCCATCAAGCGTGCAGCCGACTGGTTCACCACCTCCAGCGACGATCCCAATGCGCCGTTCGACCAGCGCTTCCACCTGATCCTTAACCTCGCCATTGGAGGTGGCCTGCCTGAAGAGCGTGCCTTGGGCGGTGTCGACGAAACAGGCTTTCCCAAGCTGATGTCAGTCGATTGGGTTCGTGTCTGGCAATGCGGCCAAGATCGCGATAGGGGCACCGCCTGCATTCTCGGCGAGGACAAATAGGCATGGCCCGAAGGCGCCAGTCAGTAACTATCAAGCACGTAGCGGCAGATGCTGGTGTTTCGTTGCAGACCGTCAGTCGTGTTATCAATGACGGTCCCAATGTCCGGCCCGAGATGCGGAAACGGGTGCAGGCGTCGATTGACCGGCTCGGCTATGTGCCGTCGCTTGCCGCGCAACGCATGAGCGGCTCGCGCTCCTATCTGATCTTGGCACTCAATGATCGCGAACGGACGATCGCGGAATGGGAGGCACGGCAGGGCAGCGACTGGGTCGACCAGATGTTGTTCGGCGGAATGTTGACCGCCGGCAAGCATGGTTATCGATTGATGTTCGAGCTCATCGATACCCACGCCGACCATATCGAGCGCGAACTGGGCGCAGCGCTGGCAGCGGTCCAACCCGATGGCGTTATCCTGACCCCGCCGCACTCGGAAAATGCCACACTGATCGAACTGCTCGATCGTGAAAACATTCCGTTCGCCCGGATCGGCTCGCGCAACAAGGGCGCGGGCATCGCGTTGACCATGGACGACGATGGTCATGCCAGGCTGGCCACTGAATATCTTGCCAGCATCGGGCATCAGCGCATCGGATTTATCGCAGGTAGTCCCGAATATTCGCTGAGTCGTTGGCGGGTCGAGGGCTGGCGCGAGGCTATGAAGGCGGCGAGGCTGGCGACCGATGACCTGCTGGCCGCTGGCGATTTCACCTATGCTTCGGGCGAGGAAGCAGCGAGGCAATTGCTGTCGCAAGACCCGCCCCCAACCGCGATCATCGCCAGCAGCGACCAGATGGCACTGGCTACGCTCGATATCGCGAGGGAGCTTGATATTGCGGTACCCGAACAACTGTCGATCATCAGCTTCGACAATACACCGGTGACGAATTTTACCCGTCCGACATTGACCGCCATTGACCAGCCAATCGCCAAGACCACCTCGCGCGCAGTCGAACTGTTGATTGAAGCGGGGCGCAAAGGCGCGATTCCCGATGCTCCAGTGAATGTTTCGGGGCGCTTGATCGAGCGTGGATCGACGGCACCACCACCCTCAGCCGGGAATGGCTGACGGCTCGCGGCAATCGACGCGGTTCCTGCTGCTCTATGCGCTCGCAGTGGCAGGAGGGGCGGTCGCCTATGTGCCTTTCCTGACTGTCCTGCTGCCCGTGAGGGTTACGACCCTTGCTGGCGAAGCGGATGTAACATGGCTGGCCTATCTGACGCTTGGCGGCGCCACCATGGCAAGCCTCGCCAATGTGACATTTGGCTGGCTCAGCGATCGCAGCCACTCACGCTTGCCGTGGGTGCTGGCCGGGCTTGCCCTGTCGAGCATCTTCCTTGTCATGATCCCGCGGGCGCAGGGTTTTGCCAGCTTGATAGTTTTCATCATGGCTTGGCAGGTCGGGCTCAACATGATGCTGGCGCCGCTGGCCGCCTGGGCTGGCGATTGCATTCCCGATCGCCAGAAGGGCTTGCTTGGCGGACTGCTCGCTTTCGCTCCGGCCTTAGGCGCCGCTTCGGGCGCGCTAGTGACTATTCCCGGGCTTGCCGATCCCAATTCGCGGCTGGTGATGGTCGCCTTGCTGGTTGCAGCAATGGTGTTGCCGGTGGTTATTTTCGGCCGACCTGCGCCCATGCCGCACCTGATGAAAGACGAGCCGCCGCAGCAAGATACCATGGTCGTTCCGCCAGAGCGCCTGAAGAGCCGGAGCGTAGTCAGCCGGATGTGGCTTGCGCGTCTGCTGGTCCAGATCGCCGAGGCGGCATTATTTGCCTATCTGCTGTTCTGGTTCCGATCGATCGATTCCAGTGTGCGGGACAGCGATATTGCCCGGATATTCGCCGCAGTGCTCGTGGTCGCCGTACCGCTCGCCATTGCCATCGGGCGCTGGTCCGACCGGCATGAGAGGCCGATCTTGCCGCTGGCCATCAGCGCAGGCCTGTCCGCGGCAGGTTTGCTGGCGATGGCGATAGCCCCTTCGCTGACCTACGCCACGGTCGGCTACGTCCTGTTCGGCCTTGCGGCGACGATCTTCCTGTCGCTCCATACCGGCCAGACCTTGCGTGTGCTGCCACGGCCCAGCCGCCGGGGCCGAGACCTGGGCCTTTTTAACCTGACCAACACAGTGCCGTCTCTCATCATGCCATGGTTGACCCTAGCACTTGTGCCGGTCTTCGGTTTCTCTGGTTTGTTCTGGCTTCTGGCTGGCCTGGCCGCCTTGGCCAGCTTGTTGCTGGCGAGCATCCCCCGACCAGCGACCGCGCAGTAGAATATTGCAGCTTGCAATTCGACACGGGCTTTGTAACGTTGAGAACGTTCCCAAAGGGATCGTAAGGGGGAGATGCTTAGTGCGCCGTCAATGGCTTGTCGCTGCTGGTTCGATTTTGGCAATGGCGGGGTGCGCGCCACCTGCGGAGTTGCAGACCGCCGCATCGAAGGCGGCAACTGCTATTGTTCCCGCTTCGGCCCAGGATGCGCAGATCGCGGATATTCTGGCGCGGATGAGTGTGGAGCGCAAAGTCGCCCAGCTGATCATGCCGGACATTGGCTCAATCACGCCGGACGATGTCGAGAAGTATCGCTTCGGCACGATCCTCAACGGCGGTAATTCGGGACCGTATGGCAACGACTTCGCGCCTGCGCAGGACTGGCTGAAGCTGGCCGACGAATTCTGGATAGCCTCGACCAAGCCGCTCGCAAACGGCGAGCCGGTGATCCCGGCAATCTGGGGCACTGATGCTGTGCATGGCCATGCCAATGTCATCGGCGCGACGATCTTTCCGCACAACATCGCGCTCGGCGCGACGGGGGACGCAGACCTGATCCAGCGGATCGGAGCCGCCACCGCGACCGAGATCGAGGTCACCGGTATCGACTGGACCTTTGCTCCCACCGTCGCCGTTGCGCGCGATGATCGTTGGGGTAGGACCTATGAAAGTTATTCTGAAAATCCCGAGCTTGTGGCGAGGATGGGCGTGGCCATGGTCAAGGGCCTGCAAGGCACGCCCGGCTCTGCCGATTTCTTGCGCGATGGACGGGTGATTGCCACGGCCAAGCATTTCTTCGGCGATGGCGGGACCGAACAGGGTGTCGACCAAGGCGAAGTGAATGGCGATATCGAGGATCTTAAGGCGATCCACGTCACGCCGTATCCGCCTGCGATAAACGCCGGGCTCGGCTCGGTCATGGCCAGTTTCAACTCGATCAATGGCAAGAAGATGCACGGCAATACCGCGCTGCTGACCGATCTGCTGCGCGATGAAATGCGCTTTGACGGACTGGTTGTCGGGGACTGGAACGGACACGGCCAGATCAAGGGCTGCACCAATACCGATTGTCCGCAGGCGCTGCTGGCGGGGCTTGATGTGTACATGGTGCCCGAGGACTGGAAGGCGCTTTACGAAACGACGCTGGCGCAGGTGCGCGACGGGACTATCCCGATGGCGCGGCTCGATGAGGCGGTCGTCCGTGTCCTGCGCCTCAAACAGCGGGCCGGCATCCTTGGTGGCGAAGTCCAGCCTTCGATGCGCGCCAATGCCGGTGACTGGGCCAAGCTTGGCTCGCCAAGCCATCGCGCAATTGCCCGCGAAGCCGTCGCCAAGTCGATGATCATCCTCAAGAACAATGGCGTCCTGCCGCTCAAGAAGGGTGCAAAAATCGCCGTCACCGGTGCGGCAGCGGATAGTATCGCCCAGCAATCCGGCGGTTGGACCATCACCTGGCAAGGTGGCGGCGAATTGACCAATGCCGACTTCCCGGGCGCCACTTCGATCCTTGCCGGAATCCGCGAAGTAGCCAAGGCGCAGGGCAACACTGTTGTCCATACCGAAGACGGAGTAGTTGGCCTCGTCACCAAGCCTGACGTGGCAGTCGTCGTCTTTGGCGAGAAACCCTATGCCGAATTTGTCGGTGACCGTAAGGATCTGGCCTTTCGCGACGAGGAGGGCCTTGCCCTGTTGCGCGATTTCCGCGCTCGCGACATTCCGACCGTCGCGGTGTTCCTTTCGGGGCGGCCCTTGTGGGTCAACCGCGAACTCAATGCCGCCGACGCATTCGTGGCCGCATGGCTGCCGGGCAGTGAAGGTGCAGGTGTTGCCGACATATTGTTTGGCAAGATGCCAGCGTCTGGCCAGTTGTCATTCTCGTGGCCCGCCGGTTGTGACGGCGCGCCGCTGAATGGACCCGAGGGGGCACTGTTTGCCTATGGCTACAGCCGGAAGCTCGGTGACACGACACCGCTTGGGACGGTGAGCGAGGAATGCACGGCGCTGACGGCGGGCGGCCAGTCTGACTGGTTTGCTGCCGGACGTCTGGCCGACCGGGTCAAGGCGCTGTCCAAGGGCACTGAGCTGCCTGATTTGCGCGGCGAAGCGGGCGGGATCGTCGCTCGCGGCATTGATCGCAACGCTCAGGAGGACGCGCGCCAGATAACCTTTGGACCGTCCACCGCGCTCGACCTGAGCGGCCCGCAAGGCGGCAATGCCATTCGCATCACTTATGCCGTCAACGCACGGCCAGCCGGCCCGGTCATCCTTGCCGCCGGCGGTAGCACTTTCGACGTGACCCAGGCGCTGTCGGTTGCCGAGGGCAAAGGCTGGCGCGAAATGGTGCTGACGCCTGCGTGTCTGCCGAGCCTGGGCAACAGCCTGACAATCCGGTCGCAGGCGCCCTTCGTGCTGCAAGTAGCCAGTATCTCGCAGGACAGCGCAGACGAAGATGCCGAGTGCTCGTTTTGAATACGCATTCGAATGTGCATGGACGGTCCGGACGCGGGCGCTAGAAAAGACGAGATAAGAAATACGGGCGCGGATCCGGGAAGACCGCGACCCTTGGGAGGGGATAAATCGTGACACTCGAAACGATCGATATCGTGATCATCGCGGTATATGCGGTGGCGCTGCTTGGCATCGCGCTCTTGGTCAGCCGCGAGCCCAAGGGGCACGCCAAGAATACCGAGGACTATTTCCTCGCCGGTCGCGCGCTGCCGTGGTGGGCCATCGGTGCATCGCTTATCGCCTCCAATATCTCGGCCGAGCAAATCATCGGCCAGTCGGGCCAGGGTTTCGCGGTGGGTGTCGCAATCGCAGCCTATGAATGGCAGGCCGCGATCGTCCTGATCATCGTCGCCAAGTACTTCCTGCCGATCTTCCTCAAGCGCAAGATCTACACCATGCCGCAGTTTCTCGAGCAGCGGTATGGCGAAGGCGTGAAGACGATGATGAGCGTATTCTGGGTCGCGCTCTACACCGCCGTCAACCTCACTACGGTGCTGTGGCTGGGCGGCCTCGCGGTGACATCGCTCACGGGCTGGAGCGTGATGAGCGCGATGTTGGCCCTGGCTGGCTTCGCGGTTCTGTATTCGCTGTATGGCGGCCTCAAGGCCGTGGCGCTCACCGATATCATCCAGGTTGTCATCCTGATCATCGGCGGACTTGCTATCACCTGGATCGCGCTCGATGCGCTACCCGGTGCCGACGGTCCGGTTGCGGGCTTCGGCTACTTGATGCAGGAAATGCCCGGCCACTTCGAGATGATCCTCGATGAAAACCATCCGGCTTACGGCGATTTGCCGGGAATCTGGACTCTGCTGGGCGGACTGTGGGTGCTCCACTTCAGCTACTGGGGATTCAACCAGTACATCATCCAGCGGGCCCTGGGCGCCGAAAGCCTCGGCGAAGCGCAAAAGGGCCTGGCCTTTGCCGCGTTCCTGAAGGTGCTGGTGCCATTCATCGTGGTTGTCCCCGGCATTGCCGCCGTCATCCTTGCACAGAACGGCATGCTCGACGGCGCTGCGCTGGCCGAGAAATCGGACCGGACCTACGGCGAGCTGATGAGCTTCGCACCGGCCGGCCTGCGCGGCCTCGTGTTTGCGGCTCTGATCGCTGCGGTCGTTTCTTCGCTGGCATCGATGATGAACTCGATCTCCACCATTTTCACGATGGATTTGTATCGCGCCTACAAGCCGGCTGAGAACGAGAAGCACTATGTCCGGGTTGGCCGGGTTTCCGCATTCGTGGCGATGGGCCTCGCCCTGGTGCTGGCCCAGCCATTCATCGGCGGGTACGAAAGCGGCTTCCAGACGGTGCAGGAATATACCGGCTTCATCGCCCCGGGCATCGTGGTGGTGTTCCTGCTCGGCTTCTTCGACAAGCGGATGAATACGGCAGGCGCATTCACCGCCCTGATCGGTTCGATTGTCGTCAATGTAGCGCTGAAGTTCGGTATGCCGGATGTCCCCTTCATCATCCGCATCTGGGGCGTATTCATGCTCTCGATCGTCGCCGCTGCGGTCGTCTCGCGCATGACGGGCGCACCCGATGAAGAGCGCACGGTGAAGCTGGGCGACATCGCCTTCGCCACCACCATGCTGTTCAACACGCTGGCGATGATCGTCGTGGCCATGTTGGTGGGGCTGTATGTCTGGCTCTGGTAGGGCGGCTTGCGCAGCCTACTGACGCGGCGGGGTGACGAAGCTGGCGACGATCCGGTGATCGGGTGACACCGGGCCGCCGGTGACGATACGATTTCCGGCCACGATCCAGGCATGGGCCTCCATGGGTGCGTCCTGCGGTCGGCTCTTGCCCAGGCCGAAATGGACGACATGTGGAACCCCGCCAAGCCTTAGCATTGTGCTAGCGGCCATCGCTTGCGGCAGGCAGATCGATTGCCACGGCGTGACGGTGGCACTTGCGCGCACGGCACGGCCGATCGACCTGGCGCGCTGGTCTTGTTCGGGCGAAATAGCTGGTGCGGCGATACCCTGCGGCGCCGTTGATCCAAGCATTGCGGCATGGCGACGGAAGGGCAGGCCGAGGATCGCCGCGCGCGAGATGCCGAGCAACACCAGCGCCACGGGCACCAGCAGTTTCTCGGCCGCGCTGTATTCGCGTGCACCAGTCCATTTGCGGCGGAGCCAGGCCAAGCGTGTTTTCATCGCCATGTCTCAAGCCCTTACGCAATTGCGCCGGTCGAGGCGAGGGGGCTTGTCGGCGTGGGCGGGAGAATCCTCGCTCGCCCGCAGGCCTAGACGCAATCTGGTCCTTCAGTTATGTTTTACTTCTCGGGTTCGCTTAATTCTGTTCGTGACGTCGGGTTTATTCCCTTCGCCGGCGCACGAGCATTTGCGAATTCAGGGATAGGAGAATTATCTTGGGCAAACCTCCTAAACAAGACCGCACTCTCGAACTTAAATGTACGCCTCACAAGGCCGCAAGTGGTGGTTGGCGGATCGAATGGGAAGAGACAGGCTCCAATCCGAACATGCCGAACATGGTCGACAAGGATGGCAATATCGATCTGAAGAAAATGCCTAACCAGGCCAAGTTCACCAACAGGATTGACATCACCATCACCCTCGACACGTCAGCAATGATGGCGCTCAATCCCCCGGTAACCGGCTCATGGTCGACGCAATCGGACGGTAAGGTCGGCAGCTTCTGCTGGTTCGGTGCGGACGAGAACGGGCATTATGATCCGGCGAAACCGATCACCGTTCCCGATCTACTGCCCAGGCGCGTGAGTGATACCGTCATGGTCATTGACGATCAGCGGGAACTATCAGGCCCAGCCTACGGGTTTGCGCTTTCTGTCGAACTTGGCGGCGGAGAGAACGGCAAGATCACCATCGATCCGATGCTCAGCAGCAAAGGCGTCGGCGGAGACGGCAGGTAAGGCAGGAAACGACGTACCGATCACGATCACCGCAGTTTCTCTCGTATATAGGCAGGGTGGCGATCACCCTGCCTGTCGAGCGCGACAGCCTGTTGCTGCGCATCCTTGTTCCGCCCAAGCCGCTTCAGCAAAATGAATTGGTCGCGCCTGGCATAGCCGGGGCGATTGGCCGCTTCAGCCGAGACAATTGCCAGTCCCTTGCGCCAATGGGCGCGGGCTTCGTCCTCGCGACCGAGGGCGAGCAAAGCGTCACCGGCCAAAAGATGGGCTTGGGCTGACTGATCTTTTAGTCCGGCAGACTTGTATTCCTTGTTTTGCTTGGCCCGTTGAATAACTGTTCTTGCCCGAGCTAGAGCGGTATCTGGATCGCCAACGGCCAGGGCCAGCCGTGCCTCTTTCGTATCCAGAGCTGAGCGGAAACCGACAGACCAAATCTTGTTCGTAGAATCGGCCGAGGTCATGCGGTCCAGCGCGGCAGTGGCGCGGTCATGCATTGCCGCGCTCTTTGCAAGTGTGCCGGCGTAGAACAGGTTGTCGATTTGCGCCTGCAGTGCGCCTAATTCGGTTTCCTGCCATTCGGTATCGGCCGGTTCGATGCTGCGCAGTTCCTTCATCAACTCCATCGAGATATCGATCGCCTCGAACGCGCCTTCAACACGGCCGGCAGTCAGTTCCAAATTCCCCATGTGCTGCCATGCAACTGCCAGTCGGTATTTCGCCGCAGTGTTGGTGGGCTCTTTCTTGAGCAGCTTGGCGTACACACCAATTTCGCGCTGATGGAGCAACCGCGAGCCCCGAAAGTTGCCCAGTTGGAAGCGGACCATGCCAAGCCAGTTTTGCGCGATACCTAGCTCGAGCTGGCGGGAGGCGTCGTATTTCTCCTTTGCGGCGATGGACTGGACCATTTCCAGACCCTTCGCAAAGGCAGGTTCGGCATCGGCAAACCGCCCTTCGGTATACAGCATCACACCCAGGTTGGTCTCGGCATAGAACAGTTCCGTCTGCCACTCGGCTTTTCCAGGTTCGAGCGCCACCAGTCGGTCAGCCAGCTTCTTGTACTCGATGAAGCGCCTTTCCGCTTCTTTGGTGTCGCCGCGCTCGTAGGCAACATAGCCTACCCAGAACTCGCTTTGCGCGTGATCGTATACTCGCTGGGGATTGTCGGGATCGCGTTCCAGTAATTCGGCCGTGGTAGCAGCTGCCTGTCTGAAGGCTTCCAGCCCGGCCGCGCTGTCGCCGCGAATATTGCGGATTTCGCCAACCAGGTGCAGCGCGCGACTGCGTCGGCCAAGTGAATCGGCGTCGAGATTTCCCGGCTTTTGTCCGGCGTAGTATGCGAGGGCACGCTGCCCGACGACGTCGAGCGCATCGAGCCTCCCGACCGGCTCGAGCTTTTCGCGAAGGTCTGTCAGCATGAACTCGACCAGGCCATCGGCCTCGGCGCGCTGGCGGTCGGCCTCGTTGCGGGCCTGCACCGCCACCAGTGCGAGGCCGCTCATGACGATAGCCAGCGCCAGCGACGCGCCGACCATAATCCGCGTGCGGATAATCCGTCGCCGCTCGTCGCGTTGTACCAGTTCGTCCAGTCCCACTCCCAGCATCGCGGCAGCCAGCTTCAACCGTGCACCGCGCTTGCCGTCCCCGCTCACGCGGGCATCGGCGGCGAGGGGCGCATCGACCGGTTCGTCGGTTATCGACAGGTCGACAGCCACCTTGTGTGTCAGCGCTTTGGGGAAACACTCCAATCCTTCAACGCCCGGCTCACCATCGACGATGAGCGACAGGATCTTGGACGGATTGCGGTGCGTCTTGAACCAGGCGATCTCGTGGTTGACCCACTGTGACTGCGCCGATTCCGGCGAGCAGACAACGATCAGGAATTCCGATGAGGCGAGGGCGCGGCTAACGGCCTCGCCGATGCTGGCTCCGGCGGCTTCTTCTTCACGGTCCTTGAACAGGGGTTGCAAGCGGGGCGGAACGGGGCCGTATTCGCCATCCTTGCCGACCAACCCGGCAGGAACGCGAAATGTCTCGATCGACCGGTGAAGCCAGTTTCCCCACTCGGCATTGGCCCAGCTGTAGCTGATAAACGCCTTGTATCGGAAATCCGCCATACTCCGCCCCCTGCGCTTCACGCCGGGGCAGGTTTCGTCGCGGCGAGAACCAGCCTGGGCGCGACTACCGCAGACAGCCTACCCGACGGCAGGATTTACGCAAGTGTATGAAGATGAAGGCCAGATTTGCCACTACGCCGTCGAGCAAGGACCCAAACCTGAATCGCGAGTCATGGGGATCCGCCGCGGGCGGTTGATGGTTCTGACGATTGAGTCCACTGGTCGGGAAGACAGGATTCGAACCTGCGACCCCCACACCCCCAGTGTGATGCGCTACCAGGCTGCGCTACTTCCCGAGCAGTGGAGGCGCGCCTATAGGATTGCCTTCGCTGCGTTGCAAGCGCGCTGATGCGTTCATTCGATGCGCATTCGCGTTGCCCAATGGCACCACTCTTGCTAGGCGGCGCGGCAATTCGGTTGCGTAGGCTTGGCGCGGGCGCACCGCCGCCCCATCTGCCAGTCCACGTCGCCTTTAGGGGTCACGCTTTTCCGCAAGGTATTTTGTTAATGATCGATCTACTTTCTGCCGCCGCAGCGGGGTCACCGCCGCCTTTTTATGTCCAGATACTGCCTTTCGTGGGCATGGCGCTGATCTTCTGGTTCCTGATTATCCGTCCGCAGATGAAGCGGCAGAAGGAGCATCAGGCCAAGGTCACCGGGCTGAAGAAGGGCGACAAGGTCGTCACCGCCGGTGGACTGGTCGGCAAGATCGTCAAGGTGGACGAGCATTATTGTGATATCGACCTCGGGCAGGGTACGCGCGTCAAGGCGGTCAAGTCGACCATTGGCGATGTTATCCCTCCCGGCGGCGACGCAGCAAACGACTGACGGAGCCGGCGACAATGCTCGATTTTTCGACCTGGAAGAAGACCTGGCTGTGGGGGCTGACCGTGCTGGTCATGCTCGCCGCATTGCCGTCACTCGTTTCGACCACCTCGGTCCGCTGGCCCGAGGCTCTGCCCGACCCGACCGTCAATCTCGGGCTCGACCTTGCCGGTGGCAGCCACATCCTGCTCGAGGCCGAAACCGAGCAGGTCGCAGGCCAGCGGCTTGAGAATATGGAAGAAGCGGTGCGCAACACGATGCGCAACGCATCGCCAGCTATCCGCATCGGCGATGTCTCGACCGCCAATGGCCGGCTGAGCTTCCTGCTCGACGATCCCGGCCAGGTCGATCGCGCGCGCGAGCTCTTGACCCCGCTGCTCAATGGCGAAGGCCTGACCCGCGAATGGGAATTGAGCCTCATCGATACCAGCCGCGTGGTCCTGACGCCTACCCAGGCGGGTCTCGAGCAGGCCGTGGCCGACGCCATGGACAGCGCGACCGAGGTGGTGCGCAAGCGTATTGACGAACTCGGCACGCGCGAGCCGACCATCATTCGCCAGGGCGATGCCCGTATCGTGGTGCAGGTGCCCGGCTTGCAGGACCCCGACCAACTCAAGGATTTGCTCGGCCAGACTGCCAAGCTCGAATTCAAGATGGTCGACGAGACCGCGCTTCCGGCCGACCTGCAGCAAGGCATCGCGCCTCCGGGAAGCCAGATCTTCCCATACGCTGCGGGTAGCGATTTTGCCGGCACACCAGTCGCCGTGCGGCGGCTGGGCGGCATCAAGGGCGACACGCTGATCGGGGCGCAGCAAAGCTTCGATCCGCAGACCAACGAGCCTGTCGTCAATATCCAGTTCGACCAGCAGGGGGGGCAGCGCTTTGCCCAGCTCTCGACCCAGAACGTGGGCAAGGCCTTTGCCATCATCCTCGATGATGAAGTCCTCTCCACCCCGTCCTTCCGCGAGCCGATCCTAGGCGGAAGCGCGCAGATATCGGGCAGCTTCACGGTCGACAGCGCCAATGCGCTGGCAATTTCCCTGCGATCCGGCGCTCTGCCGGTTGATCTCGCCATTGTCGAAGAACGCACGGTTGGACCCGACCTTGGTGCTGACTCGATCCGAAAGGGCCTGATCGCCATGGGCGTAGGCTCGCTGCTAGTGGTGGCGCTGATGATCTTCACCTACGGCCGGTTCGGGGTCTATGCCACTGTCGCCTTGATCATCAACGTCCTCATGATCCTGGGGATCATGGCGGTGATGAATACCACTTTGACACTGCCGGGCATCGCCGGGTTTGTGTTGACGATCGGCGCAGCGGTCGACGCAAACGTGCTCATCAACGAGCGTATCCGCGAAGAGCGAAAACGGGGAAGGCGGGTCATCGCCGCGGTCGAAACAGGCTACCAGGAAGCGAGTCGGGCGATCTATGATGCCAACGTGACGAACTTCATCGCCGGTGTGCTGCTGTTCCTGTTTGGCTCAGGGCCTATCCGCGGTTTTGCCGTGGTTTTGATCATCGGCCTGTTCACCAGCGTGTTCACCGCCGTTACGCTTAACCGCATGTGGGTCGCCGGCTGGCTGCGCAAAACGCGCCCCAGCGAGCTCTACGTATAAGGACCCGGACGATGAAACTGCTCAAGCTCGTCCCCGACGATACCAACATCAAGTTCCTCAAATGGCGCATGCCGTTCTACGTCGTAAGCTTGATTCTGATCGCTGCGAGTTGGGGCCTCGTATTCACCAACGGGTTGAATTACGGCGTCGACTTTGCCGGTGGCCAGGAGATCCGGGCCTCGTTCCAGGAAGGTGAAGTCGCCCCCGTGGCCGAGATCCGGTCCACCCTCACTTCTATCGAAGGCGTCGGTGATCCGGTCGTGCAGCGTTTCGGCGCGGAGCACGAGATTTCTATCCGGGTCAAACTGCCGCCCGAGGCCGAAGGGGACAAGGAGTTTGCCGATCAGCTTACTCGTGAGATCACCGAAGCCTTGCGCACCGCCCATCCGGAAGTCCGCATCGACGGGGTAGATTCCGTTTCGGGCAAAGTCTCCGGCGAGTTCCGTCAGACAGCACTTTATGCGCTGCTGGCTGCGATGGCCGCTATTTCGGTGTATATCTGGATCCGGTTCGAATGGCAGTTCGGCGTAGGCGCATTGTTCGCGCTGTTCCACGACGTTTCTCTGACCCTCGGCATGTTCGCGCTGTTCCAGCTTGAATTCAGCCTGCAGATCATCGCCGCCATCCTCGCCATCATCGGCTATTCGCTCAACGATACTATCGTTATTTACGACCGCATTCGCGAGAATCTGAAAAAATATCGCAAGATGCCGATCCCGGAACTGCTGGATCTTTCGGTCAATGAAACTCTGGCGCGGACGGTGATGACTTCGCTTACGCTGCTGGTGGCGCTGGTCCCGCTGCTGTTCTTCGGACCGGCCAGCCTGTTCGGCCTGACCGCGGCCATCACGCTGGGTATCTTCGTCGGTACCTACAGCTCGGTATACATGGCGGCGCCGATCCTGATCTGGCTAGGCGTGGATTCGCACAGCTTCGTGCCGACCGAGAGCGAGGCCGACAAGCAGGAAAAGATCGCCCGCGGCGAAGCCTGACCCGGTCAGCGCGCTTCGGCGATCAGGCCGGTGTAATATTTCGCCAGTCGGCTTGCGTGGACCGCCCAGTCGAAGTGTGCGGCCGCAGCCAGCGTGTCTTCGCGCCGGGGTGGATCGGCCAGCAGGCTGGCGATGCCATGCGCAATCGCCAGCGGCTCGCGCTCGACAATACGCCCGGCCGCTTTTGTGGTGATGACTTCACGTGCGCCCCCGGCATCGGTGACGACAATTGGCGTGCCGCAAGCCAGCGCCTCGACCCATGCGTTGGCGAGGCCTTCGCTAGCCGAGGGCAGGACCATCGCATTGGCCGCCGACAGCACCAACGGCATCAGATCATGGTCGAGCAGACCGAGAAAATGGACCCGCTGCTCGATCTGAGGACCCATCTGGCGGGTCAACGCCCGCAATCGCTCTTCATCTTGCCCCTTGCCGACCAGGAGCAGGCGAGCCTCGGGCAGTTCGCGCAAAGCACGGATTACCAGATCCTGCCCCTTACGTGGAATTAGCGCGCCAACGGTGACGAGCAACGGTTCCTCGTGACGCAGCGGCAGGCCCAGCTCCTGTGCCAGGCGCGGGCGCAAGGTCGGGTTCTGCAGCGGACGAAAACGATCCCGGTCGAGGCCGGTATAGTGGATTGCGATCTTGCTCTTCGGCAGCCCGATTTCGACCATGTCCCGGGCCAGCGCCTTGCACACGGCGAGGAGGCCGGTCGCGTAATCGGCGGCGCTACGCATCTGGCGGGCTGCGTAGGGCAGGGCGCCCCAGTGATGGATATCGGCTCCGCGTGCCTTGATCGAGAATGGCAGATCAAGTGCGCTGGCTATTCGCGCCACGGCTGGCCCATCGGGGTAGAAGAACTGCGCGTCGAGGAGGTCAAACGGCCGCTCGGCATGAAGTCGCCGGGCCAATGGCAGGACGGTGCGCGCGATTGCCGCAGGATTGAATCGTCCGCCGATCCGCGGGATCAGGCGAAAGGTGGGGCGATGGACCTCGACGCCGTTTTCGGAGCCGTCGACAGCAGACTGGGCCAAGGCGCGGTAGCGACCAAGGGCGAGCGGCGGGATGCCGATCGGGTTGATGACGACGACCTCGCAGTCGTCCCGTCTCGTCAAAGCCTCGAGCGAGCGGGCCACGAATGTACCGAAGCGCGGATTGGCCGCGTTGGGGTACAATGTGGAAAGCGACAAGATACGCATTACAGGCTGCGGACCAGCATTTCTGCAACGCCAATCCAGGGCGGGTCCTGCACCACTTCCTGTTTTTGTCCCATGCCGGGCGGTAACAGGCCGACCAGCGCGCCTTGCCGGTCAATCAATCTACCAAAGGCAAACCGGCCAGCCTTCTTGGGCACCAGCACGTCACGATTGATGGCGCTACTCGCCTGGTCTGGCGCAATCTGCCGCAGCCAGATTTGGTCGCCAGGCAGATAGGGACCGGTCGCGGCCTCGACTGTCAGCACCATCAGCGGTCCCTTGCCGCCGGTATCGGTCGGCAGCAGCGCGTCGCGCGGTTTGGCCAAAGCTTCGGGCCCGTCGCTTCCCAATGCAGCGACGATTTGCGGATGGTCTGCCTTGTCAGACCGGACCAGCATTTCGGGCTCGACTTCGAGCGCAGTCGCAATCCGGTCCATCCATTTTATCGATAGGTTGCGCATCCCGGTCTCGAGCCGACCAATCGTCTGAGCAGTAGTTGGCGGGTCGCAGGCTTCGGCGAGGTCGGCCAGTGTCATGCCCCGGTCTTTGCGAATGTCGCGGATTCGATTGATCATACATTTGCCTCGCTAACCGAATTGGTAAAATCTCTTTCCTACACGAACCTCATTTTGGCAAGCCCTGCACCGAAACGATTATGGGAGCGAGCTGCGAATGAAACGCGAACTGGTGGAAAAGGAACTGACCGAAGAAGGTCCGCGCAGGGGCGGCGGATCACAGCGCAAGCGGCGATCGGTCACCGTCAACATTGCCGAGAGCCCGCTGTCATGGCTCCACGCGAGGGGGCATCTCGATGATCGGCTGCTCGACGCGGGCGAGCGGTTGCGAGCCGACTATGAACGAGCGCAAGTATCGCCGAGCATGACGATGCGCTGGGAACCGGTGCGGGTGAAAGGCGGGCCCGATGCCGGCCTTTCGCCGACCGAACGCCAGCTTGCTGCCAAGGCGCGGTTTGACGGCGCTCTGGATCATGCGGGATCGGGGCTTTCGGATGTATTGTGGCGGGTCGTTTGTGCCTGCGAGAGCCTGCCGGATGCGGAGAAGGCGCTACGATGGCCGGCGCGTTCGGGCAAACTGGTGCTCAAATTGGCGCTCGACCGCGTGGCCGATTTCTATCGCATCAGCTGATGCGGGAAATTGTCGTCAGGACCGTGTTCCATGTGTTCCATCGTGTTGGGTTGCTGCGGCGACATGATCGCGCAGGACCGGCAGTATTTCCTCTTCGAACCACGGGTTCTTGCGCATCCAGATGGTGCTGCGCCAGGCCGGGTGAGGCAAGGGCAGGAAGTGCGGCAGGAACTCGCGGAACCGGCGGACACGCTCGGTCATCGACATCCGGCGGGTGTCCGGCAGATATTGGCTTTGCGCATAGGCTCCTACGAGCAGCGTCAGCCGGTCAGACGGGAGCACGTCGAGCACTCTTTCGTGCCATTGCGGCGCGCATTCGGGGCGGGGTGGCTTGTCGCCACCGCTGGCCTTGCCAGGATAACAGAACCCCATCGGGACCAGCGCCACCTGCTGCGGATCATACATTGTGGGCTTGTCGAGCCCAGTCCATTCTCGCAGCCGATCACCACTGGCATCGTCCCAGGGAATGCCACTCTCATGCACTTTCGATCCCGGAGCCTGGCCGATGATGAGAAGGCGCGCCGTCGAAGAGAATGACACAACCGGGCGCGGCGCATGGCCCAGCGCTCCGGCGCAGATGCGACAGGCCGCGATTTCGGCCTCCAACGTCACCCTTCGACCTGCTCCGCGATCTCCAGCCATCGTTCCTCGGCTACGTCCTTCTCCGCCCGGGCGTTCTCCACGCCCTTGGAGATATTGGCGAATTTTTGCGGATCGCTAGTGTAGAGATCGGGGTCTGACAGGATCGCTTCGCCCTTCTGGATCGCGGCTTCCAGTTCCTCGATCCGCGCGGGCAACAGCTCGTAATCGCGCTGGTCGCGGAAGGAAAGTTTGGTCGATTTGGGGGGCGGCGGCACAACCGTTGGCGCGGCTTTCGCTTCCTTCCTCGACTTGCCACCATTGGGACGGGCCCGTTTGGCCTGCCAGTCCTCATAGCCACCAGCCACGACATCGATCTTGCCGCTGCCGTCCAGGCCAAGGGTCAAAGTCACCGTGCGATCAAGGAAATCGCGATCATGGCTCACGATCAGGACAGTGCCCTCGTAATCGGCGATCACTTCCTGCAACAGGTCGAGCGTTTCGAGGTCGAGGTCGTTGGTCGGCTCGTCAAGTACCAGCAGGTTCGATTTGCGGGCGAATTCGCGCGCCAGCAACAAGCGCGACTTCTCGCCGCCCGACAATATGCCGACCTTGGTGTCGACGATTCCGGGGTCGAACAGGAACTCCTTGAGGTAGCCCTGAACATGTTTGCGGTCTCCGCGAACATCAATCCAGTCGCCGCCCTCGGCCAGCACCTGGCGCACGGTGATGTCGGGCTCCATCAGGCTGCGCTGCTGGTCAATCATTACCCCGGCCAGCGACCTCGCAATCTCTACGGTGCCACTGTCGGGTTCCAGTTCACCCGTGAGCATCTTGAGCAACGTGGTCTTGCCTGCGCCATTGGCGCCGACGATCCCGATCCGATCGCCTCGCTGGATACGCAGCGAGAACGGCTTGATCACGGCGCGGCCTTCGTAAGTCTTGCTGATCTTGTCCGCGACAATCACCGACTTCGACTTGAAGTCTTCCTCCACCACCAGCTTGAGCTTCGCCTGGCCGGAGGTGTCGATCATTGCTGCGCGGGCGGCGCGCATCTTGTGCAAGGCTTCGAGCCGGCCCTGGTTGCGCTTGCGCCGCGCTGTGACGCCGCGCTCGAGCCAGTGCGCTTCGAGCTTCAGTCTTGCATCGAGCTTCTGGGCCGTGCGGGCTTCCTCGGCATAGACCTGCGCTTCCCACGCCTCGTACCCGCCGAACCCGACCTCCTTGCGGCGGATGATGCCGCGGTCGAGCCAAAGGGTGGCCCGTGTCAGACGCTTGAGGAAGGTTCGATCGTGGCTGATGACGACGAAGGCGCCATTGTAACGCTCCAGCCAGCTTTCCAGCCACTCGATCGCGGAGAGGTCGAGATGGTTGGTCGGCTCGTCCATCAGCAAGAGGTCAGGATCCTGCGCGAGTGCGCGGGCGATCGCTGCCCGGCGCCGCTCGCCGCCGCTGGCCCCCCTGGTGTCGGTCGCCATGTCGATACCAAGTTGACCGGCAATCGCCTCGACCTCGTGCGGTTGCGGAGCGTTCTCGCCCGACAAGGCCCAGTCCATCAAGGTCGCATAGCCAGAAAAGTCGGGGTCCTGTTCGAGCGTCACGATGCGTGTGCCCGGCTTGATCTTGCGGATACCACGATCCGACTCGAGCCGGCCGTCGATCAGGCGAAACAGCGTCGTCTTGCCGACGCCGTTACGACCGATCAGCGCCAGCCTGTCGCGCGGGCCGATATGCAGGTCGAGATCTTCGCGATCCGGCCCGCCCAGCAGCCAGCGCCCGCCCTGTTGCAGGCCGAGACCTTCCCAGCTGAGTATCGGTGGCTGTGCCATAGGCCGGGGCAGGTAGGCGCGGGGGCGATCTCGTGCAAGCGTGCGGGTGCGCAAATGTCCGTTATTGCGAAGCCTTCTGCGCCGCTACCATCTGCGCCACATCCGCCAGCAGCGCCGGCGCGTCGTAAACGATGCCATCCTTGATGGTCCACCGCACACCGCCAACTGTTTCGAGCGTGTTGGTTTCACGGTTCAGCCGCCTGTGACCTGTCCCGTACAACACCTTGAGATTGGCCAGCGGATTTTCGGGCACTATTACCAGGTCGGCCAGCTTGCCTTCGCGGATCATGCCGAAGGGCGGCTCCTCGCACTTGGGATCGTAAATCTCGCGCGCGCCATTGATGGTGGCGGCTTGGATCACTTCCATCGGTGTCAGTCCGGCTTCGCGCAGCATTTCCAGTTCGGCGATATAGGCGAAACCCCAAGTCTGGTAGATATAGCCGGGATCCGAACCGGCGGTGACCCGGCCACCGGCATTCTTGAAATCGCGGGTGAGCGCAAACCACTTGGTGTAAAAGCGCTTCCACGCCGCTTCGTCCTCGCTCGTCCAGTCATGGTAGTAGCTACCGTGATTGGTCAGGCTCGGCGCATAAAACTTCATCAGCGAGGGTAGGGTGTAATCCTCGTGCCATTCCAGTGTGCGGGCCCGCATGACGTCGCGGCTGGCGGCGTAGATGTTGAAGGTCGGACTGAGCGTGACCCCGCTTTCAACCAGGAACTCGACATATTCGTCCCATGCCTCGCTTCCCGGCCCAACCGCTTGCGCTTCCAGTCGCGCGACCCATGCAAAGCGCGATTGTTCGTCGAGGTAATTATAGTCGGCAGGGTAATCCGGGGTGGTTCGATTATCGAGCAGGCTTTCGAAATGGCCGTAGAAATGGGTGACCCCGCCAAGGCCCAGCTCAACTGCCTTGCGCGCATTGACCTGTGCCACCCCGCGCTGGCCGAGATGAGCAACGGTGCCCAGATTATGCGCCTTGGCCTCATCGAGAATCGCGGCGAGCGTTGCCGGGTCTTCGGTGTTGAACAGCTTTACCCCGTCATAACCGCGCACTTTGGCCCAGCGCACCCAGTCGCGGCCCTTAGCGGGCGTCGTAACGGGACCGTTGGTCCAACTGCCGCCTGGTACGGTGTATGCGAACAGGCGGGGGGCCGTGATGGTGTTGGCCGCGCTGCGACGCTTTTGATCGAGCGATGGATCATCGGGCCCCCACCCAAAGCCTACCCCACGCACGCTGGTCACCCCGTGTGCCAGCCAGAGTTTGAATCCGTAGGACGGCTGCGGGGCCTTTTGTGGATCACCATTATGTCCATGCACATCGACGAACCCAGGCAGGACGAACATGTCCTTCGCTTCGATGATCCGGTCTGCCTTCATCGAACTTCCGCCGCGCGCGATGCGGGCAATGCGATTGCCTTCGACGAGGATGTCGACGGGCCCTTCGGGCGGTGCTCCCGTCCCGTCGATCATGGTCGCGCCCTTGATCAAGAGTGTGGAGTAGGGGCCCTCTCCTTCGCCGACGGGGCGTTCGGGAACGCGGTCCATAGCCTCTTGCGCGGCCGCAGGTGTCCATATGAACGCCAGCATCGCCAGAATTGCGGAACGAAAAATGATCATGGATATTCCCCTGTTACATGCTGCCTAAACCCCAGTGAGGGCGTTGAAAAGTGCTGCGCACCGGTTCAGCCACGCTTCACCGGCAGACTGGAAGAACGGGGTGCTATTGGAGGAAGACGATATGCGTACAATGCTGGCTCCCCTCGCATTGGCGGCGACCATGCTGCCTCTCACT
This sequence comes from Qipengyuania sp. CAU 1752, assembly GCF_054482615.1. Taxonomy (NCBI): domain Bacteria; kingdom Pseudomonadati; phylum Pseudomonadota; class Alphaproteobacteria; order Sphingomonadales; family Erythrobacteraceae; genus Qipengyuania; species Qipengyuania sp. CAU 1752. Next base: position 2,043,487 of record NZ_JBTLRE010000001.1, on the reverse strand, counting down.
TCGAACCCGCTGGCTGCGGCCGAAGTCACGATCAACGCTACAAACCCGGTCGTCGAATTGAGCATTTATGAAGAGGTCGAGGTTGAACCCGATATCGTCACTATTGGCGTAGGCGTGGTGACTGATGCGCCCACAGCGGTAGAAGCGCTGCGCCGCAATTCTGCGGAAATGCAGAAGGTCATCGACATGCTCAAGGCACGCGGGATTGCTGTCCGCGACATCCAGACCTCGCGCATCAGCCTTGACGCCCAATACGATTACGACCGCGAAAACCAGCGGCAGATCTTCCGCGCCTATCGCGCGTCGAACCAGGTCAGCGTCAAGCTTCGCGAGATCAAGCGTGCCGGCGAGTTGCTCGACGCATTGGTCAGCTCGGGTGCCACCGATATCCAGGGGCCGAGCTTCTCGATCGAGGATGACACAAAGGCCAAGGCAGTTGCTCGCCAGCGTGCGCTGGAGCGCGGCAAGGCCCAGGCGCAGGAATATGCGCGCTTCGCAGGGTATTCCGATGTTCGGCTGCTGCAGGTCGGGGAATCGATCCGCGGACCGGGCGGGCCAATCATGCAGGAAAAGGTCATGGTATCTGCGGCACGCATGGCGGATGCAAGCAATGCGCCGATCGAGCCAGGCATGGTCGGAACCGGTGTGAGTCTGCAAATGACCTTTGAAATGGTGCGTTGAAGCAGCAATTAGCTGAATGCCGCAGAATTGCGCCATTCACGGCTTGTTCAATGGTTTGTGGGTAGTAATCGGGTCGTGATGAAAAAAGTCCTCCCCACACTGCTGGCTCTTGGCCTCTCTGCCGGCGGGTTGACCGTATCGGCGGTTGCTCAGGATGGCAGTGCACAGGGCGAAGCACGCAAGGAAATGCGCGCAGGTAATGTCCTTCCCTTGCGTGAAATCGAGCGTCGTGTTTTGCCGAGCATGCGCGGGGCAGAATATCTCGGGCCAGCGTATGATTCCGCGGCGATGGCCTATCGACTCAAATTTATCCGCGACGGGCGTGTCATGTTTGTTGATGTCGATGCCCGTACCGGTCGTATCCTGCGCCGGACCAGGTAAACAAGTCAGGGAGCTTACCCCCGCGGTCCATTGACCTCGGGGCGCGTTTGCCGTCATTACGCCAAGCGCAACCAAAGGGGACCCCAACACGATGCGTATCCTGATTGTCGAGGACGAACCCACGCTCGGCCAACAGCTCAAGACCACGCTGGAACAGAATGGCTATGCGGTCGACCTCTCGACCGATGGCGAAGACGGCCATTTCCTCGGTTCGACCGAGGATTACGACGCGGTGATCCTCGACCTTGGCTTGCCCGAGATCGACGGGCTGACTGTGCTCGGCATGTGGCGCAAGGAAGGCCGGGATTTCCCGGTTCTGGTCCTGACCGCGCGTGACAGCTGGTCCGACAAGGTCGCCGGTCTCGACGCGGGCGCTGACGACTACCTCGCCAAGCCGTTCCAGACCGAGGAGCTGATCGCCCGCTTGCGCGCGTTAATCCGCCGCGCCTCGGGTAATACCTCAAGCGAACTGACCGCTGGCGATGTCCGGCTCGACACTCGCTCGGGCAGGGTCTCGCTGAAGGGCGAGCCGGTCAAGCTGACTGCGCAGGAATACAAGCTGCTGAGCTACCTCATGCACCACAAGGGCAAGGTGGTCAGCCGTACCGAACTGATCGAACATATCTACGATCAGGATTTCGACCGCGATTCGAACACGATCGAGGTCTTCGTGACGCGCATCCGCAAGAAGCTGGGTGCCGATGTGATAACGACCATACGTGGCCTCGGATACAGCCTCGACGATCCCGACGACAAGCCGCGGGCCTAACGCGTCCGGGCCCGGGCGAGCGTCGCTGTCTGCGACGCATGGTGCAGTTGCGTCCGGCGACGGCGCAATGACGGCGACCGAACCGGCAGGCACCGCGTTCGATCGTATCCCCCATACGGGCAGCCTTTCGCGCAGGATGATGCTCATTTCGGCGGCATGGATTTTCGTCCTGCTGCTCGGCGGCGGGATTGCGCTGGATCGTACTTTGCGCGCACTGGTCGAAAACAATTTCGACGAGCAACTCGAATATGTGCAAACCGCGCTCCTATCCTCGGCCGAAATCGGGCCGGACGGCGAGGTGTTGTTGTATCGTCCGCTTGGCGACCAGCGGTTTCTGGAGCCCAATAGCGGCGTTTACTGGCAGATCAGCGGCATGGGGCACGAGCCGTTTCCAAGCCGCAGCCTCTGGGACCGCACCTTGCAGGTCGAAGGCGACCACGTGGATGACGAGCCGCATTTCTATGACAGCAACCAGTTCGTGGGCGAGCCGCTTCGGGTTGTAGAGCGATCGGTCATCTTGCCGGGCAGCGAGACGCGATGGACCTTCACTGTCGCATCTGCGCGCGGTGAACTGGACGCGCAGATCGCGCGCATTCGTTCGATCCTGTTCTGGAGCTTCGTGGCATTGGCCCTCGGCCTGCTAGTCTTGGCTGCACTGCAGAGCTATTACGGGTTGCGTCCGCTGCGGCGCGTGCGTCTGGCAATCCAGCATATCCGTTCGACGGGCAGCAACCGAGTCTCCGATCCGCTGCCACTCGAAGTTCAGCCGTTGGTGGAGGAGTTGAACGCGCTGCTTGCTCACTCGGAAAAGCAGGCAGAGGAAGCGCGCACCCATGCAGGCAACCTCGCTCATGCGCTCAAGACCCCGCTGACCGTCCTGACCAATGCGGCAACTGCAAAGGACCCGAAACTGGCCGAACTGGTGTTCCGCGAGACCAAGTCGATGCAACGCCACGTCGACCACCATCTCGCCCGCGCGCGCGCGGTTGGGCGGCGGTCGTCAGGGCTCTCGCGGGCTGAAGTCTGGCCGAGCGCCGAATCAGTTTTGCGGGCGATTACCCGAATTTACGAGCACACCCGCCTTGACCTCGATGGCAACAGCCATGCGACAGTAGCGATCGAACGGCAAGACCTCGACGAGATCCTCGGTAATCTGATCGAGAATGCCGCTAAATATGGCGGCGGCAGCGTGTTTGTCACGATCGATGCGGAGCGTGATCGGGACGAATGTGTCATCTGGATCGAAGATGACGGATTGGGCATTCCCGAAGAAGAACGCGAGCGTATCTTCGATCGCGGCGCTCGGCTCGATACCGGCAAACCTGGCACTGGGCTCGGCCTCGCCATTGTGCGCGATGTGGCCGAAATTTACGGCGGCCGCGTCGAGCTCGATGAAAGCGAGGATCTGGGCGGCCTGTTGGTGAAGCTGATCCTGCCTCGGGCCGCGCAGGCTCCTCCGAACAGCTAGTTCATCAGGAGATAGGCGTGCCACGCACACCTTTGTCATAGTTCAAGAAGGCAAAAGAAAAGGGGCCGGGAAAACCCGACCCCTAAATTCTTCTTTTGCCGTTTGGCTTATGCGCTGACCGGGCTTTCGTCGCCGGCCATGATGCCGATGAACAGTGCCAGGATGGCGAAACCTGCGAGGATACCGCCGGCGCCAGCGCCACCGTTTTCGCTTTCGCCGGCCACCGGAGCGGCAACACGGCTCATGTCAGCCTGTGCGGCCATCGGTGCAACGGCCAGCGTGAGTGCGGCTGCGGCTGCGGCAATTTTGCCCATTTTCATCTTGTATTCTCCGTCCCGAATAATGGTTTGAAACTCCTGATTTCCTCTAGAGGAGGGAATCGAACGACGCAACCTACGAAATTACCACGAGTCTTGGCTGCAAAAGGGTGCGGCGAAAATGGCACACCCGCTGTGAAGAGAAGTCCTTGATCGGCCTGTAATTACCTTGGGTCGGACGAAGACATCGAGCGATGGCCCGTCCTTGCGATTAAGATGCGCCGTCGCGCGCCTGTTCGTGATGGCGGATCACTTCATCGATGATGAAGCGCAGGAACTTCTCGGAAAACTCCGGGTCGAGATGGGCTTCCTCGGCCAGCTTGCGCAGGCGCCCGATTTGTCGCTGCTCGCGATCCGGATCGGCAGGCGGCAAGGATGCCGTCGCCTTATACTGGCCCACCGCCTGGGTGATTCGAAATCTTTCTGCAAGCATGTGGATCAGGGCAGCGTCGATATTGTCGATCGACAGCCGATACCCGGCCAGGACCCTGTCGCCTTCGTCACTCGCTTGTTCGGACTGGAGACCGTTTTCGCTCGTCATGGGCGTGAAGCTAGCAGCAATTGCTCCCTTGCCAAGCGCCAGCGTGAAGCGCATGGGGTGCCCCGCTATGAGCGCCGACATCATACCCCTGTCACGGCGAGACGACGACGGCCCGCCGACGCTCGAACCCATGCTGCGACTGACCGCTGCCGGCATGAACGCTGTCAACGCAGTAATTCTTGACCGGATGCAGAGCGAAATTCCGCTCATCCCGCGCCTTGCCGGACACCTGATTTCCGGTGGTGGCAAGCGGCTGCGCCCCATGCTGACACTCGCCGGTGCCGAACTGGTCGGTTACCAGGGCAACCGCCACCACAGGCTCGCTGCAGCTGTCGAATTCATTCACACCGCTACCTTGTTGCATGACGATGTTGTCGATGGTTCGGAAATGCGGCGCGGCAAGGCGGCTGCCAACATCATCTTCGGCAATCCCGCCACCGTGCTGGTCGGCGATTTCCTTTTCAGTCGTGCGTTCGAGCTGATGACCGAGGATGGTAGCCTCAAGGTGCTCAAGATACTGTCGGGTGCTAGCGCTATCATCGCCGAGGGTGAGGTTGCCCAGCTGAGCGCCCAGCGCAAGATCGAGACCAGCGAAGAACGCTATCTCGACATTATCGGTGCCAAGACCGCTGCACTGTTCGCAGCCGCCAGCCGCATTGCCGCTGTCGTGGGCGAATGTGACCAAGCGCAGGAGCAGGCACTCGATGACTATGGCCGTAACCTCGGGATCGCCTTCCAGCTGGTCGACGATGCCATCGATTACGATTCCGACGCTGCCGAAATGGGCAAGGACCGCGGCGACGATTTCCGCGAGGGCAAGATGACCCTGCCTGTGATCCTTGCCTATGCCCGCGGTGACGAGGAGGAGCGGGCCTTCTGGAAAGGCGCGATCAGCGGCCACCGGATATCGGACGACGATCTCTCTCATGCAGTGGCATTGATTGAAAAGCGCGGCGCGGTTGAGGACACGCGAGATCGCGCCCGCCATTTCGCCCAGCGCGCGATCGACGCGATATCGATTTTCCCTGACAGCAAGGCACGACAGTCAATGGCGGAAGCGGCCCTGTTCGCGGTCGCGCGGGGCTATTGAGCGCGCCCACCCAGAATCGCCTGCCGGTCCACGACGTCCTGCCTCAATTGCGCACGGCGCTGGCAGGTGCGCCGTCAGCCGTACTCATCGCGCCACCCGGAGCAGGCAAGACCACAGCCGTGGCGCCGGAATTGCTCGAGGAACCTTGGTGTAAGGGGCAGATCCTGCTTCTCAGTCCTCGCCGGATAGCCGCTCGGGCAGCGGCCGAGCGCATGGCCGAATTACTGGGCGAGCGAGCTGGCGAGACCATCGGTTACCTGACCCGGCTCGACAGCAAGACGTCATCGCGCACGCGCATAGTAGTCATGACCGAAGCGATATTCGTAAACAGGATCGTGGAGGACCCCGAACTCGAAGGCGTCAGCGCTGTATTGTTCGACGAGGCGCATGAACGCCACCTCGATAGCGATCTGGGCCTGGCCCTCGCGCTTGAGAGCCAGCAGGTGCTGCGGGAAGATCTGCGCTTGCTGGTGATGTCAGCGACGATCGACGGGGCGCGATTCGCACAAGCATTGGGCGAGAATGCGCCAGTCATCGAAAGCTCCGGAAAGAGTTATCCGCTGCGGATCGAATGGTTCGGGAGCAATCCGGGGATCCGGGTGGAGGATCACGTAGCCGATGCCATCGTCAGCGCATGGCGCGCAGAGGATGGTGACATCCTCGCATTTCTTCCCGGCGTTGGAGAGATCACTCGTGTGCAAGAGCGCATCGAGCCGCGCCTGAAGGAGGCACTGGTGCTGCCGCTTCACGGACAGGTTCAACCGCATGCGCAAAGGATTGCGATTCGACGTGATCCGGAAGGTCGGCGGCGTATTGTTCTTGCCACGGCCATTGCGGAGACTTCGCTGACACTCGACGGTGTGCGCATCGTGGTCGACAGCGGCCTGACGCGAAGGGCCGAGTTCGACCGTGCTGCCGGAACAACCCACCTGGTGACCCGAAGGGCAAGCCAGGCCTCCGCAGCGCAACGCGCCGGACGAGCAGCGCGGCAGTCCCCCGGCATCGCTTATCGCCTGTGGGAGGAGGGTGGACATGCCGGTCGGCCGGAGTTCGATCCGCCCGAAATCGAGACCAGCGATCTTGCACCGCTGTTGTTGGCGCTGGGTCAATGGGGCGCGCAGGACCCGCTCACGCTGGCTTGGCTAGATCCGCCGCCAGCGCCCTCGATTGCTTCGGCGCGAACCCGATTGCAGTCGATCGGCGCGCTGGATGCGGAGGGGCGCATCACCGATTGGGGCCGCAAGATCGCCGCCCTCCCGCTGGGGCCGGAGTGGGCAAGTGCCGTCCTGGCGGGGGCCAGGGGCGGGCAAGGCGACACCATCGCGCGGCTGGCGCTACTCGTGCAGGAGCGGGGCCTCGGCGGTCGCGGCGAAGACTTGCTCGCGCGGCTCGACCGCTGGAACCAGGATCGTTCTCGCCGCGCCCAAGCCAGTCGCAAACTCGCCGCAGGATGGGCGGCCAAGGCTACCCGACTGGTTGCGAGGAAGGCGGAAGACGGTGGCGATCCCGCGGTTGCACTGGCGCAATCCATGCCGGACCGGATTGTCCGGCGACGCGATAAGAACGGCGAGCAGTGGTTGTCCGCCGGCGGGCGAGGCTATCAACTCGATCCCACATCACCCTTGGCGCGAGCCGAATGGATGGTCGTTGCCGATGCGCAGGGGCAAGCCAAGGGGGCACGAATTACTGCTGGCGTTGCATTCGAGCGAGCCTTGTTGGACGGAGCACTCGGCGACCTTGTCGAAGCACGCTCGACACTCGAATGGAATGTGCGTGAGCGACGGGTCGAGGCGCGGATCGAGCGCCGGATCGGCGCGATCACCCTGGCCAGCGGGCCCGATCCTCAACCCGATCTCGAGGCCATGCGCGATCTGCTCGTTTCAACCTGCATCGCCGAGCTTGAACGGCACGTCCCGCGCGATCTGGTGGCGCGCGGTCGCTACGCAGGAATAGAGGCGCTGTCACTCGATGCACTGGCGGCCAATGCCGACACTTGGCTAGCGCCCTTGCTCGAGGGTAAGCGTTCCTTGGAGATTGAATCCGGCAAGGTCGCCGATGCAATTCTTGGCCAGCTCGACTGGAACGACCGCCAGCTTCTCGACCAGCGTGCCCCGCGCCGGTTCAGCTCGCCCGCGGGGACATCGCATCCCATCGACTATGACGGCGATGATGCCCCGAGCGTGAAAGTGCGGGTCCAGGCATTGTTCGGGCTCGATACGCATCCAAAGGTCGGCGACACGCCGTTATTAGTCAAACTGACCAGTCCTGCTGGACGTCCGATCCAGGCGACGCGCGATCTGCCGGGCTTTTGGCGTGGTAGCTGGAGCGACGTCGCCAAGGACATGAAGGGCCGCTATCCGCGACACCGCTGGCCCGACCAGCCATGGACCGAAAAGCCCAGCCTCAAGACCAAGAATGCCTTTGCAAAGGGCGCGCGCTGAAGTATCGGGCGTCGCATGGCAGCCCGTATCTACCAGCGACCGAAAAACGTGATGCAGTCCGGCAAGGCGCGGACCGATGAGTGGGTGCTCGAGTTCGAGCAGTCCGAGGCGCGCAAGCCCGATCCGCTGATGGGCTGGACCGGCAGCGGCGATACCCAGGCGCAGGTCACGCTGACTTTCCCCGACAAGGAAGCTGCCAAGGCCTATGCCGAGAAGTGCGGCATTTCCGCGCGCGTTCATGCAACTCCGCCCAAGACTCTCAAGCTGCAGGCCTACGCCGACAACTTCCGCTGACGCGGGCAATTAATTGCGGTTGAAAATGTGGCGGTTCGCCGCCATATGGCGCTCCGGGAGTCGGGTGGACGTTAGCGTTCGCTCACCGGGTCAGGTCCGGAAGGAAGCAGCCCAGGTGAATTGCGGCGGGTCGCTCGGCTCCTTTTCCATAAAATGTGAACCCTGTCCGATGCGGGCAAGCTTGTATGCGCGACTTTGTGCGCGGGTCTTTTCTCCACACACTCATGACAAGCGGCGCGGCACATCCTACCTAGTGCCTCATGGGTGATTCACCGGAGAGCACTGACAGCCCTCCCTGGGAGACCGGGGAAGAGGATGCTAAACCAAGCGCCGCCGAGCTTGAGGCTGCGGGGCAGGATTCTATGTTTGGTGCAGCGCCCGTTACCTCCTCGGAAACCAAAGCGGAATCTGCGCCTGTTGCACAGGCGGCCCCGGTCGATTCGCAGGCGCAGCCTTATCGCGTGCTGGCGCGCAAGTATCGTCCCCAGACTTTCAGCGAATTAATTGGGCAGGAACCAATGGTCCGCACGCTCGCCAATGCGATCGAGCGCGACCGGCTGGCCCATGCCTTCCTGATGACTGGCGTGCGCGGGGTCGGCAAGACCTCAACCGCGCGGCTGATCGCCAAGGCGCTCAATTGTGTCGGAGCCGATGGTGCAGGCGGGCCGACGATCGATCCGTGCGGCCAATGCGAACCATGCACCGCCATCGCCGAAGGGCGCCATATCGATGTTATCGAGATGGACGCGGCCAGCCATACCGGCGTCGACGACGTTCGCGAGATAATCGAGGCGGTGCGCTATGCTGCGGTTTCGGCGCGTTACAAGATCTACATAATCGATGAAGTTCACATGCTTTCTCGCAATGCGTTCAACGCGTTGCTCAAGACACTTGAGGAGCCGCCTGCGCATGTGAAGTTCCTGTTTGCCACGACCGAGGTGGAGAAACTTCCGGTCACGGTGCTCAGCCGTACCCAGCGTTTCGACCTGAGACGAATTCCTGCGGATTTGCTGGAACGCCATTTCGGCTGGGTCTGCGAGCAGGAACAGGTCAAGGCCGAAGCCGAAGCCTTGGCGATGATCGCGGCAGCGGCCGAGGGATCGGTTCGTGACGGATTGTCGATCCTCGACCAGGCGATTGCCCATGCCGATCTCGAAAGCTCGGGAGAAGGAGGCGGCAGTGTCACTGCGGCGCGAGTCCGCGATATGCTCGGTCTTGCCGACAAGGGCGCGCAACGGCGTTTGCTGCAGACAATCCTCGAAGGCGAGGGCAAGGCCTTGTTGGCGGCAATCGCCGACCAGTATTCGCTCGGCGTCGAACCGCTGGCCCTGATCCGCTCGCAGATGGAGTTGGTGCACAAGATCACGCTGGCACAGATGGAGGCCGATCTGCCCGGCACTGTCAGCGAAGAGGAGCGTACCGCGCTCGGCGACTGGGCCTCACGCCTTTCGGCTGGTCAGCTACACCGCCTGTGGCAGCTCCTGCTCAAGGCTTATGACGAAGTGCGCACGGCGCCCGATCCGCTGGTATCGGCACAGATGGGTCTGCTGCGGCTCCTCCATGCGGCCAATCTTCCTGACCCGGGTAAGCTGGCGAAACAAATCTCCGACATTGCGGTCAATGGTGGCCAGCCCGCGAGTACCGGGTCGTCGCCTGCACAGAGTGAGCCCAAGTCAGCTTCTTCGGCGACGCAGGATTTCGCCGCTCTGGTGGACCGGATCGAAGCGGTTGGGCACGGTCTTGTCGCCAGCATCATGCGACTGCAATTGCGCGTGATAGATTGTGCGCCTGGCAAACTGGTCTTCGCGCGCGCGCCGCAGTATACCGACGACATCGCGCCGCAATTGCGCGAGGCGTTGTTGGCTGCGACCGGCGAGCGCTGGCAGGTCGAACAGCGCGACGTTCCCGATGCGCCGCCGAGCCTGATCGAGCGTGAAGAGCGGGACGCTGCGGCGCAGCGCGAACGGATTGCCGCTCATCCCATGGTTGCCGCGACGATCGCGGCATTTCCGGGTGCGGAGATCATTACTGACGACGATGCGGGCAGTTCGCGCCCGCAATGGAGCAAGCAAGCATGAAATCGATGGAAGAGATGATCCAGGCGGCGCAGGAAGCTGCCGAGAAGATCCAGAGCCAGATGAGCGAAGCTCAGGTCAAGCTCGATGCGATCGAAGTGGAGGGCGTTTCAGGCGGCGGTTTGGTCAAGGTGCGCTGTACCGCCAAGGGACGCATACTTGGCGTTTCGATCGACGACAGCTTGATGAAGCCGGATGAAAAACAGATGGTCGAAGACCTCGTGGCCGCGGCTTTCAACGACGCCCGCGACAAGGCCGACCGAGCATCAAACGAGGAAATGCAGAAGATCCAGAGCGGGATCGGTTTACCGCCTGGATTCAATCTACCGGGAATGGGCTGATCTACAAATAGTGTGGGTCGGCTCGCTCTAACCCTCGCGCTGATCGATACTCAATCCTGAGCGTTGGGGAGATTTCTACGGACGGCGAGCGCTTTGGCCTCTTCCCAACCACTGAACTCGCGCGCAAGCAACGTTCCGCAACGAGTGCAGTTGGTTAGGAACCGGCAGCCGTCATCCCGAACTTGATGACGATTGATGCGATGCCCCAACAGCTTGCAAACCACGGACCCCGGCATTTATCGCTCCAGCAACGCAACATAAAATCGCGAAAAAAGAAGCTAACTATCTGAAATACTTCTGCGGCGTATTGTATGAATGCGACATCACCCACGGTGCGAAATGATCGCCAGGACCGGCCAAGCTGAAGACGATTATCTGCATGGTCGGTCGACTCTGTTCACAGCTACGCCCGGAACAGGCGTTGCGCCCTTGGGGGGGACTACCCATATTCGGGCCCAACCGGTGAACACCGAACACGGATAGATATATGACTCAGCTTTTTCCCCTTCTTCCCCTACGCGACATCGTGGTTTTCCCCGGCATGGTGGTGCCGCTTTTCGTCGGTCGCGACAAATCTGTCGCTGCGCTGGAAGCAGCTATGGAGGGGAGCAAGGACATCTTCCTGCTGGCCCAAATCGACCCGTCGACTGACGATCCCGAGCGGGCGGATTTGCACGATGTCGGCGTCGTGGCGCAGGTCCTGCAATTGCTGAAGCTGCCCGATGGCACGGTCCGCGTACTGGTCGAAGGCACGCGGCGTGCGCGTATGGAGGCTATGCGCGCTGAAGGTGAAATGGTTGTCGCCGAGGTCGAGCCGATTGCCCCGGACAACGTCTCAGGTAGCGAGATCACGGCGCTCATGCGCTCGGTGCTCGAACAGTTTGCCGACTACGCCAAGCTTAACAAACGGCTGGGTGAAGATGCCGGTGAAGACCTGAAGGATATCGATGACGCGGGCCAGTTGGCAGACGCAATCGCGGCCGCGCTGGGTGTGAAGGTTTCCGAAAAGCAGGACCTGCTGGCAGAGCCCGATCCGCGCAAGCGCCTTGAAATGTTGCTCTCTGCCATGGAGGGCGAGCTCTCCGTCATGCAGGTCGAGCGCAAGATCCGCGGCCGGGTCAAGAGGCAGATGGAGAAAACCCAGCGCGAATATTACCTCAACGAACAGTTGAAGGCGATCCAGAGCGAACTTGGAGGCGAGGGCGAGGACGGCGACGAATTGGCCGAACTGGCCGAGAAGATCGAGAAGACCAAGCTGTCAGAAGAAGCCAAGGCCAAGGCCACCAGCGAGCTCAAAAAGCTTCGCAGCATGCAGCCAATGAGCGCCGAGGCGACGGTCATCCGCAACTATCTCGATGTGCTGCTTGGATTGCCGTGGGGCAAGAAAAGCCGGCTCAAGAAAGACATCGGCAAGGCGCAGGAAGTCCTCGACGCGGATCATTATGCGCTGGAGAAGGTCAAGGACCGGATCGTCGAATATCTGGCCGTGCAGGCACGCACCAACAAACTGAAGGGCCCGATCCTTTGCCTCGTGGGGCCGCCGGGTGTCGGCAAGACCTCGCTAGGAAAGTCGATTGCCCGGGCGACAGGTCGCGAGTTTGTCCGGCAATCGCTGGGCGGTGTGCGCGACGAAGCTGAAATCCGCGGTCATCGCCGCACCTATATCGGCTCGCTTCCGGGCAAGATCGTCACCAACCTGAAGAAGGCCGGCGCGTCAAACCCGCTTTTCCTGCTCGATGAAATCGACAAGCTCGGCCAGGATTATCGCGGCGATCCGGCGTCGGCCCTGCTCGAAGTGCTCGATCCGGAACAGAATGCAAAATTCCAGGACCATTATCTCGAACTCGATATCGATCTCAGCGATGTCATGTTCGTGTGCACGGCGAATTCGCTCAATCTCCCGCAGCCTCTGCTCGATCGATTGGAGATCATCCGTCTTGAAGGATATACCGAGGACGAGAAGGTCGAGATTGCCCAGCGTCACTTGCTGGACAAGCAGATCAAGGCGCACGGGCTGAAGAAAGACGAGTTCGAACTGACCGAAGAAGGCTTGCGCGACCTTATCCGCTATTACACCCGTGAAGCCGGCGTGCGTACGCTGGAACGCGAGATCGCCAAGCTGGCCCGCAAGAGCTTGCGCAAGATTCTCGAAAAAGAAACCGAGAGCGTCACTGTCACGCCCGAAAACCTTTCGGAATTCGCCGGTGTGCGTAAATTCAAGCACGGCATGGGCGAAGAGGAAGCGCAGATCGGCGCCGTCACCGGGCTCGCTTGGACCGAGGTAGGCGGTGAATTGCTGACTATCGAGAGCGTGACGACACCTGGCAAGGGCGAGGTCAAGACCACCGGCAAGCTGGGCGAAGTCATGAACGAATCCGTCGCCGCGGCATTCAGTTTCGTTAAGGCGCGCAGCCCAGCATACGGCGTCAAGCCGTCGATATTCCAGCGAAAGAACATCCACATTCACCTGCCCGAAGGCGCTGTTCCCAAAGACGGGCCAAGTGCCGGTGTGGGCATGGTCACGTCGATTGTCTCCACACTCACCGGGATCGCGGTGCGACCCGACGTGGCCATGACGGGCGAGGTTACCCTGAGAGGCCGTGTTCTGGCGATTGGCGGGTTGAAGGAAAAGCTGCTGGCGGCGTTGCGTGGCGGTATCAAGACGGTCTTGATCCCCGAAGAGAACGTCAAGGATCTGGCCGAGATTCCGGACAATGTGAAAGAGGGACTGGACATCGTCCCGGTCGCCCATGTTGACCAGGTGCTCGAACTTGCGTTGGTGCAGACGCCCGAACCGATTGTCTGGACCGAGGCCGACGATCTCGCCAGCCAGCCTGCACCCGGAGAGGTTGGAGGGGCGCTCCCCCCGACTGCACACTGAGTGCGCTGCCGCGGGGTGTGTCGTTCTCGTTTGCGGCGAACTGCGCGGAATTCGGCCAAAAAGACCCTAGACACTCTTTGAAAAAAAGAGTGTGGTAGTTCTTTCTGATAGAGGCGATTCACGCCCAAGAGAATGAACGAGGGGGTTATCCAAAAATGAATAAGAACGATCTGATCAGCGCTGTTGCCGATGCGAGCGGCCTTTCGAAGAGTGACGCGGCGAGTGCTGTTGAAGGCGTCTTCGATTCGGTTACCAAGGCTCTTTCAAAGGGCGACGAAGTGCGCCTGGTCGGTTTTGGTACGTTCTCTGTCGCTCGGCGTAAGGCCTCGATGGGGCGCAATCCGCGCACCGGCGAACCGATGCCGATCAAGGCTTCCAACCAGCCCAAGTTCAAGGCTGGCAAGGGGCTGAAGGACGCCGTCAACTAGACGCTGCGTACCGTCCATTTGACGGGATAATAAGAAAACCCCGCTCGCCATAGTGGCCAGCGGGGTTTTTCGTTTCGATGTCTCATCGAACTCGTCGGTTGGTCGAGTGCGGGCTTCAGCTTCCGCGCGACGCAACTGCGTAGAGCGCAATTGCCGCAGCATTCGATACGTTCAGGCTCTCGATCGCATTGCTGATCGGCAGCTTCGCCAACGCATCGCAATGTGTCTCGATATTGTGCCGCATACCTTCTCCCTCGGCTCCCAGCACGAGGGCCACAGGGCCGGCCGGTAACGCTTCAGCCAATGTGGTCTCTGCGTGGCCGGTCAGCCCGATGCGCCAGTAGTCGCGCTCGGCCAGTGTATCGAGTGCCCGGGCCAGATTGACCACGCGCACCCATGGCACTCGCTCCATGGCGCCGGACGCGGACTTTGCGATGACCCCCGATTCAGGCGGGGCGTGGCGATCTTGCGTCACAATGGCGGCAGCATCGAACGCTGCGGCCGAACGCAGGATCGCGCCGACATTGTGAGGATCGGTGACCTGGTCGAGAACAATGATCGGGCGGCCATCATCGAGCACGTCTTCGAGATGCGCGTCAGGCAGGGGATCGCATTCCAGGACCAGTCCTTGGTGCGGGGCATCCTTGGCCACCAGCCGCGCTAGATCGGCAACCTCAGCGTATTCGAGAGGGAAATTCTCCGGCAATTCGCCGTCGAGCGATGCCACCCCTTCGCGCGTGGCCCACAGCTTGCGATGGCTGCGATTGGGGTTGAGAAGTGCCGCCTCGACCGGGTGACGACCCCAAAGCCGGACGCTGCCCGGCGAGCCTCGACCGCTGCCGCGTCCACCCTGCATTCGTCCGGCGCGCCCGCGCATTGCCCGTTTGCGTTCGCCTTTTGCCATGTCTGTAAATTCCTGCCTCGTATTGTTTCAGCCTGCCCTGCCAGCCGCACCATTGACAGGCAAGCGCCGCTTCGCCAAAGGGGCGCCTCTCGGCAAGCGGGGCCGTGCAAATGCGTCCCGATTTCCTCGTGGAAATGCCCTTGCGGCGTGCGATGTGGACAGGTGGCCGAGTGGTTAAAGGCAGCAGACTGTAAATCTGCCCGCGCAAGCGTACGCTGGTTCGAATCCAGCCCTGTCCACCATCGCACTTCCTGTTTGATCAACTCGCGATGCGCGGGGCCGGCTCTTCCAGTCGACGCTCGAAGCGCCAACTGGCGGTGTGTAGCGTCTGTTCGCTAACGCTGGCCTCACCAGGACCGTAGTTGAACCAGAACACGCCATCGCGAGTAGCGCGGCGACGCAATCCTGTGGGCATAGGGTGCGTTATTACACCGGCATCGGCCAGCGCGCGTGAGAGGATCTCGCGGATCAGCGATCCCTCGGGCCAACCGGCTAGGTAGCGCGTGCTCCGGTTCTGCCAACAGGCGACGGTGCCGTCATCACAGACAAGGTCGGGTGTGGTTCCAGGACCGGGCTCGACATGGTCGAGCCAACGGGTGAGACTCCAACCATTGGCGGAATGCTCGACACCGGGTCGCAAGGACTCGCTATGCGTAACTGTCAGGGGAATGACTTGTTGAAGCGGCCCAGGGGCAAGCGATCGAGGAATCGTGAATTCCTCTGTATTGCTACCGGTCCTTGGTCCGATTACGACTTGCGCCTCGCATTGCGCAAGCGCGGCCACGCATTCCGCAGAAACGATCGGCAAGCACGGTACGACCACGATCGAATAGCCTTGCAGCGGGGCGCCGGGTTTTACGAAATCGACGTTGAGGCCTTGTTCGCGCAAGGCCGAATAGCATTCAAAGGCTGCCCATAGGGCGGACAGGTTTTCGCCCTGCGGCTGTATCTGCGTCACCCATTCGCTATCGTAAGCGAAGACTATGGCAGCATGTGTCACTGGCTCGCCAATAGGCCCGATTTGTTCGAGTGCGTCAAAGGACCGGCGCGCTTCTTCAAGGGCAGGCGCGGGCCGGCTATCGGGACGCAGCAATCCGGCATGCATCTGCTCCTGCGCAAATGGCGCTTGCCGCCAGCGAAAATAGCATAACATCTCCGCACCATGCGCCGCCGCCTCGATGGTCCATAGCTCGACCATGCCGGATGCAGGGGCGGGGTTGAACCGGGCCCAGTTGACCGGGCCTGGCTGCTGTTCCAGCACGCTCCAGCGCCCGCCGTTGGCGCAGCCTCGATACAGATCGTGGTGAAACGCGGCGATGTCGGGATGCCCGGTGCGGGCGAAGATGCGCTTGTGTTCGTCGCCAAAACGGAATTGTTCGAGGAAGCCGAGTGGGTAACTGTCCCAGCCGAGCACGTCGATCTCCTCGCCCAAGGCGAAATGATCGTAGCCGGTATAGAATCCCATGGCGTTGTGCGTGATCTCGCGTCCGGGCGAGAGGCGCCGCAGTAAACCGACCTGCGCTGCGTTGAAGCGAAGGACTTGGTCAGAAGAAAAACGCTGGAAAGCCAGCCAATGCGCCGGGTTTGCCTCCGTGACGGTGAGGTTGGGGAGTTCGACCTGATCGAAGGAAGTGTATTCCATGCTCCAGAAGACATTGCCCCAAGCCTGGTTGAGGGCATCTATGCTGCGGTATCGACTGGCGAGCCACTTACGAAATTGGTCTCGTGCCGCGCATGAGAAACTTTGGACTGTATCGTGACAGCCATATTCGTTGTCGACCTGCCAGCCGACTACCGCGGGGTGGTCGCCATAGCGCTCGGCAATCGCTTGGGCGATCCTGCAAGCCTGCTCCCTATAGCCCTCGTGGCTGAAGCAGTAATGTCGTCGCGATCCAAATCCGCGCGGTGCTCTGTAGCGGTCGAGCGCGACCATGTCGGGCATCTGGTCAACCAGCCAGCGGGGCGGTGTCGCTGTAGGGGTACAGAGGATGATCTCGAGGCCTTCGCCGTGCAATATCTCCACCGCACGATCGAGCCATCCCCAGTCGAACTCGCCAGGTGCCGGCTCAATCCGTGACCACGCGAATTCGCCAATGCGGACACGTTCAAGTCCGGTTTCCCGCATCAAGCGCGCATCTTCGGGCCAGCGCTCTTCCGGCCAATGTTCGGGATAGTAGCAGACGCCCAGCTTCATACCGCCTCCTGTCAGTTGCACCCGGCTCGAAGCAAGATGGGCGGAAAGCCACATTTATGCCTGCAAAGTCCTTGTCGCGCTATGCGGGGACAATTAGGCACAGGAAATGGATACAGCAGCTGGCCAATTGAGCTACCGTCCCGTCATTTCCGCCACTGGGCTCTACACGCCTGCGGAATCGATCAGTAATGAAGAGCTGGTCGAGGCATTCAATGCCTATGTCGAGCGGCACAATGCCGAGCATGCTGATGCGATCGCATCCGGACAGATAGAGCCGTTGCAGCCAAGCTCGGTTGAATTCATCGAGAAGGCCAGCGGCATCAAGTCACGCCACGTAATCAACAAGGCGCCGATCATTGACCCGGCTGTCATGGAGCCGCGTCACGAAGACCGAGGCGACGAAGAGCTGTCGCTGATGGCCGAAATCGGTGTTGCCGCCTGTCAGGATGCGCTTGAGCGGGCCGGGCGCTCCCCGGGCGACGTCGACGCTGTGCTGTGCGCCGCATCGAACATGCAGCGGCCCTATCCCGCGATGGCAATCGAGATCCAGCAGGCTCTCGGCATCGAAGGGTTTGGGTTTGACATGAATGTCGCCTGCTCCTCGGCAACTTTCGGGATCCAGACGGCGGCCGATTATATTCGCGCGGGCAATGCCCGCAGCGTTCTGGTGGTCAGCCCTGAAATCACTTCGGGTCATCTCAACTGGCGCGATCGTGACAGCCATTTCATATTCGGCGATGTCGCCACCGCCGTATTGGTCGAAGATGCGGCGATTGCGCCGTTGCAGCACTGGGACATACTCGGCACCCGGCTGAAGACGGTCTTCTCCAACAACATCCGCAACAATTTCGGCTTCCTCAATCGTGCGACACCGGAATCGCAAGGGTCGACTGACAAGCTGTTCGTCCAGGAAGGGCGTAAGGTCTTCAAGGAGGTGGTACCGATGGTCGCGCAGATGATTGTCGAGGAGGCCGAAAGGCTGGCCATCGATCCGCGCGCGCTTCGGCGGATGTGGCTGCACCAGGCCAATGCCGGCATGAACCGGCTAATCGCACACAGGGTGCTTGGGCACGAGGCCAGCGACGATGAAAGTCCGACTGTGCTCGACACCTACGGCAATACCTCGAGCGCAGGATCAATCATCGCATTTCACCTGCACAGCAAAGACCTCCAGCCGGGGGATACAGGGCTGATCTGCTCTTTCGGTGCCGGCTATTCGGCGGGCACGGTTTTCGTGAAGAAAGCGGGCTGACGTACGGCGCGGAACGCTGCACTTGATCCGATCACTTATTGATGCAGACCTGCCAGCCGGGAAAGCCAATACCACGTTGCGATGTGCTTGCGGTGGCGCGACTGTCCGCCTAAGCGGACCAAATGGCAGGTGAAATCTTAGACAGCCGCGGTCGCGGTGATGCCGGCTGGAGCTGGCCGACAATTCATCCCGAAGGTCGCGTTTATGGCGTTATCGTAGCAGTGCTGAGCGGCGCGGCTGCGTTGATGGCTTGGGAGACGCTGGCTTGGCCCCTGGCGTTCCTGGCGCTGGGTGTCCTGGCGTTTTTCCGTGACCCCGAGCGCGTGGTTCCGCAGGACGACAGTGTGGTGGTGTCGCCAGCGGACGGGCTCGTTTCGCTGATCAGCGTGGTTCCTCCGCCGCCGGAATTGGTCGGCGATGATAGTGCCGGTAATCTCGGCCTCGGCGATGCCCCGGTCACCCGTGTTTCGGTTTTCATGAGCGTGTTCGACGTTCACATCAATCGCTCGCCCGTGGCAGGGCAGATCAGCCGGATCGTCTACATACCGGGCAAGTTCCTCAATGCCGATCTCGATAAGGCGAGCGAAGAAAACGAGCGCCAGCACATCCTTGTTACGCGTTCCGACGGAATGAAGCTTGCCTTCACCCAGATCGCGGGGCTGGTTGCGCGGCGAATTGTCCCCTTCGTGAAGCAAGGTGACATCGTGGGTATCGGGCAGCGAGTCGGCTTGATCCGCTTCGGCAGCCGGGTTGACGTCTATCTGCCGGCCGGAACCGGTTCGCAGGTCGTCGTGGGCCAGAAGGTCATCGCCGGCGAGACAGTTCTGGGCCGTCTAGGCGAGGATCGCCTGATCGAAGGCGCAGCCCAATGATCGAGGACGAGGAACGGGCTGCCCGGCTCGGGCCGATTGCGAGCGAGGGTGATGTTCAGGAAACTGGCAAGGCCAAGGGACTGAGCTTGCGGGCGGTTCTGCCCAACGCGATTACGGTTGCGGCTCTCTGCGCAGGTCTAACCGGTATTCGGTTCGCTATTTCAGGGGAATGGGCTTCTGCGGTTATGGCGATCGTCATTGCCGGTGTGCTCGACGGTCTCGATGGGCGCATCGCCAGGTTGCTCAAGGCGCAGAGCCGTTTCGGCGCCGAACTCGATAGCCTTGCAGACTCGCTGTCCTTCGGTATGGCGCCGGCGATTGTGCTCTACCTATGGTCGTTGCAGGACCTGCCGCGGCTGGGATGGTTTGCGGCGCTTGCCTTCGCCATCGCCTGTGCGCTGCGATTGGCCCGTTTCAATGCCCAGATCGATGTCGACGAACAACCTCACAAGTCAGCCGGGTTTTTGACCGGAGTGCCTGCGCCTGCCGGTGCCGGCCTCGCTTTTACACCGGTCTACCTCTGGCTTGCGACGGGGGGGGAATGGGAATTCCTTCGCGATCCGATCATCGTCGGTCCATGGATGGCCCTGATTGCGGTGTTGATGATCTCCAACATGGCGACGCTAAGCTGGACCTCGATTCGTCCGCGGCGCAATATTCGCCTGGAGGTGATATTCTTCATTGGCCTGCTGTTCGCGGCGCTGCTGGTTGAACCGTGGTGGACCCTTGCCGCGATCTGCATCGCCTACCTGTCGTTCATGCCTTACGGCCTGTGGCGCTATTCGCGCATCAAGCAGCAGCGCGCAGCGGAGCGTGATAGGCACGTATTGTAGCGAAGCTGGCAGCGCTTGCAGCACGGTCCAGCGGCTTAACCATCGTGACCTGCGGCGAGATTATGGCGTCGAGCTGCTTGCGCATCTTGAGCGACCTGTACGCATTGCGGCCCCGGACTACGCAGTCCGCCACGGTCATTGTGGCGCCGAAAAAGGTCAGGGCGAACACGGTGAGGATGGCAAAAGTGGTCATCGTCTCGGACTTTCTGAGTTGCTGTCCACAAGACTGTTGAAGGCCTGTGGATATGTTGGGGAAACACCGGGCCAGCCGGTTTGTTCCCATTGCGTTCTTTGTTCCATCTATGTTCCGCTTGGTCAAGCTGTTTAATTCATGGTTTGTTCCGCCCGCAATAAATTAACGCTGGCTTTTCGGACCGGGGCGGACTAGTGGCGCCTCCATCCGCAACAATGCCTTGGCATCCCGCCTTTGCAGGCTTGCGGAAATCCACATGGAAAGCGCCCATACCGGTGCCGCAGAGGGTCTCCTCACGGTTCCAGCTTTCCAGAGGCACAACCGGAAAGGAATTATCCTATGGCGGCTCCTACCGTCACGATGCAGCAATTGATCGAAGCCGGATCGCATTTCGGCCACCAGACCCACCGCTGGAACCCGCGCATGAAGCCGTATATCTTCGGCGCGCGTAACGGTGTCCACATCATCGACCTGTCGCAGACCGTGCCCCTGATGGCGCGTGCTCTGGACTTCGTCCATTCGACGGCGAAGGCTGGCGGCAAGGTGCTGTTCGTCGGTACCAAGCGTCAGGCGCAGGAACCGATTGCCGAAGCGGCTCGCGCCAGCGGCCAGCATTTCGTCAACCATCGCTGGCTGGGCGGCATGCTCACCAACTGGAAGACGATCAGCCAGTCGATCAAGCGTCTCAAGACCCTTGAAGAGCAGCTTTCGGGCGACACTTCGGGTTTGACCAAGAAGGAAGTCCTCCAGCTGACCCGCGAGCGGGACAAGCTGGAAATGTCGCTCGGCGGCATTCGCGACATGGGCGGTGTTCCCGACGTCATGATCATCATCGACGCCAACAAGGAAGACCTCGCCATCAAGGAAGCCAACGTGCTTGGCATTCCGGTGGTCGGCATCCTCGATACCAATGTCGATCCTTCGGGCATCGCATTCCCGGTCCCGGGCAACGACGACGCTGCTCGCGCCGTGCGCCTGTACTGCGACGCCTTCGCAGAGGCTGCTTCCAAGAATGGCAGCGCTGGTTCTGACGTTGGCGAGATGGAAAATCCGCCGGTCGAGGCAACCGTCGACGCGTAAGCGGTCACGGCTGCGACACATTTTCGTTCTAGCCGCCCGGGTCGCGATGTCGGCCCGGGCGCGAGCTTTTAAAATTTCTACCCAAGGATATGAATCATGGCTGGTTTCACTGCCGCTGATGTGAAGAAACTGCGCGAAATGTCCGGCGCGGGCATGATGGATGCCAAGAAGGCTCTGCAAGAGACCGATGGCGATATCGAAGCCGCGATCGACGCGCTGCGGGCCAAGGGCCTCGCTGCCGTGCAAAAGAAATCGAGCCGCACCGCCGCAGAAGGACTGGTCGGCGTACAGGTCGAAGGGACCCGCGGCGTTGCAGTCGAGGTCAATTCCGAGACCGATTTCGTTGCCAAGAACGACCAGTTCCAGGATTTCGTGCGCAATGTGACCCAGGTTGCACTTGGCGTTGAAGGTGACGATGTCGACGCGCTTAAGGCTGCCGGCTATCCCGATGGCGGCACGGTGACTGACAAGCTAACCAACAATGTCGCCACGATCGGCGAGAACCAGCAGGTCCGCCGCATGAAGACCGTGACGGTCACCAACGGCGCGGTCGTGCCCTATATGCACAACGCTGTGGCACCGAACCTGGGCAAGATCGGCGTGCTGGTCGCACTCGAATCGGATGCGTCGGCTGATGTTCTCGAACCGCTCGGCAAGCAGCTTGCAATGCACATCGCGGCAGCGTTCCCGCAGGCACTCGACGCTGACGGCCTCGATGCCGACTTGATCGAGCGCGAGCGCAAGATCGCCGCTGAGAAGGCAGCCGAAAGCGGCAAGCCGGAAAACGTCCAGGAAAAGATGGTCGAAGGCGCGATCAAGAAGTTCGCCAAGGAAAACGCTTTGCTGAGCCAGGTGTTCGTGATGGACAACAAGACCGCCATCGCCGACGTCGTGGCACAGGCCGGCAAGGATGCCGGCACGACGATTACGCTGAAGGATTATGTCCGCTTTCAGCTCGGTGAAGGCATCGAGAAGGAAGAAAGCGACTTTGCTGCGGAAGTGGCTGCCGCCGTCAAGGGCTGAGCCTTCTCGCATAACGCATCAGGCGGCCGCCGGACTCGGGTTCGGCGGCCGTTTGCGTTTTGCCGATCCGGCCTGCGCACAGCTTTCCCTTTGCGAGTCGGCGGCTTGCTCGTTAAGGCCCGGGGCAATTCTTGGTAGCAACGGAAACCCGATGTCCCTTCCTGAAATGAAACGCATCCTTCTCAAGCTTTCGGGCGAAGTTCTGATGGGCGACCAGCAGTACGGGATCGATCCGTCTTTCGTCCTGGAACTGGCCAAGGAAGTTAAGGCAGCCAAGGAGCAGGGACTGCAAATCTGCCTCGTGATCGGTGGCGGTAACATCTTTCGCGGCATGGCTGGCGCGGCGCAGGGGATGGACCGGGCGCAGGCCGATTACATGGGCATGCTGGCGACAGTGATGAACGCATTGGCGATGCAGAGCGCGCTCGAACAGCTCGGCGTTCCGACCCGTGTGCAATCGGCCATCCAGATGGACCAGGTTTGCGAACCTGTAATTCGCCGCCGTGCCGAGCGTCATCTCGCCAAGGGTCGCGTAGTGATTTTTGCAGCGGGCGTTGGCGCCCCCTATTTTACTACCGACAGTGGCGCTGCGCTGAGGGCAGCTGAAATGCGTTGCGATGCGCTGCTCAAGGGTACCAGTGTTGACGGGGTCTATGACAGCGATCCCAAGACGAACCCAGGCGCTACTCGTTATAACACAGTGAGTTATGGCAAGGTCCTGGCCGACAATCTGAAGGTTATGGACGCCTCTGCAGTGGCATTGTGCCGCGACAATGATATCCCCATCGTGGTCTTCTCGATCCGCGAACAGGGCAATCTTGCGCGGGTGCTTGCGGGCGAGGGCGTGCAGACGATAGTACAAAAGGAAGACTGAGCGATGGCGAAATATGACAAGGCCGATATCGAACGCCGGATGAAGGGCGCGGTCGAGAGCTTGAAAAGCGATCTTTCGGGCCTGCGGACGGGAAGGGCCAACACCAGCCTGCTCGATCCGGTGGTGTGCGAAGTTTATGGCGCGATGATGCCGCTCAACCAGGTGGCTACCGTTTCGGCACCCGAGTCTCGCATGCTCAGCGTGCAAGTGTGGGACAAGTCGAACGTTACCGCGGTCGAGAAAGGCATTGCCCATGCCAATCTGGGTCTCAACCCGATGATCGACGGGCAGACCTTGCGGCTGCCGATGCCCGACCTGACAGAAGAGCGGCGCAAGGAACTGGCCAAGCTTGCCGGGCAATATGCCGAGAAGGCCAAGATCGCGATCCGCAATGTCCGCCGTGATGGCATGGAAGCGCTCAAGGAAGACGAGAAGGCCAAGGATATTTCCGAGGACGATCGCAAGCGCCTTGAAGACGAAGTCCAGAAACTGACCGATACCTATGTGGCCGAAACGGATTCTGCCGCCGAGGCCAAGGAAAAGGAAATCATGACGCAGTGAGCGTCATGCAGATGGGGGACAGGAAGTGAGCGTCGCCGACGGTCAGGCGCGGCATGTCGCCATCATCATGGACGGCAACGGCCGCTGGGCCAAGCGCAAGCACCTGCCGCGCGCGATGGGCCATCGCCGCGGTGTCGAGGCCGTGCGCGAACTCGTACGCTCGCTCAAGGATACCTCGATCGAGTGCCTGACGCTCTACGCCTTCAGTTCGGAAAACTGGAAACGGCCGGACGATGAAGTCGACGATCTAATGAACCTGATGCGCAAGTTCATCAAATCTGACCTTCCCGAATTCATCGCCAACGATGTAAAGCTGCATATCATCGGCGATTGGAAGGCGCTTGCGCCCGATATCGTTACCATGCTCGAAGACGCGCTCGAGCAGACCTCAAAAGGGTCGCGAACGCTGGCAGTTGCACTCAATTACGGCGGGCAGGCAGAGATCGTCCACGCCGCGCGCCGCGCCGCCGAGCAGGGCGAGATCACCGAACAGACGATCGAAGCCAATCTTTTCACCGCCGGCCTGCCGGCGCTAGATCTGTTGATACGTACCAGCGGGGAAGTGCGGCTGTCCAATTTCCTGCTGTGGCAGGCTGCCTATGCCGAGATGCTGTTTGTCGATACGCTCTGGCCCGACTTTACGCCCGAGCACCTGCAACAGGCACTTGAGAATTTTGCCGATCGGGAGAGACGTTTTGGAGGTCGCTGAGACACAGGTTGCCAAGCCGAAGTCGGATCTGCCGGTGCGGTTCGTATCGGCGCTGGTGATGCTGGCGATCGTCGGCGTGGCTATTTGGTATAACGATCCTCTTCTCACCTGGCTCATCGCGCTCGTCGCTTTCGCGTGCCTCGTTGAATTCGTCATGTTGATGACGAAGGCCACCAGGAATATTCCGTTCCGGCTCGCAGGTATCCTCGCCGGCGCAGTCTATATTCTTCTCGCGGGGGCGGTGCTGGCCGGGTTGCCGCTGCTGTTTTTCGGGGCGGCTGTCGGGGTCGTGATCTTCACCGACGTGTTTGCCTATTTCTTTGGCCGGACGATTGGAGGCCCCAAGATTGCCCCTTCGATCAGTCCCTCAAAGACTTGGGCCGGCCTGCTGGGGGGAATGATCGGCGCGGCCCTGTTCATGGTCGTGCTGGGCGTGGTCTATTATTTCATTGCCGGGCTCGGCACAGTGTCTGAAATTCTCGCCGACAACACCGTCGAATTTTCTACCATTGCCGCAATCGGAGCCGGTCTTGCCGTCGTCGCGCAAGCGGGCGATTTCTTCGAAAGCTGGCTCAAGCGGCGCGCGGGGGTCAAGGATTCCTCGCGGCTAATCCCTGGTCACGGTGGCATTTTCGACCGGATTGACGGGCTGCTGCCGGTGGCGCTCGTCATCGGTATCCTAACCCGGTTCTTCGGCGTAATGTGACGCGATGCGATCGATTACCCTCCTTGGTGCGACAGGTTCTGTAGGAACCTCGACGCTAGACCTGCTCCGGCAGGATCGATCTTCGTGGCGGGTTGAGGCGCTGACGGCTAATTCGAGCGTTAAGGAACTCGCGGCGCTGGCGCGTGAATTTGATGCACGCATTGCTGTGGTGGCCGATGAAAGCTGCCTGCCCGCCCTCCGCGAGGCGCTATCGGGCACCTCGACCGAGGCGGCTGCCGGCTCGCAAGCATTACATGAAGCAGCGGCGCGGCCAGTGGACATCACGGTTGCGGCAATCGTTGGTTGCGCCGGCCTTGGGCCGGTGATGGCGGCGATCGAGCAGGGCGGCACAATAGCACTCGCCAACAAGGAGGCGCTGGTCTCGGCCGGTGAAGTGATGACGGCGGCCGTCGCGAAACACGGCGCAACTCTGTTGCCGGTCGACAGCGAGCACAACGCGATTTTCCAGTGCCTGGCAGGCAATGCCATCGAAGACGTGCGCTGGATCACCCTGACCGCCAGTGGCGGCCCTTTGCTGGGGCTTTCGGCTGAGGAACTGGCGCGCGTCACCCCGGCGCAAGCGGTGGCGCATCCCAACTGGTCCATGGGCGCGAAGATCAGCGTCGACAGCGCAACAATGATGAACAAGGGGCTCGAATTCATCGAGGCCCATCACCTGTTTCCGGTCGGGCTCGACCGCATCCGGATCATCGTTCACCCGCAATCGGTGATCCACTCGATGGTCGAATATCGCGACGGTTCGACATTGGCGCAGCTCGGTCCGTCCGACATGAAGGTGCCGATTGCATCATGCCTTGCCTGGCCGCGCCGGATGAATACGCCTTGCGATCCGCTCGACCTCGTGGCGCAAGGAGAATTGACCTTCTTCGCCCCGGACGAACTGCGTTTCCCGGCGACGCGGCTGGCACGCGAGGCTGCTCATGCCGGAGGGGCCGCTCCAGCCGTGCTCAATGCCGCCAACGAGATTGCCGTCGCCGCGTTTCTGGACGGTCAGATACCATTCACTCGCATTGCTGTATCAGTCGAGGAAATCCTGAACGAAACCGCTATCGCGCAGGCGCCGACCTCGCTCTATGAAGTCCAGGCGCTCGACGGCGAAGCGCGGGCGCGCACCAGCGCCCTGCTGGAGAGTGCCTGAATGATCGAATCACCGCCCTTCTGGATGTATGCGCTGGGCTTCCTGCTGCTGCTGGGCCCGCTCATTACCCTGCACGAGTTGGGCCATTACCTGGTCGGGCGCTGGTGCGGCGTGAAGGCGGAAGCGTTCTCGATCGGGTTCGGCAAGGAATTGGTCGGCTGGACCGACAAGGAAGGCACCCGCTGGAAGATTTCGGTCCTGCCGCTTGGCGGGTATGTCCAGTTCAAGGGTGACATGAATCCTGCGAGCGTTCCCGACGGCGAGGCGATAGCCGATGCCAACGCGGAAGAGAGATTTGGCAGCTTCCATCACGCCTCGCTCGGCAAGCGCGCGTTGATCGTGCTCGCGGGGCCGGTGTCCAATATCCTCGTCACCCTGGCGATATTTATTGGATTTTTCTCGATTCTCGGCAACCCGGTCCAGTCCGATCCGGTAGGCTCCACCGAAGTCGGTGAATTCGCCGAGGGATCAGTGGCACAAGAAGTGGGCCTGGCGGTGGGCGACCAGATTGTTGCCGTGGATGACACCCAGATCGATAGTTTCGACACGTTGGTCCAGAATATCGCGCTCTATCCGGGCCGCGACGTGACGCTGACGGTATTGCGGGATGGCAAGGAGCTGGAATTCCCGCTCACCATCCGCGCGGTCAAGGAAACCGACCAATTTGGCAACGAAGGCACGGTCGGCCGCATCGGGGTAGCCCCTGCGGCGGTCGGCTATGATTTCACAGATGTCGGCATCGGCGAAGCGGTAGCGCTGTCGTTTGACCGGACCTGGTTCATCGCCGAAACCATGGCCATCGGTATCAAGCAGATCGTGACCGGTGAACGGTCGATCAAGGAGCTGGGCGGACCGGTCAAAATCGCCAAATATTCCGGCGAGCGGCTCAGCCTCGGAACGATTTCCTTTATCGATTTCGCCGCGCTCATTTCGCTTAACTTGGCATTCATCAACCTCCTGCCAATCCCCGGCCTCGACGGTGGGCACCTGGCTTTCTACGCGGCAGAAGCCGTTCGCAGGAAACCGGTTGGTCCCCGTGGAATGGAGCTGGCGTATCGTACTGGCATGGCGCTCGTGATCATGCTGATGCTGTTCGTCACTTTCAACGACCTGGCTTCGCTGTCGCTATTTGGGTGATTGTAGGGGACAGGAAGGCATCAGAGGTTTGTTAGGACACTCTCCTGCTTGATTGGGGGCGACGCATCGGGCAATGGGCGGCGGATCATTCGATCCGGCAGCCGTGCGTCATTGAGCAGGCGAGGATCCGGGCCGGAACACAAACTGGACGGGACACATTTTCGCAATGACTGGAACCGACATGGGCTCGACCCCTGTTTCTCGATTTTCGCCGCGCCCTCACAAGCATCTTGCGCTCGCCTTGTTATCGGGCACCATCCTCGCAGGTGTGCCGGTGTCGGCCCTTGCTCAGGATACCACAGCACCGGCGCAGCCGACATCTGCACAGCAGCCAGCTCCGTCACCTGCCCCCCAGCGTGACATCATCCAGACGATTGCCGTTCAGGGTGCGCAGCGCCTCGAGCCGGGTACGATTCTCACCTATATCCAGCTTCGTCCTGGCCAGGAATATACCCAGGCCGCCGCCGACCAGGCGCTCAAGGACCTGTATCAGACCGAATTGTTTGCCGAAGCCAGCGTGCGCAATCAAAACGGTAATGTCATTATCGAGGTGACGGAAAATCCCGTTATCAACCGTATCATCCTGGAAGGGAACAAGCGGCTCAAGGACGAAAAGATTGTCCCCGAGATCAAGCTCGCCCCGCGACAGATTTTCACCCGTTCCAAGGTCCGTGCCGACGTCGCGCGCATTATCGAGCTTTACAAGCGGCAGGGGCGCTTTGCCGCCACGGTCGAACCAAAGACGGTACAGCTCAGCCAGAACCGCGTCGATCTAGTCTTCGAGATCAGTGAAGGCCCCAAGTCCAAGGTCCGCCAGATCAACGTCATCGGGAACGAAGTTTTCGACGATGGCGACCTGAAGAGTGAGATGATCACCAAGGAATCGCGGCTGGTCAATTTCTTCAGCGGCAATACCAGCTACGACCCCGACCGGCTCGCCTTTGATCAGCAGAAGCTGCGCGAATTCTACCTTACGGAAGGCTATGTCGATTTTCGCGTCGTCTCGGCAGTGGCCGAACTGACCCCCGACAAGCGTGACTTCATCATCACGTATGTCGTCGAAGAAGGCGAACGCTACAAATTTGGCGAAGTGAAGGTCGATTCCAACCTGCGCGATTTCGACAGTGCGACCATGACCAGCCAGCTCACTATCGAGCCGGGTGCATGGTATAACGCCCAGACCATCGAGGACATCACCGAGCAGCTGACCGAGCTCGCCGGTACCTTTGGCTACGCCTTTGCCGAGGTTCGTCCGCGCTTCCAGCGTAACAAGGACGAGCGCACGATGGACGTTACGCTCGCCATCAGCGAGGCTCCGCGCGTCTATGTCGAGCGCATCGACGTCAACGGTAACACGCTGACGCAGGATAAGGTGATTCGCCGAGAGTTCCGTATCGCAGAGGGCGATGCGTTCAACTCGCTCGGGGTCAAGCGTTCGACCAACCGGATCAACTCGCTTGGCTTCTTCCAAGAGCAGTTCGAGATCGAGCAAAAGGAAACTGCCGATCCCGATCGCATCATCCTCGAAGCCAATGTCGAGGAACAGCCGACCGGCGAATTGCAGCTTTCGGCCGGCTTCTCTTCGATCGAGAGCTTCCTGCTCGCGGCATCGATCCGCCAACGCAATTTCCGCGGTCGCGGCCAGACGGTCGGCGCTAGCGTGCAATGGTCGCGCTATTCGCGCTCGGTCAATTTGAGCTTCTCCGAGCCGTATCTGTTTGACCGCAATGTCTCGGCAAGCGCCAACATCTACCGGCGTGACCTCAGCAGCTTCAATTTCGTCGGCAGCAATCGCAACACGACGTTTGAACAGACCACCACGGGCGGTTCGCTCAGCCTGGGTGTGCCGCTGTCCGAGTATGTCTCCCTAATTGGACGGTATACGCTCAATTTTGACGAGATTTCGCTCGACGAGAACACATTCTTTGCCGACTTCGATGGTGACGGTATCCGCACCTGTGAACCGCTGCTGGCCGGACGATTCCTTTGTGACGTGATTGGCGACCGGACAAGTTCGATTCTTGGTACGACGCTGGTCTACGACACGCTCAACAGTCGCTTCCGCCCGACTCGCGGCGAACAGGCAACACTCAATCTCGACTTCGCCGGTCTCGGCGGCAGCGTCAAATACATCAAGGCGCGAGCCAACGCTCGGAAGTTCTGGCGCGTGATGAACGGCTTCGTCTTCTCGCTCTCGGCTGAAGGCGGCTACATTCATGGGCTGGAAAACCGCAGCAATGAGCCTGGCGTCGATGATGTCCGGCTGACCGATCGGTTCTTCCTTGGTGAACCACAGATTCGCGGTTTCGATATCCGCGGCGTCGGTCCGCGTGTCCTGCGCCAGCCGATCATCGATGACGGCACCGGCAACCCGCTCGTTGTCACTGACCGCAACCGCATCGGCGACGATGCCATTGGCGGCAATGCCTATTATCTCGGCCGCGCCGAACTTGAAGTTCCGCTCGGCAGTGGCGCCGCCGATCTGGGTCTTCGTCCGTCGATCTTTGTCGACGTTGGCGCGCTGTTCAATGTCACCACACCGGTATTGCAGAACAGCCCGTTCCCTGGCGGACTGGAGTTCCAGATCCGCGACGCACTGGGGAATCCGCTCTATGTAACCGCAGCCGGCTTACCGACGACGGATGCAGTCGATTCCACCACCGGCACCCCCAACTCACCGCTCAACCAGAGCATTGACCCGTTCCAGGAAGTCTTCTTGGGCGATTCGCCAAGTCCGCGTATTTCGGCCGGCATCGGGGTCAATTGGAATTCGCCATTCGGTCCGTTCCGGATCGACTTCGCCTATGCGCTCAAGAAGCAGCCGGGCGATGACACCAAACTTTTCAGCTTCAACGTAGGAACCCAGTTCTGATGAAATCTCTTGTAAAAATCTCCCTCGCTGCTTCGCTTGCTGCTGCCGGTATGGTGGCCGCTGCAACCCCCGCTCACGCGCAGGTAAACGGCATCGCCACCAGCAGCCCCGAAGGTGTGGTCTATAACGCTCAGGCGCGGGTCGAGGCTTATCGCCAGATCGACACCACCTATTCCAGCCAGTTGCAGCAGATCGCTACGCTTCGCCAGGAAGCGCGCACGCTGTCGCAGGGTCTCGACACAAATGGTGACGGCAACGTCTCGCAGGCGGAAGCTGACGCCCAAGCCAATGTTGTGCAGCAGATCCAGCAGAAGCAGAGCCAGATTGAAAGCATCGAGAACCCGATCGCGCTGGCTCAGCTTTACGTCATCGAGCAACTGCTTGAGCGCTACAGCGCGGCGCAGACCCAGGTCATCCAGCAAAAGGGCATCAAGCTGATGCTGGTCCCCGACGTGTTCCAGCACGGTGCCGAACAGGCCGACGTATCGGCCGATATCGCCGCTGCGCTCAATAAGGCTGTACCGACGGTCACCAGCACGCCGCCTTCGAATTTCCGTCCGCGTCGTGAAACCATCCAGGTTCACCAGACCATCAACCAGTTGCGTTTGATGGCCGCACAGCAGGCGGCTGCGCAGCAGCAGCAAGGCAACCAGCAGCCGGCTCCGCAGCAGCCTACCGGCCGCTAAGGCGCGATAACGAACGACACAGGGGCAAAGGATATGAGCGAGCAGGGCAACTACGACATCCAGCGGGTGCTGAAGGCCCTCCCGCATCGTTATCCGTTGCTCCTGGTCGACCGCGTTCGGTCGATCGAGCTTGGCGAACGTATCCACGCGGTAAAGGGCGTGACGATGAACGAGGAGTTCTTCCAGGGCCATTTCCCCGGTGCTCCGATCATGCCCGGGGTGCTGCAGATCGAGGCCATGGCACAGGCGGCGGCGATCCTCGGCATCGAAACGCTCGAACTGGCCGGGACCGGTAAGCTCGTCTTCTTCATGGGGATCGAGGGCGCCAAATTCCGCAAACCGGTGACACCGGGCTGCCTGCTCGACCTGGAAGTCGAGTTCACCCAGAAACGTAGCCGGGTATACAAGTTCGCTGGCAAGGCGAGCGTCGAGGGCACTGTTCACAGTGAAGCCGAGTTCACGGCAATGATCGCCGACCCGCCGGCCAACTGACGCAAGGCTTGCCAAATCATGCGCGTGCCCTTATTGGCGCGCCCTTGCCGAAACACAGCATGTCCGGTCGGAACCGGGCACAAGCTTGAAGGACACAGACCATGAAGGCCGAAGGGCACCCCGACTATCACATGATCACGGTCAAGATGACCGATGGTACAGAGTTTCAGACCCGCTCGACCTGGGGCAATGAAGGGGAAACCCTCTCGCTCGAGATCGACCCGACCAGCCACCCGGCCTGGACCGGCGGCAAGCAACAGCTTCAGGAAGGTGGCCGCGTTGCCGCTTTCAACAAGCGCTTCGGTGGTCTCAGCCTCAAGAAATAAGCGAAATCAACGCTTTGCAGCCTCGTGCTGTAAGGGGAGGGCGGTCCGACGGGGCCGCCCTTTTCCTTTTGTCAGGCGCATTTGATGCAGCGTGTCGCAATCGGGCGCGCTTCCAGCCTTTCCTTCGATATGGGCTCGCCGCATTTTGCGCAGATGCCATAGGTACCGTTGACGATGCGGGCGAGCGCAAATCGCACCTGCTGGATTTCCTCGCGCAGGACATTGTCTACACCTTCCAGCGCTTGGTCATCAGCGAGATCGATAGCCTGTTCGCTGGAATCCGCTTCAAGTGGATGGCGCAGATCGTCTTCTAGGACTTCAGCGCGTTCCAGCAGGTCGGCGAGACGCGCCTTCAACTGGTTCTCGATATCGGCAAATTCAGTCATTCCCATCCCCACGGCCGTTCACGATACCACTTGGTTATCACATATTTCATGCCTTGGCGCACCTTCATCCCGTGATGCATGGTGTTCACGTTTCCGGTAAAGTCAGGTTTGCGATTGTTCCAGCACAGGAGCTTGCCCGTTTCCGGATGGAAGCTCTTCTTGATCGCCTTGAACCTCGTCGCGCCGCCAGCCTCCACATCATTAAGATAGACCATGAAGGTCCAGGTGCGCTGGCCCGATACCGAACAGTATTTTTCCCAGTCCTGGCCGCCGGGATTGAACCAATCGACGTGGGGCTTGAATTCCTGGCCTACGTCGTAGCGTTGTCCCTGGACCGGTTCGCCATATGCCGGATCGATGCCGTTGAGCTTTTCCAGTAACTTTTCCAATCGTCGAACCGCCTGTTCCTGGGGCTCCAAGTCGCAAGTCTCGCTGGTGCGAAAATAGTCGTCGCCATTGTGATCGGCGAGGGTTGAAGGGCGGCGATTGGCATCAATCAGTGCAACGAGCTCCTCGCACATTTCAGGTTCTAGAAACGCCTTGCGCTGAAAAATTTCGAGCTTCTCGTAAGGTAGGCGCTGAACGCCCCCATAGGCGCATATTCTTTCGGCACTGGATTCGCCCGATCTCAACATCGGATAATTGTCTAACGATGCCGATGTGCGCTGCAAGGGGAGCGTAATAATCTTGCGCGACTGACATTTACACGCACTTTTCGCTTCACATGGAAGGTCGCTTGTGCAACAGGCTCGCGCCCTCGTTGACGTGCCCTTGACGGATGCGTCGATGAAGGTAACAGCCCCGATTCACACGGCACTTCGGGGCTTGTGGCGATCGTAGCTCAGTTGGTTAGAGCGCCGGTTTGTGGTACCGGAGGTCGGGGGTTCGAGACCCCTCGATCGCCCCATTATCTGCCCCGAAATGCGCAGTATTCCACCCCGAACAGGGACAGGGGACGATGAACGCAATGACGGCTTTCTGGACCGAGGCGGACTATGACGATCACGAGCTGGTGCAGCTTGTGCGCGATCCCAAGTCGGGCCTGACGGCAATCATAGCGATTCACTCTACCCACCTCGGCCCGGGCGCCGGCGGCACTCGCTTCTGGCACTATCCCGACCCTCTGGCCGCAATGAGCGACGCGCTGCGGCTGAGCCGCGGGATGAGCTACAAGAACGCCATGGCAGGCCTGCCTATGGGCGGCGGGAAAGCCGTAATTCTGGCTGATGCGAACCAAAACAAGACGCCGGCCCTGCTTGAAGCTTTTGGCGATGCGGTCGAGGCGCTCGGTGGTAAATATGTTACCGCCGAAGATGTCGGCATCTCTGAAGCGGACATGGTCGCCGTGTCGCAGCGCACGAGCTATGTGTCGGGCCTTCCTGTCAAAGGAGAGGGCTCTGCCGGTGGTGATCCCGGCCCGTTCACGGCCATGGGTATTTATCACGGCATCAAGGCAGCCGTTCGGCACAAGCTTGGCAAGGATGATCTCAAAGACATTCATGTCGCTATCCAGGGTACCGGCAGCGTCGGCGGCGGTGTCGCGCGCCTGTTGGCCAAGGACGGCGCCAAGCTGACCGTTTCCGATATTAACGAAGACCGAGCTGCGGCACTGGCGAACGAGCTGGGTGGCCACTCGGTAGGGCCTGACGCCATCATGAGTACGGCTTGTGATGTCTTCAGCCCGAATGCCTTGGGCGCGATCCTGGATGACGAGGGCATTGCCCGACTCGATTGTGCTATCGTCGCTGGGGGCGCCAACAACCAATTTGCGCGGGCACGCCATGGCGCAGTGCTTGCCGAACGCGGGATCCTCTATGCCCCGGACTATGTGATCAATGCCGGCGGCATTATCAGCGTCGCGCAGGAATATCTCGATCGGCAAGAGGGTAGTGCAGGCGGTATCAATGAGGTCCGCAAGCGGATCGCTCAGATACCTGAACGGCTGGTCCAGATATGGCAGGAAAGTGATGAGACCGGCGTCCCCGCCGATGTCGTTGCCGACCGTCTCGCGCAGAAACTGATTGGTCGCTGATACCGCCACTGGTCCCGCTTGCAGGGGTGGGGCTGGGCGGGTAGAAGCAGCCAAGGTTTCCCCGATGCATGGTTTTGCTAATCCCCGACGATTTCTGTCACTGGCAAGGTGGCTGACACCGCTGCTGCTCGCTGGCGGCCTTATTGTCACGTCAATCGCGCTGTGGTGGGGCCTGACACAGGTTCCGCCCGATCGATTGATGGGCGAGACGGTGCGAATCCTTTTCATCCATGTGCCGGCCGCCTGGCTCGGCATGGCCGGGTGGAGCGCGATTGCCATTGCCAGCCTTGTCCATCTCGTGTGGCGTCACCCGCTTGCTGCCATAGCCGCCCGCGCCGCGGCCACGCCGGGTATGCTTTTCACCGCCATCTGCCTCGCCACCGGCTCGATCTGGGGCAGACCGGCCTGGGGCAAGTGGTGGGTTTGGGACGGACGATTGACCAGTATGCTGGTGCTGCTGTTCCTCTACGTCGCCTATATCGCCTTGGCGCAAGCAACCGAGCGCGAGGGCGCATCGTCGCGAATCCCTGCGATCTTCGGATTGGTCGGCGTAATCAATATCCCCATCATCAATCGCAGCGTGGTTTGGTGGAATTCGCTTCATCAGCCGCCTTCGATCACACTTGGCAAGAGTGCTATCGCGCCCGAATTCATGTGGCCGCTGATGGTCGCCACCTTGGGCTTCTCTCTTATCTTCGGCGGGATCGTGTTGGCCCGGATGCGCACGATCCTGGCCAACATCCAGGCCGATGCGCGCTTGCGTCGCCGGGCGATGGAGACGGCATGATGCGCGAAGCGCTCGATCAATGGGACTTCGTGATCGCAGCCTATGTGCTCGGCATTGTCGGAACTCTCGCGGTCACTGCCTGGAGTTGGTGGAGCATGACACGCGCCGAGGCCCGGCGGGAACGAGCGCGGCGCAAATGACCATGCTCAAGCCCAAGCACCAGCGACTGGTCCTCGCCATAGTTGCTCTGGTGGCGTTGATCGGGGCAGGATTGTTGGCGGCCTGGGCGCTGCGCAATACCGCGAGCCTGTTCTACGTGCCTAGCGAAATTGTCGACGATCGCCCCGGGCCCGATCGTTCGGTGCGGCTAGGCGGAATGGTTGAGGAAGGCTCGCTGCGCACGTTGGAAGACGGTATCACGGTCGCCTTTGTCGTAGGTGATGGCAAAGCGCGGGTGCCGGTCCTGTTCAAGGGCTTGCTACCTGACCTTTTCGTTGAAGGGTCGGGGGTAGTCGCGGAGGGGCGCTACGGGGCCGATGGCACGTTCAAGGCGGAAGAATTGCTAGCCAAGCATGACGAGAATTACGTCCCGCGTGAATTGCAGGACCTGCAGCAACACCAGGCTCCGGAAAGCTTGCAGGATACTAACACGCAATGATCGCCGAACTCGGCCTTGCGGCGCTGTGGATGGCAGCCGCTCTTAGCTTCGCGCAGATGTTGTGCGGATCGCTCGCCCTGCGTGACGGCGGCGAT
This sequence comes from Qipengyuania sp. CAU 1752, assembly GCF_054482615.1. NCBI lineage: Bacteria > Pseudomonadati > Pseudomonadota > Alphaproteobacteria > Sphingomonadales > Erythrobacteraceae > Qipengyuania > Qipengyuania sp. CAU 1752. Next base: position 2,008,009 of record NZ_JBTLRE010000001.1, on the reverse strand, counting down.
GCGATTGCCGGGCTGACCCGGCCAGCCGCGATCTTGCAAGGCCTGTTGCTGACAATCGCCTTTGCCTGCCTGCTGTGGCTGTTCGCTATCACCGATCTTTCGGTCAAGCTGGTCGCCAGCCATTCGCATGTCGATAAGCCGATCCTGTTCAAGCTGACCGGCACTTGGGGCAATCACGAAGGCTCGATGTTGCTGTGGGTCACTGTAATGGCCTTGGCCGGTGCGGCGATCGCCTGGCTGGAAACCCGCCTGCCCGAGCGCACACTGCAAGCGACCCTGGCGGCGCAAGGATTTGTAGCATTGGGCTTTTTCGCCTTCCTACTTTTCAGTTCTAATCCGTTCGAACGGCTGCCGGTGCCGGCAGTGAATGGCATGGGCCTCAATCCGCTGCTGCAGGACATCGGCCTCGCCTTCCATCCGCCCACTCTCTACGTCGGTTATGTCGGCCTGTCGGTCGCTTTCAGCTTCGTCGTTGGCGCGCTCGTCACACGTCAGGTGACCCCTGATTTCGCCCGCGCGATGCGGCCATGGGTGCTCGGAGCATGGGTATTCCTGACACTTGGCATCGCGGCAGGCTCCTACTGGGCTTATTATGAACTGGGCTGGGGCGGATACTGGTTCTGGGACCCGGTCGAAAACGCTTCGCTCATGCCTTGGCTGGCGGCGACTGCGCTGCTCCATTCAGTAAGCGTGCTGGCATCGCGAGATGCACTGCGCACATGGACTGTCATGCTGGGCGTGGTGGCGTTCTCGATGAGCATGCTCGGCACATTCCTGGTTCGCTCGGGCGTGCTCACCAGCGTTCATGCATTTGCGGTCGATCCCGAACGAGGAGCCTTTATCCTCGCGCTGTTGATCCTTTATATCGGCGGCGCGCTGGCGCTGTTTGCCTTGCGCGCCAATGTGATTGCGGAAGGGGAGCGCTTCGCTCCGGCGAGCCGTGAGAGCGCACTGGTGTTCAATAACGTGATGTTGAGCGCGATATTGGGCGTGGTCCTGCTGGGAACGCTTTATCCGCTCCTGTCCGAAGCGATGGGGACGCGGGTCTCGGTTGGACCACCCTATTTCAATCCGGTCGGTGCAATCTTCCTGGTGCCAATGATCCTGGTCTTGTGCGTCGGGCCGCTATTGCGCTGGCGTCGCGACAGGCTGGGGCGCATTTCCCGGCCCGTGGCATTCACAGGCGCTGTCTTCGTCATGACGCTGATCCTGGCCGGACTACTGGGCGACTTTGAGCTCTTGCCGCTGCTAGGCCTGGCGCTTGCCGCCGCTCTCGGGGTCGCCAGCTTCCAGCCATTATGGGGACGCAAGGTGTTGCGGGTGCCGTTGGCGAGCTGGGGCATGGTCCTGGCGCATTTCGGGGTAGCGGTGACACTGTTCGGCATGGCCAGCGAAGCCGCGTTCACGCGAGAGAAGCTTGCCGCGATGGCACCCGGCGAATCCGTAGTAGTGGGCGACTGGATGGTCACTCTCGATGGGGTTGTCCCAACTGCGGGACCCAATTGGTCCGCCCTCGAAGCGCGGGTGTCAGCGCGCTACGACGGTGGGCCGATACAAGAAATGCGTCCGCAAGCGCGAGTATTTGTGGATCCGGTGCAAGAAACTACGGAAAGCGCACTTGAAACCCGTTGGAACGGGCAGCTTTACGCTGTGCTCGGCAAGGCGACCGGTGATGGGCGCTGGCAGTTGCGGCTTTGGTGGAAACCATTCGTGACATTGATCTGGTATGGCGGCTTGCTGATAGCCCTGGGTGGCGTTCTGGCTTTGGTGGGCCATGTCTGGGCGCATCTGCGGCGGCGGGACATCCTGCGCCAGATTGCCATCCGCCATGGCGAGGAGCCTGCATGATGAAGCGACTGGCCATTTGGATACCGCTGGCCCTGTTCCTGTTCTTTGCCGGCTTAGCTGCCTACCAGCTTACGCAGCCGAAGGAAAATCTGGTTCGCAGCGCGATGATCGGAAAGCCGGTCCCGACGTTCGATTTGCCAGGACTTACCGAAGGCGATCCGCATGTCACCGAGGCAATCTTCCAGGACGGAACGCCAAAATTGCTCAACATCTGGGCTAGCTGGTGCGCGCCGTGCATAGCCGAGGTGCCTTATCTGGAGGAACTTGCTGAGAAAGGCGCGCCCATCGTTGGCTCGGCCTTGCAAGACAGGCCCCAGGACAGTGCCGCTTTTCTCGAACGCTACGGCAATCCCTACATCGCCATTGCGCGGGACCAGTTTTCCGAGCTCAAGGTAGCAGTTGGCTCGGGTATGGTTCCTGAAACCTTCGTGATCGATGGCAGCGGGATCATACGCTACCAACATCTCGGCCCGATCGGTTCGCGCGACGTGCCGGTAATTCTGGACGAACTGGAAAAAGCCCGGTGATCCGTATCCTTTTCCTAGCCTTGGCACTGGTTGCCGCACCGGCGCTGGCGCAACCAGCGTCAGAAGCGCCTTATGCGCACGTCCAGCTCCCAGACCCGGCGCAGGAACGTGCGGCCCTGTCGTTGATGGAGAGCCTGCGCTGTCTGACCTGCCAGTCACAATCGATTGCCGACAGCGACGCTGCCATCGCGGGTGATATGCGCCACCAGGTTCGCGCACGGATCGCCGCTGGCGAAGACCCTGAAGCCATTCGCGGCTGGATGATGGAACGCTACGGCGATTATATCAGCTACGAGCCATCGCTCAGCCGTTCGACTTGGCCGCTGTTTGCCGTGCCTGTCTTGCTACTTCTTCTGGCGCTTATGCTGTTCTGGCGCAGGATGCGGCGCTCATGATTGGTTGGCTGGCCATCGGCGCGCTGGCGATATCTGTTTTCGCAATGGGCGCGTTTCTGCTCAGGTCGCAACGCAGTTTGTGGACCTTGCTCGCTTCGGTGATCGTGTTTGGGCTCGCCGGCTATGCTTGGCAGGGAACGCCGGACTACGCTTCCGCACCAGCGCAGGCGCGCGAGGCAGTTTCGCAAGGCGGAGAGGGGCTGGTTGACGCACGGCGCAGCTTCTTCGAACCGTCCGCGATGCCGAGCAGCTTTGTCACCGTTGCCGACGGCTTTGCTCGCAGGGGCGATTTCGACCGCGCCGCTGGTATCCTCGGTGGTGTGGTGGCTCGCAATCCGCAAGACGGTGAGGCCTGGCTCGCCTTGCATGTCGCGCTGGTCGAACACGCTGGTGGCCAATTGACCCCACCGGCAGAGCTGGCGTTGCGCAGGGCGACCGACACTCTCGACGACGACCTGGGGCCGGTCTTCTTCGCGGGAGTGGTGGCCTTGCGGTCGGGCGACTTGCCGCGTGCACGCGAAATATGGAGCAATGCGCTCGACCAGGCCGAAGAGGACGCAGTGGGGCGAGAATTCATGGCCGAACGCCTGGCGGCGCTGGACCAATTGATGGTAACTGTCGCCGCGCAACAGGAGGCGCGGCAAGGCACTTTACAAGGCGAGGTGCCGGCCGAAGGCCTGACACAGTGACCATCAGTGAATTCTTGCATGGTCCCGGGCAGGCTGCTAGTCGCGCCCGTCCTTTGACAAAGGGTGCTGCGGGTCGCGGAATGACCGCTCGGACGGGGTAATCGCAGCGGAACAAGCCATAGGGTCGGACTAACCGGTATTATGAGCGATACGTCTGCATTGAATGACCGCGCGCCTTCGGGTGAGGGCGGTCAGCACACCGATCACACCACCAAGCTGGCGATCGGGGCGATCGGTATCGTCTTCGGCGATATCGGCACCAGTCCGCTTTACGCCTTCCGCGAAACCTTCGTCGGGCCCAACCCGCTGCCGATCGATTACAACCACGTCTTCGGTGTCGTCAGCCTGATATTCTGGTCGATGACGCTGATCGTGTCGATCCAGTACGTCAGCATCCTGATGCGCGCCGACAACAAGGGGCAGGGGGGTAGCCTGGCGCTGGTGGCGCTGATCAGCCGCAATGTGCGCAATACCGGCTATGGCTGGCTAGTCGTCCTGCTGGGCGTGTTCGCGACTTCGCTGTTCTATGGCGACAGCATGATTACGCCGGCGATTTCGGTCCTGTCGGCGGTCGAGGGGCTGACGGTGGTCGACCCCGAACTACAACCCTTCGTCATCCCCATCGCACTGGTCCTGCTGGTCGGCCTGTTCGTGCTGCAAAAGCGCGGGACAGCCAAGGTGGGGATGATGTTCGCCCCGGTGATGATCGTCTATTTCACCGTCATCGCCGCGCTGGGCCTGATTTCGATCGTCCAGCACCCCGAGATTCTCTACGCGCTCAACCCCTATTACGCCGTGCTGTTCTTCATCAACGACGGCACGCTGGCCTTCCTCGCGCTGGGCTCGGTCGTGCTGGCCGTTACCGGCTCGGAAGCACTTTATTCCGACATGGGGCACTTCGGGCGTGGCCCGATGAAGCTGAGCTGGTTCGGCTTCGTCATGCCGTGCCTGTTGCTCAACTACTTCGGGCAAGGGGCGATGATCGTCTCGCTAAGCGCGCCCGAGGCGGCCGAAGCGATCAAGGCGCCGTTCTTCCTGCTCGCGCCTGAAATGCTGCAATTGCCGCTGGTGATCCTGGCCACATTTGCGACCTTCATCGCCAGCCAGGCAGTGATCTCGGGGGCGTTCTCGATCACTCACCAGGCGATCCAGCTCGGCTTTATCCCGCGCCTTTCGGTGCGCCACACCAGCGATTCCCATTCGGGCCAGATCTACATCCCGGTCATAAACTGGGCGCTGATGGTGGCTGTCATCGTGCTTGTGCTGACATTCCAGAATTCGTCCAACCTCGCCTCTGCCTACGGCATCGCGGTGACCGGCGCTGTGACCATCGACACGCTGCTGATGGCGGTCCTGCTGGTCGGCGTGTGGAAGTGGAAGTGGTGGTACGCAGCGCCGGTGGTGCTGGTCTTCCTCATCATCGATGGCGCCTATTTCGCCGCCAATCTGACCAAGGTGCCCGATGGCGGCTGGTTCCCACTGGTGGTCGGCCTGATCGTCTTTACCCTGCTCACCACCTGGGCGCGCGGCCGCAAGCTGATGCGCGACCGCATGAGCGAGGTCGCGCTGCCAATCGAAATCTTTGCCAAGTCTGCCCATAACAGCGCCACAAGGGTGCCGGGTACCGCCATTTTCATGGCTTCGAGCACGGCTGGCGTCCCCTCTGCCCTGTTGCACAATATCAAGCACAACAAGGTGCTGCACGAGCGGGTCGTGATCCTGACAGTCGAGATTTCGGACATCCCCTATGTCGACCCGGCCAAGCGCTGCGAGTACTCGCAGATCGGCGAAGGGTTCTACCGCGCCGTACTTCACTATGGCTTCATGGAAGAAACCAATGTTCCCGAAGGGCTCAAGCAGATGCAGCAATGCGGCGGCGAGTTCGACATGATGCAGACCAGCTTCTTCCTCAGCCGCCAGACCCTGTTGCCGAGCGACAAGCCCGGCATGCCGATCTGGCGCGAGAGAATTTTCGCCTGGATGCTACGCAACGCCGCGACCGCGATGGAGTTCTTCGCCCTGCCGACCAACCGAGTGGTGGAGCTGGGAAGCCAAGTGCGAATCTAGTGTTCCATTGACCCAATCGCCGACTTGGAGCCAATTCGGCACGGCGGACTTCAATTGCCGCCGAGAGGGATTAGCGCCTGCTAGAACAACATTGACTTAGGTCGCTACGAAATTGCCTCTTAATGGCACTCCGTAGCCCGCGCCGAATTCTTATTAAAAGCCAGTCCGAAAAAATCCCAATAGTCATCCTTCAGATTGGCGAACATAGCTTTAGGATCGTGGTCGGCATCTACTACGAGCTCCAGCTCGTGAGCGATTCTGAGCTCTTCCAAGCGACGCGAGAAATCTAAATTGGTTGGCGTCATCGGATCGCTTTTCCCGAGGAGCATCCGTATTTTGGTGTTGGAGCAGTTTCGTTTTGCGAAAGACGTTGCAAGGTTCCAAGGACTTTGTCGTTCGAAGTGTCCCGTGTCACCTCCGAACACCTGGTCCAGCGTCGCCTGCGCCTTTGCGCGACCGACAATTGGAGCGTCCTCTGGATCCAGAACTGGTTGCATGGGGCCCGGATTGATCATCGATATTGCTCCGAAAATATCTGGATAGAGCAAGCCTAGACGGGCTGCACCGTATCCTCCCATGCTGGCTCCCTCGAGTAGTCGCCCACTCGCGATGGCCTGGGTCCGAAACTCTGCGTCAATGTGAGGGACGAGTTCTTTGACTATCATGTCTTCGACCGGACGGGTTCCGTCAGCTGCGTTAGCCCACATGGTACCTTCAAATCCGTCCGGAAAAACGATGATGGCAGGGTGCATTTGGCCACTGTCCATTGCGTGGTGAAAACGCGATGCCAGCATCTCGAGGACCCCCGGTGGATACCCCCCAGATCCATGAAGCCAGTAAACCACAGGATACAGACGATCCGTACTCATGGCGTACATCTGCGGTAGATAGACGTGGTAGGTGACGCCTTCGTTCAGAAGCGCACTCTGTAGAGACCGACGCTCGACTATACCTGCGGTCGAAGCTGTCGTCTCTGTCCTGCCGAGAGCTTCGCTTTCAGGCACAGTTCGCAAGGTTTTCGCTGGTGCGCAGCCAGCAATTGCGAGGACAACGGCAAACTTCCAGGCCGATAGCGTCATTTCTTCTCCCAACACCGCATATTCGGTTCGGGGTATACACGCTGTCGACACTTAGCGAAAATGAGGCCGTTCGCTCACGACCTCACATTCTACGTCGACGTGTCACCCTGCCGTGGGCGGCTCGTCCTTCACCACGTCATCGGCATCTTCCAGCGCCAGCCCGTGCTTAAGCAGCATGGGAATCTGGGTGAAGGTGAACAGGAATGTCAGTGGCAGGAATACCCAGAGCTTGGCTGCCAGCCAGTCGCCGAATTCGAGATAGAAACGCAGGCCCTCGTTGAGGGCTGCAAGCGCGAAGAAGAAGAATCCCCAGTTGCGGCTGAGCTTGAGCCAGCCTTCGTCAGACAAGCCCTCGAACGCGGTGTCGAGCAGGATTTTGAGTAACGATCGACCGTAGTACCAACCGACCAGCAGCGCGGTGCCCATGACAAGATAGACGATGGTCGGCTTGATCTGGACGAATGTCTCGTCGCCGAAAAACACCGTCAGCGCTCCGAAGCCGATGATGAGTACGGTCGAGAACCACAGCATCGGCGAAACCTTGCCCAGCCGCAGTTTGGAGGTGACCAGCGCCACTACCGAGGCGACCATGAAGGCCAGGGTGCCCTTGATAATGGCGGCGATCTCGGCGGCGGAATTGGGCTCGTCCGGCGCCATCCAGCGATAGGTCAAGAAAAACACCAGCAGCGGTCCGTAGTCGACAGCCACGTTGAGCCAGCCGGAACCCTTTTTCTTCGTCACTTGCGTTTCGTCGGTCATGCAATCCCCGCAATAACCCGCGCCACCAGGTCGGGATCGAACGGGCGCAGGTCGTCGATTTTCTCGCCCACGCCGATGGCGTGGATGGGCAGGCCATATTGCTCGGCAGCGGCCACCAGCACACCGCCACGCGCAGTGCCGTCAAGCTTGGTCATGATGAGACCGGTTACGCCGGCCAGTTCCTTGAAAACGTCGATCTGGTTGAGTGCGTTCTGGCCATTGGTGGCGTCGAGCACCAGGATGACATCATGCGGCGCCTCCGGATTGAGGCGGCCGAGCACTTTTCGTATCTTGGCCAGCTCGTCCATCAGCTCGCGCTTGTTCTGCAACCGTCCGGCGGTGTCGACCACCAGCGCATCGGTGCCACGCTCGGTCCCGGCCTTGACGCCGTCGAACACGATGCTGGCCGGGTCGCCGCCCTGTGGTCCGCTGATGATCGGCACGCCGACCCGCTCCGCCCAGGTGGCAAGCTGGGCAATGGCGGCAGCGCGGAAGGTGTCACCTGCGGCCAGCATGACCTCGTAATCGTCTTCCTTGAGCCAATGGGCGAGCTTGGCAATGGTGGTGGTCTTGCCGCTGCCGTTGACGCCGATGACCAGGATCACCTGCGGGCGTGGGAAAGCCGTTATTTCGAGCGGTATAGCCACCGGACGCAAGATTTCGGCGATTTCCTCGGCCACCGCTTCCTTCAGTTCGCGTTCGCTGATCTGCAGGCCGAAGCGTTTCTCCCGCAGCCTCTCGCGGATTCGGGCCGCTGCCGAAGGCCCGAGATCGGACATGATCAGCGCGTCTTCGACCTCGTCGAGTGTTGCATCATCCAGCGTCGCGGTGCTGGCAGCAACCGCCAGGTTTTCGGTCAGCCGTTCCGAAGTCTTGCGGAAGCCTCCGAACAGGCGCTGGGTCCAGCTGTTTTCGCTCACGAAAGCAGGCCTTTGTCGAAATGGGTCGGGGTCAGGGTGACAATGGAACCGGCAGGAGTGCCAGCGGGCAGTGCCACCCGTGCGAAGTTCTCCGCATAGCCGTTGCCATCGCGTTCGGCGAGGACATTGAGCGGCGTACCGACAAGACTGTGCAGCCATTCCTCGCGGACGTTCGAAACCGCCTCGCGCAACTCGGCTGCACGGCCCTTGATCAGCTGCTTGCCGACTTGCGGCATGCGCGCAGCCGGGGTTCCGGGCCTTGGCGAATAGGGGAAGATGTGTCCGTGGACGATATCCAGCTCCTCGATGATCGCGAGGTTCGCAGCGTGGTGCGCGTCGGTTTCGGTCGGGAAGCCGGCAATCAGGTCGGCGCCGATCACGATGTCTGGCCGCGCTTCCTTCAATCGCGCCACTAGGGACACCGCATCGGCGCGGCTGTGCCGCCGCTTCATCCGCTTGAGGATCAGGTCATGGCCGTGCTGCAAAGACAGGTGAATGTGCGGCATCATCCGCGGTTCGCAGGCAAACAGGTCGAACAACTCGTCATCGACCTCGATCCCGTCGAGCGAAGACATTCTCAGCCGCTCCAACTGGGGGAAGGTGTCGAGGACCGCGCGAACCATGCGTCCCAGGGCAGGCTTGCCGGGCAGGTCGTGCCCCCAACTGGTTACGTCGACCCCGGTCAACACCACTTCGGGCGCGCCACATTGGAGATGCCGCTCGACTTCGTGCAAGACCGCATCGATCGTCAGCGACACGCTAGCCCCGCGACCCTGCGGGATGACGCAGAAAGTGCAGGCATGGTCGCAGCCGTTCTGGACCGCCACGAAGGCGCGCGTATGCTGCTCGCGCTGGACCGGAGCATCGTTTGGCGGGACATTCCAGGCTCGTGCATCGAGCTTGACGGTGTTGGCCACCAGACCATCGACCTCTGGCATGGCAGCAAGCTGTGTTCGTTCAATATCGGCGGCACATCCGGTGACCAGCAGCCGCGCATCGGGACGCGCCTTGCGCGCGCGACGGATGGCCTGCCGGGTCTGACGCACCGCCTCCATTGTCACTGCGCAACTGTTGACGACGACCACATTGTCCTCGCGTGCCAGAAGGCTGCGTATCTGGTCGCTCTCGGCGATGTTGAGACGGCACCCGAGCGAAATGACTTCGGCGCTCATGAATAGTCGCCCCAGTCGAAACTGCCGCGAAAGCTCTCGGCGGCGGGGCCGGTCATGATGATGCGGTCATCGTCGCCCCAATCTATCAGCAATTTTCCGCCGGGCAGGGCGACTTCGACGCTGCGACCGGTCAATCCGCGCCGCATGGCGGCAATGGCGGTGGCGCATGCGCCTGTGCCGCAGGCGCGCGTCAGACCGGCGCCGCGTTCCCAGACCCGCAGGTTGAGGGCATTGGCCCCGGTCAGATTGGCTACGTTGACGTTGACCCGCTGCGGAAACAGCGGATCGGTCTCGATCATTGGTCCCAGCCGCTCCAACGGCACCGCGTTGGCATCCTCGACGAAGAAAATCACATGCGGATTGCCGACATTGACTGCAGCCGGTCCTTCGAGATCCTCCCACCCGACCGGCAGGGCCGCCGTGTCCATTGCATATGCGAGCGGGATTGCCTCCCATTCGAAACGGGGCTTGCCCATGTCGACACTGGCCCCGCCATCGGTTGGCTCAAGCGCAATATTGCCGCCAGCGGTTTCGACCGAAGCAGTCGATCCGTGCAGCAAGGCAACGGCCCGTGCTGCATTGCCGCAGGCTTCGACCTCGGATCCGTCGGCATTGAAAATGCGCATCCGGAAATCGACATGTTCGGACGGCTCAAGCAGGATCAACTGGTCACACCCGATGCCCCGCGTACGGTCGGCAAGTGCGCGCGCTGTAGCCGCCGTCAATGGCGGCAGCGACTGCTCACGAGCATCGAGGACAACGAAATCGTTGCCGAGGCCATGCATCTTGACGAAGGGAACACGCATCCCCGCGCATCTATGGGCCCACTGCCCCTGCGTAAAGGGCAGATGGTGCTTGTCTGTCTTGGCCTCAGGCCGACTTGCGGCTCTTGTTGGGCGACCTTCGGTCTTTCGCTGGCTTCGACTCTGCTTTGTTTTCCAGTAGCAGCCCGGCAGAAGCGAGACGAACACGCACTGCTTCAGCGCTTTCAGGGCGGCCATAGTGATAGCCCTGGCCTTTCATCTGCCCGAGCGCCTTAAGGGTCTCGAGAATCTTGTCGTCTTCGATCCCTTCGGCAGTAATCGGCAAATCGAGACCAGTTCCGAGAGAGACGATTGCCTCTACGATCCGCGAGCTGGCGTCCACGCCAGTCAGTTCCGCAACGAAACTGCGATCGATCTTGATCCTGTCGAAAGGCAGAGTGCGCAATTGGGTCAGCGAGGAATAGCCTGTTCCGAAATCGTCGAGACTGATGTGGACGCCCTGGTTCTTGAGGCTGGTGATCATCGTGCGCACGACACCGATATTATCGTGCAGGCAGCTTTCGGTGATCTCGATGTCGAGACGATGCGGCGGAAACTTGCATTCCAGCATCAGTTTTAGGAGTTTCTGGGCGAACCAGGGATCGCGCAATTGAACAGGGGAGATGTTGACGGAAAGCGTCAGCGACGGGTCCCATTCGCGCGCGTCCTCGAAAGCTTGCTTGATCAGGCCTTCTGAAAGGTCGCCGATAACGCCGACTTCTTCGGCCACTGGGATGAAAACTTCCGGATTGACCATGCCAAGCTGGGGGGAGTTCCAGCGAGCAAGCATTTCAAAGCCCTTCAACTCGCCTGTCGCGATGTCGACCTGCTGTTCGTAATAGGGAACGAACTCGCCGTGTTCGATTCCGTGGCGGATACCACTTTCCAGCTGGTTTCTGAGGCGCAGCTCGGATTCCATGGTCTTCTCGAACCAGAAGTAGCGGTTCTTTCCCTGCCGCTTGGCGTGATACATCGCGATATCGGCCTGATGAAGAAGCGCCTGTGCATCGACTTCGCTGAGCTCGCCGTGTCGTCCCGACATTCCCGAGGCAACCCCGATCGACATGGTCACCTGGACCTGCTGGTTGCGGATGGTCATGGGCGTGGACATGGAATCGATGAGCCGCGCAACGAATTGCTCGACATGGTCGGGCGAATTGGCGTCATAAGACAGGACGATGGCAAATTCATCGCCGCCCAGACGCGCCAGGATCGCACCTTCCGGGAGCAGCGTGCTCATGCGCTCTGCTGCGCGCACGAGGACTTCGTCCCCGGCCTGGTGACCGTTGAGATCATTGATCTGCTTGAAATTGTCGAGATCGATCATGAGGAACACGATCGCCTTACCGTTGGTATGGGCGCGGGCAATGGCGCGGTCAGTTTCGGAGGTGATGCTCCGGCGGTTATAACATCCGGTCAGTGCGTCGATTTCGGCGAGTTCCCGCGCGCGACTTTCCGCCACGCGCCGGGTTTCGATTTCGCCGCGCAATTCGCGATATCGCCGCCAGCCAAATATGATCAGGGCAATGTTGAGCAGTAACGCATTGGTCAGGAGCATATTTGGCCCGCCCGATGTTCCGCTCGACCATTGCTCGACAATTTTCGGCAACACAGCGCTACCGGTCCCGACGAAGAGGATGATCGCCGCCGCTGCTATACCCAGAGCCACGATATCGCGACGCGCCTTGTTCAGCCCGTCTTTCCCACTGCCCAACTCTGTTGTCATAAATTATAGGCCCACGATGCCCTCCGATGGAGGAATAAGTGCCCTATATGCCCGGCTTGATTGAAAATTGCGTAAACACTGTGCAAAGCGCCAACCTGTCGCCGAAATAGGTGCCTTTCTGCACTGAGATCCCGCTTGATTTGAAATGGAGAGTGTCGCGCATGGCCCGTTACTGGTTGCTGAAATCGGAACCCTTCAAATACGGCTGGGAAGATCTTCTCAAGGAAGGGGAAGGCGTGTGGGACGGGGTGCGCAATCACCGCGCCAAGAACAACCTCGCCGCGATGGAAGTGGGCGAGCAGGCATTTTTTTACCACTCGCGCGAAGGGCTGGAGATCGTCGGTATATGCGAGGTTAGCGTAGCCGGGATTACCGATCCGACCGATCCGGAGGGCAAGTGGGCGGCGGTGAAGGTCAAGCCGGTCCGCAAGCTGCCGCAGCCGGTAACGCTGAAACAGATCAAGGCCGAACCGCGATTGACCGATTGCGAACTGGTACGCCTCTCACGCCTTTCGGTGGCCGAACTCACGGAAAGCGAGTGGCGCATCATCTGCGAGATGGGGGGATTGTGAGCGGTCGGAGCCACTCACGCTCAAGCGGCTGATCAGCGTGCGCGTAATCCGCTGATCGTCGCTCCACTAGCGGCCAACTGCTCGACATCGATGACGCAATGGATCAGGCGCAGGCCGCTGGTTCCCTTGGCCTCAGTCAATGCATTCTTGAATTGTTCTGTCGTTTCCGCGCGTGCCGACCATCCGCCGTATGACGCAGAAAGCGCGGCGAAATCGGGATTTTTCAGCTCGGTTGCCGACAGACGTGCAGGGAATTCGCGTTCCTGGTGCATTCGGATCGTGCCGTATGCGCCGTTATCGATGACAATCACCAGCAGGTCGAGCCCGTACTGCGCGGCTGTTGCCAGTTCTTGCCCGTTCATCATGAAGTCGCCATCGCCGGCTACGGCGACAACGGTCCGGTCGGGATAGCGGCGGGCAGCTGCAACCGCAGCTGGAACGCCGTATCCCATCGCGCCGCAGGTCGGGGCGAGTTGGGTCGGATAGCCTGCGTAGCGCCAATAGCGATGCCACCAGCCGGCAAAATTGCCTGCACCGTTGCAGATGATACTATCGGCAGGCAGCACATCACGCATGTAGGTGACGCATTGGGCCAGGTCCAAATCCCATTTATCAAGGTCTTGACCCGGATGGGCCGTGGCCCACTCCTCCCACTCGGCGTGGGCTTCGCGCCCCGCATCAAATGAGATCACATCGCCATCGTCCCACAGGCCAGCGGCCTCGGCGAACTCACCCATGTCAGCACACAGGGCGAGGTCTGTGCGATAGACGCGGCCCAACTCGTCGGGGTCCGGGTGGACATGGATCAGTTGCTGGTCGGGGTGGTCCGGCGTGATCAGTTCGTAGCCGTCGGTGGTTGCTTCACCAAGCCGGGCACCGACTGCCAGGACGAGGTCGGCCTGCTTCACCCTTTCGACCAGCTTGGGATTCGGGCCGTAACCGAGGTTGCCAGCGTAAACGGGAGAAGATGGAGAGATCGCATCCTGGCGGCGAAAGGCCGTGGCCACCGGCAGGCCGATACGCTCTGCGAACAACTGGAAATGCTCGCGTGCCTTGGCGTTCCAGCCCGCGCCACCGATCACGGCGATCGGGGAGGCGGCATCGCCGATCATTGCCATCATTGCCTGCATTGCATCGGGACATACCGCTTGCGCGGGTCTCACCACTTCGGGGCGGGGGCGAGCATCAGTCGTATCGGAGAGCATGTCCTCGGGTAGGGCGAGAACAACCGGACCTGGTCGGCCCGACATGGCCACCGAATAGGCGCGCGCGATGAATTCGGGGATTCGGTCGGCACTTTCGATCCGCGCCGCCCATTTGCAGATGGGGGCGAAAAACGCGGGGAAATCTATTTCCTGAAATCCTTCACGCTCGCGCATCGGGCGCGCCACGTCGCCAACGAACAGAATCATGGGCTGCGAATCCTGATGCGCGACATGAACTCCGATGCTGGCATTGGTGGCGCCGGGTCCGCGCGTAACAAAGGCTACGCCCGGGCGTCCCGTCATCGCGCCATCAGCGCAGGCCATGAAGCTGACGCCACCTTCCTGACGGCAGGTCACAAGGTCGATGGCGGTCTCGCCGTGCAATCCGTCGAGTACTTGCAGGAAACTTTCGCCCGGGACCGTGAAAATCCGGTCGCAACCTTGCTCGACAAGGCATTCTACAAGCAGGCGGGCAGCATCGGGTGTGGTGTGTTCGCTCATGAAACAGGCGTCTAGCCGCCCGCATTCGCGGCGACAATGCGCCGTCGAGTGATACCCCCTCTTGGTGAACACCCAGCGTTAACGTCCCGCCCTGCGACAACCCCCAAAAGTCGGGGAGCGCAATGGTTAGCGAAGAGTTAAGATCGCATCATGACACAGAAAATGCAAAGACGGTCGCTTGTTCTCACAGACGAAGGTGCACGGCACCCTTTCCTCGCAACGCTCCCGGCACATGTCCGCGGTGATATTGCAACGGTGGCGGCAAGGCCTTCGTGGACCATGACGCGCGACGACGTCCGCGGGTTCGCCAGCGCCTACTTGGCCTGTCTCGCTGCTGCGTTGGTATTTCTGATCTAGTCGGGATACGGCGTGTGAGGGTGGGCCAATAGAGGCCCATCAGCCAATTCTGCGCGATGCAGTCGCTTGCCGAGCCATGCAGAAACCAGGCACATTGCTGCACTGAGCAGGACTTGTTCCGCGATCGGAATGCTCGCTGCAGTCAGAGCCATGGCTATCAGCGCACCTGCCACCATTGCACCGGAATTGACGATGTTGTTGGCGGCGATGGCTCGCGAGGCCTGATGCGTAGCGACGCGCGTTGTCAGGAAGGCATAAAGCGGCACCACGAACATCCCGCCAGCCACCGAGATACCAAGTAAGCATGCTAAAAGTAGCATCGCCATGGGCCAGGCGATAAACTCTGTCACGCCGAGTAGCTGGCTCGGCTGGTCCATTTGCCAGAGCTTGCAGACTGCATAAAAGGCCACCACGAACACGCCCATTGCCAGAACACTTGCGGGGGCAAACCGCGCCGAAACATTGCCCTTTAGCAGATGGTTGATCGTGACGGAGCCGATTGCCACCCCGACCGAGAAAACCACCAGGAACAGGCTTGCCACTTCCTTGCTTGCCATGATCACGTTTTTCGCCAGCGGTGGAAACTGGATGAACAAGACCGCGCCGATGGTCCAGAAGAAGCTAATCGCGAGAATGGCATAGAAGACCTGGCGATCATGCATGGTGTTGCGAACCAGCGCGATCGAGGCGCGAATGATGTGCCGATCAATTTTCTCCACCTTGCCCAGCGGCGGAGCGGCCGGCACCTGCCGGGCCGAAATATATCCAAGGATTGATACCGCTACGATGCCCGCGGCGGCATACTGGACCGGGATCCAACCGGCCAAGATCGTACCGGCCAGGATTGCGACGTAGGTCCCGGCCTCGACCAGACCTGTCCCGGCCAGAACTTCTTCCTGCCTCAGGTGTTGGGGCAGAATCGCATATTTGATGGGACCGAGGAACGTTGACTGCACGCCGGTCAGGAACAGCGCAAACAGCATTAGGACGATCGATAAGCTGGTTTCGATGCTGGTAAACCCGAGCGGTATCGAAACAGGCAGCGCAAAGCCGCGCCACGCGAGATAGAGCCCCGTGCCTCCGATTAGCATCAGACCGATCTCGCACAGCTTTACAATGCGGATGATGCGGGCCTTGTCCCGCATGTCGGCCAATTGCCCCGCCACGGCGGACAGGATGAAGAAGGGCAGGATGAAAAGCCCCGAAGCGATGGCGCTGAAAAGACCCTCCGCCTCTTCGGAATTATAGACGAAGTAGACCACGAACAGCACCATCGCGGTCTTGTAGAGATTGTCGTTAAATGCATTCAGCAGCTGAGTCGTGAACAGCGGCAGGAAACGCCTGCGGCCCAACAGTTTGAGCGTCGTCATGAATACCCCTCGCGCACGATTCCGTGCGATAACGCAGACACTAGAGGCACATCCAGCCTAGGGATAGTGGCGCACAACCGCTTTTTCCCGAGCGCGAAACTGGCTAAGCACACTGGCACAATGCTGACATTGCCCAACCTTTTGACCCTTTCGCGCATCTTTGCGGTGCCGTTGCTCGCGTTCTTCCTTTGGTGGCCCGGCTGGGAGTTGGGTTACGCCATCGGCTTCGTGCTCTACAGCGTCATCGGGTTTACCGACTATTTCGACGGTTATGTTGCTCGTGCACAGGGCACCGTGAGCAAGCTGGGCCAGTTTCTCGATCCCATAGCCGACAAAATCATGGTCGCGGCGGTTATCCTCGTGCTCACCGCGCAGGGGTTCCTCCGCGGGCCAGTGCTCGGCGATTTCCATGTCATTGCAGGGTTGGTGATTCTCATGCGGGAAATCACAGTTTCCGGCCTGCGCGAATTTCTCGCTGGGCTTCAGATATCGGTCCCGGTGACGCGGATGGCGAAGTGGAAGACGACCTTCCAACTCCTCTCCCTCGGAGCGCTGATTTTCTCCGGAGCAACACCGCGGTGGACAGCCACATTGGGCGACACGACTTTTAATGTCGCGCATACGATCGGTATCTGGAGCTTGTGGGGCGCCGCGATACTTACCTTGGTAACTGGCTGGGATTATTTACGGGTCGGCCTCAAGCACATGGACTGACGGGTCGGCGGGGGGAGATCAGCCAAAGAGCGGCAATCCGAACCGATCGCGTGGATCCTCTGCATCGAACCCCTCTTCGGTCGAATTGTAGCCGAGCATTTGCACGATTTTCTGATGTACCGGGGTTTCGAATTTCACCCCGGCGTAATTTTCGATGCGCCAGACAATGGTTCCTTGGGCTGTCACCATGTCGCGCAGGTTGAGTTCGATATGAGAACCGACCACAGCGCCTGCACTGCGCAGATCAATCATACATCCGCCACATGACAGATTATAGAGCGTAGCGATGTCTTTCTCGCCGTCGAGAACGACGGACGTTTCTTCATCGGTGACAAATCGGTTGTAGGCTCGCATGTCGTGAGGCTTCCCTCGCCATTGGTCTGAGTAGAACCACTGTGCCCGAAACTATCAAAGATTTCGTGAATGCATCGCGATTGGATACAATCGGTAAGGATAAGCGGCGTTCTCGACGGTTCGCCAACGATAGTTATAGTGGTCAGCCAGCGCGTAGTTCTTCCGCCAGCAATTTGAACTCATCTCCGCGAGGCGAATTCTTGCGCCAGATCAGCGTGATCTCGCGTTTGGCGGCGCTAGCCTTGAGCGGGCGGGCGACGACATCGGTGCCGGAGAGTATTCCGGCGTCCAGCGCCATTTTGGGGAGCATTGTCAGGCCAAGGCCGTTGTCGACCATCTGCACCAGCGTGTGCAGGCTGGTGCCGATCATGGTCGCACTGCCGCGCAATTCGGGCCGGTTGCAGGCGGCAAGGGCGTGTTCCTTGAGACAATGACCGTCCTCGAGCAGCAGAAGCCTGCCCTCGTCAATCATGCTTGGCTTGATCATTTCCGGCGGATCGCGCGGATCATCCTTGGGGAAAGCCACGTAGAGTGCATCGTCGGAAAGGTGCTCCATCTCTACGTCGCCCGTGGCAAAGGGGAGGGCGAGCAAAACGCAGTCCACACGCCCGTGATGCAGCGATTCGACCGCGTCCTGGCTGGTCTCTTCGCGCAGGAACAGCTTGAGCTCAGGCCGTTCCTGTCGCAGCCGCGGCAAAATTCGCGGCAGCAAGAACGGAGCAATGGTGGGTATCACGCTCATCCGTAACGTACCCGACAATGGCTTTCCGGCCGCCTGGACGAGATCGGACAGCTCTTCGGCCTCGCGCAATAGCCTGTGCGCCTTTTCCACCACCTGGCTACCCAGCGGCGTAAAGCGAACCACCCGGCGACTACGTTCGACCAGCGTTACGCCGAGCAATGATTCAAGTTCGCGAATGCCCGCGCTGAGCGTCGATTGCGAAACGAACGATGCTTCTGCCGCTCGGCCGAAATGGCCATGCTCGTGCAGCGCGACAAGATATTGCAGCTGCTTGATGGTGGGAAGATAGGTGCTCACTCGCTTCCTATTCTGCCGCCTGTCCGAGTTCCTCGGCCATGTCATCGACATGGGTCATGGTCAGCTTGCCGTTCTTGACAGCGAAGGCAAGCCTGCCTTCGACCAGCTCGAGAGCGTCTTTGCCGAACACTTCGTAGCGCCAGCCTTCAAGTATCGGCAGGTTGCGCATACCCGCGGCAAGTGCTTCCATTTCGTCGGCGCGGGTCAAGAGCCGGGCAGCGATATCGATTTCCCGCGCGCGAATCTTGAGCAACAGTTTGAGCAAATCGGCGACCAGAGCACCTTCCTTGCCTAGCGGCGCTCCGCGCTTGGCCTTCACGGGCATTTCTTCCTTGGGCAGCGGTTCGGCGCTTGCCAGCACCTTCATCATCCGCTTGCCGATATCATTGTCGCGCCAGGCCTGGCTGAGTCCGCGCACCTTGGCGAGGTCGGCCTGGTTTTTAGGCGGGTGACTGGCGATATCGGCCAGAGTTTCGTCACGCACGATCCGGCCGCGCGGGATGTTCTTGTGCCGCGCTTCGTTCTCGCGCCAGGCAGCCAAAGCTTTGAGCCGTCCGAGCACCGTGGGATTGCGGCCCGACGAGCGAATCCGCCGCCAGGCTAGGCTAGCATCGTTCTTGTAGTTGGCCGGATCGGCAAGCTTGTCCATCTCGGCATTGAGCCAGGCACCGCGGCCGGTCTGAACCAGCTTCTCCAACAGCTTGGGAAAGATCGTGGCGAGATCGGTGACATCGCCAATCGCGTATTCGATCTGCCGTTCGGTCAGTGGCCGGCGGCTCCAATCGGTGAAGCGCGCTCCCTTGTCGATGGTCTTGCCCAGCCACGTTTCGACCATGTTGGCATAGCCGATCTGTTCGGACTGGCTTACCGCCATCATCGCAATCTGCGTGTCGAAGATCGGTTGCGGAGTCTTGCCGGTCAGGTTGTAGACGATTTCCACGTCCTGCCCACCGGCATGAAAAACCTTCAATACCTCGTCATTCTCGCACAACAGGTCGAGCAGAGGGGTGAGGTCGATGCCGCTGGCAAGCGGATCGACCGCAGCGGCCTCTTCTTCATTGCCGACCTGGACCAGGCAAAGTTCGGGGTAATAGGTGTTCTCGCGCATGAACTCGGTGTCCACGCAGACGAATTCGGATTCCGAAAGGCGATCGCACAATTTGCGGAGCGTTTCGGTATCGGTAATCAGGTCATGTATTTTCATAAGTCTTTCTTGGTGGGGCGGAGTGCCACCCCTCGGGAGTGATCCCGGGCAAACTGCGGTCAAGTCGGGCCGACTTGACAAAGCACGCGGCTTCCCCTGTTAGCGCGCGCAAAATCCGGCTAGGGGCCTCGACGGCCACTGGTTCGCGAACGAGCGCGCCCTTAGCCCTATAGCTCCGAAAATGGAAAGATTTTAGATGCACGCCTATCGTACCCACAACTGCGCAGCCCTGGCCCAGGGAAATGTCGGCGAAACTGTCCGCCTTTCGGGCTGGATCCACCGCAAGCGCGACCATGGCGGCGTGTTGTTCGTGGATTTGCGCGACCATTACGGCATCACTCAGATCGTGGCGGACGAGGATTCGCCCGCGCTACCGGTGCTTGATTCGCTCAAGCTGGAAAGCGTTGTCACCATCGATGGTGATGTGAAGGCGCGCGACGCCGAGGCAGTCAATCCAAACCTCCCGACCGGAGAGATCGAGGTTTTTGCCCGCGAAGTCACAGTCCAGAGCGCGGCCGAAGAACTGCCAATGCCGGTTGCCGGTGAGCAGGATTACCCCGAGGACATCCGCCTCAAGTACCGCTTCGTCGATCTGCGGCGCGAGACCATGCATCGCAACATCATGCTGCGCAGCCAGGTCATTACCTCGCTACGCCAACGCATGAATGCGCAGGGATTTACCGAATTCCAGACCCCGATCCTGGCCGCCTCCAGCCCCGAGGGCGCGCGCGACTACATCGTGCCGAGCCGCCTGCACCCGGGCCAGTTCTATGCGCTGCCGCAGGCACCGCAGATGTTCAAGCAGCTGCTGATGGTCGCCGGTTTCGACCGCTATTTCCAGATCGCGCCGTGTTTCCGCGACGAGGATCTGCGTGCCGACCGCAGCCCCGAGTTCTATCAGCTCGATTTTGAAATGAGCTTCGTCACTCAGGAAGATGTGTTCCAGGCTCTCGAGCCGGTGCTGGCAGGAGTGTTCGAGGAATTTGCCAACGGCAAGAGCGTTACTCCGGCGGGCGAATTCCCGCGCATCCCCTATGCCGAGGCGATGCTGAAATACGGTACCGACAAGCCCGACCTGCGCAACCCGTTGGTGATCAGCGACATTACCGACCATTTTCAGGCGAGCGGGTTTGGCCTGTTCGAGAAGATCGTCGGTGGCGGCGGTCGGGTCCGTGTGATCCCTGCGCCGAATACCAATGACAAGAGCCGCAAGTTCTTCGACGACATGAACGACTGGGCGCGCAAGGAAGGATTTGCCGGGCTTGGCTATGTCACCCGCAAGGGTGGCGAATTTGGTGGGCCGATTGCCAAGAACCACGGCCCCGAGAACATGCAGAAGATCTATGACGAACTGGGTCTCGGCGAGAATGACGGTCTGTTCTTCGCGGCCGGCAAGGAAAAGGACGCAGCAAAGCTGGCTGGCGCCGCTCGCACCCGCGTGGGCGAGGAACTCGGGCTGATCGAGCAGGGCTGTTTCAAGTTCTGCTGGATCGTCGATTTCCCGATGTTCGAATACGACGAGGAAGCCAAGAAGGTCGATTTCAGCCACAACCCGTTCTCGATGCCGCAGGGCGAAATGGAAGCGCTCGAGAAGAAGGACCCGCTCGATATTCTCGCCTGGCAGTATGACATCGTTTGCAACGGTTATGAGCTGTCCAGCGGCGCGATCCGGAACCACCGCCCGGACATCATGTACAAAGCGTTCGAAATTGCCGGCTATTCCAGGGAAGACGTCGACCGAGATTTCTCCGGCATGATCGAGGCGTTCAAGCTGGGAGCCCCGCCGCACGGTGGCTCGGCGCCGGGTATCGACCGTATCGTCATGTTACTAGCCGACGAGCCGAACATCCGTGAGGTGATCGCATTCCCGCTCAACCAGCGGGCGCAGGACCTGATGATGGGCGCGCCCTCTGCTGTCAGTGCGCGCCAATTGCGCGACGTGCACATTCGCACAGTCGAACCGCCCAAGGCTGCGGCAGCCGAGAAGATGCCGGCAGACAATTCTGCTGGCAACTGACCCAAACAAGAAGGGCCCGGATCGCTCCGGGCCCTTTTGGTTAGTTATGTAGCCGATTAGCTGTTCTGCTGTTCAAGCATGTCGCCGAACCGCTCACCCTGCTGGATCTCGGCAGCGCACTGCTGCACCACTTGGCGCGACTGAGGGTCGAGATCGGCATTGTCGAGTGCTTCCTGGAACTTGCCGGCGATGTAATCTTCGCCTTCTTCGATCCGCTCGGCAACCGCCTCGTCGTTGTTCTCGAACGCGCTGGTGATCGTGGTCCAGATGCGATGGGCGCCACCGCTAATCGTGCCATCGGTCACGGGCTCGCCGCCCTGTCGCGCAATTTCAGCGTTGAGCATACCGAGCGTTTGCTCGCGCTGCTGGCCACGCTGCTGCAGGGCCTGCTTGATTGCCGGATCGTTGGCCTTCTCGGCGCACTGCTTGTAACCCTTGACGGAATCGCAGGTCGTGTCGGCGAGAGTCTTGAGGATATTGGTCGAAGTCATTGTTTCTGAACCTTTCAGTTTCAATTTCGTATAGGTTCGATCAACGCATGAATGGTCAGGTGCGTTCCAAGGCTGAGCGCAGGTCGACCGCCAGCAAGGCCGGACTGCCGCATACTTGAAATTTAGGGGAGGTGGCGTCGATCACCAAAGGGTCGTTTTGCACTCACCCTGTGCATCCCTCTTGCGCAGTCCTCTTGCGTTCATTAGGGCGAAAGCCAACATTCAAAACCCGATAAACAGAGGGACATTCAATGAGCGATACCGCTGAACGCGTACAGAAGATTGTCGTCGAGCATCTCGGCGTCGAGGCCGACAAGGTTACCCAGGAAGCCAGCTTCATCGATGATCTTGGTGCCGACAGCCTCGACATCGTCGAACTGGTGATGGCGTTCGAAGAAGAATTTGGCGTCGAAATTCCTGACGATGCAGCGGAAAAAATCACCACCGTGGGTGATGCGACCAAGTATATCGAAGAGCACAAGGGGTAATCCTCTTGCGTTGCCGACCCTGCGGTATTTGCAGGGACTGACAGGCCCGACCCCCTACCAGCGGGCCGGGCCTGTTGCATATTGACGGAGATTTGTATGCGCCGCGTAGTTGTTACCGGACTCGGCCTTGTCACCCCCTTGGGCAGTGACGTGGAAACCACCTGGAAGAACCTTCTCGCCGGTGAGAGCGGGGCGGCGCGGATCACTCATTTCGATCCCAGCGACCAGAAATGCACCATTGCCTGCGAGGTGAAGGCCAAGGATCACAAATGGGGATTCGATCCGGACAAGCGTGTCGACCCCAAGATCCAGCGGCAGGTCGATCCCTTCATCATCTACGGCATCGATGCCGCCGGACAGGCGCTCGAACATGCTGGGCTGACCGATATGACCGAGGCGGAAAAGCGCCGTACGGGTTGCTCAATCGGCTCCGGTATCGGAGGACTGCCGGGAATCGAGAAAGAATCGGTCAATTTGCATGAGCGCGGCCCCGGCCGGGTCAGTCCGCATTTTGTCCACGGTCGCCTGATCAACCTGGTCACCGGGCAGGTGACGATCAAATACGGCTTCATGGGGCCTAACCACGCAGTCGTCACAGCCTGTTCGACCGGTGCACATTCGATTGGCGATGCGGCGCGCATGATTGCGCTCGACGATGCCGACGTGATGCTGGCTGGCGGTGCCGAAAGCACCGTTAATCCGCTCGGCATTGCCGGATTTGCCCAGGCTCGTGCCCTCAACATGAGCATGAACGACCGCCCGACCGAAGCCAGCCGCCCCTATGACAAGGATCGCGACGGGTTCGTGATGGGCGAGGGCGCAGGCGTAGTCGTGCTCGAGGAATATGAGCGGGCCAAGGCCCGCGGTGCCACTATTTATGGCGAAGTGACGGGCTATGGCCTGTCCGGCGATGCCTATCACGTGACCGCGCCGCATCCTGATGGCCTAGGCGCGCAACTGGCCATGGAAATGGCGCTGCGCAAGGCAGGTCTGAAGCCGGGCGAGATCGATTACGTCAACGCCCACGGCACTTCGACCATGGCCGACACGATTGAACTGGCTGCGGTCAAGCGCGTGCTGGGGAACGACCTGGGCGGCGCTTCGATGAGCTCGACCAAGTCGGCCATCGGGCACCTGCTTGGCGGAGCCGGCGCGGTGGAGGCGATTTTCTGCCTGCTCGCCATGCGCGACCAGATTGTTCCGCCTACACTCAACCTGCACAACCCTGATGAAGGCACCGAAGGCGTCGATCTGGTCCCACTCAAGGCCAAGGAGCGTGAAGTCAAAGCAGTCCTTAACAACAGCTTTGGCTTCGGCGGCACCAATGCGTCGCTGGTGATGCAGAAAGTCGATTGATGGCCCGGCGGGGCTGCCTGTTCGCGGCGGTCGCCTTGGCCTTGGTCGCTGTCGGTGGCTGGTTTGCCTGGGGCTGGTATGGCGCGAGCAATATTGATGAGGACACGAGTTTCATCGTGCCCTCCGGCTCGAGCCTGACGGCAGTCGCAAACAAGTTGGAAGAAGAGGGGCTGATCGGCTCCTCCGACGCCTTCCTGCTGCGTGCGAAGATTCTCGGCGGCGGCGATCCGATCCAGGCCGGCGAATTCGAACTGGAGGCTGGCAGCTCGCCTGCTCGGATACTCGACAAGTTCCAGCGCGGGGACACCATCAACCGGTTCGTGACCATTCCAGAAGGCCTGCCTTCGATCATGGTGTGGGAGCGGCTGATGGCGGAGGAATTGCTGACCGGCGAAATCCCGGTGCCAGAGGAAGGCTCGGTCCTGCCCGACACCTATTCGTTCGAACGGGGAGAAGCGCGAACCGCGGTCCTGGCGCGAATGCAGGCCGCTATGCGCAACTACCTCGCCGAGGCATGGCCCAAGCGCGGTTCGGATATTGCAGTCGACAATATCCGCGATGCAGTCATCCTGGCGTCTGTTGTCGAGAAGGAAACCGGTGTCCCTCAGGAACGAGATATGGTCGCCGGGCTCTATTCCAACCGGGTAAAGCGGGGGATGCTGCTGCAGGCCGATCCGACGATCATTTATCCCATAACCAAGGGCAAGCCGCTGGGCCGGCGCATCCGCCAGTCAGAGATCGCCGCGATCAACGGCTACAACACATATACGCGGGTCGGGCTGCCCGCAGGCCCGATCACCAATCCAGGGCGCGAATCCATCGCCGCAGTGCTCAACCCGGCCAAGACCAGCGCGGTATTCATGGTTGCAGATGGCACCGGCGGTCACGTGTTTGCCGACACGCTCGATGAGCACAACGCCAATGTCGAGAAGTGGTATCAATTGCGTCGGCAGCGGGGCGAAATGTGAGCGGAGAGGACGGGGGACCGGAACACGCTCCACTGATCCTCACCGCCCTATTGCCCAAAGACCTCCATCGGTGGGCGACCGGTTTGCGAACTGCCCACTTCCCGCCCGAACGCAATTTTCTCGAAGCACATGTCACGCTGTTTCACGCTATCCCGGCACAGTGCGAAGGCGAGCTGGAACGTTTGCTCAAACGACTGGTGGGCGAGTACGCCCCCGTTGACGGATATTTGGTAGGATTGATTTCGCTGGGAGGGGGCACCGCGCTAAAACTGGAAAGTGACGGCCTGCAGCGCCTGCGGGACGGCATTGCCGAACACTTGCGCGGCATGTTGACCGGGCAGGACCAACACCGTCCGCGCCTGCACGTAACGATCCAGAACAAGGTGCCATCGGCCGAAGCAAAGGCGCTTCAGGCCCAGCTCGATGGCACGCTCGAGCCGCGCGCCATCGCCTTTCGCGGGTTCGGACTGCATCGCTACATGGGCGGTCCGTGGCAGCATATCCGTGACTTCGCATTCAGGGGCGGCGAAAAGGCTTGAAAGCAGGTTGACCGGGGGACAGCAGCACCCTAAATGCGCGCCCTGCTTGAGGCTGCTATGCCTCGCAGATGCCTCTATGGGGCGGAGTAGCTCAGGTGGTTAGAGCAGCGGAATCATAATCCGCGTGTCGGGGGTTCGAGTCCCTCCTCCGCTACCAATCTCGAATCCGCATGGGTTCGCTTGCTTCCGCATACATCCGTAAACTTCAATTAAAACAGAATGATGTGAGTGATTCGCGTCCGCTTGCGTGCGCATGCATTCGCTTGAAGCCGGATTTGGTGTGGGGGTATTTTGGGGGTATTTTCCGGGGGTAGCGAAAAGGAGCGATACCCCCAATGGCCTTGAGTGAGATTCAGATCAAAAAAGCGAAGGCGGCTGAGCGTCCATACAAGCTTGCGGATGGGGAGGGATTATTCCTCCTGGTGCAAAAGAACGGCTCGAAGCTCTGGCGGCTGAAATACCGGTACCACGGGAAGGAGAAGCTGCTTTCTTTCGGTGCCTACCCCGAAGTCGGAATAGCGGCCGCAAGAGAACTCAAGAGAGCTGCCAAGGGTGTGCTGGCCGAAGGCAGGGACCCGATGGTTCACAAACCGGGTCGGGACTTCGAAGAGGCTAAGACCTTCAGGGCGATTGCCACCATGTGGCATGAGAACAGAGCAAGTAGTCTCAATCCCGCCCATGCGAAGCGCGTGTGGTCGCGGATGGAGCAGGACGTGCTTCCTGTCTTAGGCGAGCTCATGATGCATGAGATAACTCCACCAGAAGTCCTGAAGGTCATTCGGAAGATCGAGGAGCGCGGCGCGCTCGACATCAGTCGACGGGCCAAGCAATGCATTGGTCAGGTATTCCAGTTCGCGATTGCCAGCGGACTTTGCGATTCCGATCCAACGGCGCATCTTCGGGGGGCTTTGAAGCCACGTCCTCGGGTCAAGCATATGGCGAAGCTGCCTCTGGCACAGCTACCCGAACTCATCATCAAGATGGAGCGATACCAGGAAGAGGGTGAGAGACGATCCGAAATTACGCGGGCGGCATTGACCTTTGCTCTTCTTACATGGGTCCGGACCAAGGAACTCCGGTTCGCCAAGAAGCACGAGTTTGAAGGTCTAGTCGGAGATTTACCAGTTTGGCGCATTGGCGCTGATCGGATGAAAATGGGCCGCGAGCATATCGTGCCTTTGTCGCGACAAGCCGCTTCTCTTGCTCAAGATATGATCAGCAAGTCCGAAGGCGAATACGTCTTTCCAGGCCAGAAGCCCAAGATGCCGCTTTCCGAGAATACGATGATCTATGGCCTCTATCGCCTCGGTTACCACGGGCGACAAACTGTTCACGGCTTCAGGGGTCTGGCGAGCACCTGGGCGAATGAGCAGCTGGTCGAGGTCGGCGAACCACCGATGTGGATCCGCAGATATCATGAAGACTGGGTCGAACTGCAATTGGCACACAGCGAAGAGAACGAGGTTCGCGGGGCATACAATGCTGCCGAATATCTCGCTCCCCGTCGTGCAATGCTGCAGGATTGGGCAGACTTCCTCGATTCCATCGGCGGCAAAGCGCAAAACATTGCTGTTTTGAGAGCCGCTTGACCTGCTCCTAGGCGGGCACCTGCCCCAGCCATTCGACGCGAAGGCGGTCGAACCCGACAACGATACCCTCTGCGGTAACCTCAAATCCAAAGTCGTTGTTTGAGGGTTCGTAGTCTTCGAGAACCCAATGATCTCCGGCATCGGTTACAATTACGGCTCCCCGAGGAAGGTGCTCGAGCCGTCCGCTGATCCTTTTCCGATTCGTAGTCATATCGAACCGTATGCCATCCATCGGTCGATAACGCTCTTCACATATCCAGGTGTTTCACGATTTTTCGGTATTCCGCCGGCTCGCGACACGGCGCCGGGACCAGCATTGTATGCGGCCAGCGCGAGATGGATCGCACCGAAGCGCTCTAGCATCTGCTTCAGATACCGCGCGCCGCCATCGATGTTCTCAGCCGGATCGTGGCGATTGCTGACACCAAGTTCTCTTGCCGTTCCCGGCATGAGTTGAGCGAGCCCAGCGGCGCCAGCCGGACTGATTGCCATCGGGTTGAACCGCGATTCCTGCCAAATCAGGGCCTGAAGCAGTCGAGGCGGCAATTGGTATCGCGCTTCAGCTTGCCGGATGAGTGGCTCATACAAGGCTTCCTTGAAGCTTCTATCGATATAGGCCGCGCCGCCATCTGGCTTGCCCAAGTGGATTGCAGTCGGGTTGAAAGCGCGCCCTTTGTCGTTTGTAACCTCAACTGTGCCGAGGTCATGGTCGAAGACCTGAAACTCCTGCGCGTGCGCGGATCCCGAAATCGCAATCGCGAGCGCACCGCAACCGCAAGCCACCAGAGACATTCGCATTGAATTACCTTTCACGTTGCCTCGA
Organism: Qipengyuania sp. CAU 1752; assembly: GCF_054482615.1. Classification (NCBI taxonomy): domain Bacteria; kingdom Pseudomonadati; phylum Pseudomonadota; class Alphaproteobacteria; order Sphingomonadales; family Erythrobacteraceae; genus Qipengyuania; species Qipengyuania sp. CAU 1752. Next base: position 1,980,437 of record NZ_JBTLRE010000001.1, on the reverse strand, counting down.
TCCGCAAGAGAACATAAATAGAACAAATGGGTGTAGGAAAACGTTTTTTTTGCAAGTTTATCCGAGAGGAGAGGGGTTCGTCTGGAGGGGGCAATTGTGAGGCGATGGAGCCGGTATGCCTGTTTCGAATTCAACCCTGTCACGTACCTCGCTTGAGGACACCGCCCGCAACATCTGCGAAAGCCGAGGGGGCAAATGGTCAGGCACAAAGGGGATGGCGTGCTGTCCCGCGCATGATGACCGCACACCTTCGCTCGGCGTGACGCTCGGCCGAAAGGCTATTCTCTTCCATTGCTTTGCGGGCTGCGATCAACAGAGCGTGCTTTCCGCAATGGCGCGCGAAGGTTTCGAGGTGGCCAGGTTTTTCTCGGGTTCTTCGGCCGAGGATCAGATCGAGCCAACAAGGCTACGCACACCCTCGGCAGCAGCGTTGAGGATCTGGCGCGAAGCGGAACCATTGGGTGCCAGTCCGGCGAAGGCCTACCTCGAGAGCCGCGGCATCCTGGCCGCATCTTCAGCTCTTCGCTTTCATCCGCAAACGCCGCTCGGGCCGAAAGGACAGGCCCGCTTTCTTCCCGCTATGATTGCGGCGGTCAGCCTCGATGAGGGGCCGATCGCGATCCACCGCACGTTTTTGTCCACCGAGGCTTCAACCAAGGCCACCTTCGACAAGCCAAAGCGCGCGCTTGGCTCGCTCGGTGAAGCTGCTGTCCGTCTCTTTGCTCCGGTTTCCGGGAAGCTCGGCCTTGCCGAGGGGATCGAGAGCGCGTTGTCAGCCTATGCGCTCACCGGCATTCCCGTTTGGGCGACCCTTGGGAATGAGCGTTTCGGTCTCGTAAGCATTCCCGAGAGTGTGACCGAGCTTCATCTGTTCGTCGATCATGATGCTGGCGGCGAGCTGGCCGCCTCGCGTGGCCTCGGAGCCTACGCGCAGGAAGGGCGGACGATCCAAGTCCGCAAGCCACATCCAAGCGATACCGACTGGAACGATGAACTCATAGCATGGCTGCGCCGCAAAGCGGCGCGTTAGAGGAGAGAGGGCTTCTCGATTTCTTGATCCGGCAGAGGGCGTGTCCCGATGCCCCCATCAGGAGGACGAATTGCCATGTTTCAATCAGACCTGTTTCCCGCCGGCGAGCAGTTGCCGTCCATACCCTTGGCCTATGCCATTGGCACCCGAGTTGCCGCGCTTCTTGCTTCGGGTCGTCATCTTACCCGTACCGACATTTCCGGGCTGTTCGCCGAAGAGACCGGTGTTCTCGACTGGGGAGGTGCCTGGACGATCGACGACTACAACAGCGCGGTCGAGATCGGCGCACTACTCTGGCTTCGAGAGTCCTCACGGATCGATCTGGCGACGAATGTACACGAAGCCGAAGCGCGGTTCGACTGGCTCGAAGCAGCTTTGCCGCCGCGGCACGTGCGCAGCGAAGCACAGGTCGAGCTCCAACAGTTCTCGACCCCGCCAATGCTGGCCTGGCTGATGGCGAAGGCCGCAGCAGTTGCTGCGCAAGACACGCTTCTCGAACCATCCGCCGGTAATGGCGCCCTTGCGCTTTGGGGCAGCGTCCAGAACGCTTCGCTGCTCCTCAACGAGATCGATCCGGCAAGACGAGACTGCCTCGGCCACATCTTCCCCGCAGCCGCGATCACCACGTATGACGGGGAGCTGATCGCCGACCTGGTGCGCGGCCCTGTTCCGTCGGTCGTGCTGATGAACCCGCCATTCGCCCGCAGCCAGGAACGCGGCAAGGACGGTGAGACCGCCATGCGTCACCTGCGCGGTGCGATCCGAGTGGCTGCAAATGGGGCGAGGATAGTCGCCATCATGCCCGAAGGCTTCGATGCTTCCGCTTTCGCCAAAGCACAGGACGAAACGTCGCTCGTGCTCAATGTCCGCTTGGAGCAGATGTTTCGCCGGACAGGGACGGGGATTGCCGTTCGACTGGTCGTGTTCGACAAGACGCCGACTGCGGCTTCGCCCGCGATCACCGGAGATACTGCCGACCTGATCGCGCTCCACGAGCTTATCACTGCGCTTCCGCCCCGTGCGCAGACATCCGCCAACATCCATCGCCTGCCAGTCGGCAAGCCAGTGCGCCTCGTTTGCAAGACTTCGACCCAAAGCGCGCCGGTTCGGCCGGTGGCGCCGTTCGCCGCGACACCAGCAGCCAGCGCGAATGCGATCGACCTTGCCTATTCGGTCCTCGCCGACCCCGCGCCTGTGCCCGAACAGGCAGGCATCTACCTGCCTTACCGGCCCAGCCGCATCGCCTTCGAAGATGCGCCGGTCCATCCCACCCCGCTCGTGGAATCGGTCGCCATGGGTTCGGTCGCGGCACCGCAGCCCGATGTTTGCCCGCGCCTTCCCGCAGGTTGGCAGGCCGATGGCCTGCTGTCCGAAGCGCAATGCGAGACACTCGTTTACGCTGCCCAGGCATTTTCGCGTGATCTTCCAGGTCAGTTCAAGGTCAGCCAGGAAGCCACCTCGCTGGAGCTGTCCGAAGATGGGCACACCTACCGGCAGGGCTTCTTCCTTGGCGACGGGACCGGAGCGGGCAAGGGACGGCAGATCGCAGCGGTCATCATGGACCGCTGGCTCGCAGGCGAGCGCCGGCATGTCTGGATCACCAAGAACGAGGCGCTGCTCGAAGATGCACGCCGCGACTGGGAAGCGCTTGGCGGACTACCGCTCGATCTCCAGCCGCTCTCGCGCTGGAAACTCGGCCAGCCCGTAACGATGTCCGAAGGCATTCTCTTCGTCACCTATCCGACGCTGCGCTCGGGCCGCGCCGAGGATACGCGGCTCGACCAGATCCTTGCCTGGGCGGGCGAGGATTTCGACGGCGTGATCGCTTTCGACGAAGCCCATGCGATGGCTAATGCGCTCGGGGGCTCTTCAATCCGCGGCAAGGTCAAGGGCTCTGAACAAGGGATGGCGGGCGTCAGGCTGCAGAACCACTTGCCGCGCGCCCGCGTGCTTTACGCGTCTGCCACTGGCGCTTCGGATATCGCCAACCTCGGTTACACTTCCCGCCTCGGCCTTTGGGGACCCGAGACCGCTTTTCCGACCCACGAGGCATTCATGACCGAGATCCGCGCTGGCGGCGTCGCGGCGATGGAGCTCGTCGCCCGTGATCTCAAGGCCCAGGGCCTCTATCTTGCCCGTGCGCTGTCCTTCGCCGGGGTCGAGTACGACATCCTCGAACATAGCCTGACCGAAGCACAGGTACGGATCTACGATGCCTATGCTGATGCCTGGGCGATCATCCACCGCAACCTCGAAGCTGCGCTCGAAGCAACCCGCGTGGTCGACGAGGACAGCGGCGACACGCTCAACCGCAATGCCAAGGCTGCGGCGCTATCGATCTTCGAAGGCACCAAGCAGCGCTTCTTTGCCCAGCTCCTGCTTTCGATGAAATTGCCGAGCCTGATCCCCGCGATGGAAGTAGCGCTTGGCGAAGAGAATTCGGTTGTCGTGCAGCTGGTCTCGACCGCCGAGGCCATGCTCGACCGGCGCCTTGCCGACCTTACCGTGGAAGAACGCGAAGCTCTCGATATCGATCTGTCCCCGCGTGAATACGTCATCGACTACCTTACGAAGAGCTTCCCGATACGATTGATGCAGGTATTCGCCGACGAGGACGGCAATCTTCGCTCCGAGGCGATGAGCGACGGAGAGGGCAATCCCGTTTTCTGCCCGCGCGCCATTGCTGTGCGCGATGCGCTGATCGAACAGCTTTGCGCACTGCCGCCCATCGCCACTGCGCTCGATGCGATTATCGAACATTTCGGAACCGACGCCGTGGCCGAAGTCACGGGCCGGACCCGCAGGCTTGTACTGGGCCGCGATGGTGAGCAGCGCCTCGAACGGCGTAGCCCCAGCGCCAATGTCGCCGAAGCCCAAAGCTTCATGGAAGGGATCAAGCGCATCCTGGTCTTCTCGGATGCGGGCGGCACGGGGCGATCCTATCATGCCGACCTCGGCTGCCGAAACCAGCAGCGCAGGGTTCATTTCCTGCTCGAGCCGGGCTGGCGCGCGGACAACGCCATCCAGGGTCTTGGTCGTACCAACCGCACCAACCAGGCCTCGGCCCCGCTGTTTCGGCCGGTAACCACCGACGTAAAGGGCGAACGCCGATTCATCTCAACCATTGCGCGAAGGCTCGACGCATTGGGCGCGCTGACGCGCGGCCAGCGCCAGACGGGCGGTCAGAACCTGTTCGACCCGGCCGACAATCTCGAAAGCGACTATGCGCGCGACGCGCTCAGCCGCTGGTTCCAGCTGCTCTATGACGGCAAGCTCGAAGCCACGAGTTTCGGGAATTTTGTCGAGCGTACGGGTCTCCGGCTCGAAAACCCCGATGGCGGGCTGACCGACAATCTCCCGACGATTCAGCGTTGGCTCAACCGCATTCTCGCGCTGCCGATCGCGCTCCAGAACGCCATATTTGATGAATACCTTGGTCTCGTCGAAGCGCGGATCGAAGCCGCGCGCGAGGCCGGAACGCTCGACCAGGGACTGGAAACCGTCAGGGTTGATCGTTTCAATGTCCTGGCAGATGAACTCCTGCGCACCGATCCCGTGACCGGAGCCGAGACCCGTCTCGTCTCGCTCGAAATGACGAGGCACCTTCGGCCTCTGCGATTGCAGCGCCTGGTGCGGATGCACGAGATCGGCAGCCCGCACGCTATCCCGATGCGCAATACGCGCTCGGGCAAGGTCGCCCTCTCGGTTCCTGCCCGGCGCCTTATCGCTGACGACGGGGCCGTGATCGAACGTCGGCGCCTTCTGCGACCGCTCAAGTCCGCGAACTGGACACTTGAGGCACTCGGTGAGAGCCACTGGGAAGAAATTGGCGTCACTGCGTTCACCAGCGCCTGGAGGACCGAGGAAGAAGAGGCGGCCAAATCACCGGTTACCGAGCGCGTCCATCTCGCCACCGGACTGCTGCTCCCGGTCTGGAAGCGCCTCCCCGGCGATCATGTCCGCGTCACCCGGCTCGTTGCCGAGGACGGCCAGTCGATCATCGGCCGCGAAGTGCTCGATGTCGATCTCGCTGCAATCGCCGATACCTTTGGCCTTTCCGGGGTTACCGGACCATCGGCAGAGCAGATCGGCGACCTCGTCCTCGCCAGCGGCAAACCGCTGTGCCTCGCAAGCCACGACTCCCTGACTGTGAAGCGCTCGCTGGTCGGCGGCGAACAGCGCCTTGAACTGACCGGGTTCTCGCCCGACCGGCTCGACTGGTACAAGAACAAGGGCTGCTTCACCGAGATCATCCGCTACCGCACGCGGCTGTTCGTCCCGGTGTCGAAAGCCTCTTTGATCCTTCCCGCGCTTGCCGCCTGATCCCTCGGGCAGACCCCATTCTCAGAATGAGAGTGGAGGGAGCCCTTTGGGCTTGTGGGCCTCGTGATCCTCACCTGCGCCTTCAATCCATCAGGAGAACACCTATGATCCAGTCGATTCCCTTGAAGAAGCTCGTCCCGAGCCCGCGCAACGTTCGCAAGTCGAGCGACGTGCTGGCCGACCTCCAGCTGCGGGCAGACATTGCTGCGCGCGGCCTGCTGCAGAACCTCGTCGTGCGCAAAGGAAAGCGCGGCAAGTTCGAAGTCGAGGCCGGCGGTCGCCGTCTCACCGCGCTGCAGGCGCTGGCCGAAGAGGGCACCTTGCCCGAGAACCACGAGGTCACCTGCCTCGTCATCGAAGGCGAAGAAAGCGAAGTGCGCGAAGCCAGTCTTGCTGAGAACTTCCAGCGCCTCGCGATGAACCCCGCCGACGAGGCGCAGGCCTTCGCCTCCATCATCGAGGCAGGGGCTACCACCGAAGACGTGGCGCGCCGCTTCGGCCTCACCGTCCGGTTCGTCGAAGGGCGTCTGCGCCTGGCAAGTCTCGCGCCTTGCGTCTTCGAAGCGCTCGCCGAAGGCACGATCACGCTCGACATGGCCAAGGCCTACGGCGCGATTTCCGACGTCGAGCGCCAGGCGCATGTCTATGCTGAGCTGCAGCACGCCTGGTACCAGATCACGCCCGACACGATCCGCCGCATGGTGCTCGATGCCACGGTGCGCGGTTCCGATCCGCGAGCTGTGCTAGTCGGACGCGATGCCTATCTCGACGCAGGTGGTCGGATCGAGCGCGAACTGTTCGACGATGATGCCAGCGAGAGCTGGATCGATGTCGCGCTGCTCGAGGACCTCGCGCACAAGGCCATGGACGAAGCCGCAGAAAAGGCCGCGCTCGAATATGGCCTTGCCTGGGTGCGCCCGACCCTTGGCAACTACGTCAGCCATGACCTCGTCGAAGGTCTGAGCCGTCTGCCTTGCGACCCTGCGCCGATGACCGAACAGGAAGCTCAGGAACTCGGCGAGCTCGAGGCCGACTACGACCGCGTCGCCGCTGTGCTCGAAGACGAGGACAGCGACGAGGACGAGGTCGCCAAGGCCGAGAAGGAACTAGTGGTGATCGACCGTGCCATGCGCGTGCTCAATGACCGGCCGCCGGTACTCGCCGACGAACTGAAACCGGAGGCCGGCGCCTTCCTCGTCCTCTCGCGCAATGGCGAGCCGACCCTGGTCCCGCAGTTCTACACCGAGACCGAGGTCATCGCTGACGAAGGCGTGGTCGAGGCCATTGAAGAGAGCGGTGCGGCTAAGCCCAAGGGGAGCTCGCTTTCCCAGCGCCTGCTCGACGAACTCGCAATGCAGCGCCGCGACATCCTGGCAATCCATCTCGCCAACGACCCGGCACTAGCGCTCGACTTCATGGTCTTCACGCTCGCCGATGCCGATGGGCACGACTGGCGCGCCAAGAAAGCGTCGACCCTCGTTGGCTCGGTCGCGTCCGGGCCTATCACCGGGTTCGAGGCGAAGGATGCGCCGGCGAGTGCCGCGCTTGCCGAGTTCGCCGGGTCGCTCGATGAAAACTGGCGTGCGGGTGAAAGCGATGTCGAGCGGTTCGCGAAATTCCGAGCGCTTTCCGACGAGGCGCGCTCAGCATGGCTTGGCCATGTCGTCTCGCGCACTCTGGTTGCCAGCCTTGCCTGCGAAGGCGAACGATCGGTGCCGATGCACGAGGCACTCGGCTCGCTCCTCGAAATCGAGACCGCGCATTGGTGGCGTCCCACGGCGAAAAACTACTTCGACCGGGTGGCTAAGGCGCGCACGCTCGAAGCGCTCGACGCCGCCGGCGGTCCCGAACTGGTCAGTCGTTATGCCGCATCGAAGAAGGCTGAGCTTGCGAGCGCTGCCGAACGCATCTTCTCGGGCAACTTCATTGGCGAGCCCGAGGTCAAGGAACGGGCGCAGGCTTGGGTTCCGCCGATCATGCGGTTCAACGATTCTGAAGAAGTCGAATTGGCCGACCACGACGGAGACGAGGCGGTCAACGCCGAAGGAACTGACGAGATTGCCGAGCAGGCAGCCTGACCCCTCCTGACAGGTCCAGGTCACTCGGCAGGCGGTCCGTCCCTCTCGGGACGGGCCGCCATCTGGATGTTAAAATCTGAGCCGCATTTGGGCTGGAAGCCCTCGGTCAGCTTCGGCTTCGCTCACCGAATAGTCGGCCATTAGCCCGCTCGCGAGCCATGAAATGCTTCATAAGGATCGACAGGCACTGCGAAAAAGCGCTGGCTAACAACCTCGTCAAAAGTGCTCGCCAAGGGCGCAGCAAGTGGAAGCAGAACTTGTTTGGCGCGATAATAATCGTCGAGCTCGATGGGGTTATCAGGCATCAGGGGCGCGTCAATTCTCACGAGTTGGTCGCGACCAATGAGAAGTCCTGCTTGACCAAGCGCGTTCTGGCTAGCAAGCCGCATTGCCGACGAGATGACCTCTTTCCAGTGCCATAGTCCGCCGAGCCGGACCTGATCATCTGAGATAAGCATCTCGGACTCGCCACAGCCGAGCGACAGAATCTGGACTTGGCGCCGATTGAGATCATGGCAGCTTAGCGCATCGACTAGCGCAACCATAACAGGATTGTTCGCCCAGACGCCTCCGTCGGCAAAGCGCCGCTCCCCATTCCTATAGACGGAGAAGAAAGTCGGCGCCGCGGAGGTTGCGAGTGCGGCTGTCACCATTTCCTCGCGCCAGTCGAGTTTGAAGTCGGGGTGGTGCGGTGTCTTGAAGATGTGGACCTCGGTGAAGCCATCGAATGCCGGTATGCACAAACGGCAGTGCGCATCGCCGATTTGCCGCTCGCCGAACAGCTTGCGTAGCTCGCGTTCGAGTGGACCACGCTCATACTGGTAGCGAGTCAACGAATGGAAAAAGCGAAGGCCCGATTTAAGCCTGCTAAAAGGGGGGCGGATTGGCGGAAATATTGCTTCGCCATGATCGAGGTAGAGCTTGAGGATTTCGCTTGCGCGCATTCCAATTGACAGGCCGAGGGCAATGATACCACCTGTAGACGTCCCGGCGATTAGGTCGAAATATTCGCCTGCCGAGCGGCCATCCAAGTGGCGAGATTCAAACTCTGCCAAAAGAGCAGCCGGCAGGATGCCGCGAATCCCGCCGCCGTCGATCGAGAGAATGCGGAAGGGCTTGTCGGTAGGCCAGGGCAATTGCACCCGCTGCTCGACTAATGTGCCGTCAGACCGCCGCGATGGCCTTTTTGTTTGCAATGCCATCTTGCTCCTCTCGTGTCGGGTGCCGACCGCCGCCGCGCCATGACTTAGTCGCGAGCCAACCCTCATAGAAGAAGAGGTAGCGCGAACTCCACGGCACCGTCGTCTCGGCGAGCAGATCGCTCGGAGTCCACTCGCGATTATAGGCGTCGAACAGGCAGAGATAAGGCAGCCTTGGTTCGTCGCGGTTCACATAGACGTGGGGGACAGGGCCTTCCTCATAGTCTGAATGCCGTTCGAGAACGGGATCGAGAATCTGAACGCGCGGTTGAACCTGCAGCAGCGAGAAGGCCTCGATCGCCAACGGCACACGATAGCCGATCCGAACCGTGTAAAAGCGCTGGAGAGGTTGCAGACGTCCCTGCCAGACAGCGTATCGATCGGCGCGCTCGATGACCTTGAAGCCGGGCCAGCGCTCGGCCATCGCGGCAATCTGATTCTCGATGCTGATCAGTCCGGGATGCATCCGCCACCCATGTTGGTACTGGCGCGCGCGGCTGTGCTGGTCGCAGCGCCGATGATGGCGGGCGCGCCGGTAAGGATGCGTCCGGTCGTTCCGAAGCGCATCGCGCCGCGTTCGGCTTCGCGCCGGCTTGCATCGAGAAAGCGTTCGACCGCGAAGCCCGCCGCCGTCTCGCCAAACAGGTCATCGAGGATGGTCCGCATTTCGGTCAGATTTGCGTTGTCGCTGCGAAGGCGACCAAGCTGCCGCTGCAGATGATCGAGATCACGCATATAAACGTTCTGCGCGGCGACCTCCCTAGGCCATCGATCTGTGAAGATATCCTCCGGGAAGGAGGGGTTGCGTACGACCAAGGTGTCAAACCGGCGAACGTGATCCTGAAGCTGGCCACTGATGTGCGAGGCAATATTGACGACCTCGTCAACCAGCCCGGACTGCGCCGGACCGCTATCCAGAGCCATAGCCGCGAGCACTACCGACGGCGGCTTCCGACCATCGCGCGAGCGGTAGCGGACATCGCGATTCCGCTTCAGCAACTGGAGCGCCACGACGCGCGAGGATTTTTCCGAGAGCGGAACGCGACCGGGTAGCGGGTCGGTTTCGGCCTTCGCGACCACGCCATCCGATATCTGGCGACGGGCGTCGAACATCGTCGCGAAAACCGGATCGAACGCCACCTCACGATTGAAATAATCGGCGAAGCCCCAAGGATTGACCGTCTTGTGGTAGGTTTCGGCGGTCTCTTGGCGCCAGTGAAAAAGATGGCCAGCCTTCAGGGGCGTTTGGTCGAGCCGGGCGATCGGCATGAGATCGACGCGTGTGCCGTCTTCATAGGTTACGGTGACGCAGCGGCTGTTGAGGGTCACCCGCCCATGATAACGGCTGCCTTCCTCACCGTTGATCGCAACGAAAAGGGTCGCCAGCACGCCCGACGGCTCACTGAACGGCGAAATATCGAGTTCGATCACGACGTCGACATCGTGCTGATCTTTCGAGACGCGCGATGCGATCGCGGTTCCGGTCGCGAAACTACCGCCCGGATAGCAGGCGATCACCTTCCCGTGGAGCGGGCTGTCGGGCCGATCCACATGGGCGCAGAGCGCCTGATAATGCTGTTCGGCTTCGTCATGCTTGGTGGGCGAGAGCTGGATGCGGCGCGCGACGTCCATCAGGAGAGCATCGGCGGCCGAAGGCGGCAAGATCGGCTTCTGGTACGTCATTTCAGGGCTCCCTTGGTTCAGCCTTCGGGCGGGAATTCGTCGCGGCCATGACTGTCACGCGCGCGAATTCGGCCGTTGCGGCCATGGATGAGAAGTTCGGATTCCTGATTGCGGGCGATCTCGCGACCGCGGGCAATCGCCTCAGCCTGTGTCCGGTGAACGGACGACGCACGCTGGCCTCCGGCCGGCTGAACGGCCCAGCCACGACGGTGGGGTGTAATATGCTGGTTACGACTCATGAGCGATTCCTTGTCTGATTGGCCCGACAAAATCGTAAGATATACCGAACGACGCTCTAGGTCAACTGACCGGACGAAAACGTTCGTTTGACCGAACGATTGTTGATTCCTATGAGGGTGTCCGCATGATAGGATGCGTGAAAGGAAATCGGTCAATGTCCTTGGCGACGAAGCTTCAGAAACTTCGCACTGCAAAGCGACAGTCGCTTCAGGATGTCGCGGACGCCATCGGCGCATCGAAAGCGCACGTCTGGGAACTGGAGAAGGGCACCGCCAAGAATCCGTCGATCGAGCTCGTCCGGAAGCTCGCCGATCATTTCGGCGTTTCGATTGCCAGCCTTGTTGGAGAGGCTCCCGACGAAGGCAGCGACGAAGAACAATTGCTCGTCATGTATCGCGACCTGAAATCGCTCGATACGAAGGAGCGCGAGCTGATCGAAGACATTATCAAAGGGATGCAGAAGCGCCGAACCGGGGGGTAGGATGGAGATTGATCGGATCGAACTCGCGGACTGCGGTTCGCCGGAAAAGATCATCGCTGAAATCATGCGGCAGGTGCCCGACATGCCGATCCCGGTGCCGATTGAGGAATTGGCCGAGGCGGTCGGCATCACCGATATCCATCGGCTGGAAACAGCCAGCTTCGAAGGTGGACTTGTTACACAGCCCGAACGCGCGAGTGGCGTCATCCTGGTCAACAGCAAGGGCTCGGTGCAGCGCCAGCGCTTCACTATCGGGCACGAACTCGGACATTATCTTATTATCGCGCACCAGCCCGCGCGCGCCGGTCAGTTCACATGCTCGAAAGCCGATATGGCGATCCGTGAGGCGGACCGTGACAATCGTGCGCGGCGGATGGAGTTGGAGGCAAATCGGTTCAGTGCGGGCATGCTCATGCCGCTCGCGCACTTCAAACCCGATATGCGCAATCTGGGGACACCAGCGCTGGAGCATGTGTTCACGCTGGCCACGCGCTACAATATGAGTAACGAAGCGACCGCTCTTCAATATGTGCAGTACAATGATGCCGTTTGCGCGGTTATCATTTCGAAGGATGATGTCGTCCGGCGAATCTACAAGCCCAGCCGTTTTCCTTTCATTGATGTTCGGATCGGGACCCGGCTGCCCACACCTTCACTCGCCGCGCGCCTGTCCAATGGTCAGCAATCCGATTGGGATGACGTGAGCGCCGGAGTGTGGCTCGCTCTTTCGACAGAAGGTCCTCACCCATCCCTGCAGGAACAAGCTTATCGCCTGCACAACGGATGGATGATGACGTTGCTCATTCATACTGATCAGGACGAAGAGGAAGATGGCGAGGGTGGGATTTCCGATGCATTTGACGTGTGGGAGAACCCTCGATTTCCATCACGAAGTCGGCGGCGGTGAATGAAGCCGACCCAGGATTTTCTGGACCAAGTAGTGGGCGCGATCGTCGAAGCCATCACAAGTAGCGGACATAGCTGCAACGAAAGCGAAGATCATTCTTGGTTGACCTTTACGCATCCCTCTAATGTTCAATGAGGACGCATAGCCGTAATCATTAAACGAGAGGGGAGAGAGCTTTGCTTTTCCTGAACCGGGACATGCCCGTCCCGGCGTTCAGGAGAACTCCCATGACCAAATCCCGCCGCACTGCCTCTGCTTCGCCAGCCCAGCGCATTACCGCGGCCATCATCGAAAAGCTCGAGCAAGGGACAAAGCCGTGGGTAAAGCCGTGGCGCGGCGTGCCAGTCTCCCGTCCTTTGCGTTCTTGCGGAACGCCCTATCGCGGAATGAATACCTTCTGGCTGTGGATGGTGGCCGATGGCTGTGGCTACACTTCGCCATACTGGATCACCTACCGCCAGTGCCATAAGCTTGGTGGACAGGTCCGCAAGGGCGAGAAATCGACCATCGCAATCTTCTACAAGAGCTACACCAAGGAGGTCGAAAACGCCGAAGGCGAGGCCGACACCGAAAACCGGCGCGTGCTTAAGGCCTATGCCGTGTTCAACGCTGACCAGTGCGATGGCCTCCCCGAGTTCTATCATCCCAAGCCATTCATTGCTGCGCTTGATCCCGAAGGAGGCGAAGACCGGCTCGATGCCTTCTTTGCCCATATTGGCGCAGACCTGCGGCATCATGGTGCTCATGCCTACTACGAGCCGATGCGCGACCGGGTCACCATGCCGCCAACCGAACTGTTCGAAGCGTATGACCACTATTACGCGACGCTCGCGCACGAGCTGTCGCACTGGACGGGACATTCCTCGCGGCTCGATCGCGATCTCAAGAACCGCTTTGGCAGCGACGCCTATGCTGCCGAAGAACTGATCGCCGAACTCTCGTCGGCAATCCTCGGAGCCGAACTGGGTCTTCCGGTCACCCACCTCGACCATCACGCCAGCTACATCGCATCTTGGCTCAAGATCCTCAAATCGGACGAGCGCGCGATCCTCACTGCTGCGGCCAAGGCCGAGGAAGCGGCAAGCCTGCTGCTCAAACTGGGTGGTTGCCAATCCCACGAAAGCAAGCCCGACATCAATCTCGCTGATGCAGCCTGAGGAGCAGAGAGATGGGACGTTCAGTCAGCTATCCGACCGGCTCCGTGGTAGCCTTTCGCCTGCTTTATGATGGCGAAGACGAAGATGTCGACTGGGCCTACGAGTGCCTCGTCGACGAGATCATCTATACCACGAAGGCGGCCTTTCCTTCCTTTGAACGCTTCGATGGATGGCGCGGCCGCGAGGATCGCATCCTCCTGCGAAACGCCTTCGCCGATTGCGGCATATCGACCTATTGCGGTCTCGCGGCGATCTGGCTCGTAGAGCGCGATGACGCTCGCTACTGGGAAGCCGATTTCTACAACCCGCGAAGGGCAAGGGCACGGCACTGGCTCGGCCAGGTGTCGGGACGGTTCATCGACCTGTTCGGTGAGCTGCGCTTGGTCGGTCGGTTCTCGAATGGCGAAGCGATCTTCGAGCGCTCCCGATCTGCTTGCGACACCGTGCCCTGATCCTGCCTCATCCCTGCCCGCCGGGAAAGGCCCTTGGGCCGGTCGGAGCGCGCCGCAACCTGCGGCCCGTCGGCCCGTGTTGCCCGCGCCAGCCTAGGGCCGCAGGTTTCCCGCTACGCGGTGCGTCTCGCCCCTTTTCCCGGCCCTGATCGGGCTCCGGCGGACAGGGCCGAGGCAATGGTGCCTCCTCTCCTTGTCCCCGCGATCAGGAGACACCCCATGTACGACAGCTTCATCGACCAGTTGAGCGGCCTCGACCTTTCAGGCCTCAGCATCAGGCCAGCCCCCTTCAACGAGACCGACTTTCCCTGCGAGGATGCGATCGACCAGACGCTTGGTGCCGTATGGTCCGACCTCTTCGCGATGTTTTCCGACACGGCCCTGGAAGCAGATGCCGAGGATATTGCCTGGGGCGTGGTCAATCTCTTTCACCGCGCAGCCAGCCGCAAGTCGGCTCAACTTGACCGGGCCGGCGACGAGATCCGGGTCCTCCTCGCATCAGCCGACGGGTCCGAAGTGCATTCGAGCAATCTTGAAGAGCAGGTTGAGCGTGCGCAGGCTGCCGAAGCCAGCATGCTTGCCTTTGAGCAGATGCGCGAGGCGGCGGCAGCACTTTACCGCGACGAGACCGGTTCCTCGTGGAAGCCCGTTTCCGGCTCGCGTGCGAGCCATTCGCGCCATCTCACGTCGGCTGTTATCGATGCCCGCGATTTCCTCCGCGCACGTGCTGAGAAGCGGCGTCACGCTCTGATTCCGGAAGGAATTCCGGTCCTCTTCGCCGGTGGTCGCCAGAGCTTCGAGAGCGCCGAGGATGCGAAGCGATATGCTGACAATATCTGGGCAACGCTGGACAAGGTTCGCGATGCGGTTCCAGATCTCTTCCTGGTCCATGGCGGCGATGGCAAGGGTGCAGATCGCCTCGCAGCGAGCTGGGCCGAGCGCCGCGAGGTGCAGCAGCTGACCTATTCGCTCGATCGTCGGCTTGGTGCCCGCGCCGGCTTCAAGCGCAACGAGCAAATGCTTGCGCTCAATCCGCGTTACGTCGTCGCCTTTCCGGGAAATGGCGTGACCGAACGGCTCGTCATCGATGCCAAGGCACGCCGGATCACGGTGGTCGATCGCCGCGGCCTCTTGGGCACCTCTCCCGGGTCCTGAGTGGGCATTCATCATCAGCATCGTAAACGTCTGCATGTGCATCCGGCATCGACCCGACTATGGACCGGTCATGCAACTTGACGATCTGCTGCAGCGCTACTTTGCCACCACCGACCTCTCCGGGGTTTCTCCCGACACCTTTGCAGCCGGCATTGAGCATTGCCGGGTCGATCTCGGCCTTGAGGACGACCGGGGCAAGCGCTTTGCACTGTGGTCGTTCCTGCACATGTTTGGGTCTGCCCCCGATCTCGACGTTGCGTTCGAAAACGAGGAAGACCGGGAAGCAGCCCGCAACTTCATGGATCTCCTGGCGGCATCGGAAGGCGATGGAGCAGGCTGATTGCAGCAGGGTATTGGCACCTTCAGGCCCGCACCCGATACCCATCCGGCTTTCTTCGCGAACAGTCCTGAATCAGGTCAGCTGAGGACAGCAACCCGTTCCTTGCCGGCCGTGTTGGCAGCTGCGCTGCCTGCCCGCACCACCCGTCATGAACAGGTTCCCCTTCGGCCCCCAGACGATGTCTGCTGGCCTGCGGTGCAGTCCTCCCATGCCCTGCTTCTTCTGGATGTTCGCAAGCCGGAGATGGTCTCCGGTTTGAGGAACCGAAGGACTTACACCATGACCAATATCGCAATCCTCACCGGCCGCATCGCCCGCGATCCGGATACCCGCGAGACCAAGGGCGGCACCAATGTCACCGGGATCACCGTCGTCACCGATCGCCCAGCACGCGACAAGGACGGCAAGACCTACAAGGACGAGAACGGCTACACCGCCAAGGAAAGCGAGTTCCACCGGGTGACCTGCTTCAATGGCCTCGCCAAGACCGTCGGCCAGTACTGCACCAAGGGCCAGCTGGTCAGCGTCCAGGGCCGTATCCACTACACCCAGTGGGAGGACAAGGACGGGGTCACGCGCTACGGTACCGAGATCCTCGCGGACAAGGTCGATTTCCTCTCCCGCGGCAGTGGTTCGAGCGACGACAACGAGAACACCGACGCTCCCGAGATCGACTGAACTCTCCCGTCGGTCTCCCTCCCGAAGGGGTCCTGTCCTACCGGACAGGGCCCCTTCTTACTGTTCCTACTCTCCGGTTCACTGTTCGGTAGGAGAAGATGAGCGAGCCGGTGGAAGCAGCCTCTGCAGAGATGCTTCTTCGCCGAGCTTTCCAAGTTCTCCGGCAACTCTTGCGAGCGCCTTCTTCGAGAAGGTCTCAAGTCCTGTTCCCAATATGATGCGGCCCAGTTCTAGGGCGGCTTGCTCCTCAAGTTGTTTCTGGCGCTCGGCAAGTGCCAGCCGGTCGGCCTCGAGTTTCCGGAGTGCTGCGACAGCGCTTCGTTTGGTTGGCATCGGGGTTCCTTTCCTGCACCCCTCGGTGGATCCTCCCTTCGATCAACATGCACCCGGGCACAGCCTGTAGGAAAGTCCAATCGCGCGGGTCGTCCCTTGCACTAGGTAACGGAGCGGGGGAGGGGGCTGGCTCACCGAGTTCCAAGGGTGATGGGCATAGGGCCGGCGCGTCAAGGACGGCGGGGCCCCACCATTTTGCCTCCCCTGCGCTTTGCTCCGGTCCGACAAAATCGTTGCCCCCACCGCCGCTTCGCGGTCGCCCTCGGGGCGATCCCTGACCCGCCGGCCCCATGCCCCTCCGCCTGTTTCCTGTCGTCTCAGCGACAGGTTTCAGGAGGATATCATGACTGCACTCAGCACCTTGGACACGAACGCGCACAGCTATTTCGAAGCGCTTGCAGTTGCCGAAAGGCGCGCCCTGCACAGTTTCTTCGACCAGCACGTGGTGGAAGATGAAGACCTGGGCTACTTCGCCCTGGACGAGGGTGACTACAACGCACTGCCTGCGCATCTCGCCAGCCGCGTGGTGCACACGGTCCATGGGGCCTTGCTGGACGAATACTGACGACCAAACGAGGGCAGGAGCCGGTGACGGTTCCTGCCCTTTTTTCGTGTTCGCTGGCACTGGAGCGGGACGAAATGTGGAGCGGGGCTGGGGACGCGCTCGGTCCCGCCCCGCCTTCGGCGGTGCTCCTGCGGGCGCGGCCATTTTTGTCCTGGGCCCCGCGCGCACTCCCGAGCGGCAGCGGTTCGGTCCGGCGCGGTGCCGCGGCACCGACAGGCCCCGGTCCCGGGCACCGCACGCGCTCCTTTGCCGCAGCCTTTACGGGGGTGCGGTCTTTGTGCGTGGTATTCTTTCAATTACAGATCAGGCTGGATTACGGCCGCGAACTGGATGCTCGCGCCGCCAAGGGCTTTGCTGGAAAATGCCTTCGAGAACGGAACGACCAAGATCACCGGATTTCGCCGCGCAATGGGGAACAGAATTGGCACACCGTACGCAGCGGGTGCTGCAATGGAAGGCGCGGAATTGTTTCGCGAATTCACGAAATTTCGCCGATACCATCTTCTGTGCCGGATGCGGTCCAGTTGCTCGCCGGACCGTGCCGAGTCGGCACAGATCCATCTAGCCTCCTGCAATTGTTTGTGAATTTTCCGTTTTCCTACACCCCCTGCTGCGGCCTAGAGTGGCACTTGCCTTTCGAAGGGTGAGCCAGGTTCTTTGAACACAAGGAACTTGGAAAAATGCAAAGACACCACCGGTTCGTGACCTATGTCACGCCCCTGATCGCCGAATGGATCAGGAAACAAGCAGACGAGCGCAGGGTCAGCGCGAGTATCGTTGTTTGCGATTGCATCTTCGATGCCTGGCAGCGCGCGACCGAAGCTGATCTGAGGACGCCGGCGACCGATCCGGTGCGCCAGCACATCTTCATCACGGTCGCATTGGATGCGCTGCTTACGCATCATCCCGACAGCACTCTGCGCGACAGAACGGTCGCTGCCTACCAGCGCCGGCTGGAACGCCTCGGTATCGTTGCACCCCGATCCATGGGAGGCGACGATGAAGCATAATCTCGTCAACTTCACCCGCGGCAGCCAGCTCCTCGGGCATTTCGGCTTCATGTTTGCCGCGGGCCTCAAGGGACCCCTGATCGTGACACTCCTGGTCGTTCTCGGGCTGGTCTATTGGGACGTAAGCAGCGCGCTAGACGACTATCAGGTCTACCTCCTGTGGATGCATGCCTATGCCTCTGGTTATGCCTTCATGGAGTTCGATCCGGACAAGCTTGTGAACCTCAAGCTGGCCGATGGGAACCTCGTTGCTTTTCCTATTTCCGTCGTGACCGATTACCCGCCGATGCGCGAAGCGGTCGCGCTATTCCGGAGCGCGGTGATCAGCGCCTTGTGGCTTGCTGGGTTCATTCTTGCGCCGCTCTTCGCTCTTTTCTGGTGGGTTGCCGAACGCTTCGGCGAGAAGTCCAAACAGAAGAAGCATGTGCGCGGGGCGGAGCTTGCTACCTTGCGTGAACTTGACCGGGAGATCGCCGCGCACAACCGCAATGCCCGTGCCCGCGAGTATGGCGATGCGTTGGGCTGGCGCTGGCGTCTGGCCGGGTCGGCTTCGCTGCGGGATGCGGGCTTCTATTCTCCAGCGCATCTGGCAGGGGTCAGCTGGCCTTGGCGCCTCGAGCAGAGCCACGCGATGCTTGTTGGCACAACCGGGACAGGCAAGACCGTCGTCCTAACCGAGCTTACCAGGGAGATCCGTGAACGGGGCGAACGTGCGGTCATTTTCGATCTTACCGGGGCCTTTGTCGAAACCTTCTACGATCCCAAACGCGACATCATTCTCAACCCGCTCGACGCGCGTTGCCCCGCATGGAGCGTGTTCAACGATTGCTCCACGCGTGCCGAATTCCATGCCGCAGCGGAGTCGCTCGTCCCGCATGATGGGGGCGGCGCCGAACAGTTCTGGGTGCTCGCCGCGCGCACGCTGTTCGTCGAGACCTGTCTCAAGCTCGCCGAAGCGGGGCGGGGCACCAACGCCGCGCTGGCGCACGAACTCATGAACGCCGATCTCTCCGATCTGCACCGTCTCGTCGAAGATACCATGGCCGGTCCCATCAGCACGCCGAGCGCGGCGCGCATGGCGGAATCGGTGCGTGCAGTGTTCAATGTCAATGCCAAGGCGCTCCAGATGCTGCCCGAAGACGGGAAGCCCTTTTCGGTCCGCGAGTGGATCAATGGGGCAGGAGGACCGGGCTCGATCCTGTTCCTGTCTGCCCGCTACATCGACATGAGCGTGCTCTCGCAGTTACTCACGCTGTGGCTCGATACCGCGATCAATACGCTGATGGCGGGCCAGCGCTCGCGGGACATCAGGCTCTGGTTCCTGATCGACGAACTGGGCGCCCTGCATCGTCTCCCTTCACTCGAAAAGGGCCTCCAGACCGCGCGCAATTTCGGGGGCGCGATCGTCACCGGGATTCATGCCTTTGCCAAGCTCAAGGATGTCTACGGTGAGAACATGGCGATGACCCTCTCCTCGCTTGCCCGCACCAAGCTGATCCTTGGCACAGCAGATCGCGAGACCGCCACCTGGTGTTCCGATATCATCGGCCACCGCGAGGTTCGCGAGATGGAGGAAGGTTACAGCTACGGCTACAACAATGCGCGTGACGCGGTGAGCCTGACGCCCCGGCGCCAGGTCGTTCCGTTGCTGCTTCCTGACGAGCTGATGAAGCTCAAGAACCTTCATGGTTTCATCAAGTTTCCCGAAGGATTTCCGGCGGCACCCGTGGTTCTCGCACCGCGCAACTGGCCTCGGGTAGCCGAAGGCTTCATTCCCCGCGATATGCCGAAGCCACCGCCGCAGACCCGGCACTCTGATGGTAAAGATGGAGCAGGGGGCGGTGCCGGAGCAGCCTCTGAAACAGGCGACAATGATGGTGATCCTCGCCGGATGAGGGACGCGCACGATCGCTCCGACAGCGCTGAAAAGAAAGCCGACAAGGAAGACAAAAAGGAACTGCGCCGGACCCGTCGCAGCAACAAGGGCGATCAGGCTCGACCGGACCAGACAAGGAAGCGTCGCGATCCGAATGCGCGAGGGAAAAAGGCGACATCGGACCCTCAGCGGCCGGCTCAATCCGAACTTCCTCTGTCTTCGAAAGCTGAGGAGCACCGCGGCATGGAGCAACGGGCTGTGCCTTCCGCCAGATCCGATATTCCCGATCCCGCAGCGCATCAGCGAGCACACGTCGCGCGCGGCAAGGCCGACCAGAGGCTCCAGGAAGAGCAGCAGAAGTCGCTGCTGGGCGGTGCAGCGAAGCAGGGTCGCGATGCCGATCAGGGGCAGGACCATGGTCACGATTACGGGGACTTCGATCCGGATATGTGACGCTCAACCGGGGAGGGGACGAGGGCCAAGAGAAAGTGATCCCAGCCCATGCTTTCCGTCGCCAATGTCCGCTCGCCATCGGCGGCGGCAAGCTACTTCGCTTCGGACAATTACTACGCGAGCGCCGATGCCGACCGCTCGGGCCGGTGGGTCGGCAAGGGTGCAAGGCGCCTTGGTCTCGACGGCAAGGTCGAGACCCAAGCGTTCGACGCGCTGCTGCGTGGCGAGCTGCCCGACGGCAGCAGTGTCGGCAATCCCGGGCAGGCACACCGCCCAGGTACAGACCTCACCTTCTCCGTTCCCAAGAGCTGGTCGCTGCTGGCGCTCGTCGGGAAGGACGAGCGGATCATCCCCGCCTACCGCGAAGCCGTCCTCGAAGCGCTGGACTGGGCTGAGAAGAATGCGGCCGAGACCCGGATGGTGGAGAAAGGCAAGATCGTAACGCAGGCCACCGGAAACCTTGCGATCGGCCTGTTCCAGCACGACACCAACCGCAACCAGGAGCCGAACCTCCATTTCCATGCGGTCATCGCCAATGTCACGCAAGGCAAGGACGGGAAGTGGCGTACGCTCAAGAACGACCGGCTCTGGCAGCTCAACACCACGCTCAATTCTATCGCGATGGCGCGCTTTCGCGTCGCGGTCGAGAAGCTTGGCTATGAGCCGGGACCGACCCTCAAGCATGGCAATTTCGAGGCGCGCGGTATCACCCGCGAACAGGTCATGGCGTTCTCGAGCCGCCGCCAGGAAGTGCTCGATGCGCGGCGCGGTCCTGGTCTTGAAGCAGGCCGCATCGCCGCGCTCGATACGCGCGCCAGCAAGGACACGATCGAGGACCGCGAAACCTTGGGCAAGCTCTGGAGCGAAACCGCGAAATCGATCGGGTTGGACCTCGCGCCCTTGGTCGAGCGGGCCCGGACCCGCACACTGAAACAGTCGATCGAAACTGGCAGGTTCGGCTCGCTTGTCGAGCGCGGGCGCGCATGGCTGGGACGCTTCGCCGCGCATGTCAGGGGCGATCCGGCTGATCCGCTTGTGCCCAAGTCGGTCCTCAGACAGGACCGTAAGACGATCGCAGCGGCACAGGCCGTCGCTTCGGCGGTGCGTCATCTTTCGCAGCGCGAGGCTGCCTTCGAGCGCACCGCGCTCTACAAGGCTGCGCTCGATTTCGGGTTGCCAGCGACGATTGCCGATATTGAAAAACGGACCCGCGCCTTGGTGCGCTCCGGCGACCTCATAGCGGGCAAGGGAGAGCACACGGGCTGGCTGGCTTCGCGAGACGCGGTGATCGCCGAGCAGCGGATCTTGACCGAGGTTGCCGCTGGCAAGGGTGCGAGCTCGTCTGCAGTTGAGCCGGGAAGCGCAAACGCTCGTGTCCAGTCCGCTGCAATGGCAGGGCAGGGGTTCCGGCTGAATGCGGGTCAGCTCGGAGCGGCGAAGCTGATCTTGACGTCCGAAGATCGAACGATCGCGGTCCAGGGAATTGCAGGTGCCGGCAAGAGCAGCGTTCTGAAGCCCGTCGCCGAGGTGCTGCGCGACGATGGCCGCCCGGTCATCGGGCTCGCGATCCAGAACACGCTCGTCCAGATGCTCGAACGCGACACCGGCATCGGCTCGCAGACGCTGGCCCGCTTTCTTGGTGGCTGGAAAAAGCTGCTCGACGATCCTGGCAACGCGGCGCTTCGCGCGGAGGCAAAGGCGGCGCTGAAAGACCATGTGCTTGTCCTCGACGAGGCTTCGATGGTCTCGAATGAGGACAAGGAAAAGCTCGTCCGCCTCGCCAATCTGGCTGGCGTTCACCGCCTGGTCCTGATGGGGGACCGCAAGCAGCTCGGCGCAGTTGATGCGGGCAAACCCTTCGCGCTCCTGCAGCGGACGGGCATGGCGAGCGCTGAAATGGCGACCAACCTGCGCGCCCGCGACCCCGTCATCCGCGAGGCGCAGGCGGCAGCGCAGGCGGGTGATGTACGCACGGCGCTGCGTCACCTGCAGCCGCACACACTCGAGGCCAAGGGCGATGGCGCGCTGGTCGCTGCTGACACCTGGTTGGCGCTCGACAAGGACACCCGCTCGCGCACCTCGATCTACGCTTCGGGCCGCGCCATCCGCTCTGCGGTCAATGCTGCCGTCCAGCAGGGACTTCTCGCCAATGGCGAGATCGGACCGGGCAAGGCCGAGCTTGGAGTGCTGGATCGCGTCAACACGACCCGCGAAGAACTGCGACATCTGTCAGCCTACCAGCCTGGCCGGGTGCTCGAGGTCTCGAGAAAGCAACAGGCCCTGGGACTGTCAGCGGGCGAGTATCGTGTCTTGGGACAGGACCGGAAGGGCAGGCAGGTCGAAGTCGCGGACAAGCGCGGCAAGCGGTTCCGGTTCGATCCCGCGCGGATCAGGGCAGGGAAGGGCGACCAGAATCTGACCTTGCATGAGTCAAGAAAGCTCGAGATCCATGAAGGCGACCGGATCCGCTGGACCCGCAACGATCATCGCCGCGGCCTCTTCAATGCCGACCAGGCCAAGGTGGTTGCCGTTGTCGGCGGGAAGGTCACTTTCGAAACTTCCAAGGGAGACCAGGTTGAGCTCAAAAAGGACGATCCGATGCTGAAGCGGATCGATCTTGCCTATGCGCTCAACGCCCACATGGCGCAGGGTCTGACATCCGATCGCGGCATTGCAGTCATGGACAGCCGCGAGCGCAACCTGTCGAACCAGAAAACGTTCCTGGTGACGATCACGAGGCTTCGCGATCACCTGACACTCGTCGTCGACAGTTCGGACAGGCTCGGAGCAGCCGTGGCACGCAACAAAGGCGAGAAGGCCTCGGCCCTCGAGGTCACCGCACAGTTGACGCCGACAGAAAAGAAAAACGGCGAACTTGATCAGCTGAAACCGGAAGAGGCCAACAAGGCCGAAAAGGAACTCGCCCGAAGCAAGAGCAAGACACTGGACTTCGGGATTTGAAGGGCCGCTATGTGCAAGATTTTCTGACGAATTGGGCCCGGCAGTTGGTCCAGGTGGTGCTTACGCGCGAACGATCGGATTTCGGAACCGCTCTCAGATCGCAAGAGTCTTGCGATGCCTTTCGATCGCGCTTCGCACATGATCGGGGAAGGGGAGGTGTCCGCTTTCGCTGCTCCAGGCGTCATCAAACCGTGCAACGACATCCTTTGCTGTCGCGGTGATCAGCCTGGCAGGCAGCCGAGCTCTATCGGCGATCGCCTCGAGTTCATCATAGGTGTAGGACGCCCACTCGCGCGAGCTATGAAACTTGAGTGCAGCATCGTCGCCCGGGATATAGGCGAGCGTCGAAAGCAAGTCATAGGCAGGTGCAAGCAGCGCGTTGCGCCTATCCGGATAGATCAACGACCAGTTCTTGAGGTGCATGTCGCCATTCCCGATCAGCACCGAGTAGGTGAGCCGGCGGACGAATTCGACCACGCTTTGCTCGTCGGTTTCGATCGCCAGCACACTGAGGATCTGGCGGTAGCTCGCATTCTCGTATTTATCGTCTGCAAAGACACCGAACACCTGGGCGAAGTCTTCGGTGTGCACTGGTCCTTCTTCACCCCGGTCAAAGCGCCGGATGGCAAAAGCGGACTCTCCGTAACGGGTGATACCTTCGGGTATGCCATCGATCTGATCGAGGGGCACAAGGTCGATTTCAGGTACGTCGATCCCGATCTTTGCGGCCAGTTTCATCGCCGCGAATTCTGCCTCGGGCACGTCCGGATGTCTTGCAGAGGGCAGCTTGACGATCCAGTCGCCGCCGCTGCCTGTGACCGGGATCGTCAGTCCGCCATTCTTGCCCTGGGCTTTGATCGCCGAGAATTTGAGTTGCACGCCGGCAAGCGAGAAGCGCAGCGCGCGCTCTGCCTGCTTCTCCACCACTTCTGCATCGGGCTCGTCGGCCTCCGTTTCCTCGGCGTCGACGGCGATGGCGCGCACTGCGCCTGGAAGATCGTGCCCGAGCTGTGCGAGAAGGTGGTACTCGCGCACGGCTTTTACGCCCGCGCGGCGGGCGAGGTAGTCGCGAAGCGTGCCTTCGGGAAGGAGGTTGGAGAAGAACGGCTCGATTTTCGTTCGATAGCTGCGTGTGTCCGCAATGATTTCGCCATTCGCATCCTTGTAGGCGAGCGACAGCGTTGGCCGATTTTGGTCGGCAAGGTAGACCTCGTCGAATGTGAAGATGCTCGCATCTCCATCGAGGCGCGCAATCGTTCCAACGCGCGTCTTACCCAGAAAGATATCGAGAGCCGCTGCGTCGATCATGTGGCGTCGTCCTCAAGCCGGTAAGCAGGCCGTCTCGGGGCACTATCTCGATCGATTGCGTGGACCTGCAGGTTTCTGACGCGCTGGAGGGCACGTGTGGATGCCGCGATCTGTTGGGCGAACTTCTTCGTTCCCTCTTGCTGTTCAAGCGCCCAGCCGAAGTCCTGAAAATGTTTTTTCAGATGGGCGACGGGCTGCAAGGCCTGCTGGATGGCCTTGAGCGTTTCGGGATTGAGATTAACGGTCGGGATATTTTTAAGTGCGCTTTGCAGCTCATTCACCTCGGTGATGCTCGGATAGGTCTGCCGTACTCGCTCGGCGAACCGGTTGGTTTCAGCAATCGTTGCGAGCGCTCGACTTGCCTCGCTTCTTTCGCGCTGTGAGCGCACAACGCCTTCGATCGCCGGTATGGTCCTTCGAGGCACAAGCTTCAGCTCGAGGTCGAGCGCGCGCGCTATTTCGACAAGGCTGGAAATCTGTAGGTCTACACTCCCGCCTTCGATCTTGGAGATATGGCTTTGGGGCAAACCTACCCGTTCACCCAGCTGTTTCTGGGTAAAGCCCTTTGCTATCCGAGCCGCTTTGATGCTTGCGGCGATGTCTTCGATTGCCGTGCTCATAAATATAGTTCTGCATATGTTGATCGACGTTTATATGTTTTAGCATATACAAAGGTTTCTCAAAAAGCAAGAGAAATCTGTAGCGACATATATGGCTGACTAATCATATGTCATTGCATATCATGGACGGAGATTGACGGGCATAAAGCGCGAGCAGTCGTCACTTCGCAGAACCATTTTCGGATTTTTTCTCCCGATCCTTCGATGACAGAGCTTTCGCCCAGAGGCCTGCCGATTAGTCAGGAGCGCGAACGGCGGCAATGCGCCCCAATGTCGGACGTAGCCATCCGAGATCTTAGCTCCCGAAAGCGGACATTCTCTGCGGCCATTCCGGCCAAGGAGAATGACAATGACCTATTCACAATTTGATCCTGCTTCTCAAAACCGAGTGCCTTGGAACTTCGGTGCTAAGATCGGTCCCAAGCGTCCATTCAATCAAAAGCAGATTTGGGCGATCCGTTTCTTTCTTGATCGCGAGGAGCGCATAAGAGACCGCGCTCTGTTTGACTTGGCGATCGATAGCAAACTGCGAGGCTGTGATCTCGTCGAGCTCAAAATCGGCGACCTAGTCAGCGGCCCGGAAATCCGGACGCGAGCAACAATCACGCAGCGCAAAACAGGTCGACCTGTTCAGTTTGAGATCGCATCAGATGCGCGTGCAAGCCTGTTTGCGTGACTCGAGCTCAGATGTGGTGACGTGGAGGACTTCGTCTTCCCGAGCAGAGTTGATCAAACACGCCACTTGAGCACGCGACAGTACGCGCGGCTTGTTGATGAGTGGGTGACGGCTATTGGCTTGCGTCCTGAGGAATACGGCACCCACTCACTGCGCCGGACCAAAGCTTCAATCATCTACAAAGCCACAGGCAACATACGTGCAATCCAGATACTGCTCGGTCATTCCAAGATCGAGAACACCGTGCGGTATCTTGGTGTCGACATTGAAGATGCTCTTACTCTCGCTGAGAAAACTGAGATCTGACTGGAGTTGGGCGCTGATCTCAAATGGCCCAGCGTCCGCTTCTGGAGGTGAATGCGGACAATGCTTGTTCTACCCTGCGCCGATCACAAAACCGGTAACGGTTGAGCCAACGCTTCGACCTAGGACGGTCCATGCAAGAGCGAGGATCGAAAGTTGCTCACGAGCTTCCGCAAATCCGAGGCTGCCGCATAAGCTGCGGGTATCACCAACAATGTCAGGAAGGTAGATGTCGTGAGACCGCCGATAATGATGAATCCCATGGGGTTTCTCCATTCCGCAGCGTCTGACTGTGCCAATGCGACGGGCATCATTCCGAAAACGGCAGCCAGCGCGGTCATGAGGACTGGTCGCAGCCGTTCCGGCGCGGCATCGCGCATGGCCGCAGCAGCATCTTTGCCAGCATCGCGGAACTGGTTGGCGCGATCGACAAGCAGGATGCCGTTTTTCATCACGATACCCATAAGCGCAATCATGCCGATTTGCGCAAACAAGCTCATTTCCTGACCTGCTGCCCACATGAGAAAATACGCGCCCGAGAAGGACAGCGGCGCGGTGAGCATGATGATGATCGGTTGCCCGAAGCTGTTAAACTGGCTTGCGAGGACAATGTAGAGTGCGACAATCGCTAAGATGAAGGCAAAGATAATGGCCTCGCTCGTTTCAGCGAGGCGGCGCGCTGTGCCTTCCATTTGGGTAGACAGTCCAGCTGGCGGTGGGTTGGCGGCAAGCAAGCCCTCTAAATCCGAGACGGCCACGCTCAACGGAACACCCGGCGCGGTATTGGCGAGCACCGAAATCTGGCGCGATCGATCAATGCGTTCGATTTCTGCGGCGTTCAGCGTGACATCAATGTCGGCAATTGCTGCCAAATCGACCAGACTGCCCTGCGCTGTCCTGAGGGGCAGCGCCTCTATGTCGCTCAATCGCTGTCGCTCGCTTTCCTCCAACCGGACCCGAACGTCGTAGCGGCGTCCACCCGTCTCGAACGTCCCGGCATCGCTCCCGCCTACGAGTGTCCGCGAAGCTGCCGCAAGGTCGCGCGCAGAAATACCGAGATCCGCCGCCCGATCACGGTCGAGCGCGATCTGCAACTCAGGTCTGCCACCCTCATATGTGGAGCGCACGTCTACGAAATCAGATCGCGCGGACAGCTCGCTTTCGAGCCATTGCGCGTAGCGATTGATTGTGGCGGTATCCGGCCCTGTGATGATCAGCTCTATCGCGGTCTGTCCGACCCCGGCACCGGAAACCCACGGGACTTCCTCCACCGCGACTTGGCGTGCCTTCGGGACTCCGTCGAGTGCTGCCTGGCGTGCGAAGGTCATTATATCGTCTTGCGTCACGTCGCGTGACCGTTTGTGCGAAAGGCCGACATAGATATCGAGCTCGTTGATCTTTGGATTGGTCCCGCTGCCCGCACTGACAAAAACGAGTTCGACTTCGGGATTTTCGCGCAGAGCGGCATCCACCTGCTGCGCTGCATCCTTTGCCCCGGCTATCCCTGTGCCGAGCGGTAGCTTGATCGTGACGAGAAATTCCGAGCGGTCCGTAGTGGACATGAATGTGCTGGGCACGAGCGCCGCAAAAACCCCCCCCACGAATACGCTGGCAAGGGCGCCGCCTAGTACGACGTAGCGGCGGCGGATCGCCCAAGATACGAGCCTTTCGTAGCGTTGTCGCATCCCGACATGGAATCGCTCTATGCGTGCGAACCAGCCGCTCTCCTTTTCTTCGGGACGCAGCAACCGGGCCGAAAGCGCGGGTGTGAGCGTGAAGGCAACCAGCATCGAGACGCTGACGGAGAAGACGATTGCAAGACCGTATTGAAAGAAAAAGCGGCCAACTATTCCTTCCATAAACGCGATTGGCACGAACACTGCCAAAGTCGCAAAAGTTCCAGCCAGAACAGCCAACGCAACCCGCTTAGTGGCTGCGTGAGCCGCTCCAGTTGCGTCAGCACCTTCATCGACATCATTTTGAACTGCTTCGACGACGACGATCGCGTCATCGACCAGCAGGCCGATAGCGACCGTCAGCGCTAACAAAGTGACCATGTTGATCGTGAAATCGAACGCCGCAAAGGCAATGAAGCTTGCGACTATCGAAGTGGGGATCGCCAGCAATACTATGATCGTAGCGCGCCAACTGAGAAGGAAAAGGAATGTCACCGCGACCACCAGAACCACGGCAATTAACAGGTCGAACAGCACGTCTCCGATGGCCTGTTCGATGAAGCGAGAAGTGTCGCGCGCGATGACGAAGGTGACGCCTTCTGGTGCCGAAGCTCGCAGCTCCTCAATGTCGGCGCGGATGTGTTCGGCGACGGCGACTGTGTTCTCACCGCTTTGCTTGCGGACTTCAAGAACAACGCCTGGTTCACCGTCGAGCTGAGCATAACTGGCCTCGTCTTCAATCGAGTCTTCTACCCGCCCGACGTCGCCGATCCGAACGGTTTGGCCATTGGGTCGATAGGCGATGGGTATGGCCGCGAATTCTGCCGCGCTATCCGCTTCGGCGAGTATGCGGACACCGAATTGGCGCGCGCGCCCCTCGGTGACCAACCGACCACCCGGCAGTTCGGAGTTCTCGCGCTGAATTGCGCCGAGTACGTCGTCCGCAGTCACTCCGCGAGCGCGCATCGCGGCTGCATCGAGCCAGATACGCATTTCCCGCTTGCGTCCGCCGACCAGCTCGACTGAACCGACGCCGGGGACGCGCTGTAAACGCTCCTTGACCTCCTCGTCTGCGAAAGCGGTCAAGTCACGAGCGGGCATGTCCCCCGACATGAGAACCGAGAGAATAGGCGCGGCATCGGGATCGACCTTTTCGATGACCGGTGATTCGGAATCGGCAGGCAGATCGGCTCCAAGCCGCGACATTTTGTCGCGCACCTCCTGCGCTTTCACATCGGCATCTTCCTCGAGTTCGAATTCGAGATTGACGATGCTCACACCCTCCGCACTGGTCGACCGCATCTGACGCAATCCCGCAATGGTATTGAGCTGTTCCTCGACAATGTCGGTAACTTCGGTCTCCACGGATGCGGGCGAGGCGCCAGGAAGCGCCGTCGTTACTGAAACGTATGGAAACTCCACCTTTGGGAAAAGGTCGACGCCGAGCCGATTGAACGAAACAAGTCCCAGCACCACGAGCGAGGCGATCAGCATCGTAGCGAAGACGGGGCGCCGGATCGATACGTCAGCGAGCCACATATCAGTCTGCATCGCTCATTTGGCGGGACTCTACTGTTTCACCGTCACGCAAAGTCGAAGGCGGATCGAGGACCAATTCATCCCCTGCGGCCAAGCCTGAAAGAATGCGCACCCGATCAAGATCGATGCTCTCGAAAGTAACTTCGCGCCCATGTGCCTTCCCGTTTTCAACAATGAAAACGTGCGCGGCAGCACTATCGCCACGGATTGCGGTTCGAGGGAGGATTATCGCCGAAACGGGTGGGACGTTGATTTCAGCGCGAGCCCCCAAACCTGAGCTGATGCGATAATTTGGATTGGCAATCGGCAGCCGCAATTCGACCATCCGGCTCTCAGGGTCGACCCGGTCGTTGATAATATAGACTATGCTATCAATCGGCTCGTCGAACCCTTCGATGTAGACGCGAGCGGGCATATTTCGCCGAAAGGCGTCAACATATTCCTGTGGCGCGTTCACGATGGCGGCGACCGTTCCGAGCTCCTGCAATTGGAGCGCTGCTGATTGACCGCCCATCGAAAAGCGGTTGTTGAGGTAGACCCCTTCATCGACCAACCGAGCGGTAACAACGCCATCGTAAGGCGCTCGCGTGATGGTATCAGATAACGCTTGCTGCGCGGTGCCGAACACTGCCTGAGCCTGCGTTTTTTGCGCTCGTGCAACGGCAAGTTCCGTTTCGACCGCATCGACCTGCGCGTTTGATACAAAACCCTTAGGTGCAAGCGCAATAACGCGCTCGTAGCGCCGTTCTGCCTCGATCGCTCGGGCGCTAGCTAGATCGACGGCGGCCTGCGCTTCGGCGACGCGCCGCTGGTAATCAGCCTGACGGATACGAAAGAGTGGTTGGCCCCGCGATACCCTGTCGCCGACCTTTACGAAAATGCGCTCAACCGGCCCCTCTGCGAGCGCTCCGATCGAACTGCTTTGCTTGGCTGCAATGGTGCCGAATGCTTTTACTGGTTCTGCGAGCAATTCGGGTTCGACGACCATTGTCTGAACTTTGCGCGGACCTGACTGCGCGTCTTGCCCCGCCTCGCTTCCGTCCACGCCACCTGAGCATGCAGCAAGAGCCAAACAGAAAGCCGTTAGGGTGGCGCGCGCTAACATATGTAGGCACCCCTGCCGCTGGCGATCAGTTTGCCGTCCGGTCCAACTATCCGGCTTTCGGCAACCGAGATTTGCCTTCCGACCTTGACCACCTGACCCGTCACAATGAGGGGCCCAGAAGTCGCCGGGCGATGATAATCAACGCGCAGGTCGGCTGTCACCTTCGCTGTCACACCTTGCGACAGCAATGTGTAGAGCCCTGTGAGGTCAATCAGCGATGCCAGCACGCCGCCATGAGCTGAACCGATCATCGGGTTCGAGATAATCTCTTCGCGCCACGGCATTTCGAGCTCAATCTGCTCGCTAGAATACGATTTTACCGTCAGACCGAGCCATTGATGAAACGGAGCAATCCGCAACAGCTCATCAAGACGTTCGCAATCGATTGGACCGTGCTCCTTGCTCATGCTGTAGTTCCTTGGGGAGAGTGATGGCGGGTCAGAAAATCGAGGATCGCTTCCGAAAAGGCGTCGTTGGCGTCTCCCACCACCATATGCGTGGCATCTGCGATGTCGGAATATTCGGTGTTCGGGACCAGGTCGCGCAAATGCGCCACCGCCTCTTCGGAAACCAGATCGCTCGATCCGCCGCGAATGAGATGCACTGGTAACGAAAGCCGACTGGCCGCATCGCTCAGCGCATCGAATTGCCGATCCTGATGAGCCGGATCGCTTCGCTTCGTGGTCATGATGTTACGGATAAAGGCCGGGTCCCAGTGCCAGTAGTAGCGGCCATCATCCTTTTTGCGCAGGTAGCGCCGCAGTCCCTCTCCAGCCCCGCGCTTGCGGCGATGCGGCATGTACCTCGCGATGATTCCCGCCGCTTCTTCAGGTGAAGAAAAGCCGGTATCGACATGCTGTTCCATGAAACCGACCACACGCATCACGCCGCCCGGCTCCATGCGCGGGGCAATGTCTACAAGGGTCAGGGAAGCGAAAGTGTCTGGCGCGAGATAACCCTCGGCGATGATCCCGGCCAGTCCCCCCAGCGAAGCACCAACGAGTGCTGGTTTGCACTCCATGCCTGATGCAATCGCTACAAGATCGGAAGCGAAGTCGCGAATATCGTATGCTCCGCTCGCAGCCCAATCGCTCTCGCCATGACCGCGCATATCAATCGCAATTGTGCGGTAGCCAGCTTCGGCCAAATCACCTGTTACGCGCTTCCACGCACGGCGCGTCTGCCCGCCGCCATGTGCGAGCAGGACGGGCATGGCGTTGTCGCCACCAATCACTTCTGCGGCAAGGGAGAGTCCTCCCGCTCCATGAATTTTGGTGGTCAAAATCTCCATATCGCAAGCCACTATATTGTAAATTGATTTACAGTAAATGACTTTATCTAAGTCGATGCTGTGTTAAGGTGCCTTGCATGGCAACAAAGCTCGACCACGATCCCGATGAAAAAGCGGCGCCATTCCTGACCGATCAAGACCGGTTGGTTTTTCTGTTGGAAGAGCTCACGCGACGATTGCGCCGTACCTTCGATTCCTCACTCGAGCAGTTTGGACTCACCCGCACCCAGTGGCGTGCGTTAGCCTATCTCTACCGGACACCCGGCATGACCCAGACCGAATTGGCCGGTCAATTGGAGCTGGAGCGGGCAAGCATCGGGCAAGCGATCGACCGGCTAGAAGAATTGGGCTTGGTCGAACGGCGCAGCGCCAAAAACGACCGCCGTGTGTGGCAGGTGCACCTGCGATCCGCTGCAATCGACTTGCTTCCGAAAATGCGAGTCGAAGCGGATCAGGTCTATGCGCGCCTGCTCACAGGAATAAAGGACGAGGACTTGGAGGCATTCAAGTCTACTTTGGCCGCAATGCAGCGCAATTTGGGCGATGCCTAAAGGGCCCAGCGGTCGCCGCGAGAGAAGGTAACTTTACCAGCTGTAGTCGACGCCAACGCCGAAGAATGGCGGTAATTCCAATTACCCATCTATATCCGCAATTGGGTCGGAGGCGGAAGGTCCGCTTTTTGCGAAACCAGCGCCGAAAGCCGACCGTCAACTAACGGCCCAAGTCCTGCCGCTACAAGGCTCGGCCAAACCAGATAACCCGGCCCACCACGTGAACTTCCGACCGATCCATGTCGTGCCAGGTAGGGTAAGCCGGATTGTCGCTGGCAATGGTGATCTGCCTACCATTTGGCTTGATAGCGATCCGCTTCACGACGAGGGTATCATCAGAACGAAGGACGTAGATCCCGTCTCGCAGTCGCGAGCCGTGATCTGAAGCATCGACCAGAACCTCGTCACCATCACTGAGAGTGGGCTCCATCGAGTCACCCTTGACGCCGACGATCGACAGGCTGGCGCTCTTGGCCGAAGTCAGGTGCCGCAGCCACCGCTCATCGAACCCGAACCGGGTGTGTGCAGTCTCACTAGCAGCTACCGCGCCAAAGCCGGCGGATGCCTCCACATCGAGTACGGGGATCTCGACCATGCCATCGGTGACCGGATTAGCCGGACCACCGAGCACTTGCTCGTCGACACCGAAGAAGCAGGCAAGCGTCTTTCGATCCTCGTCATCGAGCTTTCTTGGAGAGCCGCGCCTGATGAACTGTTGTACATAAGCGGGATTGCGGCCGAGCAGCCGCGATATCGAGGCGTAGCCATATCCGCCCTTGAGAATCAGCCGGTCGAGCTCTTCCCTGACATGTTCCATCTGTCTGTCCTTCGAATCTCAATCGTAGGAATTTTCCTAGACTCGCGGATATGATCTTACTAAGAACATAACAGGAACACAAGGGATTTGCGAGTCGGAGCGAAAGGGTCATGACCTTGCTGGAACGGATCGAAAAGCATCTGAAAGATCATCATATTTCGGCTACACGCTTCGGCAGGCGCGCAGTCGGTGATCCTCGATTCGTACTCGACCTCCGGCAAGGACGAAGGCCGCGTCGACGAACGCTAGAGCGGCTGGAAGCCTATCTGCAGTCAGTCGAGGCTGGAGATCCCAACAGTTCCATCAGGAATGGGACTTGCGCGCGGCAAGTTGCTCATAGCGACGGACCACAACCTGCCAGAGTCTTGCCCCGTTCTGCTCGCCGTCCTCGCATAGCTGATCGATCTTCGACGCAATAAATTTTCGAGTCTGCAGGCCAAGATAGCGTTCTCGCTTTCGTGATGCTTCTTGTCTATTTTATCAGCGATCTGTTGGGACGATTTAGAGGTGAGAGCGCCGATTTACCACTGAAGGAGAATGAGCGATGAGCGATCCAGACAACAATCCCACTGGTGGCAAGCAGGACTGGGAAGGTCTTCGTGAAGTCGACCGGGCCATCGCCGAGAACCGTCTCACTTCCTACACCTGGAAAAAGACTTGGGCTGACCCTTGGGGACGGCTCAAGTTGATTGCGATTTTTGCTGCATTGGCAGCTTTTGTCGTGTTCGTAATTGTGCACGACGTCATCCTTTAGCAGCCTACCATTCCTTAACATCGTCTGCCGCTTCGGCCGAGGCTCCCTTCGCATCGCGGGTCTTGCCATCGAGGTAGCCTTTCACGGTCCCGATCCGTCGATCTCCCTGTTGCTGCACCCGATCGACATCACGGGCGATGTCTTCACGTTCGCTGGACGGGGCGCTCAGGCTTCCCGGCACACCGTCAAGCCGCACTGATCCCCGGACGCTCTCGGCGCTGCTCGCCGAGGGCCGAGCGATGGACGCAGAGGCCGGCAAGACCAGGTCGCCCGAGATCTCGGCATTGAGCTGGTCCGCATAGCCTTCGACGAACCGCGCCTGAAGCTGCTGGCCCCGCACGCTCATCTGGAAGTCGATGTCGTCAAAGCGCACCGGACCGTAGTAATCCCGGTTAGCCTCGATCTCCGCCATGCCCCATTCGCGATAGGCCTGGCTGAGGTTGAGAGTGCCTGCGGCATTGGCACTCTCGTACCAACTCGCCTGGTTCTCGAGGCGGCTGGCGATCTCCTCGGCTCGGCGCGCTTCGCGGGTATAGCTCTGCGCTTCGGTGATCGACGTGGTAATCCCGGCCGAGCTGCTTGACACCAGCGCCTCCGAACTCGAACTCGTTTCGCGCAGGAAGCCTTCGCGCGTGCTCGACCAGCTGCGACTGTCCGAGATCTGGCTCAGCGCGCCCATGATGCGCGAGCGATCCTCGGAGGCGATCCCGATATCACTGTCGGTCCAACTCTGGTTGCGTCCTCCCTTAACACCTATGCTCGCCGAGCCAGCGCCTTTTTCTCCCTTCAGTCCTAGAGCGCCATCCCCGTTCAAGAACCAAGATACGGTGATGTCATCGGCCGCGCGGCGCGACAGCCCGAATTGCTGCTGAAGTGTCTTCGAGGCGTTGTCGACCTCGCTGAAGGCGCTGCCGATGCTGTCGCTCGTTGACGTGCCACTGACGCTCTCGTTCGAGCGCGAGCGGGTGTACGCATCGCGTAGCTCGCTGAAGCGGGTGACAGCCGAACTCGTCGACTGCTGGGCAAGGTTCGAGAAGGTCTCGCTCTGGCCGCGGCTCTGGCTCGCCATGGTCGCAAGCCGGCTCGAGAAGTCCTGCCCGAGTGTCGGGGTGAACGGATAGCTCGAGGTCGGCACGGTGGCGAATTCGGCTTGAGGGAAGCCGGTGGTCTGGGTGCCGTTTTCGCTTGTGGCTCGCGTCTGCGCGGCGCCGTAGCCAATGTTGGGAGCGAGGCTGGCTTGCGCAAACTGCCGCGAAAACACGTTCGAGTTCTCAAGGCTGGTATTCCCGAGCGAAACATTGCCGGTGCTCGCTTCGCGCGCCGCCTCTTCTGCCGCGTTCTGGCTCGGATTGAGGTAGCTCGTTGCCTGGCCCGATATTGCGAGCGCGCCCCTGGCGACGCCGCCTGCAAGGAACGGTATCGATGCGACGAGGTAGCCGGCCAGGATCCCGATATCGTTGTTGACGTCGGTCATGCCGGAGAAGGTCGCGAGGCTGAGCCCGCTTGCGCCGCCCGCTGCCGCCACATCGCTCGCGCCCTTGAGCATCAGGATCATGTGCAGGATGACGAACAGCGGCCCCCAAGCTGCCAGATAGAAGAAGCCCGTGACGTATCCTTTGAGCGCGATCGGTCCGGTCTTGGGCATCAGGAACAGTGGGAAGAGCACCGGAAAAAGCGCGTAGAATACGACCGTCAGGACGACATTGAGGATCGGGACCCACTTCATCGCGTTATGCGCGATCGAAGAATAGGTCCGTTCGGTCTGGATATCGGCGCGGGTCAGCGCGAACACATCGACGCTCGATGCGCCGCTAGCTCCGGCAAATCCATGCATCGCCTGGTTCATGGCGTTGATGGTCAGAACTTGGCGGAAGATGCTGCTTGCATCCTTCGAGACGCCGGTGAGGTATTGATAGGCAATCGGCAGGTCGGCGATGAGCTTGGCCTTCGCGAGCGCTTCGGTCTGCCGGGGGTAGAGCTGGCGCCCGGCGACCTGTGTCATCTCATCGATAAGCCCGGCCCACTGGTTGGAGAGCGCAGTGTATGCTTCGCGGCAGGTGATGATCGTGGCCGTGACGCTATCGTCCGCCTGCCGGGTGAGGAAGCGCTGCGCACGCGCGGCACTGCCGGGCGCAATGGTCGCCCAGATATCGTTGCTCTCCGACAATTCCTTCATCGAGTAGCGACCGAGCAGCAGGTCGTAGAATACGCATTGACGGACATGTTCGTCGAAATTGGCGGCAAATTCGGGGTCGGCAATGCGCAGGGACCGCGTCGCTTCGAGCAGGCGCGCGCCGTAAATCATGCCGTTCTTCGAATAGTTGAGATCGTCGGGAAGGCCGAAGACGAGCTCGGCGGAACGGGTTAGGTAGTCGCCCGCTTGGCTGGTAAAGCTTGCCATGAGCGCTAGGCCCAGCGGGACATTGGCGACCGTGGCCGGTGCAAGGCTCGGATTGACGCGGTCGGTGACCTGCACATCCATGCGCGGAACCATCAGGCACATGTAGATGAGAGTCGCGCCGAGGAACCAGTTGAGCCAGGCGCGCCAGTCCTGGTTGAACGCGACGACAATGACCGCAAGCGCCATGCCCAAGACCAGCGCCACCTGGATCAGGCTCTTGTAGCCACCGGCCCCGGTCCACGCGGCGACGGCGTTCAAGACATTGACGATGTACTCACCGCCGCCGGTTGTGAAGATTTCGACCATGGCGCTCGACTCAGGGAATAATCGAGCGCGACTGGAGGCCGCGTGACCAGTCGAGCGCTGCGGACATCGAGGGCGACATCGAAGCGGCGAGCGCGTTCTCGATCATCGCGGTCTTCTCGATGATCTGCATGATCGCCGAGACCTTGGCCTGTCCAGTAGCCTGCCTCTGGACCAGGCCAGAGCGCACTTCGGCGACCTGGCCGCGCCAGATCGCAAGCTTGGCTTCATCGGCGGCGATGAAGCTCGCCATCGAGCGACCGGCTTCCGAGACGATCCGGTCGAGGATGGCATAGAGCAGATCGATGCTGGCGATCTCGGCGAGCGTTTCGCGGTCGTCGGTCGGCATGCCGCGTCCATAGGCGGCCTGGACGGTAAGGATCTTGTACAAGGGGACAGCGGCGACCTGCAGCAGTTCCTTTTCGGCATTGCCGATCGCGGTGTCGGCCCGGATCGCATCGACCATGTTCCCGATGAGGAGCGCGACCCGCGGGCGGATGGCCTTTGCATTCGATAGGCTCATCTGCTCGAAGGTGGGATTGAGGCAGAGATCGGTCTCGTCGCAGCGGAAAACGCGCACGGTCTGGCCCTGCGTCCCGTCTAGGAGCGCGCTTACGAGCGTCGAGGACGCGTCGCCCGCGAACGGCACGAACTTGCCGGGTTCATCATCCTTGGGCGGCACGTAGATGACCGTGCCAATCAGCGTCATGGCGTATTCGGCTAGTTCGCGGTCAAAGGTACCACCCGGATTGAAGAAGGCGCTCTTTTTCAGGACGTGCCAGGTGTAGTTGCGCGGCACGCCGGGATTGACGTCGGCATAGTCGGTACCGGCGCCCTCGTTGGTCGACGCGCGCTGGCCGCGCGTGCCGCAGCCGTGCTTGGCGGCCGCATAATCGGTAAAGATCCCTTCGGAGTTCCCGATCGCTTCGCAGATCGCCTTGTCGGCGAGATCGCCCTTGGGCCACAGTCCGCCGACCAGTCCCTGCGCCATCTCGCAGGAGTTGATCGAGAGATTGTTCATGAGCTGAGCCTTCTGGCTAAACTCCTGCATGATCTTGTTGCACTCTGGGCACACGGTATCGATCGCCAGGCTGAACGCGAAGCCGACCGCGTTGTTGGCAACGGCCTTCAGGAGCGCGACCATCTCGCTCGCGTTGATGAACGAAAAGGAGCCGGCAAAGATATCGATGCCGCCGCAGCCCGCCCTTGCGCGCGGCAGCTGGAGATTGGCGATGTTGGTCGTCTTCTGAGGGAAGCGCGTCCAGACATTGCCGAGGCTGTAATAGCCTGCCGACTGGCCTTCGAAGGCGGTCGGGCCGGTGACATTCGCCGCCGCCCCCATGTCGTCCATGAAGCGGTCCATGCTGTCGCCAACATTCGCGGCGACCGGTGAGGCAACCATGCTGGCGGCGGCAAGGGTCAATGCCGCATTGCGGATGCTAGTAATCATGTCCGGCTTCCTTGGAGGTGAGAAGGTAGATGCGGTACTGCAGCTCGTCGGCCGAGAGCACGCCGTAGCCGATCGGAATCGGGCGTTTGGTCACGCTGTCCCACAGCACCAGAGCGGGGGTGGCTTTGCCTTCGAGACCAAGCTTGCCGCGCTGGTTCGTCTCGACCCGATAGTCGGGAAAATGCCGGGATGGACCGCCATCGGTGGAGATCGCGCGCACGGTGATCCGCCAGCGGTCGGCGACGCCCTTCACGATCGGGCTCATCACTTCGCACGGTCCGCAGGTCGAACTGAAGAAATAGAAAAGGCCGTAGCGCTGCGAGAGCGTTGCCATGACGTGATCGCGCTCCGCGCTGCGGGCATCCTGCCACTGCTTCTTGGCGACCGCTCCGACGGGGCGTTCAAGCGTGTAGTCGAGGTCCGGGTCCTGCCAGATCGCCCGCTGCCAGACATCGGAGAACAGCGAGGCGCGGTCGAGCTGCGCGCGCTGGAAGCGGATATAGGCCGCTACATTGGCCTCGGTCGGATAGAGGATCGCGCGCGCCTTGAGTTCGCGAAGCTCGGAGGTGATCGCGTCGAGTTCTTGGCTGGCCGCGATCTGCTCGGCTTCAGGCTGTTGTGGCTCTTCAATGGGAGCGGGCTTCACGCAGTAGAACCAGTAGCCGAGCCTACGCTCTTGGCAGTAGAGCGCGTCGGCAGCGGTGGTCGATCTTGTGTCCTGCCGCTCCTGCGCCTGGGCCGAAGTGGTGGGCAGGGCAGCTATGCCGAGCGCGAGCGCCGTTAGGTGATGCAGATGGGTCATTGGCCGCCCCTTGCGTAATAATCTTCGATCCTCTGCTGGATGAGGATGCTGGTCTCGAGTTCGTCGGGAAGTCGGGCCGCGTCGGTGAACTCGGCATAGACTTCGCTGAAATCCATCCGGCTGAGGTCGAGCCGGGCAAACTCGTCGAGAGTGAACCCCTCACATTGCTCTTCTTTGGGCTTGTCCCATGGCTTGGGGAGCTGGCGACGTCCCTGTTCCTGCAGGATCCGCGAGAGCTTGGACTCAAAGCAGCAGTAGACCTTCTTCTTGGTGAGGCAGACGCCGAGGAACTTGTCCGAACAATAGGTCCCCACATAGGCGCACAGCCCCTGCGCATCGCGCTGGTGGAGTAGCACTTCCTCGCGATCGCAGCCGAGCGCAACCAGCAGGCTGATCCCCGGAATGAGCGGGAAACCCTTGCCCTTGCAGCAGTTGAAGACGCCGAAGACCTTGGACGAGCAGGTGTTGCGCGTGCCGCGGAACAGCGTCAGCGTGTTCGGATCGAACTGGCCGCGCGCCTCGTCCATGGCGTGCAATGCGACCGCGGCATCCTTGAACTCATCGTTGGCGGTGCGCTCGATCGTCTCGCAGCTGCCATCGATGCAATAGACATCGCCGTCGCAGACATATTGGGTGGAACTGTCAGTTCCGGGGAGGGGGCATTCGTAGATGCGCTCCCAGGTCTCGCACGGGTCTTCGTCGGTTAAGCAATCCTCGCCGATGAACCGGCAGGTGCCATGGCTTTCGATGTCGGAACAGTCGCTCGCCGCCTCGCGCGATGTGCAGGTGTAGCTGCGCTGCCATTCCCAGCAGGGCCGCGTAACCGAGACACCGTCGATCACGCGGGTCTGCGGATCGGCATCGGTGCAGATCTCATTGTCGAGCGTGCAATCGCCATTATCGGCAAATCCGGTGCACTGGCTCTCGTCGGAAAAGGTATCGATCGAGTTGTCCGTGGTCACCGCATAGGGCGTGTAGCGCGCATCTGGAGTGTCGCATGTGATTTCGGCGATGGGGTCGCCAGGTTCGGTGCAGTATCTATAGAACTGGTCCTGCCGCCACTGGAGGCAGGGGCCGGGCCGATACCCGGTGATCCGGCACGAGCCTCCATCGAATGCCGAGCACCAGGGATATCCATAGACTGTGCTGGTCTCATTGCAGAGATAGTGCCATTGCTGGCGCCGGGTCACGCTGGCAACGAGCGGCACCGCGCACTGACCCACCGACTGGTCGATCCGCGTGCCGGTGTTGCAGGTCGCGGTGTAGGTCCCTGCCGATCCGGACCCGGGCGGCAGCGGCACGCAATTGCCCTGACCGCCGGAGATATCCATGCCACTGGTATAGTCGAGCGGGGTCTCGTTGATGGCGAGGCTGCGCGCGATAACGTCCTCGATCTCACTTGGATCGAAGCGCGCGCGATTGGCCACGCTGTCGCGCACCGCCCGATAGCCCTGGTGTCCGGTGGCAGCGGCTGCCGCGCTACTTTCGATCCGGTCGGGATCGTCGGCGAGCGTTTCGAGGTCACGCACGGCATTGCGATCGTAGTTGGGGAGGGTGGATGCGTCGGGCTGCGACCTGGCAGCTTCTTGCGCTTCGCCGCGCAGGCTTTCGCCGAATGCCTTGCCATCGGCCCGCGCGTCCTGCTGCTGCGCGGAAAGGGGCGCGGCTATGGCAAGAAGGGCGAGCAGTCCTATGCGAAGCGATTGTGTGAGCCTCATGGCCGTTCTCCTTCGAGGCGACGAAGGTGGAGGCGAGCGAGTTGTGCTCCCGGACCGCCTCCCGAAGCAAAGGTGTCGAGCACTTCGGCCACGCTGATATTGCCCGCAAGGCGGTCGTGCGGCGGCAGGACGTCATTGCAGTCGAACCCGTCGCACGGGGCAAAATCGCTCGCGATCATCACGAAGCTCGGGGCAACCTTGATATCGAAGGCGCGGAACAGGCGCGGGTCGATCCCGAGCGCGTCGGCATCATCGCTATCGCTCCAGATAGCGGCGATGCGCTTCTTGAAGCGCGCGCTGTCGCCTTGGGGGAATCCGCGCAGCACGGTGACGCCGCCGGCCCTCGAGACATCGCGAACCAGCGCCTTCAATGAGGGCTCGGGCATTGCTAATGAGGCAAAAGCGATGAACCGGGGCGTGTCGCCCATCGCTGCGACTTCCGCATCGGCCTGGGCGCGGATCATGCCATCGATATCGAGCGGCCCGGCATTCGCGGTCGCCTGCGCAGTCTCGGCATAGGCTGCGCGATTGTCGAAAGCCGTTTGCTGAGCGGCGCGCGCGTCGTCTGCGAGGGCATTCGCTTTTGTCCTGACCGATGTGGCGAGAGCCTCGGCGTCGGCGGCATGTTCGGCCGCGCGCGCGCGGATCTCAGCCAGGTCAAGGTCGGGCCCGGCATCCTGCGCAGAAGCTGCGGCAAATCCGGCAGCGATCACGAGGCTCAGCCCAACGAGTAGGGGGAAGGCGTTTCTCATAGCGCGCAGCAATTCCTCTTGCGCCAGACGAGGTATCCCATGTCTTCGCCGATGGCGGGGATGACCTGTCCGGGGGACTGGAAGGTGGTGGAGGCACCGACGGGCGGGCAGGCGTAGCGGCCCTTCGTCGCCGGATTGGGATTGGTGGCCTGGAAGCGGTATTGCTGCTTGCGCATCACCGGCATGAGGTACTTGCCGCACAGACCCTTCGAACCCATCGTCCCCCACGAGACCAGCTCG
Organism: Qipengyuania sp. CAU 1752; assembly: GCF_054482615.1. NCBI lineage: Bacteria > Pseudomonadati > Pseudomonadota > Alphaproteobacteria > Sphingomonadales > Erythrobacteraceae > Qipengyuania > Qipengyuania sp. CAU 1752. Next base: position 1,939,210 of record NZ_JBTLRE010000001.1, on the reverse strand, counting down.
CGGTGGAGCTTGTAAGCGAAGCGCGAGAGCACGAGCCGCGAGGCCTGCACATGTCCGATCGAGGCCGAGACATTGCCATTCATCGGGTACATCGAGCCCTGGCAGCCTGCGCACCAGAACATCTCGTCGAGCGGCAGGTTCGCGGTCGATGCAGCGCAATCCGCAGCGCAGGCGGCGAGCGCCAGCGGGTTGGCGAAGAGCACCGCTTCAGGGTTGATGATCGCGGTGAGCTCGCTGTCCTGCCACAGCGGATCGATCTCGGAGATGTAGAGGATGTCGATCGAGCCCGGCTCAAGGCACAGAAAATCGGCGACGATCTCCATCCAGTAGATCAGTGGATAGGCATACCAGTGGACGTGCCAGCTCGAATAATACTGGCTCGCGCCGCCCACCGCCGAAGGACCCGAGATCGAGCGAAAGCCGATATCAAAGCCGGGATCGAGCTTCATGCCGCCCAAATTGACGAAGCACCACGGCTTCATGCTGACATCGGCGAGCCGCACCGGCTCCCAGAACCCCATCGCGATGCCAGGGCGAAGCCCGCACAGGCAAACGGGCAGATCGGGATTGTCGGGATCGGGGCGATTGCTCGGCCAGATTTCGAGCCCGCCGACCGATATCGGGAACAGGCACGACCAGCAGATGTCGGTGATGGGGTTGACGAATTGCCCGGTGCACTTGCCCGGACCGGCATCGGCCGAAGCTGGTGATGCGAAGACCAGCGACAGCATCGCCGTGAAGAGTACGAGGAAGGCGCGGATTCCGGTCATGGCTGTGCCTTCCGGCGCGACAGCGCAATCTCGCTGACTTCGAGGACGCGCCCGTTCTGGCGCACCCGCGCGGGAACGGCCTTGATGCCGAATTTTTGCGTCAGCTTGCCGCCCTGGTCGAAATAGAACCTTCGCTGGCGGGCCTTCATCAGCTCGAGCGGCGCACCCTTGACGAGGATCAGCTTGGCATTGACCTCTTGCCTCAGCGACCAGGCGACCTGCGCCGGATCGTCGCCGTCGAGAAACAGGAGGTCGCCGCGCAGCTTGACGCTGTCGAGCGGGTTGACCCTCGTTCCGGCAGCATGGATGAGCTCGCCTTTGGCCCCGCGGATATCGGCAGCAAGCGTGATCGTCGGGTCGAACGCCCAGCTGCGGCTTGCGCTTGCGCGGATCACGCCGGCAACCGGATCAGGCCGGTTGACGCGGGCGATCGTGCGACGCTTGAGTTCCTCGTTGAGCCGCGCGGTCTCGCCCGACTTTTCCATCTGGGCGAGGCGCGTATGGATCTGTTCCAAGAGATCGCGCTCGATCACGGGGAAGACCGCGCCGCGCTGGCCGTAGTCTCGTGCCTGCAGGCTGGCAGGGAGCGCAGCGAGGAGAAGCGCGCCAAGCGGAAAGAGGGAGCGCATCACAGGATCGCCCTCCCGCTGCCAAGGATTTGTCCGCGGCACACGAAGCCGATTGCGCCATAGCGGCTGTCGAGCCCGCGGGGATGGCTGGTGCCGGTGTAGTAGCAACCTTCCGGTATTGCGCCTTCGGGACCGCGCGCGAGCGGCACGCCAAGGCGGGTGACCTCGAGCAGGCTCGCGACCTGCTTCCCGTTGATGAAGACCGCATCGCCCTCGTGGCGCACGACATCGCCCGGCATGCCAAGCACGCGCTTGCCGAACATCTGCGGTCCTTTTCCGAAATGCCTTTCGACCAGCTCGCTTTGCGGCGGCTCGAAGAAGATCAGGCTGCCGCGTTTGATCGGCGCGTGCTTGTCGAGCCAGAACGCCCAGTTGGGCAGGCTCGGGCTCGCATTGATGAGGAACGCGTGGTCCTTGCTGAAGGCATCGAGCGGCGCCCAGGCGAGCGGTAGCAGGACCAGCCCCGAGAGCAGCAGCGTACGGAGGATCGAGCGGGTCAGGCTCATGGCTGCTTCTCCCCGGCGAGCTGGTCCGCAATGCGCTGCTCGAGTTCGGGGGTTGCGTCTTCGGCAGCGCCCGCGAGCACGGCCTCGGCAACCAGCACCACGCGGCCGTCATGGCCCATGTCGGCGACGGCGCTTTCGGCGGCCTTGAGGTAGGCAAGGCTAGCCGCCTGGACGACCGCCGGATCGGCATCGGCGCGCGCGGCCTCCTCGACGAATGTCCCGATGGTCTCGGCAAGCCGGACCGTGACGATCCGCTGCTTGGGCGCGGCAGTGACTTGCTGCGTAATCCACGCACCCCACAGGAGCGCGGCAACGAGCACCGCTAAAGCGAGGAGTTTCGGGCCCAGCTGGCGCAGCGGGAGGTTCAGTCTATCCATGGCGAGGAGATCCTTCGGAGAGGCGGCGATCGAGGCGGTGCAAGAAAGCCGGCAATCGCAGCAGGGCGAGGCCGCCAGATGCGATGAGGAATGCGATCTGGAGGTCCTGGGCAAAGAAGCGGCGCGCGACCGGTTCAGCGGTGCGGTAATGGTCGGCAAGATTGCCGAGCTGCGCGAACAGCGCCGTGAGATCCCAGCCTGCTACAGCCAGGAACACGAACAGCGGCAGGCCGAGGACCAGCAGCAGCGTGCTCGCCGCGAAGCTTGCCGTTTCGATCAGCACCAGGCAGGTGCCCTGGAACAGCGCCAGCCAGTCGATCACACGGTGCTTGTCGCGGGCTTGTCTGACTGACGGAAGCGGCACGCGATCGACGAGCGTGGTGGTCTCGAGCACCATCACATGCCTCCTTCCACACCTGCGACCAGCGCGACTGCGCGCTCCAGCGGCATGCCGTTTTCGACATGGCGGTGGATCGCGGCATAGGTGTCAGGATCGGAGGAGAAGATCGTCGCGGAGAGTGGGTCGAGCACCAGGCGTCCAACGGCTTCCATCTCGGGACCTTTGAGGTAGATCTCGCTGTACTCGGTGCCCGAGCGCTTGAGGCTGCGGATCAGCGTCTCGGTCCGGTCGTCCATGTCGAGCCGGGCCTCCTTGCGGAAATCGGCGATGGTCTCGGGCTTCTGTTGGAGCACCAGCATCCAGTCGCTGTTTTCGAGCGCGGCGCGCGCACCATCGGACTTGTAGTAGTCGTTCAAGGACTGAGTCGCGGTCGCAAGCGCGCCGCCATATTTGCGCGCGGTGCGGGCATAGGTCTCGACGAACTCGCCCATCGAACCGCCCTTGAGCATCGCCCAGGCCTCGTCGATCAGCAGCAGCTTCTTGGTCGAGCGCGACGAGCGCGTCATCGCCTGACCGGTCATGAACATGATTGCCGAGAGGACAACGCTTCGAAGCTCCTCGCGGGACGCGAGGTCGCTCATCTCGAAGACGGTGAAATCGTCTTCGAGCGCGAAGCTCGCTTTCCCGGAGAAGAAGCCGGCGTAGCTGCCACCGCGGCAGAAGGGCGCGATCGCGGTAGCGAGGTCCTTGCCCGCCTCGTTGTCGCTCTGATGGAGTGCATGCGCGACGTCGTCGATCGCGCCGCCGCTGCCGAGCGTATTCCAGACCTGGGTCACTGCAAGATCGATCAGCCCGCGCTCGGTGTCCGAGGGGGCGGCGCTTGGCCGCGCCATCTGGCCGACGATCGCTTTGATCATCGCAAAGCAGTCGAGCTGGTAATCCTCGTCTTCATGCGCGCGGGCATCATCGACCATTGAGAATGGATTCAAGGAGAAGCCCGAGGCGAGCGTAAACTCGACAAAGCGGCCGCCTTGCAGCTTGACCGAATGCTCAAAACTGCGTCCGTCATCGATCACCACGACCTTCGCGCCCGCGCCGCGTAGCGCTGCGCACAGTTCCTGCAGGAGCACAGACTTGCCCGAGCCCGACTTCCCGCAGATCGCGATGTTGTGGTTGCCCGCCGCGTTCTCGAAGGGTGACCAGAAGAAGGGCTGGCCGCGCCGGCCGAGAAGCAGCAGGTGCGGGATAGTGCCGCCGAGATACTCGCCCTGCAGCGGGGCGATATGGGCCGCGGTGGTCGAGAGCATGGTCCGGAAGCGCTTGAGCCGAGCAAGGTCGTGGACAAGCCCGTCGGCGAGGCTCAGCGGGAAGGCCGCGACGAGACCCTGGAGCTGGAGAAAGCGCTCGTCGGCGAGGTCCCAGCCGGCTGCCTTGTAGATAGCCTTGACCGTGCGCTCATGCGCATCGCCTTCGCCGAGCGGCGAGATCGTGGTGAGACCGTAGAACAGCTTGACCAGCTTCTTGCCCGCCTGGAGCTCGGCCTGGACATGTCTCCATTCTGCCGACTGCTCGGACAGTTTAGGCAGGAAACGTGCGCTCTTCGTTTCCGACAGGCTGGTGGTGCGCATGAACTTGTAGCCTGCGCGCGCCGAGGCGGCTTCCTGGTCGGGATAATGCAGGCACAGCATGGTCGCAGCCGGGCAGGGAAAGCGCAGCTTGTCGGTGAACATGTCGCCGATGAGCCGCGCGCATTCCCACGGTGCCCAGCGCTCAGGGGTAGAGCGCACGCCGTAGTGGCGCACATCGAAGCGATCGGGATAGCACTCACCCATTTGCGGCACGCCGTCGCGGCCGCGTCCGGTTTCGCGGAAGCGCTCGGTGCGCAAGATCAGCCGGTCGTCCTCGACCTCGAGTTCGATATCGCGGCGGATGGCCTGCGCGTCGAGCGTGTCCTCGCGGTTCCAGTGGGTGAGATCGGGTTCGCGCGCTGTCGTCGGCGAGGTGAGTTCGTCGACCAGTGCGAGCAGGCCTGCGGGCTCGAGCCTGTTCGATGCAAGGCCGAGCGAGTTCAGCATGCCTGCCATCCCGTCGCGGCATTCGGTGAGTTCTGCATCGGTGACGCTTCCGGGCACCGGAACGCCGAGCGAGAGCACCAGACGCACTTGGCGTGCATGAAACGGCGCGTGTGCCGAGCCCGAGTTCCAGACGAGATCGTAGAGCCGGTTGGTGCGGGCTTTCGCAATCGCTTCGTAGATCCCGCCCTGCTCGTAGCGCGGCGCGAACCAAGGGCCGACGATGGCGCCGATGCGCGGGGACGCGAAGTTCAGCACCTGCAGGCAGGCGCCTTGCGGCAGGCTCTCGGAGAAGAACTGGCCGAGGATCTCACCTGTCCGCTCGTCGGCGCCGATGAGCGGGGTGACTTCGAGAATGAAGCCCTTCGAGTGCGCGTTGCGGTAGAGCCCCGGGCCCTCGTCATAGACGCGGTACGGAAGCCAGTCCGACAGCATGTCGAGCGCGAAACGCGGCTGCGCATGGTCGCCCCTTTTCGCATCGCCGAACAGGCCAGCGAGAAGCGCGTCGCGCGCAGAGGATAGCGAGAGGTTCACTTGGGCTCTCCTTCGGGCAGAATGGGGTGGGGCACCTGGCCGGGGGAGGGGGAACGACCAGGTGCCCCGGGGTCCGGCGCTTTGGCGCCGGGCAGCTCCGTCAGATCCTGCGAGGGGATGACCAGGACATCGGGAGGCTGCTGGGGGGACGGATTGGAAAGCTGAAAAGGAATTGCTTCTGCGGCGGCGGGCGGGGCGACTTCTGCTTCAGCCGGACGCGCCAGTGCGCGAAGCACGTCGCCGGTCGAACGCGGCGCGCGCCAGCGCTCGGCAGCGCGATCGGGCAGCACGACATGAACAACCCGGGCCTCGTGGATGCGGCCCGCCCCGTCGCGGTAGCCCGCAACAACGATCCGCAATCCGCGATCACCGGCCCTGTGCGCTCCCGCAGAGGCATGACCGGACCGTTCTGCCTGTGAAACGCGGGTCGCGGTATCGTCGATCATCGAGGTCGGCGCGCAGCTTCCCTCCGGTGCCCGGCAGGAAAAGTCGCCCTTGACGTTGCCGCCAAGCGTCGCACAGCCGGCGATCATCAACGCGAGAATTGCCGTCGCTCCGACACGGGTCGCACCGCCGCTCATTGCTTCGATCCGGTCTTGGCATTGGCAAAGGCGCGCAGTGTCTTTGCATCACGGTAGCCGTGCAGCACCGCACCGTCGCGCGCCCGGACGATTACCGGGGTTCCGGCAAAGCCGTTGGCCTGTGCAAAGGCTTCGTTGGCATCGAGCGCAGCTGACTTTTTGCAGGTTGCGCGCGGTTCGAGGTGCTTGCCGGTGTATGCGGCATGGAGCGCCTCGACCGGGTCGGCGGCGCACAGCACCGCCTCGGACAAGCGGCGGCTCGACGCGCCGAAGATCGAGATCGGCCGTTCCTCGACAAGAACGCCTGCCTTTTCGAGTTCGCCGGTGAGCCGCTTACAGTAGCCGCACTGGAAATCCGAGAAGACAACCAGCTTCAGCCCCTTGGGATTGCCCCACAGGATCGCGCCTTCCTTGGGAAGGGCTTTGAGATCGACATGCGTCGCGACCTGCCTGTCGCGGGTTTCGGCAACGTCATGGCGCCCTCCAGTGTCCTCGCCGGCGTGGCGGGCTGCGCCGGCGGCGAGCAGGTCGGGGTTGAGTTCGAGCAGGCGCGCGGCAGTCACGTCGCGCCGCTCCTCCATGTCGTAGAGCCGCCCGACGAAGAGGTAGCGTGCCGCTTCGTCGATGTAGAACAGCGTCTCTCCCGAGACGACCTCGCACCATGGCGCGAATGTCGTGCAATCGAGCGCGTCGATCGGCGTTCTGGGCAGACGAAGCTTGAGCGCTTCAACCACATCTCGCGTGATCGCGGCCTGCGCGGGCATGGCGGTTACGATCGCGACGCCGCTTGTAAGGAGGGCTGCTGCGCTGGCGGCGGCGAGCGATATGTGCGCGGCGCGCGCCTTGAGGCCGGGCCGCTGGTTCGAGTAGTTCATTGGGGTGTGCTCCTGACATGGACGCCGTCAAGAAAGACGATCTCGACTGCGATGCCGGTCGGCATCTCGACGACGGGTTGGTACTGTTCTGCGCGTTCGATGAGGTATTTGCTGACGGTGTCGGCGGCTTCGCCCGCGCCCTGGCCCAGGCCGCCTGCGAGGATGTCGGTCGGCGAGAGCGCGTCGCGCTTGCCGTCGCTGCCGACAGGCTGCGCAAAGATGCCGTTGGCATTGGCCGAGAAGCCGCGGCCGAAGCCGCCGACGATTCCGGCGAGCAGCGCCTGGCTGACGAGGCTGCCTTCGCGGCTGACGACATTGCCGCGCACGCCCGACTTGCCGGCGAAGGCGATGAACCCCTTGACCTCGCTGACCGCGAAGCGTCCACCTGGTTGCGCGCAGGTCATGCGCACGAGCTTCACGTAAACCTTCTCGGCCGAGAGATCGCCGCGCGCCGCGCCGTTCACGAGGCAGCCGGTGAGATCGGTGGTGAGGAGCTTGTTGCCCTGCAGCACCGAGCGCGCCGGGCCGGTGATGCGCAGCACAACGGGCAGCGGATCGCTCTGGCTGGTCACGCCCGTCGAGGCGTCGACCCCGACGATCACGGTAGCAGGTGCATAGCTGTTGGGCGGCAGGTAATCGCGGCTTGCCTCGAGCAGCAGCGGCGGCGCGTTCTCGGTTGCCTTGACTTTGGCTGCGCCCGGCTTTTCGGATGAGAAGCTCAGCAGGCTTGCCTTGGGTTCGCTCGGCGGCTCGAGCGGTCCGGGAGCAAAGCCCGGAGCCTGCGGATCGACTGCGGCCGCCGGCGCGATCGGGGGATTGGCGCGGACGGTTTCGAGTTCTGAGCGCAAGGCGGCGTTCTCCGCCGAGATCGCATCGATCGCCGCCTGGCCGTCGCTCAGCATCCGCGCGTTTTCGCCGCGCAGCGCTTCGAGCTCCTGCTCGATAGAAGCCTTGGGAAGCTGGCTCTCCTGCAGGTCCTTGATCGCCTTGCCCTGCGCATCGAGGCGGTTGCCGTAAGTGGCGACGAATTCGCGCTGCGAGAGATTGCGATTGACCAGCGCGCCGGTCTCGATCGTGGTCGCGCCCGCGCCGTCGGCGCTCGCTTCATCCTCACCACCGAAGATGAACATCGAACCGGCGATGAGTGCCACCCCGCCGATCCCGGCGAGCAGCAGCTTCTGCTTCTGCGCCACCGTGCGGTTGAGATTGCGCCGGGCTTCGCCGCGCGTCTCGTCCTTGGGCGCTGCCGCGGGCGTATCGCGTGTGTCGGGATCGGCCATTATTCGAGCCCTCCCTTTGTAAAGACGAGGAAGGCCTGCGTGCTCTCGCCGGGCTGGAGGCTGTCTCGGCCATAGGCAAAGGCCAGCGCCCCGGCGGGCGCCTCGCGTTCACCGGCAAGGTCGACGGGCATCGGGCCGAGATTGCGTAGAGTAAAGGCCTGACCGATCAGCTCGGCACCTTCGTATTCGGCGACCTGCTGCACTTCGAGACTGTCGGTTCGGCGTGGTCGAGAGAGTTCGGTGCGGGCCCGGAAGCCCGGCAGAACCCCGTCGCTCGCCATCGCCTCGATCAGCCGGATCGCGGCCTCGTCGCGGGTCGGGGCTTGGCCTTCCCACTCGCTCGCCTGGGATTTGGCGAGCGCGGGATTGGTGACGAAGAGCTGGCTCGCTTCCTCGCCTTCGACGCGGCAGGTGAACTTGTAGACATAGCCCGCGCTGCTCGTCGCGAAGAAGCTGACCCTTGCGCTCGCATATTGCAGCGGCACCGAGACATAGATGTCGCCGCGCACCGGCTCGTGGGTCACCTCGAAATCGTTGTAGGGATAGCCGCTCGCCATCTTCGAGACATTGCCGAAACCGTCCTCGATGAGGGCGATACGGGTCAGCGCGCCGCGTGCGAGCACGCAGTCGATCGCGGCGCCATCAGCGGCCTCGACGAACTGGTCGGCATGTGCCGGTGAAGCGTAGGCGGCCGTGGCGATTGCCAGCGCAACGCCGGTCAGCGCGGCGGGGAAGGGGCGGGATAGGAGTGTCATGGGTTCTCCTCCTCGTTTTCGGTTGGGAGCTGGCGGAAGCCGGTAAGGCCGAGACTGAGGCCGCGGCGGTTCCAGCTGAATTCGAAGCTGCGCTCTTGGCTTGCGATCACCTGCGCACCGACGAAGGTCTTGAGCGTGCCGGTGACGACAGCGGTGAGCGCCTGCGCGTCGACCTCCATCCGCGAGATGACGAAGGCCTGGCTGATGTCCGAACCGCGCTGCTCGTCGACGATCTTGACGAGCTCGGCCTTGAGGCTCCCGTGCGCTGACGGATCTGCCACCTTGAGGACCTGTTCCATCCAGTAGTCGAGGCTCTCGGGTGCGCGATTGAGCAGCATGAGCGCGGTGTCGCGGGTTACGAGTTCGAGGTAGTGCGCATCGGTACCGCCGCTCCCGAGCGTCAGGCGCTCGGTCGTGACAGGCACCAAAATGACGCTTTCCTCGCGCGTCGCCGCCGCGCCGACCGCCAGCAGGCTGGTAAGGCCCAGCACGGCTGACAGCGCGGCGAAGCGGTTGCGCTGTTTGAGGTGACGCTGCGCTTCCTCATAGGCGAATTCGTGTCTCATGGGTTCCTCCCTCAGCCTGCAAGCAGGCGGCAGTGGGAGGGCGGCGTGGCTTTAAGACCGAGGAAGCTCCCCGGCAGATACCAGTAGGCAGCATGGACCAGTTTCGACCCGGCACCTGACGCCTTCGCCTTTCGAAGGGCGAACCAGGTGAGCCCGGACAGGGCTGTGCCGATGAGGATGTGCTGCGAAAGGATGCCCCACGCGAAGGGGACGAGCAGTCCCGCAAACTCGTCGATGGTCCAGAAGCCGATGAGCTCCGGGTCGTCGAGCCGCCGTGGAACGAGGTATCTGTCGGCCATGCCGCCCTCCCGTCGTTAGACCGCGATCAAATGGTTGCGGTCACGACCGAGGTGACGATCGGCACGCCTGTGCCGACGCCAATTCCGACACCGACCGGGACCGCGACCTGCCCAAGGGCGAAGCGGCCCGAGGCGAGCGCGATCAAACCGCCGGCAAGGCTGAGGACGGTGATGATCTTGCCGCCCGAACCTTCGAGGAAGTCAGTGAACTTCTGCAGCGCCGGATCAAAGGTCGTGTCGGCACCGGCATAGGCGGCACCGGCGCAGGCGAGCGCAATCGCGGCCGGAAGAATATAGTCGCGGGCACGAATGCCTTTAACGGATGGGCGGGGAAGGGTGATTGCATTGTTCATCGAGGAACTCCGTTTCGAACATTGGCAGCGATGCGTTCGCTGTATGTTCTTTCCTCGATTGGAAGGCAGGGTGTAGGAAAACGGAAACTGACGCACGCGGCATTCCGACCAAGAGAAATCGTCGATTCTGGGCAATCTGACCAGGCTTTGCGCGACCGGTGCAGACATTGCGGCCAAGAATACCGATCATTGCGCCACCCATACCGAAGTCTGAGATCGAGGGACCGGAATCTGCGCGAATCAAATCGTGTGACGATGAGCCAGTTTCCTACGTGTTCCTTATTTGTTCTTTTTCCTTTCCTACAGTTTGACGCGTCGCCTAGCCTGTTGGTGATTCGCTGAAGATCACCGGAAGCAGGAACAATGGCGCGAAACACAAACGACAAATGGGAAGAACTATCGCGAGGAGTCGCCGCTTTCCTCGACCATGCCGTGGACGAAAGTGGCAAGTCCCGGCGGACGATTGCCGCACAGACGAATATCAACAAGGACGCGCTCCGACGCATCCTCGCCGGGACAAGGTCAGCCACACTGCCAGAGGCGCTGGCCATCCTTGACGCGAGCGGACACGCGCCGCGCACCTCCCTGATGCTGGCACTCGCGGGGTACTCGCAGCGTAGCAAGGATTGGCAGAATAGCGGCGTGCTGGAATTTCTTGAAACCTTCATAAGCGAGTTGCCGTCTGCTTTGGATCAAGCGCTGGGCCAGAGGCTGCTCGATGTGAGACCGCGCTGGGCAAAGGGGACCGCGCACCGCACCGCCGGTCTCCTGTCGGATCACCTCGCGCAACTGGAGCGGCAGGATGAACAAAGCTTCGCTCTCTGAAATGACGACTGGTATCGAAACGGACGCGGAAGCCGTTCCTGTCGAGCCAACGCCAGACCGGCTCATTCGTCTTCCCGAGGTCATGGCGCGCGTGGGCCTGCGCCGAACGGCAATCTATCAGCGGATGCGCGAAGGCCGTTTTCCAAAGTCGCGTTCGCTCGGTCCCCGTTGCACGGTTTGGGTCGAAGCCGAGATCGATGACTGGATTGGTTCTGTTGTCGAACGCACCGACGAGATATGTCAGAACACGCCCCGAATTTCGAGATGATCATGGTTTGCGTCCCGTCACCGCTCGAATAAACGCGCGCTGTCCCGCTAGCCGGAAAGCACTTCGATTATCCGGCATTCGCCAACCGCTCCGTGCTGGCAGTCGTCGACCATATGGCGCAGTTCGGTTCGCAGTTTTCGCAAGTCACCAAGCTTCCGATCCACTTCGCGTAGGTGGAGGCTGGCAATAGAGTCCACGGCTTCGCACGATTGCGATGGATCATCCGACAAAGAAAGCAATTGGCGCACCTCCGCCATGGTGAAGCCAAGGTCGCGTGCGCGGCGGATAAACCGCAATCTGGCCAATTCGGTCGAACCATAGTCCCGGTAGTTTCCGGCGGTGCGTGGTGGTTCCTCCAGCAATCCGGTCCGTTCGTAGTAGCGGATCGTTTCGGCGGTCGTGCCGGTCTTCCGCGCCAGGGCACCAATCTTCATGGGTTTCTCGCAATGCTTGACCTTGTAGCCACTACAAGGTGCATAAGACGATTCGAAGATGCAAGCAGAACGGTAAAATCCTGTGGCAAAGAAGGACATTATTGAACTTATCGAAGCTGAGCGGTGCGTTTTCCGTGCCGCCAGGCAGTCTGGTGACCGGGCTTTGGCTTGGACCGCGCTCGAGCGGGAACATATTCTGGGCCAGGGCTTCTTCGGGCCGCACCTTCGTTCACATATGACGATGCTGGGCTATGCAGTTGAAACCCGCGATGGCCGCGAAGTTCTGGGGCAGGTCATACGTCTTGCGCTCGCTCCCCTTGGCAATCTCACCGGACGGCTCCCCTGGGGCAATACCGGACGCGCAAACGTGAGCGCATTCGCGCCAATGCCATACCCGGACGACCTCGCGGAGGTTTTCACCATCTCTTCGGACGAGGTTCGCTAGCACGCGCCATGGCAATTCTATCCAACGAACAGGTTGAACGTCTCTACGACAAGACCGCGGGAATCTATGACCGATTGGTGTCGGGGTTTCGGTGGGCCGGTCTTGGTCGCTGGCGACGCGATCTGGTTAACCGGCTTGAACTCAACGCCGGTGACCATGTGATCGATCTATGTGCTGGCACCGGCGCAAACCTCGCGTTTCTGCTTGAGAGAGTAGGACCAAGCGGCAAGGTGACGCTGGTCGACCTTTCGCAAGGCATGCTCGACCAAGCCCGTCGACGAGCGAAGCGCCTGCGAGCTAGCAATGTCGAATTTGTGCAGTCAGACGTAGCCGCCTTCCGCTTTCCGAGCGAGACCAGCGCAGTCATCAGCACCTTTGGACTGGAAATGCCACCTGACTACGCCGCGATCATCGAGCGCGCCTCAGCTGCTCTCCCGACGGGTGGCCGGATGGCCCTGCTTGGCCTGAAGCACCCCGAGCGCTGGCCGCGATGGCTGATTGAAATCGGCATAGTGCTGACCAAACCATTTGGTGTGGCGCGGGAATATGAAGAGTTCCGCCCTTGGCTTCCAGCACGCAAAGTTTTGCGCGAAGTTCATTTCCGCGAGTTTCTGGCCGGTTGTGCGTATGAATTCGTCGGTGCCAAATCGTGATCATGAAAAGACAAGCGCTCAGACAGCCGTGGTTGCGCAAGCTTTGCAAGGCTCCTAAAGGGTTGAGTAACATGCCGCGTCTTGTGTTCCCCTTCCTTGCGATCATCGCCATTCTTTTCGGTAGTGTCCTATCGTTACCTGACGCGCATGCTTCAGAAGGCGAAAGCTTCGTTCATGCGGCCGATCACGTTTATGCGCATGGGGCGGACCACTTCGATAGCAATGATCCCGAGCCGGACCATGATGGTCAGGACCATTCGGCAACGCATCATCACAATTGCAGCTTCAGCCTCGCCGATAGTGGAGTGTTCCTGGGGTCGCCCTTTGCGCGCACGAATAGCCTGAAGGGTCCGCTGGCGACTTCGATGCTCACCTCGCGCGCGCCGCCGGTTCTGATCCAACCTCCCAAAGCCTGACAGCAAATCATGTGCGAGTGCGCCTGCGCGTGCGCTCGATTGGTTTCAGTCAGGAGATACAATAATGCGGTGCTTTGCACTGGCCGCGGCCTTGATTGCCGTGTCCACGGGTTCGCCAGTATTGGCACAGGAAACAGTTACACTCGAGGAAGCGCTCGCTCGAGCGGGCGTCGGCATTGAAGGGGAAGATGACCCTTCCAGCAATCCCCGGGTTTACGGCCCTCAGGCGGAGGCCGAAGCCGCGCGTGCGGCTATCGACCAAGCACGCCTCCGACCCAATCCCGAGCTATCGCTCGAGGCCGAGAACATCGCGGGCTCCGGCGCTTTCTCCGGGCTGCGGTCGACCGAATATACCCTAGCGATCGGTCAGCCGCTCGAACTCGGCGGCAAGCGAAGCGCACGCATCGCGAGCGCACGCGCATCGTCCGATTTCGCCGGCTTGCAGAGCGAATTTGCCTTGTCGCAACTCGCTTTGGGGGTGCGCGAGCGTTATGTGCAGGCTGTCGCCGCAGGCCAACGCCTCGTTCTCGCGCGGGAAATCGTCGAGCGAAACCGTGAACTGACGCGGATCGCCAACGTGCTTGTAGAGGTCGGGCGGGAGCCGCCTCTTCGAGCTATGCGTGCACAAGCTACGCTTGCCGAGGCGGAGGCCGAATTGCAGGCTGCACAAGCAGACGATTTAGCAGCACGTCAGGCGCTCGCGGCTCTCTGGGTATCCGGACAGCCCAATCCCGCAGTATCGAACGTCTTTCCTGACTTATCGCCGCCCCTTGCACCGCCGGTTTCCGAAAATCCGTTGCAACTGCGCATTGCGGGCGCTCGAACCAGCTTTGCTGAAGCCGAAATTGCGCGTGAGCGCTCGCTTGGCGTTCCCGACCCAACGCTGTCGGCAGGCGTGCGCCGTTTTGAGGAAAGCAACGATCAAGCGTTCATCGTCGGGATTTCCATTCCGCTTCCCTTTCGCAACCGCAACCAGGGCAACATCGCAGCCGCCGAGGCGCAATACCGCGCGGCAAGCGCGAGCGAGGCGATAGCCGAGGCGGACTACCGCGTGGAGTTCGAGCGGACGCGAACGCTTTATCTGGCCGCCGAAACGCGTGTGGAGACCCTCTCCAGCGCATCCCTGCCGCAGGCTGAGGAAGCGCTCAGGCTCGTCGAAATCGGCTACCGCAATGGCAGATTTCCGCTGATCGAAGTTCTGGCGGCTGCCGAAGCGCGCGACGCCATTCGTGAAAATCTGATTCAGGCAGAAGAGACCCGCGGCCTGCTCGCGGCGCGGCTCATCTGGCTCAACGCACAGTGAGGCCCATTTCCATGGAACGTAGCCATTTGATCGCCGTAAGCGGCGTCCTGATCTTGCTGGCCGCCTTGGCCTCGGTCTTCTGGCCCGCTGACTCAAACGGACCCGACCAGCAAGCGGAACAAGTTGAAAAGAGCGAAGTCCCCGAAGGCGTTCTGCTGATCGACGAGAAGCAGATCGCAGCTTCGTCGATAGAAATCGAAGCTGTCCAATTCGGCGCAGCAACGGAGCTTGTATTCCCAGCGACCGTCGCCGCGGCGCCGAATGCCAGCGCACGGATCGATGCGCGTGCATCCGGTGTGGTGAAGAGCGTGAACAAGATGCTTGGCGATTATGTCAGGCAGGGGGAGGTGATCGCGCGGATCGAGAGCGCTGATGCTGCCGGACTGGCTGCGCAGGTCGCTGCCGCGCGTGCGCGGGTCAATGAACTGTCTGCGCTCTACGACCGCGAAAAGCGGCTGTTCGAGGCCAATGTGACGGCCCGGCAGGATCTCGAAGCGGCGCAGGCCAATCTGCAAGTGGCAAGATCGGAGCTGTCACGCGCACAAGCCGCATCCGCTGCTGCTGGTGTCAGCGGGGATGGGCGTTCGCTGGCCGTGACGAGTCCGATTTCAGGGCAGATCACCAGCGCGCCGATCGTGCTTGGCTCCTACGTCTCCGCCGGTGAAGAGATGTTCCAGATCGTGAACGCGAGCGGCTTGCAGGTGCAGGTCGCCTTGCCTGCCAGCGATGCTGCGAGAATTCGGCCGGGCGATGAAGCTACGTTGGAGCTCGGGCAGGACCGGGAGATCGGCGGACGTGTGCGCTCGGTGACCCCGGCACTCGATCCGGAAAGCCGTAGCGCGACAGCGATAATCTCACTCGCCGGAGCGGTCCCTGGATTGCAGCCAGGCGCATTCTTGCAGGCGCGCATCCGACCCTCAGGTGAAACCGATGCGACCTCGATCTCGGTGCCTGAATCCGCAGTTCAGATGGTCGAAGGCCGTGAAGTCGTGTTCGTTCGCACGCGTACCGGGTTTCGGGCGATGCCTGTCGTGACGGGATCGCGCTCGGGAGGGCGCATCGTGATCGAGTCCGGATTGCAGAATGGCCAGCGGATCGCGACCGAAAACGCCTTCCTACTCAAAGCCGAACTCGGAAAAGAGGAGGCCGAACATGGACATTGATCGGTCTGAAAGCGGTTTCGAGGAGGAGCGCAGCAGCCATGATGGCCTGATTGGCGGCGTCCTTGACTGGTCGGTGCGCAATCGCTGGGCGGTCGTAGCCCTTGCCCTAGGTGTTGCCATTTGGGGCGCGTTCAATCTAGCAAAACTGCCGATTGATGCGGTGCCGGACATCACCAATGTTCAGGTGCAGATAAACACCGAGGCACCGGCCCTCTCGCCCTCGCAGATCGAAACGCAGGTAACCTTCCCTGTCGAAACCGGACTAGCCGGTATCGAGGGACTTGAGATGACCCGCTCGATCTCGCGTAACGGCTTCAGCCAGGTCACCGCGATCTTCGAAGAAGGCACCGACATCTACTTTGCCCGGTCGCAGGTCGAAGAGAGGATCGCCAACCTGGCCTCTTCGCTTCCTGCAGGTGCGGAGCCGTCAATGGGTCCGATTGCAACCGGTCTCGGCGAGGTGTTGATGTATACCATCGAATTCGAGCATCCGGGTGGAACCGATGCGCCCAAGGGTGGTGCTGTTGGCTGGCAGAAGGACGGCAGCTTTCTCACGGACCGGGGCGAGCGATTGGACACGGCGGTGGCAAGAGCCGCCTATCTGCGCACGGTACAGGATTGGGTTGTCGCGCCGCTGATGCGTACGGCCGACGGCGTGGCGGGCGTGGACTCGATCGGTGGCTTTGAGAAGCAGTACCTGGTGCAGCCAGACCCCGACCGCCTCAACGGCTACGGCGTTTCGCTCGACCAGCTGATTACCGCGCTCGAAGCGGCGAACCAAGCCGAAGGCGCC
Source organism: Qipengyuania sp. CAU 1752 (assembly GCF_054482615.1). NCBI lineage: Bacteria > Pseudomonadati > Pseudomonadota > Alphaproteobacteria > Sphingomonadales > Erythrobacteraceae > Qipengyuania > Qipengyuania sp. CAU 1752. The sequence continues at coordinate 1,922,973 of NZ_JBTLRE010000001.1, read as the reverse complement.
AACTTTGTCGAAAGGGCTGGCGAAGCTCTTCTTGCACGGGTCGATTCCCGGCTGAATTCCGTAGAAGACATTGCGCAGGCAGTGGTGGCAACGCGCGAAGGTGTGCCGATCCGCGTCGGCGACGTGGCAACGGTCGAGATTGGCGGCGATCTCCGCACTGGTGCAGCCTCGCTGAATGGCGAGGAAGCCGTCGTGGGTACTGTGCTGATGCGCGCAGGCGAAAACAGCCGCACCGTAGCTGCGGGTGCTGCCGACAGGCTCGACGAGGTACGGTCGTCGCTTCCAGCAGGAGTTGAGGCGGAGATCGTCTACAACCGTTCGACACTCGTCGATGCGACCATCGTGACGGTACGCAACAACCTTGTCGAGGGCGCGCTTCTCGTCATCGTTATTTTGTTCTTGCTGCTTGGAAACATCCGCGCCGCGATCATTGCAGCTCTGGTCATCCCTTTGTCGATGCTGATGGCAGCTATTGGCATGAACCGGCTTGGCGTATCTGGCAATCTGATGAGTCTTGGTGCGCTTGATTTCGGCCTGATTGTCGATGGCGCTGTAATCATCGTCGAAAACAGCATCGCGCGCCTCGCCGCAAGGCAGGAGCACGAGGGACGTTTGCTCACACTGCGCGAACGCCTTGCCGAGACGCGGGCAGCGGCGCATGAGATGATCAAGCCAACGGTGTATGGCCAGGCGATCATCTTTCTGGTTTTTGCGCCACTCCTCACCTTCACCGGGGTTGAGGGCAAGACATTTTCGCCCATGGCCATCACGGTGATGCTGGCACTTGCCTCGGCATTCATCCTCTCGCTCACGTTCGTCCCCGCGATGATCGCTCTCTTGCTGAACAAGAAAATCAACGAACAGGAAGCAAAGCCCATCCGAATGACAAAGGAGCGCTATGGTCCGCTGCTGCGCAGAGCGCTTGCCCGTCCATGGCCTGTCATCGGTACCGGAGTCGGCGTGTTCGCGCTCGCGGCGCTTGTCTTCAGCTTCATCGGCAGCGAATTTACACCGCAGCTCGACGAGCGTGATCTGGCTGTCCAGTCATTGCGTATTCCTTCCACCCCACTGGAGCAGTCGCTTACAATGCAGCGCCAGGTTGAAGCGCGATTGAAGCAATTCCCGCAGGTTGAGCTGGTATTTTCGCGCACCGGCACGGCAGAGGTCGCGACCGACCCCATGCCGCCGAACATCTCGGATGCCTATGTTATCCTCAAACCGCGCGAAGAATGGCCTGACCCCTCGCTGTCTAAGGATCAACTTGTAAGCGAGATGGAAGAGGCGCTCGGCAATCTCGTTGGCAATCTCTATGAATTCAGCCAGCCCATCGAGCTGCGCTTTAACGAGCTTATCGCAGGCGTTCGCGGCGATGTCGCGATCAAACTCTACGGCGATGATCTCACGGCCATGACTGCGGCTGCAAACCAGGTCGCGGTCGTGCTCCGCGGTGTCGAGGGCGCGGCCGATGTGAAGGTCCAGCAGGTTTCGGGTTTTCCGACGCTCGATATAGCCTTCGATAGGCCAACGATTGCGCGCTACGGCCTCACGGTCGAAGACGTGGCGCAGTCCGTTGCCATAGCGCTTGGAGGTCGAAACGCAGGGCTGGTGTTCGAAGGCGATCGACGTTTCGATGTCGTGGTCAGGCTATCGGATGCAAATCGCAATGACTTCGACCAGCTCGGATCATTGCCGATCGTGCTTCCCAATGGAGGAACCGTGCCGTTGCGCGCAGTGGCAAAGTTTCAGGTGATCGATGGCTTGGCCGAGGTCCGGCGCGAGCAGGGTCGCCGGCTGGTGATTGTGTCCGCCAACGTTCGTGAACGTGATCTTGGGTCATTCGTCGAGCAGGCACAGTCCGAGGTTGCCGCGAATGTTGATTTGCCGTCCGCATCGTTCATCGAATGGGGCGGTCAGTACCAGAACCTGCAACAGGCTCAGCAGCGTCTGCTGATCGTGGTTCCGCTCGCCTTCGGCGTCATCTTGTTGCTCCTGTATTTGGCGGTCGGCGGTTGGGTCCCTGCGCTGGCGGTGTTCAGCGCAATCCCTATGGCACTGGCTGGCGGGGTCTTTTTCCTGGCTCTGCGCGGCATGCCTTTTTCCATCTCGGCAGCGGTGGGGTTCATTGCTCTCTCCGGAGTTGCGACGCTGAACGGCCTCGTCATGATCACAGCGATCAAGCAGCGTCTCGAGCAAGGCTTGGAACTGGGCGACGCGATCATCGAGGGCGCGATCGCGCGGCTGCGGCCGGTGTTGATGACAGCGCTAGTTGCATCGCTCGGCTTTGTTCCGATGGCGCTTGCGACGGGAACCGGGGCCGAAGTGCAACGTCCATTGGCTACGGTTGTCATTGGTGGGTTGATCACCGCCACCGCGCTCACCCTGTTCGTATTGCCTGCCATTGTAAGCCTGATCTTCGCGAGAAAACCGCGCGCGACCCAGGTTGAGACATCAGCAGCAGCGAGGAGCGACAGCTAGTGACACGGAATATCGAACTCGAACTATCGTCGCTTCTCCCGGACATTCCGAGCGACACCGACAGATGTATCGCTCGGCTGCAGTCGTTGCTCAGTTCGCGGGCAGGTGTGCATGGGGTCGAGGTCGTTGAAGGATCGAACAGTGCACCTGCCCAGCTTGCAATATCTTACGATCCCGATCGTCTCACGATCGCGCGGATCAGAGAACTTGCGCACGTAGCAGGAGCGGAAATTTCCGGGCGCTACGGGCATGTTGTGTGGCAAACCGAGGGCATTAATTCGGTGCGCCGGGCGCAGACGGTCGCAGATCTGGTAGCCCGCGAATCCGGCGTACTTGAAGCAAATGCCGATGCGAGCGGAAAGCTGGTCGCCGAGTTCGACCGCCGGCGTACCGATGAGACCGCGATTGCCAATGCGCTGCAAGAACTGGGGGTTTCAATCAAGGCCGACAAAATCGCCGCAAATGCCAGAGATGCTGAAGAACACCGCCATGACGATAAAGATCATTCCGGGCACAGTCACGGCGGCATCTTCGGCGCTAATACTGAACTCTTTTTCTCGCTCGCTTCGGGCGCATTTCTCGCCATCGGCTTCGGGATCGAGAAGCTATGGGACGGGCATCCGGTCTGGCTGCCGTTCGCTTGTTATATAGTGGCATATTTCTTCGGAGGCTTCTTCACTCTCCGAGAGGCGTGGGACAATTTGCGCCTCCGCCGGTTCGAAATCGACAGCCTCATGCTTGTCGCCGCTGCGGGCGCCGCCTTTCTCGGGGAATGGGCCGAAGGCGCGCTACTGCTGTTCCTGTTCAGTTTCGGCCACGCGCTCGAACACTACGCGATGGGGCGCGCGAAGAAAGCTATCGAAGCGCTCGCCGGGCTTGCCCCGGACACCGCACGGGTAAAGCGCGGAACTGACGTAGTTGAGATCCCGGTCGAGGAGCTTGCGCTAGGCGACGTGGTAATCGTGCGTCCGAACGAACGCCTTCCGGCTGATGGCTTCATCCTGGACGGCGTCAGTGCCATCAATCAGGCTCCGGTGACCGGCGAAAGCGTGCCGGTCGACAAGAGCGCGGTTTCGGATGTCGCTTCTGCGCGCGCCAATCCTGACAATCTTGCGGATGACAATCGCGTCTTCGCGGGGACGATCAACGGATCGGGCGCACTCGAAGTGGAAGTGACCCGGCGATCGAGCGATACGACCCTAGCCAAGGTCGTCCAAATGGTGAGCGAAGCCGAGGCTCAGCAATCTCCTACCCAGCGCTTCACGCAGCGCTTCGAGCGAATTTTCGTGCCTGCCGTGCTCGCTCTGGCCGGCCTGCTCCTTTTCGCATGGGTCGTCATCGACGAACCCTTCCGCGACAGTTTCTACCGGGCGATGGCGGTGCTTGTGGCTGCCAGCCCCTGCGCTTTGGCGATCGCGACCCCGAGCGCGGTCTTGTCCGGAGTGGCCAGAGCAGCGCGCAGCGGCATTCTGGTAAAGGGCGGCGCGCCGCTCGAGGATCTCGGTGCGCTCAAGGCCATCGCGTTCGACAAGACCGGTACTCTTACCGAAGGCGAACCCCGCATTACCGATGTCGAACCCGCGCAGGGTGTATCTGAAAACGAACTGCTTGCGATTGCTTCGGCGGCTGAAAATCTGAGCGATCATCCCCTGGCACAGGCGATTGTCAGGGACGGCAAGCAGCGGCTTGGCGATGAGACTCTGCCCGAAGCAACCGATCTCGAAAGCTTCACAGGCAAGGGCATCACCGCGCTTGTCGGCGGTGAGCGGGTGTGGATCGGAAAGCTCGAAATGTTCGGGCAAGATGGGGTCCCTCCGCTCAGTGCCGAACTGTCGGATGCTATAGAGTCCATGCGCGAGCGCGGGCGGACGACGATGGGCGTTCGCTCGGAAACGCGCGATCTCGGAGCGATCGGCTTGCTCGACACGCCGCGTGCGGCGGCAAAGGCGACGCTCGAAGCGTTGCGCGGCCTCGGGATCACCCGAATGATCATGATCTCGGGCGACGACCAAAGAGTGGCCGATGCGGTTGGAAAGGAAGTCGGCCTCGACGAGGCCTGGGGCAATCTCATGCCCGACGACAAGGTCAAGGCCATCCGCAAGCTTGCCGGCCAGGACAAGGTTGCGATGGTCGGAGACGGGGTCAATGACGCTCCGGCCATGGCGAACGCAACGGTCGGAATAGCAATGGGGGCTGCCGGATCGGACGTTGCATTGGAGACAGCCGATGTCGCGCTGATGGCCGATGATCTCGCCCGACTGCCTTTCGCCGTCGATCTGAGCCGACAGACCCGGTCGATCATCCGGCAGAATATGATCGTCAGTCTCGGAATTGTCGTCGTGCTCATCCCGGCAACCATTTTCGGTCTCGGGATAGGCCCCGCTGTCGCGGTTCACGAAGGATCGACACTGATCGTGGTCGCCAACGCGCTCCGGCTGCTGGCGTATAAGGAGAAGGGCGGCACAAAAGAGAGAACGGGGAAGCCAGTATGAGCTGCAACGATGACTTCGATCTGGATTCGGCGGACAAGCGACGCACATTGTGGATCGTATTGTGGCTCAACGTCGCAATCGCGGTTGGTTTCTTTGTCGTTGCCTATTTTGCGGACTCGAACGCGCTCTTGGCCAACGGGCTCGACAATTCATCCGATGCATTTGTCTACGCGCTCAGTCTTCTGGCTCTCACCCGTTCGCAATCCTGGAAACGAGGGGCCGCGCGTTTCTCAGGCATTATGCTCCTAGTCTTCGCCGGAGGCGTTATCGCCGATGCCGTCAGGCGTTTCATCGAAGGCTCCGAGCCGGGCGGCCTGATGATGATCGCCATGGCGGGCATCGCGGCGGTGGTGAACCTCATATGCCTGCGCATGCTCCAGAAGCTTCAGCAAAAGGATGTCAATCTGCGCGCAGCGACCACGTTTAGCTTTAACGATTTCATATCGAACGGCGGTATCATCGTCGCCGGGATCATCGTTATGCTTACAGGCGCAAATTGGCCGGATCTCGTGGTTGGGATCGCGGTTGCTGGCATCGCCCTGTATGGCGGGATCGATATCCTTCGCGATGCGCACAGGGATAAGCATGAGGAAGCGGGCACCCAACATATCAAAGGCGACGAATTCCGAAGATGATGCTCGAATTTTGCATTTTGGCCGCTGGATTGCCTCGGCTCCTTATTCAGACTATCGCAGCTTCGTGAAATTTGTTCGCGCCTTGACCCTGATTTGCTTCAGCTTTGGACTGCTTGTGCAGGTTGCTGCGCAGGCGGCCGTTCCGCAGAGCGAAATGGCTGGGTCGGCTGATTGTGCTGAAATGGCGCAAGGCATGGCCGAGCACGGCATGTCTGAACACGCGATGCCCGAACAGATGGTTTCCGAAACGGACCCGGCCGAACAGCATGGCTCATGCTGCGAGATGAGCCTCGATTGTCTCGTAGCCATGAATTGCCTGCCACCGCTGGCGCTTGCGGGTCCGGGACTGGCGCATGCAGGACCGTTTCCTGTTGCGCCTACGTATCTGGCCGCTAGCGCCAACAGGCTCGACAGCCAGCCTCGACCGCCGGAATCTCCGCCTCCACAAACCGAACTCACCATCTAGCATTTCCCGGGCGGTGCTCTGCGCCGTTTGCGAGCTTGACGGATTACTTGACTTGCGCCGTGTCGATTGACGCGTACGCCGAAGTCGTTCCCGGCCAGTTCGCTTTGAAAGAGTGAGAATTATGGATTGGCGAATTGGCTGGGTGCCGTTTTCGGCACTGCTCGCCGCGCAAGCTGCGCAAGCGCAGTCTGTCGGATACGAGGAAGCACTTGCAGCGGTGCGGGGCGAGCAACCCGTTTTGGAAGCTGGCGCGCTGCGTGTACAATCACGGCGCGAGGCTGCGGAAGCGGCGGACGAGCTTCCCGACCCGCGTTTACGCGCAGGGGTTATGAACCTTCCGGTAAGCGGACCCGCGGCGTTCGAGCTTGACCGGCAACTTCCTACGCAAGTCGCCATCGGTATCGAGCAGGAGATACCCAATCTTGCGCGGCGACGGGCGAGGTATGGCGTTGCCAGTTCCGAAGTTCGGGTGGCGGAAGCACGGCTCGGTATGGCGGAGCGCAATCTTCTCGCAAGCGCTGGAACCGCTTGGGTCAGCTTGTTCTACGCGCAAGAACGCCTCGATCTCGCCAGCACAGCGCTCGATGAGCTGCGAGCCTTCATCCCTGTTGCCAATAGCGCAGTTGCGTCGGGCTCGGCCCGCCCGGCCGAAAGCCTCGTGATACGGCGCGAATTGCTTGGGATCGAGGATGCAGCGACGTCGATCGAGGCCGAGCGCGAGACGGCGCAAGCGCAGCTTTCCCGATACATACCGTTCCCTGACCCGGTTGCCTTGGGTGAGGCTCCCACGGCGGCTCTGGATGAAAACCAGCTTCGCTTCGAACTGGAAGGGAATCCCGAACTCATTCTGGCCGATGCGGAACGAGACCGGGCCGAAGCCGGTGTCGCGCTCGCTCGCGCTGAAAAGAGGCCGGATTTTGGGGTGAGCGTCAACTATGGTCGTCGCGACCAGGCGTTTGGCGATGCGGTGTCGGTCATGGGGTCGATTACTCTTCCGATCTTCACCGACCGGCGGCAGAATCCGCGCATCGCCGCCGCCGAAGCCGATGCCGCTGCCGCTTTGGCCGAACGCGAGGATCGCAGACGCGCGCTGGTCGCGGATTTCGAAGCCGATCTCGCCACTTGGCGCAGCACTATGCGCCAATGGCGCCGCGCGCGTGATGAACTTCTTCCGCTCGCGCGTGACCGCGTTGACCTCGAGACAGCCAGCTTTGCGGCCGGGCGTGCCGATCTCGTCGATGTGATTGCGGCGAAATCCGCACTTGCCTTGCTCGAGCTGGAAATTCTCGAACGCGAACAGGCGGCCGTGCAGGCGGCGGTCGAGCTACAACTCACATACGGGGAGGGCAGGCCATGAACTCCGTGCTCGAACGATTTACGCAGCGCCGACGCATGTTTGCGGCTGGGCTAGGTATTGCCCTTGTCAGCCTGGCTGCTGGCTACGGTCTTCACATGCTCGGCGGCGAGAGCAGCGGAGCTGGCTCGCCGACGGATACTGACTGTGAGGATGTGCTTTATTGGTACGATCCGATGGTGCCCGGACAACGTTTTGACGAGCCCGGTAAGTCGCCCTTCATGGACATGATGCTGGTTCCCAAGTGCGCCGGAGAAGCTGCGGAAGCGGGCGTCCGGATTGATCCCGGCCTTGTGCAGAATTTCGGAATTCGCACCGCAGCAGCCGAGTTCGGCGTTCTCGAACCGGAGATCACCGTTACGGGTGTCCTCGCATACAACAGCAGGGATATAGCTATCGTCCAGCCGCGCGCGGGGGGCTACGTCCAACGCACCTATGGCCTTACGCAGGACGATGTCGTCAGTCGCGGCGCTCCGATCGTCGATATTTTGGTCCCTGATTGGGGCGGCGCGCAGCGCGAGTACATTGCTGTGCTCAATACTGGCGATCGGGCGCTGGCAGATGCGATGCGGCAGCGCATGCGATTGCTTGGAATGAACGACGCAATGATCGCATCGGTCGAACGCACACGCAGAGCCCAAAACACGATCACCGTCACGGCTCCGGTGGGCGGTGCCGTAACAATGCTTGGGGTGCGCTCCGGCATGACTGTAATGGAAGGTCAGACTTTGGCCGAGATTACGGGCTTTTCGCCGATATGGCTTGAAGCTTCGGTTCCTGAAGCCCAGGCCGCAAATATCCGGCAGGGCCAGCCCATCAGTGCGACCCTGGCAGCGTATCCGGATCAGCGATTTGCGGGACGGATTGTTGCCATCCTTCCAAGCGCCGATGCCGCGAGCCGAACCATCACCGTCCGGGCTGAGCTACCCAATCCGCGCAGCAGGTTGAAACCAGGGATGTTCGCGCAGGTGTCGCTTTCACCCGACACACGGCGAGCCTTGCTGGTACCGTCGGAGGCGGTCATTCGAACCGGACGCCGAAATCTCGTGATGCTCAAGCAGGATGAAGGCGCGTTCCTGCCTGCCGAGGTCGAAATCGGGCGCGAAGCGAATGGCAGGACAGAGATACTCGCAGGCCTTGCGGAGGGCGAGCAGGTCGTCACTTCAGGTCAGTTCCTGATCGACTCCGAAGCAAGTCTTGGCGGGATCGACGTCAGGTCGATCGATGGGACCATGAGCATGGCGTCGGACGGCTCGCCAAAGATGAGGGCATACACCGCTACGGGAAGAGTGACGAAAATCGCTGGTGCTTCGATCACTCTCAACCACGCGCCGGTTCCCGCCCTCGAATGGCCAAGCATGGTCATGCCCTTCGCCCTCGCCGACGCCGCTCTAGTTGACGGTATTGAACCGGGCGACAAGGTCGAGTTTACCTTCTCGCAGCACGACACCGGTCCGCGCATCGAATCCATTCGGAAGACCGACCGATGATCGCGCGCATAATCGATGCCTCGATCGCCAATCGGTTTTTCATCGTTCTGGCGGCCTTCGCGGTCGCGCTCGCCGGCTTCTGGGCGGTGCGCGCAACGTCTGTCGATGCGATCCCAGATCTGTCTGATGTGCAGGTCGTGGTGCGGTCGAATTATCCGGGGCAAGCTCCGCGCATCGTCGAGGACCAGGTCACCTATCCGCTCGCAACGACGATGCTCTCGGTGCCGGGCGCGGAAACAGTGCGCGGCTATTCGATGTTCGGCGACAGCTTCGTCTACGTGATCTTCGAGGATGGGACGGACCTCTACTGGGCGCGTTCGCGCGTGCTCGAATATCTCAACCAGGTGCAAAACGAATTGCCCGACGGAGTGACCAGCTCGCTCGGGCCGGACGCGACGGGCGTAGGCTGGATTTACGAATATGCGCTGGTTGACCGAACGGGGAACAGCGACCTTGCTGGCCTTCGGAGCCTTCAGGACTGGTTCTTGCGCTATGAGCTGCAGACCATTCCGGGCATCGCAGAGGTCGCCAGCGTCGGCGGCATGGTCAAGCAATACCAGGTCGTCCTGGAGCCTTATCGCATGGCTTCGCTTGGCGTCACTTACAGCGATGTCGTGCGCGCCATACAAGCTTCCAATCAAGAGGCTGGCGGATCGGTGGTCGAAATGGGCGAGGCCGAGTTTATGGTCCGCGCTTCAGGCTATCTCACGTCTCTCGACGACTTCCGGCAGATCCCTCTCAAATCAGTCGGGAACGGTATACCGGTTACTCTATCCGATATCGCCACGATCCAGCTTGGCCCCGAAATGCGGCGAGGAATCGCCGAACTCAATGGCGAAGGCGAAGTCGCAGGCGGTATTGTTGTGCTTAGACAAGGCGAGGATGCGCGGGCAACGATCGCGGCTGTCGAAGAGAAGCTCGACGTGCTCCAGGCCAGTCTTCCTGAAGGGGTCGAGATTGTCACGACCTATGATCGTTCGAAGCTGATCGACGCCTCGATCGAAAACCTGACCGGAAAACTCATCGCCGAATTTATCATCGTCGCGATCGTTTGCGCGCTGTTCCTGTGGTATGTGCGATCAGCATTGGTGGCGATCGTCACGCTTCCATTGGGGGTGCTGGCGGCCTTTATCGTGATGCGGTTCCAGGGGGTCGATGCGAACATCATGTCCTTGGGCGGCATCGCCATCGCAATCGGCGCGATGGTCGACGCTGCCATCGTCATGATCGAGAACGCGCACAAGCATATCGAGCATTGGGAAGAGGACCATCCCGACGAGAAGATGTCCAACGATGAGCGCTGGAAACTGATTGCGGACGCATCGAAAGAGGTGGGGCCAGCGCTGTTTTTCAGCCTCCTGATCATAACCCTATCGTTCCTGCCGGTGTTTACTCTGCAGGCGCAGGAAGGGCGGCTCTTCTCCCCACTGGCCTTTACCAAGACCTATGCCATGGCGGCGGCCGCCATTCTGTCGGTGACGCTGGTTCCCGTTCTGATGGGCTGGCTGATCCGCGGGAAGATACCCAAGGAGGACACCAACGTCCTCAATCGCTTGCTGACCAACGCCTACCGGCCCGGTCTTGATTGGGTAATGCGCCGACCGAAAACCACTTTGGTTGTGGCCGGACTGGTATTCCTTACAGCGCTGATCCCGTTCACCCGTCTTGGAGGAGAATTTCTTCCCCCGCTCGATGAAGGCGATCTCCTCTACATGCCGAGCGCTCTGCCTGGCCTGTCTCCTGGTGAAGCGTCCGCATTGCTTCAGCGGACGGACCGACTGATCAAATCCGTACCGGAAGTCGACACCGTTTTCGGAAAAGCGGGGCGGGCCGATACAGCGACCGACCCCGCGCCGCTCACGATGTTCGAGACAACCATCCGGTTCAAGCCGCGCGAAGACTGGCGGCCGGGCATGACGCCAGAGAAGCTCGTCGACGAGCTCGATCGTGCTGTGCAGGTGCCGGGACTCGCCAATGTCTGGGTGCCCCCGATCCGCAACCGCATCGATATGCTCGCGACCGGTATCAAAAGCCCGATCGGCGTGAAAGTGTCCGGCGAGGACCTTGCCGAAATCGAGCGCGTAGCTTTGCAGGTCGAGAATGTCGCAAAACAGGTTCCTGGCGTCAGCTCCGCATTGGCAGAGCGTCTTTCGGGAGGCCGCTATGTCGATGTGGACATCGACCGGGTCGCTGCGGCGCGTTTCGGGCTGAATATCGCCGATGTTCAGCAAATTGTGTCAGGCGCGATCGGCGGCGCGAATATCGGACGGACAGTCGAAGGATTGGCGCGATATCCTATCAATGTCCGCTATCCGCGCGAGATCCGCGACAGTCTCGGAGAACTGCGCGCGCTGCCTTTGCTAACCCCCTCTGGCCAGCAAATTACGCTCGGCACCGTAGCGCAGGTGAGCGTCAGCGATGGCCCCCCCATGCTCAAGAATGAGCAGGGCCGTCTTATCAGCGTGGTCTATGTCGACACGCGCGGGCGCGATCTTACTTCGGTCGTAAGCGATCTTCAGGAGGCGGTGTCAGAGGGCGTCGATCTGCCTGCCGGTGTGAGCATCTCTTACGCGGGCCAGTTTGAATATCTCACCCGCGCCAATGAGCGGTTGCAGGTCGTCGTTCCCGCGACGCTCGGCATCATCTTCGTTTTGCTGTACCTGATCTTCCGCCGCTTCGACGAAGCGCTACTTGTTATGGGCACACTGCCCTTTGCCCTCACCGGCGGCTTCTGGCTGCTCTATCTGATGGGCTACAACCAGTCTGTTGCGACATCGGTGGGTTTTATTGCGCTTGCCGGTGTGTCTGCCGAGTTCGGCGTCATCATGCTGATCTACCTCAAGTCTGCGCTGGCCCGGCGCAGCGGTGCCCTCGATGCGGACGGCGTGGGCGAAGCCATCAGGGAGGGTGCTCTTCTGCGCGTGCGTCCCAAGGCGATGACCGTGGCCGTCATTCTTGCCGGTCTCTTCCCTATCCTCATTGGAACCGGCGCAGGTTCGGAGGTCATGAGCCGCATCGCCGCGCCGATGGTGGGCGGCATGATCACCGCACCGCTGCTTTCGATGTTCGTTATCCCCGCCGCATATTTGTTGATGCGGCGCCCCCGGCCCGAACGGCCAACCCAACCCCAAGGAGAAGAAGAATGCGTACCACAACCCTCATGAGCCTACTGGCCCTTCCGCTGGCGATGGCGGCCTGCGATTCTGGCCAGGACACTGCCCAGATGAACGACATGCCGATGGCAGAGAATGAAATGATGGACGGCGAAGATATGCCGATGATGGAACCTGGCAGCGGAATGCAAACCGCCAACGCAGAAGGCACGGTCACTGCAATCGATGCCGAAGCGGGCACGATAACCGTCGACCACGGTCCGGTCCCGGCGATCGAATGGCCTGCGATGACCATGGCTTTTGGAGCCGATGAACAACTGCGCAGCGAAGTAAGCGTCGGTGAGGGAATTGCCTTTGAATTTCGTACTGGTTCTGAAGGCAATGTGATCACGTCGATCACGAAGCAGTGAGTCGGTTGGGTGGTGCCTGGCAAACCTGGTGCCGCCCAATGAGATGCGGGGCGACCGGAATCTGGTATCGTGACGGCAATTCGAAGGTATTCGGCACAAGGCTGTAAGAGGTCTGCTGTAGAGTGAGAAAGGAAGAGCGATGAGCACGGACGCAAGCTTGCTCGAAGGCACCGCCATCGATCCCGTCTGCGGCATGAGCGTAGCGATCGACGGAGCAGAGCATATCGCGAAGCATGCGGGGGCCGAGCACTATTTTTGTTCGCCGCGATGTCACGACAAGTTCGTCACCGATCCCGAGCTCTATCTCTCGGGCGCGCATCTCGACGCGGTCGAGGATGTGCCCGAAGGCACGATCTACACCTGCCCGATGCACCCTGAAATCCGCCAGCCCGGGCCGGGTTCATGCCCGATTTGCGGCATGGCGCTCGAACCGGAAACGGTTTCGCTAGACGATGGCCCCGATCCCGAACTGGTCGACATGCGGCGTAGGTTCGGGTGGAGCGCGCTGCTCACGCTGCCTTTGTTCGTCTACGCGATGAGCGACATGGCACCGGGGCTCAGTTTCGACCGGCTGATCGAACCTGCCTGGGCGCAATGGGCGCAGTTTGCCCTTGCCACACCGGTTGTTCTTTGGGGAGCCTGGCCGTTCTTCGTTCGGGCCGTCCAGTCGCTCAAGACGCGCAATCTCAACATGTTCACGCTGATCGGGTTTGGCGTTGCCATCGCCTATCTGTTCAGCGTGGTGGCGACGGTCGCGCCCGATCTGTTCCCTGCGGCGTTCCGCGACCATTCGGGACGGGTCGGGATCTATTTCGAGGCGGCAGCGGTCATAACCACACTCGTTTTGCTCGGACAGGTCCTCGAGCTCAAGGCAAGAGGCTCGACCTCGAGCGCTTTGCGCGCATTGCTCGAATTGGCGCCGCCCAGCGCGGTCAAGATCTTCGGCTCCGGCGATGAGCGCGAGGTGCCGCTCGACCAGCTGGCCACAGGCGATCGTCTGCGCGTTCGACCGGGCGATAAGGTTCCGGTCGATGGCGAGATCGAAGAGGGATCGAGCGCCATCGACGAATCCATGATCAGCGGCGAACCGCTGCCGGTCGCCAAACAGGCTGGCGACACAGTCATTGGCGGCACGGTCAACCAGACTGGCGGGTTCGTCATGCGCGCGACCGGTGTGGGCAAAGACACGATGCTGTCCAAGATCGTCCAGATGGTGGCCGAGGCGCAGCGCAGCCGCGCACCGATCCAGCGACTGGCAGATCAGGTGGCGGGCTGGTTCGTGCCTGCGGTGGTGGTGATAGCCATCGCCACCTTCGTGGTATGGGGAATCTGGGGGCCCGCACCAGCGCTTGCCTATGCGCTGGTCAATGCCATTGCAGTCCTGATCATCGCCTGTCCCTGTGCGCTCGGTCTCGCTACGCCGATGTCGATCATGACGGGCACAGGCAAGGGTGCCCAGCACGGGATTCTGATCCGCAATGCCGAGGCGCTGGAGACACTCGAGAAAATCGATACGCTGGTGGTCGACAAGACCGGCACGCTGACGATGGGCAAACCCGATTTGGTGGCGGTGACGCCGGCAGATGACATCAAGGAAAGCGATTTCCTGGCTGCGGTGGCAGGTGTCGAAATGGGGAGCGAACATCCGCTGGCCTATGCCATTGTCGAGGGCGCGCGGACGCGCGGCGTTTCTCCTGCCAATGCCACGGATCTCGCTTCGACGACTGGGGAAGGCGTTGAAGCCAACGTCCAGGACCGCCGTGTTGCGATCGGAAATGAGAAGATGATGCGGCGCGTCGGGATCAATGACGAGGCCTGGCTGGGCTCGGCCGAAAATGGTCGCAAGCAGGGTCAGACGGTGATGTTCGTTGCGTTCGATGGCCGGCCGGCAGGCCTTATCGCGGTGGCCGATCCGATCAAGCCTACCAGCGCAGCGGCTATTGCGGCGCTGCACAAGCGCGACATCCGGGTCGTTATGCTGACGGGCGACAGCCGCAGCACTGCCGAAGCGGTCGCGCGCGAAATGAAAATCGATGAAGTGCATGCGAATGTCTCGCCCGAAGACAAGCACCGCAAGATCGAAGAGCTGAAAGCGCAAGGTCGCCGCGTCGGCATGGCAGGGGACGGGATCAACGATGCGCCTGCACTGGCCGCCGCCGATGTCGGCATTGCCATGGGCACCGGCACCGATGTCGCAATCGAAAGCGCCGGCGTGACGCTGGTTCGCGGCGACCTGACAGGAGTGGTGCAGGCCATCGTGCTGTCGCGTGGGACGATGCGCAACATCCGGCAGAACCTGTTTTTCGCCTTCGCTTACAACACACTCGGCATCCCGGTCGCGGCAGGCGTGCTGTATCCCTTCTTCGGAGTGCTGCTCAGCCCGATGATTGCGGCCGCAGCCATGAGCCTCTCTTCCGTATCGGTGATAGGCAATGCGCTGCGGCTGCGGGGTCTGCGCCTCGAAGTCTGAGAGGCCAAACTTCAGCTATACGCGTTTTTTCCAAGCGCCCATGGAGCCGAGATAGATGTCGAGGCGCTTGAAGCCCTGGCTTGCCAGCCAGCCCGCAGCAACGCTCGCCCGCATACCGCTCGCGCACATCAGCGTGTAATGGCGGTCGCGGTCGAGATCTTCCCACCGCGTGTTGAGCTCACCGACATAGATATGTGCTGACCCGTCGATCCTTGCTACTTGCCGTTCGTCCGCGTCGCGCACGTCGAGCAAGGTCCACTCGCCGCTGTCTTGATCGAGCCTGCGCGCGATTTCTTTTGTGCCGATCATGGGAATGCTGCGCATCGCTTTGCCCTGTGCGGCAGCTGGAACCACGCCGACATAGCCGCCGACAACATTATCGAGACCGATACGCACCAGATGGGCCATGGCCTGGGCTAGCTGGTCTTCCTCGGAAGCGATGAGGGCGATCCTGTCGCCTTCACTGAGAAACCATCCGGCAAAGGCCGGTATCATTCCCACCGGAAGGCACATGGCACCCGGCAGATGGCCGGCAGCGTAGGCGAGCGGCTCGCGCACATCGACCAAGTGATCGGCTTCGATCTCGTCAAGCTCTCCCAGCCCTAAGCGCCTTGGTCGTATGACCCGCGGCGCGGCATCGGCCCCTTCGAGGTTAAGCCGTTCCATCAGCCGGAAATAGGGAGGTTGGTGGTGGTGTTCTGCCACCTTCGCCTTGATGAACTCGTCGCGGTCGGAGATGCGCAGGCGAGGGTTGTTGCGTCGCTCGTGGCCGATTGTCGAGAATTCCCGATCCGCCATTCCCGACCCGCAGACCGAGCCCGCACCATGCGCCGGGTAGATAATCGCCTGATCGCCGAGGCCGCAAAGTTTCTGCAGTGAGTCGAACAGAAGGCCTGCGACCTCTTCCTTGCGCTCGGGATAGAAATCGGTGCGCCCGACATCGCCGACAAACAGGGCATCGCCGGTAAAGACGCCGACCGGTCCCTCGGAATATTCGCCGTCATGGATGATGAAAGCGAGATGATCGTCGGTGTGTCCAGGTGTTTCCAGCACCTCGATCCGCAATTGACCCAGCTCGAAACAATCGCCCTCGCGTGCGGTATTGGCAAAAACGATCTCGCCTGCCGCGTTGGGCCCGTGATAGACCTTGGCTCCTGTCAAATCGGCCAAGATCGGCGAGCCGCTGATCAGATCCTCATTGCGATGGGTTTCGAAGATGTGCGTTATCTCCAGTCCTTCGGCCCGCGCCTTTTCGACATAGATCTCGCAGTCCCGGCGCGGATCGATGACCGCTGCCTGTCCGCCCGAGCCGATGATATAGGAAAGGTGCGAGAGGCCAGGGGTTTTGATTTTCTCCAGAAACATACGATTTCCTTGTCTGTTGCTCACAACTTGCAACGTGCGGGCCTGTCACAAATCGCAAAATTATACGGCGCTCAATCGATCCCGAGTTCGGCCTTGATGGCGGCGGGACTTTCGAAATGTTCGGCTTCGGGCCTGCCGATGGCAGGCTTTGCGTTGATCCAGGTATCTTCGCACACGAAATCGAGCAGGCTCGCCGCGAGATCAGCATGACGGCAGCGGAAACAGCCTTCTGCCAAGCGTTCGTCCGTAATGACGGCATCGCCGGTGTAAGGCTCATCCAGCAGCCAGCCCGGTCGTGCGGCCGTCCATTTGATGCCTTGGGCGTCGCTGAGCATCGCTTCCATGGCGCGCATCTGCTCGAGTATATTGAACAATGCAGGCTTGGCGGTGAGTTCAAACCACGCCGGGACGCTCGACTGATGTTCGACGAAGGCAGCGGAGATCACGGCAATGCGGTCGATCTTCGTCTGTGCCATCGCCTCGAGCAGGTTGCGCGTGCCATCGGTATAGAGCGGCGGTGGATCCATCGCATTGCCCGGACCGAAAGCGACACCGAGCGTCGAGATAACCGCGCGGCAGCCATCGAGATCGCCCGCGAAATCGTCCGACAGCACATCGCATTCGATATATTCGAAGTCGCCCACCCGCTCGTCTGATCCAGGCACTGTGTGTTCGAAGGCGCGGATCGGTATGTCCGAGGCAAGGGCACGCCTCAATAGCTCGGTGCCGGTCTTCCCGCCCGCCCCGAAGACAGCGATGGGCCTCGTATCAGTCATCTGCTTGTTCCTGTTAAAACTGGCGGGGGCGACGAACGGAGGAGGCGCGGGCGCATGGGGTAGCCGGTGGCCCGCCCGTGCGCCCTGCCAGTTTCAGGCTCCTTCAGCCGGACAGGTGGTATAGCCCCAAAAGCCGAATTCATCCTTGGCTCTTGGCGCTGCGACGATCATCTCCTGCATTTGCAAGCCCGCATCGCCTTCACCATCCAACATACGGGTTTTGATCCGAAGCTCGCCATTCGAATAGCTACCGGGACCATCAGAAGCGACGGGGATCAATTTGCCATTGATCTTGATCGCTCCGCTCCCGTCACCGTCATAGACAAATGAGGGAAAGGCCACTTCGGTCAGGCGGAACTGGCAGGCCTGTCCTGCGCCCAGAGCAGCAAGGTCCGCGTCATTCATGGTCCCGGGAAGCATGAGGCCCGGGTCAACATTTGCCAGTGCACTGGCCGCATCCTCGATCGGCGCGGCAGTGGCAGGCGGGTCGAGCTGGGCTTCGCGGTCGTTGCCCGGAGCGGTGTTCGAATTGCAGGCGGCAAGCGGTAGCGCGATGAGCGCCGTGAAAGCTATCTTGTTCATGGCTGCATCTCCTCGGGCAGGCGTTCTTCGGTCCGAGGACCGTTCTGTTCGATATCGTCGATGAGATATTTCATCTCGGCGATTTCGCGGCGCTGGGCGACGATGATGGCCTGAGCGAGTTCGCGCACGCGAGGATCCTTCAGGCTCGCGCGTTCGCTGGTCATGATCGCGATCGAGTGGTGCGGGATCATCGCTGCCATATATTCGGTATCGTCGACGGTGGTCTGGCTGCGCACCAGCCACAGCGCGAGGGCGAACACGAAGGCGCCGACGCCCAGAATAATGAAGTTCTTGGTCCGGTCCTTGTACATGCCCCACATGAAGAGCAGCATGACAACCATCATCATCGCGCCCATGACAAACATCATCCAGAAGCGCGTTTCGCTCCAGAAAAGATCATCGACGGTAAAGGTGTTGGCATACATCAGGAAGAACATGATCACGGTCGAGGTCGACACCATGGCCATGAATCGCCAGTAGCTGCCGCCCCCTCCCTTGTCCGAGTGGGTCGTCTTTTCAGTCATGCTTTTTCTCCTTTTTGCATCATGGTCCAGAATAGCTGCGCCGAGCAGCTGATGAGAGCGAAGCCGGTGAGGGCCTCGACGCCGGCCAGAACTCTCAGGTGCTCGGTCGGATAAATGTCGCCCAGGCCCAGTGTGGTCACGTTGATGAGCGAGAAATAGAAGTAGTCCATCCAGTCCATGGAAGGCGCCTTGTCGAAACCTCCCAGGCCCCATTGCGCGCCCAGCCAGAAACCTGCTGCAAAAAGGATCGCGACCAGAAAATGCGACGCGAGCACGAGCAGCGAAACGGCAAGCTTTGCCAGCGTATCGCGGCGCCGGTCGAGAAGCCGGTGACCGACACCCAGAATGGCAAGGTGCGAAGCGACAGCCGAGAGGAACAGAAGGACGGCGAGAAGGAGCGCGGTGATCATGCGAGAAGCTTCGCGCCCATCCACAGACCCATTCCGATCATGAACAGATTTTCGGTCAGCGAGACGAAGCCGAGCGGCACATTGCTGCTGCCGCCCACGCAGGCGCATTTGAGCTCACGCTTGTCGATGTAGACAGCTTTGAAGACGCTGACAGCGCCGACGGTGCCGATGAACAATGCCAACGGAGCAGAAAGCCAAGTCAGCGCGCCCGCGGTCATGAGAATGCCGGCAGCGGCTTCGCCGAACGGGTAGACGAAGCCATAGGGCACCCAGCGCCGTGCGAGTAGGTCGTAGTTGAGGAACATCGTCGAGAAACTGCGCACGTCCTGAAGCTTCTGAACGGCGAGCAGGGTCATCGATAGGCTCACGAACCATTCGGCGGCCCGGACAGTGAAGAGGTTATCAAAAAAAGCCCAGCTCAGTCCGAGCGCGAGCAGAAGCGCGACCGCGAAAATCGCAATGACCGGCTGATAGCTGGTCTCGCCTTCCTCTGGCTGCGAACGGCTCTTGCCGAAGAACTCGCGGACATCGTCATAGCCGCCAATGCGCTTGTCTTCGATAAAGGTCTGCGGGGTGGTCTCGACGTTGTGCTTGTCCTTGAATGCGTCGGTTTCCTCCCTGCTGGTCAGGTGATGATCGTCGACCTCGAAACCTTGCCGCTTGAGAAGATCGACCGTCTTGATGCCATAGGGACAGACATGGTCCTCCATTACCATGCGGTAGACCGCCGCTGTTCGGGTCGTCATGAATCGCTCCATCTGTTTTGCCTGACGTGTCTCGTGCTCAACGCCGGTTTTCGGTGAACGGTTTCGAAAAACCCCGCTGCAAGAGCCTCAAGGCCCAGCGAAAAGTTGCCATCAACTCTTCTCTTCTGACCGATCATCTTTGTGAGAAGCGGGCGCTTCGGAATTGTCCGAAAGGTAAATCCATTCTCCCATGAAGACTGCGACGATGCCGATCGCCGCATAGGCGACAACGGCAGGATCGCTGCGCAATTTGGCCGCGGTAAAAGCTGCAAGGACCACGCCATCTGCCGCGAGTGCTGTAAGAAGTATTGTTGCGCGCGCGCCGACTTCCTTGCGCAGGTGACGCAGGACGCCCCAATGCACCAGCATATCCATGACGAGGTAGAAGAAGGCGCCCAGCGAGGCGATCCGCGACAGATCGAACAGGACGGCAAGCGTCCCGGCAATGACCACCGTATAGACCAGCATGTGGCTGCGAACTCCGCCGCTCATGCCGAAATGGCTGTGCGGGATCATCTTCATGTCGGTCAGCATCGCAAGCATGCGCGACACAGCAAATACGCTCGCGATCACGCCCGAAGTCGTGGCGGCGATCGCGATCGCGACGGTGAAATAGAAGCCCAGCTCACCCAGCGCCGGACGCGCCGCTGCCGCGAGCGAATAATCGCGCGCCTCGACGATCTCGGATATGCTCAGGCTCGAACCCACCGCCAATGCGACGAGCAGATAGATCACGATGCAGACCGCGATCGAGATCATGATGGTCCGACCGACATTCTTGTGCGGGTCGATGATTTCGCCGCCGCTATTGGTAATCGTGGTGAAGCCCTTGAAGGCGAGGATCGAGAAAGCAACAGAGGCGAGCATGGCTTCTGCATTCGTCAGCGAAACGGGCTGCGAAAACGCGCCTGATGAAAAACCGCTGGCCCAGATCGCCGCGACTGCGAACAGCGCGATGCCGCCGATCTTGATGGCGGACATGATGAGCGAGAAGCCGCTTACCGACTTGTTGCCCGCTGCATTGACGAGATAGGCGAAGATGATGAGGGCAAGCGCTGCGAGAGAAACGAGCCACCCGCTGCTTTCGAGGCCGAACGGGCGCAGCGCATAAGTCGCGAAGGTGCGGGCCACGAGGCTTTCATTGATGACCATCGAGAGCGCCATCAGGAGCGAGGCAGAGGCGGCGATCACGCCGGGTCCGTATGCTTTTTGCAAGATCATCGCGATGCCGCCCGAAGACGGCCATTTGTTCGACATCTTGATATAGCTGTAGGCCGCCAGCGAGGTTACCAGCGCGCCAGCGATGAAGGATAAGGGGAAGAGCGGACCGGCAAGCTCGGCGATCTGCCCGGTCAGCGCGAATATGCCGGCACCGATCATGACGCCGGTTCCCATCGCCACGCCGCCCAGCAGGGTTATCGAGCCAGCTGTCTCGCTTTGATTCTCGTGCTCATGG
This sequence comes from Qipengyuania sp. CAU 1752, assembly GCF_054482615.1. Lineage (NCBI taxonomy): Bacteria > Pseudomonadati > Pseudomonadota > Alphaproteobacteria > Sphingomonadales > Erythrobacteraceae > Qipengyuania > Qipengyuania sp. CAU 1752. The sequence continues at coordinate 1,902,209 of NZ_JBTLRE010000001.1, read as the reverse complement.
TCTTGCAAGACTTTCCCCTGTCGATGGTCTCCCGTTCAAGAAAGATCATGCCGGACAGTACGTTCAGCCGGGGCTCATCCCTCAAAAATATTTCAGGACAAATCCGGAGGGTTGCGTTTTGCTCGGGGCGCTCGAGCAAATTGCGGCCCAAAGCGGACTGCTTGCGCAGCTGAAAATGCTCGGCGAGTATCAAGGCACGCGTCCATCGCCGCCGATTTACTACGTCCTGAACCGGTTACGGAAAAATCGCAGCAGTGGCACCCCAATGACCGCGATGTACCAACCGTACAGAAAGCTGCCGAGAGCGCCTGCCAAAAAGCCCGAGAGGGTTAGCCATTCGAAACCGGGAAGCAGCGGCGCCCACGCTTCGTGCATGTGCACCTGTTCGGGCGCGAGCAGGCCGAAACCGATGCAGATCAGGTAGCTGAAAAGCAGGAAGAGGCTGAGTGTCCAGCCCCATATGAGAATTGAGGTTTTGACCGAATAGTCCGACATGATGGTCCTCCGTTAGAGTTGGCGCGAAAATGGCTTGTCCATAGTCACGGGTAGGATGCGAACACGCTCCGCCCGCCTGGGCCGAAGGCGATGACATCATAGGGCTGCACCTGCTCTCCGACTTCCATTCCGGGCGAGCCAAGCGGCATTCCGGGCACAGCCAGGCCAGCAACGCCTTCGGGGCGTTCGCGCAATAGCTTCGCGACGGCATCGGCCGGCACGTGGCCTTCGATGATATAGCCATCGACTTCCATCGTGTGACACGACCACAGATCCTGTGGCACACCCTTGGCTGTCTTGAGCGCAGCCATGTCGTCGGTGTCGACCGAGGCGACCTCTGCTTCGAGCCCATGTTCGACGTGACCGGCCCAGCTGAGACAGCAGCCGCATCCTGCGTCGCGGAACATCGTGTAGGTCGCGGCCTGCGCTGCATTCGAGCAGGCTGCAAGGGCGAGGAGGAGCGAGGCCGCCAGCGAACGGCGTAGCGGTCTCGAATCTTTCGTGAGGTTCATTGGACATTGCCTTTCTTGATGCCGCGCCAGAGAGAAATGGTTCCGGTCGCGGTATGGATACGATCGAGCAATTCGGCGTCTGCGAAAATCTCGGCGAGCAATTTCTCGACGGCTCCGTCGGCGCTCGGCTGGGTGTCCTTCACGCCGTCGAGAAGCTGAACGCTCGAACGGAACAGCGCGCGCATGACTGGAGCATCCTGCCCCATATAGTCGGCAATCAGCGCCATGCCCCCGGGGGCCAGCAGGTTCTCGATCTGCTCGAGGATCGCGCGTTTTTGCGAAACGGGCACCTGGTGAAGGACGAGACTGCTGACGATCTTATCTGGTTGCCAGCCGTCGGAAAGCTCGAGACTGTCAAGAAAGCCGTTGTGCCACCGGACCATATCGACTCCGGCACCGAATTTGCGCTGCGCGATCGCCAGCGCGGCGGGGTCTGGCTCAACGCCGATGAAGCCGGCTTCGGGACAGCTGGCCATCAGCGCTCTGAGCAAGGTCCCGGTGCCGCACCCGACATCGATGACCTTGTCGCCCGGCACCAATACGGCCTCTTCGACGATCGCGCGGCGCCACCGGCTCTCGCGCGTAAAGATTGCGATCGCGCGGTCATAGAACGGCGTGAGCCAGCTTTTGCCCAGCGGCGGAGTGAACTCGCGTTCTTTTGACGGAACTGCCGCGCTTTTCATGCCATGGCTCCCATTCGACGCTGGTACATACCGCTGTTGCTACAGATATCTCCTCTTACGCGTCGCCAACCCGCAGCCCTCAAAAAAGAAACTTGAGGGTTTGCGCGAAGTGTCGCGTATAGGAACCGTGCAACCGACAGGAGCAAGGGATGCGTGAAAATCAGACACTCGATGCGATGCTCGGCACCATGGCCTCGCAGAAGGCTGGCGACGTGCCGCCCGACTTCATGAACGGCGTCTGGCAGCGCGCGGGACAGCTTGGCGAAATTGTCGATCAGCGACGCAGAATGGCCTTGTTCGCCGGTCTGTTTGTCGTCGGGCTGGCAGCTGGCGCAGGGACCAGCGGATGGCCTTCCGAATATGGCGCTCCTACAGAAATTGTTGGCGAGAGCCTCGTTGGCGGAGAATCCCTGTCACCCGCTGCTTTGCTTCATGTGGGATCATAGGCGTTGAAGAAGTTTCACCTTGTCCTCGCGGTTCTGCTGGCGGCGCTCGCCGGATGCCTCGGAGCGCTTGCCGCCGATCGCTGGTCCAACGACGATGCGGAGGACAGCCTGCACCAGTTCGTGCACGATGAACTCTCGCTCACGGCTGACCAGGAGGAGCGGCTCGATGCGCTCGAAGCGCGTTTCGCGGTAGAACAGGCAAGGCTCGAAGCCTCTGCGCGCGCAGCCAACGCACAGCTCGCCCAGGCAATGGAAACCGAGCACGAATACGGGCCCGAAGTCAGTGCCGCGATCGACGAGGTGCATGCGCGCATGGGCGAATTGCAGAAAGCGACCGTGCGGCACGTCTTCGATATGCGGGAAATTCTCGATCCCGATCAGCAGCTCCAGTTCGACCGGAAAGTGTCCGCGGCCCTCACGCGCGATCCGCGTGACTGATCAGCCTTGGCAGCGGTGGATGACACTTCGAACGCAGCGCTGATCGGGCGGGCAATAGCCGGTGACAAGCGGGCGTTCACAACTCTCGTCGAACATGAGATCGCCCGGTTGATCGCGCTTGCCACGCGTATGCTGGGTTCACCATCGCAGGCCGAAGATGTCGTCCAGGACGGTCTCGCTTCGGTCTGGCTGACACGGCATCGCCTCGACCCGAGCAAGCCCATCGGTCCCTATTTGACGACAATCGTTCTCAACAAGTGCCGCGACAAGCTTCGCCGGAGGAAAGTTGCGGGCTTCCTTGGCTTGCCGAGCGGCCGGGAAGCCGACGCCGTTGCCGACGATGCCCCTAATCCCGAAAATGTTGCCGGAGCCCGCGAACAGCTGCGGCTGGTCCAGGTCGAAATCGGGCGCTTGCCGGTGCGGCTGCAAGAGGCGCTCGTGCTGGTCACTGTCGAGGGGTACAGCCAGGCCGAGGCTGCCGAGCTGCTCGGCACCACGGAGAAGGCCGTCGAGACGCGCATCTATCGCGCGCGCAACCGGCTGAAGGAGCGGTTCGAAAACTTTGAGGGGTAGCGCAGGTGGCCGCGTAAGTGACGGTATACGCATTTTCAGGAGCCCCCTATGCCAGCCGTTAATCGCCGAAAATTTCTTGGAACAGGAGCGGGGGGAATAGGCCTGCTCGGCCTCGCCGGTGCAATGCCGGCATGGGCACGCGGTGCGAACATCTTGGCGGGAAACGCCCGCAAGGGGCTGGACGAGGTAGCTGGACCGAATATCGACCTCACTGTCGCGCGATCAGCCTTCGCGACCGGCAACAGAAGCGGTGGAGCCATCGCCGTCAACGGCTCGATTCCCGGCCCCTTGTTGCGCTTGAAGGAAGGTACAACCGTCCGGCTCAACGTCCATAACCAGCTCGAGGAAGACACCTCGATCCACTGGCATGGGCTGCTCGTGCCATTCGAGCTCGATGGCGTGCCGGGTGTGAGTTTTCCGGGCGTCAAACCGGGCGAAACCTTCACTGCGGAATTTCCGGTGCGCCAGTCCGGCACCTACTGGTGGCACTCGCATAGCGGCCTGCAGGAACAGGCTGGGCACTACGGCGCTATCGTGGTGGATCCGGCGGGGCCCGATCCGGTTCAGGCCGACCGTGAATATATCGTGGTGCTGAGCGAATTCAGCGAAATGTCGCCCCACACGATATTCGACAAGCTCAAAAAGGGCGAAGGCTACTTCAACTACAACCAGAATACCTGGACCGACGACTATCCGCTTTCGGGCGAGGATCGCCGTATGTGGGCCAGAATGCGCATGATGCCTACCGACATCCTCGATGTGTCGAGCGCTGCCTACACTTACCTCCTCAATGGTCACGGACCGCTCGACAACCTGGAATATCTCTTCCGCCCGGGTGAACGCGTGCGGCTGCGCTTCATCAATGCCGGCGCCATGACCTTTTTCAATATTCGTATTCCCGGCCTGCCGATGACCATCGTTCAGGCGGACGGGCAGAACGTCGAGCCGGTTGAGGTCGACGAGTTTCAGATCGGCGTGGCCGAGACCTATGACGTCGTCGTGACGCCGGGCGCGCAACAGGCATACACGCTGGTCGCTGAGTCGATGGACCGCTCGGGCATGGGTATTGCCACGCTGGCGAGCGCACCCGGCGCGCGCGCCGCCATTCCGCCGCTGCGCGATCCACCGCTCCTGACCATGGCTGACATGGGCATGAGCGGCATGGACCACGGCTCGTCTGGCGACGCCGGCATGTCGGGTATGGACCATGGAAGTGGCGGCGACATGGCAGGGATGGACCATGGTTCTTCCGGCCAATCCGAGATGGCAGGCATGGCCGGAATGTCGGGTATGCAGATGCGGGATACCTCGCTCCTGCCACCCGATGTCAAGGTCGGTCCCGGTCTCGACATGGTCTCGATGAACCCGGTCGACCGTATGGGCGATCCCGGCATCGGTCTCGCCGATGTCCCGCATCGCACGCTCGACTATCGCAAGCTGCGCGCTCTGACGCCGCACCGCGAGGGCCGCACGCCGTCACGGCGAATGGAAATTCATCTGACCGGAAATATGGAGCGCTACATGTGGTCGTTCGACGGCAAGAAGTTCTCCGCCGTCTCCGACGAGCCGATCCGTTTCGCCTATAACGAGCGCGTGCGCGTGAAGCTCGTCAACGATACGATGATGGCGCACCCCATTCACCTGCACGGTCATTTCTTCGAGCTGGTCAATGGCGCATCGGCCGATCGTCAACCGCTCAAGCACACGGTAATCCTGCAGCCGGGTGGCAGCGCGCAGTTAGATCTGACGGCGGACGAGCCGGGCGACTGGGCTTTCCACTGTCACCTTCTCTATCACATGCATGCCGGGATGTTTCAGATCGTCACGGTCGCCAATCCCGACGGGAGCGAAGCATGAAAATTCGTATTGCCAGCCTGCTCGCATCGGTCGCAGCCGGCTCAGTTCTCGCCTCCCCCGCGGCGGCGCAGCATGCCGGTCATTCGCCGGCGGAGCCGCAGCAAGGCGCCGAGGCGCAGGCTGACGCGAAGACAAAGTGCGAGGAGGAAGCCGAGCGCCATCGCGCGATGGGGCATCCGGTAGCAGATGGAGCATGCGAACCGGCTGCTCAGTCTGAAGCCGCCATGGACCACTCCGAGATGGATCATTCAACCATGGATCATGGTTCGATGACCGCTCGGGACGGTCATTCGAGCATGACAATGCCGATTGACGCTGCCCGTCCACAGGCATCGCCCGAAAGTCATGAAGGAATGGATCACGGCTCGATGCCGCAGGGCAAGCCTGCCGAAGGCGCGATGGATCGTTCGCAGATGAATCACGGCGAGATGGGACAGGCGGAAGCCAGTTCGTCGATGGACCATGGGCAGATGGATCACAGCCAGATGAACCATGGGCAGACGCCTTCGCAGGACATGCAGGGCATGGACCATTCGGCGATGCAGATGGGCTCGGATGCCGATATCCCGCTGTTGCCGCCTCCTCCAGAAGCAGGGAGCGGCCCAGCGCGCGCGGCGGTTGCGATCTGGGGCGAGGAAGCCATGAACGAAGCGCGGCGCGAACTTGTCCGCGAGACCGACGGCGGGATTCGCTTCTGGTTTCAGGGCGACAGGCTCGAATACCGCGCCCGCGATGGGAAGGATGGATATCTGTGGGACATCCAAGGATATTATGGCGGTGACATCGACAAATTCTGGTTCAAGTCCGAAGGTGAGGGCAGCTTTGGCGAACCCATAGAAGGCGCCGAGGTCCAGGCGCTCTGGAGCCGCGCCATTGCGCCCTTCTTCGATTTCCAGGCGGGTGTTCGCCAGGACCTCACCGCTCCGGAGCGCACCCATGCGGTGATCGGTATCCAGGGTCTCATGCCGTACCGCTTCGAGATCGATGCCGCGGCCTTCGTCTCCACCAAGGGCGATGTGACCGCGCGTATCGAGGGCGAGCTCGACCAGCGGATCACCCAGCGCCTTATCCTCCAGCCAAGGGCGGAACTCGCGCTATCGGCACAGGACATTCCCGAACTCGGTATCAGCGCAGGTCTCGACCGGATCGAGGCAGGTCTGCGTCTTCGCTACGAGTTCGGACGCGAATTCGCGCCCTATGTTGGCGTTTCCCAGGAATGGCGGATCGGTGACAGCGCCGATTATGCCCGCGCCGTAGGGGAAGACCCCAGCGTGACGAATTACGTCGTAGGCTTACGATTCTGGTTTTAAGAGAAGGAAATATACAATGAGAACAAGACTATCTCTAAGCGCGGTCGCCCTGGCCTTGGCTGCAGGGGGCGCTCCCGCCCTGGCACAATCCATGGACCATTCGGCGCATTCGGAACATTCGGTATCAACGCCGATGGACCATACGGAGCAGGGCATGAACCATGCCGAGCATATGTCTGCGATGAACGACGACGTCGCTGGGGCAGAAGCGGTTCTGACATTATATCGCGATGCCCTGACGTCGCGCGATGCAGAGGCCATGGCCGCGCTGTTTGCCGAGGAATCCTTCGTTTACGAAAACGGCAAGGCGGAAGGCAGCTTCACGCATTACATGGAGCATCATCTGGGACCGGAACTCGATGCAATAACCAGCTTCACCTTCGGCGAACCGACGCTCGCAGTCACCCGGATGGGACATATGGCCTATGGCCGCGAAACGTACACCTATCGGATCGAACTGGCCGACGGCCGCGTGATCGACCGCGAAGGCGTTGCGACCTCGGTGCTCGCCCATGATGCGGATGGCTGGAAGATCGTTCAGTACCATTCATCGTCACGAGCGCCGCGTAACAACTGATTTGATCGGGGGAACACCGATTGGCGACTCGCTCTTTCAAGCTGCGTCTGCATGTGCTGGGCAGCAAGCTTCACAAATGGCTGGCGATCTTTGTCGGCGTCCAGGTGCTACTATGGATGGCCACCGGGGCGCTGATGTCGTTCCTCGACATCGAAGAGGTTCGGTCCGAACATGTCGTTTCGCGCGCGCCGGAGGTCCTGCCCGCTGATGCTGTCATGCCCCAATGGCTCGATAGCAGCGAGGGGGTGGTTTCCCTTGCGACGCGCGCGGTCGGCGGCAGGGCCGTGACCGAGGTCCGTCGGGAAGATGGAAGCGTCACGCTCCGCGATCCGGAAAGCGGCATGCTCCTCTCGCCTCTTCCCGCTGCGAGCGCACAGGCCATCGCCCGACGTGCCTGGACCGGGCCGCGAACCACCATAGCGAAAACACTTTTCGTGGAAGACGCAGTCGGGACCGAATTCCGCGGTCCGTTCCCGGCGTGGCAAATCACTTACGGCGATGAGGATAATACCCGCGTCTACATCGATGCATCGAGCGGCTCGGTGCTCGCTGCCCGCAGCGACACCTGGCGCTTGTTCGACTTTGTCTGGGGGCTGCATATCATGGACTGGACGCAGCGCGACCGGATCAACAGCTGGTGGCTGCTACTGTTCGGGATCGGCGGGACAATCATCGCGGTTTCGGGCTTCGTGCTGCTTGCCAACCGGTTTCCCAAGATCAGGCGGCGGGCAAAACCTGTGCCAAATGCTCCCTGAAGCCGCTCCTTGTTCAATCAGGTTCGACGCGGGCAAAGCGGATCAGCAGGATCGTTAGTGCGGGTACGATCGTCCACATTGCGATCGGGATCAGCGCCAGTCCCGTCACTGGCTCGTGTGGCATTAAATCGCTGTAGCGCCAGCTCAGGAAGCTGTTTGCAGGAAGCGACGTAGCGATCATTTCGACGGCGATGGCGACGACAAGCCCGAAGCCGAAATAGATCGCATAGGGTAGCTTGTCTGACTGCCAGGGCCACGCGTGCCCGCCGCGCAGTGCAGCAAGGCTATAAGCTGTGAGCAGGATCACGCCATCGCCCAGGCTTGCGATGCCGCAGCGAATGGTCTGCTCATAAGTCTCGAGATTGCCCGGCTTGAAAAACGGCATCTGGAAAATCTCCCAGACGAACGCGATCAGGCTTCCACAAATGAAGATGAGCCAATGGGTTCTGGTCATGCTGCGGATACGCCGGAATGATGTGCGCAAGGAAATAGCGGCTGGCCGGAGTTCCACGTCCTGCGTAACGTCTTTGCTGCCCCAAAGCCTGGATCAGTCACCGTCTTCGCGCCTCTCGGTCTTGGCCATGCGAGCAGCGCGTTCGAGAAATTTCCGCATGTCACCTGCTGCCAGTTCGGTAAACGGATGCCGGCTCGCCTCAGGGCGCGGTTCGATCATGTCCGCACGTTTCCTGATCCGTTCGATTTGTTCATCGCTCGCCCCGGACAAAAGCCCGAGAACTATGTTCTCGAGAGTTATGAGGCGCATGCGCATTTGCACCAGCTCGGCATGATCGGGCTCCGGGATATCCCAGCTGCCGTCCTCATTGACCGTGCTCACGACTGCTTCTCCGACAGCTCTGTTGTCACCATGATCTGTTCCATTCATCTCTACCGGCTTCGGTTAAAAAGGGTGACCGAAAAACACCATTCCTGCAACCGGCTGTGCCATCGGCTCAGCCGTCTCCGGTGGGCGCGGAAATTGTTTGAGGGGAAGAGATGTTGGCTGCGTAAAGAGAATGAATGCGCACAGCACCCATCGCATGACCGACGTAAGGAAATCGATTATAAAACGGACAGCTCTAGCTCTCATTCTCGCCACTGGCCTGACAGCCACTCCGGCGATGGCCCAGGAACAGCATGACCACGGAGCTCAGGCTGCGGCACAGCAGCAGGATCACGCTGGCCACATGATGCAGGATTCGGAGGCCATGGCGGCGCATCGCGAGAAGATGGCTGAAATGCGCGCGCTGATGCAGCAGGCCCACGCGGCGAGCGATCCTGCCGAACGCCAAAGGCTTATGGCCGAACATCGTGCAAAAATGCAAGAGCACATGGCGGGCATGATGCAGGGCGGCAATTCCGATATGATGGCGGCCTGTCACCAGCGCATGATGATGATGCACGATATGATGGAGCAGATGGCGGCTCACCAGAACATGGCGCAAGACGATTAGGAGATGGTGGCCGGACTCTCGCTCGTGCCTAAGGCCGGCCGCCCTCTTAACAAGGCTGTGATATTGGCAAGAGACCCGACCCCCTCATGAGTTAAATTTGGACCCTCACGCGCCGAGGATCATCACGCTCCATCACCGCAAGAGATGAGGGTTCGCAGAGCAATACAGACACAATAGGTCGCACGACCATCGCCAAGACCGGAACCCTTAGAGAATGAAAAGAATACAATTCATGGCTATTGTAGCTGCCAGCTTGCTCATCGTCGGACCAGTTCAGGCTCATGGCGACGAAAAGCATGGCGAAGAGACGAGCGCCGCGCCTGCCGCCGCGAATGGCGATGCGCATGACCAGGCGGCCATGGCGCAGATGGGCGACGGCGGAGCGGTCGGCGAGCCCTCAGCCGCGCACGACGAAGCAAGTGGAGGCCATGACGAGGCTGGTGGCCATGCTGATGAGGGCGATTCCGGCGTCATCGCCGTCCTGAAAAAACTGCATCCGGCGACCATCCACTTCCCGATCGCCCTGTTTCTCATGGCTGCTGCCACCGAGTTGTTCGTCATGCGCCGGAAAGATGCAGGGCTTGAGAGCGCGGTGCGCGTACTCGTCCACGGCGGAGCAATCGGCGCAGTCGTCGCAGTCCTGTTCGGATGGATCCACACCGGCCTTTGGTTCGGCGGCGATGCCGTCATGCAGGTCCATCGATGGAACGGGATGCTGATCGCGGTCCTCGGTCTGGCGATGGCCTATCTGGCGAGCCGTGCTTCCGCGAGCCGGACCGCGCTTCGCGCCGCAATCTTTGCCATGGCCGCTCTAGTGCTGGTGCAGGGATTTCTGGGCGGCGAGCTTGCGCACGGTGCCAATCATCTTGGTATCTCCTGGCTTTGAAGGATAGAATGATGCGCAGATCGAATCGGAACGGGTTTGTTGCCCCCCTTGCTGCGGCGGCACTGGGGCTAGGGCTCGCTGCATGTGATCAGACGCAGGACACTTCATCAGAAGCTGAAGCCTTGCCACTGTATACGGCCCCGCCGACCGAGAGCACAGGTCCTGGCGAAGGCGAAAGAGACAACGCTGCCTCTCCCGCTGGAGAGGCCAACACGAACCGGTCGGATGAAGCTGTGACTGCCGGTAGGCAACCAGACCGACCGGCGAGCACTCCGGTAGTAGCGCCGTCACCTGCGGCCACTCCCCCGCCGATGAATGCGAAGCCTAGCGACACACCCGATCCGCATGCGGGCCACAATATGCCGTCCATGCCAGACCATGACATGTCCTCGCTGTACGATCGGGCGGATGGTTCATGACCTGGCGTTTCGCCTTCTGATCGGCCCGAAAACGGCCGACGCTCCTTTCACCTGTCACTACGAATAACATGTCATCGTTTGCCAAAGGCGCTTTATCTCATCTGTCCGATTCTGGGGGTATTGATGGGGGTATTTGCAAGGTGATTCAAAAAGTTGATTAGGTAAATCAGCATGTTATACGCTCCCTATATTTCCCTCCTCCGCTACCAAGTTTGTTGTTTGTGCTTCCACATTTTCGCATCTGGCCATTCCAGATCCGATTTTTAGGATTGCTCGGAATGCAGCATGCGTTGCTTGGCAAGTTCCTGGGCGTGGTATTCTACGCCCTGCTAATGTTCATGATCTTGACCGTTGTCTTCAACGCGCAGGGCTGGACCATTTAGCAGCCCATCTGCGCAGAGGGCACTCGTCGATCACGATGACCTACAACGTCTATGGCCACCTTGTTCATGATCCTGCGAAGGACGTGGACCTAATGGGCGAGATGGAGCGTGGGCTGTTGGCGGCATAGCCAAATCTCGCTCTTGCTTGATTAGCTGGTTATGTTGGCGGCAATGTCGAGCGCGATAATCGCAGCGACCATTGCCAGCACCAAGTTGACATAGTGAGTTCGGGATTGGGTTTGCTTCAACCATACCCGCCCCAGAAAGAGCATCGATACAACACCCGCCAAGGTGGTGAAGGCATCTTCCCCGAAGAAGCCGATAATGCCCACGGCAACGGTCGCGATAAAATAGCCTGAGTAGATGTAGAACGCCGAAACCAACACCTCGGCTGGCGAGAATTCAGGCGCATGAGTATTCATAACCATTCTCCCGCAAGGCAACCTTTGTGATCGAGTGAGCGGAGGAGTCCGCGCATTAAAGTTTCGAACTCCTCCGCTTGGTGTGGCCCAGATGTGGGTTAGTTGGCTGGAGCTACCCCGCCTTCAGTGGGCTGAGCCGTCTCGGCACCTGCATCAGTGGCGGGCACAGTCGACCCATCATCTGTAGGAAGCGCATCTTCGGCAACCACGGGGGCCGTTTCAACCGGAGCGGGTGCGACTTCGGCTTGGGGCTCTACTGCTGCCGGCTGTTCCTGCTGGGCTTCGCATGCGACAAGAGACAGAGCGCCAAGGCTCACGCCGAGGGCAAGAACGACTTTCTTCATTTCCAATTTTCCTAAAATTCCCGAGATCATGATGGCCTCTGGGGTGCCCGAACTTACGCCGTTTCATTTCACCGCGCTAGTCGGATTTTGCGCGCCCGCGAAGATCTCAACAACTTTCAAAACGGGACTGAAGCTTATGCATATTTTTGTTTCACAGCACTTCAGCGACTGATAAGTGCTCCGTAGACTGGCTGGACGCATAAGGGCCGTCGCGGGTCGCAGAGTATTTTCTGTTATGATGTTTGATCGAGTGAAGCCGCTCGATGCAATTCTTGCTGCGGCTGAAAAGAAGTCGCTCAAGCGGACCATGGGCGGTTTCCAGCTCATGCTGTTCGGCATCGGCTGCATAATTGGAACGGGGATATTCGTCCTCACAGCTGCAGGTGCACAGAAGGCAGGACCTGGTCTAATGCTCGCCTTCGCAATCGCAGGTCTAATCTGCGTGGTTGCGGCTTTATGTTACGCCGAGATTGCATCGACTATCCCGGTTTCGGGCTCAGCTTATACTTACACCTACGCGACGATGGGCGAATTTTTGGCGTGGACTGTCGGTTGGGCGCTGGTGCTCGAATATGCCATTGCAGCGAGCGCGGTTTCCGTAGGCTGGTCGGGCTATTTCGTTGGCACGATCCTCAATGAAACTTTCGGAATTCAACTGCCGCCATGGCTCTCTGGCGGACCGCTTGCGCTTGGTGGCGTGGAGGGTGGGCTGATAAATTTGCCCGCATTGGTAATCGCGCTGCTTGTGACGGGTCTGTTGATGATTGGCACTAGCGAGAGCGCGAAAGTCAACGCGGTGCTTGTTGCGATCAAGGTGACAGCGCTGACGGTCTTCATTGCGCTGACTTTGCCGGAGGTTGAGGCGGAGCGGTTCAACCCATTCCTCCCAGCAGGAATTTTTGGCGGGTGGGGCACTGGTGTCGGAGCTGTTGGCGCGGCGGCGACAATCTTCTTTGCCTATGTCGGGTTTGACGCTGTTTCCACTGCTGCAGAAGAAACCAAAAATCCGCAGCGCAACGTGCCTATCGGGCTGGTCGGTTCGCTGATATTCTGCACCATATTCTATATCGCAGTTGCAGCGGGCGCGATCGGGACCATCGGTGGGCAGCCCATCATGGGCCCTGATGGCATTCCATTTCCCGCGGGTTCTGAGGAGTTGGCGCGACAATGCGCGCTACCACAACATGCTGCAGCGCTAGTATGTTCTGACGAAGCGCTTGCTCATGTTCTACGACAGATCGGTTGGTCGGGTGTTGGCAACATGCTCGGCTATGCCGCATTTATTGCGCTTCCCTCGGTCATACTCGTTTTGCTTTTCGCGCAAACGCGTATTTTCTTTGTCATGAGCCGCGATGGACTCCTGCCCGAGGTATTGAGCCGCGTTCACCCCAAATGGCACACGCCATATGTTGTAACGATGATCACCGGCGCGCTCGTGGCGTTGGCGGCAGCATTCTTTCCGGTGGGACAGCTTGCAGACATAGCCAACGCAGGAACGCTCTACGCCTTTGCGCTCGTTGCAATTGCTGTGATGATGCTGCGAAGACAGCGCCCTGATGTCAATAGACCCTTCAGGGTGCGGGGATTGTGGCTGGTAGCGCCATCAGCTGTGGCTGGATGTGCCTTCCTGTTCCTTAACTTGCCGATGGAAGCCATGGTTGTGCTGCCCGTTTGGTCTCTGATTGGTGTTGCAATCTACTTCTTCTACGGGCGTCCACGCAGTCACCTTGGAGCGGGCGTCGTTGAGGTGGTCGATGACATCGAGGGTCTGGAGACACTTGTGCCTATTCATCCGCCCAAGCCCGAGAGAAATTAGCGGATCGCCAGCGCCATTTCCATCGCTTCGGAATCGCCTTCGATTTGCACCGCAAGGCGGATCCGAAGCCGCTTTGCAAAGAGACGGTTCTGTGTGCTGCTTAGCCTGTGCAGAGCCAGAGAACCTAACGACTACCAGCAGAATCCTGTTTGTTGGGCGACCATTCCGCGTTCCGCGATGGCTCATCCTTAGCCAGTCGGCGCGAAGTAATGAAGGTCTGGAACACGAACATCACGATAAGAAGAGTGCCGACAAGGCCCACAAATATGTCAAACCCACTGATCGGACCGAACCAACCTGGGCCGCTTCCAAATGCCATCATGGCGATGGTCAACCCAATCAAGACGAAGCGTAGTTCGGTTGGCCCGAGATTTAGATAAGATAGCTTCAATTCTCCTAGGACGCGCACGGACAGAAACGCGTGGATCGAGAGCAGGAGGTAGCCGGCCAACGCGATCCCGGCGATCTCAAGAGATACATACGGACTAAGTCCAATGCCGAACACGATGAGGGTAGTCGCCATGCCGTCACAACTGTGATCAAGGAAGTAGCCGTATCGAGGGCGCTCAATACTTCTGAACCGAGCCAGACTGCCGTCGGTGGAATCTCCTAACCATTGGACCAGATATCCCGCGATAGTCAGCCATAGCCATTCGCCGGATTGGTTGCTTGCCAGATACCCGGCGAAGATCATGGCAGCCCCAAGCATGCCAACAAAGGTTAGAATGTCGGGTGACATCCAGCGCGGCATTCGCGCGCAGATCCAATTCAGGAGTCGTCTCTCGTTTCGAGCCAGAAGATTGTCCTGAATTCGCTCGATTGGCGGCTGCCCCATTGATCCCACAAACTGATCCTTGCGTTTCTTATGAGCATGGTTGCTACACCTGAGGGTCTCCCCCGACCATATCAATAATTCGCTTTCGATTTCGAAGAACGGTGCGGCACCGTTCGCTTCTCAGACCGTCATACCCATTGGTTTGAGGGGATAGCGTCCCTCCAGTTCAGCAAGATCCATTCGAGGGTCGAGGTCCCACACCGCCCGTTCGGGCAGGACGAATTGCCATCTGGTCATAATTTCGGCGTTATTCTCTTTTATAGTCAATGGATTGTAACTGGAGCTACTGACAAGGAGATGTGTCGATAAAGTCTGCCGCTGCCTTGTCGAAGCGCAAAGCGATGTTCGCTGTTGCCCTTTTAGCTCCAACATTTCTTGGCTCGTGCGGTATGCCGACGGGAACGGATTGCTTGGGACCGCCTCGCGAGCTCGCAACTGCGACCAATCAAGCGTTTGCCCCCGTGTTGGCGGCAGCAGTTAATTACTCGAGAAGAAGCGCTCAATCGAACGATTTGAGGGCAATTCCCGATCCCATCAGAGATGCATTGTCGCAGCATTATCCAGCGAATGAACTTGCCAACGTGCGCTGGATAATCGCCGATGAAGCGGGCGGCCTCGCTCGGTTTCTTGTCGCAGAGAATACCCGATACAAGGCTGTGACCTTGGGTAACCTCATAGTATTTGAGAATGAGAGCGCCGCTCAGGATTTGGGTTTATGGGCTCACGAACTGATACACGTCCAACACTATCAGCAAGCTGGTGGAACCCTACATTTTGCCCGTGAATATCTCGCTGACTGGCCGAGTATCGAGCGAGAAGCTGTAAGCCAGACAAATCTTATTCTTGATGATCTAAGCCTCGCAGCAATGCAACATGCTCCCACCGCACACCGCTGCATCTCTGGTTAGTTCCCAAAAATTAGGACAAAAATCAGTGCGCGTGTCTTGCGCTGACCAGTCAACGTAGACGCGTCTACCGACTTTTCCGTTGGAATCATAATCCGCGTGTCGGGGGTTCGAGTCCCTCCTCCGCTACCAGTTTTGGCTTGCAGTTGACCTTTATGTTGATCGTCGGCCGGTCAGTCCGTTTCGGACAACTCACCACCAGAAGTGATAGCATCTTCGAAATTCTTGCGCATAATGGCGTATTCTTGTTCGAGGGCGTCATATCGACGGACCAAGCCGGTGAGATATGCTCGATTTTCTTGCACTGTGAGCGCGACTGGCATCAGTTGGTCGCGAGTGCCAAAGAGCGAGTATAGGTTCTTCAGCGCATTGAGCGATTCCGCTGTGACCTTTGCGGCTGCAAAATAGCTTTGTGCGGTCGTAAGATGCCGTCCAAATCCCGTTACTTGAGGACCTAAAGTCGAAAAGAGGTAGTCAAAAGCAGCCTTTCCCATGCTGATCTGGCCATCGCGCTTCGCTGATCTTACTAGTGATGGATCATAGTCGATACCCGATCTCTTGAGAGCTTCCTTAAGGTCCTTATCACGCGTTTCCTGGCTGACTTTCTTCCCTTCGGATTCGCGCTTGCTGTAGCGATCGCGGAGAGCCTCCAACTGCGGCACCAAGTTTTCGATTTTCCGAGGTTCGATCGCTTCGCCTGTGAGACGACTTTTTAGCTCTCGCATTACCTTAGATTGTAAGTCTGCGAGTAGTTCTTTCTGCTTTTCGTCCAGGCTGCTGGCTTCGGCAAGATCACTGAAAAACTCCCTCGTGAGCTTTTCGTTCAGCCTCTCGCCTTCTGCAAGTCGCGGCTTGAGCAATTCATCACGTCGTTTACGCAGCGAATCCATGACTGCATCGGCGTCAGCAACCTTTGGATAAGCATCAGGGTCGGAAAATTTGGGGCATTGGGTGCGGCGTTGATCGGCTAGTCGGGCGGACAGATCATAGGATTGCTGCGCCTCACTGAGCAAACGTCTAATCTCATTTGCGCCATCGGTCAGCTGCTTATCAGGCCCGCTATGGACTAAGACATCATTAGTAATTTCTTCCATTCTGGTGAGCGCTCGATAGTCGGCAAAGTCCATGTAGGAGACCGGGATATCTGCCGCTCCGCTGATTGGGGAGGGGAACAAACGCTGAAAAGGCATATCGGGGTCGTATGTCGCGACCTCGTCGGTATCTTTCTCGAACTGATAGATGATTAGTCGGGCGGGCTTTCCAACCTGCGCTTGGTAAGCGACATAATTGCATCTCTTGCTGCTTGATGGAGTGCTTAGGTCGGCTTGAGCGCTATGACCGGCAGGATGTCTGCCCGGCTGACTTGCCTCAGTATTTTTTAGGGAGGGAGTATCAGGCGCTTTTGGAGTAGGGGATGACGGCTTGGCCGTGCGGACGCAGGTTCCTGTTGTGCGAGCATTGGATGCTTTACGAAACGGTCCGGCCAAATGACTAAAGGCAGGCGGCGACTGATACAAGAAGCCGCTTGGGCGCACGCCAATGGAATCTCGGCGCCATTCCCGCGCATCTCGGTCAACTTGCAAAAACTCGCCGTTGAACGCTTCATATACCGCCGTGCCGTCCGGCCCGTAGTATCGGACCTCATTATGGCCGCGATAGACGAGCATGCCTGCGGTATATCCCACCTCCTTCATGTAATCATTCGGGCGTCCGATCCGCCCTTCAAGGGTGCCGTTCGCGCCGATCGTGAATACCAGCGTTCCTCCGGTCGGTTTGGTTTGGTCACCCCACGGGCTGTAGGATTCCCAGGTGCCGAGGATCCATTTGAAATTCTCGCAAGTATCCTCGGATCCGAGGGTAACAGGCTGAGCCATCGCAGCCTGAGGTGCTGAGAGTCCGGCAGCCGCAGTCAGAGCTAGTATCGAAACCCGGAAATGCATGGCAGTCCCCCCTAGAATAATCGCATCGGCCCAGTCATGCGCACCGGGCAGACCTAGACGATCACGGTGGGATGCTACATCATCAGGCCGAATTCCGGAAATTTGGGATGCGAATGGTTGGACTGGATAGACGGATCTACAAACGAACGCGGCTCGAAATCATGACCGCGTGGCGGGGGGTTCGAGTCCCTCCTCCGCTACCAGGTTTCGAAATTGGCTCAAATTATCTCACGATGGATGCTGAGACTATTCGAATGTCATCGGGCCCCATGCCGCGTTGGCGCTGGCATGCTTTCAGCGGAAGTTGTAAGATGGGTTCGTTCCGGGTCGCTGGGATAGCTGAAGAGAGGAGAAGGCCATGTCATTTGCGGCCATTTATCTTGCAGCGGCAGCGACAACTTTGTCCGCCGCAAGCGAGCATCACGGGCATGATGCCCACAACCCGCCAGTCTCAGAGGAAGCGATGATTGCAAGCGCGATGAGTGCTGGGCCAGCTTCGGTTGTCGAAGGCGCGACGATTGTTGACCATCAGGGCAAAGTTCTTCGCAAGGGAACCAATGGGTTTACCTGTATGCCGGAAAGCGCCGCCATGGGGCCAATGTGCAACGACAGCGTCTGGATGGACATGCTCGGCGCGTTGATGGCCGGCGAGCCGTATGAGGGCGGAAAGTTCGGGATGTCCTATATGCTGGCAGGGGAGGGCGATGCACCGGGGGTTAGCAACATTGATCCTGCGGCAACTGAACCGACGGCTGATAACCAGTGGATCAAGGAAGGTCCGCATCTCATGGTTATCCTGCCGGATCGAAGCTCATATGCTGGCATTTCGAGTGATCCGGCGGATCCAGTTTACGTCATGTGGAAAGATACGCCCTACGCTCACCTCATGGTGCGAATTGAGGACGAAGAGAATTAACCCGGCCTTCGAAAGGTTGCCTCATCGGGAACTCGTCTACCGACGTTTCCGTTGGAATCATAATCCGCGTGTCGGGGGTTCGACTCCCTCCTCCGCCACCAAGATTTGGTGTCAGCACTTTCACATCTCCGCACCTGTTCGTTTCAGAGCGGACGTTGGGATTGTTCGATATGCAGCACTCTTTGCTCCGATAGTTTCTCGGCTTATCTTTCTGCGGAATAATAGTCTTCGTGATCTAGGCCGCTATCTTTTAACGGATCTGAGCGTGGTTGGGCCTGTCAGCTACAGCGAGCTCCGGCACCTTCGGGTCAGCTTATGATTTCCATTAACAACACCTTTTCGACCAGCGCGTTCCTGCTGACTGCTCGGGCCAAAGCGAATGAAAACTTTCGTGATCAGGTTTTCCTGCTTGAAATAAATCAAGCCCATTGGCGATAAAGGTTGAAAAATAAAACTTTGCTAGCGCTATGGATCATTACCGACACCATGTATCGCTTCGGTGTGAGAGAATAAGTGCGACCCGATTCTCTTGTGGCCTTAACTTTTGTTTTAATATGCAGAGGCGGGTCTAACTCTCAGCCCGGACCTGCGTTATGTGGGTTCGGGCTTTTTTCGTTCTAAGATTCAGTCGTCGTTATAGAAAATTTTCGAGCTTGGCGTCGGGGTTGAGTGGCCATGCGCATGATCGGCTCGATGTGTTAGGCGTAGTGCCAACCATGCGGTGACGAACGCCGGGGAATAGGCGCCAGCATTTCCGGTCCTGCCGTCCAGACCTTGCATACATGGCTCGCAAGCTATCGCTCGCAACGACTTGTGCGGCTGCCACATCGCTACCATATCATGGACAGCTACCAGTCGTGATTGACGGTCCCAAGGGCCAGTTTTCGACCCTTCCTTCTTTCTATTTCGCCTCTTAGGCCGCGCACAATCGGTCGCTATCGGCCGCCCGCGTCAAACGGAAAGAATTGCACATGACTCATTATGGCAAGATCAAATCCTATGACACCTGCAAGGGTGCAGGCACAATCACTCCTGAAAAGGGTGGTGAGCCGCTGCCTTTCGTGAAGGCTGACCTTCAACAGGAAGCTCAGGAACCCAAGGTCGACCAGCGTTACGGTTACGAAACCAAGCAGGTCGATGGGGGCAAGCAGCAAGCGATGAACCTGCAGCAGGAACAGGGCCAGCCAGAAAAGGCCGGGGCAGAAAAACAGCAAACCTGATAATCGATCGGCCGGGAGGGAATTCGCCAGTCGCTCCCGGCTCGACCGCTGATCTCGTCCCGAGTTTTCTGAACAAGCGAGCCCATCCATGGACCTCAATGAACTGCTTCATGCCCATCAGGTCGAAGTGATGCGCGCGAGCGCTGCTGGCGACGATGAAGGTCGCCAATTGCATTTTGCGGAGGTTGCGAATTATGCCGCGCAAATCCAGGCGTTACGAACGTCTCGAAAGGGTTACGTCCCCTTGCTCCACCGAGCTGCCCGGGAGATTGATATGCATGTAACGAATGGCCAGCATCTGGCGACAAATGCCAGCACAACTTCTCTCAACGTCTGGGAAAGCGAGGGTGGCTCTATAAATCCGCCCAACTCACCCTTGCCTGCCGGTATCGCCGAGCGTCTCGTGAGGGAATACCGGGTTGGACCCTACAAATATACCGACCTGTCCCAGGCAATCGCAGAAAACACTCGTCAACAATCCCGGCCACTGTCGGTTCTGTAAGTAGATCGGCGCCGCGCCGCGGATATAATCCGCGTGTCGGGGGTTCGGGTCTTCCCTCCGCTACCATTCCTCAAAGAACTGTGCAGATCTTGAAGAGTATTGAAACCATTCGGAGGTCATCGGGACCATGCCGCGTTTGCAAGCTGCGCCTTTGACTGGCTGAAGCCTCTAGATATAATGCGGCAATGCTGGGTTATACATGAGGTGAGGTATGGCTGATCGAATGGGCCTCAAGCGGCTTTTGGCAGCGCTGATTGCATTCTCGAGCAATGCGTCCGCTATCGAGCAACCTTCTAACTCGCCCTATGATGGGCCAGTTATCGATGTCCATCTCCACGCTGATAGCGCGACCCAGAACGGCCCGCATGGTCAGTCAATCTGTCCGCTGGAAGGTCCACTTGCGGATATTAGGTTCGATGCAAGCGAGGAGTGGCGCCAAGCGCTGATAAAGCGCGGGTTCAACCCACCTTGTGAAACCCCGCTTGTCGGAGCTTCGACTGATAAGGCTTTGCGCGACGAGACCATTGCAGAGATGCGCCGGCACAAGGTCCGTGGACTTATCAGTGGCCCTCCCGAATTTGTGCGGGATTGGACGGCTGCAGCTCCAGATTTGTTTTGGCCGGCAACCAAGTTCTATCTTCCTTCCGAAGCCGCGCCCACGCCGGAACAAGTATCTTCGGCAAAGCAGAGGGGGGAAACCTTCGCCCTTGCGGAGATCGTGAACCAGTATGCGGGATTGGCACCTGGCGATGCCCGAATGGACCCATTCTGGAAAATGGCCGAGCGGGAGCAACTTCCTGTCGGGATACATATCGGACTGGGGCCTCCCGGATCGGTTGCGCTTTTCCCTGAGTTTCGTGCGATGAGCCCGCTGGAGATCGACCCTGTCCTCCGGCGTTTTCCGCGCCTTAGAATCTTCGCGATGCATGCCGGGTATCCGTATCTCGAGGATATGAAAGCGATGCTCTATCTCTATCCTCAGTTGATGGTGGAGACAGGCGTTCTCCAGTTCCAGATCCCGCGAGCCGAGTACTACGCTTACCTCGAAGGTCTGGTTCGTGCAGGTTTTGCCGATCGGATAATGTTCGGTTCGGACCAGATGAATTGGCCCGGCGCAATCGGGGAGGGGGTGCGGGCAATCAATTCGGCACCCTTTCTGAGTTTCGAGCAGAAAAAGGCAATTCTGCATGACAATGCCGCGCGTTTTCTCCGCGTGGAAGACGGGACACCCAGGTAACTCTTAATGAGCGGGTGCACCGGGCCCGGGGGCGTGTTCCTCATCCGCTATGGATTTAATAACCCTAGAATAGCGGAAGCATCTCCCCATCCCATGCCGCAGCCTCTTCTTGCATCTCGCGAAAGATCGCCGGCTTTTCGGTTTTGAGGTTCGTCCGTTCGCCCGGGTCGAGGACAAGATCGAAAAGGTACTCGGTATCTGCATCGCGTAGATACTTGTAAGAGCCCTTGCGCATTGCGAGTTGCCGAGTGCGTCCCATGCGCCAAAAAATTGTACGATCGCGCACGGCTCCGCCAGAAAGAACGGGAAGGATATCGATCCCGTCAAGCGGAGGCGATGACGCACCGGCTGTCGCTAGTATGGTTGCGGTCCAGTCCAGCGTCGACGCTACCTGCCGGGTTGTTACGCCTGCGGGGATCACATTCGGCCAGCGAACGAATGCAGGAACGCGAATACCTCCCTCCCACAACTCTCCTTTTTTGCCGGCCAGGCCCGCCATGTTGGAATGCTGCTTGCCACCGTTATCACTGGTGAAAATGACCAAGGTCCGATCGGCAACGCCCCTCTCGTCGAGCGCGTCGAGGATCCGGCCCACCGCTTCGTCCAGTGCCGCGACCATATCTCCAAATCGATCATCAGGCCCGACATCGAAGCCGCGGTATGCACTGGGCGTGTCGCGATCCGCCGGGGGGTCTCCGCGCCGCTGCCAAGGCGCATGTGGTGCTGTGCCCTGGTGGTTGAGAAAGAACGGTTCTGGGGCGCCATGAACGAACCGGACCGCTTCATCCGCTATGATATCGGTGAGGTAGCCATTTACATGCACCGGCTCGCGGTTTCGGAAGAGATCGTGCGCTCCAGATGGATCGACGTGCGCCGTGTAGTCGACTGCTCCGCCAAGTGGCCCAAAGAAATAGTCGAATCCGTGTAGATTGGGATGGAATCTTGGCAGCGCGCCCAGATGCCATTTGCCGAATAACCCGTTGGTGTAGCCTGCGTTCTTGAGAAGCGAAGAAAGCGTCAGCTCGGAGGGCTCCAGTCCGAATTTACGGTGGTTCGGCGACAGCGTAAGTGGCTCGAAAAGCCCGACGGGATGTCTCGCTGGATAGCGGCCCGTCATCATGCCCACTCGCGTCGGTGTGCATATCGGGGCAATCGCGTAGGCCTGTGTGAAACGGGTGCCCTGTGCTGCGAGGCTGTCGAGCACGCGCGTCTGGAAGTCTGCTCTGCCGTAGCTGCTCAAATCTCCATATCCGAGATCATCTGCAGTAATAAGGACGACGTTGGGCTGTCGCCGTTTAGCCGCATGCGCGAACTGGGGCAGCATGGCCGGGGCAAGAACGCCGGCTACTCCCGCGGCTTTGAGGAAGGTTCTGCGGCTGCTGAGGATAGAGCTCGTCATCGTTGCCTCCGCAGGATCCTTATCACAGAATTCCAAAGCCGGCATTTTCCAATTTGGGTGCAATAATGCCAGGTGACTTTCAGGAACAATTGGCACTGGAGGTAGCGTTGAACATTTATCCGTGAGGCGCTCGCCTTTTCCAAGATCGCCAAACCCAAAATCAGAACGGTTCCAAGAAATGAGGGGCGAGGGCAGAATTATTGAATTGCGCTCCCTCCACTCGGTCGCTCGTACGTAACCCATCGTCTGTCCAGGGCGAAAAGGTCAGCCCTCCCTCCGGCACGTTCAACAGCATTTTCGGCGACGCGCCACCCATCCACCGAGCCAGGCCGGTTTCTTTTGGTCTCGGGTCTAGGTCTTGGCGAGAGTTTGTTTGCGGACCTCAACAGTGCTTCCAACCCCAACCTACCAAAACTGCAAAATTCATGTTAGCCTGTGGTTGCGGGGGATTGACCTATGACTATCCATTCTCGGAAGCCAAAGCAGATTCACGCAATCTTATGTTTTGGCTTCGAAAAGGCTGCCACTCCTGAAGAAATTGAGCAGTTCACAACGGGCCTTCTAGAAATTGAATACATTCACAACTCGCTTGAGTTGGACGGTGTGTTCGATTTTATGAGCGAAGCTGTGTTTCCAAACGTTGCAGCATACCATGACACTATGCGTGATTTGGATAGGCAAGGGATCGTTCGCACGTGCGAGTCGTCATTGGTTTGCAAGCAATTTGTTCAGGAAGAAACCGATGAGGCTTTATGGATTAAGGATTTCCACGAGGACGGCACTCAGGTGCGCATTGGTCTCCACGAAATCGAGAAGATAGTCGCAGAGGGCGATTACATGCGAATTTTTGCAGGGGGTCGAGAATGGCTTTACCATTGCACACTTGCCCATCTGTCCGAGCAACTAGGGCCCAGGGTGGTTCGTCTGAATCGATCGACCCTCGTGCGCGGCGATTACATCGTGAGGATCCGCCACGTGAGAGATAAATGGGAGGCTCATCTAAAAGATGGCTCTACATGCCGCATTTCTCGCTCACACGTAAAAGATGTTATTGATCATGCCTCAACGACGACAGATGTTGATTCACCGAAAAACCTGATCGCTCAACCGCAATATGGCAATTTTAGTCGATAGCTGTTGGAGAGTTGTAATTAACGCTCGCACTCTTCCTCTCATCAAATGAGGAAAGGATAGTTCGATGCGAGAGTTAATGGAAAAAACCGTCGCCGCAGCAGGTGCGATTGCGCTTGCCGCAGGCTTGGCTGCCGTAGCCATTGCCCCCGCTATGGGGCAAGAAATAGGACGCGATCCGATTGATGTGACAGCGCCGGTAATTCCCGCCGAGAGGTACGTCGCATACGTATCTTATAGCGATCTCGATCTCGCGACCAAGCGTGGCGAGGATAGGCTGAGAGGCCGCGTAAGGAGCGCTGCACGAGATGTTTGTCCGCACGATTATACGAGGATGGGTGCTGAGCTATCCATGGAATGTCGTAGGATTGCACGTGTTGGCGCAGAACCGCAGATCGCTTTGGCGGTGACCAGAGCACGGCAAATCGCAATGCACGGCAGCAGTGATATAGCTCCAGTGCGTATTGCATTGAAAATTGATTGAATGTCCTCGCAGTACGAGGAAGGGAGCGGCCTCCGCAACGAGGCCGCTTTCACGTCTGCTGCAGTATGCCTTTTTTCAGCACATCAATCGTCGTGCCGGGCGTTGGAGTTGCTCCTCCATAACCATTTTCTTCGGTGAGGGGCAAAACTGTCATGGGCGTTGCGAAACAGGATCGCTGCGTTCAGGTTCCTGATAGCCTAGGATCATATAGGCGCTGTGGTCCTTGGGTGCCGTAGCGGGGAGGGGGACTTTGGAACCCGTCACCCCGGCGCCAAACGCTCACAACCAATCATAATCGGTAGGATCTCAATTATGCGAAAAAGCCATCGGAAGAGCACCGCAATACTAACACTGGGCTTGCTCGCAGCTTGTTCGAGCGCCGTCGAGGCGGCACAGGTCACCATGTTTCGAGACCCTGGTTGTGGCTGTTGTCTGGAATGGGCCAGGCATCTAGAAGACGCCATGTCTGCCGAAGTCTCCGTCGTGGAAACGGTCGATCTCGGCAAGGTCAAGGCAACTCATGCTATTCCCCAAGAGCTTGGTTCCTGCCACACTGCAATCGTTGAAGGCTATGTCATCGAAGGACATGTGCCCGCCGAAGCCATTCAGAAGCTCCTGAAGGAAAAGCCAGCCGGGGTGCGTGGTCTGGCAGTGGCCGGGATGCCGCTTGGTTCGCCAGGCATGGAAGCAGGCGATCGCCGGCAGCGATACGAAGTCATCGCCATGCGTGACTCTGGCAACTATGTTTTTGCCCGATACTGATCATTCGATCGATTCAGCGAGACGATAGGCCACGGCGAAATGGACCAACGCAAAATTGATCGTGGCGGCGCTCACTTGAAGTAGATGGGCAGGCCGCCACGAAGCTAGAACGTGCCGGTCGTTTCCGCCTGAGCTTATGGGACCGGCCGGACATGCTGGCGTTGAGATCGTGTCGAGCTTTCTCAGCGTTTCTTGCCTTCTAATGCGGCAGCAAGCTCGTCGAGGGCGATTGGCCAATTCGCCGCGTGGGCATCGCGGGATTCATCAGACACAAATCCGCTATGCGTCAGCTTCAACTTCGTGCCGTTGTCAGAAGGCAAGACTTGGATTTTCAGGATTGTCTCCGCACCCCAGGTGCCTTCGTGAGAACCATTTCCGGTCAGCCACGTCGTTTCGATCATCTGATCGACTTTGAGAGCTAGAAAGCGCCCGTAATGCGGGTGGCGTCCCCATTCTTCGCGATTGTAGAAGAACCACGCGCTGCCAACTTCGCGCACCATCGATAGCGTGCCTTCTTGAGCGAACCATCGGTCGAACATGGTCGTCCACGCATCATAGAGTTCCGCTGGGCTTGCGGCGAAAAGGCGCTCGGCTTCAAGAGCTCGCGGAGACTTGCCTAGTGAGGGGCGTGGAATCGTTGACATTGCATATTTCTAACACCGGCCGCGATGCTTGCTAGTATCACCAACACATTGCAGGCTGCTCCATGACTTCGTTGCTACGGTGGATCCTATCTCCACCGTCGCGCGATGAGGAACAGGAGGAATGGCCAAAACGCAGTGTTCGCAAAATCCCATAGCGGTTCAAGCGAGTCCGGCGGTCCGCCGGACAGCCAATCAACGACCTCATTCAACGCGGCAAATGCAATGACGATGACGAGCGGCACGGGGGAGCGCATCTTGCGGCGCAGCACGAGCGCCGCGACTATGAAGATCAAAAGACCCGCATGCACATGCAGGAGTTCCTGCGATGCGCCAGTCTCGCCACCTAACCAATTTTTCTGAACCGCATACCATCGTGCGAGATCAATCAGGATTTCGGTACCTTTTTCAACGAAATGGAGCATTGCGGGGTCTCTGACTGGCTCAATGGGCGGCGCCTGGTTAAGATGGCTCCTGCCAGTGCACAATCAAAGAACAGCTGTCGATGAATGCCCCGGATCCCGACTTCGCCGCTACCAAATAGGGCGCAGTTCTCAGGCGTTTGGCGATTCAGGACTGCAACCATAGCTCCGCGGCTTCCTGCTGATCCCGCTCGAAACCCTTTATCTGGATGCCGGGGAACATTGCCCCTTCTATCTCGGCAGCATTCCTGATCCACTTGGCATCGCTTAACACGGCGCACTTATCGAACTTGCCAAGCAGGCTGAAAAGTTTGGGGAGGCGGGTGAGTTCGACCCCGATGGCTCCGATGGTGGGCAAGGAGAACTCGGATATCCGATAAAGCATCTGGCCGTTACTGATACCGTCCGCTTTTTCAATAAGCTCATCCAGACCAGCGCGCATGCCGTCTGCATCAAGTTTTCCGTCGAACTCGATATCGATCCGATTGCGTGATGCCTTGGTGATTCTTAGCATGGCGAGCCTCTGATAGCTGCTGGCTTCGCGAAATTAGTTTCGCGCCTTCGTAAGCTCGATCACCATAAGCGGCTGCGGCGCGGCTGTCATTGACCTGGGTCAATGACAGCTTCGCGAGCTATCGGTAAAACAATCTAGCAACCCGAAGGCATCTTCTTGGTGCCTTGCCTCGTCCCTGAGTAGATCAGCATCGCTGGTTCACTCAGGGTTTTTTTGTCGCGTCGAGAAAGACTTGACCGGGCTTACACTCCGCGTTCCGGGAACCGTGTCGTTGCGGCAATCATGAATAGAGCTTGCGCAGGTTCATCCTGAGGCGACGGTACGTAGATCGGATGACTGCTCATCCAACACACGGTATCGCTCAGAATCCGAGGCCAATACGTAAGCCCACCCGAGCATCCGGCGCGTCGTCGGAAAGCCCGGCGCTGCCCTCCAGGCCCAAGCGAAACTTTGACGACAGGCCGGTGTTGAGACTGACCCCGACGCTCTGGCGATCTCCGAGGTCTTGCGTCGCCGATTGCTCGTAGACGTAGCTGAGAGTGACCGAACTGGCTTTACTGACCAGGATATGGCTTCCCGCCGAGCCCGACAGCGTGTTGCGAACATCGTAACCTTGCGGCTCCCCGATGACGGTATAGCCAGCATGAACGAAGGGCACGAGGGATCCGAGGCGTTTGGAAAGCTGTCCTGAAATCCCATAATCGAACTCGCCGCTGCCCAATCCTGCCTCACGCGAGGCGGTAGGCACTTTTACTGATCCGGAAACGACAGCGTTAACGTCGCTGATCGGCAATTGATATCCCGCCTGCACCTGTAGATCGCCAATACCTTCGCGTTTGACGGTAGTGGTCTGTGATGTGGGCGAGGCGAACAAGGGAGTAGCAAGAATTCCGCCCTGGCCGACGATAAGTTCCTCGGGAGCCGAAGTGACGACATAGGGGATTGAAGCCGAAAGCGAGAAGCGGCCGTTTGATGCGGCAACGCCGGCGCTGATCGATGTGGTTTCGTAGTCCTGGTCATTGACCTCGCCGGTGGCATAGTCGGCCCCGGCGAGGAACGTGATCTCAGTGTCCGATCCGCGCTTGTCGGAAGATGCAGCAGGATCCTCCTGAGCCAAAGCGGGCATGCTCAGGCAAGACAAGAGAAGGGTGAATTTCGCAATGCGCATCAGGGTCTGGCTCCATAAACAGGTAGGGCCGGTCGGCCTCTAGTGTTCACGGAACGAGCGAGGGGACGGAAACAATCCATCTTGAGGCAAGTTTTTTCGCCAAGAACCATCCAGATGAGGCATGTCTACGCCAATCGCGCACAACCGGACCAACCCATCTCTTGAAATCAACGGTCGGCAACCATTTTGTGGTGCGCGAGGCAGCCTGACGAATCTATATTGTGCGGCGCACAATCACGTTCTATTTGGCGACTTATCCGGCGTGATCCGGCTGGCATAGATACGTCCACCGACGTCTGATGCCCCTTCATAGGTTGCATATCTATGTTTGATACGATTGCGCCGCTAGCGGCGGATTTGCTTCCCTTCATCCTGGTCGGTTTTGCAGCGCAGATTATTGATGGTGCGCTTGGCATGGCGTTCGGCGTCATCACGCAAACCATGCTTGTCAGCGTCATGGGTCTGCCGCCTGCCACAGCCTCTGCAAGTGTGCACCTTGTCGAACTGTTCACGACCGGAACATCGGGCGCCAGTCACCTTTGGCGCAAAAATGTTAACTGGCCCCTGTTCTGGCGGCTGGTCCCGGCTGGTGTGGTAGCCGGCGTTCTTGGCGCCTATGTGCTGTCCAGTGTAGATGCCTCGGCCGCCAAACCATTTGTAATGGTCTATCTGGCCGCGATCGGTATCTTCCTGTTCTACAAAGCGATCTTCTTCGGGCGCTGGCCGCGTTTCAAGGACCCTCGCTACACCAGACCTCTGGCGTTTGTTGGTGGGTTTCTCGACAGCGCTGGCGGTGGGGGCTGGGGGCCGGTCGTGACCTCAAACCTCTTGGTACAAGGCGCAGACCCGCGGACGACTATCGGAACGGTCAACTCGGCAGAGTTTCTTCTGACCCTGGCCGTTTCGATAACCTTCCTCGTCACCCTTGGCTTTTCAGCCTTCAGCGAAGCTGTGGTTGGCTTGATTATCGGCGGTGTCATCGCTGCCCCGATCGGAGCTGTGCTTACCAGCCGCGTCAACGCTCGCTGGTTGCTGTTCATGGTGGCGGTTGTCCTGACGGCCACCAGCATCTTCTCGATCACAAAGGCATGGTTCTTCTGATCATGCCCGGTCCTGTCGGACGAACAGATAAGAACGGGTGGTATCCTTGATGGACCTCAACCTTGCGTCGGTTCTCTTCCTCGCGTTCGTCATCAACCTGATCGGGGCCCTGGCCTATGCCGCGCGGATAGCGGGCGTTCGCACCGGTAGAATCGCCATGAGCTTCGCGTTGTTCAACGTGTTGCTTCTGGTGTCGCGCCTTTCCAACGGTTTCTTGGCACCATTGGTAGCCAAGCGCGTCGAGAACGGGCTGTCCGGAGACGTCTCGGGCAACCTTGTCGCGGATTTCCGATGGCTGCTCTTCGCCGCCTTCCTCGGTGTGTTGGTCGGATTGGTTCTTGTGCCGACCGCGCAGCGAGTGTTTGCGACAGCAATCTCCGCGGTTCAGCCGAGGCAGTCGCTTGCACGAACCCTGCTGCGAGGCTTTTCTCCCGGTGGCCTGCGAATGCTGCGGCTATCCCTCTCGATTCCCAAAAAGGCATCGATTGGCTCTGGCAAGCCCTACGAGTTGACCTGGGGGATCTTGCTGGCGAATTGCCTCGCACAAAGCCTATTGGTGGTCGGGGTATTCGCCTCGCTCTATGCGGGATATCTAAACCCGGAATACCGGGTCACCGCGTCGCAACTTTCAGCAGTCGTGAACGGGTTCGCTACCATATTGCTGTTTCTTTTCATCGATCCCCATCTGTCGATCCTGACCGATGATGTGGT
The DNA here is from genome assembly GCF_054482615.1 of Qipengyuania sp. CAU 1752. Classification (NCBI taxonomy): domain Bacteria; kingdom Pseudomonadati; phylum Pseudomonadota; class Alphaproteobacteria; order Sphingomonadales; family Erythrobacteraceae; genus Qipengyuania; species Qipengyuania sp. CAU 1752. Next base: position 1,872,954 of record NZ_JBTLRE010000001.1, on the reverse strand, counting down.
TGACGGCAAACTGCCGGAAGCGTCGTTTCGCAGAGCTATCGCATGGGTCTCATCAAGCAGGCTTTTGGGAACCCTGCTCGCGCAGGCCCTGTTCCTGCCCGCGGCCATCGCGATTGCATGGATTTCCGATCTCATTTGAGACTGGGATTAATCCTTGGTCACGGAACCAGGCAAAAGGGGCACGAACCGGACCGGGGAGATTTCACGGTTTTCCCAGCTGTCCTCTCCTGTGCGAGTAATGCAGACCAGTTGCTGCGCGTTTTCGTCTCCCAGAGGTATGATGAGGCGACCGTTGATCTTCAGCTGCTGTTTGAGCGGCAGGGGTACTTCCTGACTGCGCGCGGCGACGAGGATCGCGTCGAATGGAGCTTCTTGCGGCAGTCCATTCATGCCGTCGCCGACGATGATGTGGCAGTTTCTGTATCCTAGGGTCTTAATCCGTTGACGCGCCTGGCGCGCCAGGATTTCGTGCCGTTCGACGGCGAACACCTTAGCGGCGATCCGGGACATAATAGCGGCAGCAAAACCGGAGCCAGCGCCCACTTCCAGAACGACGTGCGTGTTCTTGATGGCCGCGGCCTCAATCATTGCCGCCACGATGTAAGGCTGCGAAATCGTCTGGCCTTCGCCGATGGGCAGGGGCCGGTCTTCATAGGCTATCTCGGCGAGATTCTCGGGAACAAAACATTCGCGCGGGACAGTTCGGAACGCGATTAGGATACTCTGTTCCGAGATGCCGCGGGCCTCGATCTGGTCTCGAACCATTTGCCGTCGCTGCCCATCTACATCGCCCATAGATTTCTCCCTGGAGGGTGATCACCTTCGAGCTTTTCAAGCCAGCAATTAGCTAAGGCCGGTCACCGCGCAGGGTGTCTATAGCCTAGATTATCCAAGTGGTTGAATCTTGCAGGTTGGGGTTATCCTGACCGTCATCCAGAGCCAGCTCCTTAAAAGCTCGGTTCTGGGAAAGGAATACCTTGCCATTGAGCTCGTCGAGGAAATCGGTTCGGTTCAGTCGGTCCATGACTGGTCCTTTCACCTCTGACAGGTGCAGGCCCAAACCACCGTCAATAAGCCGATGGTTGATGGCCTCCAGGCTTTCCAGACCCGATGCATCGATTTCGTTCACCGCACTGCACATGAGAATGACGTGGCGGACATCGGGATGGTCCGCGACCTGTTCGAGAACATACTCCTCCAGCCAGCGCGCATTGAGATACGTCAGGCTTTCGTCAATGCGGATCGAGAGGACATGCGGCACGGTGATGACCGAGTGCCGCTCGATATTCCGGAAATGCTCGGTCTCGGGGACCCTTCCGACGATCGCCGCATGGGGCCTCGATGCTCGCCAGAGATAAAGCAGGAGACCCACCGCCACGCCGGCAATCACGCCCATTTCCACGCCAGCCAGCAGCGTGATGATAATGGTTGCAAGATGGGCGGCGAAGTCAGCCTTGGAATAGCGCCACAATTGGCCCGGTGTCTTGAGATCAACGAGGCTCAGGACGGCAACGATAATCGTGGCAGCCAGCGTCGCGATTGGGAGCGAGAACAGCAACGGCGTGAGGAACAGCGAGGCAAGGGCAATGCCCACTGCGGTATAGGCGCCTGCGGCCGGTGTTTCTGCGCCAGCATCGAAATTGACAACCGAGCGGGCGAACCCGCCAGTGACCGGGTACCCGCCAGAAAATGCGCTGGCGATGTTCGAGGCGCCAAGGCCGATCAGCTCCTGGTCGGGATAGATGCGTTGACGCCTCTTGGCCGCCAAGGTTTGCGCGACCGAGACGCTTTCTACGAAACCGATGATCGAGATGAGCAGCGCCGGTACCCAAAGCTGTGCGATAAGGTCCAAGTTGGTTGATGGCACCGCGAAAGGCGGCAGGCCCGATGGTATCGGTCCGACAAGATTGACACCTTTCTCACCGAGATTGAAAAGGATGACCACAAGGATCGTCACCGCAACTGCGATGACCGGCCCGGCTTTGGCCACGATATCGGCAGCGCGATTTCCCAGTCCCAGCTTGGTCAGCGCTGGCTTCAGCCCGGTGCGCACCCAGAACAGGAACAGCGTTGTCGGAATGCCAATGACCAGCGTCCAAAGGTTTGTTTCCCCGACTGAATGGGCGAGGGAACCGAGCATTTCTGGCCAGTTGTCACCCGATGCCGACACGCCGAGGATATGTTTGATCTGGCTCGTGGCGATAAGGATACCGCTCGCAGTGATAAAGCCACTGATGATCGGGTGCGATAACAGATTGGCGAGAAAGCCCAGGCGCAGGAGGCCGAGCACGGTCAGCATTATGCCGGAAAGCGCAGCCAGAGTGATGGCCGCTTCCATATAAGCAGCGGTGCCGGTCGCCGCGACTGCACCGGCCGCCGAAGCGGTCATCAACGACAATACGGCAACCGGCCCAACCGCGAGTGTTCGGCTGGTGCCGAATATCGCGTAGGCCACGAGTGGGAGAATCGAAGCGTATAATCCGACCACTGGCGGCAGACCGGCCAGCAAGGCGTAAGCCAGGCTTTGCGGGATCAGCATGATGGTGACGATGACCGCCGCTACGAGGTCGTTGGTCAGAACCGATTTATTATACGTGCCGGCCCATCCAAGGATCGGGAGATAACGCGCAATGGTGGATGGCACGGCCATTGTACTGCCTTGTCCCCTTCAGGTTAGTCGCGCTTTTCCAGCAAGCGGGCAATTACCATGCCGACAAGTAATGCAGCGATGAAGGCGATCGCTTTGGCCGGGGCTATGACGAGTGCCGCGAAACCCGGGCCCGGGCACAGGCCAGCGATACCCCAGCCGATGCCAAACAGCGCCGCGCCACCTATCAGCGACGGGGTCAGGTCCGTCCGGTCCGGTAATGCAAACACGCCGGCAACGATCGGTTCGGCCAAACGTGCCTGAATCCTCCAGGCAATTGCCATGACGATCACCGCGCCACCCATGACAAAGGCCAGCGTGGGGTCCCACTCACCGAAAATATCGAGGAAACCACGCACGCGCGCGGGGTTGGTCATTCCACCTAGCGCAAGCCCGGCGCCGAAAAGGACGCCCGAAACCAAGGCAATTGGCGCGAGCCGGCTCATTGCATTACCTCCCAGCCAATTGCGTTCATTACGGCGACAGTCGCAATTCCCGTTGCCATGAAGGTCATGGTCGCCACCAAGGATCGCCGCGAGAAACGGCTCACGCCGCACACTCCGTGTCCACTCGTGCAGCCGCTGCCGATCCGCGTGCCGATTCCGACAATCAGACCAGCAATAAGGATGGGAAGAAAGCCCGTAAACTCAGCTTCTACTCCGCCGGTTGCGAGGACGACGATCAACGTTCCCAGCGGAAGGCCAATAATGAAGCTCCAGGCACTGTCCTTCGGCAACCCGGAATCAGTAATCCCAAATGCTCGGGCAGCGATGCCCGAAACACCAGCAATGCGTCCAGCACCAAGCAGCATGACGGCTGCTGCCAGACCAATCAGAATACCGCCAGCCAGGCCAGCAAGCGGGGCGGCATCAGGAAAGCCTGGAAGTATCATGCTGTTTCAAACTCGAATGGGGAATCTGCTGGCTCGGATACTGAATCATTCATCGGGTTGGATCCTCGGTTCGTGAGATACCTTCGTTCATCATTGCAACGGTGTCTCGTGAAAATGTTTCCCAGGCATCCCATATCCACGCTCAAATCAGCCAGTCTCGTCGTGGTTCCCAGTTCTGAGGCCTATCCCTTACCGGCTGTTCGGTTTCGGACCCTTGTTCGGCTTCCCGCCCTTGAATGCCTTGGCGGGCTTGCCGCCGAAGCCTTTGCGGTGCGGTTTGGCCTTGCCGTCCCGTTGGCCGCCCGGGGGACCCTTACGGTTAACCCGTGCGGCGTCGCGAGGACCCGTTTGCGAGGCTTCGATCAGAATGTTTTCCTCGTCGCTGTCGGTTCCGGCCGTGCGGGCGACGGCATCGGAGAACTTGTCAGCGATGGTGCGCGGAATCTGCACAAAAGTCTCGTTCTGACCGATCCGGATCGCACCAATCTCGTTGCGCGTTATATGTCCTCGGCGGCACAGCAGCGGAAGGATCCAGCGCGGATCGGCATTGCGGCGTCGACCGATATCCATGCGGAACCAGACCGTATCCTCGAACCCGGGACGATGCTTTTCCTGTTGCGCGGCGCGCCTTGCCTCGGGCGTATTGGCAATCAGATCCTCCGGCTCAGGAAACTTGGAGCGGTGCGCCTGCACGAGCATCGCCGCAATCTGCTGCGGGGTGCGCTCGGCCAATAGCCGGTCCGCCAGTTCTCGGTCGCCCTCGTCGATCTCGACCGGTTGCAGCAATGCCTCGAGGAGACGTTCGCGGTCCTTGGCCCGGATTGCCTTCCGGTCGGGCGCTTCGGTCCACTCGGCATCGAGCTTGGCATTGCGCAGCATCGCCTCGACCCGGCGGCGGCGCGAGAAGGGCACTACCAGGATCGCCGTGCCTTTCTTGCCGGCGCGGCCGGTGCGTCCGGAGCGGTGCTGCAGGGTCTCGGCATCCCGCGGGATTTCAACGTGGACGACAAGGCTCAGGGTTGGCAGATCGATACCGCGCGCAGCGACATCGGTCGCCACACAGACGCGAGCACGACGGTCGCGCAGGGCCTGCAAGGCCTGGTTGCGTTCCGACTGTGAGTGTTCGCCTGACAGCGCGACTGCGGCAAATCCGCGTTCCTGCAAGGTAGCGTGCAAGTGCCTCACCTTTTCCCGCGTGGCGCAGAACAGGATCGCCGTCTCCGCCTCGTGATAACGCAGCAGGTTGACGACCACGTTCTCGATCTCCGGCGGCGACACCACGATCGCTTGGTAGGAAATGTCGCCATGGCCGCGATTGGCGCTGACGGTCGCTATCCTCAGGGAGTTTTTCTGATAGCGGCGGGCAAGCGCCTCGATCGGTCGAGGCATGGTAGCGGAGAATAGCAGCGTCCGCCGCGTATCAGGCGTCGCATCGAGAATTTCCTCGAGCTCCTCGCGAAAGCCCATGTCGAGCATCTCGTCGGCCTCGTCGAGCACCACGGCCTTGAGACCCGAGAGATCGAGTGCGCCGCGTTCGAGGTGATCGCGGAGGCGGCCCGGAGTGCCCACCACTATGGTGGCGCCCGATTTGAGCACCTTGCGTTCAGCAGACGGGTTCATGCCACCTACGCAAGTGGCTACCCGTGCGCCGGCCTTGCCATAGAGCCAGGCCAGTTCGCGGCTAACCTGCAACGCCAGTTCTCGGGTCGGGGCGATCACCAGCGCTGCGGGGGCAAGGCCGAACGGTACCTTGCCATTTTCGTCCAGCAATTCGTCCGCAAACGCGAGGCCAAACGCCACCGTTTTGCCAGAGCCCGTTTGCGCCGAGACGACCAGGTCGCGGCCACGCGCTTCGGGTTCGAGCACGGCTGCCTGCACTTCGGTCGGTTCGGCATAGTCACGCTCTGCGAGAGCGGTCTGGAAAGTTTCGGGCAGGTCGGTAAATTTCATGTCATGGCCTCAGGGCAAAATGCGCGCCGCAGCGCGTGATGTGGCCACGAAGGCCATTGGGAATGGGGTGTTGGGTTCGGGAGGCGATTGCCGGCCAACCGCGTTTGCCAACGCCCTTACGCGGGAAAAGCGATCTTGGCTTGCAAAAAGTTCCGAGCGATCTGTTGCCAGCGGCTCTGCCGCCGCCATTTCAGGGCATGGCACTGAAACGCTGCCACTGTTGCCAATCCGGTTCGAGAGTGCATAACCTTCTTGATCAGGGCGTCCTGCAAGCACGATCGAAGATCGGCGTGGGTGCCCGACGTGGTCGCATGAGCTGCAATTTCTGAAAAGGAGAGGCCATGAGCGAACTGCCTGTACGCCGCCACGTTTACCAGAACCACCATCTCGATTCGACGCGCTGGAACTGGTTCACGCCGCGCAGTGACGACATTATCATCGCCACATCCTACAAGGCGGGAACGACCTTGATGCAGACGATCGTCGGCAACTTGCTGTTCCCCGATGACGACATGCCCGGACCCGCTTCGGAATTGTCGCCCTGGCTCGATTTCCGGCTGTTTCCGCTCGAACTGATCCTAGGCCAGTTAGAGGCGCAGGAGCATCGACGCTATATCAAGACCCATACTCCGCTCGATGGTCTACCATTTTACCCGGAGGCAAAGTATCTCTGCGTCAGCCGGGATCCGCGTGACGTCTTCATGTCGTTGCTGAACCATTGGGGCAACCACTCGGAAAACTTCTACATGGCTGCCAATGGCACGCCCGGTCGGGTGGGCGACGAATTTCCGCGTTTCACAGGCGATATCAAATCAATGTGGCGCGACTGGATTACTCGCAACTGGTTCGACTGGGAACTGGGTGGGTATCCCTACTGGTCGCATCTCAGCTACGCACAAACGTTCTGGAATTACCGCCACCTCGACAATGTCCGCTTGGTCCACTTCAGCGACCTGATCGCCGATCTTGATGGCGAGATGCGAGGGATCGCAGAGTATCTCGGGATCGAGGTTCCGGGCGAGAAATGGCCGGACGTAGTGAAGCGATGCACGTTCGCAGAGGTGAAGAAGAACCCGTCTAAAGTGGTGGGTGAAGGCATATCCTTTGCGTTCAACGGCGGCGCGGATACCTTCATTCACAAAGGAACGAACGGGCGATGGGTCGGTGTGCTGGATGCCGAAGATCTCCAGCTTTACCACGAGGCAATGGCCAATTTGCCGGAAGACTACGCCCACTGGCTGGAGAACGGTTCGAAAGCACAGGACGTCCCGGAACAAAGAGAAGAATTGGGCATCTCAATGGTCCAGCCCAATTCGACATAGTTGCTTCGGGTCGCAAGTTGCCCGTTCGCGGCGGCGATTTCCGAGTCCGCCGAGCACCGATGCTCCCGGCTGAAATTCGTGCAACTTGTCATTGTCCACGCCAGCAAAGTAGGTGTGCGCGCGAAGTGTCAAATTGACACATTTGTCCGCGTCAAAGGTCAGGCAATTCCTGCTCGGCAAAGCCCCATCCTGCGAGCATTTTTGAATTGGCACGTGTCAGCAGCTTGGTGACATCGTTGATCGAGTAAACGGACGCCGCGTCGATTGTCTTCAACTCGTTCCATGCGATCGGGGCCGCTACCGGCGCCCCGCTGCGCGCGCGGGCAGAATAGGGCAGGACAGCGGTACTGCCGCGCTGGTTACGCAGCCAATCGATGAAGATTTTTCCCTTCCGCTTGGCCTTGCTCATGGTCGCAGTGAATCGTTCAGGTTCGGCCAGGCTGAGGGCTTCGGAAAAGCGGCGGGCAAAATCCTTGTGGGTGTCCCAGTCGTGACCGCGTGTAAGCGGCACTACGACATGCACGCCTTTGCCACCCGACAGCATGGCAAAGCTGACCAGGCCGAGATCGGCGAGGCGGTCGCGCAAGTCCATTGCGGCCGATTTTACCGCAGCAAAGTCCAGCCCCTCGTCGGGGTCAAGATCGAAGATCATGCGGTCGGGCAATTCCACGTCGTCGCTACGGCTTCCCCAGCCGTGAAACTCGATAGTCCCCATCTGGACGCAAGCGAGGATTCCGGGGGTGTCTTGAATATAGAGATAATCCTCTGTCCCACCGTCTTTTTCCCTGATCGGCACATGGTGGACATGCGGGCCAAAGCTCCCGCTGTCGTGCTTCTGGAAAAAGCATTTCCGTGACCGTCCTTGCGGGCAACGCACCAGGCTGATCGGCCGGTGGCCGGCAAATGGGAGCATGACGCCGCCCACTGTCTCGTAATAGTCGGCCAACTGTCCCTTGGTTTGCCCGCTATCGGGAAATATGACCCGTTCGCGGCTGGAAATCTTCACAGGTTCCTTGGCTCTCGGTGTGGACGAGGCCTCTTCCGGCCGAACTTCGCTAGACTTCTTGTCGCTGCGCAGGCCGAGAAAGCTGCCATGTCGGACATTGCCGTCAGCGGTAAACTCGCTGAATGCGATTTCCGCAACGAGACTGGGGGTCAGCCAGGTCACGCCCCGGGTGGAAGGCTGTTTCACCTTCGCAGGCGGGGTTTTGCGCTCCAGCCGCTTCATCTTTGCCGATAGGTGATCAAGATCGTCTGCACTGAAGCCCGTGCCGACATTACCCTTGTAGACCAGATCTTCGCCTTCGTGCTGGGCCAGTAGGAGCGAGGCGAAAGGGCGCCCCTTGGCGGCACTTTTCTTCCAGCCAATGATGACAAACTCCTGCCGCCGCGTGCATTTGACCTTGACCCAGGCGCGGCTGCGAGCGGACCGATAGCGCGCATCCATTTTTTTCGAGATAATGCCTTCCTGCCCGGCACTGCACATCGTCTGGTAGAGCTTTTCGCCCGCGCCGATTACATGGTCGGCAAGGTGGATCGGTGGTTTGGCAGAGCCCAGCAGGGCTTCGAGCCGCTCCTTCCGTTCGATATTCGGCAGGTCTGCAAGGTCTTCACCGGCCAGTTCGATCAGGTCGAAGGCATAAAATGCCAAGGCGTCGGCTTTGGTTTGCGATCCATGTCCACGCTTGAGAACCTTTTGAAGAGTGGAAAAGTCTGGATTGCCCTGGGAATCGTGCGCGACAATTTCCCCATCGATGAGGCAGGCAGGGAGTTCAAGCGCGGCGATGTGTTGGACAAGCGGCGCAAACTTGTCGGTCCAGTCCTTGCCGCTGCGCGTAAAAACCTGCACTTTTTTGCCGGTCGCCGCTATCATGGCGCGGTATCCGTCGAATTTTATTTCATGCATCCAGCCATTTCCGGCAGGAACCTCATCCACGAGCGTGGCCAACTGAGGCTTGCGAAACCGGGGCATCGTCTTTGTGTCGCGGCTCGCGTTTTTCCCCTTTATCGACTTGCCGCGATTGTGGCTCGACGCTTTTCGCATCTGTTGGAGAAAGGCATCCTGGCGCTTTCCCTCCAGGCTGAATTGCCCCTCCTTGTCGGCGGCGATTTCAGCCATCGATCGCCCGGTTAGAATGCTGGTCAGTTCGTGCTCGACCAGCTGGTCCCCTTCCTCGGCAAACTCGTCCTGCAGCTTGCGCAGCAACCAGTTCTCGCGCTTCTCGCCGGGCTTCTTCTTGAGGCGAATGAGCAACCATTCACCTCTCATGCGCTCTCCATCGAGGATGAAATGGAGGTGCCCTTTGGCGAGATCCTTGGCGCTCTTGCCTTCGATCGGTCTCCATCTCCCGCGGTCCCACAGCATCACCGAACCGCCGCCATATTCGCCTTTGGGAATCGTGCCTTCAAACTCGGCATAGGACATCGGATGGTCTTCGGTTCTCACCGCAAGGCGCTTGATATCCGGGTCGGGCGAGGGCCCCTTGGTGACTGCCCAGCTTTTGAGGACGCCATCGACTTCGATCCGCAAATCCCAATGCAGGCGGGTCGCATCATGCTTTTGCACAATGAACAGATCACCTTTCTCGCTGCTTCGAGCCTTGCCGGACGGCTCAGGAGTCTTTTTGAAGTCACGCTTCTGATTGTAGCTGGCGAGCGGGTCCTTAATTGATTTCGTCCGCGCCACTTATCAGGCCTGTTTCTTTTTCCGGCTGCCCTTGGCACCGGATTTCTCGTCCTTCACCGAGTTCTTCAGAGCGGCCATAAGGTCGATGACATTGCTTCCCGAGCCATCAGTAGGCTCGTCGACGTCCTCGATGATCGCCTTCTTGCTTTTCGACTTGGCTTTCTTGTCGATCAACGCCTTCAGCGCATCGGCATAGCGGTCTTCGAATTCGCTGGCGTCGAAGGGGGCGGTTTTCTTGTCAATCAGGGTTGTGGCCAATTCGAGCAGCTCTTTCTGCGGCTTTTCGTTGCCAATATCGTCGAAGAAAGCCTGGCCCTGCCGCACCTCGTCGGCATAGCGCAGCGTTTCCAGCAGCAACCCTTTGCCGCAAGGTTTGAGTGCGACCAGCTTTTCCTGTCCGCGTACGGAAAGCTGGCCCAAGCCGACCTTCTTGGCCTTCCGCAAGGCTTCACGCAGCACGATGAAGGCTTCTTCTGCCAGATCGTCGGCCGGGGCGACGTAATACGGTTTTTCGAAATAGAGCGGGTCGATCTCGCAAGTGTCGACGAACTGGACGAGCTCCAAGGTCTTCTTGCTCTCGATCTTCACTGCTTCGATTTCCTCGTCCGCGAGCAGGACGTAATTGCCCTTCGAGAGTTCGTAGCCCTTGATGATGTCATCGCGGTCGATCGGCCCTATGCCGGGCACGACTTTCTCGTATGAAATCCGCTTGCCGCTCGGTTCATGGATTTGGCGGAAGCTGATCTTCGCGCCCGATTTGGTCGCCGAATAGATCTCCACCGGGATAGAGACCAGCGCCAGCCTGATCTGCCCTTGCCAATATGCGCGCGCTGCCATCGCTTTAATCTCCTTGCTTCCAAAGCGAACAAGGGCGCGGTTTGTTTCCAAGTGTCATCGCGATCGCGGGGGGAAACTCATGTGTGAGAGAGTGGGGCGCAGGAACCTCAATCCTGCTTTTCCATTTTTCCAGAGAAAGGGAGATTTAGCCGTGGCACTCGGCAACGCGTTCACGCCTGACGTTCTGACCTGGTTTGAAACCGGATTGAGGCTCGGCGCGGCGACGTTCTTGCCCTTGCTGATCGGGCTGGAACGATATCTCAACAACAAACCGATCGATTTTCGCCCCTTTATCATCATTTCGGTGGGCGCATGCGGCTTGCTCATCGCTTCAATCGAGATGCTGGAATCGACAGCCGATCCGCAGTCGCGGATTGACCCGACACGGGTAATCGAGGGTGTGATCACCGGTATCGGATTCTTAGGGGCAGGTGCCATGTTCCGTGAAGGTAATTTCATCCAGGGGGCTGGATCGGCTGCGGCGATTTGGAGTGCAGGGGCGATCGGCCTCGCTTGTGGTATGGGCGAGCTTTGGCTGGCCGGGCTCGTCACTGCCATTGTGCTCGTGACCCTGGTGGCCAGCAGGCCATTTACCGACAAGTGGGATGCCCATGAGGGTGGCGAAGAAAAGACACGTAGAGATACCCGTAACTAGTCGAGAGCGTCAGGTTGGCTTTCGCGTTTTCGTGGACTAATGCCTTCCCTCGATTTCAGGGAGGTGAGCCGTGGTGCTTGCTCGGAACAATGTAGTGGTGCGGGGCGAGGGTTCACGTGCAATGATGTTTGCGCATGGCTTCGGCTGTGACCAGCACATGTGGACTGAAGTCGCGCGCGATTTCGAGAGCGATTATCGCACCGTCCTGTTTGATCATGTCGGCTCGGGCGGATCAGACCTGTCTGCTTATAGTTCTGAAAAATATTCGGACCTAAGGGGATACGCCAGCGATATCGTGGACATTGGCCGTGCTCTCGATCTCGAAGATGCGATCCTGGTCGGGCACTCCGTCAGCGCCATGATCTGCGCACTCGCAAGCATTGAAGCGCCGGCGATGTTCTCGGATGTCGTGATGGTCGGCCCGTCGCCGCGCTACATCGATGAGGGGGACTATGTCGGCGGATTTGCGCAAGAGCAAATCGAAGAGTTGCTGACATTTCTCGAAGAAAACCACCTTGGATGGTCAGCCGCAATGGGGCCGGCCATAGCGGGCAATCCCGATCGGCCGGAAGTCGGAGATAAACTGACGCAATCCTTTTGTGCAACCGACCCGGAAATCGCCCGCGAATTCGCCCGAGTCACGTTCTTTTCCGACAATCGCGATGATCTCGCCAAGGTGCCTGCGCGAACGCTTGTGCTTCAATGCCAGCAGGACATCATTGCTCCGGAGGCTGTCGGGCAATACGTCCATGCCAATCTGCCGAACAGCGAGTATTGCTTGCTGGATGCGACAGGTCATTGCCCCAATCTCAGCCACCCAGCAGAAGTGACAAGGGCAATCAGTGCCTTCCTCGATGCCGCAGACTGAAGATCTCGGCGATCTCTATGACAATGCGCCGTGTGGATACGTGTCGATCTACCCGGATTCGCGTATTGCGAAGATCAATCGAACACTGGCTGATTGGCTGGACCGATCACCGGACGAGCTTATCGGCCGTCCGATCCACGAAATACTGAGCTTCGGTGGGAAAATCGCATTCGAAACCCATTTGGCACCGATGCTCCGCCTGCAACGCGAAGTGTACGAAATAGCGCTCGATCTGCAGGACGCCTCGGGCAATAGCATACCGGCGATTGCCAACGCGGCGGAACGCCGTGCCGAAGATCAAGCACACCTTTTTACTCGCCTGACTGTCTTTAAGGCGGCCGACCGGCGCATGTTCGAGCGGACCTTAATCGAGGCTCGCGTCAAGGCCGAAGAGGAAGCCAAGTCCGAACGCAGTCAACTGGAACTGCGGGACCAGTTCATTGCCGTATTGGGTCATGATTTGCGCAACCCACTTGCAGCTATTGCGGCGGGCGTTCGCATATTGGACCGGATGGGCTCCGCGGATGATCACAAGGCCATGGTCTTGAACGAGATGCAGGCGAGCCTTGATCGCGCCCATGGTCTCATCGATGACGTTCTCGATTTCGCGAGGGGACGGCTTGGCGACGGCATCACGCTTGAATATGTCAGTTCAGCGGATCTGGCCCCCGTAATCAAACACATTGTCCGTGAAATTGAGGCCGTGTCTGACGGTTATGCGATCGAACTACGGATCGACGATCAACTCTTGGTCGACTGCGACCCCGACCGGATTGGCCAATTGGCATCCAACCTGCTTTCGAACTCGGTGAAACATGGTTCAAGCGACCGGGCGATTGAAGTCGTAGCGACAGTTGAAGATGATGAATTCCACCTGTCAGTGACCAATGCCGGGCAACCTATCCCGGTCGCCGCGCGCGAGAATCTGTTCCAACCGTTCGTGCGGGGCAACCAAGCCGGCAATGGACTGGGGCTCGGACTGTTCATCGTCAACGAAATTGCCCAGGCGCATGGCGGCGAAATGTCTGTTGTTTCCGAAGATAACACGACACGCTTTGCCTTGGCGATTCCGCAACGGCGGCCGCCAGCAGCCAGGGACGACAACTCCGATACCGATCAGATATGATTTGCCGGTCTAGCCGCCGGTGAAGTCCGGTGTTCTCTTCTCAAGGAAGGCATCAACGGCTTCGGCATGATCGTCGGTAGTGTGGGCGAGGGCCTGGAATGCTGCGGAAAGTTCCAGGATATCCGACATGCGGCTGTGCTGAGCCTCGCGCAGCAACCTCTTCGTAAGGCGCAACGATCGCGCCGGATTAGCTACTATTCGTTGGGCAATCTCCATCGCTGCGTCGAGTAGCTCCGCGTCCGGTACGACGCGACTTACCAGGCCGAAACTCTTGGCATCTTCGGCGGAATAGCGGTCGCCGGTCAGGAACATCTCAGCCGCCTGAGCATAGCCTACGGCACGTTGCAGCGACCATGCGCCGCCATCGCCCGGGACGATGCCGACCTTGATGAAGCTGGCCGAAAACTTGGCGCTTTGTGCGGCCAGTCGAATGTCGCACAGACAGGCAAGATCGCATCCCAGACCAACTGCATGGCCGTTTACTGCCGCGATCAGGGGAACCTCGCAGTCAAGAAATGCACGGGTCATCCGCTGGACACCGCGCCGATAGTTGCTGCGCGTTTCGTCGGGTTTTACGCGCGGGCCGATGCCGGTCTTGTCCTTCATCGCCTTGATGTTACCACCGGCCGAGAACCCTTTTCCCGTGCCGGTCAGAATCGCGCAGGAAACGCCGGCATCTTCCTCGATGTCATGAAGCGCGGAAATGACATCATCGCAATCGCCCTGGGTGCCGATTGCATTGAGCGTCTCGGGGCTGTTCAATGCCAGCACCGCAACCTTGCCTTGCCTTTCAATCTTCACAAAATCGCCCATTGCCATTCATCCTTCTTACCGCTTTCAGTTTTCGTAGCAGCAGTTCGGCGCGGGGCCAGCCCTTGCGTTGCCCTGAAGTTTTACGCATCAGTCGATGGTGCAGACATTCAGTGTCCTTCTCTTCGAAACACCGCCCGACGCCGGGTTCGAATTCCGTCAGCAAGTGCGCGAAGTGGTTGCCCCGTTTGTCGAGCGATTGCCGCCCGAGAAACTTGGAAACTGCTGGTCGGTTGCTGATCCCGAATGCTCCCGCGCTCTTGGGCGGGCTGGCCTTGTCGGGATGCTGTGGCCCAAGCGCTATGGAGGGCATGAACGCAATCCGCTGACGCGCTACATAGCGCTTGAGGAAATGTTGGCGTCGGGGGCGCCGGTGGGCGCACACTGGATCGCCGACAGGCAGACCGGCCCGTTATTGCTGCGCTACGGCACGAAGAGGCAGTGCGAGAAGTATCTGCCGGGCATGGCTGCGGGTGAACTTTACGCCTGTATCGGTCTTTCCGAACCTGGTGCCGGGTCTGACCTCGCATCGGTACGCACAACGGCACGGCGGAGCGGGGATGGGTGGGTTATCAATGGGCAGAAGGTGTGGACCTCGGGTGCTCACTACGCCCACGTCATGTTGGCGCTCGTACGCACCGATAAGGGTAGCGAACGCCAGCAGGGACTGAGCCAGTTCCTGATCGATCTCGACACACCTGGAGTCACCGTAAGACCGATCACCGATATGTTTGGAACCGCCGAGTTCAATGAGGTCTTTTTCGAGGACGTTCGTGTTCCCGACACCGCGCTGGTTGGAACCGAGGGGGAGGGGTGGAAACAGGCGACCGCAGAACTGGCACTCGAGCGGTCCGGACCGGAAAGATATTTGTCCAGCCACGCGCTTCTCGCTGCGCTTGTCGACACGCTGGACGAAGATGCTCCTGCCGAAATGACAGCGTTGGTCGGGCGTCTGGTGGCGGATTTGTGGACCCTACGGCAGATGTCGATGTCGGTAGCGGCCAAGTTGGCGTGCGGCGAGGATCCGACGATTGAAGCTTCGATCGTCAAGGATCTCGGCAACACATACGAACAAGAACTGCCGCTGGCCGTGCAGGCCGTGCTCGACCTCGATCTTGCAGACAACGCCCCCCTGTCGCGCATCCTGTCGCTGCTGCTGCAAACTTCGCCCAGCTTCTCGTTGCGAGGCGGGACGCGGGAAATCATTCGCGGGATCATTGCGCGGGGGCTCGGCCTGAGGTGAGCGAGAACCGTCAACAGCTTGCCGAGATGGCGGACGCGCTGTTTGCAGAGCTCGCCAGTCTGTCCTTCGTCGATGCGTGGCCTCGGCTGGAGGAGGCTGGATTTGGCTCGTTGTTGATCGCCGAGGGCGAGGGCGAGGGTGAGGGCGGTTTCGGCGGGGATTGGGGGGATTTGGCGGCGATCATGCGGCTGGCGGGCTACCATGCGCTCGAGGCACCTCTTGGCGAGCATATTGTCGCCACATATCTGCTTGCCGATGTCGGGATGGAAGTGCCCAAAGGGACATTGTCTCTGGCTGTCCATAAAGATGCGGGAGTACCCTTCGGACGCTACGCCACGGCCGCGCTGGTCGGTGGTGTTGACGGTGCTTCGCTGGCGACCGGCAAGGCATCGCAGGCTACGAACCCGGCAGGCGAACCGCGCGATTTTCTCGAATGGGATAAACTCGGCGTGCAGTCCATCGACAAGGATCTGCACCTTCTCGAGTTCGTTGCTTTCTTGCGGGTTTGCCAAACGGCTGGCGCGCTGGACGCGGCGCTTGCGCTGGCCATCGAGTATTGCAGCCAAAGGCAGCAATTTGGACGCCCCTTGGCGAAGTTTCAGGCGGTGCAGCAGAGCATCGCTTCGCTCGCCTGCGAAGCGGCTGCGGTCAATTGTGCGGCGCAGGGCGCGGCGCTCGCACTCGACAGTGCGGGTGAGGCTTCTTTCGAGATAGCGGCCGCAAAGCTGCGGGCAAATGCAGCGATTAAAACTGGCTGCGCCCTGGCACATCAGGTCCATGGGGCCATCGGGTTTACCCGGGATTATCCGCTCAACCGACTGACCCGGCGGATGATGGGGTGGCGCAGCGAGGGGGGCAACGATGCATATTGGAGCGAGCGACTAGGTGGCATGATGCGCGGCAAAAGTGGCAGACAACTGTGGGATTTCGTCGTCCGTAGGCCAGGCTGACGCTTCCGGCGTACCCTGCGACTGCAGAAAGTTGGTAGATGGTGCGCTTGCACGCTGGGCTGCAGTCGCTATGCGTGAAAGTATGTTGCAACGCAGCAACCTTCCGCCGCCCCCGCCGATGGACGAAATCGAAAGGCCAGCGCTGTTTCTCGATTTCGATGGCACGCTGGTCGAAATCGCTGATGGTCCTGATGCGATTGAAACCCCGGGATCGCTCGGTCGGCGGCTTGAAACGCTGGCCGACCGCTTTGATGGTCGCGTCGCGGTAGTAACAGGACGTAGCCTCGACAATCTACACCGTTTTCTGGGCCTGAGCGCGACGTTTCGTGCAGGTTCGCACGGTGCTCATATCGAAGGTCCCGATCACGATGTTCTGCGTGAGGCCAAGCCGCTGCCCGATGACGCGATAGCGACCCTCGCCGGTTTCGCGCAGGAAAAAGGGCTCCTCTACGAGCGCAAGACGCATGGCGGAGCGCTGCACTACCGTTCCGATCCGGCAATGAAGGACAAGGTGCTGGCTTTTGCCGAGCAGGTCGGCGAGAAACACGGGCTGGCGGTCAAGCGGGGCAAGTCTGTTGCGGAGCTCGTCTGGCCGGGCGCCGACAAGGGCGGGGCGGTCCGAATGCTCATGGCAAAGCCGACCTTCACCGGCAGCGTTCCGGTATTCCTGGGCGACGACGTAACCGACGAAGACGGGATGGCCGCCGCGAGGGAACATGGCGGCTTCGGAATCGCTGTTGGAGAAAGACCCTTCACCAACGCAAGCTACCACCTTCCAACTGTGAAAGACGTTTACGAATGGCTGAAACTCTAGCCGCCAATCTCGAACTCTGGCCGGTAGGCAATTGTCAGGTAAGCGGACTCATCGATCGCACGGGTGCGCTGGTATGGGGATGCGTGCCTCGCGTGGATGGCGATCCGGTTTTCTGTTCGCTTCTCAATGGCGATGAACACGATGAAGGTGTCTGGCGGTTCGAATTGGAAGGCCAGGTTTCGGCGAGCCAGGAATACATTCGCAATACTCCGATTCTCATCACCACGCTCACGGCCGAAGACGGAAGCGTCGCCGAAGTGCTCGATTTCTGCCCTCGGTTCGAAGGAAAGGGGCGGATGTATCGTCCGGTGGCCTTCGGGCGGATCGTGCGACCGATCGCAGGACATCCGCGTATCAAGGTCCGGCTCAAACCGCTCAAGAACTACGGGGCGCAGACGGTTGAGACCACCAATGGAACCAATCACGTCCGTTACCTGGTCGGGAGGCAGGCCCTGCGGCTCAGCACTGATGCCCCGGTAGGCTACGTGCTCGAGCAGCGATCATTCCGCGTCGAGGAGGATCTGCATTTCTTCCTTGGTCCAGATGAGCCTTTCATCGGTAACCTGCGCGAGGAAATTCGCAGGATGGAGCAATCAACGCGCAGTTACTGGCAGGCCTGGGTGCGCGGGCTCGCTACGCCATTTGAATGGCAGGACGAGGTCATCCGCTGTGCCATCACATTGAAGCTGTGTCAGCATGAGGAAACAGGCGCCATCGTCGCAGCGCTCACCACGTCCATCCCCGAGGCGCCGAATTCGGAGCGGAACTGGGACTATCGCTACTGTTGGATCCGCGATTCCTACTACACCGTGCAAGCGCTCAACCGGCTCGGCGCGCTCGACGTGATGGAGAAATACCTCGGCTATTTGCGCAACATCGTCGACGGGGCAAAGGGCGGCCAGATCCAGCCGCTCTACTCGGTAATGGGCGAGAGCGAACTCGACGAAACGACGGCTAAATCTCTTGCTGGCTACCGGGGAATGGGCCCGGTCCGGGTCGGCAATGCCGCCTACAAGCAGGTTCAGCACGATGCCTATGGCCAGATCGTCCTGCCAACCATCCAGGGGTTCATCGACCGCCGGTTGCTGCGGATCGCCAACGACCGTGATTTCGAAAGTCTCGAAGAAGTTGGCGAGATGGCTTGGAAGATGCACGACCAGCCCGATGCCGGCCTGTGGGAGTTTCGCACCCGGCAGGAGGTGCATACCTACTCCGCCGTGATGAGCTGGGCCGCCTGTGATCGGCTGGCGAATACGGCAGAGCGGCTGGGCAAACCTGATCGCGCCAAGGTCTGGCGCGAACGTGCCGATGCAATCCGCGCCCGCATAGAGAAGGATGCTTGGGTCGAAGAGAACGGCACCAGCGGGCATTACAAGGCGAGCTTTGAGACCGATTATCTAGATGCCAGCCTTTTGCAGATGATCGATCTGCGGTTCCTGAAACCTGACGATCCCCGGTTTCAGGCGACATTCGCCGCGATCGAGAAGGAATTGCGCCGCGGCGAGCATATGCTGCGCTATGCCGCGGAGGACGATTTCGGCGCGCCGGAGACAGCTTTTAACGTATGCACGTTTTGGCTGATCGAGGCTCTTCATGTCGCCGGACGAAGCGAAGAGGCACGGGGGCTTTTCACCACCATGCTTGGTCACACCACCGGATCGGGTATGTTAAGCGAGGATCTCGACTGGGAGACAGGAGAGCTGTGGGGGAATTTCCCTCAAACCTACTCGCTGGTAGGGATCATCAATTGTGCGGGACTTCTGTCAAAGCCATGGAGTGAGGTGCGTTGAGCCGACTGATCGTCATATCCAACCGTGTTGCGGTGCCCAAGGCGCGCGGTGCTGCTGGTGCACAGGGCGGGCTTGCAGGAGCGCTCAACTCGGCACTCAAGAAATTTGGCGGGATCTGGTTCGGCTGGTCAGGCCAGGAAAGCGAAGACCGGACCGGCAATATCAATCTACAGCGCCATGAAGGAGTTACCACCGCCACCATCGACCTCTCGCAGCGCGATGTCGAAGAGTATTACAACGGCTACGCCAATTCCACGCTGTGGCCGCTGTTCCACTATCGCATCGACCTAACTGAATATGAACGCGAGACAGGCAAGGGCTACGAACGGGTCAACGAGCGGTTTGCCGAGTGCGTCCAGCCACTTATCGAGGAAGAAGACCTCGTTTGGGTTCACGATTACCATTTGATCCCGCTGGGACAACGTCTGCGTTCGCGTGGGCTCAAAAACCGTATCGGGTTCTTTCTTCATATTCCCTGGCCGCCGACGAGGCTGTTCGTATCGTTGCCGTTCCACGAGCGGCTGGTGCGTACCATGTTGTATTATGACGTGGTCGGTTTCCAGACCGAGGAGTGGCTTGAGAGCTTTCTGCATTACTGCAGCAAGGAATTGGGCGCCGAAGTTGACGAGACGACTGGCAAGGTCACCTATGATGGGCGGACGGTGCTGGCAAAAGCCTATCCGATCGGGATTGATTGGGACCACTTCCAGGCCCAGGGCGATACTGGCGAAGCGCGTCAGGCGGGGCAGAAATTACTGGCCTCGTCGCGCTACCGTACAGCCATGATTGGAGTCGACCGGCTCGATTATTCGAAAGGCCTGCCTGAACGGGTCGACGGGATTAGCCGGTTCTTCGACCAGAACCCCGAACGGGTGCGCGATCTCGTCTATATCCAGATCGCACCGCCCAGCCGCGAGGACGTGCAAAGCTACCAGCATATTCGCACCGTGCTCGAACAAAAGACCGGGCAGATCAACGGCGCCCGCAGTGAAGTCGACATCGTCCCTATTCGCTACGTCAATCGCGGATACAGCCACGCCGAACTTTTCGGTTTTTTCCGCGCGTCCAAGATCGGGCTGGTCACGCCTTTGCGCGATGGCATGAACCTGGTGGCAAAGGAATATCTCGCCGCACAGGATCCCGATGATCCCGGGGTGCTGATCCTGTCACGCTTCGCCGGCGCAGCGCAGCAGCTCACCGAGGCTATCCTCGTCAATCCCCACAGTCCTGACGATCTCAGCTTTGCCATCAAGTCCGCCCTCGACATGCCGCTCGAAGAGCGCAAGCGGCGATATGATGGCATGATCGAGACGGTCAGGACGGATACCGTGCAGAATTGGACCAAAAGCTTCATCGAAGACCTCAGGGGTAGCTGAACCGGGGGGCGGCCGGGGCTCGGTCGAGCCCACTCGCTGCCGCACTTGGTGTGGCGAAATCCTCGTGCGGGACGAATTCAGCATGCCAAGGAGCGTCATGAGCAACAATCGCGTCTTACCTCTTACCCACGTCCACAATTTCCGTGACTATGGCGGTTATCCGACCTCTGCTGGCGGTCGGGTCAAGATGGGACTCCTGTGGCGGTCGGGGCATCATGCCGAGGCAAGTCAGGCGGACCTCGAGCGTATCGACACGCTGTCTCTCGCCCATGTCATTGACCTGCGGGGAAATGGCGAGCGTTCGAGCCACCCGATAACCTTGCCTTCCAGTTTTGCAGGCGAATTGCTCCATTTCGATGGCGAGACTGCCGGTCTCGGACCACATATGGAGGCAATCGAAGGGACGATGAACGCGGAGGATGCGCGCCGGGCGATGGAGCGACTGTATTCGGCGCTTCCGGAACGCAGGAACCTGCTGTGGATCATCCGCCGTTATTTCGAAGCGCTTGCCGCGGGCGAAGGCGCGAGCCTGGTCCACTGCCACGCTGGCAAAGATCGCACGGGTATGGCCGTCGATTTGCTGCATCATGCGCTGGGAGTCCATCCAGACGATGCGATGGAGGATTTCCTCCTGACGAACTCGGTCGGCGACCAGGAAGCCCGCATCGCTCAAAGTGCACCAACCATTCGTGCACGTTACGGCGCAGTTGACGACGAAACCGTGCGGGTGGTGATGGGCGTCGACGCGCGCTATCTGAACGCCTATCGCCAAGCGCTGTTCGAGCAGTATGGATCGGTTGAGGCGTTTCTCGAACAGGCGCTGGGTGTCGACGCGGCGCAGCGCGAGGCGTTGCGCTTGCATCTGGTGGAAACGTAACCAGATCGGCTGGACCGAGGCTACCCGCCCGCGCAAAGAGGCGGTCGACCGGGCGGACTTTCAAATCCGCCGAGATACAGGACAGGAATTCATGGCTACCCATCGCACCAAGATGCTCATCATCGGCTCCGGCCCCGCCGGCTATTCCGCGGCCATTTATGGTGCGCGGGCGATGATGGAACCAATCATGGTGCAGGGCCTGCAGCCGGGTGGCCAGCTGACCATCACCACCGATGTCGAGAACTATCCCGGTTTCGCCGATGTCATCCAGGGTCCGTGGTTGATGGAGCAGATGCAGAAGCAGGCCGAGCATGTCGGCACGCGGGTGATGTGGGACACCATCGTCGATGTCGACATTTCCGGCGGAACGCCTTTCCGCGCAGTGGGCGACAGTGGCGACGAGTATATCGGTGACGTGCTGGTCATCGCCACCGGCGCTCAGGCCAAGTGGCTTGGCGTGCCGGGCGAACAGGAGCTTGGCGGCAAGGGCGTATCCGCCTGTGCGACCTGTGACGGATTCTTTTATCGCGGGCGCAAGGTAGCGGTCATCGGCGGCGGCAATACCGCAGTTGAAGAAGCGCTCTACCTCACCAACCATTCCGACGACGTGACCCTGATCCATCGCCGTGACGAATTGCGGTCGGAAAAGATCCTGCAGGAACGCCTGTTCAAACATCCCAAGATATCAACCTTGTGGAACAAGACGGTGGAGAGCTTCGAAGCCGGTGATGACGGATCGTTGGGGCATCTCATCCTCAAGGACACACAAACCGGCGAAACCTCGACATTTGCGACCGAAGGCGCGTTCGTGGCGATCGGCCATGCGCCGGCGACCGAATTGTTCAAGGGCAAGCTGCCGATGGACGACGGCGGTTATCTGCTCACCGAGCCCGGCTCACCCAAGACCGAAGTGCCCGGTGTGTTCGCCGCCGGTGACGTGACCGATCACACCTACCGACAGGCCGTCACCGCGGCCGGGATGGGCTGCATGGCCGCCCTCGATGCCGAACGCTTCCTCGCCACGCTCGACTTTGCCGAGGAGGAAGCCGAAGCGGCAGAGTAATCCGCCGCCTCGGATATTCCGCCTACAGGTGGATGTCGAACACCGTGATGGTGGCGTGGAAGATCAGCGAGATCAGGATCAGGCTCGACAGCGCGAACAGCACGAACCGCACCATTACCACATTGGCGGTTGCCTGAACCAGCGAGTGGATGACCCGCAGACCGACATACATCCACGCCAGTAGTGCATTGGTACCCTCGCCCTGTCCGAGCAGGGCGAGCGTGATGGCAATGGCATAGAACACCGTAGGTTGTTCGTGCAGATGATTGTAATTGTGGGCTTTCCATTGGACGCTGGCGGGCAGTGTCCGGTCCAGCGATGCATCCGGATCATTGACCAGGCGCTGTACGTCGATCTTGGCCTTGTTCATCGCGGGAATGCGCGTGATGTACATCCACAGCCACATCACCATGGTCCAAGCCGCCAGCGCGACAACCGGTTGAAGAATGGTGGATTCGATCATGCGAGAACTCCCGGATCATGGAATAGCGTGGCCATAGCCGCGCGAATCGCGAGCGCTGTCAGTGCCAGCGATGCGAGCAGGAAAAGAAGGAAGCGAATTTTAACCACATTGACGGTGGCCTGATAGACCGAATGCACGATGCGCAGGGCGACATAGGCCCAGGCCAGCACGACGTCCCATTGGCCTGCTCCCATGATGGCGAGGATGACAACGGCCGCGTAGAAGATCGTCGGCTGTTCCATCAGGTGCGAATGGTTGTGGGCTTTCCAGTTGATCCTGTCCGGCAGCACGCCTTCCAAATCCTGGCCGCGCCCACCCGGCTTGGCATCGCCAAGTCCGCCAGACATGCGTGACAAGGCTGGCAGGCGCGTTCCGGCCATCCAGAACAACATCACGATGGACCACAGCACCAGAACGGCGGCGGGCGCGAGTATCTGCGCTTGCATGGATATCCCCTCCCTGAATTGCCTTACTGGTGGCGAGCACCGGGGGGATTGTCAAACCCGCCAGCGTCGCTTGTCAGCAGTTGCGCAAAGCGCGCCGGATCGGTGTTGCCGCCGGTGATCATGATCACGGTATCGGCGTCGAGGGTTACCTTGCCGGCCAGAGCCGCTGCCAGCGCCGCCGCGCCGCCGGGTTCGACCACGAGACGCAATTGCGAGAACGCGAAAATCTGCGCGGCGCGCACCTCGTCGTCGGTGACGGAGACACCCGGTTGCGAACGGCCCTGAAGGACCGCGAGATTGATCGGCTTGGTCGCGGTCGGTTGCAGTGCATCGCAAATCGTCGCCGGTGCGTCGGACCCGGCCTGGACGATCTCGCCCTTCGCGATTGCCTGTCCGACCATGTCCCAGCCTTCCGGCTCGACCGGCACGATTTCGCTGTCGGGGCAGGCGAGGGCGAGCCCTGCAGCAAGTCCGCCACCGCCGCAGCAGGCGAGGATGCGCGAGGGCGTGCGGCCCAGTTGTGCTGCGATCTCGATCCCGGCGCTGCCCTGGCCCTCGATCACCCAGGGGTCACCAAATGCGTGGACCAGCGTTCCTCCGCGCTCCTCGACAAGCTTGGCGGCCACCGCGTCGCGGTCCTCTCCGGGGCGATCATAGAGCACGATCTCCGCGCCCAGCGCCCTTGTAGCGTCAAGCTTCACCTGCGGCGCATCGCGCGGCATCACGATGGTCGCGGCAATGCCGAGCCGACGCGCTGCCCAGGCAACACCTTGCGCATGGTTGCCAGAGGACACCGCGATCACGCCGCGCGTTTTTTCCTCGTCGTCCAGCGCTGTCAGCCGGTGCCAGCCACCGCGGATCTTGAACGCACCAATCGGCTGCAGGTTCTCGGCCTTCACCCAGCAGCGAACCTCACCGATCTCAACCGGCAAAAGCGGGGTAGGGGGCAGGATGCCGGCAATCTTTTTCGCCGCTTCCAGCACGCCTTCGCGGTTCGGCATCCGGTCTGCTGTCATATGGCAAATCCAACACGATGGAACACATGGAACACGGTCCTGGGCAAGGAATCGCGTAGGTTAAGCGAGGCAGGTTTGCGGATCATGCCAACCGCCTATACCCGCCAATCGCGGGTAGGAAAGGGCGGATCATTTTACGCCGGCGACGCATTGGACTAATGCGCCAACAAGATTCGTTTCAGGAGCAGTTTCAGCCATGTCCACAGTCCTCGTGATCGGAGCCGGCGGCGTCAGTTCGGTTTGCGTCCACAAGATGGCGATGAATGACGGTATCTTCGCCGATATCCATCTCGCCAGCCGCACCAAGTCCAAATGCGATGCCATCGCCGCCAGCGTGAAAGAGCGCACCGGGGTGGATATCAGCACCTACGAGATCGACGCCGAGGAAGTTCCGGCGATGGTCAACCTCATCCGCAAGGTGCAACCCAGCCTCGTGGTCAACCTTGCGCTGCCGTATCAGGATCTGCCGATCATGGATGCGTGCCTGGAGGCGGGTGTCGACTATCTCGATACCGCCAATTACGAGCCCAAGGACGAGGCCAAGTTCGAATACAAGTGGCAGTGGGCCTATCACGACCGCTTCAAGGACGCCGGCCTGATGGCTTTGCTGGGATCAGGCTTCGATCCCGGTGTCACCAGCGTCTTCACCATGTGGCTCAAGAAACACAAGCTCAAGTCCATCCGGCAACTCGACATTCTCGACTGCAATGGCGGCGATCACGGGCAGGCTTTCGCCACCAATTTCAATCCCGAAATCAACATCCGCGAAGTGACTGCGCCCGCGCGCCACTTGGAAAACGGCGAATTCGTCGAGACCCCGGCGATGGGCAAGAAAATCACTTTCGATTTCGAAGGCGTGGGCGAGAAGAACGCCTACATGATGTATCATGAGGAGCTTGAAAGCCTCGCCCGGTTCAATCCTGAACTCGAACGCGCGCGCTTCTGGATGACCTTTGGCGACGAGTACATCAAGCACCTGACCGTGCTACAGAATGTCGGCATGACGCGGATCGACCCGATCAAGTACCAGGGCAAGGAAATCATCCCGCTGCAATTCCTCGCCGCTGTCCTGCCCAAGCCGGAATCGCTGGGCGAGACGACCAAGGGCAACACCAATATCGGCGTCATCGCCACTGGCGAAGCGCTCGACGGATCAGGCGAGAAAACTTTCTACATCAACAACATCTGCAGCCACGAAGCGGCTTACGAGGAAACCGGCAACCAGGCCGTCAGCTACACCACCGGCGTCCCCGCGATGATCGGCAGCGCCATGGTCGTAACCGGCAAGTGGGAAGGCGACGGCGTCTTCAACATGGAAGAAATGGACCCTGATCCCTTCATGGAGATGCTGAACGAGCACGGCCTGCCGTGGCAGGTGAAGGAACTGGATGGACCCGTCGACTTCTGATGGAAACCAGAGCCGGCGATTCGGGCGCATTCGCTCATTTTGACCTGTCGCGCGTCGACAGCCCTGCTTTCGTGGTGGATGCTGCCAAGCTGCGCGCCAACTTGCAGGTGCTGGCCGAAATCCGCGACGTGGCGGAGATCAAGATGCTGTCGGCGCTCAAGGCCTTCAGCATGTTTTCGGTTGCGCCGATCATCGGCGAATATCTCGATGGCGTGTGTACGTCGGGCCTGTGGGAAGCGCGGCTCGCGAGCGAATATTATGACGGCGAGATCAGCACCTATTGCGCCGCCTACAAGCCGGAGGACTTGGAAGAGGTCTGCCGGATGTCCGATCATGTCATCTTCAATTCGCCGCAGCAGATCGAGCGGGCGCAGCTGATCCTCGAACATGCGCAACTGACCGGCGGCGATTTCTCGGTCGGTCTTCGGATAAATCCGCAGGTTCCGACCGGCGAAGTGCCGCGCTACGATCCTTCCAGCCCCGGTAGCCGGCTTGGCTTTCCGATCGACCAGCTGACGCCCGAAATCATGGAAGGGATCGAGGGCATCCACTTCCACAATTTGTGTGAGCAGGATTTCGAGCCGCTCAGCCGCACGTGGGACAAGGTGTTCGACGCCATCGAGCCGTGGTTTGGCCAGCTCAAGTGGATCAACATGGGCGGCGGCCACCACATCACCCGCGCCGATTACCAGCGTGAGGAACTAATCGAGTTCCTCAAGGACGCGAAAGAAGACACCGGGGCCGAGATCTATCTCGAGCCGGGCGAAGCGGTGGCGCTCGACGCAGGCATCCTCGTCGGCACCATTCTCGACAGCGGCGTCAACGAAGTGCCTTTCGCGATTACCGATGTCTCGGCCACCTGCCACATGCCCGACGTGATCGAAGCGCCCTATCGGCCTGCCATGCTGCACGAGGCGGGCGAGGGCGTTCCTGTGCGGCTGGGCGGCCCGTCCTGTCTCGCCGGCGACGTGATCGGCGATTACCACCTGCCGGTGCCCAACGAGCCGGGGCAGCGGATCGCTTTTCTCGACCAGGCACATTACTCGATGGTCAAGACCAACACTTTCAACGGCGTCCCGCTGCCCAGCATCTGGCTGTGGGACAGCGAGACCGACCAGTTGGATCAGGTCAAAGCGTTCGGTTACGAGGACTTTCGCGACCGTTTGAGCTAGGTTGCTGCCAGTTTCTCGGAACAGGCCACGGGGCGCACCCATTGGTCGCACAAACAGGCATTTTTCCTTGCGTCGAAGGATAACCACGACTAGGGCGCGCGTTCCGCTGCCCCAGGGGGTCCTTAACCGCAAGGCAGCCTTGTTCAGAACTAACCTTCTGGGGGTCCCTTGAGTTGCAGATTTATCCAGATGCCAAGGCTGTAGTTCGCGCTTTAGCGCCGGACGAGCCTGTAATCCTTAACCGCCCCCACGCCGCCGCGCGTGCCGCCCGCTTCTTTGTCGAGAAGTTTCCGGGCAAGGTGCTCTATGCGGTCAAGGCCAATCCTTCGCCCGAATTGCTGGCAATTCTGAGCGATAGTGGCGTCACCCACTACGACGTCGCCTCTATTGCCGAGGTTCGGCTGGTGCGCGATGCACTGCCGCAGGCGGTCCTTTGCTTCATGCATCCGGTCAAGACGCGCCGCGCCATTGCCGAGGCCTATCACCAGCATGGCGTGCGCACCTTCAGCCTGGATACGGCTGAGGAACTGGAAAAGATTGTCGAGGCTTGTTCCGACGAGGCGGGCAATCCGGCGACCGATCTCAAGCTGTGTGTCCGCATCCGCGTGTCGTCTGATTATTCCGAGCTCTCGCTCGCCAGCAAGTTCGGTTGCGACCTGACCGAGGCACCGGGCCTGCTGCAACTGGCGCGCCAGCATTGCGACTGGCTGGGCGTATGCTTCCACGTCGGCAGTCAGGCGATGACGCCATTCGCCTATGTCCAGGCCATCGAGCGCGTGCGCGCCGCAATTGCTGATGCATCGGTGGTGATCGACATGATCGATGTCGGTGGCGGTTTCCCCAGCGTCTATCCGGGCATGGAGCCGCCCCCGCTGGAAGATTACTTCGCCATCATCCACAAGCATTTCGAGGCGCTGCCAATCGCTTACAATGCTGAGCTATGGTGCGAACCGGGCCGGGCACTGTGCGCGGAATATTCCTCGCTGGTGGTGCAGGTGGAAAAACGCCGGGGCGAGGAGCTTTACATCAATGACGGCGCTTACGGCGCGCTATATGATGCTGCGCATGTCGGCTGGAAATTCCCGGTCCGCGCGCTGGAAGACGACCTGATCAAGCCGGAAATGGCATTCGCCTTCTACGGTCCGACCTGTGACGATGCCGACTACATGGAAGGGCCGTTCGAACTGCCCGAGGATATCCAGGCGGGCGATTATATCGAGGTCGGGATGCTGGGTGCTTACGGCGCGGCGATGAAGACCGGTTTCAACGGTTTCGGCAACGCGCAGCAGATCACGGTCGAGGACGAACCGATGGCGAGCCTGTATCGCGGCGACCGCGAATTGCCCCAGACCGATAACGTTGTGAACCTGCGCTAGTCATTTTCGCAACGAAAAAGGCCGCCGCGAATGCGAAGATCAGCGGCGGCCTTCGTGATACGATCCCCTTTGAGAGCCCGCTACAAGCGTGGCTCATCAGAGTACCGGGACAAACGCTGACGATCCGGGAGGGACAGGAGGAAACTGTCAACGATCGTCTCCGGCGCTTGCTTCATAAGCTAGAAGATGCCGAGGGTGAAATATGGACTTTGGGCCAGTGTGCTCAAGAAATCGGGTTAGAGCGCCGACTACAGACCACCTTCGACGGCAAGCCGCACCAGCTCGGCACTCGTTTTCAGGCCCAGCTTTTCCATCACCAGCCCGCGGTGCATCTTCACGGTCTTTTCCGAAAGTCCCAGGCGATAGGCCACTTCCTTGTTGCGCAGACCGGCTGCGACCATGGTCGTGACCTCCAGTTGGCGCGGTGACAGCGTCCGGATCATCTCGGCAGCACGTTCGCGCCTCGCGACTCCCATGCTGGGTTGGTCATCCTCGACCTCGACCTGGCTACCGAGGAAATAGAGCAGTTCGTTCTCTTCGTCGTAGATCGGGGCTACCAGGACCGCGTTGCGGAATGGGGTGCCGTCCTTCTTGTAGTTGAGTATTTCGACCAGCACCGGCTTGTGATCGCGCACGCCTTCGCGGATTTTCTCTGTCAGCCACGGTTCGGTACCCTTGCCGGCAAGAAACCGGCAATTGCGGCCGAGGCACTCTTCGCGCGAGTAACCCGTCAGCTGGATGAAAGCGTCGTTGACGGCGACAAGCGGGTTGTCTGGCAAGCTCGGATCAGAAACGACCGATGCAATCGGATTTGACTCTATCATTTCGACGACCGACTGCGCTGGCGCAGGGGCCGACCCGTACGTGTCATCTGCCGAAACATCATTCTTACTTCTGCTATCCTGTCCCATGGGCGCCATACTGCTGCAACGCATGGAAAACGCAAGGACTGTGAAGACTGTTCGGCAGGAGTCAGCTGTGGCCGACCTGGACTTCCATGAATTGCGGCTTCCCGCTCGGTGAACCGTGCATCTGCTTCAATGGATAGCTCCCGTCAGGCAAGGCCGCGAGCGGCATCCCCGCAGCAGCCAACGCGTAGGGCGAAACGCGGTGGCGGGTCACAAGGCCGCCGGCCCCGTCACTCACTAACGGTGTTTCGAATTCGACCGCAATCATGGCATCTTTCGACCGCACCACTTCGCACACGACCAATTGGCCAGACCCCATATCGAGCACCAGCGGGGTGCCTTCGGGGACGCCAACGAGGCCTTCGATCCGGGCGCCATTTGTCGAAAGGTCGCGCATCACAGCGCGATAGTGGTGGTCTTCATGGATGACACCGATGCGGCGGAATACACTACGGCGTTCGCGCCGGTGGGTATCGGGACCTTCGG
The DNA here is from genome assembly GCF_054482615.1 of Qipengyuania sp. CAU 1752. NCBI lineage: Bacteria > Pseudomonadati > Pseudomonadota > Alphaproteobacteria > Sphingomonadales > Erythrobacteraceae > Qipengyuania > Qipengyuania sp. CAU 1752. The sequence continues at coordinate 1,843,773 of NZ_JBTLRE010000001.1, read as the reverse complement.
GTTCGATCTTGAACTCACCGGATTCGATCCGGGCCAGGACCCTTACCTGCGGCATCGCCTTGGCGAACAGCCAGCCTTGGATCAGTTTGGCGCCCTTTTCGCGCACAACTTTGAGTTGGTCGAACGCCTCGACGCCTTCGACGGTCGTTTCCATGCCCAGCGCGTCTGACAAGCCGACGATGGCGGCAATGATCTTGGCGCTGTTCTTCTCTTGCTCGGTGCATGAATCGACGAAACTGCGATCGACCTTGATCTTGTCGAAAGGTGCGGAGCGCAGATAGCTGAGCGAGGAATAGCCGGTCCCGAAATCGTCGAGTGCCAGCCGGACGCCCAGTTTCTTGAGGGTGGCAAATGTTTCCTCGGTCGCGTCAGTATCGCCGAGGAACACGCTTTCGGTCAGTTCGAGTTCGAGCCGGTCGGGATCGATCCCGCTCTGCGCCAAGACGTTGGCGACAACCTCGGGAAAGGCCTTGTTGGCAAACTGCGTGGCTGACACGTTGACTGCCACGCGGATTGTCGAGGGCCATTGCAGTGCGTCCTCACAGGCCTGCCGAAGCGCCCATTCGCCCATCTGGTTGATGAGATCGGTGTCCTCGGCCACGGGGATGAAAACCCCCGGGCTGACCATGCCGCGCTCCTCGTGCTGCCAGCGCATGAGGGCTTCGAGGCAGACAACGGTATTGTCATCGGCGCGAACGACCGGCTGATAATTGAGTTCGAGTTCGCCCTTGGCCAAGGCCTGGCGAAGGTCGTCGAGAAGTTCCTGCCGCTCTTCCTCTTCGTCCTTGAGGTCCGCGTGATAGAAGCGGAACTGGCCGCGTCCGCCATTCTTGGCAGCATACAGCGCAAGGTCGGATGCCTTGACGATATCGTCCTTCTCGACCCCGTCATAAGGCGCGATGGCAATACCCACGGATGTGCCGATGATCGCACGCTTGTCATCTTCAAGGGGATAGGGCTGCGAGACTATCTTGATGATCTTGTCGGCGATATCGCCCAGCGTACCGCGGTCGTCGATGTCCGGCAGGATGATCTGGAATTCGTCGCCACCAAGCCGCCCGATTTCGCCGCGCTCTCCGATGATCGAGCGCAAGCGTTCGGCGGCCTCGACTAGCACGGCATCACCGGCCGGATGACCCATCGTGTCGTTGACCTGCTTGAACTTGTCGAGATCGAGCATCATCAGCGCACAGGATCGCTTGGCAGTTTTGTAGGCTGCAAGAATGTTTTCCAACCGCTTGTTCATGAAATGCCGGTTGGCGAGGCCAGTAAGGGAGTCAAATTCTGCGAGCTTGGTGTCGATCAGCTTGCGCTCGTAATCGAGGGTGATGTCCTTGGCGTGACCGCGATAACCGCAGAAAACACCGTTCTTGTCGAACTTGGGGTGCGCGGTAATTGACCACCAGATCTGCTTCACGTCGTGGGGTGATTTCCCAAGTGCGAAACGCACGGTCAGATCGTTCAGCTTGTTGTGAGCGTTGATCTGGAACTTGAGCGGGCGCTGCGAGGCCCCGTCGGGATCATCGGGGTCAGTTTCAAATAGCTCGACAAACGGCTTGCCCAGCAGCTCTTCACGATCGCGCCCCAATTGATCGCAAGCGCCTTCGGTGAGATAGATGAGGCGCCCCTCGGAGTCGCTGGCAAGGATCCATCCGATACCCGCTTGCTCGATGTCGCCGAGCACCTCCAACCGCCGTTTGGTATCGTTCACGCCTATAACGTCGGCTCCGCCAAGGGACGAGGCGGCATTGCCTTCTCGGGAAGATTTACCCTGGAACAGGCTGCGGACGGACATGGGTGACGGTTTTCCCCTCTCGCGAATTTGGCCATTGTCGCGAACTCGGCCTTGGGCAGGTTCGAAGGCTTAGGCAGGAAATGGTTACCATAGGGCTAAGGATTTGCCCTAGAGCCCTGATTTCCGCCCTTCCATCGCCACTGCAAGCCGACTTGTCCCGAGCAATGGTGCCTCGTTCCATCACTAGGCGACCTTGGAAGTAGTCTGCGCCCCGAAACCGGGTCAGTCAAACCCCACGAACCGCACCGTGTCGTCCATTGGCTTGCGCTCGGTATAGACCGAATTGGCGGCAAAATCGGGATCGGGCCAGCCCATCGCGACGCATATCTGGATGACTTGGTCGTCCGGGATGCCGGCATGTTTGCGGACCACCGGCGATTGCATGATGCCTTGCGAGTTGATCACGCAACCAAGCCCCCGCGACCACGCCGCATTGACCAACGCGTTGGTCGCCGCGCCGCAATCGAACGGTGCGACATCGCTGCCGAGCAAGTCCCGGTCATAAGCGACCACGATGCTGATCGGGGCATCGAACTGGCGGAAGCCGCGCAGCACCCAATCCTGCCGAGCTTCCTTGTCCTCGCGCTCGATCCCCATGGCGCCGAACAATTGCTTGGCCACGCCGACCTGGCGCTCGCGGTGAACCCCGGACTGGACATCGTGCTTGCGAAATTCTCGGCTGTCGGGAACGCCGCCGAGGATACCCTCGACATTACCCTCGCGGATCGCTTCGAGCGGTTCGCCGGTGACGACGTGAAAATGCCAGCACTGGTTGTTGAAGGAGGAGGGGGCGCGCATGGCGAGGGCCACGATTTCCTCGATCAACTCCTTCGGCACCGGTTTGTCGAGGAAACCGCGGATGCTTCTGCGTCCGCGGACGATGTCGTCGTAGGTCTGATCGGGTGAGCCGCTCATGGGGAACTCCTTGGCCTGGTTTGCCCCTTGCTAGCGCAGCAGAGGGGCAGGTCCAAGGACGCTACGGTCAGGCGGCCTTGCGCAGTTCCAGTTCAAGCCGATCCCAGATCTCGACGAGTGCCTGCGTCAAATCTTCCATCATCCCTGCCGTATGCATTGGGCCCGGCGTGAAGCGGAGCCGCTCGGTCCCGCGCGGCACGGTCGGGAAGTTGATGGGTTGCACGTAGACGCCGTATTCGGCGAGCAGGATATCGCTGATCTTCTTGGCGCGAACGGGATCGCCGACCATCAGCGGGACGATATGTGTAACGCTGTCCATCACCGGCAGCCCAGCGGTACGGAACATGTCCTTGAGCCTGGTGGCATTGGCTTGCTGCGCTTCGCGTTCCTCGCTCGAACTCTTGAGGTGCTTCACCGAGGCAAGCACCCCCGCCACCAGGGCAGGACTGAGCGAAGTCGTGAAGATGAAACCGGGCGCGTAGGAGCGGATGCAGTCGACGATCTTGGTGTCGGCCGCGATATAGCCACCCATCACGCCGAACGCCTTGCCCATCGTGCCCTCGATGATGTCGATCCGGTGTGCGGCCTCGTCGCGTTCCGAAATGCCGCCGCCGCGGGGGCCGTACATGCCGACCGCGTGAACCTCGTCGATATAAGTCAGTGCATTATACTGCTCGGCGAGGTCGCAGATCGCGTGGACGGGAGCAACGTCGCCGTCCATCGAATAGACGCTTTCGAAGGCGATGACCTTGGGCGTTTCGGGATCCTCGGCAGCGAGCAGCCCTTCCAGGTGCGCAAGATCGTTGTGGCGGAAGACCCGCTTCTCGCAGCCCGAATTGCGGATGCCGGCAATCATGCTGGCGTGATTGAGTTCATCTGAAAAAATCACGCAGCCCGGCATCAGCTTGGCCAGCGTGGAAAGCGTCGCATCGTTCGAGACATAGCCGCTGGTAAACAGCAGCGCAGACGGCTTGCCGTGCAGGTCGGCCAGCTCGTTCTCCAGCTCGACATGGTAATGTGTATTGCCGCCGATATTGCGGGTGCCACCCGAACCGGCGCCGACATCGTGCAGCGCCTCTTCCATCGCTTCGATCACCTTGGGGTGCTGTCCCATGGCGAGGTAGTCGTTGGAGCACCACACCGTGATCGGCTTGGGCCCGTTATGACCATGGAAACAGCGCGCATTGGGGTAGGCACCCTTGTTGCGCAGGATGTCGATGAAGACCCGGTAGCGCCCCTCGGCGTGAAGCCGGTCAATCGCCTGGTCGAAGATCTGGTCGTAATTCATGAGCTCACAGATTCGCAGATAGTCAGGAATTCGACGTGATTCCACAGCGATCTTTGCGAACGATTCGCATCAGAACGCCGCGAGGCTTTCTATCCCATAGCGTGCCAGCACTTTGCGCAGCGCCGGATCGAGGGCATCCGGTGCGGTCGACACCAGTCGATCGGGCGCTTCCCGGCTGAATTCCTGCCCCTTGGTGACGGTGGCAATCTGTCGCGCAATGCCTTCCGCACCGTGCACCAGACGCACGTCGGGCCCGAATAATTGCAACAGCTCATCTTCCAGTAGCGGAAAGTGGGTGCAAGCCAGGACCACGGTATCCAGCCCCTCGTTCTCGGCGGCATCGAGAAGAACCGAAACCTCCCCGCGCAGGCTTTCAAGATCGATCCAGTGACCGCGCAACTTGGCCTCGGCCATGTCGACCAGCCCGGGGCCGGCATGGCGGATCAGTCGTTTGCCATTCGCGAATTCAGCTTCAAGCCGGTCGACATAGGGCTGGCGGATCGTGGCTTCGGTTCCCAGTACGCCGATCACGCCGGACTTGCTCAGCGCGGCGGCTGGCTTGATCGCCGGGACCGTTCCGATAATCGGCACTTCGAGCACGTCGCGCACCATACCCAGCGCAATGGTGCTGGCAGTGTTGCAGGCAATGCAGATGGCGCGCGGGTGGAATCGCTCGCTCATACGGCCGAGCAGCCCGCATACCCGCGCGGCGACCTCGGCCTCGGTCTTGGTGCCATAGGGCAGGCCGGCGTAATCGGCGGCGTAGATCACCGGCGCCTGTGGCAGCACCTTGCGCAGTTCCTCGAGCACCGTCAGCCCGCCGACGCCGGTGTCGAACAACAGGATCGGCGCAGAGGGATCGACGGATTGCGGCATGAAGGCTCGGCTTTGTTGCGGGCGGGAACCCTTCCTTATTTTTCCGTAGCCCGAATGCAAGCGATCTGCCTATGATGGCGGACGAAAAGCGAGAGAGGGACGCTATCCATGAACTACAATATCGATCCGTCGCTGGCTCTTATCCTGGGCTATGTATTCGGTTCGATCCCGTTTGGTCTGTTGCTGACGAAGATGGCCGGGATGGACGATGTGCGCAACATCGGCAGCGGCAATATCGGCGCCACCAATGTGCTTCGCACGGGTAACAAAGGGCTCGCGGCGCTCACCCTGTTGCTCGACCTTCTCAAGGGGTTTGTACCCGTATTGCTGGCTTGGAGATTGTTCCAGAACGATCTCGGCTGGACGGCACTGGGCGCGGTATTGGGGCACTGCTTCCCAATCTGGCTCGGCTTCAAGGGCGGCAAAGGTGTGGCGACAGCCGCGGGTGTCTGCTTCGGCATCGCCTGGCCGCTCGGCACGGTTTATGCGATAGTGTGGCTGTCAATCCTAGCAGTTAGCCGGATAAGCTCACTGGCCGGGATTGCAGCGGTGATCTCAGCTCCGATCGCGGCATGGTATTTCGACTGGATGTCCTTCGTTGCCCCGCTGGCATTGATCGCAGCGCTGATCGTCTGGCTCCACCGCGCCAATATCGGGCGGTTGTTTCGCGGTGAAGAACCGCGAGTGGGCAGCAAGACGTAAGCTTACGATGCCTGAGACGACGCTTTCGCAAGCAGAGGCCTTTGCGCGCATTCGACTGCTGCGATCGCCCCACATCGGGCCGGTAAGTTATGCGCAATTGCTTCACCGGTTCGGCACGGCGGAGGCCGCGCTGGAAGGTCTGCCCGATTTCGGCAGGAACGGGAAACGCACCTACAGTCCGGCCCCCTCCGAAGGGATTGAGCGCGAAGTCGAGGCGGTTCGCGCAGCCGGGGCACGCTACCTGTTTCACGACCAGCCCGATTACCCTGCCTTGCTAGGCGAACTGGAAAGCGCCCCGCCGATCCTGAACTATCGCGGCGACCTCGCGCTGGCCGCGAAGCCCTGCGTCGCCATAGTCGGTGCACGCAATTCCAGCGCGGCGGCAGTCAAGCTGGCGCGCGAGTTTGCCGCAGCGCTGGCGGAGGCAGGGCTCACAGTCGTCTCTGGCCTGGCCCGCGGGATTGACGGTGCGGCGCACGAGGGCGCCTTTCCTGCCACCATCGGCGTAATCGCGAGCGGCATCGACATCGCCTATCCGCCGCAGCACGCAGAGCTTCAGGAACGCATCGCCAGCGACGGTCTGCTGCTGGCCGAACAGCCACCCGGAACCGAGCCGCGTGGCAGCCATTTTCCCAGCCGCAATCGCATCATCGCAGGGCTGGCAGGCGGAACGCTGGTGGTGGAAGCGGCGGTCAAGTCCGGCAGCCTGATCACTGCCCGGCTGGCGGGTGAGGCGGGGCGCGAGGTGATGGCGATACCCGGCTCCCCGCTCGATGCCCGTTCTGCTGGCTGCAACCACCTGATCCGCGAAGGCGCGGTGCTAGTGCAGGAACCGGGGGACGTGATCGAACTGCTCAGCAGCTTCGACGGTACTCCGCGCTCGACCTTCCGCGAAGCATCCGCCGATTTCGACTATGTGCCTGAAGACCTCGCCGAGGCCGATCCTGCCGACATCGCCGACCTGCTCAACACAGCGCCCGTCGCCGTCGATGAACTCATCCGCCAATCAGGCGAGAGCGCCGCAGCGGTGCAACTCGCGCTGCTGGAACTGGAGATCGGCGGACGACTGGAAAGGCATGCGGCGGGGCGGGTGTCGCTCAAATGATACCACTCAACGTCAATCCCGCTTGACGCTGTCCCCAACCCAACCCCATTTTCGCGCGTATACGCATACGCACACGTAAGGGACTGCTTTTCACCTCATGCAACTTGTCATCGTCGAATCGCCTGCCAAGGCGAAGACCATCGAGAAATACCTGGGCAAGGACTTCAAGGTCCTCGCATCCTACGGCCATGTCCGCGACTTGCCGCCAAAGGATGGCAGCGTGCGTCCGGACGAGGATTTCGCGATGGACTGGGAGCTGTATCGCGACAAGCAGAGCCGCTTCAAGGAAATCGCCGACGCGGCCAAGCAGGCCGACCGCCTGATCCTCGCGACCGACCCTGACCGCGAAGGCGAGGCCATTTCCTGGCACGTTCGGGAATTGCTGGCCAAGCGCAAGGCGCTGCCGGCCAAGGTCGACCGAGTCACCTTTAACGCCATCACCAAGAGCGCAGTGACCGAGGCGATGGGGCGTCCGCGCGAGCTCGATAAGCCGCTGATCGATGCCTATCTCGCCCGCCGCGCGCTGGACTATCTGTTCGGCTTCACCCTTAGCCCGGTGCTGTGGCGCAAGCTGCCCGGTGCCAAGAGCGCGGGTCGGGTGCAGTCGGTCGCCCTGCGGCTGATCGTCGATCGTGAACGCGAGATCGAGGCCTTCAAGGCCGAGGAGTACTGGTCGGTGCTGGCCAAGCTCCAGCATGACGGGACCGAGTTCGACGCGCGTCTGGTGAAATTCGATGGCAACAAGCTGGGCAAGATGACGCTCGGCGATGAAGGCTCCGCTCAGGCGGCCAAGGCCGCGGTCGAGGCCGGTCGCTTCACGGTCGAGGATATCGAGACCAAGCCGCTCAAACGCAATCCCGCGCCGCCGTTCACTACCTCGACGCTGCAGCAGGAAGCGGCGCGCAAGCTCGGCTTTTCGGCCAGCCACACCATGCGGCTCGCGCAGTCTCTCTACGAGGCGGGTGCGATCACCTATATGCGTACCGACGGCGTGCAGATGGACGGCAGCGCCATCAACGCCTGCCGCGACGCCATCGCCCAGCGCTTCGACAGCGCCTACCTGCCCGAAAAGCCGCGCTTCTATTCGACCAAGGCCAAGAATGCGCAGGAAGCGCACGAGGCCATCCGGCCGACCAACTTCACTCGCGACCATGCTGCTTCTGGTGACGAGGCCAAGCTCTACGGACTGATCTACAAGCGCGCGATGGCGAGCCAGATGGCGACCGCGCAGCTTGAACGCACCACGGTTACCCTGCGCGACCCGACCGGGCAGCACGAACTTCGCGCCACCGGGCAGGTAGTGAAGTTCCCCGGCTATTTCGCGGTTTACCAGGAAGGGCGCGACGACAAGGACGACGAGGAGGAAGGCCTTCTGCCGGTCCTCAACAAGGGCGATGTCCCGGCCAAGCGAACAGTCGAGGCCAACCAGCACTTCACCCAGCCGCCGCCGCGCTTTTCCGAGGCATCACTGGTCAAGCGGATGGAGGAACTGGGGATCGGTCGCCCGTCGACCTATGCCAGCACCATCCAGACCCTGCGCGACCGCGAATATGTGCGGATGGAGAAAAACCGTTTCTTTGCAGAGGAATCGGGGCGACTTCTCACAGCGTTCCTTGAACGGTTCTTCCCCAATTACGTGGCTTTCGAGTTTACCGCAGGGATGGAAGAGGAGCTCGACACAGTTTCCGACGGGCGTGAAGAATACAAGGACCTGCTGTCCAAATTCTGGGCCGACTTCAAGCCCAAGGCCGACGAGGTGATGGAGAAAATGCCCTCGGAAGTGACCGAGGTGCTGGACGGATATCTGTCCGATTATCTCTTCCCCGAGCGCGCCGATGGCAACGATCCGCGCTATTGCCCGCTGTGCGACAAGGAAGGGCGCGATGGCGGCCGCCTGGCCCTGCGCGGTGGCCGCTTTGGTGCTTTCGTCGCTTGCGCCAACTATCCCGAATGCAAGTTCACTCGTCGCTTCGCCCAGCCGGGCGCCGATGGCGATGAGGGTACACAGGACACAGTGCTCGGCCAGCACCCTGAAACGGGCCTCGATATCGAGCGCAAAACGGGCCGGTTCGGCCCCTATGTGCAGATGGGCGAGGGCAAGGAAGCCAAACGTGCCAGCATTCCCAAAGACCTTGAGGATTTCGATCTCGAATGGGCGATCAAGCTGCTCGACCTTCCGCGCATCGTTGGCGCGCATCCGGAGACGGGCAAGGAGATCGAGGCTGCCATCGGGCGCTATGGCCCCTATCTCCGCCATGACGGCAAATACGGCAAGCTGACCAACACCCGCGAGGTATTCGAAGTCGGCATGAACCGCGCAGTCGATATCCTCGCCCAGGCGGCTGATCGCAAGGGCGGCGGGCGCGGCAAGGCGGAGCCGATCAAGACGCTGGGCGAACACCCGACCAGCGGCGGCGAGATCAAGGTCATGCCGGGCCGCTATGGCCCCTATGTCACCGACGGCACCACCAATGCGACCATCCCCAAGGATGTGAAGCCGGAGGACGTGACCGAGGCGCAGGCCATCGAACTGATCGATGCACGCGCTGCCAAGGGGCCGGCCAAGAAGAAGCGCAAGAAGGCCGCGCCCAAGAAGAAGGCTGCGCCGAAAAAGAAGGCCGCTGCCAAGAAGAAGCCTGCGGCGAAGAAAACGGCAGCGAGTGGCGAATGAGCAAGGACCACTTCGAACGCCACAAGCAACCCTGGACTGGTGAGGAAGCAGGCAAACTGCGCCTGCTCGCCAGCAAGGGGCATGGTTTGAAGCAGATCGCCAAGGCGCTGGGGCGGAGCGAGGAATCGACAAAGACCTTCGCCAAGCAGAACAAGATCAAGGTCGCCAAGAAGCGCTGAACCTACTTCGGGCGCGCACTGCGCCCCGTCGTTGGTAAATCGGAAAGCATTGGCTGCTAGGCATTCTCCTATTCGGGGAGCGCCTGTGATCGAAATCGAAGTGCAGAACGAAACGCATCAGTCGCAAGCGCGCCTGCGCTTTGCTGCAGTGCCGCGCATTGGCGAAGGGCTTCGCTTGCGTGAAAAAAGCGGGATGTGGGCAAGCTACGACGTCCTCGACGTGTGGTACCAGAAGGCCGAATATGGCGATGTCTGGGTCCCGTTTCTCCATGTCCGCATGACCGAAGGCGAGACCGCCGGCGACAATGACGATGGCTATGACCGCGAATTCGATGACGAGCTGGCCATGCGCAGCGCGATGAATGGGGGGATCGAGCCATTCAAAATCTGATCAAGCGCAATATGCCTCCGCAACCCGGGGCTAACTCTAACGAGCCTGAAGCTTCCGAACAGCTGTCGGACGCGCCAGACGGCATTCAGGAAGTGCCGCTGCACGGTAGCCAGCAGCCGCCGGTTCTGGACGATACCGACGCCATCGTCCGCGCAGCCAAGGCGATGCGCGCGAAAACTGCGCCCCAGGCCGGCAAGCGCTGCCTGGTGGTCGACGACAGCCGCGTCGTGCGCAAGCTCGCGCGCAAGATTGCCGAACAGATGGGCTATCGAGTGGCCGAGGCCGAGAACGGCGAGGAAGCGCTCGCCCGCTGCCGCGCCGCCATCCCGGATCTCGTCATCACTGACTGGCAGATGCCCGTCATGGACGGCCCCGAATTTGTCGCGGCCCTGCGCACCCTTCCGGGCGCTGTGGCTGTGAAGGTGATGTTCTGCACCTCGAAAAGCGAGGCCACCGATATCCACCAGGGCATCAATGCCGGAGCGGACGACTACATCGTCAAACCCTTCGACGAAGCGAAGCTGACGGCCAAGCTGGAGCGATTGGTGGCGGGATAAATCTCGCTTCCCATTGGCGCATCAAAACACGGAGTAAGCGACCGCGAGACTGATCGCCAGGACGATCATGCTCGCTCCAAGAGCGCGGGCGGCGGGCCTCGCTGCGCTACCACCGTAGGCAATCGTCACGCCCAGTTTGACCGACATGTTGGCAAGGATTGTTCCGGCGATTGCCATGGCGGCGAGCTCAGCGCCTATGGTTCCCGGCTCGAGACCGCCTGCCGTCACGATCGCTGCGTCGACGTCCATGCTCCCCATCAACAGCAGGAGCACGGCAATGCCTTCCTCGCCGAACTCCCCTTGGGCCCAGCGTGCAGCAACCGCGGCCACGGCGACAAAAGCCATGAAAGTGAATGCCGGGATCAAGGCGATCGGATTGCCGGGCGGGGCAGGGCCCGTGCTGTGGGGTGCGGAACAATAGAGCCAGAAGCTAGCTGCCGCTCCTGTCAGGAGCGCGGGCGCGATTATGATGACGAACGGCGGCAGCAGGGATGTCGCCAACACTGCCACCAACACGATGACGCGCAGGTACATCACGGCCGTTGCCAGGGCGATCCCCGCATTTTCCGCGCCGCCGCCTTGGCCTGCACCAAGCCTTTGCGAGAACGAGTGGGTAACGGCAGTTGAACTGTAGGCGCCACCAATCACCGCGGTCGCGATGGTCCCCCGGCGCGCGCCCACAAGGCGGTTGGCGACGTAGCCGATGAAGGAGAACCCCGTGACCAGCACGACCACGAGCCAGAGCGTACGCGGCTCCCAGGCGTCATAAGGACCATAGCGCCCGCTTGGCAGGAAGGGGAAAACGGCAAGGGCAATCACTGCGTAGCGGGCGAACGCCTTGATGTCCGCCTCGTCCATTCGCCCGACCAACCCGTGCATCTCGGCGCGGAGGGCGAGAACCAGGGTCACCACTGCGCCGCCCGCGAACGCCAGCGCTGGCTCTCCGCTGCCGCCAAGATAGCCCAGGGCAAGTGCAGCAATTGCGGACATGGCCGATGTCGCGTCGGCCCGGCTGCCTTCTCCGATCGACCGAGAGTAACCGATCGCGATCACCGCAGCAGAGATCGCGAAAAGGGTGCCGCCCGCAATGGTAGATCCGGTGGAACTCAGGACCCCAGCCAGGCCGCCGACAAGGCCGATCAGGATAAAGGTGCGAACGCCTGCAACCCGCGTGCCGTCCGGGTAGGACCGAAGTTTCCATCCGCGCTCGATGCCGATGAGCAGCCCGACCACGAACCCGGACCCGGCCTGGATAAAAAGTTCGAGGGGGAACAAAGCCAAGGCTTCTATCGCACCCAGTCCAGCCCGATTTCCTCGAACATTTCTTCTCCCCGCTCAACTAATAGCTATCACGAATTCGTCTTCCGGAATCCACCGACCCTTCGCATCGCGTTTGTACATCACCTCAACAAATACGCCAGCAAGCGGGGCCCAAGTTCGACTTGCGAAGAAATGCGCCTCGCCCCATTTCAAGTCCGTGTATGGCATGGTGACCGTGAGCGACATGAAGCCATAGTCGACCATATTGTCCTGAGCGAACTCGATCTCAAAAGGCGTAGGTGTGTATGATTTTTCTAACCACAGGGCTTTGACCTTTGGACAAACTGATATCGGGTCAAGCTGCTCGGCAGCTTGGCGGCCCTTGGCCCATGCCCTCAATTCTTCGCGAGGAAGAGGGTCTTCCTGAGAGAGATAGATATTATCGATCAGTCGCTCAATTTCGCTATCGGTGCCGGGAAAATCAGATTCGCCAGGGCCTCGGACCAGGTTCACGGGCCGGTCGGCTTTCTCGAACTCGGTGCGAATGAAGTGCTCCAAGATTTTGCAGGAAGCGTCGACTTGGATCGCGGTCATGGAGTAGTCCGGCCCTGCTTCTGTGCACGATGAGAGAGCAACAGAAGCTGAGATGAGAACCGCTTTCATCACCGGACCCAGTCCAGCCCGATTTCCTCGAACATTTCCTTGTCCTCGCTCCAGCGTTCGTCGGTTTTGACGTGCAGAAACAGGTGGACCTTCTGGCCCAGCAATTCGCATAATTCCTCGCGAGCTGCCTGGCCGATGGCCTTGATCCGGCTGCCGCCCTTGCCGAGTACGATCATCCGCTGGTTATCGCGCGCAACAACGATTTGCTGGTGGATCTCGATGCTGCCGTCCTTGCGCTGGATGTACTTTTCCGGCCGTACGGCGCTGTCGTAAGGCAATTCGTCGTGCAACTGCTGGTAGAGTTGCTCGCGGGTAATCTCAGTGGCGAGCAGGCGTTCGCTGACGTTGGAGACCTGGTCTTCGGGGTACATCCACGCACCTTCGGGCATGAGCTTTACCAGCGCGTCCTTCAACTCGGCCACGCCATCGCCGGTCAGTGCGGAAATGAAGTAGATCTCGGAAAAATCGACCTTGGCCGAGATATCCTCCGCCAGTGCCAGCAGCGGTTCCTTCTTTGCCTTGTCGACTTTATTAATCACGAGGATCTTGCGCTCGGGCCGGCCTTTGAGGCTTTCCAGCAGCGGTTCGAGCTCGTGGCGGCGCTGCTTGAGGGGGTCGACCAGCAGCAGCACCGCATCGGCCGCCTCGGCGCCTTCCCAGGCTGCGCTGACCATGGCCCGGTCGAGCCTCCGCTTCGGCTCGAAGATGCCGGGGGTGTCGACCAAGATCATCTGAGTCTTGGCCGCATCGCTTTCATGCAGGGCGATGCCCAGCATCCTGGCCCGCGTTGTCTGCGCCTTGGCTGAAGTAATCGCGACCTTTTGCCCGACCAGCTGGTTTACCAGCGTCGACTTGCCCGCATTGGGCGCGCCCAGCACGGCGATGACGCCGCAGCGCGTGGATTTGTTGTCATTCACCCGAATTGCTCCATGAATTTACGTGCGGCCGCTGTTTCGGCCTCCTGCTTGCTGTTGGCGGTCGCCTCGGCCGCGCCGACCTTGTGTACTTCTACCCTGACGGTGAAGCGGGCGGCATGATCGGGGCCCGAGCGGTCGACCAACTCGTATTGCGGGGGCTTGCGCTGGTTGCCCGCGGCCCATTCCTGCAAGGCCGACTTGGGGTGTTTGGAACGCCCGGCCTTGCCTTCCAGATCGTCGGCCCAGAGCCGATGGACCAGTTCTCCGGTCGCACCGAACCCTGCCTCGAGGTAATTTGCGCCGAGGAGCGATTCCATCACGTCGCCGAGAATATTTGTGCTGTCAGCTGCGCCGTCCTCACGCGCCTGTTTGCCCAGCACGACATGTTCGGACACGCCTATTGCGCGGGCGACCTTGGCGCAGGCATCCTTGCTGACCAATGCGTTCAACCGCTGTGCAAGCGCCCCCTCGGCGCCGTTCGTGCGGCGAAACAGATGGTCGGAAATGGCAAGGCCGAGCACGCGGTCGCCGAGAAATTCAAGCCGCTGGTAATCGCGCGGAGCGCCGGTGCTGCCATGGGTCAGCGCTTCCAGCCACAACTCGCTGTCCTGCACGGAAAATCCGGCGTCGATCAACCATTGGCTGGTATCGGAGGAGAGTGATTTCATATCGCCTTCCCCATACGCCCACCGCGCGCCGCCGTCACCCATGTCCACGGCTTGAGCCATTGCGAACTGCCATCGGTCGAGAAGATTATCGCGCGCGCCTTGCCCACCATCAGCTCTTGCGGGACGAAGCCAATACCGCCGCCCGATCGGGGCGCAAACCGGCTGTCTTGAGAATTGTCACGGTTGTCGCCGAGCAGGAACAGCTTGCCCTCCGGCACGGCCTTGGGTCCCCACTGGTCTTGCGGGCTCGGGCCCAAGTCGGTGACCGCATAGCTGCGTCCGCTCGGCAGGGTCTCGCGATAGCGGCTGTAGCGACACCGCGCGGCTCCATTTGCGCTCCGTTCGATGCGAATGGTTGGTGGACAGTCCGTGTTGGCGGACACCGGCACCAGCAGGTCGGCCATCGCGGCCTTGGGCAGGATTTCGCCGTTAAGGATGACCCGGCCGGCACGGATCTCCACGATATCGCCGGGCAGTCCGATGACCCGCTTGATGTAGTCGGATCCGTCAACGGGATGCTTGAATATGACGACATCGCCCCGCTCAGGCGTGTCTGCCAGCATGCGGCCCGAAATTGCGGGTACATCGACCGGCAACGAGTGACGCGAGAAACCGAAATCCCATTTCGAGGCGACGAGGTAGTCGCCGTTCATCAGCCGCGGCAACATGCTTTCTGAAGGGATGTTGTAGAGCGAGAATGCAAAGCTGCGGAAGGTTAGCGACGCCAGCACGACCAGCAAGACGAAGACCGGGAAACTGAGCCCCTTGCGCCCCTGTTCCGGCGTGTTTTCATCGGGGCCTTGGGATGCTTTATCCTGCGCAGACGTATCCGCAGCCGTTTCGGGGTTTCCAACCATCGGCGGCACCACTAGGCCCAAGCCGAAGACAGGCAAGGAGATTTTGCGCGATGAGTGATCCTGTGGCGATAGCGTGGAAAGCGATCGAGGCCGACCAGGAGCGGACTCTCGAGGCCCTGTTCGGCGAGGACGAAGCACGTGTCGAACGCCTCAGCCAGCGGATCGAGTGGGGCGAGGGGGAAACTGCGGGCGGCATCCTGTTCGATTGGTCGAAGACTCACCTGACCCCGTCGATGTTGGACAGTTTCGAAAAACTTGCCGAGGCGACAGGTTTTGCCGCCGCACGCGAGAAGCTGCTGAGCGGGGCGAAAATCAACGTCACCGAAGGTCGTGCCGCCGAACACACCGCGCAGCGCGGCACCGGTGCACCGGCCAGCGTCGAGGAAGCGCAGGCGCTGCTTAACCGTATGAAGATGCTGGTCGAGGCGATCCATGACGGGGCGCTCGGCAAGGTCGAGCACCTCATCCATATCGGCATCGGCGGTAGCGCGCTGGGTCCGGCGCTGGCAGTCGATGCGCTGACGCGCGACCTGTCGCTAGTCGATGTCCACGTCGTTTCCAACATCGACGGCGTGGCGCTGGAGCAGGCCTTTGCTGCCTGCGATCCTGCGACGACGCTGATCGCGGTCGCGTCCAAAACTTTCACCACGATCGAGACGATGACTAATGCGCACAGCGCGCTCAAGTGGCTCAGCGACAACGGGGTGGACGACCCTGGCGGCCGCGTCATCGCACTGACGGCGAGCCCGGAAAAAGCCGTCGAATTCGGCGTCGACGAGACTCGCGTGTTGCCCTTTATGGAAAGCGTCGGCGGACGCTATTCACTGTGGTCGAGCATCGGATTTCCAGTCGCGCTGGCGACGGGCTGGGACGAGTTCGAGGCCATGTTGGCCGGGGCGCAGGCGATCGACCGCCATTTCGCCGAGACCGAAGGCCGCGACAATTTGCCTTTGCGCGCCGCCTTTGCCGACCAATATTACTCTCGCGTGCGCTGCTGCCAGACGCGTGCAGTGTTCGCCTATGACGAACGGCTAAGCCTGTTTCCCAGCTATCTCCAGCAGCTCGAAATGGAATCGAACGGCAAGCGGGTGAAGGCCGACGGTTCGCCGGTCGATGGCCCGACCGCGCCGATCACCTGGGGCGGAGTGGGGACCGACGCGCAGCATGCAGTGTTCCAGCTGCTGCACCAGGGCACGCACCTCGTGCCGGTCGACTTCATCGCCAGCATCGCGCCGGGCGACGAGCTCGATCCTGCACATCACCGCATCCTGCTGACCAATTGCTTCGCGCAGGGTGCTGCACTGATGGCTGGCGGGAACATGGCCAAGGACGGGAAGGATCCGGCCCGCGCCTTCCCCGGCGACAGGCCCAGCGCGATGATGCTGTGCGATGATCTCGATTCCGCGACGCTCGGCGCGCTGATCGCCTTCCATGAACACCGCACATTCGCAAATGCCGTTCTGATGGGCATCAACCCTTTCGACCAGTTCGGAGTGGAGCTGGGCAAGAAGATGGCCAAGGATATCGAAGCGGGTGGCGAGGCATTCGATGCGAGCACGCAAATGCTACTCAATCGGGCGGGGCTAGGCTAAAGCATTTTGCGAGGAGGGGCGGACCAATTTTTCGTGTCACTGCCAGATGTTAACGACCGCACATTGACATTCTTGCTGCGTTGCACCATATGCGCTTCATCGAAACGCCCGCCAGCGTGAAGCGGCAGGAGCGAGAAAGCTCCCGGCCCCGGCAGCGTTTCGGTCCTTTTCCTGAAGCTTCCCTTTTCACGCGGGTCGTTTTGACACCCGCGCCGCGCCCGGAATCCAATCGGAATCCGTGAAGCGCGCCGCATGATATGCGAGCTAAACCTCACACTATGACTACTACTTTCGAAACCCTCGGGCTGTCGCAGCCCGTACTGCAAGCCCTCGACATGAAGGGCTACACCGTTCCCACCCCGATCCAGGCGCAGGCGATCCCGCCCGTGCTTGAAGGGCGTGACCTGTTGGGCATCGCCCAGACCGGTACTGGTAAGACCGCAGCCTTCATGCTTCCGAGCATCGACCGCCTGCGCGAATCCGACAACCAGGTGCCGTTCAAATCCTGTCGCATGCTGGTGCTTGCGCCGACGCGCGAACTGGCCGGGCAAATTGCCCAGTCGGCCAAGGATTACGGCGCGATGGCCGGCCTCAAGGTTCATTCCATCGTTGGCGGCACATCGGTCGGCAAGGATCGCAACAAGCTGCACCGCGGCACGGATATCCTCGTCGCCACGCCGGGCCGCTTGCTCGACCTGATCGACCAGAAGGCTTTCCGCCTTGATGGCGTCGAAATCCTCGTCCTCGACGAGGCCGACCAGATGCTCGACCTTGGCTTCATCCACGCCCTGCGCAAGATCAGCGAACTGGTCCCGGCCGAGCGGCAGACGCTGTTCTTCAGCGCCACCATGCCCAAGGCGATCCAGGACCTGGTCGGCAAATACTGCCGCAACCCGATCAAGGTATCGGTGACACCTGCTGCCACCACGGCAGAGCGGATCGACCAATACCTGTTTATGGTCCAGCAGGCCGAAAAGCAGTCGCTGCTCGAGATGATCCTGAAAGAGCGTCACGAAGTACCCGGCAAGCTGGAACGTATCCTCGTCTTCACCCGCACCAAGCATGGCGCGGACCGGGTGGTGAAGAAACTTACCCAGGCCGGTATCGCTGCCAATGCCATTCACGGCAACAAGAGCCAGCCGCAGCGCGAACGCGCTCTGGCCGAGTTCAAGCGGGCCAAGACCCCAGTCCTTGTGGCGACCGATGTCGCCGCGCGCGGGATCGATATTCCGGGTGTCAGCCACGTGATCAACTACGAGCTGCCCAACGTGCCAGAGCAATATGTCCACCGTATCGGGCGTACTGCCCGTGCCGGTAAGGATGGTGTCGCAATCGCCTTCTGTGCCGAGGACGAGCGCGCATATCTCAAGGACATCAATCGCGTCACCGATGCCGAGTTCGAACGTCTGCCGCTGCCGGAGAATTTCCGCGCCGTGGTCGAAGGCGTCGGCCCGACCAAGCCTGCGCCCAAGCAGCAACGCGGTCAGCGTGTTCAGCCCAAGCCCAAGGCAGGCGCACGTGGTGGCCTGTCGCGCGGCCACGGCAAGCCCCGGCAGGGTGGCCAGGGTTCGGGTCAACGCTCGGGCGATCGGTCAGACCAGCGCGGTGCAGTGCCCAATCCGGTCCATGCCGGTGCAAGCGAGAATGCTCCTCGTCCGGGCGGCAAACCTAAGCGCAAGCATCCGAACCGTGCAGGCCGTCCCAACCGTTCGGGTGGCAATCCTGGCGGAGGCGGTCGTCCGCAGTACGGTCGGCGTAGTGGCGGTGGCGGCGGTAGCCAGCACGGCTGATATCAACTGATGGCATGATGCGGGACTGACCCCGGGCAAGGGTTCAGTCGCGCGCGATAATGGTGGGTGGTTGGCAAGTGCTGACCGGCCCGCCATATCGTGCGCGCAACAGGAGAGTTTCCGCATGGCCGACTACGATTACGACCTTTTCACCATTGGCGGCGGTTCGGGCGGGGTACGCGCCAGCCGCGTGTCCGCTGCGCACGGCGCGAAAGTCGCCATCGCCGAGGAATACCGGGTTGGCGGAACCTGCGTGATCCGCGGCTGTGTGCCCAAGAAAATGCTCGTGTACGGCGCCCATTTTGCCGAGGACCTCGAGGATTGCCGCAAGTTCGGCTGGGAAATCGAGGGCAAGAGCTTCGACTGGATCAAGCTGCGCGACAATGTGCTGGCCGATGTCGACCGGCTCGAGGGGGCCTATACCGATACGCTCGAAAACCACGATGTCACGATCTTCAAGGAACGCGCCGAGATTACTGGCGACCATGAGATCACTCTCGCCAGCGGCAAGAAGGTGACTGCCAAGACCATCCTAGTCGCCACCGGCGCGCATCCCCGGATGCCCGAGTTCGAAGGCGCCGAGCACGGCATCTCCTCGAACGAGGCCTTCCATCTCGATAAGTTGCCCGAAAAGATCATTATCGCGGGCGGTGGTTATATCGCCAATGAATTTGCCGGCATTTTCAACGAATTCGGCTGCGAAGTTACCATCGTCAATCGCGGCGACCAGCTGCTGCGCGGCTATGACGAGGCAGTTCGCGACCGTTTGCTGCAAATCTCCATCACCAAGGGCATCCAGTTCAAGTTCAACACCGTCTTCGAATCCATCAAGCCGTCCGATGATGGCGGGTACTTGGTAAAGCTGAGCGACAATGACGAGGAGCGCGTCGATCTCGTGATGTTCGCGATTGGCCGTGTGCCCAACACCACGGGTCTGGGGCTCGAGAATGTCGGGGTCGACTTGGGCAAGAATGGCGAGATCAAGGTCGACAAGTTCAGCCGCACCAATGTCGATTACATCTATGCCGTAGGTGACGTGACCGACCGGGTGCAGCTGACCCCGGTTGCCATTCGCGAAGGCCAGGCCTTTGCCGACAGCGTGTTCGGCGACGGCGAGCCCTACGCGGTCGACCATGATTGCATCCCCAGCGCCGTGTTCAGCCACCCACCAATTGCCTCTGTCGGCATGACCGAGGGCGAGGCCAAGAACACGCTCGGCTCGGTGCGTGTCTACCAGTCGGACTTCCGGCCGATGAAGAACGTGCTGGCAGGGCGCAGCGAACGCAGCCTGTTCAAGATGATCTGCGAAGGGGACAACGAGCGCATCGTCGGTATCCACATGATCGCGCCCGAAGCGCCCGAGATGATGCAGGCTGCCGCGATTGCGGTGAAGGCCGGGCTGACCAAGGCTGACTTCGACGCCACCACCGCGATCCACCCGACCATGGCCGAAGAGCTGGTGCTGATGAAGTAAGTTGCCGCCGCCCGCCGCTGGCTTTACCTTCCGCACCAGAGGGAGAGCGAACATGGTGGGCACTGTTCTGGTTACCGGGGGCACCGGCTATATAGCGGGCGAACTGATCAAGCAGCTTTTGGCGCGCGATTGGACGGTCCACACGACGGTTCGCGACAAGGCGAAGAGTGAGGCTGGACTGCGCGCACGGTTCGGACAACCAGATTCAGACCGGCTCAAGGTCTATCAGGCCGAACTGATGAGCGATCTAGGCTGGGCCGAGGCCAACGCCGGTTGCACCCATGTGGCGCATGTCGCTTCACCCATTTCCGCCACCACGCCCAAGGACGAGAACGAAATGATCGTGCCGGCGCGCGAGGGCACTTTGCGCGCGCTGCGTTTTGCCAAGGCGGCGGGAGTAACCCGCTTCGTCCAGACCAGTTCGATGGCCGCGGTCGCCTATGGCCGCGACGAGAAAGTCTACACGGTCGATGAAAGCGACTGGACCGATATCAACCACCGCGACGCCTATCCTTACGTAAAGTCCAAGACCATCGCCGAACGCGCCGCGCGGGACTGGATTGCGGAAGAGGGCGAGGGGATGGAGTTCGTCTCGGTCAATCCGTCGATGGTGCTCGGCCCTGTCGACAGCGGCGACTTTTCCGCCAGCGTCGAAGCGGTCAAGCAGTTGATGGATGGATCGATCCCGATGGCGCCTGACCTCGGATTTTCGGTCGTCGACACCCGCGACGTGGCCGCTCTGCACGTCAAGTGCCTGGAAGAGCCGGGGCTTGCGAATGAACGCTTCCTGGCGGCGGGCAAGTTCCTCAAGATGATCGAGGTTGCCGAGGTCCTGCGCAAGCGCCTGCCCGAGGCGCATACCAAGAAGGTGCCGACCCGGGTGATGCCCAATTTCATGGTCTCGATCCTCGCGCTGTTCAATCCGGGCGTGCGTTCAATCAAAAGCGAGCTTGGCAAGAGCCGCAATGTCGATGCGAGCCACGCGATGGAACGGCTCGGCTGGCAGACCCGGCCCGAGGAAGACAGCATCGCCGATTGCGGGCGCAGCCTGGTCGAACATGGCGTGGTCAAGGTCTGACATCGGCGCAGCTATGCTTGACGCTGCGCGCGGCCCGTGGCTAGGCGCAGACTGACAATTTCGTGAAAGAACAGGGGCCTCAATGTCCGCCAATATCGCCGAAATGGAACGTCGCCGCGAAGCTGCCAAGATGGGCGGCGGGCAAAAGCGCATCGATGCGCAGCATTCCAAGGGCAAGCTGACCGCGCGCGAGCGGCTCGAAATCCTGCTCGATGAAGACAGTTTCGAAGAGCTCGACACCTACGTCGAGCATGACTGCGTCGATTTCGGGATGCAGGACCAGAAAATTCCGGGCGACGGCGTTGTCACCGGCAGTGGCACCATCAACGGGCGTCTGGTCTATGTCTTTTCGCAGGATTTCACTGTCTTCGGCGGCAGCCTGTCGAAACGCCATGCAGAGAAGATCTGCAAGGTGATGGACACCGCGCTGAAAGTCGGCGCGCCGGTCATCGGCATCAACGACAGCGGCGGCGCGCGCATCCAGGAAGGCGTGGCCAGCCTTGGTGGCTATGCCGAGGTGTTCCAGCGCAACGTGCTGGCCAGCGGCGTGGTCCCGCAGATCAGCCTGATCATGGGGCCATGCGCGGGCGGCGCAGTCTATTCGCCGGCCATGACCGACTTCATCTTCATGGTCGAAGACAGCTCCTACATGTTCGTGACCGGGCCGGAAGTGGTTAAGACCGTCACCAACGAAACCGTGACGCAGGAAGAGCTGGGCGGGGCCAAGACCCACACCACCAAGACCTCCGTTGCCGACATTGCCTTCGCTAATGATATCGAGGCGCTGCTGGCAACGCGCAATTTCTTCGACTTCCTGCCCCTGTCGAACCGCGAGACCGTGCCCGAGCGGCCCACCGCCGATCCGTTCGACCGTGACGAGCCTTCTCTCGACACGCTGATCCCGGCCAATGCCAACCAGCCCTATGACATGCACGAAGTCATCAACAAGGTGCTGGACGAAGGCAATTTCTTTGAAATCCAGCCCAACCATGCGGGTAACATCCTGTGCGGTTTCGGCCGTGTGGAAGGGCGCACCGTGGGCGTCGTCGCCAACCAGCCGATGGTGCTGGCGGGCGTGCTCGACATCAATTCCTCGAAGAAGGCCGCGCGCTTCGTGCGCTTCTGCGATGCCTTCGAAATCCCG
The DNA here is from genome assembly GCF_054482615.1 of Qipengyuania sp. CAU 1752. NCBI lineage: Bacteria > Pseudomonadati > Pseudomonadota > Alphaproteobacteria > Sphingomonadales > Erythrobacteraceae > Qipengyuania > Qipengyuania sp. CAU 1752. The sequence continues at coordinate 1,821,851 of NZ_JBTLRE010000001.1, read as the reverse complement.
ATCCTGACCTTCGTCGATGTGCCAGGCTTCCTGCCCGGCACCGACCAGGAGCACAACGGGATCATCAAGCACGGCGCGAAGCTGCTGTTCGCCTATGCCGAGGCGACCGTGCCGAAAATCACCGTAATTACCCGCAAGGCCTATGGCGGTGCCTATGACGTGATGGCATCCAAGCATTTGCGCGGCGACCTCAACTACGCTTGGCCGACCGCCGAAATCGCCGTGATGGGCGCCAAGGGCGCGGTGGAAATCATCTTCCGTTCGGATCGCGGCGATGCGGAAAAGATCGCCGAGAAGACCAGGGAATACGAAGACCGCTTCGCCAACCCCTTCGTTGCAGCAAGCCGAGGCTATATCGACGAGGTGATCCACCCGCACTCTACCCGGCGGCGCATCGCGCTGGGCCTACGCAAGCTACGGACGAAGCAGCTCGAGAACCCGTGGAAGAAGCATGACAATATCCCGCTCTAGGTGAGACATGGACGCTAAGGGCATCACACTCTTGATTTTCTGGATCGCGTTTGCGGCGATCGCAGCATGGGGCTGTTTCAATCGGCTGGCCGCTGCGAAGGAAACGGGCACGTTCCGCTATGTGTTTCACGGTATCGGGCAAGAAAATTGGCCCAATCTCTTCGGATTCCTCAAGGGCTTCCTCAACCTCCAGGCCTATGCATTCTGCTTGATGGCGGGGATTGGCGTGATTTGGCTCGCAGCAACTCTGATCGGAAAAGTGAAATGAAACTCGGCCGTCTCAACCATATCGGCGTCGCGACACCTTCGATCGAGGAATCGATCCGCTATTACCGTGAGGTGATGGGCGCGACCAAGTTCCACACGCCTTTCGATCTGGAGGCGCAGGGGGTGAAGGTCTGCTTCGTCGACACACCCGGTGAGAACGGCACCAAGGGCACCCAGATCGAATTGATCGAGCCGCTGGGTGAGGGTTCTCCCATCGCCCGGTTCCTCGAAAAGAACCCGTCCGGTGCCCAGCATCATGTCTGCTACGAAGTCGAGGATATCGAGGACGCACGCAAGTGGTTCGAGGAGATGGGCAAACGCATCCTTGGCCCTACGCGCATCGGTGCGCACGGCACGCCGATCTTTTTCCTCCACCCCAAGGACATGATGGGCCAGCTGACCGAAATCATGGAAACGCCCAGGGAGGGCGCGCACTGGTCGAACTGACCGGCACGAAAGGAACGCGATGCTTTTCTACGATAGTCCCAATCCGGCGCCCAATCCGCGCCGCGTGCGCATCCTCGCCGCCGAGAAGGGCATCGACCTGCCGAGCCAGGAAGTCTCGATCCCCGCGCGCGAGCAGAAGGCACCCGAATACGTCGCCAAGAACCCGCGCGGACAGACTCCGATCCTCGAGCTCGACGATGGTACGGTGATCGCCGAGAGCGTGGCGATCATGCGCTATCTCGAGGCGCTGCATCCCGATCCGCCGCTGTTTGGCACAACCGCGCTCGAGATCGCTCAAATCGAGATGTGGAACCGCCGCGCCGAGATGATCCTGATGCTGCCGGTGGGCGCGGTGTGGGTGCACACCCATCCGTTCACCGCCGCGCTGCCGGGCCGCAATGCCGAGTGGGGCGAGGCCAACCGCCCGCGCGTGGCCGAGGCGATGCGTTTCTTCGATACATCGTTGGCGGACCGCGAATACCTCGCTGGTGACAGCTTCAGCGCCGCTGATATCCTGCTGCTGACCACGGTCGATTTTGCCAAGTTCGTCGGGCTGGAAATGCCGGAGGATTGCGGCAATCTGGCCGCCTGGCACGAGCGTGTCTCGTCCCGGCCCAGTGCCAGGGCCTGAATAACCTCAAGCGTCCAGGCGGACTTGCCAGCGCGCGCCATCCGCGCCACTAACGGTTGCGAAACGAAACCCCCGGGAGAGAGACGCGTGACCTACGAAACCATCAAAGTCGAACGCGACGGTCCGCTGTTGACTGTCACCCTCAACCGGCCTGATCGCCTCAACGCCATGGCCCCGCAAATGGCCGACGAAATCGGCGAGGCCTTCTACGACCTAGGCGACGCGCGCGCCGTCCTGATCACGGGCGAGGGCAAGGGGTTCTGCTCGGGCGCGGACCTGTCCGCACGCGGCGAAGGCAGCGCGCTGCAATCCAAGGGCGGCAGCCACAAGGCGCTGCAGAACCACTACAACCCGGCCATCAGCCAGGTGCTGCGCGCACCTGTGCCGGTGGTCTGCGCGGTCAACGGTCCGGCGGCGGGTGTTGGCTGTTCGCTGGCGCTAGCGGGCGATTTTACGCTGGCCGGCAAGAGCGCCTATTTCCTCCAGGCTTTCGTCAATATCGGCCTCGTGCCCGATGGCGGATCGACCTGGCTGCTGACCCGCGCCATCGGCCGCGCCCGCGCCACCCGCATGATGATGCTGGGCGAGAAGATCGGCGCACAGCAGGCCGAGGACTGGGGTTTGATCTACAAGGCGGTCGATGATTCGGCGCTGATGGACGAGGCTCGCGCGCTGGCTGAAAAGCTCGCCAACGGTCCGACCCTGGCGCTGCGGACGATGAAGCAGAACATCGCCACCGCGCTCGACGGCGCAATCCAGCAGGTCTTCGTCGCCGAGGCCGAGGGTCAGCGCATGGCCGGCGCCAGCGCCGACGCGATGGAAGGCGGCATGGCTTTCCTCCAGAAACGCAAGGCCACGTTCAAGGGGCAATAAGCGCTGTTCACGCACTTCCCTGACAGTGCCTTTGGCGTTAGGGCGATGGCATGACCAAGACCCCTACATATGCCGACTGGAAGGCCCGCGCCGACAAGGAAGTGAAGGGCCGCGACCTGACCTGGCACACGCCCGAAGGCGTGGCCGTGAAGCCGCTCTATACCAGCGAAGACACCGCTGACATCGATCCCGGCGTGCCCGGCATCGCACCTTTTACGCGCGGCCCTTATGCCAGCATGTACACCGGCCGCCCGTGGACCATCCGGCAATATGCAGGCTTCTCCACCGCCGAGGAATCGAACGCCTTTTATCGCCGCAACCTCGCCGCCGGGCAAAAGGGGCTGAGCGTCGCCTTCGATCTCGCCACGCATCGCGGTTATGATTCCGATCACAATCGCGTGGTCGGCGATGTCGGCAAGGCGGGCGTGGCGATCGACACCGTGCGCGACATGGAAATTCTGTTCGACCAGATCCCGCTCGACACCATGAGCGTTTCCATGACGATGAACGGCGCGGTGATCCCGGTGCTGGCGTTCTACATCGTCGCGGCAGAGCGGCAGGGGGTCGCACAGGACAAGCTTTCGGGGACCATCCAGAACGACATCCTCAAGGAGTTCATGGTCCGCAATACCTATATTTACCCGCCTGAGCCGAGCATGCGGATCGTCAGCGACATTATTGCATATACCTCCGACAACATGCCGAAATTCAACAGTATTTCAATCTCTGGCTATCACATGCACGAAGCCGGGGCGACCGCCGTGCAGGAACTCGCCTTCACCATCGCCGACGGTAAGGAATACGCCAAGCGCGCTATGGAAGCCGGGCTCGATATCGACGCCTTCGCGCCGCGCCTGTCCTTCTTCTGGGGCATCGGCATGAACTTCTTCATGGAAGTCGCCAAGATGCGCGCTGCCCGCGCCCTGTGGCACGACGTGATGGAAGGGCTGGGGGCCGAGAATCCGAAGTCGAAGATGCTGCGCACGCATTGCCAGACCAGCGGGGTCAGCCTGCAAGAGCAGGACCCCTACAACAACGTCATCCGCACCACGATCGAGGCGATGGCGGCGGTGCTCGGCGGCACACAGAGCCTCCACACCAATGCGCTCGACGAAGCCATCGCGCTACCGACGGATTTCAGCGCCCGCATCGCCCGCAACACGCAGCTGGTGATCCAGGAGGAAACCGGCATCACCCATGTCGCCGATCCGCTGGGCGGCAGCTATTATGTCGAAAGCCTCACCGCTGCGCTGGTTGAACAGGCCAAGGCCATGCTCGACGAGGTCGAGGCGGCGGGCGGGATGACCGCCTATGTCGCCAGTGGCAAGCCCAAGGCCCAGATCGAGGAAGCCGCCGCCGCCAAGCAGGCGAGCGTCGACAAGGGCGAAACGGTGATCGTCGGCGTCAACAAGTATCGCCTCGACGAAGAAGCCGAGATCGACACGCTCGATATCGACAACCACGCTGTTCGCCTGAGCCAGATTGCGCGCATCGAGAAGGTGCGATCAGGGCGTGACGAAGATGCCTGCAGCAAGGCGCTCGACGCGCTGACCGAAGGCGCACGCGGTGGTGGCAATCTGCTCGCACTCGCGGTGGAGGCTGCGCGCCACGACGCCACGCTGGGGGAAATCTCCAGTGCGATGGAGGAGGTGTTCGGACGCTACGACACCAGCCCGACGCCCGTGCGCGGGGTCTATTCCAGCGCCTATGCCGATGACGCGCGCTACAACCAGGTGGTCGAGGGCGTGCAGGCGGTCGAACGTCGCCTGGGCCGCGCGCCGAAGCTTATGGTCGCCAAGATGGGCCAGGACGGCCACGATCGCGGCGCCAACGTAATTGCATCCGCCTTTGCCGACATGGGTTTTGAAGTCGTCTCCGGTCCGCTGTTCCAGACGCCCGCCGAAACGCGCGACATGGCGCTCGAACGTGACGTCGACGCCATCGGCGCCAGCAGCCTCGCGGCGGGCCACAAGACGCTGATTCCCGAACTGATCGGCCTGCTGAAGGACGCGGGCCGCCCCGACATCAAGGTGATCGCCGGAGGCGTGATCCCGCAGAAGGATTACGACTTCCTCCGCGATGCCGGGGTGCAGGGCATTTACGGCCCGGGCAGCAATGTGGTCGAATGCGCGGCAGACGTGCTGCGCCTGCTCGGCCACAATATGCCGCCTGCGGGCGAGGATCTGGAAGAGGCGGCGGAGTAGCGACCCGGCTTCACAGCCGAATTTCTAATCGAGGGGCATTAAGTGACAGAAATCCGCAACGACTGGGCTCGCGAGGAAATCGCCGGCCTCTTCGACCTTCCATTCACCGAGCTGCTGTTCCAGGCCGCTACGGTCCATCGCGAGTATCATCCGCCCGAGCAGGTCCAGCTGTGCACGCTGCTCAGCATCAAGACCGGCGGGTGCCCCGAGGATTGTGGCTATTGCTCGCAGTCGGTGAAGGCGAACTCCGGTGTCGAGGCGACCAAGCTGATGGACGTGCAAGCGGTGCTGCAATCCGCGGCGCAGGCGAAGGACCACGGCAGCCAGCGTTTCTGCATGGGTGCCGCATGGCGCAATCCCAAGGACCGCGACATGCCCGCGATCGTCGAGATCGTGAAGGGCGTGCGTGCGATGGGGCTGGAGACCTGCATGACGCTGGGGATGCTGACACCTAAACAGGCAGACATGCTCAATGAGGCGGGCCTCGATTATTACAACCACAATATCGATTCCGGGCCGGAATATTACGAGCGGATCATCACCACGCGCGATTACCAGTCGCGGCTCGACACGCTGCAGAACGTGCGCGATGCAGGGATCAATGTGTGCAGCGGCGGGATCGTGGGCATGGGCGAAACGCGTGCCGATCGCGTCGGCTTCGTCCACACGCTCGCGACGCTGGAACAGCATCCCGAAAGCGTGCCGGTCAACGCGCTGGTACCGATCAAGGGCACGGTACTGGGCGACATGCTGGCGGACACCCCGCTGGCAAAGATCGACGATATCGAATTCGTCCGCACCGTGGCCGTGGCGCGCATCTGTATGCCCAAGAGCATGGTCCGCCTCAGCGCGGGGCGCGAAAGCATGAGCGAGGCCACGCAGGCGCTGTGCTTCATGGCTGGCGCCAATTCGATTTTCACCGGCGACAAGCTGCTGACGGCGGCCAATGCCGGGGACGAGAGCGACGCCGCGCTTTTCGCCAAGCTCGGCCTGACCGCCTTGCAGGGCGAAGAGCCGATGCGGGCCGAGAAGGCCGCGGTCCCCGCTGAATGACACTCGGCTTCTCCGTCGAGGAGCTGCTCCCCCACGCTCGCAAGGGTGAAAAGCTCCAGATCGGCCTGTGCAAGCTTGACGAGAGCGAGTGTCTCCAGCCCGATCCCGACTTGAGTGCCCGCGCAGCGGGTTTCGATGTGCGGCCCGAGGCGGTGCGGGTGACCGAGGAAGCTGAGGCTCCCGGCGCGGAACTTGCCGCCATGCTTGGCCATTCGGGCGGATTGCCGGATGTCGCGCGCCAGCACTGGGAAGACATGTGCCTTCTCACCCGCAGGGCTGACGAGGAGATCTATCGCCTCATCGGCGCGGCGGTAGCTTTTCCGACCGATTGGCGGGTCGATGACAAGATGGGCCTGCCGCTGGCCGCGCTTCACGCGCCGATCCACGGGTTTGCCGAACAACTCGCCACCGGGGTCGACCGGTTCATGGCCAAGTTGAAACCCGGCCCAATATATGGTCGCAGCAACTGGTTCGTGGTCGACAGCGGGGCGCTGTGCCACCTGCCGGGTTCGCGCGAATTGTTCGCCGGGGTCGATGCAACCAACGCCGGCGAAACCTTGTACGCGCGTTGTGAACGCCAGACCTTGCGCCGCCTGCCGCAAACGGGCGCGATCCTGTTCACCATCGGGGTCTATGTGCAGCCATTGGCATCACTTTCTGCCGAGGCCATCGCATGGCTTGCCGAAGCAGTGCAGGCAATCCCGCCCGGTGAGCGCGAGCGGCGGGGTATCGAGCGCTATCTGCCCGCGCTGCTGGGTTACGCGGACGTTCGCAGAGTGGCGTAAACATACAATCACTTGGATTGCGGACCTGCTAGGTGAGCAGCACTGGCCGGGGCTTGGGGAGGGCCAGCAAACGGGGTCGCTGCTCTAGTGGGGAACAGCTACCATGACGAAATTCGCATTATTTGCAGGCGCGATCGCGCTTGCCTTGCCGATGGCGGTAACACCGGCACAGGCCGACAATCACGTCGAGGCGACCCCAGAACTGGCGCCGATCGACTGGTACCGGGTCATGCTGATCAAGTGGAAACCGGGCAAGGGCGAACGGGCGCACGAAATCATCGACATGTTCAACAAGGTTGACAAGACGCTTGGCATGGAAGGCTCGATCGATATCCACATGGGAACCGGCGAGTGGGACAGCATCGTGGCACTGCCGATGCGGCATGGTATTGCATCCATGGGCTGGGCGAAAAATCCCGAAAACGAGAAGTGGGATGCCGAGTTTGCCCGCCAGGCCGGAGGCAAGGACAAGGCCAAGGCGCTATGGGCCGAATTCGATTCACTGATTGCCAGCCAGCAACGCCATATCGGGCATATCGACCGCGATTGATTGCATTGCCTTGATACGGGCCATTAGGGGCGGCATAGGCATATCAACGCTCTATGCTGCCTCTGGAGGCCTGACTTGTTTTCCAAGATCCTGATTGCCAATCGCGGCGAGATTGCTTGCCGCATCATCAAGACGGCCAAGCGGATGGGGATCGCCACCGTGGCGGTCTATTCCGATGCCGATGCCCGCGCGCCTTTTGTGAAAATGGCCGACGAAGCGGTCCACATCGGACCGCCGCCGGCTGCCGAAAGCTATCTGATCGCCGAAAAGATTATCGCTGCGGCCAAGCAGACCGGGGCCGAAGCGATTCACCCGGGCTATGGCTTTTTGTCGGAGCGCGCCAGCTTCGTCGAGGCGCTGGACAAGGCAGGCATCACCTTCATCGGTCCGCCGGCCAATGCCATCGCCGCGATGGGCGACAAGATAGAGTCCAAGAAGCTTGCCAAGAAGGCAGGTGTCAACGTGGTTCCCGGCTTCGTCGGAGAAATCCGCGACACCGACCACGCCGTCGAGATCAGCAATGGCATCGGCTACCCGGTGATGATGAAGGCCTCCGCCGGCGGCGGGGGCAAGGGCATGCGGCTCGCCTATAGCGAGAAGGACGTGCGCGAAGGCTTCGAAGCAACCAAGCGCGAAGGCCTCAATTCCTTCGGCGACGATCGTGTCTTCATCGAGAAATTCATCGAGGACCCGCGCCATATCGAGATCCAGATCCTGGGCGATAAGCACGGCAATATTCTCTACCTCAACGAACGCGAATGCTCGATCCAGCGACGCCACCAGAAGGTGGTCGAAGAAGCGCCATCGCCCTTCGTCACGCCCAAGATGCGCAAGGCCATGGGCGAACAGTGCGTGGCACTGTCGCGGGCTGTCGATTACCACTCGGCCGGGACCGTGGAACTGATCGTCAGCGGCAAGGATCCGACCGGCGAAAGCTTCTACTTCCTCGAGATGAACACGCGCCTGCAGGTGGAGCATCCGGTGACCGAAGCGATCACCGGCATCGATCTTGTCGAGCAGATGATCCGCGTCGCTGCTGGCGAGAAGCTGGAAATGACGCAGGACGATATCGGTATCGATGGCTGGGCGATCGAGAACCGCGTCTATGCCGAAGATCCTTATCGCGGCTTCCTTCCCAGCACCGGGCGACTGGTCGAATATGAACCGCCGCTCGAAGGATGGATCGACGACGGCACTGCCAATGGCCGCCGCGGGGTCGACGGCATCCGTATCGATGACGGTGTCTACGAAGGCGGCGAGGTTTCGATGTTCTACGACCCCATGATCGCCAAGCTGGTCACTTGGGGCGAAACGCGCGACGAAGCTGCCGATTTGCAGGTTGAGGCGCTTGACGCATTCCGCATCAAGGGGCTGGGCCACAATATCGATTTCCTGAGTGCAATCATGCAGCATCCCCGGTTCCGGTCGGGCGATCTGACCACCGGTTTTATCGCCGAGGAATATCCCGACGGTTTCGAAGGTGCGTCTATCAGCGACGAATTGCTGCGCGGCCTGGCTGCGGTGGCTGGTGTCATCGCCACTGCCGATGCCGACCGGGCTCGCCGGATCAACCAGCAATTGTCGGAGGAGATGTATGCTCCGGGCGACTGGGCCATCCGGATCGGCCAGAGCGAGGCCGAGGCGCGGCACTACTCCGTGCGGATCGCCGAAGACGCAATCATGGTCGATGACGAGCCGGTCGATGTGCGCTTCGATTATACCCCTGGCCAGGATATGGTGGACGTCGAACTGGGCGATGATGGATTGACGCTTCAGCTCACGCCTACCCGCACCGGCTATGAAATCACCACCCGCGGAAGCACGCAGCATCTCCGTATCCTGCCGGCACGTGTAGCGCATCTGGCCGAGCATATGATCGAAAAGGAACCGCCCGATCTTTCACGGCTGCTGATCTGCCCCATGCCTGGATTGCTGGTGAAGCTTCACGTCGGCGAAGGCGAGGAAGTACAGCCGGGCCAGCCGCTCGCCACGGTCGAGGCGATGAAGATGGAAAACATCTTGCGCGCCGAGAAGGAAGGCAAAATCGCCAAGATCAATGCCGATGAAGGCGACAGCCTTGCTGTGGACGCGGTAATCCTGGAGCTGGAATAGCCGTGTCGGGTGTCGCAGGCTGGAAGAAGGTCGATCCGGCGTGGGCCGATGTCGACACCCTGATCGAAACGACACTGCTGGACGATGCTGCGAACCGAGAATGCGCCCTGCGCGCCGCCGATGCGGGGCTGCCGGATATCGCGGTGTCGCCTGCCCAGGGGCGCTTCCTCGAACTGATTTGCGGGATCATGGGTGCGCGCCGCGTGCTCGAAATCGGCACGTTGGGCGGCTACTCAACGCTATTCCTTGCTCGCGGCGTGGGTGAGGGAGGCGAAGTCGTGACGCTCGAGGCCAAGAAGACCTATGCTGCCATCGCTCAGCAGAGCTTCGATGCATCAGGACTGGGCGATCGTATCACCATGCATGTCCGCGCCGCGCTCAAATCGCTGGCCGATCTGTCCGGCCCTTTCGATCTGACATTCATCGACGCCGACAAGCCCAACAATGTCGCCTATGTCGAACATGCCCTGCGCCTGTCGCGCGCAGGTGCGCTTATTATCGTCGACAATGTCGTTCGCGAAGGCGATGTGATCGACCCGGCTGAAGATGATGAATCGGCCAAGGGTACGCGGGCCCTCTATGAATTCGTCCGGTGCGAAACTCGACTTGAAGCAACGGTGCTGCAAACAGTGGGTGCCAAGGGCTGGGACGGAATGATGTTCCTGCGAGTGAGGGACTGATGCATAAGAACCATGTGCCCGATGCGCCGGCTGCGGAGACCATAACCTTCGACGATTTCCTCAAAGTGGATATACGCATCGGGACCATCGTCGCGGCCGAGGACTTTCCTGAAGCGCGCAACCCATCCTACAAGCTGCGTATCGACTTTGGTTCGGCCATCGGCGAGCGGAAGTCATGTGCGCAACTGGTGGCCCGCTATGGTACAGATGAATTGATGGGACGGCAGGTGGCTGCAGTGGTGAATTTCCCACCGTGTCAGATTGGACCCGCCATGTCCGAAGTCCTCACGCTCGGCTTTGCCGACGATGACGGCAACGTCGTGTTGTTCGCTCCCGACACTAAATTGCCCAACGGGGCACGATTGTTCTAGGCGGGCAGAGCAACCGACTACGAACATCCTTGGCTGTGGATGAACCACATATTTTCCCGCATCTTCGGCTGCTTTTGCGCTATCTATCGAGCCAGAAAAAAACATCGAGTCGCGTTGCTTCGATGAAGGACTGACGCAATGGCACGAGTGGGTAAGGCATTTTTCGACAACAAGGGCGGGTTTCACAAGACGCCCGAGGACGCCACGATGAGCGATCTGGCCTCTTTGCTAGGCAAGATTGGCGAGGGCGAGAGCCTGTCTTTGGGCATCGCGCATGTCCTGCTGGTCAAACGGGCCGAGATTGAGATCCTGTTCGACCAGTATGATCGCATGAAGGAGGATGCGGACAACGCGATCCTCGGATCGGACAACGTAACGCCGATACCCAAACCCCGAGCGAACTAGGACGATATTTCGAGCGGACTAGTCTGCGCCTGCGCGATGCGCTCGAAGCTGGCGATCATTCGTCGAATATCGCCACTGCGCGGATCCAGCCAGCGCTCGCCCGTTCAATCTTGATCGGGAAGCAACTCACTGTGAAGCCGTGCGACGGCAGGCTATCCAGGTTCGCAAGCTTCTCGATCTGGTAGTAGGGCCGGATACGTCCAGCCTTGTGGCCCTCCCAGATGATGGCAGGATCGCGTTCGCTGGCCCAGCGGCGAGCGGTGTGGCTGAAGGGAGCATCCCAACTCCATGCGTCGGTCCCAACAACCTCCACGCCTCTTTCAGTGAGCCAAAGTGTCGCCTCTGCTCCGAGCCCGACGCCTTGGTCGATGAACCTTTCGCTGCCGTATTTCGCGCCGGACTGCACCAGCACGATGTCGAGCGGCTGGAGATCGTGATCTATCTCGACGAAAGCTTGTTCGACCTCTGCGGCATCCACCACATGGCCATGCGGCAGGTGCGAGAAATCAAGTTTGACGCCGGGGCGCAGGAAACGGTCAAGCGGCGCCTCATCAATGCTCGGCGCGGCGCGTGCACCGTCATCGGTGGTTGAATGGTAGTGCCACGGCGCATCCATATGCGTTCCGTTGTGCGTGCTCAGCTCGACCATCTCGACGGCCCAACCTTCCCCGTCGGGCAAGTCGCCTTTTTCCAGCCCGGGGAAGAACATGGCGATCTGCTGCCACGTATCCTCGTGGGTCATGTAAGTGACCTTCGGCCGCATGACATCCGGGTCGGAAATCACGTCATTGGTGATCGGAATCGAGAGATCGACAAAGCGCGTCATGGATCGGTGTTATCAAGGCCGTGGGAACTATCGTCAACGCGCTACGCTGAATGATCACGCATGGACATTCAATCGATCTTCTATGATGGCTGGGCCGGAGTGGCACGCATTGCGATTATCTCGGCTTTTGCTTACGCCGGTCTCATCATTGTCCTGCGCCTGAGCGGGAAGCGGGCGCTGTCAAAGCTCAACGCTTTCGACTTCGTCGTGACTGTGGCGCTTGGTTCAACGCTTGCAGCGATCTTGCTGAACAAGGATGTCGACCTGGTCGAAGGGATGGCGGCCTTTACCATGCTGATTGGGCTGCAATGGGTTGTCGCCTATCTTTCAGTTCACTGGGGCTTTTTGCGCAGGCTCGTTCGGTCGGAGCCGCGGGTACTTGTCCGTGAAGGTGAACTCCTGTCAGAAGCCATGCGCAATGAACGGATCACGAGGTCCGAGATTGATGCAGTGATCCGGCGGCAGGGGCTGGGCTCGGTCTCGAACGTGGCCTGGCTCGTGCTCGAAACGGACGGCTCGTTCAGTGTGATAAGCAAGGAAGATGCCGGCGATGGCAGCGCAATGCAAAGCGTACCTAGCGGGGAAGAATCCCAGCGCGTTTAGTGAGCCTGCAACTGCTCGTCGAGGAACGTTGCAACGTCTTCAAGATCTACATCTTTCGCAAGAAATGCTGCACCGATGCTGCGCAACAGAATGAACGGCAGCGTGCCGGCATCCATCTTTTTGTCATGCAACATGTGATCGACTAGTTCGCGTCCGCTGGCTTGCATGTTCAGGGTAGCGATTTCGATTGGCAGCCCTGCATCGTCGACAGCCTGCGCAATCCTGCTCGCTTCCGCGTCGGCCAGGTGGCCGCGCCGTGCCGAGTAACGCGCTGCCAATACCATCCCTAGCGCCACGCCTTCGCCATGCAGCAGACGTTCGGAAAAGCCGGTCTCGGCTTCGATTGCATGCCCGAAGGTATGGCCAAGGTTCAACAGCGCGCGAGTGCCGGTTGTCTCACGCTCGTCTTTGGCGACAATGCGCGCCTTGGCTGCGACACTCGTTGCCACAGCTTGTCCCAGCGCACCCGGTTCGCGAGCGAGCACATCGGTGCCATTTGCACTCAACCACGCAAAGAATTCCTCATTGCCGAGGACGCCGTATTTGAGGACTTCGGCATAGCCCGCGCGCATCTCGCGGTCCGGCAGGCTGTCCAGAGTGGTCAGGTCGGCAAGGACGAGTGAAGGTTGGTGGAATGCCCCGACCAGGTTCTTGCCAGCCTCGGTATTGATCGCGGTCTTGCCGCCGACCGAACTGTCGACCTGTGCCAGCAGGGTAGTTGGCACCTGGATGAAGCCGCACCCGCGCTTTAGGATGGCACAGGCGAAGCCTGTCAGATCCCCGACCACGCCGCCGCCAAGTGCGATAACATGGTCACTGCGCTCTACGCCTTGTGCGAGCAGCCAGTCAGTCAGCTTCGCCAGGCCGGACCAGCTCTTGGAACTTTCTCCGGGAGCGACTTCGTAAAGCTCAATTTCATGGCCGACGGCAGCAAGCGCCTTTGTCAATCTGTCGCCATGGTGCGCCCATGCGTTCGCATCGGCGACGACCGGAACTAGCTGCTTGCGCAGGAATGGTGTGGCCATTTGGCCTGCATTGTCGAGCACGTCGCGAGCGACATGGACTTCGTAGGCGCGGCCGGAAAGCTCAACCGGAATTACATCCATCGACCGATCGCCTCCACTATCGCGGCTGCCGTTTGCATATGCGGACCTTGCTCGCTGCGCACGTGAATCGGGGCCTGGGCATAAAACTCTTCACGCTCCCGCCGCAGGCGCTCGAGGGTCTGGGCGGGATCACCTTGTTGTAGCAAGGGTCGCGTAGAACGCCTGCTGGTGCGCTCCACCAGAGTTTTGGTATTGGCATCGATCCATACCGCGATTGCCTTGTCGAGAATCAATGCCCGCGTCTCGTCATTAATAAAGGCGCCGCCGCCGGTAGCGATGACCCCGTGCTTTTCTTCCAGCAGGCGAGCTATAACCCGCCGCTCTCCGTCGCGAAAATAGGCTTCGCCAAACTCGGTGAAAATCTCGGAGATCGACATTTGCGCCGCTTCCTCGATAGCCTCGTCAGCGTCGATGAAATCTCCTGCGACCAATTGGGCCAACCGCATTCCTACGGTCGATTTGCCCACGCCCATCAAGCCGACCAGCACGATCGGTCGGTCGATGCGCCGCGCGATCGCCTTGATGTCGGGTTGGCTAGGGGCGGGGTCACCATCTTGCATTGCCGCTTGGCGTAGAGATGGGCTAGGGCGAAGGCAATAAAGGGTAAGTTTTGCTGGAAGCGGGTTTAGGTATGGGTAAGAGGCGAGCGGCGGTGTGGTTCGCCTTGGCCGTGCTCGCCTTGTTCGCATGGGCTTGGTGGGATGGCGGGCGTGAACCGCTACACCCGATCGAGCAGGAAATTCCCGTGCCGGAGGGTCTGGAATGAAGCGGTTGATGGTGTTTGGTCTGCTGTCCGGTGCAGGAGCGCTGGCGCTGACGACGGGAATTGTCGCGGTGCAGGCTGCGCCCGAATCGTTGCTCCCGCCCGGTTTCGACGATCCAGCGCCGACCCCCAAGCCGCGTCCTACATCCACGCCGCGTCCGGCTCCTTCTGCCTCCCCTACGGGCGCAACTGGCAGCAGCACTGGCAGCAGTACTGGCAGCAGTACTGGCAGCGGGAGCACTGTTGACGGTACGCCGGTAGTCCAGCCGCTTCCCTCGGACACAGCTCGGACTCCAGCCCCGAGCACGGCGCTGCCCTCGAATCTGCCTTCGCTTGAAGAGCTTGAGAAGCTCGAACCAGACGCGCTGGACGAGTTGCTCGGACTCAAGCCGAAGTTTGATATGCCGTCGGCCGCACGTCGCTCGATGGAGCGGGTCGGGCTATTGTCAGAACCGGAAGGCGGGCTGCCCGTTGCTTCGCTGGGAAAACAGCCTGGCACTCTGGTTCGCGCAGCCCTCTCGGGTATTAAGCGACCCGTTGTCTCGCGTTGGGGGCATATCCTTCTGCGTCGTGCCCTCGCGAGCCGTCTGGAAACACCCCAGGGCTTGCGCCCTATCGAGTTTGCCGGATTGCGAGCGAAGGCGCTCAATGCGCTGGGTGAGCATCATGTTGCCCGGGCGCTGGTCCAGGACGTCGATGTCGGCAACTGGAACCGGACACTCGCGGATGCCGCGGTCGACGCCTATGTGGCCACCGGAGACATTGCAGGGGCATGTCCGGCGGTGAAGTTTCGCGGCGAATTGCGCGAGGATGCCGAATGGCAAATGCTGACCGCAATCTGCCAGTCCTTCACCGGCGAAAGTGCCCGCGCCCGCAGCAACCTCATCCGCATGCGGCAAAGAGACGCGGCGCCCACCATAGATGTGCTGCTGGCGCAAAGGTATGCCGGCGCAGCGGGCCGTGGTCGCAGCGCAGTCAATCTCGAGTGGGACGGGGTCGATGAACTGACACCATGGCGTTATGGTCTGGCAACCGCGCTGGGGGCCGAATTGCCGGAGGCGCTGACTGAAAAGCTCGATCCATATTACGAACGGGTCGCTGCGCGCACGGCGGCTCTGCCGGTCGCAGAGCGTTTGCGCGGCGCCGACCGGGCAGTGCGCGAAGGCATACTTTCGGCGGATTCCGCGATCGACCTCTATTCTCAATTCTATGCCGAGTACGGAACCGAGGGTGTTTACGGACCAGTCGCAGTGCAACTGCGCGAATCCTATGTCGCAGCTCAGCCTGCGGCGCGGCTTGCGGCCATCCAGGCGATCTGGGGCGGCGAAAACCCCGATTACGCGCGCCTTGCCCTGACTGCTTACGCCGCCGCCAGGCTTCCGGCGAGCGAGGAGTTCAGCGACAGTGCGGGTTCATTGATTGCGGCCATGCTTGCTGCCGGCCTGGACCGTGATGCGCTTGAATGGGGCCAGGTAGTTGCCGAAGGAAGCCAGGGTTGGGCATTGCTCGCACTAGCCCAGGCGAACCGATCGAGTGCTGTCAGCGAAGATGCAGTCGACTCCTTCGTTGACAATGACATTAGCGCCGGACAGCGCAAGTCGGCGTTCCTGGTAGCCGGCCTGGCCGGGCTGGGCCGACTTGAAGTTGACGTGGCAAACAGGTTCTCGGACGATCTCGGTCTCAATCTGGCGCGCCGGAGCAAGTGGAGCAGCTTGATTGGTCGCGCCGGTGAGCTGCGCAATCGCGCGCTCGTGTCATATCTTGCCGGGGTGGGTATGCAGGGCAGCAGCTGGGACCGGATGACCCCGCGCCATCTCTATCACATCGTGCGCGCGCTGAACCGGGCCGGGCTATCCGCCGAGGCCAGGATGATTGCCGCAGAAGCGGTCGCCCGGGGGTGACGGCAAGCGTGGGCGCGCCTTCGCCTGCAATCGCGGAATTTTTGGCGATGCTCGCTGCCGAACGCGGTGCGGCTGCTAACACGTTGGCGGCCTATAGACGCGATCTCGAAGCTGCGGAGGAGGCAATCGGCGACCTTGCTACCGCCCCCCGCGCGAAATTGTCGCAACTAGGAGTGGTCTGGGCCGACCTGGCCCCGGCGAGCGTGGCTCGAAAGGCATCGGCGTTACGGCAATTCTACGGGTTTCTCGTTGATGAGGGACAGCGCAAGGACGATCCTTCGCCCGCCCTGCCGCGCCCAGTCTCACGGCGCCCGCTGCCGAAACTGCTGAGCCACGTCGATATCGAGAAACTTTTTGCGCGGGCTGAACTGGAGGCGCAGAGCGAGAGCTCGGCGGCCTCGCGAACCCTGGCGCTGCTCGAACTGCTCTATGGGTCGGGTCTGCGCGCGACGGAACTGGTATCGCTGCCGGTGGCGGCAGTTCCGCGCGATGCGCCGTTCCTGACTGTTACGGGCAAGGGGGGACAAGCGCGCATGGTGCCCGTCAGCCGCCGTGCCCGCGCCGCGATCACCCGGTGGCTGGTGGCTCGGGATGCCAAATCAAGCTATCTGTTCCCCTCGCGCAGCAGCCATCTTAGCCGCGTGCGCTTGTTTCAATTGCTGAAGGAACTAGCTGCGCGGGCCGACATTGATCCCGCCCGGATCAGCCCACATGTCCTAAGACACGCCTTTGCCACTCATCTTCTCGAAGGTGGGGCCGATTTGCGGGTGTTGCAGACCCTGCTCGGCCACGCTGACATCGCTACCACGCAAATTTATACCCATGTCGACGCCGCGCGGCTTGTAACCTTGGTTAATGAGCGACATCCGCTTGCGGAAAAGGGCCGGGGCGACTAGCGCAGAGCCATGAATTCCTATCTTGATTTCGAGAAACCCGTTGCCCAGCTCGAAGGTCGGATCGCCGAACTGCGCGCCGCCGCCGAAGGCGACGAGGTCGATATTTCGAACGAACTCCAGCGGCTCGAGAAAAAGAGCGAGGCATTGTTAGCAAGTGCGTATGGCGCTCTGACGCCATGGCAGAAAACGCAGGTCGCGCGGCATCCGCAGCGGCCGCATTTTCGCGACTTCGTAGCGCACGCCTTCGATGACTTCGTGCCACTCGGCGGAGATCGCCACTATGGCGAAGACGAAGCGATCATGGGCGGGTTCGCGACGTTGCGTGGACGCAAGGTGGTGCTGATCGGGCACGAAAAGGGCAACGATACAGAAAGCCGGCTGCGGCACAATTTCGGCATGGGCAAGCCTGAGGGGTATCGCAAGGCGATCCGCCTGATGGAACTGGCCGGCCGGTTTGGACTGCCCGTGGTCACGCTGGTCGATACATCGGGCGCATTCCCCGGAGTTGAGGCCGAAGAACGCGGCCAAGCCGAAGCTATCGCTCGTTCTACCGAGGCCTGCCTCGCCCTGCCGGTGCCGATGGTCGCGACGATCGTGGGCGAGGGCGGATCTGGCGGCGCGGTCGCTTTGGCAAGCGCGGAGCGTGTCCTGATGCTCGAACACGCGGTTTATTCGGTGATCTCTCCCGAAGGCTGCGCGTCGATCCTCTGGCGCACCGCCGAAAAGGCTCCGGAGGCTGCCGAGGCTATGAAGGTCACCGCGCAGCACCTTGAAAAGCTTGGTGTAATCGACAGGATTATTTCCGAGCCGCTGGGCGGGGCTCATCGCGATCCGGCGGCTGCCGCGGCCAATTTGGCCGATACGATCAATGAAGAGCTTGACGCGCTGGTCGACTTGCCGGGCGAAACCTTGCGCCAGATGCGCGAAGAGCGGTTCCTGCAGATCGGCGGTTGACCGACAGGTAGGTGGCGTTCGGGAACTTGCGTTCTCATCCGGGGTTGGACGAATGTACTACATTCTCCACCCATCGGAGCGAGGGAACCGCAAACCATGAATAAGCTAGCTAAGATCAAACTGATGTGCGGCGCCGCGATCGCCCTTGGGCTGTCAGGCTGCATGGGCGCCGGCGGCGATATTCCCAGCGCCTCGGCACCGATCGCGCAGGACGAGGCCAAGATGGGGGCGGAAGCGCATCCGAAGCTTCTCGCCGAGTTTGGCGGGGCGATGACGGGGCCTTACGCCAATTACGTCGAGCAGGTCGGCAAGAACATCGCCGTCCAGTCCGGCCTTAGCGGCGCTCGTGATTCTTTCACGGTGAGCTTGGTCAACAGCCCGGTGCATAACGCATTCGCGATCCCAGGTGGCTATGTCTATTCGACACGCCAGCTGGTGGCTTTGATGAACAACGAAGCCGAACTCGCAGCGGTCCTGGGACATGAAGTTGGCCACGTCGCGGCCCGCCACGCCCAACGCCGCCAACAAACTTCTCAGCGAAATTCGATCCTAGGCGTCCTCGGCGCGATTGCTTCCAACGTCCTGCTGGGTGATTCGGGCCTCGGCAACACGTTGTCGAACGCATTCCAGCAGGGTTCGCAACTGCTCACGCTCAAGTTCTCGCGTAGCCAGGAGCTTGAGGCCGACGTACTCGGCATCGAGTATCTGAGCCGAGCAGGTTATGATCCGATGGCCATGAGCACGGTGCTTCGCAGCCTTGCCTTGCAGAACAGTCTCGATGCCCAAATCCAGGGACGCAATGCCACAATTCCCGAATGGGCATCGACCCACCCCGACCCGGCCAGCCGTGTGACCACGGCAGCGCAAAAGGCGCAAGGGGTGCAGGGCTCGGTTGTCAATCGCGATACGTTTCTATCCAAGATTGACGGCATATTGTATGGTGACGATCCCGAGCAGGGCGTGGTTGAGGGGCAAAACTTCATTCACCCCGACCTGGGATTCAAGTTCACGGCCCCGAACGGTTTTTATATGACCAACGGGACGCGCGCCGTCAGCATCAATGGCCAGTCCGGCCAGGCGCAGCTTACGCTCGCACCATACTCCGGCAATCTCGAAGATTACGTCCGTCAGACATTCCAGAGGATCGGTGGAGAACAGCAGCAATTGCAACCGTCCTCGATTCGTCGGACGACGGTCAACGGCTTGCCGGCAGCATATGGCACTGCGCGCGTCAGCAATGGTTCCAGCCAGGTCGATGTGACGGTGTTTGCTTATGAGTTTGCGAAAGACCGTGCCTATCACTTCCAGGCGGTGACGCAGGCCGGTAGCGCCAATGTCTTCAACTCCATGTATCAGTCGATGCGGCCCATCACTTCGGCCGAAGCCTCTTCAGTCATTCCTCGCCGTCTCGATGTCGTGACGGTGCAGCGCGGTGATACCGTTGCCTCGCTGGCCCGCAGAATGGCCTATGACAATGCGCAGGAAGCTCGCTTCCGCGTCCTCAACGGGCTTGGATCGAACGACACCCTGCAGGCTGGCCAGAAGGTCAAGGTCGTGGTGCGGTCGCGCTAAAGGTCCAGGGAAAACCGATCCGCAGTATTTTGCGCGGACCGCACATACAAGAACGGCGGGGATTGCTCCCCGCCGTTTTCGCTTCAGGTTTTGAACCGAGGCTTAGACAGCCATCGTGTCCGAAACGTTGGTGAAGGTGTTGTCCAGCTGATTGCCGAGGCCCTGCATGGCGGTGATGGCAGCGACAGCGATCAGAGCGGCGATGAGGCCATACTCGATTGCGGTTGCGCCCTGCTCGTCGTTCATGAGGTTCTTGAAAAATTTCATTTTAAGTCTCCTGGTTGGTCTTCGGTACCCGACTCTTTCCAGACGATCCCGGATTGAGTGATTTTGGGTTTAGGTACTTCAGGTTGACAAATTCCTAACTCGACTGACGGAATTTTTTACGATCGCGATCAGATGCTGCCGCGGCTTGTTGCTGCTTCGCTGGCCGCGGCAATTGTATTCCAAAGACCGATCGTTTCATTGCCGACACCCTGTACGGCGGCGACCATGCCAAGGAAGACCAGCGTGAGGATCAGGCCGTATTCCACGGCAGTGGCGCCTGACTCGTCATCGCGCAGTCTTTTGATCAGGTCTTGCATTGCATAATCCGCCCAAATTTTGCCAAGTGGCTACCTATTGGCCGGTTACGATTAAGAAAGGGTTGTCCTGCGGGCCTGAGATGGAAAAAAATTTTACACCTATACTGGTCGTCGCGGGTGCGCTGACTGACGGGCAGGGCCGGTGGCTGATGCATCGGCGTCCCTTGGGCAAACATCATGCCGGATTGTGGGAATTTCCCGGAGGAAAGGTCGAAAGGGACGAACTGCCGCGGCAGGCACTGGTGCGCGAGCTTGCCGAGGAAACCAGTCTTGCGGTCCGCCCGCACGCGCTCGCTGAGGCCGGTTTTGCTGCGACTTCGGCTGCCGAGGGGCAGCGCCCCATCGTCATTTTGCTTTACACTGCGGAAAAGTGGGCCGGCGAATTGAACGCTGCTGAAGGCGGGCAACTGGACTGGTTCACACCGTCACAGATCGAACAGCTGCAAAAGCCGCCTTTGGACGTGGAACTGGCCCAAAAACTGTTCGAAAAATAGGCCGAAGGGGATTGCCAAGCAGCAGGTGCCCTCCTATGTGCCGCCCTCCAATGTGCGCCAGTAGCTCAGCTGGATAGAGTACCTGACTACGAATCAGGCGGCCGGAGGTTCGAATCCTTCCTGGCGCACCAGAAAAGCCCATCCCGGCAACGGGGTGGGTTTTTTTGTTTCTGCGGTGAGCTGCTCGTCGCAGCGAACTGGAACAAGTGGCCTGCGGTCCGGTTGGTAGGTGACAGACCACCGAGGAGACTCCCGATGACCACCCAAGGCATATTCAAGCGGCTCAAGGCCGATCATGACAGGCACCGAGAATTGCTCGACAAGATTGGCAATACCAGCGGTGACAGTGAAGAACGCCGGCAACTTCTGACCGAGTTCACCAAGGAGGTGAAAAGCCACGCCGCCGCCGAGGAGCAATCAATCTACGCTGAAATGCTCGAGAACCCGGAGACCAATGACGAAACACGCCACTCGGTCGCCGAACATCATGAGCTCGAGGAGTTGCTCAACGATCTCGCCGCAACGGACATGTCGTCATCTGCGTGGTTGCAAAAGTTCAAGAAGCTGGACCACGATTATCGTCACCATATCGACGAAGAGGAGGAAGAGCATTTCCCCGACTTTGAAGAGCAGCTCGACGAGCAGAAACAGCAGCAGCTTGAAGACAAGTTCGAGAAGCGCAAGGCGCAAGAGCTGCAAGAGGCTGAAGTGACGCCTGAGAAGATGGAAGACGCCAAGGAATAGGTATCACCGTCCAGGCACTCAAAAACCCGGTCCTTCGTGGGCCGGGTTTTTCTTTTGGGGAGGCGGCCGGATACACAAGGCTGGACAATCGGCTCCCACGCTCCCACCTCCGGCACCAAGAACGCTAGCGGCGCAGGAAAGGCACGACACGATGGGCTGTGAGACCGATTATATCGAGGACCCCGCGACCGCGAAGCCGGATGTGCCCGATCATGTGCAGGAGGCCATTCGCACCCTGATCGAATGGTCTGGCGACGATCCTGCCCGCGAAGGCCTGCTCGACACCCCAAAGCGTGTGGGGCGGGCGTGGCTGGAGTATTGCCAGGGCTACGCCGAAGATCCGGCCGTCCATCTCAGCCGGGTGTTCGAGGAAGTCGGCGGCTATGACGAGATCGTGCTGCTCAAGGACATCCCGTTCCAGAGTCATTGCGAACATCACATGGCTCCGATCACCGGCAAGGCGGCTATCGCCTATCTGCCCAAGAACAAGGTGGTCGGTATCTCGAAGCTGGCACGCGTGCTGCATGGCTATGCCCGTCGTTTGCAGATCCAGGAGCGGCTGACGGCCCAAGTCGCGGACTGCATCTGGGATAATCTCGATCCGCACGGCGTCGCCGTAGTCATCGAGGCGCAGCATGGCTGCATGACGGGGCGCGGCGTGCGCACACCGGGCGTAAGCATGATTACAAGCCGTCTGCGTGGCTGTTTTCTCGATGATCCGCGCAGCCGCAAGGAAGTGTTGAGCTTGATGGGCTACGGCTGAAATCGTTGAGTTGGACTACCGCTTGGCGATGCCGCCCTTCAGAATGTTGCGAGCACGTTCGGCGACTTGTTCGATGTCGTCGCCGCCTTGGCTCCAGACTGCATAACGCAGGCCAAGAAATACGTTCATTCCCATGATCGCCCAAGCCTCGGTCTCGCCGAGGTCGTCGCGAAATTCGCCTTTGTCCGAGCCGGCCTGCAGACGGTCCTGAATGCGCGCAGCCGTATTTTCATAATGGGCGCGATAACTGGCGGGGTCGACGAATTCGGCTTCGTCGATGATGCGATAGATTTCCTTGTTCTCCTGCGCGAAGACAAGGAACGCGGCGAGGGCGTCGCGTTCGATTTCGAGTGCGCTGACGCTGCCAGCGATGCCCTTGGCGGCGGTTGTGCGGACCCCGTCGCTGAAGTCTCGTACGAGGGCTTGGAAGATCGCCTCCTTCGATTCGAAATAGGTGTAGAAACTGCCGAGTGCGCAACCTGCGCGGCGGGTGATGCCGCTAACGGAAGCTTCGTGAAAACCCCTTGCTCCGAACTCCAAAGTTGCCGCGTCGAGCAGTTTTCTGCGCGTGCGCCGCCCCCGCGCGGTAACCGGTTCGGTCGGGTTTTTTTCGCTCGCGGTTTCGCCCTGTCTCATGGGGTTATCCTAGGTATCGGCAATCCGTTCCACAAGCAGAACTTGAAAGTTGGTTCAACTTTCAATATCGAGGTGTCCAGATTCCACGTGGGAGAGTTCGATGTCCAAGATTTCTGGGTTGAAAATGGCCTTGTTGGCCGGGGTTGCAGGTTCATTCGCTTATGCTGTTCCCGCCATGGCGCAGGATGACCAGGGGCAGACTGATACTGCCGCGACAAGCGGGGGCTATGGCCAGCCGATTGTCGTGACTGCCCGCCGCCGTGAGGAAAGCATCGTCGACGTTCCGCTGTCGATTACCGCCATTTCGGGCGAGCAACTCGAGCGCAGCGGAACGCAGGATCTGACCGAAATCGCGAAAGAGGTACCCAACCTCACGCTGGAAGTCTCTCGCGGAACCAACACCACGCTTACTGCCTTCATCCGCGGCGTGGGTCAGCAGGACCCGGTTGCTGGTTTCGAGGCGGGCGTCGGCCTCTACGTCGATGATGTTTACTTGAACCGTCCGCAAGCAGCAGTGCTTGATGTTTATGAAGTCGAGCGGATCGAGGTGCTGCGTGGGCCGCAGGGCACGCTTTACGGCCGCAACACCATCGGCGGGGCGATAAAATACGTTACCGCGCGCCTGCCCGATGATCCCAGTGTCAAGATTCGCGGGACTTACGGATCATATGATCAGGCCGACCTGATCGTCACCGCTTCAACGCCGATTTCCTCCAACCTGCGAATCGGGGCGAGCGGTGCGCGGCTGAGCAGGGGTGGTTTCGGCGACAATCTGGTTCAGCCAGGGGTCGAGAACTACAACAAGGATGTATGGGCCGCGCGCGGAACGATCGAATTCGACAGTGGTCCCCTCTTTGTCCGCCTTTCAGGTGATTACGTGAAGGACGAGAGCGATCCCCGACAGGGCACCAGACTGATCCCCGGCCTGCTGACCGGTGCCCCGGTCCTTGACGATGTCTATGACACCCGCGCTGGACTCGATGTCGTCGAGCAAAAGGTCGAGGCCTATGGCGGCGCGCTGTCGATTGCACTTGAAGTGTCCGATACCATCACTCTCAAGTCGATCACCGGATATCGCGAAGACAAGTCGACTTCGCCGATCGATTTCGACAGCCTGCCGTCTTCCGATCTCGATGTCCCGGCCATCTATGAAAACGACCAGCTGAGCCAGGAATTCCAGCTCCTGTATGAAAGCGATCGGTTGAGCGGCGTGCTGGGAGCCTATTACCTCGATGCCAATGCCTTCACTGCGTTCGACGTGGCGCTGTTTACCATTGGCGACCTAATCAGGCTGCCGGGCCTCAATGCGCAGACTTTGGGCGATGTCGGGACCAAGACCTGGTCGGTATTTGGTGACTTTACCTATGACATCAGCGACCGCCTGAGCGTCTCGGTGGGTGGTCGTTACACCAGTGACAAGCGATCCAGCCGCATCCTTCGTACCACCTTTATTGGTGGATTTTCCGACCTGTTTCCGCCTTCCACCGCCATTCCGATTGCTGTGACATCGGATTTTGTCGGCAGCGAGACGTTCAAGGAGTTTACCCCGCGCGCCTCGATCAGCTTCAAGCCGGACGAGAACAACAACATCTATTTCACCTATTCGCGCGGATTCAAGGGAGGCGGTTTCGACCCGCGTGGCCAATCAACCGCCGCGCCTGATCTGGATGGCGATGGCGACCGTGATTACGACGATCAGTTCGCTTTCCTGCGCTTTGCGCCGGAAACCGTCGACAGCTACGAGTTGGGCTGGAAGGCATCGCTGCTGGATAATCGCCTGAATGTCAGCGTTGCTGGCTTCCTGGGCGATTACAGCGACGTACAGATCCCGGGTTCGGTGGGTATCGATACCAATGGCGACGGGGTAAACGACAGTTTCATCGGCGTTACCTCCAATGCCGGTGCAGCCAACGTCAACGGCTTCGAATTCGAAGCAAATGCACTGGTCGGCCGCGATTTCGCCGGAGAAGGCAGCCGGTTCAATGTCAACTGGGCGCTGGGCTTCCTCGATGCCGACTACAACACGTTCATCGATGCTTTCGGCAATGACGTGGCCGACCAGCGGGTGTTCCAGAACACGCCGGAGATGACCGTCCATGCCGGCTTCGTGCTGGGCGTGCCGGCAGCTTCGGGCATGGTCGACCTGCTCGGTTCGGTTTCCTATCGCAGCGATGCCAGCCAGTTCGAGGCACCCAATGCGTTTCTCGACCAGGATGGCTTTGCCCTGGTGGATGCCGGGCTGGTTTACACAGCTGACAGCGACCTTTTCACGATCGGGGTCCATGCCAAGAACATCCTCGACAAACGCTACATCGTCGCCGGGTACAACTTCGTGAGTGGCGGGACCAATGGGCAGCCTTTCACCCCGACACTGGGCCGCGAGGGCACGCTGACGGGATTCTACGGCGACCCGCGGCGCGTTTTCGTGACTGCTGAAGTGCGCTTCTAGGACCAGCGACCGCTGGAAACGAGAAGGGGCGCCCTTTGCGGGGCGCCCCTTTTTGTTGAGTTCAGGCTTAAGCGATCAAAGCTGGCCGAGCAAATGCTCTGCACTGGAAACCGAGAAATCGCCCGGCTGCTCGACATTCAATTCGGTGACCTTGCCGTCTTCAACGATCATCGAATAACGCTGGCTGCGGGTGCCAAGGCCGAAGCCGCTGCCGTCCATTGTCAGACCGAGCTTTTCGGCAAATTCGCCATTACCGTCGGCCAAGAAGGTGATGTCCTCGGACCCATTGGCCTGCTGCCACGCGCCCATCACGAACGGATCATTGACCGAGGTGCACACGATCTCGTCGACACCCTTGGCTTTCAACTCGGCAGCCTTTTCGACGAACCCCGGCAGGTGCTTGGCCGAGCAGGTCGGGGTAAAGGCGCCGGGAACGGCAAACAGTGCCACTTTCTTGCCGGCGAAATAGTCGGCCGCCTTGACCTGTTCGGGGCCGGATTCGGTTGGCTTGGCGAGGGTCGCATCGGGGAGGCTGTCGCCCTTGGAGATGGTCATATCGGCTATTCCTTTTTTGCTCTCGGGTTATCTGCAATTCCAGATAGGCGGCAATCGGCTCGGTGCAATGGCTAGATTGTGGTCCGAGTAGGTTCTTCAGGCTCTAAAATTGAAGGTGCGGGCATCAGCATATAAAGATATCCTTATATTTGATTTGCCCCGCGGCGAGCAGGTCGCTAAGGCGCGCGGGACATTATTTCGCGCACCTTTGCCGTACATGCAGGGTGCGTTCGCATCGCTAGGAGCATCGACATGGCTACGCTCGCCAAAGACACCGAATACGTCATCAAGGACATCGCACTTGCCAAATACGGCAGGGATGAAATCGCAATCGCTGAGACCGAAATGCCGGGCCTGATGGCCCTGCGCGAGGAATATGGCGAAAGCCAGCCGCTCAAGGGTGCGCGTATTACCGGTTCGCTGCACATGACCATTCAGACTGCCGTCCTTATCGAGACACTGGTAGCCCTCGGTGCCAATGTGCGCTGGGCCACCTGCAACATCTTCTCCACCCAGGACCATGCTGCTGCTGCAATCGCGGAAAAGGGTATCCCCGTCTTCGCGGTCAAGGGTGAGACCTTGGCCGATTACTGGGATTATGTCGGTCGCATTTTCGACTGGGCGACCGAAGACGATGCCGACCAGACCGCCAATATCATCCTCGACGATGGCGGCGACGCGACCATGTTCGCACTGTGGGGCGCACGCGTCGAAGCCGGTGAAGAACTGCCCGAACCGCAGAACGCCGAGGAAATCGAATTCCAGCGCGCGCTCAATGCATTCCTCAAGGATCGTCCCGGCTACCTGACCCGCTCGGTCAAGAATATTGTCGGCGTTTCGGAAGAAACCACTACCGGTGTCCATCGCCTGTATCACCTGGCCAAGCAGGGCAAGCTGCCGTTCCCGGCCATCAACGTGAATGACAGCGTCACCAAGTCGAAATTCGACAACCTTTACGGCTGTCGCGAATCGTTGGTCGACGCCATTCGCCGCGCCACCGACGTCATGCTGTCGGGCAAGGTCGCTGTCGTCGCCGGTTTTGGCGATGTCGGCAAGGGTTCGGCGCAGTCGCTGCGCAATGGCGGGGCCCGCGTGCTGGTGACTGAGATCGATCCGATTTGCGCCCTTCAGGCGGCAATGGACGGGTTCGAGGTCGTCACTATGGAAGACGCGGTCAAGACCGCCGACATCTTCGTAACCGCGACGGGCAATGAGCACGTCATCACCGCCGAACACATGAAGGCGATGAAGGACAAGGCGATCGTCTGCAACATCGGCCATTTCGACAGCGAGATCCAGATCTCGGCGCTCGACAATTACGAGTGGAACGAGTTGAAGCCGGGCACCGATCTGGTGAAATTCCCCGACGGCAAGGAAATCATCATCCTTGGCCAGGGTCGACTCGTGAACCTGGCCTGCGCCACTGGTCACCCCAGCTTCGTGATGAGCTTCAGCTTCACCAACCAGACGCTGGCCCAGATCGAGCTTTGGACAAAGGGCGATGAGTACAAGAACGACGTCTACGTCCTGCCCAAGCACCTCGACGAGAAGGTCGCCGCGCTCCACCTCG
Source organism: Qipengyuania sp. CAU 1752 (assembly GCF_054482615.1). Classification (NCBI taxonomy): domain Bacteria; kingdom Pseudomonadati; phylum Pseudomonadota; class Alphaproteobacteria; order Sphingomonadales; family Erythrobacteraceae; genus Qipengyuania; species Qipengyuania sp. CAU 1752. The sequence goes on along the minus strand of NZ_JBTLRE010000001.1, from coordinate 1,794,586 downwards.
ACAAGCTGGGCGTCAAGCTGACCACGCTGAGCAAGGTCCAGGCCGACTACATCGGTGTGCCGGTTGAAGGTCCGTTCAAGCCTGATCACTACCGTTACTGATCCTCGACAAACGGTAAAAAAGGACAAGCCCTCGCGATTGCGGGGGCTTTTCCTTTTGGTGCGTGTTGCATCGGGCGCGGTGGCGGCATAGCTGCAACATTCGATGGAACTTTCTCCGACCCTCATGGCTTTGCTCGGCGTGCTGCTCGCCGCCTGGACGGCGGGTGCGGCGTGGCTGATGATCCGCGCCGGAAGCAAAGCCCGGGGCGCTGACAAAAGCCGACAGGCTGCGCGGCGGATGGCGCGGATGCTGGACGAGGCGCCGGCGATCCCGCTGCTGGTGCGTGCCGATGGGCGGATCGAAGGCTCGGAACGGCTCGCGCACTGGCTCGGCTTCGATCGCTTGCCGCAATATCTCAGTGAACTCGGCGCGGGAGAGGATCGCGGGCTGTCACGAGAACAGCTTGAGCAACTGACCGACAAGGTTCGCCGCGCCCAGAAATCGGCTGCGCCTTTCCGGATGAATATCACCGTGCCCGGTTCCCAACGCAGCCTGGCCCTGCGCGGTCAGTTGGCCGATCCGCAGGTGTCACCGGGCGGGGCCGCACTGGTATGGGTGTTTGACTTCAGCGAAAGCGCCACCGAGCTGAGCCGGATGCGCGCGGAATCGGCTCGCGCCAAGGGTGACTTCGCCGCGTTGGTGGGTCTTATCGAAGCTGCGCCCATGCCGATGTGGTTCCGGGGACCCGATGCAAAGCTGCGGCTCGTCAACAGTGCCTATGTCGAGGCAGTCGGGGCGAAAGATGCCGACACGTTGGTGAAGGAGCAGGTCGAACTGATCGAATCGGTCGATGGCCTGACGGCAGCACAGGTCGCAGCACAGGCTTCGCAGCAGAACCGTCCGGTCGAGCGGATTGTCCAGGCGACAATCGCGGGCGAGCGTCGTGCCTTGCGGGTGTCGGATCTGCCGCTCGGAGATGAAGGCGTCGCAGGCTACGCCGTCGACATCCAGGAACTCGAAGAACAGGCGCGGGCGCACAGGGCCTATGCCGAGGCTCAAAGATCGATGATGGATCGCTTGTCCGTCGGCGTTGCGCAATTCGACTCGGCTCGCAAGCTCACCTTCGCCAACCAGCCATTCCGCCGAATCTTCGCTCTGCCGCTGGGTCTGGGTGGCGATGGCCTGACCTTCGAACGTCTACTCAGCGATGCGCGAGACAAGGGTCGGATTCCCGAAGTGCGGGACTTCCCGGCCTGGCGTACAGAGCATGTCGATTGGTTCGAAGCTGGCGAGCCGCAGGAAGAGGCGTGGCCGCTGTCGGACGGCACGCACTTGCGAGTATTTGCGCAGCCCATGCCAGATGGCGGCCTTGCGCTGATCGCCGAAGATCGCACCGAGCAACTGGCACTTTCCGCCACCCGCGACACGCTTCTTCGGACGCGTACTGCTACGCTCGATAGCCTGTTCGAAGCGCTGGGTGTGTTTGCGCCTGACGGACATCTGCAGCTCTGGAACCGAAGTTTCGCAGGGACTTGGGGGGTCGAGGCGGAACTGCTCGACACCCATCCATCGGTGGACGCTTTGTTGACCGAGATTTCTGCCCACCTTGCCAAGCCGAAGCGGGCCAAGGTCATCGGGGAGGTCATTCGCGCAGCCACGCTCGATCGCAAGGAACAGGCTGGCAGGGTTTCGCTTGCTGACGGCCGAACGCTCGAATTTGCGGGCGTCCCCTTGCCCGATGGCAATGGTCTGCTGACCACGCTTGACGTGACCGCCAACGAGCAGGCCGAAACGGCGTTACGCGAGCGCAATCAGGCACTCGAACAGGCTGACGAGGTCAAAACCCGTTTTCTGGCCAACATGTCATACGAATTCCGCACCCCGCTAACATCGATCGGCGGCTTTGCTGAAATGCTCGATAGCGGAGTTGCAGGGGAACTTTCGGATCAGGCTCGAGAGTATGTGGCGGCGATTATCGAATCGGTCGCGCGGCTGACCGATCAGGTCGAGGACGTGCTGGATCTCTCGCAAAGCGAGGCCGGCCTGTTGCCAATACGGAAGGAGAAATTCGCGCTGCTTCCGTTCGTCACCCGCATCGTGCGGGAACGCGAACAGGACATCAAAGCGAGGGGTCTGTCCCTTGATCTGCGCGGCGGCGCCAATCTCAAGGTCATGGCCGATAGCCGTCAATTGGCGCGCGCAATCGGCCATCTGGTCGACAATGCCATTGGGGCCACTGCCAGTAACGGGAAGATCCTGGTCGATCTGGCGCGCAAGCCCGAGGGTACACGGATCGTCATTTCGGACGACGGTTGCGGAATGTCGCCCGAGGCTCTTCGCCGTGCTCTCGAGGGCCTGCGACCCAGTGTCGACGGCAAGGGGATGGAGCGCCGCCAGGGCCTCGGCATCCCGCTGGCGCGGCAATTGGTGGAGGCGCATGGCGGTCAGCTTGACATCCAGTCGCGCGAGAATCTCGGCACCAGCGCTACGATTATCCTGCCATGATTGTGCATCTACCCGACCTTTCGGCGATGGAAGCGTATGGCGCGCGGATCGCCGCCGAGCTGTTGCCCGGTGACGTGGTGGCACTGTCGGGCGGCCTTGGTACGGGCAAGACTACGCTGGCGAGGGCCATCCTGTCTGCACTCGGGCATAACGGCGAAGTGCCATCGCCCACCTTCACAATTATCGAAAGCTACGAAGCGCTCGTTCCTCCGGTCGTCCACGCCGATTTCTATCGCCTCGAAGCTCCGGCAGAGGCCCAGGAAATTGGTCTGGACGATTATCGCGAGGGCGCAGTGCTGCTTGCCGAATGGCCCGACAAGGCGGGAGGATTTGCGCACGAGCCAGCCTGTCTCTCGATCATGCTGAAAACCGCCGATGAGGGGCGCTCGGCGATTGCGGAGGGTGGTGCCAGTTGGCTAGGACGGATGCCATGAGTGAAGGCACCGAAGTGCTGCCGGAAGGCGGCCAGCAATTTCTCGACGCGGCAGGCTGGGCAGGGTGCTTGGTTAATCCCATTCCCGGTGACGCCAGTTTCCGGCGCTACTTTCGTCTCTTGAAGGAGGGCGATCGCGCGATCCTGATGCACGCGCCGCCTCCGCATGAAGACCCGCGACCATTCATTTTGGTAGCCTCGTGGCTGACGCAGGCCGGCGCGCGCGCTCCGACGATCCTGGCGCAGGATGTGGCGCGAGGATGGGTCCTGACCGAAGATTTCGGCGATAATCGAATGCGTGATTGGCTCGACCACAATCCACAAGGCGAGCAGGGTGCTTACTGCGCTGCAATCGACGCACTGGTCCCCCTGCATCGTACGAAGGCTGGCCCGTTTGATCCCTACGATATGGAAACCTATTTGCGCGAGGCGCGGCTGCTAGTCGAATGGTATACGCCGGCCATGGCGCTTGAAATCGACAGCGCCGGGTATGATGCGGCCTGGGCAGCGGCGCTCGCGCCGCTGCTGGAGCGGCAGGGAGTGGGAGTAACAGTCCTGCGCGACTACCATGCCGAGAATATCATGCTGTTGAATCCATCACCCGATGGCTCGGGTGAGCAGGGCATCATAGACTTCCAGGACGCGCTGGCCGGACACCCCGCCTATGACCTGGTATCGCTTTTGCAGGATGCTCGGCGCGACGTTGACCCTGCGCTCGAAGCGCAGATGCTGGAGCGATATAAGGCCCAAGCCGACATCCACGACACGTTTGACGCCGACTACGCGCTGCTCGGAGCGCAACGGAACGCCAAGATCGTCGGCATCTTTACACGGCTGTTCCGCCGCGATGGGAAGCCACGCTATCTCGATTTCGTACCGCGGGTCTGGGAGGCGATGGAGCGCGATCTGCGTCATCCTGCGCTGGACCCGGTAGCACGTTGGTTCGATGCCAATATCCCTGTCCACTTGCGCGAACAACGCGGGGGGCGGATTTTGTGACCAGGCTGGCTTCGAACACCGCGATGGTGATGGCGGCAGGCATGGGCAAGAGGATGCGGCCGTTGACGGCAACCCAGCCGAAGCCTCTGGTGCGGGTCGCCGGAAAGCCCTTGATTGACCATACGCTCGATCGGCTTGTGGAAGCGGGGGTGACGCGGGCGATCATCAATGTGCATTATCTTGCCGACGCTCTCGAAGCGCATCTGAGCGCGCGACAGCAACCCCAAATTGTCATTTCGGACGAGCGCGACCAACTCCTCGAAACAGGCGGCGGGATGGTCAAGGCGCAAGGCCAGTTGCCCGATCCGTTCTTCTGTCTAAACTCCGACAACATCTGGCTCGACGGGCCAGGCAATGCATTCCATGAGATGTCGTCCAGGTGGGACACAGAGACGATGGATGCGCTGTTGCTCCTCGTTCCGCACGCCCGTGCGTTCAACTTTCGCGGCGAAGGCGATTTCCATCTCGATGCAGAGGGGCGGGTAAGCAGGCGCAAGCCGGGTCGTATCGCACCCTTTATTTATACCGGCATCCAGCTTGTCTCTCATCGCTTGCTGCGCGACGCGCCCGAGGGCAAGTTCTCGACTAATATCCTGTGGAATCGTGCGCTCGAGGAAGGCCGTCTGTTCGGGTTGTCTTTCAATGGCTTGTGGTTCGAAGTTGGTACGCCTGAGGCGATCGGACCGACCGAGGAAGCGCTCGCGGATGGCTGAACGGCGCGAGCCCGAAGTCTACTCGATCGCCGCCCACCGAGGCTTTGCCGATGCGTTGGTGGCAGGTCTGGTTCCGCGGTATTACGAAGATGACGTAGGTCTCGCGCGCCTGACCTTGCTGTTGCCCAGCACGCGCGCCATGCGCACCGTGACCGAGGCTTTTGTTCGTCATCTGGGCGATCTCGACCGGCCCGGCATGTTGCTACCGCGTATGGCGGTTGTTGGTGATCTCGATCTCGACGAGACATTGGGGAGCCTGCTCGATCCACTGGGCGCGGCCGATATTCCCTTGGCGGTCGACCCGACCTGGCGTTGGCTGCGCCTGGCCGGCCTGTTGCGGGAAGTGATGCAGAAGGATGCTCCGAAGGGGGCTGCGCTGTTCAAGCTAGCGCGGGAAACCGGACGGACGATGGATCGCCTGCTGGTAGAGGACGCGAAGCCCGAAGACTTGCGCAGCGAACCCGTTCTCGACCTCTTGGGCGATCTGGCTGAACATTGGCAGAAGTCGCTCCGCCGCTTCGCGAAAGTTCAGGCGATGTGGTTGGCAGAACTGGACGGCGGTGGCTGGGTCGATGCAGCGACCCGTCGCAATCTCCTGTTCGAACATGCCGCCCGGCGGTGGAGATCCGAGCCCCCTTCTTCGCCGATTGTTGCCGCCGGCGTAACCAGCGCCGCCCCGGCACTCGCGCGCCTGCTGCGGGTGGTCGCCGACCTCCCGGCGGGCGCAGTTGTGCTCCCCGACCTCGACCTCGCGATGGCGGACGATGTCTGGGAAGAGTTGGGACAGGCGGGCCATGCTGCAGAGCCCGGCGGCGAAGTCTTCGGTAAAGGTGACGCGGTTACCCATCCGCAATACCATCTCAAACTGCTGCTCAATCGGATGGGCATTGCCCGCGGGGAGGTTCGTTCCTGGCACCGCAAGGGGGTAGGCGCTGCGCGACCAGAAAGGTCGCACGCCGTCAGTGCGGTCTTCCTCCCCCCGGAAGCCAGCAAGGTGTGGGTCGATCTTCCGTCGGAAAAGCGTCACCTTGCCGGGGTTAGCCTGCTGGAGACACGCAACCCCGAAGCCGAGGCGCAGGCGGTTGCCTTGCTCGCCCGCGAGGGAATCGAGACACCGGAGCAGCGGGTCGCCATCGTCACCCCCGACCGCGGGCTGGCACGCCGGATCGTCCACCATCTGCGACGCTGGAACATCGAAGCGGATGATTCCGCCGGGCGTGCGCTTTCGGATACGACAGCAGGCCGATTGCTGTTGCTGTTGGCCGAGACCCTGGCAGACAATGCAGCGCCCGTTTCGCTGGTATCGCTTCTTGGCCATCCACTGGTGAAACGCGGCGAGGAGCGCCGCGACTGGCTGCGAAACCTGCGCCGGTTCGAGCGGGAATTGCGCGGCCCGCGGCCCGCGCCCGGCCTCGCCGCATTGCGCGAACGCGCCAGCAAGGCGCGGGTGGACGATTGGTGGCAGGCAGCCGAGGCGGTTCTCTCGCCGCTGCTGGGAATCGCAGAACCGACTGGCCTTGCCGACTTGCTGGCAACGCTGGCGCACACTGGCGAGCAGTTGTGCGGGGAGGAGTTGTGGGCACAGGAAGATGGCCGCGCGCTGGCCGATTTCATCGACGACCTTGTTCTCAATGCCCGCGCCACGCACACCATGATCGAGCCGCAGGACCTGCATGGCCTGTTGCGCGACGCGATGGAGCAGATCTCTGTGCGTCCGCCGTATGGCGGACATCCTCGCATCGCCATCTACGGATTGCTCGAAGCGCGGATGACCCGGGCGGACCTGGTGATTTGTGCCGGTCTCAACGAGGGGAGTTGGCCGGCCAGGCCCTCGGTTGATCCCTTGCTGGCTCCGACAGTCCTGCGCGCACTGGGCATTCCGGGTGCCGACTTCCGCATAGGGCTTGCCGCGCATGATCTTGCCGGTGCCCTTGGCGCACCCAAAGTGGTGCTCAGCCGGTCGGAGCGGGATTCCGAAGGGCCGGCCATCGCCTCGCGCTTCCTTTTACGCGTCAGGGCGCTTTTGGGCGAAATGGTCGGTCGCTATGAACAGAATGACATTCGCGCCCTAGCGAGGGAACTTGATGCCGCGCCGCCAGCGCCCGCCTATCCCCGCCCGACCCCTCGGCCTGCTCCCGAGCAACGCCGACAGAAAATCAGCGTGACCGCGCTCGACAAGCTGCGATCTGATCCGTTCCAGTATTATGCCAACGCAATCCTACGGCTACGCGAGTTGGAACAGCTCGACGCGGACGCCACCCCGCAATGGCAGGGCGAGCTGGCGCACACTATCCTAGAACGCTGGCACAAGGACGGGGGCGACCTGTTCGCCATATCAGACGCGGTGCTGGCCGAAATGGATCATCACCCGCTGACCCGCGCCCTGTGGGAGCCGCGCCTGCGCAAGGCGCTTGAGTGGGTCAAGAGCGAGATCGACGGCGATCCCGGCAGAACGCCTGTACTGGCCGAAGCAAAGGGAGAGTTCGACCGCCACGGCGTTACGATACACGGGAGGATCGACCGGTTGGACAAGCTCGACAGCGGTGGTTTCGCAGTGGTCGACTACAAGACCGGAGGGCCGCCCAGCGGCAAGGAAGTCGAGGCCGGCTTTGCGCTGCAGCTCGGCACGCTGGGCCTGATGGTGAATGCTGGAGGTTTCAGCGAATGCGGGATTGAGGGGGAGGCCACGGCGTTCGAATACTGGTCTTTGGCCAAGGCCAAGTCAGACGACCATGATACGGGTTTTGGCTACATCGAAACACCGCTGCGGACCGGTCGCAAGAGGAGTGGCATTCCGCCCGAGGATTTTTTGCCCGAGGCGCTGCGGTTCCTTGATGACGCGCTTTCGCGCTGGATCCTTGGCGATGAACCCTTCACCGCCGAGGTGCAGCCCGATGCGAAGCAGTATCACACCTATGATCAACTCATGCGGTTAGATGAATGGTATCCGCCCGATCCCGGGGAGCAGATATCATGAGCGGCAAGACGCTGGTCCATCCCTTGAAAGGCGAACAGGCCGAGGCGGTCGATCCCGGCGCCAGCGTCTGGCTTTCGGCGAGCGCCGGAACCGGCAAGACACAGGTTCTTTCCGCCCGTGTCCTGCGACTGCTGTTGCAGGATGGCGTCGGACCCGAAAGCCTGTTGTGCCTCACCTTCACCAAGGCCGGCGCCGCCGAGATGGCGACCCGCGTCCATCAGGTCCTGGCGCGCTGGGTGCGCTTGGATGCGGCCGATCTGGCGCAGGATCTGAAGGCCATCGGAGCGCGGCACGATCCGGCCACTCAGGCGCGGGCGAGGACGCTGTTCGCCAAGGTTCTCGATTGTCCGGGCGGCGGCCTGCGGATCGACACGATCCATGCTTTTTCGCAATGGCTGCTGGCGGCGTTTCCGCAAGAGGCGGATCTTCTGCCGGGCACGAGGGCAATCGACGATCGTGAGCGGGCGCTTCTGGCGCGGGAAGTCCTGTCTGAACTTGTCGCCAATGCCACCCAGGAGGACCGGGACGCGCTCGCCATGCTCTCGATCCGTCACGGTCCCGATGGCGCGCGATCCTGGCTAATGCGTTGCGCCGATGCGATCGACCTGTGGACCGGACCCAGCGGTTGGCAGCCACCCATGCGCGAGCGGGTGTTGCAACTGCTTGGCCTGCCCCCGGATTGCGATGAGGAGATGGTCGCTGCCCTATGCAGCGATGACACGTTCGACGTCGGGTCGCTGCGTCAGTGCCTCGATTTCTATGGTCAGTGGAAGGCGAAGGCCGGCGGGGATGCGGTTGCTGCTGTGGGACAATGGCTTGGTCTCACCCCGCGTGACCGGCTCGGCACTATCAGAGATCTGGCGAACGCGTTCTTTCACAAGAACGGGAATCCCAAGCTACCGAAAAATGCCGACGATGCATTTTCGGCCGCGCATGCCCGTGTGGGTGAACGAATATCGGCGATTAACCTCCAGATGGCGCAACTGGCGTTGGCCGAGTACCTTGAGCCGGCACTGACTCTCGGGCGCAAATTCGCGCTTGCATGGCATGAGCGAAAACAGCGCGACGGACTAATCGATTTTGATGACCAGATCCGCCACGCGGCGCGCCTTCTTCGCGACGAGGGGCTTGGACGCTGGATTGCCTACAAGCTCGACCGGCAATTCGATCATGTCCTTGTCGACGAAGCGCAGGACACCAATGAGGCGCAGTGGGACATCATCCGCGCACTCACGAGCGAGTTCTTCACCGGTCTCGGCCAACGCGACGCCAAGTTGCGAACGATCTTTGTGGTAGGCGATTACAAGCAGGCCATTTTCGGCTTCCAAGGCACCAGTCCGCAAAATTTTGCGCGCCAGAAGGAAGTTTACCGCGAGGAAATCGAGACCGCGATCACCAATGCCCGGCAGCTTGCGGACGAGACCCGTTCGGTGCCGCTTGTCAGCTTGCGCGAATTACAGGTGCTGGGGCTGGGCCGCAGCTATCGCACAGCACAGGACGTTCTCGATTTCGTTGATCGGGCAATTGCCGCAATCGGGGCGGAGGCTATCGGTCTGGATACGCCGCCCGAACCGCATGTCGGTGACGCGAAGCGTCCTGGCTTGGTCGGATTGTGGCATCCAGTTGTTGCGGCACCGTCAGAAGACGACACTGATGATGACAGTTGGCTAGGTGGCCCCGAGCGGGCGATGGCCGACCGGATCGCCGCGCAGGTCAAGGAATGGCTCGACCCGAACGGTCCGGGGCATCCGTTGGCCAAGGGTGAACACCGCCGTGCGGAGGCCGGCGACATCATGATATTGGTGCGCAAGCGCAAGGAATTGGCCGGTCTGATCGTCGCGCGCCTGCATGCCGCGGGTGTCCCGGTCGCGGGCGTCGACCGGCTGCGGTTGGGCGCGCCGCTGGCGGTAAAGGACTTGATGGCGGCGTTGCGTTTTGCCGCGCAGCCTTTCGATGATCTCAGCCTCGCCGGACTGCTCGTCTCGCCTCTTGGCGGTTGGTCGCAGGAAGACCTGCTGCAGTATGGCTATCGCGAGGCGAATGTAACCTTGTGGGATCACCTGCGCTGCTCCGATGAGCCATTCTCCCAGTCTACGGTTGCGCGGCTCCGCTTGTTGTTAGAGCGGGTCGACTTCGAGCCACCCGAAGCGATGCTTCACTGGATACTGACCGGGCCCTGGCAGGGTCGGCGCAAGCTGGTCGCGCGGCTTGGCCATGAGGCGAACGATCCGATTGACGAGTTGGTCAACGCGGCTTTCGCCTATTCGTCCGTCGCTACGGCGAGTTTGCAGGGTTTTATCCAGTGGTTCGATGCCGGGGACGGCGAGTTGAAGCGTGAACCGGGCGGCGACGACGGGGTGGTCCGCGTCATGACGGTGCATGGGTCGAAGGGTTTGCAGGCACCGATCATCATCCTGGCCGATGCCACTGGCAATCCTGACCGCACGCGCGCCAGCGATCTTATGGTGACCGAGGAAACATCCGGGCAGGCGGTGCCCATACCAGCCATCCCGACCGCTGAGCGGCATGGTCCGGTGGCCGCCGCGCAAGAAGAGTTCAAGCGGCTCGAGAGGCAAGAACATTGGCGTCTGCTCTATGTCGCCATGACCCGCGCCGAAGAGGCGCTTTATGTTGGCGGCGCGCTTGGGTTGAAAGAGAAAGAGCCGGCGGAAGATAGCTGGTACGCCCGGCTTGCCCCCTTGTTCGCCGACCCGGAGCTGGCCGACCCGATCTGGGGAGGGAGGCGGGAAATAGGCCGCCTGCCAGATCCTGTGGTCCCCAATGCGGACACTGCCCGTGCTCAGAAGGCAAGCAGACCGGAATGGGCCACTACCCCTGTGGGCCCGGAGCCACGTCCGCCGCGGCCCTTGGCGCCCAGTTCGGCGGGTGAAGATCGCAGCGCGACTCCCCCGCTCCCGTCAGAGGAGGGAGCAATCGCGGCTCGGCGGGGCGTACTGATCCACAAATTGCTCGAGCGGATGCCCGAGGTGGGGAGCGACTTGCGCAAGGCCGCCGCAACCCAATGGCTGGAACGTAATGCGCAAGACCTGGACGCGATCGACCGAAACGAAATCGTCGCCAGCGCAATTGCAGTGCTTGATCACTCCGACTTCGCCGGGATATTTGGCCCAGATGCACTTGCCGAGGCACCTCTGGCGGCTACGGTCAGAGGACAGGTCATTGCCGGTACGGCCGACCGACTCCTGGTCTGCCCGACCGAGGTGACGGTAGTGGATTTCAAGACCACGCGGCGCCCGCCCGGAAGTCTCGAAGCCGTTCCCGACGGAGTTGTGCGGCAGATGGCTGCCTATGTAGCCGCGCTTGAATGCATTTATCCGGAACGCAGCGTAAAGGCGGCGGTTCTCTACACGCATGCGCCGCAGATCTTCGCGCTGCCCGATGCCATGCTAGCTCCGCACAAAGCCGCGTTGCAAAGCTAGCAGCAAAGCTTTGGTCGGACCCCCTTTGACCGGGCGGATCGACCGCCTAGATTGGACGCAACAACAGGAGATATACTCGATGGCCACCGTAAACATTACCGATAGCAGCTGGCAGAGCGACGTGCTGGAAGCCGACAAGCCCGTGTTGGTCGATTTCTGGGCCGAGTGGTGCGGTCCATGCAAGCAGATTGCCCCGGCGCTTGAAGAAATCAGCGATGAACTGTCCGACAAGGTGACAATCGCCAAGCTTGATATCATGGCCAACACCGACACCCCGAGCAAGCTGGGCGTGCGCGGCATTCCCTATCTCGCTCTTTACAAGGGTGGTGAAAAGATCGCCGAAATGACCGGCGCTGCGCCAAAGAACCAGCTCAAGCAGTGGCTCGAACAGCAGCTTTGAACTTGGGTCGGCTGCTATAACCGGGCTGTCAGCCGCTCAACAAAATCGATCCAGATGGCAGGTGACGACGCACCGACAAGTCCCGGTGTGCCGCCATCATCCACACGATAGGCGCTGCCATCGAAACGGGCGGCCATGCCGCCTGCCTCGTTGAGCCATAGCACCCCGGCGGCGTGGTCCCACGCGAGCGTTCGCTGGAAGGTGGAAATATCGTTCTGTCCTAGCGCGAGACGTGGATATTGTTCGGCAGCGCAGCGCGGGATGTCCACGAGGTCGAAGGCTGGCTCGATGACACGCTCGACAACCGCCTTCTGTTTGGCATTGAGGTAAAGAGTTGAAATAGCGGCGATTGGTTTCTTTGCCCCAGTGGAGCGTGCGGTGACACGATCTTCATCGATCTTCGCCCCCTTGCCGCGATGGGCGCTGCAGAATCGGCGGCTAAGACAGTCGTAGATCCAGCCCGATCGGCAAACACCGCCCGATGCCTGCGCCAGCAAGATTCCGAAGGGTGCCTTGCCGCTGGCAAAATTATGTGTGCCGTCGATGGGATCAATAATCCAGCAATCTCCGGACAAGTCCTCCAGCACGCCCGGATCGGCAAAGGCGGCTTCTTCGCCCACGATCGTGAGCCCGGGCTCCAGTCGCGCCAGCCCCTCGTAGAGTGCATCTTCGGCTTCGCGGTCGGCTATTGTGACGAGGTCGTCCGTGGCCTTCTCGACGATCTCGCGCTTCGACAGATTGCGATAACGCGGCAGGATAATGCTGTCGGTCACCTGCTCCATCAGGGCGCGAATACGCTGATCGAGTGTGTTGCCGGGCATACGCTCAGGAACGGTAGTCGGCGTTGATTTCGATGTAACCGTGGGTCAGGTCGCAGGTCCAGACAACGGCGTGGCCCGCTCCCATATCGAGGTCGACATCGACGACGATTTCGTCGCCCTTGAGATGTTCGGCTACAGGTCGTTCGTCGAATTCGGCCAGCGGTTGTCCGTTGCGCGCCGCCCAGTGCCCTCCGAACCCGATAGACAGCTTGTCGCGGTCGGCCGGTTCGCCGGCCTTGCCAACAGCCATCACCACCCGACCCCAATTGGCATCCTCGCCGGCAATGGCGGTCTTTACCAGCGGCGAATTGGCGATCGAAAGAGCGATCCGCCGGGCGCTGTCGTCCGAGGCAGCCCCCACGACCCGAATTTCGATGAACTTGCTTGCCCCTTCTCCGTCGCGCACGACCAGTTGCGCAAGCTGGCGGCACACGTCCACTAACGCTGCGGCGAAGGCATCCGCCCCCGGATCGTCGAACGTGGTCAACACGGGATGGTCAGCCTTGCCCGTGGCAAAGGCGAGGACAGTGTCACTGGTAGAGGTGTCACCATCGACCGTGATGCAAGAGAATGTCCCGGCGTTGGCGTGTTCGAGCATTTGCTGCAACAGCCCGGGCGCGATAGCGGCGTCAGTGAAAATGTAGCCGAGCATGGTCGCCATGTCTGGCGCAATCATGCCGCTACCCTTGATGATGCCGCACAGTTCGACGCGCTTTCCGTTAATCATGGCAGAAGCACGGGCTGCCTTGGGGAAGGTATCGGTCGTGCCGATAGCGTGGGTGGCTGCTTCCCAGGAGCAAGGTGCGGCCTCGAAAGCAGCATCAAGTCCGGCATCGGCGATGTCGGCCGGCAGGGGCACCCCGATGACGCCGGTCGAGGACACGAAGACCTGCTCAGTCGGACAGTTGAAGTGTTGCGCGACCTTGGCGATGATCCGTTCGACCGCCTCGCGCCCGCGATAGCCGGTGAAAGCATTGGAATTACCGGCGTTGACCACCAGCGCCCGGGCCAACCCTTGAGCAATTGATGCGCGGCCGAATTCCACTTCGCTCGAGGCACAGGCGCTGCGGGTAAAAACACCTGCGATGCTGGTCCCTTCCTCCAGCTCGACCAGGGTCAGGTCGGCGCGGTCCCACTCCTTGTACCCGGCGCGCACGCTACGCAGGGTCATGCCTGCAATTTCGGGCATTTCGGGAAAGGGCCGGGCGAGGGGTGAGGGGGCAAGTTCCATAGAGTGGCGCGCATAAGTGCAAACGCGGTTCCTCGCAACTGGACGCAGCGTGCTTTAATGCCTATCTGGGCCGCCTATGCGTCGCCAATTGCTGACCCTTCTTGCGCTCCTGACCGGACTTGCCGCCATCGGCACGCCGGCCAATGCTGCCATGGGCGAGATGTTCGGGTCGCAGGTCCAGTCCGGCTCGCAGACGAGCGACGAGGAGCGCGGAGCGGAATGTCGCCAGCGCAAGAGTGTCGAGCACAGCCCGGCACGATGCAGCACAATTGTGGATTGCATCCCGCGGCGGAAGGCTGCTGTGCATCTGCCGACAGTCATGCTCGGCAGCGACATCTCGCTCGAATAGCTGCGCACCGCACATATTCCGACTTTTGATCGCTCTCGCGCAAGATGCGGGGGCGCTAATCCCATTACATTTGCGTCAGGCACTCTCCCATGCTCAACAATATCATGAAATCGGTCTTCGGCTCGTCGAATGATCGCTACGTCAAGTCGATCGGCAAGATCGTCGACCAGATCAATGCGCTAGAAGACCAAATCAAGGCGCTTTCCGACACGGAACTGCAGGCTCAGACCCAAAAATTCCGCGAACAGATTGCTGCCGGCGCGTCGCTCGACGATATCCTCCCCGAAGCCTTTGCTACGGTACGTGAAGCCTCGGTCCGCGTGCTGGGCATGCGACACTTCGACGTCCAGTTGGTCGGCGGCGTGGTTCTCCATCGCGGCGAGATTGCCGAAATGAAGACGGGCGAGGGCAAGACGCTGGTCGCAACGCTGGCCACCTATCTCAACGCCATTGAAGGCAAGGGCGTTCACGTCGTCACCGTAAACGATTATCTCGCACGACGCGACGCTGAATGGATGGGACAGCTCTACACGTGGCTCGGCCTGACGGTCGGGGTTGCGGTTCCCAACATGAACGAGATGGAAAAGCGCGACGCTTATAACGCTGACATCACCTACGGCACGAATAACGAATTTGGCTTTGATTACCTGCGCGACAACATGAAGCACGAGCGCCGCGCCATGGCGCAGCGTCCATTCAACTTCGCAATCGTCGACGAGGTCGATTCTATCCTGATTGACGAGGCGCGTACGCCGTTGATCATCTCCGGCCCGACCGAGGACAAGACCGACCTTTACGTGACCGTCGACGAGGTGGTGAAGCGGGTCGATCCCGAGTGGTACGAAGCTGACGAGAAGACCAAGAACATTACCTGGACCGAGGACGGCAACGAGAAGATCGAGCAATTGCTCAAGGATGCCGGCCTGCTTGAAACCGATAATCTTTATGATGTCGAAAACACCCAGGTCGTTCACCACCTGGACCAGGCTCTCAAGGCCAACATCATGTTCAAGCGTGATACCGATTACATCGTCAAGGACGACAAGATCGTCATCATCGACGAATTCACCGGGCGCATGATGGATGGTCGGCGCTGGTCGAACGGCCTGCACCAGGCTGTCGAAGCCAAGGAAGGCGTTAAGATCGAGCCCGAGAACCAGACCCTGGCGTCGATCACCTTCCAGAATTATTTCCGTATGTATCCCAAGCTTTCAGGCATGACCGGCACGGCCTCCACCGAGGCGTCTGAATTCTGGGACATCTACAAGATGAACGTGGTCGAGATACCGACCAACGTGCCAGTCCAGCGGATGGACGAGGAAGACGAGTTCTACAAGAACACGCTCGACAAGTTCGGTGCCATTGCCAAGGCGATCAAGGAAAAGAACGAGATCGGCCAGCCGGTGCTCGTCGGCACGGTCTCGATCGAGAAGTCAGAGCTGCTCAGCCAGTTCCTCGAAAAGGAAGGCGTCAAGCACGCCGTCCTCAATGCCCGCTTCCACGAAAGCGAAGCGCATATCGTGGCGCAGGCCGGTCGCCTGGGCGCGGTGACCATTGCTACCAACATGGCTGGCCGCGGTACTGACATCCAGCTCGGCGGCAATATCGAGTTTCGCATCAACGACGAGCTGAGCGAGATGGAAGATGGACCCGAGCGCGATGCGGCAGTCGCGAAGATCAAGGCCGAGGTCGAGGCCGAAAGGCAGAAGGTCAAGGAAGCCGGCGGCTTGTTCGTCCTCGGTACCGAGCGGCACGAGAGCCGACGGATCGATAACCAGTTGCGCGGCCGTTCGGGCCGCCAGGGCGACCCCGGCCTCAGCCGTTTCTACCTCTGCCTCGAGGACGATTTGCTGCGCATTTTCGGCCCGGACACCCTGTTTGCGCGGATGATGAATTCGAACCTCGAGGACGGTGAAGCTATCGGCTCGAAATGGCTCTCGAAGGCCATCGAGACCGCTCAGAAGAAGGTCGAGGCGCGCAACTACGATGTGCGCAAGCAGGTCGTTGAATTCGACGACGTGATGAATGACCAGCGCAAGGTCATCTACGAACAGCGCGCCGAAATCATGGACAGCGAAGCAGTCGATGATGTCGTGATCGATATGCGTCATGACACCATCAACGCGATCGTGACCCAGTCCTGCCCGCCGGGATCCTATCCCGAGCAATGGGATGTTGCTGGCCTGAAGGAGCGGGTCGAAGAAGTGCTGGGTATGACTCCGCCGATCGACCAGTGGATGGAAGAGGATTCGATCGAGCCCGATAAGTTCGAGGAGCGAATCCGGACCGAGGCCGATGCCCAGATGGACGCCAAGATCGCCGCCACCGACCCGGCGGTGTGGCGCCGGGTCGAGAAGGGTATCCTGCTGGACCGGCTTGACCATCACTGGAAAGAACACCTCGCGACGCTCGATGCGCTGCGTCAGGTGGTTTTCCTGCGTGCTTACGCGCAAAAGCAGCCTATCAACGAGTACAAGCAGGAAGCTTTTGGCCTGTTCGAGAGTATGCTCGACAAGCTGCGTGAGGATATCACCTCGATCCTGATCAAGAGCGAGTTGCGCATGGCTCCGCCTCAATCGCAGGCCGAGTTACCTGACTTGCCGGATTTCCTGACCGGCCATATCGATCCGCTAACTGGGCTCGAGAATTCAAACGATGGCGACGGTTCGGCCGGGCGAGCCGAACTGTTCGGTGCGCTGGCTGGTTCCTCGCGCGCGGCCTTCGGGCCGGGCGGCGCTGCCGGTCCGGCCGACAATCCCTATGCCAATCAGGAAATCAGCCGCAATGCGCCGTGCCCCTGCGGTTCGGGCAGCAAGTACAAGCACTGCCACGGGGCGTCGGGTTGATCCTGGTCCTGTAGCAGCGCGGCGAGATGGGTATTTACGCTCTCGCGGCCGCTTTTGCCGCCACCGCACTGCTTTATGCCAGTGTCGGGTTCGGCGGGGGATCGACATATAGCGCGCTGTTGGCGCTGGCCGGGTTCGACTACCGTCTCCTGCCGGTGCTTTCCTTAGTGTGCAACGTCGCGGTGGTTGCCGGTAGTAGCATCCGCTTCGGGCGGGCCGGGGTGACCCCATGGCGCAAGGCCTTGATACTCACGGTCATCGCCGCCCCGGCAGCTTTGCTGGGTGGCCTGACTCCGATCGCCGAAGGGACATTCTTCTCGCTGCTTGGAGCTAGCCTGGTGCTGGCAGGATTGGCGTTGTTCATCCCGCAAGGCGCTGGAGAGGGGGACAGCAACCGTCTTGCAAGGGCAATGCCCTTCGTCGCGGCCCCGATTGGCTATCTGTCGGGTCTCGTCGGGATCGGCGGCGGAATATTCCTCGCGCCGCTGCTACATCTCACCCGCTGGAACGATGCGCGCGGCATTGCAGCCACCGCGAGTCTTTTCATCCTGGTGAATTCACTGTTCGGACTGACCGGGCAATTGCTCAAGAGCGGGCCGGACACGCTCGGTTCTGCGGTGACCTTCGGACTGCCATTGATGATCGCGGTGGTAATCGGGGGGCAGATCGGCAGCCTGCTGGCGCTCAAGGTCCTGCCTGCGCGGATCATCCGCTGGCTGACCGCAGCGCTCACGATCTGGGTGGGATCGCGGCTGCTTCTAGGCCTGTAGGAAAAGTGGCTCCCCGAGTTGGATTCGAACCAACGACCAAGTGATTAACAGTCACCTACTCTACCGCTGAGCTATCGGGGAGCAGCCCGTCTTGCGAGCGAGCCGCGCGTATATGGGGGGCGAAATCGATTTGCAAGGGGGAGATTTCAACAAAAGGCGAGCTCTACCCCTGACAAGGCACCAACCGGTCAGGTCAAAAACTGCTCGGCCACGATTCTTTCATCGAGTGAATGGCCCGGATCGAACAGCAGGACCAGTTCCGCGCTGCGGTCGATCGCGACCGAAACCTCGGCAATGTCGCGGAATTCGTGTTGGTCGGCGACCACGGCCACGGGACGCTTGCTGGGCTCCAGAACCCGCATCTTGATGTCGGAATATTCGGGCAGGATCGCGCCTCGCCACCGCCGGGGGCGGAACGGGCTGATCGGGGTGAGTGCCAGCAATTGCGAATCGAGCGGCAGAATCGGGCCATTTGCCGACAAGTTGTAGGCGGTCGAACCCACCGGGGTCGAAACCAATACGCCGTCGCAGACCAGCTCGGCGATTCGGACCTTGCCGCCGACCGTCACCTCAATCTTGGCGGTCTGGCGCGTTTCACGCAGCAGGGAGACCTCGTTGATGGCGCTGGCGGAGTATTCGGCGCCATTCTGGTCAATCGCGTCCATGCGCAGCGGAGCGACTATGCGCGTTGAGGCCCGATTGAGTGTGGCAAGAAGATCGGGGCGCTTGCGCGACCGGTTCATCATGAAGCCGACCGTGCCCATATTAATGCCATAGGCTGGCTTCAGAGAGCCCTCTTCGAGCATCTTGTGCAGGGCATGGAGCATGTAGCCGTCGCCCCCGAGAACGACCACGGCATCCGCCTCGTCAATCGGGACGAAGTTGAACTGTTCGGAAAGCTCGGCATGGGCTTCCTGCGCCCTGTCCGTATCGGTCGCCAGCAATGCCAGCGTTTCAAACCCGTTATTCTGGGGCAAACGGCGTCCCTCCCGGCTGTGCGCGCTGAGTATGCTGTATGAAGGACCGTGCCATTTGGCAACGCAATGCACTTGCGCCGGGATTTCGCCAATGGAGCAGGCTAGGGGGAGGATATGGCTTCCAGCGATTACCTCCAACTCGAACTGGCGCGCGTCTCGGCGCATGCCCCTGACTTGATCGGGTCTATCGCGCAGGACCAGATCGAGACAGTCTACCAGCCGCAGTTCGCGCTCGACGACGACGCTTTGGTCGGAGGCGAGGCGCTGGCGCGCTGGCACCATCCGGTGCTTGGCACGATCGGCGCTCAAACTACATTCGCCATTGCCGAGGACCAGGATGCGGCGGTTAGATTGTCGGAACATGTTGTCGATGCTGCGCTGGCGCAGTTCGCAACCTGGCCCGGGCACCTGCGTTTGTCGGTCAACATCCTCCCGCAAGAAATATCGGCGAATGATTTCGCCTTGCGTTTCCTGGCACGCGTGCGCGAAAGTCGAGTTGATCCGGAACGATTGACGGTCGAGATTACCGAGGACGTGCTGCTCGGTGACTTGCGCAGCGCCGCCCTTGCTCTGGGTTCCTTGCGCGATGCAGGCGTAGCCATCGCGCTCGACGACTTCGGGGCAGGGTTCTGCAACTTCGGCTATCTCAAGGTCCTCCCGCTGGATTACCTCAAGCTAGACCGGTCCATGGTCGAAGGGATCGCCACCGATCATCGCGATCTGGCGATACTGCGGGGCATCGCCACGATGGCGGATGCACTTGGCCTTGATGTGATCGCTGAAGGTATCGAGCGCGAAGCGCAACGCGCTATTGTCGCCGCAGAAGGTTGCAAGGCCTATCAGGGCTTCCTGCGGTCAGCGCCGGTGGATGCGACCTCCTTTCGCCAGTTGGCGCTTGCTCAGGCGGCTTTTTGACCCTTGCGATAGCGCCGGGCGACGCCGCCTAACCCCTTGGTAAGCTGGTAAAGGCCGTTGAGACGACTCTGCGGGTCGACCCACGCGCGGTTTATGACCAGTTTCATGTCGGGGCGCAGCTTGGCCGTACCCTTGAGCCTGTCGACGTAGGCGATGAGGCCGGGGCCGTCGGGGAAATCGTCCTGGTGGAAGGCCACCAGCGTTCCGCGCGCGCCGACATCGATCTTGGCGATATTGGCCTCGATCGCCTGGTGCTTGATTTCTATCAGGCGCACTAGATTGGCGGTAGCATCGGGCAGTGGTCCGAAACGATCGATCATCTCGGCTGCCAGCGCCTCGATCTCGGCCTTGCCTTCGGCCTGGTTGAGGCGGCGATATAGCGCCATCCGCACGGCCAGGTCCGGAATGTATTCTTCGGGGATCATGATCGGCGCATCGACCGTTATCTGCGGGCTGAGCGGCTCGCGGTCCTCGGTAAGGCCTGCCTCACCAGCCTTGGCTGCAAGAATGGCGTCCTCCAGCATCGACTGGTACAGTTCGAACCCGACCTCGCGGATATGGCCCGACTGTTCGTCGCCCAGCAAATTGCCGGCACCGCGAATATCGAGATCGTGGCTGGCGAGCTGGAAGCCTGCACCAAGCGAATCGAGATCACCCAGCACCTTGAGGCGTTTCTCTGCCACCTCGCTCAGTTGCGAGTCCTCGGCATAAGTGAGGTAGGCGTAGGCGCGCAGCTTGGCCCGACCCACGCGGCCGCGGAGCTGGTAGAGCTGGGCGAGGCCGAAGATATCGGCGCGGTGGATGATGATTGTATTGGCGCTGGGCAGATCGAGCCCGCTTTCGACGATGGTGGTCGACAGCAGAACCTCGTATTTGCCCTCGTAGAACGCGCTCATACGCTTTTCGATCTCGACCGGGCTCATCTGTCCGTGTGCGGTCACCGCCTTTACTTCGGGGACGTTGTCGCGAAGCCATTGCTCAACGTTTTCCATGTCGGAAATGCGCGGTACCACGATAAAACTCTGTCCGCCGCGATGATGTTCGCGCAGCAGTGCCTCGCGCATCACCATGTCGTCCCATTCCATTACGTAAGTGCGGACCGCCAGCCGGTCGACTGGGGGGGTCTGGATAGTGGAGAGTTCGCGCAGGCCGGTCATGGCCATCTGCAAGGTGCGCGGAATGGGGGTCGCGGTCAGGGTCAGCATGTGCACATCGGCACGCAATTGCTTGAGCTTTTCCTTGTGGCTGACACCGAAACGCTGCTCCTCGTCGACGATGACCAGGCCCAGGTTTTTGAAGCTGGTGGATTTCGACAGGATTGCGTGCGTACCGACAACGATGTCGATATCGCCGCTGGCGAGGCCATCACGCGTATCGCTCATTTCCTTGGATGGCACCAGCCGGCTCAACCGGCCTACCTTGAGCGGAAAGCCGTTGAAG
The DNA here is from genome assembly GCF_054482615.1 of Qipengyuania sp. CAU 1752. Taxonomy (NCBI): domain Bacteria; kingdom Pseudomonadati; phylum Pseudomonadota; class Alphaproteobacteria; order Sphingomonadales; family Erythrobacteraceae; genus Qipengyuania; species Qipengyuania sp. CAU 1752. Next base: position 1,773,728 of record NZ_JBTLRE010000001.1, on the reverse strand, counting down.
CGGGCAGAGAAATTCTCGAAATGCTGGCGTGCCAGCAGGGTGGTGGGGGCGACAACGGCAACCTGCTGGCCGTTCATGGCAGCTACAAAGGCAGCGCGAAGTGCCACCTCGGTTTTGCCGAAGCCAACATCGCCGCACACCAGTCGGTCCATCGGCCGCCCGCTTTCGAGGTCGCGCAGGACATCCGCAATGGCGCGATCCTGGTCGTCGGTTTCTTCCCACTGAAAGCGGTCGACGAATTGGTTGTAGGAGGCTTCCTCCACGTCGAGTACTGGGGCTTTGCGTAGCGCTCGCGCGGCGGCGGTTTTCATCAGTTCGCCAGCAATCTCGCGGATGCGTTCGCGCAGTTGTGCGCGGCGCTTCTGCCAGGCTTCGCCGCCCAGCCGATCAAGCATCACCGATTCTTCCGACGAGCCATAGCGCGACAGCACGTCGATGTTTTCGACCGGGATGTAGAGTTTGTCGCCGCCGCGATATTCGAGCATGACGCAATCGTGCTGGCTCTTGCCGACGGCAATCGGCTCCAAGCCAAGATACTTGCCGATGCCATGCTCGACATGGACCACAAGGTCGCCGCGGTTAAGGGTTTGAAGTTCAGCAAGAAAGGCGTCGGAATCCTTGCGTTTCTTGTGCCGCCGCACCAGCCGGTCGCCGAGCAGGTCCTGCTCGGTCAGCAGTTCCATCTGGTCATTGGCGAAACCGGTTTCTACTGGCAGGACCAGCGCAACTGGAGTGCCTTTCGCTGCGAGGCCGAGCGCCTCCTGCCAGCCGTCCGCCAGGCGCGTTGCGCACCCCGCTTCGGACAGGATCGAGGCAATGCGGCTGCGGCTGCCCTCGGAGTATGCTGCCAGCAGGGGTTTTTTGCCCTGGTTTGCCAAGCCTTTCAGATGCTTGGCTGCAGTTTCGTAGACATTGTCGCCACGCGCCCGTTCGGGGGCAAAATCGCGCGCCGAGGTGAAGCCGAAGTCCACGACACGCTCGCCTTCTGGCTCGGAAAAAATGACACTGCGATGCGCCGGCGCGGCAGCGAGGTGTCGCTGCCATTCATCCGACGAGAGATAGAGCGCGTCCTCGGCCAACGGCCGGTAGCCACCCTTGGCTTGTCCGGTCGCATTGCGGCGGGCCTCGCGATAATCGGAGATGTCCTTCAGCCGCTCGTCGACCGAATTGGCGCCAGTGGCATCCATCACCACCAAGTCGTTCTCGTCGAGATGTTCAAACAGCGTCACCAGCCGGTCTTCAAAAAGCGGGAGCCAATGCTCCATCCCGGCCAGCCGCCGACCTTCGCTAACCGCCTCGTACAGCGGGTCCTGTGTCGCTGCCGCCCCGAACTGTTCGCGATAGCGGCCCCGGAACCGCTTGATGCTGTCCTCGTCGAGCAAGGCCTCGCTCGCCGGCAGCAGCAGGTGGGACTTGATGACCTGCGTGCTCATCTGCGTCGAAGGATCGAACAATCGCAGGCTTTCGAGCTCATCGCCAAAAAAATCGAGCCGCAAGCCCTGTTCGAGGCCGGAAGGAAAGATATCGACGATCGAGCCGCGGATGGCATATTCGCCACTGTCCACCACGGTATCGGTGCGGGTGTAACCCTGTCGGCGCAATAGAGCGGACAGGCTCTCCATCCCGATCTCTGACCCCGGCGCGAATTCGCGCACACTTTCGCGGATCCGGAACGGGGTCAACACGCGCTGCATGGCGGCGTTGACGGTAGTGACGAGCAGCTGCGAACCGGCCTTGCCTATCTGCAGGCGGTGCAATGCCGACAGCCGCCGTGCGCTGACCGCCAGTGCAGGGCTGGCGCGATCATAGGGCAAGCAGTCCCAGGCAGGAAACTCGATCACTTCGAGTTCGGGCGCAAAATAATGAGCGGCTTCGGCAATGGCGTGCATTGCCGATTCGTCCGGCGCGATGAACACGGCGCGGCCCTTCGCCGCGCGGGCCAGGTCGCTCATCACAAGCGGTTGCGCACCACGGGCAACCGAGGCCAGCGTCAGCGGTTCACGGGCGTTCAGGATACGGGAAAGGTTGGGCATCGTGGCTTTAGCGATCCTGCGTTCGAAGCGTTCCGGTCATGCGCGATAACCCCCTGCCGCAAGCGGGAGGGGGCGCATCGTGTCGAAATGTGGCGTTACCGTGCGTTCGGGTTCAGGGCCAGCGCGTTTTCAGCGCGGAATATCGACATAGTCGAGCCGGCACATCAGCTCCATCTGCTCGCCTGCAAAGTGGTCCGGGATTGCCTGCGTTCCCAGCGCCCAGGCCATGATATCGACATCGTCCTCGTCGAGCAGCATCTCGAACCACGCCAACTCGCTCTCGCCCCAGTCATCCGAATAACGGTCGAAGAACCCGCCGATCATGAAGTCGGCCTCGCGTGTGCCGCGATGCCAGCCGCGAAACTTGGCGCGGGCCAGGCGAACTGAAAATGCGGGGTCTTGGTCTGGCATTGTCGGGCGGTTACGGCACTCGCCTTGGCGGCGCAAGCGGCTATAGATGCGGCCATGCGCCCTGATATCCTCAACCCGTTATTTGCCGAGATCGACACACTCGACGGTGTCGGGCCGAAGTTGAAGAAGCCGCTCGACAAACTCGGGCTTACCAGGGTGCGGGATGTCGCCTATCATCTGCCCGAACGCTTCGTGACGCGGCGTGCCGTAGGCGGTCTGGACGAGGCAGGCGAGGGCGAACAGATCGTCATCCAACTGACGCCAACAGAGCACCGCGCCCCGCGAATGCAGGGCCGCGGACCCTATCGCGTGTACGCGCAGGATGCTGCGGGGAATATCTGTGCGCTGACTTATTTTGGGCGAGCAAGCTACACCGCCAAGAAGCAACTGCCTGTAGACGAGACGCGCTGGGTGGCTGGCAAGCTCGAACGCTATGGCGACATGCTCCAGATTGTTCACCCCGATCACGTTCTGGAGCAAGGCGGGGAGAGCCTGCAGCGGCTGTGCGAGCCTGTCTATTCCCTGTCCGAGGGACTGACCCAGCCCAAGCTAGCGGGGCTGGCTGAACAGGCGCTCAGTAAGCTTCCCCGACTGCCCGAATGGATTGAGCCGGGCCAGTTCGACAAGAACGGGTGGCCCGCTTGGTCGGACGCGCTCAAGCTCGCCCACAGGGGGGAGAACGCGAGTGCGCGGGATCGGCTCGCCTATGATGAATTGCTGGCCAACAGTCTCGCCCTTTTGCTGGTGCGTGCCGACAACCGGCTGCGCAGGGGAAGGGCACTGAAGGGCGATCAATCGCGTCGTTCTAAACTCGACCTGCCGTTCCCGCTCACAGGCGCGCAGCAGCGATCGATCCGCGAGATCGAAGAGGATCTGGCGCAGGAAGCTCCAATGCTGCGATTGCTGCAAGGCGATGTCGGAGCCGGCAAGACTGTAGTGGCGCTCGAGTCCATGCTGGTGGCGGTAGAGGCAGGGGCGCAAGCGGCGCTGCTGGCGCCGACCGAAATCCTCGCCCGCCAGCACTACGAGACCTTGCGGCAGATGCTGCGCCCTACTGGAGTAGAAATTGCCCTTCTGACAGGCCGGGACAAGGGCCGAGCGCGCGAGAGCCTCTTGATGGGGCTTCTGGACGGCTCGATAGATATCGTCGTGGGCACCCATGCGATTTTTCAGGACGCGGTGCAGTATCGCGATCTCGGCCTGGTAGTGATTGATGAGCAGCACCGCTTTGGCGTCGCCCAGCGGCTGATGTTGACCCGCAAGGGCAAGCGAACTCCGCACACCTTGTCGATGACTGCGACCCCGATCCCGCGTACGCTGACGCTGGCGCAATATGGCGAGATGGACGTCAGCCGGTTGGACGAACTTCCTCCGGGAAGGCAGGCCATCGATACTCGCGTCGTCGGTCAAGAAAGGCTCGGCGAAGTGGTCGAGGGTGTCGGACGCCATATCGGCGCGGGGCGGCAGGCATATTGGGTCTGTCCAATGGTGCACGACAACGAAAGCACTGACATTGCTGCAGCCGAAGCGCGTTACGCGGCACTCAAGGAGCAATTCGGCGACACTGTGGTTCTCGTGCACGGGCAACTTGATGGAGTAGCAAAAGACGCGGCAATGGCGCGTTTCGCAAGTGGTGAAGCCAAGTTGCTGGTGGCGACGACTGTCATCGAAGTCGGGGTCGACGTGCCAGCGGCGACACTGATGGTGATCGAGCAAGCGGAACGCTTCGGGCTCGCTCAGCTGCACCAGTTGCGTGGGCGCGTGGGCCGCGGTGCCGACAAATCCGTTTGCCTCCTCCTGCGCGGTGAGGCGCTATCGGAGACAGGTCGCAAACGCCTTGCCTTGATGCGCGAGACGCAGGATGGATTCCGCATTGCAGAGGAAGACCTGGAACTGCGTGGCGGCGGCGAATTGCTCGGCACGCGCCAATCGGGCGATACGCCGTTCCGGATCGCCGATCTGGAACAGATCCAGCGCTTGTTGCCGATCGCGCATGATGATGCACGGTTGCTGATTGAACGGGACGGTGGATTGGAATCGCCGCGAGGCGAAGCGGCCCGCATCCTGCTCTATTTGTTCGAGCGTGACTGGGGTGTTCAGTTGCTCCGCGGGGGCTAAGCCGCCAACAGCACTCGGTCGCGCCCGGCGTGCTTTGCGTCATAAAGAGCGGCGTCAGCGCGTGCGATCATCGCCTCGGCAGAATCCCCTGGGACATAAGTCGCAAGCCCCGTGCTTACGGTCACGCAGATCGGCTCACCCGTTTCCATCTCGAGGTCGAGCGTGCTGATCGCCATGCGCAGGCGTTCGCAGCAGACAAAGGCATCACCGGGGCTGCAGTCGGGCAGGATAATGGCAAATTCCTCTCCGCCGAGACGCCCGACGGTATCCTGTCCGCGCATGACGTCCACCGAAGTCGTAGCAATTGCGCGTATCACTGCGTCCCCTGCCGGGTGGCCATAAGTATCATTGATGCGCTTGAAATGATCAATATCGAGCAGGGCGAGGGCCAACGGCGTCCCGTTCCGCTTCGCAGACGCAATTGCGCGGTCCAGCGATGCCATAAACTCACGTCGATTTGCCAACCCGGTAAGCTCGTCTGTCATCGCATGGCGCCGCAATTCGGTTCGGACACGGGCTTCCGCTGCTACGGCACGGCGAACGGCACCGACCGCAAGGCCCGCCAGCAGCATGAGCGCCAGTCCGGCACCCGACAACACATACTGATAGGCTTCGCTGGCTTCGGCGCGATCGCGGGCGAGCGCACTCTGCTGCCGAAGCAAGGTGGTCTCACGCTCAGCCACCAGCGCGAGTTTGGCACTGATGGTTTTCAGAGCGAGCCGACCTTCCCCGCTTCGCACCATCGTGAGGGCCTTTTCTTTTGCCCCGTCCTTGTGGGCCTGCACGATAGATTGGAGCAGTGTGAGCATTTTTTGAAAATCCTGCTCTACAGAATGTGCCACCACCAGCTGTTTGGAATCTTCTGCTACCAAGCTTGTGAGTTCACGGGTCAACGCCAGCCCAGATTGCCCGGAAACGTCCAAGGGTTCGAGATAGCTGGGATCGCTCGTCAGCAGAAATCCGCGTTCACCCCGCAAGGCGTTGAGGGCCGCGATCTCGATTTCCTGCACGGTATTGAGCACCGCGATAGCATGATCCTTGCTGGCTTCGGCGCGGATGCGCTCAGCTTCAGCCTGGCGCGCAAACCAGCTTGATCCGATAAGCATGAGGGCGAGCACGCCGATACAGGCGAGTAGTGCTTGACCTCGCCAGCTTGACGTCCTGCTACCACGGGCCACAGCCCCAACCAGCCACATAGGTGGCGCTCCCGATATTTTTGCACCTCGCAACCTAAAGAATTGCGGTTAAAATTTTGCCAACCGGGGCAGACATGGGGTGGTTTTGGCCGGAACTGGCAGGAACAGTGTCCGTGCGTTGTTCCCTGAGAAAAAATAGGCCTCAAGAATATCCAGCGTTGGCGGGACGATCAGCCAATTGGCAGAGGTGTCAGCGGGTCTTGCCGGACAGCTTGGCAACTAGTGCGTTGGCGGCGACCCAGACGTCTTCCCAGGTGTCGGCGAAATTCTCCTCTCCGCCGTAATACGGGTCGGCCACAGCTGCACCTTCGCGACCGGGAACAGCATCCAGCAACAGTCCCACGCGCGCCATGGCGTCGGGCGGGGCGAAGCGTTCGATGTGGGCGAGATTGTCGTGATCGAGCGCGAATATGTGGGTGAACCGCGTGTAGTCGCGTTGCTCGATCTGGCGCCCGCTATAACCAGAAATGTCAATGCCGTATTGCGCGGCGGTTCGGATCGCTCGGTCATCAGGCGCAGCGCCGATATGATAGGCGGCGGTGCCTGCACTATCGGCAATAGCATCGAGCCCGGCCTCTGCCGCAGCCTTGCGAAAGGCTGCCTCGGCCAAGGGCGAGCGGCAGATGTTGCCGAGGCATACGAACAGGACAGCGGGCGTAATCATTTTGACAGCCTACTGGACCGGGCAGGGTCGGCACAATAGACCGGCTGCGAATAGGAGAGAAAACAATGCGTCACTTCGTCGCCGCGCTGGCCCTTGCAACCGCAATTGTCGCACCGGCTGTTGCCCATCCCGAAGGGGACTACCGCGAATTGCGCGAAGAGATCTGGCAATGGCGGCTCGATAACAATCCCGGGTTAGCAACCAGTATCGGGGATCGCCGCGGAGATGGTGAACTGGGCGACTGGTCGCTTTCGGCGCATTTGCAAACGGTGGAAGAGGCAAAGGCTTTCGTCGCACGGATCGACGGCATCGACCGCACTGCCTTGCCGCAGGACCTGGCCGTCGACTTATCGATCATCAGGAGCAGCCTGGTCGATGCCATCGAGGCAGCAAAGCACGAGCACGATCTCTATGTCCTGTTCACCAATCGCGGGGGCTGGTTCTCTTACCTCTCGTCGCTTCCGCACCGTTCGCCGCTGTTCACCAAGGCCGATTACGAGAGCTACATCGGTCGGATGGAGGCCTATCCGCAGGTCAACGCCGATGGGATCGCCCGCACCCGAGAAGCAGTAGCGCGTGGCCTGACCCAGGCGTGCGAGCCGATGGAAGGATTCGGCGATCGGCTATCAGAGCAGATACACGATGATTACGCGCAGTCGCCGCTGTGGTCTCCATTCGCGGGCGAACGCCCCGGGACGATCTCGGAATCGGACTGGAAGGCGCTGAAGGAACGTGCTCAGCTAGCCATCGCAAACGATGTCTTTCCTGCCTATCGCTCCTTTGTCGACTACTACGCGAGCGAATACGCGCCCGCCTGCCGTGACGGCGCGCCTGGCATCTCGCAGACACCTGGGGGCGATGCCTATTACGATCACCTCGTTCGGTCCTACACCACCACCGACCTGACCGACGAGGCGATCCATGAGCTCGGCCTGCGCGAAGTCGCACGGATCCGGGCGGAAATGGTGAAAGTGGCGCGCGAAGCCGGCTTCGAAAGCCGTGAAGCGTTCATCGAGGACTTGCGGACCAATCCGAAATACTATGCCGAAACGCCAGAGGAACTCATCAATGCCGCCAGCGCGTTGGCCAAGCAGATCGATGGCTGGATGCCCAAGCTGTTCGGCACGCTGCCGCGCCAGCCCTATACGGTTTCGCCAATCCCCGCGGCGCTCGCGCCGGGCAACACCACCGCCTATTACGAGCGTGGCTCGCTCGAAACCGGCCAACCGGGCATATACCGCGTCAACACAACTGCGCTCGACCAGCGTCCCTTGTGGGAACTGCCCGCACTGGGGGTGCATGAGGCGGTGCCAGGGCACCACCACCAGATTGCCTTGCAACAGGAATTGGACATCCATCCGCTGCGCGCCAACGGCACCTTTTTCACTGCTTTCGTCGAGGGCTGGGGACTCTATTCCGAACGGCTCGGCATCGAAATGGGATTGTACGATACGCCCGCCAAGCAGATGGGACGGTTAAGCTACGAGATGTGGCGTGCCACGCGTTTGGTCGTCGACACGGGCCTTCATGCCAAGGGGTGGAGCAAGCAGCGCGCGGTCGACTACATGCTCGATAACACCGCCCTGACCGAGGCCAATATCGATGCCGAGGTCAATCGCTACATCACCCGGCCAGGCCAAGCTTTGGCGTACAAGATCGGCGAGCTCAAGATTCGAGAGTTGCGCCAGCGCGCAAGTGACGCATTGGGAGCCGATTTCGACCTGCGAGCATTCCACGATGCCGTGCTGGAAAACGGCGCGGTACCGCTCGACGTGCTCGAAGCCCATATCGACCGCTGGATTGAGAAGGCAGGCGAAGGCTAAGCGCTCCTCGCGGGCACTCTCAATGCCCGCGAGGCATGCCAACCGTATTGGCGAGTGCTACGTGCCGCTAATGGCTAGAAATTGGTCGGGGAGAGAGGATTCGAACCTCCGGCCCCTGCCTCCCGAAGACAGTGCTCTACCAGGCTGAGCTACTCCCCGACCGTGTCGTCCCGCCGGGCAGAAGCCTGAGGCGGGTCGAGGCAAGGCGCGCCCTATAGGTGTCGACAGGCGGGGTGGCAAGCGGGCAATTGCGCGGCTAGGAAATTCGCATGGCTACAGCCCCTACATCAAGCGATTCTCACCATCCCGAGCAGCAGTACCTCGACCTGATGCGTCACGTCTGGGAGTTTGGCGACGAACGGGTCGACCGCACCGGGATCGGCACGCGCTCGGTATTCGGGGCGCAGTTGCGGTTCGATCTGTCTGGTGGTGCAATGCCGCTGCTGACTACCAAGCGCGTCTATTGGAAGACCGCCACGCGCGAGATGCTGTGGTTTCTGACCGGGGATACAAATATCCGACCGCTGGTGTTGCAGGGTGTCAAAATCTGGAACGAGTGGCCGCATGCCCGTTACGTGCAGGAAACCGGCGACGATATCGCGCTGGAGGCATTTGTCGAGCGTATCGCCGAGGAGGCCGATTTCGCAGAGCGCTGGGGTGATCTGGGGCCGGTGTACGGCAAGCAATGGGTCGACTGGCCCACGTATCGCTATCGCAAGGACGGGCTTTTCGAGCGCGGCGACGGGATCAACCAGGTGGCCGAAGTGGTCGCGAGCCTCAAGCACAACCCCGGAAGTCGGCGCCATATCATCGAGGGCTGGAATGTCGCAGAACTCGACCGGATGGCGCTGCCGCCCTGTCACAAGACCTACCAGTTCCATGTCGCCGAGGGGCGTCTCAACTGCCTTCTATACCAGCGCAGCTGCGATGTGGCGCTGGGCCTGCCGTTCAACCTGTGGTCGGCGGCGCTGTTACAGCGCATGATGGCCCAACAGACCGGGCTGGAGGCGGGCGAGCTGGTATGGACCGGTGGTGATACGCATCTTTATCTCAACCACGCGCACCTGATCGAGGAACAGTTGCAGCGGGAACCACAGGGACACCCGCGCCTTGAGATGGTAAGGTGTCCGCCAAGCATCTTCGATTACCGGATCGAGGACTTCGTGGTGCACGATTACTCGCCGCTGGGGGCGATCAAGGCGCCGGTGGCCGTATAGACCCTCGTGTGCCGTGGCTTGACCGGACGAGGCTAGCGCAATAAACGTGCGCGAGATTGTAAGATTGCAACTGCCACGTTCGGCAGCAGGGGAGAGCGCTGTATGGCCGACCGGCCAAAAGGGCATAACAAGCCGAGCCTCGAGCTACACGTCCCGGAACCCAAGTTCCGTCCGGGCGACCAAGCCGATTTTTCGCATATCGAAATTGGGGAAGCCGGAGCGCAGGCGCGTCCTGACGAGGCTTGCGGAGCCAAGGACACCTTGCCGCTCTGCTACGATTTGATCCGTGTCCTGGGTGAGGACAACAAGGCACATGGTCCCTGGGACCCCAAGCTCGATCCCGACACTTTGCGCACCATGCTGAGCCATTTCGCTCAGGTTCGCGCCTTTGACGAACGCATGTTTCGTGGCCAGCGGCAGGGCAAGACCAGCTTTTACATGAAATGCACCGGCGAAGAGGCGACCAGCATCTCCGCCGCCATGGCGCTGGCTAGCGACGATATGGTGTTCCCCAGCTATCGCCAGCAGGGCATTCTCCTCGCGCGGGGATACCCTATGATCGAGATGATCAACCAGATCTATTCGAACAAAGGGGACAAGCTGAAGGGTCGCCAGCTGCCGATCATGTACTCGAGCCGCGAGCACAGCTTCTTCTCGATCTCGGGCAACCTCGCTACGCAAACGCCGCAAGCGGTGGGCTGGGCTATGGCCAGCGCGATCAAGAACGACAGCCGTATCGCGGCTACCTGGGTTGGGGAAGGTTCGACAGCAGAGGGCGATTTCCACAGCGCCTGCACCTTTGCGGCGGTCTACAATGCCCCGGTTATCCTCAATGTTGTCAACAACCAGTGGGCGATTTCCAGCTTCTCGGGCTTCGCCGGGGCGGAGCGTACGACCTTCGCCGCGCGCGCGCTGGGGTATGGCCTTGCCGGCCTTCGGGTGGATGGCAACGATCCGCTCGCTGTTTACGCTGCCGAGCAGTGGGCCGCCAACCGCGCCCGCGCGAACATGGGGCCGACACTAATCGAGTTCTTCACCTACCGTGCAGAAGGGCATTCCACATCCGATGACCCGAGTGGCTATCGCAGCGCGCAGGAGCGCGAGGAATGGCCGCTGGGTGATCCGGTCATGCGGCTCAAGAACCATCTCATCGCGCTAGGCGAGTGGGACGAGGAGCGGCAGGAGAAGATGGACCTTGATGCGGCCGAGAAGGTGAAGGCGACCACCAAGGAGGCCGAGAAAAATGGGATCCTGGGCCACGGCCTGCATCATCCCTTCCACACCATGTTCGAAGATGTGTTCGAGGAACTGCCCTGGCACCTGGAAGAGCAGGCCGAGCAGGCGACACGAGAGCGCAAGATCAAGTGGCCCGAAGGGAGGCCAAGCAAATGAGCGAGAGCACATTGAAATCCGCTCCCGAAGGCGAGAAAGCGGGCGAGGGCCAGGTCGAACGCCGCATCAATATGATCGAAGCGATCAACGAAGCGCTCGACATCATGCTCGAACGCGATCCCGATGTGATCATCATGGGCGAGGATGTCGGCTATTTTGGCGGTGTGTTTCGTTGCACCGCGGGGCTGCAGGAAAAGCATGGCCGGACGAGGGTATTCGACACTCCGATCAGCGAGTGCGGCATTATCGGCGTGGCCGTGGGCATGGGCGCCTATGGCCTGCGTCCGGTGCCCGAAATCCAGTTTGCGGATTATATCTATCCCGGCCTCGACCAGCTTATCTCGGAAGCCGCGCGGCTGCGCTATCGTTCGGCTTGCGACTACATCGCCCCGATGACGGTCCGCTCGCCCTTCGGCGGCGGCATCTTCGGCGGACAGACCCATAGCCAGAGCCCGGAGGCAATCTTTAGCCATGTCTCCGGCCTCAAGACGGTCATTCCCTCTACCCCCCATGATGCCAAGGGGCTGCTGATCAGCTGTATCGAGGACAATGACCCGGTCATCTTCTTCGAGCCGAAGCGAATCTATAACGGTCCGTTTTCGGGCTATTACGACAAGCCGGTCGAACCTTGGAAGAAGCACAAGGATTCGGTGGTGCCGGAGGGCTATTACAAGATCCCGCTGGGCAAGGCGCGCCATGTCACCGAAGGCGAGCAGCTGACCGTTCTGGCCTATGGCACGATGGTTCATGTCGCCGAAGCCGTGTGCCGTGAAAAAGGCGTCGAGGCTGACATCCTCGACCTGCGCACCATCGTTCCGCTCGATATCGAAGCGATCGAGGAATCGATCAAGAAAACCGGCAAGTGCATGATCGTCCACGAGGCGACCCGCACGTCCGGATTCGGGGCGGAGCTTTCCGCGCTGGTACAGGAACGCTGTTTCTATCATCTCGAAGCCCCGATCGAACGCGTGACCGGCTTCGACACACCCTATCCGCACAGCCTCGAATGGGCCTATTTCCCCGGCCCTGTCCGCCTCGGTGAGGCAATCGACCGACTTTTGAGCGAGTAAGACCCATGGCCAAGTTCACGTTCAACATGCCCGACGTAGGCGAAGGCGTTGCCGAAGCGGAAATCGTCGACTGGCACATCAAGGTCGGCGACACGGTCAAGGAAGACCAGCACCTGGTCGACGTCATGACCGACAAGGCGACGATCGACATCGAAAGCCCGGTCGACGGCAAAGTCCTCGAAATCGCAGGCGAGCCCGGCGACATTGTTTCGGTCGGAGCCATGCTCTTGGTGATCGAGGTCGAAGGCGAAGTGGCCGACGATATCGAGGAAGAAGGCGATACCGGCACCGATGCCTCGGCTGACATGGCTACTGCTCCCAAGGCCGACGTGGTCGAGGAACGGATCGAGGTAGAAAACCCCGATGCGTCCGACGCCGATGACGCAATGGCGGCTGATCCTGAGCCGGCACCTGCTCAGCCGAGCGAACCTGCCCCGGCACCGACCGAAAAGTCCAAGGTGCTTGCCAGCCCGGCGGTCCGGAGCCGTGCCAGGGAACTCGGGATAGACCTGGCCGACGTCAAAGCTGCCGAGGATGGTCGCATCCGGCACGGCGATCTCGACGCGTATCTTTCCTATACCGGCGGCTTTGCGGCCGCGGCGAAGACGCGTGACGACGAAGAACGCAAAGTCATCGGCATGCGCCGGCGCATCGCCGAGAACATGGCTGCTTCCAAGCGCAATATCCCGCACTTCTCCTATGTCGAGGAAATCGATGTCACCGATCTGGAAACCATGCGTGCCCAGCTTAACACCAGCAGGGGCGACCGGCCCAAGCTGACCATTTTGCCGTTGCTGATCACGGCGATCTGCAAGACGTTGCCCGATTTCCCCATGATAAACGCTCGCTATGATGACGACAACGGGCAGGGTGGTGTGGTGACCCGCCACGGTGCTGTGCACCTGGGCATGGCGACCCAGACCGATGCCGGCCTGATGGTCCCCGTAATCCGCAACGCGCAGTCGAAGAACCTGTGGCAACTTGCCAACGAGATCGGTCGCCTTGCCGAGGCCGCCCGGACGGGCAAGGCCAAGTCCGAAGAACTGTCGGGCGGCACACTGACGGTGACTTCGCTTGGCCCGCTCGGCGGGGTGGCAACCACACCGGTGATCAATCGCCCCGAAGTCGCCATCATCGGTCCCAACCGCATCATCGAACGGCCGATGTTCGTGCCCGATGGGCAGGGCGGCGAAAGGATCGAGAAGCGCAAGCTGATGAACATCTCGATCAGCTGTGATCACCGCGTAGTCGACGGCTACGATGCGGCCAGTTTTGTCCAGGCTCTCAAGAAATTGATCGAGACACCGGTTCTGCTACTTTCCGACTGAATTCAGCGGGAGTAGCAGGATGAGCGCAGACAGGGTCGACGCCTATATCAACAAGGCGCAGCCCTTTGCGCGACCGATCCTGCGCCACGTGCGCCGACTGGTCCATCGCGCGCTTCCCGGTGTTGAGGAAGCGATCAAGTGGGGCATGCCATATTTCGTGGTGAACGGTAAGAATGCGGTCGGCATGGCGGCCTTCAAAAAACACGCCGCAGTCACTCTTTGCAGCGACATTTCCGCGGGTGAGGGGATGGGGAATTTCGGCAAGATCACCAGCCTCGATGACTTGCCAGATGAAAACGAACTGATCGTCAGGATTCAGAACTCGGCTGAGGCGGCACAGGGCCGGGTCGAAAAGCCGCCGAAGCCAAGTTCGAAGCTCGCGATCCCGATGCCGGACGATTTTGCAGCATCGCTGGCGGCGTCCTCCGCAGCGCAGTCTTTTTTCGACCGGTTCACCGATGCCCAGCGGCGCGACTACCTCGAATGGATCATCAGCGCCAAGCGCGAGGAGACGCGTGAGAAACGCATCGCCACTGCCACCGAATGGATTGGCGAGGGCAAGAAGCGAAACTGGAAATACGAGAAGTGCTGAGGCCGGCCAGGATCAGCGTACGATCGCGCTGTAGCTGAGCAGCCCTCTTCCGCGCGCTGCGCGGTCTTCGTCAACTTGCCAGCGCAAATGCGTTACATCTTCCGGACTTGCTCGCCTCGCTCCGATGCGCAAGTCGGCGAGGAGGCCCCAGGTCCGCGCGCCATCTACGGATACGAGGGGGATGTGCGCGCCGCTTTTCTGATAGGCGAGGTCATTGGGGATCCGGCTCGAAACTACGAAGCCGTTGCCGGCCCCCGGTGCATTCCATTCCAGCATCAGTACGACCGAATCGCCGCGGCGCAATTCAGCGGCGGGCTGCAACTCGCGGACAACGCGTCCGCCGATGCGTTCGATGCGCTCGATATAAACCGATCGTTCGATGGCGATAGACGGCGCAGACTGTGCCGCAAGGCTGGCTGTGCACAACAGCGTCAGGCTGGCTAGGATACCCATTGAACGCATGACGCCCCTCCCATCGCGAGCGATTTTCATCGCTTGCAGACTTGGCCGAAAGCTCCGAAAATATGGTTAACGCGGCAAGATGTTTCGGCTGCGTGAAATTTGCGTTCAACTGTTATTGACAGCCTTCCGAGCCTGCCCTAACTGCGCCGCTCCCACGCAGCACTGCTGTGTTTGTGCGGGTGTAGCTCAGTTGGTTAGAGCGCCGGCCTGTCACGCCGGAGGTCGCGGGTTCGAGTCCCGTCACTCGCGCCACTTCCTTTATGGAAGCGGCATCCTCCCCAAGGAAAAATCGGTTGAGCTTTGCCGTTCGCGCGGCAAGGGTCACGCGCATATTCGACAGGGAGACTGCCATTATGAAAACCGCCATCACCGAAATGTTCGGCATCAAGCATCCCATCATCCAGGGGGGCATGCACTTTGTCGGGTTTGCCGAAATGGCGGCTGCAGTTTCCAACGCTGGCGGGCTTGGCATCATCACCGGCCTGACCCTGGGTACACCGGAGAAGTTGGCCAACGAAATCGACCGCTGCAAGGACATGACCGACAAGCCGTTCGGCGTAAACCTGACTTTCCTGCCCAGCCTGACGCCGCCCGATTACCCGGGCCTGGTCGAAGTCATTATCAAGGCCGGGGTCAAGGTGGTCGAAACTGCGGGGCGCAATCCGCAACAGGTCCTGCCGGCACTCAAAGGTGCCGGGATCAAGGTCATCCACAAGTGCACCAGCGTGCGCCATTCGCTGAAAGCGCAGGACATCGGTTGTGATGCGGTGTCGGTCGATGGATTCGAATGTGGCGGGCACCCCGGCGAGGACGATATTCCCAATTTCATCCTGCTCCCCCGGGCGGCGGATGAGCTTGATATACCGTTCGTCTCGTCCGGCGGCATGGCTGATGGCCGTAGCCTCGTCGCCAGCCTCGCGATGGGTGCAGAGGGCATGAACATGGGCACACGCTTCATCGCCACCAGGGAAGCGCCGGTCCACGAGAACGTGAAGAAGGCGATCGTCGCCGCCAGCGAACTCGACACCCGTCTCGTCATGCGTCCACTTCGTAATACCGAGCGGGTGATGACCAACGCAGCTGTCGAGCGCCTGCTCGAGAAGGAACGCGAGCTAGGCGACGATCTCAAGTTTGAGGACATCGTCGAGGAAGTGGCCGGGGTTTATCCCAGGATCATGATGGAAGGCGACATGGATGCCGGCGCCTGGAGCTGCGGCATGGTCGCCGGACTGATTGATGATATTCCCACCTGCAAGGAGCTGATCGATCGGACGATGCAGCAGGCCGAGGAAATCCTTGCCCGGATGAACAGGATGCAGGCGGGCTAAAGCCGCGTGGCGGCGAGCCGGGCGAGGTTCGCCTCGTGCTCGCCCTTGCCGATCCGATAGCGGCTGATCGCAAAGATCATCGCCATCCATAGTGCCAATAGGCTGGGGGCGTAGAATGCGCCGAGGCGCCACAGGGTTTCATCGGCGACAGCGGCCGAATCGGCTCCTTGTGGAAAGGCGATTACCGACAGGATGATGCCGGCCGCGAGCGATCCGAGCCCGACGGTGCATTTGCGGGTAAAGGTGACCGCGGCATAGAAAACGCCCTCCGACCGTCGACCGGTCCGCAATTCGCTGCTTTCGACCAGGTCGGCAATCATCGAATAGAGCACGGCTTGCAGTGCGATGATCAGCGACAGGTCTACCGTATTGATAGCCGCGACCAGCGGAAACAGTATCGGATCGCCGTTCTCGGGCATCAGGCCGAACAGGCGCAGGATCACCGGCATGGGTGCCATGGTGAAGGCAATCAAGCCGAGAACGACCACGGCCTTTTTCTTGCCCAGACGCCGCACAGCAAACGGTGCAATCAGGAAACCAAACAGCGCCGAGAAAAACACCAGCGCGGTCCACAGGAACTGCTGGAAACTCGAAAAGCCCCAGAAGTAAGTCAGCATGACGAAGGCAAGTGCCGCCGCAAGGCCCGAGGCGACCGAGCCGAAAATGGTGGCCCAGAACAGCGAAAGAAAGCTCTTCTCGCGCAGGGTGTCGAACATTTCCGAGAACAGCATTCGCAGCGAAAAGGCGCGTTTTGCAGGGGGCTCTCGCAAAGTGGGTATCCGGTGGTGCGTCGCCAGCGAAGAAATCATGATCGCAGCGAACATAAGCAGCGAAGCGATAATTCCGTAGGTGGCATAGCCTTCGCGATTCAGGATGCCGGTCGAATAGCTCGCTGTCGGAACGAGCAGCACGCCGAACATCAGCACCGTCATCGCATTGCCGCCGCTCCAGCCAAAAAACAGGCGATAGGCTTGCAGCTTGGTACGCTTTTCATAATCTTCGCTCAGTTCGGGCAGCAGTGCGGAACTGGGCGTTTCGTAGAAGGTGATGAAGGTGCGGATCAGCACCGCCAGCCCGATCAGATAGGCAAACAGCGCAGGCTGGCTCCAGTCTGGCGGATTCCACAGCAGGTAATAGCTCGCTGCCACAGGCACGGCTGCTGCGTACATGAAAGGATGCCGACGGCCCCAGCGCGAGCGCAGATTGTCAGACCAATACCCGACCAGCGGATCGCTGATGGCATCGAGCACCAGAGCGAAAAGTATGGCCAGGCCGACCAACCCCGGTTCCAACCCAACCACCGTACCGTAGAACAACAGCAAGAAGTAGTTGAAGCCGCCGTCCTTCACCCCGAACGCCACCGAACCGAACCCGTAGGCTAGCCGGGTGCCGACCCCTGGCGGCGAGACCGGCGCCGTGGGTGCGGGTGTCGATGATGTTGCCAGCAGTTCTCTCCCCTTTCCAAGGGTTAGACGCATGCCGCCTCGCGTCAATCACTTGCCACGCCCGGCCTCCATCCAGATGAGGAATCGTCGCAGCGGTGGCAGCCATGCCACGCCAAGCAGGAGATAGATCAAGGTTTGCACCAAGATGTGCCATTCGCCTATAATTTCAGGAAGGTAACGGGCAATGATCAGGGCATATGCGGTCAGCACAATGAGCAGGAGCAGGATGCCGAAAGGTATCCGCCAATTGGGCTGATGGTTCATGCGAAGGGTCCGTAAAGCCTGGTCGGCGTAACCACGGCGTTCAGGGGATGATCGTGCCCCTCTTCCGGCAGGTCTTCCACCAGTTGCACGTCCCAGGCGAGACCGATGGCGGTCTTGCCAGCATGCTCGGTCAACCACCGGTCGTAATGGCCGCCGCCCTGTCCCAGGCGATCTCCACAGGCGGTAAAGCCGATCAAGGGAACGAAGAGAACGTCAGGCACCAGCGCCTCTGCGCTGATGTCAGGCTGCTTCATGCCAAATGCGCCATCTACAAGGTCGCTTTCGCCAAATGGATCGGTGAACTCTGCGAAGCTCATCGCGCTTTTGGAAGTTGCGAAACGAGGGAGGGCGACGCGGTGGCCGCGCTCGTAGAAAAACTTGGCATAGGATGTAGTCGGCGCTTCGTTGCCGGTGGCGTGATACAGTCCAATGACCGCACCGGCATCGACCATGTCGAGCAGCGGCGCCGGGGGGCGATTGAACAACAGGGAGCGGATCGAGGGAGACTGCGCGGCAACATGCTCGCGGCGGGCGGCTCGAAGCGTCTTTCTCAGTTCGGCCTTTTCCTGCACGTCTCACACTTCATTTTATCAAGTGACGGAACCACCATGGGTCGGTGCCAGTGAAATCCACTGACGCCAAAACGTCAGGTGGGCGCCGTATGCCCTGGTCCCCAGGACGAACCCGTTAACCGGGGCAGGGACAGCTCCCTAGGATTGCTTATAGCCTCAGGGATATTCGTCGGCTCGTGCCGGGCAGTCCCGCCGTGACTTATCTAGGAACTTGTCGTCGCACCCTCAAGCTTGTTCACGCAATTTTCCAGCAGGTCGGCGAATCGCTCCAGTGACGGGGCAAGGTCCGGATCAGATGGCGAGGCCGATGGATCGACAAAGCTGGCCTGGTCTAGTTTTGTCTGGGATTCGTTCAACTGGTGCTCGAAAGCATCACGTTCGCGACGCATGGCGGTCAACTCGCCCTTCAAGCGCGTGTTTTCGTTGTCGGCTTCCATCGCCGCCGCCTTGAAGCGCTCGTTGTCGGCGAGAAGCTCGTCATTCTTGTTGCTATCCTGTTGGACGAATGTCCGCAGGCTATCGAGCTCTTCTTCCAGCTCGCGAATTCGCGCCTGAAGCTGTTCCCGCTGTCCGCGAGCGAGTTCGGCCTCGCGATTGCTGTCTTCGACACTCTGTCGCGTCTTGTCCGCTTCGTCGCGCGCATTGGCTGCGTCTTCGCGCGCCCGGTGTAAATCATCAGCAACCTGCAAAGTGGCGAACAGCAGGTTCTGCGAATAGCGCGGCGCAAGATTCTGAAATTTCGCGTCTATCCACTCTGCGAGCTTGTGAACATGCTCTTCGTCACCGGGCTGGCAGGCAATGGCAAAACTGCGCCCGCCGATCTTGATGGAGATCTGGCTCATTTCTCCAGCCTTTCGATTATGGCGTCGAGCCGCTTGATCTCGGCGAGCACGGTTTCGCGCATCTCCTCGTGTCGGACCACCAGTTGCGAGACATTGGTCGCAGCCATGTTCGGCGCGCCATGGGTGGCGGGGGCTGGTTCGCGTTCGGCGATCTCGGCGATGCGCGACAGCGCGCCTTCGATACGCTGGACAGCCATTTCGATACGCTGGTCTTTCATGGGCGCTTTCCAACAGCACGTTTGACTGATCCCAATCTAGAACGATTGCCTTGATCGGGCAAAGCCTTGGCGGGGGCTGTTGATAACTGCTCGGAACTGCTCGCGTGGAATATGGCTGCGGTGGAGAAGGCATGGGCTGTCTTGACCTTATGGGGTCGCTCCGCGAAGGGTTCGATGCCTTACGAATCGCCCCCTTTTACGTCCTGCCGGAGCCTGTTGCCCATGAGCGTCGATCCCGTCCGCCTTACCCCGATGGCCAATGCCATCAGGGCGCTCTCCATGGACGCGGTTCAAGTGGCGAACTCTGGTCATCCCGGGATGCCGATGGGAATGGCGGACGTGGCAACCGTGCTGTGGTCGCAGTATCTTAAGTTTGATCCTGCCGCTCCTGATTGGGCCGACCGTGACCGCTTCATACTCAGCGCGGGTCATGGCTCGATGCTGATCTACAGCCTGCTGCACCTATCGGGCTATGCTCGACCGACCATCGAAGACATCCGCAATTTTCGCCAGCTCGGCAGCCCGTGTGCCGGCCATCCGGAAAACTTCCTGCTTGATGCGGTCGAATGCACCACCGGCCCGCTGGGTCAGGGACTGGCGATGGCAGTCGGCATGGCCATGGCCGAGCGCCACCTAAACGCCGAGTTCGGCGACGGGTTGGTCGACCACAGTACCTGGGCGATAGCGGGCGACGGATGCCTGATGGAGGGTATCAACCACGAAGCGATCGGGCTCGCCGGTCATCTCAAGCTCGGTCGTCTCAATGTTCTATGGGACGATAACGCCATCACCATCGACGGGCCGACCGACCTATCGACAAGTGAGAATATCCGCGCCCGCTACGAGGCGACCGGATGGCACGTGACCGAATGCGACGGGCACGATTATGCCGATATCGCCCGCGCAATCGACGAGGCTCAGGCCGATGAGCGCCCTTCGCTGATTGCCTGCAAGACGATCATCGGCAAGGGTGCCCCGACCAAGCAGGGTACCAGCGCCACTCATGGCGCCCCGCTTGGACTTGAAGAAATCGCCGCCGCTCGACAGGAACTGGGGTGGACTGCTGAACCTTTTGTAATTCCAGATGAAATCCTGGCGAACTGGCGTGCCACCGGCGCCGCAGGCAGCGACGCGCATGGTGCCTGGTCGAGCCGACTTAACGGCAGCGATCAGCGGGCGGAGTTCGAGCGCCGGATGGCAGGCGAGTTACCCGCAAATTGGTCGCTCGATGATTTTATCGCCCAGGCGCTGGCCGAACCGGCCAAGGTCGCCACTCGCAAGTCGAGCGAGTTGGCACTGGGTACGATCAACGCGCAGCTGCCCGAAACCATCGGCGGCAGTGCCGATTTGACCGGTTCGAACAACACCAAGGCCGGCGGGATCGAAGCACTGACCGCCGACAATTACGGCGGGCGCTACGTCTATTACGGTATCCGCGAATTCGGAATGGCGGCGGCGATGAACGGCATGGCGCTGCATGGGGGGATCATCCCCTATGGCGGCACCTTCCTCGTTTTCACCGACTATGCCCGTGGCGCCATCCGCGTCTCGGCATTGCAGCAAGCGCGCGTTATTTACGTCATGACCCATGACAGCATAGGGCTGGGGGAAGATGGGCCGACCCACCAGCCGATAGAGCATCTGGCTTCGCTGCGGGCGATGCCCAACTTGCTGGTCATGCGACCGGCCGATACCGTCGAAACCGCCGAATGCTGGGAAATTGCGCTGCGCCAGACCGACCGTCCCACGGTTCTTGCACTGAGCCGCCAGGGCCTACCGCAGATGCGCTTGCAGGCTACCGACGGCAATGCCAGCGCCAACGGCGCATATCGGGTTAAGGCAGCCAACGGTCGACGCGAAGTTGTGCTGGTAGCAACCGGTTCGGAATTGCACGTCGCGGCCGAATGCGCCGCCAGGCTTGAAGAGCAGGGCATCGGTGCCGATGTTGTATCGATGGTCTGCACCGAACTTTTTGATGAGCAGGATGCGGCCTATCGCGACGACCTGCTGCCAACTGATGCGCTCAAGGTCTCGATCGAGGCTGGCACTACCTTCGGGTGGGATCGCTATGTCGGTTCCGACGGTCTGAAAATCGGCCTCGACCGCTTCGGCGCTTCGGCCCCGGCAGAAAAATTGTTCGAAAAGTTCGGTTTCACTGCGGATGCTATCGTTCCGCAAATCCTCGATACCCTCAAAGCTTAAGGCAGGAGTAGTTTCATGGCGACGAAAGTTGCAATCAACGGTTTCGGGCGCATCGGCCGTCTTGTCGCGCGCGCACTTCTCGAACGTGATGATCACGATCTCGACCTGGTGGCGATCAACGATCTCGCTGATGCCAAGTCCAACGCCCTGCTGTTTCAGTATGATTCCACCCACGGCCGCTTCCCTGGCACGGTCGAGGTCGATGGCGACACCATCACGGTGAACGGCAAAGCCATCAAGGTCACCAGCGAGCGCGATCCCGGCAATCTGCCGCATGGCGAGATGGGCGTGGAAATCGTGCTCGAATGCACCGGTTTTTTCCAGAGCGACGAGGCTGCCCGGCCGCACATTACAGCTGGCGCCAAGCGCGTCGTCATCTCGGCCCCGGCGAAGGGCGTGTCGAAGACCATCGTGTATGGCGTCAATCACGACACGCTGACGGCGGATGATGACATCATCTCCAACGCCAGCTGCACCACCAACTGCCTCGCACCGGTGGCCAAGGTACTCAACGATACTGTCGGCATCGAGCGTGGCTTCATGACCACGATCCACAGCTACACCAACGACCAGCGGATGCTCGACCAGATGCATGGCGACATGCGTCGTGCCCGTGGCGGTGCGCAGAACATGATCCCGACCACCACCGGCGCCGCACGTGCTGTCGGCCTGGTTCTGCCCGAACTCAACGGCAAGCTCGACGGTTCGTCGGTTCGCGTACCGACCCCCAATGTCAGCCTCGTCGACCTGGTGTTCCAGCCGGGCCGGGACACCTCGGTCGATGAACTCAATGCCGCGCTCAAGGCAGCCTCCGATGGCGTGATGAAGGGCGTGCTCGACTATACCGACCAGCCGCTCGTCAGCAGCGATTTCAATCACCACCCCGCCAGCTCGACGGTCGACAGCCTCGAAACCGCCGTGATGGAAGGCAAGCTGGCCCGCGTGGTCAGCTGGTATGACAATGAATGGGGCTTCTCCAACCGCATGATCGACACTTCGGGTGTGGTCGCGGGATTGCTCTGAGGAAAACATCGTGGCGCAGTTCAAGACCCTTGACGATCTGAGCGCCGATTTTGGCGACATCACCGGTAAGATCGCGTTGGTTCGCGTCGACCTGAACCTGCCGATGAAAGGCGGGTCGGCGACTGACCTGACGCGTGTCGAAGCGGTCAAGCCGACGATCCTGGAACTGACGGAACGCGGTGCGAAAGTATTGCTGCTTGCGCATTATGGCCGTCCCAATGGTCAGCGCCATTCCACCATGAGCACCAGCTTCGTCCAAGGCGACGTTGAAGAGGTCCTGGGCAAGGAAATCATGTTCATCCCGGAGGTCATGGGCCCGGTGGTGGAACAGTCGATCGGCATTCTCGGCAATGGCGATATCGGCCTGCTCGACAATGTTCGTTTCTGGCCGGGCGAAGAAGCCAACGACCCGGAATTTGCCGCCGGGATCGCTGCGCACGGCGATTTCTACGTCAACGATGCCTTCTCCGCAGCGCACCGCGCCCACGCCTCTACCGAAGGGCTGGCGCACCAATTGCCAGCCTATGCGGGCCGGGCGATGGAGAAGGAGCTGAAGGCTCTTGACGCCGCGCTTGGTAAGCCGGAGACGCCGGTGGCGGCAGTCGTCGGCGGGGCCAAGGTCTCGACCAAGCTCGACGTGCTCAAGAACCTTGTCGGGCGGGTGCAGCACCTGATCATCGGCGGCGGCATGGCCAACACCTTCCTTGCCGCGCGCGGGGTCGATGTCGGCAAGAGCCTGTGCGAGCACGATCTGACCGATACCGCTAATGCGATCATGGACGAGGCCGACCATGCCGGCTGCACGGTGCATCTGCCCTATGACGTCGTCGTGGCGACCGAGTTTGCAGCCAATCCGCCCAGCGTGCGGACTTGCAATGTCCACGAAGTGCGCGCCGACGAGATGATCCTCGATATCGGCCCGCAGGCGGTCGAGGCATTGGCCGATGTGCTCAAGACCTGTCGCACACTTGTCTGGAACGGCCCGCTCGGCGCGTTCGAAATCGAACCGTTCGACCAGGCGACGGTATCGCTGGCCCGCACGGCTGCCGCGCTGACCCAGGATGGCTCGTTGGTGTCGGTCGCCGGGGGCGGGGATACCGTCGCCGCGCTCGCCCATGCCGGGGTCACCAAGGACGTGACCTATGTCTCCACCGCCGGGGGCGCGTTCCTCGAGTGGATGGAAGGCAAGGACCTTCCGGGGGTCAAGGCGCTCTCCGCATGAGCGAGGACGAAGCCGTAGGCTCGAGCGGCGGGCTGGTTGCAGTCACCGAGGGCGAGTGGGCCGGATGGTCGACATGGCGTGGCGACGCTTTCGAACAGCGTGCCGGGCCATTCTATGAAAAGCGTGGGGAAGATGGCAGGCGGGTAACCGCCTTCCGGGCCGAAGCGCGGCACATGAATGGCGCAGGATTCATGCATGGCGGGTGCCTGATGACATTCGCCGACAGTGCGATCTTCACCATCGCGTCCGATGAAATGGCCGGGGCGCATGGTGTTACCATGAACCTGTCGGGGGATTTTCTCGACGCAGCGCGCGAAGGGCAAATGATCGAAGCACGCGGGGAGGTCACTCGCGGTGGCGGCAAGACCATCTATGTGCGGGGGATCGTCACTGCCGATGGCCAGCCGGTGCTCAGTTTCACCGGCATTATCCGCAAGGTCGGACCAAGGAAAAGCTAATCATGGCCGAGACGCGCCACCTGTTCGCGACGCCTTTTGCCACCGAAATCCTGCAAAGCGCCGCCGGCATCGCTGCGCTGCGTACAGCGATCGAGGCAGAGCACGCGCGCGACGTGCAGGGCGTTACGATTTCCAATATCGGTGGATGGCACTCGAACACGCAGATGCTCGACTGGGGTGGGGAGGCCGCTCGCGCTCTCGCCTTCAAGGCGATGCAGATGGCAGACGCGCTGACGGTCGATTCGAAGAGCCCGCAGGCAAGCCGCTTTGGCTGGGTGCCCGAGATGTGGGCCAATGTTTCCCAAGTCGGCAGTGCCAACCAGTATCACTTCCATCCTGGCAGTTTCTGGTCGGCCGTCGCCTATATCGATGATGGTTATGACGGCAGCGAGGACGCGTCGCTTGGCGGGGAATTGCAACTGCTCGACCCGCGAATGCCAATGGTGCGCATGACTGCCCCCGACTTGCGAATGCTTGATCGGGATGGCCAACAGCAGCAGAACGAGATCTCGGTTCGCCCCAGGACCGGCATGATTGTGATCTTCCCAAGCTGGTTACAACACGCGGTGCGCCCATTCCATGGCAGCGGCACGCGCATTTCCATCGCCATCAACTTGGTGGCCGCGCTCAAGTCGAGTTAGCGGCTAGCGGCTAGCGGCTAGCGGTAGTCCGGATTGGGCGCATCGAAGCGATGCCCCTTGTTCCACAAGTCCTTGGAATTGCCATGCGAGGGAATTCCCCCCGCGTCCTTCAGCATGCGCGCGAAGTGCAGCATGTTCCAGGTCGCGAACGTGGTGTTGCGGCGGGTGAAATTATTGTCGAAGCCGACATATCCGCTGCCGTCTTCCTTGGCATCGCCATAGCTTGGACCCGGGCCTGCCTCGCCGATCCAGCCAGCATCGGCCTGTGGCGGAATGGTGTAACCGACATGCTGCAGCGAATAGAGCGTGCCCATGGCGACATGCTTGATGCCATCCTCGTTGCCGGTGACAATGACACCGCCGACCTTGCCGTAGAAAATGTATTGTCCCTTGTCGTTGGTCTCGCCAGAATGCGCATAGAGCTTCTCGATCAGCGCCTGGCAGACCGAGCTTTTCTCGCCCAGCCAGATCGGCGTTCCGACCACCAGGATATCGGCATCGCGGATACGCGGCCATAATTGCGGCCAATCATCGCGGTCAAAGCCATGCTCGGTCATGTCCGGATATACGCCAGGCGCGATGGTGTGATCGACTAGCCTAATCTGGTCGAGTGACACGCCGTTGCGAACCATGATCGCCTCGACAATCCCGAGCAGCTTGTCCGTGTGAGAACCCTGTGGTGAAGGTTTGAGCGTACAGTTGACTGTCACCACCTTCAAATCGCTGAAGTCCGTTGTGTTGTCGCTGCAAAGTCGTTCTTGGGTTTCATCTAGCATGAGGCCGCCTTCGGGATTTGCTGGGCATAGTACGAGTTCAACACGTGAAACCGGCAAACGGGACCGATGCGATGTTGCGAGCTGCCGCAGTGCTCGGTAAGTGCGCCTGCATTCGTATGCACGCTGCATCCATGACGACAGGACGAGAACACCCATGAACTTTGACGAGATGACCGCCAAGATCGCCAACGCTGACGGCTTCATTGCCGCGCTGGACCAGTCGGGCGGTTCGACCCCCAAGGCTCTGCAAGGCTATGGTGTCGAAGACAGCGAGTGGTCAGGCGACGATGAAATGTTCGCCATGATCCACGACATGCGTTGCCGCATCGTCGAAAGCCCTGCCTTCAACGGCGACAAGATCGTCGGCGCAATCCTGTTCGAAAAGACCATGGAGGGCTGCAACCCGGACGGGATGCCGATCCCGGAGCGGCTGCGCTCCAAGGGCGTTGTGCCATTCCTGAAGGTCGACAAGGGCATGCATGATCAAGCCGATGGCGTTCAGTTGATGAAAGACATGCCCGAACTCGACGCGACATGCGCACGGGCGAAGGAATTGGGCGTTTTCGGCACCAAGATGCGCTCTGTGATCCACGAAGCCAACGAAAAGGGCGTGGCCCAGAACGTCTCGCAACAGATGGATTTCGGCCTGCAGATACTTGGCAACGGACTCGTACCGATCCTCGAGCCCGAAGCGAGCCTCAAAAGCGGTTCGCGCGCGGAGGCCGAGAAAATGCTGCTCGCAAATGCCCTCGAACAGCTTGAGCGGGTGCCCGAAGGCCAGAAGGTAATCTGGAAGCTGACGATTCCGGTTGAGGCCAATCTCTACCTTCCACTAATCGAGCACCCCAGGGTCTTGCGCGTAGTGGCGCTTTCGGGCGGTTATTCGACCGGCGAAGCGTGCGAGGAACTGGCTAAGAACAAGGGTATGATTGCCAGCTTCAGCCGTGGATTGTTGCAAGACCTGCGCAAGAGCCAGAGCGATGCCGAGTTCGATGCCGTCCTCGGCAAGGCGATCGACCGTATTTTTGCTGCTTCGATGGCGGGCTGAACCGCGCTATGAGACGAACGGGCGATATCCGAGCTTGAGGCGGTATTTCTCGAGCCGGATTGCCCCGTTCGGATTGGCAGGCGTACCCGCCGACATCAGATAAAGTTCGCCCGTCCCCACCTGGACCGGGCTATCCCAGTCGAGTACGATTTCACGCTCCCTCCCGCGATATGAGACTATCGCGGCGACCCGCAGCGAGTCGTCGCGAAAACAGAATGTCGGGTCTGTGCAACGCGAATCCTTGATGACGCCGAAAGCTACGACGCTGATTTCGGGGGTAACCTGGACTCGCCGAAAAATCGGAACGTCTTCGACCGTGGTGAACGGTGGAGAAGCGCCGGCAATGGCGCTTGCGAGGAACAGGGCGAATGACATGGCATGACTCCTTCAAGCCATTATGTTCTGAAAAGCAGTTCGCCGCATCCGGGCTGTTCGCATTGTCCCAACTACAGACACTGGCCCCTTGGTTGGTGATTGCGTCTTACCGAGCCTCGTAGACGAAGCGGTATTGGCTAGGCTGGATGTCGTCTTGAGTGGTTTTTTCAGGCGAGGACGCGGTCAGTGCAATGACATGTCCGTGTGTGCCGTAGGTTTCGCCAAGCGTGATATTCGCCGTATTGCGCCAACCGCCGCCGTCGATCCGTGTTTCGACGATCAATCGACCTGCCCAGACACATCGAGCGTTGATGGGGCATCGGCTGTCTTCGACGACCCGCCGAGGAGTGACGACGACGGATCCGGCGTAAACGGGCTGGCCCAGCGCCACCGGCGTCAGCTCGGTGCGCGGCGTGCCTTCGACATTGGGCGCATCAGGAACGACGGCGCAGCCGGCAAGGGCAAACGTGACTAGGGGCATGGCGGCGATAAAGCGAAATCTTTGGATCATCGTTCCCGAAAATAGCGCGTCGGTAGATTGCGGCAATCTGAATATCGACGGGAGGTTCGTTTGGCACTACCAAGCGCGCCGATGACTGATTGCCAACTTTATCTCATATCGCCGCTCGACGTGGGCGGAGACTTTCCCGACCGTCTCGTCCGGGCACTCGATGCCGGGCCGGGCCTTGCCACTGCGTTCCAGTTCAGGGTCAAGGATGTCGACCAGCACGAGGCTGCCAAGCTCGCCGCCCCCCTGCAGAGCATCTGTGCAGAGCGCGAGGTCGGCTTCATCGTGAATGACGACATTGCGCTAGCCGACAGGCTGAAGGCCGATGGTGTCCATCTGGGCCAGGAAGATGGAACTGTTGCCGAGGCGCGCGAGCGGCTTGGCCGCGAGGCCCAGATCGGCGTCACCTGCAAGGCCTCGCGTCACTTGGCAATGGCTGCGGGGGAGGCTGGCGCTGACTACGTCGCCTTCGGTGCCTTCTTCGATTCGCCGACCAAGGAAACGGAGCACCGTGCTGGCCTGGATTTGCTCGAATGGTGGGCGCCATTGTTCGAACTGCCCTGCGTCGCCATTGGCGGAATCACGCCGGAAAACTGCACGCCGCTGGTCGAAGCCGGAGCTGACTTCCTCGCAGTCTCGGGATCGGTATGGGGTGGAGACGAAGTGGAAGCGATCAAGAAGTTCGCGCAAGTCTTACGATAAGTGCTAGGGACAATTCATGAAATTCTTTGATCGCCTTCTGACCATTGTTGTTACAGCGACATTGACTTCAATGGTCTGGATCGTCGCCGGGGGCAGCCTGATGGACATGGCTTCCAGCGACAGCCAGCGCGACATTGTCCGTCCGGCAGACGCGGCACCCAGTCCCGAGCCTGAAGCGGCACCAGGCGAAATTCCGGCAACGCTTGCCGAAATGCCGACCGAGGTCGCCAGCGCGCTCGATACCGACACCGCCTCGCAGCCTAGCGGAGAGGATTCAGCCAATCTCATTATCCCGGTCCTCAACGTGAGGGCTGCCGACCTGACAGATACCTTCACTTCCTCGCGCGACAGCAGTTCGCAACTGCATGAGGCGATCGATATCATGGCACCCGAGGGCACTACGGTGCGGGCAGCCGCGCCCGGGACCATCGAGAAACTGTTTCAGTCAGGCGCTGGAGGGACGACCATTTATGTCCGCTCTCCTGACCGGCGGACAATCCACTATTACGCCCATTTGTCCGAATATGCCGAGGGACTGCGGGAAGGCCAGCGCGTTCGGCGCGGGCAGCGTCTCGGCTCTGTCGGGAGCACCGGCAATGCCAGCGCAGATTCGCCGCATCTGCATTTTGCCATACTCCGAACGACTACAGACGCGGAGTGGTGGGAGCCGGCCAATGCGATCAATCCCTATCCGCTTCTGACTGGAGTTAAGCGCTAGATATTATTGCAGGGGACCGGTGCGGACACAACGCATCCGGTCAAGCGAACCATCAGGGTTCAACCTACGCAGCATGGTCGTCCCGACCCGCCTGTATCGCTCGTCCTTCATCGGTCCGCGCGTGAATACAAGATCATCACCCGAGAGGAGGTAGGTCCCCGATCCTTCGGCGCTGAGGTAGCGCGAGGCGTTCTTTATCGAGAACCTCTTGTCCTCGAGGGGAATCCATGGGGCGCCACCGGCATCCCCGGGCAACGAGCATTCGTAGCGACCGACCGGCAGGGTGCTGAGTGGTCCCGCGGCATGCGCAGCCAGCGACGCCATGAGCGCACCCACACCAGCCGCCAGTATGATTGCCGAGTATTTCACCTTCATGCCCCTACCATGGCAGACCGGTTAGCTCCACCGACCTTGCCCGGACCTGACTGGCGAGCTAAAGGCCGCTGCGAAGACAGGCATCCGGGCGCGGCACCCTATTGTGGCGGCTTGGCGCCAACCATAAACGATATCAACCTGCAGGGCTCTTTCGACATGAAAATCAGCGGCGTGGACATCCGTCCCGGCAATATCCTCGAATACGAAGGCGGCATCTGGAAGGTCGCCAAGATCCAGCATACCCAGCCCGGCAAGGGCGGGGCCTACATGCAGGTCGAGATGAAGAACTTGCAGGATGGCCGCAAGACCAACGTCCGCTTCCGCAGCGCCGACACGGTCGAGAAGGTGCGGCTCGACACCACGGAATTCCAGTTTCTTTATGAAGACGGCGATATGCTGGTTTTCATGGATCAGGAAACCTACGAGCAGATCACGCTCCCGTCCGACCTTCTTGGCGATGCGCGCCCGTTCCTCCAGGACGGGATGCAGGTGCAGCTCGAACTGTGGGAAGAAAAGCCCATCAGCGTGCAGCTGCCGTCGCAGATCGAAGCCGATATCGTCGAAGCCGATGCCGTGGTGAAGGGCCAGACCGCATCTTCCAGCTACAAACCCGCGGTGCTCGACAACGGCGTGCGGATCATGGTGCCGCCGCATATCGAAAGCGGTACGCGTATTGTCGTTGATGTCTATGAACAGAGCTACGTCGGCAAGGCCGGCTGACCCGTTTCGAACAAGAGCAAGCCATGTCTGACACACATCCCAAGCTGACCCAGGTCGATCTCGACAACAGTTTTATTCTCGGCGTTATCTACGACGACAAGTCGCTGACATTGGAGATGGAATTCCGGCTCGAATCCGGCCACCCGGATTATGCCGAGCCAGACGAGGGGGCGGACGGCTGTTTCAGGCAGGGCTTCGTGCGTTTTTCCGACCTTGAGGATTTGCGGCTCCGCAAGAAGAAGGTCGAAGACGGCAAGGACCAGGACTTTAGCGAAATTTTCTCGGCCACGATTGCCGAGGACTATGCACATGTCGACAGCGGTTGGGGCGAGATTGAACTGACAGCCGGTTCGATCCGCGTCGCCTTCGACTAGAACAGAAAGACTCACTTTTATGTCAGCCCTCTCGGGTATCATTCGCGTCATGGAAAAAGCCGCCCGCAAGGCAGGCGGCAAGCTACGGCGCGATTTCGGCGAAGTCGAACACCTCCAGGTCAGCCGTAAAGGGCCGGCCGACTTCGTTTCCAAGGCCGATCAAATTGCCGAACGCACCATTTATGACGAATTGCTCCATGCGCGCCCCGATTGGGGTTTTGTGCTGGAGGAAGGCGGCGTTATCGAAGGCGACAAGGACAAGCCACGGTGGATCATCGATCCGCTCGACGGGACCAGCAACTTCCTTCACGGAATCCCGCATTTCGCCATCAGCATCGCGGTGCAGGAGCCCAAGCTTGATCGTTCAGGCTGGGACGAGGTGACGGCGGGGGTCATCTACCAGCCAATCACCGACGAAACATTTTGGGCCGAGAAGACCCGTGGGGCATGGCTGCATGATGGCCGGCTCCGCGTTTCCGCCCGTCGGCAGCTTTCAGAAGCGCTGATTGCGACCGGTATTCCTTTCCAGGGCCACGGCGACTTCGCCGAATGGAGCAGGATATTCGGCGCCATCGGCCCCGAAGTGGCCGGCATCCGTCGCTACGGTGCAGCTTCGCTCGATCTTGCATGGCTGGCCGCTGGGCGCTTTGATGGGTTCTGGGAAACCGGGCTCAATGTCTGGGATACCGCAGCAGGGTGCCTCCTGGTACGCGAAGCTGGCGGTTTTGTGAGCGATTTTCGCGGTCGTTCGCAGTCTATCCTTGCGGAGCAGGTGCTGGCGGCCAACGATGTCCTGCATTCGAGGTTGCACAAACTGGTGGCGAATTCACTGAAGTAAACTTGCGGGATCGAGCAGGCGCCGCTATCCGCGCTCGCTCGCGCAGTGCCCCTGTGGCGGAATTGGTAGACGCGAGCGACTCAAAATCGCTTTTCTACGGAAGTGCCCGTTCGAGTCGGGCCAGGGGCACCACTCGCGCATCTTCCTTTCCATGCCTAACGGTGTAACCATGCCCCTGCCGGGCGCGAACAGCTGTTGCCGGAGCTCCGGCATATCTGTTCCAGAACTGCAGAGGCTGACGCCATGACTTTCACACTTCGCGGCGCAGTCGTCGTCGTTTCGATTTCCTTGCTGGCAACCGTCGCGACGCAATTGTTCTACCTTGGCGTTGTCTCTCCGAGCGATAGCGCGGTGTTGCGCAAGATCACCTGGACCAGCGAGATGGTGTTGTTCTCGCTCGTCGCCTGGGCTGCGCTCCCGCTGGCCGCACGCAGCACGATGCCGCTGGTCTGGTCGGCGGTGGCGATTGCAGGCCTCGTGAACCTGATCCAGGTTGGCATGGGGCTTCTCGAATTTCCGCAGGCGCAGCAGGCGGCGGATGAGCAGGTTTTCAAAACCGTGCTTAATGGAGCCTTCTTTCTCTATTTCCATGGCAAGATGATGCTGGGTGTTGCCGCAGTCGGCCTCGGTTTGGCGGCCACTGGCGCACCCGGTGCTCTGGCCAAGGGGCTGGGCTGGGCATGTGTCGCCAGCGGGCTCGCGGCGGCTGTCTTGAGCATCTATGGCATGGCCAACGGCATGGAACTTGTCTTCGCTACCGGTGCGGCGGGGACAGCGACGACCGCCTTGCTGGCCATTACAGGCCTGCTTGTCGTCAAGGAACCCCAGGGAACGCCCTAGCAGTCATATTAGGATTTGCCTGTTGCTGGCCTGAGCGATAATCCTGCATCGGCATGATCGCCGCTCCATCCTTCCACGCGCTAGCAGCGATGGCCGTGACGATCGCGATGTTCATCGGCTTTGCCAGGGGCAAGATGTCGGTGGAGATCATCTCCCTGCTGACCATCGCTGTGATCGCTGTCGGCCTGTATTTCTTCCCCCTCGAAGGCGCTGACCCCCAGGACGGGCTGGTGCTCGCATTCGCCGGTTTCGGCCACTACGCCTTGATCACTATTTGCGCCCTGATGGTCATGGGACGAGGGCTAGTTGTGACCGGCGCGTTGGAACCAGCGGCGCGGTTGCTCGAATCGGTCTTCAAATACAATCTGCAACTGGGCTTGCTGATCAGCCTGCTGATCGCTTTCGTGCTGTCGATGGCCATCAACAACACTCCTGTACTGGTGCTGTTGATACCGATCTTCGTTACCTTGGCTGCACGCGGAGCCTTGCCTGCGTCAAAAACCCTCATTCCCCTCAACGCAGCATCACTGCTGGGCGGACTGGCAACTACCATCGGGACCTCGACCAATATCCTGGTGGTTTCGATCGCGGTCGATCTGGGAATGCGGCAGATGGGCGTGTTTCACTTCACCCCCATCGTCCTGCTGGCTTCGGCCATCGCGCTGCCGTATTTGTGGCTGGTGATGCCGCGCTTGCTGCGGGACAACACGGTAACTGATCCGCATCAAAAACGCCGTTTTCACACCCGTTTGCGGATCAGCGACGAAAGCGTATTGGCCGGCAAGGAACTGGCGGAGGTTGCTCCGACACTCCCGTCCGACCTGACCTTCCATGACACGGTCACAGGCGCGATCAGTCCGCAACAAAGGCTGCATGTATCCGGGACGCATGATGCGCTCGAAGAAGCGATGCGTACGCTCGGCAGCGAAGTGGCTCCGTCCTGGGTGCTGGACAAGATCCGGCGCAAGGCGAGCGCCGACAAGAGCGACATCCTTGTCTCTGAAATGGCGGTTACCGCCGATTCGCGCCTAATCAATCGGACATTGCCGAGTTCGGGTATCGCCGATCTTTTTGGCGTGGCGGTGCTCGGCATTCACCGGCCGGAGCGAATCGCCGGGCAGCGCGATACCTATAGTGACGGCGGCGACCTGCGCATGGCTGAGGGCGATGTGCTCCTGGTCATGGGGAACGAGAGCGATCTGCAGGATTTTGCTCGCAGCGATAGCCTGCTGATCCTCGAAGGCGTGCGCGAATTGCCGCGCCGTTCCAAGGCCATGCTCTCAGCGGTCATCATGGGCGGAACGGTCGGTCTCGCTGCGTTCGGCTTCCTGCCGATTGCGATTGCCGCGCTGGCCGGTGCCATTCTCATGTTCGTTACCGGCTGTGTAAAGTTCGACCGGGTTGGACGGGCGCTGTCGGGCCAAGTCATCGTGCTCGTCGCAGCAAGTATCGCCCTGGGGCGGATTATAGATGAAAGCGGGGCGGCAGACTGGCTTGGGCAGGTTCTGTCCTATGGCCTGCAATTCCTCGCCCCTGCAGCGGTCATCGCGGCCATCATGCTGTTCGTGACCGTGCTTACCAATTTTGCCTCCAACGCCACGGCGGCCACGGTCGGCACACCGATCGCGTTCAGCATCGCCCATACTCTGGGCATGCCCGCGGAGCCGCTGGTCCTGGCCGTTCTCTTCGGGTGCAATCTTTGTTACGCAACACCGATTGCATATCAAACCAACATGCTGATCATGGCAGAAGGGTCATACAATTTCGGCGACTACGTCCGCACGGGGGTACCGCTGGTCCTGCTGATGGTGACGACATTGTCGATCCTGTTGGCACTGACTTACCGTTTGTAACCAAGACAAGGCGCGGGCGTTCGTCACGCCTGAATTTCTAGGGGGAATATCCATGCGAATTGCGACAATCGGAAGCATAGCGGCACTGGCATTTGCGACCATCCCGGCCAACGCGCGTGCCGACGACATTCGCACGGATCTTGCCGAAGACATGCCTGCTCTGATGGAGCTTTACCGGGATCTGCACGCCAACCCCGAACTGAGTTTCGAGGAAGTCGCAACCGCCGCGAAACTTGCCGCACGAGCCCGTGCGCTGGGCTTCGAAGTGACGGAGGGCGTCGGCAAGACCGGTGTCGTCGCGGTGATGCGGAACGGCGAGGGGCCAACCGTCATGCTACGGGCAGATATGGATGGGCTCCCGGTAGTTGAGCAGACCGGTTTGCCGTATGCATCGAAGGTAACCGCCACTCCTGCCTCAGGGGTGACGACCGGCGTCATGCACGCGTGTGGCCATGATACGCACATGGCGGCCTGGGTCGGCGCGGCGCAATTGTTGGCCGAGCGCCGGCAAGACTGGGCGGGTACACTGGTGATGATACTGCAACCCGCTGAAGAGCTGGGGCTGGGCGCGCTTGCCATGCTGGAAGACGGCCTGTTCGAAAAATTTCCCAAGCCTGATTACGTGCTCGGCTTCCACGACGCTGCACAGTTTCCGGCCGGGATGATCGGCTATTCACCAGGCTACGCACTGGCCAATGTCGACAGTGTCGACATCAGCGTGAAGGGCGTCGGCGGCCACGGCGCTTATCCCCACACAACGAAGGATCCGATCGTTCTGGCGAGCGCGATCGTCATGAAGCTGCAAACGCTTGTAAGCCGCGAAAGTTCGCCGCTTGATCCGGCAGTGGTCACCGTCGGCAGCTTCCTGGCCGGGGCCAAGCACAATATCATTCCCGACGAGGCGCGCCTGCAACTGACAGTGCGCTCCTATTCCGATGAATCGCGGGCGCTTTTGCTCGATGGCATCAAGCGCATTGTCCGGGGTGAGGCCATTGCTGCCGGCGTTCCCGACGATCGGATGCCCGAAGTGACGATCGAGGAACCCTATACCCCGTCGACCTACAATACGCCCGAGTTTACCGAGCAGGTCATGGCTGGTCTCCGCACCCGTTTCGGCGAGGATCGGGTGATGCAGGTGCCATCGGTGATGGGAGGCGAGGATTTCGGCCAGTTCTACCGCGCCGATCGCGAGAATATCGAATCGCTGATCTTCTGGGTCGGCGGCGTTCCGCACGACGAGTTCGCAGCGGCTGAACGCGGCGAAACGAGCCTGCCTTCGCTGCACAGCCCTTTCTGGGCCCCTGATGCTGAAAAGGTAATTGCAACCGCCAGCGAGGCGCTGACGGCGGCGACACTCGATATCTTTGCACGACGGGGCGGTTAAAACTCGCTGCCCGGCGCATCGGAACCGCCGGCAAAGCTGGCGTCGAGCCCGCCGGACCGGCTACGCGAAGCGGCGGTAAGCTTGCGGCTCGCTGCCGCTTCTACCGCAGCGACGCTGGGCGCCTTAGGGTCGACCCCCGCTGCGAGGTCTTCGCGCTCGCTTTCGCTGAGTGAATTCCACTCGGCCTTCGTCAACCCGAGCTTGAGCCAGACCGGCGTATCCGATGCGCCTTGAGCGTCGCGAATGACGAAACTATCGGTGTTGCTGGTATCGCTACCGGCAAACGAAAAGCCCGGGGAGGTCTGCGGACCAAAGCTTCCACCCCCGCCCGTGTCTTCGCCCGACTTGATCAGTCGACGGTTGCCGCGCGAGGCTTTTTCGGCCTTGGCGAGCCTTTCCCGTTCGGCCTTCTCAGCCTGGTGTGAAGCTATGGCATTCTGGGCCTCGCCATCAGCGAACACGCCCACGACGGCCGTGATAGCGATCGTCACGACTGCAAAGTGCTTGTAAAGCTGCACCGGGCTCTTTTTCGTTTTTCTGGCTTTGCGGACCATGCCTCGCGCTATAGCGGCAACGGGTTAAGCAAAATTGGACGGCCGCCGAAGCATTTGCTCCGACGGCCGTCATCTCCTCCCCAGGAGATTGGTTGCTATGCCTCAGCCGTAATTGCCAAGGCGGTGATGCAGGGCATTGATCTTGGCCAGCTCGTCGCGGTCCTCGGTCGCCTTTGCATGACTTTCGAGGGCCCGTCGCAGCAGTTTGAAGTCGGCTGTCGAGAGCAGGGCGCGAGCCCGGCCCGGTTCCTTCGGCGCGGTTGTTTCTTCGGTCATCGTGCCTCTCCTTACGCTGCTTCGAACTGGTTCATGGTGTTATCCTTGCCGCCTGCCTTGAGGGCAGCTTCACCGGCAAAGTATTCCTTGTGATCATCGCCGATGTCGGAACCGGCCATGTTCTGGTGTTTGACGCATGCGATGCTCTGGCGGATTTCCTCGCGCTGGACGTTCTTGACGTAGCCGAGCATGCCTTCCTCACCGAAGTAGCGCTTGGCCAGGTTGTCCGTGCTCAGGGCAGCCGTGTGATAGGTCGGCAGGGTGATGAGGTGGTGGAAGATGCCGGCTTCACGCGCCGCATCGGCTTGGAAAGTGCGGATGCGCTCGTCGGCTTCAGCAGCCAGTTCAGTGGCGTCATATTGTTCGCTCATCAGCTTGTCGCGATCGAATGCGCTGACATCGCGGCCGTCGGCTTTCCAGGCATCGAAAACCTGCTGGCGGAAGGAAAGCGTCCAGTTGAAACTGGGAGAGTTGTTATAGACCAGCTTGGCATTGGGAACGACTTCACGGATCCGGTCAACCATTCCTCCAATCTGGCCGATATGCGGCTTCTCGGTCTCGATCCACAACAGGTCTGCACCATTCTGCAGCGCGGTGATGCAATCGAGAACGCAGCGGTCTTCGCCGGTTCCGGCGCGGAACTGGTAGAGGTTCGAAGGCAGGCGCTTGGGACGCAACAGCTTGCCGTCGCGGTTGAGAACGACATCGCCGTTCTTCATGTCCTGCGGGGCGACTTCCTCGCAGTCGAGGAAGCTGTTGTATTTGTCACCGAGATCGCCGGCCTCCCTGGTGTAGGCGATCTGCTTTGTCAGGCCGGCACCGAGCGAGTCGGTACGGGCAACGATAATGCCGTCGGGAACGCCGAGTTCGAGGAAGGCGTAACGAATGGCGCGGATCTTCTGCAGGAAGTCCTCGTGCGGTACGGTGACCTTGCCATCCTGGTGACCGCACTGTTTCTCGTCAGAAACCTGGTTTTCGATCTGTAGCGCGCAGGCACCGGCCTCGATCATTTTCTTGGCCAGCAGATAGGTCGCCTCGGCATTGCCGAAACCGGCATCGATGTCGGCGATGATTGGGACGACATGCGTTTCATGCTCGTCAATCTTCGTGAGAAGGCGCTGAGTGTTGACGTCGTCGTCGGCGTCCTTGGCATCATCGAGTTCGCGGAACAGGCCGCCCAGCTCGCGGGCGTCGGCCTGGCGCAGGAAAGTGTAGATTTCCTCGATGAGTGCCGGGACGCTTGTTTTCTCGTGCATCGATTGATCGGGCAGGGGGCCGAACTCGCTGCGCAGGGCGGCAACCATCCAGCCAGACAGATAGAGGTAGCGCCTCTTGGTATTGCCGAAGTGCTTCTTGATGGAGATCATCTTCTGCTGTGCGATAAACCCGTGCCAGCAACCCAGCGACTGGGTGTAGTTTGCGGGATCGGCATCATAAGCTTCCATGTCCTCGCGCATGATGCGCGCGGTATAGCGGGCGATGTCGAGCCCTGTGGGGAAGCGGTTCTGAACCTGCATGCGGGCAGCGGCTTCGGCATCGATTGCATCCCAAGGCTTACCAGCCTTGTCGATGGTGCCGCGCAATTCGGTGATGGCGTTTTGATAAGTCACGAGGGGTTCTCCTGTCTGGGGAAGGTCTGTTGCCACACTTAAAACACGGGCAGGGACTCAAAGGCAGGAAAACTTACAAACTTTGTTGTCTTTTCGCGGTATCTAATGCAGAGATTGTTGTAACC
This sequence comes from Qipengyuania sp. CAU 1752, assembly GCF_054482615.1. Taxonomy (NCBI): domain Bacteria; kingdom Pseudomonadati; phylum Pseudomonadota; class Alphaproteobacteria; order Sphingomonadales; family Erythrobacteraceae; genus Qipengyuania; species Qipengyuania sp. CAU 1752. Next base: position 1,736,131 of record NZ_JBTLRE010000001.1, on the reverse strand, counting down.
ATGTAAGGAAAGTGACAATGGTCGACCGCTCGCTGTTCTCTGGACCGGCCCTGCGCCGATTGCGCAAACGCGAGGGGCTGACGCAGGCTGCCATGGCCCAGAGGCTCGGGATATCATCCAGCTACCTGACCCTCATGGAGCGCAACCAGCGCCCTGTCTCGGCCCGCGTTATTGTGCAGCTTGTCGATCAGTTCGACTTCGATCCACGTCGCCTGCGCGAAGACGAATCAATCGGCGGACTCGATGGCCTATACCGACGACTCGGCGATGAACGGTTTGCCAATCTGGGAATCGACCGCGATGAGGCTGCCGAATTTCTTGCCAGTGCCCCCCATGCAGCGGCGGCATTTGCGCAATTGTTCGATTCCAAGGCTGTCGATGTCGAACAAGGCGACGATCCCCTAGTCGCCTCGCGCCGCGAGATCGAGCGCTGGCGCAATCACTTTGCAGATCTCGACAATGCGGCAGAAGAGCTGGCTGACGAAATGCGCCTGTCACGCGGAGATTTCCTGCTCGCCGTGACCGAGCGCCTGCGCGAGAAGCACCAGCTCGCCATCCGCATCCTGCCTCGCGAAGTCATGCCTGATGCGATCCGTCGGCTCGATTTCCATGCCCGGCAAGTGCAATTGTCGGAAATGCTTCCGCCATCCTCGCGCGCTTTCCAGCTGGCGTTGCAGATCGCAGAGCTCGAGCAAGGTGAGGCCATCGCCAATCTTGCCTCTGGCCCCTCCTTCGCCGATGAAGCGGCGAGGAAATTGTTCGAACGGCATCTGGCAGGTTATTTCGCCGCGGCCTTGATCATGCCCTATGGCCGCTTCCTTCGCGCCTGCGACGCGACGGGTTACGACATAGCAGTGTTGACGCGGCGGTTCGGGGCGAGCGTTGAACAGGTTGCTCACCGCCTGACGACGCTCCAGCGGGTTGGCCAGCGCGGGCTGCCATTCTTCATGGCCCGCGTCGACCGAGCGGGGCAGTTTTCTAAGCGGTTTACCGGTGCCAGTGGAGCGACCTTGCTCGAAGCAGAGCACAGCTGTCCGCTATGGTTCGTCCATCGCGCTTTCGAGCGCTCTGATCGTTGGCTCGGCCAGGCAGTCGTGCTGGAAGAAGGGGCCGGTGGGGCGTCCCACTGGTTCACATTGGCTCATGCGGTTTCTTCCGCCGATGGTGCGGAAGCAGGGCAATTTGTTGTCGTGCTGGGCCTGGAGGCCGGACTCGCCGGTGATCTCGCCCAGGCCCGCGGAACCTCCCTGCGAGCCGAGGATGCCACTCCAATCGGCCTCGGCTGCCGCAATTGCCGCCGCCTTGATTGCCGGCAGCGGTCACTTCCTCCACGAGGGGTGGGCTTGTCCTTCGACCGGATGGCGCGAGCGAACACCCCTTTCTCCTTCTCTTAAAATTTCTGCCGCGGGAACGTGAGGCCGCGATCGACGTTTTGGGCTGATAGGAGAAAATGCCATGACCGAAGAGCGCATCATCCGTACTGAAAATCCGGACGGTACTTCGTCCACCACGCACACCACCGTGATCAACGACGGTGAGCGGGACGGCGGTGCTGGCAAATGGTTCTTTTTGATAATTCTCGCGATCGTTGTCGCGGCAGTCATCTATTTCATCAGCGCGGGTTCCAATGCAGAAATCGCCAAGGATACCGCCATTACTGATGCAGCCAATCAAGTGGGCGAAGCAGCCGGGCAGGTTGGCGAAGCGGCGCAGGATGCCGCCGGTGCTCTGGATAACAATTGATAAGCTTTCATTAGCCATCACGACGCGCGGTCCCGAGGGGTATCGCGCGTCGTTGTAAAGTTTACCGACATTTCATTTCTTTGCCCTAGGCCGGAGCCTCACTGAAAGGACCACCGGACCAGGGCCATGATCCGCCTGTTCAAGCACTATATTCCGCACGCCGTGATGCTGCTCGGCCTGTGTGATCTTGCTCTCCTGCTGCTGGCGGGGGAGATTGCTTGGATTGTCCGCTCGGCACAAATAGAAATGGCACCCGAGCCTATGGGTGCCCACGCCGGCCTGTTGGTAATATTTGCGCTTGTCGTATGGACCGCCATGATCGCCGTCGGGGTCTATGGCGCGGAAGCCTTGCGATCGTTGCAGTTTGCCGGAACCAGGCTGCTGGTAGCGATCAGCCTTGCGGTTATTGCTCTCTCGGTTGTCGACTTCGTATTTCCCGGCGCGACCCTTTGGCGCTCCACGCTTTTTTACGCCATGGTGGGTGGCGCCGTCGCCCTGATGATCAATCGCCTGATCCTTGGGAAACTGCTGGGAACATCGGCGTTCAGGCGGCGCGTCGTGGTTCTGGGAGCAGGGCCGCGCGCCAAGAGGCTCAAGGAATTAGGCGACCGACCTGAAAGCGGTTTCGTCATTGTTGCCTACATCGCACTGATGCAGGGGAAGGCTAATCTGTCCGAAGCCATCGCTCGGGAAGATATCGGAGATCTTGGCCATTTCGTCAGCGATTTGCGCGCAAGCGAGGTGGTCCTCGCGCTCGAGGAACGACGCAATTCGCTTCCGCTCAAGGACTTGTTGCGCGTCAAGACCAAAGGGGTCCACGTCAACGAGTTCAGCAGCTTTCTGGAGCGCGAAACAGGCCGGGTCGATCTCGATACGGTCGATCCCAGCTGGCTTATCTTTTCGGACGGGTTCAGCGCCGGCAGGACACTTTCCAGCGTTGCCAAGCGGATATTCGATATTGTCGCGAGCGGCCTGTTGCTCCTGATTACATTTCCATTGATCGCCCTGTTTGCCCTGCTGGTGAAGCTCGACAGCAAGGGCCCTGCCTTTTTCCGGCAAACGCGGATTGGCTTGTATGGCCAGTCCTTTGATGTGCTCAAGCTTCGCTCGATGCGAACAGACGCGGAAAAGGACGGGGCGAAATGGGCGGAGGAACATGATCCGCGCATCACGCGCCTTGGTCGGTTTATCCGCAAGGTGCGGATCGACGAATTGCCGCAGACATGGAGCGTTCTGAGAGGGGAAATGAGCTTCGTCGGCCCGCGTCCCGAAGTGCCGAAATTCGTGTCCGAACTCGAACAGCAAATGCCGTATTACGCCGAGCGTCACATGGTGAAGCCCGGCATCACCGGTTGGGCGCAGATCAATTATCCCTATGGAGCCAGCATCGAGGATGCCCGCCACAAGCTCGAATACGATCTGTACTACGCCAAGAATTACACCCCGTTTCTGGACCTGCTTATCCTGCTCCAGACCCTCCGTGTGATCCTCTGGCCGGCAGGTGCACGATGATCGAGCAATCACCTTTCTGGGCTTTCGCCGGCATCCTTCTGCACCTGTTAGGGGCGGCGGCATGCGCCTTGGCCGTTATCTGGCTATCTCGCCAACCGGTTACCAAGCGATCCGACCGTCGGCCGACCATCGCTGGTCTCATGCTCACCGGCCTCTGGGCTGCTGTTGTTGCGGCCTATGGCTCGACTTCTCACGCAGCGGTCGCTGCCGAAGCCGCGCGCGACCTGGCCTGGCTGCTGGTTATCTATCGCTTGTTTGCCGCTGACGGGCGTGACCAGATCATCAGAGCCGTCCGACCGGTCTTGCTGGTGCTTGCCACTGTCGAATTGCTGCATCCTTTGCTGATCTACCTCGGCGCCTATTGGAAAGTTGACGCGGTCACTGTCGCAGCGATGTGGCAAACGGTCACCTTGTTCCATATCCTGGTGGCAATTGGATCGCTGGTGCTCCTGCACAATCTTTATGGCGGGGCCGCGCGCGAAACGCGTGACGTGCTGCGTTGGAGCGCCGCCGGATTGGCTGGCTTCTGGGCGGTGGAACTTAATCACTACGTGGTGGCCTATCTTGCTGGATCGCCAGCTTTGGAGTTCAGTGCGCTGCGGGGACTGGTAGCCGGGATGATGGCAATTCCACTGGCGCTCGGAGCCAGCAATGGCCTGGCGGGTCGCGTCATCCGGGCAAGCCACAGTGTCGCGTTCAAGACGCTCTCACTTTTGCTGATCGGTGGCTACCTGCTCGTCATGTTTGGCGCTGCGCAACTGCTGTCCCTGATTGAAGGCGATCTTGGGCCCTTGGCGCAGATCGGTTTCCTGGTCGCTGCGGCGACCGTTACGCTGCTGTGGATGCCATCCGAACGTATGCGAGGTTGGCTGAGAGTCACCGTTCTCAAACACCTGTTCCAGCACCGCTATGACTACCGCGAGGAATGGATGCGGTTTACCGAGACAATCGGGCGTTCGGGAGGGGACAACGCGAGCCTCTACGAGCGTTCGGCAAAGGCCATGGCGGATGTCATCAACAGCCCTGCTGCGTTGTTGATGTTGCCGGGCGATGACGGCTTGCTGGAAGAGGCGGCCGATTGGAAATGGGCCAGCGAAGGACGTTCCGCGCTGCGCCTGCCTGCAGATTTATCTTCTGCGATGGAACGCGAGGAGCACATTCTTGAACTAGACGCGATCCGTTCGGGCCATTCACCAATCGGATTGAAACCACCGCCGGAATTGTTGGCCAATCCTTCGGCATGGGTGCTGGTCCCCCTGTTGCATTTCGACAGGCTTGCCGGAGCCGTCCTGCTGGCGCGACCGCCGGTGCCTCGGCGCCTCGATTGGGAAGATTTCGATCTTCTCAAGGTGATAGGGCGCCAACTTGCCAGCTATATTGCCGAACATGAGAACCAGAGCGCGTTGATGGAACGCGCCCAGTTCGACGATTTCAACCGGCGCATTGCTTTCGTCATGCACGATATCAAGAATCTCGCCAGCCAGCTTTCGCTGCTCGCGCGAAATGCGGAAAAGCACGCAGAGAACCCGGAATTCCGCCGCGACATGCTGGTTACCTTGCGCAGTGGCGCAGACAAGTTGAACCAGCTTCTCGCACGGCTAGGTCGCTATGGCACCGGCGGCCCCGCTGCTTTGGCCCCGGTCAACCTAGCCTTGATGGCACGGTCGCTGATCGACCGGTTCGATGCCATCCACAAGGTTACACTCACCCGGCTTGATCCATGCACCGTTCTTGCCGATGCCGAGGGACTGGAACAATCGCTCGTCCACCTGGTGCAGAACGCCATCGACGCCAGCGACCAGGATATGCCGATTACGCTCGAAATCCGCTCCGATGGGGTGTCGGGCACGATTGTTCTCGCTGACAGCGGTAGCGGCATGGATCCCGACTTCCTCCGGCATCGGTTGTTCAAACCGTTTGTGTCATCGAAGGATGGCGGTTTCGGGATCGGGGCGTTCGAGGCCCGCGAATTGATCAAGGCGATGGGCGGTCGCCTTGATGTCCAGTCACGCCCCGAAATCGGGACGCGCTTCACCATTGTTCTACCGCTTGCAGAAGCTGCGCGCGTGATGAAATCGAACTCCAGCCAGGAGGCTGCCTGATAATGGCCGATTCCAAACCCAAACTCCTGGTCGTCGAGGATGACGAGGGCCTGCAGGCGCAACTCAAATGGGCCTATGACGATTTCGATGTCGTCATCGCTGGCAATCGCGATCAGGCCTTGGCCGCCCTGCGCGCCGACGTGCCGGCTGTTGTCACGCTAGATCTGGGCCTGCCGCCCGATCCCGATGGGACGAGCGAGGGTTTCGCGGTTCTTGACGCCATCATGTCGCTCAAGCCCGATACCAAGGTGATTGTTGCTTCAGGCCATGGTGCCCGCGACAGTGCGCTGCAGGCTATAGCTCGCGGCGCCTATGATTTTTATCGCAAGCCAGTAGATATCGATGATCTGGGCCTGATCGTGCGCCGCGCCTTCAACCTCCATGCAATCGAGCAGGAAAACCGACGGCTTGCGCAACGGGTCGGAGACGACCGAAAGGTGCTTGGAACCCTGATCACAGGCGCACCGGAAATGGCCAAGGTCGCCCGCACCATCGAGCGGGTTGCCAATACCGGGGCGACGGTGATGCTTCTGGGAGCCAGTGGAACAGGCAAGGAATTGCTGGCACGCGGACTGCATGATGTCAGCGACCGCCGGGATGCGGAGTTCGTCGCTATCAATTGCGCTGCGATCCCGGAGAATCTGCTGGAAAGCGAGTTGTTCGGGCACGAGAAGGGCGCTTTTACCGGTGCAGTCAAGACAACCGAAGGCAAGATCGAACAGGCCCACGGCGGCACACTGTTTCTTGACGAGGTCGGCGACATACCTCTCCCGTTACAGGTGAAGCTGCTGCGGTTCCTGCAGGAACGTACAATCGAACGCGTCGGCGGCCGCAAGCAGATTGTGGTCGATACGCGCATCGTGTGTGCGACGCATCAGGATCTCGAGGCTATGGCCGGCGAGGGTACGTTCCGGGAAGACTTGTTCTATCGCCTGGCCGAGATCGTCGTGAAGATTCCAGGCCTGGCCGAGCGGCCGGGGGACGCCGCGCTGTTGGCCAAGGCATTCCTCAATCGTTTTGCCGCGGAGATGAATCCGCAGGTCAAGGGTTTCGCTCCAGACGCCCTGGCAGCAATCGATGGTTGGGGCTGGCCGGGCAATGTGCGCGAATTGGAGAACCGGGTGAAACGGGCGGTTATCATGGCCGACACGCGCCTGATTAGTGCCGAGGACCTCGATCTGACAGCAGACGGCGAAGACGAGGGGCAGGTGCTCAACCTCAAGGCCGCGCGCGAGATGGCTGATCGCCGCGTGATACGCCACGCGCTTGCTCGCAGCGAGGGCAATATCTCCAGCACCGCCAAGATGCTCGGGATCAGCCGCCCGACGCTCTATGATTTGCTCAAGCAATATGACCTTCAGACCTGAGATCCGCTGGTCGATAGCGCTCGCGATTGGTGCAGCCATGGCGCTCGCCGCCTGCGCTGAACGCGAATCACAGTTGCCACCCATGCAGCGCGCTCTGGCCGCGCTGGAAGAGGGCGACGGCTTCGGTGCAGAGTTGGCGCTGCGTGAAATGATGGAGGCCGGCACCCCGCGCGAGGACGTGGCGGCATATCTTGGCGCATCCGAATTGCTGCAAGGCCAGCCTGTCGAAGCGCGTCAGTGGCTGGGTGATGGTGCTTTCAGCGCGGAGACGGCCGGGCGGGGTTTCCATGCGCTGGGCATGTTAGAAATGCGCGAAGGGCGGCTTGCCGAAGCGGGGCAAGCTTTCGATCGCGCTTTGGCGCGGATCCCGCAGGATGCCCGCTTGTGGGTCGATATCGGCCGCCTTCGCTATCGTGGGGGCGAACAGACCGCAGCACTGGAGGCTGCCGACAAAGCAGTCACTTACGGACCCGACAACTGGGAGGCCTTGATGTTCCGTGGGCAGCTCGCCCGCGATGCGAACGGGATGGCCCAGGCGTTGCCATGGTTCGAGAGGGCGATCGCAGCGCGGCCGGATCAGCTCGAACTGCTGGCCGAATACGCCGCAACGCTTGGTGAGGCTGGCGAGGCCGAAGAAATGCTCGTCGCCGTCCGGCGGATTGCCGCAATCGATCCCGCATATTGGCGAGGATTTTATCTCCAGTCAGTGCTGGCAGCACGTGCGGGCCGCTATGAACTTGCGCGCAAATTGCTGGCACGCAGTGGGCAAACTGCCCGCAGCGCGCCGGCGGGTCTGCTGCTTTCAGGGATCATCGATTTGGAGACTGGCAATTACGCCAGTGCGGCCCAGCAATTCGACCGACTTTATCGCCAGCGCCCCGAGAACCGCCGGGCGCGCGACCTGCTGGCGCGTGCACTCGTCATGAGCGGGAGCCATCGCGAACTGGTTTATCGGCTTGGCGATGTGGCAACCCAGAGTAGCGCTTCGCCCTATCTCCAGACACTCGTCGCCCGCGCACACGAGGCACTGGGTGAACGCGAGGATGCGGGCAAGCTATTGGATTTGGCAGCCCATTCCCGATCGGAAAGACTGGTGGCGCTACAGCCGACTGGCCCCTTCGATCGCCGTACTATCATCGATCCGCAAAGCGGCGACGATGCCTTGTCGTTGGTTCGCAGTTATCTCGTCGATGGCGAGGCGCGGAACGCCGTGGCCGCAGCGGAAACATTTCGAAAGCGGTTTCCTGGCTCGGCGGATGCCCTGTCGCTTGCGGCGGACGCGCAATTGGTTGGCGGTAACATCACGAGGGCGCTGCAATATTACGAGCGGTCAGCCAAGGTTCGTCAGCCGTGGAGTTTGGCCAGGCGCCACGCCGCCGCTCTTCGTGTCGCTGGACGCGAAGGCGACGCCCGTGTCCTGCTCGAACAATATTTGGCCGGACATCAAAGCGCGGTGGAACCGGCGGCTGATCTGGCGCGAACCTATTACCACGCCGGCGAGACTGCACGAGCTGCGCTGTTGCTCGACGCGGCGCTCCTGGCTGGGGGCGACCGCGACCCCGAGCTGCTTGCGCTGCGGTCGGCCATGGCCTTGCGACTCGATCAGCCCGAAAAGGCCCACGAGTTTGCGGCGCGTGCCTTCGCGATACAGCCAACCCATCCGGCTTCAGTTGAAGCGATGGCGATGAGCTCGGACGGAAAATTGCGTGATATGCTGCTGGCGAAATTGCAAAAGTTGGGCAGGGCGGAGCGATTGGCGCGTCGCTGACCAATCCCTTCTCGACAGGCTTGGGGAGAACCACCACAGAACAATCGCATGATTAGCCGCCTCACCATCCTGCGCGATCCGATGATTGCCGTCCTGTTGTTGGCGACGCTGCTGGCGGCGGTGTTCCCGTCCACCGGAGACACCCGCGCCATCGCCGAGACCGTGTCCGCCGGCGCTATCTTCACACTATTCCTGGTCAACGGAATGCGCATTTCTCGTGCAGAGATCCTGCAGGGCCTGCGCAATTGGCGGTTCTTCCTGCCTTTAGGGCTATGGGTATTCGGGGCGATGGCCTTGGCTGGTCTTGGTCTGGCCCAGCTTGCGGCAAGTGTCCTGCCTCCGCTTGTTGCGCTTGGCTTTCTGTTTCTGGGTGTTCTGCCATCCACCATCCAATCGGCTACATCCTACACGACGATGGCCAATGGCAATGCCGCACTGTCGGTGATCGGTGCGGCGCTGATCAACATTGTCGGAGTATTTGTTTCCGCTCCGCTGTTCGCCCTGCTCGGCGGTGGCGAGGCCGCGGATACGGGAGGCGGCGTCATTGTGCGTATCGCCCTCTTGCTCGTTCTGCCGTTCCTGCTCGGTCAGGCACTCCAGGGCTGGACAATGCACTGGATCGCCGAGAGGCGTGAGAAGATTGTCTGGCTTGACCGAATCGTGATCGGCATTGCGGTCTATGTCGCGTTCTCGGGCGCGGTCGAGCAGGGGCTCGGCCAGGCGATGGAGGTTGCCGGGTGGGCCTGGCTCGTCGCCCTGGTGGTCGTATTCCTACTGGCTGCCAATGTTGGAGTGTGGATGTTCGCTGGTTTCCTGCAGCTGCCCTTGCGGGACCGGATCGCCTTCCTGTTCGCGGGAAGCCAGAAAAGCGTCGCGGTAGGTGCACCGCTTGCGGCGTTACTGTTCCCGCCATCGGTCGCGGGTTACGTGATTGCTCCGCTGCTGCTCTATCATCTCATCCAGTTGATGGCAGCGGCACCGCTTGCCGCTATTCTTGCGCGGCAGGTTCGGCACTTGCGCGATTAGTCGCAACCCGCCGATTATGGCGGACCGACCACCACAGTGACAGGCCGATCAGAACGGCACCGATCAGGCCGGTGACGGTTTCGGGAATATGGTACTTGGCCGAAAGCAGCATGATCGCGCCCAGAACGATGATGGCCCAGAAGGCACCGTGTTCGAGGTAGCGATACTGCGCCAACGTACCCGTCTGCACGAGGTGGATCGTCATCGAGCGCACGAACATCGCGCCGACGGACAGACCGAGCGCGATGACGATCATGTTGTTCGATAATGCAAAAGCGCCAATCACGCCGTCGAAACTGAAGCTCGCGTCGAGAACCTCGAGATAGAGGAACCCGCCAAGCCCGGAACGGACAATTTCCCCCGCCGCCTTCTTGCGGATCTCACGTTGCTCGATGATAGCGCCGAGACCCTGGACGGCAATGAATGTGACGAGGCCGAGAATGGCTGCTGTCAGAAAGGCCAGGGAATCTTCGGGAGTCAGAAGGGTCGAAACGCCGTAGACCAGTGCCAGAACGAGGCCGATTTCAACCGCCGGCACATTTGAGAATCGGTTAATCGCGCGTTCGACCGAGGCGATCCAGTGAACGTCCTTGTCCCCGTCAAAGAAGAAGCTGAGCCCGACCATGGCGAGAAATGCCCCGCCAAACCCGGCAATGCCCAGATGCGCTTCGTTGACGATCCGTTCGTACTCCGATGGCTGGTTTAGCGACAGGGTCATCGCTTCGACCGGGCCTAGATCGGCAGCAATAGCGACGATGGCGATTGGAAAGACTATCCGCATGCCGAACACGGCAATCAGTATGCCTATTGTCAGGAACCGTCGCTGCCATACCGGGTCCATGTCGCGCAGCACGGTGGCGTTGACGACTGCGTTGTCGAAGCTGAGCGAAACCTCGAGGATCGACAGCACGAACACGATCCACAGCAGCGACAAGGTGCCCATCAGCGTGCCCGTGCTTGCCCAGCCGTACCATGCGGCCATGGCAAAGCATGCCAGGGTGAACAGGATCGAGAACTTATAGAAACGCAGCAGTGTGGCCATGGTCGCCTTCCGGTGTCGGCGCGCGGCTATGGCATTTGCCGGCGCACTGCAAGTTGTGCACTCGCGCTATTTGGGTTGGTAAAGCTGGTCAGGGCCGGGGAACCTGCGCGTGCGCACCTCCTCGGCGTAAGTCTTGGCCGTGGCTTCGATAGTCTGGGCGATATCGCCGTATTTCTTCACGAAGCGCGGCACCCGTTCGAACATGCCGAGCATATCTTCCGTCACCAGCACCTGCCCATCGCACTTGGCCGACGCTCCAATGCCGATGGTGGGCGCGCTGACCGCTTCCGTGGCCGCGATGGCGATTTGTTCGACGACGCCCTCGATAACGATGGCAAAGGCTCCCGCCTCGTCGAGTGCCTTGGCGTCGCTGACGATCTTGTCGGCCTCGGCATCGTCGCGGCCGCGGGCCATGTAACCGCCCAGGACATTGACCGCCTGCGGGGTCAGGCCGACATGCCCCATCACCGGGATCCCGCGTTGATTCAGGAAAGCGACGGTCTCGGCCATCACTTCGCCACCTTCCAGTTTCACCGCAGCAGCACCGCTTTCCTTGAGTAGGAAGCTGGCGCTTTCGAATGCCTGCTGCGGTGAGGTTTCATAGGAGCCGAACGGCATGTCGACGACGACCACCGAATGGTAACTTCCCCGCACGACTGCAGCCGCATGGTCGGCCATCATCCGCATGGTGACGGGAATGGTCGAAGGTAGCCCGTAAATAACTTGGCCGAGCGAATCCCCGACCAGCAGCAGGTCGCAATGTGCATCAAGCAATTGGGCCTGCCTTGCGGTGTAGGCCGTCAGCATCACCAGCGGTTCTTGCGTTATCCCGTCCTTCTTGCGCGCACGGATGCGCGGAACGGTCAGGCGTTTCATCGGCGCCGGGGTCGGGTTGGCGCGGCTTGTGCTCGTATCGAGCTGGAAAGTCGTCGACATAAGACCAGCAATTAGCCGCGCTTCGGGGCAAAGGCAAAGCTTGCCCCTTGGCGCGGTTCACATTTCGTTGCAGTAAGGCCGCTCAGAGAGCGCACTCAAAGCGTTTCGAGGGGATAATACGGAATATGGTAGCAGCAGCTTCAGGCAGCAGCGCAACGCGCGACGGGTGGTCATCCCGCTCGGCCTTCATTCTCGCCGCGATCGGTGCGGCTGTCGGGCTTGGTAATGTCTGGCGTTTTCCTACGCTTGCGGGCGAGAGTGGCGGCGGCGCCTTTGTCATTTTCTATATCGGCTGCGTGTTCCTGCTCGGCCTGCCGCTGGTGCTGTCGGAAATTTTCATCGGCCGTGCCGGGCAGACCGATGCGGTTGGTTCGATCAAGAAGGTCGCGCAAGAGTCGGGCGCGTCCGAGCGCTGGTCGATTTTCGGCGGGATCGGTGCGCTGGCCGCATGGCTGATTTTGTCCTTCTACTCGGTCGTTGCTGGCTGGGTGCTCTACTACGTCGGGGTGATGGGCTGGGACCTGTTGCAGGCGATTGGTGCGGGTGAACCGTTCCGCGGCGCGCTCGCCGGGGAAAGCAAGGACGTGATCGAGGGCCGGATGGGCGATCTTTTCGCCAGCCCCGGTCTGCTGCTCGCTATGCACTTCGCCTTTATGGGCCTGACGCTTTTTATCGTCGCCCGCGGCATTGGGTCAGGTATTGAAAAGGCTGCGACCTGGTTGATGCCGGCGTTTTTCGTACTGCTGGTGGGAATCACCATTTACGGGGCATTCGTCGGCGATATGGAGCAGGCGGTGCGTTTCCTGTTTACGCCTGACTGGTCGAAACTGACTCCCGCAGTGATGAATTCTGCACTCGGCCAGGCGCTGTTTTCGCTCTCGCTCGGCGTGGCGGGCCTGATTACCTATGGTTCGTATATCCATGAAGGGTCCAAGCTGGGGTCGACTTCGGCTGCCATCGCGGTCGCCGATACCAGCGTGGCCCTGATTGCAGGCTTGATGATATTCCCGATTGTCTATGCTGTCGGACTTGATCCGGCGGCCGGTCCGACGTTGGTGTTCCAGACCCTGCCGTTCGCCTTCCAGACCATGCCGGGGGGGGCTCTGATCGGCTTCCTGTTCTTTGTCCTGATCTTGGTGGCGGCGATCACCAGTTCGATCTCGCTGCTGGAGGTGCCCACGGCCTATGGCATCGGCGAGCGCGGATGGAGCCGACACAAGTCGGCCACGATCTTCGGCGGCGGCGCGTTCGTAATCGGGATCGCCTGCTTGCTTGGCTACAATGTGTGGTCCGACGTGCGGCCGCTGGGCTTCTGGTCGCTGTTCGAGAATACCGATATTCTCGACACGGTGGATGGCTTCACCGGCAAGGTGATGCTGCCGATCGGGGCGCTTCTCACCTCCGTGTTTATTGGCTGGAAGGCCGACAGCCGAATGGTTCAGGAAGTGACCGGGCTGTCTGGTAGCATGTTCGTCGTATGGCGGTTCCTGATCGCCTGGTTGTGCCCGATTGCGGTGACGATCATCCTTATCACTGGCCTGTTCCCCAGTATCCTGGGCAGTTGATCCGGAACGCCGTTACGAAAAGGGCCGCTCAATCGAGCGGCCCTTTCTGTTTTGGGACGAAGGTTTCTAGAGCGTCGTTTCGACGTGCTCGTCGCGCGCTTCTTCGCGCACGTCCTTGCCCATCAGCATCTTGGCTGTGGTGATCACGCCAAGGTCGCTGTTCCAGATTTCGGCCTTGCCGAGGTCCATCCGCAGCATCAGCAAGTTGGGATCGTCCTTGCCGCCGGGAAACCAGGCCTCGACGACGTTGTTCCACTGCTTTTCCAGGCGTTCGCGACTGGTTTCGTGCGCCAGCGTGCCTTCAAAGCGGGCAAACATCTCGTGTCCTTTGCCTGAGAAAGTCGCCACTGCCTGGCCCATCTGGGCGAGGTTGTGATCCTTGGTGGTGAAGAACCAGATGGCGCTATCGGCATCCTTATCGAGCTGGGCGGTCATTACCACGGAATCTGTCGGAGCCTCCGTGCGCTCGAGGAATACGAATGGCGAATCGGCCAGTGCCTTCCAGAATTTGGCTTTTAGTTCGTCGGCATTGCCTTGGTCGTATTTCATGGTGGGGGTCTCCTTGTTTTCTTCATCAACGGGATGGCGCTTCCTTTTGTTCCATAAGCGGGGCGGGCTCACCTTCCGCGCGCAAGAGGGCATTGCGTCTCGGCCAGGAATGGAACATATAAAGAACATACAGTAGATTCGCTATGAGCAAGACCGCCCTCCCATCCGGGCTCCCCATGCTGGGAAGCGCCGATATCGCCGCGCTTTCGGCTGCGCGCAGTAATCGCTGGCGCCCGGGACTCGCGGCGCAGGGTCAGTCTGCGCGTCATAGCGAAGTCTTTGCCAGCGGGCGCGAAGGGAGTGGGGCCGGACTGGCCTTGTCGCTGGCGCTCGACGAATTGCAGGGAAGCCAGCCCGGCGCAGGTACCGAGGCGGAGGATCGGCGCGCGATTCTGTGGGTGCAGGACAAGGTGGCAGCGCGGCTGACCGGCCGGCCCTATCGCCCCGGTCTGCCGCCACAGTTGCGGCACCGGATAATCCATGTGCTGGCGGAAAAGCCGCAGGACATGCTGTTCGCGCTGGAGGAGGGGCTGCGCTGCCGCGACCTCGCCTGCGTGATTGGCGAGTTGGTGGGCAATCCCAAGGTCCTCGATTTCACTGCCTCGCGCCGACTCAGCCTGGCAGCGGAAAAGCATGGTGTGCCGCTGTGGCTGGTGCGGCTCGATGCTCGCCATGATCTTTCCTCCGCCCGGCTGCGCTGGGATGTGGAGAGCGCCCCGTCGCCGGCGCCCGAATGGAACGCCCAGGCCCCCGGCGCGCCCAGTTGGCGAGCCGAATTGTTCCGCGCCCGCGCTCATGCGCCGGGCCAATGGATGTTGAGTGATGACGGTACAGGACTTGTCGCCGGTCGTCCGGGCCAGGACCGGGAAGGAAGCGCCCCCGCGGCGAATCCTTTCCATCTGGTGCGCGCGTCTCGCGGTCGATCGCTGGCGGTTGGCTGAAGGCGCACACCGCGGTGACGGTCCTGATGCCGTGCCGCTCGCGCTGATCACGGAAACCGCCCACGGCCCCCGGATTGATGCGGCCAATGATGCCGGCCTTGCCAGTGGTGCACGGCCGGGAATGATGCTGGCCGATGCCCGCACTTTGTGTCCCGAGATCAAGGTCGCGCCGTCCGATCCGGCCGGCGATCTCAATGCGCTGGAAAAGCTGGCCCTGTGGGCGCAGCGCTGGGGCCCGTGGTCGGCGCTCGATCCGCCCGATGGCGTGATCGTCGATGTCACCGCAGCTGCACATCTGTTTGGCGGCGAGGCGAAGCTGCTGGACGATGCCCAGGCATTGTTCGAAAAGCGCGGGCTGACCGCGCGGCTCGCCATCGCGCCGACCGCCGGTGCCGCCTGGGCGCTGGCGCATTACGGTCCGCCGCGCAGCATCCTTGCGCCCGGTGACGACATGGCCGCGCGCCTGTCCGACCTGCCGGTCGCGGCCTTGCGGCTCGACGACGACGTGCTGACTATCCTGCGCCGGCTCGGTCTCAAGACGCTGGGCCAGCTGGATACGGTGGAAAGCGAGGGCGGGGGTCGCGATGCCATCATGCGGCGCTTTCGCAACCGCAAATCGCCCGCCGCCAACCCGCTGGTGCGGATGGACCAGCTGCTCGGCAAGGTGCCCGAACCGCTGCTGCCGGTGCTTGCCCAACATGATCCGCTAGTACAGCGCCGCCTGGTCGAACCGATCCGCCACCGCGAGTTGCTCGACCAGGTGCTGCGCGATCTTGCCGCCGATATGGCGCGTGAGTTGGAGGGGCGGGGCAGCGGTGCACGCCGGCTTGAGCTGGGGTTGTGGCGGGTCGACGGCGAAGTGGTGGTGCGGCGCCTCGAACTCGCCGCCGCCACCCGCGATGGCGATCACATCTGTCGCCTGTTCGGCGAGAAGCTGGACGATATCGACGCCGGCTTTGGGATCGAGACCGTGCGCCTGCGCGCCAGCTGGGCCGAGCCGCTGGCGCTGGCGCAAGGCGATATCGAGGCTGCGGCCGAGGAGCATGGCACCTCGCTTGCCGCCTTTGTTGACCGGCTGACCACCCGGCTCGGCCCCCGGGCGGTGCGCCGCCCTATCCCCTTCGGCAGCCACGTGCCCGAACGCGCTCAGCGCTGGCAGCCACCGCTCGAACCGCCACCTTCGACGCAAGAGGAGCTGTGCTTCCACGCGCGGCCCCTGAAGCTGCTCGACCGGGCCGAGCCAATCGCGGTGCTTTATGCCACGCCTGACGGCTATCCCCAGCGCTTCCGCTGGCGGGGACAGGTGCACGAAGTGGTGCGGGTGGAAGGACCGGAACGGATCGCGCCCGAGTGGTGGCGCGAACGTTCGACCGTGCGGCTGCGCGATTATTACAAGATCGAGGACAGCAAGGGTCGCCGCTACTGGATCTACCGCCACGGGCTGATCGGCGACGGGCGCGGCGGCC
Source organism: Qipengyuania sp. CAU 1752 (assembly GCF_054482615.1). Classification (NCBI taxonomy): domain Bacteria; kingdom Pseudomonadati; phylum Pseudomonadota; class Alphaproteobacteria; order Sphingomonadales; family Erythrobacteraceae; genus Qipengyuania; species Qipengyuania sp. CAU 1752. The sequence continues at coordinate 1,720,114 of NZ_JBTLRE010000001.1, read as the reverse complement.
TGCCCGACTGGTATTTGCAGGGGCTCTGCGCCTAGGAAAAACGCTGTGCGGGGGCCAGGTATCTTCTTTTGTTCTGGCGTCGTGGCGTCAGAGAACATATATAGAACGCATGACTCGTCAGACCATCCTCGAAAAGCTCGAAATCCTTGCCGATGCGGCGAAATACGATGCCTCCTGCGCGTCCTCCGGCACGGCGAAGAAGAACTCGCTGGGCGGGAAGGGTATCGGCTCGACTGAGGGGATGGGCATCTGCCACGCCTATGCGCCCGATGGCCGCTGCATCTCGTTGCTCAAAGTGCTGCTGACCAATCACTGCATCTTCGACTGCCACTACTGCATCAACCGCAAGAGCTCGAACGTGCGCCGCGCCCGCTTCACACCGCAGGAGGTCGCCGACCTCACGCTGAGCTTTTACAAGCGCAATTACATCGAAGGGCTGTTTCTCTCATCGGGTATCGTCAAGAGCTCCAACCACACCATGGAGCAAATGGTGGAGACCGCCCGGATTCTTCGCGAGGAGCATGATTTTCGCGGCTACATCCACCTCAAAACCATCCCGGAGGCGGACCCGGACTTGATCCACCAGGCCGGGCTCCTCGCCGATCGCCTGTCGATCAATGTCGAACTGCCGACCGATGCCGGGCTCACCCGCCTCGCGCCCGACAAGGATGCGCGCCAAATCGAAGGCGCAATGGGCGGTACCAAGATGGCGATCGCCCAGGCCAGGGACGAGACCAAGCGGTTTCGCCATGCGCCGCGTTTTGCCCCGGCTGGCCAGTCTACCCAGATGATCGTCGGGGCCGATACCGCCAGCGATTCCGATATCGTTGGAAAGGCGAGCCGACTGTATGACAATTTCCGGCTGCGCCGGGTCTATTACTCGGCCTTCAGTCCGATCCCCGATGCCAGTGCGGTCCTGCCGCTCAAACGTCCGCCGCTGATCCGCGAGCATCGGCTCTACCAGTCCGACTGGCTGATGCGGTTCTATGGCTACCAACCGGGCGAGATCATGCAGGCGACCGGTGCGGACGGAAACCTGCCGCTCGACATCGATCCCAAGCTGGCCTGGGCGCTCAAGTTTCGCGGATCGTTTCCGGTCGACGTCAACCGTGCGACCAAAGAGCAATTGTTGCGGGTGCCGGGGCTGGGGACGACGGCGGTGGCGCGCATCCTCACCGCGCGGCGGCACCGGACGCTGCGGCTCGACGATGTCGCCAGGCTGACCGTCTCGCTCGCCAAGGTACGCCCCTTTATCGTCACCTGTGACTGGCGGCCGACGCTGCTGACCGACCGCGCCGACCTGCGCCGCCTGCTGGCGCCGAGGCAGGAGCAGTTGGAGCTGTTCGCGGCATGACTTCGCTCCAGCACGTCAAACTCGGCACCTATTACGTGGTTCACATCCCGCGACCCGACGATTTCGCTTTCTGGCGCGAGCGGGCGCGGCAATTGGTGCAATGCGACGTGCCGCCCGACCGGGTGGCATGGGTCGAACCGGGTGGGTCGGGTGACCTGTTCTCCGGCGGCGATACGCGGCTGCCGGTGCCACCCGCAGACGCACCGCCGGTCCGGGCGAGCAAGCGCTTCCTCAAGCTGGCGCAGAATGCCGCGCTCCATTCCGATCCCGAGAGGTTCGCGCTACTTTATCGCTTGGTCTGGCGGCTGCAGCGCAATCCGCGGGCGATGGAGGACAAGGCCGATACCGATGTGCGCCGGATCGAGGAGCTCGACAAGAACGTGCGCCGCGACAGCCACAAGATGCACGCCTTCGTCCGCTTCCGACAGGTCAAGGAGGAGGATGGCGGCGAACACTATGTCGCCTGGTTCGAGCCTGACCATCATATCGTGCGCGCCAATGCCGGCTTTTTCAAACGCCGCTTCGCCAATATGCGCTGGTCGATCCTGACCCCGCGCGGCACGCTGCACTGGGATGGCGAGACCATGCGCGAAGGTCCGCCGGCGCAGAAATCCGATGCCCCGCTGGGCGATCCGGCAGAGGATCTGTGGCGCACCTATTACGCTTCCATCTTCAACCCTGCGCGGTTGAAGGTCGGGGCGATGCTGTCGGAAATGCCCAAGAAATATTGGAAGAACCTGCCCGAGGCGGCGCTCATTCCCGATCTGATCGCCGGGGCGCAGGCGCGCGAGGCGACCATGGTGGATGCCGGCAAACGCGAATTCGAGGAACGGCCCGACACGCTTGCGGCAATTGACCGCGCTATCCACCAGTGCCGCCAGTGTCCGATCGGCGAACTCGACAACCAGGCAGTGATGGGGGAGGGGCCGCAAGACGCGGAACTAATGATCGTCGGCGAACAGCCGGGCGATCACGAGGACCAGTCCGGGCGGCCCTTCGTCGGTCCGGCCGGACAATTGCTCGACCGGCACTTGGAAAAGGCCGGGATCGAACGGCGCAGCGCCTATGTCACCAACACGGTCAAGCATTTCAAATATGTCCAGCGCGGCAAGCGGCGGCTGCACCAGGCACCCACCGCCAAGGAAATCGATACCTGCCGCTGGTGGATCGAGAGCGAACGCGCACTGGTGCAGCCCAAGCTGGTGCTGGCCCTGGGCGCGAGCGCGGCGCGCGGGATGCTGGGCAAGACGGTCAGCATGTCGAAGGTTCGCGGTGCCCCGATCCTGCTCGACGATGGCAGCGAATTGTGGGTCACCGCGCACCCGTCCTACCTGCTGCGGCTCGACGGCGAGGCAGCGGAAAAGCAGGCCCGGCTGTTCGAGGCTGACCTGGCAGCGGTGAAGGAACGCTTGGCGGAGCTGGCGGCGTGAGATGCCCGACCAACCGCTCACCCCTGACAAACGCCGGATCGAGGTCGATCCCGACGCGATAGAAGCGCCGCCGCGCGCGCCCTTTGTCGAGCTCGGACTAGTCAGCTGCTTCAGCTTCCTGCGCGGGGCGAGCGACGCGGTCGATCTCGTCCTGACCGCGCGCAGCCATGGCTATGACGCGATCGGGATTGCCGACGTCAACTCGATGGCCGGAGTGGTGCGCATCCATACCGAGGCCCAGACCCTCAAGCTGCGGCCCATTGTCGGGACCCGGATCGAGACGGTCGAGGGGCTTGCCTTCCTTGCTTATCCGCAGGACCGCGCCGCCTATGGCAGGCTTTGCCGCCTGATCAGCGCCGGGCGGATGGCGACGCTGGATGGCGAATGGCAGGCCAAGGGGGCGTGCGAGATCGACCTCGCCATGCTCGCTGCACACAGCGAAGGCGTGCAACTGATCCTGCTGCCACCCGATGACCTTGCGTCGCGCTTCACTATCGCGGGCACCGGCAATGTCGTCGGGCTGGACCGTGCCCCGGTGCAAGGGAGCATGACCGCGGGCTTCGTTGAACTGCTCCCACATCTGGTTCGCCAGCTGCCCGGCCTGCGGCACCTGGCCGCCAGTCATCTCTATCGCGGTGACGATATCGCCAGGATCGACCGGCTCGACACGCTCGCGCAGGCCAATGGCCTTGCGCTGCTGGCGACAAATGACGTGCATTATCATGCACCTGGCCGGCGTCCCTTGCAGGACGTCATGACCGCGATCCGGCACAAGACCACGGTCGCCAGGGCCGGGCACTTGCTCCACGGCAATGCCGAACGCTATCTCAAGCCGCCCGAGGTGATGGTCCACCTGTTCGCGCGCTGGCCCCATGCCATCACGGCGACGCGCGACGTGGCAGATGCCTGCAGCTTCAACCTCGATGAACTCAAATACGAGTATCCGCAGGAGATATATCCCGACGGCATGACGCCACAACAATTCCTCGAAGAGGCGACGTGGAAGGGCGCAAAATGGCGCTATCCCAATGGCTTGCCAGAAGTTGTTCGTGACACGCTGAAGCGCGAGCTGGCGCTGATCGCCAAGCTCGACCTGGCGCGGTACTTCCTCACTATCAAGGATATCGTCGATTATGCCCGCACCGGGGTTTCGCCGCCGATCCTGTGCCAGGGGCGCGGCAGCGCGGCCAATTCAGCGGTCTGTTTCGTGCTGGGCATCACCTCGGTCGATCCGGCCAAGCACCAGTTGCTGTTCGATCGCTTCATCTCCGAAGAGCGTAAGGAGCCACCCGATATCGATGTCGATTTCGAACATGAGCGTCGCGAGGAGGTGATCCAGCACATCTATCGCAAATACGGCCGCCACCGCGCCGGCCTGACCGCGACGGTGATCCACTATCGTCCGCGCATGGCGATCCGCGAGGTGGGTAAGGCGATGGGATTATCCGAAGATGTGACTGCCGCGCTGGCGAAGACCGTGTGGGGCGGGTGGGGCAAAGAGATCGGCGAAGGTCATGTCGCGGAAACCGGCATGGACGTGACCGATCCGCAGCTTCGCCGTGTCCTCACGCTTACTCGGCAAATGATTGGAATGCCAAGACATTTGTCGCAGCATGTCGGCGGGTTCATCCTCACCGAAAGCGCGCTGACCGAGACGGTGCCGATCGGCAATGGTGCCATGCCTGATCGCAGCTTCATCGAATGGGACAAGGACGATATCGAGGCGCTGGGCATATTGAAAGTCGACGTGCTGGCGCTGGGGATGCTGACCTGCATCAGGAAATGCCTCGATCTACTTGAAAACCATCATCAAAGACCGCTCGAACTCGCCAGTGTCCCGCGCGAGGATCCCGAAACCTACGCGATGCTGCGCACCGGCGATTCACTCGGCGTGTTCCAGGTCGAGAGCCGGGCGCAGATGAACATGCTGCCACGCCTGCGCCCGCGCGAGTTCTACGACCTGGTGATCCAGGTCGCGATCGTGCGCCCCGGGCCGATCCAGGGAGACATGGTGCACCCCTATCTCAAGCGGCGGCGCGGGGCGGAGAAAGTGGTCATTCCCGCACCCAGTCCGCAGCATGGCCCGCCGGACGAGTTGTCGAGCATTCTCGAGCGTACACTGGGGGTGCCGATCTTCCAGGAACAGGCGATGAAGATCGCGCTCGACGCGGCGAAATTCTCCAGCCTCGAAGCCAACCGCCTGCGCAAGGCGATGGCGACCTTCCGCAGCCGCGGCATGGTCGACGAGTTGCAGGACATGATGGTCGAGCGGATGGTCGACCGGGGTTACGACCGCGAGTTCGCCCAGCGCTGTTTCAACCAGATCCGCGGCTTCGGCGAATATGGCTTCCCCGAAAGCCATGCGGCGAGCTTTGCTCACCTCGTCTACGTGTCGAGCTGGCTCAAATGCCACTTCCCCGCAGCCTTTGCCTGCGCGCTGCTCAATTCGCAGCCCATGGGGTTCTATGCCCCGGCCCAGATCGTGCGCGATGCCAGCGAGCACGGGGTCGAAGTGCTGCCGGCTGATGTGAACCATTCGCAATGGGACTGCACGCTGGAAGAAATTGCCGCGCCGCCCAAGCGGCATGGTGGCATGGGGCACGATGCCGGGCGGCAGGACCGGCATATCGCACTGCGGCTCGGCCTACGACAAGTCGATAGCCTGCCCGAGCATGTTGCCGCGCGATTGCTGAGCGAGCGTGACGCCAGGGGGCCGTTCGCTGACGTCAGGGCGGTGAAGGACCGTGCCGGCATCGGCCCGGCGCATGTCGAGCGGCTTGCCAGTGCCGATTGCTTCTCCTCGATGGGGCTGTCGCGCCGTCAGGCCCTGTGGGATGCGCGCAGCCTGGTCGCGGGGCCGGACCTGCCACTGTTCCGCGCCGCCGAGGAACGCGACGAGGGCGCGGAGCGTAAACGCACCATGCTTCCCGCCATGCCGCTGTCCGAAGAGGTCGTCGCCGATTACCAGACCACGCGGCTGAGCCTGAAAGCGCATCCGATGGCCTTCCTGCGTCCCGACCTGGCCGAGCGCGGCTTCGTGCGCGCCTGCGACCTGCGCGACCGCAAGTTCCGTTCCATGGTGCAGGTTGCCGGGGTGGTGCTGATCCGCCAGCGACCGGGCAGCGCCAAGGGCGTGTGCTTCATCACGCTCGAGGACGAGACCGGGGTGATCAACCTGGTGGTGTGGCCGGACTTGAAGGAGAAACAGCGCAAGGTGGTGATGGGCTCGCGGCTGATGGAAGTGCGGGGCCGGGTCGAGTATGATGACGAGGTGATTCATGTCATCGCCCACCACATGACCGACGCGACGCACCAACTCGCCAAGCTGTCCGACGACATGCTCAATACGCCGGTCGCGCGCGCCGATCATGTCAACAATCCGCTGCCGACTTCGCACTCCAACTCGCGTGACTATCTGCGCCAGGGGAAGGGCGGTCCCTACAAACCGGTAGAGCCGTGGGAGGAGCCGCCAGCAGGTAACCGCAAATGTGGATTTCATGGCCCCGGCAGTGGCGGCCATCCGCGCGATGTACGCATCATTCCCAAGTCGCGGGACTTCCATTGAGTAAAACACGCCGCTGGAAGATCTCGCGCCGGATCGGGCGGATGCGATGGGACCGTAGCGCTCTCAGGCTGCTGGTCCTGCTCGGTGCCGCCATGTGGGGCTGGAACTGGCTGCAGACGCATCCGGGCGACAACCCATGGGCTCCGCTCGACCTGCGGGACGAACCGGGCTGGGCGACCGGCCGCAAGATCATCGCCCTGCGCGACGATCCACAGCAATGCCGCGCAGTGCTCAAACGCAGCGAAGTAGCGTTCGCCCGGCTCAATCCGGCGGGTGAGGGAGCCTGCCGGCGCGAGGATCGCACCCGGCTCACTTCCTATCCCCTCACACCGAAAACACCGCCGACCAGTTGCGCAGTGGCCGCCGCACTGCAGGTCTGGCTCAACCAGAGCGTGCAGGCAGCAGCGCATGACGCTTACGGACAGGCCGTGGCACAGATCGAGCATCTCGGCAGCTACAGCTGTCGCAGGCTCTACGGAAGGTCGGAGGGGCAATGGAGCGAGCACGCTACCGGCAATGCGATTGACATTGCCGGCTTCGTGCTGGCGGACGGAACGAGCATCGGGCTAGCGGCGGACTGGGATGGAAACGAAACGGACAAGGCATTCCTGCGGCAGGTCCGCGACGGGGCCTGCGCGGTGTTCGGAACGGTGCTGTCACCTGACTACAACGCCGCCCATCGCGACCATTTCCACCTCGACCAGGCCGCGCGAGGCTTTGGCGGGGTCTGCCGCTAGACGGTTTCGAGCGCGTAGCCGGCGGAGCGAACGGTTCGGATCGGATCATCGGCGCCGGGCAGCTCGATTGCCTTGCGCAATCGCCTGATATGGACATCGACCGTGCGCAGCTCGATATCGCTGCCAGTGCCCCATACGCCGTCGAGCAACTGGCCGCGGCTGAAGACCCGGCCCGGACTTTCCATGAAAAACTTGAGAAGGCGATATTCGGTCGGTCCGAGTTGCAGCGTCTCGCCTCTTCGCTTGACCCTGTGCGCCACCGGGTCGAGCTGTATGTCTCCGACTTCCACTGTTTCGCCCGCCAGTGCGGGACGAATCCTTCGCATTACGGCCGCCACGCGGGCCAGCAATTCGCGCGGGCTAAACGGCTTGGTGATATAATCGTCGGCCCCGGTTTCCAACCCCCGAACACGGTCGTCTTCGGCTTCACGGGCGGTCAGCATGATGATCGGGACATGCGCTGTCGCCTTGTCACGCCGCAATCGACGGCACACTTCGATACCGCTGGTGCCTTCGATCATCCAGTCCAGCAGGATCAGGTCCGGCACATCCTCACTTGCCATGAGCAAAGCTTCGTCACCGTCGCCAGTGACACGGACATGGTATCCTTCATTGGTGAAACGATATTCAAGCAGCTCGGAAAGAGCAGGATCATCCTCCACCAGGAGGAGCTTGGCTGACGGCACTTCTACCACCCCTTTGCTTTAGCTTCGGGCAGAGCCTTATGGCAATCACGCGTCAGTATTGTTTCAATCGGATGGATTTCAGTCCGCGTCGGCCGGATAATCGCCGGTCGCAGCAAAATGCACCATTTCGGCAACATTGGTGGCATGGTCGCCAATCCGCTCAATGTTCTTGGCCACAAACAACAGTTGGGCCGCGCTGGAGATTGTCGCAGGGTTCTCCACCATGTGGCTGACAAGATTACGAAAAATGCTGTTGTAAAACGCGTCCACCTTCTCGTCGGCAGCGATCACTTCCAGTGCAAGGGCGGCATCGCGCGCCGAATATGCCGTCAGCACGTCATGCACCATTTCGGAGGCAAGGTCGGCCATGGTCGGCAGCAGGGTCAACGGTTCGAACCGGTCGCGACCGTCGATCTGGCCAACCCGCTTGGCGATGTTCTTGGCGTAGTCACCAATACGCTCGACCACGCCGGCAATCTTGAGTGCAGCAATGACTTCGCGAAGATCGTCGGCCATTGGCGCCCGCAGGGCGATGATCCGCACGGATAATTTGTCGACTTCGCTTTCGAGAACGTCGATTTCCTTGTCGCGGCGAACGACTTCGCTGGCGAGATCCTGGTCACCCTTGACCATTGCCTCGATGGCGTTGTGCAGCGCGACTTCGGAAAGCCCGCCCATTTCCGCGATCAAGCCGCGCAAGCGGGTAATGTCTTCGTCAAACGCCTTGACTGTATGATCCTGGCTCATCCGTAACGACCTGTAATATAATCCTTGGTGCGGACCTCCAAGGGATTGGTGAAGATGGCGTCGGTGGGGCCGTATTCGACCATCTCACCGAGGTGAAAAAATGCGGTGCGTTGCGAGACGCGGGCAGCCTGCTGCATCGAGTGTGTGACGATGACTATAGCATATCGCCCTTGCAACTCGTCGATCAGTTCCTCGATCTTGGCCGTGGCAATTGGGTCGAGCGCGGAACATGGTTCGTCCATCAGGATCACCTCCGGATCGACCGCGATAGCCCGCGCGATGCATAGCCTCTGCTGCTGTCCGCCCGACAACGCTGTGCCCGATTCCTGGAGGCGATCTTTGACCTCGTTCCACAGGCCGGCGCGCTGGAGCGAGCTTTCAACAATCTGGTCAAGCTCGGCCCGCGAATTGGCCAGGCCGTGGATGCCCGGACCATAAGCAACATTATCGTAAATGCTCTTGGGGAAAGGATTGGGTTTCTGGAACACCATTCCCACTCGCGCGCGAAGCTGCACAACATCCATCCGGCTGTCGTAGATATCCTCACCGTCGAGTTCGATCTGCCCCTCTACACGGGCAGAGGGGATGGTGTCGTTCATGCGGTTAAGCGCGCGCAAGAACGTCGATTTGCCGCAGCCCGACGGACCGATGAAGGCCGTTACGTATTCTGCCGGGATGTCGATCGAAACGCTGTCGATTGCCTGCTTGTCGCCGTAATAGACGGAGACGCCGCGAGTGCGCATCTTGGGATCGGTCGGCGCGTCCATGTCGTGAATGAGTGTCACCAGCTTTTCTCGAATTTGTTGCGCAGGTAAATGGCGATGCCGTTCATCAAAAGCAGGAACAGCAGGAGGACGATGATTGCGGCACTTGTGCGTTCGATAAATCCTCGATCGATCTCGTCCGACCAGAGGAAGATTTGCACCGGCAGGACCGTCGCGGCCGAGGTTAACCCGTCTGGTGGCGTAGCAACGAAGGCGCGCATGCCGATCATCAGCAATGGTGCAGTCTCGCCCAACGCGCGGGCCATCCCGATAATTGTCCCCGTGAGGATACCAGGCAGGGCCAATGGCAGCACGTGGTGGAACACAACCTGAACCGGTGACGCGCCCACTGCCAGCGCGCCATCGCGAATGGACGGCGGTACTGCCTTGATCGCGTTACGCCCGGAGATGACGATCACCGGCATTGTCATCAGCGCCAGCGTCATGCCGCCAATCAAGGGGGCGGAACGCATGGTCGGGAAGATCCACAGGAACACGGCGAGGCCGAGCAGACCGAATATGATCGATGGCACCGCGGCGAGATTGTTGATCGAGACCTCGATAACATCCGTCCAGCGGTTCTTGGGCGCGTATTCTTCGAGATAAACTGCTGCCAGGACACCGATGGGAAAGGCGAGCAGCAGTGTGACCAGCATGGTCAGCATCGAACCCTTGAGTGCGCCCCAGATACCGACCATTTGGGGATCCGTGGCATCGGATCGGGTGAGGAAGCCGAAATCGAACCGGGTCGCGAGTTTGCCTTCCGCCTTCAACTCGCTGGCAAGCTGTTGAAGCTCGGGCGAACCCTCGCCATCGGCACCCTGCGCCAAGCTTGCTGAAGCAGGCAGCCAGAACTCTTCACTTCCCTCAAGAAGAGTCGGATCGTCGATGATATAGTCGGCAAGGTCGCGCCAAGCTTGGTCGCTCAGCGCGGCGGCCCCTTCGGCACCAAGGGACACCTCGGCGGAATAGGCAACGACCTCGCGCAAGCCCTGTTGTTCCAGGCGCTGCACGGCGTTGACCGCCGCTTGGTCCTGGGCGTTGATAGCAATACCCGAATTGGCGAGATCGATCTCGACCCGCAATTCCTCGCGTTGGAACCCGGCCGCCCCGGTAATCAACATATTGCCGAGCAGGAGGACCAGCACGAGCACTGAAAAGCCGATGGCGGCAAAGCCAAGTCGCTTGAAACGTCGCTCGGCCGCATAACGGCGCTTAAGACGCTGTTCGAACGCTGCTGTGCGCGTCGGACCTGGGCCCGGCGAGGAAGGAGAAACCATGTCACTCATACGCTTCACGGAACCGTTTGACGACGCTCAGGGCGATGAAATTCAGTCCGAGCGTAACCATGAACAGGACGAAGCCCAGGGCAAACGCACTTAGCGTGGCGGGGTGATCGAAGCTGCCTTCGCTGGTCAGCAGCGCAACGATCTGCACTGTCACAGTCGTCATGGCTTCGAGCGGGTTGGCAGTGAGATTGGCGGCTGTCGACGCTGCCATCACCACGATCATCGTCTCGCCGATGGCACGGCTTACGGCCAGCATGATGCCAGCAACGATGCCGGGCAGGGCGGCAGGGACAAGCACGCGCTTGATGGTTTCGGATTTGGTTGCGCCCATCGCCAGGCTGCCGTCGCGCATGGCCTGCGGCACCGCGGCGATGCTGTCATCAGCCATCGAGGACACGAACGGGATAATCATCACGCCCATGACCAGGCCTGCTGCGAGCGCGCTCTCGCTCGATGCATTGGAGACACCAAGCGAGATGGCAAAGTCGCGGATAATCGGCGCTACGGTCAGCGCGGCGAAATATCCGTAGACCACCGTCGGCACGCCAGCGAGGATTTCGAGCGCCGGCTTGAGCCATTTGCGCGACCGGGGGTGGGCATACTGGGTCAGGTATACAGCGCTCATCAGGCCAAGCGGGATGGCTACGATCATGGCGATGATCGCCCCGATGAAGATCGTTCCCCAGAACAGCGGTACCGCGCCGTAGCGGTCGCCCTGAGGGGCATCGGGATTCGACATCGGATCGGGATTCCAGCTCGTTCCGAACAGGAAATCGATCGGTGAGACCATTCCGAAGAAACGGATTGTCTCGAACACCAGCGACGCCAGGATGCCAAAGGTGGTGAGGATCGCGACGAGCGACGCCATCAGCAACACGGCCATGACCAGCTTTTCCACCCTCGTGCGGGCGCGGAAATCGGGCTTGAGCCGGGTGTAGGACCACGCGCCGCAGATCACGGCAATCGAAAGGCCGAGGCCGAAACCGATCCAGTTGTAGAACGCCATCGCTTCGCGAAACGGTGCAATGAGAGGGCGCGCCTTGGGATTGAAAACGGTATTTGCCGACCCGTTTGCCACGGCCCGCGCTTCGGACAACAAGGTATCACGCACGAATGAAAAGGCCGGCAGCTGGCTGGCTTCCGGGCTCGCCAGCACCGATTGCATCACCAGCGTCGGGGCCAGCGCGCTCCACACGATAGCGAACAACAGCAAAGGGACGGCAACCCATAACGCGACATACCAGGCATGGTAGATCGGTCGCGCCGAGATGACCTTTGCATCCGCCTTGCGGACGAAGGTCCAGGCGCGGGCCCGACCGGCCAGCCAGCCAATCAGGCCGAGACCGAGGGCCAACAATATCAAGAAGGCAGGCGACATAACCTAAATGCGATCCCGAACTTTGTTCAGCAGGGTATGCGCTTGGCGACTGGGCAACACGTCTGCCAACCGCAGCCAATTACACGCATGACTAACGGTCTTGGGCCATGATGCCGGTTTATGGCAGATTGATGACAGCGGGTGACCGAATGGAGGGGAAAGTCTCATTCGCTAGCCTCCACGCTATTGTCGGTGGTCCGGCTGGAAGTCTTGGAACTGCGCTCATCTAAAGGAGGAAAGCGCACGGAAATAGTGGTGCCCTTGCCCAGTTCACTCGCAATATCGAGCCGTCCGCGATGTCGCTGGACAATATGCTTGACGATTGCCAGCCCAAGGCCGGTCCCGCCCGTCGCGAGGCTGCGCCCCGGATCTGTGCGATAGAACCGACGAGTAAGATGAGGCACATTCTCTGGCGCAATCCCGTCCCCGCGATCAATGACCTGGAGGTGGGCATCACCGTTCCTGGCCCGAAACAGATGCACAGTCACATCGCTCTCGTCTCCACCATAGTTGAAGGCATTATCGACCAGATTGCGGACCAGCTGCTCGAGTTGCTGTTGGTCACCGGCGATTTCGAACTCGCCCTCGAGCCGCAAGTCCAATCGACCTTCGCGCGCGCTATGCATGGCAGCATCGCGCGCAGCGCGTTCGACCAGGCTTTGCAGCTCAACCCGCTTCTGCGGACGTTCATGCTTTTCCGCCTCGATGCGCGATAGCGACATGAGGTCGCTGACCAACGCCTGGAGCCGCCGAGCTTCACGATGAATGGTATCGAGGAACTTGCGCGCAGTGGCGGTGTCGAGCCCGGCCGGATCTTCGCTGAGCGTCTCGACATAGCCGATGATCGAAGCGAGCGGCGTGCGCAGTTCGTGACTGGCATTGGCGACGAAGTCAGTATGCGCGCGGCTGATGTCGGCCTCTGCCGTCTTGTTGATCAGCTCGATCACGGCAAGCTTCTCATCCATCTGGTAACGGCTGATGCGCCAGATATCCTTCGGTCTGACGAGCCCCGTCACGATCGCGTCGCCGGGTGTGCTGCGATCCATCATGGCAATCGCCTCGGGATGACGAAAAGCCATCCGTACATCCTGCTCGATGATATAGTTTCCGAGAACCTCGCGGGCTGCACGATTGGCGATGATGATGCGATTGCGCTGGGTAATCACCAGCGGCGTACCCGAATGCTCGATGATCTCGGCCATGCCTTCCCGTGAGAACGGCGTTTTGGCAGGCTTCTGTGGCACTGCCTCTTGGCGCGGCATCACGAGCCAGAGCGAACCGATCCAGACCACCAGCAGCAGCAGTGCCAGTCCCGTGTTGAGGCCAGCGGCCGTCAGGATGGCGGTCGTGCCCAGTGCCAGCAGTATTCCAGGCCAGGGGAAAGCTGTCTCCGCGTTCATGGCAGACGCCATAATGGCGATGCGCCGGAGCCGCCAGCCGGGCGATAAAGAAAGTCGGGCATGCCTGCACAATCGCAGGCCAGCCGGACCATTATAATGTGGAAATGCGCCTCCGGGGTGGTGACCCCTACGGGAATCGAACCCGTGTTTCAGCCGTGAAAGGGCCGCGTCCTAACCGCTAGACGAAGGGGCCATTTGGTCCCGTCCCGGAGGCGAGCCGCGCATCTAGGGACGTGAGTTGGAACGGTCAAGCCCAGAAAGGGCGCGGCACCGCTCTTTTTATTCAGTCGGCCCAGGCCGCGTCTTCGAGGTGCAGTTCGGCGGCAGGGCGGTTGCCCCAGTCATCGATCTTCGCACGACCGGCGAGCCACATGCGTCGTCCGCGGGCGCTGTGCAGAATTGCCTGGCCCCACTCGGTATTCGCGGCGCGGAATGCGATAGCCTTGAGCGAGCCGCCGTCGGGCGAACCCGCGATCACCCGCAGGTGATCGCTGCCGACGATATCTGCCTTGATGACGTGTACCGGGCCGACAGCCACGCGCGGTCCTGGCCAACCGACGCCATATGGTCCGGCAAGGTCGAGCGAATTGACCAGGTCGGGAGTGAGACCTGAAGGTCCCACGGCCAGATCGAGCGTCATCGCCTGTTCGGCAACTGCCCGGCTGACAGGTCCGGCGAGCCGTTCCTCGAGCCACTCGCTAAATTCTTCGAGCCGGTTGCGATCAATGGTCAGGCCAGCCGCCATCGCGTGGCCACCGCCAGCTACTAGCAAGCCATTCTCGCGCGCTGCAATGATCGCGGCCCCCAAGTCGACGCCCGCTATCGAACGGCCCGAACCCTTGCCTTCACCCGATTCATCATCAACGGCGATCACGATCGAAGGTTTGCCGGTCTTCTCCTTGATACGACCGGCGACGATGCCGATCACCCCAGGGTGCCAGCCGCGCCCGGCCACCAAGTGAACCGCTCGGTTGTGCTGGCCGGCTAACTGCTCTTCAGCAGCTTCCTGAACTTCGGCCTCGATTGCCCGGCGTTCTTCGTTCAGCGCGGAAAGTTGCGCAGCGATAGCCTGGGCTTCCTCGCCGTCTTCAGTAGTGAGAAGCCGTACGCCGAGGGTTGATTCGCCAACCCGGCCCCCGGCGTTAATTCGCGGACCCAGTGCAAAGCCGAGATCGCTGCACACAGGTGCGCGTTTCAACCTGCTCGCATCGATCAGCGCGCTCATGCCAACGTTGTTACGCTTGGCCATCACCTTGAGGCCCTGGGCAACGAACGCGCGGTTGAGTCCATGCAGTGCAGCGACGTCGGCCACCGTACCGAGCGCAACCAGGTCGAGTAAGCCGCGCAGATCGGGTTCGGACCGTTCTGTGAAATAGCCGCGCCCACGCAAGGTGCGCACAACCGCAATTGCCAGCAGGAACGCCACGCCCACCGCTGCCAGGTGTCCGTGGGCTGCAGCTTCATCGCTTTCGTCGAGGCGATTCGGATTGACGAGCGCAATTGCCGGCGGGAGGTCGGGCGGACATTTGTGATGGTCTACGACGATCACGTCGACACCGGCATCGCGGGCCATAGACAGGGCTTCCTGCGCCATCGCTCCGCAATCGACGGTAATGACCAGGCTCGAACCTTGCTCGCCCAGCTTCACCAATGCTTCCCCGCTCGGCCCGTAGCCTTCGAGCAGGCGATCGGGAATGTAATAACGCGCGTCATGGCCGAGCATACGGAATAGGCGGATAAGCAGGGCTGCACTGGTCGCCCCGTCAACATCGTAGTCGCCATAGACAGTCATGGTCTCGCCCGCGAGGATTGCCTGGGCGATCCGTTCGGCGGCATTGTCCATATCCTGGAAGCAGGAGGGATCAGGCAGGAAACCCGCCAAGGTCGGCTTGCGATGGCGCTCCAGGTCCTCGCGCTCGACCCCGCGCGAAAGCAACAGCTGGGTGACGATATTGTCTTCCAGTCCGATTGCCCCCGACTGCAATTCCATATTGCCACCGCGCCAGCGCCAGGCGCGGCCTGACAGCGATTGCGATACGCCACAGACATGTGAGAGCGAACGAGAGGCCATGACATTGACACTAGGGCTTCGTTCCCTCCGGGCCAATGGCTTCGCATTGACTTTCAACGCTCACGCGCAAACGCTACTCGTTATGAGCAAGACAGGGACGTTACTGATTGCATGGCACAGCCGTACCGGCGCGAGCGAGGCGATGGCCCGGGCCGCGGCGGAAGGCGCTGGCGACGCTGCGTGCCTGCTTCGTGCCGATAAAGTTGAACCGGAAAATGTCCTTGCCGCCGGGGGCTACCTGTTCACCTGTCCGGAAAACCTCGCCACCATGAGTGGGCTGATGAAGGAAATGTTCGACCGCTGCTATTATCCTGTGCTGGGTCAGATCGAGGGGCGCCCTTATGCCACCGCCATTGCTGCCGGGTCGGACGGGGAGGGCGCTCAGCGCCAGATTGACCGGATTGCAAAGGGATGGCGGCTGAAGCGGGTGGCGGCTCCGATTATTATCTGCACCTATGCGCAGGAGCCCGAAGAGATCCTCGCGCCCAAGGTGCTGGAGCCGTCCGATCTAGCCAAGTGCAGAGATTTGGGAGAGGCCTTGGCGACCGGACTTGCTCTCGGCGTTTTTTGATAATCTGTACCGTTTGCGGGCACTTGTCAGTGTCCGACTCGACTAGACTGGGGTTTGTCTGCAAGAACCGGGGCAGCAATCTCCAGAGGACAGGGCGATTCAGAAGAGTGAGGACCGTGTAGGCAGCACCGGATCGCAACCGGATTTGTTGCTATTCTTTCCCTCAGGCCAACGACCGGACAGCGCAGGAATTGCGGCTGCGGCGGCGGCGATCGAGGGGCTGAATATCGTACGCGATACGCCGGGCGTAAGTGCTTCGGAAGAGACCTTGTGGGTGGAGGTGCAGCGCGACGGACTGACCTATGATTGTTCCGGCCTTGCGCCAGGACCCGTCAATGCCATGCCGGACATCAACCGGTGGCTGGGGACTCAACCCGAAAGTGCAGTAGGCAAGAGTTCGCATATCGGGCTTGGGCTGGGACCCCACATTCGGGCTGGCCAAGCGGTTCTTCCTATCCTTCGCGGGCTGCTGAAACTCACCGTCGACCTGGCTGGGTCGTTTGAGGATTGCGCTGGGGCCTGTTGGCTTGCTTCGAGAATGGCGGTTGATCGGCAATCACTTGAGAGCATGATCGAGCGTGCCGACGGCGGCGGCACCCTTCCACTCCCATGGTTGGTGGCAACCCATGAAACCCCGGAGGGGCACGTGGTAACCGAAGGCCTTTCCTATTTCAGCGGACAGGAACTGCAAATTCGGTCAGGTGTCGCGCAAGACACGCCGGAGGCAGCACTGCTTGCCTTGCGGCTCGCCAACCAGGTGATCTACATGGGCGGGCTGGATACATCCGAACGATTTACCGGGCCCGATGGTCTCGTCCTCAGGCTTGAACCCTCTGGTGACAGCCACCTGATCGATGTTCAAAGGGACTGACGCCGCGCCCTAGCAATAGGGTTCGCTCGCCTGCTCCAGCGCTTTCCTTGCCTGGCGATATTCGCTTTCCAACTGTGCAACGCGGTCTTCAACGCTCTGGACAGACTTGACCGCACCTACGCCCTGGCCCGAGCCCCAGATATCCTTCCAGGCCTTGGCCTTGGTGTTGCCCCCGCTACCGAAGTTCATCTTGCTGGGGTCACTAACCGGCAATGCGTCGGGATCCAGCCCGGCATTCTCGATCGAAGAGCGCAAATAGTTGCCATGCACGCCGGTAAACAGATTTGTGTAGACAATGCCGTCCGCACTGCCTTCGACAATGCCCTGCTTGTAACCCTGGTCGGCATTGGCTTCCTCGGTAGCGATAAAAGCGCTGCCGATATATGCGAAATCAGCGCTCAGCGCCTGCGCCGCCAAAATCGATTGGCCGTGCGCAATCGAACCCGACAGCGCTACCAGTCCATCGAACCATTCACGGATCTCTTGCATCAGCGCAAAGGGGGATGTCGCGCCGGCATGGCCGCCGGCCCCGGCAGCGACGGGGATCAGGCCGGTCGCGCCCTTCTCGATAGCCTTGCGGGCGAAGCGATCATTGATCACGTCATGCATGGTGATGCCGCCCCAGTTGTCTACCGCCTTGAAGATCTCCTCGCGCGCGCCCAGCGAGGTGATGATCATCGGAACTTGCCATTTTTCGCATGTTGCCATGTCGGCCTCGACCCGGTCGTTCGACTTGTGAACGATCTGGTTGACCGCGAATGGCGCTGCGGGGCGCTCGGGGTTTTCACGATTGTGCTTGGCCAGTTCTTCGGTGATCTGGTGCAGCCATTCGTCGAGCAGCGATTGCGGGCGCGCATTGAGCGAAGGGAACGCGCCCACGATCCCGGCCTTGCACTGCGCGATGACGAGCTCGGGCCCGGAAACGATGAAGAGCGGTGATCCGATGACGGGCAGGCGCAGTTTGTCGAACGGGGCGGGTAGCGGCATCCGGGAGACTCCAGTTTTGTTTTGCAATGGATTTCAGCGCTTATGCGTTCGCGCAATGCTTGTCGAGAGGCCTGACTTTCTATGCAAGCAAGTCTTCGATGCCATAAAACTTGGCCGCAGTCCCGGCGAACAGAGCGCGTTTCTCGTCATCAGAATGACTTTGCGCAACTCGTTTGAACGCGTTCCAAAGGGTATCGTAGCTCGCGCCCCACCGATCCACAGGATAATTGCTCTCGAACATCGCCCGGTCCGGTCCGAATGCTTCGATACAAGTCTCGATGTAAGGGCGCCAGAGTGCGGCCAAGTGTTCTGAACCATGGCCTTTGGCCGGGCCATCCTCGGGCATTCCGCAGAATGCCATCGCCAGGCCGCCCAGCTTGACCGAGACGTTCTCGCATTCGACCAGGGTGTGAATCGATTTGCGCCAACGATCGAAATTTTCGTGCAGCTTGCCACGATAGCTGGCGGTGTTCAGCGGTGTACCACAATGATCGAGGACGATCGGCTGCTCGGGAAATGCCTTCGCCAAGTCGGTAACATCTTCAATCTGTGGTTCCAGGACCCAGGCATCGAAGGTCAGGCCATCCTTGGTCAGATGCCTGAACCCTTCGCGGAAGCTAGTAGCGCGGTAGAGGCCTTCGGGCGCATGGAATGGCGCACCGAGAACTTCCGGATCTGCATCCCAGGCGCCCTGATGGCGGATTCCCTTGAAGCGCGGGCTTGCCGCCTGCAACGCCTCGAGAACCTCACCAACCGAATCGCCGAGCGAAAGATCAGCATGGCCGATGATGGCGTGGCATGGGCGGTAATCGCCGTAGAGTCCGCTGGCGCCCTGTGCCGCCACGCCATTAACGAACTCGACTTCACCGACCGTTTTCTTTGCATCGCCATATGCGGGATTGTAGAATGCTCCGCACTCCATGAAGCACGTGCCGACAATGTTGTGGCCACCTTCGAGGCCGCCCTTGGTATCCGCCTGGAGCGCATCGAAGGTGTAATGCGCCGCCCCCGCAATTGCTTCAATGAAGTCGTGGCGCGGCTCCGGAAATGCCGGGATCATCGGTCGCAAATCCCACAAATGATGGTGCGGATCGATGATTGGCAGTTTGGGCTCGATAATGGCTTCGGTCATGTGATGTCCTCTCCCGGTCGGTCATCAGGTGGAGCACACACCCGCAGTGATTGACAAGGAAGAACATGGCGGAGGCGTCGGCAGGTGGAGGTTGGGCTAGCTGTGTGCGGCCTTCCATGCCCCCATCGAGCCAAGATAAATGTCCAGTTTCGAAAATCCCTTGCTCGCTAGCCAACCGGCGGCGACAGTCGCCCGCATCCCGCTCGCGCACATGAGGGTATAGTGCCTGTCCTTGTCTAATGACTTCCACTCCTCGTTGAGGCAGCCAACGTAGACATGCCGCGAACCGTCAATCGCGGCGCTGGCGCGTTCGTCGGCGTCGCGCACGTCGAGCAACGTCCAGTCCGAACCGCCTTCCTGCAAACGCTTTTCGATCAAGGGGGTATCGACCATCGGAATCGCCCGCGTCTCAACACCTTGCGCCGCAGCCGGCACAACGCCGACATACCCGCCCACGATATTGTCGAGAGCAATTCGCACCAAGTGTTCCATGGCCTTTGCGAGTTGATCTTCCTCTGACGCGACCAGGGCGATGCTCTCTCCCTCGCCGATGAACCACCCGGCAAAGGCAGGAACCATTCCTACCGGCAGGTTCATCGCGCCAGGCAGGTGGCCAGACGCAAACGCCAGGGGCTCGCGAATATCGACCAGGTGGTCGGCCCCGCATTTGCGCATCTCTTCAAGCGTGAGACGGGGCGGGCGCATGACCCGCGGTGCTGCTTCCCCGCCTTCGAGGTTCAGGCGCTCCATCAGGCGGAAATAGGGTGGTTGGTAGTGATTTTCGGAGACCTTGGCGTCGATGAACTCTTCGCGGCTTTCGATCTGCAGGCGAGGATTGTTCTGGCGTTCATGACCGACAGTTGAAAACTCTCTTTCAGCCATGCCCGATCCGCAAACTGAACCGGCCCCATGCGCTGGCCAGATCAGCGCCTGGTCTCCAAGATCGAGGATCTTGCGCAGGGAATCATAAAGCGTACCGGCCATCTCGCGCATGCGGTCGGGGTAGAAATCGGTTCGCCCGACATCGCCGACGAAAAGCGCGTCGCCGGTGAATACGCCCACTGCCTTTTCCGGATATTCACTATCAAACAAGGCGAAGGCGAGGTGATCATGCGTGTGACCCGGCGTTTCTATTACGCGCACTTCAAGCTGGCCGATGGCGAAGCAATCGCCTTCGCGGGTGGTCTGGGCATAGACGACTTCGCCTTCGGGGTTCGGCCCATGCAGCACCTTGGCACCCGTCATTTCGGCCAGGATTGGCGCGCCCGAAACGAGGTCCTCGTTGCGGTGCGTCTCGAAGATATGGGTGATTTCCAGGCCTTCCGCCCGGGCTTGCTCGAGATAAGTTTCGCAATCACGGCGCGGGTCAATAACGGCCGCCTTGCCTCCCGAACCAAACAGGTAGGACAAGTGAGACAGGCCCGGGGTCTTGATCTTTTTCAACAGCATGAATGCCTCCTTGTCCGATAAACGAGAAGGCGCTGGCGGTGTTCCTCAATCGGCGGTCGCGCGCTCCGTCTTTTCCATCGCGCCATTTGCTGCGCTCAGCACGGCGCGGACGCTGGCGGTGGCGATGTCTTCATCGATCCCGCAACCCCACACCGTCTGACCCCCTGGCGTGCAACATTCGAGATAGGCGGCGGCGCGTGCATCGGTCCCGGTCCCGAGCGCGTGCTCGGTATAGTCGACCACTTCCAGCTTGACCCCGAAGGCATCGCGCAATGTTGCCATCACACTCGAGATCAGGCCGTTGCCGCGCCCGCTGACACTTTGCTCCTCGCCATCGACCGCGATGGTCCCAGCGAACAACCGCGTCCCGTCAGTCGCGCGGCTTTCCTCGTAATCGACGAGTTGGAACCGTTGGGAGTCGGTTTGGACGTGATAGGCAGTGCGGAATGTCTGCCAGATGTCGGCTGCGTTGAGCTCGCGACCCAGGCGGTCAGCCATGGCCTGCACGTAAGGGCTGAAATCGGCCTGCATTTTCTTGGGGAGCTTGAGGCCCTGGTCTTGCTCCAGCACCCATGCAAAACCGCCTTTCCCGCTTTGCGAATTGACCCTTATCACGGCTTCATAGCTGCGCCCCAGATCGGCCGGATCGATCGGCAGGTAGGGCACGCGCCACCCCAGGTCATTCTGTGTCTCGCGGGCCGAGAAGCCCTTCTTGATCGCGTCCTGGTGGCTGCCGGAGAAGGCGGTATAAACCAGTTCACCCCCGTAGGGATGGCGCTGGTGCACCGGCAATTGGTTGCAATATTCGACGGTCTCGATCACCCGGTCGATATCGGAAAAATCAAGTCCTGGATCGATGCCCTGGGTGTAGAGATTGAGCGCCATGGTCACGAGGCAGCAATTGCCGGTCCGCTCGCCATTGCCGAACAGGCAGCCCTCGACCCGGTCGGCGCCCGCCATCAACCCCAGTTCCGCCGCCGCAACACCCGTGCCACGATCATTGTGCGTGTGCAGGCTGATCACAGCGCTCTCGCGGTTCGGCAAGTGGCGGCAAAAGTATTCTATCTGGTCGGCATAGATGTTCGGTGTGGCCGCCTCGACCGTGGCCGGCAGGTTGAGGATGATCGGCTTGTCCGGGGTCGGCGCAAGCACCTCCATCACGGCCGCACAGACCTCGATGCTGAAATCGATTTCGGCGGTCGAAAATGTTTCTGGCGAGTACTGGAAATGCCAATTGGTGCCGGGCCGCTTTGCTGCCTCGTCGGCCATGACCTGCGCGCCCTTTACGGCGACATCGACCACTTCGGCCGGGGTCATCCGGAATACGATTTCGCGCCACGCGGGGCTGACCGCATTGTAGAGGTGAACGATCGCTGTGCGCGCGCCATCGAGGCTTTCGAAGCTCGTCCGGATCAACTCTTCGCGGCTTTGAGTAAGGACCTGGACCGTCACATCGTCGGGAATGCGGCCCGAGCGAACGAGGCCCTGGATAAAGTCGAACTCGGTCGCGCCGGCGCTGGGGAAGCCAACTTCGATTTCCTTGGCGCCGATCTCAACCAGCAGGTCGAAGAAGCGATTCTTCTTCAGCGCATCCATCGGATCGATGATTGACTGGTTCCCATCGCGCAGGTCGGTGCTCAGCCAGCGAGGAGGCTGTGTAATCGTCCGGCTCGGCCATTGCCGATCGGGCAGGTCGATCTGCGGGAAGGGGCGGTATTTCTGCGACGGATCGCGGAGCATGGAGCGTTGGCTGGTCATGTTTTCGGCCTGGAAACTGCTGGCTGGACGGTGGAAAACCCCTTGAACGCTGCAGCGCGCTCAGTCCGGCACGCCGATAGTCACGCCCAAGGGCGTGTAAGTCGTAGGAGCAGTGCGCGCTTCATAGCCATGTCCGACTTATGCGAGGGCCGCGAGGGGTTGTAAAGGCAAAGCTGCGCAGGCATCGCTGGCAATTATCTTTCAGTGCGAAAAGGTTGGCCATGTCGGAAACTCCCGAGAAACAACATCCGCTTTATGAGACGATGGGGCTTGTCCGGATTGTCAGCCTCGATCCGCGTGGGTTGGCGACTTTGGAATATGAGGCAAAACCGGCCATGTGTCACTCGGGCGGGGTGGTGCAAGGCGGCTTCATCTCGGGCTGGATCGATGCAGCCATGGCTCATGCTGCTATCGCCAAGAACGGCGATACGATCACGCCGATGTCGCTTGAACTCAAGGTCAGCTTCTTCGCGCCGGCGCGGCCTGGGCTGGTGATTGCCGAGGGATGGGTAGAACGGCACGGCAAGCGAACAAGCTTCTACGAGGGACACCTCAAGTCGCCCGACGGCACTGTGCTGGCCAAGGCCACCAGCACCATTTTGCTGGCCGATCGTAACCGGGTCGAAAAGGCTGCCAGAGATTCGCAAGCGTGAGCGCCATCCGGCCTTTCTCGCTCGACGTTCCGGAAGAGGAGCTGGATCGCCTGCATCGCAAGATAGACGATGCGCGGTGGCCGGAGAAGGAGCCGGTGAGGGACTGGTCACAGGGCACAAAACTGACGGTACTTGGGGACTTGGTTTCTTATTGGCGCAACGAATACGATTGGCGTGTGTGCGAAACGAAGCTCAACGGGTTTGGTCAGCATGTGACCCGGATCGACGGGCTCGACATCCATTTCCTGCACGTGCGGTCTTCGCAATCCGATGCCATGCCCATGGTTATGACGCATGGTTGGCCCGGCTCGGTACGCGAGTTCTTCGAAGTCATTCCCTTGCTGACCGAGCCTGCAGACGGCCCCGCGTTTCACCTGGTGATCCCCTCGCTTCCGGGTTTCGGATTCTCGGGCAAGCCGGACACGACGGGTTGGGGAGTAGAGAAGATTGCGCAGGTCTGGGCTATCCTGATGGAGCGGCTTGGTTACGAGAGCTGGCTTGCGCAAGGCGGCGACTGGGGGGCGGCAGTCACCACCGCGATTGGCGCGCAGGCACCGTCAGGGTGTCGGGGGATTCATCTCAACATGCCGATCGGGCGACCGGGGCCGGATGACCTGGCCAATCCTTCTCCCACGGAAGTACGCGCCTTGAAAGCACTTCGGTATTATCAGGACTGGGATTCAGGCTATTCCAAGCAGCAGAGCACGCGGCCTCAAACAATCGGTTATGGACTGATTGATTCACCGGTTGGGCTGGCTGCCTGGATACTCGAAAAGATGTGGGCCTGGACCGACAATGACGGCTCGCCTTTCGACGCGCTCGACCGTGATGCCATCCTTGACAACATAATGCTCTATTGGCTGCCCGCGACAGGCGCATCGGCGGCGCGGCTCTACTGGGAAAGCTTTGCCCGAATGAGCGAAGGAAAGGTTGCGCTGCCGACCGGGGTTAGCGCCTTTCCCAAGGAAATCCTTCCCGCGTCACGTAATTGGGCCGGACGCAGATATACCGATATCGTCTATTGGAACGAGCTGCCCAGGGGTGGTCACTTCGCCGCATGGGAGCAGCCGGACTTGTTCGCCCGGGAATTGCAGTCCTGCTTCACGCTGATGCGTTAACGCCAGCGCAGGCGATCCGAGGTCAACTGGTCGACAGAGGTCACGCCCATTAGCCGCATCCCGCGCTCGATCTCGTCCTGCAAGATGCCAAGCGCCCTCTCCACGCCAAGCTGACCTGCTGCTGCCAAGGCATATAGATACAACCGCCCGCCGCTGGCCGCAGTCGCGCCTGCGCTCAATGCCTTCAATACATGCGTGCCGCGCCGGACCCCGCCATCGCAGATGATCTCGATTTCGCCGCCAACCGCGTCGACAATCTCGCGCAACTGATCGAAGGGCGCGCGGCTGCCGTCGAGCTGCCTGCCGCCATGATTTGAGATCATGATGGCGTCGGCCCCGATCTCCACAGCACGGCGGGCATCGGCAGCGCTCATCACACCCTTGAGGCAGAAGGTTCCGCCCCAATCCTGCCGGATCTGCGCGGCCGTGTCCCAGTCCATCGCTGTGTCGAGCATGGTATTGAAATAATCCGCGATGCTGACCGCGCGGCTCGACCCTTCGCCGACATGGCCATCGAGATTGGGGAGGCGAAAACGCTCGCGGAGCAGGTAGTCGAGCGTCCAGCGCGGTCTCGTGGCATAACTCCACAAGGCGCTGGGAGTGAAACGGGGGGGAGTGGTGAAACCGCTGCGTAGACACCGCTCGCGCTTGCCGGAAACAATGGTGTCCACGGTCAGGGCCAAAGCATCGTAACCGGAATCCTGGCAGCGCTCGATCATCGATGCGTTGAGGCCGGTGTCCTTGTGAACGTAGAGCTGGAACAGCTTGGGGCCATCGGTCAGCGCGGCGATCTCCTCGATACTGCGTGTCGCGAGGCTGGAAATGCCGAACCACAGGCCGAACTTTTCCGCCGCCTTCGCCACGGCGGTCTCGCCCTGCCAGTGAAAGGCGCGCTGGACTGCAGTTGGACTGAGCATGAGCGGCAGCGCGCTGCGGCGCCCCATGATCGTGCAGCCGGTGTCTATTTTTGCCACCCCGGCGAGGACGTCCGGGACGAGGTCGGCCTGGGCAAAAGCATCGGTATTACGCGCCTTGGTCAGCTCGTCATCGGCTGCCCCGTCAATATAGTCGAACACCGGCCAGGGCAGGCGCCGTTTTGCGAGCCGCCGGAAATCTTCGATATTGTGGCAGTCGGAAAGTCTCACTCCCAGTTTCCTTGCCGCTCTTCCAGTTCCCGCAGCGTATAGCGGGGCGCAGGCGGGTTTTGCCGGTCGGGCCGGTAGGCGGGATCCTGCGCTATGCACTTCTCCCCACACGCCTGGCTGGCGACCTTGGTCTCCCAATCGGTGTACCAGATCCGTCCACCCGGAGTAGCGACGAAACCATCGATCTGCTCGTCGATATCGGCCTGCAAATCCTGCACTGAAGGCACTTCGCTGTCATATTCTTCGCTGAATGTGCCGTGGGTGTGGAAAGTTGCCACGGCAAATTTACCGCGCGGCAGGACCCACGGTAGATCACAGTCCGCCTCGCGGCCTTCGGATATCGTCGATACGCTGAGACTGCCGGTCTCGTCTTCCAGCAGCAAGCCGCACAGCTCCTTGCCCGAGGCAAAGGATCGACCCTGCATATCGTTCAACGCCTGCTTGGCAAACCGGGCGATCTCTTGCGGGGCGGCAATGGGTTCGCGCCCACTGTTGGGGTTTTCTCGCGCGCGGATCGCAGCGTTGAGCACCAGCGCCACCCAGATTGCAGCGCAGGCGGCGAGGGCAATTATGTTAAAGCGTGGATTTCCCGTTGCGGGTCGGTTTGGCGCGGCTCGACACACTTGTCGAGCCGCAAGCACCAATCGCTGGTCAGTTGCGTTCCTTGTCCACCAGCTTGTTCTTGCCGATCCACGGCATCATGCCGCGAAGGCGCGCGCCGGTCTGCTCGATCGGGTGGGCCTCGGCTGCTTTGCGGCTCGCTTTCAATTCAGGCTGGCCAGCGCGGTTGTCGAGCACGAAGTCCTTGACGAAGCGGCCTGACTGAATGTCTGCGAGCACGCGCTTCATTTCGGCCTTGGTCTCATCAGTGATGATGCGCGGCCCGGTCTTGATATCCCCATATTCTGCCGTGTTGCTTATCGAGTAACGCATGTTGGCGATGCCGCCTTCATACAGCAGGTCGACGATCAGCTTGGTTTCGTGAAGGCATTCGAAATAGGCCATTTCGGGCGCGTAACCGGCTTCGGTCAAAGTCTCGAAGCCAGCCTGGATCAGGTGGGTGATCCCGCCGCACAGGACAGCCTGTTCGCCGAACAGGTCGGTCTCGCACTCTTCCTTGAAATCGGTCTCAATGATCCCGCTGCGGCCGCCGCCGACGCCGCTGGCATAGGCGAGCGCGATATCGTGCGCAGCGCCGCTATTGTCTTGGTGGACCGCGATCAGGCACGGCACGCCGCCGCCCTTCTGGTATTCGCCGCGCACGGTATGGCCAGGGCCCTTGGGCGCAATCATGATGACGTCGATATCGGCCGGCGGCTCGATCAGGCCGAAATGAATGTTGAGCCCGTGGGCAAAGGCGAGTGCGCTGCCCGGCTTTAGACGGCCTGCCAGATCGTCTTCCCAGATGGCGGCCTGATGCTCATCGGGCGCCAATACCATCAGGATATCGGCCCACTCGGCCGCATCCCGATTGGTCATCACCTTGAAGCCCGCGTCCTGAGCCTTCTTTGCCGTGGTCGAGCCTTCACGAAGGGCAATGGCGACATTTTGCATGCCGCTGTCGCGCAGGTTCTGAGCATGGGCGTGGCCCTGGCTGCCATAGCCGAGCACGGCAATCTTCTTGTCCTTGATCAGGCCCAGATCAGCATCGGCGTCGTAGTAAACTTTCATCATTAACCCTTTGTATTTAAACCGCTTCGGCACCACGCATCATGCCGACAATGCCTGTCCGGCCAACTTCGACCAGTCCGAGTTCGCGCATCAGTGCAACGAAGCTCTCGACCTTGTCGGGTGGGCCAGTAATCTCGAAAATAAAGCTCTCGGTCGTGGTATCGACCGGGCGGGCGCGAAAAATATCGGCCAGCCTCAGGGCCTCGACCCGTTTCTCGCCAGTGCCCGAAACCTTCACCAGCGCCAGTTCGCGTTCGACATGGGGACCAGCCTCGGTCAGATCGACGACGCGGTGAACCGGCACAAGTCGTTCGAGTTGGGCATGGATCTGGTCGATGATCGCTGGGGGACCGTTGGTAACGACGGTGATCCGGCTAACGGCATGGTCTTCGGTGATATCGGCGACTGTGAGGCTGTCGATATTATAGCCGCGCGCGGTGAACAGGCCGGTGATCTTGGCCAGGATACCCGGCTCGTTATCAACCGTTATGGCCAATACGTGGCGCTCGGCATCGGCTTGGGTGATTTTCATGGCGGGGTTCCTACACCAGTGCCTTGGCTTCGTCGTCCATCGTGCCTTCCACGGTATCGCCATAAAGCAGCATTTCGGTATGCGCCGCGCCGCTGGGGATCATCGGGAAGCAATTGGCATCCTTGGAGACGCGGCAATCGACCACGACCGGCCCGTCTGCGGCCAGCATCGCTTTAATCCCGGCATCGAGCCCCGCTTCGTCGTCGATCCTGATGCCGGTCCAACCGTAGCTTTCTGCCAGCTTCACGAAATCGGGAAGACTGTCGGAATAGCTGTTTGAGTAGCGACTGGCGTATGTCAGCTCCTGCCACTGGCGCACCATGCCCATATACTCGTTGTTGAGGATGAATATCTTGACTGGCAGGCGGTACTGGCTGGCGGTGCCGAGCTCCTGGATATTCATCTGGATCGAAGCTTCACCGGCAATGTCGATCACCAGCGCACCGGGATTGCCGAGTTGCGCGCCGATTGCGGCGGGAAGGCCATAACCCATCGTGCCGAGGCCTCCGCTGGTCAGCCATTTGTTGGGCGCGAAGAAATGGAAATACTGCGCCGCCCACATCTGGTGTTGGCCGACCTCGGTGGTGATGATCGGGTCGCGGTCCTTGGTCAGTTCATACAACCGTTCAACGGCTTTTTGCGGCATCAGATCGTTGGTCTTTTCGGGATAGGCGAGGCTTTCGCGTGCGCGCCAACCGGTGATGCGCGCCTTCCATTCGCCCATGTCCTGGGCCTTTCGATCACCCCACGCGGCGATCATCTGTTCCAGTACCGTGCCGCAATCCCCGACTATGCCGAGGTCGACCGGCACCACCTTGTTGATCTGCGCGCGGTCGATATCGATGTGGATCTTCTTGGCATCAGGCGCAAAGGCATCGAGTCGACCGGTCACGCGATCATCGAAACGCGAGCCGACGGCAACGATCAAATCGGCCTTGTTCATCGTCATGTTGGCTTCGAAGGTGCCATGCATGCCGAGCATTCCCAGCCAGTCGGGATGATCGGCCGGAAAGGCGCCCAAACCCATCAGTGTGGAAGTCAGCGGAGCGCCGGTCAGCGATTGCAACTGGCGCAACGCCTCACTTGCCTGCGGACCGGAATTGATGACCCCGCCGCCGGTATAGAAAACCGGCCTTTTCGCCAATGCCAACATTTCAACCGCTTGGGCGATCTCCTCGGCATCGCCGACAGTCCGAGGTTGGTAGCGGGTCGATGCCAACGGCACAGCCTTCGCAGCCGCATCGGCGTCAGCCATCGCGATCTGCACATCCTTGGGGATATCAACCAGCACCGGTCCCGGTCGGCCACTGGTGGCAATGCGAAACGCCTCGGTGATGGTTGCGGCGAGCTTGTTTGGATCCTTCACGAGGTAATTGTGCTTGGTGCAGTGACGGGTGATGCCGACAGTATCAGCTTCCTGAAAGGCATCGGTGCCGATCAGCGCTGTGGGCACTTGCCCGGTGATGACCACCAGCGGGATTGAATCCATATAGGCATCGGCAATACCGGTAACCGCATTGGTCGCGCCGGGCCCACTGGTCACCAGTACCACGCCGGGTTTGCCAGTGCTGCGGGCATAGCCTTCGGCCGCATGGGCCGCGCCGGCTTCATGACGGACGAGGATGTGGCGGATGCGGTTATCGTCGAACAGCGTGTCATAAATCGGCAAGACCGCCCCACCAGGATAGCCGAATACGAATTCCACGCCCTCACGCACGAGACAGTCGACGAGGATCGCCGCACCGCTGCGTTCGCCTGAGGTCGTCATGTTGTTCTCCGTCAAAAATTGGGCCCGACGTTTACAAAGAAACGTCGAGCCCGAGGGGATTGTCCACCCCCTTCGTAGGAGTCCGTTTATGTCCTGTCAAACGCTATTCGCGTAATATTCCTTCAAGAAGACTATCAATCGAGAAATTTTGGCTTTCAAACCGAACCCAGTTGGCGGGCGGCTGATTGCGGAACCAGGTATACTGCCTCTTGGCATAGTTGCGGGTGGCCTGCTTACCTGCAGCGGTCATGTCTTGGCGGGTAATCGAACCATCGATCCAGGACGCGATTTCGGCTACGCCGATGGCGCGCATGACCGGCAGCGAAGTATCAAGATTCCGCGCAAGCAGGGCTTCGACCTCGGCCACCGCCCCTGCTTCAAGCATCAGTTCGAAGCGTTGTTCACACCGGCCATAGAGCCACTCGCGATCAGGCAGCAGAATGGCGGCGTTAAGCGAGACCTCTTCACCTATTCCGCCTTCCTTGCGCGCCTGCCAATGGCTCTGCGTCCGACCCGTCGAGCGGACAATTTCCAGCGCCCGCGCTGTCCGTGCGCGATCAGCAGGAGCCAAGCGTGCGGCGGCTTCTGCATCTTCACTTTCGAGCGCAGCGCGCGCTTCGGTCTGGTCCAGTGCGCGCACTTCGGCACGAATATCCGGGTCGATCGGAGGGATGGGGGCAATCCCTTCGAGCAAGGTTCGCATGTAGAGCCCCGTACCGCCGACAAGGATTGGAACCGCGTCGTCCGCATGGGCTGCTTCGATTTCGACCTTTGCACGTATTGCCCAATCGGCGGCAGAGCAGGTCTCGCTCCCATCCCAGGCGAGATAAAGCCTGTGCGGATGCCGGGCCATGTCGCCTGGCTCCGGAGCTGCCGACAGGATCGGGATGTCGCGATAGACCTGCATACTGTCGGCATTGACGATCACGGCATTCTTGTCGCGCTGCGCCAAGGCATCGGCCAGCCTGAGCGCCAATCCGCTCTTGCCGCTGGCGGTCGGCCCTGCGATGAGCCCGAGCGGCCCGCCAACCGGAGAATCTGTCTTGCTCATTGCCCGCCTGATAGCAGACGCCGACGCACTGTTGAGCAATATCGAAACACTCAAGGGATCGCTGTCCGCAGAAGGCATGCCCATCGAGGCGTCGGCCGAACCGGTCGCACACGGCGTGCTGGTGGAAGTGCGCACCATGGGCAGCAAGCGCCGGGTACTACGCGCTGCAATTGAGCGCGCCTTTCCGCGGTGCGACGGCTTGATTGCGCAGGACGATATCCGCGTGCCGGGACTGTTCGTATCGGACATGGATTCGACCATGATTGGCCAGGAATGCATCGACGAACTGGCGGGTTTCGCCGGGCTCAAGGACAGGGTTGCTGCGATCACCGAGCGCGCCATGCAGGGCGAGCTCGACTTCGAAAATGCGCTGCGCGAGCGGGTCAGATTGCTCGAAGGATTGGCCGAGACCGCCATCGGTCAGTGCTTGGCGGAGCGCATAAGCCCCAATCCCGGCGCACAGGAACTGGTCGAGACACTGAAGTCAGTGGGATGCCGGACTGTGCTGGTGACTGGTGGTTTCCACCATTTCGCCGATCCAGTGGCTGAGCAAATCGGGTTCGATCTTGTCGTGGGCAATCGCCTGGCCGTCGCAGAGGGAAAGCTGACCGGCGGGCTTGACGGACCAATAGTCGACAGCTCGAAAAAGAAAGCCGTGCTCGACGAGGAGTTGGGGAGGCTTCCTGCAGGCACTGCCAGTGCAGCGGCCGGGGATGGCGCCAACGACATCCCGATGATCGAGGCGGCCACCTATGGCATTGCCTATCGTGCCAAGCCCAAGGCTCGAGCCGCGGCCAATTGCTGGATCGACCGTGGTGACCTGACATCGATCCTGACGTTGCTGGGTATTTCAAGATAGGAGTGAGCGGAACCCGGATGCTGTTTGGCGCATTCATCCTATGTTGACATCGATGTCAGTACTACAATGCTTTGAAACTCCATCGAAGTAGGTTTGCATGAACGATACCATCCGCGCCTTTCCGCCAGAAATGCAGGTCGATATCGGGTGCGACGGCATGCTTTTCCGTCATCCCGACAGGCCGCAGCCCCGGCGTGATATTCGTGCCGCCTTCCGGCATTTTCGTGAATTGCTGAAAGACAAGGAAGACACGTCGCATGTCTTCAAGATCTTCGAAGCACTGCCGTCGAAAGAGTTCCTTCCCAAGGCGCGCGCTTTTTCATTGAGCCGCCAGGGCGAACGGATCCGCGAAAGCGAACCGTTTCTCCCCGACATCCTCGACGACCACGAAGCCTTGCGCGAATTTCCCGTGGGCTCGGTAGCGCAGGAATATTGTGATTTCATGGAAGCCGAGGGACTGACCGCCGCTGGCCTGGTCGAAGAGGGCGAGCGCGCATGGCCAGACCGGCCAGCTTATGGCGATTTGGTCGATTGGTATGCCTGTCGTCGGCGCGATACGCATGACCTGTTGCACGTCCTTACCGGATACGGCCGGGATGCACTGGGCGAACAGTGCGTGCTGGCGTTCACCTATGGCCAAAACGGGGGCATTGCGCACCTCTTCATCGCATATCTCGGTGCGCTCAACGTGCGCATGGGTACCAAATCTTCGGCGCCAGTGCTTCGCGCCGTCCGGCAGGCGCAACGGATGGGGTCATGCGCGCCTACGCTTTGCGAAATGCCGATCAGGCAATTGCTCGCTATGCAATTGAGTGAAGCGCGCGCCTTGATGAATATTGGTGAACCAACCGAATATCATCGCGCCCATGCTATCTGGCAGGCGCAGGGGGTTGATCCCTACGACCTACTCGGCAAGGGCGGCGCTGCGGCCTAGAGCCAGCTCGCGATCTGGCTAAGCGGCTTCTTGCGCAGCGCGTGGACAGGGACGCGCGCATCATCTGCCGGAATCCCGGCCACTACGATCATCAATGGTTTCTCGTGGTCCGGGCGGCCACATAATTGGCGCAGGAAACCCATCGGGGACGGGGTATGGGTGAGCGTGGCGATGCCTGCTCCGTGCAGGGTTGCGAGCAGCATTCCGCAGGCGATGCCGACGCTTTCATTGACGTAGTAGTTCTGGGTTGTGCCATCTTCCTCGAACCCACCCTTGCGTTGGGCGAACACCACGATCAGCCACGGCGCTTCTTCGAGAAACGGTTTGTCCTCGTCGGTTCCGATCGGCGCCAGTGCGGCGAGCCAGTCCTCGCTCGCTTTGGGCCGGTCTCCGTCCGCCCCATAGAAGCGGCGCTCCTCCTCCTCGGCAGCTTGGCGTATCGCGCGCTTTTTCTCGGGCGAGGATACGACCGCGAAATGCCAAGGCTGGTGATTTGCTCCGTTGGGCGCGCCGCCAGCAGCCAGAATGGCCTGTTCGATAATTTCGCGCGGGACCGGCGTATCGGAAAAATAGCGACAGCTCCGGCGGGTAGAAAGCTTTTCGCGCATGGCGGTCGCGCGGGCGATGCGCTCGGAGTCAGAAAGGTCAGGAAGGGCGTAGGGAATCGTGTCAGGCTGGTTCATTCGCGTAGCTATGCCTTGGTAGAGGGTCGATGAAAAGCAACGCTAAGCAGTCATATTGACATCGATGTAAGTAGAGAGCATCCTCTCGGCATGCTCGCTCACCGACCCCTTGTGCATCCCGACCGGCAGACCATCCGCTTTCGGCCGCTCAAGGCGTGGCGCCATTTCCGCAAGCTGGTGGCCGACAAGGAAGACACCGCGCAGGTATTCCACATCATCGAAGCGACCAAGAGCCGCAAGAGCCACCGCGAGGCGTGGAAATTCATCCAGTCGCCGGAAGGACAGCGCTTGCTCGGGGAAGCGGTCGATATTCCCACCGTTCTCGACGATCACGATCGCTGGGCAGATTGCGGGCCGAACAGCGTCGCGCAGAACTATATCCGGTTCATGAAGCGCGAGGGACTTTCAGCTGCCGGCCTGGTGGCGGAATCACATCGCTGGTTACCGCCTGAGAAGCGCCTAACGGATTTGACCGAATGGTATTTCGAGCGGCTCCGCGACACGCATGACCTGTTCCACGTACTGACCGGCTATGGCCGCGATGCTCTTGGCGAACAGGCGCTGCTCGGTTTCAGCTACGAACAGAACCACAACCCGGGGATCCTGTTCATTGCCTATGCCGGCGCGCGCGAGATCCGCAAGGCCACCGGCACCCGTGCGCCGCTCTATGCTGCAGTCAAGGAAGGTCGCAAGCTCGGCCGTGCGGCGCAGAAGCTGGCGCATATGGATGTCGAGCAGGTCATGCGTGAAGATATTGACAAGGCCCGCGAACGGCTCGGCATCGGACAGCCGGTTGTCTATCGCGAATGCTTGGAGATTCTCGAGGCAGAGGGTCACTTTGGCCAGGACCTGCTGACCCCGAAAGCCGCCTAGCGGTCGGCTTTGGGAATCACGAATTTGAGGGCCGACCAGGTATCGTCCACGGCGCATTTCTTGGTATCAATGAACCCGGCAGCAAGCCCGATACGCTGGACCTCGTCCTGGTCGAGTTCTGTTTCGCTGGCCGACCCCTTCTTGGGCCAACTGACCCAGACCTGCCCGTCACTGGCAATCTGCTGGCGAAGGCTGCCGAGCCTTTCCTCCAAAGCCTTCGCATCGGTCACGAAAATATGCGCTGCGTCCAGACCTTCCGCCGGATCTCCGACAAAGGTCAATTCGAGCGCATATTCGCCAATTTCGTCCTGAATGCTTTCGGGCATGGCTTCGAACCAGCACCGCTGGCCGTCACGCAGATTGAGCTTCTTTGCCAGCGGCGTATCGGAATATCCTGCGGTCACCATGGTCCTTCCTGCATGAGACAATCGCCCCAGTCGACGGCGAGGTGCCAAAGCGCTCCGACAGCCAGCGCACGCGCCCACCACTTGGGGATGACCAACAATAGCACGTAGAACCCACCGGCATAGATCGTGTGCAGCGGGTGGAAGCCGATGCTGCACCGCCCGGGATCGAAGATGGGATTGGCCAGCAAATGGTCGAGATCGATCAAATTGGCCGCCAGGATCACGAGGCCGGCGCGCTGCCAGTTCTCGCGCCATAACAGCCAGGCGATTGCAAAGGGCACAACGATGTGGCCGCCATAATGCAGCATGGGCTGCAAGATCGCCGTCGCGCTGCCGTTGATCAGGCTTCCATCCATTCGCGGAAGAAACCGGCATGGGCTTCGCGCAGATCGTCAAGCGATACCGCGCTGCTGCCGATCGAGAGCCTGTCACCGCCCACGGTGCCGATCTTCTCGAACGG
Organism: Qipengyuania sp. CAU 1752; assembly: GCF_054482615.1. Lineage (NCBI taxonomy): Bacteria > Pseudomonadati > Pseudomonadota > Alphaproteobacteria > Sphingomonadales > Erythrobacteraceae > Qipengyuania > Qipengyuania sp. CAU 1752. Next base: position 1,685,771 of record NZ_JBTLRE010000001.1, on the reverse strand, counting down.
CACCTCGGCGCGGTCGAGGTCCGCTTCATTGCGATAGGTCACGAGATAGCGTGCCTGGCTTTCATTGAAGGCGAACTCGCTGGTCATCGCGTCCACCGTCGCGCCGATTCCGCCGGCCAGCGCCATTTCGGCAAGCGCCACGGCAATGCCACCGTCGCTGATATCATGCACCGCAGTCACCTTGCCCTCGGCGATGAGCTTGCGGATGATGGCTCCGTTTAGCTTCTCGTCTTCGAGATCGACCCGCGGCGGGGCGCCCGCCTCCTGCCCATGCAATTCGCGCAGCCACAGCGACTGGCCCATGTCCGGGTAATGCGGGCCGATGGCAGCGATGAATTCGCCTTTCGCCTTGAAGCCCATCGTCATCATGTAATCGTAATCGTCGATCAGGCCGACACCTCCAATTGCTGGTGTCGGCAGGATGGCCGAGCCTCCGCCAGTCGCCTTGCTCTCGTTATAAAGCGAGACATTGCCGCTCACGACGGGGAAGTCGAGCGCGCGACAGGCATCGCCCATGCCGCGGAGCGCCTCGACGAACTGGGTCATGATTTCAGGTCGCTGAGGATTGGCGAAATTGAGGCAGTTGGTCACCGCCAGTGGTCGCGCACCCACAGCGCACAAATTGCGAAAGGCCTCGGCAATGGCCTGTTTGCCGCCTTCATAGGGGTCGGCGTAGACATAGCGCGGGGTGCAGTCGGTGCTGATTGCCAGCGCCTTCTTGGTCCCGTGTACCCGAACGACGCCAGCATCGCCGCCCGTCTGAAGGGTGTCGGCGCCCACCTGGCTGTCATATTGCTCGGCAATCCAGCGCCGCGACGCAAGGTCGGGGGTGGCTATCAGCTTGAGCAGGTCGCCACAGATATCGTTGCTTTTCGGCACTTCACCGAGCGGTGCGACCTTGGCCCAGGCCTGGTACTCCTCGCTCGAAAGGGTCGGTCGTTCGTACAGCGGTGCCTCGTCGGCAAGCGGGCCGAGCGGAATGTCGCACACTTCTTTGCCATCGAATTCGAGCACCATCCGCTGGGTATCGGTCACTTCGCCGATAACGGCGAAATCCAGTTCCCACTTGCGGAAGATTTTCTCGGCCATTGCTTCCTTGCCGGGCTTGAGCACCATGAGCATCCGCTCCTGGCTCTCGCTCAGCATCATTTCATAGGGCGTCATGCCATCTTCACGGCACGGCACCATGTTCATGTCGAGCCGGATGCCGGTCTTGCCGTTGGTGGCCATTTCCACGCTGGAGGATGTCAGGCCTGCTGCACCCATGTCCTGGATCGCCACGATCGCATCGGTTGCCATCAATTCGAGACATGCCTCGATCAGCAGCTTTTCGGTGAAGGGGTCGCCCACCTGGACGGTAGGACGCTTGGCGTCGCTGTCCTCGGCGAAATCGGTAGAGGCCATGGTCGCGCCGTGGATCCCGTCGCGCCCGGTCTTGGAGCCGACATAGACGATCGGGTTGCCCACGCCGGTGGCGGCCGAATAAAAGATCTTGTCCGCATCCGCGACGCCCACAGTCATCGCGTTGACGAGGATGTTCCCGTCGTAAGCGCGGTGGAAGTTGGTTTCTCCGCAAACGGTCGGCACGCCAACGCAATTGCCATATCCGCCGATGCCCGCGACCACGCCCTGCACAAGATGCTTCATCTTGGGATGTTCAGGACGGCCAAAGCGCAATGCATTGGCGTTCGCCACGGGCCGTGCGCCCATAGTGAAGACATCGCGCAAGATGCCGCCAACGCCAGTCGCCGCGCCCTGGTACGGCTCGATATAGCTAGGGTGGTTGTGGCTCTCCATCTTGAAAATGGCTGCCTGGCCATCACCGATGTCGATAACGCCAGCGTTCTCACCCGGGCCGCAAATCACCCAGGGCGCCTCGGTCGGCAGCTTCTTGAGGTGGATGCGCGAGGATTTGTAGGAGCAATGCTCGCTCCACATGACCGAGAAAATCCCCAATTCCACGAGGTTGGGCTCGCGGCCCAGCGCGTGAAGGATGGTCTCGTATTCTTGCGATGACAGGCCGTGCGACTCGACGACCTCGGGAGTGATCTCGGACATAGCCAGCGCCCTTAGCGGCGGACGGTGGCAACCGCTAGCCCGTGCTCCCGTTTATGCCATCGTGTCGATCCGACCCATGCCGCGATTAGCGTCGGGATTCCGAAGCCGAGGAACGCCATAAGCGGGAAGGCGATGGAGTATTGCTCCGGCTCGGGCGCCAGCCAGTTGAACGCCTGCAGGGCGAGCAGGACCAACAGAAGGATATAGGCCGGCGCAATCGGGCCCTTGGTCGATCGCACGTAAAGTGCAAATGCGCCGACAGTCAGGAGCAGCTCGAGCGGAATGGCGATCGCGGGCACATTCCACAGGCCGAGACCGACGAAAGGTGCCGCACCGTCGATGGTCAGGTCTGGGCGATGCACCAGCCAGTCGATGAACCAATGCGACACCACAACCAGCGCGCCGATGGATGCCAGGATGACGTCACGACGCCACCACCAAAGAAACAGACCGAACAGCAGCGCGAACACTCCCGACCCGACCAGGCTGTGCGTGAATGGCATGTGATAGAGGTCCAGTGCGTTCATCGCCGTTATGCCCGGCGTCATGCGCATGTGCTCAACGCCGACCAGGAGGAAACCCATGAAGGCCCAGTCGACCAACTGCGCTGCTACAAACAGTGTGCCGAGCCTGGGTGCCCGCGGCGCCGCGGCTGCTGCAAGAAAAGCTGGGGCCCAGTGGCCAATGAACATCAGGCAAATCGCCCCGTGATCCATGTTGCGGCAGCGGCGGCCGCGCCGGTGGCAAAGGCGCCCCAGGCTATATCCGCCATGGTGACGTGCACTGGCCAGACTTTCAAGGTCGCCTGATTGGTCAGGCCCCAAGTTCCATATGCCAGCGCGCCAAGCAGCGCGCCGTTAAGCGCCGCTGTCCCGATGCCGGACTGCAATCCCGGTCGGACAGCAAAATAGACCATTCCGGCGACATAAAAGACATAGAACACGCCCGCAGGGATCGCGCGAAAATCGTCGGCCATGATCTCGCCGATGTTGGGCCGGTAGAAATTGTTCCCTGCCCAGCCAAGCCAGATGGCATCGAGAATTCCGAAAACGAGCGCAGCAGCGATGTAGGCGATAATCCAGGTCATATTGTTTCCCCCTGTCGGCTCGCCGCTTGACCAGCGCAAGGGGCGCGGCCAATGCTGCACAGCATGGTTGAGGGACAAACCGCCGGAGCGGCGAATATATCCGAAATGAGCTTCGAAGACGCGCTCAGAGCGCTGGAGAAGGTCGTGCGCGATCTCGAGGGCGGCGAAGTGCCGCTCGACGAATCGATTGCATTGTATGAGCGCGGTGAGGAACTGCGTCGCCATTGCCAGGCCCGTCTCGACGCGGCGCAGGCGCGTATCGAAGCTATCGTTCAGGACTCGCAGGGTCAGGCCAGCAGCACGAAGCCGTTCGATTCCGATGGGTGAATTCAGCCTTGTCGACAGCGACGGGGCGATGCTCGATGCGGCGCTGACCCGGATCGCACGCGATATCGATGCTGTCTTCGACGCCCTGCTTCCCGTCCCTGACGATACCAGGGCGCCCTTGGTCGAGGCGATGCGCTATGCAGCCATGAACGGCGGCAAGCGGGTTAGGCCGTTGTTGCTGGTCACCACGGCGGAAATGCTGGGCGTGGCACGCGATCCGGCGTTACGTGCGGCCTGTGCGGTGGAATCGATCCATGTCTATTCGCTGATCCACGACGATCTGCCGTGCATGGATGATGACGATGTGCGGCGTGGCAAGCCGACGACTCACCGCCGCTTTGACGAGGCGACAGCGGTGCTGGCTGGTGATTCGCTGCACGCATTGGCGTTCGAGATCCTGACAGCGGAAGAGACCACCTCAGACCCATTCACCCAGGCCGAACTTGTCCGATGCCTCGCGACTGCAAGCGGCATGAGCGGCATGGCCGGCGGGCAAATGATGGACATGGTTGCCGAAAGCAGCAGCTATGACCTGCGCGATATCACTCGCCTCCAACAGCTCAAGACCGGCGCCTTGCTTGCTGCGTCGGTCGAAATGGGAGCCATTCTTGCCCGGATGCCTCCTGAAGGGCGTGCCAGCCTGCGAGCCTACTCCCGCGATATCGGCCTTGCTTTTCAGATCGCCGACGACCTGCTCGATGCGACCGGTGACGAGGCGGCTGCCGGCAAGGCGTTGCGCAAGGATGATGAGCAGGGCAAGCAGACCTTCGTTAGCCTGATGGGGGTCGATGGCGCTCGCGCCCAGGCCGAAGCATTGGTTAACCAGGCCGTGGGGCACCTCGCCCCCTTCGGCCATGACGCAGCGGTGCTGCGGGCACTGGCGCGCTATATCGTCGAGAGGGACAGGTAATGCAGGAACGCGTCGGAGTGTATCCAGGGACATTCGATCCCATCACCCGTGGTCACCGAGATATCATCCGGCGAGGTGCAAAGCTGGTCGATACACTGATCATTGGAGTCACCACCAATCCGTCCAAGGACCCCATGTTCACGCCGGAAGAACGCATGGAGATGGTCACCAACGAACTGGCCGAAATGGGCATCGACAACACGAAAGTGGTCGGCTTCGATGCCCTGTTGATGAAGTTCGCTCGCGTGCAGAATGCCAATGTGATCATTCGCGGCCTGCGAGCGGTCGCGGACTTCGAATACGAATACCAGATGGCGGGGATGAACCAGCAGATAGACAATGAGATCGAGACCGTCTTCCTGATGGCGGACGTATCTCTGCAGCCGATCGCTTCGAAGCTGGTCAAGGAAATCGCCCTGTATGGTGGCGATATCGCACCCTTCGTTAGCCCGGCTGTAAGACAGCAGGTGGAATCGCGGGTGCAGGAAATCGGCCCTCGCGGCGATTACTGAGTTATCGGTGCCTATTCATTGCAGTGACAGAGGGGCGCGGTTATGGGGCCTCCAACACTTTTCAAACATTGCGGAACCTTCATGATCAAACGCTTCATTGCAGCTACGGCTATCGCGGCGCTCGCGACCACTCCACTGGGGGCGCAAGACGCGACGCCCACGACAGAAGCGGCCGTGGAAAGCGAAGCCGAGGCGCCGGCGCGCCTGCCGCTGTCCTATGCCAAGATCAATTACAATCTGAACGAGGAGCGCGAGAACATCCTGCTGCTCGATCTCTCGACCGGCGAGCGGGTGGCCATTCGCCTGATGCCGGACTGGGCACCCAACCATGTCGAACGGATCAAGACGTTGACGCGGCAGGGATTCTACGACGGGATCATTTTCCACCGCGTAATCGAAGGCTTCATGGCGCAGACCGGCGATCCGACCGGCACCGGGCAGGGCGGATCCTCCCTGCCGGACCTCGAGGAAGAGTTCAATCCGATGCCGCATGTGCGTGGCACGGTTTCCATGGCGCGCGCGCAATCCGAAGACAGCGCCAATAGCCAGTTCTTCATCGTGTTCTATCCGCGTTTCGCGCTCGACAAACGCTACACCAATTTCGGCCGCGTGATCGGCAACATGGCTGCAGTCGATGCCATTGCCCGCGGTGAACCACCTGCCAATCCCAGCCGGATCGTGCAGGCATCGATCGCATCCGACAACAAACCGGTACCGCGGCGGGCTCCCGCTCCGGTTGAGCAGGAAGTGACTGCGGACGAGCTGAACGCGCCGATCGGCCAATAGGCTTTTGCGATTGCGGGTCGACGCTCGGCGGCGTGGAGGCTAACCGCGCGTCATGCGCGTTGACCTGTTCGATTTTGACCTTCCCCAAGACCTGATAGCGCTGCGTCCGGCAACGCCGCGGGACGCCGCACGCCTGCTCGTGGCCAAGGGCGAGGCGCCGATCAGCGACGCTCAAGTGCTCGACCTGCCGCAGCAATTGCGCCGTGGAGACGTGCTGGTTTTCAATGATACCAGGGTCATCCCCGCGCAATTGACCGGCAAGCGGGGCGAAGCGACAATCGGCGCCACGCTGCACAAGCGGGTGGACTTGCGGCGCTGGCAAGCCTTCATCCGCAATGCCAAGCGCTTGCGGGTCGGCGAGCGGATCGATTTCGGTGCCGGGGTCACGGCACTGGCCGAAGAGCGTTGGGACGATGGCAGCTTTACCCTTGCATTTGCCGGTAATGAGCCTGTCGAAGTGCTGCTTGAACGCGCGGGAACCATGCCGCTTCCGCCCTATATCGCCGGCAAGCGTCCCACCGACGAGCGGGACCGTGAGGATTACCAGACACTGTTCGCCCGCGAGGATGGAGCTGTGGCTGCGCCGACCGCTGCTCTGCATTTCACCCCGCGGCTGATCGAAGCGCTCGACGCAGCAGGTGTCGCGCGCGAGACGTTGACGCTGCATGTTGGGGCGGGGACATTCCTGCCGGTCAAGGCCGAGGATACCGACCAGCACCAGATGCACTCCGAATGGGGCCGGATCGAAAAAGACGTGGCGGACAGGCTGAATGCCACGCGTTCGGCAGGTGGCCGTATCATCGCAGTCGGCACCACCAGCCTGCGCCTGCTCGAGAGCGCGACCAGTGAGGATGGCATCATCCGGCCCTTCGCGGGCGACACGGATATCTTTATCACGCCAGGCTATCGTTTCCGGGCAGTCGATGGGCTGATGACCAATTTTCACCTGCCCAAATCGACCCTCATCATGCTGGTCAGCGCGCTCATGGGCCGCGAACGGGTGATGGAAATCTATGCCCACGCGATCGCCAATGGCTACCGCTTCTACTCCTATGGCGATTCCTCGCTGTTAATCCCGGCACGGGAAGCTAAGTAGCCCATTGCAACCAGTGGGGCGAACGCACGCATGACGGATTCTATCCTTGAGATTGAAGGGCTGACCAAGGTCTATCCGGGCGGACTCAAGGCGCTGGACAATGTCGATCTCTCCATTCGCAAAGGTGAGATTTTTGCCCTCCTGGGTCCAAACGGTGCTGGCAAGACGACGCTGATCGGTGCGGTCTGTGGACTGGTGCGGCCGAGCTCGGGCACGATCCGCGCGTTTGGCGATGACCTGGCGAAAAACTGGCGCAGCGCTCGTAGCCGGATCGGCCTGGTGCCGCAGGAATTGTCGACCGACATGTTCGAACCGGTCAAGCGGGCGGTGGAATATTCGCGCGGCCTGTTCGGGCTCGCGCCAGACCCCGACCGGATCGAGGAACTGCTCCGCACACTCGAGTTATGGGACAAGCGCGACGAGCGCATCATGGCCCTGTCGGGCGGAATGAAACGCCGCCTTCTGATCGCCAAGGCGCTTTCGCACGAACCTGACCTGCTGTTCCTCGACGAACCAACCGCCGGGGTCGACGTCGAATTGCGCAAGGGCATGTGGAAGCTGATCGACCGGATGCGGGCCAATGGCACCACGATCATCCTCACCACTCACTACATCGACGAGGCCGAGGAAATGGCCGATCGGGTCGGCGTAATCCGGCAAGGGCGTATCCTGATGGTCGATGACAAGGCCGCAATGATGAAGCGGCTTGGCCGGACCGAGGCGGTCATTTCGCTGGCGCAGCCGATGAAGGCGCTGCCCGACATGGTTCAGGGATTCAACGTCGCGCTGGAACGGGGGGGGCAAGACCTCTGTTACCGCGGCGGCGACGGAAGCGGCAAGGGCCGCGCAGAAGTGGCGGAAATCACCAGGCTGCTGGCCACCAATGGCATTGGCTATACTGGCATTGATATCCGTGACAGCTCGCTGGAGGATATCTTCGTCAACCTGGTCGAACAGAGCGGGGAGGGCGCAGAATGAGCGTTTTTAACCCCCGCAGCACCTGGGCGATCTACAAGCGCGAAGTATTTCGCGCGTTGCGCACAGCCTTCCAGTCGATCCTGGCGCCAGTGCTTACCACCAGCCTCTACTTCATCGTCTTTGGCGGCGCGATCGGTAGCCGCATGGGCGAGATCGACGGCATATCCTATGGCGCCTTCATCGTTCCGGGACTGTTGCTGCTCACGCTGCTGAGCGAGAGCACGTCAAATGCCAGCTTCGGCATTTACATGCCGCGCTTCACCGGCACGATCTACGAGTTGTTGTCAGCGCCAGTGGGAGTGGCTGAAACGTTGGTGGGGTTCGTCGGCGCGGCAATCACCAAGTCGTTGATCCTCACCAGCATCATCCTGCTCACCGCGAGCCTGTTCGTCGATTATTCGATCACCCATCCATTCTACGCTTTCGGGTTTATCTTGTTGGTAACGGCCAGTTTCAGCCTGTTCGGCTTCATTCTCGGGATTTGGGCCGACGGGTTCGAGAAACTTGGCATCATCCCACAGTTGATCCTGTTGCCGCTGACCTTCCTCGGCGGGACATTCTATTCGATCCAGATGCTGCCGGAACCGTGGCAGACGCTCGCGCTGTTCAACCCCATCGTCTACCTCGTCAATGGCCTGCGCTGGACATTCTATGGCACTGCAGACCTGTCAATCGGCCTCTCGCTGGGCCTGACTCTGGTCTTCCTGACAGTTTGCGTCGTCGTTATTGCCTTTATCTTCAAGACGGGCTGGCGCCTGCGCGAATAGACCCTGTTGCTACAATGCAACAAAATTGCCGCGCCGTTAGTCATTCAGGTTTGTTTGAACGCGCCATTCATTGCAGCGACAGCGGCCTGACACCATCTGTTCGCTCATCCAGCTTCTGGATTGAATGAAGGAACATTCTCATGAAGATCAAACTTCTCTCCGCAGTTGCTGCAACTGCGATCTTCGCTACCCCGGCTCTTGCACAAAACCCGGCCGCTTCGGTCGAACCTTATGTCGGTGCTTCGATCGGTTACCACGATATCGGTGTTGGCGTGCCTGACGACGACGGCATGATCTACGGTGTCGTAGGCGGAGTCGATTTTAACGCTGGTGACACGTTCTTCATCGGTGCCGAAGGCAACTACCACCTCGGCGACGGCGTGATCGACAGCGAATACGGTATTGCCGCACGCGCTGGCATCAAGGCCGGCGGATCGAAGTTCTACGTCAAGGGCGGTTACCAGGAAGTCGATTTCGACCTCGTGCGTATCGCTGGTCCGGCTGCTGCCGGTCTCGATGATACCGACGGTGACTACATCGTCGGCGTCGGCGCCGACATCGGCCTCCCGGGTGATGCCATCAAGCTGCGTCTTGCAGCCGATACGATTGCTTTCGATTCGACGCGTCTGACCGCAGGCGTGCTTTTCTCGTTCTGATCGAACGACTGGCAAAATCTGAGGACGGGGTCGGCACCGCGCCGACCCCGTTTTCTTTTGTCCGCACACAACTGGGTGACAGGCCCCTATCCCGCCGCTAGTCGACACCGCGCATGACCACCCGTTTCGCCTTTTCCATCCACGCAACCGACGGCGCTGCGCGTAGCGGCACCATCACAATGCAGCGCGGTGAAATCCGCACGCCTGCGTTCATGCCGGTAGGAACCGCTGCCACTGTAAAGGCCATGAAGCCCGAAGCCGTGCGCAGCGCGGGTGCCGACATTATCCTCGGTAATACCTACCACCTCATGCTGCGCCCGGGGGCCGAACGGGTCGCCCGACTTGGCGGGCTACACAGATTCATGAATTGGCAGCGTCCGATCCTGACGGATAGTGGTGGCTACCAGGTGATGAGCCTGTCGGATTTGCGCAAGCTGACCGAAGAAGGTGTGGAATTTCGCAGCCATCTCGATGGCTCCAAGCACATGCTTACCCCCGAACGGTCGATGGAGATCCAGCGCCTGCTCGGGTCGGACATCGTGATGGCATTCGATGAATGTCCACGCGCTGACCAGCCCCGTGATGTCATCGCGCAGAGCATGGAACTGTCGATGCGCTGGGCCAAGCGCAGCCGCGACGGATTCGATAGCGGCGAAGAACATGCCTCGCGCAGCGCCTTGTTCGGCATCCAGCAGGGCGCGCTCGACAAGGACCTGCGCCAGATCAGCGCCGAGAAACTGACCGAGATCGGCTTCGACGGCTACGCCATCGGCGGCCTGGCCGTGGGCGAGGGTCAGGACGCCATGTTCGCAACGCTCGATTTCGCGCCTGGGCAGCTCCCCTCAGATCGGCCGCGCTACCTCATGGGGGTTGGCAAACCCGACGATTTGGTCGGCGCAGTCGAGCGCGGGGTCGACATGTTCGATTGCGTGCTGCCGAGCCGATCGGGCCGCAACGGGCAGGCGTTCACCTGGAACGGCCCGCTCAACCTACGAAACGCCCGTTTTGCCGAGGACCAGGAGCCGCTCGACAGCCGCTGCAAATGCCCAACTTGCGCCACCTACAGCCGCGCCTATTTGCACCATCTGGTCAAATCCCAAGAAATCCTCGGCGCGATGCTGATGACCGAACACAATATCGGCTTCTACCAACAGTTGATGCAGGCCATGCGCGACGCGATTGGTGAAGGACGCTTTGCAAGTTTCGCCGCCGATTTCCGGCGAGATTACTTGGGTTCGGGATAAAGTCGCTTTTCCCCCTTCTCAAACAAAAGCAGCAGTTTAGAAGTTATTGCAGTGCTTGATTTGGGTTGGGGGTCTATCATGCGTTTGATGACGTCGCTTGCCGCGATTGCGGCGGCTGTATTTGCAATGCCGGCAGCGGCACAATCACTGGCGGAAGATGCTGCGGCATTCGGTGCGCGCCGTTCGGTTGAAGATATCTCGATCTCGCCTTCAGGCGACAAGATCCTTTATGTCCAACCCGGCAGCCAGGCCGACGAAACGATTTACGTGGTCGACCTGGTCAATGGGGGGGCTCCTACCCCCATCATAACCATGAACGAGGCGAAAGCGCGGCTCAGCTGGTGCCAGTGGGCAACCGATGATCGGATCGTTTGTGAAGTATTCGGCATGGCCGACACCAATGGCATGCTGCTCGGGTTTACGCGGATTATCTCGATCAGCGCCGATGGGACCAATACCGAGATGTTGAGCCCTTCGACCAGTCACAAGACCATGGGTGTTCTGCAGAACGGCGGCGAAGTGCTGGCGCTGGAGTCCGAAGGCGCGCCGGGCAAGATCCTGATGACCAGGCGTTATATCAAGGAACGCTGCGCCAAGACCCGCCTGTGCAACGACAAGGAAGGGCTCGGCGTCGACGCAGTCGACATCGAGAGCGGTAGCGCCCGAACGGTCGAGGATGCGGCGCTTCGGGCTGTGACCTATATCGCAGACGAAACAGGTCGGGTGCGCATCATGCTGGCATCCGATTCCGCGGCCAGCGGCTATGATGGTAGCGACTACCGCTACCTTTATCGTCGCAAGGGTTCGTCCAAGTGGTACCCGTTGTCTAGCGTCGATGCCGGCGGCCCTTTGACTGTCGGCTTTCAACCGCTGGCAATCGATAGCGCCAAGGACGTGGTCTACGGTCTCGATCATAAGAACGGTAACACGGCCCTGTTCACGTTCGCACTCGACGGATCGGACACCATGACCGAGGTCTTGGCCCTGGACGGCGTCGATGTCGACGGGGTCTCTCAGATTGGGCGGCAACGCCGCGTGGTTGGTGCCAATTTCGCCACCGAGCGGGCCTATACGCGCTATTTCGACCCCGAGCTCGACGCGCTTGCCAGTGCCTTCGCCAAGGCCTTGCCCGGCACGCCGCAGATCACCATTGCCGATGCCAGCGCGGACGAGAACGAGCTCATCCTGATCGCATCGAGCGATACCGACCCCGGCAGGGCGTATCTGTTCGAAAAGGACACGCGCTCGCTCAGCGAGTTGCTGTCCTTGCGGGTCCCGCTGGACGGACGCGCAATGGGCGAGATGAAGCCGATCAGCTTTCCGGCCGCCGACGGGACGCAGATCCCCGGTTATCTCACCCTGCCTCCTGGTAGCGATGGCAAGAACCTGCCTGCGATCGTCATGCCGCATGGCGGGCCGGGGTCGCGCGACGTATGGGGCTTCGACTGGCTCGTGCAGTTCTTCGCTGCTCGCGGCTATGCCGTGCTCCAGCCCAATTACCGCGGCTCGGCAGGGTTTGGAAGCGACTGGTTTGGCAAGAACGGCTTCCAGCAATGGGACGCGGCAATTTCCGACGTCAATGACGGGGCGCGCTGGCTGATTGCTCAGAGCATTGCCAATCCGGCCAAGCTGGCGGGCGTCGGCTGGTCTTACGGCGGCTATGCCACGCTCCAGTCTCAGGTCGTCGATCCCACGCTGTTCAAGGCGGTGGTGGCCATCGCGCCGGTTACCGATCTCAACCTGCTGAAGGAGGAGAACCGGCGCTACACCAGTTACACTGCCCATGACCGGATGATTGGTAGCGGGCCCCATGTCGAAGCCGGTTCACCGGCGCGCCATGCCGCCAAGTTCCAGGCACCGGTCTTGCTGGTGCATGGTTCGATGGACCAGAACACCACCATCGCGCAGTCGAAGCTGATGGAAGGCCGGCTCACGGCGGCAGGCAAAAAAGTGGACTTCCTCAAGTTCGACGGACTCGACCATTACCTGCTGCACAGCCAGGCGCGCGGCATCATGCTCAAGCGTATCGGCGAATTTCTCGAAACCAATCTGGGCAAGTGAAACGAAAAAGGGCGGCCACGACGGGCCGCCCTTTCGAATTCGTGATGCCGGACCTTAGCGCGAGTAGAACTCGACTACGAGGTTCGGTTCCATCGTCACCGGGTAGGGGACTTCGTCAAGCTTGGGCACGCGGGTGAAAGTCACCTTGTCGTTGCCGTCAGTGGCGACGTAGTCAGGGATGTCACGCTCGGGCAGGCTCTGTGCTTCGATCACAAGTGCCATTTCCTTGGCCTTGCTGCCGAGGCTGACGACGTCGCCAACCTTGATGCGGGCGCTGGGGATGTTCGTCTTCACGCCGTTCACATAGATGTGACCGTGGTTGACGATCTGGCGGGCCGAGAAGATCGTGGGTGCGAACTTGGCGCGATACACAACCATGTCGAGACGCTGCTCGAGCAAGCCGATCAGGTTTTGGCCGGTATCGCCCTTGATCTTTGCCGCTTCCTTGTAGGTGCGGCGGAACTGCTTCTCGGTCACGTCGCCGTAATAGCCCTTGAGCTTCTGCTTGGCGCGCAGCTGCAGGCCGAAGTCGCTGACCTTGCTCTTGCGGCGCTGGCCGTGCTGGCCGGGGCCGTACGGACGCTTGTTTACCGGGGAATTGGGGCGACCCCAGATGTTTTCGCCCATCCGACGGTCGAGTTTATACTTGGCGCTCTTGCGCTTCGACATGAGATATTCCTTCGATTTGCCAAGCCGCCCCAGTGGCGACCATTGAACCCGGTTCGCACCATCCGACCAATTGTGCCGGATGCGGCCGCCGCTTCACCGGGGTGCGGGGCCAATCGGGCGCGCCTGCATCAGACGCGTTGCCGAAGTGAAGCGCGCCAGATAGCGCCTGTGCGGGCCAAGTCAAGGTAAAGTACCCGCTTCGGCCTACGCGCTCTCGACAAAATCGGCAGGGCGCGCCACAGGGCGCGTCATGAGCAATTACAAGCTGCCAGATGCCTGCAACGACATGACCGAAGTGCGCGCCGGAGTCGATGCGACCGACCGCGAGTTGATGGAATTGCTGGAACGCCGGTTCAATTACATGCGTGCCGCAGCACGGATCAAACAGAGCCGTGATAAGGTGCGCGACGAAGCGCGCAAGGCGCAGGTCGTGGATGCAGCCCGGGCCGATGCCGAAGCACGCGGATTGCCGGGTGACCCTATCGCAGCCTTGTGGGACCAGCTGGTCGAGGCATCGATCGCCTATGAGCTGGTTGAATGGGACCAGATCAGGTCGAGCACCTGATCATGGTATCGACCGGGGCGATCAATTGCCCTGGTTGAATTCGCGCCACTGGTCCTTGGTCATGCAGACCTTTTCCTTGCGCCGGCTGCCCATCTCACCGCGAATATAGCGGCAGATTGGCTTCTGTTCGGCCTGTTCCTGCGTCCTGTCGGAGGCCGACCGTTCCTGGCTCGCAGCCTTGTCCGCACCTTGCGGATTGGCGACGAGAAGAAGTGCGAAAAGCGAGGCAAGCATCGGAAGGTCCTGTAGTAGCTGGGAAAGTACGGCTCATGGCTAGTCGGTGTCTCGTGCGCTGTCTACCGTGTACGGCAACGCAAGCGAGCCTTCCCGGTCACGACGTTGCAGCGCTGACAAGACCCCGCGCAGAGTGCGGATCTCGAGGTGGTTCCAGCCCGGCTTGGTCAAGACCCCACGCAATGTCCTGCGGGTTGCATCGGTGCGCTCTTCGGGCATGAAATACCCCTTGGGCGCGAGCATCGTCTCGAGATGAGCGATCAGCCCTTCGAGTTCTTCTTGCGGGGCAGGGGGCAGCAATTCTTCTTGCGTCGGTTGGACCAACGCAGAGGCCTCGTCATCGATGGGAAGGCCTTTCGACCATTCATAGGCACACAAGATGACTGCCTGAGCCAGGTTGAGAGAGCCGAAGTCGGGATCAATGGGAACGGTGAGGATGGCTCTGGCAAGGGCGACATCGGCGGTTTCGAGGCCCGAACGCTCCGGACCGAACAGGATGGCGGAACGTCCGGGACCGGCGTGGATAGCGCTTGCAGCCTCCTCCGGCGTGACGACGGGCTTGGTAACGCCACGCTTGCGCACGGTGGTGGCGTAGACATGCGAGCAGTCGGACACAGCCTCGGCCGTGGTGTCGTACACCTTGGCCTGTTGCAGCACGTCGTCCGCCCCGGCGGCAGAGGGGCCGGCATCGGGGTTGGGCCAGCCATCGCGCGGAGCGACGAGGCGCAACTCGGTCAGGCCGAAATTGCGCATGGCCCGCGCGGCCTTGCCGATATTCTCGCCCAGTTGTGGCCGGACGAGAACGATGACAGGTTTTTCGGCCAACATGCTCAGTCGCCCTTCACAGCGTCTTGCACGGTGCTGGCGAACTCTTCGAAATCACGGGCTTCGCTGAAGTCGCGATAGACGCTGGCAAAGCGGATGTAGGCCACGGTGTCGATCTGGCGCAGCCCGTCCATCACCAGCTCGCCAATGCGGTGGGAGGGAAACTCACTCTCGCCACTGGCTTCGACCTGGCGCTGGATTCCGGAGACAAGCTGATCGATCTGCTCTTGCGAAACACCGCGTTTGCGGCAGGCAAGGGTGACCGACTGCTCCAGCTTGGCGCGATCAAAAGCCTCGCGTCGCGCGTTTTCGCCGCTGCCTCCGGATTTGACCACGGTGACGTCGCGCAACTGGACGCGCTCGAAGGTTGTGAAACGCGCTCCGCAACTGCCGCACTGACGGCGCCGGCGGATGGCTGCATTATCCTCCGCCGGACGCGAGTCCTTTACCTGGCTGTCGTCATGCGCGCAAAATGGGCACCGCATCTATCTGGGGCGCAATCGCTTATAGAACATGTAACCTGCACCTGCGGTCGCGCCGAATATTGGCCCGACCAGCGGCAGGACGAGCCCTGCAACCGCACCGATGGCGGCACCTTTGAGCACAGGCTTGGTAGCGGGATGCTTCATCCCGTCGCGCGCCATGGCCTTGGCCTCGCGCTGCGCATCGCCGAGCAGGTCGTCGTGGTCTTCGTCGCCATAGGCTTGCTTGGTCGGCACGACCTTGCCTTCGGTTGCGGTCATCGGCGGCGTTTCGATTTCATTGGTTTCGTCGTGGTGGCTCATGATTGTTACCTTCCGGGATAAACGGGAAATGATTTGCACATCTCCTCGACGCGCCCCCGCACGGATTGTTCCACTTGGGCATCGCCTTCGGGTCCGTTTTTCGACAGACCCTCAACGACTTCTGCGATCAGCGCACCGATCTGGCGGAACTCATCGGGACCGAAACCGCGCGTTGTCCCTGCCGGCGTACCCAGGCGGATGCCGCTGGTGACGAAGGGGCTGCGGGTATCGTAGGGTATACCATTCTTGTTGCAGGTCAGCCATGCCCGGTCGAGCCCGGCTTCGGCGGCTTTGCCGGTAACGTCCTTCGCGGTAAGGTCGACCAGCATGGAGTGATTGTCGGTTCCGCCGGAGACGATCCGCAAACCGTTCTCTTCCAGGCTTGCCGCAAGCGCCCGGGCATTCTCGACCACGGCATTGGCATAGGTCTTGAAGTCCGGTCGGAGGGCTTCGCGGAATGCGACTGCCTTGGCGGCGATGACATGCATCAGCGGGCCACCTTGCAAGCCGGGGAATACCGCCATGTTGAGCGGCTTGGTCAGGGCTTCGTCATCCCACAGGATCACGCCGGAGCGGGGGCCGCGCAGGCTCTTGTGCGTCGTGGTGGTGACGATGTGAGCATAAGGGAAGGGCGAGGGGTGTGCGCCCCCAGCTACCAGCCCCGAAATATGGCTCATGTCGCACAGGAGATAGGCGCCAATTTCGTCAGCTATCTCGCGGAAACGTTTGAAATCCCACGTACGCGAGTAGGCCGTGCCGCCGCAGATAATCAGCTTGGGCCTGTGCTCACGGGCGATGGCAGCGACATCGTCCATGTCGATCAGCTCGTCATCCTTGCGCACGCCATAGCTGACAGGATTGAACCATTTGCCGCTCATATTGACGGGCGAGCCATGGGTCAGGTGGCCACCGGAGTTGAGGTCGAGCCCCATGAAGGTGTCGCCGGGCGAGAGCAGGGCGAGAAACACCGCCTGGTTCATCTGGCTGCCTGAATTCGGCTGGACGTTGGCGAAGTTGCAGCCGAACAGTTCCTTTGCACGATCGATGGCGAGCGTTTCCACCACGTCAGCATAGTCGCATCCGCCGTAGTAGCGCTTGCCGGGATAACCCTCGGCATACTTGTTCGTGAAAACGGTCCCTGTTGCCTCGAGCACGGCCGTGGAGGCGATGTTTTCCGAGGCAATCAGCTCGATCTTGTCCTGCTGACGTTTCAGTTCGTTACGCACGGCCTGTGCGATCTCGGGATCGGCCTCGGCCAGGCTGTCGTGCCAGAAGCGATGCATGATGTCGGGTTCGGCAGTGGTCACGGTGCTCATGGGTCAGCTGGGGTCCGTTGCAGGAGGGTTGGAGAGCTTGTCGACGCGGCGCTGGTGGCGCCCGCCGCCGAATTCGGTTTCGAGAAAGGCAATGACACATGCCTTGGCCATGTCGATGCCGGTCAGCCGCGCGCCCATGGCGATACAATTGGCGTCATTGTGCTCTCGAGCAAGAGCGGCCGAAAACGGCTCGGAGACCAGCGCACATCGCACGTGCGGGTTGCGATTGACGCTGATCGAGATTCCGATCCCGCTGCCGCACAGGGCAATGCCACGTTCGACAGTGCCATCGGCGACAACACTGGCGAGCTTGTAGCCGAAGTCGGGATAATCGACGCTGTCGGTGCTGTCGGGACCGAGATCGGCGACTTCATGTCCCTGATCGACAAGCCATTCGCGCAATGCGGCTTTCAGGTCGATGGCGGCGTGGTCTGATGCAATTGCTATCTTCATGCGCGCACGCATAGGCGAGCCGTGCGATTCTCTCCACCCCAGAAGGACGGTCGCGCACAAGGAAATGGCGCCTGGGCCGAACAAGGAAAAGCCCCGGCGCCACAAGGGCGTCGGGGCTCCTGACGAAAGCTCCTCGAAAGAAACTCCGTCAAGCCAGATGATTTTTACGTCGTCTGGTACACATTCAACGCGCGATCCCCGATCGGGTTCCCGCGGTTCGAAATTTTTTCCTACTGATCCAGGAAACTGCGCATCTTGCGGCTGCGGCTCGGATGCTTGAGCTTGCGCAGTGCCTTGGCCTCGATCTGGCGGATACGTTCGCGGGTGACCGAAAACTGCTGGCCGACCTCCTCGAGTGTGTGATCGGTATTCATGCCGATGCCGAAGCGCATGCGCAGAACGCGTTCCTCACGCGGGGTGAGCGATGCCAGCACGCGGGTGACGGTTTCCTTGAGGTTGGCCTGGATCGCAGCGTCGACCGGGATGATGGCGTTCTTGTCCTCGATGAAATCACCAAGGTGCGAATCTTCCTCGTCGCCGATCGGCGTTTCAAGGCTGATCGGTTCCTTGGCGATCTTCATCACCTTGCGGACCTTTTCGAGCGGCATGGACAGGCGCTCGGCCATTTCTTCGGGCGTCGGTTCACGGCCCTGCTCGTGCAGGAACTGGCGGCTCGTGCGGACCAACTTGTTGATCGTTTCGATCATGTGGACCGGAATACGGATAGTGCGTGCCTGGTCGGCAATCGAGCGGGTGATCGCCTGCCGGATCCACCACGTAGCATAAGTGCTGAACTTGTAACCGCGGCGGTATTCGAACTTGTCGACCGCCTTCATCAAGCCGATGTTGCCTTCCTGGATGAGATCAAGGAATTGCAGGCCGCGGTTGGTATATTTCTTGGCGATGGAAATCACCAGGCGCAGGTTCGCCTCGACCATTTCCTTCTTGGCAATACGTGCCTCGCGCTCGCCCTTCTGCACCATGTTCACGATGCGGCGGAACTCGGGCAGCGCCATGCCGGTCTGGCTGGCGATATCGGCAATTTCGGTGCGGATGCGGTCGACCGCGTCGGCTTCCTTGTCAGCGAAGGCAGCCCACTTCTTGTCCTTCTTGACCTTCTCCTTGATCCAGTCGTCGTCGAGCTCGTTGCCGATATAGGACTGGAGGAAGTCGATCCGCTTGATCTTGTGCCGTTCGGCAAGGCGCAGCATCTGGCCGCCGAGCGCCGTCAGTCTGCGGTTGAAGGCATACAGATTGTCGACCAAGAATTCGATCTTGGTGGCGTGGAACTGGACGCTTTCGACCTCGGCAGTGAGGTCTTCGCGCAGCTTTTCGTACTTTTTTTCCTTGGCCGGCGGGAAGGCGTTGCCGGCACCCAGGGTGTCGACCCGCTCTCCCTGCAGTTTCTCGAATTTCTTGAACAGGTCGGTGATGCGGGCGAAGCGTTCGATGGCATCGGGCTTGAGGGCCGCTTCCATCTGGGCGAGCGACATGGTGTTGTCCTCGTCCTCGTCTTCGTCGTCGCTCTTGCTCGAGCCTTCTTCGCCGTCCTCGTCGTCGCTGTCTTCGTCCTCGTCTTCATCCTCGTCATCGACGATCGTCGGACCCGCGTTCTCTTCGGTAATCTCGCCATCGTCGTCGTCTTCGGCACCTTCTTCCATCTTGTCGACGGGAGGCTCCTTGGACAGCATGGCGTCGAGATCGAGGATCTCGCGCAGCTGCATTTCCTCGTTATTGAGGGCTTCGGACCACTGGATGATGGCATGGAAGGTGATCGGGCTTTCGCAAAGGCCGATGATCATGGTGTCGCGACCGGCCTCGATCCGCTTGGCAATGGCGATTTCGCCCTCGCGGCTGAGCAGCTCGACCGCGCCCATCTCACGCAGATACATGCGGACGGGATCGTCGGTACGGTCGCCGGTCCCGGTTTTCTTGGCCGCAGCGGCGGGTTTCTTGGCGTCTTTCTTGTCGTCCTTGGCGCTGCCGGCGATTTCCTCGACTTCGGATGCCTGTTCGGCCTCGGCCTCGGCTTCCTCGTCGTTCTCGACAATCTGTACGCCCATTTCGGACAGGGCGGTCTGGATGTCCTCGATCTGGTCAGGGCTCATTTCACCCGAAGGCAGAGCCTCGTTGAGCTCGTCATAAGTGACGTAACCCTTGCGCTTGGCCTTCGTGATCAGCTTCTTGATCGACGCCTCGTTGAGGTCGATCAAGGGTGCATCTTCGCTCTGCTTATTCTTTGCGTCGGACGCCATAAGTCTCGTTCAGTCCGTTTCCTGTTCACCGGCCGATTGGGTTGCCGGCGAAAGCCCCTTGTCCTGCTGCGACTGCGCCTCGGCGCGAGCAGCTCTTAAACTCGTTATCTGGCCGAGTCGCGCCTCGAAATCCAGCTTTCGCTTAAGCAATCTCTGCTGTTCGGCAAAAGCGCCTTCCGGGTCAGTCTCGAACCTTGCAGTGGCAGCAGCCAAGGCAGCTTCCAGCGCAGGCCTTTCGACCAGCATCGATACGGCTTCGGCCAAATCTTCGCGCGCGTCCTCGGGATCGGTACCTTCTCGAAGGAAGGTAAAATGACTTATGTCCGGGGGCACAAGACGACCGCTGTCGGCTGATATGGGCAATTCGCCGCCGTCTTCAAGCGTTTCCGCAAGATCAAGCAGTGGATTTATCGCCCGCGCGATATTTGCGTCACGCTCGGCCGCTTCCACCAGCGCGTCTTCGTGGCCCGCAATCATGTCTGGAAAGCGCATCAGGCCAGCCGTCACTGCACCCAGCAGCTGATCGCGCCCGCGCCCGGCCACCAACTTGCGAAGCTTTTCGATAGAGGCCGGGTCAGGGCGCGATCGCCGCTCCTGTCTACCCTTGAAACCGCCCTGGAACCCGCCAGGTTTCCACGGTTCGCGCTCGCGCTTGGGGAAGGCAAAGGCCGAAAAGCGATCAAGCAATTCGCGGCGGTAAAGCGCCTTGATGTCGGGATCGGCGATGGCATCGACATGATGCATGAGGCGCGCCTTGAGACCGGCCTTGGCCTCAGGACTGTCGAGTGGCTCAGCCTCGCGCTCATAAAGCCAGAGCGTATCGAGCAGGCTGTCGGGCTGACCCAGCATGTCTTCCATCGCCTTCACGCCGCGCTGCCTGATCAGATCATCGGGGTCGAGCCCGCTCGGCAGGCGAACGATGGCCAGCGAGTGGGAGGGACGCAGCAAAGGCAGTGCGCGCTCGACCGCCCGCATGGCTGCACGTTGTCCTGCCGCATCGCCGTCGAAACACAACACTGGCCGTTCGACCATCCGCCACAGCATCTCGATCTGCCGTTCGGTCAGCGCGGTGCCGAGCGGAGCAACAACGTCCTCGATCCCGGCATTGGCGAGCGCGATCACATCCATATAGCCTTCGACCACGACCATGCGCCCACTCTGGCGCGAGGCCGGACCGGCCCGGTGCAAATTGTAAAGGGTGCGACCCTTGTCGAACAACGGGGTGTCAGGCGAGTTGAGATACTTGGCGATGCCTTCGCGCTTGCCGAGAATGCGTCCGCCGAACGCGATGACCCGCCCGCGAGCGTCGTGGATCGGCAGCATCAACCGATCGCGAAAGCGGTCGTAATGCTGGCCTTCCTCGGTCTCGATCCGCATCCCTGCCTCGACCAGCATGGCTTCATCGAATTGCGAGAGCGCCCCTTTGATCGCCTGCTTGTTGTCGGGCGCATAGCCAAAGCCGAATTCGCGGACGATGGCGTCGGAAAACCCGCGCGTTGCAAGATATTCCCGCGCCCCCGAAGCGCCGGGCTCGTGCAATTGCTGGACGAACCAGCCCTGGGCCGCCTCGGTCACGTCGATCAGGGTAGCGCGTTTCTCGGCCTGCTGGGCAGCGCGCGGATCGGGGGCGGGGACTTCCAGCCCGGCCTCCTGCGCCAGTTCCTTCACCGCATCCATGAACCCCAGGCCGCGCTGGTCGGTCATCCAGCGGATAACGTCGCCATGCGCGCCGCAGCCAAAGCAATGGTAGAAGCCCTTCTCGTCAGAGACGGTGAAGCTGGGGGTCTTCTCGTTATGGAAGGGACAACACGCCTTCCACTCGCGCCCTGATTTCTGCAACTTGGTCGTGCGCAGGATGACGCTGGACAGCGTTACGCGCGCGCGCAGTTCATCAAGCCATTGCGGAGAAAGCATGGCGCATCTTTGCTCGCTGGAGGGCGAGTCTTCAAGCGCTGTGGCTTTCGAGTTTTCCCCTTAGCGGTCAGCTGGGGTGGAAAGGCACGCGTTCTGGACGCCGTCCGCGGCTGCAGGGAAGGGGCCTTTGCCGCTCGCCGCAGTTCCATCGACCTCAATCCGGTAGGCATCGGCCGGGCCGGCCGGGGGCAGCACGGATTGCCAGTAGAAGGTAAGCGGTTCGCCTGACTGCCACTGGTCGCCGCCGTCGCCGGCATTGATGGTCCAGACCAGCGCGCCATTATCGCACGACATCACTATGTCGGCTTTGGCCCCGATAGCGGCCATAGCCTCGGCCTTGGAATAGCCGGCCCCGCCGGTGAAGCCGTGAGCCGGACTGGTCATGCGAAACTCGGTTGCGCGTTCGACATCGCTCGAATCCGCGCCATCGCCACTGCCGGTGGTCGGGTCCATGTCCTCGCCCGGATACACGATGTGGACATAGGTGTAGATCGTGCCTTCGGGCGCGGTCTTGGGGTCGCATTTTTCCATGCCTGCCGGGCAGGCGACGTAAGAGGTGATGTCGGCATAATTGCCGCTGGCATTGGACAGTGCGCCCTTGACCTCCGGCCCCTGCGGACCGACGATCTTGGCGCCCAGTTTCAAATCTGCGAAATCGCCCTTCCCGCGATCGACAGCCTGCGAGATGCGTTTGCCGTCGGTATTCGCCCCTTGCAAATCGGTGACATCGCTGCCCTCGATGGTGTTGGTCTCGTCTTCATACTCAGCGCCATCGGAACAGGCGGCGAGGGCTAGCGAGACAGCAAGAGCAGAAGCGGCGGCAGTACGGATCATCAGAAGCTATCCTTCACGAGTTTCGAGGCGAGGCTCATGTCCAGTACAGCGCCGTGTTTCGCCTTCAGTTCCCCCATGACCTTGCCCATATCCTTAATGGAATCGGCCCCAGTGGTTACCTTGGCTTCCTCGATCGCAGCACGGGTTGCGGCCTCGTCCATCATCTGCGGCAGGAATTCCTCGATAATCGCCAGTTCGGCGCGTTCCTGGTCGGCCAGTTCCGTGCGACCACCGTCATCGAACATGGTTATCGATTCGCGCCGCTGCTTGGCCATTTTTTGCAGGACTTCGATGACCATTTCGTCGTCATTGACCTGTTTGCTGGAGGTGCGCAGCTCGATATCTCGGTCCTTGATCTTGGCCCCGATCAGGCGCAGCGCGGCGGTGCGTTTCTTGTCCTTGGCTTTCATGGCGGTGACAGTTTCGGCCTTGATATCGTCTCTCAGCATGGTGTTTCCTGTGGATGGAGGGGCGCCTCGGGATAAATAGGCGCAGAATTGCGTCTAACTGGCCTTCACGGGCGCTTGACGCAAGGGCGGGCTGCGCCTAGCCGCTGGGTCTTAGCGACATCGTTGGAACCACCTGACTCGGAGCAGCCCATCATGGCATCTGCCGACATTACGCCTGCGCAACCCAAAGGAGCCACCGGCGTTCTGCTGTTGGCCGATGGTACGGCGATCTGGGGCAAGGGCTTTGGCACCATCGGCAGTTCGGTGGGCGAAGTGTGCTTTAACACCGCGATGACCGGCTACCAGGAGGTGATGACTGATCCCTCCTACGACAGCCAGATCGTCACCTTCACCTTCCCCCATATCGGCAATGTCGGTGCCAATGACGAAGATGTCGAAAGCCGCGGGCTGGGCGCAGTCGGCTGCGTGGTGCGCGAGGAAGTGACCCCGCATTCCAATTTCCGCGCCCGCGACGAGTTCGTGGAATGGTGCAAGGCGTATGGCAAGATCGGCCTGTCGGGCGTGGATACCCGCGCACTGACGCGCTTCATCCGCCTCAGCGGAGCGCCCAATGCGGTGATTGCGCACGAACCGAACGGCAATTTCAATCTGCCTGTCCTGCTCGAACAGGCCCGCGCCTTCACCGGGCTGGAGGGGCTGGACCTGGTCCCGCGCGTTAGCCGGCAGGAAAACGAGGATTGGCGCGGCGCACATTGGCAGCTCGGCCACGGCTATGGCGAAGGCAATGCCAACAAGCCCCATGTCGTCGCCATCGATTACGGTGCGAAGGACAACATCTTCCGCAATCTCGTCCGCGCCGGGGCCAAGGTGACGGTGGTGCCGGGGCACAGCACGCTGGGCGAAGTGCTGGCGCTGAAGCCGGACGGCGTGTTCCTCTCGAACGGGCCGGGCGATCCGGCGGCGACCGGCGAATATGCGGTGCCGGTGATCAAGGGATTGCTCGAACGCGACGTGCCGATCTTCGGCATCTGCCTCGGCCACCAGATGCTGGCGCTGGCTGCGGGGGCCAAGACTTCCAAGATGCACCAGGGCCACCGCGGCGCCAACCACCCGGTCCAGCGCGTGGGAGAGGGCTGGGGCGACAGCACCGGCCTGGTCGAGATCACCAGCATGAACCACGGCTTCGCAGTCGATGGCGAGACATTGCCCGTTGGCGTCGAGCAGACTCATGTGAGCCTGTTCGACGGCAGCAATTGCGGGATCAGCATCCGCGGCAAGAAAGCCTTCGGCGTGCAGTACCACCCCGAGGCGAGCCCAGGGCCGCAGGACAGCTTCTACCTCTTCGAGAAATTCGTGGGGATGTTGGGGTGACCATTATAGCTGATAGCTACACCGCACTGGAAAATCGCCTTCTTGTCGCGGCCTATTATACCTCGAACCGGCTCGACAAGGACACGGTCACCCTAAAAGAAATTTCAGAACAATTCTCGTTTGAGATGCCAGTGCGATTCACAAGGGTCGCATTGGCAGATTTTGGCCGCGGCGGCATTTCTAAGGAGACGCTGCATTCGGGAGAAATGGAGCAGCAGCGAATCTGGCTGACCGCTCATGGGATTAGAGAGGCCGAAAGGCTGATCGAGACTAATGAAACCGATGTTCTTGAGTTTGATCGTCAGGGTCCAAGGGTCCCTGCATCGGATCGGGTAGTTAGTAGAAAGGATAACCAAAGGGAATTCGATCGAATCGAAGAGGAAATTCGGATTCTAAAAGAACACGTTTATTCGCAAGACAACGAGATCGGGGACAAACTCGGTGACAGTCGGGAGCTCCTACAACAAGAAATTGACATCGCTCAGACGGTAGTCGCGTCAAACTCATTTCGTGTGGCTAGCCTACTGGGTTGGATTCGCCGTGCTCTCCAGTTTGTAATGGAAAAATTTGCTGGAACGGCGGTCGCGGAAGCGGCGAAAAGATTGTTCGATCTTCTGGAGAAGCTTCTTTAATGCCCAAACGCACTGACATCTCCTCGATCCTCGTCATTGGCGCTGGCCCGATCATCATCGGCCAGGCTTGCGAGTTCGACTATTCCGGCACGCAGGCGATCAAGGCGCTGAAGGAGGAGGGCTATCGCGTCATCCTCGTCAATTCCAACCCCGCCACGATCATGACCGATCCGGAAATGGCCGACGCGACCTATATCGAGCCGATCACGCCCGAGATAGTCGCCAAGATCATCGCCAAGGAAAAGCCCGACGCGCTGTTGCCGACCATGGGCGGGCAAACCGCGCTCAACTGCGCTTTGAAGCTCGACGCGATGGGTGTGCTGGCCGAACACGGCGTCGAGATGATCGGGGCCAAGGCCGACGCCATCGACAAGGCCGAGAACCGCCAGCGTTTCCGCGAGGCGATGGATGCCATCGGCCTCGAAAGCGCGCGCAGCGGCATTGCCAATACCGTTGCCCAGGCCTTCGACGTGCTTGAACGCACTGGCCTGCCTGCCATCATCCGACCCAGTTTCACGCTGGGCGGCACCGGCGGCGGCATTGCCTATAACAAGGCCGAGTTCGAGAAGATCGTGCGGGAAGGCCTCGATGCGTCTCCCACGGACGAGGTGCTGATCGAAGAATCGCTGCTCGGCTGGAAAGAATACGAGATGGAGGTGGTGCGCGACCGCAAGGACAACGCGATCATCATCTGCGCCATCGAGAATGTCGATCCGATGGGCGTGCATACCGGCGATTCGATCACCGTCGCCCCGGCGCTGACGCTGACCGACAAGGAATACCAGATCATGCGCAGCGCCAGCATCGCGGTGCTGCGCGAGATCGGGGTCGAGACCGGCGGATCGAACGTCCAGTTCGCCGTCAATCCAGAGGACGGTCGCCTGATCGTAATCGAGATGAACCCGCGCGTTTCGCGCAGTTCGGCGCTCGCCTCCAAGGCCACCGGCTTTCCTATCGCCCGCGTCGCTGCCAAGCTGGCGGTCGGCTACACGCTCGACGAGATCGAGAACGAGATCACCGGCGCGACGCCGGCGAGTTTCGAACCGACCATCGACTATGTCGTGACCAAGATCCCGCGCTTTGCCTTCGAGAAGTTCAAGGGCGCCGAGCCGAACCTTGCCACCGCCATGAAGTCGGTCGGCGAAGTCATGGCCATCGGCCGCAATTTTCAGGAGTCGATGCAGAAGGCGCTGCGCGGGCTCGAAACCGATCTCGACGGCTTCAACCGAATCCCGGCGCTGGAGGGCGTGCACAAGGACGTCATCACCGCCTCCCTCAGCCAACGCACACCCGACCGGCTGCTGAAGGTCGCACAGGCCTTCCGCGAAGGTCTGAGCGTGGAGGAAGTCCACGCGGTTACGTCATACGATCCGTGGTTCCTGCGCCAGATCGAGGACATTATCCGGGCCGAACTGCATATCAGCGAACACGGCCTGCCGCAGGACGCGGCCGGACTGCGCAGGCTCAAGGCCATGGGCTTTTCCGACAAGCGCCTGGCGACCCTCGCGGTTCGTTCTGTCGGTGTCGCGGGCGGCCTCGGAGAAACGCAGGCACGCCGTTCGGGCCTGCTGCACGATGCGCTCAAGGTCATGGCTGGCGCCACCAGCGAGCAGGAAGTTCGCGACCTGCGCCACAAGCTCGGCGTGCTGCCGGTGTACAAGCGCATCGACAGCTGCGCCGCCGAATTCGAGGCCATCACGCCCTATATGTACTCGACCTATGAAGCCCCCAGCTTCGGCGAAGCGGAAGACGAGGCCATGCCGAGCGACCGGCGCAAGATCGTCATCCTTGGCGGTGGCCCGAACCGGATCGGGCAGGGCATCGAATTCGACTATTGCTGCGTCCACGCCTGTTTCGCGCTGAGCGAAGCCGGGTTCGAGACGATCATGGTCAATTGCAACCCGGAAACCGTCAGCACCGATTACGACACTTCCGACCGGCTCTATTTCGAGCCGTTGACGGCCGAAGACGTGCTCGAAATTCTGCGCGTCGAACAGCAATCGGGCGAATTGGTCGGAGTGATCGTCCAGTTCGGCGGGCAGACCCCGCTCAAGCTGGCGCAGGCGCTGGAAGATGCCGGGATCCCGATCCTGGGCACGTCGCCCGACGCCATCGACCTTGCCGAGGACCGCGAACGCTTCGCCAAGCTGGTCAACAAGTTGAAGCTCAAGCAGCCCGACAACGGCATAGCCTACAGCCGTGACGAAGCAGCGGCAGTCGCCCATCGCATCGGCTATCCGGTGTTGTTGCGCCCGTCCTACGTCTTGGGTGGCCGGGCGATGGAAATCGTTGATAGCGAAGCGCAGCTCGACGATTACATCCGCACCGCCGTCAATGTCTCCGGCGAAAGCCCGGTGCTGGTCGACCAGTACCTGCGCGACGCAATAGAGTGCGATGTAGATGTCGTCTCCGATGGCACCGAAGTCCGCATTGCTGGCGTGATGCAACATATCGAGGAAGCCGGGGTCCATTCCGGCGACAGCGCCTGCACGCTCCCACCCTACAGCCTGTCTGACGAGATTGTCGCCGAGATGGAGCGCCAGGCAGAGGCTTTGGCCATCGCGCTCGACGTGAAGGGCCTGATGAATGTCCAGTTCGCGGTCAAGGATGACGAGGTCTACCTGATCGAGGTCAATCCCCGCGCTAGCCGCACCGTGCCCTTCGTCGCCAAGGCCATTGGCCGCCCGATCGCCAAGATCGCCAGCCTGGTGATGGCGGGCGAACCGCTGACCAGCTTCGAACCGTTCAACCTGCGGCCTGCCCATATGTCGGTGAAAGAGGCGGTGTTCCCGTTCAGCCGCTTCCCCGGCGCCGACCCGGTGCTTTCGCCGGAAATGAAATCAACCGGCGAAGTGATGGGGATCGATAGCGATTTCCCGCAGGCTTTCCTCAAGTCGCAATTGGGCGTAGGAATGCCGCTGCCGGAAAGCGGCACGCTGTTCGTGTCGGTCAAGGATACCGACAAGCCGGTGATCGTGCCGGCGGTGCGGACATTGATCGAAAAGGGCTTCCGGGTGATAGCCACCGGCGGCACCCAGACCTATCTTGCCGAGCAGGGATTGCCGGTCGAACGGGTCAACAAGGTAGCGCAGGGACAGCCGCATATCGTCGATGCCATTATCGATGGAGAGGTCGACCTTATCTTCAATACAACCGAAGGTTGGCAGTCCTTGCGCGACAGCAAATCGATCCGCGCCGGCGCGTTGGAAGCCAAGCTCCCCTACTACACGACCGCCGCTGCTTGCCTGGCTGTCGCACAGGCAATTGCCACTGTTAGTTCGAGCGAACTTGAAGTGCGCTCGTTGCAAGACTATTATAGCTCTACCTAACACAAGCTCCCCTGACAGTTCGATGTGCTGCACCGCGCGTTTTTACCGCGGCAAAGCCTCGAATTGACGGTCAAAACCCTCGGGTGGAGTCTTAAGAGAAAGAAACGAAGTGGGGACAGTGATGGATAAGGTTCCGATGCTTGCAGAAGGCTACGAGCGGCTAACCACCGATCTCAAGGCGCTGCGGGCAGAACGGCCGAAAATCGTCGACGCGATCGAAGAAGCGCGCGCGCATGGCGATTTGTCGGAGAATGCCGAATATCATGCGGCCAAGGAACGACAGGGCCATGTCGAGATGCAAATCGCCGACATCGAGGACCGCGTTACCCGGGCACAGATCATCGATCCCACGACCCTGTCGGGCGACAAGATCGTGTTCGGTGCGACCGTGACCTTGCTCGACGAGAACGACAAGCCGGTCAAATACCAGATTGTCGGCCAGACCGAGGCCGATGCGGCCAAGGGCCGGATCAGCTATAATTCGCCGATCGGGCGGGCGCTGATCGGCAAGATGGTTGGCGAAGAGATCGAAGTGACCGTCCCGTCGGGCGACAAGTTCTACCTCGTCGAGAAAATCGAATTCATCTGACAGGTGGTGCGCGTCCCGCTGCGGCGGGATGCGCCCAGATTCTTAATCGAGCCGCTTTTCCATCGCGTAGTTATGGATTGCGACATCGTCGAGGACGAAGTCCCGGCGATGCGTCACGTCGTAGCCAGCGCGCTCGAATGCAGGACGTGCCAGCTCACTGGCTTCTGAATAAAGACGCTTGATACCTCGCGCATTGGCGTGTGTCTCGGCAGCCAGCAGCAGCTGCACCGCCAGTCCCTGCCTGGTGTGCGCCGGGTCACAATAGAGGCGGTCGACATGGCCGTCCGGTTCCAACAGCGCATAGCCAACCGGCATATCTTCACTGTCGGCGGCTACGAAAATGACTGCCCCGCGATCCACCCGTTGCCGATAGGTCGCTGCATCGCCCTGACGGCGTGCCCAAGTATCAACCTGCTCCGCCGAATAAGCGCGAGGGCCGATCCTGCGGATAGCACGCAGCGCCAATTCGGCGAGCTGCTCGGCATCGCCAGTGTCGAAAGGTCGGATGGTATAGGCCATCCGGACTGGTTCAGGCCTTGGGCGTCAGCAATTTGTGCAGATGCACGATGACATATTTCATTTCAGCATCGTCAACCGTGCGATGCGCCTGGCCACGCCATGCGTCCTCGGCTGTCTCATAGCTGCTGAACACTCCCACAACGTGCACGCTTTCCGGATCCTGGAAAGTGATCGCGCGCGGATCGGCAACACGGCCGCCCATGACGAGGTAGAGTTCCTGTTTGGGGGTGGTTTCTTGCATGATGTCGACTTTCTTCGGGATTGAGAATCTCGTGCGCGCACATAGACGAAGGGCGCGCGCTGGCAAACCGCCAAGCGCGCGCCGTCAACTGCCCGAAAGCAGGATCGCCGTGTTTAGCTGGCTACCCGGTTTCGCGTGTTACGGAAGGTACGCCCGGCCTTACGACCGGCCTTGCGGCCCAGGTCGTGCACGGTATCGCGCGCAGAGGCGGCAAGATAGGCACTTTCGCGCTTGGCCTTGCGGGTAGTCCGCTCGAGACTATCGCCGACGTCTTCCATCTTCTCGGCACTGGCTTCGCGGACGTCGACAGCGAGGTCGCCGGCAGCGTCGATAACGCCAAGCGCATAGGCAACGCCGGCTTCGGTGGCGTAGGTCACCAGTCCCGCGGCGCGATTGCCAAGGCGGCGACCCGGCCGGGTCATGGCGCCAATCAGCAGCCCGATGGTAGCAACACCTGCAACAGTGGCGATCGGATGTTCGCGGACGAACTCCTTGGCACTGTCGGCTGCCTTCTGCGCGTCAGCTGCCCAATCGCGTTCGGCAAGACGGGCCTGTCCCTCTTCGATGCGTTGACGCAGAGCGTCGCGGGTGTCTTCGGTCGTGGTCATATTATGTCTCCGATTGGGGGTTCGGGGGTTGATGTTCTTCGCTGTCAGCATCGTGATTCGGATCCGGGTCTCTGAAGGCGTCGAGGATCGGGTTGCGGGCAAACCACAAGACCACCGCTCCGACCAGAGCGGCCAGGACACCAGGCTTCGATTCAGCAGCATCGCTGGCGGTTTCGAGCAATTCCTCGGCCCCGTCCTTGATCCGTGCCACTGCGCGACGACCCAGGCTGCCGCCATCGAGATCGGCCTTCACCCTCGCAATATCGGCATCGACCAATGCGCGTGCGGCATCGCGCAACAAGCGGTCTTCATGCAACTGTTGGTCAATCCTGCTCATTTCGCTCCGCCGGGTCTGAAAAAGCGTCACCAAGGTCGCCGAATTTCCGGCTCGCCCGCCGGGCGAAGATTACAGTGCCGATCAACAAGATGCCGACCACCACTGCAGTCGATCCGAATGCCGTGAGATAGGGGGCCAAAGCGAAGATAAGGCCGATAACAAGGCCAATCAGCGCCAGATGCAGAAACGCCAGGGCGCCAAGACCGAAGAACAGGCCTTGGCGAGCCTTGTCGCCAACATAGGCCACACGCGTTTTCTGAAAGGCGACCTCTGCTTCGAGATAGGTCTTGCCGTCTTCGAACAGCGCACCGACATCTTCGGCCAAAGATCCGAACGGCGGAGGTTCTTCACCATTGCCGTCCGGCCTAGGCGCTGTATCCAGCATATTCGGTTGCTCGTCGTCTACGCCATCATCCAGCATTCACGCGGGCCCCTTTCCGTATCTTAGCGGCGGAAGAGTCGGGCGAGGATGTATCCGCCGATTGCTGCTATGCCGAGCGCCGTGCCAGGACTCTTGCGAACCATTTCGCGAGTGTCCTCGCCGAGTTCCTCGATGCTCTTGGCTTCGAGCTTGGCGGCATTTTCTTCCAGCGAGCGAGCGGCATTGCGAGCATAGTCGCCGTATTTCGGACCGAACTGATCGTCGATCTGGGTGGCGTTTTCGGAAACCAGGCGGCTGAGTGCAGCCAGTGCTTCGCTGGCCTTGAGCTTGCCTTCGACCGCCAGTTCACTCGCCTTTACCTTGGCTTCTTCGCCATAGGCACGCGCATCAGTGGCAAGATCGCTGCTGCGGCCCTTGGCCTGTTCGCGATAAGTGCCCACGACCTGGCCTGCTTCTGCCTTGAGCGCGGCAGCGCCAGCCTTGGCTTCATCGAGCGCTGCGTTGAAGCGCGATTTGGCTTCATCGCGATGTGCGGTCGCCTGGATGACTTCAGGTTCCTGAGCCGGGGTTGTTGACTTGCTGCTGGTGTTCTTCGACTTGGCGGTCGATTTCGAACCGCCCGAACTGCTTGCTGATTTGGCCATGTGGGGATCCCTCCGTTAGACGTTGTAATATCTGCGCGTCGATAAATACGCATGCACGGGTCCAACGCTGCTTGCACCGTATAGTTCCGTTGCATAGAGCGCTCACCCATACCCTATATGGGGGTGTCTTACCAGTACACAACACCTGCGCGCCGGAGCAATAAACCCATGACTGCCATCATCGATCTTCACGCTCGCGAAATCCTGGATAGCCGGGGCAACCCCACGGTGGAGGTCGACGTCCTGCTCGAAGACGGCAGTTTCGGTCGCGCTGCCGTCCCCTCGGGCGCATCGACGGGCGCACACGAAGCAGTCGAACTGCGAGATGGCGACAAGGGGCGCTACCTGGGCAAGGGCGTGCGAAAGGCCGTCGACGCGGTCAATGGGACTATTTCCGACACTTTGCTGGGTCTTGATGCGGAGGACCAGCGCGATCTCGACCAGGTACTGATCGATCTCGACGGGACCGACAATAAGGCATCGCTGGGCGCCAATGCCATCCTCGGCACCAGCCTGGCGGTTGCCAAGGCCGCCGCTGCAGCACGAGGCCTGCCGCTGTGGGCCTATGTTGGCGGAGTATCCGCGCACGTCCTGCCGGTGCCGATGATGAACATCGTCAATGGCGGCGAACATGCCGACAATCCGATCGACATCCAGGAATTCATGGTCATGCCAATTGGCGCCGATAGCCTGACCGAGGCGGTGCGCTGGGGCGCCGAAATCTTCCATACGCTCAAGAAGGGGCTGGCCGACAAGGGTCTGTCTACTTCGGTCGGCGATGAGGGCGGATTCGCTCCCAATCTTTCCAGCACTCGCGATGCGCTCGACTTCATTATGCGTTCGGTTGAACAGGCCGGATTCAAGCCTGGTGAACAGGTTGCGCTGGCACTCGATTGCGCTTCGACCGAATTCTATCGCGACGGAAAATACGAAGTGTCGGGTGAAGGCCTGTCGCTTGGAGGCCAGGAAATGGCTGACTACCTGGCGAAGCTGTGCGCCGACTACCCGATCCGCTCGATCGAGGATGGCATGGCCGAGGATGACTTCGATGGCTGGAAAGCATTGACAGAAGCCATCGGTGACCGCGTGCAACTGGTCGGCGACGATCTGTTCGTGACCAACCCGGCGCGACTGGCAATGGGCATTGAACAGGGCCTGGCCAACTCGCTGCTGGTCAAGGTCAACCAGATCGGCACCCTGACCGAAACGCTTGAAGCGGTCGATATGGCCCACCGCGCAGGGTACACCTGCGTGATGAGCCACCGCTCGGGCGAAACTGAAGATGCGACCATCGCCGACCTCGCGGTGGCGACCAATTGCGGGCAGATCAAGACCGGCTCGCTTGCCCGCTCGGACCGGCTGGCAAAGTACAACCAGCTGATCCGGATCGAGGAAGAGCTGGGCGGCAGCGCGCACTACGCTGGCGCTGCCTGCTTCGGAAGACTGGCCCGCTGAACTCCGGCCAAGATGCCTCGCTCAGAGGCATCTTGGCAGCTACCGCGCAAAGGCCCATACCCCTCCCTTCGAGGGGAGGGTAATGGCCGAATTTCCGACGCATCCCGACGCCGTAACGCCGGGCTGGCTGAGCGAGGCGCTCGGCCTGCATGTCGATGCAGTCGAGTGGTCCCCGATAGGCACCGGGCAGGTTGCCGACAGCGTTCGGTTCTTGCTCTCTTCCCGCGAGGCCGGGACTACGCCTGCAACTCTAGCAGCGAAGTTTCCTGCAGCCGACGCCACAAGCAGGGGCACAGCCTCGCTGATGGGCCTTTATGCCAAGGAGGTGCGCTTCTACCGTGAAATCGCGCCATTGCTCGATGTCCGGGTGCCAGAAGTGCATTTTGCCGGGCTGTCGGCGGATGGCAGCGAGTTCGTTCTCCTCTTCGAGGATCTGGGCCCCGCACGCGGCGGAGACCAGATTGCCGGTTGCACCTTGGCTGATGCCGAGGCCGCGATCAGGCAAGCAGCGGCGGTCCACGCTCCGTCCTGGGGCAACGCCGAAATCCTCGAACGCGACTGGTTGCAAGTCCAACCCGACCTTACCGCACAATTGTGTGAACTGTATCCGCAGGCTCAGGGTGTCTGGCGCGAACGCTATGTCGACCTGCTGGAACCGGAATACATGGCCCTGTGCGAGGAAATCGCCGCATTGAGCGATCGCTTTTTCGCCATGCGCGAGGAAGAGCCGATAGGCCTGGTCCACGGCGATTTTCGTCTCGACAACATGCTGTTCGATATCCGCGGCGGCGCCGAACCGGCGGCCGTCCTCGACTGGCAAACGGTCAGCTTGGGCAACCCCTTGACCGACATCGGCTATTTCCTTGGCTGCGGCATCGGTCATGAATTGCGAAGCGCAAATGAAGACCACCTGCTCGATCTCTACTGCACCGAGATGGGGCGGCGCGGCGTATCGATCACGCGCGACAAGATCTGGGACGACTACCGGCGCGGCGCGCTGAGCGGCCTGACCACGGCGGTATTCAGTGCTTCGTTTGTCGAACGGACCGAACGCGGCGACGCCAATTTCCTGTCGATGGCCCGTGGTGCCTGCGCACTAGCGCTGGACCATGACGCCCTGGCTACCCTGAAGGAGCGATGCGATGGCACTTAGCAAAGGCGACGAGTTCCCAATCCACCAGACCGCCGAGCCGGTCGCCTATGCTGGCACTGATCGCAATTTTTACGATCGGTATTTCTTCAATGGCTACGCGCCGGATGGCAGAGGTTTCTTCGCCGCTGCATTTGGCGTCTACCCGCATCTCGACATCGCCGACGCGCATTTCTGCGTCATCCGTGACGGTGTGCAGCATTGCCTCCACGCCAGCTGCGTCATGGGCTTGGAACGCATGGCCATGGCCGTCGGGCCAATCCGAATAGAAGTGATCGAGCCACTGCAATCCTTGCGCCTTGTGGTCGAGGAACACGACGGCATTGCTGCCGATATCACCTTTACTGGCCGAGCTTATCCTATCGAGGAACCGCGTTTTACCCATCGCATGGGGACACGCTCTTTCATGGATTACACCCGGATGACGCAAAACGGGCGTTACGAGGGCTGGATCTCGGTTGGGGACGAGCGACAGGAACTGGCGGCCGGAACAACGGGCACGCGCGATCGCAGTTGGGGTGTCCGCCCGATCGGGATGCGCGATCCGCAGCCAATTCCCGGGCACGAGGTGCCGTCCTTCTTCTGGCAGTGGACCCCGGTCAACTTCCCTGGCGGCAGCCTGTTCTTCCACGTCAACAATGATACCCATGGCGAAGCCTGGAACACGCGTGCGGCCTGGGCAGATGACGGAGCGCGGGCAAGCGAGATAACCGAGGGCGCGGGAGGAATGCGCACCCGACTGGAAAGCGATACGCGCTGGCCCAGCGGCGGCACATTGTCACTGGCGTTGATGGGCGCGCCCGAACAGGTCAAGTTTGAACCTCTTGGCCGGTTCCAGATGAAGGGGCTGGGTTATACCCATCCCAAGTGGGGGCACGGCATCTACCACGGCGCACTCTCGGTAGAGCGCGAGGACATCGACCTCACAAAAGTCGATCCGCTCCAGCCCGAGAACCTGCATGTGCAAATTCCCGTCTCGGTCTTGGGCAGCGATGGAACAGAAGGGATCGGCGTATTCGAACAATTGATCCTGGGTCCCTTCGCGCCATTGGGGCTGAAGGGCATCCTCGACGGTTTTTCCTAGCGTCCGAAGCGCGTGTGCAACGCCAGCAAGGCCATTGCCGCCTTGGCAGCTTCGCCACCCTTGTCCTTGCGCGCAGGATCGGCGCGCTCCAGTGCCTGTTGTTCGTTCTCGGTGGTGATGATGCCATTGCCGATGGCGATTCCATCCATCGTCAGCGCCAAGATGCCCCGCGCGCTTTCGCCGGCGACGATCTCGAAATGATAGGTCTCGCCGCGAATAACCACGCCAATTGCGACGAAGCCGTCGAATTCGCCGCTTTCAGCAGCCATGGCGATGGCACCGGGCAGCTCAAGCGCACCCGGTACGGTCAAGACCTCGACCTCGTGCCCCTCGGCTTCGAGCGCAGCGAGCGCCCCGGCAACAAGCATGTCGTTGAGATGGTCGTAGAAACGGGCTTCGACAATCAGGAAACGGGCCATGCTATTTACTCCGGCAAGGGCTTGTGGTCGACGATATCGAGGCCGTAGCCTTCGATTGCCACGACATTCGGCTGCGAATTGCTGAGCAGGATCATCTCGTGCACATCAAGGTCGGCGAGAATTTGCGAACCGATGCCGACATTACGGACCTCGTCCTCCTCGCTGTAGCTGCCCGAGGCACGTCGTCCGGTGATAATCACGATAATCCCCGAACCGTGCTCGCCGATCGCCTGCATAGCGCGCTGCAAAGTACGCTTGCGCGGGCCGGGCTGGCCCAGCACATCATCGAAGATCGAGATCGGGTGGACGCGGGCGAGGGTAGGTTCGCCCGGAACCACATGACCTTTCTGCAGGACGTAATGCTCCCGACCGTCGACCTTGTTGTGATAGGTCAGCAGGCGCCATTGGCCGCCGTAATCGCTCTCGAATGCCTTGTCGTCGACCCGCTCGACCAGGTGATCGTGCCGCATGCGGTATTCGATAAGATCGCGGATCGTACCGATCTTGAGATTGTGCATCCGTGCGAAGCTGACCAGGTCCTCGAGCCGGGCCATGGTGCCGTCCTCGTTCATGATCTCGCAGATCACGCCCGAGGGGTTGAGCCCGGCAAGGCGCGAGATATCGACCGCCGCCTCGGTATGGCCGGCACGGACCAGGACTCCGCCCTTACGCGCAGCGAGCGGGAATACGTGGCCCGGCATGACGATATCGCCAGGCCCCTTGGCGGCGTCGATGGCGACCGAAACGGTGCGCGCGCGGTCGGCTGCTGAAATGCCGGTGGTCACGCCTTCTTTTGCCTCGATCGAGATCGTGAAGGCGGTTTGCATGCTTTCAGTGTTGTTGCGGGTCATCGGCTCGAGACCGAGCGTATCCACCCGATCCTTGTCGAGCGCCAGGCAGATCAAGCCGCGGCCGTGGGTGGCCATGAAATTGATCGCGTCGGGCGTCGCCATCTGGGCAGGGATGATGAGATCGCCTTCGTTCTCACGGTCTTCGTCGTCGACGAGGATATACATGCGCCCGTTGCGTGCCTCGTTGATGATTTCCTCGGCGCCTACCAGGACCGGACGGTCATCATTCTCTATCAGGAAGGCTTCCAGCTTGGACAATGTCTCGACTGTCGGGTTCCAGCTTGCGTCGGTACATTCGCGCAGCGTGTTGGCGTGTAGCCCCGCTGCTCTGGCGAGGCCGGCGCGGGTCATGTGTCCGGTCTGAATTAGCTCGCGAACGCGTGTGATCGTGGATGTGCTCATGCAGACCAGATATCACATTATAATGTGATTGCAAGAATCGCTTGGCTGAACATCGGGTATCACGCCACGACCGCAAGGCGCTCCAAATCCGCAATCTAAAGGAAAATGGTGGACCCTGTTGGGTTCGAACCAACGACATTCTGATTAAGAGTCAGACGCTCTACCAACTGAGCTAAGGGTCCACTTTCCGCTTGGCGGAACGGTCATTCGGCGTCCTGCTTTGCAGTCTCCGAATCACGCGAGGCGCTGCATATAGCGAGCGTTGCGCCAATTGGAAGAGGGGATTGCGCTGCTCCCGATCAGGCAATCCCGTCGGCCGTCCGCAGGCGGTTCCAGCGGTTGATCATCAGCAGGCCACCAAGACAGATCATATTCGTCATCATGGACGAACCACCATGGCTCATGAAGGGCAGGGGGATGCCCACCACTGGGGCCAGGCCCATCACCATCAACAGGTTGATGGCGATGTAGAAGAACATGGTGCCGACGAGCCCTGCGCCAAGCAAACGGTCGAACCGGTGCCGGGCCTGTCGCGCCACCCTGAGACCCCAGCCCAGGATCAGGCCGAACATCACCAGTGTGAAAATTCCGCCGAGCAATCCCCATTCCTCGGCCATGGTCGCGAAGACGAAATCGGTATGCGGTTCGGGGAGGTAATTGAGATGGCTTTGCGAACCTTCGTTGAACCCTTTGCCAGTTAACCCGCCCGATCCGATTGCGATCTTGGACTGGGTAATGTGGTAGCCGGTGCCGAGCGGGTCGCTTTCCGGATCCATGAAGGTCGTCACCCGCTGTTGCTGGTAGGGCTTGAGCGCGAAGAAATAGGCCAGCGGTATTGCTACTAGGCCGGCCGCGGCCCCGCTCATGAACCAACGCATCGGTAAACCGGCAAGGAACATCACCAACGCCCCGCCGAAAATGATCGCCAGCGAGGTGCCGAGATCGGGCTGCATCAGCACCAGCCCGACGGGCAGGGCGATGATAACCCCCGCCGGGATCAGCGACCGCCAGGTTCCGACCATGCCGACCGGCAATTCGGAATAGAACTTGGCGAGGGCAAGCACCACGGCGGGCTTCATCAGTTCGGACGGCTGCAGCCTGATCGGGCCGACTTCGAGCCACCGCTGGCTACCGCCGCCCATTGCCCCGACTGCCTCGACCGCCATCAGCAGCACCAGCACCACGACATAGCCGGGGTAGGCAAAGAACTTCGCCACATCGCGCGGAAACAGCGCCATCATGCTGGCGACGAAGAGAAATATGGCGAAACGGATCAGGTGCGAGGAAGCGAACGGCTGGAAACTGCCGCCTGCCGCCGAATAAAGAACCGCCGCGCCAAAACCGACCAGCAGAAACAAGGGAATAAGCACGCCCCACGGCTGCCGCGCGACGGGGGTAGGGATGATCGAATTCACCGCGCCCCCCGGTCGATCTCAGGTCCACGGGTACTCTCGTTCCGACTCGTGCTTGCTTCCTCGGCCAGTGCCTCGGTCTGCTGTGCCGCGAGCCTTGCCTCCGCATCCACCCGGTCGAAAATTTCTTCGTCGCGCCGGGGAACCGGCTCGACTTGCGCGCCGCGCTCGGCAGCATAGGCAGCATATTTACGCGAAAGCCGTTGTTGCGCGGTGCCACCCCATTGGTCTTCGAGAGTCTTGAGCGCCTCCAGCCCCTTACCGGGGTCGAACAGGAAGGTCATTACGTCGCGGGCGATCGGATAGGCAGCGCCCGACCCGCCACCGTGTTCGATCACTACCGCGCCAGCGTATTTGGGCTTGTCGAGCGGGGCGAAGAACACGAACAGGCCGTGGTCGCGGTATTTCCACGGGCCAGAGCGACCATCGGACACGCTGAGGCTGACCACCTGCGCCGTACCGGTCTTTCCGGCCATCTGGATGTTCTCCAGCGGCAACCGTGCACGGCCAGCCGTGCCGGGTCCGTTGACGACATCGGCCATGGCCTGCCGGACGTGTTCAATATTTTCCTGCGAGAAACCGAGGCTCGCCGGGGTTGGTGGTTTATCGAGCCGTAGCCGCGGCATCAGGTTCTTGCCGGTCGCCAGCCTGGCCGACATGACCGCCAATTGCAGCGGATTGACCAGGTAATACCCCTGGCCAATGCTGGAATTGACAGTGTCGAACGCGCGCCAAGGTTCGCCGTATTTTTTCTCCTTCCACTCCGGGTTAGGGACTGTGCCATAAAACTGGCTTATCACCGGAAGCGGAAATTCCTGACCCAGGCCCGTGGTTTCAGCCATCTGTGCAATGGGGCCGAAACCAATCTGCTGGGAGAAGTGGTAGAAATAACTGTCACAGCTCTGGTAGATGGCCTTGGCCATATCGACCACGCCGTGATTGCTCCAGCAATTGAAGAAACGGTTGCCGATCCTGCGCCCGCCGCCGCAGACGATCTTCTCGTTGGGATCGATACCTGCCTGCAGGAACGCCATGCAGTGCATTGGCTTTATCGTCGATCCCGGCGGATAGAGGCCCTTTAGCACCTTGTTCCGCAGCGGCACGCGGTCATCATCGCGCAGCATGGAATATTCCACACTACCGATACCTTCGGAAAAGCTGTTCGGATCGAAGCTGGGCATCGACGCCATGCACAGCAAATCGCCCGTGTCGCAGTCCATGACCACCACCGACCCGCTTTCGAGCCCGATGCGGCGTGCAGCATAATCCTGCAACGGCCCGTCGATCGTCAGCTTGACCGGGTTGCCCTGGACATCGGGCCTGGTGTCGAGGTCGCGCACGATCCGGCCCGACGCGGTCACTTCGACCCGTCGCGCTCCGGGCTTGCCCCGCAGGTTCTGTTCGAACTGCTTCTCGAGGCCGTCCTTGCCGATCTTGTACCCAGGCGTGATCAGCAGCGGGTTGCGGTCCTGGTCATATTCTTCGGCTGATGCCGGCCCGACATAACCGAGCAAATGGCCAACTGACGGCCCGGTTGGATAAAAGCGCGAAAAACCGCGCTGGGGCACGACACCGGGCATATCGGGCAAACGCAGCGAAACGGCTGCGAACTGTTCATAATCAAGGCCGCTAGCGACTTCTATCGGGGCCCAGCCCCGCGATTGCGCAACTTCGTCCTGCAGATCCCGTAACCGGTTAGGATCCAGATCGAGCAGTTCGCCAAGGCGGATGAGTGTCACTTCCGGCTCGACCATCCGTTCGGGGATGATGTCGACGCGGAAATCTGCCCGGTTAGAGGCCAGCGGCGCACCATTACGGTCAAGGATCCACCCTCGGCGTGGAGGAATCAGAGTAAGATTGACCCGGTTGCTCTCACTCTCGGTCGCGTATTTCTCGTTCTCCGCGATGGCGATATAGGCCATCCGCCCTGCGAGCAGCATACCGACCCCACCACCAACGCTGCCAATCGCAAAACTGCGGCGGTTGAAGCGGTTTTGCAGGAGGGTGGTGCTGACCGGCAGGCGGGGAAAGCCCAGCGGCATCAGTCGACCTCCCGCACGCGCAGGAGGCGCAATTTATCGAGATCGGCGACCATGCGGGCCACAATGGGGAATGCGAGCACCGACAGCAAGACCTGCGGGCCCATCGCTGCGAGCAGGACGAGATCGACGTCAGCCCCTGAGAAGATGGCGGCGATGATGATATTGGCCGCCAGGGCGAGCGCAGCGGTCCACCAGTCCTGTCGGAAATCACGCCAAGGGAACCGGTTCTCTACAAACTCTATCGCCAGCAGGGTCAGCGAAAACAGCAGGACCGAGCAACCAAACGGCTGGCCGCTGAAAAGATCGTTCCACAGACCCAGAGGCAGGCCTGCCCAGACTGGTATCACGCCTGGCCGGACGAGCCGCCAACCGAGCAAAAATAGCAGTGAAAGGGGGGGAACCAGCGGCACGGCTGTGGTGATAATAATGAACGGTATGATCGCTGCCAGCATGACCGAGCCCCAGGGGACCAGGGCCAACAGGAATGGCGAAGGTTCGCGGTTGATGCGGCTGCCATAGGCATCGCGCCGGGCCAGGCGAAAGCGACGCTTGTGCCTGGGCGCGAGCATTACTCGACCACCGTCGATTCTCCGAGCGGCACATCGGGCGGCACGCGGGCAGCCTTGACGGTACTGGGCTGGAAAATCGGTTCGACCGAGACGAAATCCGTGGCGGCCGGATCGCTGATGATGCGAGCAACCGCACCATCATCGGTCAGTTCAGTGGCGACGGCGACAGCGACGCCGGGACGGAAGAAACCGCCGGCCCCGCTAGTTACGAATATGTCGCCGACCTTGAGGGGGTTGATGCCAAGGTTAATCAGGCGGACACTGATCATCCCGTCACCGCGCCCTTCGGCAAACGCGACCACGTCATCCTTGACGCGGCGGACCGGCACAACGCTTTCGGTGTCGGTGAACAGCAATACCCGTGCGCTATTGGGTGAAACCTCGAGCACCCGGCCAATGAAGCCGCGGGGCGAACGGACCGGCATTCCTGGCCGGACCCCGTGGCGTGATCCGACCCCGAGATAGGCGAAGCGGCGTGCGCTGGTTGCGGTCGAACCGACCACCCGGGAAATCGCAACCGGCTCCATGTCGCTGTCGTCGATCTGGAGCAACGATTTGAGGCGGCCGTTCTCCTGCTTGAGGGCTTCGGCTTCGGCGAGGCGAATGCGAGCGAGTTCGACTTCTTTCTTGAGTGCATCGTTCTGGCTGCCGGCGCGCAAGTAACCCGCCACGCTGTTGATCCAGCTGCGACCTTCGGACCGCACGACAGCGGCTCCCTGGCCAACCGGGACGACCGTTTCCGCCGCAGTGCTGCGCAGGCCGCTGAAGGCGTGCGGGCTGAGCAGCGAAATGCCCAGCAACAACGCGCCCACGAGCGCACCTATGCTGGCCAGCACGTAGCCAGTGAATTGTCCGTATTGCGCCCTTCGCGAATGCCCCGAGCGCCGTGAGGAAGGCGGCGCCATGTCCTCGACTTCCTTCGTGTCAGGCGGTCATCAAAACGCCGCGATAGATTGGATCTTCCATTGCCCGACCCGTGCCAAGCGCGACACAGGAGAGCGGATCCTCGGCGATACTCACCGGCAAGCCGGTTTCTTCGCGCAGGTGCTCGTCGAGTCCCTTGATGAGTGCCCCACCGCCGGTCAGGACGATGCCCTGGTCGACGATATCGGCAGCGAGTTCGGGAGCGGTGTTTTCAAGCGCAATGCGAACGCCTTCGACGATGGCGCCAATTGGCTCACTCAGCGCCTCGGCGATATGCGCCTGGTTGATGGTGATTTCCTTGGGTACGCCGTTAACGAGGTCGCGCCCCTTGATAGTAATGATTTCACCGATGCCGTCCGCCGGAGCAACCGCGATGCCGTAATCCTTCTTGATCCGCTCCGCCGTGCTTTCCCCGATCAGCAGGTTGTGATGACGACGCACGTAGGAAACGATCGCCTCGTCCATCTTGTCACCGCCAGTGCGGACCGAAGTGGTGTAGGCCAGGCCGCGCAGGCTGAGGACCGCTACTTCGGTGGTGCCGCCGCCAATGTCGACGACCATTGAACCGACCGGCTCGGTCACCGGCATATCGGCACCGATCGCCGCGGCCATTGGCTCGAGGATCAGGTAAACCGCGCTGGCACCGGCATTGCTGGCCGCGTCGCGAATGGCGCGCCGTTCCACCGAGGTCGATCCCGAGGGAACGCAGATGGTGATTTCGGGATAACGGAACAGGCTCTTCTTTCCATGCACCTTCTGAATGAAGTGCTTGATCATGTGCTCGGCGATTTCGATGTCGGCGATGACACCGTCGCGCAGCGGACGAATGGCCTCGATGCTGTCCGGCGTCTTGCCCATCATCATCTTGGCATCGTCACCCACGGCCTTGACTCTGGGCTGCCCATTGATCGTTTCGATGGCAACCACCGACGGCTCGTCGAGAACGATGCCTTGATCCTGGACGTAGACCAAAGTGTTGGCCGTGCCGAGGTCGATAGCCATGTTCTGGGTGCCGAATTTGAGAAGTTTGGAAAAGAAGCTCATCGCAACTGGGAATCCGTCTTTTGATACAAGGGACGGCCCGCAAAATTGCGAAAACGGCAATCCCTGATTGTGGGAGTGGCTCCCTTTACCGAGTCGTGCGCAAAAAGGGAAAAAATTTTCCAAGTAATCCCACGGAAAAAGGGCGGCTCGTCTCGAAATAGCTGCCACTGGCCGCTACGCAGGTGAAATGCCCGTCATTCGCCGCCTTCCCGAAGACCTGGTCAACCGCATCGCAGCTGGTGAAGTGGTCGAGCGACCCGCGGCTGCGCTCAAGGAACTGGTGGAGAACGCCGTGGATGCCGGCGCCACTCGAATAGCCGTCAAGCTTGTCGATGGCGGGCTCTCTCGGATCGAGGTGACAGACGACGGTTACGGGATGGACCCGGTGGCAATGGAGCTCGCGCTCGAACGCCACGCAACATCGAAATTGCCCGACGAGCTGATCGGTTCCGGGCAGGCGATCGAACGCGTCGCCACGCTGGGTTTTCGCGGCGAAGCCTTGCCGTCTATCGCCAGCGTTTCACGCTTTACTCTGGAAAGCCGTCCCCATGGGGGGCCACAGGCTGGGCAGGGCTGGCGCCGCGTCGTCGATCACGGCCAGTTGGTCGAAGAGGGTCCGGCCGCCCTGCCGCCCGGTACGCGTGCCCGAATCGAACAGGTTTTTGCCAAGGTGCCGGCGCGGCGCAAGTTCCTGCGCACAGCGCGCAGCGAATATGCCGCTTGTCTCGATGTCGTCCGCCGACTGGCGATGGCGCGACCGGACATAGGTTTCACCCTGGATCACGGCGAGCGTCGCACGATCGCTGTCCAACCCGACGAGACCCTGGCCGACCGGGTCGCGCAAATCGTCGCGCGCGAATTGAAAGACAACGGAGTGCTGCTCGACATGCAGCGCGACGCCATGCGGCTGACAGGGGTTGCGGGCCTGCCGACATACAACCGCGGAGTGGGCGACCAGCAGTATCTTTTCGTCAACGGGCGCCCGGTGAAAGATCGCCTGTTGGTCGGGGCAGTACGCGGTGCCTATTCGGACATGCTCGCCCGGGACCGGCACGCGGTGCTGGCGCTATTTCTCGAGCTACCGGCCGAGGATGTTGACGTGAATGTGCATCCGGCCAAGACGGAAGTCCGGTTTCGCGATGCGGCGGCGGTGCGTGGCTTCATCGTCAGCGGCCTGCGGCAAGCGCTGTCCACTGGCGACCGACGCAGCGCCCAAGGGCCAGATGCCCGGGCCATGGGACGTTGGCAGCAGGAACCTGTCCTCGACGAAACATCACCTGTGCTACGCTCGATTTTCGGTGGGCGCGACTGGACCGGAGGCGGGACCGGCGTTCGCGAGCCAATGCGCGATTGGCGCGGAGTCGACGTGCAGGCCTTGGAACCACTGCCCCAGGGCCGGGCAGTAGAGTCCGACACTGCCGAGGAGGATCAACCCGACTACCCGCTTGGCATCGCCCGGGGACAAGTCGCCAACACCTACATCGTGGCCGAAGCGAAGGACGGATTGGTACTGGTCGATCAACACGCGGCCCACGAACGGCTTGTTCTCGAACGGCTCAAGGCGGCCGGTGCAGGGCAAGCGGTTGCGCGGAGCCAGGCCCTGTTGATGCCCGAAGTGGTCGAACTGGACGAACCGGCTTGCGACCGGCTGGAAGACGCCGTCGACAGGCTCGACATGATGGGGCTGGCGATAGAGAGGTTCGGACCGGGCGCGATGCTGGTCCGCTCGCTGCCGCATGCCCTGGCAGGGTCAGATCCGCACAAGCTGTTGAGCGATATTGCCGATGATCTTGCCAAGCATGGGGACGCGCTGTGGCTTGAGGAAAAGCTCGACCTGGTGCTGGGCACGATGGCCTGTCACGGCTCGGTCAGGGCCGGGCGGGTCCTGCGCGCCGACGAGATGAATGCACTGCTTCGGGAGATGGAACGGACCCCTCGTTCAGGCCAATGCAATCACGGACGTCCGACGTGGATCAAGCTGTCGATGGAAGATGTCGAGAAACTGTTCGGGAGACATTGATGCGTTGCCTGCT
Organism: Qipengyuania sp. CAU 1752; assembly: GCF_054482615.1. Taxonomy (NCBI): domain Bacteria; kingdom Pseudomonadati; phylum Pseudomonadota; class Alphaproteobacteria; order Sphingomonadales; family Erythrobacteraceae; genus Qipengyuania; species Qipengyuania sp. CAU 1752. Next base: position 1,640,992 of record NZ_JBTLRE010000001.1, on the reverse strand, counting down.
ACCCGCTGCCTTCGGACTGATCGTCGCATCCTGCAGCGAGGGCTCACCGCCCACCACCGACGCGGAAAAGATTGCTCTGGTCGAAGGCGCCAACATTAATCCGCTCGAACCTGTCGAGCTCCAACCTTTGAATGAGCGCGATGTTGACCTCGCCGCGTTGCCCGATGAACAATGCGCGTTCCACCCCGGCGCGGGAGATGCTTCGCCCCTGTTTGTCGTGACTTCGGAAATCGGGATTTACAAGCGCCAGGGGCAGGTACGGCGCGTAGTTGCCGACGGAGGCAGCAAGCTGGTCGCAGGTGACATCCACGCACGCTTTGGCGGGCTCGAACACGGGGTGCGGCTTGCGGCAGACGGGGAGGCGACAGCCAATGATATCCCCGTTCGGCTGACTTTGCTTGATGGACGGGACCGCATCGCTTTCGAGCAGCGAGGGACGCTGGACTGCATCGGCTAAGGGCTAGAGCGTCGGACGCAGCAGCATCCAAAACGCCATGCCAACCATGGCGAGGTTCTCACTCAACGAAACGAACCCGAGCGGCACGTTGCTGCTGCCGCCAACGCAAGCGCATTTGATTTCGCGCTTCTGTATGTAGACGGCGTAGAACACGCTGACCGCGCCGATGGTCCCGATCACAAGGGCGATCGGGATCGACAGCCATGGCAATATCCGCCCTGCCATCAGGACCGCCGCGGTCGCTTCGAGATAGGGATAGGCGTATGCGTAAGGGACCCAACGTCGGCCAAGCATGTCGTAACCAATGAACATGCTCGAAAACTGCTCGACATCCTGCAGCTTGAGCATCGCCAACATCGCCATCGAAAAGGCGACGAACCATTCGGCAGTGCGGATTGTCAGCGCCGTATCATAGACGAATTGGCTGAGTGACAGCGCCAATGCGAGGCCAACGGCGAAAACGGCGAACACCGGGCGGTAGCTCGTCGCGTTCTCGTCGCGGCCCTTGCCAAAGTGCTCGAGCAGCGCGTCATGGCCGCCTATCCGCTTGCCATCGATAAAGGTCTGCGGGGTGGTTTGGACACCATGCTCGCGCTTGAACGCATCGGTCTGGTCACGGTTGGCGAGATGATGATCCTCGACCGTGTAACCCTTGCTCTCGAGCAAGTATTTGGACTTCACCCCGTAGGGGCAGACATGGTCGTCCGTCACCATCCGGTAAAGTTGGGCAGTCTTGCTCATGCGTTACTCTTATATGAAGATTATGCGCGGAAAGACGGCACCCGGCCATCATTGGAAAGGTCTGGAATGATACGATAGCGGGCCAGCACAAGGCTGAAGAGGCCGAACATCAACAGACCGATCGCGACCAGGTTGAACAGCAGGCCTTCACCGGCAAGCGAAGCAACCGCACTGCCGAGCGTCTTGACCTGCTCCGCGCCGCTGGAAAGAAACCCGGCCTTGATCAGCGACCAGGCAATGATGGAGTAGACAACCCCGCGCGCAGCGAAGCCGACACCGCCGAGCAACCTCGTAGAACTGGGTGCGCGGGCGGAAATCCGATTCATGAAATCACCGGTATAGGCCTTCTTGAACTGGTTGATTGCCGCCAACGCAAACGCAATGCCGAGAATCCCGAGGACGAGCCCCCCCAACTCCGCAGACAATATGCCCGCCGCAGCTTGTTCGGCTCCGTCCGACCCGCCGCCTGAACTGCGGTCCGAACTGGCATATTTGAAAGCACTGTAGGCCAGCGCGAGGTGACCGACGGCGCTACCCGCATGGCCGATCCGCTTACCCCAGCCTTTCGTATCGGAGCCGTTGTTCTCGATATCAAAGAAAGTGGAGGAGAAGCGGAACAGGGCGTAGGCGGCGAGGCCGATCACCATGATCCACAAGAGCACCGTACCGGCGGGAAAATCCTCGATTGCCAAGAAGATACCGTCGGTACCTTCGGCAATCTTGCCCGCACTGGTGAGGGCGATAAGTCCGAGTACGCCGTATAGAAGCGCACGGCTGAAATAGCCGGTACGAACCAACCAATCGAACTTTTCGGACTTGTCCACCACGCACATTCTCCCTGTTTAGGTTCAGGGGTTGCAACGGGCGAAGGGCGATATTGGTCCCTAGACGTTAAACTTGAACAGCATGACGTCGCCGTCCTGGACCAGGTATTCCTTGCCTTCCTGGCGCAGCTTGCCGGCCTCTCGCGCGGCTGCTTCGCCGCCCAGCGTCACGAAGTCATCATACGCGATGGTCTCGGCGCGAATGAACCCACGTTCGAAGTCGGTATGGATTTCGCCCGCAGCCTGCGGGGCCCTCGCACCGGTATGGAAGGTCCATGCGCGGGCTTCCTTGGGTCCGGCAGTGAAGAAAGTCTGCAGGCCGAGCAATTTGTAACCGGCGCGGATAACGCGGGTCAGGCCGCTCTCTTCGAGGCCGAGCTCGGCGAGGTATTCGGCGCGCTCGTCCTGCTCCATGCCGACCAGTTCGGATTCGATCGCAGCAGAAACGACTACCGCCTGAGCGCCCTCGGCCTCGGCCTTGGCGAAAACTTGCGCGGTCATGGCATTGCCGTTGGACGCGTCTTCCTCTGCAACATTGCAGACATACAGGACCGGCTTGGCGGTCAACAGCTGTGCCTGACGGAAGATGCGCGCTTCCTCGTCGTCCTTGGGTTCGGTCAGCCGAGCGGGCTTGCCTTCGCGCAATAGTTCAAGCGCCTGGCCCAGCACGCTGGCCATCACCTTGGCTTCCTTGTCACCGCTCTTGGCGCGCTTGTCGGCGGCAGGAACGCGCTTTTCGAGACTTTCGAGGTCCGACAACATCAGTTCGGTTTCAACCACCTCGGCATCGGCCAGCGGATCAACCCGGTTGCTGACGTGCTGGATGTCGTCATCCTCGAAACAACGCAGGACGTGGACAATGGCGTCGACTTCGCGAATGTTGCCGAGAAACTGGTTGCCCAGACCTTCGCCCTGGCTGGCACCTTTAACAAGGCCAGCGATGTCGACGAAGGCAAGCTGGGTCGGCACCACCTTCGCCGACTTGGCGATGGCAGCGATCTTGTCGAGCCGTTCGTCCGGCACTGCGACCTGGCCGACATTAGGCTCGATCGTGCAGAACGGATAATTGGCCGCTTGCGCCGCCTGCGTCTCTGTCAGTGCATTGAACAGGGTGGACTTGCCGACATTGGGCAAGCCGACGATCCCGCAACGGAAACCCATCTTGAACTCCGGATTAAATGTGTGGCGCGCGCCTTAGCGGCCTTGTCCTGCGAAGGCTAGCGTTCGTGCACCGCGCGGATCATCGGGCCGATGCGGCTTTCACCCAGCCATGCCAACTGGGTCTGCGCGGTCGCCTTGTTGAGCGCGACCTGTGGCACAGGTCCACCACTCACCGGCATCCGCAGCGGCCGTGTTCCAGACGGCATGGCAATGGTCTTTGCAATGGCATGCGGGATATCCATCGGGTCGGCCGAGCGGCCCGAACCATCCTCGGTCCCCATCCGCGCGACCACCTGCGGATAACCGTCAGTGTGCACCTCGCTGGCTCGCTCTTTCAGCGCCTGCGTATAGACATTGCGATTGACCCAGACCTCGGTCGGATAGCCACCCGGCTCTATGATAGTCACATCGATATTGTGCGGCACCAATTCGTAGGCGAGTGCTTCGCCCATCGCTTCAAGCGCGAACTTGGTCGGCGAGTAGTGCCCGCTATAGGGCACGATCACGCGGCCCAGCTGGCTGCTGATCTGGAATATCTGTCCGCCGCCCTTGGCGCGCATCCCCGGCAACACGGCCCGCACCATCCGGTGGCAACCAAAAACATTGGTGTCGAAGACCAGCCTGGTGGCTTCCATGTCCTGCACTTCGAGCGGCCCCGATATGCCGATTCCGGCATTGTTGACCAGCACATCGAGCGGGCCGCCATTGATTCGCTCCGCCTCGGCAACGCCGGCAGCAACCTGCGCGTCGGATAGCACGTCGATTTCAAGAACATGAATGTCGAGGCCATTGGCCGTCGCAAGATCGCGCAATTCATCGGCTTCGGGCCGGGGCAGGTTGCGCATGGTGGCAAACACTTTTGCGCCGAGCCGCGCGTAATGTTCCGCACCCAGCCTGCCGAAACCCGATGAGCAGCCAGTGATGATGACGGCCTTGCCCGAAAGATCCGGTGTGACTTCCGCCACGTCGGGGTGGGCGAAAGACGCACTGGCGGCCATGGCGCCTGTCGCGGCGGCGCTGGCAAGTAGGGTTCGACGATCAAACATGGGCATGGCGAGTCTCCAATTGCACGAGCCAGTCCTCCAGTTCGCGCGGGTTGGAAAACCGTAGGACCTGCGCTGTCGATTGGGCAAGACGAACTTCGACACCGGGGCGCACATCCCGGTTCCATCGAGCGATATATAGGAAGAATGCGAGGTCGAGCCGTTCCGGGCAGTTGTCAGCCATGTCTGGCCGTGTGCGACCGCGGAAGCGCCAAACTCTCCGGGCGGCACGCCACAGGCAGAGCATCACAGGGAAATCGAGATAGATAACGCAATCGGCGCGGGCGAGGCGCAGCGAGAGGGTGGAACCGTAATTGCCGTCGATGAGCCACTGCTCGCCCGCCAGGATCGGAGTGAGGTCGCGGCGCAGCTCGTCAATTGAACCTTCCTGCCAGCCTGCCTGCCAATGCAGGCGATCAAGATGATGCAATGGCAGGTCGAGCGCGTTCGCTATTCGGTGGGAAGCTGAACTCTTGCCTGCGCCGCAAGGCCCGATGACCAGCACCCGTCGCAACGGAGCGTCGAGCGTCAATCCTGCATCCTCAGCGCGACATCGCTCATGAAGCGGGCGTCGTCACCTTCGGCTAGCCACGAGGCTTCGGCCCCGATTGCGCCCAGCATCTGGACCAGCGTGTCCTGTTCGCTCTTTCCATAATTGCCGAGCACGTGGCCGGTCACGCGATCCTTGTGGCCCGGATGGCCGATGCCGATCCGGACGCGGCGAAAATCCTCGCCGATATGCTGGATGGTTGAACGGATACCGTTGTGACCAGCGGCGCCGCCCCCGCGCTTGACCTTGATCCTGAACGGATCGAGATCGAGTTCGTCATAGAATACCGTGACCGCCTCGGGCCCCAGCTTGTAGAAGCGCATGGCCTCGCCAATGGCCCTGCCACTCTCGTTCATGAAAGTTGCGGGCTTGAGCAGCAGGATTTTCTCATTGCCGATGCGGCCTTCCTGCGACCAGCCCTGGAATTTCTTCTGCACCGGACCGAAACCATGCATTTCGCCCAGCACATCGCACGCCATGAAGCCGACATTGTGCCGGTGCATCGCGTATTTCGGTCCAGGATTTCCAAGGCCAGCCCAGATCTGCATTTCGTGCCTCTAGCGAGCATGCCGTAAAAAGCAAAACGCCGGGCCCCATAGGGACCCGGCGCCTTGGTGATCGCGTGTGTGCGAGACGATCAGTCGTCGGACTTCTTGTCTTCGCCTTCGACGGTTTCGGCGTCCTGTTCGGTGACTTCGGTTTCACCGTCTTCACCTTCGCCTTCGATCTCTTCTTCGTCGTCGCCGCCTTCGCCTTCGGCCTTCTTCAGCGCGGACGGAGCAACCAGCGTCGCGATGGTGTAATCGCGGTCGGTGATGGCGCTTTCGCTACCTTCAGGTAGCTTGACTTCACTGATGTGGATCGAATCGCCGACTTCCTTGCCGGTCACATCGATAGTGATCTCGGAAGGCATCTTGTCGGCTTCGCAGATCAGTTCCAGCTCGTGACGGACCACGTTGAGAACGCCGCCCTTCTTGAGGCCGGGGCTGTCTTCTTCGTTGATGAAGACAACCGGCACTTCGACTTCGACCTTGGCGTCTTTCGACAGGCGCAGGAAGTCGGCGTGTTCCGGACGGTCGCTGACCGGGTGCAGAGCAACGTCTTTCGGCAGCGTGCGCACGGTCTTGCCACCGATCTCGATGTTCACGATCGAGTTCATGAAGTGGCCGCTGTGCAGCTGCTTGGTGAGAATCTTTTCCTCGATGTGGATCATCGTGGGTTGGTCTTTTCCGCCGTAAATTACAGCAGGTACACGGCCTTCGCGTCGCAGTGCACGGGAGGCTCCCTTGCCAGCCCGTTCGCGCGCTTCGGCCGGCAGGGTCAGAGCGTCGCTCATGTCACATAGCCTTTCGAGTGCTTTTTTGGTTCATATCGGCCTCACCACGCCTCCAGGGATGACCATGGCTGCCGAAGGGCGCGCCCTTACGGACAAAGGCGGCGCGATGCAAGGGATTTGCGAGGGCTCAACGCAGCCGTCGCAGTCTGTAGCCCTTCCTTTCCAGCAGGGTGATCAGACCGTCATCCCCGACCAGATGGGCGGCACCGACAGCAACAAGCGGGCGTCGGTCATCCGCGAGCAGCGCCGCAATACGATCGGTCCACGCATGGTTTCGCGTCACCAGCAGCGCCTCGCGCACTTCCGGATCGGCCAGCATCCCCGTTTGCGTTTCCCGTTCCAGCATCGCCACATCGCCGGACAGCCAGACCTGCGCCGCATTGGGAGCCGCCCCGCCGGCAGCAGCTTCGTCGATCACGGCATCAAGGAGAACCCGCTGGTCCTCTTCCGCAAGAGCATCAAAGATTGCGAACTGTGCCGCAGCGCCTTCCAGTTCGATTACCTGACGATTGCGGAAATCACCCAGCAACGCGCGGTCGACCCCGTTTTCGCTTTCAAGACCATTGTTGATGGTTTGTGCCAGCATCAGGGCTGCGGCCCAGGTTTCGATCTGCCTGAACTCGCTCGGCGAGTATGGTGTGCGAGCGGTCAGCTCGTTGAGTTGCGCCACCTTGGCCGGATCTATGCGGTCGCGCAGGAGCGGATGCCCGGTCGATCGCCCGGCGCGCTGGAATTCCTCGCCAATCGCTCCCGAATTATCGAGACCAGCCACCTCGACCACCAGAAAATCCGCTCGGCCAATTACTCGCTGCAACGCCGGAGCCCGCCATTCCACCCCATCGGGCAGGGCATGGATGGTGCCGTAGAGCCAACCCTCGACTTCTCCGTCCGCCCTCGCGATTTGCCAAAGCAGGGGCTGCTCCACCTGGGTGGGGTGGGGGGAGGTCTCGCCACAGGCCCCCAGCAGCAGAGCCGCCGCGGCTGCAAGAAGCATCCGCCAGGTCACTGGACCCGGAAAACCTGGATACCACGCTGGCCCAGCAAGTCCTGCACGCTGCGGGTCCCGGCAAGATGGCCTGCGCCGACCGCCATGAACACACTGCCGGGCGTAGCAAGCCGTTCCTCGATCCACTGCGCCCAATTGGCGTTGCGATTGTAGAGCAGGGCTTCGGCCACCTCGGGAGCCTTGTCCAAGTCCTCGTTCATCAACGCCGCAAGGCCAACGGCATCGCCTTCGAGCCATTCCGCGACCATGGCGTCGACCATCGGTGCAACTTCGTCGACCCCGTCGACGGCTTGCGCGAGGTATTCAAGCTGTGCCTCCATCGGGGCGCTGTCGAAGATCGCGAGCTGGAATTCGATGGTTTCCAGTGCGTCACGCGCGAGATTGCTTTCGGCATTGGTCTCGAGCACTTTTTCCACACCTTGGTCGATCTTGTATCCTTGCTTGACCAAAGGCAGGATCGACAGGGTGAGAGTGGCAAACCACGGCTCGTAAGGGTCGAAAGTCGCCGCGGGAAGGCCGAGAGCGGCCAGGGCCGCTTCATAATTCGCTTTCTGCTCGTCGGTCATCAAGCTGCGCAGCGTCGTGCCGGCCGGCAAAGTACCCAGTTCCGCAACAAGCTGCTGGCTTCTCACTGTCGCCTCGGGCGTCATGAGGATTTCGGTCACCAGCACATCCGAGCTGCCCAGCGCGGCATTGATCGCCGGGGTCATCCAGCTCACCCCGTCAGGCAGGACATGGATGGTGCCGAACAGATAGATCGTCGTGTCCTCGTCCGCGACCTTCCACAGCGCAGGGCCGGCTGCCGCCGCTACTGGTGCCGTCTCCACCGTTTCGACAGGTGCTGCACAAAGATCGTCGCAACTGGCCTGCGCTGGCACAGCGCCCGCAAAAGCAAAGCCTGCAACGGCAGCGAAAAGTGAAGTCTTGAACGGTTTCAGCAAAGTGATTTCTCCAGGCAAGAGGAACACCGATAGTCGTGGGAATATCGCAACGATAGCGAGCAATGTGGCTGCGCGGTATCCCCCCAATGGTCCATGCGGGATGTGTGGCACGCTTGGTTCGGTTCTGCTAGTTTCGTGTGCGCAAGGAGCCTGCCCATGACCACGATTCACAGTCGCACCTGCCATATCTGCGAGGCCAATTGCGGCGTCCTGGTGGAAATGGAGGGGCGCAAGGTCGTCTCGATCAGGGGAAATCCCGATCACGTCCTGAGCCGCGGACACATCTGCCCCAAGGCCACCGCCATTGCCGACCTGCAGGACGATCCGGACCGGCTGCGGCACCCGGTCAAACGCACAGACAATGGCTGGCAGGAAATAAGCTGGGACAGCGCCTTTCGAGAAATTGCGCGAAAAGTGGTCGCTTTGCAGCGCGAAGGCGCACGGGCAGCATTCTATCGGGGCAATCCTGGCGCGCATGATTATGCCCTGTCGACGCAGTCGGGCTATCTGCAACGCGCGGTGGGCGCGCGCGGCACCTTTTCGGCTTCGACCCTCGACCAGATCCCGCACCACTATGCGCAATACCAGATGTATGGTCACGTCAGCCTGGCAGCTGTGCCGGATATCGATCGCACGCAGTTGATCGTTATCGTCGGTGGCAACCCCATGGCCTCGAACGGAAGCCTGTGGACCGTCCCCGATTTCCGCAATCGCGTGAAGGAAATGCAGGCCCGCGGCGGAAAACTGGTGGTGATCGACCCGCGCAAAACCGAGACCGCGAATGTGGCCGACGCATGGCACCCGGTTCGCCCCGGCACCGATACCGCGCTGCTTGTTGGCATATTGCAGTGCGTGCTGGCTGAGGGCGACGCGCTGCGAGCGGGCTTGGCCGAGCTGGCCGATGAGAGCTGGGCCAGGGTGAAGCCCGCCATTGATGGTTTCGATCTAGGAACGCTGGCCGACCACTGCGGGATCGAGGCAGCGACGATCCGATCACTTGCAGCAGAGTTGGCGAGCGGCAAACCGGCCGCGATTTATGGCCGCATGGGCGTATCCGTGTGCGAGTTCGGCACCCTAAATCAATGGCTGATCCAGCTCATCAATCTCGCCACCGGGAACCTCGACCGCGAAGGCGGCACCATGTTCCCGCAGCCGCTGCTTGATCTTGTCGGACAGGTCGGCAAGGGCAACATCAGGACGGTCGAAACCGCGCGCGGCACCTTGCCATCCATCATGGGCGAAATCCCGACCATCGCCTTCGCCGACGAACTGACGCGCGATGATGACCAGCGTATCCGTAGCCTGTTCGTAATCGCCGGTAACCCCGTGCTGTCCGCCCCCGATGGCGAGCGCACCGAAGAAGCGCTGCAAAACCTCGATCTGATGGTGAGCATGGACATGTACATCACCGAGACCAGCGCCCATGCCCACTACATCCTGCCGCCTTGTGGCCCGTTGGAAAAAGACCACTACACCTTCTTCTTCGGCCCGCTCGCCGTGCGCAATTTCGGAGCCTATTCGCCGGCCACCCTGCCGATGGAGGAGGGCGCCAAGGCCGACTGGGAAATCGCCGCCGACCTGGCGCAGGCGATCCTGGCAGAAAAGGGCAAGCCTGCCCCCAACTTCGATACGCCCCGCGAAAGGCTAGACGCCATGCTCAAGGCATCGCCTGCGGGAATGTCGCTGGCCGAGGTTGAATCGCAGTCCAACGGTGTCGATCTGGGGCCGCTTCAGCCGTGTTTGAAGGACCGCCTGCTCACCCGTGACCGATTGCTTCATGCCGCTCCGCCAGAATTGCTGGAGGAACTGCAACGCTTCGCCGCACGGCTCGGCGAGGTGCCCGATGGCTCGCTAAGCCTGATAGGCCGCCGCCATGTCCGCTCCAACAACAGCTGGCTGCACAATTCGCGGCGGTTGGTGAAGGGGCCGGACCGCTGCACGCTGATGATCCATCCAGACGACGCAGCGGAGCGCGGGCTGGAAGATGGCGACATGGCCCTGGTAGCAAGCCGCGTCGGCGAAGTGAAAATCGTTGTCGAGATCACCCAGGACATAATGCCCGGCGTCGTCTCGATTCCGCATGGCTGGGGCCATCACCGCGCCGGTGTCAGCTGGCGCACTGCCGCCGATCATGCCGGGGTTTCGATAAACGACCTGACTGATCCGGAGCGCTATGACCGTCTGACAGGCAATGCGGTGCTCAATGGCACCCCGGTCACCGTCGAACCTGTCCGGGAGGCGGTCGCTGCGGAGTGAAGATGCTGCATTGCGGCATTGACCCTGTCTGACGCCTAAGCCATTGCGCGCAGGCTATGGCGACACAGATCGAACGTAACCCGCAGAACTCCTTCCAGGACATGATCCTGGCGCTGCACGATTTCTGGGTCGCGCAAGGCTGCCTGATCCTGCAACCCTATGACATGCGGATGGGGGCAGGCACCTTTCACACCGCCACCACATTGCGCGCACTGGGGCCTGAGCCGTGGAATGCCGCCTTCGTTCAGCCCTGCCGCCGCCCGACCGATGGTCGCTATGGCGAGAATCCCAACCGGCTGCAGCACTATTACCAATACCAAGTGATCCTGAAGCCAAGCCCGCCCGACATCCAGGATCTCTACCTCGAAAGCCTGCGCGTGATCGGCATTGATCCGCTCAAGCATGATATCCGCTTCGTCGAGGATGACTGGGAAAGCCCAACGCTGGGCGCCTGGGGGCTAGGCTGGGAAGTGTGGTGCGACGGGATGGAAGTCACCCAGTTCACCTATTTCCAGCAGATGGGCGGTTTCGACTGCAAGCCGGTGGCCGGCGAACTGACCTACGGACTGGAACGGTTGGCCATGTATATCCAGGGCGTCGACAACGTTTTCGACCTCGATTTCAACGGTCGCGGAGTGAGCTACGGCGACGTGTTTCTCGAAAACGAGAAGCAGATGTCGAAATGGAACTTCGAAGTCGCCGAGACCGACGCGCTGTTCGACCTGTTCAACAAGGCCGAAGCCGAGTGCCAGAACGCGCTCAAGGCCGAAGTGCCCATCGCCGCCTATGAACAGGCGGTCGAGGCGAGCCACATCTTCAACCTGCTGCAGGCGCGCGGCGTGATCAGCGTACAGGAACGCGCCAGCTACATGGGCCGGGTTCGCGATCTCGCGCGTGGTTCGTGCGAGGCGCACATGGCCAAGGAAGCCGCCGGCTGGGCGAAAGACTATCCGGAGTGGAGCGCATGAGCGATTTCCTCCTCGAATTGCGCAGCGAAGAGATTCCCGCCCGGATGCAGGCCGGTGCCCGCGCCGAACTGGAAAAACTGTTCCGCCGCGAAATGGACGCCGCCGAGGTCGCGCTGGGCGAAATCACTGTCTGGTCCACGCCGCGCCGGCTGGCCTTGATCGCGCGCGACCTGCCGCAATCGACCGAGGCCGTGCGTGAGGAGGCCAAGGGGCCGCCCGAAGGCGCGCCCGACCAGGCCGTCGACGGATTCTGCCGCAAGAACGGTGTTACCCGCGAGCAATTGGAACTGCGCGAGGTCAAGGGCCGCAACACCTGGTTCGCGGTGATCGAAAAGCCGGGCAGGGCGGTGCAAGAGCTGCTGGCCGAAGCCATTCCCGCCATCATCCGCGACTTCGCCTGGCCCAAGTCGATGCGCTGGGGCGATGCCTCGGTCAGCACCGAGAGCCTGCGCTGGGTGCGGCCGCTGTCGGGCATCGTCGCTTTGCTGGGTGACGACGTGATCGAATGCGAAGTGCATGGCGTTACCAGCGGTTCGGTCACGCTCGGCCACCGCTTCCACCATTCGGGCGACATCACCATCGGCAATGCTGCCGACTACGCGATGAAACTGCGCGCAGGGCATGTCATCGTCGATCACGAGGAACGCCAGGACCTGATCCGCACCGGTGCCGCCAAGGCTGCCGAGGATGCGGGCCTTAAGCTGGTCGAGGACGAGGGTCTGGTGATCGAGAATGCCGGGCTGACCGAATGGCCGGTTCCTCTGCTCGGCCGGTTCGAGGAGGATTTCCTGGAAGTCCCGCCCGAGACGATCCAGCTCACCGCGCGCGTGAACCAGAAATATTTCGTCTGCGAGAATGCCGACGGAAAGCTCGCCAACGCCTTCATCTGCACCGCCAATATCGCGGCGGAAGACGGCGGCGCGCGCGTGGTCGATGGCAACCGCAAGGTCCTCGCCGCACGGTTGGCCGATGCGCGCTTTTTCTGGGATGTCGACCGCAAGAAGACACTTGCCGAACATGCCAAGGGGCTGGAGCGGATCACCTTCCACGAAAAGCTGGGCACCGTTGCCGACAAGGTCGAACGCGTGGCCAGGCTGGCGCGCTGGCTGTGCGAGGAGGGGATCGTCAAGGGCGACCCCGACAAGGCCGAACAGGCCGCGCGCCTCGCCAAGGCTGATCTCGTCACCGAAATGGTTGGAGAATTTCCAGAATTACAAGGTCTTATGGGCGGCTATTACGCCCGCGCCGAAGGGCTGGACAACGAAGTTGCCGACGCCATCCGCGACCACTACAAGCCGGTCGGCCAGGGCGACGAAGCGCCCACCACGCCGGTGACAGTCGCGGTGAGTTTGGCGGATAAGCTGGATACTCTCCGCAGCTTCTTTTCGATAAACGAGAAGCCAACCGGATCAAAAGATCCCTTTGCGCTTAGGCGGGCGGCACTTGGTGTCCTCCGTCTCCTGACCGAGAACAATCTCCGGATGAGTGCGGGCGAAGGCGAACTTCTCGACTTCTTCGCCGACCGTCTCAAGGTTCAGCAGCGTGAAGCTGGTGTGCGCCACGACCTGATCGACGCGGTCTTCGCGCTCGGCGGCGAGGACGATCTCGTCCGCCTGCTCGCCCGCGTCCACGCGCTGCAGGCCTTCGTCGAAACCGACGACGGCGCCAATCTGCTCGCCGGCTACAAGCGCGCGGCCAATATCCTCAAGAAGGAAGACTGGCACGGAATCGAGGGCGAAATCCCTCACACCGGCGAGGAAGACCCGCTGGCGCTGGTCGACGATCCCGACATGAAGGCGGTGATCGACGCCAAGATGCAGCTCGCTCACTCGAAGGAGCTGTCCTACACGCCCGAACCGGCCGAAAAGGCGCTGATGGACGCGCTCGAAAAAGCGGAACCGCGCGCGGCGCAGGCGATTGAGGCAGAAGACTTCACCGGCGCCATGGCGGCACTGGCGAGCCTGCGTGAGCCGATCGACCGCTTTTTCGATGAAGTTACCGTCAATGACGAGGAAAAGCCCAAGCGTGCCCACCGCCTCGACCTGCTCGCCAGTTTCCGCGAGGCGGTCCACCGGGTGGCTGATTTCTCGAAGATCGAAGGGTAAGAATTATTGCTTCTGAACCCTGTTCCATGTGTTCCATCCTGTAGGACTTGCTTGTGACCAAACCCCCGCACGAAACCGTCTTCATCTTCGGCGGCAACGCGAAGTCGAGCGACAGCCGCGCCAAGGACAAGGCGATCGTGGGGGGGAAGGGCGCGAACCTTGCCGAGATGGCGGAAATTGGCCTGCCGGTCCCGCCCGGCTTCACCATTACCACCGAGGAATGCCTCGAATATCTCGCCAAGGGTGCTGATTTCAGCGAAAAGCTGCGTCATGACGTCATTTCGGCGCTCGGCCATATCGAAAAGACAGTCGGCAAGCGTCTGGGTGACAAGGAAAATCCCCTTCTCGTCTCAGTCCGGTCTGGCGCCGCGATCTCGATGCCGGGCATGATGGACACTGTCCTCAATCTCGGCCTCAATGACGACACGGTCGAAGGGCTCGCGCGGGTTAGCGGCGATGAACGCTTCGCCTGGGACAGCTACCGTCGCTTCATCCAGATGTATTGCGACGTGGTCCTGGGCCTGGACCACGGATTGTTCGAAGAAGCGCTGGAAATCGCCAAGGAGGACAAAGGGTTATACGCCGATACAGAGATGTCGGCAGAGGACTGGAAAGAACTGGTCACGCAGTACAAGCAGATCGCCGCCGAGGAACAGGATGGCGAGCCTTTCCCGCAAGACGTGACCGAGCAGCTGTGGGGCGCAATCAGCGCCGTGTTCGATAGTTGGGACAGCGAGCGCGCAAAAGTTTATCGTCGTCTCAATGACATACCGGACGACATGGGCACGGCCGTGAATGTCCAGGCGATGGTGTTCGGTAATATGGGCGACACCTCGGCCACCGGCGTCGCCTTCACCCGCGACCCTTCGACAGGAGAGAAGGCCTATTACGGCGAATTCCTGATCAACGCCCAGGGCGAAGACGTCGTCGCCGGTATCCGTACCCCGCAGTATCTTACTCGCGCCGCGCGCGAGGCCGCAGGTGCGGACAAGCCGAGCATGGAAGAAGCCATGCCCGACGCCTACGACGAGCTGGCCCGGGTTTTCGACCTGCTCGAACGCCATTACCGCGACATGCAGGACATCGAGTTCACGGTCGAGCGCGGCACCTTGTGGATGCTCCAGACCCGCACCGGAAAGCGCACGGCCAAGGCGGCGCTCAAAATGGCGGTCGAGATGGTCGGCGAAGGGCTTGTCAGCGAGGAAGATGCGATCCGCCGGATTGATCCCATGGCGCTCGACCAGTTGCTGCACCCGACGCTTGATCCCGATGCTCCGCGCGACATCCTAACCACCGGGCTTCCGGCATCGCCGGGCGCGGCTGCAGGCAAGATCGTCCTCGACGCCGACACTGCGGAACAATGGGCAAATCGCGGCGAGAAAGTGATCCTGGTGCGGGTCGAGACTTCTCCCGAAGACATTCACGGAATGCATGCCGCCACCGGCATCCTGACCGCTCGCGGCGGAATGACCAGCCACGCCGCCGTGGTCGCGCGCGGTATGGGGCGCCCCTGCGTATCGGGGGCATCGGGCGTGGTCATCGCTCGTGAGGGCCGCACGCTGACCATCGGCGGACGCGAGCTCAAGGAAGGCGATATCCTCACCCTCGACGGGTCGAACGGGCAGGTCATGGCTGGTGAGGTCGCCACCATCGAACCCGAAATGGCAGGTGATTTCGGCATCTTGATGGAATGGGCCGACAAGCATCGCCGGATGGGCGTGCGCACCAATGCCGAAACCCCCGCCGATTGTGCCGTCGCGCGCCAGTTCGGGGCCGATGGCATCGGTCTGTGCCGCACGGAGCATATGTTCTTCGATGCCGAAAGGATCAGCGCCATGCGGCAGATGATCCTGGCCGAGAAAGAGGAAGGCCGCCGCGCCGCGCTGGCCAAGCTGCTGCCCGAACAGCGCGCCGATTTCCGCTCCATTTTCGAGGTGATGGTCGGCCTGCCATGCACCATCCGCCTGCTTGATCCGCCGCTGCATGAATTTCTGCCACATGGCGATGCCGACTTCACGGAATTGGCAGAAGCGACCGGCTTGTCAGTAGATAGCCTCCGCCGACGCGCTGATGAACTGCACGAGTTCAATCCCATGCTGGGTCATCGCGGCTGCCGATTGGGCATCACCTTTCCCGAGATTTACGAGATGCAGGCCCGCGCCATCTTCGAGGCAGCCTGCGAAGTCGCCCAATCAGGCGATGCGCCGGTGCCGGAGATCATGATTCCGCTGGTCGCTACCCGCCGCGAGTTGGAGATCCTGCGCGCCTTGGTCGACCGCGTCGCTGATGAAGTATTCGCCGAGACCGGCACGAAGATTGAATATCTGGTCGGAACCATGATCGAGCTGCCGCGGGCAGCATTGCTGGCAGGCGAGATTGCGCAGGAAGCGCGATTCTTTTCCTTCGGCACCAATGACCTCACCCAGACCACGCTCGGGGTCAGTCGGGACGATGCGGGGCGCTTTCTTACGCCTTACGTCGACAAGGGCATCTACGCCCGCGATCCCTTCGTCAGCCTCGACATCGAAGGGGTGGGCGAACTGGTGCGGATCGGTGCTGAACGGGGCCGAGCAGCGCGCCCTGACCTCAAGCTGGGCATTTGCGGCGAGCACGGCGGCGACCCGGCCAGCATTGCCTTCTGCGAGGATGTCGGCCTCGATTACGTCAGCGCCTCGCCCTACCGCGTGCCGATCGCACGACTGGCGGCAGCACAGGCGGCGCTGGGCTAGCTCTTCCAGCCCGTCATCACGAGGATTTCGAAGGTCTCGGTGACCTTGCCGTCATCCTCGCGCAGAGCGTCGAATGCCTTGCGAGCGCGATCGAGCCAGTCGCGGGTTAGCATGGGCGCCGGACTTGTGAGCGAACCGGTCAGACCGTGATCACGCAGATCGGCCACCATCCTGTCGAACGATGCGAAACGGACCCGCAGGGGATAGCTGTCGACCACTTGCCGCGAAAAGCCGGCGCGCTGGAGCAGTGCGGCACCGGCCTGGCTGTCGACAAGCGGGTGCATCCGGGCTGCAGGCCGCTCACCATCTGCAGCCAGAGCAATCTGGCGCAGGGCCGGCAGACTGCCCGCTCCGGGGAAGGCAGCGACCATCAGTCCGCCTTTGCTGAGCATCGCATGAGCATGGATGAGAGCGCCTGGCAGATCATTGACCATACCGAAGCCGAGGAGATGGACCATCAGGTCATAATGCGAGACCGGGCCCGGCTGTTCTGCGTCGAAGCGGTCAATCCCGCGCAAATCGACAGCGGCGCCGCTATCTTCGAGCCATCGGGCAAGCCGACCGGTCATGTCCCCAACCAACAATGCGCGTGACGGTTCGAGCCGCATGAACCCGATCCGTTCAATAACGTCGTCGGCAAGCATCTCCCCGAGATAACGGGCAGCGCCGGGAGCGGCCTGGCGGCTTTGGCTGCGCGCGAACTTGGCACCGACACGGCGGCGGGAGAATATTCTTGGCGGGGCGCGATTCATGGCTTTCCCGTGCCGTGCTTGTGCCGCCGGCGCAAGCGCAGCAACATGCACAAAATGAAGCCGTTGCGTCTCTTGCGCGATTCGTTCGCTCCGGTTGTGGACCTCGTCTATCCGCCGCGGTGCCCGCTCTGCGGCAGCGCCATCGAGCAGCCGAGTGGGTTGTGTGTGACATGCTGGGAGGGTCTGGTCATCCCGTCCGAGCCATCCTGTTCAACATGCCAGCGCCCGCTGCCATCGCAGTCCCAACAGGACTTCGACGAGCCGATCTTCTGTGCACCCTGCCTCGCACAACCGCCACGCCATGCAGGGATCGCTGCGGCAACGCTCTACAACGATACTTCGCGCCAGTTGGTGCTGCGGTTCAAACACGGCGGGCGCATAGCGTTGGCAGGGATGATGGCTCGCCTAATGGCTGGCAGGCTGGGAGAAGTGGGGAAGGGCACGGTCATTGTCCCGGTCCCGCTGCATCGATGGCGGCTTTGGCGGCGCGGGTATAACCAGGCCGCCCTGCTGGCGCGAGAACTGGCAAAGTCGACCGGCGCGAACCTTGCTCTTGATGCGCTCGTGCGGACAAGAGCGACACCTTCACTAGGCGGGCTCGGGAAGGAGGCCCGCAAGCGCGCGCTGGCCAACGCAATTGCAGTCAACCGGCGTGCCTGCGCCAAGATCGCTGGCCGGTCCTTAATCCTCGTCGATGATGTGCTGACCAGTGGCACGACCAGCCAAGCATGCGTGCATGCGTTGCTGAAGGCCGGCGCGCGCGAAGTGCGGATCGCCTGCTTTGCTCGCGTGTTGGATGAAAGCCTGCCGCACGCAGGTGTGCGGCCCCCAAACGAAACGCCCGAGGCCGCTAAAGCCCCGGGCGCCACGTGACGAAAATCGTAAGGCCCGGCGGCCGTCCCCCGATGGCCGCACGAGGGCCTACTCCCTCATCGTCTGTCCGGAAAGCCGGCATCACCCCCATGATGCCTCGTCCCCGGCCAACCCCCTGAACATGGCCTCTACTCGTGCCGTTATTCGGGTGGACGACAGCAATGTGTCGCAAGGGAAGGTTTTTCATTCTAATGGTTGACTGGATAGGGTCTTGGCGCGCGACGTCCAATTTTGACACTGTTCTGTGGAGTTTGTGCAACAAAACTGTCGCAAATCGCCGATTGTTCTCTGAAGGGTGCCGTTTTGAATACGAACACACATGAAACGGATCGCGAATCCGGATCGGAGTTTCTTCCGAAATTCGATGCATCAGGGCTGGTTGCCGGCGTGGTTCAACATGCCAAGAGCAATGAAATCCTGATGCTGGCTTTTCTCGACGCCGAAGCTCTGGAGGCTACGCGTGAGACCGGCTTGGCGCATTTCCACTCTCGCTCACGCGGCACCTTGTGGAAAAAGGGCGAGACTTCCGGCAATGTCTTGCAGGTGACCGATATCCTCGTGGATTGCGATCAAGACGCGCTGGTAATCAAGGCGATTCCAGCGGGGCCGGCCTGCCATACAGGCGCGCGCAGTTGCTTCTATCGGAGGCTGGAAGGGACCACTCTCGTTCCCGCCCTTGCTTGACCTTTACGTAAAGGTGAGCTACGACGCCGTTCATGGCCCATCTCGCTGAAAAAGATTCTCCGTCCGAGGCACGCAAGCATGGCGGCGCGCATCTCGATACGCCCGACAAAACCGGGCGCGAGCAATACAGCATCTCCGACCTGACGACCGAATTCGACTGCACTGCCAGGGCCTTGCGATTTTACGAAGACGAAGGGCTGATCAACCCTTCGCGCGTTGGGCTGGCGCGGGTCTATTCCAAGCGGGATCGGGCGCGCCTGGCCTGGATCATGCGGGCTAAGAATGTCGGCTTCAGCCTTGGCGAGATCAAGGAAATGATCGACCTCTATGACCTGGGCGATGGCCGCGTCGAACAGCGCCGCGTGACGGTCGAAAAGTGCCAGATTCATATCGCCAAGTTGAAGCGCCAACGTGCCGATATCGATTCCTCGATCAAGGAACTGACCGATTTCGTCGAGCAGATAAAGCAGCTCGACCTCGGCTGACGCCGCCCGGTCTCCCAAGCCACACTTCCTCCAAAGGACCCCGCCATGCCGATCTATACCGCACCCACACGCGACACCCGCTTTGTCATCAACGAACTTTTAGACCTTGCGAGCTTTGGCAATCTGCCCGGCTTTGAAAGCGCCACGCCCGACATGATCGACACCGTGGTCAATGAGGCCGGAAAGTTCTGCGCCGAGGTGCTGGCCCCGCTCAACCAGGTCGGAGACCAGGAGGGCTGCACCCGCCACGAAGACGGCAGTGTGACCACGCCGACCGGGTTCAAGGAAGCGTTCCAGCAATATCGCGATAGCGGATGGGGCACGATCTCGCAGCCGGAAGAATTCGGCGGGCAGGGAATGCCCCATACGCTCGGCTTCGTGATCGAGGAGTTCACCGCCACCGCCAATCAGGCTTTCGGAATGTATCCTGGCCTCACCACCGGCGCCACCTCGGCCCTGATCGCCAAGGGTTCGCAGGAGCAGAAGGAGAAGTATCTCCCCAAGATGATCTCCGGCGAATGGACCGGCACTATGAACCTGACGGAGCCGCATTGCGGCACCGATCTCGGTCTGATCCGTACCAAGGCGGAACCGCAGGCCGACGGTTCCTACGCCATCTCCGGGACCAAGATATTCATCTCCGCCGGCGAGCACGACATGGCGGAAAACATCATCCACCTGGTTCTGGCAAAAACCCCCGGCGCGCCGGACAGCACCAAGGGTATTTCCCTGTTCGTGGTGCCCAAGTTTATCCTCGATGAAGACGGCAATCCGGGCGAGCGCAATGCCGTCAGCTGCGGTTCGATTGAACACAAGATGGGTATCCACGGCAATTCCACTTGCGTCATGAATTATGACGGGGCGACCGGCTGGATGGTCGGCGAGGAGAACAAGGGTCTCGCCGCCATGTTCATCATGATGAATGCCGCGCGCCTTGGAGTTGGCATCCAAGGCCTCGGCCAGGCCGAAGCCGCCTATCAGAATGCAGTTGCCTACGCGCTGGACCGGCGCCAGGGCCGCGCCTTGACCGGGCCAGAATATCCCAAAGCCAAGGCCGATCCAATCTTCGTCCACCCGGACGTGCGCCGGATGCTGATGGACGCCAAGGCTTTCACCGAGGGCATGCGGGCGCTGTGCCTGTGGGGAGCGCTGCTGGTCGACCTGTCTCACAAAGCCCAATCCGAGGAAGAACGTGCCGAAGCCGACGCGCTGATCGGGCTGATGACCCCGGTCATCAAGGGTTATGGCACCGACAAGGGCTATGACATCGCCACCAACATGCAGCAGGTCTTCGGCGGCCATGGCTATATCGAGGAATGGGGTATGAGCCAGTTCGTCCGCGATGCCCGTATCGCCCAGATCTACGAAGGCACCAATGGCATCCAGGCAATGGATCTGTGCGGTCGCAAGCTGGCGCAGAATGGCGGCGCTGCGATCCAGGCATTCTTCAAAATGGTCGGAGAGGACATCGCCGAAGCCAAGGACGACGAGACACTTGCACCGTTGGCAGAGAAACTCGAGAAGGCGCTCGGCGAGCACCAGGCGGCGACCATGTGGTTCATGCAGAACGCGATGCAGAACCCAAATCACCTGGGTGCAGGCGCGCATCACTACATGCACATCATGGGGATCGTTACGCTCGGCCTGATGTGGTTGCGGATGGCCAAGGTTGCCAAGGAAACCCTTGCAGGTTCGCCCGAAGACCCCGCCTTCTACGAAGCCAAGCTGGCCACTGCGCGCTATTACATGGACCGCTATCTCCCTGACGCAGGGGCGCTGCGTCGCAAGCTGGAAAGCGGTTCAGACAGCATGATGGCGCTGGGCGAGGACGCTTTCGCTACCGCCGCGTAATCACTTCCCCCAAATGCGGGTGAAACAAAACAGGCCCGGGTTTCGCGCCCGGGCCTTTTCGTGTCTGCGGTGTGAGGCTCAAGCCTCGGGCAGGAAATCCGGCACCGACAGATACCGCTCTCCGGTATCGTAATTGAAGCCGAGCACGCGAGACCCGGCATCAAGCTCGGGTATTTTCTTGGCAATTGCCGCGAGCGTGGCGCCCGAGGAGATTCCAACCAGCATGCCTTCTTCCAAGGCTGCTCGGCGAGCCATGTCCTTGGCCGCCTCGGCATCGACCTGGATCGCGCCGTCTATCGACTGGGTGTGCAAGTTGCCAGGAATGAAACCGGCACCAATGCCCTGGATCGGGTGCGGGCCGGGCTGGCCGCCGCTGATCACGGGTGAAAGTTCGGGTTCGACCCCGTAGGCCTTCATCCCGCTCCAGTGACGTTTCAGTTCCTCGGCACAGCCGGTCAGATGGCCACCAGTGCCAACGCCGGTAACCAGCACGTCGATTGGACTATCGCGGAAATCCTCCAGGATTTCCTTGGCCGTGGTGCGCACATGGACCTTCCAGTTGCTGTCATTATCAAACTGGCTCGGCATCCACGAGCCTTCGGTCTGCTCAACCAGTTCGGTCGCACGCTCAATGGCGCCCTTCATGCCCTTGGCTTTATCGGTCAGGTCGAAACTTGCGCCATATGCCAGCATCAACCGGCGGCGCTCGATGCTCATGCTTTCCGGCATGACCAGGACGAGTTTGTAACCCTTCACTGCGGCGACCATGGCGAGGCCGATGCCGGTGTTGCCGCTAGTGGGCTCAATTATCGTGCCGCCTGGCTTGAGCGCACCTGACTTTTCCGCGTCCTCGATCATGGCGAGCGCAATGCGGTCCTTGATCGATCCCCCAGGATTGGCGCGTTCCGATTTCACCCAGACCTCGTGATTGGGAAACAGCTTTGATAGGCGAATATGCGGGGTATTGCCGATGGTGTGCAGGATGTTGTCGGCTTTCATGGCGCGCTCCTCGTGGTCTGGTCGGGTTCATTATCTAGGAATTCGTCGGGCGGATCAAAGGTCCTTGTGGTTCGCAGGACCGGGAACAGTCGACTCCACAGCGCAACCGTGGCGATGGCTCCAATGCCACCGGCAACAACAGCCGCAACCGGCCCGACCATGCTGGCTAGAAAGCCAGAAAACGCATCCCCGCCTTCGTTTGAAGCGCCGATCGTCAGCAGTGATACGCTCGATACGCGGCCGCGCTTGTCATCGGGGGTGTGAAGCTGGATCAACGACTGCCGGATATAGACGCTGAACATATCCGCCGCGCCGACGATGAACAGCATGGCGAGGCTGAGAGGCATTGAGCGTGACAGGCCGAATACGATAGTGGCGAGCCCGAACAGGGCGACCGACCACAACATTTTCGGCCCTACCTGTGTCCTGAGCGGACGGAAGCTGAAGAACAGCGCGGTCAATGCTGCGCCGATGGCTGGTGCCATGGCAAGCTGGCTGAGCCCGGTAGCACCGACCTGCAATATGTCGCGGGCATAGACCGGGAAAAGCGCCGTTGCCCCGGCGAGAAAGACTGCGAACAGATCCAGTGAGATCGCCCCGAGCACCATCTTGTTATGACCGACATAGCGCAGGCCGTCGACGATCTGGCCGATCGGGCGCTGGTCCTTGCGCACCGGTGGCTGCGGGACGTGGCCGATAAAGCCGAGTGCGATGATCGAGAGCGCGAACAACCCGGTGGCGACAGTGTAGGGCAGGGCAGGATCGATAACGTAGAGGTAGCCGCCAAGCGCCGGTCCCATGATCATCCCGACTTGCCAGGCAATGCTCGACAGCGCGATGGCATTGGGCAGGATCGCCTTGGGCACGAGGTTAGGGGCGAGGGCGGACAGCGCAGGGCCGGCAAATGCCCGGGCAATACCCAGCAGGACTGCTACCGCGAACAGCCACGGCAGGGAGATCGAACTCGAATAGGTCGCCCAGGCGAGGAGCCCAGCACAAATGAGCTGCAAGGTGACTGTTACACGTGCAATCAGGCGGCGATCGAACCTGTCAGCGGCAAGACCAACGAAAGGCGTCAGCACGAACAGCGGCAGGAATTGAAACAGGCCGATCAATGCAAGCTGACCGGACGCGCCGGGCACGCTCATGCCTGAATCGCGGGCAAGGTTGTAGGTCTGCCACCCGATAATCAGCAGCATGGAATACTGGGCCAGCGTCATCGCCAGGCGGCTCAGCCAATAGGCGCGAAAGTTCGGGACCCGAAATGGATGACTGGGGGGCAGATGTGTCTCGCTCACTCACAAGCCATGGCAGGCGATGTGCCGCTAGGGAAGCAGCTTCCCCCTATCAATTGCGCAAGTTGGACTTGCGGATCTGGAGGTTAGCGTGGACGGCGCAAGCGCGGATTGGGCTGCAGTTCGTCGATGATGGAGATGAAATCGTCGAGCCGGATAATCCGCTCGAACTGGAAGCCAGCGCGGTTTTCTCGCACCCAGATGCAATAGGCCTCGATACGACCGATTATAGGCACCCGGATAATAACTCGGTCGCCGCGTTCCACGTCATGCGCATCGTCGACCATGAAGCCGTGGGCGGACAGGTTGCTGATGTGGAGGCTGATGTCGCCATGAACGTGATGCTCGGCAATAACAGGAAAATCCACAGGGTGCCGGGTCGCGCGGCGCTGATCGGTTACAGTGAGCTGGGCTCCACTTGGCATGTTGCACGACCCTCCATGTCTTGTGCGTAGAGAGCGCTTATGCCTTTCAATCGCTGATTTTCGGTTAACCGGAATTGTCCCGAATTGGCACAAAACCGCCGATTTTCGGGGGTTTAAGAGATTAGCGAACGAGCAGTCCGTGCTTCTTTTTGCCCAAGCTTAGCTTGATCTCGTCGCCATCATCAACGTGCAGCAGAAGTCCCGGATCGGTCGCAGGTTCGCCATTCAGCTTGACCGCGCCTTCGCCGATCTTGCGCTTGGCTTCGCCGTTCGACTGGGTGAAGCCGATAGCGGTTAGAGCAGCCGGAAGCGTCATGCCTTCGGCGCTGATTGCCAATGTCGGGAGATCATCGCCTGCACCCCCACCGGCGAAGGTCTGTGACGCCGTGGCTTGCGCCGATTGCGCAGCCTCCCGCCCACGGACGAGGCCGGTGACTTCATTTGCTAGCACCGTCTTGGCTTCGTTTATTTGCGCCCCTTCAAGGGATTCAAGCCGCGCGATCTCGTTCAGCGGGAGGTCGGTGAACAAGCGCAGGAACCGGCCCACATCACGATCATCGACATTGCGCCAATATTGCCAGAAATCGTAGGCTGGCAGCTGTTCCTCATTGAGCCACACCGCGCCCGCGGCGGTCTTGCCCATTTTCGCACCGTCGGCTGTCGTCAGTAGCGGTGTGGTGAGGCCGAACAGGGCAGCTCCGTCCATCCTGCGTCCCAGTTCAACGCCGTTGACGATATTGCCCCACTGGTCGCTGCCACCCATCTGCAGGCGAACATCCATCTCTTTCGCCAGGTGGCGGAAGTCATAACCTTGCAGGATCATGTAGTTGAATTCGAGGAATGTCATCGGCTGCTCGCGCTCGAGACGCAGACGCACCGAATCAAAGGACAGCATCCGGTTGACCGTGAAGTGCGTGCCCACTTCCTGAAGTAGCTGGATATAACCGAGCTGGCCGAGCCAGTCATGGTTGTTGACCATCACCGCATCGGTCGGACCGTCGCCAAAGGTCAGAAGCTTTTCGAAGACCTTGCGAATGCCAGAGATATTGGCCTCGATAGCCTCATCAGTCAGCATCTTGCGGCTTTCGTCGCGACCGGAGGGATCGCCGATCCTGGTAGTTCCGCCGCCCATCAGCACGATCGGCTTGTGACCTGCCTGCTGCATACGGCGCAGCATCATGATCTGCACCAGCGATCCGATATGGAGAGAGGGCGCAGTCGCGTCGAAACCGATATAGCCCGGCACAACCTGCTTGGCCGCAAGCGCATCGAGCGCTTCGGCGTCGGTAGCCTGGTGGATGTAACCGCGCTCGTCGAGCACGCGCAGGAGATCGGATTTGAATTCGCTCATAGGCCGCGGCCATTAGCAGCGGGGGGCAGCGGCTCCAAGTGGCTTGCGAGCACCGCATTGCTCGGCAATAGCGGCGGATATGCACGAGCTCGTTCTTCATCCCGATTGCGCGGTCGGACCGATCCAGCGCGTACACGCAAAAATTGAACCTACCAGCCAGGGATGTCGCGCCGTCTTCGAGCTGGATGGGAATGTCGAGGACATTACGATTCCGGCCAAAGCCGCCAGTGAACGGACAGACAATCTTTGGAAAACCACCTGTTTCGAGATCTTCTGGCAGCCGGTGGGTGACAGCGATTACCGCGAGTTCAATCTCAGCCCCTCGTCACGCTGGGCCGCCTATGATTTCGATGATTTTCGCGAGAATGCCCGCGATGCCCCGGTAGATGCTGTTGCGATTGCGAGTGAGCACGATGGTGACAAATTGACACTCAAGGCGGACATCTTGGCGGAACTGCCGCTTCCGGCCCAGGTTGCGCTCAATGCGATCATCGAGGACGAGGCAGGCAATATTCAATATTGGGCGCTGGCATTCGCTGCAGGCAAGCCGGAATTCCACAGCGAGGCCTGCCGGACACTGACCCTGGAGACACGGCCATGAAATTCGGAATCGATCGCCTGCTGGCCGATCCGGACCTTCGTAAACCGCTTGAAGGCAAGCGCGTTGCACTAGTGGCCCACCCGGCATCCGTCACCGAGGACCTGACCCACAGCCTCGATGCGCTGATCGCTGCTGGGGTCAACATCACAAGCGCGTTTGGCCCGCAGCATGGGCTGAAGGGTGACAAGCAGGACAACATGGTCGAGACCGGCGACGAGATCGATCCGGTCTACAATATTCCGATTTTCAGCCTGTATGGCGAGGTCAGGCGCCCTACCGCAAATATGATGTCTAGCGCGGACGTGTTCCTGTTCGATCTGCAGGATCTCGGCTGCCGCATCTACACCTTTGTCACCACGCTGCTCTATCTGCTCGAGGAAGCGGCCAGCCACGGCAAAAGCGTCTGGGTGCTCGACCGACCCAATCCCGCCGGACGCCCGGTCGAAGGCACGATGCTAGTGCCCGGTCATGAAAGCTTTGTCGGCGCGGCCGCTATGCCGATGCGGCATGGCCTGACCATGGGCGAGATGGGCCACTGTTTCATCCGACACTTCAACCTCGACGTGGATTACCGCGTCATCGATATGCACCACTGGCTGCCCGAGGCGGCGCCCGGTTACGGCTGGCCGGACAGTCGCATCTGGATCAACCCCAGCCCTAATGCCGCCAGCCTCAATATGGCGCGGGCCTATGCCGGCACCGTAATGCTGGAAGGCGCCACGTTGAGCGAGGGCAGGGGGACGACCCGCCCATTGGAAGTGCTGTTCGGCGCCCCGGATATCGACGCCAAGAGGGTTCATGGCGAAATGCAGCGGATCGCGCCTGACTGGCTAACGAATTGCGCCCTGCGCGAATGCTGGTTCGAGCCGACCTTCCACAAGCACGCAGGCCAGTTGTGCAACGGATTGATGATCCATGCCGAGGGCGCACACTACCGGCATGATGCGTTCCGGCCCTGGCGGCTGCAAGCGCTCGCCTTCAAGGCTATCCGCAATCTCTACCCCGATTATCCGCTCTGGCGCGGCAGGGATTTCAAATACGAATACACCGACGATGTCCTCGCCATCGACGTCATCAATGGCGGCCCCGCCTTGCGTGAGTGGGTCGACGATCCTGCCGCAAATCCGACCGACCTCGATGCGCTGGCCGTACCCGATGAAGCAGCGTGGACACAGCAGGTGCGAGACTTGTTGCTCTACTGATCGGGTTCGCGAACCGGCTGGGTCATCGCTACGAGAACGAAGCTGATCAGCATGAGCAGGTACCAGCTGCCATACTTGGCCGCGGACACCATCTGCCAACCATTCTCCTCACCGGGATAGTTCCAGGCATTGGCGAATGTGGCGATGTTCTCTGCAAACCAGATAAACAGCGCGACCAGCCCGAAGCCGAGCAAAAGCGGCATCCAGCGATGGCTACGCCAGTTGCGAAAATAGACCCGGCTGCGCCAGAACAGCACCGCGGTTGCCGCGAACAATAGCCAGCGAATGTCCGGCACCCAGTGATGGGCAAAAAAATTGACATAGATGGCGCCCGCCAGGACCCACGTCGCCCAAACCGGTGGGTAATTTGCGAAGCGAAAATCGAAAATCCGCCACACCCGCGCGATATAGCTGCCGACAGCGGCATACATAAAGCCGGAGAATAGCGGGACCGCGCCAATATGGAGGATGCTCGCCTCCGGGTACTTCCACGAGCCGACCGCCGTCTTGAACAATTCCATCACCGTGCCGACGATGTGGAAGATCAGGATGACCCGCGCTTCGCTCCATGTTTCCAGTCGCAAGGCTATAAGGCCTAGCTGGATCAGCACGGCGGCGATGGTCAGAAAATCATACCGGTGCAGGATTGCATCGACCGGATAGAACAGGTGCGTTCCAAGCAGCAATGCGAGCAGCAACCCGCCGAACAGGCACGCCCATGCCTGTTTAAAGCCGAACAGGAGGAACTCGTACAACCACAGACGCCAGCCCGAACCGGGGTCGAAGGCCTCGAGCCGTTCGCGCACATGGCGAAAACGAGAGTGAGGATACGGCTCCCTAGGCACGCATGATCGTCTGACTAGTGTCCCTGTTTGCGGCTGAGTTCGCGCATTGCATCGTCCAGGCCGTCAAGCGTGAGCGAATACATCCGGTCATTGACCAGTTGCTTGATGATCTTGGTGCTCTGCGAGTAACCCCATTGCTTTTCCGGCACCGGATTCAGCCACACGGTCGCCGGATAGGTGTTGGTGACACGCTGCATCCAGGTCGCGCCGGCTTCCTCGTTCATGTGCTCGACGCTGCCGCCCGGATGGGTGATTTCATACGGGCTCATCGCCGCGTCGCCAATGAACACGACCTTGTAGTCATGTCCGTATTTGTGGAGGATATCCCAGGTCTTGGTCCGTTCCTGCCAGCGCCGCCGATTGTCCTTCCACACGCCTTCGTAAAGGCAGTTGTGAAAATAGAAGAATTCGAGGTTCTTGAATTCTGAAGTAGCGGCGCTGAACAGTTCCTCGCATAGCTTGATGAAGGGATCCATCGAGCCGCCGACATCAAGGAACAGCAGAAGTTTGACCGCATTGCGCCGCTCTGCACGCATGTGGATGTCCAGCCAGCCCTGCTTGGCAGTACCGTCGATCGTGGCATCCAGGTCAAGCTGGTCCTGCGCCCCTTCACGGGCGAAGCGGCGCAAGCGCCGCAGCGCCATCTTGATGTTGCGCGTACCCAGTTCCTTGGTGCTGTCGAGGTTCTTGAACTCGCGCTTTTCCCACACCTTGACCGCGCGCTTGTGCTTGCTCTCGCCGCCTATGCGCACGCCTTCCGGGTTGTAGCCCGAATGGCCGAAAGGCGAGGTCCCGCCGGTGCCGATCCACTTGTTACCACCCTCGTGGCGCTTTTCCTGTTCTTCGAGCCGCTTCTTGAGCGTCTCCATCAGTTCGTCCCAGTCGCCGAGCTTCTCGATCGCGGCCATCTCTTCCTCGGTCAGGAACTTCTCGGCCACTGCTTTAAGCCAGTCCTCGGGTATCTCGACCGGGTTCTGACCGTAATCGGTCATGATGCCCTTGAAGACCTTGGCAAACACCTGGTCGAACTTGTCGAGCATGCCCTCGTCTTTCACGAAGGTAGCGCGAGCGAGATAGTAGAACGCCTCGGGCGTCTGCTCGATTACGTCACGATCGAGCGCTTCGATCAGGGTGAGGTGTTCCTTGAAGCTGGCACCGATGCCGGCTTCGCGCAGCTCGTCCATGAAATTGAAGAACATGTGTCTGAACCTTTAATCGTCGCTGCATCGTGCCGGATAGATCGTGCCGGATAGGCCGTTTCAAGAGCTCGCGCCTGCCAACCCACGGAAGATGCACCTAATTCAATCAAGCCTTTACGTGGCGGTAACCATATGGCCGCTAGGGAACTGACACGCATTTTGGGGGAACGCATGGAACATAGCAAGATTATCGCGTCGGATCAGTCCGCCCTGGACATGATTCCGGGCAAATGCGGTGATGTGACCGTCGGCTGCACCGATGTGGCGGGAGTCGTCCAGGCCGTTATCGAATCTTCCGAGAAGCTGCGCGAAGAGCACGCTGCGCTTCACGGCACGATTGCTGACTTGGAGGCTGACCAATCCCGCGTCAGCGAAGCCAGTGACGAAGCTCGGCTGCTTTCCGAACGCGCCATTGCCCGGCTTGGAGACGGCAACGCCCTGATCCGCTCGTCGCTGTCGCAAATCACGAATCTGCTCGACCTGGTCGAAACCCTGACCCGCCATGTCACCGGCTTCGCCTCGGCGATGGACCAGGTGAAGCGAAGTTCGAAACGGATCGAGGACATTGCCGAGACCACCAACATCCTCGCGTTGAATGCCACGATTGAAGCCATGCGCGCAGGCGAAAGCGGCCGCGCCTTCGCGGTTGTCGCCGATGAAGTCAAAAGCCTTGCCGGAGCTACCCGCAAGGCGACAGAAGAAATTACCAGCACGATCGATACACTCGAGGGCGAGGCTCGAGCCGTGATCGGCCAGATCGAAGGCGGCGCACAGGCATCTGTCGAAGCCAAGGAATCGGTCGCCAAGATTGAGCACACGCTATCGGGCGTGTCCGAACTGGTCGAGGAAGTGGATCGCCAGAATGACCAGATCGCGCGTTCCACTACCACGATCAGCAGCCACATCACCAAGGTCCAGGACGTCCTAACTAGCTTTGACAGCGCGGCCATTCACAACGAGCGCAAGCTCGACAGTGCCCACAAGCGGATGGAAGCACTGGAACTGACCGCCAGCGAGATGTTCGACGGGATCGTGAAGGCCGGCCTCTCGCCCAAGGACAGCGAAATGGTCGAAAAGGCGCAGGCTCACGCCCAGCGCCTCGCCGAAATCGCCGAATCCGCCATCGAGAGGGGGGAAATCACGATCGAGGCGTTCTTCGACCACAACTACCAACTTGTCGAAGGGTCCAATCCGCCGCGCTATCGCAATGCGCTCAGCGATTGGGCGGACCAAAACTGGCGGCCAGTGATAGACGAGATGATCACTAAGGCGGATGCGACGCATATGTGCTCGCCGGCCGACATGCACGGCTTCCTGCCGACCCACGTTTCGGAGCGTTCGCGCGCGCCCACCGGCGACCTTCTCCACGACACCAAGTACTGCCGTAATGGCCGCATCATCCTCGACCCGATCGACCAGAAGGCGAAGGCCAGCAACGACCCTTACATGATGGCGGTTTATCGCCAGGAGGGCGACGGCCAGCAGTATGAGGTGGTTCGTAACGTCTACGTCCCACTCTTTATCGCGGGCCGACGTTGGGGCGATTCGGAGCTCGCCTACATCTTCGAATAGACAGCAACCAACAGCGCTATGGGGTCCGGGTCGAGAGCGGCCCGGACCCCATTCGCGTATCAGTTCTGGCGGCGTGCCATAAAGGCGAGGCGTTCGAATAGCATGACGTCCTGCTCGTTCTTGAGCAGCGCGCCATGGAGCGGGGGAATGGCGCTGTTGGGATTGGAATCCTGCAGTACTTCCATCGGCATGTCTTCGTTCAGCAACAGCTTGAGCCAATCGAGCAGTTCGCTGGTGGAAGGCTTCTTCTTGAGTCCCGGCACTTCGCGGATCTCGTAGAAGACATCCATCGCCTTCTTTACCAGCTGTTTCTGGATGCCGGGGAAGTGGACGTCGATGATATCCGACATTGTCTGGCGGTCGGGAAACTTGATGTAATGGAAGAAGCAGCGGCGCAGGAATGCGTCGGGCAGTTCCTTCTCGTTGTTGGATGTAATGACCACGATCGGGCGTTCACGCGCGACGATTTCCTCGTGCGTCTCGTAAACGTAGAAAGACATGCGATCGAGTTCTTGCAACAAGTCATTGGGAAACTCGATGTCGGCCTTGTCGATCTCGTCGATCAACAGGACGGGCAGCTGCTCGGCGTCGAAGGCCTCCCACAGCTTGCCCTTCTTGATGTAGTTCGAGATATCGTGGACGCGCTCGTCGCCCAGCTGTCCATCGCGCAGTCGGGCCACCGCGTCATACTCGTACAGACCCTGCTGCGCCTTGGTGGTCGATTTGATGTTCCACTCGATCAGTGGAGCGCCGATGGCCTTGGCGATTTCGTGCGCTAGGACCGTCTTGCCGGTGCCGGGTTCGCCCTTGACCAGCAGCGGTCGGCGCAAGGTGACAGCTGCATCGACCGCAACCTTGAGATCGTCGGTCGCGATATAGCTTTCGGTCCCGGTGAAACGCTTCTCTGCCATCAGTTTTCCTCTGCAACGAATTTTGCGCGTCGTTATCGGGGGTGCCGGATTCTTGCAAGGGGCTCCGTCCGGGCCATTGTTTGGCCGTCCTGCAGTTCAGCTGTGGGGCAGGGCAAGGATACGCATGGCGAACAGTTCTAGCGTGCTGGTGTTGACCACGGCGTCGGGGTTGTTCCAGCCCAGGGTCAAGATATGCCAGTTTTCATCCTGGTCCCGCAGCAACCACGTCAGGTTTAGAACGCCGGGTTCCGACCCGCCCTTGTACCCGATGTAGCTCCAATGCGGCTTGACCGATTCGGATACAGAAGGGTTGACCGCCAAGATCGCGCGCGCAGTCGGGTCCTCGCGCTCGACCACACGGCGCAGGAGGCTACGCAAGTCGGCGGGACTGGCGAACCACTCGACGGTGTCGATCAAGGTCGGGTCGGTGAAGACAGGCGGCGTTATGGCATTCCGGTCGCTGCCGATCTCGGACTGCAATTTGCGCAGCAGGGCGGGTTGTTCGGATTCACTCGCCTGACCGAAACGCTCCCCCCGAAGGGCATCGCCCTTGAGTGCAAACAGTTCGAGCGTGTTGAGGAAGGGAAGCATGGAGTCCGGCGCGCCATGCCCCGATGCGCGGATTTCCCGCTCGATAGCTTCACGGCCCAAATGTGCGATCAACTGATCCGTGGCCGTGTTATCGCTGATCGAAATCATGAGCGTAGCCAGCGTTTGAACTGTAACCGGCGATCCGCTTGGCCAATCCTGCATCATCCCGCTTGGAAATGATCTGGCAGACAGGCGCACTGTCCGATCCCAACCGGTCTTTTGACGAACGATCTGCTCGGCCAGTGCGGAAAGGACATAGAGTTTGAAAGCCGACCCGATTGCCAGGGGCTGCTCGGCACCGAGCGATATCACCGGTGCGCCATCGGCTGGTAGGGGCGCAAACAGCGCGGTTACTTGGCCTGGCAATGTCGCAAGCTCGGCGGTGATCTTGGCCGCGCTGTCGTCGACCGGCTCGAACGCATTGAACAACAGTCCGATGATCTTGCCATCCGGGCCGGGCGCGACAGCCATAGTCCCGCGAGCAATCGCACGTTCGAAACGGACAGCGATATCGGCCTGGCCGTCTGGTCGCAGAGTCACCTTATCGACCCCGACCACAGCGCCGAACTGCGCGGTCATCTGCGCGTTGACGGCCTGCAACTGCGTGGGCGGTACGGCTGCCAGGAAGCTCTCGGCGAAAACCTCCTCCGCCTCTCGTGCTCCCTTGAACACGGCGACAACGTCCGCCGCTCGCTGTGCCAAATTGCCATCGGGTTGCGATGCATCATGCTCCGGCGCCTGCGTGAAAGCACTTGCAGGGACCGCACTTGTGGACGCGATGCCGAACATTCCCAGCGCGCAACTCGTCAAGAGGGAACGGATCATACGAATCTCCTGTTTGCTCTCCAAGCCTATGGAACCACGCTTGCAGACACCACAACCCCTGCAAGACGTCGCCATGGCTCAATCAATGGACTAGGCTCGGGTTGAACCGAGCGAGGGAGCTTCGATGCCGACCGAGAAAATTACCATCACTACCGATGCGGGACACGAACTTGCGGGTGCGCTTGAATTGCCCACCGGGCTGGTACGCGGCGCGGCGCTGTTTGCGCATTGCTTCACCTGCACCAAGCAATCGAAAGCGGCCGTGGCTGTAACACGTGCGCTTGCGCGTGAGGGCATCGCGACCCTGCGCTTTGACTTCACCGGGCTTGGGGGCAGCGAAGGTGATTTTGGCCGCGCTGGCTTCGGCAGCGATATCGAAGACCTGCTGGCATCTGCACGGGCGCTTTGTGACCGCTTTGGCGACGGTATTCTGCTGGTCGGACACAGCTTGGGCGGAGCCGCCGTGCTGGCCGCAGCCGGGATGATGGCGCGCGGCAAGATTGCAGCCATCGCCACTATCGGCGCGCCGTCCGACGTGCCGCATGTGCTGGAGAACGTGAAGGGCGATATCGCTGCAATAGAGCGCGACGGGGAGGGCGAGGTCACCATCGCCGGGCGTACCTTCAATCTCAGCAAGGATTTCATCGACAGGACCCGCGAAGTCGATCTGCTCGCCCAGGTATCACAATTGCGCGTCCCGCTGCTGATCTGTCACTCCCCCACCGACGAGATCGTCGGCGTCGACCATGCTTCCAAGCTCTTCGTTGCGGCCAAACACCCCAAGAGCTTCATCAGCCTGGCGGGCGCCGACCACTTGCTGACCGGCGTACAAGACGCACAATTTGCCGCCAGCGTCATTGCAAGCTGGGCCCATCGTTACCTCCCATTGGCCGACGACTGGCCGATGCCGGAAGAAGGTATCATCGTGCGAACCGGTCACGGCAAGTTCGGGACCGAGGTGCATACCCCGTCCCATCGTTTCGTAGCCGATGAACCGACCAGCTATGGCGGAGACGATACCGGCCCGACCCCCTACGATCTGCTCAATGCTGCGCTCGGCACATGCACCGCGATGACGATGAAGATGTATGCTGATCGCAAGGGCCTGCCGCTGGATAGCGTAAGCGTTCATGTGACGCACGAACGCAAGCACGAGGAAGATCACGGCCACGCGATGGAAAAGGGGATCGATATCCAGGCACTCAACCGGGCAATCCTGATCCGCGGCGACAAATTGACCGCCGAAGATCGGGCAAAGCTCATCGAGATTGCCGACAAGTGTCCCGTGCACAAGACGCTGGAAGGCCACCTGCACATTCACACGAGGAACGAAGAATGATCATAATCACCGGCAGTGTGACTGTGCAGGCCGAAAAGCGCGAAGATGCGCTGGCACTCGGATGCGAACACTCCGCCCGTTCACGCGGCGAGGCCGGATGCCTCGCGCACAATTGTCACGTCGACGCCGAGGACCCGCTGCGGCTGCACTTCTTCGAGAAATGGGCAGATGCAGCGGCGGTGAAGGCGCATTTCGCAGTGCCGGAATCGCGACAATTCATGCAGCAGATGGGCGCCTTCGCCAAGGCTGCACCCGACCTTCAAATCTACCGGGCCGAGACCGTCGATCCCGCAACGCTCTAGGCGTCGATCATGTCGCGATCGATTTCGCCGGCACGGTTCTGAATGAAATTGAAGCGGTGTTCGGGATTGCGGCCCATCAGGCGGTCGACCAGTTCCTTCACCGCATGGCGCTGTTCGTGCTCAGGCGGCAGGGTGATGCGGATCAACGAGCGGCTCTTGGGGTCCATCGTCGTTTCACGCAATTGCTGCGGGTTCATTTCGCCTAGTCCCTTGAACCGGCCGACATCGACCTTCTTGCCCTTGAAGACGGTCTCCTCGAGCTCGGCTCGATGGGCATCGTCGCGAGCGTAGCGACTCTCCTTGCCCGCCGTCAGTCGATATAGCGGGGGCTGGGCGAGGAAGAGGTGCCCTCGCTTCACGATCTCGGACATTTCCTGGAAGAAAAACGTCATCAACAGCGTGGCGATATGCGCGCCGTCAACGTCAGCATCGGTCATGATAATGATGCGATCATAGCGTAGCGCTTCCGGATCGCAGTCCTTACGCATCCCGCAGCCCATCGCCAGCGCGAGGTCAGCGATTTCCTGGTTGGCGCGGATCTTGTCGGCGCTGGCGCTGGCAACGTTGAGGATCTTGCCGCGGATCGGCAGGATCGCCTGCGTTTTACGGTTGCGCGCCTGCTTGGCGCTGCCACCGGCGGAATCGCCTTCGACGATGAACAGTTCGGTTTCACCTTCGCCTTCACCGCTGCAATCGGTCAGCTTGCCGGGCAGGCGCAGCTTCTTCGCGTTGGTAGCAGTCTTGCGCTTGATCTCGCGCTCCCGCTTGCGCCGGAGCCGTTCGTCCATCCGCTCCATCACGCTGCCGAGCAGCGCCTTGCCGCGCTCCATATTGTCGGACAGGAAATGGTCGAAGTGATCGCGCACGGCATTCTCGACCAGGCGGGCGGCATCGGGCGAGGTCAGACGGTCCTTGGTCTGGCTCTGGAACTGGGGATCTCGGATGAACACGCTGAGCATGATCTCGGATCCAGTCATCACGTCGTCGGCGGTGATGTCCTTGGACTTTTTTGTGCCGGTCAGCTCGCCGAAGGCGCGCAAGCCCTTGGTCAACGCTGCGCGCAGGCCTTGTTCATGTGTGCCGCCATCGGGGGTGGGGACGGTGTTGCAGTACCAACTGGTCGATCCGTCCGAATATAGCGGCCAGGCGATGGCCCATTCGACACGACCTTGCTCATCAGGGAAATCCTGATTGCCGGTAAAGGGTTCGGCGGTAACGCATTCGCGGGCGCCGACCTGCTCCTTGAGGTGATCGGCAAGCCCCCCTGGAAACTTGAACACCGCTTCCTCGGGGACGTCTTCGCTGGCCAGCGAGGCCGCACATTTCCAGCGGATTTCGACCCCGGCGAAAAGATAGGCCTTCGACCGCGCCAGTTTGAACAGGCGGGCAGGCTTGAACTGGCGATCCCCGAAAATCTCGGTGTCGGGCGTGAAAGTGACAGTGGTTCCGCGACGGTTTGGCGTAGGTCCAAGCTTCTCGATCGGCCCGACTGCCTGCCCCCGCGAGAACTCCTGCGCGTAGAGCTCGCGGTCGCGCGCGACCTCGACCCTGGTGTGGCTCGACAAGGCGTTGACAACGCTCACGCCGACACCGTGCAAGCCGCCAGAGGTAGCATAGGCCTTGCCGGAAAACTTACCGCCCGAATGGAGCGTCGACAGGATCACTTCGAGCGTCGACTTGCCGGGGAACTTGGGATGTTCATCGACTGGAATGCCGCGCCCGTTATCGGCTATCGAGACCGTGTTGTTTTCCTCGACCCGGATTTCGATGCGGCTGGCATGGCCAGCCACCGCCTCGTCCATGGAATTGTCGAGCACTTCGGCGACGAGGTGGTGCAAGGCGCGTTCGTCGGTCCCGCCGATATACATGCCGGGCCGGCGACGGACCGGCTCCAGCCCTTCGAGCACTTCGATGGAGGAACTGTCATAGTCGCCGCTGGACGCGGGCGTATTCTCGAAAAGATCGTTGGACATGGTAATAGGCTATACGCCCCGGATTCAGGCCCTCACAAGCGGTGCGGCAGGGTTTTGCGCAGCGGCGGCGCCCGCTGTCAGAAGCGCGATGGCGCAGGATCGACGATCACGACGTCGTCACCGCGCACTTCGCGCACTTCCATGGCCCGTTCGACGATACCATTGCGACCAAAGCGGAAAGCTCCATCTAGGCCGAGGAACCCGTCATCGGCATAGAGTTTGCCAGTCGGGAAATCCCGGCCGACGCGCCAGTCGCGCGCGACCCGAAGGGCCAACAGCACGCTGTCATAGCCGAGCGTGGCGATGCGATATGGCTGGCTGCCGAAACGCGAATTGTAGCTGTCGGAAAATCGTTTGAAACGCGCATCCGATACCGCGGAAAACCACGTGCCTCGCAGCGCGCTGGCCTTCGTTACATCACTTTCGCCGCTGAGCAGCTCGGTCGCCAGCAGTTGCGTACTGCCAGCACCGCCGGGTTTGAGAACACCAGCGGCCTGGATGGCAAGCCGGGCGCTGTCAGCGATCAGAACGGTGTCGTATCCACCGCGCGACTGCAGCCTGCGCGCAGCGCCCACGACCGAGGTATTGCCGCGCGAATATTGCTCGATCCCGGCAAGGCTGAGCCCTTCGGCCCGCAACGCCGAGGTTAATGCCAGTTCGGCCCGCCGTCCGTATTCACCATCAGGCACGATGGCAGCGATATTGCGCGCGCCACGGCTCTTGGCATAGGCGATCGATCGGCGGATCGACTGGCCGGGCAAATGACCCATCACGAAGACGTCGGTCGAAGCCACGCTCTCGTCATTCGAATAAGAAATAATCGGGACACCGGCTGGCCGCGCCTCGGCCTGCACCAGAGCGACGTTTTCAGACATCAAGGGGCCCAGAATCAGCTTGTTGCCGTCGGCAATCGCCTTGCGCGCGGCAGACCGTGCGTCGGCGGCGGTATCATAGGTCGTGATACGAAGATTGCTGGCATTGGTATCAAGCAACGCCATGGTCGTCGCATTGGCAATCGACTGGCCCACCCGCGCGTTGCTGCCCGACATCGGCACGAGCAATGCAACACGATGACGACTCTGGTCGGTCGGCAAGGCAGTCGCGCTGGGTTCAGGGGCAGGGCGCTCGGTCTCCACGGCCGGCCCGGTCGAGGCCGTGCCCCCGCCAGGAATGATCTGGCAACCGGCCAGAAACGCCGCCGAACCTGCCACGACCAGTGCCTTGCGCACCAGTTTAAAGCCCATCATACTTGCGACTCCCAGCCCTAATCTTCATGCCTTGTCGGGTGCAGCATCAACTTTCAGCCGAACCCTTGTCTGCGGGTCTCTATATAGTCGCCACGCCTATTGGCAATCTTGGCGATATCACGCTGCGGGCGATCGAGACGCTGGCGCGCTGCGATGCGGTCGCCTGTGAAGATACGCGCGTGGCAGGCAAGCTGCTGAAACATCTGGGCATCAACAAGCCGTTGTGGCGGCACGACGATCATGCTGATGAGAAGGCGCGTGCTGCAATCATCGCCGCGCTGAGTGACAAGGCGGTCGTTCTGGTTAGCGATGCTGGCACGCCGCTGATCTCGGACCCGGGCTATCGCCTCGCCCGCGAAGCCCGCGAGCAAGGTCAACCCGTCACCACCATTCCCGGTGCTTGCGCTGCCATTGCCGGGCTGACGATTTCCGGACTGCCGAGCGACCGTTTCCTGTTTGCAGGCTTCCTGCCGGTGAAGGACAAGGCTCGGCGCGAAGTGCTGCGCGAATTCGGCGCTGTCGATAGTACCCTGGTGTTTTACGAAACCGGCCCGCGATTGGGAAAGAGCCTTGCCGCCATTGCCGAGGAACTGCCCGGCCGTGAGACGGCTGTGGCGAGAGAGTTGACCAAGCTGCACGAGGAAAGCCGACGAGGCGATCCCCAGTCGCTCGCCGCGCATTACGAAGCCCATCCCCCCAAGGGCGAGATCGTCCTGATGGTTGGCCCACCGATCGAGACGAAGTCGCAGGTCGATCCCGACGAAGCCTTGCGCAAAGCCCTCGAGACCATGAAGGCGTCGCAGGCGGCGGGTCATGTCGCCAAGCTGACCGGGATCGATCGCAAGCAACTCTACGCCCGGGCCATGGAACTGAAAGAGTGAAGCGGCAGCGCGCCGAGCAGGAAGGCCGCAAGGGTGAACAACGGGCCGCCCTGTGGCTGCGCGCCAAGGGTTGGTCGATCCTTGCCGAGCGGGTCAAGACACCCGTGGGCGAAATTGACCTCGTGGCCCGGCGCAAGGGCCTCGTTGCCTTCGTCGAAGTCAAGTGGCGCAAGGAGAAGGGCGATCTCGATCATGCCATAGATACGCAGCGGCTCGCACGCGTCGCCGCAGCGGCCGAGGCGGTTGCACATGACTATGCGGGCGCTGACGACGATATCCGCGTAGACGTGATCCTGCTTGCACCGGGAGCGTTCCCGCGCCACATCGCCAACGCTTGGCAACCTTAGGAGCGAACATGTCCCTGCGCGTCGCGGTCCAGATGGATCCGTTGGAAAGCATCAATATCGCCGGTGATTCGAGCTTCGCGCTGATGCTCTCCGCCCAGCAGCGGGGCCACTCGGTCTGGCATTACGATGTCCGTTCGCTTGCATATGAGGATGGTCGGATCACCGCCCATGCAGCCCCTGTTACCGTGCAACGGGTGGAAGGCGACCACTTCTCCGCAGGGGACCGCCGCAAGATTGATTTGGCGAGCGACATCGATGTCGTCCTGATGCGGCAAGATCCACCGTTCCATCTCGGTTACATTTCTGCCGCGCTGCTGCTTGATCGGCTGAAGGGCACGACACTGGTCGCCAACGACCCGCGCGAAGTGATCAACGCGCCTGAAAAGATGTTCGTGCTGGACTATGCGCAGTTCATGCCGCCGACGCTAGTAGCGCGAGAGCTGAGCGACATTCGCGAGTTCCAGGCCAAACATGGCGCGGTGGTGGTGAAGCCGCTGCATGGCAATGGCGGCAAGGCGATCTTCAAGATCGATGCCGATGGCGGCAATCTCTCGGCCCTGAGCGAGGTTTTCAACCAGACCTGGCCCGAACCTCACATGGTCCAGCCCTTCCTCCCCGAAGTGGCCGAGGGCGACAAGCGCATCGTGCTGATCGACGGCGAGTTCACCGGTGCCATAAACCGCAAGCCGGGCAAGGGCGAGTTCCGCTCCAACCTGGCGCAGGGCGGGTTTGCCGAAGCGGCCGGATTGACCCCGCGCGAGGAAGAGATTTGCGCCGCGATGGGGCCCGAGCTCAAACGTCGCGGTCTGGTATTCGTGGGCATCGACGTGATCGGCGGCAAATATCTGACCGAAATCAACGTTACTTCACCGACCGGGATCGTCGCTATCGACAAGTTCAACGGCACCGATACGCCAGCGCTGATCTGGGACGCGATCGAAGCGCGTCACGCGGCGATGTAGTCAGTCCTTCTCGCGTGGATGGGCGCCGCGATAGGCATCGAGCAACGTGGCTGCGTCAACCTTGGTGTAGATCTGTGTCGACCCCAGGCTCGCATGGCCGAGCAACTCCTGCAGACTGCGCAAATCCGCACCGGCACCGAGCAGGTGAGTGGCAAAACTGTGACGCAGCGCGTGGGGAGTGGCGCTGTCCGGCAAGCCCAAGGCCCGGCGCGCTTTCGCGGTCGCCTTCTGTACCATGCCTTGCGACAAGGCGCCCCCCTTGGCGCCACGAAACAGCGGCGCGTCCTTTGACACGGGGAAGGGACAGGCTTCCACATAGGCATCGACCGCTTGCACAATCAGCGGCAATATCGGGACAATACGCTGTTTGCCGCCCTTGCCGGTGACCAACAATTGTTCGCCAATCGGGAGGATATTGCCAGTCAGCGAAAGCGCCTCGGCAATGCGCATTCCGGCTCCGTAGAGCAGCAGCAATACGGCTCGATCACGCTTGCCGATCCAGTCCTCGCTGGCAGTCGCCTCCACCATGTCGGCAAGACCCAGCGCATCATCTGGAGAGACCGGGCGCGGCAGGCCCTTCTTGATGCGTGGCCCGCGCAAGCGCGGCGCGCTGTTTTCATCCGATCCGGTCTCGGCTCGAGCGTAGGCAACAAAGGCCTTGAGCGCCGACAATTCTCGCGCGGCGGAGCTGTTGGCCAGCCCCTCCGCCCTTCGCTGCGCGAGATGGCGGCGCAACGCCGATGCGTTCAGCTCTGCCACTGTCTCCCACGCGCTATACTTGGTCGCATCAAGCAGCCGATCCGCGGCCTTGTGATAGGCCCGCACCGTGTGTGGCGATAGGCGGCGTTCGAGGGCGAGATGGCGATGCCACTGGGCGAGAAGATCGCCCGCGCTCATGTCAGGACGAGTGCCGGGTAAACGAGTTCGCCGAGCAGGGCATCGAGCAAGGGCATACCTGCATTCGACACCGTGACCCGGGAGCCTACCTTGTCGATCATGCCAAGCTGCGAGTATAGCAGCAACCGCTCGTGATCGAGCAGTTCCTTGTCGCGAAGACCAAACCGGGTCGCCAGTGCATCGATATCGACACCTTCGGCGAGCCGCAGCCCCATGACGAGTGCTTCGACGGCCTGGTCGCAAG
This sequence comes from Qipengyuania sp. CAU 1752, assembly GCF_054482615.1. NCBI lineage: Bacteria > Pseudomonadati > Pseudomonadota > Alphaproteobacteria > Sphingomonadales > Erythrobacteraceae > Qipengyuania > Qipengyuania sp. CAU 1752. Next base: position 1,600,222 of record NZ_JBTLRE010000001.1, on the reverse strand, counting down.
GCGTCAATGCACTCTCCTCCTGCAGGCCATGGGCGTGCTGACTGGTTGCCGACAGCCAGTTCTCGGGCTTTTTGTGCCGGACAGTTGCAAGGTTGCTGCGCCGCCCGTGTGCGCCCGGGCCGATCCCGCAATAATCCTGGTAGCGCCAGTATGTGAGATTATGTCGGCTTTCCTCGCCAGGCCGCGCGTGATTGCTGACCTCGTAGGCGGGTATCCCAGCAGCCTGCGTCATTTCATGCGTCACGGCGAACAGGTCTGCGGCGGGATCGTCTTCGAGAGGTGTGAACGCTCCGCGGCGGACATCGGTAGCAAAGCGAGTGCCCGGCTCGATAGTCAACTGATAGAGTGACAGGTGGTCAGTCCCGAAGGCCAGCGCGCGTCCCAATTGCTCCCGCCAAGCCTTCGCGGTCTGGTTTGGGAGGGCGTAGATCAGATCGAGGCTGACCCGCTTGAAAGCCTGCTGAGCCGTATCAAGCGCCGCGAGGGCCTCGTTGACACCATGCAATCGTCCCAGGAAGCGCAATGCCTCGTCATCCAGCGATTGCACGCCGAGAGAAACGCGGTTGACACCGGCGTCAGCAAGTCCTGCAAAGTTGGCCGCTTCGACCGAGGATGGATTGGCCTCTAGCGTGATCTCGATATCAGGAGCGAAGCCCCACAAATGCTCGGCCTCCCGCAGCAGGGTCGCGACGAGTGCAGGGGGCATCAGCGAAGGCGTGCCCCCGCCGAAGAATATCGATGTCAGTGCCTCGCCGCCCGCCAGCTTGGCCTCGTGGCGCATGTCGGCCAGCAGCGAACGCTCCCACAAGCCGTAGTCCACCTCAGCGCGGACATGGCTGTTGAAGTCGCAATAGGGGCATTTCTTCGCGCAGAAGGGCCAGTGAATATAGAGCGCGCGCGCCATGACCTTATCCTAGCTACCGAATTGCTCCGCGACCAGCTTGGCAAAGGCATCGGCGCGGTGGCTTACTGCGTGTTTTTCAGCCGGGTCGATCTCGGCAAAGGTCTGCTCACCACCTTGAGGGACGAACACAGGGTCGTATCCGAAGCCCAATTCCCCACGCGGCGGCCAAGTCAGCGAGCCGGGGCAACGGCCTTCATAAATAGCGTGGTCGCCGTCGGGCCAGGCGATGGCGAGGACGCAGTGGAATGCAGCGCTGCGGTCTGTATTCGGCCCCAGTTCCTGCAGCATCCCTTCAACCTTGCCCATTGCCATGTACCAGTCGCGCCCGGGCTTGCCTTCAAACCATTGCCGTTCGGCCCAGTCTGCAGTGTAGACGCCAGGTCGGCCGTCGAGCGCGTCAACCGCCAGCCCGCTGTCATCGGCAAGCGCCGCCATGCCTGAGCTTTCCGCCGCCGTGCGCGCCTTGATCAGCGCGTTCTGGGCAAATGCCGTGCCGGTTTCCGGCGGTTCGGGCAGGCCCAGCGATCCGGCGCTGATGCACTTGACGCCATGCGGCGCAAGCAAGGCCGAGATTTCCTTCAGCTTGCCCGCATTATGCGTCGCAATCACCAGCGATCCGGAGCCGAGCCTGCGCGTCATCTGCCGGTCGCCTTGTCCTGCACCTTGAAGATTTCGCCGCAGCCGATCTGGGCGAGGCGAAGCAGGCGCAGCAGGCCTTCCTCATCATAGGTCGCGCCTTCTGCGGTGGCCTGTGCCTCGGCAATTTGGCCACCTTCGATCAGGACGAAATTGGCATCGGCATCGGCGTTTGAATCCTCGTCATAGTCGAGGTCGAGGACGGGCGTGCCCTGATAGATACCGCAGCTGACGGCGGCGATCTTGCCGGAGATGGGGTCTTCCTTGATCAGGCCCTGCTTCATCAGCCCATCGATAGCGATCCGCAGAGCAATCCACGCACCCGAGATCGAGGCCGTACGGGTCCCGCCATCGGCCTGGATGACGTCGCAATCGAGCGTGATCTGCCGCTCGCCCAGCTTTTTCAGGTCAACAACCGCGCGCAAGGAACGTCCGATAAGGCGCTGGATTTCCTGCGTTCGGCCGGACTGCTTGCCGCGCGCAGCTTCGCGCTGGCCGCGGGTGTGCGTGGCGCGGGGGAGCATCGAGTATTCACCGGTGACCCAACCTTCGCCCTTGCCGCGCAGCCACGGCGGGATCCGGTCTTCGACGCTAGCCGTGCACAGCACGCGTGTATCGCCGAAGCTGATCAGGCAGGAGCCTTCCGCATGGCGGGTATAGCCGGTCTCGATAGTGATGGCGCGCATCTCGTCGGGCGCACGTCCGGAAGGTCGCATGGATATCCTTTCAGGTGAGTCGTTGCGCCTGCGTGTGAAGCACAGACCTTGAGGCTGCAAGGCCACACGCTAAAGAGAGGGGATGGCAAGTCCTCCTGTAACCGAAATGACCGAACGCGCGCGGACGATTTTTCGCCTCGTGGTCGAGGGATATCTCGATAGCGGGCAGCCCGTCGGGTCCAAGGCCCTGGCGGGCGAAAGCGGGCTCGACCTGTCTCCGGCCTCGATCCGTTCAGTCCTCGCAGACCTCGAATCGATCGGTTTGCTGGCCGCTCCGCATACCAGCGCGGGACGGATGCCGACCGAGACCGGGCTGCGATTGTTTGTCGATGGCATGATGCAGATGGCTAAGCCGACCAAGGCGGAGCGCGATGCCATCGCCCGGCGTCTCGGCCAGTCCGGGCCGATCGAGCAGGCGCTGGAGGCGACCAGTTCGATGCTGTCCGACCTGTCGGGCGCAGCCGGGATGGTCATGGTGCCAAGCCGCGAGCCGCGACTGGCGCAGGTGAGCCTGGTGCCGCTGGGGCAGGGCCGCGCACTTGCCGTCCTGGTCGGCGAAGACGGTGCCGTCGAGAACCGGGTAATCGAGATAGGCGACACGCCGGCAAATGTGCTCGAACAGGTCAGCAATTATATTACTTCACGCCTCACCGGACGGACTCTCGCGGAAGCGACGGCAGCGGTGCGTAAGGAAATAGCACAAGGGCGCACGGCGCTCGACAAGGCCAGCCAGGACCTGGTCGAACGCGGCCTCGCGGTCTGGACGGAAGACGCTGCGAAGCGTCCCGTGCTGATCGTGCGCGGACAAGCCAATTTGCTCGACGAGGCTGCGCTTGAAGATCTAGACCGGGTCCGATCGCTGCTCGACGACCTCGAGAACAAGCAATCTGTCGCCGAATTGCTGCAAACTGCCCGCGAAGCCGATGCCACCCGCATTTTTATCGGTAGCGAGAACCGGCTGTTTGCGCTGAGCGGATCGTCGGTGATCGCTTCACCCTATCATGATCGTGAAGGAAAGGTAGTTGGCGTCTTGGGGGTGATCGGGCCGACGCGGTTGAATTACGCACGGGTCGTCCCCATGGTGGATTTCACAGCCCGTTCACTGGGCAAGTTGATCGGTTAACCGGAAACAATCAGACCATGATCGAAGACAAAAAGCAGGAAGCTGCGACCAAGACAGATATCGACAAGGAAATGGATGGCGTGCCCGAGCATTTGCGCGATGACGGCGGCCTCGACGATGATGCAGAAAGCGAGGAAGAGGGCGAAGACCTTTCCGAACTGATTGCGCAGCTGAAAAACGACCTCGAGGCGGCAAAGCAGGAAACGCTTTACGCCAAGGCCGATACGCAGAATGTCCGCCGCCGAATGGAGAAGGACGTGCAGGACGCTCGTGCCTACGCAGCAACTGGGTTCGCCCGCGACATCCTCTCGGTGGCCGATAACCTGACCCGTGCCGTTGACTCCATTCCGCAGGAATTGCGTGAGGACAGCAAGTTCAAGGGACTGGTCGCCGGTATCGAAGCGACCCAGCGCGAGATCGACAAGGTGTTCGGCCAGCACGGCGTGACCCGCATCGCTGCCATGGGCCTGCCGCTCGATCCCAACCAGCACCAGGCCATGCTTGAGGTGCCGACTGATGATGCAGAACCTGGCACCATCGTGCAGGAAATGCAGGCCGGCTACATGATCAAGGATCGCCTGCTCCGGCCGGCCATGGTCGGCGTGGCCAAGAAGCCAGACTGAATACGCACCGCGCAATATCAACGGCAGGAGTATCGTTTGTGAGACATTTGCTCCTGCCGTTGGCTGCGCTTTTCGTGTTGATCGGGATACCTGCCGCTGCTCACGAGACCGATTCTGACCTAGCTGCGTTAGCCAAGCGGTACGAACAGCACTGGGAAGAACGCAGAGAGGCGCGTTCGGTTACGCCCGAAAGCTATCGGCAAAGTGCAGCATTCGCAGGCGAATTGCTCGCCGAACTCGCCACTTTGGATGAGGCTTCGCTCACGCCTGCCGAAAAGATCGATGCCGCGGTACTGCGCACCCTCCTTCAACAGCAATTGGGCGATGCCCGCTTTCGCGAATGGGAAATGCCATTCGATAGCGACAATAATTTCTGGAGCTATCTCGCCGGTCGCAGCGGATATCGCACCGTTGAGCAGTATGACGAATATATCGCCGAAATGCGCGACCTGCCGCGCTATTTTGCCGAACACATCGCCAATGCGCGAAGCGGTCTGGCCCGAGGGTTTTCTGTCCCCAGGGTGACGCTTGAGGGCCGCGACGCTTCGCTCGCAGCCTATGTTGTCGAAGATTACCGGCAAAGCCCGTTCTGGGTGCCGTTTGCGGACTTTCCGGCGAGCATTCCGGCCGACGAACAGACGCGGCTGATGCGCGAAGCGAAGGATGCTATCGAGAGAGCTGTGACACCGGCTTATGCCGACCTCATCGGCTTCTTCCGCGATGAATACCTGCCTCGGACGCGCACGACGCTTGCTGCGAACGCCATGCCTGATGGCCCGGCCTATTACGCACAGCAAATCCGCGAATATACGACCCTCGACCTGACCGCCGAGGAAATCCATCAAATTGGGCTGGCAGAAGTCGCGCGCATCACTGCCGAAATGGAAAAGGTGAAGGCAGAAGCGGGCTTTGACGGCTCACTCGACGAGTTCGTGACTTTCCTGCGTACCGCCCCGCAATTCGTCGCCAAAACTCCTGACGAACTGATGGGCGTGTCCGCGTACACGGCCAAGCGGGTCGATCTGAAGCTGGGTGACTTTTTCGGCTTCCTGCCGCGTCACCGCTTCGGGATTGTCGAGGTCGATCCTGCTATCGCGCCGTTCTACACTGCTGGACGCGGCGGGTACGAAGCGTGCCAGATGAACACTTTTGACCTGCCTTCCCGCCCACTTTACAACATCCCCGCGTTGACCCTTCACGAATGTGCGCCGGGCCACAGTTTCCAGGCAGCGGTGGCGAAGGAGCAGCCCGAAGCGAGCGAGTTCAGGCGCGACACCTATTTCTCCGGCTTTGGGGAAGGCTGGGGGCTTTACGTCGAATATCTCGGCGAAGAGATGGGCATCTATCGCACGCCTTATGAACGTTTTGGCAGGTTGAGCTACGAGATGTGGCGCGCGGTGCGGCTGGTGGTCGATACCGGCATCCACCACTATGGCTGGAGCCGCGAGCAAGCGGTGGATTATCTCGCCTCGCGCACGGCGTTGTCGACGCATGAGGTCAATACCGAGGTCGACCGCTATATCAGCTGGCCGGGCCAGGCGCTGGCCTACAAGCTGGGCGAGATGACAATGCGGCGGGTACGCGCCAAGGCCGAGCGCGAATTGGGCGAGGCGTTCGACATCCGCAAGTTCCACGATGTCATGCTGTCGCTCGGCTCTGTTCCGCTGCCAGTCCTGGAGGAGCGGATCGACGCCTTCATCGCCGTAGGCGGCCCCGGGCTGGACGGCGTCGAATACGAATGAGGAAAGGGCCGCTCCTGAAGGAACGGCCCATCCGCATCAGACCAGTTGCTCCGCGTTCTCGTTGCGGTGCTTTTTCAGATATTTCATGAACGGCGTGCCGCCCGTGCCAACATCTGGGTCGTTACCCGGAATGCTGCCGGCCTGTTTGTTGATGTAGTTGGCGGCATATTCGAGATGCCGGGTTCGGAACCGCGCCGACTGGTTGAGGCAGGCGTTAAACGCATCCTTCAGCGACTGGCTGCCTGAACCCTCGACGAATTCGCGCAAGCGAGTACGCGCACCCAGGTCCTCGATGAACCGGCGGTGCTGGACCGGCCGATACTGATGCAATTCGTCGAGGAAGGACTTGAGGGGATCGTCGCTGTGGCCGACCTTGAACAAGGCGTCCATGGCCGGAACGATGCTCGACTGCGATCCGGTCTGCCCGCGCAACGCCTGCGGTTTGCCGCCGAATTTCTCGACGCCTTCATACACCATTCCGCCATTTTCCAGCGCCGGGTTGTTGGCCCAGCCATGGATATACGGGCGCACCCGATGGAAGTAGATGTACGGGTCGCAGCGTTCGGGCATCCGCGCGAAATGGGCGTAGATCCGTTCCCACGCAGCGTCCATTTCCACCAGCAGCCGTTCGGCTTCTGCTTCATCGCCATTTTCGGCAGCGACGACCAGCTTTGCAGCGTTGTCCAGCAGCACGCCGGCCTCGGCCTCGATGGCGACATGAATCATGACGAACCAGTTCTCGTCGTCCCCGCCGAGGAAGTTCTGGACCATGTAGATGTTCTCGAGCGAGATCGGCCCCGACTTGTCGAGCCGCGCCCAATTGTCGAGCACATAGGCCGAGTAGGGCAGCAACGGCGCCTGGCCGAGGCGGTCGGCAATCGCCACCATCGGGCGGGCCAGATTCGCCGGCAGGTGGGCAGGCGGCAAGGTCTCGCCCCAGACATAGGCCTGGACGAGGAAGGAGTAGTGCACCATCGCGGTGCGAATCTCTTCCTCGCTCGCTTCCTGCGCCCATCCTTCGATCTGCGTATCAGGCACCTGGTCGAGCCAGTGGCGCACCCGTCCGGTCGAAAGCAGGCCCGACAAATTAGCGGCCACTTCGACAGCTGGATCGAGCTGCGGGGGAAGCGAAATCTCGTCGATTTCATATTGCGAAAGGTAGCCGCGCTCGCGGCTCAAACCGTAGTCTTTAAGCTCCATTGTTGAGACTCGTCGGCCGGGCGCGGGTTGGGCCGCCCGGACCATTGGAAGGTATCAAATGCAACCGCTTTGCTCAAGCCGACTGGCGGCAAATCCGGGGAGTCAGAGCGTCGCGCCGGGAAACTTCACCAGCAAATCGTAGGCTGCCGGGTCACCGACACCGCCAATCTTGACACCCGTTCGCAACCAATAGGCATGTTTGACGATTTCGGCCTGCTGCTCGATGCCGTATTGTTCTAGGCTCCAACCCGGCTTGAGGCTGTAGTCGTAACGGCAGAAGGGGTGGCGATTGAACAGCAGGTACCAGCTGCCCCTCGTCTGGGCTTGCCAGACATGTGTCATCTCGTGGATGAACAGCCCCCGTTGGCGATAATCCGCGATCGAAAAATCGTCGCAATAACTCTCGCCGCTAGGGTGAAAATGGAGGTGCCCGCTCGGCGCCATCGTCACCGTACGCGGCTGGAAAAAAGCCCACTTGCGACGCCGGATCATCACCTCGTCATAACGGATGGCATCGCCGAAAATGCCGCGGGACAATGCCACTTCGCCGTCCGTCAAGGGCCGCTCGCCCCCTGCGGGACAGGCCTGTGGGCTCGCGCTCGCTTGCGTTGCGGGTGTATCTGGAAGAGCTACTGCACTTCTCCGGCAGCCACGACCTCGAACCGACGCGAATATTCGCGTCCATTATCAAAGCGGAGGGTGACATCGACCATGTCGCCCGCACCCACCGCCGGATCGAGCCCCATCACCATCACGTGTCGCCCACCAGGCTCGAAGGTGACGGTCTGGCCGCTCGCCAGCATGGCCGGGCTCATATCCACCATCCGAACTGCGCCGTCTTCACGAACGATGTCGTGCATAATGGCGCTATCAGCCTGGGTGACGGTCACCCCCAAAAGTGCCAGCGGCTCGGCCCCATCATTGCCAAGCTCGAAATAGAGTGCCGCTGGATTGCCGGAAACCGGGGGCAGGGCGAGCCTTGCGGCCTCAATCGATATGTCCGATCGGGCCTGCTGCTCCAGCGCATTTTCATCGGGCACACCGTCGTTACAGGCAGCGAGGGCGAGCGGAACGGCAGCTATGACAAGCGCGACGAGACTTCGCATATCGAGTTGTTTCTCCGTGTGGTGCGACTTCAAAACTAGGGCTGTGCATCCCTTGTGCCAAGCAAAACCGCACCTATATCCGCCTTCACAAACCGAGCTGCCGAGCGGTCTTGCCATATCCGGGGGACCCACCGCGCAGCGTCCAACCATGAAGTGAGATGGGGTAGTAATGAGCAAAGTAATCGGGATCGACCTGGGCACCACCAACAGCTGTGTAGCTGTGATGGACGGCGGCAAGCCCAAGGTCATCGAGAATTCTGAAGGCGCGCGCACGACGCCGTCGATCGTTGCCTTCACCAAGGACAATGAACGCCTGATCGGCCAGCCTGCAAAGCGTCAGGCCGTCACCAACCCGGACAACACTCTGTTCGCCATCAAGCGCCTGATCGGCCGCCCGTTCAACGATCCTACGACCAAGAAGGACATGGAGATCGTTCCCTATGACATCGTCAAGGGCAAGAATGGCGATGCCTGGGTCGAGGCAGGCGGCGAAGAATATTCTCCCAGCCAGATTTCGGCCTTCATCCTGCAGAAGATGAAGGAAACCGCAGAGAGCTATCTCGGCGAGGACGTCAAGCAGGCGGTTATCACCGTCCCGGCATACTTCAACGACGCCCAGCGCCAGGCAACCAAGGATGCCGGCCAGATTGCCGGTCTTGAAGTCTTGCGGATCATTAATGAGCCTACGGCAGCTGCGCTGGCCTATGGCATGGACAAGAACGACGGCAAGACCATTGCTGTCTATGACCTTGGCGGCGGTACCTTCGACGTCTCGATCCTCGAAATTGGCGACGGCGTTTTCGAAGTGAAGTCGACCAATGGCGACACCTTCCTGGGCGGCGAAGATTTCGACAATGCAATTGTCGAGTATCTGGCTGAACAGTTCCAGAAGAAGGAAAACATGGACCTGCGCAGCGACAAGCTGGCGCTGCAGCGGCTCAAGGAAGCGGCGGAAAAGGCCAAGATTGAGCTTTCGAGCTCGCAGTCGACCGAGGTCAACCTGCCCTTCATCACGGCTCGCATGGAAGGCGGTAGCTCGACTCCGCTGCACCTGGTCGAGACCATCACCCGTTCGAAACTTGAACAGATGGTCGGTGACCTCATCAAGCGCACCCTTGAGCCGTGCAAGAAGGCGCTGGCCGATGCCGGCATCGAAAAAGGCGGCATCGACGAGGTGATCCTGGTCGGTGGCATGACCCGCATGCCCAAGGTACGCGAAACGGTGAAGGACTTCTTCGGCAAGGAACCGCATACCGGTGTGAACCCGGACGAAGTCGTGGCCATGGGCGCCGCGATCCAGGCAGGCGTGTTGCAGGGCGACGTAAAGGACGTCCTGCTGCTCGACGTGACCCCGCTGTCGCTGGGCATCGAAACGCTGGGCGGTGTCTTCACCCGCATGATCGATCGCAACACGACGATCCCGACCAAGAAGACCCAGACTTACTCGACTGCTGAAGACAATCAGAATGCGGTCACCATCAAGGTCTTCCAGGGCGAGCGCGAAATGGCCGCTGACAACAAGCTGCTGGGCAATTTCGACCTCGTCGGCATTCCTGCTGCACCACGCGGCGTGCCGCAGATCGAAGTCACCTTCGATATCGACGCCAACGGCATCGTTAATGTCAGTGCCAAGGACAAAGGCACCGGCAAGGAACAGACGATCAAGATCCAGGCTTCTGGCGGGCTCAACGAAGCCGACATCGACCAGATGGTCCAGGATGCGGAAAAGTTCGCCGAAGAGGACAAGAAGCGCAAGGAAGCGGCCGAAGCCCGCAACCAAGCCGACAGCCTTGTTCATGCAACCGAGAAGCAGCTCGAGGAGCATGGCGACAAGATCGACGCATCGCTCAAGAGCGACGTCGAGGCGGCGCTGGCCGAGGCCAAGACCGCGCTTGAAGGCGATGATACCGATGCCATCAATGCCAAGGCACAGGCGTTGACCGAAGTCGCCATGAAGATGGGTCAGTCGATCTACGAGCAGGAACAGGCCAACGCTTCGAACGATGGCGGCGACACGGCGGAAGCTGCCGCAGACGCCGGCAAGGACGAAGACGTTGTCGATGCCGAGTTCTCCGAAGTCGACGAAGACAACAAGGGCTGATTTCCTGATGCAAAGCCGGGCCGCCGCTGATGTGACGACATCGGTGGCGGCCCGGGTCTTTGCAGGGATGGGGTAGGATATGTCGGCCGAAACCGATCTTTACGAAATTCTGGGCGTCGAGCGCGGTGCGGATGGCGCGGCGATCAAGTCCGCCTATCGCAAGCTGGCGATGAAATATCACCCGGACCGCAATCCAGGCGATCCGCAGGCAGAGACGCAGTTCAAAGCCGTCGGTGCGGCTTACGAAGTCCTCAAGGACCCGCAGAAACGCGCAGCCTATGACCGGTTCGGCCATGCCGCTTTCCAGAACGGCGGCGGCGGGGCAGGCGGCGCGCATCCCGATTTCGGCGACATTGGCGATATTTTCGAAACCATCTTCGGCAGCGCTTTTGGCAGTGGCGGCGGTCGCCGTCGGCAACAGCGCGGCGCAGACTTGCGCTACGATATGGAAATCACGCTGGACGAAGCGTTTCACGGCAAGGAAACGGAGATCGAGATAGAAGTCTCGGTCCAATGCGATACCTGCGACGGATCTGGGGCGGAACCGGGCACCGGCACGCGGGGCTGCAACCTTTGCAATGGCTACGGCAAAGTCCGCGCACAACAGGGTTTCTTTATGGTCGAGAGGCCATGCCCCAACTGCCATGGTCGCGGTGAGGTCCTCGAAGAAGCCTGTCACAGTTGCCGGGGCGAAGGCCGGGTCGACAAGGCCAGCGCGCTCAAGGTTGAAGTACCGCCAGGCGTCGATACCGGCACGCGCATCCGCCTTAGCGGCAAGGGTGAAGCCGGCCCGCGCGGAGCGCCTCCTGGCGATCTATACATTTTCCTCCATGTGAAGCCGCACGAGCTGTTCGAACGTGAAGGCACTTCGCTGGTCACCCGTGTGCCTGTCAGCTTCACGACTGCCGCGCTGGGTGGCTGTGTCGATATTCCCGATCTTGATGGCTCAACCAATTCGATCGATATCCCGGCCGGTATCCAGTCGGGCAAGCAATTGCGCAAACGTGGTGCCGGCATGCCGGTGCTTCAGGGCCGTGGTCGGGGCGACCTGATCGTCGAGGTTATCGTCGAAACTCCGACGAGGCTCAGCAAGGAGCAAAAAGCGATCCTTGCCGAGTTCCGTGACACCGAAACCGGCGACGAATGTCCGCAAAGCCGCGGCTTCTTCGACAAGATCAAGGAAGCGTTGGGAGCCTAGCGGAAGGCGACCGCTTGTGGCACGTTCCGACAATGGTTCAGCCATTGGGGGATTTGCAATGAGAAAGAGCGCTTTCTTCGCCAGCCTGTCATTGTGCGTGCTGGCCACGGCCGCCAGCGCGCAGCGTAATTTCGACGAGGTCGTAATCCGGACAGAACAGGTCGCTCCCGGAATTGCGGTGTTGTTCGGGGCTGGCGGTAACATCGGGGTCAGTCACGGGGATGATGGAACGGTCCTGATCGACGACCAATTCGCTCCCCTGACGGAAAAAATTGAAGCCGCCATTGCCAATCTGGGTGCATCGCCGGTCGAGTTCCTGGTCAACACCCATTATCACGGTGATCATACCGGCGGGAACGAGAACTTCGGCCGCAAGGGCGCGCTCATCTTTGCCCAGGAAAACGTCCGCATTCGCCTCAAGGATGGGCGCGGCGAGCCCAATCCATCCACCCCCGCGCCCAAGGCCGCGCTCCCAGTCGTCACCTACGATCAGGGCCTGCGGCTGAACCTCAATGGCGACACCGTCGACATCGCGTTTCTGGGCGGTGGGCATACCGATGGTGATAGCGTGATTTTTTGGCGCGAGGGCAATGTCGTCCACGTAGGCGACCTCTACCTCAACATCCCCGGTTATCCCTATGTCGACGTTCGCTCGGGCGGCAATGTGTTCAATATGATGAACTCGCTCGATGCGGTGATCAGGACAATCGATGACGAAACCGTCGTCATTCCCGGTCATGGGGGCTTGTCCAACAAGGCCGAACTGGACGCCTATCGCGCCATGATTGGCGACGCTGTTTCACGGGTCGAAAAGCTCAAGACCGCGGGCAAGACACTGGACGAGGCCATCGCTGCCAAGCCATTGGCAGATTTCCAACGCGGCGAAGGATTCATCGATGCTGACAGTTTTGTCACCGCGATATGGCGTAGCATCGAATAATCAGCCGGGAGCGCCCAACTGTTCGATTACTTCTTGGCGTAACTTTGAAATCAGTTTCTCCGAACAACGACCCGCTTCCATCTCTTCGTCGAGAATGGCCAGGAAAGAGTCACGTTTGAAGGTCTGGCAGTGCGCTTCAGTTAGCTTTTCCTCGACTGTCGAACAGACGAGATCGATCATCCGTTCGGCACCATGCAGGCGACCCCATAGATAATCGTTCTCGCGATAATCGCGGCTGAAGAATGCTCCGAAATTGTAAAATTCGATGCCGCGAAGGGTCGCTCTTGTCCCGCCATTGCGGATACTGCGCGCATCGTCGGGGCTGATCCGGTCTACCTTGACGGGGTCGAACTCGGTCAGCCCGTCATGTCCAAGCAGGGGAAGCGTGGCGACATCGTAGAATGGAAATCCGAGATAGGTGAGCAACATTCGTCGACGCAGGTTCTTGGGCATCGCCTGCAGTGCCTCGGCCAGCATTTCCTCTGCCTTGGCGTCCACTTCGGGCAACAGGTGACGCTCGGCGAAGGCATCGATAACCTCGCCTGGATCTTCGAACACCTTGAGCGCGATGAGTAGGAAATCGAGCCCCATATGCTCGATCCCGTCGCGTTCGAAGTAGAGCGCGAGGATTTCGTAGATAGCCTCCCGCGCCTGGTCGAGCGCGTCATCGTCGATCTCCGGATCGGCGTCCCAATCGCGCGACAGCCGCCGCGCCAGCAATCGCAGGCGGCGAATGCGAAACCCCAGGTCGAAAGCGCGGAAGAACGAAACTGCTTCCTCTGTCGCGCCGCCGCCCTCTAGCGTCATGGAAGCAAGGCCTCGCCGCTCGAACTCACCGCGCAACACATCAGTGATCGGGCCGGCATGGGGCAATTGCAGATGCGGCGCAGCTTCGAGCACCAGTTCGGCAATCCGCTCGACAATGCCGGTGAACTTGGTGTGGGCGTAGGCGGGGAATGTATAACCGGCATCTTCGGCGGCGGCGGCCTGCGCCTTCCGGCGCCAGATGGCGAGCCGGCTGGGCGTCGGGTTGTCGAAAAACAGCGTGCGGCCGAACAGGCGCTCAATGGCGTCCTCGATTTCCGGCCGCATCCCGCTGACGATACGCCGCAGGCGCTCGGCCTCGCGCGATTGTGCTTCAAGTGCTTCGAGATTGTCGCGGATCGGCTGCTCGCGCGGGATCGTGGAGAGCGAGCCGAAGATCGCGGCGAAGAAGCCGACTGGGCTGTCGTCGGCCTCGCGCAAGGTGCCCACGCGATCCGGTCGCGGATCGATATAGACAAATCGACGATCAACCTCGCGGTGGGCAGGGCGGCCCCGCAAGGCCTCGATCGCGCCGCCAAACGGTCGATTGACCAACACCGAACCATCGATCAGCGAAACCGAATTCGTGCTGCCGAGCTTCACGTGGATCGGCATGACACGCTCGAGGAACTCGTCGCGCTTTGGCCACGGGCGATCATACTTGGCGGCAAGGGCATCAATCTCGGCCAGCATCAATGGCGGGAAGGCTCCGGGAAAGCTGGAGGTGGCACGCGCGGCCAGCGTCAGTTCCAGCGGATCGGCCAGCGAATGGCCGGACTCGGCCGGGGTGGGGGCGTGGAAGGTGACTGGCATCCGATGCTCGCTCTCTTCCACCAACGCCGGACTGTGCAGGCGCAACGTGTCGAGATAACCGCGAAAATCGGTGGCCGTTACGAACAGGTCGATCGGATGGCCAGGGGGCAGCAGGGGAGGACCGGCTTGTTCTGCCGCCATCGCCTCGAGCGCCTCGTACAACAGTTCCGACATGCCTGAGCCAGAGAAAGGGGGCTGGAACCAGCGTCCGCGGATCAAGCGTGATACCTTGCCCCTGACTTCCGACCGCGTTTCCGGCGCGACGCTTTCGCTCACCGCGCTGCCCGGGCGCCGCAAGATCCAGGCGACCAACGGTTCCGCATAGGGCTTTGCAAAGCGCCACACCGGCCGTGCGTCCGGATCTACCAGGCGTTCGACATCAGCATTGTCGAGCCACAATTCGGTCAGGGGCTCGAGAGAAGCACCAGAATGGATCGCCTGGGCAAGGAAAACCGCATTAATTCCCCCGGCGCTCGCGCCGCTCATGATATCGGGCAGAACCCGCAGCCGTAGTTCGGTCTCGTCTTCGATGATGCGCAGCAGGTCAGCATAGATTGCCGCGCTTCCGCTCGGTGCCGTTTCGCCGGCAAGGAAGGCACGGCTGGCGCGGGCCAGATTCCACAGTTCCTTGGTTACGCCATGCATATAGACGGCCAGGCTCACACCCCCATAGCAAACCAGCGCAATCCGAAGTTCCTTCTGCCGCATTGGGGGATAGTGGCCGCGGTCCGAGGCAATAGCAATTGCGTTCTGCAAATGTTCTGTTTATCGAATCTGTCATGGCGAAGACCAAGAAGAGATATATCTGCCAGGCCTGCGGCGCGGTCGCGCACCGCTGGCAAGGGCAATGCGGGGATTGTTCAGAGTGGAACTCTCTGGTCGAGGATGCACCGGCCACGGTGTTTTCACAGAAACATAACCTTTCGAGTGGTGGTCGTGCGATAGAGTTCGTCGACCTCCACAAGCCCGGCGAGGAACTGGTCCGGCGGACCACCGGTCTCGACGAGTTTGATCGCGCACTGGGCGGCGGCCTCGTCCCCGGCTGCGCCATCTTGATGGGCGGCGATCCGGGAATCGGCAAATCGACCCTGCTGCTTCAGGCCGCAGCCAATATCGCCAAAGCCGGCCAGCAGGTCGTTTATGTCAGCGGAGAAGAAGCCGCCGGACAGGTGCGCCTGCGCGCCTCTCGCCTGGGCGTTGCCGATGCCCCGCTCAAGCTCGCATCGAGCACCTCGGTGCGCGACATCCTGACAACGCTCGGCGGAATGGAAGCGCCGGCAATGCTCGTCATCGATTCGATCCAGACCATGCATTCGGACACGATCGAAGGTGCGCCCGGCACGGTCAGCCAGGTCCGCGGATGCGCTTTCGAACTGATACGTTATGCCAAGGAAACAGGCGTTGCGCTGGTCCTTGTCGGCCATGTCACCAAGGACGGCAGCATAGCCGGGCCACGCGTGCTGGAACACATGGTCGACGTGGTTATGAGTTTCGAGGGCGAGCGCAGCCACCAATACCGCATCCTGCGTGCGCTCAAGAACCGCTTCGGCGCAGTCGACGAGATCGGTGTCTTCGCCATGGCTGCCAAGGGCCTGGAAGAGGTCGCCAACCCATCGCTGCTGTTCCTGTCGGGCCGCGACGAGCCGCTGGCTGGAAGCGCGGTATTTCCGGCATTGGAAGGCACACGACCAGTACTCGTGGAAGTGCAAGCGCTGATCGTACGGTTGCAATCAGGCGCGACGCCGCGACGTGCGGTCGTCGGTTGGGACAATGGCCGACTGGCGATGCTGCTAGCGGTGCTCGAATCGCGCTGCGGACTTAATTTCAGCTCGGCCGAGGTCTATCTAAACGTCGCCGGGGGATACCGCCTTTCCGATCCGGCAGCCGACCTAGCCGTAGCCGCCGCACTGGTCTCGGCGCAGGCAGACAAGCCATTGCCCGAACGCTCGGTCTGGTTCGGTGAAGTTTCGTTAGCGGGCGAGGTGCGTCCGGTGGCACACTCCGGGCTGCGATTGCGCGAAGCTGCCAAGCTCGGCTTTGCCACGGGTTGCGGACCGCAGAACGGCGGCGAGAAGGTCGCAAATATGAAGTTTTTACCTGTCGATCGGCTGTCCAAGCTCGTTGACCGGGTGATGGCGAACTCGTAGTTGTCGAACCCATAATGACCGGGTTTGACATCATCGTACTTCTCATCGTCGCGGTTGCCGCGATTGGTGGTTTCATGCGGGGCTTCGTGCAAGAAGTCCTCTCGCTCGCTGCGTGGATTCTCTCGCTATTTGCAATCCGATATCTGCACACGCCGCTATACGAGTCTTTTGAACGCTATACCCCGACGCCAACCGGGGCTGCGATTCTGGCTTTCGTGGCTCTTCTACTCATTCCCTATGCCGCGATGAAACTGATTGCCGGTCGCGCCGGCGACGGTCCGCGAAAATCGATCCTGGGGCCGATTGACCGCGTACTGGGGTTCGGTTTCGGTGCGATCAAGGGTGCGATCGTCGTGGTTATGGCGTTTTCCTTGCTGGTGCTCGGGTATGATACTGTCTGGGGTTACAAGGGCCGCCCGGTATGGATCGCCACCGCGCGAACCTATCCGGTGGTCAATGCCAGCACCGAGGCTCTGGTCGAGTATATTTCCGAACGGCGCGAGAAACTGCGCACGGAACAGGACGCCCAACGCGCATTGATCGGCGGCTGATGGCGCCGGGCACAGCCGAGAAACTCTATTCTCCAACCATCCTCGGCCTTGCTGTCGAGCTGGCCCGGTATCCGCTCGATACGGATCTGCCATACATTGGCCACGCCCGGTCGCAGAGCTGCGGCAGTTCTTTGTCGCTGAGCCTCGATATTGATGACAATGATACCATCCGGGCTGTCGGAATGCAGGTTTCGGCCTGCGCCATCGGGCAAGCCAGCGCTGCGATTTTCGCTCGCCACGTTCTCGGCCTCGATGGGGACGCGATCGGTCAGGCGCGCGCAGCGATTGCGCAGTGGCTTGAGGTCGAGGGGCCGACGCCAAACTGGCCCGATATCGATCTGATCGCTCCGGCCCGGGAATATCCTGCGCGGCATGGTGCAATGCTGTTGCCGTGGAAGGCCGCCGAAGTCGCGCTTTCCAACGCTGGGGCGGCTCGCTAAAGATTCTTCCGACAATCAGGGGGACAGGGCGCAGCATGAGCGACGCAGCAGCACTCAAGGGACGTGAGCCGGACGAGAACGAGATCAAGCTGGTTATCGGTGCTTCGTCAGCTGGCACCATCTTCGAATGGTATGATTTTTTCATTTACGGGACGCTGGCCTACATCCTGAAGGATGCGTTCTACGACGTCGACAACGAAACGCTCGGCCTGCTGCTGGTCTGGTCGACCTTCGCCGTCGGCTTCGCCTTCCGTCCGCTCGGTGCGGTCCTGTTCGGCTTCCTCGGCGACAAGCTGGGCCGCAAATACACCTTCCTCGTTACAGTCACCTTGATGGGGATTGCCACGGCCGGGGTCGGGCTGATTCCTACTGTCGCTTCTATCGGGATCGCCGCGCCGATCATCGTCATACTCTTGCGGGTCATCCAGGGACTGGCGCTGGGCGGTGAATATGGCGGGGCGGCAATCTACGTCGCCGAACACGCCCCACCGGAAAAGCGCGGTTTCTACACCAGCTTTATCCAAGCCAGCGTGGCTGGCGGATTTGTACTGTCGATAGCGGTCGTGCTGACCTGTCGCTTCCTGATCCCGGAAGATGATTTCGCCGCCTGGGGCTGGCGTGTGCCTTTCCTGCTCTCGATCATTCTGCTCGGCATTTCGCTTTGGATGCGTCTCAAACTTTCCGAAAGCCCCGTGTTCCAGGCGATGAAGGAAGAGGGTCAGCTCGCCGGCAACCCCTTTGTTGAAAGCTTCACCTATCCCGGGAACCGCAAGCGCATCTTCGTCGCCCTGTTTGGCGTCACGGGCATCCTGACGACGATCTGGTACACCGCCTTCTTCAGCGGGATGAGCTTCCTGCGTGGCCCAATGCATGTAGCAGACCTGACCGTCGAACTGATCCTGTTCTTCTCGGGCCTGATCGCGATGTCGTTCTATGTCCTGATCGGCAATTGGTCGGATCGGGTCGGCCGGAAGAAGCCAATCATGATTGGCGCCGTGCTTACATTGCTGCTGCTGTTCCCGGCGTTCTGGGGGCTGGGTAGCCTGGCCAATCCGGGGCTTGAAAAGGCCGCCAGGGACACCCCGATTACGGTAGCCGGCCCGCAATGTGTGACCGACCCATTCGCCGATCTGTTTGACCGCGAGCAGACCGATTGCGGCAAGGTGCTGGAGACACTTACCGCGTCCGGCGTGCCTTACTCGCTGGTCGAGGGCGAGGCGCTTGCACTGACCGCAGGGGAAGAGGCGATCGCGCTCGAATCGGCCTGGTTCGAGGACGGCGGTGTCCGCCGCGACGGAATACGTGCGGCTCTGGGTGAACACGGGTTCGATTTCGCCAAGCAGCAGCCCTCCGCCGGCAACATCCTCGGCATCGTCGCCATCCTGCTTGGCCTCGGACTGTTGTCGGCGCTGACTTACGGATCCGTCGCGGCGCTGCTTTCGGAGATGTTTCCGCCGCGCATCCGCTACAGCTCAATGTCGATCCCCTACCATATCGGAGCTGGCTACCTGGGCGGCTTCCTGCCGCTTATCGCTGGCGTCATTGTGGCCAGTACCGGCAATATCTATTCCGGATTGTGGTACACTTGGGTGGTCGTCGCCTTCGGCATAGTAGTGCTGTGGTGGGGCGTCCCCGACGGTCCGCCGCGCGACTTTGAGGATTGAGCGCGATGCGAAGCCTTTCGAGCTGAAATCCAGGCATAGCGTGGCCCACAATCATCCCCCGCCGACCTTGCGGCTCGATGTCGATTGCGACGCGCTGGCCGCGAACTGGCGCACGCTTGATAGGTTATCCGGAAAGGCGCGAGCCGGCGCGGCGATCAAGGCGAATTGCTATGGTCTCGGGATCGACACCTGCCTGCCCGTGTTGCGAGATGCCGGCGCGCGGGATTTCTTTGTCGCGCATTGGAGTGAGGTGGAAGCGGTCCTGACCCACGTGCCGGCCGAACAAGTTGCGGTCCTGCATGGTGCAAACACTTCTGCCGAAGCGGCCTATGCCAGGGCCACGGGAGTCCGCCCGGTCATCAATTCGCTGCACCAGGCGCAGCTTTGGTACGAGAGCGGCGGCGGCCCCTGCCACCTGATGGTCGATACCGGCATCAATCGGCTGGGAATCCGGCCCGCCGATGCAGGAGACCCGGCCATTGCAGCGCTAAAGATCGAAGTGCTCATGTCGCATCTTGCCTGCGCGGATGAGGAGAGCGATGCCAATCCGGCGCAGCAGCGTGCTTTTGCTGAAGTGGCCAATCAAATCGAGGCGAGAACTCTCAGCCTGGCCAACAGCGCCGGCGTCGCCTTGGGGGAGAGCTATGCTTTCGACCTAACCCGTCCGGGTGTCGCACTGTATGGCGGCGTACCCAGGCGCGAATTGGCAGGAGAAATTCGCCAGGTCGCGTTTTTGCGCGCAAGCCTGATCCAGGTTGCCGATCTCGCAGCCGGCGATCGCGTGGGTTACAACGCGCAATTCACGGCAGAGCAACCCATGCGGGTCGGCACTGTGACGCTCGGCTATGCCGACGGATTCCTGCGCAGTTGGGGCGGGAAGGGCAATGCCCTGGTGCACGAAGATCGCGCGCTCCCGATACTTGGCAAAGTGTCGATGGACATGATTGTCGTCGACCTGTCTGCAGCGCCCGGATTGCAGATCGGTGATTGGCTCGACGTGCCCTATTATTTGCCGCGTGCAGCCGCAGCATCAGGTCTTTCGCAATATGAATTGCTGACCGTTCTGGGACAACGCCTGCGCCACTGAATCGCGGCAATTGCGCATTTCATGCTGCAAGTGCTAAGGGCGATGCTGCGCAGCATTGTGCGCAGCAACATAAGTTCGATATTCCAGCCATGGCTCGCAAAACCACCGCACCGGGCGACACTGTCGTCATCAAGAAATACGCCAACCGGCGGCTCTACAACACACAGAGCTCGAGCTATATCACGCTCGACGATCTTGCTGCGATGACGCGTGAGGGGACGGATTTCAAGGTGGTCGATGCCAAGTCCGGCGACGACATTACTCACACCATTTTGACGCAGATCATCATGGACGAGGAGACCGGCGGCAAGCAGATGTTGCCGGTCAGTTTTCTGCGCGACATCATCTCGATGTACGGTAATTCCATGCAGGCCATGATGCCGAGTTATCTCGAAGCCAGCATGAAGAATTTCCGCGAGAACCAGGTCAAAATTCGCGAAACGTTCGAAAAGGGCATTTCGGGCACTCCACTGGCCAAGCTGCACGAAAACAACATGGCCATGATCAAGGCCATGAGTTCCGCCCTGATCCCTGGCAGCAAGACCCAGGCGAACCCGGCTTCGAGCAAGGATGCCGAACTCGCCGAGCTCAAAAGACAGATGGCCGAGATGCAAAAGAAGCTGGACGAACTTGGTAAGTAGCGCCAAGCGCCCGCCCACTCGATCCACAACTTCAAGACAGGACAGACCCGACGTGCCCGAGATACGCCACGCCCTCACCATCAAGCGCGAGGAAGACTTCGCCAACTGGTACCAGGCTGTCATCGCCGAAGCCGGCCTGGCCGAGGAATCGGGCGTACGCGGGTGCATGGTGATCAAACCTTGGGGCTATGGCATCTGGGAACGCATCCAGCGGCTCCTTGATGACCGGATCAAGGCCACCGGCCACGAGAACGTCTATTTCCCGCTCTTCATTCCACTTTCCAATTTCGAACGCGAGGCCGAGCACGTCGAAGGTTTCGCCAAGGAAATGGCGGTCGTCACCCATCACCGGCTGATTGCAGATGGCGAGGGCGGGCTGATCCCCGATCCGCAGGCCAAGCTGGAAGAGCCGCTGGTAGTCCGACCGACGTCGGAAACCATTTTCGGCGATGCCATGGCGCGCTGGATCCAGAGCTGGCGCGACCTGCCGCTCAAACTCAACCAGTGGGCCAATGTCGTACGCTGGGAAATGCGTACCCGCATGTTCCTGCGCACCAGCGAATTCCTGTGGCAGGAAGGCCATACTGCCCACGCCACGGCCGAAGAGGCCAAGGAGCATACGTTGACCATGCTCGAGGTCTATCGCGCCCATGCCGAGGACGATCTCGCATTGCCGGTGATTGCCGGCGAAAAGCCTGAAAACGAGCGTTTTCCCGGCGCGGTCGAGACGTGGTCGATCGAAGCCATGATGCAGGACGGCAAGGCCCTGCAGGCGGGCACCAGTCACTATCTTGGCACCAATTTCTCGCAAGCCTCGGGCATCAAGTACCAGGCCCGCGAAGGTGGCGAGCAATTCTGCCACACCACCAGCTGGGGCGTTTCGACCCGCATGATTGGCGGCGTCATCATGACCCATGGCGATGATGACGGACTACGCGTTCCACCGCGCATAGCGCCACAACAGGTCGTCATCCTGCCAATGCTCCGCGACAAGCCCGAGGATGACGCGCTGATTGCGTATTGCGAAGAGCTGCGCGCCTCGCTCGCGGCACAATCCGCGCTGGGCGAACCGGTCCGCGTCCTGCTTGATACCAAGCCGGGCAAAGCTGCTGCCAAGCGCTGGGACTGGGTGCGCAAGGGAGCACCCGTGATCGTCGAGGTTGGCGGACGCGATATGGACAACGGCGTCGTCAGCATGTTGCGGCGCGATAATTTGTGGAACGCTGAGACCGGCAAACCGGCGTTCGAGACGCCAAGCCGCGAAGCGCTGGCTGAAAGCATCTCCGACTTGCTCACCGGCATCCAGACCGCCCTGTTTGAGGAAGCGCGCGAGCGCCGCGATGCCCAGATCGTCGACGAAGTGAGCTGCTTCGATGAAGTGCGTGCCTATTATTCGAAGGGCATCAAGTTCCCCGGCTGGGTGAAGGTCGCATGGTCGAAGCCAACGGGCACGGCACTGGACAATGTGGTCGAGCAGTTGAAGGACCTGAAGCTGACGATCCGCAACGTGCCTATGGACGCACCTGCACCCGATGGCCCGTGCATCTTCACCGGCGAACCGGCCAAGGAATGGATTTACGTCGCCAAGGCGTATTGACCGCGCCCTCGCAAAGGTCTGAAAAGGCGGCATGCGCAAACTGATCCTCGCCGCCGCCCTTTTCACCACACCCGCCGTTGCCCAGGATACGCCGGCCGACAATGTCTCGGCCGATCGGCTTAAGGAAGATGTCGAGAAGCTCGTTTCCTTCGGCACCCGCCATACTTTGTCGGAACAGGATGATCCCACTCGCGGGATCGGGGCCGCAGTGGACTGGGGCGCAGCCGAGTTTCAACGCATAGCTACGGCTTGCGGTGGCTGCCTCGACATCGTCCTGCCCGAAACGACGGTCGAAGGGCGCCGCATCCCGCGCCCGACCAGACTGCGCAACGCGGTCGCCATTCAGCGCGGGACCGAACGGCCAGATGAAGTCGTCATCGTACAAGGCCATATCGACAGCCGGGCCACCGACCCATTCGATTGGGAAAGCGATGCTCCCGGCGCCAATGACGATGGCTCGGGCACCGCGCTTGTCATTGAAGCTGCAAGGGTGCTGACCGGCAAACGCTATCCCACTACCATCATCTACGCGCTGCTCTCTGGCGAGGAGCAAGGGCTCTATGGCGGTCGCCTGTTGGCGGACTGGGTCGAGGCGCAAGGCTATACGGTCAAGGCCGTGCTCAACAACGATGTCGTGGGCAACAGTTGCAGCAGCGACGGCTATTGCGATGCCGAAAACGTGCGCGTCTTTTCCGAAGGGCCACGCGCCGACCTGACCGACGATCTGCGCGCCTCCCAGCGCCGCGAAGGTGGTGAAAACGACAGCCCGAGCCGCAATCTGTCACGCTGGATCGATGGCCTGGCCGACGAATTCGAAGACGGGCTCGATGTACGTCAAATCTGGCGGGTCGACCGGATGGGGCGTGGCGGAGACCAGATCCCTTTCCTCGAAAAAGGGTATCCTGCTGTCCGCATTACAGTCGCGGTCGAAGATTACGAGCACCAGCACCAGGACCTGCGGGTCGAGGACGGCGTGACCTATGGCGACACTGTGGAGGTGATGGACTTCGATTATCTGGCCAAGGTGACGCAGCTCAATGTGCGTGCGCTTGATCGACTCGCACGGGCTCCCATGCCACCAGAAACCACGGCAGAAGCAGCGGTGCGCACCGATACACTGGTGCAATGGACCACGCCGCAGGGGGCGTCGAACTTTGTGGTTCATGGTCGGCGAACCGACAATCCGGCCTGGACAGAAACATTCGGTGCGGTCGCCATGTCAGCAATGATGCCGGTTCCGATGACAAAGACAGACCCGCAATCTCTCATGCAGTTCATCGTTCCCGAACGCGGGGACGACTGGTTTTTCGGAGTCAGCGCATGTGCGGGAAATATCTGCAGCCCAGTCGCCAGCGCTGTTCCGGCGGGCGCTTTCGCGCCTGTCGCGTCGCCAGAGGGTGACAGCGAGTAACGCCATCCCCATATTGTGGCCATATGACAAGAAAACAGAACAGCAAACGGTCGCCTCACCATAAGCAGGGGCTTCCGACCACCGCGCAAATCCTCGAATTCATCCAATCCAGCGAAACGCCTGCGGGCAAGCGCGAAATCGCCAAGGCTTTCGGCCTCAAGGGGCAGGAAAAGATTGCCCTCAAGAAGCTGCTGAAAGACATGGCCGAGGAAGGCCTGATTGACGGCAAGAAGACCGCCTATCACCGCATGGGCGGAGTGCCGAAAGTCACCGTCCTCAGGGTGATTGATATCGACGACGGCGAATTGTTCGCCGAACCTGAGAACTGGGACCCCGACGACAAGCAGAAGCCGCCGCGGCTGTTGGTAGTCGAGGCCAAGGGCGGACGCGGTCCCAAAGGTGCCAAGGGCATGCCGGCGCTCAAGCGCGGCGACCGCGTGCTCGCCAGGACCGAGGAAACCGATCGCGGCTGGCGCGCCTTCCCGATGAAGAAATTGCCTGCCCGCACCGAGGGGCTGATGGGCGTGATCGAGATCGACGGCAGCGGCAAGCCATGGCTAGCACCTGTCGACAAGAAGGTCCGCAATTCGGTCCATGTAGTCGATTTGGGCGGAGCCGAGTCTGGACAGCTGGTACTGGCCGAACAGGCCGGCCGCTCACCGCGCGCCGGGGTCAAGGTGGTGGAAGTGGTCGGCGATCCGCTCGCCCCGCGCAGCTTCAGCCTGATTGCAATCGCCAAGCATGGCATTCCGCACGTCTTTCCCGAAGAAACGCTGGCCGAGGCCGAGCTTGCTGCCGAATTGCCGCTCAGCGAGGAAAAGCGTGAGGATCTGCGCGACGTGCCAATCCTCGCCATAGATCCCGCCGACGCGCGCGATCATGATGACGCGATCTACGCCAAGCCGGATGACAAGGGCGGGTTCGATGCCATCGTCGCTATCGCCGACGTTTCCTATTACGTCCGTCCCGGCAGTGCCGTCGATCGCGAAGCGCGCAAGCGCGGCAATTCGGTCTATTTTCCTGACCGCGTCGTGCCAATGCTGCCCGAGGTGCTCAGCGCCGATGTCTGCTCGCTCAAGCAGGGCGAAGACCGCGCGGCGATGGCGTGCCACCTCAAGATTTCGCCCGAGGGCAAGGTGACGTCATGGCGTTTCACCCGCGCCATCGTCCGCCTGACGCACAATATTGCCTATGAGGATGCGCAGGCGCAGATTGATGCCGGTGACGCAAACCAGGAACTGCGCGACCTGTGGGCGTGCTGGAAATTGCTCGCCGCGGCGCGGGCCGCGCGTGATCCGCTCGAACTCGACCTCCCCGAGCGCCGCGTGATCCTCGATGACAAGGGCCAGATTGCCGACATTGCCGTGCGCGAACGGATCGACGCGCACCGCGTGGTCGAAGATTTCATGATCGCTGCCAATGTCGCCGCTGCCAAGGCACTGGAGGCCAAGGCCTCGCCGGTCGTCTACCGCGTCCACGAGCAGCCGAGCCGCGAGAAGATCATTTCCTTGCGCGATTATCTCGGCACGCAGGGCAAGAAGCTGGCGATGGGGCAGGTCATCACGCCGACCCTGTTCAACCGTTTCCTGAAAGACGTGTCGGATGACGCCGAGAGGGTGTTGCTGATGGAGGCTGTTCTGCGCAGCCAGATGCAGGCCTATTACGGGCCCAAGAATGCCGGGCACTTCGGGCTGGCGCTTGGCTCCTACGCGCACTTCACATCGCCGATTCGCCGTTACGCCGATCTGCTGGTGCACCGCTCTCTGGTCGACACTTACGGCCTCGAACAACCCAAGCCCAAGGGCGACCTGCCAGCGCATTCGGGCCTATCGGACCGCGACCGCGAGGACCTGCAGCAGATTTCAGACGCTATCAGCACGACCGAGCGCCGCGCGATGGAGGCCGAGCGCGATACGATCGACCGCTATGTCGCATCTTATCTGGCGCAGCATGTCGGCAAGACCTTCAAGACGCGCATCACCGGCGTGCAGAGCTTCGGTTTCTTTGCCACGATCCTCGAATTTGGGGGAGACGGGTTGGTCCCGGTCTCGACGCTGGGGCAGGATTACTTCCGCTATGACGAGGCGGCGCAGGCGCTGGTGGGAGACCGGACGGGCACCCGCTACGAGGTTGGGCAGAAGCTCGATCTCAAGCTGGCCGAGGCCAATCCGCTGACCGGCGCGCTCAAGTTCGAACCGCTCGATGCCGAGGGCAACCCGATCGAGCCGCGCGGTAACCGCACCGAACGCAAGAAGAGTGGCGCAGGCCCGCGCGGCAAGCAGGGGAACGGTCAGCGCGACCAGGGCAAGCCCGAGCAGGGCAAGCGCGGACGGCCGAAGAATATCCGCCACCAGGGTCGCCGGAAGAAATAGGCCAACCGCCGCCTGCACTGGCGCGGGCGTCAGGTAATCCGGTCGATATCCTCGGCGGTGAAGGTGCCGGGCACGATCACCAACGGGCAGGGCAGGCTGGCGGCATTTTCGCTGAAATGCATGACCAGCGGGCCGGACGAGGTTTCGCCCGCGGCCAGCACCAGTGCGTGCACCTCGGGGTGTTCGGCGAGGTAGTCCTTGATCACGGCGCGGCCTTCGCCGACGCGCACGGTGATCCTCGGCATCCGCCCGCTTTCGGCCAGCAGTGATCCCGCCGCGCTGGAGGCAACCGCCTCGGCCCGGTCGCGCGCTTCCTGTTCGATGGTGGCCTGGACACCACCGAATGCGCTGAAATTCTGCGGCTGGACCAGCGCGAGGATATGCACCGACCCATCGATGGCTGCGGCCCGCCGCGATGCCCAGCGCAGCGCCTTGCGCGCCTCTTCCGTCTCGTCGATGATTACCAGAAATGCTTGCATGTATTCAGGCCCCTCGGCGTCCCCACGGGCGCGGGTATCCGCTGAAATCGTATGCGTTGCAAGTTTTGGGCAAGAACCTTGCCGCAGCGCGCCAAATTGGCCAAAGCGTAGCGGCAACCAAGCCTTCAAAGCCCAAGGATCCACAGCGACCCATGCCGACCCAGATCAAGATGCCCGCCCTTTCGCCCACGATGGAGGAGGGCACGCTCGCCAAATGGCTCGTCAAGGTCGGCGACACGATCGGCGCCGGCGATTTGATGGCCGAGATCGAGACCGACAAGGCGACGATGGAATTCGAAGCCGTCGACGAAGGCACAGTGGCGCAGATCCTCGTCGAGGAAGGCACCGAGAACGTGAAGGTCGGTGAAGTCATCATGATCCTGGCCGAAGAAGGCGAGGATATCGAGGACGCCAAGGGCGCATCGGGCGGCAGCGCTCCGGCTCCGGCTCCGGCCCCCGCCAAGGCGAAGGACGAGAGCAAGGACAGCGCCGCCAAGCCTGCGCCGACACCGGCACCCGCAGCGGCAGCAACGCCCGCACCAAAGACCGACGGCGACCGCATCATCGCATCGCCGCTGGCCAAGCGGATTGCCGAGCAGAAGGGCCTCGACCTTTCGGGCGTCACCGGCAGTGGTCCGGGTGGCCGGATCATCAAGGCGGACGTGGAAGACGCCAAGCCGGGCGCGGCTCCGGCGAAGACGGACAGCGCGGCTCCGGCTCCCAAGCCTGCAACGCTCGGCGGCGATCTGGATGCACCCTACGAAGCGCAGAAACTCAACAATGTCCGCAAGGTCATTGCGCGCCGCCTGACCGAAGCGAAGCAGACCATCCCGCATATCTACCTCACCGTGGATGTGCGGCTCGACGCGCTGCTCAAGCTGCGCAGCGAACTCAACGCCAGCCTCGAGGCGGACGGCGTGAAGCTGTCGGTCAATGATCTGCTGATCAAGGCGCTGGCCCGCGCGCTGCAGCGCGTGCCCAAGTGCAATGTCAGCTTCCAGGGCGACGAGTTGTACGAATATTCGCGGCAGGATATCTCGGTCGCGGTGGCCGCGCCTTCGGGCCTGATCACGCCGATCATCCGCGATGCAGGCCGCAAGGGGCTGGCGCAGATCAGCACCGAGATGAAGGAACTCGCGGGCAAGGCCAAAGAAGGCAAGTTGCAGCCGCAGGAATTCCAGGGTGGCACTGCCAGTCTCTCCAACCTCGGCATGTTCGGCACCAAGCAGTTCGACGCGGTGATCAACCCGCCGCAGGCGATGATCCTCGCGGTCGGCGCGGGCGAGCAGCGCCCATGGGTTGAGGACGGAGAGATCGTGCCCGCTAAGGTTATGAGCGCCACGGGCAGCTTCGATCACCGCGCGATTGATGGCGCGGACGGCGCGCAGTTGATGGAGGCGTTCAAGCAGCTCTGCGAAAACCCAATGGGGCTGGTGGTTTGAACTTCGCGATCAAGGTCACAAGGTTCACAATGGCTGTGATGGCGTCAGGGACGCTTTTGGCGGTAATTATCGGGGCAGTAGCTTACTTCGAGAACCCCGCTGACCGAAACATTGGTTCAATGCTCGTGGTTTGGGGTTTGGCAATTCTGATCGCTGCCATCGGCTGCACTCTATTTGCAGTTGCGAGCTTCATTGGCTTGAGGCGCATGGATGTTTACGGTTCGAGTCTGGGCTTTACAGCTATTGCGGCCCTGTTCGGGGGAACGCTTGGGACTGTCTGGGTTTTGAGCCATCACCTGCGATCTGGTGTGCAGCCTTTCGAGTGGTTCGCTTGGAGCGGCCTAGGCCTTCTGTCGGGTGCAATCGCAGCGCTGGTATGGCGCACTAGCACGGTTGGGAAATCTAATGCCTGACCGCTCCCCCCAAATTCGCGTCACCGCCATGCCAACCGATCTCAACCCCTATGGCGGGGTGTTCGGCGGATGGCTGATGAGCCAGATGGCGCTGGGCGCGGGCTCGCTTGCGAGCCAATTGGGCAAGGGCAAGGCAGTAGTTGTTTCGGCCAGCGATTTCGCCTTTCCCGGTGCGATGGCGGTAGGCGACGAGCTTTCGGTCTATTGCGAGGTGACCACCACCGGCACCACTTCGCTCACCATTGCGGCCGAGGCGGTCGCCCGGACCCGTAATAGCGAAGCGACGACCAAGGTGGCGCAAGGCATTTTCAAATTCGTGGTGCTGGGCGATGATGACCGGCCCCGTCCGGTCAGCATCGCGGCCGAATCTGCTTCGGGCGGCGCGGCGTGAGCGCTGTCCTACACCAGCGCGCCTGTGCCAATGCGGCGGCCATGCAGGGCCGTCAGGACAGCACCCAAATCCGTCTTTTTCGCCGCTCCGGCCAGCGGCGCGATTTCAACGCTAGGACAGTGTTCCATGTGTTCCATCCTGTAGGACATTCCAGAGGGTAATCGATCAATGTCAGCAAGTTACGACGTCATCGTTCTCGGCTCCGGACCCGGCGGCTATGTCGCCGCGATCCGCGCTTCGCAGCTTGGCCTCAAGACCGCGATTGTCGAGCGGGAACTGCTCGGCGGCATCTGCCTCAACTGGGGCTGCATCCCGACCAAGGCGCTGCTGCGCTCGGCCGAGATCTTCCACTACATGCAGAATGCGGGCGATTACGGCCTAAAGGCGAAAGAGATCGAGGCCGACCTGGAGGCCGTGGTCAAGCGCAGCCGCGGCGTCGCCAAGCAATTGAACCAGGGCGTCACGCACCTGATGAAGAAGAACAAGATCGCCGTGCACATGGGCGAGGGCAGACTGACCGGCCCGACCAGCCTGACGGTGAAGGGCGAGAAGGGCGAAGAAAAGCTCTCCGCCAAGCACATCATCGTCGCCACCGGCGCGCGCGCGCGCGACCTGCCCTTCGCCCCGGCCGACGGCAAGCGGGTGTGGACCTATCGCACCGCCATGACGCCGCCCGAAATGCCGACCAAACTTCTGGTTATCGGCAGCGGCGCTATTGGAATCGAGTTTGCCAGCTTTTACAACGATATGGGCGCGGAAGTTACCGTGGTCGAAATGCTCGACCGGGTGGTTCCGGTGGAGGACAAGGATGTCTCCACCTTCCTCGAGAAAAGCCTGACCAAGCAGGGCATGACGATCATGACCGGCGCTGGTGTTGAGGATATCAAATCCGATGCCAAAGGCGTGAAGGCCAAGATCAAGGGCAAGGACGGCACGGTCACAGAACAGCAGTTTAGCCACTGCATCGTCGCCATCGGCATTGTCCCCAATACGGAAGATATCGGCTTGGAAAAGCTCGCAGAAATGGATCGCGGCTTTATCCAGATCGATCCCTATGGTCGCACCAAATCCAAGGGGCTGTGGGCCATCGGCGATTGCACGCCGGGACCGTGGCTGGCGCACAAGGCCAGCCATGAAGGTGTCACCGCCGCCGAGGCTATCGCCAAGGAACTGGGCAACAAGGACGTCCATCCGCACGCGCTCGACCGTAACAACATCCCGGGCTGCACCTATTGCCACCCGCAGATCGCCAGCGTCGGCATGACCGAGGCCAAGGCCAAGGAAGCCGGGCACGAAGTGAAGGTCGGCAACTTCCCCTTCATCGGCAATGGCAAGGCCATCGCGCTGGGCGAGGCCGAAGGCTTCATCAAGACCGTGTTCGACGCCAAGACCGGCGAACTGCTGGGCGCGCACATGATCGGGGCCGAGGTGACCGAGTTGATCCAGGGCTATACCGTCGGCAAGCAGCTCGAAACTACCGAGGCCGAGCTGATGCAGACCGTCTTCCCGCACCCGACCCTGTCCGAAATGATGCACGAAAGCGTGCTGTCGGCTTATGGACGCGCGCTGCATATCTGACGGTCGGCTTCTGGAACGCCGAGCAAGGGCTGCGCGTTGGTCAGGCAAAGGATGATGCCATGACCGATGACCGCAAGACCCACCCGGTGATCCAGGATGACGCTGCCGATGAGAACGACAGTCGCGTGATCAAGGATCACAACGCCCTGGAGAACCAGTCCTCCGTCGATGCCGAGGATTATCCGGCCGAGAAACGGCACGACGGCTCGCTCGTCGACAAGAGCAAGAGCGCCAGGGGGTCGGTCGTCAATCCAGCACCCAAGGATGACAGTTCCGCCAAAGATTGACCGGGCGGCCTGACCCGCTAAGCCGCGGGGATGGGCGAATTCCTGGTCCTCGCATTCAGCCTGCTGGTGGCAGGGGTATTGGCCGTGCCGCTGGCGACCCGCTTCGGGCTCGGCACGGTGCTCGGTTATCTGCTCGCCGGCATGGCGCTGAGCCCCCTGCTCGGCGTGCTCAATGTCGATGTCGCGCAGATGCAGCAATTCGCCGAGTTCGGCGTGGTGATGATGCTGTTCATCATCGGCCTCGAACTTGAACCCAAACGATTGTGGGCGATGCGTCGCCGGTTGGCTGGCTTTGGCGGGGCGCAAGTAGTGGCGACAACGCTTGTGCTGGCCGGCATAGCCTATGTCAGCGGCAATCCGTGGCAGACCGCGCTCGCCATCGGCATGATCCTTGCGCTGTCCTCGACCGCCATCGTCCTGCAGACGCTCAATGAGAAGAACCTGATGCGCACGCAGGGAGGCGAGGCGAGCTTCTCCGTCCTGCTGGTGCAGGATGTCGCGGTCATCCCCATGCTGGCGCTGCTGCCGCTGCTGGCACTGCCCGAATTGGCCGCCGTGGCGCAGGGCGGGGAGAGTGCACACGGCCATGGCGGTCTCAACCTCGTTGAAGATCTGCCGACATGGCTGGCGGGCCTGGCGACTGTCGGTTCGGTGGGCCTCGTTATCCTGATCGGCGTCTATCTAACGCGGCCCGTGTTCCGCACCATCGCCGATCTCAAGCTGCGCGAGCTGTTTACTGCCGCTGCCCTGATGTTCGTGATCGGCATTGCGCTGCTGATGACGCTGGTTGGCCTGTCACCGGCGCTAGGCGCATTCATTGCCGGGGTAGTACTCGCCAATAGCGAGTTCCGGCACGAACTTGAGGCCGACATCAACCCGTTCAAGAGTCTGCTGCTCGGCCTGTTTTTCATCACCGTGGGTGCAGGGATCGATTTCGGCCAGCTCCGCCACCAACTTGGCGAAGTGCTGTTCTGGACCGGCGTTGTGCTCGCCACCAAAATGCTGGTGCTGTTCCTGATCGCCCGCGCCTTCAGCTTGCGCGAACAGGACCGCTGGCTGTTTACGCTGAGCTTGGCGCAAGCTGGGGAGTTCGGCTTCGTGCTGATTTCCTTCGCGCTCGGCAATGCAGTGCTCGGCACAGAGCTGGCGAGCCTCCTGCTGCTGGTCGTGGCCTTTTCCATGCTCATCACCCCGCTGCTGTTCATCATCTATGAAAAGGTGATTGTCCCGCGCTACGAGACGGATGAGGAGCGCGAAGCCGATGCGATCGACGAAAACAACGATATCATCATCGCCGGACGCGGGCGGGTTGGCGGTATTGTTGACCGCATGCTCAATGCCGCGGGCTACCGCGCAACCTTGATCGACTATGATTCACGTCACATCGCCAATCTCGAGAAATTCGACACCAAGGCCTATTTCGGCGACGCCACCAGACCTGATCTATTGGCCAGCGCCGGTATCGCCAATGCCAAGCTGATCGTGGTTGCGCTCGACCAGAAAGATCAGATCGACCGGCTGGTGGAACATGTCATCCAGACATACCCAAATGTCCACGTTATCGCCCGTGCTATTGACCGCGACCACGTTTATAAACTGTGGGCACTCGGCTGCCGCGACATCATTCGCGAAACCTATGATGGAGCCATCCGGATCGGGCGCTCTGCGTTCGAGGCCCTGGGCCACGATCGTCAGAACGCACAGGCAATGTCGGATGCTTTCGAGGAAATGGATCGCTCATCGATGGAGAAAATTGCCGACGTCTATCGCATCGATGTCCCAGCGTGGGAAAACGATGAACTGATCGCCCGGCTCAAGGAGTTGCGGAGCGAATGGGACCCCAAGCTGCGCGACATGATGGACCAGATCATGAAACGCAGGTGAAGAAGGAAAAGTTGGCGGACAGGGTGGGATTCGAACCCACGAAGGGCTTGCACCCTTGCCGGTTTTCAAGACCGGTGCATTCAACCGCTCTGCCACCTGTCCGCTGCGAGGCTGGCTAGCGTCCTGAAGCGCTATTGTCACGCGGCTTCAGCGGCCTACTATCGGATCATGGCAAAAGGCACCCATGACTTCGCGCCCGACCCGCGCAACCAGAGCATCGTGATCAGCGTCAATGGCGAGTTGGTTCCCCGAGAGGAGGCAACTGTCTCGGTGTTTGACAGCGGATTCATGCTCGGCGACGGCGTCTGGGAGGGGCTGAGGCTCCACAAGGGTCAGTTCGCGTTCCTCGACGCGCATCTCGACCGCTTGTTCGAAGGCGCGAAGGCCATCGCGCTGGATATCGGGCTTGATCGCGAAGCCCTGATCGAGCGGTTGGAAGCAACGATTGACGCCAATGCCATGCGCGAGGCGGAGGGCGTCCATGCGCGCCTGATGGTTACCAGAGGCATCCGCTCGACCCCCTATCAGGATCCGCGCGTCGTCATCTCACCTGCAACGATCGTGATCATTCCCGAGTACAAGGCTCCGCTGCCTAGCACGATCGAAAGCGGTATCCGCCTCTTCACAGTCCATGTCCGGCGCGGGGATCCAGCCGTCCAGGACCAGAAGCTCAATTCGCATTCCAAGCTTAACTGCATCACCGCCTGCATCCAGGCGGCGCAGGCAGGTGCCGACGAGGCATTGATGCTGGACCCGCACGGTTTCGTCGCGACCTGCAACTCGACCCATTTCTTTATCGTGCGCAAGGGCGAAGTGTGGACTTCGACCGGCGACTACTGTCTTGGCGGGATCACCCGGGCCAATGTCATCCTTATCTGCCGCGAACAAGGCATCCCGGTGTTCGAGAAGAACTTCTCGTTGACCGATGTGTATGGCGCGGACGAAGCCTTCGTAACTGGCACCTTCGCCGGAGTGGTCCCGGTGACAGAGGTTGACGGCCGCCAGCTAACTCGGAGCAGGGGGCCGATGGTTGAGCGATTGCAGGCTGGCTACAAAGCACTGATGGATAGCGAAGTGGCGTCGTGACGTCATCGCAAGCCACTGAAACCATTAGGATTGCAATGTGGTCGGGGCCACGCAACCTCTCCACCGCGATGATGCGCAGCTTCTCCAGCCGAGCCGATACCTGTGTCAGCGACGAACCTTTTTATGGCGCGTATCTCAAGCAAACCGGTGACCCTCAACCTATGG
Source organism: Qipengyuania sp. CAU 1752 (assembly GCF_054482615.1). Lineage (NCBI taxonomy): Bacteria > Pseudomonadati > Pseudomonadota > Alphaproteobacteria > Sphingomonadales > Erythrobacteraceae > Qipengyuania > Qipengyuania sp. CAU 1752. The sequence goes on along the minus strand of NZ_JBTLRE010000001.1, from coordinate 1,566,681 downwards.
CTGATAAGGTCATCGCCGACATGGACTGTGACTGGCGTTCGGTGGCCCGTACGCTGCGCGGCGCGGCTCCTGATGGGAGCCCGATCTGGTATCAAAAGCACATGCCACATCACATGGAGGGACCAATAAGCATTGGCGATTTTCCGCAGATGCGTCACGCTTTCCTTATTCGCGATCCAGTCCATGTCGCAGCGAGCTATGCCAACAAGCGCCAGGCAATCACGGCCGACCATCTCGGTGTGACCAGGCAACGCCAGTACTTTGACAAGATTTGCGCGATGACCGGAGCCCAGGCGCCCGTCGTCGATAGCACTGATATTCTCACGAATCCTCGAACTGTTCTTTCAAAACTATGCCATGCACTTGATATCCCGTGGGATTCTTCCATGCTTCATTGGTCCAGGGGGCCGCATGCGCAGGATGGTATCTGGGGGACACACTGGTATGACGCAGTCAATGACTCGACCGGTTTTGGCGCGCCCCCCGAATCTGTGCCCAGCCTCGATCAATCGTTCCAAGCTATCGCAGAAAGCTGCCGTCAGGATTACGAGGCACTCAAAAGGTGGGCGATAAGACCGTAAAAGAACATGCCGCTCGCTCTGTGCGAACCTTTCGTCGCAAAGCGCGTTTAGTGACATTGGCGTTTCGCCATCCAGGTGACACAAGGATATCCATGCCTTTCAGACATTTCCTACTCTCGCTTTCAGCGCTTGCCCTTACTGCGCCCATGGCCCCCGTCTCCGCGCAGGACATGGAGTTCAACGCCTATCTGCAATTGCTTATTGCGCGTTCGAGGGCGGAAGGCGTGAGCGAGGCTACCCTGCAAAGGATGACAGCTGGCCTGACACCCAATCCTACGGTGATCCGCCTTGATCGAGGCCAACCGGGCACTCCAACCAGCACGGGCTACCCTGCGATGCAGCCCTATCTCGATACCCACGTCAATCCGACCCGCATTGCGAAGGGCCGCGACATGTTTGCCTCGACCCGGTCACTCCATCGCCGGATCGAAGGACAATACGGCGTGCCAGCGGAAATCCTGATGGCGATCTGGGGGCATGAAACCAATTACGGCAGTTACAGGGGAGATTTCGATCTCTCCCGCTCGCTCGCCACTCTGGCGTGGGAAGGACGACGGCGCGAATTGTTCGCCGACGAATTCGTGGCGCTGATGAAGGTTGCCGACAAGGGCTATTCCCGGTCCGACCTGGTTGGCAGCTGGGCAGGGGCCTTTGGTAACCCGCAGTTCCTGCCAAGTGTCTATCTGCGCCTGGCAACCGACGGTGATGGCGATGGTCGTGCTGATATCTTCTACAATCGGGCCGATACGCTGGCCTCTATCGCACGCTATTTCCAGGATTCGGGCTGGCGGACGGGACAGCCATGGGGCGTCCGTGCTTCGTTGCCGTCCGGCTTCAACGTCGATGCCTATGGGACTGAACTTGTCGCGCCAGTCTGCCCGCGAGTCCACGAGCGGCACAGTCAATGGAAGACCGTGCGTGAATGGCGGGCCCTCGGGGTCCAGCCACAGATTTACCTGCCCGAAGACACGCTGACATCGGTGTTCCAGCCCGACGGACCGGGCACCCGCGCATGGCTCTTAACCTCAAATTATCGAGTTATCCTCGAATATAACTGCTCCAATTACTACGCTATGAGTGTGGGGCTGTTAGCCGATGAGATTGCCCAATGATGTCCATAAAGCCGCAATTGCCCTCGGATTGAGTGCGATGGTTGCCGCCTGTGCAGGCGGAACGGCTCGGCAAGACCTCGCCAGTGCTGATGGTATTGAAGGTGTACGTGCCACGGCCGGACCTGAAGCGGATTATCCGCAGGTGCTCGGCGAAGCGTTCAGCGTTGACGGGCAAATCTACACTCCCGAGGATACCTACAGCTATGATGCGGTTGGCTATGCCAGCTTCGACGGGGAGGGTGGATCTGGCATATCCGTCGCTCACAAGACGTTGCCGCTACCTAGCTATGTCGAGCTGACATCGCTTGAGACCGGTCGCACCGTTCTGGCGCGGGTTGAACGCCGAGGGCCGATGACTTCGCAGCGCCTCGTAGCCCTATCTGCTGGCGCAAGTGCGGAACTCGGCGTCGCCAATGGAGCGCCGGTCCGCGTACGGCGGGTCAATCCGCAGGAATTCGAGCGCGCCCAACTACGTTCCGGAGGTGCTGTTCCAGCGCGTCTCGATACACCTGAGCCGCTCTTGGCGGTTTTGCGCAAGAAGCTTCCCGCGACGGGAGCGGCGAGCCTGGCTGGGTCTACTAGTCCCCGGGTCGGTTCAATGGCCGATGCGCAGGTCGATGTGCCGGCATCAACCGCTGCCCAGCCTTCAGCTGACCCGCAGCACGTCATCAAAGCTCAGCCTGCTCAAGCTGCTGCACCCAAGACCTTTGATACGGTTTTCGAATCGCAGCGCGAGCCAAACAGGGCATATCCCCTGCCACCGCTGGCCCTAGCGAAAGCCCCAGCAAAGGCAGGGCAGCCAACACCGGTGACTACCCCGGTTCTTGTCGCGCCGACGCCCGAGGTGCAGCGCTTCACTCTCTCTGGCACCCAGACCTCCAAGCCCGCACAGCCTGAGAAATTACTCGGGGCCACGCGCCCGGTGCCTGACGCTTCGGCCCCAGACAGACGTGCGGTAGAAGGCGCTTTCGTGGTTCAGGCAGCGGCATTTTCCAGCAAGGCCAGTGCCGAACGGTTGGCTGGCAGCCTCGATGGCGGGTTCGTGATGCAATCCGGCAAGTATTTCCGCGTTCGCACCGGCCCCTACGCAACCCGTGGACAGGCCGAGGCAGCGCTCGCCAAGGTGCGGGCGGCGGGTTATAGCGACGCACGCGTCTTTTCAGCAGGATAGGCCATCGGCTCCGCCGATAGGCGGGAGCGATAGTGAAGTCATTCTGGGGAAATCTGTTCGGATTGGCAGCGCTGGTGCTGTGGGGAACCGCTCACCCGGCAATCGCAGCGCGCGAAGCGCCGGTAGACTCCAACATCCCGATCGCATTGCTTGTCGATGTTTCGAGCGGGCAGACCCTTTATGCCCGTGCTCCTGATAGGCGGTTTGTCCCGGCATCTGTCACCAAGGTGATGACAGCCTACACCGCGTTCGAGCTGTTCGAACAAGGCAAGATTTCGCCGGACCAGTCTTTCGTGTTTTCCGACAGCGCGGCCGAGAAATGGCAACGCACCGGCTCGACCATGTTTCTCAAGGCCGGGGACGAGGCAAGCGTGGACCAGTTGCTGATGGCGATCACCACCGTTTCAGCCAATGATGGTTCGATCGTGTTGGCGGAAGGGGCCGCCGGATCGGTTGCCAATTGGGTCAATCTGATGAACGCAAATGCTCGCGCACTCGGAATGCGGCAAAGCCGTTTCGGCACACCAAATGGCTGGCCCGATGAAGGGCGCACCTTCACCACCGCGCGTGATCTGGTCAGGCTCGGCAAGGCCATTGTAACTGGACACCCACGCCGGTTCGCCCAATATTTCGGGCATCGTGGCCTGGTCACCAATGGCGTGGCGCAGGACAATCACGAACCGCTTACAGGACGCGTGGAAGGGGCCGATGGCATCAAGACCGGTTATACCAACCAAGCCGGCTATACTTTTCTCGGCACTGCCGAGCGCGGCGGTCGTCGGCTGCTGCTGGTATTGGCCGGTGCGTCCGAAGAGCGGATACGCGATCAGTCGGCACGGGCCTTGATCGAGTGGGGATTCGACGCCTTCGACGTGAAGCCGTTGTTCCCCACGTCGACAAAGGTGGCGCAGGCACGTGTCCAGGACGGCAACACGCGCGCGGTATCATTACTGGCCGAACACCCGATACACGTTGCTATTCCGTCTGATGCACGGAGCGCGGTCACCCTGGCTATCCGGTATGAAGGTCCCTTGCGTGCTCCGGTCAAGATGGGTGAACAAGTTGCTCAGCTACAGATCAACGTCGAGGGAATGCCTCCGTCCTTCGTACCTCTGGTGGCCGGAGAAGATGTCGAGAAAGCCAGCTTCTTCCAGCGGATCACAAATGCTCTCGTTGGGCTTTTCGCATGAGCCGCGGATGCTTCATCGCGTTAGAAGGGGGCGAAGGTACGGGAAAGTCCACCCAGGCCCGCCTGCTGGCCGAGAAAATCGGTGAATCTGGGCGAGAGGTCGTGCTCACTCGCGAACCGGGTGGCACACCCGGTGCTGAAGCGATCCGGGCGCTTCTGCTTGACCCGCCTGGAGAGGGATGGGGAGCGCGGGCCGAAGCGCTGCTTTTTGCCGCTGCGCGTTCCGACCATGTCGAGCGGCTGATCCGGCCTGCGCTCGAACGCGGCGCATGGGTAGTGTGCGACCGGTTCGTCGATTCGAGCCGGGCCTACCAGGGCGGGGCGGGATCCGTGGGCGACCTCGGCATCCAGGCGCTGCACGCGATCGGCAGCGATGGCTTGCGCCCCGATCTCGCTATCCTCATCGACGTCGATGCAACGCTGATCTCCGAACGTCTCGCCCAGCGCGATGGAGGTGCCAGCGATGCGATCGGCGGACGCAGCCCTGAATATCACAACCGTGTCGCGGAAGCGTTCCGGAAACTCGCTGAAGAAGACCAGTACGGTTTCGTTGTCATCGACGGCAACGGTTCGGTCCAGCAGGTTCAGGACAAGGTCTGGGCAGCTGTCGAACCCCTTCTCGAGGGGCAATCATGATGCGGCCGGGGCACCAAGCGGCATGGAGGGAATGGGACGCTGCACTTAGCGGACCGCGGATGCATCACGGGTGGATCCTGGCCGGAAGGCAGGGGCTGTGGAAGCGCGAATTTGCCTTGGAGGCCGCGCACAAGCTGGTTGGGGGAGGTCCGGAGGCAACCGCACACCCGGACATCATTATTCTCAACCGATCGCCGAAGGATGACAAGGAGGAGCGTAAGCGCGCCGACGGCAAGCCTTTCCAGCGCAAGCGCAACATTACCGTCGACCAAATCCGGCAGATGCAGCGGCGGCTCACAACGCGCCCCACCTTGGGCGAACACCGCGCCGTCATTGTCGATCCTGCCGACGATCTCGAGAAGAGTGCTTCGAATGCCTTGCTAAAGAGCCTCGAAGAACCACCTAGGGGCACGTACTTCCTGCTGGTAACCCATCGCCCGGCACGTCTGCTGCCCACGATCCGTTCGCGCTGCCGCATCATCCGATTCGCTCCGTTGAGCGATGCTGCAATCGAAGAGATATTGGCAGGGCAATCTGCGGGAATCGATCGAGTTGCCATGCAGGCTGCAATTGCAGCAGCTGGCGGCTCACCCGGAGCCGCGCTGGCCTTTCTAGAACAGGATCTGGCCAGCGTTGCGGTGCTGATGCGCGACATCATCGCGTCGGGTGACCCGGATTTCAGCCTTCGCGGGAAGCTTTCCGCCGCCATCGGCGCGCGGCCTGACCGCGAGCGGTTGCAAGCGACCTTCGAAATCGCGCGATCAATCATGGCCGAGCAGATGGCCAGCACCCCGGAAGCTGGCCTTGCTGCATTGGCCGATGCGCATGCGGATCTGGTCGCTCTTGGCGGGCAGGCCCCGACCTACAATTACGACCCGAGCTTCCTGGCTATGGAAATCGGCAGCTTGCTCGCATCGGCTGCGCCGCATAGGGAGCGCGCCAATGTCTGAACCCTTTTATATCACCACCGCGATCAGTTACCCCAATGGTCGCCCGCACATCGGCCATGCCTACGAGGCAATTGCTGCCGATGTCATAGCCCGTTTTCAGCGATTACGCGGCCGCGAAGTCCGGTTCCAGACCGGGACTGACGAACACGGCCTCAAGATGGCCCGCAAGGCGGAGGAGCAAGGTATTGCGCCGCGCGCGCTTGCGGATGAAATGTCCGGATATTTCAAGGCTATGTGTGACGCACTTGACGTGCGCTACGATCGCTTCATCCGGACGGTAGACGAAGATCACCACCGTGCCAGCCAGGCTATCTGGCGAGCGATGGAGGCCAAGGGCGATCTATACCTGGACCGCTACGAAGGCTGGTACTCGGTTCGCGACGAAGCCTATTACGACGAAAGCGAATTGGTCGCCGGGGAAGGGGAGGAGAAACTTTCCCCGCAAGGAACGCCAGTCGAGTGGACCGTCGAGGAAAGCTGGTTCTTCCGGCTTTCGAAATACGAACAGCCCTTGCTCGACCTCCTGCAGAAACCTGGTTTTCTGGAGCCTGAGAGCCGGCGCAATGAAATGGTCGCTTTCGTGAAGCAGGGTTTGCGCGACCTCTCGGTCAGTCGCACCAGCTTCGACTGGGGCGTCAAGGTGCCGGGCGCTAGCGACGAAGACACCGGCCACGTGATGTATGTGTGGGTGGATGCGCTGACCAATTACATTACCGGGCTTGGCTATCCCGACGATTCCGAGCTGTGGCGCAAATTCTGGCCTGCCAGCTTGCATCTGATCGGGAAGGACATCGTCCGCTTCCATACAATTTACTGGCCTGCATTCCTGATGAGCGCCGGACTCCCGGTCCCGCAACAGGTTTTCGGCCATGGATTCCTTCTCAACCGCGGGCAAAAAGAATCCAAGTCGCTTGGCAATGTCACCGATCCGCTCGCGCTGGCGGATAAGTTCGGGGTCGATGCCTTGCGCTATTTCCTGATGCGCGAAGTGGCATTCGGTCAGGACGGCAGCTATTCGCCGGAGGCGATTGTCACGCGCGCCAATGCCGAGCTCGCCAACAGTTTCGGCAATCTGGCCCAACGGACCTTGTCCATGATTCACAAGAACATGGACGGAAAGCTGGAAAAATTCGAGGCTCGGGGCGAAGACAAGAAACTGCTTGCAACCGTGCTGGCAGCATGCGGCGAAACACTACCGCAAGAATTCGATCGACTGGCGTTTTCCTTCGGCATCGATGAGTGGATGAAGGCGGTCTACGCCTGCAACCAATATGTCGACGAGCAGGCTCCCTGGGCGCTCAAGAAGACCGATCCAGACCGGATGAAGGCGGCGTTGCAGACGCTGTTGCTGGCCATCCACGACCTGGCCATCGCAATCCAGCCCGTCATTCCGACCAAAGCCGCAGCGCTGCTTGATCAGATCGGCGTTCCCCCAGACCGCCGAAACTACGAACATCTTTCCGGAGAGGCGTGGTTCAACCAGCTGGTTTCAGAAGGATTTTCTATCGACCAGCCGACACCGCTCTTCCCTCGTCTTGAACTTCCGGAGAATGAGGACGGCTGATGCTGATCGATAGCCACTGTCACTTGCAGTACAAGGGATTGGTCGAGGATCAGCAGGCCGTGCTCGACAGGGCCCGGTCAGCAGGTGTGCACGGCATGCTCAATATCTCGACGCGGATCGACGAGTGGGACGCCGTAGTCGGCACCGCGCAGCGCGAGCCCGATGTATGGGCCAGCGTGGGGATCCATCCGCATGAAGCGGACGCACACGAAGATCTCGGACGCGACAGGTTGCTCGCGGCAACCGAGCAGGACAAAGTTATCGGGATCGGCGAGACGGGGCTCGACTATTATTATGACAAGTCCGATCGCGGGGTGCAGAAGGCGCTGTTCCGGATGCATATAGGAGTTGCGCGTCAGACTGGGCTGCCGGTCATCATACATACCCGCGATGCAGAGGACGACACCGCGCAGATCCTCGCCGAAGAAATGACCAGAGGCACCTTCCCGGCCCTAATCCATTGTTTCACTGCCTCGGCCGATTTTGCCCGCAAGGTCCTCGATATGGGGCTCACGATCTCGATCTCAGGGATCGTGACTTTCAAGAACGCCAAGGACTTGCAGGCGATTGCAAAGGATTTGCCAGCCGATCGATTGCTGGTCGAAACCGACAGTCCATTTCTTGCTCCGGTCCCGCATCGCGGCAAACCGTGCGAGCCCGCTTTCGTGCGCGACACCGCGACATTCCTGGCCGAATTGCGCCAGGTCCCGCTCGAGAAACTCGCGGACGATACTACGCGAAACTTCCATGCGCTGTTCACACGAGCCGGGGAGGGGGCCTCAGCATGAAAGTTATAATGCTCGGCACCGGCACATCGACAGGGGTACCCCGCATCGACGGCGATTGGGGCGAGTGCGACCCGCAGGAACCCCGCAATCGTCGCTCGCGTGTCTCGATATTGGTAGAAAACAAGCAAGGTCAAAGACTTCTGGTCGATACATCGACTGATATGCGCGCGCAGTTCCTATCCAATGGTATCGACAGCATCGATGGTGTGTTCTGGACCCATGATCATGCCGATCATTGCCACGGCATCGATGACCTCCGCTCCTTGCGCTATGGCCGTGCGGCACCCATTCCGGGCTTCGCCAGTCCGGAAACTGCGCGTCGCCTGAAGTCGCGATTCAGCTATGTATTCGCCGGGGAATATGGCTATCCAACGGTCGTGACGCTGCAGACGCTGGAGAACCAGCGCCTTCATGCCGGTTTCGGCCTGGACTGGTGTCAAATGCCTCACGGGCCGACGGAGTCCACGGCATTCGTCTTCGAAAGTGGCGGAGATACAATTGGTTATGCGACAGATTTCAGCGAAATCACCGGTGAGATGGTGGAGTTGTTTGACGAGGTCGATATTCTCGTTTGCGACTGCCTGAGACGAGATCCACATCCGACTCACGCCAATCTCGCCATGGCGCTGGAGTTCAAACAACGTAGCCGCGCACGTAAGCTCATCCTGACACACATGGACAAGAGCATGGATTATCAGACCTTGTGCGATGAAGTGCCCGACGACGTGATCGTCGGCTATGACGGGCTTGAGGTGGAAGCATGAGTGAATACGATATCGTCCAGATGGTTGCCTTGACCGGCTTCCTGGTCCTGGCTGCAAGTGCGCTGGCATCCTATCGGCTGGACTGGAAGTCCGGCATCAGGATGGTGCTGATATGGGGCTGCATCTTTGCCGCCGTAGTGTTTTTCATCAGCTTCTTCGAACTGGCGTAACGTCAGGCAGAAGGGCTCCCTCGGACCCTAGTATGATTTAACATAATATATATTATCATTCTGTGATTGTTGGTCTCACACGGATCCTAGGCTTCCCCACTCGACCAAATCGATGCAGAATACGCGCATGATTGAGCCACTGTCCTACCGTCCAATCCTCGAAACTCTGGTCGCCTTCGACACGACATCGCGCAACAGCAATTTGGCTTTGATCGGATGGGTTGAAGAATTCCTGCGCGACCATGGAGTTTCGTCACGCCGGATCGAAAACGCCGAAGGCACCAAGGCCAATCTCTACGCCAGCGTCGGACCGATGCGCGATGGCGGTGTCATCCTTTCCGGCCACACCGATGTGGTCCCGGTGGATGGACAGCCATGGACTAGCAATCCGTGGGAAGTCATCGAGCGCGACGGCAGGCTAATCGGACGCGGTGTCGCTGACATGAAGGGCTTTATCGCATTGGCGCTAGCGCATGTGCCGCTGTTTCGCGACGCGGCGAGCCCGGTCCACCTGGCCTTCAGTTATGACGAAGAAGTCGGCTGCCTGGGGGCTCCGGCCATGATCGACTCGATGCGGGCTGAACTGCCCGAACCGCGCATGGCCATTATCGGTGAGCCGACAAGCATGCGCCCGATAGTCGGGCACAAGGGCATCAGCATTTTCGAAGTCGAGGTGACAGGTCACGAGGCGCACAGTTCTTTGGTCGATCACGGCATCTCGGCCAACATGATCGCAGCAGAATTGATGGGAGAACTTCTTGCCCTCGCCCGCCAGCTCAAGGATCGGGCCGATCTCACTAACGGGTTCGAACCACCACAGGCGACCCTGACAATTGGTACGATGCATGGTGGAACAGCGGCAAACATCCTTGCCCGAAAAGCCAGATTCGTATTCGACCTGCGCTGTCCGCCCGACGAAAATCCGGAGGAAATCATCACACCGTTTCGCATACGGTGCGAAGCGCTGGATGAAGCGCTATCCACGCGCTTTCCTGAATGCGGGGTGCAATTGAGCCAGCGCAGCAGCGCCCCACCCCTGACACCATGCGGAAACGAAGAAGCGGTAGCCTTCATCCGCAAGCTGACTGGCGACAATGGCCCGGCAGCGCAGGTTTCCTATGCGGCTGAAGCCGGCCAGTTCCAGCGCGCAGGGTTCACCTCGGTAATCTGCGGCCCCGGCTCGATCGAGCAGGCTCACCAACCTGACGAATGGATTGCCATCGAACAGCTTGAACGGGGTGCACGTTTCATGGCCAATCTGGCAAGGGAACTGACATGACCGCGCAACTCGACCGCTTGCTCTCCATCATGGCAACATTGCGCGATCCCGATCGCGGCTGTGAATGGGATCTTGCGCAAGATTTTAGCACTTTAGCCCCCTATACGATTGAAGAAGCATACGAAGTTGCCGATGCCATCGAGCGTGGCGCAATGGATGAATTGCGCGAGGAACTGGGCGACCTTCTGCTGCAAGTCGTGTTCCATTCTCGAATGGCCGAGGAAGGCGGCCAATTCTCTTTCGGTGACGTGGCGAAAGCGATTTCCGACAAGATGGAAGCTCGCCACCCACATATCTTCGGAGACGGCGGCGGCACCATGACGGAGCGGAGATGGGAGGAACTCAAGGCGAGCGAACGCGACGCCAAGGGTTCGACTAGCGCGATGGACGGGGTGGCACGCGCCCTCCCCGCGCTTCTGCGCGCCGACAAACTGCAGAAACGCGCCGCCCGCACAGGCTTCGACTGGCCCGACACGCAAGGCCCGGCAGATAAGTTACGCGAGGAAATGCAGGAATTGGCCGAGGCGCCGGAAGCCAAGCGCGAGGAAGAGGCCGGCGACCTGCTATTCGCGGCGGTCAATCTTGTCCGCGCCTACGGCATCGCCCCCGAAAACGCCCTGCGCGCGGCGAACGACAAGTTCGAACGGCGTTTTCGTGGAATGGAGAGCAAGGCGGAAGGTGGATTTGCCAGTCTCTCGCTCGACCAGCAGGAAGCACTGTGGCAAGCCGTCAAGGCCGAAGAATAGATATCAAAGCGTCTCGAACTGTCCTAGTTCCTTCGGGTTAAGCCGCACGACGATGCGTCTCTCCGGACCGTCGTCACCCTCGCCCGCGTCATCGTCGGACAATACTTCGCCATGGGCATGGAGCCAGGCGATCTTGCGCCCCTCCCCTGCCGCCAGGACGAACTCGCAGGTCTTGGCAGCCTCGGTCAGGGCAAGACCGAGCCGTTCCTGCAAGAAATCCACATTCCAGCCTGATGTCGCCGACAGCGGGATCACATCCGACGCATCCTTCGCCACGCCAGCCAATTCCTCCGCTCGCTCTGGCGAAAGCTGGTCCCACTTGTTCCAAATTTCAATGATCGGGATCGTGCTTTCGCCGTCCTCCCGATCGATGACCTCCAGATCGGTAAGTATCTCCAGCACCTGCGCCTTTTGAGCCCCGCTCGAAGGGTTGGCTATATCGCGCACATGCAGGATGATATCGGCCCCGGTCACCTCTTCGAGGGTAGCGCGGAACGCCGCGACAAGCTGGGTTGGCAGGTCCGAGATGAAGCCGACTGTGTCGGACAGGATGGCTTTCTCGATCCCTGGCAGAGTGATGGCCCGCATGGTCGGGTCGAGCGTGGCGAAAAGCAGGTCTTCGGCCATCACATCCGCCCCGGTCAGGCGATTGAAAAGGGTGGACTTGCCAGCATTGGTGTAGCCAACCAGCGCGATCACAGGCCACGGTGCCCTCCCCCGCCGGTCACGGTGCAGGCTGCGGGTCTTGCGAACCTGCTCCAGTTCGCGACGCAGGCGGCCCATGCGCTGACGGATCATCCGGCGGTCAGCCTCGATCTGGGTCTCGCCCGGCCCGCCAAGGAAGCCGAAGCCGCCCCGTTGGCGTTCAAGGTGGGTCCAACTGCGCACGAGGCGACTTTGCTGGTAGTCGAGATGCGCTAGCTCGACCTGCAGTCGTCCCTCGGCGGTTGCAGCACGCTCGCCGAAAATCTCAAGGATCAGACCGGTCCGGTCGATAACTTTGCGTCCAAGTTTATCCTCAAGATTGCGTTGCTGGATTGGCGAGAGCGCGCCGTCGACGACGACCAGTTCAGCTCCATGCAATTCGCAATCGGCAGCAATCCGTTTGACCTGTCCCGAACCGAACAGCGTGTTTGGTCGAACATCACGCACAGGCAGCACATAGCTCTCGGCGATCTCGATACCGATCGCCATCGCCAGCCCACATATCTCCTCGAGCCGCGCCTCGGTATCGAGGTCGTAGCTTTCCTTGCGAATATCAGGGCACACGACGAGAGCCCGCGCACCGCGCGAGACTTCGCCCATCAGGTCATCATCAAAGCTCAGGCGTCGTCATCCTCTTCCCAGTCGGTCAGATCGACCGCGCTAGCTGGTTGTACGGTCGACACGGCGTGCTTGTAGGCGAGTTGGACATAGCCATCCCGCTCCAGCAGGACACAAAACAGGTCATAGGCGCTGATCCGGCCCTGCAACATCACACCGTTGATCAAAAACATTGTAACCTGGACTTCAGCATCGCGGACCCGGCTGAGAAAAACATCCTGTAGCAAGCGCTGTTTCTTGTTGCCGTCCTGGCTGGCAAATTGCGCATCGTCGATCTGCTGGCTTGGCATGATCGTGCTGATGGCGTGCTTGTAGACCAATTGCGATTGGCCATCGCGGCGCAACAGCATCGAGAAATTATCAAACCAGGTTACGATTCCCTGGAGCTTGACTCCTTTGACAAGGAAAACCGTGACCGGAGTTTTCTCGCGCCGAAGAAGGTTGAGAAACGCGTCCTGCAGATTACCCAGCTTGGCTTGCTTGCCGTCGCTATCGCTTGGCTTGGTACGCGCTGAAAGGGTGTTACCATCGGACATAGCTGCCTCCTTTTATTGGCGGTCCCCATAGAGGGAACCGCGATCTGGTCATGCGGACCACCACCGCCACATGCCGGCAATACTAGTAACAAGTATGGAGGCCACGACGCTCCGATTCAATCAGATTGTCAAAATGCGGCGCAATGATCGTCGCTTATTCGCCGTTCTTGCGCTCGGTCATACCCAAAATCTTGAGCTTCCGGTGCAGTGCCGAACGCTCCATGCCGATGAAACTCGCCGTCTTGGAGATATTACCCGAGAAGCGCCGGATTTGCACACTCAGATACTCGCGCTCGAAGCTTTCCCGGGCTTCGCGAAGCGGAACTCCCATCAAGTTGGTCATTCCGGTCGCCCCGCCAAGCTTTCCGCTGGTCACCTCGCTGGGCAGCATGTCGGGTTGTACTTCCTCCATCCGGTCGCGCGGAGAAAGAATGACCGTGCGTTCGACGACGTTGCGGAGCTGGCGAACATTTCCTGGCCAGTCGTAGGCTTGCAGGGCCGCCATGGCTTCTTCACTGATCGTGGGCGCGGGTATGCCTTGTTCGGCAGCGTACCGAGTAAAGAAATGCTCGGCCAGCGCCGGTATGTCGTCTCGCCGCTCAGCCAGCGATGGAATCGTCACCGGGACCACATTGAGACGATAGAACAGGTCCTCGCGAAAGTGCTTGGCATCGATCTCCTCCTGCAAATCCCGAGCGGACGAAGAGACGACCCGCACATCGACGCCGATCTGGCGCGAGCCACCGACCCGCACGAAACTCTGCTCGGTCAAGACCCGCAGGATCCGCGCCTGCGTTGAAAGCGGCATGTCGGCCACTTCGTCGAGATACAGCGTTCCGCCATCGGCCAATTCCAGCAGCCCCGGCCGAACCAGCTTGCCCGCAGCTTCTTCGCCGAACAGTTCGTGTTCGAACCTCTCGGAGGTGATGCGGGCGCTGTTGACCGAGACAAAGGGATGGTCGGCGCGAGGCGACCAGCTGTGGAGGAGCCGCGCAGCGACTTCCTTGCCCGCTCCAGCAGGCCCGGTGATCAACACCCGGCTGCCAGTGTTTGCGACACGCTTGAGGGTCGCCCGGACCTGATTGATGACCGAGGAATTGCCGGTAAAAGCCTCTCCGGTGCCGAAGCCTTCGCGCAGGCGGACATTCTCGCGCCGCAGGCGCTGGGTTTCAGTGGCTCTCGCCACCAGGTGCAGCAGCCGCGATGCCTCAAAAGGTTTTTCGATGAAGTCCATAGCCCCGCGGCCGACGGCAGATACGGCGGTGTCGATGTTGCCATGGCCGGAAAAGATGATGACGGGGATGTCGGGCTCACGCTCCTTGATGACATCGAGAACCTCCAGCCCGTCCATCGCGCTGCCATGAAGCCAGACGTCGAGCAGGACAACGCTCGGACGCCGCTCGTCGAACTGCGAAAGCGCACTGCTACTATCGCCGGCTGTGCGGCATTCATAGCCTTCGTCGCTGAGCACGCCGGAGACCAGGTCGCGAATGTCGCGTTCGTCATCGACTATGAGGATATCGAGCGCCATCACGGCATCTCCTTGGGTCTGGGACAAGTCATTCGCCCGCCTTGCTTTCAGGCTGCACGGGATTGCGGGAAAAACTCAGGGTTACACGGGTGCCGCCGCTTTCGGCAGCAGCGAAGGTCATGTCGCCGCCATGCTCCTCGACGATCTTGTTGACGATCGCGAGACCAAGCCCCGTGCCTTTCTCGCGCGTCGTCATGTAGGGTTCGACTATCCGTTCGCGATCTTGCGGCAGGCCAATCCCGTTATCCTCGATGGCAATCTTGATCGCGGTGTCACTGCTTTCTAGTTCGACCCCGATCCGGCCGCGGAAATCATCACCGGCTTCACGTGCACGAGCCTCGACCGCTTCAGCAGCGTTCTTGAGGACATTGGTCAGGGCCTGGCCGAACTGGTGGCGATCGCAGGCCAATCGCAGTGGGCCATCCTCGTCATGGGATAATGCGAAATCGATTGAAGGATGCGCGACTTCCTGCAGGAACAGTGATTGCTTGAGCAGGTCGAGCGCGTCTTCTTCGCGAAATACGGGTTCGGGCAAGCGGGCAAAGGACGAAAACTCGTCGACCATGGTGCGTAGCGCACCAACCTGCCTGACGATCGTCGAAGTGAGTTCGTCGAACAGATCAGCATCATTTTCGATCTGGTCGCGGTAGCGGCGCTTGAGCCGCTCGGTCGCAAGCTGGATGGGGGTCAACGGGTTCTTGATTTCGTGGGCAATCCGTCGCGCGACATCAGACCAGGCTGCCTGGCGCTGGTCGAGCAATTGGCGGGTGATGTCCTCGAAGGTGATCACATGGCCGCCTGAGGCAGGGGTCTGCTTGACCGCTAGTGTCAGCAGTTCGGCTCCCTTGGAGTAATTGATGATTCCGCTCGGCACATTACCTTCGGCCAGTTGCGCCATCTGCGGGGCAAATTCCTCCAGCGAACGACCGCGCAACGACGGCTCGTCCTTCTCCAGCAGGATATCCTTGGCGAAGCTGTTCATCAGCAGGATGCGACCGTCGGCATCGGTCGAGATCACCCCTGCGGTCACGGACTCAAGAATGGTCTCGATGAAATGGCGGCGATCGGCAAGCTCGTGATTGGCGTTGAGCAGCGCGTCGGTCTGCTTCTCGATCTGTGCGGTCATCCGGTTGAAAGCCCGGTTGAGCAGGCCAATCTCGTCGCCCCTGGTTCGACCTTCGACGCGGAGCGAGAAATTGCCGGCCCCTACACGCCGCGCAGCTGCCACGAGATCGGTCAGCGGCTCGACCTGCCGGTCAGCAAAGCGCAGTGCAAACCACACCGCTAGCCCAACCAGAGCGAGACTGACAAAGAACAGGGCGAGATTGAATCGCAGTTGCAGGGCGCGCGCCCTGGCCGTCAGCGCCTGGTAGGAATCCACGATCTGACGCGCCTGGTCCCATTGCGCAAACGACGACGATTCTGGGGTGCGCGCATTGTAGAGAAATACCCCGGCCGATCGATCGATCGGAAAAACCGCTTCGATCCTTTCGGAGCTGGCAAAGACCGCCTGGGTCTCGCCCCGGCGGTAAAGTTCCAGCGCTTCGGCGGTTACCTTTCGGGGATCGTTGCCTTCAACAAGGCCGATGGCGACCGCCGTATTGATCCGTCCGCCGGGAAAAGCCTGCAAGATCGCTGATTCCGCGATGTCGCGCGCTTGCATCTGGTAAGTGTAGTCGTCGATGAAATCCTGGCTGGCGAGTTCTGCTGGCTGCCTCCCTTCGAGGAGGAACAGCATGTCGCTTGCCATGGCCTGCGTTTCCTGCGCCACCCCGACCTGGTTCTGCGCGTAGTAGCCTTCGGCCAACTGGTTGACGTTTTCCATCACACCTCGCGACTGCGAGGAAAACCAGAAATCGACGCCAGACTGGAACAGGAATGCCGCAAAACCTGCCACCATCAGCGTTGGCACCGCCGCGATCAGTGAGAACAGGAACACGAGCCGGACGTGGAGACGCGCAGTGCTGCCGGCGGCGCGGCGCAGGGCCAACCGCCGCCCAAGAAGGACGAGCAGAGCGATCGACGGCACCAATGTGCCGATCAGCAGGCTAGTCACCTGTCGCGTCGGCAGCATCTGGCCATCAGGCGGTGCGCTGGAGAAGGTATACCAGGTCAACCCCATCATCGCCGCAAATGCCGCGATGCAGGCCAATTCGAGCCAAAGGAAGAGGTTGACGCGGCGCGAGATGACGATGAATTGTCGCCACCAGCGCGGGCTGCGTTCAATCGTGCTGTTCTCCTGACTCATCGTGGCGTATTTACCACGATGGTGTTGCACTCGTGCAAGTCATTTCTGTTGCTTTTGCGCAACTAACCTCGGCCCGAGAACGCTTCGGCGTCGATGCCCAGTTCGCCGAGACGCTTGCGCAAGGTGTTACGATTGATTCCTAGCAATTGTGCGGCACGAAGCTGATTTCCCTGTGTCTCGCGCAGGGCGTGCTCGAACAATGGCTTTTCGAACGCCGCCGAAGCTGCGCGATAGAGGCTTCCCGGTTGCGGGCGGTGTTCCGCAATCCAGTCCTGCATCGACTGGTCGACGCTGCTCGATCGGGTGGACTGATTACCCTCGTTTTCCGCTCCCAAGATCTCTTCGACCAGGTCGACATCAATCGTTTCGTTCCGCGACAACAGCGCCAAGCGGTAGACCACGTTGCGCAACTCACGCACATTGCCCCGCCAAGCCTGCTGCTCGAGCCATGCGATGGCGTTCGGCTCGATGTGGCGTTGCGGCAATCCCTCGGTCTCGGCCAGCGACAGGAAATGCCTCACCAGCGCGCCAATATCTTCCCGCCTTTCTCGCAAGGGTGGCAGATTGATTGGGACCACATTGAGGCGGTAGTAGAGATCCTCGCGAAACTGTCCGTTGGCAATCATCGGGGCGAGATCACGGTTGGTCGCCGCGACAATGCGTACGTCCACAGCCACATCCTGTCGTCCGCCGATGCGGCGGATGCGCCCCGATTGCAGGGCACGCAGCAGGCGGGTCTGGGCCTCCATCGGCATATCGCCGATTTCATCAAGAAACAGGGTGCCGCCATTTGCCTGCTCGAACTTGCCGATCGACTGCCCCATCGCGCCGGTGAATGCGCCCTTCTCGTGCCCGAACAGCTCACTTTCGATCAGGTCGCGGGGGATCGCTGCCGCATTGACCGCGACGAATGGCCCGGTCTTCCGTTTGCCGAGTTGGTGAATGGCTTCGGCAACCAGTTCCTTGCCGGTACCGGACTCGCCGAGCACCAGCACGGTCAGATCATTGCGCAGGACCCGGGTAATCATCCGGAATACGCCCTGCATCGCCTTGCTCCGGCCGACCAGCGGCAGGTTACCCTGGTCGTCGGAGTTGCGCGGCCCTGCCGCCTTCGAAGCTCCCGCAGCCTGGCGAACGGCGCGGATCAGTTCATCAAGATCGAATGGCTTGGGAAAATACTCGAAGGCGCCATTCTCGCTCGCCCTGACCGCCGTATCAAGCGTGTTCTGGGCCGAAAGGATGATGATCGGCATAGCCGCGTGCAATTTGCGAACCTGCGCCAGCGAGGCGATCCCGTCGCCGTCCTCCAAAGCCACGTCGGTCAACATCGCAGCATAATTTCCGGCGGCCAGCAGCTTGTCACGAGCGGCAATTGTCGCGCAGCGATCGACCTCGTAGCCCTCGTCTTCCAGCGCCCCGACAATGACCGCGGCGATGGAATTGTCGTCCTCGACAAGTAGGACAGGGTCACTCACACTTTTTTCTCCGATGCGATGGCGAGATTGATGCGGAAGCGCGTGAAGCCGGAGCTTTCGTCCCGCTCGTGTGCGATGCGGCCATCCATGTCGCCCACAAGCTTGCGCACGAGGGCAAGGCCCAGCCCCTGTCCGCCCTTTTTCGAAGTGACGAACGGTTCGAATACCCGGTCGCGGATCGTCGGGTCGATGCCAGGCCCATTGTCGGCAATGACGAGCTCGATCGGCAGACGCACCGCGCGACCCGGTCGCAGAAGGTTCATGACATGGCCGCTGACGAAGCGGGTTTGCACGGTTACCTGGCCTCCCCCTTCAACCGCGCGGCAGGCATCACGGGCATTGCTCAGCAAGTTGAACAGGACCTGCCGCAGTGCATCCGGGCTCGCCCAGACCGGCGGAAGCGACGGATCAAACTCCTCGACGTAAGTCACACCCTCGTCATCCGCCGAGCGGACGAGCGTCAACGCGGCCCGGATCGTTGCGTGCAGATTGACAGATTCCATCGGCTCGGCCCTGCTGCGTCCCAATTCCTGCATCCGGTCGACCAGCCGGGTTATGCGATCGACTTCTTCGCCAATGATGCGGGCAAAAGAGCGGTCGGCCTGCGGCAAACGTCGGTACAGCAGTTGGCCCGCGCCACGAATTGCAGCGAGCGGATTCTTGATCTCGTGGGCGAGAACCGATGGCGCAGCCGGAAGATCGTGTTCAAACGTGCGATCGAGATCCGCCTGGCCTGCATCGGATAATGTCACCACCCGCCAGCCTGGATGTGTTGCCACGGGCGACATGGTCAGGTTGACATGCTTTGCTCCCGCCGCCGTGCAGATCGGCAGGCCCCTCGCCGTCATCGCCACGTCCTTCTCTGCAAACCGATCCAGCACACGTTCGTCAACGATATCGACCAGCGAAAGAAACTGCCGATCGACAAGACGCGCAGCGCTCTGGCCCAGCAAGTCTTCCGCTGCCGGATTTGCCTGGACGATGCGCCCGGTGTGGTCGAGCAGGATCAGCGCGAAAACAAGCCCGGCGACCTGCGCCTGTGCGTCAGGCGGCGCCGGGTTTGCCATCATGCGGCGCGGCGCCGGAGAAACGGTTCGTAGAAGCGTTCGATTTCGCCCAGGACGCGGTCCGGATCGTCGATAAAATTGACGAAATTGCGGAACTCGGCCGAGCCGTGCATGCCCTTGGTATACCAGCCCAGATGCTTGCGCGCGATCTTGGTGCCGGCATCGCGGCCATAGTGGTCGAGCATCCGCTGGTAATGCTCGACGAGCGTTTCGTACTGCTCGTCGAAGCTCGGGCTTTCGAGCATTTCACCGGTATGCCACCAGTGCATGACCTGTGCGAGCAACCAAGGCCGACCATAAGCACCGCGGCCGATCATCAAACCGTCGGCACCCGATTGCTCAAGCGCCTTGGCCGCGTCGGGAACCCCACAGATATCGCCATTGACGATGACCGGGATCGATACCGCTTCCTTGACCTTGCGGATGAAGGACCAGTCAGCGTGACCTTTGTACATCTGGTTGCGGGTGCGGCCATGTACGGTGATCATCTGCACGCCCAAATCTTCGGCAATGCGCGCCAGTTCAGGCGCGTTGAGGCTGGCGTGGTCCCAGCCCATCCGCATCTTGACCGTGACCGGAACATTCACCGCGTTAACGGTCGCTTCCATCAGCTTCGTCGCCAGCGGAACCTCCCGCATCAGCGCGCTGCCAGCGAGTTGTCCGACCACTTTGCGCACTGGGCAGCCGAAATTGATGTCGATGATGGCCGCGCCATTGCCTTCCTGCAACTTGGCAGCCTCGGCCATGGATGCCGGGTCGCAGCCGACCAATTGCATCGAGACCGGGTCTTCACTTTCGTCCCAGGCAGCCTTCTGGACCGACTGCCGCGTTTCGCGAATGGCGGCCTCGCTGGCGATCATCTCGGTCACGTTGAGCCCCGAACCGAAACGACGCACCAGCGTACGGAACGGCAGGTCGGTAACGCCCGTCATCGGTGCCAGCACGACAGGCGTGGCGATCTCGACCGGCCCGACGGAAATCGGCTTGAGAGGAGGGGGCGGAGGAAGGCTGTTCATGCTGCGGTGCAATATGCTCAAAATTTGTGCAGCCACTAGTGGATTGCAGCCCGCTGCGCAAGGCGGTAGCGGGTTCAGCGATGAGTTCGCCCGCGCCCCTTCCCTCCTTCGCCGCCATCGTGGTTGCCGCCGGCAAGGGACTTCGTGCTGGACAGGACTTGCCCAAGCAGTTCGCGTCGTGGCGTGGGAAGCCGGTCTTGCGGCACTCTGTCGAAACGCTTTCGGCAGCGGGTGCCAATCCGCTGGTTATAGCGATCCCCCAGGGCTTTGACGACCAGGCACGAAAGTCGCTCGAGGGAATTCCCGGTGTCGAGTTGGTCACCGGCGGCGCGACACGACAAGCTTCGGTGGCCGCGGCGCTCGATCGCTTGGCGACGCGAAAACCCGAACGGGTCCTGATCCACGACGCTGCGCGCCCTGACTTGCCCCAGGCGATCCTTGAAAGCCTGCTATTTGCCCTGACTGATCACACCGGGGCCATACCTGTCCTCCCTGTGGTCGATAGCCTGGTGATTGCAAAGGGTGACCTAATGACAGGTACCGCCGAACGAGAGTCCCTCAGGAGGGTGCAGACACCACAGGCATTCCGGTTTGCTGCCATACACAAGGCCCATGGGGCTTGGACGGGCCCCACAACAGCTGGTGATGACGCACAGGTGCTGGCAGCGAATGGCGGAACGGTGGTCCTGGTTGAAGGCTCGGAAGCCTTGCGCAAGTTCACATTCGCGGAGGATTTCGATGGTTGAGGCACTGCCGGTCAGGGTAGGCATGGGATATGATGTTCATCGTCTTGCTGCGGGAGAAGAGCTTTGGCTGGGCGGTATCCGGATCGAGCATGAGAAGGGCCTTGCAGGCCATTCGGATGCAGACGTGGCGCTGCATGCCATCGTGGATGCGCTGCTCGGCGCGATCGCGGCGGGAGATATCGGCACGCATTTCCCGCCCAGTGAGGACCGGTGGAAGGGGGCAGCATCCTCTGCCTTTGTCGAACACGCAGCTGGGCTGGTGAAACAGGCTGGCTACCGGATCGGCAATGTCGACCTCACCGTCATCTGCGAAGCGCCCAAGATCGGCCCCCACCGAGAGTCGATGCGCGAGCGAATTGCTACATTGTTGGACGTTGACATCGTTCAGGTCTCGGTCAAGGCCACAACCACAGAACGGCTCGGATTTACCGGTCGCGGCGAAGGCATTGCCGCTCAGGCAATCGCGACAGTCCTTTCGGCCGAACAGCAGGAGTCCAACCAGTGAAACGCGCCCTCCCCCTTTGCCTTTGCGCGAGCCTGCTCGCCATTACACCTGCCGCCAATGCCAAGGCACCGGATCTTGATCCGGTGCAGGTCGAGGCAGCTACCCGTTACGCGCTGCCTCACATGTTCACTGGTTACATCGCCGGATGCCGCCCGCATTTGCAGAAAAATGGCTATGTACTGCGCAATGCAGACCGGTTGAGCACGAAATTCACTAGCGGTTCGGCAGCGTACTGGCCCAAGGCAAAAGTGGTTGTGATGCAGATGGCGACGGCCAAGGATGGGGGCAACGACCGCGCTGCCTCGATGATGTCGAACCTTCCCGACGATGCCCTGCGGCCTTTCGTCAATGGTCTAATCACCTCCATGGTCGTCGGTGAGATGAAGCCAGAATTGTGCAGCGACCTCGAACGCGGTCTTGAAATCCTCGATCCATTGCCGGCAGAAAACTACGGCAAGCTGGCTGTATTCGTCTACAATATGGTCGAGCGTGAGAAGCAACGCGACGCTGCCTTGGCGCGAAAAAAGGCTCGCGCTGGCAATGGCGCGCAGGCTACCCCAACGAAATGACAGATAGCCTGCTGCCCGATGACATCGACACATTGGCGCGCCGCGTGGTGGAAGCCAATGCGGCAGCAGGCCGAATGGTTGCGGTGGCAGAAAGTTGTACCGGCGGGCTGGTGGCAGGCGCGCTCACGGAAATCCCCGGATCTTCGACCATGTTTGATCGCGGCTTCGTGACCTATTCTAACGAAGCAAAGATGGAGCTCCTGGAAGTATCAAGCGACATTATCGAAACTTTCGGGGCGGTGTCGATCGCCTGTGTCTGGGCAATGGCGCAAGGTGCATTGAAAAACAGCAAGGCCGATGTCGCGGTGGCGGTGAGCGGGGTCGCCGGACCCGATGGCGGGACTGCCACCAAGCCGGTCGGCACTGTGGTGTTCGCCCGGGTCAAGCGCGGCGAAGGTGGGGAACCTGAAGGTGAGCTCAAGAGTTTCGGCGACCTTGGGCGCGCGGAAATCCGCCGTCAGGCGACGCTTTGTGCGCTCGAGTTGCTACTTCCGTAAAGTTCGTCGGCGCGGTCTTCGAAGGCCTCGACCATACGTCGAAATGCGCGGTCGAAATATTGCCCCGCCAGCGCCTCGAAAACCAAGTTACGAAACGAGAAGTCGACGCAGAAATCGACGATGCAGCCGCCCTCCCCGTCGGGCGTGAAGTGCCATTGGTTGTCGAGATCGCGTAGCGGCCCGTCGACATAGTGCACACGAATGTGATTGGGCCGTTCCTTCTCTACCCGCGAAGTAAAGCGTTCGCGCAGGGTCTTGAAGCCAACGACCATGTCGGCAACCATCTCGGTCTCGCTATCGCTGCGCACCCTTGTCGCCACGACCCATGGCAGGAATTCATTGTAGCGTGCGACATCGGCCACCAGGTCGTACATCTGCTCGGGCGAGTAGGTGAGGTGGCGCTGGTCGCGAATGCCGGGCATCAGGCCTTGGCCCTCGCAAGCTCCTTCGCCAGCTTGGCTTCGCGCGCGGCCTTCATCGCGGCAAAATCATCCCCGGCATGGTAGCTGGAACGGGTCAGCGGGCTTGATGCGACCTGCAGGAACCCCTTGGCCCGTGCGATCGCGCCATAGGCATCGAAAGCCTTTGGCGTGACGAAGTCCTCGACCGTGGCGTGACGCGGCGTCGGCTGGAGATATTGGCCCATGGTGATGAAATCGACATCGGCGCTGCGCATGTCGTCCATGACCTGGTGCACTTCGAGCCGTTGCTCACCCAGCCCGAGCATGATGCCCGACTTGGTGAAGATCAACGGGTCATGCGCCTTCACTTCCTCAAGCAGACGCAGCGATGCGTAGTAGCGCGCGCCCGGCCTGATGGTCGGATACAGCCGCGGGACGGTCTCGAGGTTGTGGTTGTAAACGTCCGGGCCGGCTTCACAGATTGCCTCGATCGCAGGGCGCATCTTGTTGCGGAAGTCAGGCGTCAGGATTTCGATCGTGGTGCCAGGGGTCTCCCGGCGCAGCGCCTTGATGACCTTGACGAACTGGCTGGCGCCACCGTCGGGAAGATCGTCGCGGTCGACGCTGGTGATGACGATATGCTCGAGGCCCATCTTGCCGGCAGCAATGGCGACGTTCTCCGGCTCCATTGGATCAACGATCCGCGGCATGCCGGTCTTGACGTTGCAGAATGCGCAGGCGCGGGTGCAGACATCGCCCAAGATCATGACAGTGGCGTGCTTCTTTTCCCAGCACTCGCCGATATTGGGACAGGCCGCTTCTTCGCACACGGTATTAAGATCGAGGTCGCGCATCAGCTTGCGCGTCTCGTGATAGCCCTTGCTGACCGGAGCCTTGACGCGGATCCAGTCGGGCTTCCTCTGGCGAGCGGGCCGTTCGCCCTGGGGGTCGGGAGCTGAGGAGAGATCGTTCATGCAGGCCCACTTAGTCGGCACCCGCCCAACACGCAACAATACCCGACGGTGGTCGATGCGATAATATTGTCTTGGCCAGAAAGCTCCGCTAGCAGCCACGCCATGGATTTCAGCGCCTTCCAGACATTCACCTCCCCGGTGATCCTGTTTTTTGTTTTGGGATTGCTGGCTGCATTTGCCCGGTCCGATCTCGCAATACCTGAAGCGATCGCAAAAGGCCTATCGCTTTACCTGATGGCAGCGATTGGTCTGAAGGGCGGCGTAGCCGTTTCGAAGTCAGGAATCGACAGTACCGTGCTGGCTGCCCTGGCGGCTGGGATCGGCGCGAGTTTTCTTCTGCCAATCGTAGCCTACGGCGTTCTCAAGGGCTTCGCGAAACTTTCTCGCATAGATGCGGGCGCGGTAGCCGCGCATTACGGATCGGTCAGTGTGGTGACCTTCGTGACTGCGGTTGAGGTGTTCGAATTGCAAGGAACGCCCCCGGGTGGCTACATGGTCGCCGTTATGGCTGCCATGGAGACGCCCGCGATCCTCACTGGACTGCTCCTTGCTCGCGGGCTGGGATCGGACAGCGGCCAATCGAAAAGTAAACTCCTGCATGAAGTCTTCTTCAATGCCTCGGTCGTCTTGCTGCTTGGCGCATTTGCAATCGGGATGATCGGCGGGGCCGACAAGTTCGCCGAGGTCAGCCCGTTCTTCGAAGCGGGGTTCAAGGGCGCTCTTTGCATCTTCCTGCTTGATATGGGGTTGATCGCAGCACGCAGGATTATGGACGCCCGGTCCCTGACATGGCGCCTTGTCGCGGTTGCCATCATGCTGCCACTGGTGAACGGGGCTCTTGGCACCACGCTGGGGGCCGCTATTGGCCTCGATGCGGGATCGGCCGCAGCCCTCGGCGTTCTTTGTGCCAGCGCGAGCTACATTGCTGTTCCCGCCGCGATGCGGTTGGCACTGCCTGAAGCGGACCCGGGCATTTATCTGACCATGTCTCTCAGCGTGACATTCCCCTTCAATGTCCTGATCAACATCGGTTTGATCGGTGCGCTCTCATCCATGTTAGCCGGCGGAGGAACTGGTTAGAAATGATTGAAACTGTCGTTCGCAAAAGGATCGAGATCCTTACGGATAGCGCCCTGCTGAAGACCGTGACCGACGCGATTGACCGCGCGGACATCACGGGCTGGACCGTTATGCCTGTAACGTCGGGCAAGGGTCGCGACGGACTTTGGCGCGAAGAGCGGGTTACGGGAACCGACAAGGTTGTCGTCCTCACCATCGCGCCTCACGAAAAGGCAATGATCCTCGCCGAAGACATTGCCCCGATTCTTACCAGCCACAGACTGCTGCTGACGATGTGGGATGTTGAGGTGATCCGAGGAGAGCGCTTCTGATGCCAGAGTTTGCCAAGATACTAGAGGGATACAAGAGGTTCCGGCAGGATATTTACCCCGTCCAGCGGGACCGTTTCGAACGGCTGAAAGAGGGCCAGCATCCCAAGCTCATGATCATCAGCTGTTGCGACAGCAGGGTCGAACCGGCGCAAATTTTCGACGTGGATCCGGGCGAAGTCTTTGTGGTCCGGAATGTGGCCGCCCTGGTTCCTCCCTATGAGACCACCCCGGGCCAGCACGGTGTTTCGGCAGCGCTCGAATTCGCCGTGCAGACCCTTGAAGTGAGACAAATCCTCGTCATGGGTCACGGACTGTGCGGCGGGTGCAAGGCAGCGTTGACCCAGTCCATGAAGGATGCATCTCCTGGTCAGGGCGGGTTTGTTCAGCAATGGATCGGCTTGCTCGACGAAGCGCGCATTCCGGTGGCGGAAACTTACGGAACGGACACCCGAGAGGCGGAGCTGGCGATGGAACTCGAGGCGGTTAAGGTGAGCCTCGCCAATTTGCTGACTTTCCCCTTCGTTGCCGAGAAGATAGCCCAGAACTCGCTCGTTTTGCGTGGTGCACATTTTGCGATTGCCGATGGCATCTTGCGGCTTCTGAACCCCGAGAACGGTCAGTTCGAGCCCGTCGAATAGATTACGTGCCTGCGGAGAAAACACCGATGTCTGACATCGAACTCAAAAACATTGCCCTGCTGATCGACGCAGATAACACCACACCCAAGGGCATCGACCCCGTGCTGACCGTGATGGCCGAACTGGGCCAGGTCAATATCAAGCGGGCCTACGGGAATTTTGCAAAGAACAACCTTCAGCACTGGGACAAGATTACCCATAAATACGGCATCCGGCCGCAGCAGCAGTTCGACCTGACGGCAGGCAAGAACGCGACCGACATGGCGATGACCATCGATGCGATCGACCTGCTCTACCAGGGCAAGGTCGACGGCTTCGGTATCATGAGTTCGGACAGCGACTTTACCCCGCTGGCTACACGCCTGCGGCAGGATGGATTGATTGTTTACGGCTTCGGCAGCAAGACCAAGACCCCCGAAGCTTTCAAGACCGCCTGTACCCGGTTCATCGATATCGATGCGCTGATCCGCGGGGCATCTGACGAGCCTGCCAAGACCAAAGGCAATGTGGGGGAAAAGAAGAGCAAGATCGACGAGGATCTCGTCGAGCTTCTCGGTACCGCCCTGAAGGCGGCCAATCGCGACGAGAATGGCTACGCCTATATGAGCGAAGTCGGTGCAATTGCAGGCAATCGATCCAGCTTCGATGTCCGCAACTACGGATTCACACGGCTGTCGGACCTGTTCAAGTCACTCGACCAATTCGACGTCGACCACACGGGCAGTTCGCCTAAGGTCAAACGTCTCCGTTAGCTGCCAAAGAAAACGGCGCGGACATTGCTGCCCGCGCCGTCATGGTTGTTAGGAAATCGGTTGCTTACGCGCCGGCATTCCCTGCCATCTTGTTCTCGGCATAGATCGACCACAGCGAAGCAATCTGCGCGCGCTTGCCAGTAATGGCATCGAACGTTGCCTTGGCCTCGGCAAATTTGCCCTGATCAGCTTGGGCGATGCCGAGGCGCATCTGGATACGCGGCGTATCGACACCCGGCATCGTCAGCGCCTTGGCGAAGAACTCTTCCGCCTTGGCCGCTTCGCCATAGCTCAGGAAGGCGTCGCCTGCCGCCATCACGGTGTTGACCGAGCTTGACCGGCGGGCATCGCGTTCGAGTGCCGGCAGATCGGCCCTGTCAGTATTGATCCGGCCACGTGCTGCCGACAGTGTATCGGCAATGGTGACATCACCGGAGCTCAGCACACCAGCTGCAATACCTTCTTCCAACACGTTCTTCACTTCGCCGGGCAGGCGACGGTAATCGGCAGCCTCGACGTAATCGAGATAGAACCGGATCATCGAACCCTTGATGAGATCGAGGCGATCAGGGGCCATAGTGGTGTCGGCAAGACGCGAACCGGAAAGTACACCGGTGCGGCGAGCCAGACGCATCAAGTCGAGCACTTCCTGCGAATCGTAGTCGAAGAAGCCCGTCTGCACCGTCACCGCATCCGCCCAGACATTGGTCGACGGGTAGTGCGTCAGGAACATCTCGGCATAGTCGGCCGCTTGCTGTCCGAGCTGGTTGTTGAATGCAGTCGCAAAGCCGCGACGGATCCAGCGCTCTTCGATCGGCTGGCCAGCTGCAACGCGCGATCCAAGCCACGACTTGAGGTCAGCCAGGCCTTCGGCGTAGCGATCTTCTTCGAAATAGGTTTCAGCAGCCATCAGGCGCAAATCGCCAGAGGTCACCAATGAAGTCGAGCCATCGGCAAGGCGACCTTCAAAGCTGTATCCTGCGTCATGGGCGGCGATCAACGAGGCGCGTGCGGCATCGTAATTGTTCTGCTCCATGTGGATCTGATACTTGGCGTAGCTCAACAGGCCGACGCGGTCGTTGTCCTGGCCGCTTTCGATCATCAGGTCGATGCCTTGCAAGCGGAGCGCCGGGTCGCTGAACTTGCTTCCCACGGTGAGGAGCAGGTTACCGGCAAAATTACGATCATCGGGCGTATCGACACTCTGCAACAGACCCGGAATGCCGGCGCGAATGGCGGCCTCGTCGGGCGTTTCTGCATTTACCTGCGCGGCCAATCCGGAATAGCTTTTCTGGAATGCCTTGGAGAGTTTCGGCTTGGCCTTCTTCTCGTCCTGCGCGTGGGCGGGCGATTCAAAGGCGACGGCGCCAATTGCGGTGCCGCAAAGCATGGCCACGGCCAAGGCGATAGAAGTGCCCGGTCGGGCGGAAGTGCGAGTGATAGAACGCATATGCGTGTCTCCCGATTATTATGGTTCAAAACTGACTGCTGGCAGCGGCTGCACGTTAAAAAACGCGCGGGCAACCCCCTTCGCCACTGATTGCCACCCTTTGTAAGGGATGCGCACTGAACGGCTATTGAATGGCCCTGTCAGCTTTCCAGCCGGTATTCTCTGGTCCGCTTGTAGGTAAATGTGGAAAAAGGCGCAACAAGACCCCATCTGGAGGCCTTGCGAGTGGCCTGAATGGGGCCTTTCCCCTAGCCTCCTGACCAGCGAAACAACCCCGCACATTTCCAGCGGATCGGAACGATTTTGAGCGACGATACAGATACCCTGCCCCCGCCCGCCCCAATGGGCGAATATGAACGCATCGACATCGTCGATGAGATGAAGACGAGCTATCTCGATTACGCGATGAGCGTGATCGTGAGCCGGGCCCTGCCCGATGTCCGCGATGGCCTGAAACCGGTCCACCGCCGGATCCTGTTCGCATCCAAGGAAGGTGGCTTCGTCGCCGGGCGCCCCTATCGCAAGAGCGCCAAGATCGTCGGCGACGTGATGGGCAATTATCACCCGCACGGCGATAGCGCGATCTACGATGCGCTAGCCCGCATGACGCAGGATTGGTCGCTGCGTGTCCCGTTGATCGACGGCCAGGGCAATTTCGGTTCGATGGACCCCGATCCGCCGGCTTCGATGCGCTATACCGAGGCGCGTCTGGCCAAGGTCGCCAACGCCCTTCTCGACGATCTAGACAAGGACACGGTCGACTTCTCGGACAACTATGACGGCTCGTTGAAAGAACCGCAGGTATTGCCAGCGCGGTTCCCCAACCTGCTGGTCAATGGCGCCGGCGGTATCGCCGTCGGCATGGCGACCAATGTCCCACCGCACAATCTTGGCGAAGTGATCGACGGTTGCCTCGCCTTCATCGAGAACCCGGCCATCACTAGCGAACAACTGATGGAGTATGTCCCTGGTCCCGATTTCCCCACCGCGCCACTGATCCTCGGTCAGTCCGGCGCACGATCTGCCTACACCACCGGCCGTGGATCGGTCCTGATGCGCGCACGGCACGAGATCGAGGAAAAAGGCAGCGGCAGGGGCGAAGGGCGCAAGTCGATCGTCTTTACCTCCATCCCATACCAGGTCGGCAAGTCGGGTCTTGTCGAGAAAATCGCTGACGCCGCCAAGGAAAAGCGGATCGAGGGCATTTCCGACATTCGCGACGAAAGCTCGCGCGAAGGCGTGCGGGTCGTGATCGACCTGAAACGCGATGCCTCGCCCGAGGTCGTGCTCAACCAGGTTTGGCGCTACACCCCGGCGCAGGCGAGCTTCCCGGCCAACATGCTGGCCATCGTGGGTGGCCGTCCAGAGGTGCTGACCCTGCGCGATATCATTCGCGCTTTCATCACCTTCCGCGAGGAGGTCATTACCCGCCGCACCAAGTTCGAACTGAACAAGGCCCGCGAACGCGCGCACATCTTGCTCGGGTTGGTCATCGCGGTGACCAATATGGACGAGGTCGTGACCATGATCCGCGGATCGTCCAATCCGCAGATCGCGCGTGAAAAGCTGCTTTCGAGGAAGTGGCCGATTGGTGACATCGCCCAGTATATCAAGCTGATCGAAGCGATTGAACCAACCGCCGACCAGGAAGGCGGAACCTATAGCCTGAGCGAACGGCAGGTGAAGGCTATCCTCGACCTGCGCCTGCATCGCCTGACCGCGTTGGGCCGTGACGAAATCGGTGACGAACTCAAGGAACTCGCCGACGAAATCGAGGAATATCTCTCGATCCTGGGCGACCGCCTGAAACTCTATGGCGTGTTGCGCGACGAGCTTGTCGAAATCCGCGAGCAGTACGCCACTCCGCGAGTTTCGGAAATCGCCCCGGCGTGGGACGGGCTCGAGGACGAGGACCTGATTGAGCGCGAAGACATGGTCGTGACCGTGACCCATGGCGGCTACATCAAGCGAACTCCGCTCGCCACCTTCCGCGCCCAAGGCCGCGGCGGCAAGGGTCGTAGCGGCATGGCAACCAAGGACGAGGACGCTGTCGTCGAACTGTTCGTCACCAGCACCCATAACCCGGTATTGTTCTTCACCAATCTCGGCCGGGTCTATCGCCTCAAGGTCTGGAAACTGCCTGAAGGCGGTCCACAGACCAAGGGTCGGCCGATGGTCAATCTGCTTCCTCTAGGCGAGGACGAGCGGGTGACCAACGTCCTGCCGCTCCCCGAAGACGAGGAAGAATGGGGCGCGCTCAATATCGTCTTCGCGACCGAACAGGGCATGGTCCGCCGCAATTCGATGGATGCCTTCACCAATGTGCCCACCAACGGCAAATACGCCATGGGCTTCGTTGATGGCAGCGGAGACCGGCTGATAGGTGTGGAATTGCTCAGCGAAGGCCAGGAGATATTCCTCGCTTCCGACGCTGGCAAGGCGATCCGCTTCGCCGCCACCGATGCGCGCGAAACCAAGAGCCGAACCGGCATTGGCGTTCGTGGCATGACGCTCAAGAACGACGCCAAGGTTGTCTCGATGGCTGTACTCGACCGGCTCGAAGAGGACATGGAAACGCGCGAAGCTTACCTGCGCTCGGCGGTCTGGAAGAATAACGAAACAGCACCGACTCTGGAAACTGACAAGCTCGCAGCGATGGAGGAGAACGAGGAGTTTATCCTGACACTCTCTGCCAACGGCTATGGCAAGATCTCTTCGGCCTATGAATATCGCACAATCGGTCGCGGTGGTCAGGGGCTGGCGAATATCGGCACGCCCGAAAGCAACCCTGATCGCAATGGCCCTGTCGTGGCCAGCTTCCCGGTCAAACATGGCTCGCAATTGATGCTGGTGACCGACCAGGCCAAGCTGATCCGGCTGCCGATCGAATTCCGCCACATGATCGAAGGCGGGTTCGAGAACCACGAAGGCTATTCCATCTCGGGTCGGACGTCCTCTGGCGTTCGGATCTTCAACGTGGCGAAGGGAGAACAAATCGTCGGCGCGGCATTGATCGACGAGACGACGGAGCCCGAGAACGAAGCCGAAGAGGCAATCGTGGAAGAGATGGTCGGCCGAAATTCGTCTGAAACCGCGCCCGGAACCACCATGGACCGCGACAGCAATGAGGGCGAGGAACCGCCTGAATGACTTTCACCGTCGAACCCAGCGGCCAGGCTTGTGGTGCCACGATCCGTGGCCTCGACCTGGCCGCTGGTTTTGATGACAACACCATCGCCGATGTTCGCGCATCCTGGCTCGAACATCGCGTTCTCGCCTTTGCGGACCAGAGGATGGATGATGATGCGCTGGAGCGGTTCACCATCGCCATGGGCGGGTTCGGCGAAGATCCGTTCTTCGCGCCGATTGAGGGCCGCAGCCACATCGCGGCAATCCGTCGCGAAGCTGACGAGAAGGCACCACTGTTCGCTGAAAATTGGCATAGCGACTGGACCTTCCTGCCTAGCCCTCCTGCCGGAACCTGTTTGTTGGCGGTCGACATTCCACCCATGGGAGGAGACACGCTGTTCGCTGACCAGGTGCGCGCGTTTGCGGCATTGCCGGACGAGCGAAAGGATTATTTGCGCTCGCTGACCGCTATCCACAGCGCCAAACTCGCCTATGCACCGGACGGCACTTACGGAGAGAAGGACGTTGCCGCTGGACGATCGATGGATATCCGCCCAGACGAAAGTGCCAATCGCACACAAACCCATCCGCTGGTTCGGCCTCACCCCGAAACCGGCGAGGAAGCTTTGTATTCCACGCTGGGCTACATCATCGGCATCGAAGGGATGGACCAGTCAGAGGCACTCGCCCTGCTGTCAGACCTTGCACAATGGCAGACCCGCGATGAATTCGTATACTGCCACCGCTGGGAACCGGATATGCTGGTGATGTGGGATAATCGCGCCGTCCTGCACAAGGCAACCGGCGGCTACGAAGGCCACCGGCGCGAATTGCACCGCACGACTATCGCTGCCACGCCGTAGAAAGCTGCTTTGCCAGCAGGGCTTGAACCACCCCGATCGCGATCAGGAACTGGCCGAGATAGTAGAGCGGCCAAATCAGCAGCTCGGGCGCCGGTCCGAGATCGATCGGACCGATCTCGCTGAAGATGAGCAGATCGGAAACTACGAACAGCACTGCCCCGACTCCCACGCGATAGCGCGAGAAGCTGCTCAACCACGCCGCCGCCGCCATCCCTCCCAGTGCGAGGCCATAGAGCGCCACCTGCAAACTGCCCGACAGCAGCCAGCACAGGAGCGGCGTAAACAGCAACAGCGTAATCCCGGCTCCCTTCTGGCTGCCCGTGGGGTTTTCGCGCGGGTGACGCAGGAAAAGTGCGATCGCAGCGATGTGTCCTGCGAAAAAGGCCGCGCCGCCATAGGTAAGGTCGATCTCGATCAGCGCATCCCCCAACGCACCCAGAGCCAGGTATATGGTCAGCAGGAGGCCATCCTCGCCTACCCCACGACGCCAGGCATAGGCGGCCAGCAAGCCAACGCCGCTGGCCTTGAGCATGATGAGCCACAACCCGCCAATGGGATTGTCGCGCAGCAGGTAAAAGGCGATCGCGGCTGCCAGGCTCGCCAACAGCCACGGGCGATGATCAATCAATGCGTGTTTTGACATGTGCGTACCCGTCCCTGCCCTTCTCTCCCCCTGCTAGGGCTTGATGGACCCGGGCGGCAAGCCTAACTGCGCCAACCATGACCCATGAAGTCCACATTATCGGCGGCGGCCTCGCTGGCAGCGAAGCCGCTTGGCAGCTCGCGCAGCGCGGCGTGCGCGTGCGCCTGTCGGAAATGCGCGGTTCGGGCGAGACGACACCGGCTCACCAGACTGACGGGCTCGCCGAACTGGTTTGCTCGAACAGCTTCCGCTCGGACGATGACACCAAGAATGCGGTCGGGCTGTTGCATCACGAAATGCGCGCGCTCGACAGCCTTGTAATGCGCGCAGGCGAGAAGGCCCGCGTCCCCGCGGGTAGCGCCATGGCGGTCGACCGCGACGTCTTCTCTGCCGAGATTGAGCGCACGCTGGGTGAGCATCCGAACATCACCATCGTACGTGAACGCGTTGATGCTCTCCCCGAGACCGGCCTCACCATCGTCGCCACCGGCCCGCTCACAGCGCAGGCACTGGCCGACAGCATCGTTGCCGCGACCGGGCAGGAACGGTTGGCATTCTTCGATGCCATCGCTCCGATTGTCCACCACGACAGTATCGACATGGACATCTGCTGGATCCAGTCGCGCTGGAACAAGCGCAACGAAGCCTCGAACGAGGACGGCGACTATATCAACTGCCCGATGACCAAGGAGCAGTATCTCGCCTTCCACCAGGGTCTGCTCGACGGCGAGAAGACCGAGTTTCGCGAGTGGGAGAAGGATACCCCCTATTTCGACGGCTGCATGCCGATCGAGGTTATGGCCGCCCGCGGGGTCGATACCCTGCGGTTCGGGCCCATGAAGCCCGTCGGCCTTGATAATCCGCGCGATACTACGCCCGAATTTCCCCAGGGTCGTTGGCCCCATGCGGTCGTCCAGCTAAGGCAGGACAACAAGCTGGGCACGCTGTGGAACATGGTCGGATTCCAGACAAAGCTCAAATACGGCGCGCAAATCGAGCTGTTTCGCACCATTCCCGGGCTCGAGAACGCAGAGTTTGCGCGGCTTGGCGGATTGCACCGGAACACATTCCTCAATTCTCCCATGGTGCTTGATCGCCAGCTGCGATTGAAGGGAGGCGAGCACATCCGGTTTGCGGGCCAGGTGACCGGTTGCGAAGGCTATGTCGAAAGCTCTGCTGTCGGTCTCATGGCTGGGATGATGGCGGCGGCCGAACTGGCGGGCGACCCTTGGCGGGAACCACCGCGCACCACCGCGTTGGGCGCGCTTCTGGCGCATATCACGGGTGACGCCGAGGCCGAGACATACCAGCCGATGAACATCAACTTCGGACTGTTTCCGCCTCTGCACGAGGTCAAGAAGAAGCAGCGCAAGGAAGCCTATACCTCGCGCGCGAAAGAAGACCTTGGTACCTGGATCGCCGGGCTCGAACGCGTACCTGCCTAGCAGTTGCAGCGTTTCTTGGGGCTCCGCTTGGGTGCTGTGGTCGCAAATTCGGCCTGGGTCAGCTCGCGGTCGCCGTCGGCATCGGCCCCATCGAAACGGTTCGCAGTGGTGACGGCCCATTCCTCAAAGGTCAGCAGGTTGTTGCCATCCGTGTCGAGCTTGCGAAAAGCATCAGTGCGGCTGGACAGCATTTCCCGGCGCGTAATCTTCAGGTCGCGGTTGCGATCATAGCGGAAGAACCGACGCTGTTCGCGGGTCAGCTCGCTTGCTTCGGGCGGCGCCGGACCTTCCAGCCCCTCGATATCGGCTTCGGGCAATTCCTCAGCCTCAGGGGTTGCTACCGGTTCGGGAAGCGGGGGCGGTGCACCTTTTTCGACTTCCGCCCGACCTTGCCACCAGAAAACCCCGATACCAGCGAGAAACAGCGCGACAACCGCGCCGAGAACCATGCGATTCATCGTGCGTCCCTTATCCAGGCGCCGTCCCTGCCGGTTACCCTATCCTATCGTCCTGAAATTCCAACCCTAAGCGCAAGGGCAAGTGCGGCAGCACCGTCGAGTAACGGACGCCCTCGCGCTGTTGCGCGTCTGCCGAGCGCGGAGAGGACCTGCAATGGACGCAGGCTGCGCGGAAGCCGTGGTACTCTTGGCAGGTTGTCGGACTCCATCGACCGGACAAGGTTGCGCCCACCGGGTTCGAGATGGCTTCCCATTTCTCCCAAGGCCCAGAGGCGACTGGCCACAAGCACCGCCTCGGCATGGTTGCCCTCGCCCAGCGCTTCCGCCACGGCGAGCCATGAGGCCGCCCGGCCAGCGGCAAAGGCCTGCAAGGCGGGCGGGTCGAGGTTTTCAGCGGTAATCAGCGCCTCCCAGCCATCGACGAGCCCGATTAAACGTTCGGATTTGAGTCCCAATGCAGAAATTTCTGCAAGGAGGGGCTCGCCACGAGGCCAGTCGGCAGGTGGCTTGGCAAACTGGTCTCGCCACCACGCCAGCTTCATTTGCGCAATGATCGGTTCGCTCGCTTCGGCCCCGGCCCGCGCGAGCCGGGAATCGAGCGCAAACACGGCGGCGATGGCCCGGCGCGAGTCCGGCACCGCATAGCCGAGAGCCAGGCGCAACGGAGGAGGCAACAAAGCAAGATCGAGGGTTTCCACGCCCGCACCTTTCCGATGCCGGGGGAAGCCGAGTCAAGCTTCGCACGGGTCCGAAGTGCCTTTCCTAAGCCGATCTTAACCGTCTGCTTACGTAACTCGCTTACTCAGTGTCGCTAAGTGCAAGGTGTGACTTGTTCCAATTTGAGAAGGTTTGACCCCATGGGTATCCGCACATTCTTCAAAAAGCTCGGCCGCTCGCAGAGTGGCAACGCTGCTTTGCTGGTGGCGCTTGGTATGCCCGTCCTTGTCGGCGGTACAGGTTATGCAGTCGATACGGCACAGTGGTATTTGTGGAAGCGCGAATTGCAGCACGCGGTCGACCAGGCCGCGATTGCAGGCGCTTGGGCGAAGGCGGAAGATCCTGGCGGATCAGGCTACATCGATCGCGCCGACCGTGAGTATCAGTCCAATATCGAACTGGTAGATTCCTTTGACAGCGGTGCCACGGTCACGCTCGAAGATTACGACGGCGGAACCGACAACTCCGTGCAGGTTACTGCAAGTGCGACCGGCGAACTGGCGTTTAGCGCCTATATCCTGGGCCGCGCCACCACCGTCCGCGCGACCGCGGTTGCCATTCACGAGCCAGCCGAAAGTTGGAGGCCGTGCCTCCTCGCTCTCGATAGTTCTGCGGGCAAGGCTGTATGGTTCACTGGCGGTCCGAACGTGACCGCACAATGTGGTGTGGGCGCGCTGTCGGATGCGAGCGATGCCATTTCTTTCGACGGCGGCGCGGGCAATTATGACCTCGAATTCGCGATTACCAGCGGCGGCGTCGATGATGCCCACGGTCATTCGAGTGGCGATGTTGTGGTCGAGGGGATGGGTGATCTCGCGGATCCGCACGAAGGACTGACCGCGCCCGACAATCCAACGCCCCGTTCGCTCAGCTGCGCAACGGCCTCGCAGAACTGGACCGCAGACGAAACAATCCGGATCACCACCTCCTACAGCTATTCGCAGGGGCCGAACCCTGGCAGTTCAACACCCATCACCTATTCCAATCCTCGCCAGGGTTCGACTTCAAGCACAACCGAAACCGGGGTCCAGTTCGCAACCGAGCCGACCAATTCGATCGCCACAACGACAAGCTCCACGCAGGTCGGTGGGCGCGGCAACAGCAAGGTGTGGGAAAAAGAAACCCGTGAGACCGCGAAAAGCTATGCCAACAAGGTCAATAACAGTGCCGGCAACACCAATATGCGGCCCGGCACTTACACAAGCTTTGTGATTGCTTGTCCGACGTCCCTCGACCCGGGGGTCTATGTGATTGACGGGGGGAGCCTCAAGCTATCAGCGACGGGCGCTTCGCTGACAGGTTCGGGCGTGATGTTCGTCCTGAAAAACGGTGCGAGCATCGATATCACCGGGGGCAGGATCAACCTGACGGCCATGACCACCGTGGCCCAGCTGACAGCTGTCGGCGTGGCTGCTGACCAGGCCGAACGGATGATCGGGATGCTGATCTTCGAGGATGCGAATTCGACGTCGGCCACCGGCAACAAGCTGAACGGCAATACCAATACGGTGATGAACGGTGTCGTCTATACTCCCAACAGCGAGCTCTCGATTTCGGGATCGATGCGTGGTTCGAGCACGTGCCTCGAACTGGCGGCGAAAACCCTGAAAATCACGGGTACCGCCAATTTGACGACATTGTGTCCGGTTAACGTCACCCCGACGAGCAACATTTCGACCCGCGAATCGCAGGTCAGGTTGGTCGCCTGATGCACAGTGGTACCGCCTTGCAGCGCCTCTGGCGCGCCCGCGACGGGGCGATGATCGTCGAGACCGCTCTGATCGCGCCGATCCTCGTGATCATGTGCCTTGGTGGGTTCGAGGCGAGCCAGATCGTCGCTCGCAATACCGAGTTGCGAACCGCGGTTGCCGAAGCCAGCGCGATTGCCATTTCCAGCCCGCCCGATGACCAGGGTGATATCGATACGATCGAGGATATTATCGAAACATCCACCGGGCTGGCAGACAACAAGGTGACGCTGGCGGAGAAGTATCGCTGCGACAACGACGAGGATCTGACCGATGACGAGACAACGTGCGGCTCGTCGGCAGTGATCTCGACTTTCCTCGAGATCGTCATCAACGATACTTACACGCCGACCTGGACCGAGTTCGGGATCGGTTCGCCAGTACAGCTGAGCATAACGAAAACGGTGCAGGTATCATGATCGCTATGACCGACCTTATCTCGCGCCTTGTCCGCAACCGCGATGGCTCGGTCGCGATCGAGTTCGCCATTCTCGGCCCGGCCGTCATCGCGCTTATGCTGGGCATTTTGCAGATCGGAATCGGGATGCAGGCGCTCAACGCCATGCGCAGCGTCTCGGCGGAAACCGCGCGTTTTGCAGCGGTGGAATACCAGCGCGATAACACTCCAGACAATACCGTGATCCGAACCGAAGCGATCGCCATTGCCACTAGCTCACCATTCAACCTGGACCGCGGTGCCTTGCAAGTGACGATCCAGGATGCCGGAACGCAACGCGTCAGCGGTGCGCGTGAGATCAGCCTCTCGTTGGCCTATACCGTGCCAACCGTCTTGCCCTTCATGGGCTGGGCCAGCCCCACGATGACGCACGCTCGTCCGATCTTCGTCATAGACTGATCCGCGGGCCGCCGAGCGCCTGCAAATCCAAACAAATTAACCATCGCCATTCAGGATGTCCTTACGCCTTGCGACTAGACGCGAGAGTGTGATGAAATCCCTTTCGCCTCCTACGACTGATCGGCCGCGCGGCTTTCTCACCCGGCTCGGGCGGGACCGCGCCGGCAATACGCTGGCGCTGATGGCGGCCGGGATCATTCCCCTGATTGCCATGGTGGGCGGTGCAGTCGATATGTCGCGCGCCTACCTCGCCAGCTCGCGATTGCAACAGGCCTGCGACGCTGGCGTCTTGGCGGCGCGCAAATACTTGGGCTCCAGTGTGTCCGTGGACGACAAGATACCGGCCAAGGTCTCCGATATCGGCACACGCTTCTTCAACATTAATTACAAAGACGGCGAATATGCGACCACGGGTCGTTCTTTCGCCATGTTTCTCGAGAAAGATTTCGCGGTGTCCGGCGAGGCTGCCGTCCAGGTGCCAGCCGTGGTCATGCAGATGTTCGGCGCTGAAGACATTCCGATCGAAGTGACCTGCAAGGCCGAACTCAGCATTCCCAACGTCGATATCATGATGGCGCTCGATGTGACTGGGTCGATGCGGCTGACCAATTCGGGCGATAGCCAGACGCGCATTGAATCGCTCAAGCAGGTGATCCGCAATTTCCACGCCAAGGTGGAAGGGTCCAAGGGCGCCGGGACGCGCACACGTTACGGCTTCGTTCCCTATGCCAGCAACGTGAATGTCGGCCATCTCCTGCGCGACGATTGGATGGTCACCGACTGGTCTTACCAGTCACGCGAGCTCGACAAGACCAACAGGGAAGTGAAGACACGTACCTATACCGCTAACTGGAAGCATGTTTCGGGCACGTTGACCGATTGGCAGACGCTGTCGTCCTATCCAGCCACAGCACGCACGACAACGACCACAACAGGCGGCGGTAGCGGGGACAACGGCAGTAATCCGACCACGACCACCACCACCACCTATACCTGTGACGGTGCGACCCCGCCCGGTACGCTGGTGACAAACGACACCCAGACCGGCACCAGCACCCAGACGGTAACCGATCCCGACGGCACCCGGACTGTGATCGATTATGACCGGCTGCAAAACGGCATGGACTACCGGACCACAAGATCAGGGACGACCTGCCTGATCGAGAGGCGCACCTACACCGCCTACAAGTCGACCTATCAGAAGATCACCGAGCCCTATTACAGCACCACGCTCCAGTTCAATTACAAGCCGATCAAGCGCGACGTTTCCAATTGGCGCAGCGAAGTCGGAACCTGCATAGAGGAGCGGTCGACCTACAATATCGGTGACCCCGACACGGTCGATCTCACCAAAGCACTCGATCTCGATATCAACCTTGTGCCCGACCCGTCCAGGAACGAAACCAAGTGGCGTCCACGCTACGAGGACATTATCTATGTCCGCTCGATCCGCTCAAACGGCACTGGTTCGGTCACGAAGGCCGAAGTTACATCAACCGAAAACTTCGTGCAGACCGGCACCTGGTGGTTCTCCGTTTGCCCGCCAAAAGCGGCGAAATTGGCGGAAATGAACGCGACTGCGCTCAATACCTATCTCGACACGCTCCAACCCTTCGGCGCGACCTACCACGATATCGGAATGATCTGGGCGGCTCGCCTGATCTCGCCCGACGGCTTGTTCGCCACCGAGAATGCCAACCTCGGCAGCTCCAACACTGTCCGGGCGATCATCTTCCTGACCGACGGTCAGACCGAACCCTATGACATCGCCTACGGCTCCTATGGCGTCGATGCGCTTGACCAGCGGCGCTGGAAGCCGGGTGACACCAAGAGCCTCACCGAGGTGGTTGAAGATCG
Source organism: Qipengyuania sp. CAU 1752 (assembly GCF_054482615.1). Lineage (NCBI taxonomy): Bacteria > Pseudomonadati > Pseudomonadota > Alphaproteobacteria > Sphingomonadales > Erythrobacteraceae > Qipengyuania > Qipengyuania sp. CAU 1752. Next base: position 1,526,896 of record NZ_JBTLRE010000001.1, on the reverse strand, counting down.
CTATCTGATCGCCTGTCGACAGGCGCGGAACATGAACATCAGCGTATTCGTCATCGCCTTCGGCACCACGCTGAATCCGGTGATGAAGGAATGCGCAGGCGACGGACGCTATTTCGAAGCGAGCGATTCCACGCAGTTGAATGCAGCTTTCACAGACATCGCGGATTCTCTCGGTGACTTGAGGATCACGGAATGATGCGCGGTTGGCTGCTTTCCCTTGCCCGCGACCGAAAAGGCGCGACCATAGTCGAATTCGCACTCGCCGCGCCAACCGTGCTGTTCATGCTCATGGGCCTCTATGAACTCGGTCACGGGATGTATGTCCAGACCGTGGTCAGCGGCGTGATGCAGGATGCCGGGCGCGACTCTACCCTGGAAGGAGCCACGAGAACCGAGATGCGCGACCTGCTTGAGGATCGCGTCGAGAGAATCTCGCCAGGTTCGACCGTCACGCTCACTTGGCACAACTTCGGCAGCTACACCGAAATCGGCGAGCTGGAACGCTACACCGATGTCAACGAAGACGGAAAATGCAGCAAGGACGAGCCCTACGAAGATGCCAATGAAAATGGCGTCCACGATTATTACAATGGTGATGATGGGATCGGGAACGCCCGTGATGCGGTCGTTTTCCGTGCCACGATCGAATATGATCGACTGTTCCCCATGCCGAGCATGATGGGCTGGACCAAGACTAACAAGATTGAGGGCGTAACCGTTCTCCGCAATCAGCCCTATGGCCAGAATGATCGCAGCCCTCCGATCGAACGGTGCACCGGCTTCGAGGATTACGGCAACAGCTGCTCCAGCAATTTCAGCATCGGCACGACTTGCAGCGCGCCGCCGCCCCCTCCCCCGCCTCCGCCGGAGGGACCCTCCGGCCCTTGCCTGATGGGAATCATCTTGTGCGGCTAGTCAAAAGCTCTTTCATGCGGAAAGCGATTTCCAAGCTTGCCCGCGACACCAGCGGTGTTGCGCTCACCGAACTCGCATTGATGACCCCGATCATTCTCACGGTGGGCCTTTACGGGCTGGAATCGGCAAACCTGGCCATCACCCACATGAAGGTAAGCCAGGCCGCGATGCAGGTGGCCGACAATGCCACACGGATCGGGGAATCCTCCTCCCTCGACAGCCGCAAGATCCACGAGGATGAGATCATCGACCTGTTCGTTGGCGTCGACCTGCAATTCGGGACTTCGCTTGACCTGTTCGAGCACGGACGCGTCGTCTTGAGCAGCCAGGAAGTCGACCCAGACGATCCCGATGAACTCCAACAATACATCCATTGGCAAAGGTGCAAGGGTCTCCGCAAGGCCAGCTCTACCTATGGCGATGCAGGAAAGGGTAAAGGCGATCCCTCGTTCAAGGGCATGGGACCCACGGGCGACGAGGTCATGGCCATTTCAGGCGATGCAGTCATGTTTGTTGAAATCGAATACGAGTACCAGCCAATCATCACCGACGCGGTCATCAGAAACCGGATCATCCGGGTCGAATCCTCGTTCAACGTGCGCGGCAAGCGCGACCTGACGAAAATCTATCAGAAAGACCCGTCGAACCCTGTCGCGGCCGAAACCTGCGACAAGTTCGACAAGTATCGCTCCACCACTGCGCCCCGGTTCGACAACGGCGGCTGGGACTGGCAGGAAATCTGACGTGCGACTGCTGGCCGGACGCCGGCCCTAGTCGACGTAGCAAACCTTCTTCGCAGCCGCGACGATACGGGCGACATCGATCAGCGCCAACTTTTCCAGATTGGCGGCATAAGGCAGCGGCACGTCCTCGTCGGTCACCCGCAGGATGGGCGCATCGAGATGGTCGAAGCCTTCCTCCATGCAGATGGCTGAGATCTCCGAAGCGATCGAACATGTAGGCCAGCCCTCTTCGGCCACGATCAACCGGTTGGTCTTGGCCAGGCTTTCGAGCACGGTCTGCTTGTCGAGCGGACGCAACGTACGCAAGTCTATAACTTCGGCGTCGATGCCTTCTTCGGCCAGCTTGTCCGCTGCTTCCAGCGACCATCCGACCGCAATCGAATAGCTGACGATGGTTACATCGCTGCCTTCGCGCATGATCCGCGCCTTGCCGATCGGCAAGACATGGTCATCAAGCTCGGGCAGTTCAAAGCTGCGACCATAGACCAGCTCGTTTTCGAGGAAGACAACCGGGTCATCGCTGCGGATTGCCGCCTTGAGCAGGCCCTTGGCGTCGGAACTGTCGTAAGGCGCAATCACGATCAGGCCGGGGACGCTGGCGTACCACGGGCCAAAGTTCTGGCTGTGCTGGGCGCCGACCCGGCTGGCCGCGCCGTTGGGTCCGCGGAACACCACCGGACAGCGCATCTGGCCGCCTGACATGTAATTGGTCTTGGCAGCCGAATTGATGATGTGGTCGATCGCCTGCATGGCGAAGTTGAAGGTCATGAATTCGACGATCGGGCGCAGGCCGCCCATCGCGGCGCCTGCACCGATGCCGGCAAAGCCGTACTCGGTGATCGGGGTGTCGATTACTCGCTTGGGCCCGAATTCGTCGAGCAGCCCCTGCGTAACCTTGTAGGCCCCCTGGTACTCGGCGACTTCCTCACCCATGACGAAGACGGTTTCGTCCCGGCGCATTTCCTCGGCCATGGCATCGCGCAGCGCTTCGCGAACGCTGACAATGGCCATGTTGGTACCATCGGGAATGGCGGGATCGGATTGCGGCTTGCGCGCGGGTTTATCAGGAGCACTCACGCCACCTGGTTCGTCCTGGCCTTCGTCCTTGCCCTCCCCTGGCACATCGTCGACCGGTTTCACTTCTGCGGCCGGGGCTTCAATGTCGGACGCGTCCTCGCCTTCGCCGATCAGCATGGCGATGACAGTACCGACTTTTACGTTCTCGGTGCCTTCATCGATCATAATCTTGCCGAGCGTCCCTTCGTCGACTGCCTCGAATTCCATTGTCGCCTTGTCGGTTTCGATCTCGGCGATGATGTCACCGGCCACGATTGTGTCGCCCTCATTCTTCAGCCACTTGGCGAGCGTTCCCTCTTCCATGGTCGGGCTGAGCGCGGGCATCTTGAGTTCAATAGCCATGGCTCAATACTCCCCCACCAGGACATCGGTGTAGAGTTCGTCGGGGCCGGGTTCAGGTGAATTTTCAGCAAAGTCGGCGCTCTCGGCAACCTGTGCCCGGATGCGCTTGTCGATGGCTTTCAGATCGTCCTCGCTCTGGCCATATTCGACCAGCTTCTTCTTGAGACCTTCGATCGGGTCATGGTGGTCACGCTGGTCCTGAACTTCTTCGCGGGTACGGTATTTCGCCGGGTCGGACATGGAGTGTCCGCGATAGCGATAGGTGTTGCACTCCATCAGGACCGGCCCGTTGCCTTCGCGAACATGCTTGAAGGCGACCTCGGCGGCGGCGCGCACTTCGAGCACGTCCATGCCGTTCACTTCCATGCCGGGGATGCGGAATGCGGTGCCACGGCGATAGAACCGCGTTTCGGCCGAGCTGCGCTTGCTCGCCGTGCCCATGGCGTACTGGTTGTCCTCCACAACGAACACGATCGGCAGGTTCCAAAGCGCCGCCATGTTGAATGTCTCGTAGACCTGGCCCTGGTTGGCCGCGCCATCGCCGAAATAGGCCAGGCACAATCCGCCGTCGTCACGATATTTATGCGCGAATGCGAGCCCGCCGCCGAGTGCCACCTGCGCACCAACGATGCCATGGCCGCCATAGAATTTATGCTCGGTGCTGAACATGTGCATCGAGCCGCCCTTGCCCTTGGAGATGCCGGCTTCGCGGCCCGTCAGTTCCGCCATGATCACCTTGGGATCGATCCCGTAAGCCAGCATGTGGCCGTGATCGCGATAACCGGTGATCACGCTGTCCTTGTCACCGTCGAGCGCCGACTGGAGACCGATCGCAACCGCTTCCTGGCCGATGTAGAGGTGGCAGAAGCCACCGATCAGGCCGAGACCATAAAGCTGGCCGGCACGCTCTTCGAACCGGCGGATCAGGAGCATCTGCTCGTAAAAATCGAGCATCTCCTTTTCGCTTGCCTTGTAGCGCTTGGCCTTCTCGAATTTGTCCTGCAGGCTGTGCAGGACGAAATCATCGTCATGCTGTGCCGGAGAAGCTTTCTTCTTTGCGGGGGTCTTGCGCGAACTCGCTTTGGCCAAGGGGCAACCTTTCCGAATATCTTGCGGCAACCTGACAGGGTGGATGCCTTGGCGCGCCTATAGAGCCAAGCGCGCGGCCTGCGCAACGCCTGCGCATGCTCGACGCTACGGAAATACCTATGCGCGGGAGAATTTAGTGAGCCGGTTTGCCGGACGGCGCAAGATCAAGCACGACCTCGTCGGGCCGGACGACGTTTAGATTTTTCTTGAGCAGTTCGCCGACCTTGTCCGGATCGGCCCGCTCCGGATGCAGGGCATCGACATTCTTGCGCAGTTCATCGCGTTCGTCGGCCAGCATCGCAATTTGCGTCTTTCGCTCCTCGAGCAACTGGAGGTTTTCACCCCATGCCAGCAGGCCGCTAGGTCCAAAAAGAGCCAATCCCGCCATGAGCAACAACGCGCCGAGCGCCAGCCCGTGGGTCAATTGCTCTCTTGGCAAGGTTATGCGGTGTCCCTCTCGCGTCATCCAGATGACAGAATCAGTTTTGATTCGCAGCATCAAGCCATCTTTCAAAAATTGCGACGAGCCGAGTCCGGCGCGAGTCGAACCGTGCACCATTCCTGCATGATTCGCCAGTGAATGCTGATGCTTCGTGCACTCTGACGACAACGGGCGCATACTTGAAATCTGGCGCAACTTGCGATATAGTTTCTTTTGAAACCAGTTGATGCAGACAGGAGTACCCATGGCAGACCTTTTCGAAAATCCCGCAGGACTTGACGGCTTTGAATTTGTGGAATTCTGCGCGCCTGAAAAAGGTCAGCTCGAACCGGTGTTCGAAGCGATGGGCTTCACCCATGTCGCTTCTCATCGTTCGAAGGACGTGGACCTGTGGCGCCAGGGCGGGATCAACCTGCTTGCCAACTACGAACCGCATAGCGCGGCGTGGTATTTCGCCCGCGAACACGGTCCTTCGGCTTGCGGTATGGCATTCCGTGTCCGCAATGCGGCCGAAGCCTGGGAGCACCTCATGGATGCCGGCGCAGAGCCGGTCCAGGTCGAAACCGGCCCGATGGAACTTTCCATCCCCGCGATCCGCGGCATAGGCGGCGCGATCCTTTACCTGGTCGATCGGTATCCGGACGAGAACGGCGAAGGTCTGTCGATCTATGACATCGATTTCGAGTATCTGCCGGGCGTCGAAAAATACCCCGAAGGCGCCGGGTTCAAGCTGATCGATCACCTGACGCACAACGTCTATGGCGGTCGCATGAAATACTGGGCGGATTATTACGAGACCCTGTTCAATTTCAGGGAAATTCGCTTCTTCGACATCAAGGGCGAATATACCGGCCTGACTTCGAAAGCGCTCACCGCGCCCGACGGCAAGATCAAGATCCCGCTGAACGAGGAAGGCGAAGGCGGCAAGGGCCAGATCGAGGAGTTCCTGCGCGAATTCAACGGCGAAGGCATCCAGCATATCGCGCTGATCTGCGACGACCTGCTTGGCTGCTGGGATCGGCTCAAGGACTACGGTGTCCCCTTCATGACCGCGCCGCCTGAAACCTATTACGATATGCTCGACGAGCGGCTGCCGGGGCATGGCGAGCCCGTCGACAAGCTGAAGATGCGCGGCATCCTGCTGGACGGCACCACCGAGGGTGGCCAGCCTCGCTTGCTCCTCCAAATCTTCGCCGAGGCACAGGTCGGCCCGGTGTTCTTCGAGTTCATCCAGCGCAAGGGCGATGATGGCTTTGGCGAAGGCAATTTCAAGGCGCTGTTCGAAAGCATCGAGCGAGACCAGATCAAGCGCGGAGTGCTCGACGTCGACCAGAAGGAGCCGGCCGAGTGAGCGATCAGACCAACCATCCCGTCAAGCTGGGCGGTGTCCACCACGCCGCCTATCGCTGCAAGGATGCCAAGGAAACGGTCGAATGGTACGGCCGCGTGCTGGGGATGGATTACACCACCGCCTTTGCCGAGGACCACGTGCCCTCGACCGGCGACTACGATCCCTACATGCACGTCTTCCTAGATGCCGGGAACGGCAACATCCTGGCATTTTTCGAGCTGCCCAATCAGCCGGACATGGGACGTGACGAAAATACCCCGCAATGGGTCCAGCACCTCGCCTTCCGGGTCGGATCGGAAGAGGAACTGTTGGCTGCGAAGGAGCATGTCGAGGCACAGGGCATCGACGTACTCGGCCCGACCCATCACGGCATTTTCAAGTCCATCTACTTCTTCGACCCCAACGGTCACCGGGTAGAGCTGGCCGCCGATATCGGCACCGACGAGCAATATGCCGAATTGAAACGCGTCGCACCGGTCATGCTCGACGAATGGAGCAAGACCAAGAAGGCGCCTCGCCACGCCGACTGGCTGCACGAGATTGCGCGCAAGGAAAACAAGGTCGATTAATTGGCGAGGCAGGCACCACCGGGGCTGCTTGCCTTCGTCAACCCTCGTTGTTAACGTTCCCAGAAGTCAGTCTTCCGGGAGAGACCTCATGTTTTCCAAAAACACTGTCGCCGTGACACTATGCCTCGCGCTCGCGCTCGGGATGCCGGGTTCTCCGACGCAAGCGCAGTCTCTGTCAGACGAACTGGAAGCGCTTGACGCCCAGCTTCCGGGCACTCTCGTAAACGACCCGTCTCGGATCGACTGGGACAGTTATGGCCCCGAATTTCACGCAGAAAGCTTTCTGGATGAAACGATCCCCGGTGGCGCCGCCCGACGGTTTCACGTCAACAAGGCCAGCGAGTTCATCTACACAGCAGGAGCGAACATCCCGCTGATCCGGACGGTGAAGCGAGGCGAGCAGGTTACGATTGGCTTTTATGCCCGCACGGTCGAGGCGGCGACCGAAAATGGCAAGGGTGTGCTTCGGGTTCGGTTCCAGAAGGACTCACCACCCTACCCTGGGTTTGGCGAGGAAACCCTTGAGATCGGCACCGATTGGGACTGGTACGAGGTGACGGCAAAGGCCGAACAGGCTCTGCAGAACAAGACCGGCATCGTTGCGATGCAGTTCGGACGGACTAAGCAGATTCTTGAGATCGGTCAGGCCATCGTGGTCACCGGTGCCAGATCGATTGTCGGCGAGCCCAAGCCCGCCCCCGCCGCAGCCAAGACAGTTCCTTCCGCGCCAAGGGGTTCGGAATTGCCGGCTCCGCTGCGCGACGGCGGCACCTTGATCAATGATCCGACTGATCGCGACTGGTCCGTTGCTGCGGAGGGCGGCGCATTCGAGGAGCGCGACGAAGCTGGAATCTGGCTCGGCAAGGCGACACGCTTAGCAACATCTTCTGATCGGCCCGGCCAGGTATTGGTGGTGATCGACATACCCGCGGAACTCGCCGAAGGCGAAGAGCTTCTGGTCGCGCTGGCGGCCAAGACCGTCACTTCCGCACGCGCCGACGGAAAGGCCGTTCTGGGTGTCAGCCTTGCTGCCGCCGGAGACACAGCCCCACTGTCCAGCACCGCCATCGCGCTGGGAGCCAATTGGCAGTTGGTCCGCTTTGTGACGAAGGCCCCGCGCAAGCTCGAAAAGGGCACCGCCGCAGTGGGTTTGCTGATTGAAGGCGTTGGCGAAGCGGTTGACGTCGGTCCGGTCTATGTCCTGCAAACCGGCAATGGTGGCGGCTGACGGTCGGAACACTCAAGGTCTAGCCTCGTTAGGACCAAAACGGCAGCGGGGCATCCATGACTACAGCGACTACCACCTCTTCGGGTGAATCCTACGACCAGACGGTCAACGCCCTGGCAACTTTGCAGGACCAACTGGTCAGTATGGGCGAAGGGTTGGTCCGGGCGCTCCCCAATATAGTCATCGCGCTGTTGATACTCCTGCTGACCTGGTTCGTGGCCCGTTTCGCAGTCAAGATTGCCGATCGGATCACGGGAAAGTCCGAAATCCGGCCGAGCCTCAAGAACCTCGTCGACACGGTCGTCCGGCTGGTAATCTGGATCGTCGGCCTGATGGTGGCCCTGACCGTCGTCATGCCGGGCCTGACCCCGGCCAGCATGATCGCCGGCCTCGGCATCGGGGCCGTGGCCATCGGCTTTGCCTTCCAAGACATATTCGAAAATTTCCTCGCCGGCGTCCTGATCATGCTGCGCGAGAAAATGCGCATCGGCGATGTAATTGAATGCGAAGGAATTACTGGCAAGGTCGAGCATATCACCTTGCGCGAAACATATGTTCGCAAGCTGTCGGGCGAGGTTACGCTGGTCCCCAATTCGATGCTGTTCAAAAACCCGGTCCAGATCCTTACCGATGAGACGCAGCGTCGCCACGAGATCGTCGCAGGCGTGTCCTACGATACCGATCTCGACCATGCTGCCCAGGTCATTCGCACGGCAGTAGAGGGCGTCGAGGCGATCGATGTAGAAAAGGGCATCGATGTCTTCGCGGTCGAATTCAATTCCAGTTCGGTGGATTTCAAGGTTCGCTGGTGGGCAGGCTCCAAACCGCGCGACATGTGGGAAACACAGGACCGCGTAATTCGTGCCATCAAGCGGGCGCTGGACGATGCCGGAATCGAAATTCCGTTCCCTTATGTCACTCACACCTTCAAGGAACCGGTTCCGCTTGGGCGCAGCGACGATAGCTGATAGCCGCCGCAGGTGAGTGACGAAAACCAAGCAGAAGAGCCCCCCCCCGGCCTTGGTCGCACCGATCAGCTATGGCTGGCGGTACTGACCGGCATCACGGTCGCCAATGCATATTACATCCATCCGATCATCGCTGATGTTGCGGCTCACTTCGAGGTCTCGCCGGCGCAGATCGGCCTGGTTCCGGCGCTCAACCAGGTCGCCCTCGCGCTCGGCATTTTCCTTCTCCTGCCGCTGGGTGATCGGATCAGCAATCGCACGCTCTCCATAATCCTCGCCGCCTGTCAGACGGTGACGCTGGTCGTAATGACGCTGGCACAGAGCTTCGCGGTGTTCGTCGCCGCGTCGACCATGCTCGGCTTTGTAACTATCGTGCCATACTTGCTGCCGGCCTACGCCTCGAAACGCGTTCCCGCCGAACGGCTGGGCAAGGTCACCGCCCTCCTCACCGCGGGCATAATCGTGGCGATTCTGGTCGCTCGTGTAGGGGCCGGCATCCTTGCAGAGGTGGCGGATTGGCGCTGGGTCTATGCAATCGCGGCAACGATGATGGGGCTCAGCACGCTCGCCATGCCGTTCGTGCTGGAAGGCCGTTCCCGCGCGACGGACATTCGCCCCAGGACCAGCTATTTCGCGCTCGTCGGTTCTACCATCACCTTGCTCGCGCAGCATCGCCAGGTTATGCTGTCGGGCGCAATCCAGGCGCTCAATTTCGGTATGTTCCTGGTGATCTGGCTTGGCCTCGCTTTCCATCTGACCAGCCCTAAAATGGGATATGGGACAGATACGGTCGGCTATCTCGCCGCTATCGCAGTCGTCAGCATTTTTGCCACGCCGCGGCTGGGCAGCTGGGCAGATCGCGTCGGACCCTATCGGGCACGTGTGGTGCTGGGCGGTGTGCAGGCGATCGGGGTGCTCTTATTCTGGCCAGCCGGCGGCAGCCTGTGGCTCCTCCTCGTGCCGCTGGTCATCACCAATATTGTCGGTCCCACCATCGATGTCGCCGGACGGATGACGTTTCTTTCCCTCGCACCGGAAATCCGTACCCGCCTCATGACCGGCTACATAATCATGATGTTCGCCGGAGCGGGGATCGCGAGCTGGGGCGCTCCGGTCGCCTATGCCTGGGCCGGGTGGCCAGGTATTGCAGGACTATGCGGTGCCATGTCACTGGCGCTGGTGGCGTTGTCGTGGTTAGGCGTCAGGCGTCAGCCAGCGGCTTGAAGCGCCGCGAGGAATTCGCGGATTCGCTCTGCGTTGACGCCCAGGTCGCTGATGCCCACCCGGCTAACAGAGCGCATGTCCACAAGTGACCTGCCATCCTCGATAGTTTCCGCGCGCAAGACGACGATATCCTCGAACCGGATATAGGAGGCATAGGCGACAGCCTCGAGGCGGCCTGTCTCCGGTTCGGCCACCTCTACCTTCCAACCTTTCTCGCGGGCGAGCAACGCGGCACGCTGGACCACTTCGGCCGGAGTTGCCTCCAGAACGATGCCCTCCAGATTGCCATAGCCATCCCGGTGCAGTTCCTTCCACTTGTCGACACTCTCCACCCCGCGCAGGTTGTTCTCTGGCAGTTCGAGTGCGGCGAATTCGGGCGGATTGTCGAGGTCGGTCGAGATATCGTGGATGGCTGGCACAGTGCTGGCGGCGCTCATCGCCATAGTCGCCGCAAGGGCGCTGCCGCCTCCGATGACCAGCGCCATCGCTGCCTTCATACCTGCGGGCCATCCCGTGCGCATGTTTAGAACCAGCGCGAAAACCGCGAACAGCGCCGCGATGCCGGCAACCGGAATCATATAGAGGAAGGCCTGGAACCCTGCGATTTTCTCGATGACATCGAACCGCGCGAGCGTCATGCCACCGGCCGCAATCACGATCGCGCCCAAGGCCATTATCAAAGCAAAATTGCTCAATTGCCGGGCCAGTTTGCCGCTATCCATAATTTCCTCCCCCATGATGGTGCGCCCGACAGGATTCGAACCTGTGGCCCCCAGATTAGGAATCTGGTGCTCTATCCGACTGAGCTACGGGCGCCCCGCCGTGCGCTTTAGCAGCCTGTTCAATGCACGCAATAAAGTCAGTTGAGTTCGTCGGGCGGAGGCACAGGTATCAGCAGCGGAGCGACGGCAATGCCTTCGTCAACCAGGACCTGCGCCTCTTCGAGGGTCGCTTCACCATGGATCAGCTTCTCGTCGGCTTCGCCGTAATGCATGGCACGCGACTGCTCGGCGAATTTCTCGCCGACCCATGTGCTCTGCTTGATCGTTTCGGCCTGCACTCTGGCCAGGGCCTTCATTGCCTCGACCAGCTTGGGCGGGAGCGATTGCCCCCCGGCTCCGCCGCTGACCGGCAGTGCGGTCTTTTCCTGCGTTGCCATGACTTCCCTGCCGTTGGACTTCGACGGTACCGCCGGAGCCATGGGAGCCTTCGTAACCTGTTCGCACCCGCATTGCGGGCAGGACAGAAGGCCACGCTCTCGCTGGCTTTCATATTCTGCGCTCGAGCCAAACCACCCCTCAAAACGGTGGGAATTGGAACAGGACAGGTCGAATACGATCATGGCCGCGTTTCTCTAGCGACCGGTCGGCGGTTGGCAAGGCTTGGCACCTGCGCACGTACTGCAGCAATCCGATCAAGGTCGAGATCGACCACACCGACCCCGCGCTGATCGCCTCCCATGTCGAGCAAGACCTCGCCCCATGGATCAACGACCAGGCTGTGGCCATAGGTTTGGCGACCGTCTTCGTGATCTCCAACCTGCGCTGCCGCAACAACGAAGGCGCTGGCTTCAATCGCCCGCGCGCGTTGGAGCACGTGCCAGTGCGCCTTGCCGGTCGGGACGGTAAAAGCGGCTGGAATTGCGATGACGTCGCAGGGTATCGCTCCAAGAGCCTCGAACATGGCGGGGAAGCGGATGTCGTAACAAATGGTCAGGCCGAGCGTGCCGAGTGGAGTTTGCGCGGTCACCACCCTGTCGCCGGCGGCATAGGCGTTGGACTCGCGCCAGCTTTCGCCGCTGGCAAGATCGACGTCGAACATGTGCATCTTGTCGTATCGGGCCAAGATCTCGCCGCTATCGTCGATCACGAAGGCACGGTTGACCCACCGCCCCTCGCCATCGTCGAGCGCAAGCGACCCGATATTGAGCCAGATATTATGTTCGGCCGCGGCGCGGCGCGCTCGGGCCAGCACGGGGTCGTCTTCTTCATGGCAGATCACATCGACCGCGCGGGAACGGTTGCGATCGAGGAGACCGGTCATTTCCGGTGTGAAGAGCATGGTCGCATGGCCCATAGCGGCCTCGTCGATCGCTTCTTCCAATGCGGCGGCATTTGCTACCGGGTCGATACCCGATCGCATCTGGGCAACCGCTATTCGCATAGTCATCCGCCTCCCAGCATCGCGTCGAGCTTACCGGCACGCTCGAGCGCATGAAGTTCATCGCTGCCGCCGACATGGGTTTCGCCGATAAAGATTTGCGGCACGGTGCGAGCCCCCGGAGCCCGGCTCGCCATCTCGTCGCGCTTGGGTCCGCCCATGGTGATGTCGAACTCATTATAGTCGACACCTTTCTGATCGAGCAGCCGCTTGGCCCGGAAACAGAACCCGCAACCGAATTTGGTGTAGATATCGATATTGGGTGAAGACATAGAATTATCCTTGTATTCTAAATGCTTGCACAGTCTTGAAAGCCCCCGCGCCGATACTATATCGTGCAGGCGGAGCGATGCCACAACGGGTTGCTCCACACAAACAACGGGATGCCGCGCCAGCGGGTCCCGAATTCGACAAATTGCTCACAGGAGAATTTGATTATGTCACGTCTTGATTTTACCCCCTACCGTCGCAGCACCGTCGGCTTTGATCGGCTATTCGATATGCTCGAAAGCCAGGTCCGCCAGGGTGGCAACGACAACTATCCGCCGTTTAATATCGAAAAGCGTGGCGAAGACGAATATCGCATCACGCTGGCGATCGCCGGCTTTCGGCCAGAAGATCTCGATATTACGGCCCAGCAAAACCTATTGACCGTCACCGGCAAGAAGCGGGACGAAAATGTCGAGGGCGAAATGCTGCATGTCGGCATCGCCAATCGCGGGTTCGAACGCCGTTTCGAACTGGCCGATTACGTCCGCGTGGCCAATGCCGACCTGTCCGATGGATTGCTGGCGATCGATCTCGTTCGGGAGGTACCCGATGCGATGAAACCGAAGAAGATACTCATCGGTGACCAGAAGCAGCTGAAGATGGTCGATGGTGACAAGGCAAACGAGAAGGACGCCGACGCCGCCTGACCGCGTCGCGCACGCCTTCCGGTGCAAATGCAAGGGGCTCGCCTCCACGTAGGGGCGGGCCCTTTTCGTTACAGCTTGCAGTTCTGGAAAGGAAAGGGGCGGACCCGCTTGAAGATCCGCCCCGCGACGTAGACGCCGCCCTGTCCGTCTCTAACCGTCCGGGTCGCAGAAGACGATCAAAGCCGGGACAAGCTCGCTGAATTTCAGTGAGCGCCCCCTCCCCCTTAGCATTGCCAAGCGCAACGCTGCGTTCTTCATGCTACCAAGATTGCCAAAGATAAAGGGAGAACCGGCATCTTCGCACCTTGATTTGCCGTTCCGGTATGCGAGTCTTTACGAAAGTTGCGCAAAATCGGTATTTGCGGATTATCGCACTTTCGAGTGAGAGCTACACGAGTCGCGACTGGTGCAATGCTGCCTCGATGAATCCGGAAAAAAGCGGGTGCGGGTCGAAGGGTTTCGACTTGAGTTCGGGATGAAATTGTACCCCGACAAACCAAGGATGGTCAGGACGTTCGACGATTTCGGGCAGTAGCCCGTCCGGCGACATGCCCGAGAATATCAGACCCTGGCTTTCCAGCGCATCGCGATAAGCGACATTGACTTCGTAACGATGACGGTGCCGCTCCGAGATCGAAGTCGCGCCACCATATAGCGTGCTGACGTGGCTGTTGCCGTCGAGCTTGGCTTCGTAAGCGCCGAGCCTCATCGTGCCGCCAAGGTCGCCGCCTGCCTCGCGTTTCTCCAGCCCTTCTGCGGTCATCCATTCTGTGATGATCCCCACCACCGGTTCGTCTGTATGGCCGAATTCGGTAGACGACGCTGTATTGTGGCCAGCAGACCGCGCGGCCTCAATGCAGGCCATTTGCATGCCGAGACAGATGCCCAGGAATGGCACCTTGCGTTCGCGGGCAAATCGTACGCTGGCTATCTTGCCCTCGCTGCCGCGTTCGCCGAACCCGCCCGGCACGAGGATGGCGTGCATCGGCTCGAGCTTGGCGGCGATTTCTTCGTCGTTTCCTTCGAAGACCTCGGCGTCGATCCACTTGATGTTGACCTTGACGCGATTGGCCATGCCACCATGCACGAGCGCTTCGTTCAAAGACTTGTAGGCATCCTGCAGACCGACATATTTGCCGACCACGCCAATTGTCACTTCACCTTCGGGGTGGAAATAACGATCGGTAACGTCGTTCCACGCTGCAAGATCAGGTTCGGGGGCGTCTGTGATGCCGAAGCCGCGCAGAACCTCCGCGTCGAGACCCTCCTGGTGGTATTGCAGCGGCACCGAGTAGATCGAGGGCGCATCCAGCGCCGGAATCACAGCCTGTTTGCGCACATTGCAGAAATTGGCGATTTTCTGGCGCTCGCTATCGGGCAGCGGATGCTCGGCGCGGCACAGCAGGACGTCGGGCTTGATGCCGAGACTTGCGAGTTCCCGAACCGAATGCTGGGTCGGTTTGGTCTTCAATTCGCCTGCAGCGGCGATGTAGGGCACCAGCGTTACATGGACGCTGAGGGTCTGCAGCGGCTCCAGATCGTTCCTGAGCTGGCGGATCGCCTCCATGAAAGGCAGCGATTCGATATCGCCCACGGTCCCGCCGATCTCGCACAAGATGAAATCGAGATCGTCCTGATCGGCCAGCGCGAAGTCCTTGATCGCGTCGGTGACGTGCGGGATCACCTGCACGGTGGCGCCGAGATAATCCCCGCGCCGTTCCTTGGCGATAATGTCCTGGTAAACACGGCCCGAAGTGATGTTATCACTCTGCCGGGCGGAAACGCCGGTAAACCGCTCGTAATGGCCCAGGTCCAGGTCAGTCTCGGCCCCGTCGTCGGTGACATAGACTTCACCATGCTGATACGGGCTCATCGTGCCAGGATCGACATTGAGGTACGGATCGAACTTGCGAATGCGGACCTTATAGCCACGCGCTTGCAGCAGCGCGCCGAGGCTCGCCGCCATGAGACCTTTTCCGAGCGAGGAGACCACGCCGCCGGTGATGAAAATATACCGCGCCATGGGGGTTGGGCCTTAGTCGGTAGATTGGATTCGGCGCAAGCAGAATGCGCGGACAATCATCCGCAATCCACAAGTCGCGTTTAAATTTTGGTTTATTCGCCAGAAGGCGTGAGCGGATCTGCTGCATCCGCAGGTTCTGCAGTATCAGATACATCCTGCCCGTTCGGCGCCGCCAGGGGGTCAGCTTCGTTCGCAGCTACGCTTCGATCAAGCGTCGATTCGATGGCGTCACCGCTGTTAACATCAACCGCCACCGCAGCCAGCGCAATCGACAGGCCGACGAAAGCCACGGCAAGCCACTTGGTGGTGCGGCTGAGAAAATCCGCCGCCCCGCGCGCGCTCATCATACCGCCGGGACTCCCGCCAATGCCGAGCCCCCCGCCCTCGCTGCGCTGCATCAGGACGACAGCCACGAGGGCTGCGGCCACGATGGCCTGGACAACAGTGAGAAACAGAAACAGCGACATGAAACGAAGCTCGCAACAACAGGTGGAATGGCGCGCATTTAGGAGCGCAGGGGGCGAGACACAAGGCTTGTCTCCCTGCTTTGCCCCTCGCGATTGCGCAGGGGCTTACTGGTCGTCGCCCTCTCCGGCGGCGAGCGCGATGTTCATAAAGCTGTCAGCGGCAAGGCTTGCCCCGCCAACCAAAGCTCCACCGACCTCTGCCACAGCGAGGATCTCGCGGGCGTTTTCCGGCTTGACCGACCCGCCGTAAAGGATGCGAACCTGGCTCCCGCCCTGTGCACCGAAACGCTCGACCAAGAAGGCACGAATCGATGCGTGCATGGCGGCAATGTCGTCTAACGTCGGGGTGCGACCGGTCCCGATCGCCCAGATCGGTTCATACGCCACCGACAGGCGTTCGCCGGTCTGATCGAAGGACTCGGGAAGCGAAGCCCGCAGCTGATTCAGTACATATTCTTCGTGCTTGCCACCCTCGCGGGTCTTCTCTGGCTCGCCGCAGCACAGGATGACTTCGAGTCCTGCTTCAATCGCTGCTTCCAGCTTGGCCCGAACTTCTTCACTGCTCTCGCCATGACCTTCGCGACGCTCGCTATGGCCGAGGATGACGAACTTCGCGCCGGCATCGGCCACCATCGCGGCCGAGACATCGCCGGTGTGAGGGCCGTCGGTCCCGGGATGACAATCCTGCGCACCGACAGCGATTTGTTCCGCCTCACGGTGGACGGCGTGAATCAGAGTGTACGGCGGAGCGACCGCTACCTCGACCTTCATGTAGCGCTGGGCTGCACGATCGATCGCGCGTGCTTCGGAAAGCATCGCCCTGGTACCGTTCATTTTCCAATTGCCGACGATATACGGTCGGAGAGACATGTTGAGGTCCTGAAATAACTATTCGCGCAATCCCTATGCGCGATGGGGGCGGGGTCCGCTAGCCGATGCTGGCCTGCTAGTCAAAACCCTTTGCAACCTGTTGCGGCTGGGTCGCAGCCCATCTAAGGCGTTGCCGACCAATGCGCCAGCCCCCACCTGGTGCGTGCCATTCATGCTCGGATAGATTTCACGATGATCAGTGCGTTTCGCAAGTTTTTCCAGTCCAAGATCGGTATCGCTATTACGCTTGCCTTTCTCGGTCTCATCGCCTTCGCCTTCGCTAGCGCGGACGTTACCAGCTCGGGTACCTTCGGCGGCGTCTCGGGCAGCGACCGGGTCGCGGTGGTCGGTGACGAAAAGATCGGCACTGCCGAATTGCGCCGGGCGGCGGAAAACGCTCTCGACCAGATGCGGCAGGGCAACCCCACACTGTCGATGCCCGCATTCATCGAACAGGGTGGACTTGAACGGGTCACAGAGAGCCTTCTCGACCGGATCGCGATCGCCGAATTCGGGCGCAAATATGGGCTGCGTGCGGGCGACAACCTGATCAACAGCCAGATCCGAATGATCGCGGCCTTTCGCGGTGCCGATGGCACTTTTGACGAGCAAGCTTATCGCGCCGCCATCGCACGCCAGGGACTGAGCGATGCTATGGTTCGGGACGATCTCGCCGACGGCCTGATCGCCGAACAGGTCATCCAGCCGGCCGGCTTCGGCACCGTCATTCCTGACAAGCTGGCGAGCCGCTATGCCGCCTTGTTCAAGGAACGTCGCAAGGGTGCCATCGGCCTGCTTGAGGCCGATGCCTATGCTCCGACAGATGACCCGACCGACAAGCAGGTTAGCGACTACTACACTGCAAATCGCGGTGACTACATCCGCCCTGAACGGCGCGTGGTTCGCTATGCGACATTCGGTGCCGATGCAGTGGGCAATGTTGCGGCCCCGACCGATGCCGAGATCGCCAGCCGCTACGAAAAGGATTCGGCCCGCTACGCAGCGAGCGAGAATCGCACCGTTACGCAGTTGGTGGTCACCACCCAAGCCGCAGCTCAATCGATCCGCCAACGGGTCCAGAACGGCGCGTCGCTCGACGCGGTTGCCCGCGAGGCAGGCTTCGATACGACCAAGATCGGACCGGTTACGCGCAGCGACTATAGCTCGCAGACCTCGGCCGAAGTTGCCGCAGCAGTGTTCTCTGCATCGCGAGGCAGCGTGGCCGAAGTTCGCCGCAGTCCGCTTGGTTGGCATGTCATCCGCGTCGACGCGGTTGACCGCAAGGCCGGCCAATCGCTCGCACAAGCGCGTACAGAAATCGTCGAAACGCTGACGGCAGAAAAGCGTCGCCGTGCTTTCAACGAACTCGCCGCAGATATCGAGGACCGGTTCGCCAGCGGCGAATCTCTGCCCGATGTGGCCAAGGCTATTGGCGCCGAAATCCGGGTAACGAAGCCGATCACCGCGTCCGGTCTCGTCTACGGCGCGGAAAACGAACGCGCGCCGGAAATTCTTGAACGGGCGTTGCCTACCCTGTTCCAGATGCAGGAAGAAGAACCGCAATTGGCCGAAGCCGTGCCGGGCGAAACCTTCCTCCTGTTCGAAGCGAGCAACATCACGACCTCGGCGTCAGCCCCGCTGGCGGAAATCCGTGATACGATCATCGCCGACTGGCGCCGCGCGGAAGGGGCCAAGCGGGCCAGGGCCGCCGCCGACCGCGTCATGAAGCGCATTGCCGACGGCCAGACCCTGGGCGCAGCCATGGCGGCGGAGAAGAAGCGCTTGCCGCCGGTCGACCAGCTCAACATTACCCGTGAGCAACTGCTTGAACGCGGCGGCAATGTGCCAGCGCCGCTGGCGCTGTTCTTCAGCATGGCCCAAGGCACGCAGAAAAAGCTCGAAGGGCCGCGCAATGTCGGCTGGTTCGTGGTTGATGTGGACAGTATCGAAGCCGGCACGATCAGCCGCGACGATCCGCTGTTTGCGCAGACCAAGGCGCAGTTCGGCAATGCCGTGGGCGAGGAGTTCGCCGCCCAGATGCGTACCGCCATCCGGAAGGACGTCTCCGTCGAGCGTAACGAAGCAGCCATCGAAGCCGTAAAGCGCCAGCTGACCGGCCAAGCCCAGCAGTAAGGAGGCTCTCCTGTCCGGCATCGGTCTCCGCAATCGCGATGCCGCTCGCGAGCAATTGGCAGCTGGCGCCCCGGCTCTGGTCTGGCGCGAGGTCGTTGCCGATACCCAGACGCCGGTCGGTGCCGCTCTCAAGCTGATTGAGCCGGGCCGCGGCGATTTCCTGCTGGAATCGGTCGAAGGCGGAGAAGTGCGCGGGCGCTATAGCCTGCTCGGTCTAGATCCCGATCTGGTGTTTCGCGCACGGAACGAAAGCGGCGAGATCAATCGCCGTTGGCAGCAGGACCACACCGCTTTCGAAGCCGGCGAAGAAGCAAGCCTCGTCACCCTCCGCGCTTTGATTGAAGAGTGCCGTATCGAGGTGCCGGAAGGATTGCCGCCAGCGCTTGCCTGCCTGGTCGGATATTTCGCCTACGAAACCATCGGCCAGGTAGAGACATTGCCGCGTGCGCCACAGAGCAAACTCGACCTGCCGGACATGGTCTTTACGCGCCCGACCCTGTTGCTTGTGTTCGATTCACTCACCGACAAGCTATTCGTGATCGCGCCGCTCTGGCCCGACGAGGGCAGGACGAACGAAGTCCTGGACGATGCCGCCGAGCGGATTGACGAAACACTGCGCAAGCTGGCTGGTGCCACCCCAGAACCTGCTTCGGCAAAAGACCTGCCCGACATGGCCCTGCAACCCGAACTTGCCGCGCAGGACTATGCCGCGATGGTCGGCCGGGCGAAAGACTACATCACCGCAGGCGATGTCTTCCAGGTGGTCCTAGCACAGCGGTTTACCTGTCCGTTTCCCTTGCCGCCGATGGCGCTTTATCGCGCACTGCGGCGGATCAATCCCTCGCCCTTCCTCTATTTCCTCGACCTGCCCGGATTTGCCGTTGTCGGCTCGAGCCCGGAGATTCTCGTCCGCCTGCGCGATGGAGAGGTGACCATTCGCCCCATCGCGGGTACCCGCCCCCGCGGAGCGACCCCTGAGGCCGACCGCGAAGCGGAAACTGGCCTGCTCGCCGATGCCAAGGAGCGCGCGGAACACCTCATGCTGCTTGACCTGGGCCGCAACGATATCGGCCGGGTTGCAGCCAGCGGCAGCGTCGAGGTGACCGACAGCTTCACCGTCGAACGCTATAGCCATGTCATGCATATCGTCAGCAATGTGGTGGGTCAGCTCGATCCCGCGCACGACGCGCTCGACGCGTTATTCGCAGGCTTCCCTGCCGGCACGGTCAGCGGCGCACCCAAGCTGCGCGCCTGCGAAATCATTGCCGAACTGGAGCCGGAAACGCGCGGCCCATATGCAGGCGGCGTCGGCTATTTCGCGCCCGACGGAGATTTTGACAGCTGCATCGTCTTGCGTACCGCCGTAGTGAAAGACGAAGTGATGCATGTGCAGGCCGGCGCAGGGATCGTTGCCGACAGTGATCCGGTCTATGAACAACGCGAATGCGAAGCCAAGGCAGGCGCCTTGATCGCTGCCGCCCGCGAGGCGGCGCGCATCGCAACCGAACCCGGATTTGGCCAATGAAACGTAGCTTGCTTGCCCTTGCCCCCGCCCTGCTCCTCGCGGCCTGCGGACCAAAGCCCGAGGGTGAGGCTGTCACCACGCTCGAATTCGGGGAGGACGGAACCAAGATCGTCCGCAACGACGGTGACAACGGCACCCAGGTGGCGGCAGACGTATCGCCAGCGACCTCTACTGCAAGCGCCTGCGAAAAGGTCACTTTCGAGGAGGTTGCCCTCACCCATTGCATCGCCGATCCGGCGCGGCACCGCATAACCACCGTGTTGGGCGATCCTTATCGCGGCTTTTCGCAACTGGCCAAGGCCCGCAGCGGCGCCGACCCGGCCTTCGCCATGAACGGCGGAATGTTCGACGCTGCCGGAAAACCGATCGGCTATTATGTCGAGCGCAGCGAACGGCTGAAGGAGCTGAGCACCGCTGATGGGCCAGGCAATTTCCATCTCAAGCCCAATGGCGTTTTCTATGGCAGCGACGGTGAATGGCGCATCCGCGCAACGCCGAGTTTCCTCGGCAATGTTTCCGACCGTCCCAAGTTCGGCACGCAAAGCGGGCCGATGCTGCTGATCGATGGCAAGCTTCATCCCGAGTTTTCGCAGGACGGCCCCTCGCGCCAGATCCGCAACGGGGTGGGCGTCGATAGCAAGGGTCGCGCCCATTTCGTCATCGCGGACGCGCCAATCAGCTTTGGCAAGTTCGCGCGATTCTTCCGCGACGTCGCGAATACGCCCAATGCGCTATTCCTTGACGGCAATGTATCGTCGCTGTGGGACCCGGCGAGTGGCCGGATGGATACCCACGCGCCGCTCGGACCGTTGATCGTGGTGGAGAACAAGTGATGCCCCAAGGCAATATGCAGACCTACGAACGCACTCTCTATCCCGAGATCGAGCCGTACGAGACCGGCATGTTCGATGTCGGCGAAGGCCACTCGCTCTATTACGAGCGAGTCGGTACGAAGGGCGCGAAACCGGCGATATTTCTCCACGGTGGCCCTGGCGGCGGGATGAGCCCGATGCACCGGCGGCAGTGGGACCCGGCGCTTTATGACGTGTTGCTGTTCGACCAGCGCGGATGCGGCAAATCGCTTCCCTTTGCCGAGATCGAGAACAACGACACCTGGCGCATCGTCGAGGATATCGAGCGTTTGCGCACAATGTGCGGCCATGAGGCATGGCAGGTTTTCGGCGGCAGCTGGGGCGCCACGCTGGCGCTCGCTTATGCCCAGAAATACCCGCAGCGGACCACCGAACTGGTGCTGCGCGGCGTGTTCCTAGCCCGACAGAAGGAAAAGGACTGGCTCTATCGCTACGGCGCGAGCGAGGTCATGGCTGAACAGTGGGATGATTTCACCGGCCTGATCCCCGAGGCCGAGCGCGGCGATCTCGTCCGCGCCTATCACGACCGGCTGACCAGCGATGACGAAGCCACCCGTCTTGCCGCCGCCAAGGAATGGTCGCTGTGGGAAGGCACCGTCGCCACGCTTCTGCCCGACGAGGCCCTACTCGGAGATTTTGCCGACCCGTCGAAAGCCCTTCCTTTCGCCCGCATCTGCGCGCGCTTCTTCCTCAACGATTTCTATCTCGAGGAAGCCCAACTCCTGCGCGACGTGCATAAGATCAAGCATATTCCCGGCATCATCGTGCAGGGCCGCCATGATATCTGCACCCCGCCAACCTCGGCATGGGAGCTCAAGAAAGCGTGGCCTGAGGCCGATCTGCGGATAGTACATGATGCCGGGCACAGCGCTGGCGAACCGGGCATCATTGATGGGCTCGTGCGCGCGACCGACGAACTTGCAGGCAAGTCGCCGTGATCCTGGTCGTCGACAATTACGACAGCTTTACCTTCAATCTCGTCCATTACTTGATGGAGCTGGGGGCCGAGGTCCGGGTCGAGCGCAATGACGCCCTGACCGCGCGCGACGCTGTCACGAGCGGGGCCAAGGGCATCCTTATCTCCCCAGGCCCCTGTACGCCCAATGAAGCCGGGATCAGTCTCGACCTCGTTTCTGCGTGCGCAGACGAAACCATGCCGTTGCTCGGTGTGTGCCTGGGCCACCAGGCTATCGGCCAACATTTCGGCGGGCGCGTGGTCCAGGGCGGTTTGATGCACGGCAAGACTTCGCCGGTTGCCCACGACGGCAGCGGGGTGTTCGCAGGCCTGCCCTCGCCTTTCACGGCTACGCGCTATCACTCGTTGGTAGTAAAGGACATTCCGGCGGTTCTGGAGGTAAATGCCACTAGCGAAACGCCGGGCCTTGACGGGACCATGGTAATGGGTTTTCGTCACCGCGACCTGCCCATCCACGGCGTGCAGTTCCACCCTGAAAGCATCGCCACCGAGCATGGCCACGACCTGCTCGCCAATTTCCTGTCGCTATGCGGCATCGAACCCAAGGTCCGGCCATGAAGACCCTCCCCCTCGCCGTCCCCCACATGAACGAGGCCGAGGCCGAGGAAGTCTTCGGCTGGATACTTGACGGCGAAGCGAGCGAAGAAGAAATCGCCCGCTTCCTGCTTGCGATGACCGAACGCAGCGAGACATCGGAGGAAATTGCCGGCGCCGCGCGGGCGCTGAGGGCGCGGCTGATCCCGGTCCAGGCGCCCGAAAACGCGGTCGATTGTTGCGGCACCGGCGGCGATGGACACCACACGCTCAACGTGTCGACCGCAGTTAGCCTGGTGGTGGCGGCAGCGGGCGTGCCGGTGGCGAAGCATGGGAACCGTGCTGCCTCGTCAAAGTCGGGTGCAGCCGACACGCTCGAAGCGCTCGGCCTCGACATGGAAGCGGCCGGACGAACGGCGGAAAAGACGTTGGCCGAAATCGGCATCTGCTTCCTGTTCGCGAAGAACCATCACCCGGCCATGGGGCGCATCCAGCCCATCCGGCAAAAGCTCGGCAAACGCACGATCTTCAACCTGATGGGGCCGCTGTCGAACCCGGCTGGGGTCAAGCGTCAGCTGATCGGGATTGCGCGGCCAGGCTATGTGCCAATCTACGCCGCCGCCAAGGCGCGGCTTGGGACCGAGCGAACCTATATCGTTTCGGGCGATGAAGGGCTCGACGAGCTGAGTTTGGCGGGCGGCAACGAATTGGCGGATGTGACCGGCGATGATTTTGAAATGCGCCGCATCGACGCGTCGATAATTGGGCTTTCCCATGCGCCGGTCGAGGCAATCCGCGGCGGCGACGCAGCGCACAATGCCAAGGCACTCATGGCCTTACTCCAAGGTATGCCCGGCCCGTATCGCGATGCAGTCATCCTCAACGCAGCCGCCACCCTGATGGCCGCCGAAGCTGTCGAGAACTGGCAGCATGGCGCGGACCTGGCGACCGAGGCTCTCGACAGCGGCAAGGCGAAGGATCTGCTGGGGCGCTGGATCGAGTTGGCGCGTTGACCCGATGAACAAGCTCGAGGAAATCTGCGCTGCGAAGGTGATCGAAGTGGCCCAGCGGCGCGCGTCACTGTCGCAGGCCGAACTATCCGATCGGATCGCCTCCCAATCACCGCCACGCGGGTTCGAGGCAGCCCTCCGGCAGAAAACGCAAGACGGGTTCGCTCTGATCGCAGAGATCAAGAAGGCTTCTCCTTCCAAAGGCCTCATCCGCGCCGATTTCCAGCCCGCCGACCATGCCCGCGCCTATCAGGCAGGCGGTGCGGCCTGTCTTTCTGTCCTAACCGACGAAGATTATTTCCAGGGCCATGCGGATTATCTGCGCGAAGCCCGCGCGGCATGTTCCCTGCCCGTGTTGCGCAAGGATTTCATGGTCGACCCGTGGCAATGCGTCGAAGCGCGCGCGATGGGTGCGGATGCCATCCTGATTATCGTTGCTGCACTGACTGACGCACAAATGCAGGAAATTGAGCACGCCGCGCGCGAACAGCGTATGGACGTGCTGGTGGAGGTTCACGACGAAACCGAGATGGAGCGCGCTCATCAACTGCAATCGCGGCTGATCGGGGTGAACAACCGTGACCTAAAAACATTTACGACTGACCTTGCCACCACGGAACAGCTGGCTCCACTGGCCCCCGTTGATGCCTTGCTAGTGGGCGAGAGCGGTATCTCTACCCATGCCGATTGCCAGCGCCTCGCCCGCGCCGAGGTGCGTAGCTTCCTGGTCGGTGAAAGCCTTATGCGACAGGACGATGTTGAGGTCGCAACCCGCGCGCTGCTACAAGGCGAATAATGGCAAAATCACTCACTCATCTCGACGAGACCGGATCAGCACATATGGTCGATGTCGGCACCAAAACAGCGACACATCGAATGGCGCGTGCGCGCGGCGTAATTCACATGAGCAAGGAAGCGCTTGCCGCTATCAAAGCGGGGGATGCGCCCAAGGGAGATGTTCTATCCGCAGCGCGTATCGCCGGCATCATGGCTGCCAAGAAAACCAGCGAACTGATCCCGCTGTGCCATCCCATTGCACTCGATGCAGTAGACATTGAGTTCGATTATCTGGAGGACGGGATCGCGGCAACTGCCAAGGCTTCGCTGACAGCGAAGACCGGCGTGGAAATGGAAGCGATGACCGCGGTCTCGATCACACTGTTGACAATTTATGATATGGCCAAGGCGCTCGACAAAGGCATGGTCCTGGGGGATATCCGCCTGATCGAAAAGCGCGGCGGCAAATCGGGGCACTGGCGAGCGGAATGACCGCGACGGGTCTCTCTGTCGAACAGGCGCAGGAGCGAATGCTGGCACTGCTGGAACCGCTGCCAAGCGAGACGATGTCTGTCGAAAATGCGCTTGGTCATTATCTCGCCTCTCCGCTGGTCGCGTCCCGAACACAGCCCCCTGCCGATCTGTCGGCAATGGATGGATACGCAACAGCCGGTGCTGGACCATGGCAAAGAGTGGGCGAAAGCCGTTGCGGCGAGCCCTACGACGGTAGACTCGCGTCTGGACAATGCGTGCGGATCTCGACCGGAGCGATCCTGCCCACCGGTTCTCAAGCGATCCTTATCCAGGAGAATGCGGGCGTCGAAGGCGGCACGGTAACCCCGCTGGAACCGGTCGAAGCCGGAAGGCACATTCGACGCGAGGGCTTTGAATTCGAGGCCTGCGATCAACTTCTGTCGACGGGCACACGGATCGCCCCGGCACAAGTGGCGCTTGTCCGCGCAGCGGGACAAGCGCAGGTCGAGGCAACCCGCCGCCCGCTCCTGGCCATCCTCGATTGCGGCGACGAACTCTCCAGTGATCCCGCACAGTGCGCGGTCCACCAGATACCTGCCAGCAATGCCGCCATGCTCGAGGCCTTGGCTGGCAGCCTAGCCGGATCGGTCGAAAGACAACCTCCCCTGCCCGACCGGCTGGACAACATCGTCGATGCGTTGGAAACACATCGTGATGCAGATATGCTCGTCCTGACCGGCGGAGCTTCGGTGGGCGACCACGACCTCGTCCGACCAGCGCTCGAGAAAATTGGCGCCAAGCTGGATTTCTGGAAAGTTGCCATGAAACCGGGGAAGCCCCTGATGGTGGCGCAGCGCGATGCCCAGATCATTCTCGGCCTGCCCGGCAATCCGGTCTCGGCTTTCGTCACAGGCTTCTTGTTCATGCTGCCGGGGCTGCGAAAGCTGGCAGGCGCAGCCGAATGCCTGCCGACCAGATTATTACTCCCTCTCGCCAAAGAGCTAGGCCCTGGTGGCGCACGGCGCGAATTCCTGCGCTCCCGCTGGACGGCCACAGGGCTCGTCCCGCTGGGCGAGCAGGACAGCAGCGCCGTTCGCTCACTGGCCGCTGCCGATATCCTGGTCGACAGGCCCGCGCATGGCAAAGCCAGCGCCGCTGGCACGCATGTCCCCTGCTATATTCTACCAAGTGGCAGAATTGCTTGACTTGACCCTTTTGGTTTCCTAATTGTTCTGCATTCGTTCGCATTCGCGTACGATTTTGGAACAGGCCATCAGGGAGCCAATGTCCATGCTGACCGCAAAGCAGCACGAATTGATCCGCTTCATCCAGCAAAGGCTGGAGGAGACAGGAATTTCGCCCTCTTTCGAGGAAATGAAGGAAGCGCTCGACCTCAAGAGCAAGTCGGGGGTTCACCGCCTGATTTCGGCCCTGGAGGAACGCGGTTTTATCCGTCGCCTGCCCAACCGGGCGCGCGCACTGGAAATACTCAAGCAGCCCGAGGATGCCGTCGGTGGCGGTAAGGCGCAGGCGCCTAGCAATGTGGTCGATATCCGCACTGCTGCTCCGGTCGCGCAGGCGGCTCCCGCCAATGACGTCATCGAGATTCCCCTGCATGGGCGGATTGCTGCCGGCGCTCCGATCGAGGCGCTGGAAGATCACCAGTCGCTGCCAGTTCCGGCAGCGCTGCTTGGCCCAGGCGACCATTACGCGCTCGAAGTATCGGGCGATTCGATGATCGATGCCGGGATTTTTGATGGTGATTATGCGCTTATCCGCCGGACCGACACGGCCCGTGACGGCGAAATAGTGGTGGCGCTGGTCAATAACGAGGAAGCGACGCTCAAATATCTGCACCGCGAAAGCGGGCGGGTGAGGCTTGATCCGGCCAACGCCACTTACGAAGCGCAGGTCTATGATCCGCACCAGGTCCAGGTTCAGGGCAAGCTGGCCGGATTGCTGCGACGCTACCACTAGGATTGTCTCGGAGAGGAGGGGCCCTGTCCCCGCAGGTATTGCCCCCCGTGCAAAGGGTGTCCCGCCCTATTGCCGCTCCCTCCACTCCCTACCGCGCCACCAGCCATGCTCGCCCTCGGTTTCGGCGACGCTGGCGAATTCTTCTTCTGACAAATACAGCGCTAGACCGCCCGATTCCGTCAGGAAACGACGGTCGGTCTTGAGCCAGCGCGGCCGACAACTCCGAGGCAACCACCTGTCGGCAATGACGATATCGGCGCGTTCACAAGCCGCGGCCAGCGCTCGTTCCTCCACCTGGTCCCGGCTTCGCGCCATCAACAAATGCCAGTCTCGATCATTGCGACGCAGCGAGATGGAACAGAATTCGCGGCTGCAGCGGGCGCGCGGCCAGTTTTTGACAGCTATCGGTTCCCCGTCCATCCCGGCCAGTTCAAGCAGATTGTCACGCGCGTAGTCGGACCGGCTCTCGCGCAGCATGACCAGGTGATCCCGCTCGACGATCCCGACATGGCGACCGTCATTCGAGATAAGCACATCCGGCGTCGGAGTTGCCGACAGCAGCATTGTCGCCACGATGGCCGGTGCAAATCCCAACAACCTCGCGCGTCCTCGCCACAAGGCCAGCCACAGCCCGCCGATGACGAACAGGGCCAGCGTGCCAAGGCCCATTTGCGGCATCAGCTTGACCGCACCTGGCTGTCCGGCGGTGAAATGGGCGATCCACAACAACAGGTCGAGTGACTGTCCTGCCAGCCACCATGCTGGCGCTCCCAGCCCCAATATGTCGAGCAACAGGCCAAGTGCGATCAACGGCATCGAGACGAAGGTCACCAGCGGTATCGCCACCACATTGGCGAGCGCGCCGTAAAAGCCAGCACGATGGAAATGATACAGAACGATCGGCATCAGGGCGATTTCAATAACCAGGCCGGTCACCAACAGCATCAGCGCGCGGCGTCCGACATGGGTCCACCAGCCTTCGTCACGCGGGGCGAGAAACCGCTTCACCGGCTCCGCATTGTGCAGCGCGATGATGGCGATAACGGCCGCAAAACTCATCTGGAAACTCGGCCCGATCAGGGATTCAGGCCACAACAGCATGACAAAGGCCGCAGCGACGGCAACCATGCGTAGCGAAAGGGGTTCGCGCCCCAGGGCGATGGCGATGAGAACCAGCACCGCAGCCGCGCAGCTTCGCACAGTCGGTACCTCGGCCCCGGTTAGCAGCGTGTAGCCGATCCCAGCCACTGCACCGACCGCTGCTGCCACCAGCGGCAGTTTGACCCGAAGCACCAGCCACGGCCACAACGCCAGCAGCTTCAAAGCGAGGAAGTAGGACGCGGCGACGATCGCGCTGACATGCAAGCCACTTATCGAAAGCAGGTGGGTCAAGCCGGCATCGCGCATCGCGTCGTCGTCCGCCTCGGAAATGGCGCCGCGATCTCCGCTTGCAAAGGCAGCCGCGATGGAGCCGGCAGAGCCGTCCAGCTGTCCGCGAACGTGACCTGACAGGAAACGTTGTAATGCTGCCAGACCGCTCGCCTCGGCAGGTGGCTCGACAATCTCGATTTCGCCGATCACCGATCCGGTTGCAGCGTAGCCATCGAACCAAGCCCGACGTGCGAAG
Source organism: Qipengyuania sp. CAU 1752 (assembly GCF_054482615.1). NCBI lineage: Bacteria > Pseudomonadati > Pseudomonadota > Alphaproteobacteria > Sphingomonadales > Erythrobacteraceae > Qipengyuania > Qipengyuania sp. CAU 1752. Next base: position 1,498,606 of record NZ_JBTLRE010000001.1, on the reverse strand, counting down.
TTATAGGCGCCCGGAACCATTGGCGGAGCTGGCGGCATCAGCCGGGCACGTAGCCTCAGAATGGCGCCTTCGCGCATGTCGTCCGCTGCCAAATCCAGCGGGACATTCAACCTGATCTTGCGCGCGGCCCCGGCCTCTGCGTCACGAACGGCGAGCACCAGCCTTATTTGGTCGCGAGATGGCTGTTCTTCACGCTCGAGCACCCGTCCGAGGTACCATTGCACTGTCGGCGCGGGGATGGCCTCGGCCCCGATCATGGCCGAACGCGTCCAGATCAACCCGGTGCCGAAACCTGTAGCCATGGACAGCGCCAGTAGTGCCATGCCGAGGTGCGGCAAGTGGCCCCGGGACTGGATCTGAAAACCTGCCAGCGTGAGCAGCCCGCAACCCGCCATGACCGCCACCCACCCCCACGGGTTTGGCAGGAAGAACCACAGCCCGATCCCAAACGCCAGCGCAACCGCTATCCACGGCGCACGATCAAAACCGGAATCGGCGAGCGCGCGTTCGATGCCGCCCGCCATGCTGGACAAGCGCCAACGCGCCTGCCAAGGGCGTTGCTGCATTGCAACATGACCCGACCCCGGATCGCCTGCAACTGGTATCTCGGGCGCGCCGTTGGTCGCCATGAAACCGATTGAAAGGAAGCTGCGCCAGATGGCAAGCACTGATGGAGCCGACACCGGAACGGTCGTCACCCGTTTCGCGCCCTCGCCGACCGGATACCTTCACCTGGGCGGAGCCCGGACTGCCCTGTTCAACTGGCTGTTTGCACGCCACCATGGCGGTAAAGCGCTGCTGCGGATCGAGGACACCGACAAGAAGCGTTCGACCCAGGACGCGATCGATAAGATCATTGAAGGGCTCGATTGGCTCGGCCTAGAATATGACGAGGAACCGGTGTTCCAGTCACAGCGCGCCGAGCGTCATGCCGAGGTCGCCAACAAGCTGCTGGAAGCCGGACACGCCTACAAGTGTTTCGCCACGCCGGAAGAACTCGAAACGATGCGCGCCGAACAGCGCGCCAACAAGCAACCACAGCGTTATGACGGGCGCTGGCGTGACCGCGATCCGTCCGAGGCGCCCGAAGGCGCGCCGTTTGTAGTCCGGCTTAAGACCCGGACCGAAGGCGAAGAGCGAATCGTCGATGCGGTCCAGGGAGAAGTCACTGTTCGCAATGCCGAAATCGATGACTATGTCCTGCTGCGCGCAGATGGCACGCCGACCTATATGCTTGCGGTGGTGGTCGACGATCACGACATGGGCTGCACCCATATCATTCGCGGTGACGATCACCTCAACAACGCCTTCCGCCAACTGCCTGTCATCCATGCGATGAACGAGATCGAGGGGGACTGGCGGGTGCCTGTCTACGCCCATATCCCGCTGATCCACGGGACTGACGGAGCCAAGCTGTCCAAGCGTCATGGTGCGGTCGGCGTCGAAGCCTATCGCGACGAGATGGGTGTGCTGCCCGAGGCCCTGTTCAATTATCTCCTTCGCCTCGGCTGGGGCCACGGCGACCAGGAGGAATTCACGAGGGACCAGGCGGTCGAGCTTTTCACGCTTGATGGCGTGGGCAAGAGCGCTTCGCGATTTGACACGAAGAAGCTCCTCAATCTCAATGGCTACCACCTCCGCGAAGCCGACAATGTCCGGCTGGCGAAGCTGGTCGCAGGCAAGATCGGTCCGCAGGCCGATGAAACCTTGCTCGCTGAAGCGATGGATGTTCTGAAGGTCAGGGCCAAAGATCTCAACGAACTGGCAGAAAGCGCAACCTTCCTGTTCGTCACCCGGCCGTTGCAATTGACCGAGAAGGCCGCTGGTTTGCTGGACGACGAAGGGCGCGCCAGATTGCGCGAGGTTCACGAAGCGCTTGCGGCTGAAAATGACTGGACAATCGAAGCCCTCGAAGCCACTACAAAGGCGCTCGCCGAGCGACTTGAATTGGGGCTCGGCAAGCTTGCGCAGCCCATGCGAGCAGCTTTGACGGGGACGACCACGTCTCCTGGAATTTTCGACGTGCTCGTCCTGCTCGGCAGGGAAGAGTCCCTCGCGCGGATCGACGCGCAGGCGACCCCCACCGAATAGGCCGAGCAACAACAATTTGTAGGAGAACAAGTATGGCAGACACGGCAAAGCTGGAGCTGAACGGCCAGACGCATGAATTTCCTGTGCACCAGGGTACTACTGGCCCCGACGTGGTCGACATTCGCAAGTTGTACGGTGCAACCGGTGCCTTCACCTTCGATCCGGGCTATAAGTCGACTGCCAGCTGTGAAAGCGCGCTGACCTATATCGACGGCAATGAAGGCGTTCTGCTCCACCGTGGCTATCCGATCGGGCAGCTCGCCGAGAATTCCAGCTTCATGGAAGTCAGCTACCTGTTGCTAAACGGCGAACTTCCGAAGAGCGACGAGCTTGACGATTTCACCTACACCATCACCCGTCACACCATGCTACACGACCAGCTGCGACAGTTCTATCAGGGTTTCCGCCGCGATGCGCACCCGATGGCGATCATGTGCGGCGTGGTTGGCGCGCTGTCAGCGTTCTATCATGACAGCACGGATATCTCGGATCCCGAGCACCGCAAGATTTCAAGCCACCGGCTGATAGCCAAGATGCCGACCATCGCGGCCTGGGCGTACAAATACTCGATCGGCCAGCCTTTCATGCAGCCGAGCAATGACCTCAGCTACACCGGCAATTTCCTGCGCATGACCTTCGGCGTTCCGGCCGAGGAGTATGAGGTGCACCCGGCGATCGAAAAGGCCATGGATCGGATCTTCATCCTCCATGCCGACCACGAACAGAATGCCTCCACCTCAACCGTGCGACTGGCCGGTTCGTCAGGCGCCAACCCGTTCGCTTGCATCGCGGCCGGTATTGCCTGTCTGTGGGGCCCGGCGCATGGCGGCGCCAACGAGGCCGCGCTCAATATGCTGCAGGAGATCGGCACGCCCGACAAGATTCCGCACTATATCGAGCGCGCCAAGGACAAGAACGACCCGTTCCGCCTGATGGGCTTTGGCCACCGCGTCTACAAGAACTACGACCCGCGCGCGACCGTGATGCAGCAGACTTTGCGCGAAGTTTTCGAAGCGCTGGACGTCAAGGATCCTGTTTTCGAAGTCGCATTGCAGCTCGAGGAAATCGCGCTCAACGACGATTACTTCAAGGAAAAGAAGCTGTTCCCGAATGTCGACTTCTACTCGGGCATCATCCTCAGCTCGATCGGCTTCCCGACCACCATGTTCACCGCGCTGTTCGCTCTCGCTCGCACCGTCGGCTGGGTGGCACAGTGGAACGAGATGATCTCCGATCCAGGTCAGGTTATCGGTCGTCCGCGTCAACTTTATACCGGACCGACCGAACGCGACTACATCTCGATCGACAAGCGCTAGGCGGAAAGCCCGGATGAAGCTGCCGGGATTCCTCATGCAAGTACTTGGCCTGACCATGCTCCTGACCGGGGCATGGTGGGTCTTGCAAGGAATTGGCTTGGTCGGCGACCCTGCCACCAGCTATATCGCCGGACGGCAGGAATGGGCCTTCATTGGCGCAGCCGTATTTGCGCTGGGCGGAGTAGTCTTCGGGCTGTCCCGCCGATATCGGGACTAGCGGGTAGGCTTATTCTCCATCCAATACCGGCAGGGTCAGGGTGAAGGATGCGCCCTTGCCCACCGCGCTCTTCACCTTGAGGTCGCCGCCCATGGCTCGGGCGAGCCTGCGCGAGATGTAGAGACCGAGCCCCGACCCGCCATCTCCACTACGGCCGAGCCTCTCGAATTTCTCGAAGATCGCATCCTGCTGGTTTTTCTCAATCCCTGGACCTTGGTCGGTCACGCGGGCACCGGCACGCTTTTCGCTGCGAGCCAGATCGACACGGATGGTGGAGCCTTCCGGTGAATAGCGGATCGCATTCCCGATCAGGTTGAGCAGCACCTGCAGCACGCGCCGAAATTCGCCGATGGCGGGGCAGTTCTCATCCCGGTCGGGTACTTCGATCGTGATACGCTTTTCCTGCGCTGACACGCCTAGGATACCGGCAGCCTGACGCACGACATCGACCATGTCGATCTTGTCCGGCGCGGTCGAAAAGTCCTTGGCTTCGATCACTTCCAGATCGGCAAGATCATCAATCAGCGACAGCAAGTGCTGCCCGGCCGATGCGATGTCGGCTGCATAGTCGCTATACTCGTCGGCCAGCGGCCCGGCGAGCTTGGTGCGGATGGTCTCGGCATTGGCGATGATACGGGATATGGGTTGACGCAGAACGGGGGAGAGGTCTCGTCCCATGCGGGCCTGGACCTGCTCATTATTGCTGCGCCGCGAATTGGCACGCGGGACCCAAGCCCGGTTGGCGACGAGGTAGAGTTCGAAACCCTCACTCCCCGGCTCCGACGAACCCAGAGGTATTAGGCGCGCGGTCCAACGGCGGGGACTGTTCTCGATCTCGCAATATGACTGATCGAGCAATCGCCAATGCATCGGTTGAGCATGCTGATTGCCAGGAAATGTAACGAAATCTGTCCACGGACGCCGTGGGCTTGCCTCGATCGCCGCGATCATTTGCTGCAGGTCTTCGGCCTCGCTTACGACAGTGAGGATGCGTTGCTGAGGATCGAGACGCGCGTGCAGCTCGGCCAGCGCGTTGTCGATGGCATCTCGACGAACGGCGGCGTCATCGCTGCCCTGATCTGCGGGATTGGAAGTCTGCCAGGTCTGTACTGCAATCGAGCACCCTTGCTCGGTCCTCCCCACGTAGGGTGTGACCTCTACCCATGCAGTGATCCGTTCAGAGCCGTCGAAAGCGCGGATGGTCCGCGCTAGCTTCAGGTCCATTTCGCGCGCTTTGCGGACCAATTGACGCAATTCGTGCACTGCGATTGCGCCGGGAATGTCGCCGCCACAATTGCGCTGGAGCGTAGCCAGAGGCTCGTCCGCCTCGATCAGGCAATCCTCGGCGTCGGTACGCGCCTTGGCAATCAGGGCATCACGAGAACGGGACACCGATCAGTCGGCCCGCCACCCGGCCGAAGAATCGAGAATCGCTTGGGCCCGGTCTGCACGGAGTTGCGAGAACCCCTCCGGCAGTGACACATCGGGGTGGAGGTAGATAAACTGTTCGCTTACCTCTTTCGCGTTGAGACCTGCGCCACGCAGCCCGAGCGCAAGACGCGCCATCTGTCGGTCATTGGTCGATAGCGCAACCACATCACGGGGCTGCTGCGATATCGATGCCAGTGCGGTCAAGAAAAGCGCGGAGCCCGAATGCGAAATCGTCAGGGCAGCACGGACACCCCCACCCATCCCTTCGACAAGGCGGGTAAGCAAACCAAGCCGAGTCCGGCTTTCGTCGAAACTTTTGCGCAAAATAGTCTCGACACGGTCGGTGACCGTTTCGCCCAACCCTTCGGAAAATTCATGCCAGCTTGTCAGCGCTTGGTGAAACAGGTCGGCCGGAAGTTCCGTAATCGGCAGGTGCATCCGCTTCTGATGTTGGATGAAGCGGGCTTGGCTGGCCAGGGCCTGCATTGCCAAACTGGCGATCTCGACCTCATCCGAAGCGATCAGTGACTGCAAAAGCGGCGACAGAACCGGATCGATCGAGCTGCGACTTTGTAGTCTCTGTGCCAGATTGCACTCGATAGCCAAGGCGTGGCAATGAGCGAGAACGCCGGGACCCGACGCAAAGCTGGTGGCGAGTTCTCCGGCGTTGCGCGAAGCAAATCCGTGTGGGTCAGTCTCGTCGACCACTTGGGCCTGCACTTCGAGCATCTGGTATGCGATGCTCGTCAACATGCCCCGCACACCAGCCACGATCTCGTCGCTGAACAGCGAATGGTCGTGATTGGCGAGCAGATGGCCGAGTATCGGCTCCACCGTCCCGAGCACGACATCACCATGCGCGAGTTCTTCGCGCAGCACAGCCTCGACAGGGGCTTCCGCAGATACAGGGTTGTCAGCTTTGGTCATTGCAGCCTCGATCATCGGCCACACATAGCGCCCTATGGTTAAACGTGCGTTATTGCTGACCGGTTTCGCATATTAAGCACAATTACGCCGAGTGCGAGTGCGGTGAGCAAGGCCGGACCAGCCATCCATTGCTCTGCCGTACCAGCAATTGCGCAACCCAGCCAGAACGGCCATCGGTCCGCGAAAACCCGGCCAGATCGGCCCGGCTCACGGCTGGCGACAAGCCATGACGCCCAAGCGACCACCGCTACATAAATACTTGATTGCCATGTAGTTTCTGACACCAATCCGAAACCAAGCCCGACTACGCCAAGCACTTCCAGCGGCAGCAGCTTCAATGAATTGGACCACCTCGACGCGGTAACCGAATAGACCAGCGGGTTGCGCAACTGCTGCAGAGAGAACCACGCACGGGCCAGAATACTCGCTAGCGCTACAAGCGCCAAGGCAAGCGCAGGGCGGTCGAAATAGAGGCTCACGCTGGCAGATAAAGCCAGTAGAACGCCTGCCACGCCCCCTGCCAGCACGATTTCGGGCCGATCCACCAACCAATGCCGCAATTTATCAGCAGGTTGGCGAATCGCCCCACTGTCGTGTTCACCATCTTTAGGAGTTTGAGCCAACTGCGGCGGGTTGACGGAATGAAGGCTCCATCTGTCCTGTGCCAGCCATGGTTCCGGCAAGGCAACCTCGCGTACCCGAGCGATCCGGGCAGCCCGCAGTAACGCAGAAGCAGGTGCGATATCTTCGCCCAGTGCATCTAGGCCTTCCAACACACGGCCGGGCAGGACCATCGCGCCAGCCCAGCAATGGTCGCGGTCGAGCCGTTCGAAACCGGCCGGTTCGCCCTGCTCGGCAGGTAATCTCAGGACGACCGGACCGTCGGACAGAAGGTCGAGCCCGGATGGGTCGGCAATCAACAGACCTTCCGCCAGGACGAGCAATTGATCGTCTTGCCGCAGCCCGCCCAGCAATTGCCTACCCCGCTGGATCAACCGAAAGCGCGCGCCGCCTTTCTCCGCCAAGCGCTGGGCCGCAATGGCCAGATCGTCCTGCTGGGCGGTAAATAGCCAGATCGAGCGACATCCTAGCGCCAGAGCAGCGTCAACCTGCCGTTCCAGCACGCTGGTCCCGCCGACGAGGCGACGACCGGACACGACGGAATCGACCGCCGCATCGAGCGTGAGCAATGCAGTTTTTGACGGAGTGCCTGGAGCCATCGCGTCCGTAGCGATACGGCGCTGGCAGCGCGATTGGCAAGTCGCTGGCGGTGTTAGTCCGCCGAATCGAATTTGCGCACGAAACCGGCAAGCTTGCGCAGGATTACCGGATCGCCGGGCGCGGATTCTATTGCTTCCTGAGCCAGCGCCATCAAGGGCTCGGCATGGAAACTGGCGGCAAGGCCCTTAATCCGCTGCGCCGCAACGATCCAATTGCCGTCACATCGGGCGCGCGACAACAGATCTACCTGCTGTTCTACGCTCTCACGAAAAGCTTCGCGCAATTCAGCGTGCAGCGCGGCGTCTTCCCCGGCTGCCGCCGCTAATGTTGCAGAAAAGGCACCATTTTCGAAAGCCATAACTGCCCGATACCGCCAACACAGTTAATGTAGGGTTTAATACTGGCCATAAAGTGATAGAATCGCTGGCATGAGCGGGGGTCATCACATCCGGGCTGTCGGCGCTGCAGGCGAAGACAAGACCGAGAATTCGCAAGGCGTTGAGAGCGACGAGTTCGTTCTCGACACGCCAGTTGAGGAAGATTTGGAGCTCTACGAGGAGTGGGAGGAAGAGCAGCAACCGCGCAACCGCGCTTGGCTGCTACCGTCACTCGCCCTCGCCGCCGTTCTCGGCTGGACAGGCTTTTTTGGCTGGGCCCGGTTCGACGCAATCCTCGCCGGGACCACACCCGGCCAGTGGATCGACTGGACAGTGCAATGGTCCGTCCCGGTCCTCCTGGTCGTGACGCTATGGCTGCTGGTTCAGCGAAACAGCACCCGCGAAGCCAATCGCTACGGCCAGGTAGCCAGCGCGCTGTCCGCGGAATCGCAACGGCTCGAAACACGGCTCTCGATCGTCAATCGCGAACTCAGTCTTGCCCGTGATTTTTTGGGGTCGCAGGGGCTTGAGCTGGAATCGCTCGGCCGTGTCGCGAGCGAACGGCTGAGCGAGCATGCCGACCGGCTGCAGTCACTCGTCCGCACCAATTCCGACCAGGTCGAACAGATCGCCAGCGTCAGCACCACAGCTCTCGAAAACATGGACAAACTGCGCGACGACTTGCCGGTCATCGCCAATTCCGCGCGCGACGTGGCCAATAATATCGCCCACGCCGGGGGCACCGCCGAGGGCCAGATCGAACGCCTTGTCGGCGGGTTCGAGCGTCTCAACGAATTCGGTGCCACGAGCGAACGGCAGGTGGCAGCACTTAGCGAACAGGTCGACGCAACGCTCGCGGCATTCGAAGCGCAGGCGACACAAATGGAAGATATTACTTCCGCTCGTTTTGCCGCGCTGCGTGAGAAAAGCGAAGAATTCCGGGGCGAGCTCGACAGCCGCGAGGTCGAAAGCTTGGCTGGCTTGCGGCGTCGTGCTGACCAACTGGCAGGGGAACTTGCATCGACCCGGACCGAACTTGAAGAGCAGGAGGAAGAAGCGCTGCGTTCGATGCGCGCGCGGCTCACCAGTCTGCGCAGCGAAAGCGACACAATCGCCCGATCGATCCGCGACGGCGAGGAAGAAGCTCGCGGCCTGTGGGTCTCCCAAATCGAGGCCATGAAGGAACGGCTTGGCGAAGCAGTCGAGCAGATCCGGAAGATCGATGAACAGGCGCTCGCGCACGCGCGGAAAAAGCTGCAGGGGCTTCGCGACGAGGCTATGGCGGTCGATGCCAAGCTGACCGACCGAAACCGCTTCTTTCAAGCCGAGATGGGCGTACGCCGCGACGCGCTCGAAAGCGCGGAGCAGCAGGCGCTCGAAGCGTTGCGCGAACAGTTTGAAGCTATCGATACTGAGCTCGCCTCGCGCCGTGAGCGGCAGCTAGAGCAAGCTCGCGCCTTCGCACAAAGCACCGCCGCGGTTACCGCCCAGATCGGCGACCTGACCGAACAGATCGAATCGCTCGCTTCGCAAGGCACGGAAACACAACGCGGAATGCTCGAAACAAGCGAGGCGTTGGCTCGCAATCTAGCCTCCGGCCGCGATGACATAACTGCCACCAGGGGTGTGATCGATGAACTGACCGAAGCCTGCGTGCGCCTGCTCGAATTGATCCGGGCCAGCGCTCAGCACAGCAAGGATGATCTACCTTCCGCAATCGGTGTTGCTGAAGAACGTCTTGCCGCCGCCCGCGATGCCTCCGAGACTCTCGGCGTGATGCTCGAAGCCGGGGTCGCCCGCTCCGAAGCTATCTCCAACTATGTCATCTCTGCCAACGAAAATGGCAATGCGCTAGACGCGCGTACCGACGCACTCGAGACGCGATTAAGAACACTTGCCGGAAATTTCGGCGCCGAGATCAGCCGGCTTCGCGAGACCCTGGCGACGCTTGAAGACGACAGCGAGCGTGTCGCCGAAGTAAGCAAGACGGCGCTGCGCGATGGGCTCGAAACCCTGCAGACCAAGCTGCGTGAGGCGTTGGCGCTTGCTGGGGACGCAAGCCGCGAGGAGATCGACCGGATCGCGGCAGGTATCGGGGAACGTGCCGCGGGCGCAGTCGACCGCGCCGTGCAGGAGAAATCCAACACTGCAATTGCACAACTCGACGAGGCTGCAGCGCGCTCATCCACCACGGCGCGCGAAGCGGCGGTGCAATTGCGCGACCAGCTCTCGCTCGTAAACGAACTGGCCGGCAATCTTGAAAACCGCGTTGCCCTCGCTCGCGAACGGGCCGAGGAACAGGTCGACAATGATTTCGCCCGACGCGTTGCGCTGATTACCGAATCGCTCAACTCCAATGCGATCGATATCGCCAAGTCACTCTCCACGGAGGTGACCGATACCGCTTGGACGAGCTATCTGCGCGGCGATCGCGGTATTTTTACGCGGCGTGCGGTCTCGCTCCTGTCCAACAGCGAAGCGCGCGAAATTGCCGAATTGTTCGATGCGGACATGGAATTCCGCGATCATGTCAGCCGCTACATACATGACTTCGAGGCCATGCTGCGTACCATGCTCTCGACCCGCGACGGCAATGCCATCGGTGTGACGCTGCTCAGCAGCGACATGGGCAAGCTGTACGTTGCGCTGGCACAGGCGATCGAACGGCTGCGTAGCGAGTAATGTCGGACTAGCCTGTGCGCCTCGTGGTTCCGAACAGGTCGATCATCTCGACCGTGATCCACTGGTATTCCCAATTAAGAACCCATAGCGCGGTCAGCAGCACCGACAGGATCGTTGCGCGCACGACCACCTTGCCGGGGCGAAAATTGGCCGGCGCGCTGTCAGCCTGGCCCGGCACCTTGTCCACCCCCAACTCATCTGCCGTGCGGATTCCGAATGGCAGCAGGATGAAAGCCGACATCACCCAGAACAGCGCGTAAATCGCTATGATGGAAGTCCAGGCCATATCCGCTCAACCTTGCGCCAGCATGACTTTGACCTGCGGCTTCTTGCCTGACCAACGCGACGCTGCGCGGCGCGCGGCGAGCCGGGCCGCCTCGATCACAGAATCGCGGTCACGGGCGTTCTTGCCACGCAGGCGTTTGAGCGCTGTAACGATGTCGGACTCTGCCTCAGCAACGAAATCGGCGTAATCCTCGTCCAGCGGCAGGCCCATGGCCTCCACTTGCGGTCGTCCCTTGGCGTCGAGGACCACCATTACCACGCCATTGTGCGCCAGGCGGCGGCGCATGACGATGCTATCCCCGTCAGCGGGAACGATGATGTCCCCGTCGAGCACCAGCCTGCCGGTCGGGACTTGCGCGATCTTGCCCGGCGCTCCAGGTGCGAGGCGCACGATGTCGCCGTTGGATTGGAATGTGCAGTGGTCAATCCCTTCGGCCTGTCCGAAACGGCACTGTTCCTGCATGTGGCGGACCTCGCCGTGGACCGGCACGAGGATATCGGGACGCAACCACCCGTAGAGTGCCGCGAGTTCCGGCCTCCCAGGGTGGCCGGAAACGTGGATCATGCTCTGACGATCACTCACCATGATGATGCCGCGTTCCGCGAGCCGGTTCTGGACCTTGCCAATGCTGATCTCGTTGCCCGGGATCTGCCGGCTGGAAAACAGGACCACGTCGCCGCTGGTCAGCTCGATCGGGTGGCTTTGTTCGGCAATCCGACTGAGCGCGGCGCGGGGTTCACCCTGCCCTCCCGTGGCCAGGATCATTACTTCTCCGCGCGGCATTCCCATGGCCGTATCCCAATCAATCGTCTCAGGGAAATCGGCGAGATAGCCAGCCATTTTTGCCACTTCCAGGATACGCTCGATGGAACGCCCGGCGACGCATAATGCCCGACCCGTTTCGCGCGCGACTTCACCCAGCGTCTGCAATCGTGCGACGTTCGAAGCGAAGGTGGTGACGAGCACACGGCGGCCTTCCCATTTGCGAACTTCGTCGAGCAACCCCTTGTGAACAGCCCCTTCCGAACCGCTGGCGCTGGGGTTGAAGACATTGGTGCTGTCGCACACCAGCGCCAGTACACCCTCGTCCCCAATCTCGCGAAGCTCTTCCTCGGTAGTCGGTTCCCCGATGATCGGATCCTCGTCCAGCTTCCAGTCGCCGGTATGAAAGACGCGCCCGTGTGGCGTGTCGATCAATAGCGCATTGCCCTCGGCAATGGAGTGCGCAAGGGGAAGGTAGGTTACCGTGAAGGGGCCAAGCTCGATCTCGCCGTGGTCTTCCTCGATGATGTTCAGTTCTACCGCGCCTTCCAGTCCGGCTTCCTGCAGCTTGCGGCGGACCAGTTCGGCTGTGAACGGCGTCGCATACAGCGGCACCCCGAGATCGGCCGCGAAATATGGTACTGCGCCAATGTGATCTTCGTGGCCGTGTGTCAGCACGACGCCGAGCAAATCATCGACCCGATCCTCGATAAATTCGAGATCAGCGAAGACCAGCTCGGTGCCCGGATATTCATTGGCGCCGAAGGTCATGCCCAAGTCGACCATCAGCCACTTGCCTTGGCAGCCATACAGGTTGACGTTCATGCCGATTTCGGCCGAGCCGCCCAGCGCCAGGAACAGTAATTCGTCCTCGGGTTTGAAGTTCTTTTTCAATTGCCAATCCTCATTGGGATGCGTGCTCGGCCAGGATGGCGAGCCCCTCGATGGTGAGATCGGCATCTACATGGTCGAAAATATCTGTCTTCTGATCGAACAAGATCGCCAGGCCGCCGGTAGCGACGACCTTGGCCGGTCGCCCGATTTCGGCGCGCATCCGCTCGATCAGCCCTTCCATCATCGCGACATGGGCCCAGAACACGCCGATCAGCATCTGGTCTTCGGTGTTGCGGCCAATGACGCTGCTGGTTTCCGGCGCGCGAATGGCGATCCGAGGAAGCTTGGCAGTCTTGCCCACCAAGGCATCAAGCGAGAGGCTGATACCAGGGGCGATGATGCCCCCCTTGTAGGTGCCGTTGAAATCAATCGCTTCAAACTTGGTCGCGGTACCAAAGTCGACCACGATCAGGTCGCCGCCATATTTCTCGTGTGCTGCGAGAATATTCAGGGCGCGGTCCGCGCCCAGCGAGCTGGGCTGTTCGACATCGATCTGGAATGGCCAGGCAGCCTTGTCCTGTCCGGCTATGATCGGCGTGATATCGAAATATTTTTCGCACAACACCGTCAGGTTATGATTGGCCCGTGGGACGACGGAGGCGAAGATAATCTGCGAGATATCTTCGCGGGCAACGCCTTCGATCTGGAGCAATTGCAGCAACCATACGGCATATTCGTCACCTGTGCGGCGCGGATCGGTAGCGATGCGCCAGCGGGCGCGAATCTCGCGGCCTTCGAACAGGGCGAAGACGACATTGGTATTACCGACATCGGCGGCGAGCAGCATGGGATTTTCCTTCAGGCGAGCAAGACATCGCCGGCGTGAATGGCACGGACAGCCCCGTCTTCCAAGCGCAGCAGCAATGTTCCGTGCGGGTCGAGGCCAGCGAATTGCCCCCCGATAGTCGAGCCATCAGGTTCATGGATGCGCAGCGAGGTGCCGACAGGCGTTCCCACTGCCTGCCAGCGACGCAGCAGCGGGTCGAGACCGTAGGTCCGCCACCTCTCAAGCTCGCGGTCGAGCGTAGCCGCGAGTGTTTGCGCGAAACTGTCTCGATCAGGCGCTGGGCCGACGGTGGACAGCGCAATTGTCTCGCGGTTGGGCACACTAGGCGCTGACGCAAGGTTGACGCCTATGCCGATCACGACCGCGTCCTGAGCCCGTTCGAGCAGGATGCCGCACAGCTTGGCCGCGCCGAGCAGAACGTCGTTAGGCCATTTCAGCATCAACGTCGAAGGGGTTGGGCAGTATGGTTGAACGCTTTCGTAAACGGCGAGTCCCGCCACCAGCGAAAGGGAATGTGCGGGTGGATCCTGTGGTCCGGTCCGAACTACGGTCGATCCCATGAAATTGCCCAACCCGTCGAACCAGTCGCGCCCCTGTCGTCCGCGCCCGGCGCTTTGCCGGTCGGCCACCAGCCAGTCGCCCTCACCCACCCGCTCACCTGCAGCGAGCCGCTGGAGCAGATCGGCATTGGTGGAGCCGGTTTCGGCGACGGTTTCGATCAAGAGGCAAGGAACAATGCAGCGGCCGCGTTATCGGTCAGACCACCCAGCCAACGCATCGCCAGATATCCGAGCGGCGAGATGATGACGGCGCTCAGCACCAGCAGCACCCAGTGAGCCGTATCGGACTTGCCCTGCACCCGGTCGACGGCATCGTCGAAGAACATCACCTTGACGAACTTGATGTAATAGAACGCGCCGATCACGCTGGCAGCGATGCCGATCGCAGCAAGCACCACGAGGTCGGCCTCGACCGCGGCCTGAAATACCACGAACTTGCCCCAGAATCCTAACAGCGGCGGGATACCGGCCAGGCTGAACATCAGCAGCAACAGGCACCATGCAATAGCCGGACGGGTGGTCGACAGTCCCGCGATATCATCGAAAGTTTCCAGCGGAACACCGTCGGCATCGCGCAGCATCAGCAGGGCGACGAAGCTGCCAAGCGACATGACGACGTAGATTGCCAAATAGGTCAGCATCGCGCCCAGTCCGGCGACAGTCGCGGCGGCGAGACCGATCAGGATGAAGCCGACATTGTTGATCGAGCTATAAGCCAGCAGGCGCTTGAGATTATTCTGACCGATCGCGCCCAGCGCACCGAGCACAATCGACGCCAATGCGGCGAAAATAACGATCTGGCGCCAGGCATCGGCCTGGTTGCCGAACGCGTCGAGCGTGACCCGCGCAGTCAGCGCGATGGCGGCGACTTTGGGCGCGGTGGCGAAGAATGTCGTCACCGGCGTCGGCGCACCTTCGTAGACGTCGGGCGTCCACATGTGGAACGGCACGGCCGAGATCTTGAACGCCAGCCCGGCCAGCACGAAAATCACGCCGAACAGCGCGCCGGTCGACATCTCGCCGGTCAGCGCCGCGCGCACGCCTTCGAAGCTGGTCGTGCCGGTGAAGCCGTAAACAAGGCTCATGCCGTACAGCAGGATGCCCGAGGCCAGTGCCCCGAGGACAAAATACTTGAGCCCCGCCTCGGCCGAGCGCGTGTCGTTGCGCAGGAAGCTCGCGAGGACGTAAGCGGCAAGGCTGTTGAGCTCGAGCCCGATGTACAGCGTGATCAGGTCGCCGGCTGAGACCATCACGCTCATACCCAGCGTCGCCAGCAGGATCAGTACCGGATATTCGGGCTTGTAGGCCGATAGCCGGTTGAAGAAGCTCGGCGCGACCATCAGGCAGGCAATCGCCGCGAGATAGATCAGGATCTTGGCGAAACTGGCAAAGCTGTCGGCGTAAAACTGGCCGTTGAATGCAACTGTTCCAGGTCCGGCGGCTCCTTCAAGCAAGGTCGGGGCAACCATGACGGTCGCTGCGCCCAGCGTGGTGGCAGCCAGGATGCTAACGAGCCGGGCAGTCTTGTCACCGACATAGGCGGTCACCAGCACCAGCAGCAGAGCCGAGATCGCGATGACGATTTCAGGCAGAACGAGGGTGAGAGAGGAATGGAGTTCCATCAGTGTTCTCCCTCCGCGCCATGCTCACCAGCGAGCGCATTGGCGGCCTCGGCACGCGGTTCGCCGGCCTTCAGATGTGCGTCACCAGCGGGAGCCGCCCGGGCAAGACGCGCCTCGAGCGCAGCGATATCGGCACGCATGGGGGCGAGGAAGCTTTCGGGATAGACACCCATCCACAGCACGGCGGCTGCGATGGGCGCGAGGATGGCCCATTCACGGGCGTTGAGGTCAGTCATGGCAGCGGCGTCCTCGTGGACCTGCACGCCGAACACGACCCGGCGATAGAGATAAAGCATGTAGCCAGCGCCCAGGATGATCCCGGTGGTAAGGAACAGGGTGACCGTGCTCGACACCTGGTAGGTGCCGGTCAGGCTCAGGAACTCGGCAATGAAACCGCTGGTGCCCGGCAAGCCGATGCTGGCCATGGTGAAGAGCAGGAAGAACAGCGCATAGCGCGGCATGTTGATGGCCAGCCCGCCGTAACGCGAGATTTCACGGGTGTGCAGCCGGTCGTAGATCACACCGACGCACAGGAACAGCGCGCCCGAGACCAAGCCATGGCTGAGCATCATGACCATTGCACCCTCAAGACCCTGCACGTTGAAGGCGAACAGGGCAGCGGTGACGATCGCCATATGCGCGACCGAGGAATAGGCGATCAGTTTCTTCATGTCTTCTTGCACCAGCGCGACGAGCGAGGTGTAAATTACCGCGATCACGCTGAGGACGAAGATCAGCGGGACGAATTGCGCGGACGCCTCAGGGAACATTGGCAGGCTGAAACGGATGAAGCCATAGCCGCCAAGCTTCAACAAGACGCCCGCAAGAATGACCGAACCGGCCGTCGGGGCCTGAACGTGGGCGGCGGGAAGCCAGGTGTGGAACGGGAACATTGGCACCTTCACCGCGAAACTGGCGAAGAAAGCGAGCCACAGCCACGTCTGCGCCCCGGGCGCGAAATCGAACTGCATCAGCGTGGGGATGTAAGACGTGCCGGCGACGTTCACCATCCACAGCATCGCCACCAGCATCAGAACCGAGCCGATCAACGTGTAGAGGAAGAACTTGAAGCTGGCGTAGATCCGGTCCGCCCCGCCCCAAATGCCGATGATCAGGTACATCGGGATCAGGCCAGCTTCGAAGAAGATGTAGAACAGGAACAAGTCCTGCGCCACGAACACCCCAATCATCAGCGTTTCCATGATCAGGAACGCGGCCATGTATTCGCCAACGCGCTTTTGAATCGCATCCCAACTGGCGAGGATGCAGATCGGCATCAGGAACACGCTGAGCATGATCAGCATCAGTGCAATGCCATCGATGCCGAGACGGTATTCAAAGCCTGCGAAGATGTCCGCAGCCTCGGTAAACTGCCACTGCGCGCCGCCCACATCGTAAGCCGCCCACAGCGCGATGCCGAGCGCGAGGTCGATCAGTGTCGCGCCCAGCGCCAGCATCCGCGCGGCCTGTGCATTGACGAAGAAACACGCAATCGCCGCGATCAATGGCACGAGAAGCATGGTGGTAAGGATGGGGAAGCCTTCCATCACAGGAGCACCCAGGTAATCGCGGCGACAATGCCAAGCAGCATCACCAACGCATAGCTGTAGAGATAGCCGGACTGGAACCGCTTGGCCGCGCCCGAGCCCTGCATGACGACCCACGCCGCGCCGTCAGGCCCGAAACGGTCGATCACGCCGATATCGATGATCTTCCAGAACTTGCGACCGATCCAGAATGCAGGCTTGACGAAAATCGTGTTGTACAGCTCGTCGAAATACCACTTGTTGAAGAGGAAATCGTAGACCGGGCCGAGTTGCTTGGCAGCCTTGGTCGGGATCGAGGTGTCGCGGATATAGGCCATCCAGGCGATCGCGAAGCCGAGCAGCATGACCACGGTGGCGGTCAGCTTCACCCACAGCGGCACGACGTGCAGCGCGTGGATCAGGCCTTCATTGAAGTAGATCGAATTGCCCCAGAACCCGTTGGGATCGACACCCTCGGTCGAGCCGTCGATGAACGGGTATTTGAAGAGATAGCCAGCGAAGATCGCACCGACCGTCAGCACGACCAGCGGGACCAGCATCGACCACGGACTTTCATGCGGGTGATAGCCCGCGGTGCCGTCAGCATGGTCGGGTGAAGGAACGTGGTGGGCCACATCATCGCCGGCATCTTCCTGCACCGGCGGATTGCCGTGCTCGGGATCATCGTGCCCGTGGTGGACGGCGTGCTGGATATGCTCGCTCTCGGCCCAGCGCGGCTTGCCCCAGAAGGTCAGGAACATCAGGCGCCAGCTGTAGAAGCTGGTCAGCAGCGCGGCGAAGGCACCGGCCCAGAAAGCGAAGTTGGAAACCTCGGTGCCGCGCGCAAAGGCCGCCTCGAGGATTGCGTCCTTGGAATAGAAACCGGCAAAGCCGAAGAAGCCCAGCACACCGACACCGGTAATCGCCAGAGTGCCTGCCAGCATGGCCCAGAATGTGATCGGGATCTTCTTACGCAGGCCCCCATAATACCGCATGTCCTGCTCGTGATGCATGGCATGGATGACCGAGCCAGCGCCCAGGAACAGCAGCGCCTTGAAGAAGGCGTGGGTGAACAGGTGGAACATGGCGACGCCATATGCACCGACGCCAGCGGCAAAGAACATGTAGCCTAGCTGCGAACAGGTCGAATAGGCGATGACCCGCTTGATGTCCCACTGGGTGGTGCCGACGGTGGCGGCGAACAGGCATGTGGCAGCGCCGATGAAGGTCACGATGGCCAACGCCGTCGGCGCGGTTTCGAACATGGGCGAAAGGCGGCAGACCATGAACACGCCCGCAGTCACCATGGTGGCGGCGTGGATCAGCGCGCTGACCGGGGTCGGGCCTTCCATCGCGTCAGGAAGCCATGTGTGCAGGCCCAACTGCGCCGATTTGCCCATCGCGCCAATGAACAGCAGGATGCACAAGATATCCATGGTGTAAAAGCGATAGCCGAAAGCACCGATGATGCTGCCGCTCATCGCCGGGGCGGCGCCGAGGATTTCAGGGATCGAGACGGTGCCGAACACCAGGAAGGTGCCGAAAATGCCGAGCATGAAGCCAAGGTCGCCCACTCGGTTGACCACGAAGGCCTTGATCGCGGCGGCGTTGGCGGACGGTTTCTTGAACCAGAAACCGATCAGCAGATAGCTCGCCAGGCCCACCCCTTCCCAGCCGAAGAACATCTGCACCAGATTATCGGCGGTCACGAGCATCAGCATGGCGAAGGTGAACAGCGAGAGATAGGCGAAGAAACGCGGCTGGTCCGGGTCTTCGTCCATGTACCCCCAGGAATAGAGGTGGACGAGCGCGGAGACGGTGTTGATTACCACCAGCATCACCGCGGTCAGCGCATCGACGCGCAGCGCCCAATCAAATTTCAGCGTACCCGATTGCACCCATTGCAGGACGGGCACGACAGTGGCTTCCTGCGACCCGCCGAGAAAGCCCATGAAGATGGGCCAGCTCAAAGCGGCGGACAGGAACAATGCGCCGGTAGTGATGCCCTTGGCAAACACGCTCGGCGCGGACTTGTTGGTCAGCCCGGCAACAATCGCAGCCAGCAGCGGCGCAAAAACGATGATCAGTATCGGATGCACCGAATTACCCCTTCAGCCTGTCGACATCGTCGACCGCAATTGTGCCCCGGGCACGGAAATAGATGACCAGGATGGCAAGCCCGATGGCGGCCTCGCCCGCAGCCACGGTGAGCACGAACATGGCGAAGATCTGCCCCGTCAGATCGCCAAGGAAGGCGCTGAAGGCGACGAGGTTGATGTTCACCGCCAGCAGGATCAGTTCAATCGCCATCAGGATGACGATGATGTTCTTGCGGTTGAGGAAGATGCCCAGCACGCCAAGCACGAACAGAATCGTGCTGACGACGACGTAATGCTCGATGCCGATCACAGCTCGATCCCCTTGCCGATTTCAGGCTGTTTCATCACCGTCGCCTCTTCCGGGCGGCGGCGGACCTGCTTGTTGATGTCCTGATGGCCGCGGGTAGTCTTGAGATCGCGGTGGGTGAGGACAATCGCGCCGATCATCGCCACCAGCAGGATCATGCCCGCCCCTTCGAACAGGAACAGGTAGCGGTCGTACATCAGCGCGCCGAGGCTCTCGATATTCGTCTCGCCCAGCAGCGGCGCGGCGGTACCATCGGGCGTACCCAGTTGCAGGATACCGGCGCGATAGGCACCCATGCCCAGCACCAGTTCGGCCAGCAGGACCAGCGCAATGGCAATGCCGAGCGGGAAGTTCTTGATGAAACCGGCGCGCAGTTCCGCAAAGTCGATGTCGAGCATCATGACCACGAACAGGAACAATACCGCGACCGCGCCGACATAGACGATCACCAGCAGCACGGCGATGAATTCGGCGCCGACCATCACCATCAGCCCGGCCGCGTTGAAGAACGCCAGGATCAGCCACAGGACCGAATGCACCGGGTTGCGGCTCATGATCGTGAAGACACCACTGGCGATCACCAGCGTGGCAAACAGGTAAAAGGCGATTACGTGTATCATTGTGCCCCGGTTCGGTCTGGCGCGCGGTTAGCGATACGGCGCGTCGGCTTCAAGGTTTGCGGCAATTGCCCGCTCCCACTTGTCACCATTGGCGAGCAGCTTGGCCTTATCGTAAAGCAGCTCCTCGCGGGTTTCGGTCGAATATTCGAAGTTCGGTCCCTCGACCACCGCATCCACCGGGCAGGCTTCCTGGCAGAAGCCGCAATAGATGCACTTGGTCATGTCGATGTCGTAGCGGGTGGTGCGGCGGCTGCCGTCCTCGCGCGGCTCGCTCTCGATCGTAATCGCCTGTGCCGGACAGATCGCCTCGCACAGCTTGCACGCGATGCAGCGCTCCTCGCCATTGGGATAGCGGCGCAGCGCATGCTCGCCGCGGAAACGCGGAGACAGCGGGTTCTTCTCGAACGGGTAGTTGATCGTCACCTTGGGCTTGAAGAAATACTTCAGCGTGAGCGCGTGCGCCTTCACGATTTCCCACAGGGTGAACGACTTGATGAGGTGTGCGATGGTCATCCGTAATGTCCTGTGGCCATCAGCCAGCCGCTAACGAGAAAAACGAAGAACAGGCTGAGCGGGAGGAAGACCTTCCAGCCGAGCCGCATCAGCTGGTCGTAGCGATAGCGCGGTACCGTCGCCATCACCCAGCTGAACATGAAGAAGAAGAAGAACGTCTTGAGCAGGAACCAGACGATGCCCGGGATATCGAACCACGGGATCAGGTCGATGTTCAGCGGCGGCAGCCAGCCACCGAAGAACAGCAGCGTGTTGAGGCTGCACATCAAAAGGATGTTGGCATACTCGCCAAGCCAGAACAGCGCGAAGCTCATCGAGGAATATTCGGTCTGATAACCGGCGACGAGTTCGCTTTCCGCCTCGGTCAGGTCGAACGGCACACGCTGTGTTTCGGCCAAGGCAGAGATGAAGAACATCACCCACATCGGAAACAGCAACAGGTTGAAGGCATAAGCGTTGACGATGCCGAAGCCGTGGCCAAGCTGCGCGTTGACGATGCCGGTCAGGTTGAAGGTGCCAGCATAGAGCACAACGCAGACCAGAATGAAGCCGATCGAGACCTCGTATGAGATCATCTGCGCGGCGGCGCGCATGGCCGAGAAGAACGGGTACTTGGAGTTTGACGCCCACCCGCTCATGACCACGCCGTAAACGCCCAGACTGCTGATCGCGAGGACATAGAGCAGGCCGACATTGATATCGGCCAGCACCACGCCAGCATCGAACGGGATCACCGCCCAAGCCAGCAGCGCCACGGTGAACGTGATGATCGGCGCGAGCAGGAAGATGCCCTTGTTGGCCGCGCTGGGAATGATGGTTTCCTGCAGGAACACCTTGAGTCCGTCGGCAAAGCTTTGCAGCAGGCCGAACGGACCGACCACATTGGGCCCGCGCCGCAGGTTGATCGCCGCCCAGACCTTGCGGTCGACATAGATGATCATGGCGACGGCGAGCATCAGCGGCAGCGCGATCAGCAAGATGCCCGAGATTGTCGCGACACCCCACGCCCACTCGTGATTCATGCCGAGCGATTGGAAGAATTCGGTCATTCGGCCGCCTCCGCGATCTCATCCCCGTGCAGCAGTTCGGCCGAACATTGCTGCATCACCGCGCTGGCGCGGGCGATGGGGTTGGTGAGGTAGAAATCCTGGATCGGATAGGCCTCGATCGTTCCGCTTGCCTTGGTCGAGACATCGGCCTTTGGCAGCACGCCCAAGTCGGCCAGACCTTCTTCACCCAGCGCGGGAACATCGGCGATCATCGCGCTCTGCAATGCGGCAAAGCTGTCGAAACCGACATTCACGCCGATGGCATCGGCCAGCGCGCGCAGGATGGTCCAGTCCTCGCGCGCGTCACCCGGCGCGAAGACGGCTTTCTCGGCGAACTGCACCCGGCCCTCCGTGTTGACATAGGTGCCATCCTTCTCGGCGAAGCTAGCTCCCGGCAGAATGATGTCGGCGCTGTGCGCGCCCTTGTCGCCGTGGTGGCCAATATAGACCTTGAGGCAGTCGGCGTAGGGTTCGAAATCCATCTCGTCCGCGCCCAGCGCCAGCAGCACCTTGGGCGCAGCCTTGGCAATATCCTTCATCCCGCCCTTCTGCGCATAGCCGAGCATCAGCCCGCCCATGCGCGCAGCGGAGAAGTGCAGCACGTTGAACCCGTTCCAGCCATCCTTGACCACGCCCAGCGTGCTGGCAGCGGCCAGGCCCGCGCTCAGCGCGCCCTTGGCCAGCGCCGCGCCGCCCATGATGATGGCGGGCCGCTCGGCATTCTTGAAGGTATCGGCCAGTTCGTCCGGCAGGTTCGACAGGACCGAAAGATCGCTGCCGAGGAAGGTTGCCGGGAAGGTCGTTTCCCATTCCGGCCCGACGACATAGACCTTGGCCCCGCGCTTGGCCGCCTTGCGCAGGCGGACATTGACCAGCGGCGCTTCCCAGCGGATGTGGCTGCCGACGATCAGGATCGCGTCGGCGGTCTCGATCCCGGCCAGCGTCGAGTTGAAGTTGACTGCGGCGAGGTTCGACACGTCGTAGTCCATGCCGGTCTGGCGACCTTCGAGCAGGTTCGAACCGCAGGCCTTGAGCAGCGCCTTGGCTGCGAACATCGTTTCGCAATCGACCATGTCGCCAGCAACAGCAGCGATAGAGGATTTGTCAGCCTTCAGTTGCTTGGCAATCGCCTTGAATGCTTCGTCCCAGCTGGCAGGCTGGAGTTTGCCACGCTTGCGCATGAACACCTTGTCGAGCCGGCGCCTGGTAAGCCCGTCGACCTGATAGCGGCCCTTGTCGCTCAGCCACTCTTCGTTGACCTCGTCATTGATGCGCGGCAGCGCGCGCATGACTTCGCGGCCGCGGCTGTCGAGGCGGATGTTTGCGCCGATAGCGTCCGAGACATCGATGCTTAGCGTCTTCTTGAGTTCCCACGGACGCGCCTCGAAAGCATAGGGGCGGCTGGTAAGCGCACCGACCGGGCACAGGTCGATGACGTTGGCGCTCAGCTCGTGCTCGGCAGCTTGCTCAAGATAGGTAGTGATCTGCATGTCCTCGCCGCGATAGATCGCGCCGATTTCGTCCACGCCGGCGATTTCCTCGGAAAAGCGCACGCAGCGAGTGCAGTGGATGCAGCGGGTCATGATCGTCTTGATCAGCGGCCCCATGTATTTCTCGGTCACCGCCCGCTTGTTCATGTCGTAGCGGCTACCGCCACGGCCATAGGCGACAGCCTGGTCCTGCAGGTCGCATTCGCCGCCCTGGTCGCAGATCGGGCAATCGAGCGGGTGGTTGATGAGCAGGAATTCCATCACGCCTTCGCGCGCGGTCTTGACCATCTCGCTGTCGGTGCGGATTTCCTGACCGTCGGTGGCGGGCAGCGCGCAGGACGCCTGCGGCTTGGGCGGCCCGGGTTTCACTTCGACCAGGCACATGCGGCAATTGCCGGCAATGCTCAGCCGCTCGTGATAGCAGAAGCGCGGGATTTCCTTCCCCGCCAGCTCGCACGCCTGCAGCACGGTCGCGCCGTCGGGAACGTCGATTTCGGTGCCGTCTACGGTGACTTTAGGCATTACTCGGCGGCCTCCGCGAATTTGGCGTTGTGCTCTTCGATCCGGCGTTCCAGCTCGGGGCGGAAGTGGCGGATCAAGCCCTGGATCGGCCAGGCAGCGGCATCGCCCAGCGCGCAGATGGTATGGCCTTCGACCTGCTTGGTAACCTGCTGCAGCATGTCGATTTCCTCGATTGCTGCATCGCCGGTGCGCAGGCGTTCCATCATGCGCCACATCCAGCCGGTGCCTTCGCGGCACGGCGTGCACTGGCCGCAGGATTCATGCTTGTAGAAGTAGCTGATGCGGGAAATCGCGCGGACTATGTCGGTCGACTTGTCCATCACGATCACCGCCGCCGTGCCGAGGCCCGAGCCGACTTCCTTCAGTCCGTCGAAATCCATAGGCGCATGGCGGATCTGGTCGGCCGGGACGAGCGGAACGGAGGAACCGCCAGGGATCACCGCCAGCAGATTGTCCCACCCGCCGGTGATGCCGCCGCAATGTTTTTCGATCAGTTCTTCGAAGGGGATGCTCATTTCCTCTTCGACGACGCAGGGACGTTCGACATGGCCGCTGATCTGGAACAGCTTGGTGCCGGCATTGCCCTCGCGCCCGAAGCCGGCGAACCAACTCCCGCCGCGCCGCAGGATCGTGGGCACAACCGCGATGCTTTCGACATTGTTGACCGTGGTCGGGCAGCCATAGAGGCCCGCGCCCGCCGGGAACGGCGGCTTCAAGCGCGGCTGGCCCTTCTTGCCTTCCAGACTTTCGATCATCGCGGTTTCTTCGCCGCAGATATAAGCGCCCGCACCGCGATGCATGAAGACATCGAAATCATAGCCCGAACCGCTGGCATTCTTGCCGATCAGCCCGGCGTCATAGGCTTCGTCGATGGCGGCCTGCAGCGTTTCGGCCTCGCGGATATACTCGCCACGAATGTAGATATAGGCGGCCCGCGCGCGCATGGCGAAACCGGCCACCAGCGCGCCTTCGATCAACTTGTGCGGATCGTGGCGGATAATCTCGCGGTCCTTGCAAGAACCGGGTTCGGATTCGTCGGCATTGATGACGAGGAAGCTGGGACGACCGTCTTTCGATTCCTTGGGCATGAAGGACCACTTGAGGCCGGTGGGGAAGCCTGCCCCGCCCCGCCCGCGCAGGCCGGAATCCTTGATTTCCTGAATGATCGAATCCTGGCCGCGCGCGATCAGCGACTTGGTATCATCCCAGTCGCCGCGCTGCTGCGCCGCCTTCAGCCCCCAGTCCTGGAAGCCATAGACATTGGTGAAGATGCGGTCCTTGTCAGCCAGCATCGGTATGCCCCTTCTTCTTGGCAGCCTTGAGCTGGACCAGGCAGACGACCTGGAAGATCAGCCCCACGCTCATCAGAGCGATGCCGGTCGTGCGGTTGCCCTCGGCGGCCAGATAGACGCCGGCGAGGAAGCAGAACAGGCCTGCCACTGCGAGGGTGATGGTGCCTACATTCATGCCCCGCCTCCCTGCGAAAGGAAGACAATCGCCGCCACGACGATCAGCGCGATAGCGCCGAACTTGATCAGCCCCATCAGCACCTTCCAGGCGATGAAGATGAGCACTAGTGCGACGATGATGGTGACGATATCCATTACCATTCGCCCCTGTAATCGTGGTTCGCGTCGACCATTTCCTTGAGCGTGGTCGGCCCGCCCGAAGGCTCCGACGTGTGCCGCCCGGGCTCCTGCGTGCCTTCCTTGGGCTGCTCGCCAGCAGCCAGCGCGTCGAGCACGGCGTCGAGCCGCTCGGGCGTCAAATCTTCGTAGTTGCTGTCATTGATCTGGACCATTGGCGCGGTGGCGCAATTGCCCATGCATTCGACTTCGGTCAGCGTCCACAAGCCGTCTTCGGAGACTGTGCCCTTGGCCATGCCGCGCTTGGCGCAGGTTTCGAACAAGGCGTCCGATCCACGCAGCATGCAGGGCGTCGTGCCGCAGACCTGGACGTGATATTTACCAACCGGAACAAGGTTGTACATGAAATAGAAGGTCGCCACCTCGACCACGCGGATGACCGGCATGTCGAGATACTGTGCAACATATTCCATCACTGGCAGCGGCAGCCAGCCCTGCGTATTCGTTTCCTCGCCAACCTGCCGCTGGGCCAGATCGAGCAGCGGCATCACCGCGCTGCGCTGGCGCCCTTCGGGATATTTGGCGATGTGCTTGTCCGCCTTGGCCTTGTACTCGGGCGTGAAGGCGAAATTGCCCCACCGCTCGCGCAGTTCGGGCGTATCGGGGGCGAGATGACGATCAGCCATGGTTCAACCTGTGTTGCAGATAGCGGCCAACATACAGGCCGATGACAGCGGCACCCGCCGTCGAAAGGATTTCCTTGAGGCTGGAGGCCCCGTGAAACACGGCCAGATAGGCCGCAATCGCCGAAGCGAAAGCCGCAAACGCCGCGATGAAGATGAAGAGTTCGCGAAGCACTAGCGATCACACTCCCCGAACACCACGTCGATCGCGCCGAGGATGGCGGTTGCGTCGGGCAGCATGTGGCCCTTGGACATGAAGTCCATTGCCTGGAGGTGACTGAAGGCGGTCGGGCGGATCTTGCAGCGGTATGGCTTGTTGGTGCCGTCGCTGACCAGGTAAACCCCGAATTCGCCCTTGGGGCTTTCGGTGGCGACATAGACTTCGCCAGCGGGGACGTGGAAGCCCTCAGTATAGAGCTTGAAGTGGTGGATCAGCGCTTCCATCGACTGCTTCATCTTCCCGCGCGAGGGCGGTGAAACCTTGCCGTCGGCGCTGGCGATCGGGCCTTGCGGCATCTGCGCCAGGCACTGCTTGATGATCTTGGCGCTTTCGTAGACTTCCTTCACGCGCACCATGAAGCGGTCATAGCAGTCCGAATTGGTGCCGACGGGAATGTCGAACTCCATCCTGTCGTAAACGTCGTATGGCTGCGATTTGCGCAGGTCCCACGGCACGCCGGCAGCACGGATCATCGGGCCGGAGAAGCCCCAGGCCACCGCGTCGTCCTTGCTCACCACGGCGATATCGACATTGCGCTGTTTGAAGATGCGGTTGTCAATCACGAGGCTCATGGCGTCGCCGAACAATTCGGGCAGGCGCCCATCGACCCATTCGCCGATATCGACCAGCAGCTTTTCCGGTACGTCCTGATGGACGCCGCCGGGGCGGAACCAGGCGCTGTGCATGCGCGCACCGCTGGCGCGTTCGAAGAAGTTCATGCAGTCTTCGCGCAGCTCGAACACCCACAGGTTCGGCGTCATCGCGCCGACATCCATCACATGCGCACCGATGTTGAGCATATGGTTGGAAATGCGGGTCAATTCGGCAAACAGCACGCGCAGGTACTGGGCCCGGATCGGCACCTCGACATTGAGCAGCTTCTCGATGGCAAGAACGTAGCTGTGTTCCTGGCACAGCGGCGAACAGTAATCGAGCCGGTCAAAATAGGGCAGCGCCTGGAGGTAGGTCTTGTGCTCGATCAGCTTCTCTGTGCCACGGTGCAGCAAGCCGACATGCGGATCGATCCGTTCGATGATCTCGCCATCCAGCTCCATCACCATCCGCAGCACACCGTGCGCAGCCGGATGCTGAGGGCCGAAATTGATCGTGTAATTGCTGATCACGTCCCCGTCGGTGGTGGGGCTCTGTTCGAGTTGCACGCTCATCCGCAAATCCAATCGCCGCTGTAGCTCTGGGTGACGCCGGCGGCATCGGTGACGACCATATTGGCCTCCCGCTTCGCCTGGTTGCCAGCGGTCGGGGCCACGCTGATGCTGACCCCCGGAGCCGAAAATGTTGTGCCCGAACGGATCGCGCCGATACCGCCTGCCGCGTCGAGCGTCACCAGAGCGCCGCCAACGCGGATCGCGCCCTTGCCGCTTTGCGCATTGCCCGCCGTCACGAGGACTTCGCGCCCGACTTCCTGGAAGGTGCAACCACCCGTCCGTGTGCCGAGATCGACGCCGTCAATGTTTCCGACCAGCTGCAACTGCGTCGCGTCAGTGCCTTGCGGCACCTGCGCCCCTGCTGCACCCGGCACCGAAGCATCGCCCTGCACCGCCGCAGCGGCGGTGCCATTCGCGCCGATACGATTGGCGAAATCATCCGCGGTCTCCCGCGCGGCAGGCTCTGAGCAGCCCGCCAGAAGAATCGCGCTGGTCGCAATCAAGATGATACGAGCGGAAACCGTCACGCCTTGTCCCCTTCCTCGTCCGGCTCGGTCGAGGCCTTGGTGTCGCGGGTCTTGCCTTCGCGCTCTACCCGGTCCTCGCGATCCTCGGTCGGCTCGGGGGCATCAGTCCGGTCATCGTCAGTCGGTTCCTCGGCAGGTGAGCCCGCGCTGACCTTTTCGGCGGCCTTGTCATCGGTCGCCTCTCCTGCGCCGGTATCGTCCTCGTCCTCGGTCACCTTGGGTTCGTCGACAGGCGGCATGTCTGCCTTTTCGTCGCCGGGAAGCTGGTAATCAGCTCCTTCCCACGGCGAGAGGAAATCGAACTGCCGCAAATCCTGTGCGAGCTCGACCGGCTCGTAAACAACGCGCTTCTCGTCCTCGGAATAGCGCAGCTCGGTATATCCGGTGAGCGGGAAGTCCTTGCGGAAAGGATGACCCTCGAAACCGTAATCGGTGAGAATGCGGCGCAGGTCCGGATTGCCGTCGAACAGCACGCCATACATGTCGAACACTTCGCGTTCGAGCCAGCCGGCATTGGGCCAAAGCGTTGTAATCGTCGGCACCGGCGTTTTCTCGTCGGTGCTAACCTTGACCATGACGCGGTGGTTCCTGGTAAGGCTGAGCAGCATGTAGACGACTTCGAACCGCTCGGCCCGGTCGGGATAGTCGACCCCGGCCATTTCCATCATCTGCTGATATTCGTGATCGTCGCGCAGCGTCCGCAGCACATCTTCGATCCGGTCGCGCACGACCGAGATGACGATTTCGCCATATTGCTCGCTGGCGCCGATGACCATGTCACCCAGCGCGCCGACGAGCGTGTCACGCACGCCTTCGTTGGAGGCGAACTTGGGGGCGGAATGCACCTCGCTCATCGCTCGATCGTCCCCACCCTGCGGATCTTCCGCTGCAACTGCATCACGCCGTAAAGCAGCGCCTCAGCCGTTGGCGGACAACCCGGCACGTAGATGTCGACCGGCACGATCCGGTCACAGCCGCGCACGACCGAATAGCTATAGTGGTAATAGCCCCCGCCATTGGCGCAGCTGCCCATCGAAATGACGTATTTGGGGTCCGACATCTGGTCGTAGACCTTGCGCAGCGCCGGAGCCATCTTGTTGCACAGCGTGCCGGCCACGATCATCACGTCGCTCTGGCGCGGCGAGGCGCGCGGGGCGACGCCGAACCGCTCCATGTCGTACCGCGGCATGTTGACGTGGATCATCTCGACCGCGCAACAAGCAAGGCCGAAAGTCATCCACCACAGCGAACCGGTCCGCGCCCACTGGAACAGGTCCTCGGTGCTGGTGACCAGGAAGCCCTTGTCGTTCACCTCGGTCTGCATGGCGTGGAAGTAATCGGCATCCGGCTGGCGCACTTCGCCGCCGCGCGCGGTCGGCATCTGGCCGATCTTGCCAGGCTCGAGGCCAGCGAGTGTGGTGTTTTGCGTGCTCATGTCATTCCCACTCCAGCGCGCCCTTCTTCCACTCGTAGGCGAAGCCCACGGTGAGGATAGCCAAGAAGATCATCATGCCGATCCATCCGGCCCACTGCGTGTGATCGAGGCTAACTGCCCACGGAAACAGGAAGGCGACCTCGAGGTCGAAGATGATGAACAGGATGGCGACGAGATAGAACCGCACGTCGAAGCGGCTGCGCGCATCTTCGAAGGCGGGAAAGCCGCACTCGTACTCGCTCAGTTTCTCCGCGTTGGGGTTGTGCGTGCCTGTCAGCCGCGAAACGCCCATCGGCAAAAATACGAACAATGCCGAAAGCCCTGCTGCGATGAACAGGAAGATCAGGATCGGGAGATATTGCGAAAGGTCGACCAAATGACTGACTCGCTGGGCTGGATTTCGGTTGGTTGCGCCCTAGTCGTGCGACATGCGAGGCGCAAGGGGGCGCAGGGCCCAAATGCCCCCGTCCCTGCGCATTTCTCAATGCAATTTTTGCAACCGTGCGCCAGCGCCGGGCAACTGGCGCGCCTCAGGTCATGCCTTCTTCAGCTCGCGCGCGATGTTCTTGCGGGTGGTGTCGCCGAAGGGTGGCTTGAGACCGGCCAGCTTGGCAATGTCCATCTTCGGCTGGGTATAGACGCTACGGGCGTGGCTGAACTCCTTGAACCCTTCAGGACCGTGGTAGGAACCGATCCCGCTAGGGCCGACACCACCGAAGGGCAGATCATCCATCGATATGTGCATGATTACATCGTTGACCGTGACCCCGCCCGAGATCGTGCGCTGGAGGACGTGCTCGCGCTCTCCGGCATCGGTACCGAAATAATAGAGGCCGAGCGGACGATCGTTCTGGTTCACATAGGCGATTGCTTCGTCGACATTCTTGTAGGTCTTGACCGGCAGGACCGGACCGAAGATTTCCTCCTGCATCGCCATCATGTCGTCATTCACGTTACGCAGGATGGTCAGCGGCATCTTGCGGGCATTGGTGGAGGAAAAATCCTCGTTGGCGGGATTGACCTCGATCACCTCGGCACCCTTGTCGCGCGCATCGGCGACCATGGTTTGCAGCCGGTCGAAATGGCGATCGGTGACGACGGAGGTGTAATCATCATTGTCGAGCAGCGTGGGATACATGTTGTGCGCCGCCTGGCGGACCGAATCGACCGCAGCCTGCTCCTTGTCCTCGGGCACATACATATAGTCGGGCGCGAGGCAGATCTGCCCGGCATTGAGCATCTTGCCCATGGCAATGCGCTCACCCGCCTGTTCGAAATTGGCGCTGCGGCCGAGGAATACCGGCGACTTTCCACCCAGTTCCAGGGTGACGGGAACCAGGTTGCGCCCCGCTGCCTCCATTACCTTGCGACCCGTCGCTGTAGAGCCAGTGAACAGCAAGTGGTCGAATTGCAGCGACGAAAATGCGGCAGCGACTTCCGGGCTTCCGGTGATAACTGCGACTTCTTCCTCGGCGAAATACCTTGCCACCAGTTCGGCCGTCAGTTCGCTGGTCTTTTCGGTAAACTCGCTTGGCTTGATCATCGCCCGGTTACCGGCCGCCAGTATCTGCATAAGCGGTCCAAGCGACAGATTTACGGGGAAGTTCCAGGGGCTGAGGATACCCACCACGCCCTTGGGCTCATACCGCAATTCCGCCTTGGCGCCGAACAGACCGAGCGGGAAACGGGTGCTGCGTTTCTCCGGCTTGGCCCACTTGTCCATGTGCTTGAGACAATACTTGCCGAAACCGATCGTGCTGGTGATGTCAGTCAGCATTGTGGCTTCGTGGCTGCGATTGCCGAAATCGGCGCTCATCGCGCGTGCCAGCTCGTCACCGTGATCGACCAGCAGCGCGATGGCGCGCTTGATCCGGTCGCGTCGGGCGCTCATCGATTCAGGGCGGGCCGCGGTGAACGCCTCGCGCTGGCGCCGCAGGATCGCTTCCATTTCGGCTTTTTTGTCGTCGGCCATCTGTTCTCTCCCCAAGGGTTTT
Source organism: Qipengyuania sp. CAU 1752 (assembly GCF_054482615.1). NCBI lineage: Bacteria > Pseudomonadati > Pseudomonadota > Alphaproteobacteria > Sphingomonadales > Erythrobacteraceae > Qipengyuania > Qipengyuania sp. CAU 1752. The sequence goes on along the minus strand of NZ_JBTLRE010000001.1, from coordinate 1,467,696 downwards.
TCTTTGCCACCGTTCTCCACCATCGGATCGTGAATGACAAGCGCGCACCTTGTCCGCCCGCGCAAACCTGCTTTGCATCTAGCAATAGTATCCTGTTTGCCTTTGCCGCATTGCAGCATTAGGTGACGAGGCGAAATCCAATCCCATGTTGCAATCAGAAAGGTCCTCCCAATGGCCCAGTTCTCCGCCGCCGATCCCGTTGTCATCCTGTCTTATGCACGCACCCCAATGGGCGGAATGCAGGGCGCGCTAGCCGACGTTTCCGCAACGGAATTGGGAGCTACCGCAGTCAAGGCAGCAGTGGAACGGTCCGGCGTTGCAGGCGAGAAGTTCGACCGCGCCTATATGGGCTGCGTGCTGCCGGCAGGGCTCGGCCAGGCTCCGGCACGGCAGGCAATGGTCAAGGCCGGGCTGCCGAAATCGGTCCAGGCGACCACCGTCAACAAGGTGTGCGGCAGCGGCATGCAGACCGTCATCATGGGCGCCGAAGCGCTGGCCAGCGGAACCATCGATTATGTCGTCGCTGGCGGCATGGAGAGCATGACCAACGCGCCTTACCTGCTGAAAAAGCACCGTTCGGGCGCGCGGCTGGGCCATGACACTACCTACGACCACATGTTCCTCGACGGGCTGGAAGATGCCTACGAGGAAGGTCGCGCCATGGGCACTTTCGCGCAGGAAACCGCCAACGAATACCAGATGACGCGCGAAGAGATGGACGCATATTCCATCGAGAGCCTGCGCCGCGCCAACGCCGCCATCGAGAGCGGTGCGTTCGACGGCGAGGTCGTCCCGGTTACCGTGCAGACCCGCAAGGGCGAACACACGGTCGAGCAGGACGAGCAGCCTGGTCGCGGAATGCCCGACAAGATCCCCACGTTGCGCCCGGCATTTGCCAAGGACGGCACGATCACGGCAGCAACTTCCAGCTCGATTTCCGACGGCGCGGCCGCGCTGGTGCTAACCCGCGAGAGCGTGGCGAAGGAAAACGGCCAGGCGCCGGTGGCGAAAATCGTCGCCATGGCTGCCCATGCGCAGGAGCCGAGCAAGTTCACCACCGCCCCCATCGGGGCGATTGAAAAGGTCCTCGAACGTGCCGGCTGGTCGGCCGAGGATGTGGAGCTCTGGGAAATCAACGAGGCATTTGCCTGCGTTGCGATGTTCGCAATGCGCGACATCGGCATCCCGCATGACCGGATCAACGTCAATGGCGGCGGAACCGCGCTCGGCCATCCCATCGGCGCCAGCGGTGCGCGCATCATTGTGACGCTGCTCAATGCGCTCAAGGAGCGCGGCAAGACCAAGGGCGTGGCCAGCCTTTGTATCGGTGGTGGTGAGGCAACGGCTATTGCCCTCGAACTAACCTAACGGACAACAGAAGTTATCGGATTCGTTATCGCGCAGAATTGATGCTATCGTGCCGCTTCCTTATTTAAAGGGAGAGGGAACGATGAAGAAGTGGTTAATCCTACCCGCCGCGGGCTTACTGGCTTCTTGTTCACAATCGCCCGAACCGGCGCCGGAACCATCTGAACCTGCGCAGGCCATAACCCCGGGCATTTATGACGTCGTGTACGAGACTGATGGCTCGGCGATCCGCGCTGTTCTCGACGAGAGCGGTGCCTATCGCAGCTACGACCTGGACGGCACCGAAGTCGGCCGCGGCAACTGGAGCAATGTTGGGCAAAGGACCTGTTTCGAGCCGACCAGCGATGCTCCGCCGGTTTGCTATACCGATGACCCTCCCGGCGAAGACGGTTCCTTCAATGCCGTTAGTGACGATGGGCGAAAGATTTACGTTCGCCCAGTCCCCGATGCGATTGCCGGCAGTGATACCGCACCAATCGTTGAGGAGTAGCCATCGGATGGTGTGAAGGCTTAGAAAGATGCGCGCTCTGGGAATACCTTTTCAGGGCGCGCTAGCACCAAACAAGTGTCCTGCGGGAACATATCCGTGACGTTTACCGAGGGTCACCTCGCACCACCCGGCTTCACATTGGGCAAGATTGACCAGGACCCCTGGTGCCAGTTTCCACAATAGTGCCGAATTGTCCGCTGGAGCGGCTCGCATCGGGGCTGGGTTTTCACTTGTCACGAGGGCGCTTCTTTCCGCACTCAGCATTCGCGCGACGACCCAGCCCTGTGCGCCTTCGGGGTCCTCGATATAGCGCCAGCCTTCTTTCAGCCGCAGGACCTTCACCGGCAAACCCTTGCGGGTATAGGTCCATTCGATTCGATATTCAGTGCTCGGCCCGACCCGCATATTGAGCCTGGTTGTATCGATACTCGCCCAATACGGCGTCGGGCGCTCGTTCGGCCCCCCTGCTCCGCAGGCGGTCAAGACGAACACGAACAAGGTGGAAAGGATCAGACGGTGCACGACTGCGCTGTCTATGGGAAACCACCCCCTTCCTGCAAGAGATTGCCGCCGATGGCTTGACCGCAATCGCACCTGGCTCCAATCACCTTGCCAATGACCGACACGCCAAACAGCCCTGCCCGCCGTATCGAAGGCACACCCAAGGTGGTGGTGACCCGGCATCTGATGCCGTCAATCGAGGCGCGGATGAGCGAGCTGTTCGATGCCACGCTTAACACCGATGACGTGCCGTTGACCCGCGAGCAATTGGCCGAAGCGATGGCAAGCTGTGATGTGCTGGTTCCCACCGTCACCGACCGCATCGACGGTGATTTGATTGCCCACGCCGGCGAGCGGCTCAAGCTGATCGCCAATTTCGGTGCCGGGACCGACCATATCGACTTAGCCGCCGCGGCGAAACGCCGGATCATGGTCACCAATACGCCCGGCGTTTTCACCGATGATACCGCCGACATCGCAATTCTTGGCATCATCGGCGTGCCGCGCCGTATTCGCGAAGGCGTGGAACTGGTGCGCAGCAACAAGTGGACCGGCTGGGCCCCGTCCCGTCTCCTCGGGCGCAGGCTGGGCGGTAAAACTCTAGGCATCGTCGGAATGGGCCGGATCGGCCAGGCGGTTGCCCATCGCGCTCGCGCTTTCGGCCTCGACATCGCCTATCACAACCGCAAGCCCCTGCCGCAATCGATCGAACGGATGCTCGGCGCACGCTTTGTCGAGAACCTCGATTCGCTGATCGAACAAGCCGACATCCTGACGCTGCATTGCCCGGCGACCGAGGACACCATCGGTATGCTCGATAACCGTCGGATAAGGATGATGAAACCGGGTGCGAGCCTGATCAACACCGCACGCGGCGAACTGGTCGACCAGGAGGCGCTGATCTCAGCGCTGGAAAGCGGCCATCTCGCCGGGGCCGGGCTCGATGTCTATCCTGACGAACCCAATGTCGATCCCCGGCTGATCCGCCATCCCAATGTCATGACCCTGCCACACATTGGCAGCGCCACGGTCGAAGGACGCGAGGCATCGGGCGAGAAAGTCATCGCCAATATCCGGTTCTGGGCCGACGGCCACCGCCCGCCCGACCAGGTTCTCGACGCGCTTGTCTGAAATGGGAACTTCGCCGTAACCAGATGGCAACCGGTGCGCACACATGAATGCGCGGACCGTCGAGGGGGAATTTGATGTTTCGTTTGCTACCAACTGTCCTGCCTCTTGCCTTGTCCGGCCCGCTCGCCGCGCAGGGTTTTACCGTGGAAGCAGTCAGCGACAGCGGCGACACAGCATGGGTTCTCACTGCCTCGGCGCTGGTCCTGCTGATGACGATCCCGGGCCTGGCCCTGTTTTATGGCGGACTGGTGCGAGCGAAAAATTTCCTCTCCGTGCTGCTGCAAATCGGGGCGGTCGCATCGGTCGCGTCGGTGCTGTGGATCGTGGTCGGGTATACGCTCGCTTTCGGTGACGTGACCAACGGCCTCATCGGCAACGGGCGAGCCTGGATGCTGCTTGAGCTCGACACAGTCAGCCTCATAGCGACTACCATTCCTGAAAGCACATTTGTGCTGTTCCAGATGACCTTTGCCATCATCACGCCTGCGTTAATGGTTGGCGCCTGGGTCGACCGCGCCCGGTTTGCGTGGGTCATCGCCTTTTGCGCGCTGTGGGGCCTCGCGGTCTATGCTCCTGTGGCCCACTGGGTTTGGGGCGGTGGCTGGCTGTCCGCATTAGGCGTGGTCGATTTTGCCGGCGGTATTGTGGTCCACACCACTGCCGGGGTGTCGGCGCTGGTTGTCGCACTGCTGATGGGGCGCAGGCACGGCTTTCCCGGCCCCGTCCTGCTGCCCCATGCACCGGGTCTGACCATGGTCGGCGCGGCCCTGCTGTGGGTCGGCTGGTTCGGCTTCAATGGCGGCAGTGCGCTGACCGCATCGGACGACGCGTCGGCCGCCATTCTCAACACCCATATCGCTGCTGCCAGCGCCACGCTGGCATGGCTGCTGACCGAAAAGTTCGCACTCGGCAAACCGACTATGGTGGGCTGGGCCACCGGCGCAATCGCCGGGCTGGCGGCCATTACTCCGGCCGCCGGGACGGTCGGCCCGGGAGCTGCGATCATCATCGGCAGTATCTCGGCAGTTGCCTGCTATTACGCCATCGTGGTGGTCAAGCTGCGGCTGAAGATCGACGATTCCCTCGATGTCTTTGCGGTCCACGGGGTCGGCGGGATAATCGGGTCGCTGCTGCTGGCGGTGCTGGCGGCGGAAAGCCTGGGCGGCATCGGTTACGCCGAGGGCAGCGGCATGGGCGGGTTGCTGGTCGCACAGTTGGTCGGTGTCGGCTCAGTCGTGCTCTATAGCGCCGTCGTGACGGCGATCCTTGCCCTCATGGTCAGCGTCGTCTTCCCGATGCGGGTCAGCGATGAGGACGAGCGCGACGGACTGGACATCGCCTCCCACGGCGAACGCGCTTGGGAACTGGACTAAGGGTCGAGGGGGCATAACGCCCCCTCGGATCCATCAATCTCCGGTCAGGATACGGTCGACCAGTTCTTTCACTGTCGGCGTGTAATTGTTGGAGTAGAACGGGTCCTGCTTGAACCGGTATGCCGAGTGGCCGGCGAAGGCGAGGTTCTCGTCCGGGTCACCGCCATGGGCAATATCCTGCAGGGTTTTCTGGATGCAGAAGCTGCGCGGATCGGCGAGGCGACCGGTGGTAAAATCGTCATGGTCCTTCCAGCTGGAAAACTGGCAGTGGCTGAGACAGCCCATGCAGTCCTGCTGGTCCTTGCGAATGACATCGCGGCTTTCAGGAGTCACGAAGATCACCGTGTTGTCAGGCGTCTTGAGGACCTCGCTGAAGCCCTCGTGCATCCATGCCAGTGCCTTGCGCTGATCGCCGGGATGGACCCAGAAATACTTGGCCTTACCGTGATCGGCCAGCGGCACGGTGCCCTCTTCTTCGTCGCGCTTGAAGATCGGAATCTGTCGCTCGGAGCGGTGGATGAGATCGTAGAGAAACGGCGTCTTGACCGCGCTGGAATAGAAGCCGGTCGGACTGAACTTGTGCAGCAGCACGTCACCCGGCTCGACGGTGCGCAGCATTTCCTTCCAGACCTGCGGAATCGGGCTTTCCTGCGTCAATAGCGGACGGGTACCGAACTGGAATGCAATCTTGCCCAGTTCGGGATTGTCGATCCATTCCTCCCACTCGCGCAGGAACCAGACGCCGCCGGCCATGACGATGGCGGTATCTTCGCTGACACCTTCCTTGCGCATGGTCTCGCGCAAAGCCTTGACGCGCGGGAGCGGATCTTCCGGCTTGCGCGGGTCTTCGGCGTTGGACAGGCCGTTATGGCCACCAGCGAGCCAGGGGTCTTCATAGACCACGGCCGCCATCAGTTCGGGTACCTTGGAATAGCTGCGCTTCCACAAGGCGCGGAAGGCACGGGCCGAGCTTATGATGGGCAAATAGTGCACCTTATGCTTCGCCGCGATCTCAGCCAGCTTGTAAGGCATCCCTGCCCCGCAAGTGACGCCGGTGATCATGCCGGGGGTGTTTTCGAGCACCCCTTCCAGCACTTCCTGCGCGCCGCCCATTTCCCAGAGCACATTGATGTTGATCGCACCCTGCCCACCGGAAATCTCGTGCGCGCGGCGGACCTGTTCGGTGGCGCCGTCGATGGCGTAGCGGATCAGTTCTTCATGCCGTTCCTTGCGGGTTGCCCCGTGATATATCTGGGGCACGACATTGCCGTCTTCATCATAGCTGTCTGCATTGACTGCGCTGACGGTACCGATACCGCCAGCGGCGGCCCATGCGCCAGAGCTGGCGTGATTGGTGGCTGACACGCCCTTACCACCTTCGATCAGCGGCCAGACCTCGCGGTCACCATATTGAATCGGCTGCAAACCCTTGAATGTCATTGCTTTCCCAGTTCTTTGTTATTTCGTTCCGCCATCGCTCTTGGCGGGGCGTGGTTGCCCCTTGCAAGGGGTTATCTCCTGCGGTTCCGGCCTCGTAGCGGCTCTGCGGAACTGTGCATAGTATCCGGCCAGCTCGGGTGCATCACGAAACATTTCGAGTTCGAACCCGACCTGTTCAAATTCGCATCTGAGCAGGAAGGAATCAATACCGTGATGATCTGTTGGCCTTTCGACATCGACCACGATCGCGCGCCCACCTTCCTTGAGCGCCGGCCAGAGCCGCCACAGGAAGGCATAGGGTTCGCTCACCTCGTGATACATGTGGACCAGGAACACCCGATCGAAACTGTCTGACGGAAGTCGTGGGTCGTCAGGCGCGCCAAGTTTAATCGCGACATTGTCGAGCCGTTCACGTTCGACACGCGAGCCGAGCCTCGACAAGGCCCTGCGGTCAATGTCCTGCGCCAGCACGCGCCCGCTCTTGCCCACCCGCGCCGACAGGCGAACGGTGTAATAACCCTCGCCCGCACCGATGTCGGCGACGGTCATACCCGGCTCGATCTCGGCAAAGTCCATCACCTTGCGGGCCTCGCCCACGCGGTCGCGTGCAGTCTCGGTGCTGAATTCGCTGGAACCAAGGTCGGAAACTGGCCGGTCTGGCGACGGAAATTCGAGTGCGGTTGCCGGGCGTTCGTCCACGGGGTCGCTGTCGGTAACACGCTCGCAACCAGCAAGCGCGGTGGCTAGATATAGCGCCAGCGAAGAAGCGATTACCCGTTGCATTTCATCATCGCCCTAGCCTGTAGTATCGGCTTAGGCAAAATGCGATTTTGCGAACCACGCCGCCTACGCAGGCTGGGGTTATTCGACATCCTCGACATCGACCTTCTCGCCTGTCACGCGCTGCGCAAGGGCGGCGGATATATACGGGTCGAGCGCGCCGTCGAGCACGTCGTCTGGAGCGCTGGAGGTTACGCCAGTGCGCAGGTCCTTGACCATCTGGTAGGGCTGCAGGACGTAGCTTCGGATCTGATGGCCCCAGCCGATGTCGGTCTTTTCGGCATATTCGCCGCTCGCCACCGCTTCGCGCTCCGCCATCTCGCGCTCGAACAGGCGCGCCTTCAACATGCCCATGGCAGTGGCGCGGTTCTTGTGCTGGCTGCGATCATTCTGACTGGCGACGACGATACCGGTCGGTTGGTGAGTGATCCGCACGGCGGAATCGGTGGTGTTGACGTGCTGGCCGCCCGCGCCGCTGGCACGATAGGTATCGATCTTGAGGTCCGACGGGTCGATCTCGATATCGATATCATCGTCAATCACGGGATAGACCCAGACGCTGCTGAAGCTGGTGTGGCGCCGGGCCGAGCTGTCATAGGGGCTGATACGGACCAGCCGGTGTACGCCGCTTTCGGTCTTGGCATAGCCATAGGCGTTTTCGCCCTTCACCAGCAGCGTGGCTGACTTGATCCCGGCCTGGTCACCGGCTTGGTATTCGACCGTCTCGACCTTGAAGCCGCGGCGTTCTGCCCAGCGGGCATACATGCGCAGCAGCATCTCGGCCCAGTCCTGGCTCTCGGTCCCGCCAGCCCCGGCATGGATTTCAATGAAGGTGTCGTTGCCATCGGCCTCGCCCGACAGCAGAGCCTGGACCTTGTCGGCATCAGCCCGCTCGGCGAGTTTTTCGAGACTGGCGAGCCCATCCCTAATGACTTCTTCGTCGCCCTCTGCCTCGCCCAGTTCGACGAACTCGATGGCGTCAGCCATTTCCTGGCTGATCTCATTGACCGTGTTAATCGAGGTCTCAAGCAATTTCTGCTCGCGGCTGATCGCCTGCGCTTCCTTGGGATCATTCCATAGGTTCGGATCCTGTACGCGGGCGTTAAGCTCGTCGAGCCGGCGCAGCGCCTGCTCCCAGTCAAGCGACTGGCGCACGAGCGCAAGCGCGGCCTTGATGCGGTCGATATGGGCCTGCCCTTCGGCACGCATGGGTCAATTCCTTCGGTTTGAGCTTTGCAGCGCCTGTTATCGAATAGCGCGCGATGCGCCTAGGGGCAGCCGGAACCAGGCTAGTATATTCCGCCCTGGTCTTCGACAAAGTCCTCAAGCGCGCCGACCTCCTCGGCCTCGTCGCGGCGGGTCGGCCCAGCTCGGGTCCCTTGCCGAATCAGCGCGAGGATTTCCTTGCGCTTGGCCTCGATTTCGTCGGCCCGGGTCGAACGCGGTGGCTCGGTGTCGGGCTTGAAAGCTTCCCAGATGACCGCCGATTCGCCGCCACTATCATCCGGCCAGCCATCGAATACGCGCTTGCCGGTACGACGATCGACCCGCACCATGCGAACGCCCGGAGGAGCGATAAAAGGATGATCGGACCAGCGCTTGCGCGTGGCCTTGATCACGCTCTTGACGATCGGCGAAGCGGTGTTGCCGCCCTCGACCCAGCCGCCCAGATTGCGCGGCTGGTCGTGGCCAACATAAGCGCCGACCATGTATTGCTGGGTGCCGCCGACGAACCAGACATCGGTCGGACCGGTGGTGGTGCCGGTCTTGCCGAACATCGGCAGGTCGAGATCCTTCAAACGCTTGCCCGTGCCGCGAGTGACCACACCTTCAAGCATATGCGCGACCTGGAACGCCGTGCGCGCATCCATTGCCTGCTTTCCGCTCGGCGGCAGTTGCGGCATCCCCTTGCCGTCCCATTCGTCCATGTTGCAGCCCGTGCAGGCGCGCTTATCGGCCCGCCAGATCACCTTACCCCTGCGATCTTGCACGTAGTCGATCAGGGTCGGTTCGTTGAACCGGCCATGATTGGCGAGCGTGGAATAGGCGTTGACCATTTTCACGACAGTTGTTTCGCCTGCCCCCAGCGCGAAGGCCGGATAGGGCTGGTAGGTACCGATGCCGACATTCTCGAAAGTGTTGATGACGTTGGGCATGCCCGATTCCATCGCGATCTGGACGGTCATGATGTTCTGTGACTGCTCGAGACCGTAGCGCATCGGGTATTGCCCGCCGCGCCCGCCGCGGAAGCACTTCTCGCCCAGAGCAGAGCCCTGGTAATAGCAATAGCTGGAGTTCTCGACCTGGGTCGAAGGGGTAAATCCATTGTCGAGCCCCGTCGCATAGACAAAGGGCTTGATAGTTGAACCCGGCTGCCGTTCGGCCTGGGTTGCGCGGTTGAAAGCCCCAAGCCGGCTGTCGAATCCGCCCTGCATGGCCAGCACGCGGCCGTTGACCGGGTCCTGCACCACCAGCCCGCCCGACACTTCCGGAATGGTTCGCAAGCGGTAGCCATTGCCCGATGGCGCTGCGGCCACGACGTCGCCGGCCTTGAGCGCATCGGGAAAGCCCATGAGGGGCGCAGTGGTTTCGTCGGTGAAACCGATTGTCGCGCTCGAACCCGACCGTTCGGTCACGACGCCAATGCGCCAGTCACGGTAATTTATGCCGAGGAAGGAGCTTTGCAATTGCCCCTGCCAATTGCCTTGCGACAAATCGATCGTCGCAATCGGTCCGCGCCAGCCACGATTAGCGTGATACCGCAGCAATCCTTCGCGCAGGGCGTCACGCGCCGCGTTCTGCATTTCCACATCAAGCGAAGTGCGAACCCAAAGGCCCCCGGCATAGACACTGCTGGCGCCTTCCTCGGCGGTCTCGCCGAATTCCTCGACCAGCTGACGTCGTACCTCTTCGAGGAAGTACCCGGCGTCGGCCGAACGCTGGCGGCGCAGGGTGACCAGCCCAAGCGGCTGCGCCTTCGCCGCGTCTGCCTTGGCGCGCGTGACAAAATCATTGGCGACCATCTGTTCCAGGACGAAATTGCGCCGCGCCAAAGCCGCTTGCTCCTGGCCCTTGCGACCATAGCGCTCAGGCGCTTTGGGCAAGACTGCTAGGAACGCCGATTCGTGCAGATCGAGCTCGTCCACATCCTTGTCGAAATAGGCTCGCGCTGCTGCCTGTACCCCGAACGAACGCCGGCCAAGCGGAATTTCGTTGAGATAGAGCTCGAGAATTTGCTGCTTGTCGAGTACCCCTTCGATACGGCGCGCGAGCATCATTTCCTTGAGCTTGCGAGTGACCGAATATTCGTTGCTGAGCAGGATGTTCTTGGCCACCTGCTGGGTGATTGTCGAACCCCCGACCGCGCGTTCGCCCGATCCCATCTTGCTGACATAATCGACCACCGCGCCAAACAGCCCGCCGGCATCGATGCCGCCATGGCTGAAGAAGGTCTTGTCCTCTGCCGCCAGATAGGCGTCGATCAGTTCCTGGGGAAAATCGGCATATTGCAACTGCACCCGGCGTTCGCGGGCATAGGAATGGACGATCTCGCCATCGACCCCGCGTACCACCGTAGGTAGCGGTGGTTCGTATTCGAGCAGCGTCCCGGCATCGGGCATGTCGCGCGCCAAGATGGCCCACAGCACAATCCAAGCCGCCAGCAGCAGGGCCAGCGCATAAATAGCCCAGCGGAACAAGCGGCTCTCGCGCCATTGCCGTTTCAGCCAGTTGATAGCGCCGGTCGCTTCGCGCCGGATGCGGTATCGAATTGCGTCGATGGAAGTACCGTCAGCCATAAGTCCAGCAGGCCCTAGCACGGGCATTTGCTCGCGCGCTATATGCTTATCGCGCCTTATTCGCGGTATTGGCGTGCGAAATAGATGCGGATCGCTCGTCCCATCGCCTCGGCAAAGGCGGCGCGCCCCTCGGCCGACGCCAGTCGCTGCGCATCGGCAGGATTAGTAATGAAGCCCGCCTCGTAGAGAACCGCCGGAACGTCGGGCGCGCGCAGTACCGCCAGAACGGCAGACCGTCGTGCCTGCGGGTGGAAACCCAGAGTGGCACGTCCTTCCCGCAGGATCAGATCGGCGAACTCAGCCGAATTCTGCTGCACCCTGCGCTGTGATAATTCGACAAGTATGTTCGAGACTGAGTCGCTCTGGCCCTCCACATCCACGCCATTAAGTCTGTCGGCGTCGTTTTCGCGCTCCGCGAACATGGCGGCCGCTTCGCTCGACGCCTTATCGGAGAGGGTATAGATGCTGGCTCCGCGAACGCCGCTGCTATCGCCTGCCGAATCGGCATGGATGGAGACAAACAGGGCCGCACCCATGCGCCGCGCGATTTCGGGACGTTCATCCAGCGATAAAAAAGTATCGTCTTCGCGCGTCATAGCGACCCGGACCCCTCCCTGTTCGAGCAATGCGTCCTTGAGGGCGGTGGCAAGGCCGAGAACAATGGTTTTTTCGCGCGTCCCGGCGGTGCTGGCGCCTGGATCCTTGCCACCATGTCCGGGGTCGATCACCACCAGAGGTCGCGATCGGTCCTGTGGTCCGTAGATCTTTGGCAGGTCGACCGGTGCATCTGCGCTCGGCAGCCCCAGTGACAGCACATAGTCGCGCCCCAGGTGCGGCACTGGAATGCTTACCCCGAACGCGTAAAGGGCGGCGATAATCGCCACCGGCAAAAGGAACACCAACCACAGTTGAAAGCGCAAGGGCATAATCTGCTGCCGGTGTTAAGGCGTTGGCGGGGCATTACGCAATATAGTTGCCGCAGTTGTCCGGTGCTGCTAGCAAAGCGTCGACCGGACGGTCCTGTCGTTCGAACGGCCCCAACGGGGTGATCGACTCAACAGGTTCATTGAGATTTCCGGCTACTTTCCGCGCCTTTCGCGGAAGGTAACGTGATTGACAGGTTGATACACCAGTATGAGAAGCCACCCCCTGTACTCCGGCTCGCAACCCGATGGTTGCCGCGCCGTTGTCCCGGGCATGGCAGCGCCACAAAGGCGCATTCTCAACGGCGTAGACACAGCATACCGCGCCCCGACACGCCATGCGTCTCAGGGCCGGTCTATCCATCCCGCTCGCGGCTCAACCGCCAGCGGTTCCCACACATATCTGCGCAAGTGCAAGCAGCCACCCGGATACCGGGCAACGGCCTTGCCGATCTGCGCATGGAGATACTTACATGGCTACGCGCATGCTCATCGATGCGCGCCACTCGGAAGAAACCCGGGTGGCGGTGCTCAAAGGAAACCGGATTGAGGAATTCGATTTCGAATCTGCTGAACACAAGCAGATCAAAGGCAACATCTATCTCGCCAAGGTAACACGGGTCGAACCGTCGCTGCAGGCAGCGTTCGTCGATTTCGGCGGCAATCGCCACGGCTTCCTCGCCTTCAGCGAAATTCACCCCGACTACTACCAGATCCCGCAATCCGATCGCGAGGCTCTGCTGGCCGAAGAGGCCGAAGCAGCCGAGGAAGAAGCGCGGCTGCGAGCCGAGGATGAAGACCGCGGCAATCTGCCCGGCGACGAATATGACGCCGAGGACGAGGAATCGGCCGAGGCGCTCGCCGAAGACCTTGCCGAAGACGGCCTCGAGGAAATCGACACGTCCGAAAAGGACAAGGTCTCCACCATCGAGGAAGGTCAGCTCGAGGGTGACGACGACGATAGCGACGACGAAGACGAAGACGACGAAGACAATGACGATTCCGAAGACGGTCGCGGCAAATCGCGGGGTCGTGGACGCGGCCGCGGTCGCCGCCAGGGCAAGGGCGGCAACAAGTCGCGTGCCAAGGAAGTCGACGAAGTTCGCGCTCGTCGCCAGGCGCTGCGTCGCCGCTACAAGATTCAGGACGTCATCCAGCGCCGCCAGGTGATGCTGGTGCAGGTGGTCAAGGAGGAGCGCGGCAACAAGGGTGCCGCACTGACGACCTATCTCAGCCTTGCCGGCCGCTACACGGTTCTGATGCCCAATTCGTCGCATGGCGGCGGGATCAGCCGCAAGATATCCAGCGCAGGTGACCGCAAGCGGTTGAAGCAGGTCGTCTCCGACCTCAAACTGCCGCGCACAATGGGCCTGATCGTACGCACCGCCGGGCTCAGCCGCACCAAGCCCGAAATCAAGCGCGACTTCGACTATCTCGCCCGCCTGTGGGACGAAATCCGCGAAAAGACACTGACCTCCAGTGCGCCTGCGCTCATCCATTCGGACAGCGACCTGATCAAGCGCGCGATCCGCGACATCTACAATCGCGAAATCGAGGAAGTCGTTGTCGAAGGCGAGGATGGCTACAAGCTGGCCAAGAGTTTCATGAAATTGCTGATGCCCAGCCACGCGCGCCGGGTGAAGGCCTATTCCGACCCCGTTCCACTGTTCCAGCGCTATGGCGCCGAAGACCAGTTGCGGGCGATGTACGATCCGGTCGTGCAGCTCAAATCGGGCGGCTATCTGGTCATTAACCCGACCGAAGCGCTGGTTTCGATCGATATCAATTCGGGCCGTTCGACCAAGGAACACGGGATCGAACAGACTGCGGTTGCCACCAATCTCGAAGCAGCCAAGGAAATCGCCCGGCAATTGCGCCTGCGCGACATGGCCGGACTGGTAGTGATCGACTTCATCGACATGGAATACAATTCCAATGTCCGCAAAGTCGAACGGGCGATGAAGGACGCGCTCAAGAACGATCGCGCCCGCATCCAGGTCGGCCGCATCTCGGGCTTCGGCCTGATGGAGATGAGCCGCCAGCGCCTTCGTACCGGCGTGCTCGAGGCGACCACCCGCGAATGTCCGCATTGCGACGGCACCGGGCTGGTCCGCACCGCATCAAGCGCCGGCCTGTCTGCGCTGCGCCTGATCGAGGACGAGGCGGCCAGGGGCAAGGGAACGATCATCACCCTCAAGGCGAGCACGGAAGCAGCAGTTTACATGCTCAACTCCAAGCGCGCCGATCTGCAGGAAATCGAGGATCGCTACGGCGTGACGGTCGAAGTCGTGCCCGATGGGGAAGATGAAGGGGCCAAGATGAGCGTCGCCAGTTCCGGCCCGCGTCCGTCGCAAGCCCCCAAGTTCGATCCGATCGTCATCGACGAAAACGACGATGACGACGATATCGAGGATGAGGCTGACGGTGACGACAGCGAAGACGACGAAGAATCCGACAATGGCGAAGACGGTGATCGCTCCAAGAAGCGTCGCCGCCGGCGTCGTGGCGGGCGCGGTCGTAACAAGAATCGCCAGGACCAAGCGGACGATGGCGAAGACGACACCGACGGTGACGATGGTTCCGAAGACGACAATGATGACGTTTCCGGCGACAATGACGATGGTGAAGAAAAGCCCAAGAAGCGCCGTCGTCGTGGCGGTCGTCGCCGCGGCGGTCGCGGTCGTGGCAAGGATCGGCAGGACACCATCACCGACGACGATGCCGAGAATCTCGAAGAGATTTCCGAGCAGGTGAAGGAGGACATGGCCGTTGTGGCTGGTCCCGACGGCTCGCCCGAGACTGCCGAAGCTGCAGCCGAGCAAGACAAGCCTAAGAAGCGCACGCGGCGCAAGAAAGCTGAAGTCGAAGCTGACGCTGCGGAGGACGCATCAGTCCCGGCGGAATCAACGGATGCGGACACAGCCGAAGCCAAGCCGAAGCGGACCCGCAGCAAGAAGGCCGTGGCTGACGAAGCCGAAGCTCCGGCCCCGGCAAAGAAGCCACGGGCTCGCAAGGCACCGGCCAAGAAGGCGAAAGCTGCTGACACCACGGATGACGCCAAGGACGCCGAGGCCAAGGAAACTGACGTAAAGGCCGAGGAAAAGCCCAAGCGGACCCGGCGCAAGAAGGCAGATGCTCCGGCGGCAGAAACCGCCGCCTCGCCGGCACCGGAGCCTGCTACCTCTGCGGCCAACGACGCTGGCAAGGAACCGGCGACCAGTGAGAAACCAGCGGATACGGGCGCGCAACAGGGTGACGGCAAACAGCGCCGTGGCTGGTGGCAGCGCACCTTCGGCGAATAAACTTACCGGTAACTGCCGATGAAGATACGGGCGTCGCGTTCAGGCTCCGGCCTTGACCGCGACGCCCCATTCGTTCCAGCCGATCGAGCGCGGAGTTTTGGGCAAGTAGCCCGTACCCATCGGCTCGACTTCGAAGCCTCCTGCCCGCACCGCGTCAATCACGGGCCGGGTTAGGTGACAGCCCCCTGCAAAGGGCTTCCACCATGGCTCGAGCCGGGCCTGGAACCGCGCCACATTGGCATCTGGCGCTCGGCCATGTTCGAGAAACAGCAACCTGCCGCCGGGGCGCAGGATCCGGCGCATCTCGCGCAGGACCTGGGCCTGATCTTCAACCGAGCACATGGTGTAGGTGCACACGACGGTGTCGAAGCTCGCATCGTCGAAGGGGATATGCTCCCCTACCCCGTCGCGAATATCGGCCTGCCAGCCCTTCTTCGTCGCTTCGGCAGTCGCATAATCGCGCAGCTTCGCATTCGGATCGATTCCAGCATAGCTGTCGATCGCTGCCGCGTTATAGAATTGCTGGTTTATGCCGCCACCGCAGCCCAATTCGAATACGTCACCACTGGCTTTCGGAACGACTTTGGAACGCAACTTCATGATCGCTGGCATTCCGCAGGCCAGCTTGATCACCCGCGGCACGCCGTGCCGGTCCCACCATTTCGCCAGTCCCATCTGACCCTCCACTATCGCGCGCCGTCACCAGGCCGCTTGTTCACGACCAGAGTATGCCAGACTAAGCTGGTCTTGGGCATCCCCATGAGAATACTGCGGCCAATTGACCCTGTTTTTACTTTGAGCGGCTCGCCGTGCGGTGTAATCGCGCCTTCGAACAGGGACGCACGCGACAAGGAAGCTCTCTCGCCATGACCGACATCAAGCCGTTACGTATCCCCGCCGAAGACAAGCAGCGCATCAAGATGCTGTTCATGGCCAAGCACGCCCTGTGGGGTGGCGGGATGCATCCGGAAGATGGCAATCACGCAATCTACCATCACGAAGTGCGGACCACCTTGGAAGAGCTTGGCCTCAACCTCGAACTGGCTGACAATTACCACGTCCTGTTCGACCGGCCCGAGGTCGATTTCGTCTTTCCGCTCCTCAACCGCGGAGGCTTCGTCAATTCGGAGATGCTGATCCCGTTGCTGTGTAACATGCACCGCATTCCCTACCTGGGGGCGATGCCGTTCCTGCGGGGACTGGGTGACGACAAATCGGTTTCGAAGCTCGTCTGTACCCATGCCGGTGTACCGACGGCCGACTGGTTCTGTTATCGCCGCGGCGCGCCCGTGCTGGAGGCCGACTTGCCGCACGCACCCGACGGACGCTGGGTAATCAAACCCAATGCCTCGTCGGCCAGTTGGGGTATTTCCGACGCCTTCGACTACCAGGGCGTCGCCAACGCCGTCGCCAATATCCACGGCCAGGGCCATGATGCCATCGTCGAGCCATATCTTGATGGCTATGACGTGCAGTGCGCCTTCATCACCATCGATAACGAGCCCGTGGCCCTGCCGATGCTGTGGTACGAGCGCGAAGACACGCAGAAGCTGTGGACATACTACGAGAAGCGCGACCTGGTGCAGAACACCGAGAAGGCTGCGCTCAAGCAATTCGACCATGCCGATCTTGCACCAAAAATCACCGAGATGGCCCGGAAGGTTGCGCGCGAATTCGTGCCCTTCGACTACGGCCGGATCGAGTTCCGCGTCGACATGAAAACCGGCGACATCAATTTCATCGAGATCAATCTCAACTGCAATTTGTGGTCTGAAAAGGTAATGGCGAAAGCGGCAAGTTATGCCGGGTTCAGCCATGCCGACCTGCTCGAAACGCTGCTGGCCGAAAGCTGGCGCAGGAACGCTTTAATCGCCTAGTCGGGCACACGCTCACCACGCCAATCGATCTGCTGACCACTGTCTGCGATGGCCAAACCGTCAATTACATTCAATAGGTTGCGCGCCGCTTCTCTTGGATCCCTCAATTGACCATCGGGCAGGTTGGACTGGAATGGCTCGGATAGCGCGGTATCGACCGTGCCGGGATGCAGCGAAACGGCGATGGCCTGTGGGTGCGTACGGCCAAGCTCGATGGCGAAGTTCCTGACCAGCATGTTGAGCGCGGCCTTGGAAGAGCGATAGCTGTGCCAGCCGCCGATGCGATTGTCGCTGATCGAACCGACCCGCGCCGATAACGCGGCAAAGACGGCACGTTCGTTGCGCGGAAACAGCGGCAGGAAGTGCTTTGCTACCAGCGCGGGACCGATGGTGTTGATGCGCAGGATCCGCTCCATCGCAACGGCCTCGATCTGTTTGAAACTGCGCTCTGGCTCGGCACTTTCCGGCAGGCTCAATGCGCCTGTGGCCACGATGACCAGTCGCGGCGGGTCGTTCGCCATCGTCGCAGCGGCGCGCTCCAAGCTGTCGGGATGATCATAGTCGAAGCGGAACGGGACTATTCCTTCCCCCTTTGGTGTGCTTCCGCTCCGCGATCCGGCATACAATCTGCTTACGCCGCGCCCGGTGAGCGCTTCGCACAATGCACGGCCGATTCCGCCGCTGGCCCCAAATACCGCCGCCGGTCCCATTGCCTGTCCTACATTGCCCATGGTGGTTAGACCCGCGGCCTGCATGGCTTGTTCCCCACCCCGTCACACCGATTTCTTGCCTTGGACCGTGTTCCATGTGTTCCATCGCGTAGGATTCGACTTGCAAAATTGGCCACATCGCAGGCTTTGGGCCACCTTGCGGTGTGCACCATATCCGCTAGATAGGCTGCAAACCGCACTTCGCAGGACATTCGAACATCATGGCGACCTTCACTCTTCCCAAGAATTCCAAGATCCGTGCCAAGGGGCAGGAACACCGGGCCGAAGGCGCCAATCGGGCCAAGAAGTTCAAGATCTATCGCTACGACCCCGATACCGGTGAAAATCCCCGCTACGACACGTTCGAGATCGATCTTGACGATTGCGGGCCGATGGTTCTCGACGCCCTGTTCAAGATCAAGAACGACATCGATCCGACGCTGACCTTCCGCCGCTCCTGCCGCGAAGGCATCTGCGGCTCGTGCTCGATGAACCTCAACGGCAAGAACGGCCTCGCCTGCACCACCGCGATCGAGGATCTCAAGGGCGAGATTCGCATCACCCCTCTGCCGCACATGGAAGTGATCAAGGACCTGGTCCCCGATTTCACCCATTTCTACGCCCAGTACGCCTCGATCCGGCCTTGGTTGCAAACCGTCACCCCGACGCCATCGGGCAAGGAACGGCTGCAATCGCCCGAACAGCGCGAGAAGCTGGATGGTCTGTACGAATGCATCCTGTGCGCTTGCTGTTCCACCGCCTGTCCCAGCTATTGGTGGAATTCCGACAAGTTCCTCGGCCCGGCCATCCTGCTGCAGGCCTATCGCTGGCTGGCCGACAGCCGCGACGAGATGACCGGTGAACGGCTCGACGAACTGGAGGACCCCTATCGCCTCTATCGCTGCCACACGATCATGAATTGCGCCAATGTCTGCCCCAAGGGCTTGTCGCCCGCCAAGGCGATTGCCGAA
Organism: Qipengyuania sp. CAU 1752; assembly: GCF_054482615.1. Taxonomy (NCBI): domain Bacteria; kingdom Pseudomonadati; phylum Pseudomonadota; class Alphaproteobacteria; order Sphingomonadales; family Erythrobacteraceae; genus Qipengyuania; species Qipengyuania sp. CAU 1752. Next base: position 1,449,033 of record NZ_JBTLRE010000001.1, on the reverse strand, counting down.
ACCAAGAAGATGATCGCCGAACGCGCGGTCTGACGCGCTTTCGGACCGACATGGCGCTGCGCGACGAGATCTTCGACCACCGGCCCGACCCGGAGAATCCGGGGTGGCATCACTGGAACCTTAAGGACGGCACGCTGTTCAACGGCGCCGTGATGGGTAAACTCATCACCCGCCGCGAGGGCGATGCTTGTCGCCTGCGGATGTTTCCCGAGCGCCGGCACGAAAACCTGCAAGGGATCATCCACGGTGCGGTCAGCCTGGCGCTGATAGACATATCGCTGTTCACCACCATGCACGTGGTTGGTAGCGGCAACGCCGGGCCTTCGGTCACGCTCGAACTTTCAACCCAGTTCATCGGCGGCGGCGATCCATCGCGTCCACTCGACGCGGTGACCGAGATCATGCGCGAAACTGGCAAGCTCGTCTTCGTGCGCGGCGAGGTAGTTCAGGACGAAGACCGTGTTTGCGCCTACTCGGGCATCATTCGCAAACTGCCGGGCCGCCCCTTCCCCGGAGCGGGCGGCGAGTGAGCGGAATCCTCGCGCGCTACCGCGAGCTGGTCGAGGCCGGCGAGCTAAGACCTGATGCCGAACAGGCGGCTGTCGCCAAGCGGCTGGATACCTTGCAGCAGGAACTCGAAAAAACGCCCAAGCGCGGCTCGATCCTGTGGCGTGCACTGAAGGGCAAGCCCGAAGCTCCGCAGGGCGTCTACATGTGGGGCGGTGTTGGCCGCGGCAAGTCGATGCTGATGGACCTCTTCCACGATACGCTCGACATAACGCGCAAGAGGCGCGCCCATTTCCACGCCTTCATGCAGGAAGTTCATGCCCGCCTGCGCGAAGAGCGAAAGAGCGAGAGCGGCGACCCGATCCCCCCAGTCGCGGCTGCACTCGCCCGCGATGTCCGCTGCCTCGCCTTTGATGAGATGGTGGTCAACAATTCGGCTGACGCGATGATCATGAGCCGGCTGTTCCGCGCGCTGATGGAGGACGAGGGCGTAGTCGTCGTTACCACCAGCAACCGACCCCCGCGCGATCTCTACAAGGATGGCCTCAATCGCGACCTGTTCCTGCCCTTCATCCATCTCATCGGCGAGCGGCTCGACGTTCTGCCGCTCAATGGAGCGGTAGACTATCGGCTCGACCGGCTCGGTGATCTGGGCACCTGGCACACGCCGTTGGGCGACGCCGCGACATCGCAGGTGCGCGAGGCCTTTTTTCGCCTGACCGATTACAATCCCGAAGATGCCGAACATGTGCCCAGTACCGAACTCGAAATCGGCGGAAGCAGAACATTGCACGTGCCAAGAGCCCTGAAGGGCGTGGGCGTATTCAGTTTCAAGCGATTATGCGGCCAACCTCGCGGCGCGGCCGATTACCTCGCTATCGCACGTGCCTTCCATTCGGTAATCCTGGTCGGCATCCCGCGGATGGGACCGGACGACCGCAACGAAGCGGCGCGGTTCGTCACGCTGATCGACGCGCTTTACGAATACCGGGTCAAACTGTTTGCAACTGCCGATGCGGAGCCGGCACAGCTCTACCAGGCCGGAGATGGCAGCTTCGAATTCGAACGCACGGTTAGTCGCCTGATGGAAATGCGCAGCCCCGAATACATGGCGCTGGGCCATGGGTCCGAAGCCACGGTCGATTAGGCGGCTTTCCTGATCGCGCGGGTCTGCGCATTGGCGAGCCTGTCCATCAGCTTAAGATCCTTGTCGCTCAGTTGCAGAGCGGTGTCGGCCCAAAGTTCAGTGATGGCGTTAAGCTCTTCCAACGTCACCCCCTCGGCAATTTTCATCGCCTTGCGTGACGCTACCAGGCCCGCATGCCGGCGCGTGGATTGCTTGATGAAGGATCGCGTTGCTTCCAGCGCGGTGCCATCCTCTACGACCTCGTCGACAAGACCCATCTCCCGCATATCATCGGCCGAATAGGTCCGATTGGAGATAATCAACTGCTCAGCCATCACGCTGCCAAGCTTCCGATAGAGCAGCGCGTGTGCGCCCATGCCGGGAAACAAGCCGAACATGATCTCGGGCAATCCGAATGTCGCACTCTTCTCGGCGATAAGATAATCGAAGGACAGCAGCGCTTCAAAACCGCCGCCCAGCGCTGCTCCTTCGACCATGCCGATGGTGAGCATCGGAATGTCGAGAGAATGCGAATTGCGCTGCAATATCGAACAACAGCGGTGCCCGTACTCGACCAGGGCCTCACGATCATTCTTGATGATGAGCTGACGGAAAAGCGCCAGATCACCTCCATAGCAGAACACCCCCGGGGCGCGGCTGCCCAGGACGAGGAACTTGAGCGGCACCTTTCCGACACCGAAATTATCGGCAATCAGTTGCTGCCAAATCTCGAAGTCGGAAAGCATGGGTGGTGTAAAACTGGGGCGACCTTCGGGCCGCATATACGTCCACAACGTCTCATATTCGGGTTCATACAGAACATCGAGCTCAGCCAGCTCGAGCAAACGTCCCGGCACACCGGGATGACCTTTCGCAAGGCTCATGGGCGAGCCTCCTTGGTAGCCGTCATGGGTCTGCGACAACCCATAATCGGCGGTAGTGCCGTCCTCGAAATTCTTATCCACTCGGTCCATTAGCCCCCCGAATGCTGCGACCTAAGGGGTCATGCCAACCCCGCCTCCACTGGAGACTACGCAACATACCGCATCTTGCAAGCTTTGGCTTTATAATATTGGAGTCACTCGTGTTTCGTTTCGAAACACGTGCTCTAAGCTGATATCGACAACCCGCGAATAGAGCGGTCCAGCATGAGCAATTGCCACAAAAGCCTCGAATGGTCCTGCCGACCAGAAATATGTTGCTGTGCCAATTGTTTGAGACGCGAAGCTTCGAACCAACCTGAATCTGTCAACGGGGCGCTCGTTGCGATGGCTTGGCACTCTGCCTGGAGTGGCCCGCGCAGCCATTGAGCAATCGGAGTGACGAAGCCCTGCTTGGGCCTGTAGAGCACGTCTTCGGGTAAGCATCGGGCCATTGTGTGTTTCAAAAGCCACTTTCCTTGTCGGCCCCTGATACGCGCCCGGTGCGGAAGTCCTGCGGCGAACTCGACAAGGCGATGGTCGAGCAGCGGTTCGCGCGCTTCGAGGCTCACCGCCATGCTGGTGCGATCGACCTTGGTCAGGATATCGCCGGGCAGCCAGAATTTGAGATCGGCATATTGCGCCCGGTCCAGCCCCGTTCGCGCCGGCGCATTGCGCATCAGGTCAATGAAGGGTTGCTCGGCTCGATAGCCGGACAATTCGCGGATCATGCGGTCAGTGTAAAGCTGCTGGCGCAGTTCGGGAGGCGATATGGCGAGCGCGCCCGCATATCCCTCCTCCCCTGTTGAACCGAGTGCACGAAAGGTCGCTTTTGCCCTCAGCGGACGCGGAGCCCAGTCGGCCTGGGGCCACAACCTGCCCAGCGTCCCGAAGACCGTGCTGCGCAAGGATTGCGGCAGGAACGACCGGATCTGCTCCTCCCTTGCGTGAAACACCTGCCGGCGATAGCCCGCGAAGGCTTCGTCGGCGCCGTCGCCAGACAACGCGACTTTGACATGTTGGCGCGCCAATTGGCAAACCCGCAATGTCGGCAGTGCGGACGCATCGGCGAAGGGCTCGTCGAATATGCCGGCCAACTGATCAACGGCATCGAAATCGTCGGCATCAACGATCTGCTCGTGATGACGTGTGCCGAACTGTTCGGCCACCCGGCGGGCGTAGGTTGTTTCGTCGAACTCGCCGACATCGAATCCGATTGAGCAAGTGTTGACAGGCGCATTGCTGGATTCAGCCATCAAGGCCACGACGCTCGAACTGTCGACCCCGCCGGACAGGAATGCGCCGAGCGGAACATCGGCCACCATGCGCGATTCCACACCTTCGCGCAGGTGGTGCAACAGCCGGGCCGAGAGGTCCTGTGTGCTGCCCTTGTGCCGCTTCGAGAAATCGACATCCCACCACTGTACCGGGGGCGACGGCGGCGCATCTTGGCGTAGCAGGCGGTAATGCCCGGCGGGCAGCTTCTCGACCCCTTTGAGGATCGAGCGATGGTCAGGCACATAGCCCCATGTGAGATAGTCCTCGACCGCCAGCGGATCGGCCTCGCGCCGAAGGAGCGGGTGCGCCAGTAGCCCCTTGAGTTCAGATGCAAAGGCGAGGCTGCCATCGCTGAGCGGCGCCATGAACAGCGGTTTTACGCCCAGCCGGTCACGGGCAAGGAAAAGGGTCCTGTCACCCCGGTCGTAAATGGCGAAGGCGAACATTCCGTCCAGCCGATCAAGACAAGCAGGCCCCCATTGCTGCCATGCTGCCAGGATTGTCTCGCTGTCCCCCTCGGTAGCGAAGCGTGCTCCGAGCTGCACAAGCTCTCGGCGCAATTCCCGGTAGTTGTAGATTTCGCCGTTGAAGACCAGGACTGCCCGGCCATCGACCGAGTGCATCGGCTGAGGTGATCCATCGAGGTCGATGATCGACAGACGGCGGTGACCAAGGCCGACGCCGTGTTCTGTCCAGACGCCGCTGCCATCGGGCCCACGGTGGACCATGGTATCGGTCATACGCTCGACACGGCGCGGATCGACCGGCTTGGGAGTCCCGCAATGGAAGATACCGGCGATTCCGCACATGGCGTGGGAGTTATCGCCTTTCGGCGATGCGGTCTATCCACGGCCCTAGCGGCTCTGTGGACCCGGCAAATGCGGCGATGGCCGCAGTTGCATCGCTGCCGGGGGCCTCGACGGCCGAGACAATAAGCATGGTGGTAGGCCGGGCCTGCATGGTGAAGCGGTCGGCGATGACTGCGAACTTGAGGTCGGCTGGGCTGCCGGTGAGCAAATCACCATGCCGGTACCAGGTCATTGCCACACGCCGGATGCGACCCAGCGCGAACAGATGGTCGACCTGCGCTCCGTTAGCGGCCACCCCCCCGCCCATCCAGCGCCACGGCGTATCCGGCACCAGGGCACCTTCTCCGGGAGCACCGGGGTCACTGTCTCCACCTGGCGAGGTATAGCGGGCAAGGAAGACATCGACGGTCTGCCCCGCATCATTGCGATACCGCCCGAGCAACCGTTGATCTGCCCCTCTTGCTCGCGGCTGCCAGGCCAGATCGGGTTCTGCGGCAATCGCCTGCCAATCCGGTACTTGCGGAAGCGAAAGGCGCGCTACCGGCTCTGCCTCGAGCCGCGTGGCAATGCCGGCCCACATAGCAAATCCCAGAAGCAGAACAGTGCCGGTTGTAGTAACTGTGGCGGCGCTTCCACCGACGCGCCCGATGCGGTCGACCCAACGTGTTGCCAGCAACGCGTCTGCATCGATGCCGGGATCGTTTGGAGCGCGGTCGAAATACGGCCAGGCGGCGCCGAGCACGATGGCAAGCACGATGGCGAAGAAGATCCAGCCGTAGAAAATGTGATCGAAACCGGCAGCGAATTCGATCCCCTGCGACTGGGCAATGTAGATCGTCCCCCAGGCCCGAATGCCATTGGCGATGATCGGCACAACCAGGCACAGGCCGAGGAACAGCGCCCGCCGCACCCAGCTGGTGAAGCATGCTTGGGCAACCATCACTCCCAGTGCCACCATGGCAACCAGGAACTGCACCCCCGAGCATGCCTCGGCGACTTCGAACAGGCCCACTGGCGTATCGATGAAAACGCCTTCGATATGGGCGGGCACGCCGCTCCATTCGGTCAGTGCGATGGTGATCTTGGCAGTTATCATCTGGAGTGCGGGCACAAGCTCGTCCCCGAAAGGAACGAGGAACAGCGCGTAGCCGAGCGGGAAGATCAGGCCGAGGGTGACCCGCGGCCCCAGCACGGCCAGCACCGCCGCCTGCATCGCCGCGACTGCGCCCAATTGACTGAATGTATTGATCTCGCCGATGCGGCCAAGAAACCAGAGCAACAAGGCGGTGACGAATGCGACAAGGCCGGGCCACCAGGCGACCGGCGTGATCTTCGCCAACTCGCCGCGCCTGATCCATACCAAACCTGCCAGAATGGCCGGGACCAACAGGATATGGTTATAGGTCGAAATGTTCCACCACTGGTCGAACATCGCCAGCCAGTCACGATGCGTTACCAGCAGGATCGAACCCCACAGCAAGGCGAGACGAGCAAGGGGGCCGCGCCAGATCGGTGCAATGCTGGCCCACCATGCTTTATCGCCCACCGGGTCGAGAGCAGCCTCATGCGGCATCGCGCTTGCCTCCGTCCGGTCTTGCGATCCGGGCCAGCGGGGCCAGCATCGCCGGCCATGCCTGATGGGCGAGGACATAATCGCGTGCAGCCCTGCCGAGAGATGCTGCCTTCGTGGTATCTTCGAGCAATGCTATGGCTTGCTCTATCATCGCCGCATCAGTGTCCGCGATGGCGAAATGCGTGCCATCCTCGGCGTCGATACCGGTGGCAGCTTCGGGTGAAACCAGAACCGGCCTTCCCATCGCCATCGCTTCGAGGACCTTGTTCTGAATTCCGCGAGCGATGTCGAGCGGCGCGACGACAAGGTCGGCTGCGCGCAGGAATGGCCGTACGTCCGGCACTTCGCCCCAAACGCGGACACCAGCCATTTTCTCCAGAGCCTGCACTCGTCCGGTCGGGGCGCGCCCGACAATGTGGAAAGAGGCTGATGGATGGCTTGCGCGAAGAGCTGGCAGGATGGCCGTGACCATCCGTTCGGCGGCGGCAATATTGGGCGGATAGTCCATCTGCCCGGTGAAGACGAGATGCGGTCCTGCCCCTTCGACCAGGCCGGGATGCGGCGCGACCGTCACCGGATCGAACAAAGCCGCGTCGATGCCATTGCGGATGGCGCGAATGTCGGCGTGGCGCACATCGTGGAGGCGTGATCTGAGCAGTTCGGCCTCGTTTTCGCTCACCAGCATGACCGTATCGGCACGCCGGACCAAGCGCTCCTCCTCGCGTGCAAGAACCACACCCTCGCGGCGGTCGATCCAGCTTCGCGGAGAATGGCCGGATGCCCCGTAGGCTTCGAACTTGGCGCTATCGACGTCGCACAAGTCTATCACAACGCGCCCGGAAAAATCAGCCGGGATATATTGCCCCATCTGTCCGGAGAATACGAAGATCGTGTCAATCGGTCGGGTGGTCACCACTTCACCAACCCATCGGCGCAGTGCGGCATTGTCGAACGCCGCGAGGCTGATCGGCCTGCCCGTGGCGAGCGCGTCAAGACCCGCCAGCGGCAGCGGTTTGGACCGTCTGACCAGACGATAGCTGGCCGCGATCCGTGCAAGATCGCCCTCCGCTGCAAGATCGCCCTCTGTTTCCGCAAAAGTGCCGACATGGACAGGCGCAAGCTGGACCAGCGCCTTGAGCAAATGGTGCGAGCGGATCTTGTCGCCCCGATCGGGCGGAAACGGGATGCGGTGCGAAAGGAACAGGATTTCACCCATCAGCCGAGCCCGCGAGCGATCACCGGGCCGATGCGATTGGCGACACCCAGTGGCAACTTCTTCCACAGCTCGATCTTGCGCTGGTAGCTTGCGCTGGTCGGCTCCACATCGCGCGGAGACGATCCGGGCGCAGTCCAGATAGAATAGACCAGCGGCTCGGGCTCGAAGCCCCAGTTCTTTTTGAAATGGTAGGGACCACTGCCAGTCTTGGAGCGTCCGAAATCGAAGGTGATGCAGCCCTTGCTGCGGGCGTGACACATCAGCGAGTAATACATCACCTCGTTGGCGCGCAGGGTCCGCGCATCCCACACCCCTCCGCCCCAATAAGGCAGTGCCGAACCCATGTGATACAGCGTCAGCACGCTCGCGACGGGGCGCTCGCCCTGCCAGACCGTGAGGATGTCAGCCTCGTCGCCGAAACCGTCGAGTACAGCATCGAACAGGCTGCGGGGAAACACCGGCGTGCCAAGGTTGCGGACGCTTTCGGCATAGCACGCGTAGTGCGCTGCGCGGTCTCGTTCGGCCTTGCCGATAGTGACCTCGAGATCGGCCTTCAGGCCCTTGCGAACTTCAGCGCGCTGCTTGCGTGGAATCGCCAGCAATTGTGCTTCATCGCTTTCTGCAAGTGGCTTGGCAAAGCCGCAATGGCTGTCGGCTCGCGTTTCCCAGCCTGACGGCACTTCGCCGCCGCGCAATTCGACCGAGGCACAGCTTCGCCGGATGGCGAGCTCGCTTGCAGCGCGGGCGAGCCGGCGGATTGTCTTGGAAGAGATAACCAGAGCGCCACCACCCACGGCAAACCCGCTCGAGACAAGCGCTGGCGCAAAGAGTGGTGAACGAACTTCAATCAGCGGCAGCCAGCCAGTTATCGCCCCGCTCTTTTCAGCGAGTATGCCGGTGGCCCGTTGTCCGGTGCCTTGTTCAACCGCCCGCAACCAGCGCGGAAGATGGAATGGCGAACCATTGGCGCGATAGACGAAATCGGCAATCCTCGCCGCTTCGCCGGGATCGCGCAGGTCTGCAATCGCGACCGTTTCCTCGCACAGGGCAAAGGGTGCATTCACGCAGCCAGTTCCTCCGCGTTCAGTGCTTCACGCCCGGCAATCATGTCCATCCGGCCCCAGGCGAATTCCTGCACCAGATCGCCCAGCTTGTCGGCCATCTTGTCGAGATTGGTGTAATGTCGCAGCCGCGACCGGACCGGGGCATTGCCGACACGGGGTTGCTGGGGATCGATTTCCCACGGATGGAAATAGAACACCGCTGGCCTGCCCTCCCGCCGGTTAACCTGGCGGATAGCCCAGCGACTGAAGGCATAGGGCAGCACGCGGAAGAACCCGCCCCCGCCTGCTGCTACCCTGCGGCCGCCAAGGATGGCGGTTGTGACAGGCAGTTCGACCAGGTCACTCCACGGCAGTGGCTTGAAGGCGAAGCGCGGGGCTTCGCGCCAGCCATAGTGGTCATGCGCCACCGGTGCAACGCTGGAGGAATAGCTGTAACCTTGTTCCGCCAGTTCAATATAGGCCCATGGCGTGCGCTGATCGATCGAGAAACTGGGCGCGCGATAGCCGGTGATCTTCACCCCGGCGGCATCTTCCAGGATCATCCGTGCCAGCTTGATATCACCTGCGAATTGCTTGCGGTCGAAAGTGAAGACGCGCGCGTGGTCATAGCCGTGGCTGGCCAGCTCATGCCCGCGATCGACGATGGCACGGATCAACGGGCCGTTCTTCTTCGCGACCCAGCCGAGCGTGAAGAAGGTCGCCTTGACTTCGGCGGCATCGAACAAATCGAGGATGCGCAGGACATTGTCCTCGACCCGGTTGGCAAGTCCATCCCAGTCGTCGCGGTCGATCACGTTCTCGAACGCGCCGACCTGGAACCAGTCCTCGACATCGACCGAAAGTCCATTTGTTATCACGGGCGAATTCATCGCGCCCCTTCCCTGGTTGTCATGCCCTCGATCAGGCAGCGCGGCGGCTTTGCCCTTCGATCCATTCGATCATCATCGCCAGCACCTGCCGGACGCTCTGTTCCTGTTCGGCAAGCCTGTTTTCGAGATGTTCGATGCGGTCCTGCGTATCGGCCGGCATCGTCGCCTGTTCTACCTGGGACAGCGCATCAACCGCCTCCTGCAAAGCTGCGATCTGGGCGTCTCGCTCGGCAAGCAGTGCTTCGAACCTGCGCGCTTCCTCATCCGTGCGTGCCTCGTCCGCTGCTGCCGAGAGCGGTTGCTCGAACGCCGCCGGTGTCCCGGTTTCAGCAAGAGCGTGCTTGATCGGGCCAGGCGCAGGTCCGCGCTGGACCTTTGCCATCGGCGACGGTGCCGCTTCGGGAAAGGCGTTATCACTCTGCATCTCGTTGAGCACGGCGGTCAGCATCGCATTATCGATCCTGGTCCGTTGCTCGACGGCGCCCAGCAGCAACAGGCGCGTTGCAACCTGGTTGACCCGCCGCGGTATGCCGCCAGTGGCCTGGTACATCTCGGCAAACACGCGCTGGTCGAAGGCCGGGTTTCCGTCCCAGCCGACACAACCGAGGCGATGCTCGATGTAGGGCTGCAGTTCTTCGGATTCCATTGGGCCGAGGTGATGCGCTGCGATCACGCGCTGGCGCAGCTGTTCGAGCTCGCCGTGATTGGCCAGCACGTCCTTGAACTCGGGTTGCCCGAGCAATAATTGCTGCAGCAAGGGGTGCGAGCCGAGCTGGAAGTTCGACATCATCCGCAGTTCTTCCAGCGCTTCGATGCTGAGGTTCTGCGATTCGTCTACTACCAGCAGACAGCGGCGGCCCTCGCGCGCTTCCTCGTGCAGGAAATCCTCGATCGCGCCCAGCGCACTGGCCTTGTCACGCCCTTCGATATCCAGCCCGAAGCTTTGTGCGACGACATGAACCAGTTCCTCGCCATCCAGATTGCTGGTGACGACATGCCCCACCGTCATCTGGGCAGGATCAATTTTTTTCATGAGATGCGCGACCAGTGTCGACTTGCCCGACCCGATCTCGCCGGTGATGACAATGAAGCCTTCACCCTGTGCAAGTCCGTAGCCGAGATAAGACAACGCCTTGCGATGGGTCGCGCTCTCAAAATAGAAATCCGGATCGGGCGTGAGCTGAAAGGGTCGCCCAGTCAGGCCATAGAAATCATCGAACATTTCCCTCGTCCTTTCGCGGGCTCAGAAATCGTAGCGAAGGCCAACCAGGGCCGACGCGGTCTTGAGGTCTTCACCGACCGTCTCGCTGTCGAGATAGTCGAGCGAAACGGCGGCACGGGCCGAAAGGCCCTGATAAACTTGCTGATTATAGCTGGCCGATGTGCCGAGCACGGTCGCGTCGCCATCGGTGAAATCGCTTGTCAGGTACGCGCCATAGGCGTTGACCGTGAACCCGGCGCTGCGTCCAACCGGACCGGACACGAACAAATTGCCGTAATAGCTTTCCTCAGTCAGGCCATCAGCTGCTGCGAGAACCGAGCCCGGCGCGGCGATGAATGTGCGCCGATCATAGCCAAGTCCAAAGCCTGCGCTCATCCGGCCCACTGCCTGCGAATAGGTCAGCACGCCGCCGCGACTGCGGAAGGCGGAGCTACGCACCGAGGCGAGCGAACCGCCAAAACAATTGCCGCCCTCGAGGCTGCTGACGCAGCCGCTAAGATCGCCGGTCACGGCGTTACGCGTGGCCTCGAAATCGGTCGGCAAGGCGACCAGTGCATTGTTGATCGCGCCGCCGAAGCCGGACAGGCGATCATAGACCGAGACATTGACCGAGCTGCGGCTGTCGGGCGCATAGGCAAAGCTGCCGTAATAGGTATCACTGTCATAACGGCGACCGTAATGCGCAGCGAAGGAGGTGCGGGTTGAGGGACGCCAAAGCACGCCTACATCCCAAATCAGCCCGTCGGTTTCAAAGGCGATCCGGCGCGGCGAACTCTCGTCGGTTACAAACCGGCCAGTGCCATCGACAACCGGCAGTCCGGCCCCATCGCGTAGCACATCGCGGCTTGAGACCTCGACATCTTCATAGCCGATGCCGCCCACCAGGCGCACGGTGCGCCCCACCGGCACGGTGACGTCGCCCCGGACATAGGAATCGCGCACACGCTGGTCGAGATTGTCGACGTCTTCCTGGTAATACCCAGCTCCGATGCCGGCACCAACGGGTACCCCAGCTTCAGGATCGATGCCAACGCGGGCGTGGGCTGAATGCAGCGTGCTTTCATCGAAAACATCGACCGGCGGAGCACCGGGAGCGGTAACGACCGCGTCAGGCGCTTCGACGCGGGTGTAGCCGAAACGATAGGCGGCCGTGACATCGGCCGCCCCCAGCTTGGCGGTGACATTGGGTCCGGCATAGGCCGAATAGATGCGGCTTTCGCTGTCATTGCCCAGCCCTTCGACGGCATCGAGGCTCGATCCGCCGCCATTGTCGACCTGGGTCCGGGCAGCGAGCGCTCCGGCCTCCACCGTCAGTTCATTGGGGACAATCGTGGCATAGCCGCGCGCGACGCCAGTCACCGTGTCGCTGTCGAGGACTGCGTCGTCATATCCGATATTGCGCTCGTAGCGCAGCGAGACCGAGCCGCCGTTGTTGCGGCCCTGCACACTGGCGTCCACGCCCGCGGCGACCTGGCTATAGGTCACCACATCGTCACCGGGAGAGAGTTCAGCGGCCACTACGTGGCTGGCTTCGATATATGGCTGGACCTGCGCGCGCTTGCGCACCGGTGCATCGCGGCGGCTGTCACCGTTGCTGTTCGAAGCCGCAGGCGGGCCTTCGCCCGAACCCCCGCCGGAGACGGCATCGTCCCCGGCATAGAACTGGGCCTGCGCAGCGGCAGGCAGAGCCAAAGCAACGGCCGCGACGGATGCTAGATAATGGACGCGTTTCATCGATCGTCCCCCCTCATTCGTAATACGAGCCGAAGCGACGACCGCTCGGGCTGAAATTGGTGGCATTGAGCAGCAGCTTGATGTCGTCACACGAAGCGAGAAGCTGGCACGAATCCTCGATCGCGTTGCGTCCGGTCTGGTCGGCACGGGCGATCAGGACGGTCTGGCCGACATGCTTGGCAAGTTCTGCAGCAGGTGATGCAGCCAAGGCAGGCGGGCTGTCGAAAATCACGATCCGGTCAGGGCGCCCGATAGTCAGTCGCTCGAGCACCTCCAGCGTCACTTCACCGGCAAGATATTCTGCGTCCTGGTTGGTGGTGTTGCCGGCAGGAAGCACCCACAAGTTGGGAATATCGGTCCCGATAACGAGGTCTTCGACCGGCACATTCGGGTTGGCCAGTGCATCCATGAACCCGGCCCCTTTGGGCAGGCCGAGCGTCGAGAGCACCGAAGGTTTGGCGATGTCGGCGTCTACCAGCAGCACTTCCATGTCGCGTTCGGCTGCCATCGCGATGGCCAAGTTGACCGCGCAGAATGTCTTGCCTTCATCCTGATGCGGTGAAGTCACCAGGATGCGGCGCGACAGCGCATTGCCGCGGGTCTTGGCAGCGGCGAGCAACTGGCGTTTCACGATACGGAATTCTTCAAGCAACTCGCTGACCGGACCACTCGGGTCAATCAGGCCCTGATCGCGCAGATGCTGACGATCGATCTTGTAGCTCGTCCCATTGAAGGCGCGCGATAGCGGCTTGTTTTCGATGACCGCTGGTGGCGTGGGCGTGGTCGTAGGGACCGGCAATTGTGCGTTCGGCGGCGTCGCGGGTTCGGCGGCGGCGGGGTCAGCCAATGTCGCCTCGTCTGCCGTTCGCTCGACTTTTCTGGCCCGTTTCATGGGCCGATCTGCAAGCCTTCCGGGGACTGGTGCAACGCCCAGGCGATCAAGCCCGAACGCGCCACTGGCTTTCTCCAGCAGCGAGCTTTCGCCTGATGCGTTCTCGCTGGTCAACTTCTCGCCGGGGAGCGGGATTTTCTTCTGTTCGGTCATTATCCCTCTCCTCAGGCCACACTGCCGACCTGGATGAATTCGATAGCCAGCAACACCAGCAACACCGCGCCAAGCGCCCCTGCCCCGGCAAAGAACATGCGCGTCTTCTTGGCTTCCTGGGCGCGTTGGTCAGGTGTGAGGCTGTTCGAAATCGCGCCGAGAACCGGTAGTCCCAGCGCCCTTTCGAGGCCGGACGTGGTGGCGAAAGTCGATTTGAGCTGGGTCATGGCAAAGGCTGACCCCACGCCAGCGCCGACACCAAGTATCAGCACGCCGAACAACAGCAGCGGACGGTTTGGCGCAGCCGGTTTGAGCGGCAGGGCCGGCGCATCGATCACGTCGAAGCGGAACGAGCTGCGTTCGGTTTCGAGATTGCTGCGCAATTGCAGTTCTTCGCGATCCTGCAGCAACTCGTCATATTTTTTCTTAAGCACCTCGTAATCACGACCGATGCGCTGGGCCTCCGCGGCGAGTGCCGGTTCGCTTGCCTGGTCTGCCATTCCCATCGAGATCTCGGCCTGCAAGGCCGCCTTGCGGGCGAGCAGCGCCTGCACGTTAGCCTGCCGTTCGGCCTTGATTGAAATCAGCGAGCTGTAGGCCGGATTGGGTATCCCGACGGCTGCCCCCGATCCGCTTTCACGGGCTGCCTGCTGGCGCAGCAATTCCATCTGCCGGATCGCTGCCTGCATATCGGGGTGATTATTGGTCAGCCCGCGCGAACGCAGTTGCGCAACTTGGGCCTGAGCCTGGGCATAGGCGCCAGCGGCGGTGCCCGATCCTGCGGACCCCGGCAGCGTCTGCGGAGTCCCGGCGATCTGACCATTGATGGCGGCAAGCGCGCTTTGTGCCGCGGCGATGTCTGCATCAACTCCGCGCAGTTCGGCGCGAGTCTGGATGATCCGGCCGGAAATGGCGTTGGCGCCGCCCACCAGTTCGGGATGTTCGGTTTCGAACGCCATCAGTCGGGCTTCAGCGGATTCGAGTTCTTTCGCCCTGTCGTTGAGTTGCGAATCAAGCACCGCGACCGCCTCGGCCACTTCGCCGCGATTGCCGGCGATGTTTTCTTCCCGGAAGATATCGAGCAGTTTCTGCACCACGTCCTGGGACAGTCGCGCATTCTCGGGATCGGACAGGTGCCCCTTGCCGATCTTGGCGTTAATTTCGAAGAGATTGTCCTCCTCACTTTTGACCGTCACCGCCTCGCTCAAGGAGCCGATTTCGCGCTCCATCTGCTGCGGCGTGGTGACGCCCTCGCCCAGCTTGGTCGAGCGGATGACCTTCTCCAGCGTCGAGGCGCTGGCGAGTGTCTGGCGCACGCGCTGGATGTCAGCCTTGTCGCTGCCGGCGATGCCGGTCTGCTTGCTCAGGATATCGTCGAGCTGGACGAAGATCTTGGCCTTGGATTCGTAGGTGTTCGGGATCATCGCCACGACCAGCCAGCCGGCCAGGCACACGCCCCAAGCGACGCCCAGCACCAGCCACTTTCGGGCCCAAGCCGAATAGAGCGCTGCGCGGAGTTCTTCGAAGACTTCGTTCATGCGTCAGATCGCCTTCAGAAGGTGCTTTCAGGGATGATGATGACGTCACCGGGGGCGAGCAGGACGTTGGCCTTGCTGTCGCCCTTGCGCAGCAGGTCACTTAGCCGCAAGGCATACTCGGTCTGCTGGCCGGTTTTCTGGTCGCGCCGGATCAGCTTGGCACGATTGCCGGCGGCAAATTCGCTCAAGCCCCCGACCGCGATCATGGCATCGAGCACGGTCATATTGGCGCGGTAGTTGATCGAGGCCGGCTGCGCCGTTGCGCCGATCACCCGCACCTGCTGGCTGAAAGTGCCGGCAAACTTGTTAACTATGACCGACACGATCGGCTGCTCGATATATTGCGATAGGTGGAGGCGAATATCCTCCTGCAACATGGCCGGGGTCTTGCCCACGGCGGGCATGTCGGTGACGAGCGGAATGGTGATCCGGCCATCAGGGCGGACCTGGATTTTCTCGGCGCCCAGTTCGGGGTTGCGCCAAACGTGGATCGACAGTTCGTCAAGCGGGCCAATGACATATTCCTGGCTCGGCCCTTCCTGAAGGGCGACGAAGTTGGCAGGTGGCAGTTCCTGCCCGCCGCCAGCGGCGCAACCGGCCAGCGCCAGCGCGGCCATCGTGCTACCAGTCAGAAGAAGAGGTACTCGGGTAATCGACATCGAAACGCATCCTTGGCCAGGTGCAGGACCCTGCCATCCGCCGAACTACGGACAGACGGGTCCCTGCGATTTGGCAGCGTTTCTCGCTAAAAAGGGTGAATATCCCGTTAGCTTTCGAGAGCTTGTCAGCGTCGTTCCCAATACGGGACAGCACCGCTGTAAAGGTTAAGCGCGCGGTAACCTAAACGAGCAGTTCTCGCGCCGGCCCCTGGCCGAGGAACTGCGCCGGAGATGCGCTCGCGCCGTAGGCACCGGCGCAGAAAATGGCGACGATATCGCCGACCTCGGCGCGAGGGAAAAACCCCTTGTCGGAAAGCCTGTCGAGCGGGGTACACAGGCAGCCGACGATATGGGCGACTTCCTCGGGCTCGGCGTCGAAGCGGGACGCGATGGCGGCAGGATAATTGCGGCGAACCACGGTTCCGAAATTGCCCGAGGCGGCGAGCTGGTGATGCAAGCCACCATCTGTCACCAGGAAGGTTTCACCATGACTCACCTTGCGGTCGACCACACGCGACAGGTAAACCCCTGCCAATCCAACCAGATAACGCCCCAGTTCAATGCAAAGATGCGCGTCAACAAGGCTTGCCGAAAGCTGCGCAAACCGTTCCTCCAACGCAGCACCGATAGCCTCTATGTCGAGCGTCTGGTCGCCATGGAAATACGGAATGCCGAAGCCGCCCCCCATGTTGAGCTTGGGCAAGGCTTGGCCGACCTCACCTGCAATCCTGTCTGCAAGGACAAGGACGTTGGCCTGCGTTTCGATGATGGCATCGGCCGACAGCGCCTGGCTGCCAGTATAGATATGCAAGCCGCGCCATTCGGCTCCTGCGGCGATGATTTCGCGGGCCAGCGTCGGCACGCGGTCAGCATCGATCCCGAACGGCTTGGCCCCGCCGCCCATCTTCATCCCCGAGCCCTTCATGTCGAAATCGGGATTGACGCGGATGGCGAGCCTGGGCGTAGTACCGAGCTTTTCTCCCAGCGCCAGCGCACGGGCAGCTTCATTTTCGGATTCGAGATTAAGGGTAACGCCAGCCGCGATTGCTGCGCGCAATTCCTCGTCGCGTTTGCCCGGCCCTGCGAAACTGACCCGCGCCGGGTCAATTCCGGCGTCCTTGATCATCGCCAGTTCCCCACCCGAGGCAATATCGTAGCCATCGACCTTGTCTGCCATGAAACGCAGCACATCGGGGTGCGAATTGGCCTTTATCGCGTAATTGATATGCAGTCGGTCGGGCATTGCCTCGCGCAAAACCGCCAATGTCGTCTCGATAACGCTGCGCGAATAGACGAACACAGGCGTGCCCCCCGCGCTGGTGGCAAGCTGGCTTGCCGTCAGCCCTCCGATCGCCAGTTCGCCATCAATTGTCTCGAACCCGGGCGGAATGGGTCCGAGCGGCTTACCGGGCGGCTTTTCAAGCGGATTATCCTTCGCAGTCATGCCCCGATCTCCCGTGCAATGGCGGTGCGGTCAAGCTTGCCATTGGGGTTGAGAGGGAGAACTTCACGCCAGTGAATGACTTGCGGCTGCATGAAGTTGGGCAATTCGCGGGCCAGCGCCTTGGGCAAAGCTGCCTGCGCATTCTGCACATCTGCGGCGGGCCGCACGACCAGGTGGACCGCCTGTCCCAGCCGATCATCGGCCACGCCAAGCGCGACCGCTTCGACCACCAGCCCCGTCGCTCTTGCTGCATCCTCGATTTCCTGCGGGCTTATGCGATTGCCAGCGCTCTTGATCATCGCGTCGCGCCGCCCAACGAAATAGAGCAGACCGTCGCCGTCCCGCCGAACCCGGTCGCCAGACCACACCGCCATACCGCCATAGCTCGAACCTGCGGGCGCTGGCTTGAACCGCTCCGCAGTCCGCTTGGCGTCCTGCCAATATCCTTGCGCCACCAGGGGGCCGCAATGGACCAGTTCGCCTTCCTCACCCGCCGAAGTAACGTCGCCATCGTCATTGATGACAAGTATCTCGGCGAAGGGAATGGCTGTACCCATCGAGGTCGGGTGACTGTCGACCAAGGCGGGGTCGAGATAGGTCGAACGAAAAGCCTCGGTCAGGCCATACATGGGGAACAGCCGCGCTTGCGGAAAGATCGAGCGCAGGCTGCGGACCAGATCTCCTGTCAGCACGCCGCCCGAGTTGGTCATCCGGCGCATGGGTTCGACCGCCTCCTGCGGCCAGTCGATCTCGGTCAGTTGCACCCACAGCGGTGGCACTGCGGCCAGCGTAGTGACCCGGTGGCGAATGCAGGCTTTTACAACGTCGCGCGGCATCAGATAGTCGAGCGGCACGACACAGCCGCCCGCATGCCAGGTCGAAAGAAGCTGGCTTTGGCCATAATCGAAACTGAGCGGCAGGACGGCGAGCGTCACGTCGTCGGCCTCCAGCCCCAGGTAATGCGCCACGCTCACCGCGCCGAGCCACATATTGGCATGACTGAGCATCACTCCCTTTGGCTGGCCGGTCGAACCGCTGGTATACAGTATTGCTGCCAATGACCCTGGATCGGCATCAGACAGACCCATTGCGCCGTCATGCGCAGCCACGCCGTCCCACACCGCCTGCTCGTCCAAGGTAGCGCAGGTTTCGGGCACATCGCCCGGTTCCAGCGATTTCAGCCGCGCAGCCGTGCCGAGGATGAGCCTTGCTCCGCTGTCGGCCAGTATGTGAGCCGCTTGAGCGCGCTTAAGCAGCGGATTGATCGGGACATGAACTAGCCCGGCCCGCGCGCACGCTAGCGGCAACAGGCAGGTGAGCGCCCCCTTCGACGCCCAGCTGGCAACCCGCGCCCCCTCGTCCT
Organism: Qipengyuania sp. CAU 1752; assembly: GCF_054482615.1. Taxonomy (NCBI): domain Bacteria; kingdom Pseudomonadati; phylum Pseudomonadota; class Alphaproteobacteria; order Sphingomonadales; family Erythrobacteraceae; genus Qipengyuania; species Qipengyuania sp. CAU 1752. Next base: position 1,430,666 of record NZ_JBTLRE010000001.1, on the reverse strand, counting down.
CACCGCTATCGGGCAATTGTGCACCCAGCCAGGATGCAAGCGCAGCGATACGGGTTCTTAAGGCGTGATAGCTAAGGGTCTCCCCGCGCAGGACCAGCGCGGGCGCATCGTCCTGGCCGCATTCGGCAAGGTGATCGAGCGGCCGGGGCATCGGGTCGGGCGTTTGGGACATCTGGCTTTTTTCCGAAAGGGGTTTAGTGACTGCGATTGCTGCCAGCTATCACGACAGGGTTAATGTCTTGCAAGGGATGATGACCGCTAACGCATCTCCTTTCGACAGGCCCGAATGGTTCGCGCTGCTGGCCGAGCGCAAACCTGCGTTGCTGGCAATGGCGAGCGATGGCGAGCACTATGCCGCCCTGCCGCTGACCCGCGCCAATGGCCGGCTCGAACCACTGACACATTGGTACAGTTTCACCTGGCGCCAACTTGCGCCTTCCGGGCCAAAAGGCGAACGTCTGCTCACCAGTCTGGCGCGTGATTTGCGTCGCCAGTCGCACCGGGTCACGCTGTGGCCCGTTCCAGATGAGGACGGCTCTGCCACGCGTCTCGAAACCGCCTTTCGCAGCGCCGGATGGCGGGTCTTTCGCGAACAATGCGACGTTAATCACGTGCTGACCGTTAAGGGACGCAGTTTCGCCGAATATTGGGCCGAGCGCCCCGGACGGATGCGCACAACGCTCAAGCGCAAGGCGAAGAAAGTCAGCGTCGAACTGCTCTCCCAATTCGATGCTGCCGCCTGGGACGCCTATGAAGCCGTCTATGCCAGCAGTTGGAAACCGGCCGAGGACACACCTGATATCCTGCGCCGTTTTGCCGAGCAGGAAGGGGCTGCAGGTCGCATCCGACTCGCCATCGCACGCCACGAAGGCGTACCGGTCGCGGCGCAATTCTGGACCGTCGAGAATGGCATCGCTTACATCCACAAGCTCGCGCACCTGGAGGCGCATAAATCCCTCTCGGCAGGGACCACGCTGAGTGCGGCATTGTTCGAGCACGTGATCGATATCGACAAGGTGACGCTTGTCGATTTCGGAACCGGCGATGATCGGTACAAGGCAGACTGGATGGAAGAAGTGCGCCCTCGCTTTCGCATCGATTGCTTCGATCCGCGCCAACCTAGGGCGTGGCCGCCTCTCGGCAAGCGGGTCTTGACGCGACTTGCGCGTAAACCCGCACAAAGCTAGGGAGCCAGCCTGTTTCAGGGGCTGACGGGACAATCAATGGCCACCGATCCGACCAAGGACGGCAAAGATGCGCTCGGGGAAAGCCGGGCCAAGATCGACAGCGCATTGCGCTCGGTGCTGTGCGATGTCCTCGGCCTCGACGCCGCAGATGTGGCAGAGTTCGATGCCGATACGGGCTTGTTCGGTCACTTGCCCGAGCTCGATTCCATGGCCGTTGCAGGTCTGCTGACCGAACTTGAGGACCGGCTCGATATCCTGATCGAGGATGATGATGTCGATGGCGAAATGCTCGAAACATTTGGCGGCCTGCTGGCCTTTGCCGAAGCCAAGGTCGTCGGGGACTGACATTGCCCATCTATGCTGAATGGCCCTGCCCGCTTCCCGGCGGGACAGTTCATGACGAGATGGCGCGCTTGTTCGACGAGGGGCGCAAACATCGCGTGCTCGTGATTCCGCCACTATTCGACGAACACAACAAGATGCGCCACCAGCTGGTCGAGGTTATGCGGCGACTGGACCTTTCCGGCATCGACAGCGTCCTGCCCGACTTGCCCGGACAAAACGAGAGCACAAAGGCCCTCTCAGGCCAGAGCCTCGAGAGCTGGCGCGACTCCATCAAGGCGGCAATCGCGCATTTCCGGCCTTCGCGGTTCCTGTCCGTGCGTGCGGGGGCGTTGCTGGTGCCGGTCGGAGTGCCCGGGTGGGACTACGCTCCGATGACCGGCCAACAGGTGCTGCGCGGCATGGTCCGCGCCCGCATCATCGCCGCGCGCGAGGCCGGTCGCGAAGAGACCACCGATGCACTGATGGAGCTGGGCCGCAGCGGAGGTCTGGAACTGGCCGGCTGGCACATAGGGCCGGACATGTTCGCGCAGCTCGAAAAAGCTCAAGTCGCCGAAAGCCCGATCCGTATCCGGATCGAGCAGTCGATGGTTGGCGGAAAGCCGCTTTGGCTGCGCGCTGAACCGGACAACGATCCGGAACAGGCGGACGCGCTGGCAGCTGTCATCGCCATCGCCGTAGATAGCGCTGGGGGCCACGAATGAGCCGTCTGCACCTGACCTTCAACTGCGAAGGTGACACCCTTGCAGCGACGCTCGACACCGCGCCCTCCGCGACTGGCTTGTTGCTCGTCAGCGGCGGCAACGAGATCAGGTCCGGAGCGTTCGCGGGGCAGGCAAAGCTGGCCGAGAAAATCGCCCGAGCTGGCTTTCCGGTATTCCGTTACGATCGCCGAGGGATCGGCGACAGCGAGGGAGAGAACAGCGGATACACCGGCAGTGAAGCCGATATACGCGCCGCCGTGGAAGCATTCCAAGCGGTTGCCCCATCGGTCACACGCGTCGTTGGCTTCGGCAATTGCGATGCAGCAAGTGCGCTGATGCTGGCCGGAGGAGCGGGCTGCAACGCGCTTGTTCTGTCCAACCCCTGGACGATCGAGGATGAGGCTGAATCTACCCCGCCCCCGGCGGCAGTTCGGGCCCGCTATGCGAAGAAATTGAAGAACCCGCGCGAGTTGCTGCGCCTTCTGACCGGCGGCGTAAACATAACAAAGCTTCTCAAGGGCTTGCGGGCAGCATCAAAGAAGGATTCAGCACCAAGCGGGCTTGCACAACGGATGGAGGCTGGGCTGGCCCGGTTCCATGGCGATGTCCGTATTGTACTCGCCGGTGCCGATCGGACTGCCCAAGTCTTCGAAAGCGCCTGGGACCCGGACGATGGCCGCATCCAGCGCTGTGAAGGTGCCAGCCATGCATTCGCGGAAGATCACGCGCGTGCCTGGCTCGAAAAAGCGATCCTTCAGGTTTTGCGAGGATGATCAGCGGGTAAACAGGCTCGCCAGTTCGACATGGGTCGACCAGCGAAACTGACCTACGGGCTTGACCGCCTCCAGCTTGAAACCGGCATCGACTAACCGCTTGGCATCCTTGGCCCAGCTGGCCGGATTGCAACTGACGTAAACCACCCGGCCAATCGAGCTGTCGGCGATCTGTTCGATCTGTTCGCGCGCCCCGGCACGGGGGGGGTCGAGCAACACCGCGCCGAACTTGCCGATCTCATCCGCCATCAATGGATTGCGAAACAGGTCGCGGTGCTGGGCGAACACCGGCTTGCCGGCCATCCGCGCCGCAGCCTGACAGGCCAGATGCACGTCGCGTGATGCCTCAGCCGCCAGTACCTTGCCCGGACCTGCCAAGGCGAGCGCGAAGGTGCCAAGCCCGGCAAACAGATCGGCGATCGGCGAATAGCCCGCCAGCCACTCGCGCGCCGCCTCCACCAGTGCCGCTTCGCCATCCTGCGTCGCCTGGAGGAAACCTTCGGCGGGGAAGGTCACAGCTACGCCGCCCAAGGTTACGGTGGCAGGTTCGGGCTCCCACACGGTCTCTGGGCCGTATCCATCATCGACAGACAATCTCGCCAAGCCCTGATCGCGGGCAAAATCAAGCAAGGCCTCGGTCTGGGCAAGGTTTTCGGCGCGCAGTCCCTTGATCGTGCAGACGGCGCCCTGATCGATCGACGCAAGCTCGATATCGGCAGCCAATCGCCCTTCCCAGCTTTGCAGCAACTCGCGCAGCGGCTGGACAAGTGCGAACAGTTCGGGCCGGAGCACCGGACATTCGGCGAGGTCAACGATGATATGCGACCGCCCTTCGCGATAGCCGAGTTGGACTGACTTTCCTCGCCGCGCAGCATGCAACGTCGCACGCCGCCGCGCCTGCGGAGGTGACAAATGTGCGGGCAGGACGGTAGCGGGCACGATCCCCTGGCCTTCGGCTGCGTAGGTCACCCGTTCGGTTACGAATTGCGCCAACGCCGGTTCGTCGACGTGCTGCAATTGGCAACCGCCGCAGCGCTCGAAGTGACGGCAAGGCGGCACGGCACGGTGCGGACCATGGATAAGCGAGCCGTCGGACTGCAGGATATCACCTGGCACACCGCCGGTCGCATGGCGACCGTCCGCAGTCACACCATCGCCCCGCGCGGCGATGCGGATAATTTCATTCGGATTGCTCACAGGAACGTCGCGTAGGCGCTCGATACACGGTGCGCCAGCTTGCTGGCCGAAAAAGCCACGCCTGCCTGTCGCGCAGCTTCATGATGGAGCCACACCGCTTCGCCGGCAGCGATTGCCGGATCGCCATTTCCAGCAGCATATCGGCTCGCCACAATCCCGGCCAGGACATCGCCGCTGCCCGCGACCGACAGCCACTCAGAGCCGCGCGGGAAATATCCGACACCATGCACCGAGCAAAGGATAGTGTCCGGCCCCTTGGCAAGAACCGTCAGTCCGGTGGCTTCTGCAAGATGTTCAGCGCCTGCGCGTTTGTTCGCTCCTTGCACGGCAAAGGATGAGCAGAGCGCGGCCAGTTCGCCCTCATGCGGAGTGATGACAATCCGGCTTGTGTCAATGCCCTCGAGAAGGTCGGGACCAAGCAGCATGAGCGCATCGGCATCGACTACGGCCGGGCGACCGCTTTCGAGCACAGCGCAAACCCGGTCGCGTGCAGTCAACGACCGACCGAGCCCCGGCCCCACCAGGACAGCATCGATCCGATCATCTCCAAGACTTTCCGCAAGCAAGCCGTTATCGATGACGAGATCGGCAGGCAGGTTAGCAAAGGAAGCATCGCCAAACAGTTTCACATAGCCAGCACCTGCCCCCAACGCAGCCATCGCTGCCAACGTCGCCGCTCCCGGCATTTCACCGGCAACGACAGCCACCAGTCCGCGCCTGTATTTGTGCGTATCAGGCGGCGGGGGTTCGATCTTGGGGCGCTGAAAGACCTTTTCCTGCACCGTTTGGTCGGCAATCCCGATATCGACCAATACCCTGTGACCACAATGGGACGCTGACGGACCGGACCAGTGCGCGCGTTTCCATGCGCCCAGCGCGATGGTCATGTCGTAGGGCCGCACTTCCGCGTCGGCGGCAATGGCCTCGCCACTGTCGGCAGATACGCCGCTCGCCACATCTATGGCGATGCGCTTGCGGTGCGAGACCCACAGCCCGTCCAGCAGGTTGTCCAGATCGTCCGAAAGCGGACGCGAGAGCCCGCTACCGAACAGACAATCGACAAGGACTTCGCCTTTTGCCTGGCCCGCAGATTGAACCACTGAACCAGAATATTTCGTCGCTGAGTTCTTCGCTGCATCTGTTGCCGGAGCAATGGGTGCAACCACCTTCACATCGGCACCGCGCTTCGCGATCTCGGCCGCGATGACGTATCCATCGCCGCCATTATTGCCGGGGCCGCACAACACCGTGACAGGGCGCCCGGCGGCCAATCGCCAGACCCAATGGGCGGCACCCTCGCCCGCGAGGCGCATCAGATCATCTACCGACGTACCGGCGCCGATCAATTTCTGTTCTGCCGCCTGCATCTGTGCGACGGTCAGGACCTGGTTGGAAACGGCTTCACTGCGCATTGAGCCGTGCCGGAAAAAGGTAGCGGTCCTCGCCCACTTGGACTTCGAGCTGGTCATTTTCCAGCCTGTTCACAGCCCCATCCGCTCCATCATGTGGAACCAGGCCGCTGCCATCCTGGGCCAGTTCGAACAAACGAAATCCGCCACCGGGATGATTGACGCGGTATATGACAGTGCCGTCCTGCTCGACTCGCTGAAACGTGCAGCTGTCGGTCAATTCCGCACCCGATCCGATAGCACAGGCAAGCTTCTGGTCCCCCGGTTCGACCGCAGTCTCGTCCGCTGCCTCGCCGCCCGAACACGCGGCCAGGACAGACGCGAGTACCAGCGAGTTATATGTCCGCATAGACATGTCGCTCCGCCTTGGCACCGGGATGGGTCACCGCACCCTGATAAGCAGGCCCGACCCCTTGAGCATAACGCCAGAGCGCTCCCGCCTGGTAGTCATTGGTCCGGGGCTGCCATGCCTTGCGACGTTCAGCGAGCACCGCGGCATCGACGTCGAGATCAATCGTCCCTGCGACTGCATCGATCGTGATCGTGTCACCGTCTTCGACCAGCGCAATCGGGCCGCCATCGGCCGCCTCGGGGCCAACATGGCCAATGCAGAATCCGCGTGTTGCGCCCGAGAAGCGTCCGTCGGTGATCAGCGCCACCTTTTCGCCCATGCCCTGTCCATAAAGCGCCGCCGTCGTGGCGAGCATTTCGCGCATCCCGGGCCCGCCCTTGGGTCCTTCGTAGCGGATCACGATGACACAGCCTTCGGCAATGTCACGATTCTCGACCGCGCTGAACGCGTCCTCCTCGCAATCGAACACGCGCGCGGGCCCGCTGAACTGCAATCGGTCCATGCCTGCGACCTTCACGATCGCACCTTCGGGAGCGAGCGAGCCCTTGAGTCCAACGACACCGCCGGTAGGTGTGATCGGGCGCGACACTTCGTAGAAGACCTTCTGGTCGGGGTTCCAAGTTATCTCGTCGATATTCTCGCCCAGCGTCTTGCCGGTGACAGTCATTGGTTCGGGATCGATGAACCCGCCATCAAGCAATGTCTTCATCGCCATGTAGACGCCGCCCGCTTCGTGCATGTCCTTCGCGACATAGCGTCCGCCTGGCTTGAGGTCAGCGATGTAAGGTGTTGATTTAAAAATCTCTGCTACGTCGAAAAGGTCGAATTCGATGCCGCATTCGCTGGCCATTGCGGGCAGGTGCAAGGCAGCATTGGTCGAGCCGCCGGTGGCTGCCACGACCCGCGCCGCGTTCTCGAAGGCGGCGCGCGTGCAGATGTCGCGCGGCCGCAGATTGCTCTCCAGCAGCGCCATCACCTGTCGTCCGGCTGCAACTGCAATATCCTCGCGAGACTTGTAAGGAGCAGGAGTCATGTTACTGTTTGGCAAGGACAATCCGATGGCCTCGCCGACACAGGCCATGGTGTTGGCGGTAAACTGGCCTCCGCACGCGCCGTGTCCCGGGCAGGCGACCTTCTCCAGCGCGGTCAGTTCCTTGAGCGGGCAATTGCCCGCCGCATGCTGGCCGACCATTTCGAACACATCGACCACGGTCACGTCCTTGTCGTGGAACCGGCCCGGCAGGATCGAGCCACCATAAACGAAGATCGACGGCACGTTGAGGCGCAACATCGCCATCATCATGCCCGGCAGGCTCTTGTCGCAACCGGCAAAGGTAACCAGCGCATCATAGCAATGTCCGCGCACCGACAGCTCGACCGAATCCGCAATGACCTCGCGGCTGACCAGCGAGCTCTTCATGCCCTGGTGGCCCATCGCGATGCCATCGGTTACGGTGATCGTGTTGAACCGGCGCGGCATGCCGCCACCTTCTTCGACGCCCCGACGCGCGATATCTGCCTGTGCGTCGAGCGTCGTGTTGCACGGTGCGCTGTCATTGCCCGCGCTGACGACTCCGACGAAGGGCCGCGCGATCTCCTCTTCGGTGAGGCCCATGGCATAGTAATAGGATCGATGCGGAGCACGCTCGGGGCCAACCGAGACGTGGCGACTGGGCAGCCTGGACTTGTCGAATTTCTGCGTCACGCGTTTGAACCTCCCGTTGCCCCAGCTTTCGCCGTGTTGACGGCTTTATTCAAGCGCACACAGGCTTTAGCGCGCCCTAGACACCCTTCAGCGCCAAGGCGGTTCGATTGGCGACGTCGGCGATCAGCGCCGCCCAGCGTGCCTGCTCAGCCTCTGTGGTGATCAGATCCTGCCGGATTTCGATCGTGAGATAAGGTCGCCCATGCGCCTCGGCGTGGCGATCCATGGTCGCATTGAGCTGCTTGCCCGAATAGGGCTGGTTGTCGCCAACGGTCAGCCCCTCTTCGGCGAACAGGCGGATGGCGTGACGGGCGGCACTGTCATCCTGGTTGTAGAGCAGTGCAACCTCCCACGGCCGTTCCTCAGTGCTTGTCTCCAGTTCGGGCGTGAAACTGTGCAGCGCCACGATCAGTTCGGGCCTTGCTGCATCGAGCCAGGCGGCAAGCGCGGCGTGATAAGGTCGGTAATATTTCTCCAGGCGGTTCTCTAGGTCGGCGCCGATATTGCCCGCGATCAGGTGCCCATCGCTGGTGGTGGGCATGACGCCGGCTTCGTCCTCGCGGCGATGAAAGTCGCACACGAGGCGGCTGACGCAGGCGATATGAGCCGGAATGCCATGGCGCCGCGCAAGCCGTTCGGCGATGCCCATGGTGCCGATATCGTAGCCTATGTGCGTTTCGAGCAGGGCCTGGTCGATGCCAAGCTCGATGTCATCGGGTACATAGGTCGATGCGTGATCCGCCACGCACACGATCTTGCCGGGAACCGGCTCGCCCACCTGGCGGTACGGATTATCGTCGAGGATCATCGAAGGCTTCCTTGCATCTGCCACCAGCGGGGACGCGCGATCGTTAGCTTTTCTGCGGCTTTGCGCATGACGTCATGACTGCGAAAAAGCGCAAAACAGGTCGCGCCTGAACCAGACATACGCACGAGAAACGCCTCGGTTTCCCGCAGTGTTTCAAGAACATCGGCAATGTCCGGGCAGCACGAGATGGCCGCAGTTTCTAGGTCGTTACGCCCGCCGACTGCTATCTCTTCAACAGTTCCTGAAGGCAAAGGCCCGCGATCAACTCCATCCCAGGCGGTGAACACCTGTGCGGTCGAAAGCGGTTGGCGGGGATTGACGAGCAAGACGGCCATGCCGGCAAGGTCATTGGCAACGGGTTCCAAATCGGTACCCGTGCCGCGGCCGATGCAAGCGACGCTTTCGACGCAGGCGGGAACGTCTGCCCCCAACTCCGCGGCCCGCTCCCGCCAGTCGCCGGGAAGTCCGGGCCATTGCTCAACAATCCGGAAAATAGCGCCGGCATCGGCAGAGCCTCCGCCCAACCCGGCCGCGACCGGCAAGTTCTTCTCCAGATCGATAGAGATACCGCCATCATGCGGCAGTTTCGACAAAGCCTTGGCGACGATATTACTAAATGGATCAGTTAGTTGATCAGCAAATGCGCCAAACGTTCGAACGGTATCCTGCTCCGCCCGGCGTGCTGTCAGCACGTCACCGCCATCGACGAAAGCGAACAGCGTCTCAAGCTCGTGATACCCGTCCTCGCGCCGCCGTCGTACATGCAGCGCGAGGTTGATCTTGGCGTAGGCTGTTTCGACCAGAGTCACTGGATGCAGTTCCCGGCGGTTTGAGAAACGCGTGCGCCGCGATCACATGTTGGGATAGTTCGGGCCGCCCCCGCCTTCGGGCGTGGTCCATTCGATATTCTGGTTCGGATCCTTGATATCGCAGGTCTTGCAGTGGACGCAGTTCTGCGAATTGATCTGGAACTTCGGCTCGCCGCTGTCCTCGTCGACCAGCCATTCATAAACACCTGCCGGGCAATAACGGGTCGAAGGGCCGCCATAGATGCCCAGCTCGCTCACCTTCTGCAATTCCATGTCGCAGACCTTGAGGTGGTTGGGCTGATCCTCGGCATGGTTGGTGTAGCTATAGGCGACATTGGTCAGCCGATCGAACGTGATCTCGCCATCGGGCTTGGGATAGTCGATCTTGGCGTAAAGATCGGCGCGCCCGGTGTGGGTATAATCCGGCTCGTGCTTCATCGTAATCGGCAGGCCGATCTTGAGCTGGCGCATCCACATGTCGACCCCGGCCAGGACCGTACCGAGATCGCCGCCAAACTTGGCTACCGCAGGCTGCGCATTCTTGACCTTCTTCAGTTCGGTCGCGATCCAGCTGTCGCGCAGCGTAGTGTCGTAGCTGTCGAGCGCATCGTGCTCGCGCCCACCAGCGATGGCTTCGACCGCAGCTTCGGCGGCCAGCATCCCGCTCTTCATCGCAGTATGGCTGCCCTTGATGCGCGGCACGTTCACGAAGCCCGCAGCGCAGCCAATCAGCGCGCCGCCGGGGAAGGCCAGCTTGGGCACCGATTGCCAGCCACCTTCGTTGATGGCGCGCGCGCCATAGGCGACCCGCTTGCCGCCTTCGAGATATTCGCGGATCGCCGGGTGCTGCTTCCAGCGCTGGAATTCCTGGTAGGGAGAGACCCAAGGATTCTCGTAATCAAGCGCAGTGACGAAGCCCAAGGCGACCTGGCCGTCAGCCTGATGATAGAGGAAGCCTCCGCCCCAGCTATTGCTTTCACTCAGCGGCCAGCCCTGCGTGTGGATAACCCGCCCAGGGACATGCTTGTCGGGATCGATATCCCACAATTCCTTGATGCCAAGGCCATAGACCTGCGGTTGGCAATCCGCCTCGAGATCGAATTTCGCCTTCATCTTCTTGGTCAGATTGCCGCGCACGCCCTCGGCGAAGAAGGTATACTTGGCCTCGATCTCCATGCCCGGCTGGAACTCGCCCTTGTGGCTGCCATCCTCGGCAATGCCCATGTCCTGCGTGATGACGCCTTTGACCGCGCCGCTATCGTCAAACATGACTTCCGAGGCGGGAAAGCCAGGAAAAACCATCACGCCCAGCCCCTCGGCCTGTTCGCCGAGCCAGCGGGTGAGATTTCCGAGCGAACCGGTGTAGCAGCCATTATTCGACAGGAACGGCGGCATGGCGAGATGCGGCATGCCGAACTTGCCATTCTTCGACAGTACCCAGTGCCAATTGTCGGTCACCGGGGTCTGCGACATAGGGCAATCCATGTCGCGCCATTCAGGCAGCAATTCATCAAGCGCCTTGGGATCAACCACCGCGCCCGAGAGGATATGCGCGCCGATCTCCGAGCCCTTTTCGAGCACGACAACTTCGAGTTCCTCGTTCAGCTGCTTGATCCGGATTGCGGCGGAAAGTCCGGCGACGCCTCCGCCCACAATCACGATGTCGCATGGCATGGATTCGCGTTCGATCATGGTCTTGCTCTGGCCCCTGTCATCCTCGGGTGAAATTATGTGGAATGCCTTGATTGCTGGGGGCGTTGAGGTCAAGAGGCGGAGCAGGACATGAGCGTTCAATCACCCCCCCCTTCGGCAAATGATATTGCTGGCGCAATTGACTGGTGGCGACTGGCCGGGGTGGACATCGACGCGCTCGACAAACCGAGTGGCTGGCTCGACAGCGAAATCGAGCTTCCTGTCGCTGACGCTACGGTCGAGCCTGCTCCCCAGCCCAAACCGATTGAGAAGATTCCTCCCGCGCCGCCGCCCGGCGCCGCGATAGAGGGTTTGGCACGCGTGCCCGGCGATGTCTCGACCTGGCCGAAAGATCTCGCGGAATTCCAGCGCTGGTGGACCAAGGACGAAAAATTTGCCCCGGCGGGCGCCTACCCCCGCATCGCTCCATGCGGAACGGCTCAGGCAGAGTTGATGATCGTGACAGGTCAGCCTGAAGAAAGCGATACAAGCGAGCTGCTTTCGGGGCCGCAGGGACGATTGCTGGATGGCTTCCTGCGCGCTGCCGGGATGGCGAGCGATGCGGTATATGTCGCCTCTGCCCTGCCGCGTCATACTCTGCGGCCCGATTGGACCGAAGTCGGAGCCACAGGCTACGGCGCATTGCTTGCGCATCACATCACTTTGGTGGCACCGCGCCGCCTGCTGGTGTTCGGTCGCGACGTCTCGGCGTTAATTCCGCACGAACCGGCGCAAGACTCTGCATCTTTACCAGTTTTTAACCAAGAGAAGCTCAGCATTCCTCTGATGTCGACGCGCAACCTTTCAAATCTCGCCCAACGGGCCGGATACAAGGCGCGTTTCTGGCAACAGTGGCTCAAATTTACGGATAGCTGAGATGGTCGCAAAACGCATACTTCGTCCGTTCGCCGCAGTGGCGTGCATCGCCTCGACGATGTTCGTTATCACCCCGCAGGCTCACGCCAATTCTTCCGCAGCCGAGTATTTTCGCGCCCGCGCGCACAACACCAACATTCCGGTCCTGCTCAGCGGGCCGGAGAAGACCTATTACGCGGCGCTGTTCCAAGCGATCGAGAACGAGCGCTGGGACTCGGTCGAGCAATTGCTGGCCGAGCGCGAGGACGGGCCGCTGCACCAGGTCGCGCTGGCGGAATATTATCTCCACGCCAACAGTCCGCGGGTCGAGTTGCCACGGATCCAGGCCTGGCTTGCACGTGGCTCCCGCCTGCCAATGGCTGAACAGATCGGCAATCTTGGCGTCAAGCGCGGGCTGATGTCCGCGCCTTACCTGCCGCAAGAGCAGGGTTTCAGCCGGCAGCCTTCGATCAGCAAGCGGATCGCTCCGCGCAGTGTCGAGGACGGGACCATGCCGGATTCGATCCGCAGCGCCATCCTCGAACGCATCAAAAATGACGATCCCGACGGGGCGCGCTTGCTGCTCGATGGTATCGATGCCTCGTTGAGTTCCGCTGCACGCGCCGAATGGCGCAAGCGCGTGGCGTGGAGCTACTACATCGAAAACCAGGATGCCGCCGCGCTGGCATTGGCCAAGACGGTCGCCCTCGACGGGTCGGGTGCCTGGGTTGCCGAAGGCGAGTGGGTCGCAGGGCTGGCCGCCTGGCGGCTGGGCGATTGCCACCAGGCTGGCGAAGGCTTTCGCCGGGCCGCAGCCTATTCGACCAATCCCGAACTGGGCGCGGCCGCACACTATTGGGCCTCGCGCGCGCTGGTGCGTTGCCGCGAGCCTGAAAAGGCTGCCGAGCAATTGCGCGGTGCGGCGATGATGCACGAAACGCTGTATGGAATGCTGGCCCGCGAACGGCTCGGCCAGCAGCTTCCCGATGCCGGATCGAGCCCCGATATGTCCCCCTCCGATTGGCAGCGCTTGCGCGCTAATGACAATATCCGCGCCGCCGTCGCGCTGGCCGAGATTGGGCGCGACGACCTGTCGGACGAAGTACTCCGCCATGAGGCGCGCATCGGCGATCCGTCGAATTTCGAGGCGCTTTCCCGCCTGGCACGTGAACTTGGGCTCCCGTCTACCCAGCTGTGGATGGCCCACAATGTCCCACGCGGAGCGACACCTGAGCCGGCATTGCGTTTTCCCGCGCCGCGCTGGCAGCCGGTCGACGGCTGGCAGGTCGATCCGGCCCTGGCCTATGCCCATACTTTGCAGGAATCGAATTTCCGCCCCCGCGTCGTCAGCCCGGCCGGCGCACGCGGCCTGATGCAGATCATGCCCGCTGCAGCGCAGGATCATGCCAGCAAGATTGGTGTTCGAGGCACCGCGAGTGATCTTTCGCGGCCCGAAATCAATCTCGCCTTTGGGCAGAAACATCTGCAAATGCTGCGCGACAGTGGCGCCACCGGTGGGCTTCTGCCCAAGATCATGGCGGCCTACAACGCCGGACTTTCTCCCATCACGCGGTGGAACAGCGAAGTCCGCGACCAGGGCGATGCGCTGCTTTACATGGAAAGCATCCCCTATTGGGAAACCCGCGGCTATGTTGCTATCGTGATGCGCAATTACTGGATGTACGAGCGGCAGGCCGACGCTACCAGTTCAAGCCGCAAGGCGTTGGCCGAAGGCAAGTGGCCGACCTTCCCCGGCCTTGCTGGAAGCGACGCCGTTCTACTCGCCCGGGCGGATTGAGGGGGACCACAAAAATGGCAATCGACGAGAGCCTGCCATTTGTACCAGTTCGGATCGCCTTGCTGACTGTTTCGGATACCCGGACCCGCGCTGACGATACGTCGGGTGATATCCTGGCCGAGCGGATCGAGGCCAAGGGCCACGAACTCGTTGCTCGCGAAATCAGCCATGACAGCGTCGAGGAAATTGCCGCGCATTTGCACCGTTGGATCGACGACGAGGAAATCGACGCCATTATTACCACAGGTGGTACCGGGCTGACCGGCCGCGATGTCACTCCCGAAGCGCTCGACCGGATCAAGAGCAAGGATATTCCAGGCTTTGGCGAGCTGTTTCGGGCGATAAGCTACAAGACGATCGGGACCAGCACATTGCAATCTCGTGCCTGTGCGGTGGTTGCGCGCGGAACCTACATATTCGCCCTGCCAGGCTCCAACGGCGCAGTCAAAGACGGCTGGGACGGGATCCTCGACTCCCAGCTCGACAGCCGCAATCGGCCGTGCAACTTCATTGAACTGATGCCCCGATTGCGCGAACGCTAGGTTTTGACCGCAGCGGTCACTTTCAATCCTGCACATTTGCGGAAATCTTCGAGCTGGGCCTCGTCGAACACATCCTTGGGGACGATGTTGTAGAGCATATCGCTCTGGAAAAGCATGAAAAACCGGCCGCGCTCGACGATCCGTCGATAGTCGGACCATGCTAGTTGAGAACGACCGAAATCACTTTCCAGAGACACCGATTGCGCGTCCCATAAGACTACGTTTTCACATCGGAGCGCCTTGCTCTGGCGGAAATGCGACCGAGCCTGGAACGGCAGCAGAAAGCGATAAATCAACCAAACCGCAATGGGCGGTGCCAGCAGTGCGGCAATCAGCAACTCCATCCATCGCGCAAACCCGATCAGGAAAAGCAACAGGACGAGGATCGCTACATAAAGCCCGACGAGCACAGCCAGCATTGATGGACGCGAGAGATTCAATCGAACCGCGATCCGCGCAGCGGCGACCGCGTCCTTCTCCGTCAGCGTATAGGTGGATTTCCGCTCCATTGGGCGAAGGCTAGCTTCAAGCTGGCACGATGCAAAACCATTTCGATTGCTGATGTTCCTTTTTTGTTCTATTTCGTCGAAGTTATGAGCGAGCGAGTCGAAAAAGCGATGCATGGTCGCGGAGCGCAGTCCTCTGCGCTTTCGCAGCGCTTTGAATCCATTACTTGCGAGGCCGACGGCGACTGGCGGGATCATGTGGAGATCCTCGACGGCAAACCGCCCAGGCTACGCACGCAGGTAGTCGAAGAACGACCCAAGTCGATCCTCAGTTTCAACCGCTCGCCTGACATCTTCTTCGACCGCTCGATCAATGCCTATCGCGGGTGCGAACACGGCTGCGTCTACTGTTTTGCTCGCCCCACCCACGCCTATCACGATCTTTCACCAGGCCTCGATTTCGAAACCCGCCTGTTCGCCAAGCCCAATGCCGCCGCGCTCCTGCGTGAGACCTTGGCAAAGCCGAAATATACGCCGCGCCCTATCGCCATGGGGACCAATACCGATCCCTACCAGCCAATCGAGGCACGTTACCATATCACGCGCGAAGTGCTGGAGGTCTGTCTCGACGCGCGGCATCCGGTAACGATTACCACCAAGTCCGACCGCGTTCTGGCCGATCTCGACCTGCTCGAGGAAATGGCACGCAAGCGGCTGGTGGCGGTGGCGATCTCGGTCACCTCGCTCGATCCGGTGCTGTCGGGCAAGTTGGAACCGCGCGCCGCTTCGCCGGCCAAGCGGCTCGCCGCATTGGGCAAGCTAGCCTCGGCCGGCATTCCGACCCATTGCTCAGTTGCGCCGGTCATCCCCGCGATCACCGACGAATTCATGGAGGAAATCGTCCAGCGCGCCGCCGCGCTCGGCGTGGATTCGGTTGGCTGGATCCCATTACGCTTGCCGCATGAAGTGGCGCCACTTTTTCGCGAATGGCTGCAGGTTCATTATCCCGATCGCGCGGGTAAAGTGATGAGCATCGTCCGCTCAATCCGTGACGGAAAGGACAACGATCCCAGCTTTTTCAGCCGCCTCAAGCCGAGCGGGGTCTGGGCCGACCTGTTCCGTGCCCGCTTCGCCCTCGCCTGCAAGCGCGCAGGAATTGGCAAGACCCATTTCGAACTCGATTGTTCGGCCTTCCGAAAACCCCCGCAGGGCGGACAGCTAAGGCTTCTGTAAGGCCTGCCGTGACCGATCGGCGGAACCGCGCCGTCGCGCCGGCATTGCAGTTATGCCAAGGTCGAACCGGAAAGGACCCGCGCCCACGTTCATGTCGCTCCCGCTGATTGCCCTGATCATCGCTGCCGGATTTGCCGCGATCCACCTGTTCTCAGGAAGGCTGCGCTTTCTCGAGACAACCCCGCGCAGTGGCTATCTTTCGGCGGCCGGCGGGATCGCGGTCGCCTATGTCTTCCTGCATTTGCTGCCCGAACTGTTCGAGCACCGGGCCACATTTATCGAGCATTTGCGGCTTGGCGAAGACGGTGCCGAGATCGTGCTTTTCTCGCTCGCGTTGACGGGGCTGGTAGTATTCTATGGCGTCGAGCGGGCCATCCTGGCCCATGGTCCGGCAAGAAACGCATCGGCCGAAACGAGCGAGGAACCGGAGCCGAACGGCGTGTTCTGGTTCCACATAGCGGCCTTCGCGCTCTACAATTTTTTGATCGGCTATCTCCTGTCCGAGCGCGCCATCGAGGCCAGCCGCGAACTAGTGCTCTACTCCATCGCCATGGGCGTTCACTTCGTGACCAACGATCACGGCCTGCGGGCACACCACCAGTGCCTGTACGACCGCTATGCCCGCTGGGTTCTCGCTGCCGCAGTGCTGGCCGGGACCGGCATCGGGGCGATTTTACCAGTCGGTCCGGAGGCTCTGGCAATGCTGTTTGCGCTGTTGGCTGGCGGGGTGATCCTCAATGTCCTGAAAGAGGAATTGCCGGCAGAACGCGAAAGCCGGTTCTTGCCATTTGCGCTTGCCACTATCGCCTACGCGGTGCTCCTCGCAGCGGTTTGAAGCCGCGCAACGCGACCGCAGCTCTGCTCAGCCGAAGCTTGAACCGCCTGCCCCAGGCTGAAACCGGACCAGCCTGCTATCGACAAGCGCGGCGGTGCGATTGACCACGGCCTTCTGGTACTCAGGGTCCTTGATCATTTCGAAGAACGCGCCCGAATTGGGATATTGCGCCACGAAGCCATCGTCCCAACGCTCGTCATCCGGGCCTGTCACCATGGTCTGGAACGCGCCGCGCCACACGATCGTCCCGCCGACGCGCTGGAAGATCGGACCGCTGGTCTTGCCGTATTCCTGGTACGCCCGGCGCCCGGTCCAGCCATTGCCGTGCAGTGCGTGACCTTCGGGATATTCGGCATGCTCGCGATAGCGCAGCAAGTTGAGCATCTGGATCGGTTCGTCGCGCGGCAACGCCTTGAATGCGGCGAAATTGGCAGGGCTGGGATCGATATAGGTCTCGCTCATCGTCACGCCTCCAGCTTGTAGTCTTTAAACCGCTCCCGCAGGTCCTTCTTGCTGATCTTGCCGGTCGCGGTGTGGGGAATGTCGTCAACGAACTCGACCGCGTCGGGCAGCCACCACTTGGCAACCTTGTCCGACAAGAAGGCGATGATGCTCTCGGCTTCGACTTCCTCGCCTTCCTTCTTGACCACGAACAACACTGGGCGCTCGTCCCACTTGGGGTGATACATGCCCACCGCTGCCGCCTCGGCGACGCCTGGATGGCCCACGGCGGCGTTCTCTAGCTCGACCGAGCTGATCCATTCGCCACCCGACTTGATCACGTCCTTGGTCCGGTCGGTCAGTTGCAATGTGCCGTCCGGGTGCAGGATGCCGACATCACCGGTGTCGAACCAGCCATCATTGCCGACCGCGTCCTTATCGGCCTTGAAGTAGCGCTTGATGATCCACGGCCCACGGATTTGCAGGGCACCCGAGGTTTCGCCATCGCGCGGCAATTCCGTGCTCATGTCGTCGAGATCCACGGTGCGCAGTTCGACCCCGAAGGTCGGTCGTCCTTGCATCGCGCATTTGTCGACCTTTTCGTCGAGCGTGAGCTGGTCCCAATCATGCGTCGGCCCGCCGACCGTGCCGATGGGGCTGGTTTCAGTCATGCCCCAGGCATGTTGCACCCGCGTGCCGTTTTCCAGCAGGCGCCGGATCATGAACTTGGGCGCAGCCGATCCGCCAATCGTGGCAGCCTTGAGCGGCGGCAGGTCGAGCCCCTCCTTGTCGCAATACTGGAAATGCGCCAGCCAAACGGTCGGCACACCGGCGCTGTCGGTAACGCCCTCGTCGAGCATGAGCTGGTGCAGCACGGCCGGATCGTTGACCGCCGAGAACACGAACTTGATTCCCGCCATTGCCCCGGCATAGGGCAAGCCCCAGCTGGCCGCGTGGAACATCGGGACAACTGGCAGCATCACCGAGGAAGCGCTGAAATTGAAGGCCGCGGGCTGGAGACCTGCCATGGCGTGCAGGACAGTCGATCTGTGTTCGTATTGCACGCCCTTGGGATTGCCGGTGGTACCGCTGGTATAGCAGATCATGCACGGGTCGGTTTCCTGGCCGGTGACCCATTCGTAATTACCATCCTGTTCGCCGATCCAGTCCTCGAAGGCGGTCGTATGCTCGCCACTGTCGAAACAGATGTAATGTTCGACCGTGGTCCAGCGGTCGCGCATCGTGTCGATGATCGGCTGGAAGGCCGCATCGTAGAGCATGACCTTGTCTTCGGCGTGATTGACGATGTACTCGAGCTGGTCTTCGAACAGGCGCGGATTGACCGTGTGAAGCACCCCGCCCATCCCCGCCACGCCGTACCAGCTGACCAGGTGGCGCGAGTGGTTCATTGCCATGCTGGCGACGCGCTCACCCTTCTTGATCCCGAGAGCCTCGAGCGCTTGCGCCATCTTCAGCGCATCGGTGCGAATGCCGGCCCAGTCGGTACGGGTTGCACTGCCATCGGCCCAGCGGGTGACGATCTCGCGACTACCCGCCTCGCGCGCCGCGTGATCTATCACGTGGGTCACGCGCATGGTCCATTCCTGCATCGCTCCGAGCATCGGCTATTCTCTCCCTTGAATGGCTATTTGAAACCTAGATAGGGCGGGTAAAGCGCACCCGGCAAGCGGGAAATTGGGCGTCGCGATCAGGCAGCGCGGCCAAAACGCCGCCGTAGCGGCCCGGATTTCGGTATCAAGGCCACGTTCTCCAGCCCGTCGACTTCCTTCAGTTGCTCAGCCAACGATCCGTCGAGCTGGAAATCATGGCCAAGGCGCACGGTGCAGTGCTCGCCATCGCCGAGGTCGAGCCTCGCCTGTACTTCTCCGTGGCCCTCCTTTCCCGGCTGCAGTGCAAACGCTAGCTCCGCAATCGCCCCCTCGGTGGTAACTTCGAGGCTGAGCAGCATCCGCTGGCTACCGGCCACGGCGTCAAGCGGGCGTGCACTGCGCACCGTCACCCGCGGCGGTTCGTCAGGCGACGGGGAATCCAGTTCGACGGTCAGCAGCACGCAGGTTCCATCTGCGGCCCATTGCTTGAAATTATCGACCAGCCCATCCTCGAAACACGCGGCGCTGAACTGTCCCGAACTGTCGGAAAAGTCGGCACGAACAAAAGGCGCGCCGCGCCGCGTGGTGCCGACATTTACCTTTTCCACCATGGCCGCCATCATCGCGCTGGCTCGGCCCCCTTCGGGGGCGCCAGCCTCCATCAGCGAGGCGTAGGGCCGCGCGCCATTGGCGCTGGCGATATCGCGATAAGCCTGCACCGGGTGGGCGGAAAAATAGAAGCCGAAGTTCTCCCGCTCCTTCGCCATCCGCGTGGCGCGGTCCCAATCCTCGGCATCCTTGAGCCGCAAGCTGTCCTCAGCAGCGATATCCTGCGCCCCGAACAGGGCCTCCTGTCCGCTCGTGCGCTCACGCAAAGCGGCGTCGGCAGTGGCCAGCAACAGGTCGATATTTGCCGCCAGCTTGCCGCGATTGGGTTCCAGGTTGTCAAGAGCGCCCGCGGCTATCAATGCCTCCAGCTGGCGCGAGTTCATCGCCCCTTGCGGCAGCCGCCCGAACAGGTCCGCGAGACTCGCGAAAGGACCGCCCTTGGCGCGCTCGTCGACGATTGCAGCCATCGCCTTCTCGCCGACATTGCGGATGCCTGCCAGCGCGTAGCGAACCGCATAGCCGTCGTCGGTACGTTCGACCGTGAACTCGGCTTCGGAAGTATTGATATCGGGTGGAGCCACCTCGCGACCCCCGCGCCGCGCATCGTCTACGAACACGCTGAGCTTTTCCGACTGATGCATGTCGAAGCACATCGAGGCGGCAAAGAATTCTTCCGGGTAATGGGCCTTGAGCCAAGCGGTCTGGTAGGCGAGCAGCGCGTAGGCGGCAGCGTGCGATTTGTTGAAGCCATAGCCGGCGAACTTGTTGATCAAGTCGAACAGTTCGTTGGCCTTGGTGGCGTCGATATCGGAAACGCGGGCGCAGCCTTCGACGAAGATCTGCCGCTGCTTGTCCATTTCGGCCTGGTTTTTCTTGCCCATCGCCCGGCGCAGCAAATCTGCATCGCCGAGCGAGTATCCCGCCAGGATCTGCGCCGCCTGCATGACCTGTTCCTGGTACACGAAAATGCCGTAGGTTTCGGCGAGGATCTCTTCCAGTTTGGGGTGCGGATACTCGATCGGCTCTTCGCCAGCCTTACGCTTGCCGAACAGCGGGATGTTGTCCATCGGGCCAGGCCGATAGAGCGAAACGAGCGCGATGATGTCCTCGAACTTGGTCGGCTTCACCGCCGTCAGCGTGCGCCGCATCCCTTCGGACTCGAGCTGGAAGACGCCGACCGTATCGCCGCGCTTCATCAGGTCGTAAACTGCCGGATCGTCCCATGCGAGCCCGCCAAGATCGAGTTCGATCCCGCGATTTTCCAGCAGGTCGACGGCCTTTTGCAGGACCGAGAGGGTTTTCAGACCGAGGAAGTCGAATTTCACCAGGCCGCTGCTTTCGACATGCTTCATGTCGAACTGGGTCACCGGCATGTCCGAGCGCGGATCGCGGTATAGCGGGACCAGCTCGCTCAGCGGACGATCCCCGATGACAACGCCGGCAGCATGGGTGGAACTGTTGCGCGGCAACCCCTCAAGCTGCATCGCCAGGTCAATCAGCGCCTTGGTGTCGTTGTCGTTCGAATATTCGGCCTTGAACTCGGCCACACCGTTGAGCGCGCGCGGCAGCGTCCACGGATCGGTCGGGTGGTTGGGCACCATCTTGCACAGGCGGTCGGTGCGCAGGTAGCCGTAATCGGCAATGCGCCCGACATCGCGCAGCACTGCCCTCGCCTTCAACTTGCCGAAGGTGATGATCTGCGCGACCTTGTCTTGCCCATAACGCTGCTGGACATAACGGATCACCTCGCCGCGGCGCGTTTCGCAGAAATCGATATCGAAATCCGGCATGGAGATACGTTCGGGATTGAGAAAGCGTTCGAACAGCAGGCCGAGCCGAATCGGATCTAGGTCAGTGATCGTCAGCGCCCAGGCAACCAACGAACCCGCGCCAGACCCGCGGCCCGGACCGACCGGTATGCCCTTGTCCTTGGCCCATCCGATGAAATCGGCAACGATCAGGAAGTAGCCCGGGAAACCCATCCGGTTGATGATGCCGATCTCGTATTCGAGCCGCTCGTAATAGGTTTTGCGTGCTTCGTCCAACAGCCCCTCATAGGGCGCGAGCCGTTTTGCCAGACCAGCGGTAGCTTGCTCACGCAGCATGCGTTCCTCGCCCTCGAGATCGCCGGCAAGACTGGGCAGGATTGGGTCGCGATTGGGCGGCGCGAAGGCGCAACGTTGGGCGACGACCAGTGTGTTCGCGGTTGCCTCGGGCAGGTCCGCGAAGATTTCCTCCATCATCCGCGCCGACTTGACCCAACCCTCCTTGTCGGTGCGCGGGCGGTCGTCCTCGTCGAGCTTGTAGCTGCCGGCAATGCACAGCATCGCGTCATGCGCTTTGGCAAAATGAGCCTCGGCGAAATTGGCCGGATTGGTCGCTACCAATGGCAAGTCGCGCGCATAAGCGAGTTCGATCAATGCCTCTTCGGCGGCATTTTCCGTGGCGTTGCCGCGCCGCGCCAGCTCGATGTAAAGGCGGCCATGGAATAGTGCCTCGAGCCGGTCGGCATAGCGCGCAGCGTGATCGACCTGCCCTTCTGCAAGCAACCGCGTCAGCCCGCCCTCGCTGGCCCCGGTCAAAGCAATCAGGCCGCCGGTGTGGCCTTCGAAATCATCCAGCAAAACATGCGGTACCAGTTCGAGCGGTCGGTCGAGATGAGCACGGCTGACGAGGTGGCATAGATTGAGATAACCTTCCTCGTCCTGGGCAAATAACGGCAGGGAATCGATTGCATCTGAATTGGGCCGCGCGACACCAACCAAAGCGCCGATGATTGGCTGTACACCCTCTTCCCGGCATGCACCGGCAAAGGCTACCGCGCCATAAAGCCCATTGCGGTCACAGATAGCGATGGCGGGAAAACCGCGCTCTTTAGCCAGTTTTGCCAGTGCCTTCGGATCGATCGCGCCTTCCAGCAAGGAATAGCTCGACAGGATGCGCAAGGGGACGAAGGGAGCAAATGCCATCAGGGCACTATGGGCAGGTGACGCGGATTCGCAAAGCCGGTTTGGGGATAAGACGGTTCAAAAATAGCCGCTGCCGGCAGCGGTTCTGCAGAGCATTCAGGCCGGTTTGCTGTCTTCCCGCGCGGCCGCGATCTTGCGGCGGGTCTGCCGCACCTGCGCAACCGCCCCGTAGATCACCAGCACAGCCAGGAATATCCACACCCACAGCGGTATGTCTTGTCCGTAAACGGCGAGGTAGAGATAAGCCGAAACGAAGAAAAACCCCGCCAGCATGGTCGGCAAAATTGTTGACTTGCCAGTGCGCGCGTTGCGGATCAGCCAAGCGATCGAGGTTAAAAAGAACGGGATCGCGCCGACGTAAATGGCGACAAAAACATACGGGTTGACGTTGTATTGTGCGCCCTGCGCCAAGATCCACTGGTTGATCATTTCGAGCATAGCCGCCTTCTCCCCTGAGTTACCAATGCCTCTACGGGATAGATCGCACCAAGGTTACAACAGTTTCTCGATATGCTTGGCAATGCTGGCCGGCGAATCCTGCGGGGCGAAACGCTTCACCACCTTGCCGTCCCGATCAATCAGGAACTTGGTGAAGTTCCACTTGATCGCGGTTGAACCCAACAGGCCCTTGGCTTCGCCCTTCATCCAGCCGAAAACGGGCGAGGCATCGGGGCCGTTGACGTCGACCTTCTCCATCAGCGGGAAAGTCACGCCGTGATTGATGCGGCAGAACTCGGCGATTTCTTCATCACTGCCAGGCTCCTGCCCGCCAAACTGGTTGCAGGGGAAGCCAAGCACCTCGAACCCGCGATCCTTGTACTTCTGGTAGAGCTCCTCAAGACCGTCATATTGCGGGGTGAAGCCGCATTTGCTGGCAGTATTGACCACCAGCAGGACCTGGCCCTTCTTGTCGGCGAGATCCAGCGTTTCACCGCTGTTGGTCGAAGTGGTGAAATCGGCGATCGTGGTCATGAGCTACCTTTGCGTTGAATTGGCATGGGATATGGGAAGATTCTGACGGCGATCAATCAATACCCTTACCCGGACGCCAGCACACCCTGCAACGGCGGACGGTTTCCTCGCAACGCGATGTCAGGGTCATTCCGCCTCTTCGCCCTTCGGACGATAAACGAGGTCGAAGCTGGTCGTCCATGAGAGGCCGTGATCAAGCGACGCTTCTCCATGCTGCCTGACACTGCCGTCGCTTCCCTGCGTATAGGACATGCGGATCAACTGGTGCCGGGCAATTGGCGTTGGCCATTTGCCCGTCAGAACCATGGCGCCGTCGACCGATCCGCCGGAGAATTCAACCGCTCCCGGCGAAGATCCGACCCACTTCTGGTGCCATCTTCCGGTGGCAGCATCGAGATGATTGAGGCTTGTCCCGCCCTGCCCGCGCAGCGGCATCCAGCTTTCCACCACGGCGCAACCATTGTGCTTCCGCTCGATCCGGCTCTCGGCGATCTTCGTTTCCTGGCCGTTGGGATACACCTCCCACTCGCCGACCCAGAAATCGAAGCCGGCATGAGCCTCGCTTGAGCAGGGCGGCGGTGGCGCAGCGGCAGGCGGCGCAGCGGGTGCGGCCGAAGCTTGCAGTAAGGCGGCGGTCAGGGTTGCGATCATGCCATGTCTCCCGGTTCACGGCAGACATAGCAGAAATGTGCTGCGTCAGCCGTCCGATTGCGCCGGAAAATCTGGTCGGTCGGCAAGCGCCTGCGCCTCGGAGGCGGAATATTCACGGTCGCCGGCCTTCTCTATCACGTAATCCCCGCGCGATTCCTCCGGCAGCAGCATCAGGTGGCGGATCAATTCAACAAAGCTGCCTCGCCGCAGCGCCTTGGCTCCGTCGAACACGCCATCGCCATCGGCCTTGTGATGCAGGGCTGCGCGGTCGTCCCACGCAATCGTTGCAGGGTTCTCGGGCGTATCGCCAAAGGCTGTTGGATGGTCAGACATGAGAATTCCTCCTTTGCCTGACACAACGCGCAAACCTGGCGATAGGTCCGCTTACTCGAGCAAGCCCTCGTGTAACCGGACAACGCGGTCCATCTGCTGCGCCAGTCGCTCGTTATGAGTGGCGATCAGCGCAGCGCTGCCCTCGCCCCGGACCAGCGCAAGAAAAGCTTCGAGCACCTTGTCAGCGGTACGTTCGTCGAGATTGCCGGTCGGCTCATCCGCAAGCACCATCTCGGGCTTGTTGGCGAGCCCGCGCGCTACCGCAACCCGCTGCTGTTCGCCGCCCGAAAGCTGGCTGGGCCGATGGTCAAGCCGCGCTGCCAGGCCAAGCGCGCCGAGCAATTCTTCTGCGCGAACTGCGGCCTCGTCGCGGGTCTTGCCAGCGATCATCTGCGGCAGGATGACGTTCTCCAAGGCGTTGAAGTCGGGCAGCAGGTGATGGAACTGGTAAACGAAGCCCAGATGGTCGCGGCGCAGCGTCGTCCGCGCCCGCGAATCCGACTTCTCGGCTGGAGTGCCGGCGATGATGATTTCTCCGCCGAAGCCCCCTTCGAGCAGGCCGACCGCCTGCAACAGGGTCGACTTTCCTGACCCCGAGGGACCGAGCAGCGCGACAATC
This sequence comes from Qipengyuania sp. CAU 1752, assembly GCF_054482615.1. NCBI lineage: Bacteria > Pseudomonadati > Pseudomonadota > Alphaproteobacteria > Sphingomonadales > Erythrobacteraceae > Qipengyuania > Qipengyuania sp. CAU 1752. Next base: position 1,405,775 of record NZ_JBTLRE010000001.1, on the reverse strand, counting down.
TCGCCCGGCTTTACGGCCAGGTCGACCCCACGCAGCACATCGATCTGCACATCGCCCTGCTGGAAGCTGCGCGTGACCTTTCGCAGCTCTACGACCGGTTGTGATGTCTGATTACTCATAGCGAAGCACCTGCACGGGGTCGGTGCTCGACGCCTTGTAGGCGGGATAAAGCGTGGCGAGGAAGCTCATAACGAGCGCGAGGATGATAATGCCGGCAATTTCCACCGGGTCCGACTTGGACGGCAAGGTGGATAGGAACCTTACCTCGGGATCCCATAGTTGCTGGCCGGTCGCCCAGGCGATGAAGGTTACGATTGACTGGCGGAAATACAGCACCACTGCCCCGAGGATCAAACCCGCCACCGTGCCGATCGCACCGACCGTGAAACCGGTGGTGACAAAGATCTTGAGCAGCGACTGGCGTGTCGCCCCCATGGTTCGCATGATGGCTATATCTCGTGTCTTGGCACGCACCAGCATGACCAGGCTGGACAGGATGTTGAACGCGGCCACCACCACCATGAAGCTGAGCGCAAAGAACATTGCCACTCGCTCCACCTGCAATGCTTCAAAGATCGAACTGTTGATCTGCTGCCAGGTGCGGACCTCCGCGCGGCCGGTAAGCTGCTGTCGAAGCGGCTCCATGATCTCGCCGACATTGTCTGCATCGACGGTCTTGATCTCGATCATGCCGATAGTGTCACCGGTCAGCAGCAGAGTTTGCGCATCGGCGATCGGCATCACGACGAAGGCCTTGTCATAATCATACAGACCGACTTCGAAGATGGCCGCGATCTCGTACCCGATCTGGCGCGGCACTGTTCCGAAGGGTGTCGTGCGTCCGGCCGGGTTGATGATGGTGACCGTATCACCCACTCGCGCACCGAGGTTCTCGGCCAACCTTGCACCGATGGCGACGACACCGGCATCGGGTTCGAGCCGCGAGAGATCGCCGAGCACGACATCGTCGGCGTATTCATTGATGTCTTCATCGGTGTTGCCGCGAACGAAGACCGCTTCGACCCTCCCGTTGAATGTGGCCAGCAGGGGTTGCTCGATCAGCGGCGAGGCATCGGTAACTCCCGGGGTCTTGCGCACGTCCGCCAGCACATCCTGCCAATTGTCGAGCCGCCCGCCATAAGCCTGCACGATAGCATGGCCATTCACGCCGACGATCTTGTCGAGCAGCTCGGCACGAAAACCGTTCATGACGCTCATCACGATGACCAGCATTGCAACCGACAGCATCACCACGCCGACACTGATTCCGGCGACGAGCGCGATGAACGCCTCGCCTTTGCCGGGCAGCAAATAGCGTTTGGCAATGGTCCATTCAAAGGGATTGAGCAGCAAGAGAGGTTCCCGATCGGTAGCCTGAGGCCCCTCCCCTAGAATTGGCTGGCTCTCAGCGCAATGAAATTGGCGAGCTTAGCCCGGCTTGCGCCGAAGCGAGTTCAGAACACTTGTAATCGTGCTGCAACATCGCCATTGGATGCCCACGACGATGCAGCAGCAGGCGCGTCCAGCATGATCACAACACATCCATTCTATGATGAATTCGGCGACAAGTTGCGCGAAGAGTGCGGCGTGTTCGGCGTGGTCAACGCCGGCGACGACGCTTCGGCTGCGACGGCACTGGGCCTGCACGCGCTCCAGCATCGCGGCCAGGAAGCCGTCGGCATCAGCAGTTTCGACGGCACGCAGTTTTTCACCCGCCGCGGCCTGGGTCACGTGGCAGAAAATTTCTCGAGCCCTGAATCAATTGCCGAATTACCTGGGCACATGGCCTCGGGCCACGTTCGGTATTCGACCACTGGCGGCGCCGGCCTGCGCAATGTCCAGCCGCTTTATGCCGAACTGGCAAGCGGCGGCTTCGCCATCGCGCACAATGGCAATATCTCGAACGCGCAAGCGCTGCGCAGCGAACTGGTGGAAAAGGGCGCGATCTTCCAGTCTACCAGCGACACCGAGGTCATCATCCACCTTGTCGCCACCAGCCGTTATCCCACCCTGCGCGACCGGCTGGTCGACGCGCTGCGGCTGGTCGAAGGCGCCTATGCGCTGATCGTAATGACCCCGCAGGGCATGATCGCTTGCCGCGACCCGCTCGGAATTCGGCCCTTACAGATGGGCCGGATGGGCGATGCCGTGGCCTTCGCTTCGGAAACGGTTGCCTTCGACATTGTCGGCGCACAATTTGAACGCCAGGTCGAACCGGGCGAACTCATCGAGGTCGATTTCGAGGGTAAGGTTACCAGCTTCCGTCCTTTCGGCGATCACCCCTCGCGCCCATGCATTTTTGAGCACGTCTATTTCAGCCGCCCTGACTCGGTGTTCGACGGGCGCAGCGTCTATGAGGCGCGCAAGGCGATCGGCACCCAATTGGCGATCGAATCGCCGGTCGAGGCCGACCTGGTGGTGCCGGTTCCCGACAGCGGTGTCCCGGCAGCCATCGGCTATGCACAGCAATCGGGCCTACCGTTCGAACTGGGCATAATCCGAAGTCACTATGTTGGGCGTACCTTCATCCAGCCGTCGGACAGCGCCCGCCATTCTGGCGTGCGGCGCAAGCACAATGCCAATCGCGGCCTTGTCGAAGGCAAGCGGATCGTCCTGATCGACGACTCTATCGTCCGAGGCACAACCTCGATGAAGATCGTGCAGATGATGCGCGATGCCGGGGCGGTCGAGGTGCATTTCCGCGTCGCCAGTCCGCCAACTGCGCATAGCTGTTATTACGGGGTCGACACGCCCGAGCGCGACAAGCTGCTGGCAGCACGGATGGATGTCGAACCGATGCGTTCGCACATCAAGGCTGACAGCCTCGCTTTCGTCTCAATCGACGGTCTCTATCGCGCCGTCGGGCACAAGCCGCGCAATAGCGCGTGCCCACAATTCTGCGACGCCTGTTTTACCGGCGATTACCCGACTTCGCTGACCGACCTACGCGGTGAGAAAAGCGAAGGAGCGCAGCTTTCCTTTCCTGTAAACAAAGTCGCGTAAATGACAGAAAACAAGCAACTTTCGGGCAAGCTTGCCCTGGTGACCGGTGCCTCGCGTGGGATCGGTGCCGCGACCGCTCGCGCCTTCGCTGATGCAGGCGCCCATGTCGTTCTGACCGGACGCGACGTTCGCGCTCTTGAGAGCGTAGAAGACGAGATTCACGCCAATGGAGGGTCGTCCACCATTGCCCCCGTCGACCTAACCGAGCCGGAGGGTGTAGCTCGGCTCGCCACGGCAATTGCCAGTCGTTGGGACGCGTTGGATTTCCTTATCCTGTCAGCAGCTTACCTGCCCCACCTCACGCCGGTTACGCAGATTGACCAGAAGCAGTTCAATCGTGCGCTAACCACCAATGTGCTGGCCACGCAGGCATTGCTCGCCAATTTCGATCCGTTGCTGAAGCGAGCGGACGCCGGCCGCGTCGTCGGACTGACAAGCAGCGTCGGCGCGGATCCACGCGCTTACTGGTCTGCCTACGCCTCGAGCAAGGCCGCCTTCGACAATCTGCTCGAAAGCTACGCCCGGGAAGTTGAGAAGATCGGCAATGTCCGTGTTGCCATCGTCGATCCGGGTGCGACCCGCACCGACATGCGCGCCCGCGCTTATCCGGGCGAAGATCCGCAAACGGTGAAAGAGCCCTCGGTCGTCGGGGAACGCATCGTCGCGCTGGTGCAGGAAGACTTCTCCACTGCGCATCGCGAGCGGGTCGGTTAACGGGTCTTAACGATCCATCGTTACACGCGAGTAAACACCGCCATCGTATTCTCCTCTGGTCGCGCATGTGAGCGGGCACTGATGCGAGAGAATACAGAACCATGTACGATACCGATGATCGCTATGCCATTGCCGCGCAGGAGGACCGCTGCGCGCCACGCACGAAGCTGTCGATCCCGTCGCAAATGCGGGCATCGGGCGGACGACGGTTTCAGACCGTGGTGCACGATCTGTCGATTTCGGGGTTCAGCGCGGCAGCCATCAACCGGATGCACGATGGCCAGGTTGTGTGGTTGACGCTGCCAGGCCTCGAATCGCTGATGGCGCGGGTCGTGTGGTGGGACAATTGTATCGTCGGCTGCGCCTTCACCGATCTGCTCAGCCCGATCGTCCATGACGACATCCTGTCGCGCTACACCGGTCGGAGCGGGATGGTCTACCGCCCCTTGAGCTGAATCTTCAGGCCGCGGCTATTGCGCCGCAGCCTTTGTCCGCTCAGCCATGATCGGTGGCCCGCGCTTGTCGATAGTCGCCTGTACCGCGCGATAGAACCGCTCCCGCTCTGCCCCCACCCCTTCGCTATCCGTGGCGGTTGGCCAGTTGGAATTCGATGCGATCACCAGCTTGCGGGCGGGATCGATGAAAATGCCCTGCCCAAAAATTCCCTGCGCGGCGAAGCTGCCATCGTCATTGGTCCACCATTGGTAGCCATAGCCCTTGCCCGGTGCGCCGATATCGGCCTGCTTGGTGGTGGCGGCGGCGAACCAGCCTTCGGGAACCACTCGTTTGTCGCCAACCATGCCACCACCGAGCACGAACAGGCCGAAGCGGGCCATGTCGCGCGTCGTTGCCTGGATACAGCAACCGCTGATCTCGTGCCCCGTCGAACCCAGCAGCCAGGTCGCGTCCTGGGCCATGCCAAACGGACGCCACACCTTTTCTGAAAGATATTCGGCCAATGGCTTGCCGGTCGCCTCGCTGACCAGCACGCCGATCAGATTGGTCTCGCCGGTCTTGTAAACCCACTTCTCACCCGCCGGAGCTTCGCGGGGGAGCGTGCGCATATAGGAAACGGTCGCGTCCAGCCCATCCTGGGCCTTGTGGTCGTTGAACCGTGCAACATCTGAATTGGGGTCGGTATAATCCTCGTTCCAGCGAACGCCCGAGGTCATGGTCAGCAATTGCTCGATCGACACATCCTCGTAGGGCGATCCTTCAAGGCCCTTGATATATTTGCTGACCGGGTCCTCGATGCTCTGGATAGCGCCATCCTTCAGAGCCGCGCCAACCATTGTAGAGGTCAGGCTCTTGGCGACCGAGAAACTGGTCCACTTGCCGTCTGCCCCGAAACCGAGGCCATAGCGTTCGAGCACGAGCTTTCCATCATGCACAATCACCAGCGCAGCTGTCCGCTGGCTGTCGAAATAAGCATCGAGATCGTAGTCGAGCTGGAGCGGAAGTCCCTTGGGCAGGGGATAGGCATTGTCACCTGCAGCGATCGTGTGTGTTTCCGCCAGCACTGGCAGCGCGTCCATGGCGCGGAATGCCGCATCGCGTTGCTCGACCGACCAGAACAGCACGTTGCGGTCGGTCGGCATATTGGCGACCAATGCGCGCTGATCTTCATCGAGCGAGAGATAACCGATGCCCACGATGGCGGCGATCACCGCCAATGCTCCCAGAACCCATTTGATCATTCGTTCTCTCCCGAGCGCAATTACGCCTAATCCGCCTTGACCAGCGTCACCTGGTGAACATCGATGCTCCCGGAGCGAAAGCCCCCTTCGCAATATTGCAGGTAAAAGCGCCACAGCCGGACAAACCGGTCGTCAAACCCGTCCGGCAAGTTACCTTGCTGAGCAGCCAGCTCGAAATTTTCGCGCCACGCTTTCAACGTGTCGGCATAATCGACGCCGAAATCGAGTTGATCGCGCCATTGCAGTCCACGCTGTTCGGCCAGCGCGCGAAACTCGCTGGTGCGGATCAGCAACCCGCCGGGAAAAACATAGGCTTGGATGAAATCCGCGCTGGCAGCATAATCTTCGAACAATTCATCCCGCATCGAGATATATTGTAGCGCAGCACGTCCGCCGGGTTTCAGGTTGCGGGCGATACAATCCATGTAAGTAGACCAGTATTCATGCCCCAGCGCCTCGACCATCTCGACGCTGGCGATGGCATCGTATTTACCGGGCGCATCCAGCCCAGTGTCACGATAATCCTGTTTAAGGAAACGCAGTCCGCCGTAACCCTCGCCGTGATGCCGCGCCCAGTCCAGTTGTCGCTCGGACAGGCTGATGGCGTCGACGCTCGCACCGCGCTCGGCCGCGGCATGTGCCAATGTGCCCCAGCCGCAACCAATTTCCAGGACGCGGTCGCCCTCGCTCAGCTTAAGCTGGTCGAGCACGGCGGCAATCTTGCGATGCTGCCCGCCATCAAGATCGCGCGCCTCTCCACCATCGAACAGCGCGCTCGAATAGGTCATCGTTTCGCCCAGCCATGCCGCGTAAAAATCATTGCCGAGATCGTAATGCGCCTGGATGTTACGCTCGGATCCTTCACGCGTATTGGCGTTGAGGCGATGCGCCTGACGCAAGGCGCGGCGCCACAGGCTCTTGGCGCGGCCCGCACTCTTGAGCGTCAGGGCATTCTGCCCGAATACCGCAAACACCGGCACGAGGTCGGGAGTTTCCCATTCGCCCGCCTCCCACGCCTGGTACCACCCGATCGAACCGCTGGTCGCCAGCCGGACAAGGCCCATCCAGCTCTTGAGATCGATGACAGCGTCAAATCCAGGATTGCGACCGCCGAGCAATCGCGTCGTCCCGTCGGGCAGGTGGCCCAGGATCGACCCCTGCTCCAAGCCGCGGTCGATTTGGTCGAGCAGCTTTCCGAATCCCGGCGCGAGCAGGCGAGCGAGCAGGCCCGGCGCGGTTTCAAACCGTGCCGCCCCGTCGAGCAATTCCGCTCCGCGTCTGCTACCTGTTGCATCCATGATGCCAGCCTATGCCGCGCAGGCATGGCGCGGGCAAGCCTGTCGCGTTGCCTCAGCGCCCCTTCATCGCGCGATAGGCGTCGAGCGCACGCTCGCGCCCCTCCTTATGGGCAATGACCTTGGCCGGATAGTTCTCCGGCCTGCACCCATGTGCTTCGGGGTCATGGATGATTTCATCTGGTAGATCAGCAAGTTCTGGCACATAGCTGCGAATGTAGCCGGCCGCGTCGAACTTCTCGCTTTGCGTCAGTGGCGCCATGATCCGACTGAACATGTTGGAATCGACACCGGTCCCGCTGACCCATTGCCAGTTGGTGCCATTACTGCCGTAATCGGCATCGACCAGGCAGTCCCAGAACCAGCGCTCGCCATGTCGCCAGTCGATCAGCAGGTGCTTGATGAGGAAGCTGGCAGTAATCATCCGCACACGGTTATGCATCCAACCGGTCTGCCAAAGCTGGCGCATCCCGGCATCGACAATCGGATAACCAGTTTGGCCCTGCTGCCAGGCTTCAAGATCGCCCTGGATCAAATGGCCGCGATTGGGATTGCGCCACTCAAAATCCTCGAATGCGTCGCGGTAGCTTTCACGCGGGTAATCGGGGAACTGGCAGATGACATTCTGCGCGTAATCGCGCCACAGCAGCTCTTTCTCGAAGGTTTTCCAACCGGCTGAGCGCTTGTCTTTAAACCGGTGCCATATCTGTACTGGCGAAATCTCACCATGATGGAGGTGCGGGGACAGCCGGCTCGATTGGTCGACCGAGGGGAGATTGCGGCCATCGTCATATTTGCCGACGTGATCGCTCCACCATTCCAATCTTTCGTGCGCAGCCGCCTCGCCGACTTGCCAGAATTTGCGAAAGCCGCCGGCCCAGTCGGGCCTGTTCGGCAGCAGGTTCCAGTCTGCCAGGTCGTCGCACGCAGGCCATTGATCGGGTGAGGCGACCGTTTCGGGTTCCGGCAACACGTCACGCGGAGGCATTTCGGCCAGAGCCGAGCGCGCGAAGGGGGTATAGATCTTGTACGGATCGCCCGATCCGGTGGTGATGTGGCCGGGCGGGAAGAGATAGTTGCCATCTTGAAGCTGAAGGTCGATTTCGGCCGCCAATTCGCTTTCGGCCTGTTTCCACCACGGTTCGTAATGACGATTGGCGTGAATGGTCGCGGCCCCGGTGACATGGGCGACTGCGAGTAATTCCTGCACAGCGTCGCCGCGTCGCAGGACAAGTTGCGACTGGCGCTGGCCGAAACTGTCTCCAAGACTTTCGAGTGAATGATGCAGCCACCAGCGCGCCGCGCCGCCCAGCCTGTGCTCACCGGGACGCTCATCGTCGAGGACATAGACCGCGACCACAGGTCCGGCCTGTGCCGCGTGAAAGAGCGCGGGATTGTCCGCCATGCGCAGGTCGCGGCGGAGCCAGACGATTTGGGGATTGGACATGCGGGAACAGCGGGTCAGGGAGCGGATGGTTCCTTGCACACCCCCGCTGGCAACGCGACGGTGAACCGATCCCGCGCCATCGGGTCGTAGAACCGTGCATCGCGGAGGAGCACCGAGCCGTCTGGTGCGCGCTCCGCATAGGGCGCGCGGGACCAGAAGAGGAAGGCTTTCTGTTCGCCTGTAAGCGTTGCTCGATAAAGATCACCCATCACACACACGCCGTCGGTCAATCTCTTGCCAAAAACCAACTCTTTTCTAGGCTCCCAATCGACCTCGTACCAATTAAACATTGGATCGACATAAAGAACCTCGCGCTTCCAGAAGGTGATGGGCAACGGATTTGCGATTATGTGCGTTGGCTCGTGATGAAAGCTCAAAGAAAAATCACTGACAGCCTTCGCCGTAATCGCCCCATTCATCCCCACATACGCCAGCGCCACCGCTGTCGCCACGCGCGCGGGCCGCTTCCACTCCCCGCCGCGCTTCTCCCGCCGCAGCGAGAACCACGTGGCAGAGCCCATCAGCGCCCACAGCCAGACGTCGATGATGAATAGCGTGTCGCCATAGAACCAGCGGCTCGAGAACGGTTCCAGCAGGCGGATGCCATAGACGTTGAGCCAGTCGAGCGCCGGGTGGGTGAGGCAACCGATGAAGCTCAGGAAAAACAGCCATTTGAAGCTGACCGGCGATCGCCCCTCCGGCCGCGTCCCGCGCTTCTTTTGCCAGCAGTCGAAACCCCACAGCAGCGCCGCGAGCACCAGCGGCAATACCACCAGCGCAATCGGGCCATGGGTGATCCCGCGCCGAAAGCCGAGGTGCTCCACACCGTCGAGCCAGAAAAAGCACGCTGCGTCCACATCGGGCAGGTTCGCGCCGATGATCAGCGCGGGCATGGCGAACCCGGTCTTCTGCTTGAGTCCCGCCTGCCCGATCAGCGCGCCGACGAGGCTATGAGTAAGATTGTCCATGCGCGCTTTAGTGCCCTATCGCTTCGCTGCCTGAGGGCTATCCCGAGCCTAGATCGGATCCTGCGCCGTCCCATCGACGGTCCAGGTCTGCCCGGAGCCGAGAAGCCTGGCGAGGTTGGCCTGCTTGCCTGCGGTCGATTTCTCGCGCTCTTCGGCGACCGAGGATTCGTAAGTCGGGCGCGGATCGTCATAGATCACGCCCAGCGCCATCGGGAATGGGCCGAAGGGCATTTCAACCAGCATGTGAGCGATGACGCGATTGGTCGCATCGTGGACCAGCACGCCAGCATCTTCCCAAGTCTCTTCGGTCGCATCGACCACCTTCAGGTGCAGCCCGTCACGGTCGAGCGCGATGCCCTTGTCGAGGCCTGTCTTGGGCTCGCCGAACAGCATCGGCTTGCCATGTTCAAGCCACAGCTGGCGGTCGCCTGCGCCCTTGGGCGCGGCGAAATCTTCGAACACGTCCTTGTTGTAGACGATGCAGTTCTGGAAAATCTCGATGAAGGCCGCGCCTTCATGGGCGTGGGCGGCTTTCAACACGTCGGGCAGGTTCTTCGACACATCGAAGCCGCGACCGACGAAGCGCGCGCCCGCACCCAGCGCGAAACTGGCGGGATTGGCTGGCCGGTCATACGACCCGATCGGGGTCGAGGGGCTGCGCGTACCGAGCCGGCTGGTGGGCGAGGACTGACCCTTGGTCAGGCCGTAGATCTCGTTGTTGAACAGCATGATCTGCATGTTCACATTGCGCCGCAGGACGTGCAGCATGTGATTGCCGCCGATGGAAAGGCCATCGCCGTCGCCGGTCACCAGCCAGATATCGAGCTCGGGATTGGCCAGCTTGGCCCCCGTTGCCACTGCCGGTGCACGGCCGTGAATGGTGTGGAAGCCATAGGTTTCCATGTAATAGGGAAAGCGGCTGGAGCAGCCTATGCCGCTGATGAAGACGGTATTCTTGGGGTCACAGCCCAGTTGCGGCAGCGTGCGTTGCACCGCTTTGAGGATCGCGTAGTCCCCGCAACCCGGACACCAGCGGACTTCCTGGTCGGTCTCCCAGTCCTTGAGGGTGGTTTCGAATTTCACTGGAGCGTTCATGGGCCTGCCTGTCGGGACTTAGTGTGAGATGTTGCGGCGGCTGGAACCGTCGTCGTGGCCGGATTCCCGGGTTGGCAACTGATCGTCGTTAGTCGGCACCTGGCCACCCTCATTATCTTCGATGCCATCGAAGAACTTGGCTATTTCGGCTTCCAATTCGGCGATCTGGAACGGTTGCCCGCTGGTCTTGGTCAGCGGCTGCGCATTGACCAGGTACTGGTCACGCAGGACGGTCTTGAACTGGCCGGTGTTCATTTCCGGCACCAAGACCTTGTCATAGCTTTTCAGCAGCGCGCCCAGATTGGCAGGCAGCGGCCAGATATTGCGAACATGGATCTGGCTGACATCCATGCCATTGGCGCGGCTGCGGTTCACTGCCTGATGGATCGGACCATAGGTGCTGCCCCAGCCGACGACGACCAGTCGGCCGCCTTCCTGGCCGACTGTGACTTCCTGGTCGGGCACGGCGATATTGTCGATCTTGTTCTTGCGGGCATCGGTCATCGCCTGGTGGTTGTCGGGCGAGTAATCGATATTGCCGGTTTCCTCGTGTTTCTCGATCCCGCCGATGCGGTGCATCAGATCGGGCGTACCTGGCTTGATCCACGGGCGCGCCCCCTTCTCGTCGCGCTTGTAGGGCAGCAATTGCTCGCCGCGCGGCTCGGTCATGAACGTGACCGGGAATGGGTCGTAGTCAGCCGGATCGGGGACTTTCCACGGCTCGGCGGCATTGGCGATATAGCCATCGGTCAGGAGCATCACCGGCGTCATATACTGCACCGCGATGCGCACAGCTTCAATTGCGCATTCGAAGGCGTCAGACGGGCTGCGCGCCGAGATGACGGGCATCGGTGCATCGCCATTGCGACCATAGATGGCCTGGTAGAGATCGCTCTGCTCGGTCTTTGTCGGCAGGCCCGTTGACGGGCCGCCGCGCTGCGAATTGACGATGACAAGCGGCAGTTCGGTCATGATGGCAAGCCCCATCGCCTCGCCCTTCAGGGCGATGCCGGGGCCGGATGACGAAGTGACACCCAGGCTGCCCGCCCAGCTCGCGCCGATGGCAGCGCAGATGGCGGCAATCTCGTCTTCGGCCTGGAATGTGGTGACGCCATATTCCTTCAACCGTGCGAGATGGTGCAGGATCGCGCTTGCCGGGGTGATTGGATAGCCGCCGAAGAACATCGGCAATTCGGCCAACTGTGCCCCTGCAACGAGGCCGAGCGAGATCGCTTCAGCCCCGGTAATTGTGCGATACAGACCCGGCGCGGTTGGATTGGGTGGGATGTGCACCTGCCGCAGAGGGCCGGACAGCTCGGCCGTCTCGCCATAGGCATGGCCGGCATCCAGGGCAGCGATATTGGCCTTGGCGATATCGGGCTTGTTGCGGAATTTCTGGTTGAGCCAGTCATGGATCGGCTCGCGCGACCGGTCGAACATCCACAGCGCAAGGCCCAGCGTCCACATGTTCTTGGACCGCAGCGCGTCTTTGTTACCAAGTCCGAATTCCTTGACCGCCTCGATCGTCAGCGCACTGATATCGAAGGCCAGCAGCTTGTATTTTGCCAGGCTACCGTCTTCCAGCGGATTGGTTTCGTACTTGGCCTTGTCGAGGTTGCGCTTGGTGAACTCGCCGGTGTCGGCAATGATCAGTCCGCCGGGCTTGAGCGCCGACAGGTTCACCTTGAGCGCCGCGGGGTTCATCGCCACCAGCACGTCGGGAGCGTCGCCGGCGGTCGATATCTCGCGACTGCCAAAATTGATCTGGAAAGCCGACACGCCGAACAGCGTGCCCTGCGGCGCGCGAATCTCGGCCGGGAAATCCGGGAAGGTCGCGAGATCATTGCCCGCAAGCGCGGTCGAGAGCGTGAACTGGCCGCCCGTCAACTGCATCCCGTCGCCGCTATCACCCGCAAAGCGGACAACCACGGCATCGGGTGATTGGGAAGAATCGGGGCTCTGCGCCGCCTGGGTAGCCATATGCATTCCTCTTCACGCGCCGCAAACGCGCGCCAAACATCGGTCGGGCTGGCCACCTAGGTGCGCCTATCACCTCGGGCAATCAAGTTTTTCTGTCAGATCAGCTATTCGGCAAGTGGACAGGCAGGCACAGAGCGTTATGCCTTTGCGCACATAGGAGACTGGCGATGCAGGATACCGAATTTTTCGTGCGTGAAGATGTGCGGGCGTTTCTGCAATTGCTCGAACAGGCTGGCGGCGCCTCCATTGACGAGGTCTCGCTGGAGGAAGCACGCGGCGCTTACATGGCGTTGCACCAGATGGCTGATGCCCCGGCACGCGACCTGGCGGTGGTACGCGATCTATCATGCCCCGGCCCTGCGGGAGGCATTCCGCTGCGCCTGTATGACAAGCGGGCAGATCGCGCTGCAGGGCCTATTATCATGTTCTTTCATGGCGGCGGCTTCGTGATCGGTGATCTCGATACCCATCACAATTTGTGCACCGAAATCGCCGCACAAATGGACTTGCCAGTTGTAGCCGTCGACTATCGCCTCGCGCCTGAACATCCGTTCCCCGCCGCGATAGAGGACTGCATCGCTGCCTCGCGCTGGGTCGCCGAATCGCATGACGCTCTCGACCGCAAGGCCAGCGGTATTATCCCCATTGGCGATAGCGCTGGCGGCAATGCCGCCATCGTCGTGAGCCAGTCGCTGGCGCAGGATCCTGCCGATGCTCCTGTCCTGTTGCAGGTGCCGATCTTCCCGCTGGCTAGCGACAGCTCTGGTTCTACCAGCATCGAAGCTTTTGCCGACGGCTTCGTGCTGACGCGCACCGCGATCGAGTTTTTTGAAGCGGCCTACAAACCCGATAAGTCCGATCCGCGAGCGATGCCGATTCTTGGCCGGCACGAGGATACGCCGCCGACGGTTCTGGTCACCGCGGGGCTGGATCCGATCCGCGATTCGGGCCGCGATTACGGTGCTGCTTTAGCTAAAGCGGGGATCGACCACGTGTTCCTTGAGATGAAAGGCGTCACGCACAGCTTCACGAATTTGCGCAAGGCGGTTCCGGGAACGCAGAAGGATCTGGAAACGATATTCGCAGCCATGCGGATGCTGCTTGAAAGGGGCGCGCACTAATGGTTGAAACGCTCGCCTACCGCCGCTGCGCCGGGGTCATGCTGGCCAATCGCGAAGGCAAGGTGTTCGCTGCCCAGCGGATCGATTCGAAGAACCTGGGTGCATGGCAGATGCCGCAGGGCGGTATCGATCCCGGCGAAACTGAAGAAGAGGCCGCGCTCCGCGAACTTGAGGAGGAGACCGGCGTCAGCCGCGATCTGGTCGATATCATCGCCCGGATGCCCTACCCCGTCCGCTATGACTTGCCACCTGAACTGCACGGCAAATTGTGGGGCGGGAAGTATCGCGGGCAGGAACAGCACTGGTTTCTGGCCCGGTTCAAGGGCAAAGACAGCGACATCGATATCGAGACGCATGATCCGCCGGAATTCTGCGAATGGGAATGGGTCGAGCCCGAGGCTCTGCCGGACCTGATCGTGCCGTTCAAGCGCGAGGTCTATCGCGCGGTCGTCAAGGAATTTGCCGAACTGGTGTAGACCGCGTCGCAGGTTTTGTCAGTTCTGCGTCACTTGCGCATCGGGCAACACTGCCTCGGCGGTCAGGACACGGGCCTGGGGACCCCGCGAAATGGCCATCGCAAGCTCGCGCGTCTCAGCGCAATCTGCGCCGCAGAGCGCGCGGAGGCGGGACAAATTTCCGCGCGCCTTTTCGACTGCGCCCTTTTCCACGAGCGCCGCTCCCTCGCCTGAAATCGCGGCATAATTGTCTGGATCGCGGCTTAAAGTCTCGCGGTAGTAACCTATGGCCTTGCCCTGCAACCCTTCACGACGTGCGGCTTCGGCCAAGTCGAGGTAAATCGGCGTATAGGCCGGATCGACTGCCAGCGCGGTTTCAAACGCGTCGATGGCGCGTTGCGGCTGGCCGGCTTCAAGCGCTGCGCGCCCCTCTGCCACCAGTTGCGCGGCCCGAGGGTGAGGTGCTGGCTCGCTCGCCCCGCCAACGCTCGACTGCACGGCCAGAAACAGCGACAGGACAGCGGCGACAGGAGCGTAACGCATTACATTTTCCTTCCAGCGGGAATTGGCAAGGGTCGGACGGGCAGCCATATCGGCCCTGCTTAGCATGGCAACGCTGCACGCGCGATGAAGAACCCGTCCGTACCGTCATGGAACGGGGTCAGGCGCATTCCTTGCCCCCGCGTCCGACCGAGCGGCAGGTCCAACTTGTCCGCCTGCCATTGTGGGTGATTTTCGAGGAATGCGGCGAGCCTGTCCGGTCCCTCCGCGTCGAGCAGCGAACAGGTGACAAAAACCAGCCGCCCGCCAGGCCGGACCAGCTGCGCGGCAATATCAAGCAAGCGATCCTGCGCCACCGCATAGCGGCTAAGCATGTCCGGCGTCAGACGCCACTTCGCCTCCGGCTTGCGGCGCAAGGTGCCTGTGCCCGAGCATGGCGCGTCGACAAACACGCAGTCGGCCTTGGCCCGATAATCGGCCAGCTTTTCGAGTTCGCTACCCGGATCAAGCAACACGGTCTCGATCATGCCAGCCCCGGCGCGGTTGGCCCGGGGGGTAAGTTTGGAAAGCCTCCCGCGATCTGTGTCGGAAGCGATAAGCGTTCCCTGCCCATCCATCGCTGCCGCCAGCGCGAGCGTCTTGCCGCCTGCTCCGGCACACAGGTCGATGATCGTCTCGCCGGGATTGGCTTGGGCCGCGAGGCAGGCCAATTGGCTGCCGAGATCCTGCACCTCGACATGGCCTTCGCGCCAGGCCGGCCATTGTTCGACCTGGGTGCCCGAAGCCAAGCGCAAGGCTGTGGGGAGCGCCAGCGGCTCGCCCTCCTCGGGCAAGGTTAACTCACCAGGAGCAGCTTTGAGCGTATTGATCCGCAGGTCGAGCGGCGCCCTGCCCATCAGCGCGGCTTGTTCGCTCGCGTCGAGGCCCGAGGCGTCAAGCGCCTCGACCAGCCAGGCGGGAACAGGGCCGCCTGCGGCGGGCTTTTCATTCTTGCCGATTGCCGGGGGACCGTATTTCGAGCCGTCGAAACAAAGTTTGAGGGTTTCGTCGGTCTCGGTCAGGCGAAGCATCGCGCTACGGCCGGTTTTTGGCACCTCTGCGCAGGCGCGTATTGCGTTGTAGACCAATTCGCGAACTGCGCGACGATCCTTGGATCCGGCGTAACGATTGTTGCGCGCCCAATCGGCCATGATCCGGTCGGCGGGAGCACCCTCCTTACGCGCACCCTCGATCACCCGATCGAGGATTTCGATGGCGGCCTGGACACGTGCAGCAGGGGTCATTGGCCGGTTCCAGGCTTAGCGCGTCGGATAATTGGGTGCCTCGCGAGTGATGGTGACATCGTGGACATGGCTTTCGGTGAGGCCCGCATTGGTGATGCGGACGAATTGCGCGTTCTCGCGCAGCTCCTCGATGGTGGCGCTGCCGGTATAGCCCATCGCTGCCTTGATACCGCCTACCAATTGGTGGATCACGTCCTTGGCCGGTCCCTTGTAAGGAACTTGGCCCTCGATCCCCTCGGGCACCAGCTTCATCGCGGTGACGTCCTGCTGGAAATAGCGGTCGGCGCTACCGCGGGCCATGGCGCTGACGCTGCCCATGCCGCGATAGCTCTTGTAGCTGCGGCCCTGGTAGATGAAGGTATCACCCGGCGCTTCTGAAGTACCCGCCAGCATCGATCCGATCATGACACAGGATGCACCCGCCGCAAGCGCCTTCGCGGCATCGCCGCTGGTACGCAGTCCGCCGTCACCGATCACCGGAACGCCCGATTTCTCCGCTTCTTCCGCGCTTTCCATGATCGCGGTCAACTGCGGCACGCCAACCCCGGCAACCACGCGGGTCGTGCAGATGGAGCCGGGTCCGATGCCGACCTTCACGCCGTCAGCGCCCGCGCCGACGAGTGCCTTGGTCGCTTCGGCAGTAGCGACATTGCCAGCGATGATCTGGACCGAATTGCTCAGCTTCTTGGCCCGTTCAACCGCGCGCGCAACTTCCTTGTTGTGGCCGTGTGCGGTGTCGATAATGACGACGTCGACTTCCGCGTCGATCAGCGCCTCGGTGCGTTCGAAGCCCTTGTCACCGACTGTAGTCGCGGCTGCCACGCGCAACCGACCGGCTGCGTCCTTGGTTGCGTCAGGGTATGTGACCGCTTTTTCAATATCCTTGACGGTGATCAGCCCGATGCAACGAAAGGCGTCGTCGACCACCAGTAGCTTTTCGATCCGGCGCTGGTGCAACATCCGCCGCGCTTCTTCCTGGCTGGTGCCAATCGGAACAGTGGCGAGATTGTCGGTCGTCATCAGCTCGCGCACCGGCTGGAGCGGATTTTCTGCAAAGCGAACATCGCGGTTGGTGAGGATGCCGACCAGCTTGCCTGAACGGTCGGTCACCGGGATGCCGCTGATGCGGTGTTGCTGCATCAGCGCCTGCGCTTCACCCAGCGTCGCGTCGGGAGCGATGGTAATCGGATTGACCACCATCCCGCTCTCGAAACGCTTGACCGCGCGGACTGCGGCGCATTGCTCGTCGACCTCGAGATTGCGGTGCAGCACGCCGATCCCGCCCATCTGGGCCATGGCGATGGCCATGTCCGCCTCGGTCACGGTGTCCATTGCCGCCGAGATGACGGGAATGTTGAGCCCGATTTCGCGGGTCAGCCGTGTACGCATGTCTGCCATGCTGGGCAGCACGTCACTTTCAGCCGGGCGCAGCAGGACGTCGTCGAAGGTTAGGCCGAGGGGGATGTCTTTTATGGGCACGAGGTGTCTTTCGCAGGTCTGGCGGTGAGAATCGTGCGCCGCCCTGTAACCGGAAGCATGCGTCACGGCTAGTGGCCGATTGCTATCGTTCCCCCGGCCGATAGGCTTCCACGCTGCCGAAATGATCCAGCAGCGCGATATGGGTGAAGATATCGTCGGTCGCTCCACCCAGTTCCATAGCCTCGGTCCATTCGTCGCCGGGCCCGTGGTAGCGCCCTGTCAGGAATGCGCCCAGTGTCTCCTCGTCGCCAAAGGAGGTGCTAACCAACACCGCTGGCACGTCGCGGCTTAGCAGCGCCCAGCCATCCTGTCGCCGCACGAAGCGCTGGTGATCTTCCTGCACGTCGAGCCGGCCACCGATCTTCGCTATGACCGCGGCGATACCTTTGTCGAGCGGCGTCCGTCCCCACCCGATCACTGTCGTCGGCGACCCGCGCTTGGCGATGGCAACGGTATCGATGTTGAAGGCGGCGACGATGGTCGGCAGCGGCATCGGCGGGTCGAGTGCGAAAGCCTCGGCTCCCAGCAAGCCGGATTCCTCGGCCGTCGTAGCCATGATGTAGAGATCGCGGTCGAGCCCGCCCGACGCTGCAAGCCGGCGCGC
Organism: Qipengyuania sp. CAU 1752; assembly: GCF_054482615.1. Taxonomy (NCBI): domain Bacteria; kingdom Pseudomonadati; phylum Pseudomonadota; class Alphaproteobacteria; order Sphingomonadales; family Erythrobacteraceae; genus Qipengyuania; species Qipengyuania sp. CAU 1752. The sequence goes on along the minus strand of NZ_JBTLRE010000001.1, from coordinate 1,388,133 downwards.
CACTTCCAGCATTACGCCGATGCCTGAAGCATTGTCGACGGCACCGTTGCACAGGCGGTCCACAGCAGCAATTGGCGCGCATGCATCTCCGAGGTGGTCCCAATGTGCCAGCACAAGCACAGCGCCGCTTCCTGGAACCCGGCCGGGGAGCTTTCCAATGATGTTTGCGCTTTCCACCCGGCTCGCATCGGCCCTGACATTGAGCGATACCGTGTTGCGCATCCGCCATGACCCAGCTTCGCGGCGCACCGCTTCCCGGCGCAGACCGTCAAGCGTTCCAGCCAACGGTGCGGCGAAGCGCCTGCTTTCGTCCGGCCCAAGGACCACGAGTGCAGGCAGACGGTTGCTTTGCGCAGCGAGCCGCAGTTTGTCACTCGTAACGCCGCGCGAAACCTGCGCGAAAATGTCTTTGTCGTCCGTGAGGATTATGACCGCTTCGGCGCGCGATTGCAGCAGCGCATTCGCATCTCCCGAATCGAGCATGTCCGAGAATAGCACCGCGACACGGCCCCGCAGTGCACCCTCAAACGGCTGCTTGGCATCGGGTGCAAAGACCGTCAGGCGACTGTCGACGACAGTCGCGTCAGTAATTCCCGCACGCATCAATACGTTCTCGCCGGAAACGAAGGTCCGGTCGCCAAGAGTCAGGGCCCCCTCACCCAATGCCAAGCGCACCAAATCGACCGGCTGGACATAACTCTCATCGTTCGCGCCCGGGGCATAGCCGTACGCCTTCAATGCCTCGGTCAGGTATGACTGGGTCTTGCGTCCGCCATCGGTTCCCGGCTCCCGCCCGCCATATTCAGCACTAGCCAATATCTGGATGTGCTGCGCCAGCGCAGCCTTGGCGATCGCGAAGTCGTCCGGAGCCTTGGCCACGCTTGCGCATCCCGCAAGGGCGAGTGCGGCGGCGATCGCCAGCGCAAACCTGATCCGGATGGTCATACGAGTTTAGTCCCTATTCCGCGGTCCAGCCGCCATCGATGCTCCAGTTGGCCCCGGTGACATTGCCCGCTTCCTCGCGGCAGAGAAATGCGGCAAGTGCGCCGACTTCTGCCGGCTGGACAAATTTCTTGGTCGGCTGCTTGGCCAACAGGACATCGTTGATGACCTGGTCCCGGCTCAACCCGCGCGCCTTCATCGTATCCGGAATCTGCCCTTCGATCAGCGGGGTCCATACATAGCCGGGGCTGATGCAATTGGCCGTCACGCCGGTTTGCGCCAGTTCGAGCGCAATGGTCTTGGTAAATCCGTCGATGCCGTGCTTGGAAGCGTTATAGGCACTCTTGAATGGCGACGCGGTTTTCGAATGGGCGCTGGCTGTGTTGATGATGCGGCCCCAGCCCTTCCCCTTCATCGCCGGCACAGCCAGCCGCGTGGTGTGGAATGCTGCCGTGAGGTTGAGCGCGATAATCAGGTTCCACTTGTCGACCGGAAACTCTTCCACCGGCGAGACGTGCTGCATTCCGGCATTGTTGACGAGGATGTCGACCGCACCGATCTGGCCCATCATATCCTCGATGGCCGCGACGTCGGTCAAGTCGGTCCCGTAATGCGCCGCATCGCCCATCTCGGCCTGCAGTCTTGCGATTTCCGACTTGTCCCCGAATCCGTTCAGGATCACTTCTGCGCCCTCAGCGTGCAGCGTCTGCGCGATGGCGAGGCCAATGCCCGATGTGGACCCGGTTACCAGCGCACGCTTGCCTTCTAGGAACATCGCATTCTCCTGAGGATTGGGTAAATTGAGTGGACTTGGCGGTCGTTTCGCGGCCAAATCCATTCGTGTCCAGCCCAAATGGGCTAGCCAGACATCGGGGGAAGAAACAATGCGGCTCAATCCGTTCAACACATCCAACATCCGGGTGCGCTCCGGCGGTGGCGGAGCGGGCAAGGCTGGCGGCTTGGGCTGCGGCACCATCGTTATCGCGGCGGTTGCCTATTTCGTGTTCGGAGCGGATCCGATGCAGACCATCGGCATGGTCGAGGGCGTACAGCAGGGATCGCAAACAGCGCAAACCAACACTGACGAGCAGGAAGTCTGCACCGCCAATCGGTACGCGACCGAGACCTGCAACGCGCTCGATTCGCTCAATTCAACCTGGAGCAACGCTTTCACGCAGCAAGGCATCCAATTTCGCGACCCGCATCTGACTTTCATCAATGGCGGCCAGATCCGTACCGGTTGTGGCGCAGCTTCGAGCGCCATGGGGCCATTCTACTGCCCGGCCGATGAAGGCATCTATCTCGATACCCGCTTCTTCGACCAGCTTGCGCAGATGTCAGGCGAAGGTGGAGATTTTGCCCGGCTCTATGTCGTGGCGCATGAATACGGTCATCACATCCAGACCATCACCGGTATTTCCGGGCAGATCCGCAGCGCGCAACAGCAGAACCCACGCGCGGCCAACCAGTTGCAGGTCCTGATGGAGCTACAGGCGGACTGTTATGCCGGAGTGTGGGCGGGCAAGAACCGAAGCCGGGTCGATCCGGGCGATATCGAAGAGGGTCTGCGCGCGGCCAGTGCGATCGGCGACGATACGCTGATGGAACGCGCCGGCCAGCGGGCCAACCCCGAAAGCTTCACCCACGGCACCAGCGATCAGCGTATGCAGGCGCTCCGGCTCGGTTTCCAGGGTGACGATCGTCGCTGCGACGAGATCACCAACGTCCGGTAGTCTGATACCAACAGAAAGGGGCGCTGCCCAACGCGGGTAGCGCCCTCTTTCCGTACTACTCGGAGGTAGTCAGCCTTCCTTTTCGAGGCGCGCGATTTCGGCATCGATTGCGCGAAGTGCCTCGGCGCGCTGCGTATCGGTCAGATTGCGTTCGATCGCCAGCGTGCCGCGCACGCGCTTGAGACTGGTCAGGGCCGAAGCCATGGCTTCCTTCTCGATACCCTCGGCACAGATGGCGATTGCGAACGCGCCATCCTCGGTCTTGACCTTGCTCAGCTTGCCCTTGCTTACGTCGCAGTCTGCCTTGGCAATCATGGCCTTGTGATCCTTGCCGAAGCGCTCTTCCATGCGCTTCTCGATCCGCTCGCCCATCTCTTCCATGTGCTTGCCGTGCCGTTCCATCTTCTTTTCGATGACTTTCTCGAACTCTTCAGGCGAATATTCACGGCCATCCTCGCCCTTGATCTTGATCTTCTTGACGTGCCGTCGAACGTGGACCTTGCCGTTTTCATCTACGGTCTTGATTACGTGGACCTCTTTGCCATGGTCCCCCTCGCTGTCATTCTCGACAATGACCTTGCGGCGGACCACCTTGCCATCCTCGCCCTCTTCGAAAACCGTGTCGAAGTCTTCTTCCTGAACCGCAAAGGAGGGCGCTTCGGGTGCTTCAGCGGCTGTGGGCGACGCAGGCGGGGTCGACGATGCAGGAGCTCGCGGCGCCGCGGGAACGTCCTGCGTGCTCTCGGCATAGGTGATCGAGGCCGTAAGCGGCAGCGCGAGCGCGCCAGCCAGCAACAGCGATCGGCCAGCCCATCGGCGACGATTGGAAATGTCGGTCATGGTAAGGCTCCTCAAGCGATGGATGATCGATTTGTCGCCAAGCACCGGACAAGCCATGGGAGCGGCCAGTGCAACCCTGGGCCCAGCAGCGAAACAGGCGATGGTCTGCGCATAGTCGGCGCGCAGTTCGGCATCGGCAGTCCCGACGACACGCGCATCGCACGCCGCCTCCTGGTCGCGCCGCATGGCACGCCAGCCAACCCAGCCGAGCGGGTTGAACCAATGCAGCGCGAACAATGGCTGCACGGCGAAATTGGCAATCAGGTCTCCGCCTTTGTGATGGGCGAGTTCGTGCGCCAGCGCGAGATCGCGCATCGGGCGCTCGGCCATGGCGAGAAAGCGCGGCGGTAGGGCGATGACCCGGTCGAGCACGCCGAACGCCAATGGCGCGTTGGTCGCTTCGGTTTCGATAAGGCGGATCGGGCCAATCCATCCCCCGTCGCAAGTGCCGACCTGCCGCGCCTCATCCAACAATTCACGGCGCATCTCGAAATACGCGCGGAACCTGATGAACAGGAAAACGGCGGCCCCAGCCAGCCAGGCTGCCAGCAGTAGGGCAGCAATATCTGCCGCCATCCCGCCCGCCGTAGCAAGAGCGGCGGGTTCTTCGGCCAACGGCAAAGCGGTGGTGTCGAACGCTGGCGATGCAATCGGCATCACCGTGCCATTTTCAGCAAGAGGTTCAAGCAACGGTTTTGAGGTCGGGCGCATCCCCGCGGGCAATGTAATTGCGGGCGTGACGAGCCGCAGCGCAGGCAACAGCCAAAGTGCATAGGCTGCCTGGGGACCGAAATGGCGCGCCACGGGGCGGCGCAGGACGAGCACCACAGCGAGCAAGACGCCGGTCCACAGCAAGGTGTCGAACAGCCAGCCGGTCATGTCCTGATCTCCTTTAACAACGCCTCGATTTCGGCAATGTCATTTTCGGAAAGAGCTTCTCGCTCGGCCAGATGCGCTACCAAGGACGCAGTGCTGCCTCCGAACAAGCGATCAACCAGCCGACGGCTTTCTCCGCCGACATAATCGTCTCGCGCGATGGCTGGAGAATAGAGAAAGCGGCGGCCGTCGGGCTGGGTCATCACAGCCTGCTTGGTGACCAGCCGCGACAGGAGTGTCTTGACGGTCGGCAAGCTCCAGTCGCGCGTTGAGCACACACTCTTACACACCTCGTTGGCGGTCAGCGGGCTGCGTTGCCACAACGCCTCCATCACCGCGTGCTCGGCCTCGCTGATCTGCGGAGCCTCTGCACTCCTGCCCTTTGCTTGCGTCATCGACATGCCTCCAAAGTCAATTCGATTACACTTGTAAACGAAACGACTACGCTTGTAAACATGCAGACTGCGCAGCTGGGGCGCCAGCTACAGCCCTATTCGCCCAACTGGCCAGACCGGCGGACGAACGACATCACCTGGAGCCGGAACACGCCCCCGTACTGGTGGTTTGAATGGGCATGACCGTCCCCAATCAAAATCAGACCATTCTGACTTCGCCGCAATTGCGTTTCGTGGGCAGCATCGACGAAGCGATGTACAACGAATTTCGCCAGCAATTGGGCGCCGCTCCGGAGGATGGTCCACTCGTCTTCAATTTGACAACGCTGGGTGGAAACCCCGAGATCGCCCGCTGCATGGGCGACGATATTCGCCTGCTGCGCGAGGCCGGCCGTGACCTCTTTTTCCTCGGCAAAGCTGCGGTCTATTCAGCCGGTGCGACCTTCATGGCGCATTTCCCTGTCGACAAGCGTTACCTGACGCAGGGGACGAGGCTGATGATCCACGAGCGCCAGATTACGCGCACCATCAACCTGTCCGGGCCGCTAAAGAGCTGCACCGCTCAATTGCGCGCAGCACTGCACGAAATCGAGCACTCGATTTCCATCGAGGAAGAAGGCTTCCGCTCGATCGTCGACGGATCGAAGGTCGATTTCGAGGACCTGTGCCAAAAAGCCCCAAACAATTGGTATATCTCCGCCAAAGAGGCGCTCGACAAAGGCCTGGTCGCCGGGATCGTCTGAAACGGCCCCGGCTCCCGGATCAGTAGACTCGCTTCTTGGGCTCGATATAATCGATATCGTCGGTGAGCGTGTATTCGTGCACGGGGCGATAATCGATCCGCATTACACCGTTGCCTGAACCCTTCGCGCCGCCGCCCCAGCCTTCAAACCAGGTCACGGTGTGCTTCATCCATTCCTTGTCATCGCGCTCGGGATAATCCTCGTGCGCATGGGCGCCGCGCGATTCCTTGCGGTTTTCGGCACTGGCGATGGTGACATTGGCCTGGGCCATCAGATTGTCGAGCTCGAGCGTCTCGATCAGGTCGCTGTTCCAGATCAGCGAGCGGTCGGTGACAGCGATGTCTTCCATCCGCTTGTTGACCTTGGCGAGCAGTTCCTTGCCCTCCGCGAGCAGTTTGCTGTCGCGGAACACGGCGGCGTGCTTCTGCATGCCCTTCTGCATTTCCTCGCGAACGCGCGCAGTGGGAGAGCCGCCATCGGCATAGCGGAAATGATCGACCCGGCTCAGAGCCAGATCGGCGCTGTCGGCCGGCAATGCGTCATGAGCGGAATTGGGCTTGAGATTGTCCTTCAGGTGCAGACCCGTCGCGCGGCCAAACACCACCAGGTCGATCAGGGAGTTCGACCCGAGGCGGTTGGCACCGTGGACGCTGACGCAGGCCGCTTCGCCGACGGCATAGAGGCCGGGCACCACGCGGTCAGGCTCGGCACCGGTCGGATTGATCACCTGCCCGTGGAAATTACACGGAATGCCGCCCATGTTGTAATGCACCGTCGGAGTCACTGGCAGCGGCTGGCGCGTCAGGTCGACACCGGCAAAGATCTTCCCGCTCTCGGTTATGCCCGGCAATCGCTGGGCCAGCGTCTCGGCCGGGATGTGGTCGAGATGCAGATAGATATGATCGCCGTCGGGACCAACCCCGCGTCCTTCGCGCATTTCCAGCGCCATCGAACGTGAAACGACATCGCGGCTGGCGAGATCCTTGGCCGAGGGGGCATAGCGTTCCATGAATCGCTCGCCTTCGGAATTGGTCAGGTAGCCGCCCTCGCCCCGCGCGCCCTCGGTGATGAGAACCCCGGCTCCATAGATGCCGGTCGGGTGGAACTGGACAAACTCCATGTCCTGCAGCGGCAGGCCCGCGCGCAGCACCATGCCGCCGCCGTCACCGGTGCAGGTATGCGCGCTGGTGGCAGTGTAATAGCAGCGGCCATAGCCGCCGGTCGCCAGCACCACGGCATGGGCCTTGAATCGATGGATGGTGCCATCGTCGAGGCACATGGCGATCACGCCGCGGCATTTCTTGCCTTCGGGCGTGTCCTCCATAATCAGGTCGAGCGCGAAATACTCGATGAAGAAGTCCGCGTCGTATTTGAGGCTCTGCTGATAAAGCGCGTGCAGCATGGCGTGACCAGTACGGTCGGCCGCGGCGCAGGTGCGCTGGACCGGCGGGCCCGCGCCCATGTTCTGCATGTGACCACCGAAGGGCCGCTGGTAGATCGTGCCGTCCTCGTTACGGCTGAACGGGACGCCGGCGTGTTCGAGTTCGTAAACCGCAGCGGGAGCTTCGCGCGCCAGATATTCGATTGCGTCCTGGTCGCCCAGCCAGTCGGCACCCTTGACCGTGTCGTACATGTGCCACGACCAGTGATCGGGTGAATTGTTGCCGAGGCTGGCGGCAATACCGCCCTGCGCCGCAACGGTATGCGAACGGGTGGGGAATACCTTGGAAATATTGGCAGTCCTGAGACCCGCTTCGGCCGCACCCATAGTGGCGCGCAGGCCTGAGCCGCCGGCCCCTACGACGACTACGTCGAAGGTGTGGTCGATAATCGGATAGGCGGGGGTCGCCATGGTCTGGGTGGTGTCTTCGGCAGCCATCAGGCGGCACCTCCAAGAGGGGTAAGGGCGATGCGAACGACGCAGAAGACGCCAAATACCGCACCGGCAATTGCAGCTAGGTTCAACAGGACAACAAGGGCAAACTTGCTGCCTGCTTCGTGGACATAATCCTCCACCAGCACTTGCAGGCCAAGCCGCGCGTGCCAGAAAACGCTGACCAGCAGCAGCGCCATGGCCGCAGCGGAAATGGGCTGGGCCAGCCATTCGCGGATCGCGGAATAGGTGTAGTCGGACATCAGCGCGAAGCTGGTGATCAGCCACAGCATCAGCACCAGATTGCCGATCGCGGTAAACCGCTGCAGCAGCCAGTGGTGCGCGCCCTCGCGGGCCGAGCCGAGGCCGCGTACGCGGCCGATGGAAGTTCCGTTACCCATGCTGGCTAGTCCTTATTTCAGCAGGATCCAGGCCCAGAAGGCCACTGTGAGGATGATCGCGATGATCGGGGCGAGGATCGACCACATCTTGTTGGTCTCGAGTTCATAGCCGGCCCCGATATCGAGCACAAAATGGCGTAGCCCACTCATCATGTGGGTGAAAAAGGCCCAGCTAAGGCCGATGAGAACGATCTGGCCAGGGATCGAGCTGGCAAGCTCGTAAAACAGGCCATAGGCTTCTTCGCCGCTAGCCAGCGCACCCAGCCACCACAGCCCGACGGCGAGGCCAACCAGCGCCATTCCGTCTCCGGTAGCGCGATGAAGGATCGAGACCAGCATGTGCGGGCCCCATTTCCAAATTTGCAGATGCGGTGATAGCGGACGTTCAGCCATGAAATCTTTGCCCTCGGATACAGGTCTTCTGCTTGCGGCCCTCACTTAGCGAAATGCGGCGCGCGTGCAAGGACAGGCTAAGGGCCATGTCGCGCTTGTCCCGAGCCTTTTTGACCCGACGCGCTCTACGCTCGACAGGGGTAGCGCCTTGGCTGTAACCGTGCCTGCCATGACAACAATCCTTCTGACCGGCTCCAGCCGCGGCATCGGCGCCGCGACCCGCGAATTGCTCGAAACCCGCGGCGCGCGGGTGATTGGCCATTCCACCAGGGGCGACGATGCTGGCGAGATCGCCGCCGATTTCACCGATCCCGATGCACCCGCGGCGTTGTGGGAAGATGCGCTCGAGCAGGCTGACGGCACCATCGACGTGCTGATCAACAACGCCGGGCTCTTCATGGCAAATCCCCTCGAAACCGACGACGCAGGCTGGCTCGATTCGTGGGAGGACACGCTGCGGATCAACCTCACGGCCGCAGCCCAGCTTTCACGCCTCGCGGTGCAGCATTGGCAGGGGCGCGAGTCGCCGGGTCGGATCGTCCATGTCGCCAGCCGCGCCGGGCACCGGGGCGATTCTCCGGCGCATTGGCACTATGCCGCCGCCAAAGGCGGGATGCTGGCGCTGCACAAGACCATCGCCCGCGCTTACGCCAAGGACAATATCGTCAGCTACGCAGTGACCCCGGGATTTACTGACACGGCAATGGCTGGCGATTACCTGGAAAGCCGCGGCGGGCCGGGTCTGCTCGCCGACATACCCCTGGGCCGCGTGGCCGAGCCCGAGGAAATCGCCAATATCATAGCCTGGCTCGCGCTCGAAGCACCGGCCAGCCTGACCGGCGCCACGCTCGATGCCAACGGTGCAAGCTATGTCCGCTAGCTGGAAGCTGACAGCTCATGCGCCCAAGTCAGTGATCCAGGCCGCGCTGCTAGCCCATGATGATGCATGGGACTGGGATGACGAGGTTATCGTCTCCGGCCGCGAGCTTGCAGAGGACAAGCCCGACGACTGGGTCCTGGAATGCTGGTTACCGCGCGAGCCAACCTCGGCAGACCGTCGCAGCGCCAAGGCCCTGTTCGCCGGACGCGCGCCGAGGTTCTCCGCGGAAAAGCTGCCCGAGGCAGACTGGGTCACCCTGAGCCAATTAGGGGTCGAGCCGATCCGCGCCGGCCGCTTCCACGTTCATACCCCCGAGTTCGCTCCCGATCCCACCGAAGGTATCGTTGATTTGACAATCCCCGCCAGCCAGGCCTTTGGCACCGGTCAACACAACACTACCGCCGGCTGTCTCGCCATGCTCGACCTGATGAAGCGCGAAGGTATCGTGGCGCGGGACATCGCCGATATCGGCACCGGCACCGGCCTGCTTGCCATTGCTGCCTTGGCCCTTTGGCCGAGGGCCAAGATTACGGCCACCGATATCGATGCAATCTGCGTTTCCGTCATCGAACATAATGCCGTGGCCAACGCAGTCAGAATCGGCAGCGCGAACGGCGAGCTGACCATGATAGTCGCTCCCGGCACCGACCACCCGCTGATCGCGGCGCGCGCTCCGTTCGACCTGATCATCGCCAACATCCTCTCCGGACCGCTGATCGAACTCGCGCAAGAGTTTGCTGCGCACACAGTGCCAGGCGGCCATGTGTTGCTTGCGGGCCTGCTGGAAACACAGGAGCCGGCAGTGCGCCGGGCCTATCGCAAAGCCGGCTTCCGCCTCGCTCGCCGCCTCGTAGTTGGGGACTGGTCAATCCTGTGGCTGCGCAAACGCCGGATCTAGCGATTCTGCGCGAGTGTCGTTTCGAGGAATTCGAGCGCCACATGGGTGAAGGTTGCCATGTTGGTGATGCGGTCGTCGCTGCCGGTTTCGTTAACCTTCGCCCATTCGCCAATTGGCCCCACCACCGCCACGCAGCTGCGCCCGGCCGGTGCACCCGTTGGATGCGAACTGCCACCAACCGATCCGCTTTCGGCAATGCCCCACTCGGCACCAAAATTGTCGCGAATCGCGCGCGCCTGCAACAAGGCGTAACTCTCGCTCACTCCCCGCATTCCGTGATAAGCCTCGCGCGGAAGATCGAACAGGATGTCTCGCGCGCGCAATGAATAGACCACCCCGCCGCCGACGAAGAAATCGAGCGCCCAGGGGACAGTTAGTAGCGAAGCCGAGATCATTCCGCCGGTAGCTCCATCGGCGACTGCAATCTTCTCGTTCCGCAGACGCAAATCCGCAGCAATCCGCAGCGCAATCGGGTGCGTGTCAGCGAGCATCGATGCCGCCGCTCGCGTGCAAGGCAATATCGGACATCTGCTCGCCCCTGACATCGGCATGATAGCGAACTACGGCGTCGACGACCCGGTGCATCATGTCCATCCGTTCAGGCACCGGGACAGCCGTCCGACCGATCATTACCGCCACGGCGTAGCGAGCACCGTCGGGAGCGGTGAGGATGCCGACATCATTGAAGCCCGCCTGCTCGGCTGCCCCAGCCCGCGATGGCGAGGCATATACCTGCCCAGTCCCGGTCTTGTGGCCGATCGTCCAGCCTGTGGGAACGCCACCTTTCAGCCGGTTCGGACCACTTCTCACATCGTCCAGCAGGTCGAGGAAGATGCGCGTGGTTTCCGGTTCCAGGAGCTCACCGCGGGCCAGCCGCGCCAGCGCGCTGGCGATGGCGATCGGCGTTGCCCCGTCGACCGGCTTTGCGACATAGGAATTGAAAGCCGCCGCGCGCGTCTCATCGGGCACCTTGTCGCGGACCTCGTAGAAACGGCGCTCGAGCGCATAGTCCTGTCGCCAATCAAGTCCGGCAATCGCGCTCTGCATTGCCCGTTCGCCCGGTCCGAAGCGAATTGCGCCGAGACGATTGCGCACTATCGACTTGCGTACCGCCTCCGGGCCGCCAATGCGTCGCAGCAATCGGTCATTGGCGGTGTTGTCGCTCGCGGTAATTGCGCGCCGCATCAGGTCGCCGAAATCACCGGTATAAACGCCTTGAGCCAGAACAATATTGCGGATCGGTTGGTGGAAAACGGTCAGGTCGGAATAGCCAATCTGGACCGGTTCATCGAGCGACAGCTTGCCTGAATCGACCTGTTCGAGCGCTGCCAGGGTAACCCACAACTTGCTGACGCTTTGCTGGGGAAACAATTGGTTGCCGCCGAAGTGTACGGTCCGTCCGCGCTCAACATCGACGATGGCTACGCCGAGGTACCCGTCAAAAACGCTGCCAATTTCGTATAGCGCATTATCGAGTCTTCGCTCTTGGTCCGACTGCACGGATTGTTGCGCTTTCTCGACCGCCTTCTCGATCCGTTTCTGATAGGCTGACCCATCTTCCGCTCCATCACTGCACGCGGCCAGGGCAAGCGTTGCGGCCACAAGCAAGGTTCGGCCCATGCGGTTCAAGCGCAGCAAGCTCATTTGGCTGCCGCGACGATTGCCGCCCACCCAGCTTCGTCGATGACTTCGATTCCAAGGCCCTCTGCTTTCTTGAGCTTGCTGCCGGCGCCCGGCCCCGCCACCAGCAGATCGGTTTTGGCGCTGACCGATCCACTGGCCTTTGCCCCTAGCCGTTCGGCCTGCGCCTTGGCCTCGTCGCGACTCATTGTTTCAAGCTTGCCGGTGAAGACTACGGTCTTGCCCGCCACCGGACTTTGTAGCGTCTCGACCTCGAAACGCGGCGGCGAGACTTCGCCCAGCAGGTCATCCCAGACGGCGACATTGTGCTCCTCGTGGAAGAAGTCCCCCAGCGCTTCGACCACGGCGCTGCCAATGCCGTCGATACTTGTCAGTTCGCTGGCAGCACCCTCATCGCCTGCGCGCGCTTTTTCAGCCGTTGCGCGCAATGCCGCGAGGGTGTGATAATGCTTGAGCAGATCGCGCGCGGTGACCGTACCCACATGGCGAATGCCGAGACCGAACAGCAGCCGCGCCGCGTCGGGGCGGCGGCGGTTTTCCACCGATGCCAACAGTTTTTCCACAGACTTATCCTGCCACCCGTCAAGCGCGAGAATCTCTTCGCGGCGGTCCTTCAGGCGGAAGATATCCGCCGGGCTCTCGAGCCAGCCGAGAGCGAAGAACTGGTCGATGGTCTTCTCGCCCAGCCCATCGATGTCGAGCGCGCCACGGCTGACGAAATGTTTCAACCTTTCAGTGCGTTGCGCAGGGCAGATGAGACCACCTGTGCAGCGGACATCGACCTCGCCTTCCTCGCTGACCGCCTCGCTTGCGCATTCCGGGCATATATCGGGGAAAATGAATGGTTTGCGCTTCGCATCTGGTGTGAGGTTGCGAACCACTTGCGGAATGACGTCACCGGCGCGCTGGATCAAAACGCGGTCGCCAGGCCGTACGCCCAGTCGTTCGATCTCGTCGCGATTGTGCAGCGTAACATTGGTCACCGTGACCCCGCCTACCAGTACCGGCGCGAGGCGACCGACCGGGGTCAGCTTTCCGGTGCGCCCGACCTGGATATCGATGGCTTCGAGCGTCGTTTCGGCCTGTTCCGCGGGGAACTTGCGGGCAATCGCCCACCGCGGGGCCTTGGCGACGAAGCCCAGCCGTTCCTGCCAGTCGAGGCGGTCGACCTTGTAGACAACGCCGTCGATTTCGTAAGGCAGATCAGCCCGTTGATTGCCAATCTTCTCATAATGCGCAAACATTTCATCCAAAGTCTTGCAGCGCGTGAACAGTGACGAGACGGGTATACCCCAAGCGGCCATCCGCTCGACTACCTCAAGCTGGGTATCGCCCGGAAGCTCGCTCTCGACCGCGCCCCAACCGTGAGCCCAAAACCGGAGTGGGCGCTGCGCGGTCACGCAGGCGTCTTTCTGCCGCAGCGATCCGGCCGCCGCATTGCGCGGATTGGCAAACAACTTGCCGCCCGCCTCTTCCTGCGCGGCATTGAGCGCGAGGAAATCGGCCTTGGCCATATAGACCTCGCCGCGAATCTCGAACACCGGCGGCACGTCGCCAGTCAGCTCCTGCGGGATGTCAGCAATATGGGCGACATTCGGCGTTACGTCTTCGCCCACCTGCCCGTCTCCGCGCGTCGCGGCTCGGACCAGCTTGCCGCCCTCGTATCGCAGGGAGCAGGACAGACCATCAATCTTATCCTCGGCGGTGAAGGCGATAGCCTCGTCTTCTCCCAGATTGAGATAGCGCCTCACCCGGGCGACAAATTCGGCCACCTCCTCGTCGGCGAAGGCATTGTCGAGGCTCATCATGCGAACTTCGTGCGTCACCTTGCCAAGCGGCGAGGCAGCGACGGCATGCCCGACTGCCTTTGAAGGGCTATCATCGCGTACAAGGTGCGGAAATGCCGCCTCCAGTTCCTCGTTGCGCCGCACCAGGGCATCATATTCCGGATCGGATATCTCCGGATCATCCTCGGCATGATAGCGTCGATTGTGATGCGCGATCGCCTTGGCCAGCCGCATCAGTTCATTGGCGGCCTGGGCTTCAGTCATGTCGGCGAGATCTGGCAATTTGCGCGATTCCGGAGCAATTGGTAAGTAACATCAAGAAGCTATTGGGGGGAGTAGCGATGATCGATCGTGATTTGAAAGCAATTTTCAGCGCATTGCTGGGTTTGATGGCGCTGTTCTACCTCTTGCAGAACCTGATCAACCTCGATCAGGCTTACGCCTCGCTCGACTACGTCATGTCGCAGGCCGATCACGCCGCATATCCCGGTAATTTGCTGCCAGCGCTTGGTCCGCCTTGGACCCGGGCCGCGGCCTGGCTCGTTTTTGCCGGCGAATTTGCCACTGCCCTTTTTGCCCTGCTGGGCGCGAGGAATATGGCACGCGCACGCCGTTCCGACGCCGCTACATTTGCGGCAGCGAAGAAATGGGCGAAGCTCGGGTGCGGGATGGCAGTCATCGTGTGGTTTGGCTTCTTCCACGTATTTGGCGCGGCAGGCTACCAGATGTGGCAGACCGAAATGGGATCTGGCTCGTTCCAGGGCGCCTTCTATTATGCTGCATTCGGGTTCTTCGTCCTGCTCTATCTCGGTCAGCGCGAGGAAGAGATGGCCTAGGCCCCTTCCAGCAAACGATCCGCCTGCGCGCGTGCTTCATCGGTGATTTCCGCGCCGCTGAGCATCCGCGCGATTTCTTCTTGCCGTCCGGCATCGTCGAGCCGCTCGACCGAAGTGCGAGTCACAATGCCCTCTGATGACTTGGCGATGCGGTAATGCGTATTCCCCCGTGCGGCGACCTGCGGGCTGTGCGTGACGGCCAGCAATTGCCCGTCGGCCGCCAGCCTCGCCAGTCGCTCGCCGATCGCGCTCGCCACCGCGCCGCCGACGCCGCGGTCGATCTCGTCGAATATAACCGTCGCCGCCCCGCCCTGCTCCGCCAGTGCCACTTTGAGCGCCAGGATGAAGCGCGACAATTCGCCGCCACTGGCAATCTTGGCGAGTGGGGCGAAACCAGCGCCGGGATTCGTTTCGATCAGGAATTCGACCGCATCGATGCCGGATGGGCCCCATTTTTCTTCCGGCAGTTCCCGCACATCGGTTCGGAATCGGGCTGCATCGAGCTTGAGCGGAGCAAGCTCGTCCGCCACCGCTGCGTCCAGCTCCTGCGCACCCGCAACGCGCGCCGCGTGCAGCGCATGAGCCGCCTCGCGATAGGCGTCTCCGGTTTCGCGCTCGGCCAGTTCGAGCGCGTCGAGCTTGGCCTCACCCGCTTCGATGCCGTCGAGCGCGGTCCTGAACTCGCGCATCTTGTGCGGCAATTCGTCGACTTCGCAGCGATGCTTGCGGGCAAGCGCGCGCAGTTCGAACAGCCGGGTTTCGGCAGCATCGAGCGCGGCCGGATCATGGTGCAGCGCATCGGCGGCGGCTGCCAGCTTTTCCTCCGCCTCGGTCGCCTCGATCACCGCGCGGTCGAGCGAGGCCAGCGCATCTGCCAGTAGCGGGTGTTCCCCGCCAATCCGGTCGAGCCGGCGAGCAGCGCTGCGCAATTGTGTCAGCGGAGCATCAGAGCCGTCCCAGACATGGCGCAATTCTTCCAGGTCGACGGCCAGCTTCTCGCCCTTCTGCATATCGGCGCGCACGGTGGCGAGCCGCTCTTCCTCGCCAGCCTGTGGTTCGAGCGTGGTCAATTCGGTCAGATGTGCCAGCAGCAGGTCCTGCTCGGCCTTGGCGTCCTCGATTTCCTGCCGGACGGTGGCGAGCGCCTCGCGCGTGCGATGCCATTCGGTCCAAGCGTGGACCACGGCATCCCGATCTCCGCCGCAATAGCGATCGAGCAAAGCCCTGTGACCGCGCGGATTGACCAGCCCTCGATCATCATGCTGGCCATGCAGTTCGACCAGCGCCCCGCTGATCGTCCGCAGCAAGGCAACGCCGACCGGCTGGTCGTTGATGAACGCCTTGGAGCCGCCATCGGCCTTGAGCTGGCGCCGGATCAACAGCGCCTCGCCCATTTCGACCTCGATATCGGCGTCGTCGAGCGCTTCGGCGATTGCTTCTGGCAAGCGGGAAAATTCGAAACTGGCGGTGACGCTGGCCTTGTCCTCGCCGGCCCGCACCAGCCCGCTTTCGGCGCGATTGCCCAGTACCAGACCCAGTGCATCGAGCAGGATCGACTTGCCCGCGCCGGTCTCTCCGGTGAGCACGCCCAACCCGCGCCCGAACTCCAGCTCGAGAGTCTCGATGAGCACGATATTGCGAATGGTCAGCCGGGTCAGCATTGCAGCGTCGATTCCTAGCCGAAGCGCGCAGCTACGTCACCGCTGCAAGCACACAGTTGTGGGGATTCTTGCGATCGCGCTCAGTTGCGGGCGATCGCCGCTGCCTTTGTCGGGCGCTTGTGCGTCCACCACCAGGCAATCCCGCGATCATCCTGGATCTCGCCTGGCGGCCATTCGATGAGCGCGATGTCGGATATCCGCGCTATCTCATCATCGCCCAGGCGCCTGCCGATATATTTGATCCGCAGGATCGGCCGGAATGGATGTGCAGCCCCTTCGGGTCCGGGCGGAAGGCGCGGACTCTCTGCCGGGGGCAGCCAGAAATCGAATTCTACATTCTGCCAATCGTCACTGCCCCGCAATTGGCGAGTGGCCACGCTATCGCCTAGGATGGAACGGGTGGGAGCCGCGCCTTCAGGTGGCTTGTCGCGCGTGATGAGCTCGATTTCGGCATCGAACGGCAGCTTTATCCGTGTCTTGAAGGTGAACCTGGTGGCGTAAATGTCGCGCACGTAAGACGCCGCCATGAGGTGAAAAGACTTGTGCGCCGCAAGGGGTGACAGTTCCAGCACGCCCGTGCCGTCCTGCGCCGTTCTGATCGAAAGCCTGGCATTCTGCGCCTTCCAGTAGCGATCGCGCGCCACGCCCATCTGCACATTCGTAAAATCACCGCGCGGGATGATGTTGCGGCCATATTCGCTCGCTCGATCGCCGCAATGGGGCGCAAAGCCGACCAGTGTGAATTCGCCCGGCTGAGTGCAGGCGCTGTTTTCCGCTTTCCGGTTTTCGCGCCAGACTGCAGCGTGGCCGCCACTTAATTTCAGGTTCGTACCCATTTCCTCCGACAACCAGAACAGGCGGCGCAGGACGGCCTCTCGCATCCCGCCAACGGCCGGCACGGGACGATAGTCGAGTATCTGCAAGGGGATGGGCTCGGCGCGCAGGAACCTGCCATTTTCCATCCATACCTTCAGAGCAAACGTCGAATGTGTGTGAGGATGATCCTGGTCGAACAGGAAATTTCCCAACGAATGGGCGATCAGTGATCCTTTGTAGATTTCCAGTCCCTGGGTGACGTGCGGATGATGTCCGATCACCAGCGGACTGCCCAAGTCGACAGCGCGGCGAAACCGGGGCAGCGAAAGGTCGGACGGGCGATCCATATATTCCATGTTGCCATGATATTCCATGATCGGGACATGCCCCGCGGCTAGCTCGCGACGGGTCACGCGATCGATCGCAGAATTGGTGCCCCATGCTGCACCGGCCTTGTCGACCCGCGCAATCTGGTTCGGGCTCCAATCGCCGCGCCATCCGACGAAGCCGAACAAGGCCAGCCTGGTATTGCCCACCTTCACCCGCGCCGCCTGCTCGGCTTGCGCGACGTTCATCCCCCCGCCGGAGAACCTGATCCCTCCATCAATCAGCGCATCGATCGTAGTCTGCATGCCGGCATCGCGATAATCGGCGGTATGATTATTGCCGAGACTGACATGATCGATCCCTGCGCGTCGCAGCGCTGCGGGCAGTTGAGGGGGAGAGAAGAAAAGGTATTTCTTGGGCGCTGGCGGTCCCGGCTCGCTCTCGGCCACCACCGATTCCAGATTGATCGAGGCGAAGTCGCTAGTCGCGATATAGGGACGGATGTGATCGAATAGCCGGTCGAGATCGGCATCCAGATCATCATGTTTGAGCACCGACCGAATGCGCTGCCCGGTATGGAAATATCGCCTGCCTGCCATTGAATCGCCGCCAAAGAACAACTCGATTCGGCCCGGCTTCCTAGCCACGAGTTCGATTGCGGGAATGTGCAGGCAATTGCAGCTATCGTAGCGCAATTCCTCATTACCGAAGGTCTGCACCATGGCGAACACGGGATCGCCGGTTATGTCGATGCGGTAATAAGGCGCGACCGCGATTTCGGCATTGAAAGAGCCGTCTGCGGAGAGCGTGACGGGGACTTCGTTTATCGCCACCGAAACGCCAGCGAAGTCGATCCTGTCACGCTTCCCGTCGAGCGCCCCGCGGATCGTTACATTTGCAGGACTTGCGGCCGCCGGGGTTGCCACGGGCATACCCGCTGGTGCCAGCGCGACAACTATCGCGACAGCTGTTGCCAGCCCGGTCAGCACGGCAGCGAACCAGAGGACGAGACCCCGAACCATGCGGGGAAACTCGCATCAGAACTACAAGATTGCGTTAACCCTCAACCGGCCCGCAATTCGGGGCCGTGCGGCGTTATCGGGTAGCCAGGGAGGGTGCCTTGTCGCTGATCAGCTCGTAAGCCTTCTCATACCATTCGTTGCCCGGGTAATTTGCGCCCAGGACAGCGGCATATTTCTTGGCTTCGGCAGGAATTCCCAGGGCTAAATTCGATTCGACCAACCGATACAACGCCTCGGGCGTGTGGCTGGTTGTCTGGTAGGTTTCCACCACGTTCTGGAACCGGATGACCGATGCGGCCCACTTGGCGGTCCGCTGGTAGAACCGGCCGATTTCCATTTCCTTGCCTGCAAGGTGATCGAGCACGAGGTCGGTCTTCAGGCGGGCATCAGCCGCATATTTCGTATTGGGGTAGCGGCGATCGACTTCGCGTAGCGCCGCCAGCGCCTGCTCTGTCGTTTTCTGGTCCCGCTGCACATCGCTGATCTGCTCGTAATAGCTGAGCGCGATGAGGTAATAGGCATAGGGAGCATCGCGGTTGCCGGGATGGATCGACAGGAAGCGCTGCGAACTCTGGATAGCCTTGGTGTAATCGCGCGAGACGTAATAGCTGAATGCGCTCATCAACTGCGCGCGCCGGGCCCAGGGGGAATAGGGGTGCTGCCGCTCCACCTCGTCGAACAGCGCAGCGGCAAGCTTGGGATTGCCCCGATCGAGCCGTTCCTTGGCCGAGGCGTAGAGAGTTTCCACGTCACGCGCGACATAGGCGGTGTCGCGGACCCCGCCGCCGGTTGAACACCCTGCAAGCACGGTTGCGGCGAGCAGCGGAAGGGCGAAGGCGCGAATGCGCGCGGGCGTGGTGTTGGCGAACATGGGCCGCGCTATAGCCCTGCCCCCGCTGAACGCCAAGTGAAGTATGTCGCCATAGCCGGGGGAAAAATGCGGGCGGCAAAGCTGTACGAAGGACGTGCCGATCAGGCCATCGGGTCATCTTCTGTCGGAACCACCCTGCGCTGTCCCGATTCGGCTTCCGGCGGGTCCCATGTCAGGTGATGCTCCTCTAGCGACACGAGGTTGTTGGCGCGGATGATCTCGGCATGGGTCTGGTAACCGAGCAGCTGGTCCGCCGGCAGGTCGGGGTTATTGATCAGCACTCGCGTTTCCTCGCTGGTGAAATCGGTCAGCCCGCGTGCTCGCTCGACCCCCGCGCTGTCGTATATATGAAGGACATCGCCCCGGGTGAAATCGCCATCCATCGAAACCAGGTCATCGCGGCGGATCGGCGCGGTTCCGTCAAGCCGTGCCGCTGCCTCGTCGGTGATGACCAGGTGACCTGCCATCTGCAGGCGATCGGCCAGCCAGTTGTCCCACACACTTGCCGGATGCGGATTGGGCAGACACCGCGTACAGCGACGTTCGCCGCTGAGGATGCTGGAGATCGGGCGGTCGACTTCGCCATGCGCAATCCATGCCGTGCAACCGGCGTTCTGAGCCATGTTGGCAGCCTGCAGCTTGGTCAGCATCCCGCCTGTGCCGAGCGCACTCTTCCCGGATGTGGCATCGAGATACTCGCTGACATCCTCGACTTCCTCGACCAACTGGGCGCCGTCTTCGTCCGGATTGCGATCATACAGCCCATCGACCGTGGTCAGGATCACGAAATGCTCGGCCTGCACCATCTGGGCGATCTTGGCGGCCAGTCGGTCATTGTCGCCGACCCGAATTTCCTCGGTGGTGATGGTGTCATTCTCATTGACGATCGGCACGATCTTCGATTCGAGCAGACGGTGAACGGTGTTTTTCGTGTTGAGGAATCGCCGGTGGTCCTCGAAATCGCCCAGGGTCAACAGGATTTGCGCAATTTCGATGTCGAATTCATATCCGACCTGCTTGTAGGCGTTGAGAAGCTGCGGCATCCCGCAGGCTGCCGCCGCCTGCTTGTCGCTAAGGCCGGCGGTTCCGGGTTCCGCCCCGACAACCCGCATTCCGAGCGCCACCGCTCCGCTGGAGCAAAGTATCACCTCGTAGCCTTGCGCCCTCAGCCGGGCGATATCTTCCATCACCCGCTGGATAAATCCGTAGCGCGGTGTCAATCGCTCGCTGTTGGCGAGCAGCGCAGAGCCAATTTTAACGACGATCCTGTTGGTCTTGGTCAAAACGTACCTTCGCGATGGTCTGGGGGCCACAAACGGCAGCCCGTGGTTTAAATTTGCTGCCAAATACCTATGTTGCATCGCAGCAACTTCAACGGCTTTCTGCGTTGCGCCCGGGTTCTCCCTGCGCCGCGAAGCCGGAAAACCGAGCCTTTCCAGTAGGCTCAGCACAAGTTTGAAAGGTTACCATGAACGACCAAACGCTCGATCCGGCTATCCATATCCAGCAACTGGGTGAAAAAGCCCGCGACGCGGCCCGCAAGCTGTTGGGCGCTTCGCCCGAGGCCAAGAACACCGCGCTGATCGAAGCCGCCAAGGCGCTGCGGGAAGCTGCACCCGCGCTGCTCGAAGCCAACGCCAAGGATGTCGCCAGTGTCGAGGGCAAGAAGCCCGAAAGTTTCATCGACCGCCTGCGCCTGACCAAGGACCGGATCGAGGACATGGCCGGCGCCCTCGAGCAGATCGCCGACCTGCCCGATCCCGTTGGACGGGTGCTGGCGACCTTCGAACGACCCAACGGCCTCAAGATAGAACGCGTTGCAGTGCCGATCGGCGTTATCGGCATGATCTATGAAAGCCGGCCCAATGTGGGCGCCGATGCCAGCGCGCTGTGTCTCAAGAGCGGCAACGCCGTAATCCTCCGCGGCGGTAGTGAGAGCCGCTATTCGACCCGCGAGATCGTCGCCTGTATGCAGGCTGGCCTCGCCGCGGCAGGACTGCCCGAAGGGGCCGTTCAGACGGTTCAAACCACCGACCGCAATGCGGTGGCGGAACTGCTCAAGGCGGACGAATATATCGACCTCGTCATTCCGCGCGGCGGGCGTGGCTTAGTCGAACTGGTGCGCGACCAGGCCAGCGTGCCGACATTGCTGCACCTCGACGGCAATTGTCATTCCTATGTTCACGAGGCGGCCGATGTCGAAAAGGCGGTTGATGTCATCCGCAATGCAAAGCTTCGCCGGACCGGCGTGTGCGGCGCAACCGAGAGCGTGGTGGTTGATCGCACCATAGCGCCCGCCTTCATCCCCGCTTTTGCTGAAGCGATGGCCGGTGATTGCGAATTGCGCGGTGACGAGGACGCAGTGAAACTGGACGCTCGAATCAAGCCTGCCAGTGAGGACGACTGGAACACCGAGTATCTCGGCCCCATCGCATCGGTGAAAGTAGTGGATGGTCTCGATGAAGGCATCGCCTGGGTCGACGGACACAGCTCACACCACACTGACGCCATCCTGACTGAAGACCTTGAGGCCGCGCGCCGCTTCATGACCGCGATCGACAGCGCCATCGTGATGCATAATGCCAGCACGCAGTTCGCCGATGGCGGTGAATTCGGCATGGGCGCTGAAATTGGCATCGCCACCGGCAAGATGCACGCCCGCGGCCCGGTCGGGCTGGAGCAATTGTGCAGCTTCAAATACCTCGTTCACGGTAGCGGCCAAGTTAGAGGGTAAACCCCAAGCCTGGTCGCGGCGGTACGGCGCGAAGCGCCGCAAAGGCGACCGACTGCCTGCGGTTGCCCGGCGCAAAGCGGAGCAACCGAACCGAGGACGCGCCCGCGAAGGCGGGTGCGAAAAGCACGGGCCTTCATTTTCCTACTCGCGCGCTTTCTGCTTCACCCGCGCATGTGACCCGCAAGACCGATCCCCACACCGCGCGCCTGCCCGTGCCCGCGAGCGAGCTGCCCGCCTTCACCCCCGTCCCGCGCAAGTGCAACCGCCATGACGGCTGGACCGAGCAGCGCCAGTGCGCCTTCATCG
Source organism: Qipengyuania sp. CAU 1752 (assembly GCF_054482615.1). NCBI lineage: Bacteria > Pseudomonadati > Pseudomonadota > Alphaproteobacteria > Sphingomonadales > Erythrobacteraceae > Qipengyuania > Qipengyuania sp. CAU 1752. Next base: position 1,366,158 of record NZ_JBTLRE010000001.1, on the reverse strand, counting down.
AGGCGCTGGCCGATACCGGCTCGGTCGCAGCGGCGTGCAAGGCGGTCGATATGAGCACGGTTGGCGCCTATCACCTGCGTCGCCAGCCGGGCGCGGAGAGCTTCCGCAAGGCGTGGACCGCCGCGCTGGACCTCGGCGTGCAGCGGATCGAGGACGTGGCGATGGACCGCGCGCTGAACGGGGTGGAGGTGCCGGTCTATTTCTATGGCAAGCTGGTCGGCACGCGGCGCGTCTATAACGACCGGCTGCTGATGTTCATGCTGAGGAACCGCGCGCCAGAGCGGTTTGCAGGCGGCAAGTCCGACCTGAAGGGCCTCAACGCCGTGGGCAAGATGGAACGGCGGCGGCTGAAGAAGAAATGGCGCAAGGCCTGGGAGGCAGAGCGCGAGGCAGAGCGCGCCGCGCAGGACGCCGCCGCCCGTGCCGCTAGCGGAGACGACGAGGACGCGCAGCTGGCCGCGCTCGACGCGAAACTGGAGCGCGCCCGCAGCAACTGGCTCGCCCAGCTAAGCCCCCGCACCCGCGCCGCCTGGGACGCCTTCCCTGCACTGCCAGGCCAAGGACGAGGCGCAGGGTTATAAGTGGTGGGAAGACCCGGAGCACCCGGATTACGAGGATGCCGACGCCGCCGCGCCCGCGCCCGAGGAAGAGGCGATCCCCCTCCCCCCACCCGGCTGGCGCGAACGCAAGGTGGAGGAGCCGGACGAAGGGCCGGTGGTGCGGACGATCAAGGATGATGGGTGGGATTAGATCACCACCGCTTCGCGTAACACGGCTTGCGATCAGCAAGCCGCAAGGCCGACCGGCCGCCCGAGCCCATGCGAGGAAGCAAGGGGCGCGGACGCGCCCCGCCCGCAGGGTCCAACAAACAATTCATCCCCTCAAGCGCTAAGCTTTGAAGCAATGCTCTCGGTGCCACGAGAGAAAGGCCGGATGCGGGCGATCACCCGCGCGCTCCGGCGCGGTCGCCTTGCCGGACTTGTTGAGCATCCCTTCCACACTCGCCAAGTCGTTCACCTGCCGCGAGATCATGATACTGAGATCGTCAGACAGCCCGATCAATCCGCGGTCGAACATCCAGTGCGCCGTGCCGGACAGCGCCAAGCCGTTGCGGATCGAGTCCGGCCCGTTGTGCACAACCGGCCTGATATGCGCCGCCTGCGCTTCGGCCCGACCGCCACCATTGATCAGCTTCAAGCCGGTGAAGGCACATCTTTCATCATAGGCGGTCAATACAGCGCGCCGGAAAGCGCGGTCGCGAAACTTCTTGCAAACAAGCGAAGTGATTACTGGGTGCTCGACCTCAAACGGCATCTGCTGATTTCGAACACGGTTCTCGTCCTGTTCGTCATCGTTACCATCGGTTCGCGGCAGGAAATCCTCGTCAGGCAGACCTAGCGCGATAATCCGCGCAAAATCCGAATTCGAGAGCGGGCGCACGGCTGCCTGCGCATTGGCCAAGTCGCGCTCAACTGGCTCGCCATCCACGATGTGCGGGACCGTTGGCTGAAAAGGCAGATAGCTGCCAGGCGTAATCAGTGCGCGGTATCGGTCCGATATTTCCGGATCCGGCACGATTTTCTCAACCTTTGCGACCGCGAAAAAGCCCTTGGACTGCGGGATTTTCACCGGCTCGCGATAGACTATCCATTCGCCAACCATCTGCTTGGCGCGGCTGAGGTAAATCTTGGGAAACTGATAATGCACCTCGGGAATGTCGTCGTAGATCGACCCATCCTTGTGCATAAAAACGCCAGAAGTCATTTTGATAACTCGCTCCAGAGGTTAAGCCGTAGCACGGCTAGCAATGCAATTGCGAAAATGATCACCCAGCAAAATGGAAGTCTCAATGCAGCTAATAAGGGAAATTGAAATTTCTTATTTCCGCAGCTTTTACAAGGCAAAGCTGAGAAATATGACCGACTTAAATATCGTTTTCGGCAAGAACGATTCCGGTAAGTCAAACATTGTCCGCGCCCTAAATTTGTTTTTCAATGGCACCCCTGACCACAACCAAGAGTTCGAGTTTCCTATCGATTTTTCTGAGTTTCGCGCTTCCGAAGCAGAACAGAGCGATGATGTTAGAAAATTTCTCTACGTAAAAGTTACCTTTAACACACCGCAAAGCTTTCGCCCTTCTTTAGGTGATCAGTTTTACGTAAAAAGACAGTGGACTGTTTCTCGTGGTCAAGATTATCACGAAGAAATGTCAACGAGCATACCTTCAAACAGAAGGCACATTGCAAAACTTTTTTTAAACAAAATTCGTTTCATTTATATCCCTGCAATTAAGGATGTAACTATTTTTGAGATGTTGCTCTCAAATATCCATGAAGTCATCGCAGAGTCGGACGAATTTTTAACGACCATTGGTGACCTTTCGGAGAATCTTCACGAGTTAACTCAGAATATGTTTGATAGCCTTCCTACGGAAGTCGCTACCAGCACGAGGATCGGAGCGCCTAAGAGAATGAAGCAAATGTTTCAGACTCTCGACTTTGAGACACTTTCGGAAGGAGAATCCAATCCTAAATCGCTGACCCGCCAACGAGGCGACGGGGTGAAAGTAAGGCATATTCCGGAGCTTCTAAAATTTATCTCCGATGGTGATGGATACGACTTTCATATTTGGGGTTTCGAAGAACCCGAAAACTCTTTGGACTTCGTTGCAGCGCAATCAGAAGCGAAGCGATTTCTTTCTCTGGCAGAGGACCAGAAAATTCAGGTCTTGATGACCACGCATAGCCCGTCATTTTATAATTTAGATGACGACACCGTCTCCAAATTCTACGTCCGCAAAGGGAGTGATTCAAACTCAGAGATCGTGCAGGGGAACGGCCTGGTTCAGATCGACGTGCACGAAGGTATCAGCGAGGGTTTCTATCTACCGGCGGTTTCCGCTGCACTAAAAGACCTTTCCGTTCTCGAACAGCGGGCAAAAGCGGCCGAGAGCAACGTTACTCAATTGCGTCAAGAATTAGAACAAATTGCTCGCCCAGTGGTTCTTACGGAAGGTCGCACGGACGCGCTAATATTGCGAACCGCTTGGTCGAAATTGCGTGCAGAAGAGTTACCTTATGAGATAAGGAGTTGTGAGACAGGTGGGGAGAACGCCGGAAGCGGAAATGGCGGGGCAAGCACTCTTGCAATTCGAGTAAAAGGCGTTGCACACGATCACCCTCACCCGGTGCTCGCCCTCTTCGATCTTGATGCAGAGGGCGTAAAGGCTTTCAAACTCGACAGGAATTTCGTCGAAATCGACATTGACGACTTCGATGTCAAAAAGGGCATGCATGGACAGGCCTACGCCGCTTGCCTTCCTGCTCCAGAATTCTGCCAAGATTGCGAAGAAGTCAAAAATTTGCCGATTGAGTTTTTATTCCCTGACGAAGTCTTGTTAACCGAACACGATGGTGAACGACTAACCCTGAATCGTATGCAGGCGACCCGACAAGTCGGCACCGCAAAGGTTGACGTCGACTTGCCAGATGAGACGAAATATAAAATGGTTGGTAGGGGGAAAGAATTGTTTGCAGAACAGATTGTCCCAAATCTCGGTGAAGAGGCTTTCGCAGGCTTCGAACCCGTTCTTAATTTGATCGAAAGCGTTTTCGAGTTTAATGCCGTTCAAGAATAGCCCCTACTCCTCCCCCATCCGCAGCGCAGCGATAAACGCCTCCTGCGGGATGCTCACGTTCCCATACTCGCGCATCCGGGCCTTGCCCTTCTTCTGCTTTTCCAACAGCTTTTTCTTGCGGCTGATGTCGCCGCCATAGCACTTGGCGGTCACGTCCTTGCGCAGGGCGGCGATGGTTTCGCGGGCGATGATCTTGCCGCCGATGGCGGCCTGGATCGGGATCTTGAACAGATGGCGCGGGATCAGGTCCTTCAGCCTCTCGCACATGCCGCGGCCGCGTTCCTCGGCCACTGCGCGGTGGACGATCAGCGCCAGCGCGTCGACCGGCTCGGCGTTGACCAGGATGTTCATCTTCACCAGGTCGCCTTCGCGGGTGCCGATCTGTTCATAGTCGAAGCTGGCATAGCCGCGGCTGATCGATTTCAGCCGGTCGTAGAAATCGAACACCACTTCGTTCAGCGGCAATTCGTAGGTCACCTGCGCGCGCCCGCCGACATAGGTGAGGCCGACCTGGATGCCGCGCCGGTCCTGGCACAGCTTCAGGATCGCGCCGAGATAGTCGTCGGGGGTGTAGATGGTGGCCTTGATCCACGGTTCCTCGATCACCTCGATCCGGTTGACGTCGGGCCAGTCGGACGGGTTGTGGATCTCGATCGTCTTGGCCTCCTCGTTCTTGGTATGGCCGAGGTGGACCTTGTAGACGACGCTAGGCGCGGTGGTGATGAGGTCGAGATCGTATTCCCGGCTGAGGCGTTCCTGGATGATCTCCAGGTGCAACAGGCCCAGGAACCCGGCGCGGAAGCCGAAGCCCAGCGCGGCGCTGCTTTCCATTTCATAGCTGAAGCTGGCATCGTTGAGCCGCAGCTTGCCGATGCTCTCGCGCAGTTTTTCGAAATCGGCGGCGTCGACCGGGAACAGGCCACAGAACACCACCGGCTGCACTTCCTTGTAGCCGGGCAGCGGGGTGTCGGACCCGCCCTTCACCGTGGTGATGGTGTCACCGACGCGGGCCTGCTCCACCTCCTTGATCTGGGCGGTGATGAAGCCGATTTCGCCGGGGCCAAGCTCGGGCAGGTCGATGCGCTTGGGGGTGAAGGCGCCGACGCGGTCGATCAAATGCTGGGTGCCGCCCTGCATGAAGCGGACGTTGAGGCCCTTCTTCAGCACGCCGTCGATCACCCGCACCAGGATGACGACGCCAAGGTAGGGATCGTACCAGCTGTCGACCAGGCTGGCGGTGAGCGGGGCGTCGCGGTCGCCCTTGGGCGGCGGGATACGCTTGACCAGCGCCTCCAGCACGTCTTCCACGCCAAGGCCGGACTTGGCGCTGGTCAGCACCGCGTCGCTGGCGTCGATGCCGATGATGTCCTCGATCTCCTTGCGGACCATCTCGGGCTCGGCCGCGGGCAGGTCGATCTTGTTGATGACGGGGATGATCTCGTGATCGTGCTCGATCGATTGGTAGACATTGGCGAGCGTCTGCGCCTCCACCCCTTGCGCCGCGTCGACCACCAGCAGCGCGCCCTCGCACGCGGCCAGGGACCGGCTGACTTCATAGGCGAAGTCGACATGGCCGGGCGTGTCCATCAGGTTGAGCTCGTAAGTCTCGCCGTCAGACGCGGTGTAATTGAGGCGCACGGTCTGCGCCTTGATGGTGATGCCGCGCTCCTTCTCGATGTCCATGTTATCAAGTACTTGCTCGGACATTTCGCGGTCGGTCAGCCCGCCGCACAGCTGGATCAGCCGGTCGGCCAGGGTCGACTTGCCATGATCGATATGGGCAATGATCGAGAAATTGCGGATTTTTGAAAGGTCAGTCATTTGGCTGCGCCAATAGCCGCCTCGCAGACGCTTGTCAGCAGGGGTTATCGTTGGTCAGGCCAAAGGGCTCAGTTTTGCAGCCTCGCGGAGTCCGAAGTCAGGTCAATCTGCATGAACTTCGGATTGGTCTTGCGACCCCCACCATTGTTTGCAGGCTGATAATGCCCGGGCGGCAATGCCGCTAGGGGCATACCGGCTGCGGCCAGCATATAGGGTGAAATCCGGTGGCGCGTGCACAGTCCGTCAGCGCCGTCACTTACCAGCGCCGTTTCAAACTCGATGCCTTGCTCCGCTCCTTCAGAGCGCCGCACGATGCCAACAGCCAATTGCCCGCCGCCAAGGTCGAGCACGAGGCCAGTGCCAAGTGGCACGTCAAGCAAGCCTTCGATCCGCGCGCCGGTCTTCGACAAATTGCGCATGACCGCCTCGTAGCGATGGTCCTCGTGGATTACGCCGATGCGGCGGAACACGGCGCGACGATCCGCGCGATGCTTGGCTGGGCCCTTGGGCGCAAATACCAGTTCGCCGTCCTCTAGCCGTCGGGTCACTTCGTCATAGGGGATAGCCTTGGAGAAGATGAAGCCCTGGATCAGATCAGCGCCCTGTTCGCAGACCAGTTCCAGTTCGTCTTGTGCCTCCACCCCTTCGGCAACGGTTATCATGCCCAATGCACGCGCGAGACTGACGATGGCGGTTATGATGGCCAGATTATTATTGTCGCTGTCGGTTGCACCACGCACGAAGCTCTGGTCGATCTTGATCTTGTCGAACGGTGCAGTCTTGAGATAGCCGAGCGAGGAGTAACCGGTACCGAAATCATCCAGTGCCAGTTTTACGCCCAGCTTTTTCAGGCTTTGGAACATGTCCTGCGTCGTCGCCGGATCGCCGATGAAGACGCTTTCCGTCAATTCGAGTTCAAGTCGCTCCGGTTCCAGTCCCGACGCATCGAGCGCGTTCTTCACCACGACCGGGAGGTCGGCATTGCCGAACTGGACGGCCGATACGTTAACGGCGATGCCGACGCCGTGCGGCCACGTCGCCGCATCCTTGCAGGCCTTTTTCAGAACCCACTCGCCGATATCGGTGATCAAGTTGGCTTCCTCGGCCACGGGTATGAAATCCGCCGGGCTGATCCAGCCCCGCTCAGGATGTTCCCAGCGCAACAGGCATTCGAAGCTTCTTACCTTGTGGGTATCTGCCTCAACGAGCGGCTGGTAGTGCAATTGCAATTGCTCCTGAACCAGCGCGTCCCGTAAATCTTCCTCGATCTGCCGTCGCAGGCGCGCACCGTCCTTGAGTTCGCTCGAATAGAATCGGAACTGGCCCCGCCCCCCACCTTTGGCGGCATAAAGGGCAAGATCGGCGGCGCTGATCAGCTCGTCGGTCTCGATCCCATCGAACGGCGCGATCGCGATACCGACCGAGGTCCCGATGATGGCCCGGGCCCCGTCAATCGAGTACGGCTGGGAAACCATCTGGATCACGCGCGTGGCGAGATCGCCCAATTTACCGCGATCCTCTATATCGGGGAGCGTGATCTGGAACTCGTCACCCCCCAGGCGCCCGATCTCGCCGGTGTTTCCGATAATCCGTTGCAAGCGCTGCCCAACCTGCTTGAGCAATTCGTCGCCGGCGGGATGGCCGAGCGTGTCGTTGACCTGCTTGAACCGATCAAGGTCGAGCACCATCAGAGCACAGCTCCGCTTGGCGGCCTTGTAGGCGATCAGCGTGGAAGTCAGCCGCTTGGTCATGCGGTGGCGGTTGGCAAGCCCCGTCAGCGAATCATACTCGGCCAATCGACCGGTCTCGCGGCGGCTCTCGCGGACAGCGGAAATATCGCGCGCGCTGCCGCGATAACCGAGGAATGTGCCCTCCTCGTCGATCTGCGGCTTGCCGGAAATGACCCACCAGCTATGCTTGTCATCTGCAGAGATGCGCACTTCGAGATCAGAGATGGTGCTCCTGGCACGTAGAAGGAAGGGTAGTGGTCGTTGGACCTGCTCGTCAGGATCTTCGTTGTCGCGGTCGAGGATAAACAACTCGGACAACGGCCGCCCGAGGATCTCGGAGACATCACGGCCAAATTGCTTGGCGGCGTTTTCGGAAAGGTAGATCAGCTTGCCATCGGCATCGGTCGCCCAGAACCAGCCAAGGTTGGCATTTTCGAAATCGTCGAGCAGCCTAAGGCGGCGCACATCGGACCCGCCAATCACGGACTGCTCGCCAAGCTGTTCGGCTGGCTGATCGCTTTCGCGACGTCTCGAAAAGATATTGCCGATGGCCATGGCTATGCAAAAATCCTCTAGGATACCCCTTGTTTCGACCCGAAACGCAGATGTTCACCTGCAATGTGACCCGTATCCCTTATTGCCTACTTTCGCGTTAACTTAACTGGCCCGCTTGAGGGCAAATGTCGTGTCGGTGGCCTGCAAGTTCAGCTTACCCGGTTCGAGCTGCGGCATGGCCTGTGCGAACTCGAGGCCCATGCGATCATCTTTGCTCCACCGCGCAGTTCCGGTGACGCTCATCTTCTCGGTTATCGCGACACGAAAAATCGTCCCTGGCGGCACGTTCCACAATCCTTCAATCAATGCCCCCGTGCTTGAAATATTGCGAATGGTGCCGTGATAATGTTGGTTGCCATGTTCGAGCACAATCTTGCGCAGCATGCTCTGGCGCGGGGCACGGCTCGATTGTGGACCGCAGGCAATAGCCGACAGACCTGTTTTGAGACGCTCTGTGGCATTCTCGCGCGTCAGGGGTTTCTCGTAAATATAGCCCTGGATATGACTGCAGCCATGCATGCGAACAAGGTCGAGTTCGTCGCCCGTTTCGACTCCTTCCGCGGTGGTATCCATCCCCAGTTCCTGCGCAAGGCTGGTAATGGAGGCGATGATCGCACCATTCCGGCTACCGGGCTGGGTTGCCCCCCGCACGAAGCTCTGGTCGATCTTGATCTTGTCGAACGGGGCGGTCTTGAGATAGCCAAGCGAGGAATAACCGGTGCCGAAATCATCGAGCGCCAGCCTTACGCCGATGTCCTTGAGGCTCGCGAACATGGCATCGCGGCCGGCGTCGTCGTTGAGGAACACACTTTCGGTAATCTCAAGCTCCAGCCGGGCAGGCGAGATTTGCGCCCTCGCGATGGCATCGAGGACAATGCGGGGTAGTTGCTCGTTGGCAAACTGAACCGGTGAAACATTGACCGCACACCGGATCTGTTCCGGCCATTGGGCCAGATGCTGGCACGCTGTACGAAGGACCCATTCACCGATCGGCTGGATCAGGCCGGTGTCCTCGGCAATCGGAATGAACTTGGCCGGGCTGACGAAGCCGTGCACGGGACTGTTCCAGCGAAGGAGCGCCTCGAACCCGTCGATCCGCTCGGTCGCCGTATGGACCACCGGCTGGTAATACAGCTCCAGCTCGCCGTTCTGAATGGCGTCCCGCAAGTCCTGTTCAAGCATCGAGCGTTCTTCGGCCTTCGAATGCAGGTCATTCGAATAGAAGTGGTGCCGTGCCCTCCCACCGTCCTTGGCAGCGTAAAGTGCAAGGTCGGCGTTGCGGATGATGTCGTCGCTGGATTCGCCGTGCTCAGGTGAGATGGCGATACCGACCGAGGCGCCGATAACCACGCGCTGGCCATCGACGGTGTAAGGTTGCGACAATGCGCCTATGATCCCCGCTGCGAGATGGGCACATTGCTCGCGCGGCACGCGGCCTGGCAATATGACCTGGAATTCATCGCCACCCAAGCGACCCACGCGTCCGTTCTCGCCGACCGTATTTTCCAGCCGAAGCGAGACTTGCTTGAGCAGCGCATCGCCGGCTGGGTGGCCGAGCGTATCGTTGACGTGCTTAAACCTGTCGAGATCGAGCAGGAATACCGCGCATTCGCGATGCGCGGGGTTCGGTGTGCTGAGAATTTTCTCCAGGGTTTGCGACATCTGGTGGCGGTTGGCGAGCCCGGTCAGAGAGTCGAAATGCGCCAGTCGCGAGGCTTGCTCCTGGCTGCGTTTCTTCTCGGTCAGATCGGTACCCGAGCCGCGGAATCCGCAAAAGTTCTGGAAGCTGTCGAAGATCGGACGTCCCGATATGGTCCACCAGCGTTCCTCGTCTCCTGCAGCGCGGACGGCCAGTTCCTGAAAGGCCGAGCGCGCCGAGAGATGGAAAGAAAGAGTCCTTTCGCCTTCGCGATTGTCTTCAGCAAGGTCGAACAGTGTAGTGATCGGGCGACCGATAAGTTCACCAGGCTCGGATCCGATATGGAAGGCAACGGGCGCGGAAAGATAGGTGAGCAGACCCCGGCGATCGGTCTCCCAGAACCAGCCGTGGCCGGTTTCCTCGTAATCGCGCAGGATATCGATGGCGCGATTGAGAATACGTTCATCGGCCTGTCGCTTCTCGTCGCGCGCCTGGTCCATCTTCGCCTGGTATCGCGCCAGCAATGCCAGCCCGATGACGAGGCCCGCGAAAACGGCATAGGTCCGGGGTTCACCGGACAACAAGGCCAAGGGCGCCCAGGATGATGCAAGACACCCGGAAACCAGGTTCGGTCGCCCGCTCAGCAAGGTCGCGGAAACGGCGTTCAGGCTGACGATTGCGGCGAGGGCAAAAGCTACGGGAAAATCCGCAAGGGCAATCCACAAGCCGAATGCCAGCCCATAAAGGCCCGACGGCACGAGAGAAACTGCGACGGCAAGCGGTGCGGCTACTGCCAAGTCTTGTGGATAGGTTCGTTCCCACTGGCTGACGCGTTGTCCGACGAGGAACAGCAAACCAGCGCTCAGCAGGCAAAACATAGTCCAGGTGGGAGGCAATCCGGCATGTAGAGCCGATCCTGCGATACCAGCGACCAGCGGCACCATGCTGGCGAAGTACCAACGCCTTGGCAGGACATAAGTCTCTGTCATCGCGATTTTTTTTGAGGTGCGAGTCGATCCGCGCGCGGTGTCGGGATCACGGCGATCATCGCGCCCGCGCGCAGGTTTGCCGGACGACTTCTTTGGCCTAACGGGGCGCGCTTCGGCATTTGCGGTTGCAGGCACGCGCAATGCCGCGGGCTCTGGCCCCTTCGGGATCTGATCGTTTGGAATGGTGCCGCCCATAGGTTCGCTATGCCTGCGAGCGGTTTACAAAGGATAAAAGCGATACTGACCAATCGTGGTTAATCACCCTGCCACCCAATGCGAAGGCTATGGAAACCCCGTATTTTGTTCCCCTTGCCAGTTTAAGGGCGACAGGGCATCTTGCTCCTCATCGGGAGAGGGGCACCGTATTGCGACACATCGCTGTTATCGGATCGGGACCGGCTGGATATTACACTGCCGAGGCGGCCCAGAAATTATGGGAAAGCGAGGTCGCCGTTGATATCTTCGACCTGCTTCCCGTCCCTTACGGCCTGATCCGCACCGGCGTTGCCCCGGACCACCAATCTATCAAGGGTGTTTCGCGCAGGTTCGAGAAGACCAATCTGTCCGAGAACGTGCGGTTCGTAGGCAATGTGGCTGTTGGCCGCGATATCATGATCGATGAGTTGCAGGACCTCTATGACGCGGTGATCCTGGCAACCGGCGCTCCGCTGGATCGCGAACTCGATTTGCCCGGCAAGGAACTGGGCAACATCTTCGGAAGCGCGGCATTCGTGGGCTGGTATAATGGGCATCCCGAATTTGCGGGACTCGATCCGGATCTGTCGGGTCGTCATGCAGCTGTCATCGGCATGGGCAATGTCGCTCTCGACGTGGCGCGCATTCTGGCCAAGACTCCTGAAGAATTTGAAGGTGCCGATATCGTCGCCCATGCGCTCGAAGCACTGGCGGCCAGCAATATCGAGACGGTCACCATCGTCGGCCGACGCGGCCCCCACCAAATTATGATGACGCCCAAGGAATTGGGTGAACTCATGCATCTCCAGCGTGCCAGCCCGATGGTCGACCCATCAGACCTGCCCGACGAGGAGGAGGACGCGCTGCTGGAACCGGGGCTGCGCAAATCGGTTCGGCACCTGCGAGATTTTGCAGCGATCCCTGCCAGCATCCAGGGTGAGACACCGGTCACCATCGAATTCGACATGTTCGCCAGCCCGGTCGCATTCAAGGGCGACAGCAGGGTCAGTGCGATCGAGGTCGAGGAGACCAGGGTCCAGGCCGGTCGCGCCATCGGCACTGGCAAGACCTATGACATCAATGCCGATATCGTCATCGCCTGCATCGGCTATCGCACTTCGCCCATCCCGGGCGTACCGTTTGACGAGCGCGCGGGGCGTTTCGCCAACGACGAAGGGCGGATCCTGCCGGGCCTTTATTGTGTCGGCTGGGCACGTCGTGGCCCGTCAGGCACGATCGGCACCAATCGCCCGGACGGCTATGGCGTGGTCGAAAAGATCGCCGAGGACGCCGACAGTGGCGCGCTGGGCCGTGGGCGCAAAGCCGGCCGCAAGGGGTTTGATGCGTTGGCGCAGGAGCGCGAGCTCGATATCGTCACCTTCCGCGATTGGAAGCGCATTGAGGAAGCCGAAGAGGCTGCCGCCCGCGATGGTGCGCCTCGCGAGAAGTTCGTCGACATTGCCAGCATGATCGCTGCCCGAGATTGAAAACCACTGTAGTTGCCCTTGGGGGCGACCAGGTGATTTTCGCTATCCGATAGCCAAGACCCACGTCCATTTGCTAGGAACCGGGCGAGCATGGGGAAATGCGGGCGCGAGGATACGCGCCATGTCAGCTCTAGGAGAACGCAAGCAATGGCCGTGGAATTTGAAGACGAAGCCGCCCAGCATACCAACGCGTTGGGTCCGCTGGTTGGACTGACTCGGGAAGACATCTTTGGGGCAGTCGCCGTGCTTCTGCGCGAAACCGCCTCCAATCCACAGCGGATGATGCGCCATGGCCAGGAAATGGGCAGCGACATGATCAAGATCATGACAGGCAAGAGCGAGCTTGCCCCCGCCCCCCGCGACAAGCGGTTCATGGACCCGGCCTGGCAGTTTAACCCCTTCATGCGCGCTGGGATGCAGTATTATCTCGCCGTCCAGAAAGGCATGGGCAAGTGGCTCGACGATCTCGAACTCGACGACCTCGAGAAAGACCGTGCGCGATTCATCTCTACTATCATCATCGACGGGCTTGCCCCCACCAACACCCTTATGGGTAACCCGACAGCACAGAAACGCCTTATCGACAGCGGCGGACTGAGCCTCATCAAGGGCCTCAAGAACGCCTATACCGACATCACCCAGAACAAGGGGATGGTCAGCCAGGTCGACAAGCGTCCATTCAAGCTGGGCGAGAACATCGCCACGTCGAAAGGCTCGGTCGTGCTGCGGACCGAGATGATGGAACTCATCCAGTACGCACCGACGACGGACGAGGTCTATGAGATCCCGCAACTGACTATTCCGCCGCAGATCAACAAGATGTACATCAACGATCTCACCCCCCAGAAATCGGTGGTGAAGTTCCAGCTCGACAATGGCATCCAGACTTTCGTCATTTCGTGGCGCAATCCATCGAAAGACCAGGGCCACTGGGACATGGCTGATTATGTTCGTTCTTGCCGAGAAGCCATGGAGGCCGTCATCTCCATTACGGGTGCGAAAAAAGTCAATGTGTCAGCCGGCTGTTCGGGCGGACAGACAGCAGCCATGCTGGCGAGCAAGATGGCGAGCGACAAGGACGATCTTCTCGGCGCGCTGACATTGATGGTTTGCGTCTTGCATCCCAAACAAAACGATATCGAGGCTGGCAGCCTGATCAGCAAGAACGGGCTCGAATTGGCGCGCCAGCGAGCAGCGAAGAAGGGCATTATCAAGGGTGATGACCTGGCTCGCGGCTTCGCATGGCTAAGGCCCAATGACCTGATCTGGAACTACGTCATCAACAATTATCTGCTGGGCGACGATCCGCCCGCATTCGACGTGTTGTTCTGGAATGCCGACGCAACCAATCTCTCGGCCGCATTGATGGGTGATTTCCTTACCGTTTTCGAAACCCTTGCCTTTACCAAGAAGGGCGAGGTCGACATGGTCGATCACAAGATCGACCTGTCGAAGGTCAAGAGCGACCTGTTCATCCTAGGCGGGGTGACCGACCATATCACCCCATGGAAAGCGACCTACCGATCCACCGACCTGTTCGGTTCGAAGGACGTGACCTATGTCCTTTCACATTCGGGCCATATGCAGGCGATCCTCAACCCGCCGGGCAATCCGAAGGCGCGGTATTACATCAACAAGGCAAAAAAACTGCCCGATACGGCTGACAAATGGCAGCAAGGGGCGGAAGAGGTCGCCGGCAGTTGGTGGCCCTACTGGATGGAATGGGTGCAGAAGCGTTCGGGCAGTAAAAAAGCCGCACCAGCGGAAACCGGGAATGAAAATTTCACTTCTCTGGACCCTGCGCCCGGTCTGTACGTAGTGGAGGAGGTGTGAGCTGAATTCACGCCGCTGCCATTACAAGGATCGCGCATGACTGCCTCGAAAAACAAAACGATGACCGCCACGATCACGATGGAGGATATTGGCGGTCGCACGTTGCGCGTGGCGCGATGGCGGTTGGACAAACCATCGGATCATCCGCCAATCCTGTTCTTCAACGGTATCGGCGCCAATATCGAGGCCGTGGCTCCGCTGGCCGAGTCGCTCGATGATCGCGGTTTCATTATGTTCGATATGCCCGGAACCGGTGAATCTCCCGATCCCAAGCTGCCCTACAACCCCTTCACCATGAGCTGGACGGCGGCGAAATTGCTCCGCCGCCTCGATATCGAGGAAGTCGATGTCATGGGTGTGAGCTGGGGTGGCGCCATGGCGCAGCATTTCGCGCTCCAGCACGGCGGCATGGTGCGCAAACTCGTGCTGCTCGCGACGACAGCGGGGATGCTAATGGTGCCTGGCAAACCCGCGGCCTTTACCAAGATGGCCAACCCGCGTCGCTATATTGATCCGGAATTCATGAACGAGCATTTTGCGACGCTTTATGGCGGGTTCGACAAGGACGGGGCTGCGCACCAGAAGGACAGCCATATCGGCCGCCTCAAGCCCCCTTCGCCGCGTGGGTATATTTACCAACTGCTGTGCATGCTCGGGTGGACCAGCGCCCCAGCGCTGCCATTCCTTGGCAAGCCGACGCTGATCATGATGGGAGACGACGACCAGATCGTGCTGCCGATCAACGGCAAGATCCTCAATGCGCTTATTCGCGATAGCAGACTGCACATGATCGAGGGCGGCGGTCACCTGTTCCTGCTGACCCATGCGGATGAAAGCATTGCCGAACTGCGAGCGTTCCTGAACGAGGTCGAGGGGACCAAGGCCGAAGCGGCCTAAGCTGGACAGCTACGCTTCAATGTGAGACCCCTCGATGTCGAGAGGGGCGATTGGCTGGTGGTTACGATCCCCAGCTACGCTCGACAAAAAGAGCGCATTGAACCGATGCTAATTGCCGACCCGTCGCCCGAGACGCGCCCGATCATCGAACGTCCGGCGACCGGGACAGGCGGAGCGCTGGGTAGGACCGGCTTTGCCTGGGCCGTCTTTGAATGGGCGCGCAATCCTTATTACATCTTGATCGTCATTTATATTTTCGCGCCTTATTTTGCGCGAGATATAATCGGCGCAGACTTGTTGGCAGGCGGCACCCTGGCCGGACTTGGAGCTGACGAGGCGCTCAGGACCGCCAACGCCCAAGGCCAGACTACAATCGCCTCGGTCACCAAATGGGCCGGGTTTATCGCCGCCCTGACTGCTCCATTTCTCGGCGCGGCACTTGATCGCGGTGGCCGGCTCAAACCGATATTGGCGCTATTTCTCGGCAGCATCGTGATATGTTCGGGCATGCTGTGGTTCGCCATGCCGGGCGGCCAAGGCTTGCCGGTGTGGGCAATCATGGCGCTGCTGGTGACGGCCTATGTCAGCTATACCTATTCCGAGGTCACTCATAACGCGATGCTGTCAGTCGCGGGATCGCGGGATCGCCTGTCGATGATCTCGGGAGTTGGCCTGGGGCTTGGCAATCTGGCAGCTGTGTTGATTTTTGTCGGGATTGCTTTGCTGTTAATCCTGCCGGGCGCAATCCAATGGCCTTTTGCTGAGCCACAATTCGGCATGGATCTCAGCCGGTTCGACCATGCCCGCATCGTGGGACCCATATGCGCGGTCTGGCTGGCTACGTTCTCAATTCCCTTCTTCCTGTACGCCCGCGATCCCGGCGTGCCCGGCGCAAGCTGGCGCTTGGCAGTCGGCAGCGGCTTTTGCTCTGTTCTCAAGACCCTGCGCGAAGCAGCCCACTACCCTGACCTGATGAAATTTCTCATTGCACGGATGCTCTATGCCGATGGCATGGCGGCGCTGCTGGCGCTGGGCGCGGTGTATGTGGCGCTGTTCCTCGGCTGGGGATTCCTCGAAATGCTGTGCTACGCCATCTTCGCTTCCGCATGGGCGTTTCTCGGCGGTATTTTCGGCGGCTGGCTCGATGGCAAGGTCGGCGTCAAACGTGCGCTCATAATCGAGATCATCGGCATGGTGGCGACATTGGTGGTACAACTGTCGATCACCCGCGAAAGCCTGTTTTTCGGACTGGTGGAGAACACACGCATCTGGGACGGGATCGTGTTCGCAACGCTATCGGACCTTGTCTACCTGTCGCTCATCAGCGTGGTAGCCGTGACGGCCACCGCCAGCATTTCTTCCAGTCGCACCATGCTCGTCACCCTCGCCCCGCCGGGCCGAAGCGGCGAGTTCTTCGGTCTCTATGCCATTGCCGGGACAATCACGGTGTGGATGGGGCCATTGCTGGTCGAATTTTTCACCAGCACCTTCAACGACCAGCGGATCGGCATGGCGTCGATATCGGTATTGTTCGTGGCAGGGCTGGCAGTGCTGGCTTTTGTCAGGATGCCGGAGCGACAATAGGCAGCCAATCGCGCAAGATCGCATTGACCTTGACGGGCGCGTCCTGCTGGACCCAGTGCGAGACGCCCGGCAAGCGCGCAATCTCGATATCGGTTACCCATCGCTCGTGCCCTTCCGAACAGCGGATATTGAGCGCCACATCCTCTTCGCCCCAGACCAGCAGCGTAGGCACGTCGACCTGGAAGTCGCCAAGGTCTACCGAGCCGCGATGTCGCATCGCGGCGCGGTAATAATTGACCATCGCTCGGGGTGCTCCGGGCTGGCCTGCCGCTGCGGAATAGACCGCCCGCACATCTGCACCAAAGCGTTCTGGATTGCAGCTGGTTCGCTCAAAAAGCTGACCGATGCCTCGGCCTTTGTTTGCCCCCAACCGGCGCTCCGGTAGCCATGGCAGCTGGAAGAAGAAGACATACCAACTCTTCCTCAATTGCTCCCAGCGCTTTAGCTCGCGTTCGAGCACCTTGGGGTGCGGCACGTTCATGATCACCAGCCGCTCGATCGGACGCAGCTTCAGGATGGCGAAGGTCCAGGCGATGATCGCCCCCCAGTCATGCGCGATAAGCGTCACCTTTCTCGCCCCACTGGAGTCGATCAGCGCGGCGATGTCCCGGGTCAGATGATCGAGCGCATAGTCGCGCACGGCGTGGGGCCGCGATGTTCCGCCATAACCGCGCAGATTGGGCGCCCAGACGCGGTAGCCCATCCCAGCCAGCAGCGGGATCTGATTGCGCCAACTGTAATGAAGCTCGGGGAAGCCGTGCAGGCACAGGGCGAGATGGTCGCCCTCGCCCGCCATGGCGACCTCGAAAGTAAGCCCATTGGCCTCGATCCAATCGATCGAGATCCCGCTCGCCGCATCGGGCTTCCAACTCGGTGTTCCGTCCATCGCAGGAAGCTTAGCATCGCCCACTCGGCTGTGCTATATCGGTTGCAAATGAAAATGGGAGAGAGAGAATCATGGCCAATTTCGATCTTGTCATTCGCGGCGGCACCATCGTCGACGGAACTGGCGAACCGCGCTTTACCGGCGATGTCGCGATCAAGGACGGGTTGATTGCGCAGGTCGGCGAAATCACCGGTTCGGGCGCGGACGAAATCGATGCCTGTGGCATGGTGATCACCCCCGGCTTCGTCGACATCCATACGCATTATGACGGGCAGGCCACATGGGACCAGGAAATGGCCCCCTCGAGCTGGCACGGCGTCACAACGGTCGTGATGGGCAACTGCGGGGTCGGCTTTGCACCGGCGCGGCCCGACAAGCACGAATGGCTGATCCAGTTGATGGAGGGGGTCGAGGACATTCCCGGAACCGCGCTTGCCGAAGGTATCACCTGGGAGTGGGAGAGCTTTCCCGAATATCTCGACGCGCTGGAAAAACTGCCGCGCACGGTCGATGTCGGCACCCATGTCCCGCACGGCGCGGTGCGCGCCTACGTCCTGCAGGAACGCGAAGAGCCGGGCGCTGTCCCGACAGAAGACGAGATCGCGCAGATGGCGCAGATCGTGGAAGACGGCGTGCGCGCCGGTGCGCTCGGATTCTCGACCAGCCGCACGGTGCTACACAAGGACGTCAACGGTGTGCTGGTGCCGGGCACAACGGCCAATGCCGACGAACTGGTCGAACTCGGTCGGGCCATGGGCCGCGCCGGCCACGGCGTGTTCGAAATGGCCAGCGACCTGCGGCGCGAGTGGAACGAATTTTCGTGGATGGGCGATCTCAGCCGCGAGACCGGCCTGCCCGTCACCTTCGCCGCATTGCAGAGCATTGCCAAGGAATTGCCGCTCGACGAGCAGATCGAAACCATGCGCGCCGAGAACGATAACGGCGCCAATATCGTCGCCCAGATCGCGCTGCGCGGAAACGGCATAATCATGGCCTGGCAGGGCACGGTGCATCCCTTCGTCCTCCGCCCCAGCTGGAAGGCCATCGCTGAACTATCCTGGGGGGAACAGAAGGCCAAGTTGCTGGACCCGGCGTTTAAGGCGCAGCTTCTGGGCGAAGCAAACGACTATTCCGAGGTTGCCGAGGACACCAAGGAAGTCGTCTTTGCCCTCACCAATGGCTGGGGCCTGATGTTCGAGATGGACGAGGATTTCGATTACGAACCGCCGCAGGATGCAACCGTCCAGGCCCGGGCCGGTGTGGCAGGGACCGATCCGCAGGATTTCGCCTATGAAATGCTGTGCCGCGACGATTGCAAGGGCTTCATCTACTTCCCCATACTCAATTATGCCGACGGCGACCTCGAATTCCTGCTCCCACTCCAGCACAGCGACGACACGGTCAATTCACTGTCTGATGGCGGCGCGCATTGCGGGACGATCTGCGACGCCGCCTCTCCCACATTCATGCTCCAGCACTGGGTCCGCGATCGGCGGCGGGGAGAGCGCATCAGCCTCGAAAACGCCGTCAAGCGGCAGTGCCACGACACGGCGCGGCTCTATGGACTGGAGGATCGCGGGGTTCTCGCGCCAGGCTATCTGGCCGATCTCAACATCATCGACATGGATGCGCTCAAGCTTGGCAAGCCATGGCTCGCCTTCGACCTCCCGGCCGGCGGCAGGCGGTTGCTACAAAAGGCCGATGGTTATGTCGCGACGATCAAGAATGGCGAAATCACTTTCCGCAACGGCGAATGGACTGGCGCAGCGCCCGGCGGCCTCATTCGCGGACCACAGCGGGTGGAAATGCTCGAAGCCGCAGAATGAGTGCATGCAGTCCGAGGAGGCCCCGTCCTCCCCGCTTCAGCTACCCGACCCAGCTTCCGGAGAGAGACAAATCATGAAAGCAATTCGCACAGGCGCAACGCCGTCCACGCTTGACGCGCTTGAACTGGTTGACGTGGACGACGCGCCAGCGCCCAGTCCCGGCGAGATCACCGTCCGGCTGCGGGCCAGTTCGCTGAATTATCACGATTATGCCGTGGTCAAGGGAATGATCCCCACCGCACCGGGCCGCATCCCGATGTCCGATGGCGCCGGAGAAGTTACCGCTGTCGGCGATGGAGTGACCGAATATGCCGTCGGCGACATGGTCGTCTCGACCTTTTTCCCTGACTGGCTCGATGGTGCTCCTCCGACGACAGCTTTCACCCGAGTCCCCGGCGACGGGATCGACGGCTACGCGCGCGAGAGCGTTACGGTGCCAACGCACTGGTTCACTCGCGCACCCGCGGGTTACAGCGCCGCGCAGGCGGCCACGCTCACCTGCGCAGGACTGACGGCGTGGCGTGCACTCTTCGTCGATTATGCACTCAAACCAGGCGACACCGTGCTGGTACAGGGTACGGGCGGCGTATCCATATTCGCGCTGCAACTGGCCAAGGCCGCCGGAGCAAACGTAATTGCTACCAGCTCGTCCGACGAAAAACTGGAGCGGGTGAAAGCCCTCGGCGCCGATCACGTCATCAACTACAAACAGGTCGAGGCGTGGGGACCCAAGGCGCTCGAGATGACCGGTGGTCGCGGGGTCGATTGCGTGGTCGAGGTCGGCGGGCCCGGCACACTCGACCAATCAATGCTGGCGGCGCGGATTGGCGGGCATATCGCGCTGATCGGTGTTTTGACCGGTGTCGCAGGGCCAGTTCAAACCGCGCTATTGTTCTCCAAGAACTTGACCGTGCAGGGCCTAACGGTCGGCAGCCGCGCGATGCAACTCGACATGATTGCAGCGTTCGAGGCAAATGGGCTGGAACCGGTGATTTCCGATCACTTCGCGCTCGCCGATCTGGCCGATGCCTTCCGCCACCAGGAGGCGAACAGGCATTTCGGCAAGATCTGCGTCGATATCTAGCGCCGCCTATTAGGGCTCGATAACAATCCCGATGGAGGGGTCGACCGTCCCGCCAAGAATCTCGAGATAGGCTGTTCGGGCTGCCTCCAGCCCCTGGCGTTTCTCGACTGTCACGGTGTCGCCGACTGCATCGAGGAAATAATGCCAGCTTTCGGCGATCTGACGTCCGGCGCCTTCCGGCCCCAGTTCCTTAAACAGCGCCACCGCGTGGTCAGGTGCAAAAAACAACGTCGGGGTTGGACCGGGTAGGTCGCCGATAGATGCCTGGCCTCCCCCACGCTGCTCGACATGGGTCGCGCCGACGAGGCAGGAGTATTTCAGCGCATCGCCAAAATGACGGTGCAGCTCGGCCAGGAGGCCCGCATTGCCGGCGAAATCGACCGACACGCTGGCTTCGTGCCCAAGCGAACCGACATCGTCATAGGCGACCACCGCATCATAGAGGTCCGTGCCCTGGACGAAATCCACATTGCCGGCTGAGGTCAGCCCGATCCGCCTGACGTCAGGCGAACGCTGTCGAGCGACTGCGGCGAGGCCGAGGGCAGTCTTGGAGGATGCGCTGGTGAGAATGACCTGATTCGCACCGAACCAAGCTTCGTTGCGCATGAAGTACTCGATCAGGAAACCGGTCTTGAACAATGGACCAAAGATCATGCGCTCACTCTCGCGGGCCGGATCATGTTCGGGATCGGCTGCAAGCCGCGAATACTGGTTGTAGATCGGGCTCATCGGCTGGCGATGTTCCGCGCTGTCGATGAAGCCACTCTTGGAAACATTGCCCGGTACGACGTCGAGATGCGTCGCCATCGGAAGGTAGCCATAGACCCTTTCGCCCACGGCGATCTCGGGATGCTGGCTTTCGATGACCTTCGCATGACCCCACATCGGCACGATGCCGTGGCCATCGTCGGCAGGGAAGAAGTTCCAGTAACCGAAACCGTCACCAACCACTGCATAGGTGATATTATTGGCCGTGACCGAGAAACTCTCGATTTCGAGCCGCGCCGCGCCATCTGGCAAAGTGCCCTGCTCGAAGTCGGCGATATGCGTGGTGGCGAGTTGGTCCTTCTGGACGTGGACGGCTTGGGGCATCGAAAGGTCTCCTCTAGGTCGCGAAAAGCAACCTAGCCGGACCATTGGATTGATGCGAGCCTAGACTTTGCCTGTGTTCACTAAGCGCGGGTAGCTACACCCGCATCGGCATCAGGACGTAAAGCGCCGGGCTGTTCTCGTCCTTGCGAATGAGCGTCGGTGCGCCGGCATCGGCGAGGTGCAATTCCACCATATCGCTGTCGATCTGGGCGAGAATATCCTTGAGGTAGTTGGCATTGAAACCAATCTCGAGGCTCTCGGCGCTGTATTCTGCCGACAGTTCCTCTGCCGCCGTTCCATTGTCCGGCGAGGTGACCGACAGCGTGACCTTGTCCGTGTCCAGCCCCATTTTGACTGCGCGGGTCTTCTCGGTGGCGATTGTGGCGACACGGTCCACACCATCGAAAAAGCTCTTCGGATCAACCTTGAGCAACTTGTCGTTACCGGTCGGGATGACGCGGCTGTAATCGGGGAAGGTGCCGTCGATCAGCTTGGAGGTGAGCACGGTGCCGCCCTCTCCGCCAAGTGTGAAGCGGATCTTGCTGGCCGACAGGTCGACGAGGACATTGCCGTCCATCCGCTCTTCCAGCAGCTTGCGCAGCTCGGCAACGGCCTTACGCGGCACGATGACGTCGGGCATGCCTTCGGCGCCATCGGGCCGAGCAATGGTGTAGCGTGCCAGGCGGTGGCCATCTGTGGCAGCGGCCTTGAGCACCGGTTCATCTTCATCCGAAACATGGAAGAAAATGCCGTTAAGGTAATAGCGCGTTTCCTCGGTGCTGATCGCGAAGCGGGTACGATCGATCAATTCTGCCAGCGTGCGCGCAGGAATTTCAAAGCGGGTCGGCAGATCGCCCTCGACGATGACGGGGAAATCATCTTTCGGCAGCGTGGGCAACTGGAAGCGGATGCGTCCCGCCTTCACCGTCATCCGGTTGTCGGCTACCTCCAGGCTAACTTGCGAACCATCGGGCAGCTTGCGCGCGATATCGAACAGCAGATGCGCCGAGACTGTGGTCGCGCCAGCGGTTTCGACGCTCGCGGCTTCGACGCTTTCGACCACTTGGAGGTCAAGATCGGTCGCCATCACCTTGACCGCGTTGTCAGTGCTCGCCTCGATCAAGATGTTGGACAGGATCGGTATAGTGTTGCGTCGTTCGACAACCGACTGGACGTGGGAGAGGCAACGAAGCAGCGTTGCACGTTCGATGGTGGCCTTCATCGGTGATACTCTCGTTTCAAGGGCGCCCGCAGGTCACGATTTCCCCACCGGAATCGCCCCGGGCGCCGGGAAAAATGCCCTTAAACCCTAGCGCACCTGCAACGCCTCGCAAGGAGTTAGAGCCTAGGGACCGGATTCCTTGGGGATAACCCGGCGACGAAAGCGATTTTCGGGCGGTTTCAGGCGCTCACCATCGCCATGCCGCCATTTACGTGCAGCGTCTGACCGGTGACATAGCCTGCTTCCTTGCTGGCGAGATAGGCCACAGCAGCCCCGATATCCTCGCCCTCGCCCATCTTCGCCATCGGAATACGAGCATTGATGGTGGCTTTCTGGTCGTCGGTAAGCTGTTCGGTCATGGCGGTCCGGATGAAGCCCGGAGCCACGCAGTTGACGGTAATTCCGCGGCTTGCCAGCTCTTGCGCCAGCGCCTTCGACATGCCTGTCAGGCCGGCCTTCGAAGCGACGTAATTTATCTGCCCGGGATTGCCGGTCGCGCCAACGACGCTGGTGATCGAGACGATTCGGCCAAACTTGGCCTTCATCATCGGCCGGGCAGCGGCGCGCATCAGGCGAAAGCTCGATTCAAGATTGATGCGGATGACCTCGTCCCATTCCTCGTCTTTCATCCGCATGGCGAGGTTATCGCGCGTGATACCGGCATTGTTGACGAGGATGTCCATCCGCCCGAGTGTGTCCATCGTCGCGGGGATCAGTTCCTCGACCTGCTTGGTGTCGGACAAGTTGCAGGTGATCTCGACATGGTCGTGACCAAACTCGTCGTTAAGTTCTTCGCGGAAGGAGCGCAGCTTGGAAGCGTTGGATCCCGAAAGCGCCAGCCTCGCCCCTTGCCGGGCAAGTGCGCGGGCGATCGAGGAGCCGATCCCGCCGCTGGCCCCGGTTACGAGCGCGGTCATACCTTCAAGACTGAACATCAGTTGATCTCCTTCGCAAGCGCTTCGAGGTCTTCCATCGTGACTGCGCAATTTACGGCGACCTCACGGTCGATTCGACCAACCATCGGGCCTAGGACCTTGCCGCCCAACTCGACGAAATGGTCGACGCCTGCAGTCCGCATGGCCAGCACGCTTTCGCGCCAGCGGACACGGCCGGTGACCTGTTGCACCAGCAGTTCGCGTTCCTCGGCGGCGTCGTGCACCTGCGCAGCGGTCACATTGGCATAGACCGGCAAGGTAAAGCTGTGCGGCGGCGTATCAGCGAACGCCTCGGCCATGGCATCGGCGGCCGGCTGCATCAACGAACAGTGAAACGGAGCCGAGACCGGAAGAAGGACGCCGCGCTTAATGCCATGATCCTTGACCATCTCGACCGCCCGTTCGATCGCCCCCCGGTGACCCGAAATGACGACTTGGGTAGGATCGTTGTCATTGGCGATTTCGCACACTTCACCTTGCGCTGCGGCCTCGGCCAGCGCGCTCGCCTTGTCGATGTCAGCACCGAGCAGCGCAGCCATGGCTCCTTCGCCCACCGGCACCGCTGCCTGCATCGCCTGGCCGCGCAGCTTGAGCAACCGCGCCGTGTCCGTGAGCGAGAATGCCCCGGCAGCGCACAGCGCAGTGTATTCGCCAAGCGAGTGGCCGGCGACGCAATCACCCTTGTCGGCCAGCGAGATGCCAAATTCGTGCTCCAGCACGCGCAGCGTAGCGATGGCGTTGGCCATGATTGCCGGTTGCGCGTTCTCGGTCAGAGTCAGATCAGCCTCGGGCCCGTCGCGCATGATCGAACTGAGCGTCTGGCTGAGCGCCTCGTCGACTTCCTCAAACACTTCGCGGGCGGCGCTGCTGGCATCGGCAAGGTCGCTTCCCATGCCGACTTTCTGGCTGCCCTGTCCCGGAAAGATAAATGCGCGCATCTGTAATCTCCTGTCCTCTGGCGGGCGGTTAAGAGCCTCGCGGCGGACTCGCAACCCCGAACGGGACAACATGGTTGTCGGCCGTGTGACCGATCCTGGCTCGGCCGAGATAGGGAATACCGGCCCTGTCGCACCAGAACTTGGCGATTTCTTCCGGCGTCTGGCCGAATTCGCGGTCGTTTTCGGGCACGTCCGTCACCGCGCCAAGCCGTAGCCCTGCGAGGCGCGGCAGTGTGTTGGCGAGACTGAAAAACATCCGATCGATGGCGTAAAGATGCTCACTCACCTCCTCGACCATCACGATATGGCCGGAAAGATCCGGCAGAAGCGGGGTGTCGACAAGCATGGCCAGTGTGATGAGGTTAAAGGCAACGGTCGGTGTTTTGCCATCGACCGATGGCTCGACCCCGCTGGCATCGCCGGAAAACCAGTTGAGCACACGCCGTAGCGCAGTGCGTCCGCTTTCGCTGCGAGCACTGACCGGCATGGAGCCGTGGACCGGCTGGCCAATGCCCGCCTGGTAGAGGGCGGCGAGTAGGTAACCCATGTCGGAAAAGCCGACATAGGTCTTCTCTCGCGCGGCATCGTTCATCCGTACGATAGCGGCCTGTGCAATACGGTTTGAACCGTAACCGCCCTTGGCGAACCAGACCGCATCAAATTCAGGATTGTTGGCGCATTCAACCAGCGCGCTTAGCCGGGTAAGGTCATCTCCTGCATAATGCGCATGGCTGGCGAAGCATTGTTCATGAAACCACACCGAATGCTGCGGGGATTCGGCGGCGACGAATTTCTCCATCGCAGCCGCGTGGTCGCGGGTAATCGGAGTAGCTGGCGCACAGATCGCAATGCGGGTCATGGGAAAAGCCTCTAGCATCCGCTTCACAAAGTGCCACTCCCTGCGTAACCGCTTGCCCATGACCGAACAGCACGACCCGAATGCAGATCCGACTGCCAATCTACTTGGCCGCCCGTGGTTCTTCTGCGGCATAGGCGGATCCGGAATGCAGCCGCTGGCTGCAATTCTCAAGGGCCGCGGCGCCGAAGTCGCCGGCTCGGACCGCAGCTTCGACCAAGGTCGGTCGCCGGAGAAGTTTGCCGCACTCGAACGGCAGGGTTTTGCGCTTTTCCCACAAGACGGCAGCGGCATTACCCGCGCGGATCAAGTGCTGGTAGCTAGCGCGGCGGTAGAAGACAGCGTGCCCGAAATGGTGCGCGCAAGGGAATTGGGCGTTCCGCGCATGACGCGGGCGCAACTCAACGCGGCGCTGTTCAATTCGGCAAAATCAGGAGTGGCGGTTGCGGGGACGAGCGGCAAGTCGACCGTGACCGGCATGCTTGGCTGGATCCTGCACCATGCCGGACGCGAACCGACCATCATGAACGGCGCGGTGATGAAGAATTTCGTCAGTGACGACCGTCCTTTCGCCAGCGCGGTGGTGGGCGGCAATGAGATATATGTCTCGGAAGTCGACGAGAGCGACGGCTCGATCGCGCTCTACCGCCCGGAAGTTGGCTTGCTGCTCAATGTCAGCCTCGACCACAAGAGTATGGAGGAATTGCGTGCGCTGTTCAGCGATTACCTCGCGGCTTCGCGCCATCCGGTTGTCAATTCCGACGACGCCGAGGCCCTTGCACTGGCGCGGGACTTACCCGGCATCCTTACATTTGGCATCGATGCGGATGACGCGGCAATCGCGATCAAGCCCGGCAGCCAAGCCGATGGGCCGGTCCGCCAGGCCGCGTTGGTGGTGGATCGCCGCGATGGGAGCGAGCATCCGCTGGTCCTCAATATGCCTGGCAGGCACAATCTTTCCAACGCGCTCGCCGCCATCGCCGGAGCGAGTGCAGCTGGCGTTCCAGTGGCGGACGCAGTGGAAGCGCTGGCGCAATTCAAAGGGCTGGCACGCCGGTTTGATATCGTCGGAACGAGCGCTTCAGGGGTAACCGTGATCGACGATTTCGGCCACAACCCGGAAAAATGCGCTGCTACCTTGCGCACGCTCAAGACCCATCCTGGCCGCGTGTTCGCCTTCTTCCAGCCGCATGGCTACGGCCCCTTGCGCCAGATGGGCGCGGAACTGGCCGAGACCTTCGCCCGCGAACTGGGTCCCGATGACCTGACCCTTTTGTGCGACCCGGTCTATTTCGGCGGCACCGTCGACCGCAGCGAAGGCAGCGAACGGATTGTAGACCTGATCGCCAGGGCTGGCGGAAAGGCGTTGCATATCAACACCCGCGAGGGCTGCGGCGATTTCCTCGTCGCCAATGCGCGCAGCGGTGACCGGATCGTGGTGATGGGCGCACGCGATGATACGCTGAGTGAATTTGCGGCGTCGATCCTCGCTCGGCTGGGCTGAAACCCGCCGCGATCGCTGGCAAACACGGCTTGCATTACCCGCCGATCCCGCTATGTGCGCCCCTTCGCTGGCCACGGGCCGTGCGAATACGAAGAAAGCCGGAGGGGCCCCGCAATGGTGCGGATCAGCCAGCGATCGGCATTACAGTGTGAAGGAACGCGAGATGGCTCTGTATGAGCATATCTTCCTCGCGCGTCAGGATCTGAGCCAGTCTCAAGTCGACGCGCTGGCGGCTACCGCTACCGAGATTATCGAAAAGAACGACGGCAAGGTCACCAAGACCGAGACCTGGGGCCTCAAGAACCTGGCCTACAAGATCGACCGCAACCGCAAGGCTCACTTCGTGATGCTCAACATCGAGGGCCCCGGCAGTGTCGTGGCTGAACTCGAGCGTCAGACGCGCATCAACGAAGACGTCATCCGCTACATGACCGTTCGTGTCGATGAACACGAAGAAGGTCCGAGCGTGATGATGCGCAAGAACGACCGCGACAAGAAGCGTCGCAGCGACCGCGAGGAGCGTAACTGATGGCCCGTCCGTTTTTCCGTCGCCGCAAGACTTGCCCGTTCTCGGCCAAGAATGCGCCCAAGATTGACTACAAGGATACGCGTCTGCTGCAGGGCTTCATGTCCGAACGTGGCAAGATCGTCCCCAGCCGCATCACCGCCGTCAGCGCGAAAAAGCAGCGTGAACTCGCCAAGGCGATCAAGCGCGCGCGCCACATCGGCCTGCTGCCCTACATCGTGAAGTAAGGGAGAAGACACCATGGATATCATTCTCCTCGAACGGATCGGCAATCTCGGCTCGATCGGTGACGTTGTCACCGTGAAGGACGGCTACGCTCGCAACTTCCTGCTCCCGCAGAAGAAGGCCTTGCGCGCAAACGAAGCCAACAAGAAGGTCTTCGAAGCCAACCGTGAACGTCTCGAAGCCGAAAACGCCGAGAAGCGCAGCGATGCTGAAAAGCAGGGCGAAAAGATCGCAGGCACCGAAATCGTGCTGATCCGCGCCTCGTCAAACGCCGGCCAGCTTTACGGCTCGGTCAGTGTTCGCGACATCGTTGTCGGCCTCGCCGACAAGGGTCACGAAGTTGACAAGAAGCGCGTCGTGATGGGCAGCCCGATCAAGACCATCGGTATGCACGATGTCACCATCGCGCTGCACCCGGAAGTCGAAGTCACCGTCAAGGCCAACGTCGCACGCAGCGATGACGAGGCCGAACTGCAGAGCCAGGGCGTCGACGTTCTCGCCCAGCTGTTCGAAGACGAGCAGAAGGAAATCGAGGAAGCGGCCGCGTCCAACCAGACCGATCCGACCCTCGAGCCTGGCGAGATCCCCGCCGAGCTGCTCGAAGACGGCGTCAGCACGCCCGAAGACATGACCGAAACCGAAGCCAAGGTCGAAGCGACCGCTCCGGAAGGTGACGAGGAAACCAACGAAGGCTGATAATCGTCTCCATCGGTTCGAGAATGGGGCGCGAAGCGAAAGCTTCGCGTCCCTTTTCTTTGCCCTGCTGTTCTTTCCGCTTTGACAATTGCGCGCTACATGCGCTCCCAATGGAAAATATAGACACGATTCTGGCGGAACTTGTCCGCCTCTACGACGAGGCCACAGAGCGCCTCAGATCCGACATCCTGGCATTCGCGCGCGACGGGCGTCTGCCCAGCAAGGCGCGCCGTAGTGACGGCTCCTACGCCTACCCCGAACTGCGGCTGGTCTATCGTGGCGGGCCGTTGCTGGCAGAGCAGGGCCGTGCCTTTGGCCGGCTCAACGACAGCGGCACCTACGCCACCACCGTGACGCGTCCGCGGCTGTTCGCCGATTACCTGCGCGAGCAGCTGGAACTGATCCGCGAGGACCACGAGGTCGAAATCGAAGTGCGCCCATCGCGCCAGGAAATGCCCTTCCCTTACGTCCTGGATGGCGAAGCGGGGGCCGAACTGGCTGGCATTTCACCGCAGGAAATCGCGCGCCATTTCCCCCATACAGATCTTGCCGATATCGGCGACGAACTGGCCGATGGTATCGAGCTCGAGGGACCGGATGCCATCATTCCGCTAAGCCTGTTCGACGGGCTGCGGACCGATTTCAGCCTCGCCCGCCTGGCCCATTACACTGGCACCGCGCCCGAGCATTTCCAGCGCTACATCCTGTTCACCAATTATCACCGCTACGTCGATGAATTCGTCGACTGGGCGGGCGAGCAATTGGGATCGAATGGCTACACTGCGTTGGCTGGCGCAGGTGGTCTGTTCATCGACAAGGCGACCTCGAACGCGCGCGCCCAGCTGTCCGACACCGCATGGCGGCGGCACCAGATGCCGGCCTATCACCTGATCGGCGAAGGCGATGCGGGCATCACGCTGGTCAATATCGGCGTCGGCCCGTCCAACGCCAAGACGATCTGCGACCACCTCGCGGTGCTGCGGCCCGAGGCGTGGCTGATGATCGGCCATTGCGGCGGATTGCGCGGCAGCCAGCGGATCGGCGACTACGTCCTCGCCCACGCATATCTGCGCGACGATCACGTACTCGACCCCGTCCTGCCGCCCGAGATCCCCTTGCCCGCCATTGCCGAGGTCCAGCAGGCGCTAATCGGCTCTGCGGTCGAAGTCAGCGGCGAGACCGGCGCCGACCTCAAGAAGCGCATGCGCACTGGTACC
The DNA here is from genome assembly GCF_054482615.1 of Qipengyuania sp. CAU 1752. Classification (NCBI taxonomy): domain Bacteria; kingdom Pseudomonadati; phylum Pseudomonadota; class Alphaproteobacteria; order Sphingomonadales; family Erythrobacteraceae; genus Qipengyuania; species Qipengyuania sp. CAU 1752. The sequence goes on along the minus strand of NZ_JBTLRE010000001.1, from coordinate 1,336,784 downwards.
GTCGTCACCACTGACGACCGCAACTGGGAGCTTCGATACACAACCTCGGCCCGGCGCCTGTCGCTCAGCCGCGCAGTCGGTATCGACATGGAAAGCGCCACCATCGCCGCTCAGGGCTATCGCTTTCGCGTTCCCTACGGCACGCTGCTGTGCGTTTCCGACAAGCCGCTCCACGGCGAGATCAAGCTGCCGGGACAGGCCAACAAGTTCTACGAGGAGGCGATTGCCGCCCACCTCCAGATCGGCATCGGCGCGATCGACAAGATGCGCAAGGAAGGCCAGCGCCTGCACAGCCGCAAGCTGCGCGCCTTCAACGAGCCGCCGTTCCGGTGAGCGATACGCCCGACCGCTCGCGCTCGATCGCTGGCCGGGTGGCCATCGTCACTGGCGCGGCAAGCGGGATGGGCCGGGCCACGGCAAAACTGTTCGCTGACGAGGGCGCGATGGTCGCCGTCACCGACCTCGACCTTGCGGCATGCGAAGACGTGGTGACGCAGTGCGGCGCAAACGCCCGCGCCTATGCACTCGACGTAGCGGACAAGGATGCAATCGAGCGCGTCGTCGCGCAGATCGCGGAGGATTTTGGCGCGATCGATATCCTCGTCAACAATGCCGGGGTGTCGTGTTTCTGTCCGCTCGATGCCGAGGATTATGACGATATCTGGCACCGCGCCGTGGCGGTGATGCTGACCGCGCACCAGCGCATGGTGCGCGCCGCCCTGCCCCATCTACGCCGCAGCGACGCCGCCCGCATAGTCAACATCGCCTCGACCGAAGGCCTGGGCGCGACACGCGGCGACACGCCCTATGTCGCAGCCAAGACCGGGGTAACGGGGCTGACACGCGGCCTCGCGGTCGATCTTGGGCAGGAAGGCATCACGGTGAACTGCATCTGCCCTGGCCCGATCCGCACCGCGATGACCGATCCCGTGGCCGACGAATACAAGGTCATCTTCGCCCGCCGCCGCACCGTGCTCAATCGCTATGGCGAGCCCGAGGAAGTGGCGCACATGACGCTGTCACTGGTGCTCCCGGCCGCGAGCTACATCACCGGCGCGGTGATCCCGGTCGATGGTGGCCTGATGGCGCGGAATGCTTGAGGTCCGATTGTGGGTGGTAAGCGGACATTTGTTGCTCAGACCCCTACGTTCTCGGTGAATGTCCCGAGGATACCGATCAAGACTGACATTGCGAACGTGCCCATCATCATCCGCGCTGTCGAAAAATCGGCTCCGAAGAAGACGTCTACGCCTATCATCAAAGGGAAGATGAGCCAGCCAAGACAGAAATAGCGAACACCACGTTTTGGATTGAAGTCCCAGAATTTATCCGGAGCGTTCGTTCGGTCGTAGAAGGCGACAACGAAGGCCGCGCACAATGAAATGACATAAGCCAATCGCCAGAGCGGGTCCCAGTCGTCCTGTGAGATGCCCTCAGTGTAACTCACGCCTCCGCCCATCAACAAAAGTAGGCAGAGTGTAACGATGCCCGCCAGTTTGCGTGGATTTATGGTGCCCATAACATTGGCTTAGCCTGTTTCTTCCAATGACAGCAAACGGGTCGTTAGCAGACGCTCACCCCTTGCCCTTGGTCTTGGTCTTTCCTGCCTTGGCATTGCCTTCGATGAATTCGATGATCATGCCGGCGATATCCTTGCCGGTGGCAGTTTCGATGCCTTCGAGGCCGGGGGATGAATTGACTTCCATGATCACCGGGCCGTGATTGCTGCGCAGCAGATCCACGCCGCATACATTCAGGCCCATCGCCTTGGCCGCGCGTACGGCAGTGCTGCGTTCTTCGGGCGTGATCTTGATAAGCTGGGCGCTGCCGCCGCGGTGGAGGTTGCTGCGGAACTCGCCCTCGGCCCCCTGCCGCTTCATCGCCGCGACCACCTTGCCGCCGACGACCAGGCAGCGGATGTCCGATCCGCCCGCTTCCTTGATGAATTCCTGCACCATGATGGCGATGTTGGCCCCGCGGAACGCCTCGATGATCGAGGCGCCGCCCTTTAGCGTTTCGGCCAGCACCACGCCGATGCCCTGCGTTCCCTCGAGCAGCTTGATCACCACCGGCGGGCCATTGACCGCTTTGATGATCTCCTCGGCCTGCTTGGGATCGTTGGCGTAGGCCGTCAGCGGCAGGCCGAGGCCGTATTTGGCCATGATCTGGGTCGAACGCAGCTTGTCCCGGCTGCGGCCGATGGCGACGCTTTCGTTCAGCGACCAGACGCCGCCCATTTCGAACTGGCGCAGCACCGCGAGGCCGTAACTGGTGATCGAGGCACCGATGCGCGGGATTACCGCCTCATACCCCTTCAGGGTCTCGCCGCGATACATGATGGTCGGCCGGTGACTGGCGATGTTCACCGTGCACCGCGTGGTGTTGAGGATATCGAGCGTGTGCCCGCGTTTCTCTGCAGCCTCGACCAATCGCTTGTGCGAATAGAGGTTCGGATTGCGGGCGAGCATTGCGATCTTCATTTCAATAGCCTCTTTCGCTCTTCTGCGCTCGACTGGAGATAGCTACGTCCCGAATCGACCAGGAATCGGCGGCGCAGTGCCGTCCGGCCAATCAGGATGGGGAATTTCATATCACTTCGATCGGTCAGGGAGAACTCCGCCGGAAAGCGGGTTTCCCCCAGTTCGACCCAGGCCTTGATGATGAAGCGTTCTTCCGCCTCGCCATTGGAACTGGTGACCACGCGCTTGTCGGCGCGCGGGACCTCGACCGTGACGGGCTGGACTCGCTGGTGGCCGAGATCAAGCAGGAAGCGGACCATGCGATGCCCGTCGCGGTCGAAGCGTTCGATTGCCAGGGCGTGGAGCGACGATGTGCGCGCGCCGGTATCGATCTTGGCCGCGATACGTACATCGGTCAGGTCGGGCAGCGCGACCATCTCGCGCCAGCCGACCGTCTGAAGCTTGGGCTTAACTGCCATTGCGGCCCGTTTCGGGCGCGAGGATCGCCAGACCGTCACCATCCTCGCCCACGGCGAAGCGACGCAGGACCTTGCCGCTGGCATAGTCGACCTCGGCCACGGTGTTGGAGCCTGTCTCGGCAGCATAGATGCGATTACCGTCGTGCGACCACACGATCGTGACCTGGAAGCGTTGTTCGGCCTGCGCAGCCCCGCCAATCGGGATCGAGCGGCTGAAGTTCCCGCTTTCAAGATCGATCACGCTCAGTCCACCATCCTGCAAATCGGACGTGATCGCGACATCGCCCTGCGGCCGGATCGCCAGCCGCAGCGGAAATTGGCCAACGTCGATCCGTTTCCGGACCTCCATGGTGGCAGGATCGACGGCGAAGACCTCGTTCGATCCGCGCGCCGAAACCCACAGCGTGGTCCCGTCCGCTGACAGTGCAATCCCTTCGGGCTCGTCGCCCATCCTGGCCGAGAGAGGGTCCGCGCCGCCATCCAGATCGACCTTGGTGACCGTGCCGGCAACCATGTCGGCGGTCCACGCAGTCAGGCCATCCGCCGACACCGCCAACATATGGCTACCGCGCTCATTGGTGCCAAATTCGCGCACCTGCGGCTCGCCGGTCGGCTGCACGATGCGGAACAGCGATTGGCGGCCCTCGGCGGTGACGTAGATATCGCCATTGCCGTGCCACACTATCCCGTGCGGACGCGCGGCCGCACCCAGTTCAATGCTGCGGAACAGCGCCAGGTCCTTCGTGTGGAAGATGTCGACCGAAGTTCCGCCATAACAGCCGACTGCGACGAAACCGCCGTCCGGAGAGACTGCGAGTTCGTGCGGCGTGCTGCAACTTTCGACGCGCTGGACCTCCTCACCGGTGGCGAGGTCAACCTTGCTCAGCGTGTCCTCGCCCTTGTTGGTGACGAACAGCACGTGTCCGGCCAATGCCGGGTCAGCCACCACTTGCGACGGCGGCAGGTCGGCCGCTGCCGGCGAACAGGCCAGCAGCAGACCGAGAACTGCAACGACAGGAGCGATACGGATCAAGGAACCTACCAGCCCTGCGGCTTGCCGCGATTCTGTTCCTCGAGCCACGTCATTAGCGGAGCGAAATACTCGATCATCGCCTCCCCGCTCATTTCACGGCTGCCGGTGAAGGCTTCCAATGCGTCGGGCCAGGGCTGGCTCGCACCCATTTCGAGCATGGCGCCCAGCTTCTTGCCAACTTCTTCGTTGCCGTAGAAGCTGCAGCGGTGCAGCGGCCCATCCCAGCCAGCCTGGTCGCAGGCGGCCTTGTAGAACTGGAACTGCAGCACGCGGGCGAGGAAGTAGCGGGTGTAAGGCGTGTTGCCCGGGATGTGATATTTCGCGCCCGGATCGAAGGCATCGGCAGGACGCGCGACCGGCGGAACAATGCCCTGGTAATCGGTCCGCAGCTTGGTCCAGGCCTGGTTGTACTGCGCAGGTTTGATCGAGCCATCGAACACGCCCCAGCGCCACTTGTCGACCAGATGGGCGAACGGCAGGAACGCGACCTTGTCCATCGCCTGGCGCAGCAGCAGGCCGATATCCTTGTCGGCGCTGGGCACCTGCGACTGCTCCAGCATGCCGATCTCGACCAGGTAGTCAGGCGTGATCGACAAAGCGATCATGTCGCCAATCGCTTCGTGGAAGCCGTCGTTCGCGCCGTTGAGATGCAGGAAATCCTGCTGGTTGTAGGCGCGCTGGTAGTAATTGTGACCAAGTTCGTGATGGATCGTGATGAAGTCGTCGCCATTGCGCTTGATGCACATCTTGATGCGGATATCGTCCTTGTTGTCGATATCCCAGGCGCTTGCATGGCATACCACTTCGCGGTCGGCCGGCTTGGTAAACTGGCTGCGGGTCCAGAATGTCTCGGGCAGCGGCTCGAAGCCCAGCGAGCTGAAGAACTGCTCGCCAATCTTGACCATCTTGATCTCGTCGAGCTTCTTTTCCTCGATCAGCGCGGTCAGGTCGTAGCCGATGTCCCCTGCCCCCTTGGGTGCGACGAGCGGGTAGATGTTGCCCCATTCCTGGGCCCACATATTGCCCAGCAGATCGGCCCGGATCGGCCCAGTGGCGGGCTGTATGGCATCGCCGTGTTTCTCGTTGAGCTTGGCACGGACATAGGTGTGCAGCGCCATGTAGAGCGGCTTCACCTGCTCCCACAGTTTCTCTTTTTCGACTGCGAATTCTTGCGCGCTCATGTCGTAATTGGACCGCCACATGGCTCCGGTGTCGGAAAAGCCCAGTTCCTTCGCGCCCTGGTTGGCAATCTCGACCATGCGGACGTATTCGCCCTTCATCGGCGCACCGACCTGGTCATGCCAGCTAGCCCACATTTCAGCGAGTTCGGCCGGGGTGCGTTCGAGATTGCCCATCTCGGCTTCGATATCGCTGCCGTTGATCGGCTTGCCGTTGAGCGTGCCCTTGCCCTTGCCGTATTGGCTGTTGAGGCTGGTAGCGATGGAGTTGAGCTCGGTCGCCGCGCCGTCTGCGGTCGGTGCCGGCAGGACTATCCCGGTCGCCAGCATGTTCAACTTGCGCGCAACCTCAGGGGCTAGGCCGTCGATCGCGGCATATTTCGCCGCTTCGAGCGCGTACTTGACCGATTTCTCCGTCCCGACCGCGCCGACTTGCGCGGCCAATGCGTCGGTATCTTCGGTAATGTAGGTGGAGTTGACCCAGTGCACCCGTGAGGCTTCGACCGAATAGTCGAACAGGTCGGCCTCGACCATCGCCACCCAATCGGCGGCGCCTTGCGGGGTCATCGGAAACGCGGTGTCGGTCTTGGCTTCGGTAGCTGTGCGCTCATGGGCTTGAACAGGGGTAGACATGACCAAGGCTAGCGCGGTGAACGCGGGAGCAAGCATCTTCATCGTGACATCTCTCTCAATCGGGGATTGTTGTTGCGATTGATGCCGGTTTGGACCGCGCGCACGCCTTAATCAAGCATCTCTCTGTCGAGAGTCACTCCAGTCGATCACCAGTGCGTTCAAGGGCAGGATAAAACACATTATCCAGGTAACCAACTTGGGGTAGTGCATGGCCTTGGCCAGCGCGGCCATCTCGTCGTCGCCCTGCCCTGCCCTCAATTGCTGGAACTGCATAATGGTCTCGGTAAGGTCGCTGGCCAGGAAGATAACTGCCGCAATTGCGGTAACTATTCCGATAGTGCGCAGCCAGCCTCTCCCGTGGCGACGGTAGTACATACCAGCCATCAGGCTTCCCGTTCCAAACAGGATGATGAAGAAGAAATCAGCGATCATCGCGACCATCGCGCTTTCGTAAACGCCTGCAAAGGCCCATTCACGCTGGATGTAATCGACCCGTGCGGCATTGCCTGCGGTTTGATGCGCGACAATTCCCTCGGGCACGCTCGCCAGGGTCAAAGGCATGTGCAGGCTTATCGCTACCACGAAGGCCACCAAGCCGCTAAGCCACACCAAGACGAAGCGGCGCCGCGTTATCATTCGGTGTCTCTCAGCCACTCGGCGATGGCCCTGCCCAACTCCGGCTTTGTCACGCTCGACATGTGGGTACCGGGCACTTCGACATAGGTCGCCTCGGGAAGCAACGCGGCCAGCTCGACGGCCGAGCCATTGTCGCGATCCTCGTCCCCGCACACGACGAGCGTCGGCATCGCAACCTTGCCCAACATGGCAAGATCCATGTCTGGCAACGTCTGCAACAGCATGCGGGCAGCGACCCTGTCGATCCTCTGGCTCTTGAGAAACTGGCGAGAGAAATAGGCTGGATCATCGCGACCGATTGTATCGAACTCGTCGATCACCCGCAAAAAGTGTGCCGAGCGCTTCGACCACTCCCCAAGGCCCGCTGTTCCCATCCCGCCGATGACCAGCCGTTGCGGGTGCAACACGCCTTGCGCGACAGCATGAAGCGAAGTGCGCGCACCGAGCGAGAACCCACCCAGCACATAATCTTCCAGCCCAAGGTGATCGACCAGCGCGGCGATATCGCGCACCAGAACGTTTTGCGGATACTTGCTCTGATCGTGCGGCGCATCGCTGCCGCCGTGGACCCTGAAATCGAGCATGAGAACCTCGTATCCGGCCTCTGCGATCGCTTCGGCATGGCCCCACTTGATCCAGTTCATTTCGGCGCTGGAAAAGAGGCCGTGCAGCAATACAAATGGTCGCCCGCTGCCAATGCGATGCAGCGCCAATTGGGTACCGTCAAAGGACGCGAAATGCTCTGTCTTCGGTCCGATCATCGCTTGGTGAGCCCACGCTGCTCCATGCGCCAAATGACCATCTCGATGCGGTCCTGGCCGAAGAATGGTTCGCCCTCGAACACCAATGTCGGCACGCCCCAATGGCCCGAGGCCTCGAGCGCCTCTTGGTTGCCGGCGATTTCGGCGTCGAGTGTTTCGGTTCCCCTTTTCATCTCATCGTCCAGTTCGAGGAAGTCCAGACCCGCCTCCTCGCATGCGGCATACATGGGTTTCTCATGGTGCCAATTTTCTTCACCGCCCCAGATGCGTTTGCCCATTTCATGCGCGAATGCGACACCTTTGCCTCTTCGCGCAGCGGCCTGACCCATGCGAGTGACGTAGCGGATATAGGGCTGCTCGGCGGCTATTTTGCGCGTGGCAGTATCCTGCACGATCGGATCGGGGCGCGGCGGGCCGAAGGCAATGCCGTGAAACTGCGCCACCCGCATCATGTCGCGCATGGTATAGCCGAGCCAGTTGGGATGGTTGCGCTCGAAGAAATCAGGCTGGCGCATAGCCAGCGGCCACACGGGTCGCAGCGCGATGTCGAGATCGTATTCCTCGCTCATTGCGCGGTAACGGCCCACGGCGAGATAGCTGTAGGGCGAACGAAAGCTGAAATAGAGATCGGCAGTCAGGATCGTTCTTCCTCCTCAGCGAAAGAAGCAGTTGGTCCCCGCATAAAGCCCGGACACCGCATCTTCGTCAAGGAAACCGCCGAGCTGATCGCCGACGGCAAACTCTTCGCCGAGCGTGCTCTCTTCCAGCGCCGAGAATCCGCTCATCGCCATCACTTCATCGCGCGCTGTGCCCACGGTCGGGCCGCCTGCGATGGTGATGGCCGGGTTGGGCTGGTCGAAAAACCATCCCACCAGACTGCCATCCTGGAAGTTGACCGTCAGACCACCGTCGAACTTGGTGAAATCCATCGGTCCCGCGCCGCATTCGTCGTTGGACAGCCTGCCGGATGGTTCCCCGAGCATCCTCACGAGAGCATATTCCACTTCGGACCGTCCCGCAGCGAACAGGAATGCCTCAGCTCCGGCCGCCAAGCCATCACCTCTCAGAACCACCGCATCCTCGCGCACGGGCTCGGCCTGACCCTCAGCCTGCGACTTTTCCGCCGGCGACGGGACATCGCTGCCGCATGATGCGAGCGCGAAAGCGCCAGCCAGCCACAACGGGCCAAATCCCCACCTGCCCATGGCCCCTATCCTTTCTTGAGATGCCGACTGCCGAGAAGTTCGGCGATCTGCACGGCGTTCAATGCCGCACCCTTGCGCAGATTATCGCTCACGCACCACAGGGTCAGCCCGTTGTCGACCGTCGGGTCTTCGCGCACGCGGCTGATGTAGGTTGCGCTGTCGCCGGCGCATTCGACAGGCGTGACATAGCCCTCGTCCTCGCGCTTATCGATGAGCATGATCCCGGGCGCCTCACGCAGGATGTCCTGTGCTTCCTTGGCCGAAATCTCTTTCTCGAACTCGATATTGACCGCCTCGGCGTGGCCGACGAACACCGGCACACGCACGCAGGTGGCGTTGAGCTTGATCTTGGGGTCGAGGATTTTCTTGGTCTCGACCACCATCTTCCACTCTTCCTTGGTCGAACCATCGTCCATGAAGACATCGATATGCGGGATGACGTTGAAGGCGATCTGCTTGGTGAAGGTGTTCGGCTGCACCGAGTCCCCGACGAAGATCGCTCGGCTTTGTTCGAACAGCTCGTCCATGCCCGCTTTCCCCGCACCAGAAACCGACTGGTAGGTGCTGACGACGACGCGCCTGATCGTCGCCGCATCGTGCAACGGCTTCAAGGCCACGACCAGCTGCGCGGTCGAGCAGTTGGGATTGGCAATGATGTTCTTCTTCTTGTAGCCTTCGATCGCGTCCGGATTAACCTCGGGCACGATTAGCGGCACGTCCGGATCCATCCGGTAGTAAGACGAATTGTCGATCACGACGCAGCCTGCCGCAGCCGCTTTGGGGGCATATTCCCTGGCCACCCCAGAACCTGCGGAAAACAGCGCGATATCCCACCCTGCCCAGTCAAAATGCTCGATGTTCTTGCATTTGAGCATCTTGCCGGTGTCGCCGAATTCGACCTCGGAACCGTGCGACCGCGAGGAAGCAACCGCTGCGACTTCGTCACAGGGAAACTCGCGCTCGGCGAGAACCTGCATCATTTCCCGACCGACATTTCCGGTCGCCCCAACCACGGCTACGCGATAGCCCACTGCATTTCTCCAAGACTGCTATGAAGGCGAGATAGCGATTGCCGCCCCGCCCACAAGCGCGCATTCGATTGCGCGCGCTAAATCATCACTTTGGCGGCGTCACCCCATGGCTTTCGAGAAAGCGGAATATGGTGTTCCACAGGTGCGGACTGATAGTCTCGCCCGACACCCGGTGGGTATATCCGGGATAGAGCATCATCTCGAAGGGGACGTTGGCTTCCTGTAGCGTGCTGATTAGCTCCGACGAGTTTTCGAATACCACGTTGTCATCGGCCATGCCGTGGATCAGCAACAGCGGATCCGATATCTTCGCTGCCTCGGGGATGGCGCTGGCCGCCTCGTAGGCTTCAGGCACCTTGCGCGGGTCGCCCATGAACCGCTCTGTATAGTGCGTATCGTAAAGCTCCCAGCGGGTCACCGGAGCGCCCGAGATGCCGGCGGCGTACAGCCCCGGATCTGCCTGCATCTGCTTGAGCGTCATGTAACCGCCATAGGACCAGCCATACAGCGCGATCTTGTCCGGATCGACAAAATCGAGCGTCTTGAGATATTCGGCACCTGCCTTTTGATCACGCACTTCTACCCCGCCCATGGCGCGGTAGAGCGGCTGCTCGAAAGCGACCCCGCGATTGGCGCTGCCGCGATTGTCGAGCGCGAACCAGATATAGCCCTTGTCGACGATCGCCTGGCGCAGCGCGCCGTTCCAGCCCTTGTGGACGATTTGCGGACCCGGCCCGCCGTAGTGATGGAAGAACACCGGATAGCGCTTGCCCGGCTCCAACACGGGTGTGACCATTTCCCAGTGGAGCGGTGTGCCATCCTCGGCCGAAATCGTACCGTATGTGGTGGGGCGGTGGCTGGCGAGGAAGGGCGTATAGGGATGCTCGGCATCGAGAGCATTATGCTCGATCCAGGTGAGGCGCGTGCCGTCCTGGTTGGCAAGATAGCTCTGCGGCGGCGTGTCGTCGCTCGAGCGCGTTATGTACAGCGTGCGCCCCTTGTCATCCATGCTTGCCGAATGGGTAAAGCCTGGATCAGTCAACCGCGTGACATTTGCCGGGTCGGACAGGTCGAGACGGTAGATATGCTCTTCCAGCACATTGTCCTTGGTCGCACTGAAAAACACGCGCCCGGCTTTCTCGTCGACCCCGACGAGCTTGGTCACGACCCAGTCGCCATAGGTCAATTGCTGCCAATCGGCGCCCTTGCGGCGGTAGATGTGTCCAAAGCCGTCACGCTCCGACCACCAGATCAGGGAGCCGTCCCTGAGCCAGCGATAATCGTCCGAAAGGTTAATCCAGTAGTCTCGGGTTGCGGCGCTCTCGGTGAACGCCACCGTGCTTGCGCCGGTTTTCGGGTCCACGCGCAAAACGTCGAGCACGGTCTGTTCGCGATCCTGGCGCTGGACATAAAGTGCGCTGTTGTCCGGAGCCCAGTCGACGCGCGCGACATAAATGTCGGTTTCCCCGCCCAGATCGATCTCAACGCGGTTGCCGCCGTCCGGGTCCATCACAAACAGCTGGACGATGGCATTGTCGCTGCCTGCAACCGGGTAGCGCTGGTCGAATACCTTGGTGCCGGTCGCACCGATTGCCGCGCGGGTGACGATGCCGACCGGGCTTTCGTCGGTGCGCTGGACCACGATGCGCGTCTCGTCAGGGCTCCACCAGAAACCCGTCATCCGGCCCATTTCTTCCTGCGCAACGAATTCGGCTTCGCCCCAGCGGATGATATCGGCCTCTTTTGGTGTGATAGGTGCCGCATTCTCGCCCACTTCGCCGACCCACAGCTGGCGATCGCGCACGAAGGCGACATAGGTTCCCTTCGGGCTGAGCGTAGGGTTGAGCTCGCTTTCCTCGGTATCGGTCAGGCGCAGGATCTCGCCGTCGAGCCGGGCAAGATAGAGGTCGCCGTCGAGCGGCACGAGAACGCCGGTGCCGTCCGAGTTCCACTGGTAGGAAATGATGCCCTTGAGATCGCCGACCCGCTCGCGCTCGCGCTGCATCTTCTCGTCTTCGCTGAGTTCGCGGCCGGTCCCCAACTTTTCGCTATCGACAAGCATGGTCCACGTCGCTTGCTCGCGATCATAGGCCCACAGATCATAGCGGTCTTTCTGATCGGCGCGGTTGCGCAACAGGGTTAGGTAACGGCCATCAGGTGAAAGCTTGGCTGCGCGCGGGCTCGCCCCGTCGAGCGAAGGCGAGGCAAACACACGCTCGAAGGACAGTTCCTTTGCTTCCGTCACGGCTGGATCATGCGCCAAAGCGGGCGCGGCGAGGAACAGCGAAGCGGCGGTGGCGAGAAGCAGGCGCATGACAAGAAGGGGTATCTCCGAACCGGGAAAAAACGAATGTGACAGCCCAAAGGGAAAGGGCGCCCCGGCATGTAAGCCAGGACGCCCTTTCGTCAAACCCTTGGGATGGTCCGACCGCTTACGCGTCGGCCTTTTCGCCCTTCGCAGGACGGTTGTCACGGCGCTCGGCAATACGAGCGCTCTTGCCGGTACGGCCGCGCAGGTAATACAGCTTGGCGCGCCGCACGACACCGCGGCGTACCACGGTGATCGAATCGATAATCGGCGAGTAAATCGGAAAAACGCGTTCCACGCCTTCGCCAAAGCTCATTTTGCGAACGGTGAAGTTGGAGCCCATGCCGCGGTTCGAACGTGCGATACACACGCCTTCGAAGTTCTGGACACGCTCACGGCTACCCTCGATCACCTTGACGCCAACGCGCAATGTGTCGCCGGCACGAAATTCGGGGATTTCCTTGCCAGCCTTGGCAATTTCTTCCGCTTCGATCTGCTGGATCAGGTTCACTGGTCCGGTTCCTTGTCTTTTCGCCGCGCACCATTGGCAGACTGGACCCGAGCGCCCCTGTGGCGCTCCCATAGGTCCGGCCTGCGTAGCCGTGTGATCTCTTCTGCCTGGTGTTTCCGCCAGGCGGCGATCTTCGCATGATCCCCCGATCGCAGCACTTCAGGGATCGTGCGCCCTTCCCATTCCTGAGGTCGGGTATAGTGCGGGTATTCGAGCAATCCATCTTCGAAGGATTCCTCATGCCCGCTTGAAGCCGCGCCCATTACGCCGGGAAGCAGGCGAATGCAAGCATCGAGTATAGTCAGCGCCGCCGGTTCTCCGCCCGACAGGACGATATCTGCCAGACTGACTTCCTCGACTTCGCGCGCTTCGAAGATGCGCTGGTCGAATCCTTCGAACCGGCCGCACAGTATTGTCACCCCCGGCCCGGCCGCCAGCTCGCGAATGCGGGCCTGCGTTATCGGGCGCCCTCGCGGCGTCATGGCCAGGATCGGTGCCTTGGGCTGGCGCGCAGCGGCATGATCGATGGCGCTGGCAAGAACATCGGCCTTGAGCACCATCCCCGCGCCGCCGCCTGCTGGCGTATCATCGACCGTGCGGTGCTTGTCCGTGGCAAAGTCGCGTATCTGGATCGTGTCGAGCGACCACTTCTGCTCCTCCAGTGCGCGCCCGGCGAGCGAAAGCCGCAAAGGGCCGGGAAACATCTCCGGATAGAGCGTGAGGATGGTGGCAGCGAAAGTCATTGGAACGGCGTCGTTACCGCAGTTTGGGCCATTGCATAACCCCGTTAGCGCCCGTTCCCGGGGAGCGCATTGCTATTCCGCGCGTTGAGCCGGGTATGAGCGGAACGAACGCAACCGAGAGTATCGACGACTGTATCATCATCGGCGGCGGACCGGCTGGGCTCACGGCGGCGATCTACCTCGCCCGTTACCATCTCTCGGTCCGGCTGTTCGATTGCGGGACCAGCCGCGCCGCGCTGATCCCGTGCACCCACAATCACGCTGGCTATCCCGATGGAATCGCGGGGACCGAGCTTCTTTCGCGGATGGCTGAACAGGCCGAGAAATACGGTGTCAGGCGCGAGCACGGGAAAGTCACCGGCCTCGTCAAGGAAGGGGAGTTTTTCCGCGTAGCCGTTGAAGACAAACCGTTCGCAGCGCGTACGGTCCTGCTGGCGACTGGGGTGTTTAACCGCCACCCGCCAGGAATGGACGATGCCCTGCACGACCGTGCGCTGGCCGCAGGGCTGCTGCGCTATTGCCCGGTCTGCGACGGATACGAGGTGACCGACAAGCGCGTCGGCGTCATCGGCACAAGCGAACACGGCACCGCCGAGGCTTTGTTCATCCGCGGATTTACGCAGGACGTTACACTGATATCGCCGCAGGGCAGTCATGACCTCAACGACGATTGCAGCGCCCAGCTCGCCGAGGCAGGAATCAAGCGGGCAGTGGGACCCTGCGAAGGCTACGCGATCGAGGATGACCGGCTGGCGGTAGAAACCTCCGGAGGGCGGTTGCTGTTCGACAGTGTGTATACAGCCCTCGGCAGCGAGGTGCGGTCCGAACTTGCGAAAGCATGCGGGGCCGACACGGGTGACGATGGCTGCATCGTGACCGATGACCACCTGCGCACCAGCATTAGCGGGCTCTATGCCGCCGGAGACGTGGTGCTCGGCCTCGACCAGATCAGCCACGCCATGGGCCAGGCAGGCGTCGCCTCGACCACGATCCGCAACGATCTGGCAGAACAGCGGCCGATCAGGCGCTAGTCGTCGGCGAAATCGGCTGCGATCAGCAGCCGCGTGTCATTCCATTCGAGGACCGCCTGCTTGGTCATCGGGACCATGAAGGTCTTCATTCCCTTCTCGGGCACGGGGTCCTTCTCGATCTCGACGATGTCGGTCGCACCGAAATTGTGCACGTCGATGACCTTGCCGACGCGTAAGCCAGTATCGGTGACGGTGTCGAGACCAATGAGGTCAGCGAAATAAAACTCGTCTTCGTCGAGCGGGGGGAAAGCTTCGCGGGGCACTGACAAGGTGGTGCCGCGCAGTTTCTCGGCTTGGGCGCGGCCCTGCACCTCGACGAAGCGGGCGATCGCCCCGCCCTTGTTGTCGCTGCGGATCTTCTTGAGGGTCAGCTTGCCACCCTCGATTTCCGCGTCGAAACTGGCGTGGGCTTTAAGGGCATCAATTCCCTCGCCTAACAACTTCAAACGCACTTCGCCCGCCACTCCATGCGCACCGGTTATGGCGGCCAGAATGACGGGCGAAGTTTCAGTCATTGGGAAAAATCAGCCTTCGGCTTTTTCTTCACCGGCCTTTGCGCTGGCCGTATCGTCCGCCTGCTCGTTGGGAACACCGCCTTCGGCGATTTCCTCGGCGATAGCAGCCTTGTCTTCGGCGGTTTCGCCGTCCTTGGTCTCGCCTTCGGCAGCGTCGGCCACCGCTTCGGCGGTGTCATCGCTCTTGACCGAACCGGTCGCGGTGTTCTCATTGCTGTCCGCTTCGGTAGCTTCAGGAGCGGGAGCGTTCTTGGCTTCTTCTTCAGCCGCCTTGGCAGCTTCTGCTGCTTCGGCTTCCTTGGCAGCCTTTTCCTCGGCCCGTTCCTTGGCTGCTTCGCCCGGCTCACCCTTTTTCGGGTTGTTGCGGGCGGCACGTTCCTGGATGCCGGCGGCGTCGAGGAAACGCAGCACACGGTCGCTCGGCTTGGCGCCGACGCTCAGCCAATGACGCGCGCGGTCTTCGTCGAGCTTGACGCGGCCTTCGTCGTCCTTGGGCAGCATCGGATTATAGATGCCGATCTGTTCGAGATACTTGCCGTCGCGCGGTGCACGTTCGTCGGCGACCACGATGCGGTAGTAGGGACGCTTTTTCGCGCCACCGCGCGAGAGACGGATTGCAACTGCCATTTTAATTCACCTTTCGATTATAAATCACTGTAAAAAAGTTATTTCTTGTTCAACATATCACGCAAGTCAGGCGGCAATGTATTGGGATCGACCGAGGAGCCCTTGCCACCACCGAGACCGGGCAAGCCCGGCATTCCGCCACCGCCGCCAAGTCCGCCCATGCCGGGGATGCCGCCGCTCATGCCGCCGCCGCCACCGAACATGGCGGCAAGCCCCTTGAGCCCGCCCATTTTCCGGATCTGTTTCATCGCGCGGCCCATTTCCTGGTGCATCTTCATCACCTTGTTGACTTCCTGCACCGAAGTGCCGGAGCCAGCCGCGACGCGCTTCTTGCGCTTGGCATTCATCAGCGCGGGATTGGCGCGCTCCTTGCCGGTCATCGATCCGATGATTGCATCCATGTGGATCAGGACCTTGTCGTCCATGTCGGACGCTGCCATCGCCGCCTTGGCCTTCTTCATGCCCGGCATCATGCCGGCCAGCGCGCCCAGCCCACCCATGTTCTGCATCTGCTTGAGCTGCATACGCAGGTCATTGAGGTCGAACTTGCCCTTCTCCATGCGCTTGGCGAGCGCTTCGGCTTCTTCGACCTTGATCGTCTCGGCGGCTTTTTCGACCAGGCTGACAACGTCGCCCATACCGAGAATGCGGTCAGCCACGCGCGAGGGATGGAACGCCTCGATTGCGTCGAGCTTCTCACCGGTGCCGGCGAACTTGATAGGCTTGCCGGTGACCGCACGCATCGAAAGCGCCGCACCGCCACGTGCATCGCCGTCCATCCGCGTCAGGATTACGCCGGTCAGTGGAACCTCGTCAGAGAAGCTCTGCGCGACATTAACCGCGTCCTGACCGGTCAGGCTGTCGACCACCAGCAGCACCTCGGTCGGTGCGGAAACGCTGGCAACGGCCTTCATCTCGGCCATCAAGGCTTCGTCGACATGCAGTCGGCCGGCGGTGTCGAGCAGCAGCACATCGGCATTCTGCAAGCGCGCGGCTTCCATCGCGCGGCGCGCGATATCGACCGGTTGCTGGCCCTGCACGATCGGCAGCGTCGCCACTTCGACCTGTTCGCCCAGCACCGCCAACTGCTCCTGCGCGGCTGGGCGGTTGACGTCGAGCGAAGCCATCATCGACTTCTTGCCGTGCTTTTCGCGGATATATTTTGAAAGCTTGGCGGTGGTGGTCGTCTTACCGGAGCCTTGCAGGCCGACCATCATGATCACGACCGGCGGCTTGGCCTCGAGCTTGAGCGGGACATGGCCATTATCGCCATCTTCGCCGCCAAGCATGGCCACCAGCTCGTCGTTGACGATCTTGATAACCTGCTGGCCCGGAGTGACCGACTTGAGGACTTCCTCGCCAACAGCCTTCTCGGTGACCTTGTCGATGAAGCTGCGCGCGACTGGCAATGCTACGTCCGCCTCGAGCAACGCAATGCGCACTTCGCGCATGGCGTCACGCACGTCCTGTTCGCGCAGCGCCCCACGGCCGCGCAGGCGGTCGAAGGTTGCTCCAAGGCGATCGGAAAGTGCATCGAACATCGCTGCGTCTACTCCAAACTGTCCCCGCGAAGGGAAAACGCGAAAAACGCCGGCGGACGAGAACTCGTCGGCCAGCGTGCGGTTGGTTCAACCGACTATGTGATGACTGGTGGAGCCTAGCGGGATCGAACCGCTGACCTCAACACTGCCAGTGTTGCGCTCTCCCAGCTGAGCTAAGGCCCCGTACCAGTCATTTGACGGTGCACCTTACAGCACACCCACCCTTGCGGGAAGCGCCCTTTAGAAAAGCGCGTTCCCGGGTGCAAGGGTAAAATCAGGTTTCGTCTTCGTTCTCGTCGCCTTTGCCCTTGGACACGCCAAGGTCATCATCGCCGCCAAGATCGACTTCGTTGTCCGGCGAATCATCGTCCTCGTCGACGTCGATGTCGAGATCGTCATCGGCCAGGTCGCTATCCGCTTCCTTGTCCTTCTTCTTCTCGTTCTCCTCGAACGGGATCGGCTGCTTGGTCTTAAGCACCGGTTCCGGCGTCCATTCTTCGCCGCACTCAATGCAGACGACCGGATCGTCCTTGCCGAGGTCGTAGAAGCGGGTCCCGCATTTGGGGCAGCTTCGCTTGGTGCCCCATTCTGGCTTGGCCATAACTCACTGTTCCTTTGGTCGGGCAGGCAGCAGCGCCGTGGCCCGCGTAAAATCTTTTATCTTGATGGGTAGCAAGAGGCCCCGAATCAAGAGCGCGGCGCGCCTTGCCATAGGCCCATGGCGCTGTCAAAGACCGCGCCCGTGAACAACACACCCAAACCTCACCGTTTTATGCCATCCGGCCCGCTTTCGGGACGCATCCGTGTGCCCGGCGACAAGTCGATCAGCCACCGCGCTATGATGCTCGGCGCACTGGCCGTTGGCGAGACAAAGGTGACAGGCCTGCTCGAAGGCGAAGACGTGATGGCCACTGCTTGCGCCATGCGCGCGATGGGTGCGAGTATTGAGAAAAAAGGCGAAGAGTGGCGCATCCGCGGCGTCGGCGTGGGCGGATTGCTCCAGCCCCGCACAGCCCTCGACATGGGCAACAGTGGCACCTCTACCCGGTTGTTGATGGGTCTTGTGGCGAGCCACGGCATCACTGCCACTTTCACGGGCGACGCCAGCCTGTCGCGCCGCCCGATGGCGCGGGTAATCGAGCCGCTGGGCCAAATGGGCGCACAGTTTCATGGTCCCGAAGGCGGTACCTTGCCGATAACCGTCGAGGGGTTGTGCCCTGCGGTCTCTATTGAATACCGGCTCCCGGTGGCCAGCGCCCAAGTCAAAAGCGCGATCCTGCTGGCAGGCCTCAATGCCCCCGGTATCACCAGTGTAATCGAACCGGTACCGACGCGCGATCATTCCGAACGGATGCTCAGGGGTTTCGGCGCCGATATCGAAGTCGAGGAGATCGGCGGCGACCGGATCATCCGCTTACGGGGCGAAGCGGACCTGGCACCGCAGTCGATTGAAGTCCCGGGCGACCCGTCTTCGGCAGCGTTCTTCGTGGTCGCCGCGTTGCTTGTCGAAGGCAGCGACCTGGTCATCGAGAATGTCGGTCTCAACCCGACCCGCGCCGGACTGTTTTCGGTCCTGCGCGACATGGGTGGGCAGATCGAGGAACTCGATCGGCGCGAAGTCGGGGGCGAGCCAGTGGCCGACCTGCGGGTCAGACATTCCAATCTTACCGGGATCGAGATCGACCCTGCCCTGGCACCCAGCATGATCGACGAGTTTCCGGTCCTGTTTGTAGCCGCCGCCGTGGCCAAGGGCACAACCATCACCAACGGTCTGGAAGAACTCCGGGTCAAGGAATCGGACCGGCTCTCTGCCATGGCCGCCGCGCTCACCGGCGCTGGCGCGCAGGTCGAGGAGCATGAAGACGGCCTTGCCATCACCGGCACTGGCGGCGCGCTCCTGCGCGGCAGTTCCAGCAACCGCATCAAGACCCATCTCGACCACCGTATCGCCATGAGCATGGCGGTAGCCGGATTGGTCAGCACGAAAGGTGTCGAAATTGACGACACCCGCCATATCGCCACCAGCTTTCCGATTTTCGAAGACCTGTTGAAGACCGCATCCGGAGCCGCACAATAATGCCCATCTCATCGTTCGCCGCAGATCTCGTCGGCTTTGCCGGCAGTTTCTGCATCGTCGCCGCCTTCGCCTACAGCAATCTTTCCAAGAACATGAACATGGTCCTGTTCAACCTCGTCAATTTGACAGGAGCCCTCCTGCTGATCACTTCATTGACGGTGAACTTCAACTTGCCGACAATGGTGCTGGAGATCGTCTGGGTCGGGATTGCCCTGTTCGGGCTGGGGCGCGAATTGACCAAACGCCTGAAGGCGCCTGAATGAGCTAGATTGCCCCTGTCTCCATCATCTATCTGGCAAAATCTGTAGAAGTTCCACGGACAGCGCCGCAGAAAAAGCAGCTATTGTTGCTTGAAAGAGTTTGCTGATGATTATCGCCGTCGATGGTCCCACCGCCTCGGGCAAGGGTACGATTGCCAAGGCCCTGGCCGGCCATTTTGGTTTACCGCACCTCGATACTGGCTTGCTTTATCGTGCTGTCGGACACCAAGTTCAGCTGAATGGCGGCGATCCTAGCGATCCGGCGGATGCGCTGGAGGCGTGTGATTTCCCCGACGCGATACTCGATGACCCGATTCTACGCTCCGAAGAAGTTGGCGGGCTCGCGAGTCGCGCCTCGATCCACCCACAGGTGAGGCACGCACTGTTCGAGCGGCAGCGAAAATTCGCCACCCAGCCCGGCGGCGCGATTCTCGACGGGCGCGACATCGGTACTATCATCGCGCCCGATGCCGACATCAAGCTGTTCGTCACGGCAAGCGTCCACAAACGCGCCCGCCGTCGCTGGCTGGAAATGACGGGGCGCGAAATCGAAATCTCGCTCGACGCGATCGAGGAAGACATTGCCGCTCGCGACGCCCGCGATATCGGCCGCAGCGATGCCCCGCTACGCGCAGCGCCCGATGCGTTCGTTCTCGACACCACCAGTTTCGACCGCGAACAAGCTATCGAGGCCGCGATCGAGGCGGTCAATACAGCCCGCAAGGCGCGTGGCTAGACGCCAACTCTGCCGACCAGATTGCCATTCCCGGTCCTTTCGCTTAGAAAGTCGCAGTTCACAAAGGGCGCAAGCGGGTCGTTGCTGAACGGTGCAAGCCGGTCCGCGATCCTTGCGGCAATCGGCTCTCCGTTCGATTACGGGAGAGGACCGATGAAGAAAGCCTTTTTCATGGCGATGATATGCGGCGGCTTGGTAGCAACACCGGCCCAGGCTGAGCATTGGGACGTTATTGGCGCCAAACTCAAGGATGACTGCTCGATCGCCAAATACATGGCCATCGTGAAGGACTTCAATGCGTGGGGCAAAGCCTACGGCTACTCCACCACGGTCCTGACGCCCATCCAGGACTCCGATCAGGAATCGATCTGGTGGATCGGCAAGTCCGCCAACACGGCGAAATTTGGCGCGGCATGGGACGCCTGGCGCGACGGACAGGCCAATGCAAATTCCACCCCTGCGAAATTGCAGGCGCGCTTCTCCGCCTGCAGCACCAATACAACCCGCAGCGGGTATGACGCCTGGTAGCGTTTTGGCGCATCATCTGTCTTGACGGTTCGCAGATCGCGGAGAGTCTCAGGCTCGAGGCGGCGCAATATCCTTGCATTTGCGCTGCCTTTCGCCTAGGCGCGCGACCGTTCTCACAACATTGGTTGCAAGGACCCGCGCGATGGCATTCGGCCCCGCGCGGACAGTCGGCCCTCTTGCCCCGCCAACCTGCGCAATAGTGCATCAGGAGCGGTGAAAGACCCCGGTAAAACCGGTGGCCGGAAGCAAATGGTTACAGGATTACCTGATTTATGGCGACTACTGCCAACCCCACGCGCGACGATTTCGAAGCGCTTCTCAACGAACAACTCGGCGGCGCCGGTGACGAAGGCTTTGAAGGCCGCGTCGTCAAGGGCACCGTGACTGCGGTTGAAAACGGCTTTGCCGTAATCGACGTAGGTCTCAAGAGCGAAGGCCGCGTTGAACTCAAGGAATTCATGCGCGGCGAAGACGAGCACGGCCTCGAAGTCGGCTCCGAAGTCGAAGTCTATGTCGACCGCGTCGAAAATGCCGACGGCGAAGCCATGCTCAGCCGTGACCGCGCTCGCCGCGAAGCGGCCTGGGACAAGCTCGAGAGCGAGTTTGGCGAAGGCAAGCGCGTCGAAGGCCGCATCTTCGGCCGCGTCAAGGGCGGCTTCACCGTCGACCTCGACGGCGCCGTGGCCTTCCTGCCCGGTTCGCAGGTCGACATCCGCCCCGTGCGCGACGTCACCCCGCTGATGGAACAGCCGCAGCCGTTCCAGATCCTCAAGATGGATCGTCGCCGCGGCAATATCGTGGTTTCGCGCCGTGCCGTGCTGGAAGAAACGCGCGCTGAACAGCGTAGCGAGCTGATCAACGACCTGGCCGAAAACCAGGTTATCGATGGCGTGGTCAAGAACATCACCGATTACGGCGCCTTCGTCGATCTCGGCGGTATCGACGGCCTGCTCCATGTCACCGACATGAGCTACAAGCGTGTCAACCACCCGAGCGAAGTGATCGAAATCGGCCAGACCGTGACCGTCCAGATCATCCGCATCAATGCCGAAACGCAGCGCATCAGCCTCGGCATGAAGCAGCTCGAAAGCGATCCCTGGGATGGTGTCGCGGCCAAGTACCCGGTCGGCATGAAGCTGACGGGCACTGTCACCAACATCACCGAATACGGCGCCTTCGTGGAGTTGGAAGCGGGCATCGAAGGGCTGGTCCACGTTTCCGAAATGAGCTGGACCAAAAAGAACGTCCACCCCGGCAAGATCGTCAGCACTTCGCAGGAAGTCGAAGTGATGGTGCTCGAAGTCGATAGCGAGAAGCGTCGCATTTCGCTCGGTCTCAAGCAGGCCCAGCGCAACCCGTGGGAAGAGTTCGCCGAGAAGCACCCGGTCGGCACCGAAGTCGAAGGCGAAGTCAAGAACGCCACAGAATTCGGCCTGTTTATCGGTCTCGACGGCGACGTCGACGGCATGGTCCACATGTCGGACATCGCCTGGGGCATCTCGGGCGAGGACGCACTGGCGCTCCACCGCAAGGGCGAGCAGGTCAAGGCCGTGGTTCTGGATGTCGACACCGACAAGGAACGCATTAGCCTGGGCATGAAGCAGCTTGAAAAGGGTGCCCCGAGCGCAGAAGGCGCCGACGCCAGCTCGATGCGTCGTGGTGAGACTGTCACCGTCACCGTGCTCGAAGTTCGCGATGGCGGGCTCGAAGTGCAGGTTGGCGAAGATGGTGCAACTGGCTTCATCAAGCGTTCGGACCTCGGCCGTGACCGTGACGAGCAGCGGACCGACCGGTTCCAGCCGGGCCAGAAGGTCGATGCCATGGTCACCGGTTTCGACCGTTCGAAGAAGCCCAACTTCTCGATCAAGGCGCGTCAGATCGCCGAAGAGAAGGAAGCAGTGCAGCAGTTCGGTTCGTCCGACAGCGGCGCGTCGCTGGGCGATATCCTTGGCGAAGCGCTCAAGAAAAACGACTAACTCCGCTCCTGAGCGGTTTGAGAAAGGCCCGTCTGCCCTGGTGGCAGGCGGGCCTTTCCTCTTTGCAGGTCAAGGCGTAAGCTGCACGCCATGCTGCAGATCCACCAATTCCCCTGCCTGTCCGACAATTACGGCTTCCTGCTTCATGATCCCGACAGTGGCGAAACAGCCGCAATCGATACGCCCGACGGCGCGGAGTATCTGAAGCAGGCCGAGAACAAGGGCTGGAAGATCACGCAGATCTGGAACACCCATTGGCACCCCGACCATGCCGGAGGCAACAAGGCGATCGTCGAAGCTACTGGTGCGACGATCATTGCGCCTCAGGAGGTCAACAAGCTCTCACCGATCGACCGCGTGATAGCTCATGGCGACAGTGTGACCATCGGCGCGCACACTGCCGATGTGATCGACGTTAGCGGACATACCAACGGCCACATCGCTTACCACCTGCCCGAAGCAGGTGTCGCCTTCGTTGGTGACAGCGTCTTTGCGCTCGGATGCGGTCGGATGTTTGAAGGCGAGCCACTGCAGTTCTGGAACAGCCTCCAGCGCATCAAGGGATTGCCGCCGGAAACGATGCTCTATTGCGCCCACGAATACACCTCGGCGAATGCGAAATTCGCGCTCCATGCCGATCCCGAAAATCGGGCGCTGCTGGACTATGCGGAGGAAATCTTTGCCAAGCGTGCGCGGAACGAGGCCACCGTGCCCACGCAGCTCGCGCGAGAGCTTGCGACCAACCCGTTCTTGCGCGCCGATGATCCCGCACTGGCGAAAAAATGGGGCGGTGGTGCTCCGCACGAGACCTTCGCCGCATTGAGAGCGGGCAAGGACAATTTCTGACACTATGAGGGCGCTGCGCGTCGAGCGGCTGTCGGACGACCTGTCCGGTGTCGCCCTCGTCGACCAGCCGCGCCCTGATCAAGGCCCTGGAGAAGTGCTGGTACGGGTGCGCGCGGCCTCGCTCAACTATCCTGACTTGCTGATGACGCAGGGGCGCTACCAGTTCAAACCTGAGCCCCCGTTCACCAGCGGCATGGAATTCGCAGGCGAGGTGATCGAGGCTGACAGCGAGGGCATATTCGCCCCTGGCGATCGTGTCATGGGCGGAGCCAAAACCGGCGGGTTTGCACAGTTTGCGGCCGTACCCGCCCGCGCCTTGCGCAAGGTGCCGGACGGCATTGCACTGACCGTTGCGGCGGCAATGGGTGCGGCCTATTCCACAGCCTACACCGCCCTGGTCGAACTGGGAGGCCTTGCACCAGGTCAGAACGTGCTCGTCCACGGCGCCAGCGGCGGGGTCGGACTGGCGGCATGCGATCTGGCCAAGGCGCTGGGTGCCACGGTGATCGCCGCCACCCACAGCGAGGACAAGCTGGACGCGCTGGCGCAAGTGTCAGGTGCTGAGCATGTCATCCTCAACAGCGGCCGGTTTCGCGAGAAGGTCAACGAATTGACCGGCGGCGAGTTGTGCGACCTCGTGTTCGATCCGGTCGGTGGTGAAGTGTTCGATGAAAGCACGCGCTGCGTGGCCTTCGGGGGCAAGCTGCTGGTGGTCGGCTTCGTCGCAGGACGCATTCCGCAGATCGCGGTCAACATACCACTGATCAAGGGTTTTTCGGTAGTTGGCGTAAGAGCCGGAGAATATGCGCGACGGTTTCCCGATCACGGAGCGCGGATCATGGATGCCATCGACCAATTGGCGCTCGATGGCGGAATCACGCCGCACATAGATCGTTGCCTCCCGCTCGAACGTTGGCGGGAAGCCTTTGACGCGATGGTCGAGGGAAACCTGATCGGGAAAGTTATCCTGCAGCCCTGACACGAAAAAGGCGGCCCCTGCGGACCGCCCTTCGTAAATCTCGATCCAGCCTGCCTTACAGGTTGGAGATGACCTCGTCGGCCAGCGCACGGTCGGCGTCGGCATCGTGCTTTTCAGCGATCAGCTTGCGGCTCGCCGTAGCGGCACCGGCAGCAGCAGCAGCACGTACCTGGTCAACCGCATCGCGTTCGGCAGCGGAGATCTTGTCTTCGGCCATTTTCTTGCGCCGTTCGACCAGTGCCTGGCTATCGGCCTCGGCTTTGGCCAGCAGGGCATCCGCTTCGTGACGGGCGTTCTCAACCATCGCCTCAGCGTCCTTCTCGGCATTGGCGATCTTGGCGCTGTACTCGTCGCGCAGCTTTTCAGCTTCGGCACGAAGCGTCTTGGCCTCGTCGAGCTGGGCCTTGATCTCGGCGATCTTGCTGTCGAGCCCGCCGGTGACAAGCGCCGGCACCTTCTTCCACACAAAAACCAGAATCAGCACCAGCATGGCCACAGAGACCCACTGGTAGGGCTCCAGGCCGAACGCGGTCGGATCGACGTGAACGGGTGCACCAATGCCGGTTTTGGTCGAAACCTGAGCCGCTTCGGTAGCGATAACTTCGGGCGTGTTAGCCATGGGTCATGGCCTCCTTGACGGCCTGATCGGCCATCGGCCGGGTCACTTCGATGCCGGCGAGGCGACGGACGATGTCCTGCGCAGCTTCGGCGGCGACCGCTTCGACTTCGGTCATGGCGTCACTGCGAGCAGCGGCAATTCGCTGCTCGGCCTCGGCCAGTTTCTTGTCGAGACGCTTCTGCGCCGCGGCGATTTTCTTTTCCGACTTGGCCGCTGCTTCGGCCTTGGCCTCACCGACGATGGCCTGGGCTGCTGCGCGATTTTCGTTCTCGCGCACCCGCCAGGCTTCTTCCTCGGCATCAGCCTTGTCACGCGCGGCCTGGGCGGCGGCGAGATCGTCTGCAATCTGCTTGTCGCGCACGCCGACGGTCGCCATCACGCGCGGAACCATGCCGCGGCCCACGACGAAAAAGGTGATGCCGAAAAAGATCAGCAACCAAAAAATCTGGCTGGAATAGGTTTCGGCAAGCTGGGCTATCTGGGGCATGGATTCGGTCCCGGAAAGACTGTCGAAGTTAAACTGTCCGGGCCGTCACGAGGCCGGCCCGGTTCAAGTCGATCATTCGGATCAGGCGACGAAGATCAGGATCATCGCAACGACAAACGCCAGCAGGCCGAGAAGCTCGGCTGCGGCGAAGCCGATGAACAGGCGGCCCTGCTGACCGTCGGCAGCACCCGGATTGCGCAGAGCGCTTTCGAGGAACGAGCCGAACACGTTACCAACACCGATGGCGGCCATGCCGGCACCGATGGCTGCGAGACCCGCACCGATGAGCTTTGCTGCTTCTGCGTCCATTATAATAACTCCTTGCGTCAAATTCTGTGTGGTTGATCAAAAAGGCTTAGTGAAGATTCTCGGCGTCGTTGATGTAAAGCGAGGTCAACAGCGCGAAGACATAGGCCTGGATTCCGGCAACCAGGATTTCCAGAGCTGAAATGCCGATCATCAGGGCGAAACTGGGCACGCTCACCAGCAGGCTGAAACCTGCTCCGGCGTTGATACCATCGATCACGAAACTCGACAGCACCTTCAAGAGGACGTGGCCCGCCATCATGGCGACGAACAACCGCAGCGCGAGGCTGAACGGGCGAACCATGAAGCTAACCAGCTCGATCGGGAAGATAATGGGGATCATCGGCAGCGGCGTGCCGCTGGGCACGAACAGGCTGAAGAAATGGAAGCCGTGCTTCCAGAAGCCGACCAACAGCACGATGGAGAAGCTTATGACAGCCAGGACACCGGTGATGGTGAAGTGGCTGGTGAAGGTGAACGGGTGGATACCGAGCACGCCGAGCGGCAGCAGGCCGAGCAGATTGCCGAACAAAATGAACATGAACAGCGAGAAGATGTAGGGCACGTACTTCTTGCCCGCCTTGCCGACATTAACTTCCAGCATGTCGTCGATGAAGCCGGTGAAGCTTTCGACCATCATTTGCCAGCGCCCGGGTACCAGGTCGCCCTTCATCCCGCCCCATACGAACACGGCGAGCAGAACGGTGGTGACCAGCATCCACATGGAGCTGTTGGTGAACATGATGTTCTGACCGGCAATCTCCCAGCCCTCCGAACCGAGAATCGGCTCGACGGTGAACTGGTACATCGGGTCGACTTTGCCTTCTTCGGCGGCCACGTGAGATCCTTATCGCGTCTTGGCAAAACTGCTGCCGGCGTTAGCCCTTGTCCGTTGTGTCGGACGAGCCATCGTCGGGCGGCG
Source organism: Qipengyuania sp. CAU 1752 (assembly GCF_054482615.1). Classification (NCBI taxonomy): domain Bacteria; kingdom Pseudomonadati; phylum Pseudomonadota; class Alphaproteobacteria; order Sphingomonadales; family Erythrobacteraceae; genus Qipengyuania; species Qipengyuania sp. CAU 1752. The sequence goes on along the minus strand of NZ_JBTLRE010000001.1, from coordinate 1,310,357 downwards.
TGTTTGCCATCCGGAAAACATTTCTGAAGGCAACGACTATCCCGAGGAACAGTCCCACCAACAGGCCCCATGGACCGGTTCCGAAAATGGCATCGACTGCCCATCCGATCACCGTTCCTCCGAGAAGCCCGCCGAGTAGGTCCGCGAGCACCCGGTTGCCGCTGCGATAGTTCGCATCGGTACCGCTGCCCCGCGGCCGGTTGCGCCCATTTTCACGCTCGCGTGCGGCCTTCAACCGCTCTTCGAGCGCGTCGATACGCGCATCCTCGGCAATGGGTTCCCGTGCGGACTTCTCGTCGCTCATGCCATGCTCCTTTTCCGAAGGTCTGCGCGGCACGGGCAAGAGCTGCCCGCCAAGGGCGCCGCCCCCTTAGAAGGGGGGTAAAAACAAGTCAACCGGACAGCGCCCCAAAGCGCGGTCCGGTTGACGATAAAAATGCAACGGCTCTTGCAGATCAAGCCAGAAACACGCCCCCTTAGGGGCAGCGCGGATCGCGGATCGGGTCTGCCTCCGTGCGGGTCTGCCAACTGCCGTCGGGAGCCTGGTATTTTTCGCCGGGCACCGTGCGGACAATCAATTCGCAGCCTTGCGCGAACGCATATTCCTGCAAAGTGACCTTCTGCGCCTGGGCGCGTGCGGTGTAATTGGCGCGCCGCTGGATATTCAGGTCGGCAGCCAGTTTGTCGATCGCGCTGCTCTGCTGGCCGACCATGCCCAGATATCCATCGGGCTTCTCGCCGACCTGGCCCTTGGCGCGGGCAGCCGCATATTCGGGCGAACGCTGGGCAGAGGCGGTGACCGGCACAGTCAACGCAACGCTGGCGGCTGCGACGGCCGCAATGCTGATCCAATTTTTCACCATGGCACAATACCTTCAGAATATGTCTGCGTTCTCGTCGATATTCTCTTCGACGTCTTCCGCGAGACGATAAATCACTTCCTGTCGGATATTGATGTTGAGCTCTATCACGATGGGTTCAGCCGGTGCGTTTACGTTGATGCACCCACCCAGCATGATCGATGCCAAGACCGATCCGACAAATGTTCTGCGCCCGTTGTTCATGTGCGACATGTTCGCACCGGGCCCGGGCCCAGTCAATTCAAGCACGGTCATGGCGTATCCTCGCTTTCGGGGTCCTGAATGGGGGGTTGTGGACGCGCCATGTCGAGCGGCGGCGTTCCCTCGTCTTTCTTGCGATCGAGCAGTCCCAGATCGCGGGGGTCGGTAATATATGCCGGATCGTACATCGAGCGCAGGTTTGTAAGCAGCTGGTAGAACGGCGCGCGAATGTTGACATTGAAGCGAATTGGCAGGCGACCGATCCGGCGCGTGATGAAATTACTGTTGGCGCCAGCCCCCTGGGTAACGCCTTCGAACGTCAAGGCGGCCAGCACTTCGCCGGCAAGCGGCCCTTCGACGCGGACCCGCATTTGTTCGTAATCGAGCGAGCGCAGCGACTGGAAGGCGAAATTGGCGATGGCCCCCAGATCCTCGTAGGTCAGTTCGCCAACATAGGCCAGATTGCCGCCGGGTCGCCTGGAAACCAGCACGCTGTCTTGGATGAACCCATCCCCAGCCTCGTCGAACATGACAGAAAGTACGCCGTCGAAGATGCCGGTTGCGGCGATATTTGGAATTTCGAGTTTCTCGATGAACAGCGCGATATCGATACCACTCACATCGAAAAAAAACTGGCGCGTCTGCGGTCGGGAGTAATCCAGTTCGATCGGCCGCATTGTTAGCGTTCCGCCAAGAAACGGCCAGGTGCCACCCTTTACGTCAAACAATGAGCCGCCGCGAATGGCAAAGGTCACCACGCCATCGTTGACCTCGATTCCGGGATTGATCGAACGAACCCTCAGCTGTTGGTCGGGTGCGGTGGTCAACCCCAGCAAATCGGTGAAGACCAGCGTTCCCGATGTGCCCTCAACAGGTCCAAATGGTGCCGCGAAATCGAGCGAATCGGTGCTGAAGCGGCCGCTGCTGGTCACGCCATCGCTGTTCCAGTCGATCCGCCCTTCCCCGCTTACGGTGCCGTCGGCCAACGCGATGATACCGCGAGCAAGCGGCGTCAGCGTGACCGGCTGCAAAGCGCTGTCAAAGACGATTCCGGGTACGGCGAGGTCGGCATGGCCGCGTCCGTCCGAAAGATCGTGAACGATGTCTACGTCGGTCACTAGCCGATTGCTCGACGGTTCGCGGAGGGCGGCTTCGGCCGTGATCTCGCCATCAGCCAGGACAAGGCGAGCCGACCGAGACATCAGTGGTTCGAAGCGCTTTTCCGGGTTCCTGTCCACGAGCCGGAATTCGCCGTCCGCGATGGTCAGGGTGCCGTCGCTGTAGTCCCAGCTGCCACTCGCATCCAGCAGGTCAAGCGGGACGGCATCGAGCCGGATATCGGTATCTGTAAAATTGCCGCCGATCGTTTTGCCGAGATTCCCCGTCAATTCGCTGATCGTAAGCCGCAGGGCTGCATCGGTACCAAGCACCACGTCTACATCGCGCGCGTGCACAACACCCGGCCAGGCGACCCCGATCGGCCCCGACGCAAGGCGAATCGACGAACCACCCAGGCGTCCCGACAGGTCGAGAGCCGGGGCACCGGCTGCGAAGCGGACTCCTTGCGGACCAGAGCTGAAGATCGACCGGCCCGAAGGCGGGCAAAGCGTGAGACGCTGGGCATCGAGCGCGAGATCGGCATAGGCGAGCCGTTGAAACGCGACCTGCGTGCACTCGGCCCAGAGCGCGATGGTACCGTCCGGCGAAATCACCCCGTCGAGCGGCATATCGAGCCCGCGAACCTCGCCGCCCGGCAACGGGCCATTGGCCTGTACCGATCCAGCAAGTCGCAACGCACCGTCGCTGGCTTGCCTAACCTCGAGCCGAGAAAACGCCAGTCGGCTATCACCGGCCGAGTAAGGGGCCATGGTCGCTCGAAAAACCATGCGGCCGCTGCCATCGCGCTCCATTCGGCCCTGCAATTGGGGCAGCCCGCTGCCCCCAATGGCAATGTTGCCGCTCATCAAGGGGACCCGCGCTTCGCCCATTTGCACTTGCAACCGCGACACTGCGGCCAAGACGTCGCCCCGGGCGCTGCGCAAGGTTGCGCGCGGCGATACCAGCGTCAGGCCTGAATCGGTCGATCGCAAGGTAACGTCTGCCGCCAGCGATCCGCCTTCGGCCTGCGCCTTGAGCGAAGAAGAGAATTTCGCCAACAATGGCTCCAGCAGGGAACCAGACGTGGCCTCGCGCGCGTCGGCAAGCTGGGTATAAAGGGCTGGGTCAAGCGACAAGTCGTCGCCTGCAAGCGAAAGGCGCGATTGCAGTGCTGACAAATCGCTGTTTGACCGCAACGACCCATCGACCCGCAGCGAGGCAAGGCGCGTCGCGGCCATCGACACTTCCTGCATCGCGGCATCGAAACTGGCGGCGATCCGCCCGTCGCGAGCTGCCAGGTCCACGGCCAATTCGGCATCGCGCGCACTCCCAGATCCGAACGCCAGCCGCGCCACATTGCCCGACACCGTGCTTTCCAAACCATCAAGTTCGGCGTCGATCTCCGCCTTCAGATTGAACGCTGCCCGCTCCAGCCCCAGCCCGCTTCCCGTGCAATCGAGAGAGGCTAGCCGCAGCGGCCCGGCGAAGTTCGGTTTGCCTGCGGATACCTTGAGGGAACCGTACAGTGTTGCATCTTCGAGCGTGCAATCTCCGCGCGCAAAACGGGGCGCGACTGCTGCAATGGTGCCGGCAAAGCCGTCATCAAGCTCGCCCTCACCTTGGGCCTTGATCCCGACATTGCCCCACGGCGTATCGATACGGGCGCGTCCATCGTCGAGCAGAATGTCGAGATCAGGCAGTCCGGCAGGCTCATCGCTCTCGGCGAAGATGACCTTGTCGAGGCTGCCAAAGCTGATCGCGCCATTTTCATCGACATTGCTATACAGCCGGGGGCGAACAAGCTCGACCCGGCCAATGGCTGGCATGCCCAAGCGATAGCGCAGATTGATGACCACGCGCTCGACAGTGAGGTCGGGATCAGCAGAGTCGCCGACCACCACATTGCGCACGATCTGGCGCGCCGGGCCTATCGACTCTATCTCGTAAGATGCTGTCAGGTCGTATTTTTCGAGTTGGTCGCCGATGATATCGTCGGCGATTCTTTCGCGGGAAAACCAGAGGATCAACGCCCCGATGACGAGGATGCCGAGCAGCGCCAACGCGCCGTAATTTGCAATCCGGCGTGCCGACGGGCTCGAACGCGCCGCTTCTACCATGATGTCTTCGCCGTCGGCCATTCTCAGTCCACTTGCGCGTTCCGCCCGGCAAAGGCAATGCTTGCTGCACGCTGCTGAAAGCGGAGGGTTATTTGCCGAATAACGGAAGTGCCGGGCAGAAAGTCGGAGCAAGCCATGGCGGCACAGGTCATCGTGCCCGGTTACGCGATCGTCTGCTCAAGGGCGGGGCCGAGGCCCTGGCCGACTACGAAGTGCTCGAGTACCTGTTGTTTGCCGCATTTCGGCAGGGCGATACCAAGCCGATTGCCAAGCGCCTGCTGGCACGTTTTGGCGCGCTTTCGGCTGTGCTCAATGCCGATCCGGGGTCGCTTGCGGAGGTTGAAGGCATGGGCGAAGCCAGCGCCGCCGCGCTCAAGGCGGTTGCCATCGCCGCGCGGCGCATGGCCCGCAATGAAGTCGAGGCGCGGCCGGTGCTGGGCAGTTGGCAGGCGCTGCTGGACTATCTCACCGTGGATATGGCGCACTTGACGGTCGAGCGCGTGCGGGTGCTCTACCTCAACACGCAAAACCGTCTGATCCAGGATCACCATGTCGGAGACGGGTCGATCGACGAGGCAGCTATCCATCCGCGCGAGGTAATCCGCCGTGGTCTCGACATCGGCGCGACCGCGCTCATCCTCGTTCACAACCATCCCAGCGGAAATCCGGAACCGAGCCGGGCCGACATCCAGATCACCAACCGAATCGCCGAGGCCGGACGCCTACTGGGGATCACGGTCCACGATCACGTCATCGTCGGACGGCAGGGCCATGTCAGCCTGCGTGCCAAGGGATTGATCTGAAGCCGGATAAACCTGTGTGCTACACACTTGCTACTTTCCGGGTGCCAGTCCGTATTCGCTGAATTGCGCCACCAGTTGAGGATTGATCCGCCGCGCCTGTTCGACATCGGAGTTGCCGCGTCGATCACCCTGATCGAGCCGTATAAGGCCCCGCATATACAGGCTGCTGGCAGTTCCGGGCTCCTTGCTGAGCACGGTCTCGTAGTCATCCAGTGCTTCTTCGATCCGCCCCTGTCGATATTTTACCAATGCGCGGCTGTCGATCACCCAGGCCTCCTGTCCGGAAAGCGAAACTGCGCGGTCGCAGAAATCGAGGGCGTTCTCGACTTTATAGTTCCATGCGCCCGCCATCCAGCATTTGCCATTGAGCAGGCTGACATTGTCCGGTCGATCTTCGATCATGGCCCCCAGCCGGTCCCATGCCTCTTCCTCGCGCCCGGCATAGCCAGCGAGCGACGACCACTGGGTCATCAGCGTTACCGCATCGTCCCCGGTCAGGCCGAGACTGTCGAGGAGGTCGAGCCCCTCGTCAGCACGGTCGAAACGGGCTAGCAATTCAGCAAAATTCTTGGCTGTTTCTGTGTCACCCTGCAATTCGAAGGCGCGTTCCGCATTGGCAAGAGCTTGCTCCTTCTTCCCCAGTACGGCTTGCACAGCCGACAACGCACTATAGCTCTCCACGCTCGCCTCCATATCGATCGCGACTTCGAACTCGGCTTCGGCTGCAGTATAGTCGCGGGCGAAAAGATGGATGAATCCACGCAGATTTACCATTTCGGCCTTGTCGTCAAAAACCTCTGCCAACCTGTCGACGCCGGCAAGGATCGGAGTGATATCCCGCGCGACTTCTGCATCCGACATCTCCCACGAGCGCTTGGGATCGCTGACGATCAGTTTGGGGTCGCCACTTGCAATTCTGCGGATAGCAGCCTTGCCGGTCGCGATTTCGTCAGTCGAAAGTTCCCGGGGCACATATGATGTGCTGTCGACCAGGGTCAGCGTATCGCCCTTGAGGCCAGCGCGACGATAAAACTTCGTTCCCGCTGCGACTTCATCCAGCTCAGCCGTCCCTACGAGCCGGGCGCCCTTCCCAGATTGCGGCAATTTGATAATTACCTTGCGCTCCTGGGTATGGGGACCACCAACCATATAGGGGATGTCACGCCAGGCCGAACGGGCACGGTCGGGCTTGAATGTCCACCGGGTGGTGGCCGAATCGATGGCAAAGGTGGCTTTCCCGCGGTCGATGTCGAAGTGATCGAACACCATGCCTTTCGCGCGCAGGGTCGCGACACCAGACACTTCGTCGTAGTCGTAATCGGCTTCGTAGACGACACCTTCAATCACATCGCGCAGCTGCTTGTTGGCCGCGCCGAGCAGTTCCTCGGGATCGGTCTGCGTTGCCATCGGGCGTAGCTGAGCGCCGGTGGAGCCGCGAGACATAATCGTGGCCGTGTAAAGTACCGGCAAATCGACGCCGCGCGTCATGTCAAATGTAATTGCCACCTCTTCGTCGGCGACCTTGGGCCACCGCTGCTCGAGCGGGATTGGCGCGGAGCCTTCGGCCACGACCGGCAGCGCCCACAGGAAGTTGGGCACTTCATACATGCTGTCGAGCCGCGCGCCGGAGTCGGTTCCGTCGAGCCAATAGTCGGTTCCGTCGATCGTCGCATGAACGATCATGTGATCGAATGCGCCGGGAATCGGCTGCGAAATCGGCACTGCGTCGCCCCAGGTACTGTCGACCAGCACCGCCTGCGATTCGATCCCCATCTGCCGCAGCATCGCCAACAGCAACAGGCTCTTGGCCTTGCAGTCGCCGAATTTCAGCTTCCAGGTCTGCGCCGGGCTTTGTGGCAGGTAGTTGCCGCCATCCATGCCGTTGGCGAGATAGCTGATCTCGTCCTGCACCAGCGTCAGCGCCATCGCGGCGCGGGTGGCGGGATCGGACGAAGCGGCCATGATCCGTTTCACTTGCGCAGCGATTGGTCCGCCGGTCTGGATCGTGCCTTCGGTGCCGAAATGCGGAGCCAGCGTGGCTCCGACATCGGCCCAGCTTGCGAAGCTGCCGAACTGCAGTGTCGGATTGACCTGGAAACGCTTGGGCGCATCATCGGGCATCTCGGCCGGTTTTGCGATCGGGAGGGCAATCTCGACGAAGCTATCGCGGCCAGATGTCTGCACCTTGGGCGTGGTGACATCGCCCAGCTTGCTCCAGTAGATATCGCTCCCTTGCGGCCACGACACCCGCAGACGACCAAAACCGAGCTTGGTCGGCTCGGCTACCAGCCCCTCTGCAGCTTGCATCTGATTGTTCAGCGCCTGGTCGCGAACACTTGTAGAACTGGTCAGTCGCAAGACATCGCCCACCTGCATACCAGGGATTGCGAAAGCCGCGGTAAGCGCGCCATTGACTGCGCGCTTTTCCAGTTCGCGTTCTCGGCGCAGGATTTCCGGTTTCAGTCCCTGCGCGACAAGGTCGATCACCTTTCCATCCCGCAGCAATTCCATGCGATGAATCGTCAGGTCACCCTTGTCCGGGGACCAGCCGAATTGCTGTGTACCAAGCTGCTGCAACGCCGTGGTATTGCGAACTTCATAGGCAATGTCGGTGTAGCGCGTGACCACGCCGTCCTCGAGGCGGATTTGCCTGTCGTACAGGACGATTTCCTCGCCCATTTCCACGGCCTCGTCGAGATCAACCGGCTCGACCCAAGTGGGCGCATCGGCAAACCGGACGGTCTCGCCGGCCTGGGCGACAGATGCGACGATGGCGACCGGCGCGGCCAGGCAAAACAAGCGGTTCATGTAGTTGACGCCCCAAGAAAATTTCGATTCCAGTCAGTCATACCCAGCGAGCCGCCCAATGCAATGTCGGCGGGTGAGGCGATTGAACAGATTAATGAAAAGCGATTCCGACACTTGCATTGGCGCCGCCCGCGCCTTAGCCGCCGCGCATCTACCCTCCCTTGCCTGATTTCGGAGCCCTGCCCATGGTCCCCCGCTACGCCCGCCCCGCCATGACTGCCTTGTGGGAGCCCGAGGCCAAATACCGCATCTGGTTCGAGATCGAAGCCCACGCGACCGAGAAGCTGGGCGAACTGGGCGTCGTCCCCCAAAGTGCGGCCAAGGCGCTGTGGGATTGGTGGGCCACCAATCCCAAGATCGACGTCGATGCCATCGATGCAATCGAGGCAGTGACCAAGCACGATGTCATCGCCTTCCTCACTTGGGTGGCCGAAAATGTGGGTGAGCAGGCGCGCTTCATGCATCAGGGCATGACCAGTTCGGATGTCCTCGACACTACGCTGGCTGTCCAGCTCGCGCGTTCGGCCGATATCCTACTCGACGACCTTGATGCCCTGCTGGCGGCGATCAAGCGGCGGGCAGAGGAGCACAAGTTTACCCCCACTATCGGGCGCAGCCACGGCATTCATGCAGAGCCTGTCACCTTCGGGCTGAAGCTGGCGCAGGCCTATGCCGAGTTCGACCGCTGCCGCAAACGCCTCGTCGCCGCGCGCGAGGAAATCGCCACTTGCGCCATCAGCGGCGCCGTCGGCACCTTTGCCAATATCGATCCTGCGGTCGAGGAACATGTCGCGGCCAAGCTGGGCCTGACGCCAGAGCCTGTCAGCACCCAGGTGATCCCGCGCGACCGGCACGCCATGTTCTTCTCCACCCTCGCCGTCATCGCTGGTTCGATCGAGCGGCTGGCAGTGGAAGTGCGCCACCTGCAGCGCACCGAAGTGCTCGAGGCAGAGGAATATTTCGCGCCCGGCCAGAAGGGATCGAGCGCGATGCCGCACAAGCGCAACCCGATCCTGACCGAGAACCTGACCGGCCAGGCGCGGATGATCCGAGCCTATGCCCTGCCTGCCTTGGAGAACGTGGCGCTTTGGCACGAGCGCGACATTTCGCACTCCTCGGTCGAGCGGTTCATCGGTCCGGACGCCTGCATCACCCTCGATTTTGCCCTCGCGCGGCTGACCAGCGTGGTCGACAAGCTGCTGATCTATCCCGAGCGGATGCAGGCCAACATGGACCGCATGGGCGGGCTGATCCATTCGCAGCGCGTGCTGCTCGCCCTCACCCAGAATGGCGTTAGCCGCGAAGATGCCTACCGTCTGGTCCAACGCAATGCGATGAAGGTGTGGGAGTCGGACGGCCGGCTCAAATTGCTCGACTTGCTGAAACAGGACGAGGAAGTCACGTCTGCGCTTACGCCAGTACAGCTCGAGGAACGCTTCGACCTCGAATACCATTTCAAACAGGTCGATACGATTTTCAAACGCGTGTTCGGCTGACAGCTTGTCGCTGGACGCGGCCGGTCATGCGCCCTAGCATCACGGTAAGTTAAGGGGAGATCACAATTGCAGGTAATGCGCACCATCATGTGGCTGCTGGTTCTGGCTGTGCTGCTGCTCTTTTCCTTCTTCAACTGGAACGAAGTGACCGTCAAAATCTGGGAAAATCTGGTCGTCGAAACCAAGGTCCCGGCGCTGGTCATCGTCTCGTTTCTGTTTGGCCTGTTGCCGATGTGGATTTATCACCGCGGCGCGCGGTGGAGCTTGTCGCGCAAGATCATCAGCCTCGAGAATGCCGCGCGAGCGAACGCGGCTGCAAGCGAGGCTGCTGCACGAGAAGCTGCCGCTGCGGCTCATGCCCAGGAACACGAGTTCGATACGGCCACGGCTGTTCCACCGGTCTCCGCCACGCAAGCGTCGGACGGCATGACGCGCGCCGACGAAGGTGACCACGATCCGCTTGGCCCGCAGGGTACAGTTCGGTGAGCAACCCGGTCTTTCTTGCGCTGGACCTGCCCCGTCTTGAATCGGGCAAGGCGCTGGTCGACACGGTCAAATCCCATATCGGCGGGGTCAAGCTGGGCATGGAGTTTTTCTACGCCCACGGTCACCATGGCGTGCATGAAATCGCACGCTGCGGCCTGCCGATTTTCCTTGACCTGAAATTGCACGATATCCCCAACACCGTCGCCGGCGCAATGCAGGCTGTACACGTGTTGGAACCGGCCATCGTCACCGTCCATGCCAGTGGCGGCCGGGCGATGATGGAAGATGCCAAGGCGGCGGCGAGCGAAAATACCAAGGTGGTCGCCGTGACCATGCTCACCAGCCTCGACGAGCGCGACCTGGACCGCATCGGGGTTGTTGGCTCGCCGCATGACCAGGTGATGCGGCTTGCAGAATTGGCCGAAAACGCAGGGCTCGATGGCATCGTGTGTTCGGGACAGGAAGTGCGCGCGGTTCACAAGCAATGGAACAAGGGCTTCTTCGTGGTGCCCGGCCTGCGACCAGCCGGCAGCGCCGTGGGTGACCAGAAGCGCGTGGTCACTCCGCGACAGGCACGCGACGATGGGGCCAGCGTGCTCGTGATTGGCCGCCCGATCAGCCGCGCCGATGATCCGGTGCAGGCTGCGCGCGATATAGAGGCAACGCTGTGAAGTTTATACTTGGGGCAATCTGGCCCGCTCTCGCTCTAACCGCCTGTATCCCGGGTGAAATCCGTAACTCGGTAGCCGAGCAGGAAGAAGGCACCGAGGCAGTCCGCTTCGGCGAGGTGTCGTTCACCCAGCTTGCTCCGGGCGTGTGGCAGCACACCACCTATCTCGACCTGCCCGGCTTCGGGCCAATCCCGTCCAACGGCCTGCTGATCGTGGATGGCGACCACACCCTGCTTGTCGATACCGCCTGGACCGACTTCCAGACCGAACAGATCCTGCGCTGGGCCGAGCAGGTACAGGCTCGCCCCGTTCGCGCCGCCGTCATCACCCATGCTCACCGTGACAAGATGGGCGGGATCGCCGCGCTCCACCAGGCCGGTGTCGAAACCTGGGCGCACCCGCTGACCAATGCGCTGGCCCCCGAGAACGGGTTCCAGCCGGCCAAGAACGCCATCGTCTTCACAGAGGATGGCTGGGCCATTGGAGATGCGGCCACCGCTTTCGCTCCGCTGCGTATCTACTTCCCCGGCGGCGCGCATACGCATGACAACATCACCGTCGGCCTGCCTCAGCATGGCCTCGCCTTCGGGGGCTGCATGATCAAGGACAGCAAGGCCCGATCGCTCGGCAATTTGGCCGATGCCGACGTCGAAAACTACGCCAGATCAGTGCGCAATTTCTCCGCCGCTTTCCCCGATGCTGCGACCATCGCCATGAGCCACTCGCCCGCCGAAGGTCGCAAGGCGATTGCGCGCACGCTCGACCTGGCGAACGGTCTCTAGCACCGCGCTGGCGGTGAGGCAGGCGTTATGATTGATATCAAGATCTGCGGAATCGACCGGGCCGAGGCGCTCGACGCGGCAGTTGCGGCGCGGGCGAGCCATGTCGGGCTGGTGTTCTACCCCCCCTCGCCCCGATCCCTGACCGCGCAAGACGCTGCCGCTATTGCTGCGCGTGCCAAGGGTCGGATCAGACGCGTCGGACTGTTTGTCGATCCGGACGATGCCCTGTTGGCCAATGCAGTCGCGGCCGGACTCGATGCGATCCAGTTGCACGGCGACGAGAGCGCCGAACGCGTATCGCAGGTGAAGGCGCAGTTCGGATTGCCGGTGTGGAAAGTGCTTCCTGTCGCGAGCGTCGAGGACGTGACCCGCGCCGCTCGCTATCAAGACGCGGCCGATTTCCTGCTGTTTGATGCCAAGACGCCCAAGGGTTCGCTACCCGGCGGCATGGGCTTGCGGTTCGACTGGAACTTGCTCGCCAATTATCGCGGCGCAACGCCATGGGGCCTCGCAGGCGGACTGACGGCGGACAATGTTGCCGAGGCGATGCGGCTAACCCACACGCCGCTGGTCGATACCTCGAGCGGGGTCGAAAGCGCGCCCGGCATCAAGGACGTGGACAAGATTGCTGCCTTCTGCAAAGCGGCGCGGCCTGTATGACAAGCAATCCCAACTCCTTCCGCAACATGCCTGACGAACGCGGACATTTCGGCGATTACGGCGGACGCTATGTCGCCGAGACCCTGATGCCGCTGGTGCTCGATCTGGAGCGCGAATATCGCGCCGCGCAGGCCGATCCGGCGTTCCAGGCACAGTTCGACGACCTGCTCGAACATTATGTCGGCCGCCCCAGCCCGCTCTATTTCGCCGAGCGGCTAACCGAAGCGCTGGGTGGCGCGCAGGTCTGGTTCAAGCGCGACGAATTGAATCACACCGGCGCGCACAAGATCAACAATTGCATCGGCCAGATCCTGCTGGCGATCCGCATGGGCAAGACGCGCATCATTGCCGAGACTGGCGCGGGCCAGCACGGCGTTGCCACCGCCACCGTCTGTGCGCGGTTCGGCCTGCCCTGCATCATTTACATGGGCGCAGAAGACGTGCGGCGGCAGTCACCCAATGTCTTCCGCATGAAGCTGCTCGGTGCCGAAGTGGTGCCGGTCACGAGCGGGCGCGGGACGCTGAAGGACGCGATGAATGAAGGGCTGCGCGACTGGGTCGCGAATGTCCATGACACTTTCTACATCATCGGCACCGCCGCCGGGCCGCATCCCTATCCGGAACTGGTGCGCGATTTCCAGAGCGTGATCGGCAAGGAAGCGCGCGCGCAGATGCTGGACCGCATCGGCCGCCTGCCCGATCTGCTGGTCGCCTGTATCGGCGGCGGCTCCAATGCGCTGGGGCTGTTCCACCCCTTCCTCGACAATCCGGACGTCAAGATGCTCGGCGTCGAGGCGGCGGGGCACGGCCTCGATGGCGACCAGCATGCCGCCAGCCTGCTCGGCGGTGCGCCCGGTGTACTCCACGGCAACAAGACCTATCTGCTGCAGGACGAAGACGGCCAGATCACCGAGGGCCACTCGATCAGCGCCGGGCTCGACTATCCCGGTATCGGCCCCGAACACGCCTGGCTGAAAGACACCGGCCGGGTCGAATACACTGCCGTTACTGATGTTGAGGCGCTCGAAGGCTTCCAACTGCTCTGCCGCACCGAAGGCATCATCCCTGCGCTCGAACCAAGCCACGCCATCGCGGCGGTGGCGAAGGTCGCCAAGGAAATGGACCGCGACCAGATCATCCTCGCAAACCTGTGCGGGCGCGGTGACAAGGACATCTTCACCGTGGCTGAGAAGCTGGGAGTGGAAATGTGAATTTCGCCGGGCTGTCTTCTTCGGCATTGCTCGGATATCACGCGGATATCGGAGACGAATTGAGCAAGCGTGGTATAACCAGAAGCGCGAATAATCCCGCAGGTGACTATGCAGAGTATCTATTTTGCAAAGCATTTGAATGGGAACAGGCTGCCCACTCGGAAAAGTCGTTCGATGCAATCGACCCTGCTTCCAATAAGCGTTATCAAATTAAATCTCGTCGGATCTATGCGCGCAACACGTCGCGTCAACTGAGTGCATTGCGAGGGTTGGATACCGATTGCTTCGACTATTTGGCGGGAATCCTCTTCACGAGAAATTTCGGAATCCTTCGGGCTGCCATCATTCCCCATCACCTTGTTCTCAAAAACTCGACCTATGGCGAACACACGAACAGCTGGAGATTTTTTCTGCGCGACGGCCTCTGGGATGAGCCTGGTGTCGATGACGTGACCCAACAGCTTCAAGAGGTCACCACGTGACTCGCCTCTCCAACGCCTTCGCCAAGCCCCATCCCGCGCTCGTCTGCTTCCTTACCGCAGGCGATGGCGACACCGAGGACAATCTCGACGCACTCGTCGAGGGCGGCGCGGATGTGATTGAGCTGGGCATGCCTTTCACCGATCCCATGGCCGATGGCCCGGCGATCCAGCAGGCCAATATCCGCTCGCTCGGTGCTGGCACGACCACCGCCGATGTCTTTGCCATCGCGAGTGCGTTCCGTGCGCGCCATCCCGACGTGCCGCTGGTGCTGATGGGCTATGCCAATCCGATGATCCGGCGTGGGCCGGAATGGTTTGCAGATCGTTGCGCTGATGCCGGCGTCGATGGCGTGATCTGCGTCGACATTCCGCCCGAAGAAGATGAAGCGCTCGGCCCCGCCCTTCGGGCCAAGGGCATCGCCCCCATCCGGCTCGCCACCCCCACGACCGACGACAAGCGCCTGCCGCAAGTCCTCGAAGGGTCGGACGGGTTTCTCTATTACGTCTCGGTTGCCGGGATTACCGGGCAACAACAGGCCGCGCAGGCCAGCATCGAGGATGCGGTCGCGCGTCTCAAAGCTGCCACCGATCTGCCCGTCGCCGTGGGTTTCGGCGTGCGCACGCCCGAACAGGCCAGCGCCATCGCCAGGGTTGCGGACGGCGTTGTGGTCGGTTCGGCCCTCGTTGAACTGGTCGGCGAATCTGGCAAGGACGCTCCGGTCAGGCTAAGGGAGCTGACATCGGCTCTCGCAGACGCGGTCCATTCCGCGCGCTAAGGATACGAATATGAACTGGTTTACACGCGTCAGAAGCTCGCTGCCCTTTGGCTCGAACAAGCGGACCTCCGACAAGGATCTGTGGGTCAAGTGCCCGTCCTGCGCGGAGATGCTGTTCGTCAAGGAATACGAGGACAACGCCAAGGTCTGCCCGCGCTGCGACCACCACGGCCGCATCGGCGCCGATGAACGGCTGCGCCAGCTGCTCGACGAGGGCTATGAAGTCCTGCCGCAGCCCGAGGTCACCGAAGACCCGCTCAAGTTCAAGGACCAGAAGAAATATCCCGACCGGCTCAAGCAGGCGCGGGCCAAGAATCCTCATGCCGACGCCTTCACCGTCGGTTCGGGCGCGATCGATGGACAGCCAGCAGTTGTCGGCGTGCAGGACTTCCACTTCATGGGCGGCAGCATGGGCATGGCGGTGGGCACGGCATTTTGCGCCGGTGCCGAGCGCGCACTGACCCGCAAATGCGCCTATGTGGTTGTCACCGCCGCAGGTGGCGCGCGGATGCAGGAAGGCATTCTCAGCCTGATGCAGATGCCCAAGGCCACCGTGATGACCCGCCGCCTGCGCGAGGCCGGGCTGCCTTATATCGTGGTGCTGACCGACCCGACCACGGGCGGTGTCACCGCCAGCTATGCCATGCTCGGCGACGTCCATATTGCCGAACCGGGCGCACTGATCGGTTTTGCCGGGCAGCGCGTGATCCAGGACACGATTCGCGAGCAACTGCCCGAGGGGTTCCAGCGCGCCGAATATTTGCACAAGCACGGTATGGTCGACCGCGTGGTACATCGCCATGCCCTGCGCGAAGAACTGGCAAAACTGCTCGATTACATGCAGCCGCGCGTAGCGGCCTAGCCGCCAGGCGAACGGAGGCGGAGCGCGATGGATTTCGGCCGTTCCGATCATCCCGGCGTCCAGGCGCAACTGGACCGGTTGGCCGATCTGAGCGTGCCCGACGGGCGGCTGGGACTCGATACCATCCGCGACCTACTCGCGCGGCTGGGCGATCCACATCTGCACCTGCCGCCGGCGTTCCATGTCGCCGGGACCAATGGCAAGGGCTCTGTCTGCGCATTCCTGCGAGCCATGCTGGAGGCGGACGGCAAGCGCGTCCACATCACCACCAGCCCGCATCTCGTCCGCTATAACGAGCGTATTCGCGTCGCCGGGAAGCTCGTCTCAGACGACGAACTGGAAGCGTTGCTGAAGGAAGTCCTCGACGCCAGCGAAGGGTTGGGACCGAGCTTCTTCGAAGTGACCATCGCCGCCGCATTCCTCGCCTTCAGCCGAACGCCAGCCGATGCCTGTGTTGTCGAAGTGGGCCTCGGCGGACGTTTCGATGCGACCAATGTGCTGAAGAAACCAGTCGCGTGCGGCGTCGCGGCGCTGGGGATCGACCACGAACGCTTCCTGCTCGCCCCCGAGCACGGCGCGCCCGATGACCCCCTCAGCCGCATCGCGTTCGAAAAGGCCGGCATCGCCAAACCGGGATCGCCTCTGGTTACGCTGGACTATGACGCGGGTCCGACGCTCGAGATCGAGCGCGCGGCACTGCGTGTCGGCACCGCGCTCAAGATGCGCGGGCGCGAATGGCATGCGAGCCTTGATGACGCAGGTCTGCACTATGCCGATTTCGATGGCGCACTCGACCTGCCCCCACCCGCTCTTCCTGGCGCCCACCAGGCGATCAATGCGGCCCTCGCTGTGGCGATGCTACGCCATCAGCAACAGGTTTCGATCTCGCGCGAAGCCATGGCTGAAGGAATCCGCAGCGCTCGCTGGCCAGCACGATTGCAGCGTCTCTCGGATGGCCCGCTAGTGGCCAAGCGCGAGGTTTGGCTGGACGGTGGCCACAATCCCAGTGCGGGAGAGATCCTAGCGCGCCATTTCGCTGGCCAGCGCGTACATCTCGTCCTCGGAATGCTCGACAACAAGGCCCCGAGTGCTCTGATCGGACCTCTGGCAGGCAACATTGCGAGCCTGACCGTGGTGCCGGTTCCCGGCCACCCTTGCCACACGGCGGACGCCTTTGGAGCAAATGTGACCTCGGCGCTTGACGTGCCGAGCGCTCTGGCCGCGCTGCCCGAAGACGATGTGCCGGTGTTGATCGCCGGCTCGCTTTACCTCGCTGGCGAGGTCCTCAGGCTCAACGACGAATTGCCGGACTGATCATTCGGCTGGCGACGCAGATGCCTCGGGTGCGACTACCCCGGCCTTGCTCGCGTTTCGCGCCTGTCTGATCCACTCTATGATGCACAGGACGACTGCAAACATGCCGATGAGCGTGGTCATTATGAAGACGTCGAAATAGCCCTGCTCCTCGATCATCTGGCCCAGCGCGCCGCGCCCCAATGTGCCGACCAGCAATGTGAGCGAGGAGAGCAGCGCATATTGCACCGCGCTGTAGCCCTTGGACACGATGCTCGACAGGTACGCCACGAAGGCTGCCCCGGCGACGCCGACAGCGATATTCTCGCCGGCAATTGCCATCATCAATTTTGACAGCCGCTCGTCCCCGCCAAGCTGGACAACCAGCCACGTAAATCCGGTCACGTCGGACACAGTCTGCACCACCGCCCCGCCTCGCGCGAGATCGGCGTAGAGCAAGTTTGTCGCTGCGGCGAAAAATGCGCCGAGCGTCAGCGTCAGCATCCGCCCGATCGCGGTCAGCAAATATCCGCCAAGCGCCAAACCGAGCAGCAAGGCGCCGACACCAAAGAACTTGGACGCAACCGCTACCTCGTCCTTGGTATATTGCAGTTCGCCGAGGTAAAATGGATAGGCGAAGCTGCCCCAGATCGCGTCGGTTATGCGATAGGTCAGTACCAGCGCAATCACGATAATCATGGCCCAGCCCAGCCGACCGATAAGGTCGGTCAGCGGCAACACCAGCGCACGATAGAGGTGATCCATCGCCCGCGCCCCGCTCGAACTGGCAGCATAGGGTGAGGTGTAGTGACCCGTCTGGATCTCGTCATCGTCACTGACTTGGGCCGGAATGGTATGGTGTCCCTTGTTTCGCATCACTTCCAGCCAGGCCGCGATTAGTGAAGGCAGCACCACGGTCGCAATCACGATCAGCGGTCCCATGGTCGATATGAACTCGACCGAATCGGGCCGCGATTCCGGATTGCTCGACAGCGATCGCACCATGAACACGCCGACGGTTACCAGCGCCCAGCCCCACAGCAGGCCCACCGCGACCAGTGCCCAGGTCCGCACGCGCGGAACGATCTGCCCAGCTACACGCAAGCCGTAGGGATCGTCGCCCCGGTCTGCTTCGAGTGCGCGCATCGCCTTGGCGTCAGCATCGGGTGCCCACAGCCCCGCAAAACCGACCACCAGCATCAGTCCGCCCATTGTAAGATATACGGTCGGCCAGTCTGTCCGTTCGGCCAGGAACAGCGCCAGCGCGCCGCCGACCAGCGCCGCAATGCGATAACCCATCTGGTAGACGGTGGAGAGGATATCGATCGTCGCAACTTCGTCGGCCACGTCGACGCGCCAGGCATCGATCACCACGTCCTGCGTGGCGCTGGCAAAGGCCGCGAGGCCAGCCAGCAGGCTGAATATACCGATGGTCTCATTGGTCGGGGTAATGAAACTGAGCGAAACCAGCGCCGCGCCGATCAGGATCTGTGCCGTCACGATCCACTGCTTGCGCTTGCCCAACCGCCGCATGCCCGGAATATCAACGCGATCGAGAGCAGGCGACCACAGGAATTTGAAAGCGTATGCAAGCCCGATTAGTGAGAACACGCCCATCGTCTCGAGGTCGATTTCGCCGCTGTCTGACAACCAAGCGTAGAGCGTACCAAGCACGAGCGCATAGGGCAGTCCGGCGGCAAAGCCGAACAACAGCATGTAGGCGGTCTTGCGCTGCTTCAGAGCTGCTACGACCGCGCGCCAGCCCGGCTTGTTCGCTTTTGAATTGCTCATTCTTCGACCCTCTTGCCAATGCGCCGCTACCCTAGCGCCGCGGATATGATTGGAAAGCCCCGCAGCTTCGCGCTTCCACCGCAGCGTGACGGCGTGTAGGGGCACCCGCATGACACCCCCGACCAAGCCCGGACATGAACGCGCACCCGACCGGCCCGAAGGCGACCGTATCGCCAAGCTGCTGGCACGCGCAGGCGTCGCCAGCCGCCGCGAAATTGAGCGGATGATCGCCGATGGCCGTATTGCGATTAATGGCAAGAAGGTGGAAACACCCGCGACCTTCCTCGAACACTTGCGCGGTGTAACGGTCGACGGCAAGCCAGTGGGCAAGGCCGAGCCGACGCGCCTGTTCGCTTTCAACAAGCCGCCCGGCCTGTTGACCGCAGAAAGCGACCCGAAGGGTCGTGCGACCATTTATGACGCGCTCAAGAATTCGCTGCCCAAGGACGTCGGGCGGGTGATGCCGATCGGGCGGCTGGACTACAATACCGAGGGGCTGTTGCTGTTGACCAATGACGGCGGGCTCAAGCGGCGCATGGAGCTACCGTCCTCCGGCATTCCGCGCACCTACCGCGCGCGCGCGTTTGGCGACGTGACGCAGGAACAGCTCGAAAGCCTGATTGAAGGCATCACCATCGACGGCATGCGCTATGGTCGCATCGATGCCAATATGGAGCGTCGCACCGGCCGCAACCAGTGGATCGAAATGACCATTACCGAGGGTAAAAATCGCGAAGTCCGCCGCGTACTTGAACACTTCGGGTTAGAGGTCAGCCGCCTCATGCGCACCGCATACGGACCATTTGAATTGGCCGACCTGCCCCGCGGGCAGGCAGTGGAAATCCGCAAGGGCGATCTCGGTCGGTTCGTGAGCACGCTGAAGAAGCCATGAGAATCATTGCCGGAGAATGGCGTGGTCGCAAGGTGACGGCGCCCAAGGGGGACGCGACACGTCCTACGGCTGATCGCACGCGGGAAACCTTGTTCTCGATGCTCGCAAGCCGATTGGGGAGCTTCGAAGGTTTATCAGTCGTCGATCTGTTTGCAGGATCCGGCGCGCTGGGTCTTGAAACGCTGTCTCGCGGCGCAGCCCATTGTCTTTTTGTCGAGCACGACAAGGCAGCGCTCGACGCCATGCGCGCCAACATCATTGCGCTGGATGCCCGCACCCGGGCGACCGTCAACGCGGGATCGGTTATGAGCCTCGCCCCGGCAAAGGTATCCCATGACCTCATCCTCGCCGATCCGCCTTATGATACCGGCGCCGGCGTGGTGGCTCTCGATCGTCTATTGCGCCTGGGATGGATCGGGTCGCAAACCTGGATCGCGGTAGAAACCGCAGCGCATGAGGCGGTCGACGTAAAAGGCCTCGACATTGAAACAGAGCGGAAGGTCGGAAAAGGAAAATTGACGCTGCTCCGCCTTTCCGATCACCTTTCCGCATAGAAAAAGGGCGGCAATGCCGAAGCATCGCCGCCCCCTAGCCATTCCATCCGTCCCGAAGGCGGATGGAGCGGCTATTCGCGACCCTTATCGGGCTTTTTCATTCCATGTATTAGCAGGCCAATTGCCCCAATTGAGACCGGCTGCACGCGGCTGGATGCAGCCATCCGTCATCTCGTAGTTCATGCACACCGGGTATTCCTTGTTACCGACGCGGACCTTGGTGGCTTTGCCCTGCGCGTTCTTCTCTATCACCACGACCTTTTCCGTGGGCTTGAAGTCCATGTGGTCGTCGGCGAAGGCTGCGGCTGCACCGAAACTGATAGTCATGGCGGCGGCGAGCGTTCCTGTAATAAGCTTTTTCATCGTTACGTCCTTGCGTTCGTTCCGTGTTGCCAAATCAATGAGCAACGTGGCTTTCGGTTCCCAATTTCGAAAAAGCCTCCCTTGCCCCGCACTCTAACGTTCCCTAACTGTTCACCCATCGCATGAGTGACGCAGCCCCCATCTATCCGCTGGCGACAGCCGCCGGCGACACCGATCTTCCGCCCTATGCGGAGAGTCTCAACATGCCCCAGCGCGAGGCGGTGCTGACGGCAGAAGGCCCGGTGCTGATGCTGGCTGGCGCAGGCACAGGCAAGACCGCGGCGCTGACTGCGCGGCTGGCGCACCTGATCGCTACACGCAAAGCCTGGCCGAGCGAGATCCTGTGCGTCACCTTTACCAACAAGGCCGCGCGCGAGATGCGCCATCGTGTTGGCCGACATATCGGCGATGCCGTGGAGGGCATGCCATGGCTGGGCACCTTTCACTCGATCTGTGCGCGAATGCTTCGTCGCCACGCTGAGCTGGTCGGGTTGCAGTCGAATTACACCATCATCGACACCGACGATCAGCTCCGCCTGCTCAAACAGCTCATCCAGCAGAACGACCTCGACGAGAAACGTTGGCCTGCACGCCAACTGGCCGGGCTGATCGACCGCTGGAAGAACCGCGGGCTTAACCCGGGTGACCTCGATGCGGTCGAGAACGAGAGCTATGCCAACGGGCGGGGCGCGCAGTTCTACGAGATGTACCAGAAGCGGCTGAAGGAGCTGAATGCCTGCGATTTCGGCGACCTGATGCTGCATGTGCTCAACATCTTCCGGGCCCATCGCGATGTGCTCGAACAATATCAACAACGGTTCAAATATGTGCTGGTCGACGAATACCAGGATACCAATGCGGTCCAGTATCTGTGGCTGCGATTGCTGGCGCAGGAGCGCAAGAACATCTGCGTCGTCGGGGACGACGACCAGTCGATCTATTCCTGGCGCGGGGCGGAGGTTGCCAATATCCTGCGCTTCGAGAAAGACTTTCCCGGCGCCAAGGTGATCAAGCTTGAGCAGAACTATCGTTCTACCCCGCATATCCTCGCCGCTGCTTCCGGGCTCATTACCGCCAATAGCGAACGAATCGGCAAGACGTTATGGACCGAGGTCAATGCCGGCGAGAAGGTTCGCGTCATCGGCGTGTGGGACGGACCGGAAGAAGCGCGCCGCGTGGGCGAAGAAATAGAGCGCCTTGAACGCGAAGGTGCATCACTCGACGAGGTCGCGATCTTGGTCCGTGCGCAGTACCAGACCCGCGAATTCGAGGATCGCTTCATCCAGATTGGCCTCAATTATCGCATCATTGGCGGTTTTCGGTTCTACGAACGCGCGGAAATTCGTGATGCCCTGGCCTATCTGCGGGTCATCGCCCAGCCGCAGGACGATCTCGCATTCGAGCGCATCTACAACCAGCCCAAGCGCGGGCTCGGAGCCAAGACTCTCGAGAAAATGCACCAGCATGCCCGACGCACCGGCCTGCCGCTGGCAGCGGCGTCATTGCAACTGGCCGATAGCGACGAGTTGCCGGCACGCGCCTCGAACACGATTGGCGCGCTCTTGCGGCGGTTCCTCCATTGGCGCGAACAGGCCGAGAAGACCGAGCCTGCAGAATTGCTGCGGCAGGTGCTCGACGATAGCGGCTATACGGACATGCTCGAGAACGAGAAGACCGCCGAGGCCAAGGGGCGGCTCGAAAACCTTTCCGAACTTGCCCGCGCGATGGAAGAATACGACACGCTCGGCGAATTCCTCGAACATGTCAGCCTGGTGATGGATAACGATGCCAACCAGGACGAGGAAAAGGTCACCATCATGACCATGCACGCGGCCAAGGGGCTGGAGTTCAACCATGTCTTCCTACCTGGCTGGGAAGAAGGCGTGTTCCCCAGCCAGCGTGCTCTTGACGAAGGCGGTCTCGCCAGTCTCGAGGAAGAGCGGCGCCTCGCCTATGTCGCCATCACGCGGGCTCGGCGACGATGCACAATCCTCCATGCCGCCAATCGCCGCATCTATGGCCAGTGGACCAGCTCCATTCCCAGCCGCTTCATCGAGGACCTACCCGAAGAGCAGATTGAGCAAGAGACTACCATGACCGGGGGGGCATCTCTGTGGCGCGCGAACTGGAGCGAGAGCGACGATCCCTTTGCCCATGTCGCGCGCGACAAGCCTGAACGTGCTCAAACACGCGGCCCAGGCTGGCAGCGGGCGTTGGATAGCGGCTACGACACCAAGCAATTGGTGGTAAAGGAAAGTCGCCGCAGTGCCGCCAGCTTTGCGGCAACTCCGCGCAACGACATCGCGCTGGGCGCGCGGGTGTTCCACGATAAGTTCGGCTACGGGACAGTGATGAGCCAGGACGGCAACAAGCTCGAGATTGAATTCGAGAAAAGCGGCACCAAGCGCGTCATCGACAGCTTCGTGAAACTGGCGGACTAGGCTTCGGCTGTCTCGGACGGTTCGTCGACTGCCCGGCTTCCGACCCAAGCTTCGAAGGGCCGTGCAATTTCCCCCACGAACCCGCGCGAGCCGCCGTCAACTCCGGTACGGCACTGGATATAGGGCGCTGGATCGACATAGGTTCCGAAAACATGATCCCACAAGGTCAACACGCCGCCATAATTGCTGCCGCACAATTCTAGTTGGTCGATATGGTGCAGGCGATGGGCAGCCGGCGAGATGACCCATCGGCCCCACTTGCCAAGCGTCCACGGAACGTCGGCGTGGATGAAATGCCCCCAGAACGCCCGAACGAGCGCTACGCCTGCAATTGCCCAAACTGGCAGACCGAGCAGCAAGAGCGGCGCGGCGTCGACAAGCAACGCGAGGACATAAGCCAATGGATGTTTGCGCAGCAGCGCCAGCCAGGTCATCGCCTCATCCGAGTGATGCACAGCGTGCACTGGCCACAGCGTCGGCAGGTGCTCTATCCGGTGACGCCAGTAAATAACAAACTCCCCGACAAGGAGCGTGACGCCCACGACGAAGATCGGGTTAGCCCATTGCCAGAAGGCGACGAGCGTGTCGCTCAACACGAGACTTTCGGCCCACCAAGCAGCGGCACTGGCAAAAAATGCCGCCAAGATCACGTAATTGAGGAGAATCAGCGCAAGGTTGGTTTCGGTTTCGTGTCGAGACCGCCGCAAAGCCTCGCCAATTGTCTCACGTTTACAGACAAGTGCCAGCAGGCCGAACACCGCGGCCATCGGGAGCAATTTCAGCCCCAGCGCAAGCGTAGTTGTCGCAAGTGCATCCATGGTCCTTGCCATGGACCGTCCATGGTAAGGGAAGCGTTAAAATGCCCGATGGATTACCCGCGGAATGACACGTCGAGGAAGCCGGGCTTGGGCCCGTTCCACTCGCCCGGTTCCACCGGCGCTTCCTGGCGATCACGGCGACCTCTGCCACTTGCGCCGCGCGGCTTGGAATCGGCGCTAGCTTTCTTCCTGGCTGGCTTTTCCCCACGCGGACTTGGGTCTTCGACGAAGGCCTCCTCGTTTGAAGCCTGGTCATCGCGCGGCCGAGCTTCACGCGGCTTGCGCTCGCGCTGCCTGCTTTCGCGGGGCGCATCTTCGCTGGGTCGGTCGCCACGTGGCTTGTCGTCACGGGATTTTTCTTCGCGAGGCTTGCGTTGGCGCTTGGGCTTTTCTTCGTCGCCCGACTGCGAGCCCGGCTTGGCCTCCGCATCGTGCCCCTTCATCTCGACCCGGACATCGCTCTTGCCGAACACCGTGATCTTGTTCTTGGTCAGCTTCTCGACATTGTCGATGGCCTCGGCATCCTCGGGTGCGACGAACGTAAAGGCGCGGCCCTTGGCGCCGGCACGGCCTGTGCGGCCGATACGGTGCACATAGTCATCGGGATGCCATGGCGTGTCGTAGTTGAAGACGTGGCTGACACCCTTGATGTCGAGCCCGCGCGCAGCAACATCGCTGGCGACGAGAATATTCATGTCACCAGACTTGAACCGTTCGAGTTCCTTGTTGCGGGTGGCCTGGTCGATATCGCCGTGGATCTCGCCGCTCGAAAACCCGCGGCTCTGAAGATATTTGTTAAGTTCGCGAACGGTCGTCTTGCGATTGGCGAAAACGATGGCCGTTTCGACGTGATCATTCTGGAGCAGCCATTCGAGCGTGTCGCGTTTCTGGCGCTGGCCGACATTCACGCGGAATGCGGTGATGTCCTTGTTGGTTGTCGCCGCCCGGCTCACTTCGATCCGCTTGGGGTTGTTCATGAACTTCTTGGACAGCTTCTCGATCGGAGGCGGCATGGTGGCCGAAAACAGCATGGTCTGGCGCTGTTCGGGAAGCTTGGAGCAGATGAACTCGATATCAGGGATGAAGCCCATGTCGAGCATGCGGTCGGCCTCATCGATGACCAGCAGTTCACACCCGTTGAGAAGGATCTTGCCCCGCTCGAACAGGTCCATCAGACGACCCGGCGTAGCGATCAGGACATCGACGCCCTCGTTGAGCGCCTTGACCTGATCGCCCATCTGCACGCCGCCGATCAGCAGCGCCATCTTGAGGTCGTGGTGGGTGCCGTATTTCTCAAAGTTCTCCGCAACCTGCGCAGCAAGTTCGCGCGTCGGTTCGAGGATCAGGCTGCGCGGCATCAGCGCGCGGCGACGGCCGGCGGCCATGATATCGATCATCGGCAGCACGAAGCTGGCGGTTTTGCCGGTGCCGGTCTGAGCGATGCCGATGATGTCTTTCATCATCAGCACTGGCGGGATCGCCTGCTCCTGGATCGGAGTCGGTACGGTATAGCCGGCGGCTTCAACCGCTTTCAGCAATTCGGGAGATAGGCCGAGATCGGCAAAGGTCATTCAAATGTCCGGATTATGGGATGCCCGCAGGCATCCGCGTTTACACGAGACATGCGAAAGACATGCCCCTGAACCGCGCCCTTCGCCAAAAGACCGCGAAATGTCAAGATTGCTCGGGCGAATCACCCTGGTGACGCTAGGCAGGAATCAGCCGCGCAAAGCTCGAAATCTGGCATTTGGTGCCGTTGCGCGACTGCAGCCGGTCGCGCTTGGTGCAAAGATTGCCGTCTTCACTGGGCTCAACATAGAATCCAGAATAGAAATCGCGCGCGCTGCAGGACTTGGGCAATTGCGCGCTGATCATGCGGCGATCGTTGAGAAACAGAACCAGCTTGCTAGGCCCGCCGGTCTGCACTGCAACGATATCGCTGAGGGGTATGCACTTGCCCATTTTCTGCTCGACTACCCGGCGCGGCATTTGTCGCGGCAAGATATTGGTGCGAGGCCGGGCCGGGGAAATACGAATGATAATACGCTGCTCGACCCGCGTCTGCATTGGATTGCGGTCGGTACGCCAGGGCTCGAACGCGAGCCACGGATCCGGTCGTGCCGCGGGCCGCATCTCGATCTGGTCCGCGCCCGACAAGCTGCAGACATCGCCTCCACCGCGTTCAAATGCGCCCAGGTCATCGGCCGTCGGCGCCTGCGGCAAGGCGAGCGCCAATGGCGCAAAGATATGTGCCCAGTTGATCATGGTGAAAAGAGAAAGCCTCCCTCGAGCCCTTGTTCTGACCGCCGCCCCCACGCGTCGGCCACTCCTGCAATAGCGCCCGGGGTTGAATGGTGGCTTAATTCGAACTCCGGTCTGTGCAACTCTGGCAGCAATGTGTTGGGCTGTGGCATAGGAGCCGCATGTTGGAGCGTGAATCTTTTCTCGAGCAGGCCGAGGCATTGCTCGGGCCGCGTGGATTTAGCCGGGATGCAGAGGTTATGGCCCCGTGGCTTGTCGACTGGCGCGGGCGGTACAACGGGCAGGCAATGGCGTTGGCCTCGCCCGCATCGACCGCCGAGGCCAGCCAGCTGGTCAAGCTGTGCGCTGCACATGGCGTGCCGATTGTCCCCCAAGGAGGCAACAGCGGCATGTGCGGCGGGGCGACCCCTGATGACAGCGGGACGGCGATCTTGCTGTCGCTGAGACGCATGAATGCCATCCGCGACCTCGACGCTGAAGCTGGGTTGGCCGTTTGCGACGCAGGGGTAATCCTGCAAAACCTGCATGAAGCCGCTGAACGGGAGCGCATGCGATTTCCTCTCACGCTCGGTGGAAAAGGATCGGCCACGATCGGGGGCCTGATCTCGACAGACGCGGGCGGTACGCAGGTGCTGCGGCACGGTACAATGCGGGCGCAGGTGCTGGGGATCGAGGCCGTATTGCCCGATGGCAGCATTTTTAACAGCCTCGCGTCGCTCAAGAAGGATAATCGCGGTTTCGACCTCAAACAGCTGTTGATCGGGTCGGAGGGCACGTTGGGCATCGTTACCGCTGCCACGCTACGTCTGTTACCGGCGGTAGCTGGCCGGGTGGTGCTGTGGGCAGGCGTCGAGAGCCTGCATCACGCCCGTCAGCTTCTGCTGCGCGCGCAAACCCTGGCAGGAGACGCGCTCGAAGGGTTCGAAGTCATGCCCCGCCATTCTCTCGAAGCAGTTCTGGCCCATCTGCCAGATGCGCGCGACCCGCTGGGTGAAGCGCACGCTTGGTACGCCCTGATAGAGCTGGTTGGCAGCAGGGCGACGGCTGAAAATCTGACCGATCTTGCGGAGATGGTCCTTGCCGACGCACTCGATAGCGAACTGCTGCGCGACGCCACCATTGCCGCCAACGAATCGCAAGCCGAGCAACTCTGGCTGCTGCGCGATTCGATTTCCCCCGCCGAGCGCGCACTCGGGCCCGCGATGCAACATGATATCTCGGTGCCGGTCGAGAAAATGCCGGACTTTGTCGAGATGGCCGCTCCTGCCATTGAACGGCAGTTCCCGGGCACAAGGGCGATTGCTTTCGGCCACCTGGGCGATGGTAACGTACACTTTCACGTCCTTGCCCCACCGCAAGCCACACCCGGCGAGTGGGAGGAGCAGGACGGCAAGGCCATCAGCGCCGCGGTGCACGACCTGGTCACCGAGTGGGGCGGATCGATCAGTGCCGAACACGGGATCGGCCAGATGAAGCGGGACGAACTGGGACGGTTAGGTGACCCGGTTGCGCTAGGCATCATGCGCAGCATCAAGCAGGCGCTTGACCCGCAAGGCCTGATGAACCCCGGCAAGCTTGTGCCCCTTGCGCCCGAAGGCACCACCGCCTAAAGCGCCGCGCATCGCGCGCGGCAGTATCAAGCTGGCGGCGCACCGATCCAAAGCTTTTCGGAGAAATTCCATGGCCAGCGCGCCGCAGCCCAGCCTGCCCCTTCTTTATAATGACCTGATGCCGCTCAACACGCGGGATCACAGCCACTTCAAGACCAGGCCGATGGATGAGGCCAAATGGCTGGGCAAGCACCACGCCATCCCGCTCACGGTCGATGAATTCGTCCAGGCACAGCGCGATTTCCCGATCGTTTTTTCGTCGGGCGAAAATCCGCTGCCGCTGGCGCTGATGGGCCTCAACGAAGGCGTGAACACCTTTGTCGACGAAAACGGCAAGATCAACGAGCCGGTTTATCTGCCGGCATATATCCGCCGCTATCCCTTCCTACTCGCCAAGCTGAACCAGGACAGCGACGATCTGTCGCTGTGTTTCGACCCGACAGCGGGCACAGTGGGTGAATTCGACGAAGGCGAGCCGCTTTTCGGTGACGACGGATCGACCACCCAAGCGACCAAGAACGTGCTCGATTTCTGCGAGAAGTTTGAAGAAGCCGGCCTCCGCACCAAGGCGTTCGTCGATCAGATCAAGGCTGAGGGCCTGCTGATGGACGGAGAAATCTCGATCGAACGGACCGAGTTTCCGGGCAAGCCATACGTTTATCGCGGCTTCCAGATGGTCAATCAGGAGAAGCTGCAGGAAGTTTCGGCCGAGAAGCTGGAACAGTGGAACAAGAACGGCCTGATGGCGCTTATCTTCGCGCATCTGTTCTCGCTCGACCTGATGCGCAATATCTTTTCGCGTCAAGTTTCGCAGGGCCGTGTTCCGGAACCTGTAGAAGACGCCGCCGTCTGACCGCGCATTGTCGATGATTTCAGGGCGGGTTACGTCTTGAAATCACCGAACATCGTCACACATTGGGGACGCCAGGCCGTCCCCCCCTCATTATCGGCCTGGCTGTGCACATGATGCACACCTCCCTGAACTTGGCCACCTCGTGCTTCGGCGCGAGGTGGTTTTTTCTTTTGGCTGAAGAGTTTATTCGGCCGCCTGAGAGAGGTCGGTCCGCCCCAGCGAGAGTATCTCGTCGGCCAGTTCGCGCACCAAACCCGATAGCAAGCGCACGAGCATGGGCATCCGGGCGCTCGTCTTCTCGAACCGTGCATCAAGATAAAGCGAGCGGCACACCTCCAACTGCATGGCGTGAATGCCCAGCGCCGGCCGGCCGTGACGGTCGAGCACATAGCCCCCGGCATAGGGACGATTATGCGCGGCGCGGCGATCGCTTCGGGCGAAATAGCGCAAAGCAGTGGCCGAGAGCATCCCGTCGCTTGATGCACCGAAGCGATCGCCAATGACGAAATCCGCCGGTTGCTCGTCCGGGTGACGCTTCCTGAGCGGCGGCATCGAATGCAGGTCCAGCAACAAGGCTGCTCCCCAGCGGCGGCGAATCGTCGTCAGGGAACGAGTGATTTCAGCGTGATAGGGTTCGTGGATAAGGGCGATGCGTTCATCGACCTCGGCCTGGTTGTGGCGCTGGCGCCAGATTTCACCAAGCCCGTTGAGACGGCGCGGGATCAGGCCGAGACCGCTCTTCGCCCGCCGGTTGGCTCGCGAATGATTTGCGCTACCGACCGGGCCATCCGCCACCATCGACCAATCCATGTCGTCGTCCGCGCGGTTTAGATCGAGCATGGCACGCGGGGCGTGGGCCACTATCAGGGGCGCCCCAGTCTCCTGCGCGATGCTAGTCGCGAGTTCGTCGATCAGGCGATCTTCCAGCCGCAGCATGGCAAATTCGGACTCGCGCATCCGCTCCACCAGCGAGGCGGGATAGCGTCGCCCCCCATGTGGCGCGGCGATGAGCACGGGGATCTCGGGCCTGTCGAGACCCCGAGAGCCGAAGGCTGCCTCGTCAGTTCCGGGAATCCTGCCCCCACCAGTCATATTAACAGCGTTTACTGCGTCGTTATCGCGATTGCTGTTGTCCCGTGCCATGCCTCTGTGCTGGCGTGAAATTCGGTCTGTGTCAAAGCAGGTCGGATTCGAATGGGCGAAAGATTTCTTAAGCGATTGGCGCTATAGGACCGGCTTATGCAAGACCAAGTTCCTCCCCGCCGCATCCTGCTGGCCGAAGACGAAGAAGCCATGCGCAGCTATCTCAGCCGCGCCTTGGAGAATGCCGGTTATGAGGTGATCGCGGTCGATCGTGGAACCGCCGCCCTTCCCGAACTGGCCAAGCATGACTTCGACCTGTTGCTTTCCGATATCGTGATGCCGGAGATGGACGGGATCGAACTGGCCCAGCGTTGCAACGAGATCAGCCCGCGCACCAAGGTAATGTTCATCACGGGGTTCGCAGCGGTTTCGCTCAAGGCAAGCCGCGACCAACCGCAGGCCAAGGTGCTGTCGAAACCATTCCACCTGCGTGACCTCGTGCTGGAAGTCGAACGCGTTTTCGAAGATCGCGAACAGGCTGCGGTTTAGGCCTTGCGAAGCGAGGGGCGCCTCGCTAAACGGCGCGCCTTGCCAACGCAGAAGCGTTCGGCAGTTCGATGGTGTGGGCGTATAGCTCAGTGGTAGAGCACTGTATTGACATTGCAGGGGTCGGAAGTTCAACTCTTCCTACGCCCACCATCGGAACCCGCCGCTGCCGGCGGGTTTTCTGTTTCTGGTCCTGATAAAAACCTGTGATCGATCATTGACTGACAATCCTTCGGGAAATGGTCAGAATTCCCCATCCTCTCCAGGCCAAGCGCCAGCTCTCACCCGTGCCCTTCCCTTGCGCCGTTTGGTGCCTCTGCTAAAGCGCGCGCAACTCCAATTATTCGCGCAAGAGGCAACAGGCAGACATGCAGAAAATCCAGGTCAAGAATCCGGTCGTCGAACTCGATGGCGACGAGATGACGAGAATCATTTGGCAATGGATCCGCGAACGGCTGATCCTGCCCTATCTCGACGTCGACCTGAAATATTATGACCTCTCGATCGAGAAGCGCGACGAGACCGACGACCAGATCACTGTCGATGCAGCCAATGCCATCAAGCAATATGGTGTCGGCGTAAAATGCGCCACCATCACACCTGACGAACAGCGGGTCGAGGAATTCGGCCTCAAGAAGATGTGGGTCAGCCCAAACGGCACTATCCGCAACATCCTGGGTGGCGTCGTCTTCCGCGAGCCGATCGTGATCGACAATGTCCCGCGCCTGGTGCCAGGCTGGACCGACCCGATCGTGGTCGGCCGCCATGCTTTTGGTGACCAGTATCGCGCCAAGGACACGCTGATTCCCGGAAAGGGCAAACTGCGGTTGGTCTTCGAAGGCGAAGATGGGAAGAACATCGACATCGACGTGTTCGAGTTCCCCAGCCCCGGTGTGGCCATGGCCATGTACAATCTCGACGATTCGATCCGCGACTTTGCCCGCGCCTCGATGAATTACGGCCTCAATCGCGGTTGGCCGGTCTATCTGTCGACCAAGAACACTATCCTCAAGAAGTACGATGGCCGCTTCAAGGACCTGTTCGAGGAAATTTTCGAAAGTGAATTTGCCGAAAAGTTCAAGGAAGCTGGCATCACTTACGAACATCGCTTGATCGACGACATGGTTGCCTCCGCGCTCAAGTGGAACGGCAAATTCGTATGGGCGTGCAAGAACTACGATGGCGACGTCCAGTCCGACACAGTCGCGCAGGGCTTCGGTTCGCTCGGCCTTATGACTTCGGTGCTGATGACGCCTGACGGCAAGACGGTGGAAGCCGAAGCCGCGCACGGCACTGTTACCCGCCACTATCGCCAGCACGAACAGGGCAAGGCAACCAGCACCAACCCGATTGCCAGCATATTCGCCTGGACGCGGGGCCTGATCTACCGCGGCAAGTTCGATGATACGCCTGAAGTGGTCCAGTTTGCCGAAACGCTCGAGCGGGTCTGCATCGAAACCGTCGAGAATGGCCAGATGACCAAGGATCTCGCTCTGCTGATCGGTCCGGACCAGAACTGGCTCACTACCGAGCAGTTCTTCGAAGCCATCGTCAACAATCTCGAAAAGGAAATGAGCAACAAGAGCTAATTTGCTCGCTGTTCAATTCCTGACGACACAGGGCGATCCATCCGCAAAGATGGGTCGCCCTTTGTGAATCCGGGGGCTATCACCACTCCATGACCGAAACCCGCAGCAAGGCCCGCCTTGAGGTCCGTCCAGCCAAGTTGAGCGATGTCCGCGCAATCGCCGATCTCGTGCGCCGGGTCTATGACGACATGCCCGCCTACACCCACGGTGAAATTCGTGGCCAGATCAATAATTATCGTGACGGCTGCTTCGTGGCAAAACTCGACGGCAAGCTTGTCGGCTACTGCGCCTCCATGCGCCTGAGCGAGCGGGTCGCTTTCTCCGATCATAGCTGGGACGAAGTGACCGGCAACGGCTTCGGGAGCCGTCACAATGCCAAGGGTGACTGGCTCTATGGCTACGAAATGTGCGTCGATCCCAAGACCCGGGGCACCCGGATCGGGCGGCGCCTGTACGAGGAACGCCGCGCCTTGGCTGAACGGCTCGACTTGACCGGCATCGTCTTTGCAGGCCGGATGCCTGGCTATGCTCGCGCCACGCGGCGCAAGAACAACCGTGCCGAGACCCCGCAGAATTATCTCGACATGGTGCTGGAAGGGAAAATCCACGATCCCGTCCTGCGCTTCCAACTCGCCAATGGCTTCGAACCCGAGGGCGTACTCGAAAACTACCTGCCCGAAGACAAGGCCTCCAAGGCAAATGCCGTCCGGATGGTCTGGCGCAATCCTTACGTCGATGGCGATGCGCCGCCCAAGCACCGCATCCCGCGAGATGTGGAAAGCGTGCGCATTGCCACCTGCCAATTGCAGGCAAGAGCAGTATCCGACTTCGACGAATTCATGCGCCAGGTCGAATATTTCGTTGATGTTGCAGCGGATTACGAGGCGGACTTCATCGTCTTTCCCGAGATGTTCACGCTCATGCTGCTGAGTGCCGAGGAAAAGGTCCTCAACCCGGCGGAATCGATTGAGGCGCTAACCCGTTATACCACGCGCCTTCGCAGCAAGCTCAGCGAGATGGCGCTCAATTTCAATATCAACATCATCGGCGGCTCGCATCCCACCCGGATGGAAGACGGTGATATCCACAATGTCGCCTATGTCTGCCTGCGTGATGGCTCGGTCCATGCGCAGGAGAAGATACACCCTACTCCCAACGAGACCTATTGGTGGAACATCAAGGGCGGAGACAGCATTGATGCGATCCAGACCGACTGCGGTCCGATCGGGGTACTTATCTGCTATGATTCCGAATTTCCAGAACTCGCCCGCAGACTGGTAGACGAAGGCGCGCGAATCATTTTCGTGCCGTTCTGC
The DNA here is from genome assembly GCF_054482615.1 of Qipengyuania sp. CAU 1752. Taxonomy (NCBI): domain Bacteria; kingdom Pseudomonadati; phylum Pseudomonadota; class Alphaproteobacteria; order Sphingomonadales; family Erythrobacteraceae; genus Qipengyuania; species Qipengyuania sp. CAU 1752. The sequence goes on along the minus strand of NZ_JBTLRE010000001.1, from coordinate 1,277,633 downwards.
ACCGACAGCCGACAAGGCTACATGCGGGTACGTTATTGCGCCCAGGCGCGGGCCATTGAGAACCAGTGTTTCGTCGTGATGAGCGGCAATGTTGGCAATCTGCCCAACGTTGCCAATATGGACATCCAGTATGCCCAAAGCTGCATCCTGACCCCGTGCGATTTTCCCTTCGCACGTGACGGCATCGCCGCCGAGGCGACCGAGAACGTCGAAACCCTGACCATCAGCGACGTCAATCTGGCTGATCTGAGCTGGGCGCGTGCAGAAGGCACGGTTCAGAATCTCGCCGATCGCCGGTTCGATCTCTATCGCATCGAGTGGGACAAGCGGGTCGGCCAAGTTTCGCCGCGCATTGGCGAGGATAATGAACCCTCGCCGCCAGCAGGCCCGCATGGTGGGCGTGGAGGTTGACTATCAGTCCCTGCAATCGGGCGAAAAACGCCGCACGGCAGGCGTGACCTTGGCCGCAAGCGCGCTATAGGACTCGCATGGCCGGCGAACTTTCCTTCTCTCCCGTGATGTCGGATGCCTTGGTGATCCTCGGCTCTGCCGGGATCGTCATCCCCGTCTTCACCCGCTTCAAAATCACGCCGGTCATCGGCTTCATCCTGATCGGAATTGCGGTCGGCCCGTTCGGGCTCGGCGCGTGGGTTTATGATTACGAGTGGCTCAATCTCATAACCATATCCGATCCCGAGGGTTTGGAACCCTTTGCCGAATTCGGCATCATCTTGCTGCTATTCGCCATTGGGTTGGAACTGTCGTTCAAGCGATTGTGGACCTTGCGCCGACTTGTCTTCGGCCTCGGCGCGATGGAATTGCTGGTGATTGGTTCCTGTCTGGCGGCAGTGCTGGCGATGATGGGCCAGTATTGGACCGGCGCAATGGCGCTTGGTTTCGCCCTCGCCTTTTCGTCGACTGCCATCGTGCTGCCGATCTCGGGCACAAAGTCGCCGGTTGGACGCGCGGCGCTGTCGATGCTCCTGTTCGAGGATATCATGATCGTCCCGATCATCTTCATCCTCGGCGCGCTTGCTCCGTTTGCGCAAAGCGAAGGGGCAGATGCCCTGGTCGACACATTGTGGCAAGGCGGACTTGTGATCGCAGCATTGTTGGTCATCGGCCGGATCGCCCTGCCTCGCCTGTTCGCTCAAGCGGCCCGGACCAAGAGCCCCGAGCTATTCCTTGCCGCATCGTTGCTGGTGGTGATCGGTGCCAGCCTGGCCACGGCTGTCGTGGGCCTTTCGCCCATCGTGGGCGCGTTGATCGCCGGCTTGCTCATCGCCGAAACCGAATATCACGGCGAGGTCGAGGCGATCATGGAGCCTTTCAAAGGCCTGGCGCTGGGGATCTTCCTGATCACGGTAGGCATGAGCATCGACCTGGTGAGCATATGGGACAATCTATGGCCCATCCTCACGGCAGTCTTGCTGGTCCTTACTTTCAAGGCGCTGGTAACCGGGATCCTGCTGCGACTGATGGGCGCGCGGCGCAGCACCGCGGCTGAAACCGGCATCTTGATGGCCAGCCCCTCCGAAACGACGCTGATCGTGTTGACCGCGGCAGGTTCAGCCATGCTGATCCAGCCCGGTACCGCGCAATTCTGGCAAATCGTCACGGCAATCGGTCTCACAGTCACCCCGCTACTGGCCATGCTGGGTCGTGCAATCGGTCGCCATGTCGAGCCGGTTCCCGAACTCGATGACGGGGATACGAACGAACCGCGGGTGATCATCATCGGGATTGGACGCGTCGGAATGCTGGTCGCCGACATGTTAAAAGCGCACGACCGCCCCTATGTCGCCATCGACAGTGATGCCGACCTGATCTCCGCTGCCCGCAAACGCGGCTATCGCGCGATCTTCGGCGATGCAGCGCGCGGCGATGTCCTCGACAACCTCGGCATTGAGAATGCCCTGGCCGTAGTCCTCACCATGGACGAACCCGTTCTCTCGGAACGCCTGATCGCCAAGCTACGCAAAGACAATCCTGAGCTACTCATCGTAGGGCGCGCCCGCGACAGCCAGCACGCCGCCGATCTCTACCGCGCTGGCGCCAGCCATGCTGTGCCCGAAACGCTCGAAAGTTCGCTCCAGCTATCCGAAGCGGTCCTAGGCGATATCGGTGTTCCGATGGGGCCGGTCATTGCTTCGATCCATGCTAAGCGCGATGAATTCCGCGAGCAAATTCAGAGAGATGCGGACTTAGCTGAAAAGCCGAAATTGCGGTCCAGCACGATCCAGGCTTAAAAATAGTCGAACCTTTTTCACCGCTCGCGCATTGGTTGGGAAAAGGAGAGAAAAATGTCAGACCCGACCAAGCCGACACCTAATGACGAAAAATTCAAGCCGCAAAACGTCAAGGGTCCTTTGAAAGATACAAACCCGACCAACCAGCATCGCGAAAAACCGGGCGATACTGGCGGAAACGATGTCCCGCGCGGCAGCAGTGGGCAGACCAAGTCCACGCCTAGCGCCTGACTCGAAACGTGAATCAGGCAGAAGGTCGCCTAAGCGTCCACCGACGCCAGCTTGGCACGTACCGCGTCGAGCGCGTCCTCGGCCTTGCCACCATCGGGACCGCCACCCTGGGCCATATCGGGGCGGCCACCACCGCCCTTACCGCCGAGCGCCTCGACGGCAACGCGAACCAGCTGCACGGCATCGATACGGTCGGTCATATCGTCGGTTACGGCGGCGGCGAATGCAGCCTTGCCGTCATTCACTGCGCAGATAGCGGCCACGCCTGAACCAATGCGCTGCTTGGCCTCGTCGAGAAGGCCGCGCAGATCCTTGGGGTTGAGCCCCTCGATAACCTGCCCGGAAAAAGTGACGCCGCCGATGGTTTCATCCTGCGGCCCGGTACTTGCATGTCCGCCGCCCAAGGCCAGTTGTTTCTTTGTCTCGGCCAGTTCCCGTTCGAGCGCTTTGCGTTCGTCGAGGAGCGCGGAGACCCGCTCGGCTACCTCTTCGGGTTGGGTGCGCAATGCGCTGGCAGCCGTTTTCAGCGCTTCCTCGCGTCTGACCAACCATTGCCGTGCAGCGTCACCCGTGAGTGCCTCAATACGCCGCACACCGGAGCTCACTGCACTCTCGCTGATGATGCGGAACAGCTGGATATCGCCCGTCGCGCGGACATGAGTGCCGCCGCATAGCTCGACCGAGTAGGTCTTGCCGTCATTCGAGGAGCGCCCCATTGAGAGGACCCTAACTTCCTCGCCATACTTCTCGCCGAACAGAGCGAGCGCCCCGGCCTCGACAGCGTCGTCGGGGGACATCAGGCGCGTCGATACAGCCTCGTTGAAACGGATCTCAGCGTTTACCTCCGCTTCGATAGCGGCGATGTCCTCCGGGTCGAGCGGCTTGGGGTGCGAGAAATCGAACCGCAAGCGGTCCTCGGCCACAAGCGACCCCTTCTGCGTTACATGGCCGCCGAGCCGATTGCGCAAGGCGGCGTGAGCCAGGTGGGTCGCAGAATGGTTGGCGCGAATGCGGTCGCGCCGTTCGGCATCGACTTCGAGATGCACCGTGTCACCCGTTTTGAGCGTTCCGGCCTCGATTTTCGTCGCATGGGTATGCAACCGGCCGAGTGGCTTGCCGGTGTCGGTGACCAGCGCGTTCAAGCCAGCCGGAGTGGACAAGGTGCCGCAGTCGCCGGTTTGCCCGCCGCTTTCGCCATAGAACGGCGTCTGGTTTGTTACGATCAGAACGTCGTCGCCAGCCTTGGCTGATTGGACCTCCGCGCCGTCCTTCACGAGCGCGACCACACGGCCTTCGCCGCTGGTGGCGGTGTAGCCGGTGAACTCGGTCGCTCCCTCGCGTTCGGCGATGTCGAACCAGACTTCGCTATCGGCAGCCTGGCCAGACCCCTTCCACGCCGCGCGGGCGGCAGCTTTCTGCTGCTGCATCGCTGATGTGAAACCTTCTTCGTCAACCGCGATCCCCCGTGAACGCAGCGCATCCTCGGTCAGATCGTAAGGAAAGCCAAAAGTGTCATAGAGCTTGAACGCGGTCGCGCCGTCGAGCGTATCGCCTTCGTGCATGTCGCTCGTCGCATCGTCGAGCAGCTTCAAGCCCTTGTCCAATGTCTGGCGGAACCGTGTTTCCTCGCGTTCGAGCGTTTCCTCGATCAGCACCTGGCCGCGGTTCAATTCGGGATAGGCCTGTCCCATCTCGGCGACCAGCGCCGGCACGAGGCGATGCATCAACGGATCGTCCGCGCCGAGCAGGTGCGCATGGCGCATGGCGCGGCGCATGATACGGCGCAAAACGTAGCCTCGCCCCTCGTTGGAGGGCAGTACGCCGTCCGCAATAAGAAAACTGGTCGAACGCAGGTGGTCGGCGATTACCCGGTGGCTTGCCTGCGTGGCCCCTTCAGCTTTTTCTCCAACCAGCCCCTCGGACACGGAAATAAGAGCTTTGAAAGTGTCAGTGTCGTAATTGTTGTGAACGCCCTGCATGACTGCGGCGATGCGCTCTAGCCCCATCCCGGTATCGATGTTCTTGTTCGGCAGGTCACCGCTTATTTCGCCACCAGACTGCTCGTGCTGCATGAACACGAGGTTCCAGATCTCAACAAAACGGTCTCCGTCCTCGTCCGGTGAGCCAGGAAGGCCACCGGGGATCTGCTCGCCGTGATCGTAGAAAATTTCCGAACACGGCCCACACGGCCCGTCGTCGCCCATGGCCCAAAAATTGTCCTTGGTGGCAATCCGGATGATCCGCTCTTCCGGCAGGCCGGCGATTTTCTGCCAGAGAGAAAACGCCTCGTCGTCGGTATGGTAGACAGTCGCAGTGAGCCTGGCTGGATCGATGCCCCATTCCTTCGTCAGCAGCGCCCACGCGTGGACGATCGCCTGTTCCTTGAAATAGTCACCGAAAGAGAAATTGCCGAGCATCTCGAAGAAGGTGTGATGCCGTGCAGTGTAACCGACATTATCGAGATCATTGTGCTTGCCGCCAGCACGGACGCATTTCTGGGCGCTCGTTGCGGTTGGCGCTGGCGCGGCTTCAAGACCGGTAAACACGTTCTTGAACGGTACCATGCCCGCATTGACGAACATCAGGCTGGGATCGTTATACGGCACCAACGGCGCCGAAGATATTTCGGCGTGCCCGTGACCGGCAAAATAGTCGAGAAAACTGCGGCGGATGTCGTTGGTCGATTGCATGGCAGCGAGTTAGGGCCTCAGGCGCTGCTCGACAAGCGGGGAAGTGGCGTAAGAGCGTGACAAACCGGCGCGGAATACGATGCTAGGCTGGATGCCCTAAGCCGGAACAGCAGTGACAATCCAGGCTGCTGCGGGGAGTGCCACGATACCAGAATGCGAATGACCCGAAAGATAGTCTCGCAGCCTGGCCTCGAACCGCGCTCTTTGTTCACCTTCCAGCGTTGCGAGCGGTCGTGCAGCAGGTCCGATAACCTTGAAATGCGCCATCGCATCCTCGACCGGATCTTCACCGGTGCCCGTGACATAAGCGAAATCCACAGGTTCAAAATTGATTTCGCGCCAACCTGCCTCGGACAGGATAGGTTCGACATATTCAGTATCGGCAAAGGCAAAAGGACCCGGCGCACCGGGCACCGATGCAACGGCGGCCTCAGCCGGCAAAAAACTGGCAACCTTCCCGGCCCAGGGGTTCTCTCTGACGGAACGGAAACAGCTGAAGACGAGGCGCGCGTCAGCCGACGCGATTTCGGCAAAATGGGAAAATGCCGCAACCGGTTGGTCAAAGAACATCACTCCGTGGCGCGACACCAGCAGGTCCGGAGCAAAACCGGCACGATCCCATTCGGACGCGTCGGCTGTCTCGAAATCGACGTTTGAAAGGTTCCTGCCGCGCCGCTTGGCTACTTCGATCAGTTCGTCGCTGACATCAACGCCGACGATCCTGGCTTGTGGATGCCCGCGACCGAGCGCCATCGACAATTCACCTGCGCCGCAGCCTATATCTAGAACCTTGGCGAGCCTACGCGCGCTGGCCCTGCCCAGCAATTTGTCGGTCAGACCCAAGAAGCTGCGATCAGTGCGCGCGTAATGCTTGGCCCAGGCCGTACCGGTTTCGCCTTGCCAGGCAGCCTTGTCGGTCATCGTGTCATCCCTGCGTTCTACCCATTGTCGGTCATAAGAAACCACTTGCAGCTCGGAGCTGCTTTTCGGCAGCCCGGGTATCTACGCCAAGAACTGAAGATCCCATAGAAAAACCGGCGCGAATCTCGGGGGAGATCGCGCCGGTTTTCCGTCTGCTCGGGTATCGGATGACTGGACCGATTTAATCGGCCAGCCGGGATAATTCGCGCTTCGGCAGCGACACCCGCTTGAGAAGAGTTTCCTTAGTCCTCCGCGTCAGGACCGGTCATCATCTCCTCGGCGACCTTGTCGGTTTTACCGCGAATTGCGGCTTCCAACTTGTCGCAAACTTCAGGGTTTTCCTTCAGATAGGTCTTGGCGTTTTCGCGGCCCTGGCCGATCCGGATGCTATCATAGCTGAACCACGAACCGGATTTTTCCACGATCCCGGCTTTCACGCCCAGGTCGAGTATCTCGCCGATCTTGGAAATACCTTCGCCATACATGATGTCGAACTCGACCTGCTTGAAGGGCGGAGCGACCTTGTTCTTGACCACTTTAACCCGCGTCGAGTTACCAACCACTTCGTCGCGGTCCTTGATCTGGCCAGTGCGGCGAATATCGAGCCGTACCGAAGCATAGAACTTGAGCGCATTGCCACCGGTGGTCGTTTCGGGATTACCGTACATCACACCGATCTTCATGCGCAGCTGGTTGATGAAGATTACCATGCACTTGGACCGGTTGATCGAGCCGGTCAGCTTGCGCAGCGACTGGCTCATCAAGCGAGCCTGCAGGCCGACATGGCTGTCGCCCATCTCACCCTCGATTTCAGCCCGCGGAACTAGCGCGGCGACCGAGTCGACGACCAGCACATCGATGGCATTGGAACGCACCAGCGTATCGACGATCTCGAGAGCCTGCTCGCCCGTATCGGGCTGCGAAATAATCAGTTCGTCGATATCGACGCCAAGGGCCTTGGCGTAAATCGGGTCGAGCGCGTGTTCGGCATCGACGAAAGCCACTGTGCCGCCATTCTTCTGCGCCTCTGCCAGCACATGCAGTGCCAGCGTGGTCTTGCCCGAGCTTTCCGGACCATAAACCTCGATCACGCGGCCTTTGGGAAGACCACCGATACCGAGCGCGATATCGAGGCCGAGCGAACCGGTCGAAATGGATTCGACGTTCATTGCCTCTTTCGAGCCCAGCTTCATCGCCGAACCCTTGCCGAATGCGCGGTCGATCTGCGCGAGTGCGGCGTCCAGCGCCTTCTGACGGTCCACGTTGCTTTCCTTGTCTACCAGTTTGAGTCCCGCAGCCATGTCACACACCTCCATCAGTTGCCACCAGCGTTCAGTCGCCTATCAACTGTTGGACTATGTACCGTGTTTGTTCTGGCAGAACAAGGGGAGAACGAATTTTTTATCGTTAACTCGATTTTTCGGAGGTTTTCCGTGCTCGCCGACCCATCACTTCTCCGACCTTCTGCGAAATCTGCTGCACACTGAAAGGTTTGGCGATGAAGTGCATATTGTCGATATCGAGATCGCTGCGCAGCTGTTCCTCGGCGTAGCCCGACATGAAGAGGAACGGGAGGTCGGGCGCGACATTGCGGATCGCGCGGGCCATCGTCGGTCCGTCCATTCCCGGCATGACTACATCGGAGACAACCAGATCGAAACTGCCTCCATTGGCGATCGCAGCCAACCCTTCCTCTCCATCGGCGCAGGCGGTGACGCTGTAACCTGCGCGGGTCAACGCCCGCTCGGCGACTGCCCGTACCATATCCTCGTCCTCGACAAGCAATAGCCGTCCGCCGTCGGACCAAGTGCTTGGGGCTTCCGCCTCATCTTTGCGCGCGGCCGCGGGTATTTCTCCGCGGTGGACAGGCAGGTAGATTGTGAAGCGAGCGCCTGTGGGCCGCCCATCGGTGCCAGCGATATTGTCGGCAAAAATGAACCCACCCGATTGCTTCACAATCCCATAGACGGTCGAAAGGCCAAGGCCAGTACCCTTGCCCTGCTCCTTGGTAGTAAAGAACGGCTCGAAGATCTTGGGCAGCACGTCTTCGGGAACGCCGCCGCCGGTGTCCTGGACAATGAGTGCGGTGTAATCGCCGACCGGCAAGATTTCCGATGCCATTGCCCGCACGTCCTTGGCGGCGACCCGGCGCGTCGCCATGGTCAGCCGGCGCTTGCTTGCCCCCGATGCCAAAATCGCATCGCGGGCGTTGACGGCAAGGTTGATGATGACCTGTTCGAGCTGGCGCGGGTCGGCGCGCACCGGGCCAAGGTCACGATCGTGGCGGACGGAGAACTCAATCCGCTCGCCGACCAGCCGCTTGAGCAACTGGCTCACCTCGCTCACGACATCGGGCAGTTGCACGACTTCGGGCCGCAGCGTCTGCTGGCGAGAGAAAGCCAGCAACTGCCGTGTCAGGCTGGCGGCGCGGTTCGAATTCGCGCGAATTTGCTGGATATCGTCATAGTCGCTGTCACCGGGCGTGTGGCGGAGCAGCATCAGGTCGCAATAGCCGATGATCGCCGTCAGCACATTGTTGAAGTCATGGGCCACGCCGCCAGCCAGCTGGCCGACCGCCTGCATCTTGGTCGCTTGCGCGACCTGGCGTTTGAGCCGGGTCTCTTCCGAGCTGTCAGCCAGGCTGAGCAGCACTGCGCCCTCGCCCAACCCGCGAACCCCTGCAAGGCCGAGCGATACCGGATCTTCGGGCGACACCTTCAACCGCACCGCCATGTCGCCGCTGTTGACCGGTCCCTTGGCATAGCGTCGCACGCTGTCGGCCACCGCGCCCTTGTCTTCCTTGACCACCAGGTCGCTGGGATATTGCGGCAGACCCTGATCCTCGCGCCCAATTGCACGCAGGAACGGCAGGTTGGCGAACAGGAAACGCCCGTCGCGGTCGGTCATCGCCAATCCCAGCGGCAGCGCCCCGATCAGCGCCTCCAGCTGCGGAGAAGCGCTGGATACACCCGGTTCCTCCCCACCGCCGATGGCATTGCCGGTATCGACCAGCAACATCAGCGATAGCGCTTCATCCGCACCAGCACCCCTTGGGTCCGATGGATTGTTCAACGGGACGTGGATCAATGCGCTGGGCGCACCTCCTTTGCCTTCACGAGCGAAATAGATGCGGTCTTTCTCGTCGCTGCGAAGGAGAGTGGCGAAGTCCTGGCCGGCCAGCGTGGCCTTGCGATCACCCGTCGCGCGTTCGGCAAAGCCGGGTCCGGCGGCCCTGATCGCGCCGTCCGGAGCGACCATCGCCGCTTCGATCCCCGCCCGGGAAAGCATCGCCCCCAAATCGCCGGCGATCTGCTCGGCGTAACTCGCCGCGGCGAGCTCGGACGACAGTGATCGTAATCGCCAGACCAGGTAATCATCGCCCCGCCCGGCCCGCTCGGCGCGAACCTGCCAGCGCCGTGCCCCGTCGACGCTGGCGATCGAATCGACCTGCGCCCTGCCATCGCGCCACGCCTCGCGGGCAAGCCGGGTCAAGGCTTCGAGCGAAGGTCCATCGACCGCCAGATTGGGTGGGGCCTTGGCGACCCCGAATTCGTCAGCATACAGCGTGCTGGCGCATACAAGCCGATTGGCACGGTCCGTAATCGCCACCGCCATGTCAGCGCGTTCGATGGCCGCTACCGTCACCGACCAGTCGGGCGGCGCCAGCTTTTCTCCATCGGCCGGGCTTTTCGCGCGGGTGACGGCAATGGCGAGCGCTACCAGTGTCACCAGCGCCCCGGCGTAGGCAATCGTGACCAAGGCCAGCCCGCTCAGCAACCATACCGCCACGATACTGGCGATGAGCGCCAGACCGAGCGCACCCCAGAACTGCGTGATGGCGTGCTCAGATCCTGTCGCGGGCTCGCCGATCATCCCCGACCGGCCCCAAGCCGCTTGTCGAGACGATCTTCCATCGACCGCAACCGCTTGGCACGCTTGCGACGCACAACCCGCTGCCACCACCAGCTTGCCAGTAGATAACCCACTGCGGAACTGACCACGGCGAGAACCACGAAACCAAACACCGTCGCCCCGGCTGCTTCGAAGAAGCCTGAAAACGTGCGCCAGCTATCGGTCTGCATCTGCCCCTCGATCATCGCCCCGCCCACCTGCCGGTCGATATCGAGCAGGAGCTTCCCCAGTCGATTGGCGACCACGGCCCAGAAAGCGATGGTAAAGGGGTTGGTCACAAATGTGACGGTTGCCGCCAATGGCACGTTCGCCCGCGCAGGCAATGCCATGAACGCTGCGAGAAAGATCTGTCCCAGCGGGATGATGAAGGCGCAGAACAGCCCCAGCGCTACTCCGCGCGGAACCGATCGGCGGGTAAAGCGCCACAACTCGGGCGACAGGAAACGATGGGCGATGGGAGCAAGGTACTTGTTGCGCGCCATCTCCTCACGCGTGGGCGTGTGGCGACGGAACCAGTCCGCAAGAAAAGTCTTGTTGCCGCTCATAATTATTCCCGAGCCATGCCCACCTCGCCGAGCCTGTGCAAGCGACCAATGGCGATTTTTCCTGTGCGGATCATTCCGCAATCTAATTCCCTGCGTGGCTAGACGCGCGCAAATGGCCAGAGGCTGAATCGCACAAGCTGTGCAAGCCCTTTAACCTGGCCGGGCCCGGTCAGCCCTGGTCGCGCAGGATCCGCGCCTTGTCCCGCTTCCAATCACGCTCCTTGAGATAGGCGCGCTTGTCCTGCGCCTGCCGACCCTTGGCCAGGCCCAGTTCGACCTTGGCCCGGCCGCTCTTGTTGAAATAGATGCTCAGGGGAATGAGCGTCATCCCCTTGCGCTCGACAGCGCCGACCAGCCGCTCGATCTCGCGTTCGTGAAGCAACAGTTTGCGCGGACGGCGCGGCTCGTGGTTGAAGCGGTTGCCGTGGCTGAACTCGGGGATATTGGCATTGATCAGCCACGCCTCGCCGTCGCGCACCTCGGCATAGCTTTCGGCTATGCTTGCCTCGCCCGCGCGCAGCGCCTTGACCTCGGTGCCCTGCAAAGCGAGCCCGGCTTCGAACTTGTCCTCGACCGCATAATCGAACCGCGCACGCCGATTTTCGGCGACGGTTTTCTGCTTGTCGAATGTTTCGGGTTTGGGTCGAGCCATAAGTCGCTGGCATGTAGGCGCTTCGACCTTAGAGGAAAAGGGGCCCATGTCGCCCTTCCCGAAAAGCGCGCCAATGCTGCTGCAATCACGCGCACTTTACGCGGCAAGATGGCTAGCTTCTCTATGGCTATAGCTTCCGGCACTTCGCCCGCAAGCGCTGGTCGAATCGGTGCGTTTGGTGATGGGAAACAGCGCCCCGGACTGATTGCTTTGGTACTCTCCACAATTCATGGCGATTGCCGCGAGGGGGATTGATGGGCAAGGCAGCCAGATCAAGCGTACGTATCAAGCAAAAGGCACTTTTCCGGCATGAACACCCAGCCCTTCATGATCGGCGGTCAAACGGTCGAACCTGGAACATTCGCCGACGTCACCCTGCCAGTGACAACCATGGCGACCGGTCTCAATTCCACCATAGCAGTGCGTGTCCTGCACGGTATCAAGGATGGACCGACAGTATTCGTCAGCGGTGCCATTCATGGCGACGAGATCATCGGTACCGCCATCATCCAGCGTCTTGCGCAGGCACTTAACCCGCGGGAACTGGCGGGAACAGTGTTGCTGATCCCGGTCAGCAATATCTTCGGCTTCATGAATCGTACCCGCTACCTGCCCGACCGGCGCGACCTTAACCGGTCTTTCCCCGGGGCAGCCTCGGGATCACTCGCCTCGCAATTTGCGCATGTCTTCCTGACCCAGGTAATCGAGCGTTGCACGCTCGGCATCGATATCCACTCGGCGGCGGTTCACCGCTATAATTTACCGCAATTGCGCATGGCGGAAGGCAACCCGCGGCTGCTCGAACTGGCGATGGCATTTGCTCCACCGGTAATCATGGAGAGCCCGCTGCGGCCCGGTTCGATGCGCGCGCTGGCGGCAGAGCGCGGGGTCGACATGTTGTTGATGGAGACCGGCGAGGCTCTGCGATTCGATCCCCTGTCGATAGAGATAGGTTCAGGCGGGGTGGTACGTGTGCTGGCGCATCTGGGAATGCTCGATGCTGATGACGGGCTGTCGCAAGTGCATATCCCTGCACGTGCCAACCGTTCGCACTGGGTACGATCACCACGCGGCGGGGTCGCGGACTTCATCAAGTGCTCGGGCGATCCGGTGCGCGAGGGCGATGTGCTCGCCAGGGTTAGCGGACTTTTGGGTGAGGAGGCGCAGGAGGTCTTCAGCCCGGTCGACGGCATTATCATCGGCCATGCAACTTTGCCTGTCGTCCATCAGGGCGACGCGCTGTTCCATATCGCCCGCATCGCGCACCCCGAACGTGCCGGACAGCATATCGAAAGCATCACCGCAGCCTTGCTGGCGAGCGAGCCCGATGGTCCTGCCGAACCGATGATGGACGAGGACGAAGTCCTCTGACGGGCTGCCCAGCGTGGTTCAGGAAGCAATGCCGAACTCTAGCGTCCCCGCCAATGCCGCGGCGAGAAGGACCAGCACAAAAGCCCACAAGGCAAAGATCCCGCCTGTAATCCGCCAGCTTCTCGGCGGTAGGCCTTGCAGCAGGAAAGTGACGATGCCGGCGACATTCACGCATACGAGGTTGATGCAATACAGGTAGGCCGCCCCGCCAGCGAGTTGCATGTCACCGGTGGCGAGGAAAATGCCACAAGCAGCGAGCGGTGGCACCAATGCTACAGCAATCATCACGCCGACCAGCGAGAGCGAAGTCCCCCGACTGAAAGCGAGCACCCCGGCGGCCCCGCACGCCAGCGCCAGCGCAATGTCGGCAGGTTGAACAATCGTGCGGTTGCGTAATTCGGAAACGCTTGGGTCGATCGACACTGACCAGCCAACCAGAAGCCCCGCAAATACGGCGAGCAAAGTCCCTATGCCCAAGGTCGTCGCCGCACGCCGGCCAAGCCTGAAATCGCCTACCGTCGCAGCCATAGCTAGCCCCATGGTCGGGCCAAGCAGCGGCGCGATAACCATGGCCCCGATCACTACGGCGGTCTGGCCACTGTGCATACCCAGACCGGCAATGACGGTCGAAAGCAACACCGTGACCAGGTAGGTCGGCCGCAGGCGCAGACTTTCCTCGATATCATCGTACAGCTCATCGGTGCTAAGCCGGTCCCGACTGAACCAGCGCTCGATAGGTGAAAGCGGCCGCATATCGCCGTTTGCGGGCAATTCTGTGGCTGCACTTTCTTCCAGGGCGGGAATGGTTGCTTCCACCGGTGATACGATCACGGCAAAGCCAGGAACTGCCGAGAACGCTTCCTCCAGGTCATCGAGCAATCGCTCGGTATAGCGTTGCTGGACCAGGCAGGTCAGCTTCTCGTTCTCACCAGGAACGTCTTCTCGCCAGAAACGACGACAATGACGTGCGACGGTTTCTTCCAGCCTCGGGAACTCAGCCTCGCAAAGAAAAATCTCGACTCGCTGCGCGCTCAATGCGGCTGCCCCCCTTCCATGTCAGTTCAAAGCAGGCCGGCATGCTCCAGCGCCGCGTCGACTGCTTTGCGCGCGTGTTCGCTGCATGCGGTCAGCGGCAGACGGACTTCATCGGTGAAGCCCTCCATCACGCGGCTCAAGGCGTATTTCACCGGCGCCGGGGAGCTATCCTCGAACATAGCGTAATGCAGTGGGTAGAGCTTGTCGTTGAGCTTGCGCGCGGTCACCAGGTCATTGTCAGCGCAGGCTTGCTGGAATTCGCAGCACAGCGCCGGGGCGACATTGGCGGTAACCGAGATACAGCCCTTCCCGCCGGCAGCGTTGAAAGGCAGAGCCAGCTCGTCATTGCCCGAAAGCTGGCAGAAATCGCGGCCGATACCCATGCGGTGATCGGCCACTCGGCTGAGATCCTCGCTCGCGTCCTTGATTGCCACGATCCGGTCGGGGAAGCGATTGGCCAGTTCGACCGTGGTCTCAGGCTCGATGTCTGTCACAGTCCGGCCCGGCACATTGTAAAGCACGATGAGCAGGTCGCTGTTTTCGGCCAGGTGGCTGAAATGGGCGATCAACCCGGCCTGGCTCGGCTTGTTGTAATAAGGTGCAACACACAGGCCCGCCGCTGCGCCTGCCTTCTTTGAAAACTGCATGTGCAGCAGCGCGTTTTTGGTATCATTGCTGCCGCAGCCCGCAATAACGGGAACGCGGCCGGCTGCCTGCTCGATGCAGATTTCGATAACCCGGTGGTGCTCGGCATTGGAAAGCGTCGAGGCTTCACCCGTGGTTCCACATGGCACCAGCGCAGTCGATCCGCATTCGATCTGCCAGTCGACCAGGCGGCGGAAAGCAGCCTCGTCAAACGTACCATCGCGAAAAGGGGTCACCAGAGCGGGAATGGAGCCCGAAAACATTGTCATTGATCCTTTCGTGACCACTTCAAAACGCGTAATCAGATATGCCAGACATGGCACTTGTTTCGTTCAGTGCCTGATAAGGAGACCTTGGGCAGTATGTCCAGCATGACCCGCACCCCCTTTCTCGTCCTCGCCCTCCTCGCAACGACCTCCATCGCCCCCCCGGCCATGGCACAGGAAACGGGGGCCTGGGATAATGCCCGCGCGAGCATGGTGGCGAGCCAGCCCAACCAGACGGCGCGCGCGATCGATCGGTGGGAATATTTGACTGCGGCAAACACCCGCGAGGCCGGCTTCAATGCCTATGCGGGTTTTGTTCTAGCCTACCCGGATTTCCCAAAGGCCGCCTTGCTGCGCGCCCGAGCCGAGAAGGCGCTCGACAGCGAACCTGTTGATGCTGCGCGCATGGTAGCCTTTTTCGACAAGCATCCGCCGCTCAGCAACAGCGCCCGGGCCCGCTATGCCTTGGCGCTGGCTTCGCTGGGCCGGGGCGACGCCTTTTCGGTTGCTCGCGAGGCTTGGCGCGGCGGCTCCATGGCGAGCACGTCTGAAGCCTATATGATCGGCCTGTTCGGCGCTCGCTTCCAGCCCGAGGATTACGACGCCCGGATGAACGCGCTGCTATGGCAGGGCGATACGGCGGCGGCGGTGCGGATCGTCAACAATATCTCGCCGGCAAATCGGCCCCTTTACCAGGCACGCCTGGCCCTGACCGGCGGCACGCTGCCGGCCAGTGCGGGCATTTCCACTCCGGCCGACGCGATGACCGATCCGGGTTATGTCTACAACCTGGCGCAGCACCATTTGCGCAGCGGCAATATGCCGGCGGCGATCAGCCTGTTGGCGTACCGCCCGCAATTTGTCGGCCTGCCGTATCTGGCGGAGGATTATGTCGCGCTCTCGCTGCAAGCGGCGAAAGGCGCAAGTTCCGGACAGGCCGTGCAGATCGCTTCGAAGGTCGACGACCTGTTCGCTCCCGGCACCGATATTTCGGCTGGCTCGTTCCGACTACGCGATACCTTTACCGACCTGATGTGGCTGGGCGGCACCAGCGCGCTGTGGAATTTGGGCGATGGCCGCTCGGCCGCGCCGCTGTTCTATCGATATGGTACCTCGGCACGGACTCCATTGACCCGCTCCAAGGGCTTCTTCTGGGCTGGCCGTGCGGCGGCACGCGCTGGCGACCGCGCGGAAGCGGAACGCTACTGGAATCTCGCGGCGGAACATCCGGATTATTATTACGGGCAGCTGGCGCTGGCCGAACTTGGCCAGCCGATGCCTGCTTTCGCGGAGATCCCACTCAACTTGCCGAGCGCTGCCGAGAAAGCCGCGTTCGACATCGATCCCCTGACCCTCGCCATCCGTGAACTGGCTCGTAATCGTAAGGATTGGCGCACTGAACGGGCGTTCTTCTCCGCGATTTCGGACAAGGCCGATACGCCAGCCGAAATGGCGCTTGTAGCGCAATTGGCCCGCGATACCGGGCTGGAAGAGATGGCTGTGGTCGCAGGAATGACGGCCGGCGAACACGGGTTCAAGGGGTTCGAGCGGCTCGGTTTCCCGACGGTAGCCACCCATCCCGGCGCCAACTGGACGATGGTTCACGCCATCGCCCGGCAGGAAAGCGAGTTCGACCGCAACCGTGTCAGCCATGCCGGTGCTCGCGGAATGATGCAGTTGATGCCGGGGACCGCGCGAGAAGAGGCTGGCAAGGTAGGGGTTAACTACCTGCATGCCGACCTGACTGCCAGCCCAGCCTATAATATCCGCTTGGGCGACGCACATTTCGCGAGATTGATGGACCGCTATAGCGGAGCCTATCCGCTGGCCATCGCGGCCTATAATGCCGGACCGGGCCGAGTGAACGAGTGGCTGCGCCTGAATGGTGATCCGCGCTATGGCGGCGTCGAATGGGCGGAGTGGATCGAGAAGATACCGGCTAATTTCGAAACCCGCTATTATGTTATGCGGGTAATCGGGAACGCGGTGACCTATGCCAATATGCATCCTGATCGTTCAGCCCCGTACCAACGCGATGTCAGGCATTATCTGCCGCGCTGAACCATGACCACGCCCTCCTATCCGATTACCCCGGCCGGCTACGCCGCAATGAAGGCGCGTTATGACCATTTGCTGGGCACAGAACGGCCCGAGATCGTGGAGATTGTCAGCTGGGCCGCCGGTAATGGCGATCGTAGCGAGAACGGCGACTATATCTACGGTCGCAAGCGCATGCGCGAAATCGACCGCGAACTGGGCCATTTGGCGCGGCGAATGAAGAATGCCCGCGTCGTCGACCCGGCCGAACAACGGGATCGCTCGCGCGTCTTTTTCGGTGCTTGCGTCACGCTCGCGGACGAGGATGATGCTCGCAAGACGGTAACACTCGTGGGGGACGACGAGCAGGAGGCCGGTTGTGGACGGATCGGCTGGTCGAGCCCGATGGCGCAGGCTTTGAGAGGCGCACAGGTTGGGGATTTGCGGCTCGTTGCCCTTCCCTCGGGAGCAAAGGAATGGGAGATCATGCAGATCGCCTATGACTAGCAACCTCGCCCGTCTTTGCGCCCTTGGCCTGCTGGTATCGGCGATACCCGCTGGGGCGAAGGATTCACTTGGTATTTTCGAGGATTGGGGCGCGTTTCGCGATCCCCAAACGCCGCGTTGCTATGCCATTGCCAAGCCTGCCCCAAGCCGCCTCAGCCGCGACTATGCACCTTTCGCCGCCATCGGCACCTGGCCGCAACGCAATGTTCGCGGACAAGTGCATTTCCGCCTTTCGCGCGAGATTGCCGCTGACCGGAACATCCGTCTGGTTGTCGGTGACCGCGTGTTCGAACTGGCAGGTGGTGGTGGAGATGCATGGGCGCGAGACAGGACGATGGATGCTGCCATAGTCGCCGCTATACGCTCCGGAACCCGCATGGTCATTTCGGCGTCGGACAAGCGCGGGCGCCGCTTTTCCGATCGCTACAATTTATCAGGCGCCGCCACCGCGATGGATGCCGCCACGATAGGTTGCGCGCGCCGCTAGGTTAACCAATCTGCGCATACGAAAACGGCCGGGATTGCTCCCGGCCGTTCGCATTTTCGTCAAGGCTGGTGCGATCAGAACCGCACGCCGAGACCGACCGTCACCTGGTGCCGGTCGAGGTCGACATTGAAACGGTCGCTGTCGGGCAGCGTGCCGTCGAAATCGACTTCGGCCTCGGAGTAATTCGAGTAGCGGTATTCGGCGTTCACAAACATGTTCTGGTTGATCGCATATTCCACGCCGCCACCGACACGATAGCCATCGAGGTCATAATCCGAGTTGAATTCACGCGTGCCGTCGTTGGAACGAATATCAAGCTTGGCATTGGTGTAGCCGCCCTTGACGTAGGCGAGCGCCCGGTCGCCGACCTTGGCACCAATCCGGGCACCGAGATAAAGGTCACGGCCGGCATCGACATTGCCAAAGCCGAAGCCTTCGAAATCACCGTTGTTGAATTCGGTGTTGGCACTTGACCAGGAAAACTCTGCTACCGGGCCGATCACCACTGCGCCGAGATCGACGTCATAGCCGATTGCTGCCCCATAGACCGCGCCTTCGGCCGACTGGTCATTATTGTCATTGCCGTCATCATCGACGCTGCTGCCGGCCTTGAGCGAATCGTAGCCGCCGACAGCCTGGGCACGGGCCCCGGTGAAGGGTGATTCATTCTCGACCGTCTGAGCAAATGCCGGGCTGGTGGCAGCGATCATGGTTCCTGCGAGGAGAGTTGCGACTGTCTTGTTCATTATAAACTCCATTTTTCGGTTTCGACGCGGGCTGTTGCCCTGCGTAGACCCCTTCAATGGGTGGCCAGCCGACTTGTTTCATGAACCTGACACAACAATAAACTGTTACTTTTGAGTAACAATGTTGCGACGAAGCGAGTGGGGATTACGATGAAAATCTGGAACCGTGGCCGACGTCATGACGTCACCCCTTCGTCCGCCTTCAGCGCTCGCTGGATTCCGCGTCCGGAAGCCCCTATATGCGCCGTCTCCATGACCGAAACGCCTCTCATGTCGATCCCCGGACAGGTGGATCCCGTTCCCGTTGCACGCGAGATCACTCCGCGCACCGACGGCCGCATCGATCTGCTCGGACTGCCCCGGCCTCGCATTTGCGAGTTGTTCGAACAGGCCGGGCTGGATGCACGCCAGGCCAAGCTGCGCAGCAAACAGGTCTACCACTGGCTCTATCACCGCGGCGTGACCGATTTCGACGCGATGACCGACATTGCCAAAACCATGCGTCCGTGGCTCTCCGAACGCTTTGTGGTCGGACGGCCAAACATCATTGAGGCACAGCATTCTTCCGACGGCACCCGCAAATGGCTGCTGCAGACCGATGATGGCCACGATTTCGAGATGGTTTTCATCCCCGACGCCGATCGCGGCACATTATGCGTTTCGAGCCAGGTCGGTTGCACGCTCAACTGCCGTTTCTGCCACACCGGGACCATGCGGCTGGTCCGCAACCTTACCCCTGGCGAGATCGTCGGCCAGGTCATGCTGGCTCGCGATGCGCTGGGTGAATGGCCCAAGGGCCGGATGGACGGGCTCGACGATGGCGAGGACGTGGGCCATTACTCCGCTGACGGACGCTTGCTGACCAATATAGTGATGATGGGCATGGGAGAGCCGCTGTATAATTTCGATCACGTCCGCGATGCCTTGCGTCTGGTGATGGATGGCGAAGGTCTGGCCCTGTCGCGGCGCAGGATCACGCTGTCGACCAGCGGCGTGGTGCCGATGATGGCACGCTGCGGTGAGGAAATCGGGGTCAATCTGGCGGTCAGCCTGCATGCCGTGACCAAGGAAGTGCGCGACGAGATCGTGCCGATCAACAAGAAGTTTGGCATCGAGGAATTGCTGCAGGCTTGTGCCGACTATCCCGGTGCAAGCAACGCCCGTCGCATTACCTTCGAGTACGTCATGCTCAAGGACAAGAACGACAGCGACGAGGATGCACATGAACTTGTCCGCCTGCTGAAGGAATATAACCTCCCGGCCAAGGTGAACCTGATCCCGTTCAACCCCTGGCCGGGCGCGGTTTACGAGTGCTCGACACCGGACCGTATCAGGCGCTTTTCCAACATCGTCTTCGAAGGCGGCATCAGTGCGCCAGTCCGCACGCCGCGCGGGCGCGACATCGACGCTGCCTGCGGTCAGTTGAAGACAGCGGCTCACAAGAAAACCCGCGCCGAACGTGATCGCGAAGCAGCCGAGGCCGAGGCCAACGCGGTCTAGTCGCGAAGAGGCGCACGGCGGCGTCGGATTGCCGCTGCTTGGAAGGACTGACCCGATTGAGTGCCGATCTTGCGACAATCCGCTTTTACCAGCAGCAAGCGCCGCATTACACGCTGAGCTTCGGACAGGGGCCGAGCGCGCGGCTCGATCCATTTCTCGATCGGCTGGAACCTGGCGCGAAAGTGCTCGAACTCGGCTGCGGCGGCGGCCGCGATTCAGCGCGCATTCTCGAGCGAGGCTTCGACCTCGATGCGACCGACGGCGTGGCGGCGATGGTTGCCAAGGCCAACGAACGCTTTGACGTTGACGCACGCGTGATGCTGTTCGAGCAGCTCGACGCCGAAAACCAATATGATGCGGTGTGGGCGCATGCCTGCCTGCTCCACGCTGCGCAGGCCGACCTGCCTGATATCCTCGGTTCAATAAACCGCGCTCTCAAGCCTGGAGGCTGGCACTTTGCCAGCTACAAAATGGGCGATGGAGAGGGTCGCGATCTGCTCGGCCGCTTGCACAATTTCCCGTCGCCAGACTGGTTGCAAGACACTTATCTGTCAGCAGGTTTCGACGTCGAGACCACCGTCAGCTATCCTGGCAAAGCCGCTGATGGGACCCAGAGGGACTGGATCGCCCTGACAGTCCGCAAATCTTCATGCGCATAACACTCAGTGCCCTGTGTGCCGGTGCTGGCAAGCCCATGCCAAATGGCAAACGCAGCGGTATTGCCAAGGCTCCCCTGTCCGGAGCGGTGCAGATTGCCGAAAACGGTATCGAGGCAGACGAACAGGTCGACCGTCTGCATCATGGCTATCCGGCGATGGCGCTGCATCACTTTCCGCACGAAACCTACGACTGGTTGCGGCATCATTTCGGCCCCCTTCCCCGCCTTGGCAGCTATGGCAGTATGGGCGAAAACGTCGCGACCTCGGGTGTGAGCGAGCATGACGTCTGCATCGGGGACCGTTTTCGGCTCGGCAGCGCACTCGTCGAGATCACCCAGCCCCGGCAGCCCTGCTCGACGATCGAACAGCACCTGCAGGCGCGTGGAATCGTGAAATCGCTGGTCGCCGCAGCGCGAACGGGATGGTTCTATCGCGTGCTCGAACCGGGAACAGCCAGGTCTGGCGACACGGTCGAATTGGTCGAGCGTGTTCATGCCCGATGGAGCATCGCGCGCGCCTTCCTGGCCACCTATGGCGCGGCCCGCGCGCCGGATTGTGAGCTGGAAGAATTGGCGCAACTGCCGCGCATTTCCGACCGGCTAGTTCGCGATATCGAAAAGCGGTTGGCAACCGGGTCGAACTAGCCGTATCTCGTGCCTGCTGCGATGGAATTGACCCGCGCGCATCAGGGGGCCAAAGTCGGTCCTGTGACCAGTCCAGCTATACTCGTGACCGGCGCTGCGAAGCGCATCGGCGCCTCAATCGCAAGCGCATTCGGCCATGCAGGCTGGCATGTCGTAATCCACTTCCACAATAGCGCCAAACAAGCGCGGGCACTCGCAGACGCGCTTCCCTCCGCCGAGACCGTGCAGTGCGACCTGGCAGACTGCGCCAGCGCTGTGGCGATGGTCGAGCAATTGGCCGCGCGGCTCCCGGACTGGCGCGTACTCGTGAATTCGGCCTCGATCTTCGAACCGGACGATGTAACCGGCATTGACGGATCGACGTATGACAGGGCGATGGCAATCAATGCCCAGGCACCTGCTCTCATGGCGCAGAAATTCTTCAGCATGGCACGTACCCAAGGCGGGCGGCGGGTGATCCAGTTGACCGACCAAAAGATCGCCAACACCAACCCCGATTTCTTCAGCTACACCATGAGCAAGCACGCCGTTCATGGCGCTGTGGGTATGTTGGCCAAGGCTCATGTCGACCCACGCGACCGAATCTATTCTATCGCGCCGGGAGCCATTCTTCCTAGCCATGATCAGGATGAAGCGGAGACCGATGCCAGCCACGTGCTCAACCTGCTCGGCCGCAAGACCGGCGCTGACGAAGTCGGCAAGGCCGCGCTGTTTCTCGCCGAGGGCCATTTGAAAAGCGGCACGACCCTGTTTGTCGACAGTGGCCAACACCTCCTCGACCAACCGCGTGATGTCATCTATCTCGCCCGCGAAAACGCCCGGACATGAGTAATCGGCCCGCCCCCAAGCGCGCCAAACACGCCTTCATCACCCGCCTGTGGCACTGGATCAACCTGGCCTGCGTGGTGGTCCTTTTCATGTCGGGCCTGAACATCTCCAATGCTCACCGCCGCCTTTACTGGGGCGATTGGGGCTTCGCGCCAGAGCAGGCCTGGCTGGCGGTTCCGCGTTTTCCTGACTGGGCCACCATTCCAGGTCATTACGACCTTGCCGGGGCGCGCGATTGGCATAATCTTTCAGCTTGGATTTTCGCAGTCGCTCTCCTGGCGATGTGGGTAGCCATGCTGCTTAACCGACACTTCAAGCGCGACCTGGTGACCCGCATCCGCGAATGGAAACCTAGCGCCGTTTGGGACGACGTACAGCGGCACCTCAAGTTCGATTTCGACTACGACGAGGACAAGTATAATTTCCTGCAACGCCTGGCTTACGGCCTGGTGCTGGGGGTATTGCTGCCGATGATGGTTTTCACCGGCATGGCGATCAGCCCCGGGCTGGAGCCAGCATGGGGCTGGTTCGTCGAACTGGTCGGCGGACGGCAAAGCGCGCGCAGTCTGCATTTCCTTTTCGCATGGGCAATTGCGGGGTTCCTCGTCGTTCATGTCCTGCTCGTGATCGCGCACAAGCCGTTCGAACTGATGAAGGCCATGATCACGGGAGGCCGCGATAATGAATAGCGGCAATGGCATGAAGCGCCGCGGGTTTGTCGTTGGCCTGCTTGGCCTGACCGCGGCGGGCTGCAGCAAGGTTTCGGAAAGCCGGGTCGGCAAATCGATCTTCGGCGCTGCCGAACGCTGGCATGAAGGCGCGCACCGGCTATTGGGCGGTCGCACCGCCCTTGCGCCCGAATACAATCCGGCGGACATTTCGCCTTTCTTCCGCGGTAATGGCACACTCAATCCTTCGAGCGACGCCTACCAGGCTTCTTTGGCGGAAAACTTTGCCGATTGGCGGCTCGAAGTGCGGGGATTGGTCAGATATCCCCTGACCCTCACGCTCGACAATATTCGCGCCCTCCCCCAGCGGACCCAAATTACCCGCCACGATTGCGTCGAAGGATGGAGCGCGATCGGCCAATGGACCGGCCCGCAGCTTTCCTTGCTACTAGACGCAGCGGGTGTGCGTGAAGACGCGCGCTACATCGTCTTTCGCTGCGCCGACACGCTGGCAGGCGGAGTCTATTATGAAAGCATCGACATGATCGATGCCTATCACCCACAGACCATCGTCGCACACTTGCTCAACGGCGAGCCACTGCCTGTACGCAACGGGGCGCCGCTACGCATGCGGGTCGAACGGCAACTGGGCTACAAGCATCCGAAATATCTCACCGCGATAGAGGCTGTGGCCTCGCTCAACGATATCGGTGGCGGCCAGGGCGGTTATTGGGAAGATCGCGCGGGCTACCAATGGTACGCCGGGATCTAGCGCTCAGTCTTCGGGATAGATTTTCTGCATGGCCGCCCAGTCTTCGGCGATCATTTGCTCAAGCACATCGAGATCCACATCCGCCAGCTTGTTGATGTAGAGGCAACTCTTGCCCGTGCTGTATTTGCCCAGCTTGGCCAGCAGGGCCTCGCGTCGCTTCGCCGCGATTTCATCGCAATAGCCGCCCATTAGATAAAGCGAATGTTTCGCCTTGCGGGGGCTGAACCCGCTGCGCATCCAGTTCACATCGCGGCCGCTGGCATAGGTGGTGCTATACTGGCCATATCCAATGATCGACGGGCCCCACATCCGGGGCGCTTCCCCGGTCACGCGCCGGAAGATCGCATCAAGTTGCCCTGCCTCTTCGCGTTTTCGCGGAGGCTCGACCGCGGCAATAAATTTTGCCGGGTCTATCTTAGTGATATTGGTCTTCGCCTTGGTCATCGCACCCTCCGTCGCCGACGGTTGACATGGCGCAAGCTACAACGTGTAACCGGTGCGCGGCAAATATTGGAACAGTATCCATGAGCAAAGCTCTTCTTGATCGCTTTCTTGCCTCCTCGGTCAAGTGTGGGCGGCTTGAGATGACATGGGCTGATGGCAGCACCACCGGATATGGTACGCCGACCGAGGGCTTCCCTGCGGTTTCCATCCGCCTCACCCATCGCAAGGCAGCACGAGACATCGTGCTTGATCCGCGCATCGGCGCGGCCGAAGCTTTCATGGATGGAAAACTCGTCATCGAGCGCGGCGATATCATGGGCTTGGTTGACCTACTGCGTGCCAACAGTCCCTGGGACAAGGGTGGCGATTTTGGGCGACCAGGACTTCTCAAAAACTTCAAGAACAATGCTGCCTTCGCGTTGGAACAGCTGAACAACCGGGTTCGCTCGCAGCGTAATGTCGCCCATCACTACGATATCGGCAACGATCTCTACCGCCTGATGCTCGACGAAGAGCACATGCAATACAGCTGCGCGTACTGGCCCTCGCCCGATATGACCCTGGGTCAGGCGCAGGAGGCCAAGTTGGCTCATATCGCCGCGAAACTGGCAATCCAGCCAGGCAATCGCGTCCTCGACATCGGTTGCGGATGGGGCGGCATGGCCATTTATCTCGCGCAGAATTTCGATGTGCACGTGCGCGGGATAACGCTATCCGAAGAACAGGTCGCGCTGGCACGGCAGCGCGTTGATGCGGCTGGCGTCACGGACAGGGTCGATATCGAGCTCGTCGACTATCGCGATCTCGCCACAGCCGGGGTCAGTTTCGACCGGATCGTATCAGTCGGCATGTTCGAGCATGTCGGTCGGCCACAATTCGAAACCTTCTTCGATGCGTGCGCCAGGATGCTTGAGGACGACGGGGTGATGCTGCTCCACACGATCGGACGCATGGGCTCGCCCGGCACCACCGACGCCTTTACGCGCAAATACGTCTTCCCAGGCGGATATATTCCGGCGCTGAGCGAGACCGTCGCCGCGAGTGAAAAGGTACGCCTGATCGCGACCGACGTCGAGATGCTGCGGCTGCATTACGCCTATACGCTGCGCGAGTGGTATCGCCGTTGCATGGAGAACCGCGAGGCGATCATCGCCATGTACGACGAGCGTTTCTTCCGCATGTGGACGTTTTACCTGTCGGGCGCGACCGCCGCTTTCGAGCATGGCGGGATGTGCAATTACCAGATCCAGTTCGCCCGCCAGCGGCGCACCTTGTCCCTCACGCGTGATTACATGGCGCAGACAGAGCGTGACCTGATTCAGCCTACTGTGAAGGAATGATGGGCTGCGCAAAGCCGAACTTGATTGCCCCTCTTCCCCCGCATTGCTAACCGCGCGCCAATCAAGGAGCGCTCCATGTCCGAAGCCCATCGTCCCGAAATCAAGAAGGTCGTCCTCGCCTATTCGGGCGGCCTCGACACATCCGTCATCGCCAAGTGGCTCGAAATCGAGCGCGGGCTGGAAGTCGTTACCTTCACCGCCGATCTGGGCCAGGGCGAAGAACTGGAGCCCGCACGCGTCAAGGCGCAGGCCATGGGCATTCCGGACAAGCATATTTTCATCGAGGATCTGCGCGAGGAATTCGTACGCGACTATGTCTTCCCGATGATGCGCGCCAACGCGCGCTACGAAGGCGACTATTTGCTCGGCACCTCGATCGCCCGGCCGCTTATTTCGAAGCGCCTTGTCGAGATCGCGCATGAAACCGGTGCGGATGCCATTGCCCACGGTGCCACCGGCAAAGGCAACGACCAGGTCAGGTTCGAACTGAGCGCCTACGCGCTCGATCCCGACATCACGGTGATCGCACCCTGGCGCGAATGGGATCTCACCAGCCGCACCGCGCTGATCGCCTGGGCTGAAGAACACCAGATCCAGGTGCCCAAAGACAAACGCGGCGAAAGCCCGTTCTCGACCGATGCCAACCTTCTCCACACGTCGTCCGAGGGCAAGGTGCTGGAAGACCCCTGGGAAGAGACGCCATCCTACGTCTATTCGCGCACGGTCGACCCCGAGGATGCGCCAGATTCGCCCGAATACATCACGATCGATTTTGAGCGCGGTGACGGTACGGCGTTGAATGGCGAAGCGTTGAGTCCGGCGGCGTTACTGACGGCGCTCAACGAGTTGGGACGCAAGCACGGCATCGGCCGGCTCGACCTGGTGGAGAACCGTTTCGTCGGGATGAAGAGCCGCGGCATGTACGAAACGCCCGGCGGCGAGATTTACGCCCAGGCGCACCGCGGGATCGAACAGCTAACGCTCGACCGGGGTGCAGCGCATCTGAAGGACGAACTTATGCCGCGCTATGCCGAGCTCATCTATAACGGTTTCTGGTTCAGCCCTGAGCGCGAGATGCTGCAGGCGGCGATCGATCTGAGCCAGGAGAAGGTCAACGGCACGGTGCGGCTCAAGCTCTACAAGGGTCGGGCCGACGTGGTCGGTCGCAAGTCCGCGGATAGCCTCTATTCCGAAGCACATGTAACCTTCGAAGACGATGCCGGCGCCTACGATCAGAGCGATGCGGAGGGCTTCATTCGCCTCAACGCGTTGCGGTTGAAGCTGCTCGGCAAGCGAGATCGCTAGCGCCAGGCTACTGCCTGCATAGCCTCATTTAAGCTTTTGCGGCCAGCCGTTGAGTTTTCCACCGCTCTCCACAAGCAATTCGGGGAAAAGTGGAAAACTCGGTCTTGGCAAGCTTGTGAGAATCGGATTCGGAGCGCAGTCTCAAGACATCGAAAGGGAAAGAAAGTTTCGAGTTTTTCGTCCTTCGGGATTGAAAAAATTGAGAATTTCCAGACCAATTGATGTGAGAGCGACTGTCCACGCGCTCTGTGAGGGTTGATTGAAGAAGGCTTCGGCCAGACGCAAGACTGCTCGATGACCAGAATGTGTTAGTTCGCTGTCACGGCCGGTTAAGCCTGGTCGGGAAGAAAGGGGATCGAAGACCTTCGGGTTAAAGAGAACCGGACGGAACGACCATCCAAGGGCGGAACCGACCTCGGGACCATTGATGGAGCCGCAGGTTTGCGGATGCGAGCTTCCACTCGCAAAAGCGAGCCTTCCAACGATGGAACCGGATGCCGGCGCGAGCGCCGGTGACAGAACGCGGGCCTTCGGGCACGCGGAAAGACATCGGTTGCCAAGTGCTACCACAAGGAAAGCATCTTCGGATGCGGACCGGACGGAAGACCACGCGACGGTGAGAGTGGGGTCGGCAGCAATGCCGGCCCCATTTGCTTTGCGGACCCGGACTGGTGACGATCTCACATGCGTTACTGGCCGAATCGCCAATCGCATATCTTGGGGTCGCAAGACCCATCACCCCCAAGATCGTGGTTAAAAACCGGGAATGGTTCCCCATAAGCTGTCGACTAGCGATCGGCTCGCCGCAAAAATGCCTCGATTCGAGGTAGGCTGACCCCTCGCTGCGACGGGTTGTCTGCCCAAACCTGTCGCTCCTGAGGTGCGTGCCCTATCTGGCCTGCCATGATCAGACGGGACAGATACGACAGCTGGCGGGCCTTGACGGCTGCGGCGTTGGTGATGGCAGCGGCTCTTCCCGCACAGGCCTCGACCCCGTCGATGCTCGACGGCGACATTACCGAAGCCGAATTCGAACAGAGCTTCGAGCGGTTCGAAGCCCTGCCCGCTGCGCCTTCTCCAGGTCACGGCGTAGTTGACCTCGAAAGCTTCGATCCCCCGCTCGAGCCCGAACTCGACGAGCATGACACCGTGCGATCGCTCGGCGTTGGGGTTGCTTCCTATTACGGCAAGCGGTTCCACGGACGTCCCACAGCCAGTGGCGAGCGGTTTGACATGCGCGCCATGACTGCTGCCCACAAGACCTTGCCGTTCGGGACCAAGGTGCGGGTGATCAATCCGCGCAATGGCCGTGAAGTGGTGGTGCGGATCAACGATCGCGGCCCATATAGCGGCGGGCGCGCAATCGACCTGTCACGTGCTGCTGCGGAAGAAATCGGTCTCGTCAACGCTGGTCACGGCCGCGTTGAGCTCGAGGTGGTTTCCTGAGCCCCTTGCCCTAGGGCAGCTTCATCGCGAACGTGAACAGGAAACCGCGTGACTGCTCATAATTCAGCTCGGTATCGATAATCTCGTCGAGCAGGTAGAGTTCATAGGCGCTATTATCGAAGTCCCACTGGAACTGGTAACCCAGCTCTATATCGTCGCGCTGTAGTTTCCGCTGCAGCCAGGGAGAGAAGTCGATATCTGCCTTGGCGCGCAGTGATCGATCGCGAAGTCGCAGGTCTCCATCGGCTGCCAGCACATTGAAATTGTCGCGCCCCAGGCTCAGCTTCACGTGCGGCATGTGTTCAGGCGCATACCTTGCGCTGATCCCGTAGGATCCGAGGTCCGACCCATCCGAAAGCAGCGAACTGCGCCGCGTGGCGTTGCGGCTGGCAACGTAATCGAGATCGATCGACCATTCACCAATCGGCAGGGTGTGCGAAACCAGCAAGAAGTTGTCGCTTCCCGATTGCGGCGCAAAGCCGGGGCCGCTGGCAAATTCGCGCTCGTTGCGAAAATTGACAATCGTATCACCCAGCGGGGTCGTCCAATATGCGAGTCCACCTATCGCAGTTCGGGTCACCTCCACGATTCCCGCGTCCCGAAACCGGTCCAACCGGGTGTCGCTGAATTCCAGAGTGAGCATTTTCGGCACCAGCGAAGCCCAGCCTGTGTCCTCGATCGCCACCAGCGGCAGGAGGGTAAAGGTGTCCAGGTCGACCGATAGCTCGTTTCTATGTGTCTGGCTGGGCAGGATTGACGGGCTGATATCCGGATTAGTGCTGCTCACCCGTCGCTTGGCGGTTACTGTAATACCCGAATAGCGTGCCGACAGCTTGGTTGTCTGCCGCCTGCCAACAGTGCGGTTCCTGCGAGTGCTGTGATGATCTTTTTCATGATATTCCTCCTGTCTTACGGTTTACTGGACAGAAGGCTCGCGTGATGATTTTTCATCTGGATTTGCGAGCCAACCCACCAGTTCGACTCGCGACCGGGGACTTACTAGGCACCTATTTCGAGACGTCATTGTAGAATTACGACAAAATTCACTATTTTCTTTTCGTAGGCTTTAAATCTTTAATTCGCTTACATCCCTGAAACTGCCAATCGTCCCGCGCACAAAAGTATTGAAGGCGATCGCGTAGCGGTTCTGGCCCGAATTGTTCGGTTCCACATAGTGCTGCAACCCACTGGAAAATAACACGATGTCGCCTTTCTTCGGCACCACTGCATTGCGCGGCGCGTTGTAGATATTCTGCTTGCGGCCATCGATAATGAATTCGAGCTGGCGGTAGCTGTTATGGCGCTCGAAGATCATGTTGCCCGGTGGGTCGGGCATGTCGGTATAATAAAGCGATCCCGAAACGATAGAGTTCGAATGGGTATGGCCATGCATGCCGACTCCGGGCGGATTCATCAGCGCCCAGCTTTGCGTGACCTCCAGCTTTTGGGTGATGCCCAGCACTTCGGAAGCGTAGGTATCGAGAGCGGATTGAACGGCCTCGGCGATGCTCTTGAGCTTGGGCTGGTTAAACAGATAAAGCTCGTCGGAAATCTGATTCACCTGGTTGCTGTTCATCTTCAGCGACTGGATGAACTTGACCTGTGCCGGCGAGATCGCATCGGCAATGTTCATTACGAAATACGGTTCCGCAAACAGCGGTTTCACGTCGAAAGCGCGCTTGGCCATCGGATATAACCCCCCCGGTCATTATTGAGGGTCGGGTTTAGGGGACGGTGGAGCCGTGATGCAAGGGGCCGGACCCGACATTCTCTGCTTTGCCAACCGCGATCTGCGAATGCCATCCGCCAGTCGCCCAGTCCTGTCGGCCAGGCGAAGCTAACCTATCTTCTTGGATCGACCGTCGAGCGTTCCGAGCGCTTTGCCGAAGGCGTCCATGGTCGCGCGCGTCCGCCCGCCCGGGCGAATCTCGATCTCGGTATCACACCCCAGGCACTGAAGAGGCTCGCCACGGACGAGCTGCCCGGCATCAATGGCCAGTCCGTTGCGGCAAACTGGACACGAAATCTGCGAAATAGACACCCGATTCCCCCTCGTCACTGCGGATGTATTATCGAGAAGACAGATGTTTGAATTGGATAAAACCGACATTTATTCGAGTGGCGTTAACCAAGAGCTGTAGTAAATAGTTCGCGACAACAGACCACGCAAAGGGAAGGGTCAAAGGACCCGATATTGGCCTTGCGCATAGCGCAACATAGCTAGACGGGGCGATGCACATGTGGAAGAACGCCGGCATGCAGAGCGTCGCGTCTACCTCCTTGCCTGAAATGCTGGAGCCCATTCTCGATACCGTCTTGGATGCGGTCATTGTCCTGTCCAAGGACGGGCGGGTCGTTGCCTGGAACGGGGTTGCCGAGGATACCTTTGGCTGGAGTAGCGAGGAGGCTTGTGGCCAGCTGCTGGCCGACCTCATTGTGCCCGAGATACATCGCGCAGCGCATATGGCCGGGATGGAACGGCTGGGACAGGGTGGCGCACCACGTGTGCTCAATCGCAGAATAGAACTTCCTGCCCTGTGCAAGGACGGCAGCAAGATCCCCGTCGAATTATCGATCACCACTTCGCGCGGAACTGGACGCGAGTTCTTCATCGGCTTCCTTCGCGATATTAGCCAGCGCCGCGACGCCGAGGACCTGTTGCGCCGAAAGTTGCGTGAATACGAGGTCATGCTCGAAGTTACGCGGATAGCGGGCCAGGCCGACTCTTTCGAAGATGCCATGCGCACCGTCCTCAAGACGATTTGCGAGATGACAGGATGGCAGGCTGGTCACGCTTTCCTGGTTGATCGCAAGGACCCCGACCTGTTGCATGCTTCGATGATCTGGCACGAAGAAGTCGAAGGTTGCGCGGCGCAGATGATGGCGGCGAGCGACGGGCTGACATTTCGCCGGGGTGAAGGCTTGTCGGGAGAAGTTCTGGAGACCGGCGCCCCGGTCTGGCTCAGCGACATCAATCTCGAGGGCAATTTCATCCGCCAGGGGTTCGAGTTTCGCGGCGCGTTCGGCTTTCCGCTGCGCAGCCAGGGGCGCATTACCGCGGTACTCGAATTTTTCTCCAACTCGCCCACCGCCACCGATGAATCACAATTGCTTCTGGCGCAGGCACTTGGCAGCCAGCTTGGCCGGGTGATCGAACGCAGCGAGACCAGCGAGCAGCGCGAAGTTCTGCTGCACGAGCTCAACCATCGCAACAAGAACCTGCTGGCGGTGGTCCAGTCGATGGCCCGGATTACCTTCTCCGGACTTGCCGATCCGGACAACCGGCTGGATACCTTTAACAGCCGGTTGCAGGCGATGGCGCGGGCGCAGGACCTGCTGGTGCGAGGCGAGTGGACCGATTCCACCCTGCGCGAGGTGATCGAGGCAGCGCTGAGGGGGTTCGACAGCCACCGCGATAGTTTCACCCTGTCCGGCCCCGACATTCCCGTCACTGCGGCGGAAGTGCAGACCAGTGTGCTGACGCTGCACGAGCTGTGCACCAACGCGCTCAAATACGGCGCGCTTTCGTGCGAGGGGGGGACGATCTCGGTCACCTGGGGCTTCGAGGGCGAAGGGCCCGAGCGCGAATTCGTCTTCGAATGGCAGGAACACGGTTGCCAGCTGGATGGCCCGCCGACGCAGACCGGTTTCGGCACCAACCTCCTCAAGCGCGGCCTGTCGCAAGCGCACGGCTCGCAGGTGAAGGTCGATTACAAGCCGGGCGGCATCCACTACCGCATGGTCACCCCCAGCCCCAAGACGACCCCCTCCAGCACCTAGCTCAGCCCGGGGTTATTCGATCCTCTCGTAAATGAGCGCGATCTCTTCGGTCGGCCGGTCGGCGACATCCTCTTGCGCGATGCACGAGGTGACCGTCACGTCATGCAGCGTGCGGACCCCGTCATGGGTGCCGATGGTGGCGGTGCGATAGCGCGCGCCGCGATGGCAGCTGCCGGCCCGGACCAACAGGCGTATCATGCCGGCACCGTCGCTGTCGGGGCGCGAGCGAAGTTCCTGCGCGGCCCCTGCGTTATAGATCCGGCCGGTGATCAGCGGGCGGTCGGGGTCGGCCTGCGAAGCGGAGGTAGCCTCTCCGGGGTTATATTTGGGTGCGATATAGCCCTTCTTGCCCCGCCGCGCTTCGGCTGGACCGGCGGCCTTCTCGCCCTTCTCTATCTTCCATGTGGTCTCGGCATTGCCGCCCTTTACGCCGCTTTCCTTCATCTCGCGTTCGACCGACCAGGTCTGCGGTTCTTCGCCCCATGACCATGACAGGACTTCGATGGTATCGGCGCGTTCGTGGCTCTGCGCCTCGCCTTCGACGCCTTCCATCTTGAGGTAGTAATCCGTCGCCAACGCAGGAGCCGCCAGGCCCAGCGTCAAGGCGGCGAGCGCCGTGCCGAGCGCAAAGCGAAGGGCGCGTATGATAGCTTCTCGCATCTCGGTCTCCTCTCAAAAGTGGCGACCCGGCGCGGACCATACACCCGAAACCGGAGTCGCGCCTAATCGCGCACCCGGCCCATGTCGTAGCAATTGCTGCAATCGCGCAGCGCGAGATCATCCGCCACCTCGTCCATTTCGGCCCCGCAAGTCCTACAGGATGGAACACATGGAACAGGGTCCTGGGGAGAAATTTCCGGTGGCGCATCGGGCAGGCTCTCGCCCCGGCGAAGCCGCTCGATCTTCGCGTCGAGCAGCGGCAGGGTGGCGCGGACATCGACCCGCTCGGCCATCCGGTCGAGCCGGGCGAGATGCGCCAGCAACAGGCGAGAATCGAAGCGCCGCCGCCGCGCGATCTCCTCGCCGTGATAGAACACCGCCTCCTCCACCCCGTTGATGGCGCGATCCGCCAGCACCTCCTCCGCCGCACTGCGCGCCGCCACCAGCGCCGCATCCCACGCCAGCGCAAAGCCGCTGGACATGCGCCGCGCGCGATAGGCCGTCTGCGGCGAGACACAGGCCGCGCGGCAGGCGAGCCGGACATTGCCCGACAGCGAGAGGCTAGCGAGAAAGTCCGCCTGGCGCGAGGCTGTGAGGACAGTGTGATGCCCCTGCGCCGAGGTGGCGGTGGTGTCGGTGAAGGTGTCGTGGGGGACGAGGGCTGTCATGCGGTCCGGGTTCCTATGTGGGGAAGTGGACGAAAGCATCTAGAACGAGTGGGTCCCTGTAGGAAATACAAACTCCACATGGGTTCCCCCACGAGGTCCTTGCACGCAAAAAAATAAAGGCCCGGAAATCCGGGCCTTTACGAGATACATGAACACAATCTCAGTCGTCGGTGTAGGGCTCTGGTTTTACCGCCAAATTCTTGCGAACTAGAGTTAGATGATTCATTTCTCGCTCCCTCGTTGATAATGCCATTCTTGAACCTTAGAACCTGAATGGACGGTTATTAGGTGGCACTTGCTGTAACTTCCTGCAAGCCCCAAAGGTCCCCAAATTCGAAATGAGGATCAAAGTGAGATTGTTTTCACACACTCACGCAGAACATATTCCGGCTCGTTATCCGATCCACGGTCTAGATAGCCAGCAGCCTCCAAATTCGCAATCGCCAACCTCGCATAGCGTTTTGCCTGCTCGATATCCTCTTGAAACAAGTATACTCGTCGCAACGTGTTAAGCTTATGATAATCCACGTTGTCGGACTCATCGAACTGCGAAACTTCAGCAAGTGCAGTGGCGAATCTCTCGTTTGAGATGCCAGCTTGCTCTAATTCAGCCCATTCACCTCCAGCCTCCAGAAACTCAACCACGAAAAAAAGCAGGTTGCTTTGCGCCATCACGCGATCAGATTCATGTGGATATTCGTTTGGCTGCGACTTATCAGAAACAGTAATTTCACTAGCTTTTGCCGAGTAAACAGCGGACGCAACAGCTACGGAACGCTCATCCTCACCAAGTGGTTTGCTAAGGTCAGAGCCCACACGCCTGACGTCATTCCAAAGCCAATAACCAAGAATTCGATTCGCTGAAGCATGCACCCAATGATTCTCCTGAAGGTCTGTACGCTCAAAATTATCCAGCAAATTCTTCATCGTGAGCCTAGCCTGTTCGCGATCGTTTAACTCATAAAGAACCCTCGCCAATCGATATGCGATAATTCCTCGAGCAGGATTGGAGTCATACATCTTCTGGTATATAGCGTGCGACTCGACTAAATATTCGTTGCCAGCTGACGCGCCAAGCCTGCGACCAATTTCGTAAAGAAGAAGTGCTTTTTCCATAGCCAACACATACTCGACTTCCAACCTCAAATTATCGTCCATTGGGACCTCGCGCAGATCAACCTCGCCTTTCTCTATAATCTCTCTGCTTATTTGGAAGTCGGCAATTTTTTTGGTGCTTTTGTAAAGAGAGTTATTCTCATCACTAAGAGCCTCTCTTGAACGCCCAAGAATGTCTCTAATTCTCTCTTTTACCTCGCCCTCGTAAGTTTCATGGTTAATCAACCTCCGCTCAGGCTCTTCGGCCAAGCGGATACGCGATCGCCTTTTAATACTCTCATCCAATTCATCAATTTGAATTTTTACTTGGTCCCCGTATTGCGCGAGACCGTCATTTAGCGTCTTCAATACATTAAGGTGTGCAAGACAATTTGAAATCATTGCCTCAGTTTTAGTACCCGTATTACTTTTAGTTTCCCGCTTATACTTCAGTTGATGGTCCATTTCTGACCATACATCCTCCAGTGCTGTTCGAATTTGTATCTCGACTGGAACCTCAACGTATCCTTTGGCATATTTCGTTCTGGTCCAAAGAACTATATGCAGAGAAGAATAATTACCCCTCTCCGTCTCTACTAAACAGCGCTCCGAGAACCCGTGAAAATTAAACATGGACCTAATTCTTTCACCGAGTTTTTGTACGTCTGATTCTGAATTTATCGAATAAACCTTAACCTCTTCGATGGGATTATCTAGAAAAAACCTAGATTCATCGCCTCCGCTGTGCTCGGCTATTAACTTCAATAAATTTGGAATAATAGATAAAATATCTAATCTATAAAGTGTTACAATTCTTATTCCAACGATATCACGAATATCTTTCGTCTTATAATGTGGTTTATCTGTGGACCTTTTTTTTCTTACTTTCTCTTCTATTTTAAAGTCATCCTTAACCCGGCTCTTCACCGCATATGACAGGTCAAATATCGAGGGGTTTCCGCTGCGCAGCAGCCTTTCAAACTGCTCGCGGACATCGTCTGCTCCACGCCTGACCTCCATTGCTTCTTGCGTTAAATTCTCAGGCATGCGGCCTCCAATTGATTACCTTGTTCGATCGAACTATAGATGGGTGATGGCATTTGCAATGGGTAGAATATTCAATCTATGCCTTACGACAGATTTGAATTACGATTTTTCTATAATTTAATGATCAATGAAAACAAACTGAGCATTATTGTAATTCTCATTTTGTTCGCGATACGCGCAACTCAAGCCGCAACAACGCCAGCGCTCTCGATAGTGAAGAATTAGTGATGAATTGCGATCATCACCCTACCCCCCCCAGCACACGCCCGCGTGATATCCCGCATCTCTTGCAGGTTGCCGGTGAAGGCGTCGGTGAGCTCGATGCCGCGGGCGGCGAACTGGGTTTCCATGCAGCCGCAAATCTCGGCCGCGCGCGAGGGATCGGGCGCGGCGCGGGTGAAGCGGGCGACGCAGCGCTCGGAAAAGCTGTTGGCGCTCCGCACGGAGACTTCATCGGCAATCTCGTCGCGCGCGGTGAAGGCAAAGGCGACCAGGAAGGCGATCACGCCGACCACCAGCATCACCAGGAATTTCATCATGCCCATTCTCCCCCCTTGCGAGACACCGTGGCGATCCTAGCCCGCGCGGGGGCAAGGTCAAATCGGGGGGATATGGCGGCTGAGCCTATTCGGCGGCTTCGGTCTGCCTTTCGGCGGCGCGTTCGAGCATGGGGGCGAGATAGTGTCCGGTGTAGCTGGCCTTGACCTTGGCCACCGCCTCGGGCGTGCCCTCGGCCACGATCCGCCCGCCGCGCACGCCGCCGCCCGGCCCCAGGTCCATCACCCAGTCGGCAGTCTTGATGACATCGAGATTGTGCTCGATCACCACCACCGAATTGCCCTGCTCGACCAGCCGGTGGAGCACCTCCAGCAGCTTGCGCACGTCTTCGAAGTGCAGGCCGGTGGTCGGCTCGTCGAGGATATAGAGCGTCTGCCCGGTGCTGCGCTTGGCCAGTTCCTTGGCCAGCTTGACCCGCTGCGCCTCGCCGCCCGACAGCGTGGTCGCCTGCTGGCCGACCTTGACGTAGCCCAGCCCCACTTCGTTGAGCATGTGCATCTTGTCACGGATGGGCGGCACGGCCTTGAAGAACTCCTCCGCGTCCTCGATCGTCATGTCGAGCACGTCGGCGATTGAGAGGCCCTTGAACTTCACCTCCAGCGTTTCGCGGTTGTAGCGTTTGCCGCCGCATTCCTCGCAGGTGACATAGACATCGGGCAGGAAGTGCATCTCGATCTTGATCAGCCCGTCGCCGGTGCAGGCCTCGCAGCGGCCGCCCTTGACGTTGAAGCTGAAGCGTCCCGGCTTGTACCCGCGGGCCTGGCTTTCGGGCAGGCCGGCGAACCAGTCACGGATATTGGTGAAGGCGCCGGTATAGGTGGCCGGGTTGCTGCGCGGGGTGCGGCCGATCGGCGACTGGTCGATCTCGATCACCTTGTCGCAATATTGCAGGCCGGTGACCTTGTCATGCGCGCCCGCGATCACCCGCGCGCCGTTCAACGTGCGCGCGGCCGAGGCGTAGAGCGTGTCGATGGTGAAGCTCGACTTGCCGCTGCCCGAAACGCCGGTGATGCAGGTGAAGGTGCCGAGCGGGATGCTGGCGGTGACATTGTCGAGGTTGTTGGCCCGCGCGCCGTGGACCGTCAGCTTGTGGCCATTGCCCTTGCGCCGCCTGGCCGGAACCGCGATCTCGCGCCGCCCGGTGAGGTAGTCGGCGGTGAGCGAGTTCTTCGCCTTGAGCACCTGCTTGAGCGTGCCCTGCGCCACGATCTCGCCCCCCCGCACGCCGGCGCCGGGGCCAAGGTCAACGACATGGTCGGCCTGGCGGATGGCATCCTCGTCATGCTCGACCACGATCACCGTGTTGCCAAGGTCGCGCAGGCGCTTCAATGTTTCCAGCAGCCGGTCGTTGTCTCGCTGGTGCAGGCCGATGCTCGGCTCGTCGAGCACATACAGCACGCCCGACAGCCCGCTGCCGATCTGGCTGGCGAGCCGGATGCGCTGGCTCTCGCCGCCGCTCAGCGTGCCGCTGGTGCGGTCGAGATTGAGGTAATCCAGCCCGACATTGTCGAGGAAGCCCAGCCGCTCGTTGATTTCCTTCAGGATGGCGCGGGCGATCTGCTGTTGCTGGGTGCCCAGCTTGGCCTCGAGCGCCAGGAACCATTCCCTGGCATCGGACACGCTCATCTGCACCGGCGCGGCAATATCGGTGCCGGCGACCTTCACCGCCAGCGCCTTGTCGTTCAATCGCTTGCCGCCGCAGCTCTCGCACGGCTGCGCGGCCTGGAACTTCGACAGCTCCTCGCGCATCCAAGCGCTCTCGGTCTGGCGCAGGCGGCGGTTGAGGTTGCCGATCACGCCCTCGAACGGCTTGGTCACGGTGTATTGCTTGCGCCCGTCCTTGAAGGTGAGCGGCACGGCCTTGCCCTTGGTCCCGTGCAGGATGACGTCGCGCTGTTCCGGCGCGAGCTCGTTCCACGGCGTCGTCAGGTCGAAATCATAGGCTTTCGCCAGGCTCGACAGCACCTGCATGTAATAGGGCGACGGCGGGTTGGACTTGGCCCATGGCACCACCGCGCCCTGTTTCAGGGTCAGCCCTTCGTTGGGGACGACGAGCTGCGGGTCGAACAGCTGCTTCTCGCCCAACCCGTCACAGGTCGCGCAGGCACCCTGCGGCGCGTTGAAAGAGAACAGCCGCGGCTCGATCTCCTCGATGGTGAAGCCACTGACCGGACAAGCGAATTTCTCGGAAAAGACGATGCGGTTGGCGGGCAGCCCCGCCCCCTTCATCTGTCCTCCACCCTCGCCTTCATCCTCGCGCCCCGGCACGACACCGTCGGCCAGGTCGACATAGGCCAGCCCCTCGGCCAACTTGAGCGCGGTTTCGAAACTGTCGGCAAGGCGCGTTTCGAGGCCTTCCTTCACCGCCAGCCGGTCGACCACCACCTCGATGTCATGCTTGAACTTCTTGTCGAGCGCGGGCGCTTCCTCGATCGGATACATCTCCCCATCGATGCGCACGCGGGTGAAGCCGGCCTTCTGCCACTCGGCCAGCTCCTTGCGATACTCGCCCTTGCGCCCGCGCACGACCGGCGCGAGCAAATAGAGCCGCGTGCTTTCGGGCAATTCCATCACCCGGTCGACCATGTTCGAAACGGTCTGAGCCTCGATCGGTTCGCCGGTCGCAGGGCTGTAGGGCACCCCGACCCGCGCCCACAGCAGGCGCATGTAGTCATAGATCTCGGTCACCGTCGCCACGGTCGAGCGCGGGTTGCGGCTGGTGGTCTTTTGCTCGATCGAGATCGCCGGCGACAACCCGTCGATATGCTCGACATCAGGCTTCTGCATCATCTCGAGGAACTGCCGCGCATAGGCAGACAGGCTCTCGACATAGCGCCGCTGCCCCTCGGCATAGATGGTATCGAAAGCCAGGCTCGACTTGCCCGAGCCGGAAAGCCCGGTGATCACGATCAACGCGTCGCGCGGCAGGTCGATGTCGATACCCTTGAGGTTATGCTCGCGGGCACCGCGGACGGAAATTTTGGTTAAGGCCATGGCGGCTCACTTGGGGACTGTTGCGACCAGAGTCCAGCAGGGCCGAAGGCGGTATCGCCTCCGCCGCGCTGGCAGACGAATGTTCCGCAAATGTTCGCATTGTCATGAAGGTAGGTCAAGTAACCCGCCCTTTGGGCCCGATTACCCGGGGCAACACCCAACCCGTGCTTGCGCTACGATGAACCGTGGACCGATCAGCCAAGCGAGCCGTTGATAGGGTGAAGGACATTACGAGGCCCGCCTGGCTCGCCTTTTTTCAGTCGCCGAACCGGTTTCGCGGGGTCTCGCAGGAGAAAGGACCCCGCCGTGCCGCCCGGCAGAACACCAACCGATAGTACCACCCCCACCGCCCGTTCGACGCCCGCATCACGCAGCGCTGCTCCGCCCCGTTCGTCGCGCTGGACAGCGCCCACAAACAGGGACAACAATTCCACCGGTACAGCGCCGGAGCGGCTCAACCGTCGTGCTCGGGCGCGCGTTTTCTTTGCGCATCTGCAGGACCGTCGCCGAATTCGCCGCCAGTTGCGCCAGCAGCGCATCCGTGCCGGGCTGCGAGGACGGCGCAAGCGCAAGATGGCACTGGCGGCATCGGCCAGCGTGATGACGCTCAGCACCGCGGCAATTGATACCGATACCGCCGCCCGCCAGAGTGCCACCATCCAGAAGGTCAACCCGAGCGAGACCCGGGTCACCCCCGCAATGCTCGAAGCAAGCGACGATCTGAAACAAGCAATGATCGAGGAAGAAGGCGTTCGCTACACCGTGTATCGCGATGTTGCGGGATACCCGACCGTGGGTGTCGGCCATTTGCTTTTGGCCAGCGATGGCTTGCAAGTGGGCGACCACATCACTGAAGAGCGGGCGCTCAAGTTCTTCGAACAGGACATTGCATTGTCAGAGAATGTCGTGCGCCGAGTGGTCGGCGACATGAAGCTCTACCAGCACGAGTTCGATGCGCTGGTCGACCTCGCCTTTAACGTTGGCGAAGGCACGCTATCGCCCGACAAGAGCCCCGGCCTCACCGCTGCAATTGAATCCCGCGACTACGACCGTCTCGCCGAGGAGCTGGAGTACCACCACGCCGCCGGCGCCATCGCCAACGGGCTGGTTTACCGCAGCGAGCGAAGAACCAATATCTTTCTCGACGCCGAGTATGACGATCCGCGGGAGCTGAGAGCTTAGAGGAAGCGCGTGTCTTCCCCGGTTGCAATTGCAATCAATCTCAGGTTCAAGCGGGCCCAGTTACAACACGGCTCAACAGGCGGTTCCGGTTGACCGGGCCGCTTGGTCGCATTGAACCATTGGAGAGAATGATGAAGGCCCATATCCTGGCCACCACCGCCGCCGCTGCCCTGCTGGCTGGCTGCGCCACCTATTCCGACGGAGAGAGCATGGAGAGCGCTGGAGACGATCTCGCGCAGGAGCAATACAGCCCCGAGATCCCCGCCGGCACCGGCTATTTCGCTGCCGACAGCTCGCTACCCTTCCTCGCGCCCGATTTCACCAAGATCAGCGAAGACGACTATATGCCGGCCTTCAAGCAGGGCATGGAAATCCAGAAGGCCGAAGTGCAGGCCATCATCGACAACCCGGCCGCGCCGACCTTTGCCAATACCATCGTCGAACTTGAAAAGTCGGGCCGGATGCTCGGCCGTGTGGCGCGGGTGTTTTTCGCGCTGACCGGTTCGAATACCACCGACAAGCTCGACGAGATCAACCGCGAAGTCGGCCCGATGTTGTCGGCTCACAGCGACAGCATTACGCTCAACCCCGAACTCTTTGCCCGTGTGAAGACGGTCTATGACAACCGCGCCGCCATGGCGATGACGGTCGAGGACGCCAAGCTGCTCGAAGAGACCTACAAGAACATGGTCCATGCCGGCGCCTTGCTGACCGAGGCCCAGCGCGAGCGGGTAAAGGCGATCAACACCGAGCTGTCCACGCTGACCACTGATTTCGGCCAGATGGTACGCGATGCATCCAACGCACAGCCGCTGATCGTTGATACCAAGGCCGAGCTCAAGGGCTTGTCCGACGCCGACATCGCCGCTGCCGCCAAGATGGCGACGGAGAAAGGCCACCCTGGCAAATATGCCATTGCGCTGCAGAACACGACGCAGCAGCCCTCGCTGCCGAGCCTGGAAAACCGCAAGACGCGCGAGAAGCTGTTCAAGCTCAGCTATCACCGTGCCGATGGCACCAATCCCAAATACGATACGCGCATGAATCTCGCCAAGATCGCCAAATTGCGCGCCGAGAAGGCTGCGCTGTTCGGCGAGGAGGATTGGGCCAGCTACACCATGTATGACCGCATGGCGCAAAAGCCCGCCACCGCGCTCAAGTTTATGACCGACATGGTCCCCGCCCTCGCCGCCACCCAGCGGCGCGAGGCAGCCATGCTCAACGAACAGATCAAGTCCAAGGGCGGCAATTACGAAGTCAAGCCGTGGGACTGGTATCGCTTCGCCAACCAGGTCAAGTCAGAGCGCTACGAGCTCGATGAAGATGCGATGATGGAATACTTCCAGCTCGACAAGGTGCTGGAAGACGGCGTCTTCTACATGGCCGAGAAGCTGTACGGCCTGACCTTCGAACGCCGCACCGACCTGCCGGTCTACCACCCCGACGTGTGGACCTATACCGTGTTCGATGCCGATGGTAGCGAGCTGGGCCTGTTCTATTTCGACCCGTTCCAGCGCGATTCCAAGCGTGGCGGGGCGTGGATGAGCAACTTCGTCGACCAAAGCGACCTGTGGGGCACGGGCCCGGTCATCTACAACGTGCTGAACATTCCCAAGGCGACCGAAGGCGAGCCGCAGCTGGTCAGCTATGACTGGGTCAACACCACCTTCCACGAGTTCGGCCACGCGCTGCACGGCTTCTTCGCCGACCAGCGTTACGAAAGCCTGTCGGGCACCGCCACTGCGCGCGATTTCGTCGAATACCCCAGCCAGGTCCACGAGATGTGGGCGACCTGGCCCGAAGTGCTGAGCAACTATGCCAAGCACTACAAGACCGGCGAAACCATCCCGCAAGCGATGATCGACAAGATCGAAGCGGCCAGCAAGTTCAACCAGGGCTATGATTTCGGCGAAGTCGTCGAAGCGGCGCTGCTGGACATGAAGTGGGCCGCGTTGTCGCCGGAAGAAGCGGCGGCGATCGATACGCCGGCCAACGTCACTGCTTTCGAACGCAAGTCGCTGCAGGAACTGGGGCTCGAGATCGACCTCGTGCCGCCGCGCTATCGCAGCACCTATTTCAACCACATCTTCAGCTCGCCAGCTGGCTATTCGGCCGGCTATTACAGCTATCTGTGGACCGAGATGCTCGACCGCGACAGCCGCAAGTGGTTCCGCGACAACGGCGGGCTGACGCGCGCCAATGGCGATCACTATCGCAAGACCGTGCTCAGCCGCGGCGGGACAATGGACTACTTCAAGATGTTCCAGAATTTCGCCGGGCGTCAGCCCGATGTCACCCCGATGCTGGAGGCCCGCGGCCTGGTCGCCGGGTCCACCGGTGCGGCTGCGGATAGCGAGGCTTCGGACGGACAGTTGCCGACGCAGACTACCGGCCAGTAAGTCGGCAAGACCGCAAACGAGAAACCCCGTCGCGGCAACGCGGCGGGGTTTTTCATGTCGCGGCGCAGGCCTAGAACAGCGTCTGTTTAAGTGGAAAATCGAACCCTGCCTGCTTGGCAATGACCCCCGCCCACTGGCCGACCTGATCGATTTCTTCTGCCAGCACGGGGTCTTCGGTCGCGCGGTCTCCAGCGAAGGCTCCGCCGAGCTTCGAGTGGCTTTCGAACACCGGGCCGTTGGCCAGCTCGCCCGCTACGCCATCGTCGGCAGAGATGTCGAAAAACGCGAACATCGCATCGATCGTGCGCGCCCGCTCGGCATCGAACTGATCGCCGTCGAGCAGCCGGAAGCGATCGGCAGCAACGCCTTTCACCCGATTGTCTTGGTGCGCGGAGAAATAGCGCTGGTTGAGGAACCAGGCGAGCGCAGCGGCCTGCATATCGGTCAGCGCGAAACTGTCGAGTGGTTCGAGCCCGAAATCCATCGCCGCATAGCTCTGCAACTCGATGAACAGCTTGCGCGCCCAGCTCCGCCCCATCAGCCCCTTGCGGGCGACCGAGCGGAGGAAAACCGGAAGGTCGTTGGTCATCAGCACGGCCTTGGCCTGCGGACGCTGCTGCATCACCGTGGGCATAATCATGTTGGCGTGGTTGGTGGGCTTGACGATTACGCTCTCGCCCGCAGACCATGGCCGTGCCAGCAGCGCGAGCAAAGGGGCGACGAGATGCTTTGCGTCATCGCCCGCATTGACCATGCTGGCGATGATGAAAGGTTCGTTGAGGACCGCCACGGTGCCGGGGCGGTCGACCGCACGCACCAGCAGGGTCGAGCGGCAGAAGGCGGTGTGGAAAATGAAATGCAGATTGCCTTGTTCGGGCTGCATCGAAGCAACCTCGTCCCACCCCACCAGCGCGCGCTCCTCCGGTGGCGGATCACGATCGGCGAGAAAGCCGGTGT
The DNA here is from genome assembly GCF_054482615.1 of Qipengyuania sp. CAU 1752. Taxonomy (NCBI): domain Bacteria; kingdom Pseudomonadati; phylum Pseudomonadota; class Alphaproteobacteria; order Sphingomonadales; family Erythrobacteraceae; genus Qipengyuania; species Qipengyuania sp. CAU 1752. The sequence continues at coordinate 1,234,393 of NZ_JBTLRE010000001.1, read as the reverse complement.
CGGCCAGCGTATCGCGGGCAATCTTAAGGAATTCGACCTGCCTTGTGGAGGTGTCGATGCGATGCGGCAGCCAGGAAGGATCTGCGGCTATTGTGCGGGCGTCTGTCATGCGGACCGCCTAGCGTATCGCGCTGCCGACGCAAGCGGGTTCAACTACCCAGCAATGCCCAGGTCCGGGGACCAACGATACCGTCGGCAGCCAGGTGCCGAGCGCGCTGGAAGGCCCGCACCGCCGCTTCTGTCGCGGGGCCGAAATCGCCGTCCACTGTGACCTCCAGCCGTTCCTGCAAACGTTGCACCGCATTGCCTCGCGCGCCCCGTCGAAGCAGCGGCATCGCCATTTTCTCTCCGGCATGACGGGCAAAAGCTGCAGCCAGCTTCTCATCATATCGGTTGGTGCGATAGTTGCGGCCGTTATACCCACGCGCAAATGCCGCCCAGTCATGCGCACGCAACGCCGCGTCAAGCTGGTTTGAACGGATAAAGGCGATGAAAGCATCGAGTTGGCGCGCCTCGCTTTCGACCATTGCGGCAACGAAATCGGCAACCGTGTCGAAACCGACCACGCGGTGATTGAAGCCCATGATCTGGAATGCGCCCCAACTGGCAGAGCGCAGAGCCGCACCGCGATCGAGCAGCATGGCCTTTGCCAGGCGGTCGTATTCCGCTTGCCCGCCGCGATATCCGCCTGGCCGGGCCGAAGAAATATCGGGATGGAGCCCGCTCCATCGTCCAGCGGTATCGCGATGGAAACAATGACGTTCGAACAGGATCCGAGGGCGACCATCGCGCTGGAAGCCACTGCCCAGGCTCTCGACCTCGATCACCGCCCTGATCGCGGCCTCTTGGCAATCGAGCGTCCGCGCCGCGCGATCGAAATCGGCTTGTCCAAGAGGGGTAGGATCGGGTGAAATGAAGACGTCGATATCATGGTCGACCATTGTACGCTCCGGCTCGGGTGGGTCGCGGCCATAATTCACCATATAGGTTGTAGGAAACCTATATTGCTAACCAATTTGCAGAGACTGCGTGCCTTGCGGTCCGACCCATCGCGCCTCGACTTGCCAGATCTCGCGCAGGACGGCGGATGCCAAGGCATCCTTCGGCGATCCGCTTACGACCACCCGCCCTTTGTCCAGCACTACCACGCGATCGGCATGATTGGCGGCCAGGGCCAGGTCATGCACCACCATGACCACCCCGGCACCCGCATCGGCCTGTGCGCGAAACTCGCGCAACAGGCGCTGCTGATGCGCAAGGTCGAGCGCCGCCAATGGCTCGTCGGCGAGGATCCATTGCGGCCGTCCGGCCAGCACCCGCGCCAGCAAGGCGCGCGACCGCTCGCCACCTGACAGGGTCGAGACTGGCCGCTCCGCCAGCGACTCCAGATCGAGCGCCCTTAACGCCGACGCGACCTCCTGCTCGCCCCGATCGCCATGGGGGAGGCGACCCAGCGCTACTAGGCTGCGCACGGCAACATCCCACGCCACCTCGCCATCCTGCGGCAGATATCCGATCGCCCGCGCCCGTTCGCGCGCGGCGAGGCTGTCGAGCGGCGCATCGCCCAGCGTTACCCGGCCCGCATCGAGCGGCAGCAGTCCCGCGAGCGCCGCGAGAAGGCTGGACTTGCCGGCACCGTTGGGTCCGCAGATGGCGGTCAGCTGTCCCGTCTCCAGTGCCGCCGACACGGCGGCCAGACGGCCCGAAAGCGTCGCATCGTGCGCCGCCAGCTTCATGACAACCTCCCCAGATCGCCGCGCCGCATCCGGAGCAACAGCCAGAGGAAGAACGGCGCACCGAACAGGCTGAGCGCGATGCCGAGCCGCAATTCGGTAACCAGCGGCAGGATGCGGACCACGCTGTCCGCCACCAGCACCAGTACTGCGCCTGCCAGCGCGCTCGGCAACAGCAGGCTGGACGGCTTGCGGTCGGTCAGCGGGCGTACGAGATGGGGGACGATCAGCCCGACGAAACCAATGATCCCGGCCACTGCGACACCGCTACCCACGGTCAGGCCTACGCCGAGTACCAGCAGCGCCAGCAACCGCCCCGGCGCGATACCCAGCGAACGCGCGGTTGCCTCACCCAATGTCAGCGCGTCGAGCCCGCGTCCGGTGCGCCATAACAAGGCAATGCCGAGCAGCGTCAGTGGCGCTGCCAGCGCAACATCCGGCCAGCTCCGGTCGGTCAAGGCACCCATCAGCCAGGTGACTATCTGGCTCATGGCAAAGGCATTTGGCGCAAGACTGATGGCAAGGCTGGTGAGCGCGCCCGCGAGGCTGGCGATCATCAAGCCGGCGAGCGTAAACAGCGCGATGCCGCCGGTGCGTCCGGCGATCAGCGCCAGCAGCGCCATCGCAGTTCCTGCCCCGACCAGCGCGAACAGCGGCAGCAGCCAGGGCGTTGCTGCGTAGCCGAACCAGAAGCTGGCTACTGCACCCAGTGCCGCACCGGGCGCGATGCCGAACAGGCCGGGATCGGCGAGCGGGTTACGCAAATAACCCTGCATCGCCGCCCCTGCCGCGCCCAGTCCGGCGCCGATCGTCACCGCCAGCAGTGCGCGCGGCAGCCGCAATTCCATCAGGATGACGGGAGCATTGGGGGTGGTCGAAGGATCGATCCAGACTCGCCCTGCCAGCAGCGAAAACGGCAATGCCAGCGCGAGCAGCGCGAGGAAGACGAGCACGGCGCGGTTCACCCGCGTATCTCCGCCAGCCGGTCAAGCGCGCGGATGATCGTCGGGCCGCCGCAATAGAGCAGGTTCGCATCGAAGCGCGCCGTGCTCATATCTCCCAGTGCAGCGAGCGCGGGATGCGCCTGCGCGCGCTCCTGTCCGGCAACCAGCAGCACCTGCGGCGGATCGGCCAGCATATTCTCCAGCGAAAGGTAATCCGCCTGATGAAGCCCGCGCGCAGCGCTGTGGCTGGCAAAGCCTGCATGCACCATCAACTCGCTCACCAGCGCGCCTTCGCCCGGTACGATCCCGCCCGGTTGCCACAGGACGGCGGATAGGGACGGACCGTTGGCAGCGGTGCGTGCGAGGGCAGAATCGATGCGTGCGATGAGAAGCTCACCTGCTTGCGGACGGCCTGCCACCTCGGCGAGTTGGCGGATTTGCGCCTGGCTATCGGCAACGTTGGTCGCAATACCGAGTGCTTCGACGGCGATACCAAACCGCTCGAACGCGGCCCGGGTTGACGGCGCCATGAAGCTCGATCCGACTACGATGTCGGGGTCAAGCGCCAGCACCTCTTCCACTGTTCCGCCGGTAACAGCGAAACGCCGCGCCAGGTCTAGGTCCATCGAAGTCGATGCGGGGTCCTGGCTGTAATGGCTGATCGCGAGCAATTGGCCGGGTTGCGCCATCTCAGCCAGGATCGCGTCAGCGCATGGGTTGAGGCTGACAATCGTGGGCGCGGCGACGCGCTGCTGCGGGGCCTGCGGGGCCTGCGGGGCTGCGCAAGCTGACAGCATGGCGGCGCAAAGGATCGCCGCCTTTCTCAAAAATCGAACCTCACTCCGCCGAACGCGCCCCGCCCGGCCTGGGCATATCCTGCCGCCGTCTGATAGTTGGCACCAAATACATTCTCGACCCGCGCGAACAGTTCGATTTTCTTGCCGAGTGGGAGAGATGCGCGCAGGTCGAGCACTTCGTAGGGCGCGATCCGGACGCTGTTGATGGCATCGTCAAACGCACTACCGACCAGCCTCAGATCAGCACCGATGGAGAGGCCTTTGATGTCCGGACGTAACTCCAGCCCGGTGCTCCAGTCGGCCGAAAGGGTCGCGGCATGACGCGGTCGACGGGCCAGCCGGTTGCCGCTCGCGCGATCGTCGGCATCGACGAAGCTGTAAACCCCTCGCAGGCGGACCGCGTCTGACACGGTCGTGCCGGCTTCAATCTCGAACCCCTGCGCCCGCGCCGCAGCGATATTGTCATAGGTGCCGAAAGGCCGCCCGGTGCAGATCCCGCCGGTCTCGCCGAAGCAGCTGGCAAACTGGATCAAGTCGTCGCTGTCGCGCCTGAACAGCGTCACCCCGGCATAGGTCGGCGCACCGCGATCGCGCCAGGCGAGACCGAGGTCGAAGCTGGTGCTTTCCTCGGGCCGAAGAAGCGTATTGCCGAAATCGGAGAACAGCTGGAACAGGCTCGGCGCCTTGAAACCTTCGCCAATGCTCGCCTTCAGCCGCAGTTCGGGGGCGATTTCATAGCTGATATCTGCGCCAAAACTCGTCGCGCCGCCAAAGCGTGCGTGATCATCCTGTCGCACACCCAGATGTGCTGAGAGTGCCCCAAATTCGATCCCGGCCTGGACGTATCCGCCGAGAATCCGGGTGTCCTGGCGGGCGGTGAAATTGGTCTCCAGGCTCGTCCACTCGGCATCGGCCCCGAAATTGACCAGCAGCGGGCCGATGACGCGGTATTCACCCTTCATCTCGATCCGGTCCGAGTGACCATCGCTGGTGAAGCCGGGCGCGGTATCGAAACTCGGGTCGAAATTGGCCCGCTCGGTATCGGCGAAGCTGTAAGCCGCCTGGATGTAGAGAGGACCGCTATCGTGCAGCAGGCCCAGCGCGCCGGAATATTGCGTGGTATCCTGGTATTCGGGCGTGTCGGCCAGCGAGAACGCGGGGGCCGGGAAACCGTCGATCTCTAGCGTGCCCTCGGCAAAGCGGCCGCTAGCGAAAACCTCGGTCGTGGCCGTCAGGAAGACCCGCCCGCGCGCGGTCAGGGCGAACTGCTCGAAGCCATCGTCCTCGGTCCCGTTTGCTGCCGAGGAGAAGCCATCCGAGGTGTAGTAACCGCCTGCCAGGCTCAGGAACGCAGCTTCGCTTTCGATGCTGCCGGCAAGGTTGGCGTTGAAACTGTCGCCTTCGCCATATTCGGCACTGCCTTCGACGCCGCTGGTCGAGCGGGTCTTTATCGCCAGCACCCCGGCGATGGCATCGCTGCCCCAAACGGTCGAATTTGCCCCGCGCAACAGGTCGATCTGGTCGATCGTGCCGGGCAGGAGGTTGCCAAAATCGAACCCGCCCGCTGGCGAAGCCGGATCGCCCGCCCGCACTCCGTCCACTAGCACCAGCAATTGCTCGGCCTCGGCCCCGCGCACGCGCACGCCGGTAAAGCCGCCTACTCCGCCATTGCGGCTGAAGGTCACTCCCGGCACGCGCTGCAGCACGCGGGTCAGATCGGGGCCCTGGACCTGCTCGATTTCCTCGCGGGAGATGATGGTGACCGGCTGGCCGGTGTCTTCCAGTTCTACCGGGGTGCCGGTGGCGGTCACGGTGATGACCGGAACCTTGGCGGCCTCCTGCGCAGAAAGGGGCGCAGCCAGCGCCGCACAAGAGCTCAAGAACACGTATTTACGCACAAATTCTCCATCACAAGCCACTGTCGCCCATGACGGAGCGGCGCGGGAGTGCGCAGCCCATCGGCCATTGCCACGAGACACCCCGCTCGCAGCCAAAGCGACACGCACGGGCAGGTCTCCTGGCTCCCGGATCAGTGCTCGCAGCCCGCCTTCCCGCTTGTCGCAGTGGCATTGCGTGGGCCGCTCGCTCCCCGGTCACAGTTGCGGGGGCAGCCGGGGCTTTTGCACGTTTGCCTGTCGGCAGGTGCGATTACCCCGTTCCCTCTTAGGCCGGCTTGCGCCGGCACCCATGACGTGAATGCGCCCTTACTGCCGTGCCAGCCCTTGCGCAATCCCCGGCCCCCGCGCCGATGCCGCGTTAACCTGCACTTAGGCACCGGTTTTAACGCCGTCTTGCAGAGTGTTCCGCGATAGGACGCAGGCACCCATGGGCATCGTCGCTGCCGTCCGCGCAGTCTATGAACGAGCCTGCCCACAACCTCCTTCACCAAGGGAATACTGCTTGAACAATTCGCCTGCCCCGCAACCGCCTCGCTTCGCTTTCCAGCGTCGTCGGCGCGGGCTGCGCGCGCTGTTCGCGGGCAAACGGAGCAAAGCTTTGGTGGCGCTCGCGGCGGCGGTAACTTTTCCTGCCTTCGCCGCACCGGCACAATGGACCCCCTTCGGGGATGCGGCAGAAGCCGCCACCCGCGCAGCGACACCTCAGGCTATGCCGTTCGAGCAGGCGGGCATGAGTTTCCCCGGCTCGGCCTTCTATTATCTCGAAGATGCACCGCGTCTCGCGTTCGATATCGACCGGAAGCCGGTTGGCGACGATGCGGGCGGCCAGTTCTATAACCCGCTGGAAGTGATGAGCGGTGACCCGTCCCGCGCCGTCGAAGTGCGCGACGCCGGACCGGCAGCGCGAGCCTTTGGCGCAGGCGGCAGCGGCCTCGACATGGCGCGCGCCCTGCAGTGCCTGGCCAGCGCGGTCTATTACGAAGCGGCCAGCGAGAGCATCGGCGGCCAGAAGGCAGTGGCCCAAGTCGTGCTCAACCGCGTTGCCCATCCGACCTATCCGCGCAGCGTGTGCGGCGTGGTCTATCAGGGATCAGAACGCAGCACTGGCTGCCAGTTCAGTTTCACCTGCGACGGGTCGCTAGCACGCAAGCCGTCGACCACCGCCTGGGCCCGCGCCATGCGGGTCGCGCGTGAAGCGCTGGCTGGCGATGTCTACGCGCCGGTCGGCTTCGCCACGCATTATCATACCACCTGGGTCAGCCCCTACTGGGCCCCGAGCCTCGATTTCATCGGCACGATCGGCGCGCATCGCTTTTATCGCTGGCGCGGCGCAGCGGGCAAACCGAGCGCATTTTCCACCACCTATATCGGTGGCGAACCACTGCCGCGTCCGCGGGCACGCACTGCAGAGACGGAGAGTGCGGGCGATGCCCTGGACCCGGCCGCGCTTGCGCGATCCTTTGAAGAGGCGCGCAGCAAGGCCGCCGGATCGCTCACGACCAGAGCTGCGGCACCGCGCTATACGCCGGCGATCGAAGCGGCTGGCGGCGATGCCCAGTTCCGGGCCGAAAAGCTTCCGCAATCGGGCACAGTGCGCGATGAATTCGCCCGTGCGGGCCAGTGGAAAGAGCAACCCTGATCCGCCTGCCCGGCACGGTCGAGCAGTCTGGCCCGGCGCAAATCTTAACGTCCTCGTTACCCTGTGAATGAGCAAAGCCTTCAAGGGTTTGACCTATCAGGTGTGAACAGAAAAACACAAAACCAGGACGCACCCGTCACATGACCCTGCATTTCGCTGCCGCGCGTACAGTCACCCGTTCGCCACTGGCGCGCGCCTTCACGCGCCGCTCGATCGCTCGTGCGGCCAATGACAACACTTGCCCCGAAGAAAAGCAGGGGCACGACGTGATGCTGCAATCCGCATTGCGGCACTTTGCCCAGCACGGAATGGGCGCAGCACTCGAAGCCCGCTCGCAGGCCGAACAGGCATTCTTTGCGGGTGACCGCCAGTCCTACGACTGGTGGCTCGGCATCTGTCGCACGCTTGATCGGCGCATGGCCGAAGAGCTGGACCGCCGCCGCGCCGACTGAACGTCGGCCTGACATTTGAGACGATTGGATCGGCCAGCCGCGGCTGCGATACCGCCTGCGTCTATAGTAACCACAGCGTTAACGATATCGTGACCCTTAGGCCCTAGGCCCAAGGAATATGTCGGGACTCTCCCTCATAAATTCGCTGCACAGGCGCATGGCCCGAAGGCTCGGACGCGACCCGATTAGCGCCCGCGTTCGCCGGACGCTGGTGCGCACGCTCTATACCCAGCCCACCAGCCTGGCAGTCGGCGCGATCAACGGGATCGTCGCGACCACCCTGGCAGCTTGGATGATCGGCGACGGTTTTTACACCGCCTTCGTTGTGCTCTTCAGCCTGATTGGCGCGGCCCGTTTCCTGACGGCATCGCGCCTTTCGCGCGAGAACAGCACAGCCACCACCCGCAAACTGGTCCTGGTCTACGAAGTCGGCGCATTTACCTATGCCGGACTCTACGGCCTGATCGCTGCGATGACGATTGTGTACCATCCGGGCGCATCGATCGAAGTGTTGATCGTTTCCTGTGCCCTTTGTTACGGGGTCGGGGTTAGCGCGCGCAACGCCGGCGCTCCGTTCATCGCAAACGGCCAGATGGCGCTTACTTTCCTGCCGGTTTTCATCGCCTGTCTTTACATGGCTTCGCCGCCATTCCTGGTGCTCGCGGTGACCATCCTGCTGGTTGCTCCGGCAATGGCTTCGATTACTCACAACGTCCACAAGGTGCTGCGGGAATCGATCGCCTCTGCCGAAGAAAGCGAACGGCTGGCGCGCAAGATGGAAACGCTCGCCCATACCGACGTGGTGACCGGCCTGCTCAACCGCGCCGGCCTCAATCAACGCTTTGCCGATGTGATGGATAGCACGGGCAAGGCTTCTACTATTGCAGTTTTCTGGCTCGATCTGGACCGCTTCAAGGAAGTCAATGACCTGCTCGGCCATCAGGTTGGCGACAAGGTGTTGCAGGAAACCGCCCAGCGGATCTGCGAACTCATGCCCAAGGAAGCAGTGGTCGCACGCTTTGGCGGCGACGAGTTCACTGTCGTTTCACCGGTCGCAGACCGCAAGGAAGCCGAACGGCTGGCAAGCGAAGTCCATGCCGACCTGATGCGCCCGATCCGCATTCAGGGTGATCGCCTGGAAGTGGCCGCCTCGATCGGTGTCGCCTTGTGGCCGGAGGACGGCGCTGATGCCGAGATGCTGATGCAGAATGCCGACCTGGCGCTGTATCACGCCAAGGTCAACGGGCGGAAACAGACCTGCTTCTACGACAGTTCCATGAGCCGTAACCTGGCGCGCAAGCGCGAGATCGAGGCCGAGTTGCGCGCAGCAATTCAAAAGGACGAGTTGTCGATCTTCTTCCAGCCGATCGTCGATCTCGAAACCGGCAAGATCAAGACATTCGAAGCGCTGGTGCGCTGGTTCCACCCGGAAAAGGGCGAATTGCGACCGGACGAGTTCATCCCCGTGGCCGAGGACAGCGGACTGATCGTCACGCTCGGTAACTGGATCACCGTGCAAGCCGCCAAGGCTGCAGCGCAATGGCCCGAAGATGTCACTCTCGCGGTCAACCTCTCGCCATTGCAGATCAAGGCGCCTGGTGCATCGCTCGGCATACTCAACGCCCTGCGCGAGGCCAATCTAGCCCCTGAACGGCTCGAATTGGAAGTGACCGAAAGCCTGTTCGTCGACGATAGCGAGGCGACCGAACTGTTCATCGCCGAGCTTTCGGCCAAGGGTGTCCGCTTTGCGCTTGACGATTTCGGCACCGGCTATTCCTCGCTCGGTTACATCAACAAGTATCCCTTCTCGAAGATCAAGGTCGATCGCAGCTTCGTCTCCGGTCCTACGGTCGGCAAGAAGACCGAAGCTATCATTCGCGCCGTCGCCGAAATGGGCGCGCGGCTCGACATGTCGATCGTGGCCGAAGGTCTGGAAGAGATCGAACAGGTCCGCGCCGTACGCGAAGCCGGCTGTACGCTCGGCCAGGGCTTCTACTTCAGCCGGGCAGTGCCCGATTACCTGGCGGCCATGTTGCTGGCGCAGGAGCGCGAGAGCGAGGATGGCGCGCTGCGCAAGGTCGGCTGAACTTCCCCCAGTCCAGCTGAAGCGGGAACCCGGGCCACTTTCGAACGCTGAACCATACGCACGGGCAGCCGAATGCTGCCACGCAAACTTCACAACCCCTCTTGTTGCAAATGCGAACTATTTGCAAAGATAGTCGGAGGCGAGCCGGTTTTGCCGGTTGCAATCACCCTTCCACAGGCCTAGTCCGCTAACCGAGTTTTCCAGGCGCGGCTTCCTCGCGGGACGCGAGTGCGCGCCACTTGGATAGAGCCACTGCGGTCCCGCGCGTTCGGAAAGGCATTCACCCCCTATGGCCCGCAACAAGATCGCCCTCGTCGGCGCCGGCATGATCGGCGGAACCCTCGCCCACCTCGCAGCGATGAAGGAAATGGGCGACGTCGTCCTGTTCGACATCGCCGAAGGAATGCCCGCGGGCAAGGCACTCGACCTGTCGCAGGCTGGCCCGGTCGAAGGCTTCGACGCCAACCTGAAGGGCACCAGCGACTACAAGGATATCGCCGGAGCTGACGTGGTGATCGTCACCGCCGGCGTCCCGCGCAAGCCCGGCATGAGCCGCGACGACTTGCTCGGCATCAACCTCAAGGTGATGAAGGCCGTGGGCGAAGGCATCAAGGCCAACGCGCCCGACGCCTTCGTGATCTGCATCACCAACCCGCTCGACGCGATGGTCTGGGCGCTGCGTGAATTCTCCGGCCTGCCGCACAATAAGGTCGTCGGCATGGCTGGCGTGCTCGACTCCGCGCGCTTCCGCCACTTCCTCGCCGACGAATTCGACGTGTCGATGGAAGACGTCACCGCCTTCGTGCTCGGCGGCCACGGCGACACCATGGTGCCGATCCTCGAGTATTCGACCGTTGCCGGCATTCCCGTGCCAGACCTCATCAAAATGGGCTGGTCGACGCAGGAAAAGATGGACGCGATTGTCGACCGCACTCGCAAGGGTGGCGGCGAAATCGTCGGCCTGCTGGGCAACGGCAGCGCCTATTACGCGCCCGCTACCAGCGCCATCCAGATGGCCGAGAGCTATCTCAAGGACAAGAAGCGCGTCCTGCCCTGCGCCGCCTATCTCGAAGGCCAGTATGGCGTCGACGGCTTGTATGTCGGCGTACCCATCGTGATCGGCGCCAATGGCGTCGAGCGGATCGTCGAGATCGAACTGGACGACGAAGCCAGGAAGGGCTTCCAGGTCAGTGTCGACGCAGTCGAAGAACTGCTCGAAGCCTGCAAAGGGCTGGATAGCTCGCTGAGCTGAGCGCCCTCACCTGCAATTTCATTGATAAAGGAGAGGCACGCATGGCCATTCTCGTAAACAAAGACACCAAGGTCATCACGCAAGGCATGACCGGCGACACCGGCACTTTCCACACGCAGCAGGCGCTCGACTACGGAACGCAGATGGTGGCGGGTGTGACGCCGGGAAAAGGCGGCACGACCCATATCGGCCTGCCCAATTTCGATACCGTGCGCGAAGCCCGGGCCGAAACCGGCGCGACCGCTTCGTGCATCTACGTCCCCCCGCCCTTCGCCGCCGATGCGATCTGCGAGGCGATCGATGCCGAGATGGAACTGATCGTCTGCATCACCGAAGGCATCCCGGTGCTCGACATGGTCAAGGTCAAGGCCGCGCTCGAAGGATCGAAGTCGCGCCTGATCGGCCCCAATTGCCCCGGCGTCCTGACTCCGGAAGAATGCAAGATCGGCATCATGCCCGGCTCTATCTTCAAGAAGGGCAGCGTCGGCGTTGTCAGCCGCTCGGGCACGCTGACCTATGAAGCCGTGCACCAGACCACGATGGTCGGCCTCGGTCAGACCACTGCCGTCGGCATTGGCGGCGACCCGGTCAACGGCACCAATTTCATCGACGTGCTCGACCTGTTCCTCGACGATGATGATACCAAAAGCATCATCATGATCGGTGAAATCGGCGGCAGCGCCGAAGAAGAAGCGGCCGAGTTCATCAAGCAGGAGGCCGCCAAGGGTCGCCGCAAGCCGATGGTCGGCTTCATTGCCGGTCTCACCGCCCCTCCGGGCCGCCGGATGGGTCATGCCGGCGCTATCGTTTCGGGTGGCAAGGGCGGCGCCGACGACAAGATTGCAGCGATGGAAGATGCGGGCATCCGCGTCTCGCCCTCGCCCAGCGAACTCGGCACCACGCTCGACGCGATGCTGAAGGAAAACGCCTGACGCAATGGCGGGACTGTGCCCCGTTGGGGGAGCTTTCCCGCCGACATGCGTTTTGAATACATCCAGCCGGCACATGCGCCGGTGCGAAAGGTAACCCCGCGATGGGTAACGAGAGCCACGATTTCCTGCCCGAAATGGGCGACCAGGAGGGCCCGCAAGAAGGGCCCAGCTGGGGCAATCCGCGCTGGCTGGCGGAGGTCGTCGATTCCGGCGCTGACCTGACTGCGGCGCTCGACCCCACGCAGATGCAGGCGGCTGTGGCACAGGCTTCGGCCAAGGCCGGCAAGCCGGCCGATCCCAAGGCGATCGAACAGGCGGCCGACGATTCGATCCGCGCGATGCTGCTGGTCCGCCTCTACCGCGTACGCGGACACCTGGCGGCCAACCTCGACCCGCTCGGCCTGTCGCACCGTGACGAGCCCGAAGACCTCACGCTGGAATGGCACGGTTTCGACGGGCAGGAAGACAAGGAAGTCTATGTCGGCGGGGTGTTCGGGTTCGAATGGCTCACCGTCGGCGATCTCTATGCCGCGCTGCGCAAGACCTATTGCGGTCATGTCGGCCTCGAATACATGCACATCTCGGACACCGAGGAACGCCGGTTCCTGCAGGACAAGTTCGAGAAGCCCGAAGAGACCATCCAGTTCACGCCCGAAGGCAAGCGGGCGATCCTGCAGGCGGTGATCCGCGGCGAGGAATACGAGAAATTCCTCGGCAAGAAATATGTCGGCACCAAGCGGTTCGGCCTTGATGGCGGCGAAGCCATGATCCCGGCACTCGAAGCAGTGATCAAATACGGTGGCGCGCAGGGCGTGCGCGAAATCGTCTATGGCATGGCGCATCGCGGGCGGCTCAACGTCCTCGCCAATGTAATGGCCAAGCCGTACCGGGTGATCTTCCACGAATTTTCCGGCGGCAGCTCCAATCCCGACGATGTCGGCGGTTCGGGCGACGTCAAATACCACCTCGGCACCAGCACCGACCGCGAATTTGACGGCATCAAGGTGCACATGTCGCTGGTCCCCAACCCCAGCCATCTCGAGGCGGTCAACCCGGTGGTGCTGGGCAAGGTCCGCGCGCAGCAAGCGATGCGCGAAGATCTCGCCGCGCATGAGCAGGTGCTGCCGGTGCTGCTGCATGGCGACGCCGCCTTCGCCGGCCAGGGCATCGTGTGGGAGTGCCTCGCCTTCTCCGGGGTCGCTGGATACAACACCGGTGGCTGCATTCACTTCATTATCAATAACCAGATCGGTTTTACGACCAGCCCAAAATTCGCCAGATCGTCCCCTTATCCGTCCGATGTTGCCAAGGGCATCCAGGCCCCGATCCTGCACGTCAACGGCGACGATCCCGAAGCCGTCACCTTCGCTTGCAAGCTGGCTGTCGAATATCGCCAGAAGTTCAAGCGCGATATCGTCATCGACATGTGGTGCTATCGCCGCTTTGGCCACAACGAGGGCGACGAACCCAGCTTCACCCAGCCGCTGATGTATGCCGCCATTCGTAAGCACCCGCGGGTGAGCGAAATCTATGCCGAAACGCTGCAGCAGCAGGGTGTGATCGAAAACGGCACCGCCGCGCAACTGCGCGAAGAATTTATCGCCCAGCTCGACGAGGAATTCGCGGCATCGCAAAGCTACAAGGCCAATGAAGCCGATTGGTTTGGTGGCCGCTGGGCCGGCCTCAACAAGCCGGCGGACCCCGAAACCGCGCGGCGCAATGTCGAGACCGCGATTGCGCCCAAGCTGTTCGACAGCCTCGGCCAGAAACTGACCACTGTCCCCGACGATTTGACCCCGCACAAGACCCTGCTGCGGGTGCTCGATGCAAAGCGCGAGATGTTCGACAAGGGCGAAGGCTTCGATTGGGCCACCGCCGAGGCGCTCGCCTTCGGCAGCCTGGTAACCGAAGGGTTCGGCGTACGCCTGTCGGGCCAGGATTCGGGCCGCGGCACCTTCAGCCAGCGTCACGCAGTCTGGGTCGACCAGAAGGACGAGCACAAATACATCCCGCTGGTCCACCTGCCGCACGGCAAGTTCGAAGTCTATGACAGCCCCTTGAGCGAATACGGCGTGCTCGGTTTCGAATACGGCTTTGCTCTTGCCGACCCCAAGACGCTGGTGTTGTGGGAGGCGCAGTTCGGCGACTTCGTCAACGGCGCTCAGATCATGATCGACCAGTTCATCGCCGCTGGCGAGGTCAAGTGGCTGCGGGCCAATGGCCTCGTGCTGCTGTTGCCGCATGGATATGAGGGCCAGGGGCCGGAACACAGCTCGGCCCGGCTCGAGCGGTTCCTGCAATTGTGCGCGAACGACAACATCCAGGTCTGTAACATCACCACGCCGGCCAATTATTTCCACGTCCTGCGCCGCCAGATGCTGCGCCCGTTCCGCAAGCCACTGGTCATCACCACGCCCAAGAGCCTGCTGCGACACCCGCTTGCAAAGAGCACGGCGGAAGAGTTCATGGGCGACCATCACTTCATGCGCATCAAGTCGGACACGACCGAAATTGCCGACAAGGACGTGCGCCGGCTGGTGCTGTGCAGCGGCAAAGTCGCCTACGACCTGATGCAGAAGCGAGACGAGGAAGGTATCGAGGACATCTCGATCGTCCGTATCGAGCAGCTTTATCCCTTCCCCGGTGAACCCCTGACGGCGCGGCTCAAGAAGTTGAAGAATTTGAAGGAAATCGTCTGGTGCCAGGAAGAGCCGAAGAACAACGGTGCCTGGTTCTTCGTCGATCGCCTGATCGAGCAGGCGGCGCGCGATGCCGGCCACGATTTGCGCCCGATCTATGCCGGGCGCGAAGTCGCGGCCTCGCCCGCCACCGGTTTCGCCAGCCGCCACCAAGCGCAGCAGGAAGCGCTGGTTAGTCTCGCGCTCGACCTTTCCAATGTTGGCCAGACGGCCAAAGTCACCATCACCCGCCCCGGCAAGTCCAAGAAGGGCTGAGGAAAGCACGCATCATGGCTACTGAAATTCAAGTTCCGCAATTGGGTGAATCGGTCACCGAGGGGACAATCGGCGAATGGCTCAAGAAGCCCGGTGACGCGGTCGCCGTCGACGAACCGATCGTCAGTCTCGAAACCGACAAGGTCGCGGTCGAGGTTCCTTCGCCTGTTGCCGGCGTGATTCAAGAACTTAGGGCCGAAGTCGGCGACACGGTCGAGGTCGGCGCGGTCCTCGCCACGGTCGAGGAAGGCGCCGCGCCCGCCGCCAAGGGCGAAGAAGCCGGACGCGCAGCCGAGCAACGCGAAGAGGGCCAGGAAAAGCGTGAAAGCGCCGACGAGGCGCCGGTGGCAGACGATGGCACGCTGACCATGTCGCCCGCGGTCCGCCGCGCAGTGCTCGAACACGGTGTTGATCCGACAACCATCAAGGGCAGCGGCAAGGACGGTCGCCTGACCAAGGAAGACGTGATCGGCGCGGCCAAGGCAAAGCGCGACGGCGGCGGCGCCAGCCAGTCCGCCCCGGCCCCGGCCCCCTCCTCCCCCGCTCCGCCAGCAACCGGCGAACGGCGCGAGGAACGGGTCAAGATGACGCGGATGCGCCAGACCATCGCCAAGCGACTGAAGGGCGCGCAGGACAACGCCGCGCTGCTGACTACCTTCAACGATGTCGACATGACCGCGGTGATCGAAGCCCGTACCCGTTACAAGGACATGTTCGCCAAGAAGCACGACATCCGGCTCGGCTTCATGGGCTTCTTCGCCAAGGCGGCCTGCCTTGCGCTCAAGGACGTGCCCTCGGTCAACGCCTATATCGAGGGCGATGAGATCGTCTATCACGACTATGTCGATATCTCGGTTGCCGTCAGCGCGCCCAACGGGCTCGTCGTCCCCGTGATCCGCGATGCGCAGGCCAAGGGCTTCGCGCGGATCGAGAAGGATATCGCCGACTTCGGCAAGCGGGCCAAGGAAGGCACGCTGACGATGGATGACATGAAGGGCGGTACCTTCACCATCTCCAATGGCGGTGTGTTCGGGTCGCTGATGTCGACCCCGATCATCAACCCGCCGCAAAGCGCGGTGCTGGGCCTACACCGGATCGAGGACCGTCCGGTCGCGATCAACGGCGAAGTCGTCATCCGACCGATGATGTATATCGCGCTGTCCTACGACCACCGCCTGATCGACGGCCGCGAGGCCGTGACCGCGCTCAAGATCATCAAGGAAGCGATCGAAGATCCCACGCGGATGCTGATCGATCTCTGAGGAAATACCAATGGCTGACCACGAATACGATTACGATTGCCTTGTCATCGGCGCCGGACCCGGCGGCTATGTTGCCGCCATCCGCGCAGCACAGTTGGGGCTGAAAACCGCTTGCGTCGAAGGACGCGAAACGCTGGGCGGGACCTGCCTCAACGTCGGCTGTATTCCGTCCAAGGCATTGCTTCACGCCAGCGAGCATTTCGAAGCCGCGGCGGGCGAAAAATTCGCGCATATGGGGATCGAAGTCAGCCCCAAGCTCAATCTCGGAGCCATGCAGGGCCATCGCAAGGACGCGGTCGACGGCCTGACCAAGGGCATCGAATTCCTGTTCAAGAAGAACAAGGTCGACTGGAAAAAGGGTTACGCCACCTTCCAGGACGCGCACACGGTCAAGGCTGGCGGTGAGACGGTCACAGCGAAGGATATCGTCATCGCCACGGGCTCCAGCGTCACCCCGCTGCCTGGGGTCGAGGTCGACAATGCCAAGGGCGTGGTGGTCGATTCCACCGGCGCACTTGAGCTGGCCAAAGTGCCCAAGAAAATGGTCGTCATTGGTGGCGGCGTGATCGGGCTCGAGCTTGGCTCGGTCTGGCGGCGTCTGGGTGCCGAGGTGATCTGCGTCGAGTTTCTCGACGAGATCCTCCCCGGCATGGACGGCGACGTGCGCAAGGAAGCGCGCAAGATCTTCAAGAAGCAGGGTATCGAGTTCAAGCTCTCGACCAAGGTCACCGGTGTCACCATCAAGGGAAAGAAGGCCACCCTCACCCTCGAACCCGCAGCTGGCGGCGATGCGGAAACGATGGAGGCGGACTGCGTGCTCGTTTCCATCGGGCGCAAGCCCAACACCGATGGGCTCGGCCTCGATGCCATCGGGCTGGAAGTGAACAAGCGCGGCCAGATCGAAACCGATCACGACTTCCGTACCAAGGTCGACGGCGTCTGGGCCATCGGCGACGTGATCCCAGGCCCGATGCTCGCGCACAAGGCCGAGGACGAAGGCATCGCCGTGGCCGAGAATATCGCCGGGCAGACCGGCATCGTGAACCACGATGTCATCCCCAGCGTGGTCTACACCATGCCGGAGATCGCGGGGGTCGGCCTGACCACCGAAGAAGCGATCGAGAAGGCTGGCGGCGACAAGAAGGCCGTCAACGTGGGCAAGTTCCCGATGATGGCCAACAGCCGGGCCAAGACCAATCACGAGCCCGACGGTTTCGTCAAAGTCATCGCCGATGCGGAAACCGACCGCGTGCTGGGCGTATGGTGCATCGCCAGCGTCGCCGGCACGATGATTGCGGAAGCGGCCATCGCCATGGAGTTCGGCGCGTCGAGCGAAGACATCGCCTATACCTGTCATGCCCACCCGACCCATGCCGAAGCGACCAAGGAAGCGGCCATGGCCGTGACCGGCAAACCGATCCATATCTGACGGCGATCCTGCAGTGCCCCCCTTCCACCTTGCTTTCCCGGTGCATGACCTGATCGCAGCCCGTGCGTTCTGGGGCGATGTGATGGGCTGTACGGAAGGGCGCAGCAGCGACGACTGGATCGACTTCGATTTCTATGGCCACCAGATCGTTGCCCACCAGGCGCCCTCGGTCGTGGCAAAGGGTGCACAGGGCAGCAATCATGTCGACGGGCACAATGTCCCTGTGCCGCACTTCGGCGTGGTCCTGCCAATGTCCGACTGGAAGGCGCTGGCCGAGAGGCTGACACGCAAGGGGATCGAATTCGAGATTGCGCCGACCATCCGGTTTGAAGGCGAGCCGGGCGAGCAAGCGACGATGTTCTTCCGCGATCCCAGCGGCAACGCGATCGAGATCAAGGCGATGGCCAATCCGGCCAATCTGTTCGCGAAATAGCGGCTTTGCGCTTTCCCCTCGTCGTGGCACACACCGGCTGAAGGGGAAAACGCATGACCTATCCGTCACTGACCTCCGAACCGGGCGGGATCGCTGTCGCCGAACATATCCGGGACGGACAGCTCTCACCATTGGAGGCTGTCGACGAGGCGATTGCGCGGATCGAAAAGCTCGACCCTGCAATCAATGCAGTGGTTGTGCGCGATTTTGACCGTGCGCGGGACACTGCCAAGGCGCTCGACGGCAAGGACATCCTGCCGCACCAGCCGCTGTTCGGCGTGCCGATGACGATCAAGGAAAGCTTCGCCATTGCCGGCCTGCCCTCATGCTGGGGGTTCAAGGAATACGAAGGCCAGCTGCAGGACGAGGATGCGACTGTCGTAAGGCAATTGAAGGCCGCCGGGGCGATCCTGCTCGGCAAGACCAATATCCCGCCCTCCTTGGCCGACTGGCAGAGCGCGAACCCGGTCTATGGCCGCACTGGCAATCCACACGATACCACCCGCAGCCCGGGCGGTTCTTCAGGTGGCTCCGCGGCGGCCGTCGCGAGTGGAATGGTGCCGCTGGAATATGGCACCGATATCGGCGGCTCGGTCCGCGTTCCGGCACATTTCTGTGGTGTGTGGGGCCACAAGACAAGCTGGGGACTGGTCTCCAAGCAGGGCCACGACCATCCGGCCTTCAAGGGGACCGATGCGCATGATGGCGCGCTCAGCATCGCCGGCCCGCTGACCCGCAATGCCGACGATCTGGCGTTGATGCTCGAACTCACCGCGACCCTGCCCTTGCGCAGGCGCGGCAAGTCGATCGACAAGTGCCGCTTTTTGTTGCTGCTCGATCATCCGTCCAGCGAAGTCGACGCCAGCGTGCGCGGACCGATCGAGGCGGCGGTCGAGGTGCTGCGCAAGCAGGGCATCAAGATCGACAGCCAAGCCAACGACCTGCCCGATCTCGAAGCCGACCACGCGGGATATATGAAGATGCTCAATGTCGCGATGGCACGCGGCGCTCCGGCAGAAGATGGCACCCGCGCCACGGCCACCGACTGGTTTGACCTGCTCGACATGCAGGCACGCAGCGAACTGGCGTGGGCGCGACTGTTCGAAAGCTATGACTTCATCCTCGCCCCGCCTGCCCCGATCCTGGCGATGGAGCATGTCGAAGGCCAGTATTTCCAGGGCAACACCACCATCAACGGCAAGCAGGTGCCGGCCGCCGACGGGCTGGCCTGGGCCGGTATCGCCACCTTCCCCAACCTGCCCGCCACGGTCCTGCCGGTAGGTGCAACCGGTGCCCTGCCCTGCGGCGTGCAGGTTATCGGGCCACGCTGGTCCGACTTCGATTGCATCGCCGCGGCCAAGGCCATAGGGGCGCAGCTTCACGATTGACGCAAGGGCTGGACGAGGGACGCATGGCCAGGAAACTTTGGATGCAACGCTTTGCCAAGTGGCACATCTGGCTTGGCTGGCTGGTTGGCGTGCCGATGGTGCTGTGGACCGTCACCGGCCTCCTGATGGTGATCAAGCCGATCGACGAAGTGCGCGGAGCGCATCTGCGCAAGGACATCGAACAGACCGCGCTGCCTGCTGACACGCAGATCGAGGTTGCGCTGCCGCAGGATAACTCCCGGCCTGTCCAGAGCGTGACAACGGCGATGATGCGTGGTCAGCCTGTGACCACTCTCGCCTATGCCGACGGCACGATGGAGCGGTATGACGCCGCTGGTGCGCCGCTCGCGCCTGTGTCCGAAGTCGAGGCGCGCCTGATCGTGGCGCAGGGCATCGTTGGCGGCGACGCGGTGAGCGACGCTACCGGATATGATGCCGAGGATGTGCCATTCGACTTCCGTCGCCCGATCGATGTCTGGCGAGTAGTGCTGGAGGACGATACCTACGTCTACGTCAACCGCGATACCGGTGCGATTGAGGCCGTGCGCACGCCGTGGTGGCGGTTCTTCGACATATTGTTCGGGCTCCACGTGATGGATCTCGACGCGCGCGAGCCCGGCCCCAATCCGTGGATCCTGGTATTCTCTACCTTGGCGATCATCGGCGCGGTGCTGGGGTGCATCCTGATGTTCCGTCGTCGCAAGGCGCGGGTGAAGGTGCCGAAGGCCGGAGTCACCGCCTGACATGGCCACCCCGGCACCAGCCAAGACCATCAAGGAGGTCGCGCAGGACGTTGCGCCCGATATCGTCGATGCGCAGGTCATCCTGACCCCGTTGCTCGACGCGCTGGATATTGCCGGGGTCGCCGTCTTTGCCCTGTCCGGCGCGCTTATCGCGGCGAAGGAGCGCCAGACATTTGTCACACTCGCCTTTTTCGCTTTGCTGACCGGCGTCGGCGGCGGCTCGGTCCGTGACCTGCTAATCGGGGCGCCGGTATTCTGGATGACCGACCCATGGGTGGCCGCCGCCTGCCTGCTTGTGGCCCTGGCGGTGTGGTTCACCCCCACGCGCTGGTGGGACGGCAAACTGCTCGACTATGCCGATGGGGTCGGACTGACAGCCTATGCCGTGCTCGGCAGCGCCAAGGCGCTAAGTTACGGTATCCCGCCGATTCCGGCGATGGTGATGGGCGTGGTAACGGGCACGGTCGGGGGGATCATCCGCGACGTCATTGCCGGCCGACCGTCGATCCTGATGCGGCCCGAACTTTACGTAACCGCAGCAGCGCTATCCGCCAGCCTGTGCGTCATCGGAAGCATACTCGAAGGTCCCCGACTTCTGGTCTGGACGGGTGCGGCACTGGCCGGACTAGCCCTGCGCGGCGCGGCAATTCACTACAATCTGTCGCTGCCGCCCTACCACGAACGAAGGGCTGCAACCGACGCGGAATCGCAGCGACACGACTAGCCGCCGAAATCGTCATCCAGGTCGTCACCGGGCATCGGGCCACCGGGATAGGAAGGCTGGCCACTCTGCCCCGGTGCGGAGCGCTCGGTCGGAGGCGTATAGCTTCCGCGCTGATCCTGCCGCGCCTGGGAATAGGCATCGTCCGACCACTGCCGGTCATCATCCTCGCCTGCCCCGGAATACGAGCTCTGGTCGGAACCGGAGTAGCCGCGCGAATAATCGACACCGCGCACGCGGCCATCGCTGCCTACATTGCAGGTGAAGCCATTGCCGTCGAACAATCGTCCGCGCACCGACCAGCCATTGCCGGTGCGGTTGACGGCATCGACGCTGTCGACCCGCATGTCGCGGGCGACTGCACGGGTACATGTATCAACCGCGCGGTCGATCGCTACCGACTGGCTCGTCTGCCGATAGTCGGTACGATACCGGCGGTCATCATACCGTCGGTTGTCATAGCGGCGATCGTCGTAACGATCACGGCGCTCGGAATTCCTGGCAGCGCTTGCGATAGCAGCAATGCCGCCCAGAATTACCACGCCGGCGATCACGTCGCCCGCATCGACACGGTGGCGGCGGTAGCGATAACGGCGATGACGGTCGTATTCATCAGCCTCGCTGGCGTAGCCGGTCTCGGCATAATTGCTCACACCACCCTGGCCGGCCTGTGGGAGGTCGGCGGCGGCGGCAGGCGTGGCGGCCATCGAAAGGCTGGTAACCAGCGCGAGACCGGTAGCGGTCCGGGATAACTTACTCATGGGTCGCCCTCTCACCGAAAAATTCATCAAGAACGTAAACTACATGAACCGGACCACATTGCCCATGGCTGAACCCGGCGTCGAGCCGGTCTGCTTCACACACACGAACGCCCCCGAACCAACAGGATCGGGGGCGCCGGGAGAAGCTGTTCGGGCTGCTTAGCGCAGGCCGCGAATACCGCTGAAGTCGACCTGGGCACGCTGACGCGGGCCAACGAAGCAGGTGAACTTGCCGCTATCGTGTCCACCATAGCCACGGTTGTAATCGCGGCCGCGATAGCCGCGACGGTCACCATAACGGTCGCCGCGATAGCCGCGATAACCCTGCTGGCCCTGGACCTCGATACGGCCCTTCACACGCCAGCCATAGCGGGTGTCGTCAACGTCGCGGATCTGGGTCACATTGGCATGGCGATAGCCATAGCGACGCGCCTGGCGTTCGGCCGCCCGGACGCAGCGTTCGACCGCGTTGCGGCCATTGCCGCGCTGATAGCGACGATCACGGTAATTGCGGTCATTGTAGTAATCGCGGTCCTTGCCGAAGGCTCCGGCAACGGCGGCAATGCCGCCCAGGATCACGGCACCGGCGATGACGTCACCGGCATCGATGCCGCGGTCGCGGTCACGATAGTCGTCGGCAAACGCAGGGCTTGCCGCGGAAGCCGCCATCGCACCTGCGGCGACGGTTCCGATCAGGGCTTTGGAAACGGTCTTCATGTCTTTGGTCCTCACTTGTTCGAAGCAGAATTGCTCCTGTCGAGTGTTGGACTAGCAAGGCCACGGTTAGGTCAGACTGAATTGTGATGACAGGTTTTGTTCACAAAGAGATATACTTTTATGAACACCGCTTCAAAGTGCTATCTCTTGCCAAGCGCCGCGAGCACATCTCTGGTGAATGCAACGATGTCGAACCTCGCGCCCGCAGGGTCCTCTCCGCGTCTGACAATCACGACATTGCGACTGGGTACGACCACCACATATTGCCCGCGGTTGCCCATTGCTGCGAAGGTATCGGTGGGAATGCCCTCGTTCTGGTTGAACAGCCAGAAACCCGCGCCATAGCCGATGCCGCGCTCCTCCGGCTGTGGGCCGGAAGGGGCGGAGACATAGTTCGCCCAGCCTTCGGGCAGAATGCGGGTACCATCGCTCAGCACTCCGTCATCGAGATAAAGCTGGCCCAGTTGGGCCAGATCGCGCGGGGTCGACCACACCTGGCTGGAGAGAATGTAATCGCCACGCCAATCGGTTTCGGCAACCGTGTGTGGCATTCCTATTTTGGCGAAGAAATCTGCGGGGGGATACGTGCCGAGTGTGTCCTCGATTGCCTTGATCGCCATCAGCGTATCATTGTTGGCATAGCGAAAGACTGAACCGGGCGCGTGAATGAGGGGCCACGCCGTCGCAGTCTCCTCGACCGACGCGCCACCGAAATACAGCGGATCGGTCCGATTGCCGGGCGTGTCAGAATAGCGCCCTGAAGCCATCCGGAGCAGGTGATCGATGGTGATTGCGCGGCGCGGATCGCCTGCCGCGGTTCCAAGCCCGGCCGAAGCAGCAACATCGGCCTCCCCACGCTGCACGGCCGCTCCAATGAGGGTTGCGGCAATGCTCTTGGCAACGGACCAGGTACGTTGCGGCATTTCGGCGGAAAAGCCCGGGGCGAAGGACTCGCTGACGATCTGGCCGCCCTGCTGGACGATGATCGCGGTCGTGCGCGCGCCTCCCCCGTAATTGGTCGAGAATGCAGTCTGAGCCAGCCCGGGATCGGTCTGCGCCGACACCCTTCGCGAACCAGCACTGATGCCGCGGCCCTGGCTGATGGGATCGGACATGGCGTTGCGCATGGATTCAGACGACGCTCCGATCGGAGCCGCGCGGCAGCCGTGTCCAACGTGGTGTATGGCTATGCGCGGCGGGCTGTCTTCGGCCCACTCCACCAGCACTCCATCGACCAGCCCCTCGTCATCACGCACTAGCTGGGCGGGCAAATCCGTGATGATCGTATCGAGCGGGGACTGGATACCCGCCAGTTCCCACTCCACCACACTCTCAAGACTGCGGGTTGTCCCGGCGCGCTCGGCATTAGCGATGGCACTGCACAGGAAGAGCGCCTTGTATCCGGCTGCTAGCGCGCGGTCATAGCGGGCGTCGAGTTCGTCCTGTTGGGTTTGAGCGAGAGTCGGGGCGGCGAGAAGCAGCGCTGCAGCTGCCGAGACGATGTTGCGGATCATGCGGCGCACCCTAGGCCGCGCATCGCAAAACGCCAGACCTTCTCCAACCGTCAAAGCCGGGCAAGAATACGGCGCACAAACGAAAAGGGCCGCCGGATTGCTCCGAGCGGCCCTCTCTCGACGTGATGCGACCCTACTCGATCACGCGTCCTCATCTTCATATTCGTCCGACATCACCGGGCCACTGTCCTGGCCACGCGCGTCTTCGTCGCGGTCGACCAGTTCGATCACGGCCATCTGGGCGCTGTCGCTGGCGCGATAGCCGGCCTTGATGATGCGGGTGTAACCGCCTTCACGGTCGGAATAGCGCTCGGCCAGAACGTCGAACAGCTTCTTGAGCTGCGTTTCGTCCAGCAGGCGTCCCATGGCCAGGCGCCGGTTCGACAGGCCGCCACGCTTTGCCAGCGTGATCAGCTTCTCGATATAGGGGCGCAATTCCTTGGCTTTGGGCAGCGTGGTGACGATCTGCTCGTGCTTGATCAGCGCGGCCGACATGTTGCGGAACAGGGCCTTGCGGTGGCCCGACTTGCGGCTCAGCTTACGCTGCGAAATTCCGTGACGCATAATGCATTCCTTCGTTCGTTATGGGCCCGTATCAGGTAGCCCGTAGCTGGCGGTGCTTGGGGTGCACCGCCGTAACCCGGTTCAGCCCAGCAGCTCTTGTTCGAGCTTCTTGGCCATTTCTTCGATGTTTTCCGGCGGCCAGCCAGGAATGTCCATGCCCAGGCGCAGGCCCATGCTCGACAGCACTTCCTTGATTTCGTTCAAGGACTTGCGGCCGAAGTTCGGCGTCCGCAGCATCTCGGCTTCGGTCTTCTGGACCAGGTCGCCGATATAGATGATGTTGTCGTTCTTAAGGCAGTTGGCCGAACGGACCGACAGTTCCAGCTCGTCGACTTTCTTGAGAAGGTAGCGGTTGAGCTGGTTGGCGTCCGATTCCTGCGGCTCGGCAGCGACGCCGATCATGGCGCTCTGCGGCTGCGGGATGCCGTCTTCGAAGTGGACGAACAGCGTCAGCTGGTCCTGCAGGATACGAGCGGCGTAGGCCACTGCGTCCTCGGGAGTGACGGTGCCGTCGGTCTCGATGTTGAGCGAGAGCTTGTCGTAGTCCAGTTCCTGGCCCACGCGCGCATTCTCGACCTTGTAGCTGACCTGGCGGATCGGCGAATACAGGCTGTCGACCGGGATCAGGCCGATCGGCGCGTCGGCCGGGCGGTTCTGGACGGCCGGGACGTAGCCCTTGCCGACATCGGCGGTCAGTTCCATGTTCAGCGTCGCACCATCGTCGAGATGGCAGATCACCAGATCCTTGTTCATGATCTCGATGTCGCCCGAAACGGCGATGTCGCCAGCCTTCACTTCGGCCGGGCCGGTGGCAGAAAGCTGCAGCCGCTTGGGACCTTCGCCTTCCATCTTGAGCGCGATCTGCTTGACGTTCAGGACGATGTCGGTGACGTCTTCACGCACCCCGGCAAGCGAGCTAAATTCGTGCAGCACGTTCTCGATCTTGATCGAGGTGATCGCAGCGCCCTGGAGCGAGCTCAGCAGCACGCGGCGAAGAGCATTGCCCAGCGTCAGGCCAAAGCCACGCTCGAGCGGCTCGGCAACGAACGTCGCCTTGCGCTTCTTGTCGCTGCTTTCCTTCAGTTCGAGCTGATTGGGTTTCTTGAGTTCCTGCCAGTTCTTGGTGTTCACGGACATGGATTTCCCCTGGGGTTCAGATACGGGCGGGACCGGAGCATCGAAGCGATGCGTCCGGTCCGTAAGAGTGTGTCGGCGACCGGATGGCCGCCGGGCAGGTACGGATCAGACGCGACGACGCTTGGACGGCCGGACGCCGTTGTGCGGGATCGGTGTGACGTCGCGGATTGAAGTGATCGTGAAACCGACTGCCTGCAGTGCACGCAGCGCGCTTTCGCGGCCCGAGCCCGGACCCTTCACTTCGACTTCGAGAGTGCGCACGCCGTGTTCGGCAGCCTTGCGGCCAGCGTCGTCAGCAGCAACCTGGGCGGCATAGGGAGTCGACTTGCGGCTCCCCTTGAAGCCCATCATGCCGGCCGAAGACCAGCTGATAGCATTGCCTTGTGCGTCGGTGATGGTGATCATGGTGTTGTTGAAGCTGGCGTTGACATGTGCAACACCGCTGGTGATGTTCTTGCGCTCGCGGCGCCGAACGCGGCTTGGTTCGCGTGCCATGGTGATATTCCCCTAATTCGTCTCTTGCGGGAAGCGCTTGCGGAAAACCGCTGCTTACTTCTTCTTGCCGGCGATCGGCTTCGCCTTGCCCTTGCGGGTGCGCGCATTGGTGTGCGTGCGCTGACCGCGAACGGGCAGGCCATTACGATGGCGCAGACCGCGATAGGACTTGAGGTCCATCAGGCGTTTGATGTTCATGGCGGTCTCACGGCGAAGGTCACCCTCAACCATGATATCCTCGTCGATCGTTTCACGCAGACGCAGGACTTCCTCGTCGGAAAGATCCTGCACACGGCGGGAATGATCGATGCCAAGCTTGTCGGCGATATTCACGGCGGTCGTGCGACCGATTCCGTGAATGTAGGTGAGCGCGATAATTACGCGCTTGTTGGTGGGGATATTTACCCCGGCAATACGAGCCACTTACTTCTCCATGCTCCACAGGGGTGCACCTTGTCGGTGCCGGTCCCTATCTCATCGCTCAAAAACCTCGATAGTCCCGGACGCCGTGCTTGACGGCAAAAAGCCCGGTCGGCGTGCAAGAAAGGCTGCCACCTGCCGGACTCGTTCGAGACTGTCGAATGAAGGCGCGCTTACGGCGATTCGGGCGCTGCGTCAACTGCAAGCCGCACAAAAGGCCGCGAATGCCTTCACCGGCACCGCGCATCGTGTAGTCAGGGTCTAGCCCGGCCCCGATGGACTGTCAAAACGGGGCTGTCGAAAGCGCGCGTGTCATGCGGTAGCGAAGTCAGGATCAGCCAGGGTCGCTAGCGCCGTTGTCATCAAGGAAGTCGTCGCCGATCGCTGTCTCGCCTGCAGGCTTGGGTTTCTCGCCTGCAGGCTTGCGCTTGTCGTCAGCAGGCGGCTTTGCCGGGGCTGGCTTGGCCTTCGTCCTTCCAGCCTCGGGATCGGCGATCCGCCCCAGTTTGGCCGCGAGACCATCAAGCTGCTGGCTCATCACCCCGTCGACAGCCTTGGCGATGGTCTCCGCCGGATAGCGCATATGGCCACCGACGACATACTCCCACAAGATGCGCGTTCCTCCCTTCACCGGCTTGAGCGTCACGGTCAGCACGCCGGTCACCGGCTCGCTTTGCAGCGGTCCGAGCGCACCGCGCAGACGCAGGACCTTACGCGGGTAAGCCTGCAACACGACCATGTGCTGCACGCTTCCGGCAAGGCCAATGGCTCCGTCGCTATCTTCGGGTGGAATGCGCTCGCAGAAACAGCCCCCGCCCTGGGGGACCAGCGTCATGTTCGCGGCATCGCCCGACCAGGTGTGGGCGTCGCTCCACCAATTGGCCGGCGATATGAGTTCGAGCCAGACCGCCTGCGGCTCGGCCCCGACCACGGCCATGTCGCGCGTTACGAAGCCGCTGGCAGCGGTTTCCGCGACCTCTGCTGAAAGCGGTGCAGGCGCCAGTCCGGCGAGCGCCAGCGAAGCGGCAGCAACAGCAAAACGAGTTTTCATGCATCCCTCCATTTTCCAGCCCTATTCCACGGACGGCCAGCGAGGGAAAGGGGGCTAGCGTAGCAGTGCGTCTATCGCCTCGGAGACTTCTTCGATGCTGGCCATGCCGTCGACCCGCGCGACAAGGCCACGCTGTTCGTAGATGGGCAGGATCGGCGCAGTCTTGGCGCGGTATTCCTGCATCCTCGTGCGGACGGTTTCCTCGTTATCGTCGGGCCGCCGCTTGAACTCGGTCGATCCGCACACGTCGCACACACCCTCTTTTGCGGGCAGCTTGTAGCGGTCGTGATATCCGGCACCGCAGTTGGCGCAGGTGAAACGGCCGGTGATGCGGTCAACCAGCGCGTCTTCATCGACTTCGAGTTCGATCACCTTGTGCAAGCTGCGGCCATGGGAAGCGAGAATGGTTTCGAGCATCCCGGCCTGGGCTGCAGTGCGCGGATAGCCGTCGAAAATGGCACCGGTGTCGGCACCCATCGCGGCCAGCTCGGCATCGATCAATTCGGAAACGATCTCGTCGGAAACCAGTTCGCCGCGATCCATCACCGACTTGGCCTTGAGCCCAATCGGCGTGCCTGCGCCGACGGCCGCACGCAGCATGTCACCGGTGGAAAGCTGGCGCATGCCGCGGTTGTCGACCAGACGCTGGGCCTGAGTGCCCTTGCCTGCGCCCGGAGGCCCGAGAAGGATGATATTCACTTACGCATTCCCCTCAACCCAACCGGCGCCAGACTAGCGCATCCGGCCTTTCAACTTCGCCTTCTTGATAAGGTCGCCATACTGGTGCGCAAGCAAATGCGACTGGATCTGGCTGATCGTATCGACCGTCACATTGACCACGATGAGCAGGCTGGTGCCGCCCAGGAACAGCGGGATGCCGGTCTGCGCGATGACGTACTCGGGCAGGACGCAGACGATCGTCAGGTAGATCGCGCCGACCACGGTGATGCGGGTCAGGACGTAATCAAGATAGTCGGCGGTCCGCTTGCCCGGACGGATGCCCGGAATGATGCCGTTGTTCTTCTTCAGGTTTTCCGCCGTTTCTTCCGGGTTGAAGACAACCGCGGTGTAGAAGAAACAGAAGAAGATGATGCCGATGGCATACAGCGTCATGTAGATTGGCTGGCCGTGCTGCAGGTACTGATTCAGTCCCTGGATCACGCCGCCGGCAGTGGTCGTGGTGTCGATCGAATTGCCGGCAAACTGGGTGATCGTCAGCGGCAGCAGCAACAGCGAGCTGGCGAAGATCGGCGGGATCACGCCTGCGGTGTTGAGTTTCAGGGGCAGGTGCGAACGGTCAGCCTGCATCATCCCGCGCTGGGTGGCGCGCTTGGGATAATTGATCAGCAGCCGGCGCTGGGCCCGCTCCATGAAGCAGATGACCAGGATCAGCACCACCACCATCAGCAGGAAGCCGACGATCAGGAACGCACTGATCGAGCCGGTGCGACCGCCTTCGAACATATTGGCGGCAAAGCCCGGGAACTGGGCGACAATGCCGGCCA
Organism: Qipengyuania sp. CAU 1752; assembly: GCF_054482615.1. Classification (NCBI taxonomy): domain Bacteria; kingdom Pseudomonadati; phylum Pseudomonadota; class Alphaproteobacteria; order Sphingomonadales; family Erythrobacteraceae; genus Qipengyuania; species Qipengyuania sp. CAU 1752. The sequence continues at coordinate 1,205,566 of NZ_JBTLRE010000001.1, read as the reverse complement.
TGATGATGAGCGATACGCCGTTACCGATGCCTCGACTGGTGATCTGCTCACCCAGCCACAGCAGGAACATGGTGCCGCCGACGAGGCTGACGACCGCGCCAATGCGGAACATGTATCCCGGATCGACCACCGCCTGCACGCCCTGCGAGCCGGAAAAGCTTTCAAGCCCTGCGGCCAGGAACCAGCCCTGCATGACGCACAGGAACACGGTGCCATAGCGGGTATACTGGTTGAGTTTCTGGCGGCCGGTCGCGCCTTCCTTCTTGAGCGCCATCAGCGTGGGATGAAGCGCCGCGGCCATTTGCACCACGATCGAGGCGGTGATGTAGGGCATCACGCCGAGCGCGATCAGGCTCATACGCTCGAGGCTGCCACCGGTGAACATGTTGAACATGTCCAGGATGCCGCCCTGCGTCTGGTCGGCCAGGCGAGCCAGCGCGAGCGGATTGACGCCCGGCAGCGGCACAAAGCTGAGGAAGCGGAAAACGATAAGGGCACCGACCGTGAACCAGATGCGGTTCTTCAGCTCGGTGGCCTTGGAAAAATTCGCGAGGCTCATGTTGCTCGCGATGTTGTCGGCGCGTGATGCCATGGGAATGGTTGAATCCTAGCTTTTCGCCGGTCCCTCCCGGCTGACGGAGGGACACATAGGAAGCGACGGGCCCGATGTCGAACCCGTCGCCGCCTTTTTTCCGGTTATTCGGCGCCCTTGGCCTTGGCGACCTTCTTCGGGGCGTCCTTGGCTGCCTTGTTGGCGTCGCGCCGGGCAGCCTTCTTTTCGTGCTCCGGCTGCGCTGCCGGAAGAACTTCGACCGAACCGCCAGCCTTTTCGACAGCCGCGATCGCGCCCTTGGTGGCGCCGGTGACGATGAACTTGGCCTTGGCCTTGATTTCACCCTTGCCGAGCAGTCGGACACCGTCCTGGCCGCCGCGGACCAGTCCGGCCTCGCGCAATGCAGCTTCGGTGATGTCTTTCTTGCCGTCGAGCTTCTTGGCGTCGATGAACTTCTGCACCATGCCGATGTTCACTTCGGCAAAATCCTTGCCGAAGGGGTTGTTGAAGCCACGCTTTGGCAGGCGCATGTGAAGCGGCATCTGTCCGCCTTCAAAGCCCTTGATGGCGACACCCGAACGGGCCTTCTGGCCCTTCTGGCCGCGGCCCGAGGTCTTGCCCTTGCCCGAGCCGATACCACGGCCGACGCGCATGCGCTCCTTGCGGGCGCCTTCGTTGTCACGGAGTTCGTTGAGTTTGATAGACATGTGTGCACTCGCTTTCGCTTTGTTCGCGCTGAAAAGAACGACCCCCGCCGGAGCGGGGATCGATTGAGATTTAGTCGACGATTGTCACAAGATGCGGGATCTTGGCAATCGCGCCTAGCACTTCGGGGCTCGCTTCACGCTCGACCACCTTGTGCATCTTGCCCAGGCCCAGACCGATCAGGATCTTCTTCTGGGCTTCGGGACGACGGATCGGCGAACCGACCTGCTTGATCTTGATTTTCTTCTTATCGGCCATCTGGCTTACTCCACGACAGCGGCAGCGTCAGCTTCCGCTTCGGCTGGGCTGGCACCACCGCGACCAAGCAGGTCAGCGACCTTCTTGCCGCGACGCTGCGCAACCGACTTCGGTGAAGTCTGGTCCTGCAGCGCGTCGAAAGTGGCGCGGATCATGTTGTAGGGATTGGACGAACCGACCGACTTGGTCACCACGTCGGCAACACCCAGGCTCTCGAACACGGCACGCATCGGACCACCGGCGATGATGCCGGTACCCGGAGGCGCTGTACGGACGGTTACCTTGCCGGCACCGAAACGGCCGTTGCCGTCATGGTGAAGCGTGCGACCTTCCTTGAGTGCGACACGAATCATCTTCTTGCGCGCTGCGGCAGTCGCCTTGGAAATGGCTTCCGGCACTTCGCGGGCCTTGCCCTTGCCAAAGCCGACCCGGCCCTGGCCGTCGCCGACAACAACCAATGCTGCGAAGCCGAAGCGCTTACCGCCCTTGACCGTCTTCGAAACGCGATTGATGTGGACGAGCTTCTCGATGATGCCGTCGTCTTCTTCCTGACGTCCGCCGCGGCGGTTGTCACGGCCGCCACGGCCGCGGTTGTTGCCGCCGTCACGTCCGCCACCGCCACGGCCACGGCCGCCACGGTTGTTCTGCTGTTCGCGCGGGTTGCCGTCGCCGGCCTGGGCCGGAGACTGGTTGGCAGCGGCTTCGGAAGGGGTATCGGCAATCGCCGGTTCTTCCTTTTTCACTGCGTGTTCGGTCTCGGCTTCTGCCTTGACCTTATCCACTGCGGGCGTTTCCGTCGCTTCGGGAGCAGCACCGGTTTCCGGCTTGCTCTCGGCTTCGGTTTCTGGGGTTTTCTTGTCGTCAGCCATCATCAGAACTCCAGCCCGCCTTCGCGAGCGGCGTCAGCCAGCGCTTTCACGCGGCCATGGAACAGGAACCCGCCGCGATCGAACACGACAGTGGTGACGCCAGCCTTGGTGGCGGCGGCGGCGATATCCTTGCCCACCTGCGCAGCGGCCTCGACATTCGCGCCGGAGGCCTTGCCACCCAGCGTCGAAGCGGCGGCAATGGTCTTGCCGTCGGCGTCGTTGATGACCTGTGCGTAGATGTGCTTGCCGGTGCGGTGCACCGACAGGCGCGGCTTGGCGCCGGAGCGTTTGCGCAGCGCAGTGCGAACACGGCGGCGGCGACGTTCAAAGAGAGAAAGCTTTGCCATCTTACTTCTTCTTCCCTTCCTTGCGGAAGACATACTCGCCGCGGTACTTGATGCCCTTGCCCTTGTAAGGCTCGGGCTTGCGCCAGCGGCGGATTTCGGCGGCGAACTGGCCGACAGCCTGCTTGTCGATGCCCGAAATCTCGACCGTGGTCTGATCCGGGGTCTTCACTTCCAGTCCCTCGGGGACCGGCAGGTCGACATCGTGGCTGTAGCCAAGCTGCAGCTTCAGGTTCCGACCCTGGGCGTTGGCACGGTAGCCGACGCCAGTGATTTCAAGCACCTTGCTGAAGCCTTCGGTAACACCTTCGACCAGGTTCGAAACCAGCGTGCGCTGCATGCCCCAGTGATTACGGGCGGCACGGGTATCGTTGGCCGGGGTGATGGCGATTGCGCCGTCGTCCAGCTTGTATTCGACGAGATCGCTGAGACCCATGGTGAGAGCGCCCTTGGGACCCTTCACGCTCAGCGTGTCGCCTTCGATGTTGGCAGTAACCCCGCTCGGGATCGCCACCGGCTTTTTGCCAATGCGGCTCATCAGAACACCTCCGCCAGCACTTCGCCACCGACGTTCTGGGTGCGGGCTTCGTTGTCCGAAAGCACACCCTTGGGCGTCGAGACGATGGTGATGCCAAGGCCATTGCGCACGGTCGGAAGCTCTTTCGAGCCCGAGTAGATCCGGCGGCCAGGCTTGGAGACGCGGGCGACATGCTTGATCGCAGGTTCGCCTTCGAAATATTTCAGTTCAATCCGCAGCGCCTTGTGCTTGCCGCTCTCGTCTTCGCTGTAGCCACGGATGTAGCCTTCGCGCTGGAGAACTTCGAGCACGTTCGCACGCAGCTTGGAAGCCGGCGAAAGGACGGAGTCCTTCTTCGCCTGCTGGCCGTTGCGGATACGGGTGAGCATATCACCCAGGGGATCGGTCATAGCCATCTATCGATTCCTCACCAGCTCGACTTGGTCAGACCAGGGATCATGCCCCGGTTGCCGAGTTGACGCAGTTCGATACGATTGATGCCGAACTTGCGATAATAGCCGCGCGGGCGGCCGGTGGTGGCGCAGCGGTTGCGCACGCGAGTAGGATTCGCGTTGCGCGGAATTTCCGCCATCTTCAGGCGCGCGATCAGACGCTCGGTTTCATCGAGCGAACGGTCATTCGCGATTGCCTTCAGTTTCTCGTACTTCGCAGCATACTGCTTGACGAGCTTCTTGCGCTTTTCGTTCTTATTGATCGAACTCAGTTTCGCCATTGGACTTAAGTTCCTCTATTCGCGGCTCACGCCGCTTCCTGTGCTTGTTCCGCGGGGAACGGGAAACCGAACAGACGCAGCAATTCGCGTGCTTCTTCGTCGGTGTTCGCCGAGGTGGTGACGATGATGTCCATGCCACGCACCTTCTCGATCTGGTCGTACGAGATTTCCGGGAAGATGATCTGTTCCTTCAGGCCCATGGCGTAGTTGCCATGACCGTCGAACGATTTCGGGTTGAGACCACGGAAGTCGCGAATACGCGGCATCGCGATGGTCACGAGACGATCGAGGAACTCGTACATGCGTTCGCGGCGCAAGGTGACCTTGCAACCGATCGGCATGCCTTCACGCAGCTTGAACTGCGCGATCGACTTCTTGGCCTTGGTGATGACCGGCTTCTGGCCGGCAATCAGAGCCATTTCCTCGGCAGCCGTCTGGACCTTTTTCTTGTCCTGGCTCGCCTCGCCCACGCCCATGTTGAGCGTGATCTTTTCCAGCTTGGGCACTTCGAGACGGTTCGTATAACCGAACTTCTCGGTCATCGCCTTGACGACCTCGTTCTCGAACTTGGCCTTCATACGGGGTGTATAATCAGCCATCGATGGTTTCCCCACTCTTCACAGCAACACGCACCTTCTTGCCGTCCTTCTCTTCGATCCGGACGCGGGTGGGCTTGCCATCCTTCGGGTCTGCCATGGCAACCTTGGCGATGTGCAGCGGCGCTTCATAGCGATCGATGCCACCCTGCGGGTTGGTCTGGCTCGGCTTGCGGTGACGGGCGATCATGTTGACGCCCTCTACGACGACCTTGCCATCCTTGGGCATGACCTTCGAGACGGTGCCGGTCTTGCCCTTGTCCTTGCCGGACAGGATGACCACGCTGTCACCTTTCTTGATTCTAGCGGACGCCATTACAGCACCTCCGGAGCAAGCGAGATGATCTTCATGAAGCCGCGGCCGCGAAGTTCGCGAACCACCGGTCCGAAGATACGGGTGCCGATCGGCTCTTCGTTCTTGGAAACGAGCACGGCGGCATTGCTGTCGAAGCGGATCACGCTGCCATCGGGGCGGCGTACATCCTTCTTCGTGCGCACGATGACAGCGCGATGAACATCGCCCTTCTTCACCTTGGCACGTGGCTGGGCTTCCTTGACGGAAACCACGATCACGTCCCCGACGCTTGCGGTGCGACGCTTCGACCCGCCCAGTACCTTGATGCACTGGACGCGCTTGGCGCCGCTGTTATCCGCGACGTCGAGATTGGATTGCATCTGGATCATCGATCCGGTTCCTTCTCTTGGCTTGCCGGGACGGCCCTATCTGGGAGCCCGGCAGTTCCTAATCGCTAAAATCAGTTGCCCGGGGTTGCCTCGGCCACATCGAGATCCGCCTCGACCGCCTGCGTTCCGCCCGCGACGACGCGGTCCTTCACTGCCCAGGTCTTGGTCTTCGAGATCGGCTTGGTCTCTTCGATGCGGACGATATCGCCCACGGTATACTCGTTGCTCTCGTCGTGAGCGTGATACTTCTTCGAACGACGGATGATCTTCCCGTACAACGGGTGCTTCACCTTGCGTTCGACCAGCACGGTCACGGTCTTGTCGGTCTTGTCGGAGGTGACTGTCCCGATCAGGATACGTTTCGGCATTGTCTAGCTCCTCAAGCCTTCGCTGCAGCGGAGCGCGAACGCTCGCCCTGCAACGTCTTGATCTTGGCGATGTTGCGACGCACTTCGCGGATACGCGCCGGTGCTTCGAGCTGGTTGGTGGCAGCCTGGAAGCGCAGGTTGAACTGCTCTTTCTTCAGCTGGGTCAGCTCTTCGGCAAGCTGGTCGTCGCTCTTCTGACGCAGGTCTTCGACTTTGGTCATGAGTTGCCTCCCAGGTGCGATTCGTCGCCAAAGCGGGCCACGACCTTGGTCTTGACCGGCAGCTTCATGGCGGCGCGTTCGAAAGCGGTCGCGGCGATCGGGCCGGGAACGCCGTCGAGTTCGAACAGGATGCGGCCCGGCTTGACGCGAGCAGCCCAGTATTCGACCGAGCCCTTGCCCTTACCCTGACGCACTTCGGCCGGCTTCTTCGACACCGGAACATCGGGGAAGATACGGATCCAGAGACGGCCCTGGCGCTTGATGGCGCGAGTAATCGCACGGCGAGCCGCCTCGATCTGGCGCGCGGTCAGACGCTCGGGTTCCATCGCCTTCAGGCCGTAGGACCCGAAATTGAGCGTGGTTCCGCCCTTGGCGTTGCCATGGATTCTACCCTTGAACGCCTTGCGGTACTTGGTTTTCTTCGGTTGCAGCATGGTTTTTCTCTAACTCTGCAATCAGCGGGCCGGACGGACGCCGGAAGTCTGAGCTTCCATCATCAGCCGGTCCTGCGCGGTCGGGTCGTGGGCGAGGATCTCGCCCTTGAAGATCCAGCACTTGATGCCGATGATCCCATAGGCGGTCAGCGCTTCGGCTTCGGCGTAATCGACATTCGCACGCAGCGTGTGGAGCGGAACGCGGCCTTCGCGATACCATTCGACGCGGGCGATTTCAGCGCCGCCGAGGCGGCCACCGCAGACGATCTTGATGCCTTCGGCACCCAAGCGCAGCGCCGACTGGACCGCGCGCTTCATGGCACGGCGGAAGGCGACACGGCGGATCAGCTGGTCGGCAATGCCCTGGGCGACGAGCTTGGCATCGATTTCCGGCTTGCGGATTTCAACGATGTTCAGCTTCACTTCGCTCGCGGTCATGGTCGAAAGCTTCTGACGCAGCTTCTCGATGTCTGCACCCTTCTTGCCGATGATAACACCGGGGCGGGCAGCATAGATCGAGACGCGGCACAGCTTGGCCGGACGTTCGATGACCACCTTGGAAATCGCAGCCTGGGCGGCGTTTTCCATGATGAACTTGCGGATCTTGATATCCTCGGCCAGCAGCTTGGCATAGTCACGCCCTTCGGCGTACCAGCGGCTGTCCCAGGTGCGGTTGATCTGCAGGCGCAGACCGATCGGATTGCTCTTCTGGCCCATCTTACGCCTCTTCCACTTCGCGAACGACGATCCGAAGCTTGCTGAACGGCTTCAGGATGCGCGTGCTCTTGCCGCGGCCACGGGTGTGGAACCGCTTCATGGTGATCGACTTGCCAACGGAAGCCTCGGCGATGACCAGCGAGTCAACGTCGAGGTCGTGGTTGTTCTCGGCATTGGCGATAGCCGACGCAAGCACCTTGCTTGCGTCCCTGGCCATGGCCTTTTTCGAGAAAGCGAGAATGTTCAACGCTTCCTCGGCCTTCTTGCCGCGGATCAGTTCGGCAACGAGATTCAGCTTCTGCGCCGAACCACGAATGGTGGTGCCGACGGCCAGAGCCTCGTTATCCGCAACGCGGCGGGGGGATTTAGCCTTGCCCATTAGCGCTTGCCCTTCTTGTCGGAAGCATGGCCGGGGAAGGTGCGCGTAGGCGCGAATTCACCGAGCTTGTGTCCGACCATTTCTTCCGAAACGGAGACGGGAATGAACTTGTGGCCATTGTAGACGTTGAACGTCAGGCCGACGAACTGTGGCAGGATCGTCGAGCGGCGCGACCAGGTCTTGATCGGCTTGTTGCTGCTCGCTTCCTGTGCGTCCTCGGCCTTCCTCAGAAGGCTGAGTTCGACGAAGGGACCTTTCCAGACGGAACGTGCCATCGTGTCTTACCTCTTCTTCTTGGCGTGGCGCGAACGGATAATCATCTTGTCCGTCTGCTTGTTCTTGCGGGTACGGGCACCCTTGGTCGGCTTGCCCCACGGAGTAACCGGATGACGGCCACCGCTGGTGCGGCCTTCGCCACCACCGTGCGGGTGATCGACCGGGTTCTTCGCAACACCACGGGTAAGCGGCCTGCGGCCCTTCCAGCGAGTGCGACCGGCCTTGCCGAAGTTCTGGTTCTGGTTGTCAGGGTTCGAGACCGCGCCAACCGTACCCATGCAATCGGCCCGCAGGTAACGCTGCTCGCCCGAGTTCAACCGGACGATGACCATGCCGCGGTCACGACCGACGAGCTGGACATAGGCGCCTGCCGAGCGGGCGATCTGACCACCCTTGCCCGGCTTCATCTCCACGTTGTGGCAGATGGTGCCGACCGGCATCTGACCCAGCAGCATGGCGTTGCCAGGCTTGGTATCGGCCTTCTCAGCCGCGATCACCTTGTCACCGACAGCGAGACGCTGCGGCGCGATGATGTAGGCCAGTTCGCCGTCGTCATACTTGACGAGCGCGATGAAAGCGGTGCGGTTGGGATCGTATTCGATCCGTTCGACGGTGCCCTCGATGTCCCACTTGCGACGCTTGAAGTCGATGAAGCGGTACTTCTGCTTGTGACCGCCGCCAATGCCGCGCGATGTCACGTGGCCCTTGTTGTTGCGGCCACCCGTCTTGCGCTTGCCCTCGGTCAGCGACTTGACCGGCTTGCCCTTGAACAGGCCGGACTTGTCGACCAGGATCAAGCCACGCCGTGCGGGGCTGGTCGGTTTATAATTCTTGAGTGCCATGTTCCTCTAGCCCCTCAGACGCCGCTGGTGACGTCAATAGAGTCACCCTCGGCGAGCGTGACGATCGCCTTTTTGAAGTCGGTGCGCTTGTAGGGCTTGCCCTTCCAGCGCTTGGTCTTGCCCTTGGTGATGATCGTGTTCACACCGGTCACCTTGACGTCGAACAGAGCCTCAACCGCTTGCTTGATCTGCGGCTTGGAAGCATCATTTGCGACCTTGAAAACAACAGCGTTGTTTTCCGAGGCCAGCGTCGACTTCTCGGTAATGTGCGGCGCGAGCACCACGTCGTAGTGACGGGCGTCGATATCCTGCTTCTTAGCCATTGAAGCGCGCCTCCAGCTTTTCGATCGCGTCCTTGGTCAGGACCAGCGTATCGTGTTTGAGGATGTCGTAGACGTTGGCACCCATCGCCGGCATCACGTTGACGCCCGGCAGGTTGCCAGCAGCCTTCGAGAAGCCTTCGTTGACGCTTTCGCCGTCGATCACCAGCACCTTGCCGTTCCAGCCGGCCTTGGCGAAGTGACCCTTGAGCGCTTTGGTCTTGGCGTCCTTGAGATCGAGGCTGTCGACGACCACGAGGCCGTCCTTCGCCTTGCTCGACAGGGCCATCTTCAGGCCCAGCGCGCGGATCTTCTTGTTGAGCGACTGGTTGAAGTCGCGCTTGCGGGCACCGTGAGCCTTACCACCACCGATGAAGATCGGAGCGCCGCGATCGCCGTGACGTGCGCCGCCCGAACCCTTCTGCTTGCCGAACTTCGCACCGGTCCGGGCAACGTCCGAACGCTCTCGCGTCGGGCGCGCCGTGGCACGGCGGTTTTCGAGCTGCCAGGTGACAACGCGATGGAGGATATCGGCGCGCGGTTCGACACCGAAAACGGTGTCGCTCAGCTCGACATCGCCGGCTGCGCCGGAGACGTTTGTGCCGTCGATTTTCTGGACCTTCACCTTCACGGCTTAGCCCTCCTTGCCTGCATCGCCTTCGGCTGCGGGAGCCTCGGCGGGGGTTTCTTCAGCGGCGGTTTCCGTAGCTTCGGCCTGGTCAGCGAGCTTCTGCTCGTCGGCCACCGGAGCGTCCGTTTCATTGGCCGGAGCCTTCTTCTCGATAACGGCACCGGGGAACGGTACGCCTTCGGGAAGCGGAACCTTCACCGCATCGCGGATCAGCATCCAGCTATTCTTCGTGCCCGGGACCGAGCCCTTGACGAAGATCAGGCCACGGTCGGCGTCGGTGCGCACGATCTCGAGGTTCTGCTGGGTGCGCTGACGGTCGCCCATGTGGCCGGCCATCTTCTTACCCTTGAACACGCGGCCCGGATCCTGGCGGTTACCCGTCGAACCGTGCGAACGGTGCGAGAGCGAGACGCCGTGGGTGGCACGAAGGCCTCCGAAGCCCCAACGCTTCATGGCACCGGCAAAGCCCTTGCCCTGCGTATAGCCCGTCACGTCGACCATCTGGCCGGCAATGAAATGCTCTGCGCTGATCGATGCGCCGACCGGCAGCAGCCCGTCTTCGTCATCGACGCGGAACTCGGCAACCTTCATCTTCAGACCGACTTCGGCCTTGGCGAAAGCTTCGCGCTGCGGCTTGTTGACATTCTTCTGCTTGGACGTGCCCGAGCCGACCTGGAGCGCGAAGTAACCATCGCGTTCCTGGGTACGCTGGGACACAACCTGGCAATCTTCCAGGGCCAGGACGGTCACGGGAACGTGACGTCCATCCTCCTGGAACAAGCGGGTCATCCCGACTTTCTTTGCGATCACGCCTGTGCGCATCGTCAAAACTCCTAAACAGAGGCACCAGGGGCCCATCCCCAGGTGCGTGCAGGCCCGCCATTCACGGTCGGACCCGTTTCAACCCGTATTTTCGTGCATCGCCCCGTCCGGGCTGAGTGCTCGTGCAGCCAGGTGGCCGGTTGAGCGAGACGGAGGACGCTGACCCGAGCAATTGCGTTCCAGCAGGAACGCTCTCGGCGGTATCCCAATGTCTTGCGCGGTTCACTTTGGATCCGCGCGGGGCCGTTGGAGCCCCTGAAATCATCCGGCAGATTTAAGGTCCGAACCGGTGGACCGAAACCAGCTGCGCCTAGGCGAGCTTGATTTCCACGTTTACGCCCGCGGCCAGGTCAAGCTTCATCAGCGCGTCGACCGTCTGGGCGTTGGGCTGCACGATGTCGAGCAGCCGCTTGTAGGTGCGCACCTCGAACTGCTCGCGCGACTTCTTGTCGACGTGCGGGCCGCGGTTCACGGTGAACTTCTCGATACGCGTCGGCATGGGAATGGGGCCACGAATAAGCGCGCCGGTCCGACGAGCAGTTTCTGCGATTTCGCCAGTTGCCTGGTCGAGAACGCGGTGGTCGAACGCCTTGAGGCGAATGCGGATATTCTGAGCTTCCATAACCTACACCGATGCGAAAGAGCCAAAAATTGCCGGATCGTCAGGTCTCCCCGCCGCCCCGGCCCTTCTAATCTAAATCTTCCGTCCCATAGCTTGCGCCTGACCGTGTCTCTTAATCGAGGGGCCAAACCGAACCAACGGGTTGGAAAACTTGCCAGCAATGAAGCTGGCTTGGGCGCGCCTATACGGGCCCATGTGATTCTGGGCAACCCCCAAAATCCTACCTTGTCCCCTTAGACGGGCGCGCGCAGGAAACAGGCGTCGAAATAGACCAGCTCGCTCTCAGGGCTAAAATACTGGTCACGGGTACCTGCAAAGCAGAACCCGAGGCCGGTCAGGCTCTCATACAGCGAGGCAAAGCTTGGTTGCCCCTCGTAAAGTGGAGACTGGCACACTTCAAGCACCACCCCGGTCGCCTTTCGGAAGGTTTGCGTCCCACCGGCGATCACGCGATCCTCGAAGCCTTGAACATCCATCTTGATGATCAGTGGCCCGTGCAGGCGATCCCCCTGCCCCGCATACCAGGCATCAAGCGTCTGCTGCTCGACAACTTCCATGACCGTTTCTGCCAGCCGGGGAAACAGTTCGACGGCTTCTTCGGTCTGCGCGCGCAAGGAGGACGATGATGGCGAGCCGGTGTTGTATTTCATCTCTACCTGGCCAGCGCTGTCGCCCAGCGCAAGTTGGTGAGCGTGGATGCGGTGGTGTCTGTCAGCCACGCGAGCGAGGCGAGCAAAATTGGCAGGGTGAGGCTCGAAACAGTGAATTTGGGCGTCCGGAAACGATGGCAAGATTTCACGCTCGGCGAGTTCGCCGCCGCAGGCTCCGATGTCGAGCACGGTCTGAGGCGCGAGACGGGTCATGCCGTTCCAGCCATCACCCTGCGACTTGCCCGAAAGAGCGCGGCTGGCTTTTGCCAGCAGCTTGCTCGAGTCGTGCCGAAGCCGACCCGTTATCTTCTTAACAATACTCATTTTCGCACCGCTAACAGCCGCTTTGAAAATGTCTAGCGGATGACATGAAAACGCCCCCTCCCGTTTCCGGGAGAGGGCGCTTCAAACGCTTGAGCGTGTTTCAGATCAGACGGTGATCTTCGAAACCACGCCCGAGCCGACGGTGCGGCCGCCTTCGCGGATTGCGAAGCGCAGACCTTCGTCCATGGCGATCGGTGCGATCAGCTTGACGTTGATCGTCACGTTGTCGCCCGGCATCACCATTTCGGTGCCTTCGGGAAGGATCACTTCGCCGGTCACGTCGGTGGTGCGGAAGTAGAACTGCGGACGGTAGTTGGCGAAGAACGGCGTGTGACGGCCGCCTTCGTCCTTCGACAGAACGTAGACTTCGGCGCTGAACTCGGTGTGCGGCGTGACCGAACCCGGCTTGGCCAAGACCTGGCCACGCTCGACGTCCTCACGTGCAACACCGCGGATCAGGGCACCGATGTTGTCACCAGCTTCGCCGCGATCGAGCAGCTTGCGGAACATTTCGACGCCGGTAACGGTCGTCTTGGTGGTGTCCTTGATGCCGACAATTTCGCATTCGTCGCCAACGTTGACGATGCCGGTTTCGACACGGCCGGTAACAACGGTACCACGACCCGAGATCGAGAACACGTCCTCGATCGGCATCAGGAACGGCTTGTCGACCGGACGATCGGGCTGCGGGATGTGCTCGTCGACAGCCTTCATCAGTTCGATGATCGAGTTCTTGCCGATTTCGTCATCGCGACCTTCGAGAGCGGCCAGAGCCGAACCCTTGACGATCGGAATGTTGTCGCCGTCAAAATCATACTCGCTGAGCAGTTCGCGAACTTCGAGTTCGACCAGCTCGAGCAGTTCTTCGTCGTCGACCTGGTCAACCTTGTTCAGGTAAACGACCAGTGCCGGAACGCCGACCTGACGCGAAAGCAGGATGTGCTCGCGGGTCTGCGGCATGGGGCCGTCAGCAGCGTTCACAACCAGGATCGCGCCGTCCATCTGGGCAGCACCGGTGATCATGTTCTTCACATAGTCGGCGTGGCCCGGGCAATCGACGTGCGCATAGTGGCGCGCTTCGGTTTCGTACTCGACGTGCGCGGTCGAGATGGTGATGCCGCGCTCGCGCTCTTCGGGAGCCTTATCGATGTTTGCGAAGTCGACTGCTGCGCCGCCGTAAACTTCAGCCATCACCTTGGTGATAGCTGCGGTCAGCGTGGTCTTGCCGTGGTCAACGTGACCAATGGTGCCGACGTTGCAGTGCGGCTTGTTGCGCTCGAATTTTTCCTTAGCCATTTTAAAAATAACCTCTGCTTGAAAATGAATCCCTGCGGGAGAGGGTGCGGCACCCGCTGAATCAGGCGCCGCCCCTAGACCTATCGCTCGCCTTAGGCAAGCTTCTCCTTGACTTCCTGCGCGACGCTGGCCGGCACTTCGTCATAGTGGCTGAACTGCATCGTGTACTGCGCGCGTCCTTGCGTGAACGAGCGCAGTTCATTGACGTAGCCGAACATGTTGGCGAGCGGGACGAAAGCCTCGACCGCCTGCGCGTTGCCGCGCGTGTCCGTGCCCTGGATCTGACCACGACGGCTGTTGAGATCGCCGATGACGTCGCCGAGGTAATCCTCGGGAGTCACGACCTCGACCTTCATGATCGGTTCCAGCAGCTTGATGCCGGCCCGGTCGGCCGCTTCGCGCATGGCGCCGCGTCCGGTGATCTCGAACGCCACCGTGCTCGAGTCGACGTCATGGTATTTGCCGTCGATCAGGCGGATGGTGAAGTCGATGATCGGGAAGCCGACCAGATAGCCGCTCTCGGCCTGCTCGCGCATGCCCTTTTCGACCGACGGGATATATTCGCGCGGGATGTTGCCGCCCTTGATCTCGTCTTCGAAAATGATGCCCTGGCCGCGTTCACCCGGGGTGACGACGACCTTGGCTTCACCGAACTGGCCCGAACCACCCGACTGCTTCTTGTGGGTGTAGGTCACTTCGACTTCGCGGGCGAGCGATTCGCGATACGCCACCTGCGGCGCGCCGACATTCGCTTCGACCTTGAATTCGCGCTTCATGCGATCGACCAGGATGTCGAGGTGAAGCTCGCCCATGCCCTTGATGATCGTCTGGCCCGATTCGTGATCGGTGGTGACGCGGAAGCTGGGATCCTCGGCAGCCAGGCGATTGAGCGCAACGCCCATCTTTTCCTGGTCGGCCTTGGTCTTGGGCTCCACCGAAAGCTCGATCACGGGATCGGGGAATTCCATCCGTTCGAGAATGATCGGGTGCGCCATGTCACACAGCGTATCGCCCGTGGTGGTGTCCTTCATCCCGGCAATCGCGACGATATCGCCGGCAAATGCCTCATCGATGTCTTCGCGGTTGTTGGAATGCATCAGCAGCATACGGCCGATCTTTTCCTTCTTGTCCTTCACCGAGTTCAGGACCTGGCCCTTGCCGAGCTTGCCCGAATAGATGCGGGTAAAGGTCAGCGAGCCCACGAACGGATCGTTCATGATCTTGAACGCCAGCGCGCTGAACGGCGCATCATCGCTGGATTCGCGCGTTTCTTCGGTGTCGCTGTCGGGCAGCACGCCCTTGATCGCCGGAACGTCGAGCGGCGAAGGCATGTAGTCGACCACGGCGTCGAGCAGGGGCTGGACGCCCTTGTTCTTGAACGCCGAGCCGCACAGCACCGGAACGAACGAACGCTCCATCGTGCCCTTGCGGATCAGCTTCTTGAGCGTTGCCGCATCGGGGATGTTGCCTTCGAGATAGCTTTCCATCACGTCATCGTCCTGCTCGACGACTTTCTCGATCAGGAGCTCGCGATATTCGGCAGCCTTGTCGGCGAGGTCGGCGGGGATATCGACATATTTGAAGTCGGCGCCCAGCCCGTCATTTTCCCACACGATGCCGCGATTGTTGACGAGGTCGACCACGCCCTGGAGGTCGCTTTCCGCGCCGATCGGGAGATACAGCACCAGCGGGGTGGCGCCGAGACGGTCGATGATCGACTGCACACAGTAATAGAAATCAGCACCGGTCCGGTCGAGCTTGTTGATGAAGCACATCCGCGGAACGCCGTACTTGTCGGCCTGGCGCCAGACGGTTTCGGACTGCGGTTCGACACCGGCAACGCCGTCGAACACGGCAACCGCGCCGTCGAGCACGCGCAAGCTGCGTTCGACTTCAATGGTGAAGTCGACGTGCCCGGGGGTGTCGATGATGTTGATGCGGTGCTTGGGGCCTTCGCCGTCTTCAGCCGACCAGAAGGTGGTCGTGGCTGCCGAGGTGATGGTGATGCCGCGTTCCTGCTCCTGCTCCATCCAGTCCATCGTCGCGGCACCATCGTGCACTTCGCCGATCTTGTAGGACTTGCCGGTGTAGTAGAGGATACGCTCGGTGGTGGTCGTCTTGCCGGCATCGATGTGGGCCATGATGCCGATATTACGATAGCGCTCCAGCGGATAATCGCGGGCCATGTGTAATTCCTTAAAGCGTCTTGCGGAGGCCGCCGGGGTGCGGTCAGGCCTTCATATAGTGACGATTGTGACGGCAGGAAGACGGGACACAGCCCGGCCCCTGCCGTGATCACAATCTTACCAGCGGTAGTGCGAGAAGGCGCGGTTGGCTTCGGCCATCCGGTGCGCGTCTTCACGCTTCTTGACCGCGTTGCCGCGGTTGTTGGCGGCATCCATCAGCTCACCCGACAGGCGCGCTGCCATGGTGGTTTCAGGGCGACCGCGAGCGGCGCTGATCATCCAGCGGATGGCGAGCGCCTGGGCACGTTCGGGGCGAACCTCGACCGGCACCTGGTAGGTCGCACCACCGACACGGCGGCTGCGGACTTCGACCTGCGGCTTGATGTTTTCGAGCGCGGTGTGGAACACCTCGACCGGGTTCGCCTTGGCCTTGGCTTCGACGGTGTCGAGAGCCGAGTAGACGATACCTTCGGCGACGGCTTTCTTGCCGTCGAGCATGAGGTTGTTCATGAACTTCGACAATACCTGATCCCCGAACTTGGGATCGGGCAGGATTTCGCGCTTTTCTGGGCGACGACGACGTGACATTTTGCAAACTCCTTCGGAGCAAATTCTTGAAGGACCAGCTTCCGGCTAAGGGGCCGAAAGCGCGGCCATTATTTCGGCCGCTTGGCGCCGTACTTGGAACGGCTCTGCTTGCGGTCCTTGACACCCTGCGTATCGAGCACGCCGCGCAGGACGTGATAACGCACGCCCGGAAGGTCGCGCACACGGCCGCCGCGGATGAGCACGACGGAGTGCTCCTGCAGGTTGTGGCCTTCGCCCGGGATGTAGGAGATGACTTCGCGCTGGTTGGTCAGGCGAACCTTGGCCACCTTGCGCAGTGCCGAGTTCGGCTTCTTCGGCGTCGTCGTATAGACGCGCGTGCAAACACCGCGCTTCTGCGGGTTCTGTTCCATCGCAGGGACCTTGGACTTGGCCTTCTGCGGAACGCGGCCCTTGCGGACCAGCTGGTTGATCGTCGGCATAGATGTCTTTCTCTTCACCGTGTGGAGGTGCCACTGGGCCGGATGGAGAAAGCTGCGGGACCGTGCGCTGCGCCAGGGCGATGCCGCAAGGCACCGCGGGGCGGACAATTCGCACGAGCCTGAAACACTCCACCCGGTACGAGCACCGGGTTACTTTGACGGCTGCCCCCGGACACGCGGCTTGTGGGCCATGTGCTCCAATAGAAAAGAGCCTCGGTGCAATCGCACCAGGCCCCGGGACCGACCGGCAATGTTCAGCTCTATTGACCGTGACCGACGCTAACGCCTGCCGTGGTTGGGTGCGCCATTAGGGGAGTGCGGGGTTTGGGTCAAGATGAGTTGGGATGATAGCGGTATTCTTGTTTCCGAATTTCAACTCGCACCTCATATTCAATTTCCAAGGCGTGTGCCTTCAATTCCTTCAGAGCATCAACCTGAGTATGCCGCTTTTTACATCGCCCGGCTCGAGCGAATCCTGACAATAAAAGATCCCAACTTTGTTCGCTATCGTACTGCTTACCAAACGCCTTCTCTTCCCAGTGTTCACCATGGCAATACGCTGAGTTATTCGTTTCGGAAAGCGCTCGGGCCAAGCCATCATGAGCTACGTTTAAATTCAGTTCAAAAATGTCCAATGAAATTGCTTGCTCAGCATCACCGGGAAAGGCCAGTATCTGCGCTGGCAAATTCAATACAAAAGTGACAAATTCTTCGAGCTGCGTTTCAATGCGCCCTCTGTGACGATCCCAAATCTCTTTCTGAAAACCTTCAGTGCGAATATCATCCGCTAATTGATTCGCATGCTTACGATTTAGCCAATTCCACCACAAGTTGCCGCCAAAAGCGGCAGCGGTAACGACCCACCCCACAATGTGTGGAGCACCGATTCCCCCTGGTTCAGACACCTAGTTTATCGGAAACTCGCGGTCAGTCAAAATGGCAGATAGACCACGATCAAATTGTCGCTTCACTAAATCAGTTGATTTTACATGGTAGTGACTAAAAAATGCCTCTCTGGAAGAGCCCAAAGCTTTGACGCTCGCACTTAATAAACCTTGGATAAAGGATGGACTTAATCCATAGATATGGTCTGGAACTTCAATCTCGACGATTGAATCGCACTTATCTAGCTCATCTAATTTAAAGAGTTCACGCGCAGCTAGGCCGCGTTCGTGGCCACTCAAATTATGAACTCGGCCTTTGGTCAAGACTTCAAAGTTAATCGACACACTCATCTCACTCTGCATCCTCAGCCACAAAAAGCTGCGCATCCAAGGTAAACCCAGCGCTCACTAACGTGCCCGCGAAATGGTGAGGCAAATCAAACGCCGTGCTATTATCTGGGGGGCGTGTGGGATCATTCCAAGGGTTGCACCACTGCACTCGCTTCCCGCTAGGGTCCCGCGCCCCTAGCAGATTCGGGTGCCGAAGTCGAATGCAAGATTTTCCGGACACGATCGTCATTCGTACGTCCGCACCGCTCTGAGACGCGGCCCCCAAGTCTGACACAAACTCCAGCACATCTTGGAGTCCAGTCCCACCGCGTCCAGCGGCGCTTGCATCAGCGTTTGAGGTGATAGCGTCCTGTAAAGCAAGAACCGTCAAAAGGGTTCCGCGACTTGGCCCGCGTCTCCCAAATTGGTCAACGTATCTCGCCGCAGGTTTAAGAAGGCTCTTTGGTGCGCGCTCCATTGATTGCGCAATAGATTGCCCCACGTTTAAGAATGCAAGGTAGCAACGGAGTATCGGATCACCATGCTCATCTCGGCGGAGCGCCATAAAAGCCGTCATCGACCAATCGCCATCGAGAGAGTCTGGCAAGCTATGGCGTTCCGCGTTGTCCAAGAGTTCGCCACTCATTCTGGCGATAAGTGATTTGCCCTCATCGGATAGTTCCCATGCGGCCCCCCCATTGTTTGCGGCGACTTGATTTGCGACCTCTAACCACTCATCAATAAGTTCACATAGCTGATCAGCGACCTTCTCTCGATCTTGAGGTTGCAAGTTTGCAGTAGGCGACGAAGTCGTGTTTCTGGGACGTCGATGCTTGACTGGGAAGGCCCAAACATCGCTGTGGTCTCGCACCCCCCCCAAACCGAGCCCCAGTTCTTGGTCCACGTGTATTGCGCTAAGAACTTTTTGAACAGCACGAGACATGCGACCGCCAGCAAAAACCTTGGATAGCTGCGGCCATATCTCAGCAAAAACTAAATAGGCGCCAACATCTTCACATTGTGTATCTGAAAAGTCTAAAAATGCTCTGACTTCTTCTCGCTCAGCAAGTGAAATCCTTCTAAACTCGTTAATCGTTTCGATAGGGTTATCTAGAAAGTTCAATTTTCCAACTTTTACCCTGTTTGGTTCACGTCGGAAGTTTCTAGAAACGATTGGCTTCCAAAGTGCTGGCCGATCCGGGTCAAGCTGGTCTAGCAGTGGAGAGTCTATTCGACACCGTACGAGTTCACCGAGGGGGATTGCCCAAGAACGCTTTCTTGAAAACTCCTTCTTGAGAAGCCGGGCGCGTTCTCTCGCAAAGCGATTTGCTGCGAGCCTTTGTTGACGTAAAGGACTTCTGGCGCCCGCAACTTTACGTATTCTTTGACGACATCTTGCCATTGCACGACGAATTGCAGCCTCAACGACATCTTCTTCTCCGGCTGCAACGTGGAGTAACTCGCGGCGACCTCGCTGAAGCCTCTTTATGCCGGCAATTTCATCTTTATCTTTCTTTCGCACACCACTCCCTAACTTTTTACGACGACTTTTCAAGTAGATCAGAGATTGTTCACCCCAAAATCTTGTTTGACTGCTTTCCTACTCCGCAGCTTCTTGATCTAGGCCCCAAAGCGCCGGGTGCGACGGGTGGGTGACTGCCCCGTCTTCGACTTCCGAGTCGCTGTGCGCCATGCGGCTCGGCGGCGCTTGAGGCTGAACATATGACTCCACACCCTTTCCCTGCTCTCCACCGCGCGTCGCAGCATGATCGCGCGATGTGCGCGGTGTCGTCGCCTTCCACCCCCACCCCCATTTCTGCCCCCAGGACCGTGTTCCCTGTGTTCCATCCTGTAGGACTCATCGCCGCCAAACCTGCTATGGCCATGGGGATGAGCGTACCTGCTGCCCCCTCCCCGCCCGCTTCGCAGCGGGTCATTCACACCGCGTTGAAGGACGGGACGCCCGTGTGCATCCGCACCTTGCACGCAGGGGACGAGGCGCGGCTGAGGGCCGGGATCGAGCGGATGAGCCCGCGTTCGCGGTACCTGCGCTTCTTCTCCGGTGCGCGGACGCCGCCGGACTGGGTGATCGACCGGCTGCTCGACGCAGACGGGGACAAGCACCTGGCCTGGGGCGCGCTGTCGCTGGACGAGGAGGATCACCCGGCGATGGGCGCGGTCCATGCCTTTCGCGATGCCGAGCATCCGGACTGCGCCGAGTTCTCGGTCGCCATCCTCGACGAATGGCACGGGCGCGGCCTCGGCAAGCTGCTGACCGCCACCATCCTGCTCGACGCGAAAGCCGAGGGGATCGAGGAATTCCGCGCCGACACCTTGTCCGAAAACGCCAGCGCGATCGACTTCGTCCACCTGCTCGGCGGCCGCGCCTCGGGCCACGACGGCGCCACCCGCAGCTATGTCCTCGACGTGGAAGAAGCGATCAGCCGCCTGCGCGCCGAAAGCGATCCCCCCGGCATCGCCGAAGTTTTCAAGGCCTTCGCATGATATTGCGTGAGAACCGGTCCGCAGGACCGCAAGGGCGACCGCCCGCCCGCAGCAGCCCGACTGAAAGGAGGAATTGCAGCGAGGACGCACCCACGGAGGTGGGTGCGCAAACCATCAACGCGTCAGGAATTCCACCAGCGCCTTGACCTTCTTCTGCCGCCACTGCGGCAGCGGGGCGACCAGCCAGTATGCACGGCGGCCCTCGTCCGGGCCTTCGAGTACCTCGACCTTGCCGCCCTCGATGCTTTCCTCGACCAGCAGGTAGGGGAGCACGGCCTTGCCCAGCCCCGCCGTCGCGCTGCTGAGCGCCTGTCCGGCATTGCCGACGCTGACTGTGGCCTCGACCCCGTCCGGCAGCGGCGCGCCGGGCCAGTCGATCCAGTCCTCGCCGTCATAGCCGGGCTGCGCGATGACCACGCGGCGGGCCGGGGCCAGTTCGACGCCCTCCAGCTCGCCCGGACCGTCGACCAGCCGGATCGCGACATCGAGATTGGCCTCGGTAAAGTCGGCGTTCTCGTTCTCGACCAGCTGGTAGCGCACTCCCGGGCTCTCCGCGCGGAACGCGGCGAGCCGGTGGCTGAGCCACTGGGCATAGAATTCGCGAGGGGCAGCGATGGTGTAGCGGTCGGACGCCTGGCCCGCCTGCATGTTCTGCACGCTCTCCTCGAACTTGAGGAAACCTTCGCGCAAGGGTTCAAGACCCGCGCAGCCTTCTTCGGTCAGTTCGAGCCCCTTGCTGGTGCGGCGAAACAGCACCGTGCCAAGGTGATCCTCCAGCGCACGGATCTGTTGGCCGACCGCCGCCGGGGTCACCGCCAGCTCGTCCGCCGCGCGGGTAAAGGACAGGTGCCGCGCAGCCGCGTCGTAAACGCGCAGGGCATTGAGAGGGAGATGGGTCCGCTTCATTGTGCGGGAGGATTTAGAGGGGCGCGGCCTTTACCGCAACTGCGAAGAAAGAGCTGCCTGTCCCGCGGCGCTAGCGTTCGGCGGTTTCCGGAGCGGCAAGCGGGAAAAACGGGATGCGCACTTCCAACGGGGAACCATCCTCGCGGTGGAAGGTATAGAACCCTTCCATCGATCCGTAAGGCGTTTCGAGCGGGCAGCCCGAGACATAGTCATGGCTCTGCCCCGGCTTGAGCACAGGTTGTTCGCCCACCACCCCGTCACCATCGACATGGCTGACCAGTTCCTGCGCGTCGGTAATGCGCCAGTGACGGCTGATGAGCTGGACCCGCTCGTTCGAGTGATTCTCGATCCGGATATGATAGACCCAGAACCACTTGCCCGCACTCGGCCTGCTCTGTTCGGGCAAGAAATTGGCCGTGACACGGACGGTGATATCGTCGGTGGTGGCAGCGTGCTGGAATAGCTCTTTCATAACATAATTGAAGGTAAACGCCCGTTCGCGCTCTGCAAGGGGGAAGACAGCCTATTTATCCACCTGTTGCCGAAAGGTCAGCTTCGCCAGGCGAAGCTGTCGAACCCGCGCGGTCAAACGGAAGCCAGCATCTCCTCGATCTGGCTGAGCCGTTCCTTGCCGAAGAACATCTCCTCGCCTGCGCCGATATCGACAAAGAAGGTGGGAATGCCGAAGGCTCCACGATCGATGGCCGATTGCGTGTTGTCGACCAACTGCTGCTTGATGGCGGAATCCTGTGTTTTTGCCAATAGGTCCGCCGCGTCGAAACCGGCGTCCGACAATCTCTCTGCCAAAGGGCCAGGCTCGTCGATCGCCACGCCGTCTTCCCACAGGGCCGGCAGGAGGGTCTCGACAAGCTTCACACGCTCCTCGCCATCGACTGCCACCAGCATGCGCTGCAAAGTCACCGAGTTGAACGGGAACTGCGGGTGCAGCTTATATCTATCGAGGCCGTACTTCTCGATGAAACGACGCATTTCCAGCATCGCATATTCGATTTTGCCCTTCACATCCTTGTCGCGGATCATTGGCGGCGCATTGCCGGTCAACCTGTGCATTCCGCCAAGAAAAACCGGTGTCACAATCAGCTCAGCTCCGGTGCGAGCGAGGATGTCGCGCAGAGGATACCAGGACAAGTAGCCGTTCGGACTCACGAAATCGAAGATCAGTTCAACCTTACCGGTCATGCGCGCTTCTCCCTAGAATCCTGCCGCCGACAATGCGCGGTCGAGATCCTCCTTCACGTCCTCGATATCCTCGAGCCCGACATTGATGCGAAGAAGGCCCTCGGTCACGCCCATTTCGGCCCGTGCATCTTCGCCCATTGCGGCGTGGGTAGTGCTAGCCGGATGACACATCAGGCTGCGGGCATCCCCGATATTGTTCGAGATATCGACCAGTTGCAGCGCATCGAGCACGGCAAATGCAGCAGCGCGATTGCCCACATCGAAAGCGAAAATCGGCCCCGTCGCGCGCATCTGCCGCGCGGCCAGCGCATGCTGCGGATGACTGGGCAATCCAGGATGGAGCATCTTCGGCACTCGCGGCTCGATCATCTTGCCGAGCGCCACCGCATTCTCACTTTGTCGCACGGCGCGCAGGTCCAGCGTTTCGAGCCCCTTCAACACCACCCAGGCATTGAAGGGCGAGCAATTGGGCCCGGTATTGCGCTGGAACGGTAGCAACACTTCCTCGATCCATTGCTCGGTGCCGCAGACAGCGCCAGCCAGCACCCGCCCCTGCCCATCCATCAGCTTGGTGGCGCTATATGCGATCACGTCTGCTCCGAAATCGAGCGGCTTTTGCAGGGCGCTGGTGGCAAAGGCGTTGTCGACGACTGTAGTGATGCCGTGCGCTCGGGCGAGATCGCAGACGTGGCGCAAATCGACTACGTCGAGAGTCGGATTGGCAGGGGTCTCGAAGAAGAACACCTTTGTGTTGGGGCGGATTGCCGCTTCCCACTGGTCGTTGTCAGCGCTGTCTATGACGCTCGTTTCGATGCCGAAGCGTGGGCACAGATGGTCAACCAGCCACCTGCACGAGCCAAAGGCGGCCCGCGCTGCAACCACGTGATCGCCGGCCGAAAGCTGGCACAGCAGAGCGGCGGTCATTGCCGCCATACCGCTGGCCTGCGCCCGGCACGCCTCGGCTCCCTCCATCAGAGCGATCCGCTCCTCCAGCATGGCGACGGTCGGATTCTGCAGACGCGAGTAGGTCATGCCATCGGCCTCGCCGGCGAACCGGTCGGCCACGGTCTGTGCATCGTCGTAGGTGTAGCCCGAAGTGAGGAACAAGGCCTCGCTGGTTTCGCCGTGTTCGCTGCGCCAGGTTCCACCGCGTATGGCCTGGGTCGCGGGTCGCCAGTTCTGTGTAATCGAGCGATCGGTGCCGGTGGTTTTCTTCATGCGCGCTTGCTTAAGCGAGCTTGGCCGATGCGTCCAAGATTTTGCTGCAAGGACGGTGCGGCTGAACGAAAAAGGTGCGGTGGTGTTGTTCGCACCGCCGCCCTTCTTGTAGCTGTGAAAGCCGCGCTCTTACGCGCTGACGGGATCTTCATCATCGTCGGCGATGATGATGATGCCGGCGATGACTGCAGCAGCCGCGAGAATCCCGATGAGGATGCCGCTGTTGCCTTCGAGTTCGCTAGCCGATTCGACAGGTGCCGATACCCGATCGGCAGAAACCGCCGAAGCGCCGACCGGCGCAAGGGCAGCGCCCATAGCGGCGACACTGAGGGCGATAGTTTTCAATTTCATGTAATATTCTCCGTGATTTCTGTCGTCATCCAGCGGACCCTAGCGACACATCCCATCTACAAGCAAGAGGGAAGGAAGCTTTTATCCAAGGCCATGCCTAGCACGCGCGATTCAGGGTCGATTGTATGAATACGACGAAAATGAAGGCATTCGTCAGTCTGCGCTGCAAACGCGATAGGGCGAGTTGAGGCGTGCAAACGAAAACGGAGCCCTGCTTGGGGCTCCGTTTGTAGTGTTCGCGAATAGCGTCCTATCAGGGGCTGACGGGTTCATCATCGTCGGTCAGCAACAAAGCCGCCATTCCGGCACCGGCAAGAGCCAGAATGATGAATACCGGGGTGACTTGGCCGCCCAGTTCGCTTTCTTCGCTGATCGGAGCGCCGACAGGCGCAATCGCCTGCGCAGCGATCGGAGTTGCTGCCAGGCCGGTGGCCGCCACTGCGAGCATGAGTTTCTTCGTAATCTGCATTATTCAATTCCCTTCAAATCACAAAACATTGACGTCTGGAAGCAAGGAGAGTTCCCTGAATCCCCAGATAAATCAAAAAGGTACGGTAAAGCGTGTCGGCCGAGCGATATATTTTGCAAGTGCGAGGATGCAAGACCATCATTGCTCGCTGAATGGATGAGCTATTCCTCTTCTGGCTCGACCATCATCAACGCCAGACCCAGTCCGGCAAGCGTTGCGACCGCTGCTGCGGCGCGAGCTTCGGAATCATTGATCTCCTGCGATTGATCGAGGGTAGCAGGCTGAGCACCGCGTTTGACCGTTTGCGCCGCAAGTGGCAGCGCTACAACACTCATCGCGGCGAAGAAGATCGTGATTCTCTTCGCATATTCCACTGAATTCATCCTTGAACAGATTTGCCTGATTTACGCCAAATCCCGTGATTTGTTCCCCTGCCAGCCGCAAAGAACCATGGAAAATGCGGCAGTCCGCACCATTCCGTCGACCGACACAGCCTTGCAGGGCTTTGGACAGCGCTATAACGCTGGCAGACGATGCATGCGTCGCACGAACGATCAACCGATCCACTGCCGGCGACGCTGGCGATAAGCTGGATATTTCTGGCTCTAAGCCTTTGGCACCTGGCCACCCCGTCGATCGCTTATTTTGATGAGGTGCACTACCTACCCGCCGCCCGCGACATGCTGGCCGGGCGGGATTGGATCAATCTCGAACACCCGCCGCTGGGTAAGATCATCATTGCTGCCGGTATCGCGCTGCTGGGTGATAATCCCTGGGGTTGGCGCATTTTCCCAGCGCTGTTCGGCGCGCTGGCCGTATTCGCCTTTTCAAGGGCCTTATGGGAAGCGAGCCGTCTTCCGTTCGCAGCAATTGCCTTCGCCATCCTGTTGGCAACCGGCTTTTTCACAATCGTCCACGCCAGGATCGCCATGCTAGATGGGATCATGGTCGGCTTCTTCGCGCTGGCGATGTGGCAGATCGCGCGCGCCATTCGTGCCCCTGAAGAAGGGCGCCGCCGGCTCGCCTTCGCCGGATTGGCACTGGGCGCAGCAATGGCGACCAAATGGAACGTTTTGCCCCTGGCCGCTCTGCCCGGCCTCACCTTCTTCGCGGCCCGGATCCAAGCTGGCCGCCGCCGCCTCTTTCTAAGCAAGCGTGGCGCGCCTGTTCCCGGTGTCTCTTTGGTCGAAGCTGCGCTGTGGCTCGGCGCACTGCCCCTGATGGTATATTTCGCGAGCTTCCTGCCAGCATGGCTGATGGAGCATCACCCCTATCAGGACAGGGGACTGCTCGCGATCCAGACTATGATGCTGGACCTGCACCAGAGCGTGAAGGATCCGCATACGTACCAGAGCTCCTGGCAGCAGTGGATCCTAAATCTGCGCGGAATTTGGTACCTCTATGAAGATGTCGACGGAGCATGGCGGGGAGTTTTGCTGATCGGCAATCCATTCACCATGTTAGTCGGCTTGCCAACCCTCGCCTGGTGCGGCTGGATGGCCTGGACCCATCGACGGCCCGATGCGGCGGCGGTTGCGGTACTCTACCTGGTCAGCCTCGGCTTCTGGATTATCGCCGCAAAGCCTGTGCAATTCTATTACCACTACTACCTGCCAAGCTGCTTCCTGCTAGCCGCTCTGGCACTGGCGCTGGACGCGATGAAGCAGCGCGGGCTTGGCTGGCTTAGCTATGGCGTGCTGGTTGCCAGCGGCGCGTTTTTCGCATTCTTTTTCCCGGTGCTGACGGCGGTGGAACTCGAGGCTTCGGGCAGTTTCATAACGTGGGCCTGGATCGACGGCTGGCTTTAGAAACGGCCCCAGACGAACCGGCTGGAGACAGCGTAATTCCAGACCGCACCAACAATGATACCTGCCAGCGCCGCAAGCGGCCACACCAGCCCGCCTGCATGCAACCAGCTCGCCAAAGCAACATTGGCGAGCGCCCCGACCGTGCAAGTCAGGCAGAACCCGGCCCAGCCTCGCGCCAGTGCCACCGGTCCGCGCAGGCGTTGGTCGGCATAGGTCAGCCAGTTATTGAGCCAGAAGTTGAAAGTCATGGCAGCAAAGGTAGCGACCGCCTGGGCCTTCCAGAAGGTGGCGGTCATGCCGGGATAGAGCACCGCCAGCACCGCCATGTGGACCAGCACGCCGATTGCGCCGACAGTCGAGAACAGAGCAAAGCGAGTCGGTACGATCCGGCCCAGGTGCCGCTCGTACAGGCCTACGAGAAACTCGAAAATGATGGCCCGGTCGAGCTTGCTTTCGCCGCCGCGACGATTCGCGAATTCCAAGGGGACTTCGACCACCTGCAAGCGTTCCGGCGAAGCTGACAAGATATCGAGCAGAATCTTAAAGCCGATACCGGCAAGGCTGGGGGCAAGTTCGCGAATGCGCCGGGTTTCAAGCAGGAAATAGCCGCTTAAAGGATCACTCAGTTCAACCCCGGTAACGCGCTGGGCGAGCCGTTTTGCTATGCCTGCGCCCCACTGGCGCCGTGCATTGGCCAGCCCTTCCGCGCTGCCACCAGCAACATAGCGGCTGGCAACCGCGACCTCGGCCGTGCCGCTGCGCACGAGGTCGAGCATCTGCGGCAAGAGTGCCGGGTCGTGTTGGTGATCGGCATCCATTACCGCCACGAAAGGCGCAGCGGTGGCGCAAGCTCCCTCGATCACCGCACTGGCGAGTCCGCGCCGCCCGATCCTTTCGATGACGCGCACGCGGCCGTCGTGACGAGCCAGTTCGCGCGCCGCTTCGGCGGTGCCGTCCAAACTGTTGTCATCGACCAGGATCGCTTCCCAGGCGAGCCCGTCCAGTGCAGCATCGAGCCGCTCAATCAGCGATGGTATATTGTCGCGTTCATTGAGCGTGGGGAGAATGACGGCGAGGTCGAGCATGTTGCCCTCCCCTCCTAAAGCCGTTCGATGACCGCGTCACCGATTTCATCGGTCCTTGCGCTGCCCCCCAGGTCAGCACCAACTATGCCATCTTGAACGCTCGCCGCGACGGCCTGATCGATACGGTCGGCATTGGCAGCATCACCGAAACTGTGGCGCAACATCATCGCCACCGAGGCGATGGCAGCAAGGGGATTGGCCTTGCCGTGCCCGGCGATATCAGGCGCGCTGCCGTGGATCGGTTCGTAGAGACCGAAGGTGCCGTGGTCGGTCTGCCTGTCACCCAGCGATGCAGATGGCAGCAAACCGATTGAACCTACACACATGCTGGCCTGATCGGACAGGATATCGCCAAACAGATTGCCCGTCACGATTACGTCGAACTGGCCCGGCTCGCGCACCATCTGCATGGCGGCATTGTCGACATAGAGGTGATCAAGCGTGACCTCTGGATAGTCTGCGGCCGTCTCTATCATGACGTCGCGCCAAAGTTGGCTGGTCTCGAGGACATTGGCCTTGTCGACGCTGGTCAACCGCTTGCCGCGACCGCTTGCCGCGCGGAAGGCGACATGGGCGATGCGGCGAACCTCGTCTTCGGCATAGGACATGGCGTCCCACCCCTCGCGCCGGCCATCGGTGGTCTGGCGGCGACCCTTGTCGCCGAAATAGACGTCGCCATTGAGCTCGCGCACGATCAGCAGGTCTATCTCTCTGGCGATATTCGGTCGCAAAGCCGAATGCGCTTCGAGGCCTGGCAGCATCCTTGCTGGTCGGAGGTTGGCAAAAAGTCCGAGTTCCTTTCGCAGACCCAGCACCGCCTGTTCGGGACGCAGGTGGCGCTCCAGTGTGTCGCATGACGGATCGCCGACCGCGCCGAACAATACCGCATCGGCCTCACGCGCCATGGTCAGCGTTTCGTCCGGCAGCGGGACGCCATGGCGGCGATAAGCCGTCGCGCCGACATCGCCTTCAAACAGGGTCAGCCTTGGCAAGTCCAGCGCCTCGATTACGCGAATGGCCTCGCCAATTACTTCCGGACCGATCCCGTCACCTGGAAAAACTGCGATTTTCATCAACTTGCCGCCGCTCCTTCAGACCATCTTGCGCAGGCGGTCGAGCAATTGGACGCGCGCCGCCATTGTGTCACCGCGCCGGTCGGCTAGCAAATAGCGCTGCAGGGGATTAGCCAGTTTTTCCATCTCCGCCAAAACCTCGGGTAACTCGGTCGCCGAAGGCTTGATGCCGCCATAGCCAAGTTCGCGCAGCAGCAGGGCCTCGTAGGACAGAAGGCCCTGCGCCCAACCTCGCGCCGAAGGCGCTTGGCAAATTGCCTCAAGAACTGCTGTCAAGGCACTGTAAAGACTAGGGTACGCATTCCGCTCTGGCAAAGAAGCGGCCGTGAGTGCGGTGACCCACTGGATTGCCAGCGCCGGCAGGGGTTCGCCCAGCCACGGTCCACGGCTCTCGACCAGTTCGAGCCGAGCAAAAGGCAATTGGCTGTCGGATTTTGCCCGCAGATCGAGCGCGACGATGTTGCCGGGGATGACCACCGGGCGCAATTGCCGCCCACGTCCCCCTGCGACATAGCCCGCAACCAGACCGGCTTCTTCGGTCAAGAGGCGCGCGATGACGGCCGTTTCTCCGTGAGGACGGGTGGCGAGAATGATGGCGGGTGCGCGCAAATTCATGCGCCGAACCTAGCCTGCCCAGCAATGCAAAGCCATGCGTCAGGCCTTGGCAGGATTGCGCCCGGCATCCTCGCGCAAGGTCTTCTTTGATGCGTCGACCGCAAAGGATTTCGGGCGGCCCATCGACCAGTTGGCTTGCATCCGCACCTCTGGATTGGGCGCGCACCAGATTTCACCGGTGCCATTGATCGCGGTGACCCACAGGAGGTTATGTTCGGGGCCGTAATCTATGACGGCGAGCGCCTGGCCGTCGCCCTTCCCGAGGACATGGAGAGGAATTGCGGGATCGAGTTGCGTGAACATGGCGGCAAACCTTTCACGCCCCGAACGGGCATCGGGCCGAGCCGTTCCACAATTAGAACGATGTCAGCTCGGGCCACCGGGCCCCGAACAGCTTCGCCTAGCGGTCGGCGTGCTTGGCTTCGAGCGCCTCGACGCGCTTCTTCAGCGCCTCGTTCTCTTCGCGGGCTTTGGCAGCCATGGCCTTGACGGTATCGAATTCTTCGCGCGCGACGAAATCGATCCCGCCCATCGCCTCGCGCACACGTTCGCGCGCACTTTCACGCGCCTCGCGGGTCATCCCGGCAAAGGTACCGGCGGCTCCGTTCACGAGCTTGACGAAATCGGCGATCATGGGGTTCTGGGACTGCATCAGCGCTATGTGGTCTCGCGCTCGCGCGATGGCAAGCCCATTAAAACTGGAACTCCTGAACCGCACCATTGCCCTCGGAAAGGCCACTGGCATCCGGGTTGAGCTGTAGGAACTGCGCATTTAGCGCGGTCGCAAAGCCAATCCAGGCCAGATACGGGAGCATCAACAAAGCGGCGAGCCTGCGCACCCGCCAGAACAGCGCGACGGTGAGCAGCGCGGCGATATCGAGCGCGATGATCACGCCCAGCGCCCAGTCAATGTGCTGAAGCGCGAAAAACACCGGGCTCCAGACAAGGTTGAGCAGTAACTGGACCACGAAGGCGATGATTGCTGCCGTCCGGCCTTTCGCCCCCCAGGCGGCCAGCACCAGCGCCAGCGCCAAACCCATCAGCACATAGAGAATTGGCCAAACGATGCCGAATACATAGGACGGTGGATTGATGGCCGGCATGGTTAGCCCGGCATACCAGGCGTTGCTCGGCCCGCCCGGAGTGAATTGCTGCACCAGGAAGGAGACGAGCAGCACTGCGGGGACGGCGAACAAGGCCCAGCGCAGGAAACTCGCGCGTAACTGCGCTTTCGATGCAAGCGTGCTCATTCTGCCTCTCTATCAACGAATCCGTGCGGTCGTCGCAAGGCGTTGTTTGCCGAGCGTTGGTCAGCATAGCAAGCGGCCCCCCTGCCGAGACTACCGGTCATGCCCCGCGATGTGCCGAAATGAGAAATTCGACGTTGCCTTCCGGCCCAGTGATGGGACTCTCGACGATGCCCTGTACCGACCATCCGTCGCTTTCGAGCCAGCCACGCACTTCGTCACAGACGCGAGCGTGCAGTTCCGGGTCGCGCACCACTCCGCCTTTGCCGACTTCTTCCCGCCCTACTTCGAACTGCGGCTTGATCAATGCGACCAGTTGGCAGTCCGGCTCGGCCAGCGCCAGCGGCACTTCGAGGACCTTGGCGAGCCCGATGAAGGACGCATCGCACACCACCCAGTCGTAGCGGTGCGGCAGCATTTCGCGGGTGAGTATCCGCGCGCTGGTCTGTTCAAGCACGGTGACGCGATCATCCTGCCGCAGTTTCCACGAGAGCTGGTTGGTCCCGCTGTCGACCGCGATGACATGGGCCGCGCCATTGGCCAGCAGGACATCGGTGAAACCGCCGGTAGAACTGCCGACATCCATCGCCGTGACCCCGGCCGGATTCAGCCCAAAATGGTCCAGCGCATGGGCCAGCTTGAGCCCGCCGCGGCTGACCCAGGGATGGTCGCGCCCGCGCACTTCCAGCGCCGCATCCTCGCGCATTTGCTGGCCCGGCTTGGCGAGCTTTGTCTCTCCCGAATAGACCAGCCCTGCCATCACCAACGCCTGCGCACGCGTGCGGCTCTCGGCGAGGCCGCGAGCGACGAGCATTTGGTCGAGACGTTGCTTGGAAGCCATTTTCTGCTGGTTGACTGGTATCCGGCTGGAGAGATGCAAAATTCTTGGACCTTTCAGCGGTTAGCGCGCATTGAAGGGGCATGCAAAGCCTACCCCACCCGCTCATGCGATATGCAGCGCTGGCGTCTTTCCTGACGCTCGCCTGTTGCTCGCCCGCCCCTATCGACCGTCCCGCCCCGACCCCGCCGCCGATAGAGCGGCCGGCTCCGGGCCCCGCGCCGACTGTCCAGTCGCCAGATTACGAGAACTTCCTCGACGCGCCACAAACGCCGGGAAATTGGACCTACACGCAGGTCGGACAGCGCAGCACAGCAATGTTTCGCGCCGCCGATGGTTCGTCACCGTTTACCCTCACCTGCGATGGCGGACGGCAGGTCATGCTGGCGCGGCAGGGCGAGGCCAATGGCGCTGTGCCTTTGCGTATCCGTACCGAAACACAAGACCGGATGCTGACTGCACAACCAATTCAGGCGTATACGCCGATGCTGGCGGCGACATTGCAGCCGGGCGACCGTTTGCTTGATGCGATGGCGCTGAGCCGCGGCCGGTTTGCAGTCGAGACCAGCGGCCTTCCCACGCTTTACCTTCCAGCCTGGGCCGAAGTGACCCGCGTCATCGAGGATTGCCGGTAAAGAGAATGCCCCAAAGCAAGCGGTCACGTCAGCCAGTGCCGCTTTGCAACTCCTTGGGGGCGTATTTGGGAAGCAGGTATTCTGACGTGGGAAAACTTTTTTACAAGGCTTGTTTTGTCTGACTCTCTGACTCAGATTGTCACTCGAGTTCGGCGGCGCACGCGGTACTTGGCCCCCGGTGAAACGGCCTGGGTCTAGCTTCATAGCTTGAAAGGAGGTGATCCGATGTCTCATGGTTCAGTAGCGAGGTCGGTGAAGATCCCTACGGAGCATATTCGGTAATTTTCCTGCTGAGTAAGGCTACGTGAGCGGCGCTTCCGACCGCTGACCATGCGAAAGGCGATCCTCCGACGGGCAGGGTCGCCTTTCTCATATCTGGCGACACCAGGTGAACACAGACTCCATCTTGCCCTCAGCGCTCACTCGCTTTACCCGCGCGGGCATGGATTTCGAGCATATCACCCACCCCGCCCCCGTCCCCTCTGACGAACGCGATGCCGCACTGGCCAATCCCGGATTCGGCACGCTGTTCACCGATCACATGGTGACGATCGAATATGACGAGGCGAAAGGCGGCTGGTTTTCTGCCACTCTTGGCCCGCGTGGTCCGATCACTCTCGATCCGGCTGCCAGCGTGCTGCATTACGCGCAGGAAATCTTCGAGGGAATGAAAGCCTATCGCTACGGCGAAGGCGGAGAAGATCTGGCGCTGTTCCGGCCCGAGCAGAACGCCCGCCGCTTCAACAAGAGCGCCGAGCGGATGGCCATGCCATCGCTTCCCGAGGAATTGTTCCTCGAATCGATCCGCCAGCTGGTCGCGGCCGATCGCGCCTGGGTGCCTTCGATCCCGGGCGGTGCTCTGTACCTTCGGCCCTTCATGTTTGCCAGCGAAGCCTTCCTCGGCGTGCGCCCGGCCAAGCAGTACAAGTACATGCTGATCGCCTCGCCCGTGGGCGGATATTTCAAGTCGGGCCACGAGGCGGTGAAGATCTGGGTCAGCCAGGACTATGTCCGCGCGGCGCCTGGTGGAACCGGCGCGGCGAAGACCGGCGGGAATTACGCCGCCAGCCTCGTGCCGCAGGCGCAAGGGATCGCCCATGGCTGCGACCAGGTCGTTTTTCTCGATGCGGTCGAACGCAAGTGGGTCGAGGAACTGGGCGGCATGAACCTGTTCTTCGTCTATGACGACGGCACGGTCATCACCCCGCCGCTGACCGGAACGATCCTGCCCGGCATTACCCGCGACAGCCTGATCGCCTTGTTGCGCGAAGAAGGCCTGACCGTGCGCGAGGAACTCTACAGCCTCGACCAATGGCGCGAAGATGCGACCAATGGCAAATTGGTTGAAACCATGGCCTGCGGCACGGCAGCGGTGGTCACCCCGGTCGGCACCGTGGCCAGTCCGGACGGCGAGTTCACGGTTGGCTCGGGCGGCATCGGCCAGATCACCAGCAAGCTGCGCGAGAGGTTGGTCGGCATCCAGACCGGCAAGGTCGCCGACACCCATGGCTGGGTGATGAGACTGGACTGATCATGGCTGTCGACGCGCCCATAACAGTCGCGGCGCTCTATCAGTTCTCGCGATTCGAAGACCCTTCCGCGCTGCGCGGGCCATTGCTGGCGGCCTGTGAAGAAGCGGGGATCAAGGGCACGCTGCTGCTGGCGCGCGAGGGGATCAACGGGACGATTGCGGGCAGCCACAACGGCGTCGGCTCGGTGCTTGGCACCATTCGCAAGCTGCCGGGATGCGCCAACCTTGCGGTCAAGTTTTCAGGTGCCGACGCGCCGCCGTTCCACCGGATGAAGGTGCGTTTGAAGCGCGAGATCGTGACCATGGGCGAGCCCGAGATTGATCCCAGGCTCTCAGTCGGCCATTATGTCGATCCGCATGACTGGAATGCCCTTATCAGCGATCCCGACACGCTGGTGATCGACACCCGCAACGATTACGAAGTCGCCGCCGGCACCTTCCGCGGCGCGATCGATCCGAAGACCCGAAGCTTCCGCGAATTTCCGGAGTGGTTCCGCGCACACCGCGAAGAATTGCTAGACGGCAAGAAGAAGGTGGCGATGTTCTGCACCGGCGGAATTCGCTGCGAGAAATCGACCAGTTTCCTGCGCCAGGAGGGTATCGAGGATGTCTTCCACCTCAAAGGCGGGATTCTCAAATATCTCGAAGACGTGCCCGCAAGCGAAACGCTGTGGGACGGCGAATGTTTCGTCTTTGACGAGCGGGTGACGGTCAAGCACGGGCTGGAGCTAGGTACTCACGCGCTGTGCCGCGCCTGTCGTCGCCCGGTTAGCGTTAAGGACCAGACCTCACCCGATTATGTCGAGGGTGTGAGTTGCCCGGCCTGCATCAACGAGCGCGACGAAGCGCAGCGCGCCCGGTATCGCGAGCGGCAGCGGCAAGAGGAACTGGCGAGGAAACGCGGCTCGACCCATGTCGGCGCGGAGTTTCCGCCCGAAGGCGAAGACTAGCCCTGGCACTGCGCCAGCCGCTCATGGAAAGTGTCGATCAGCCAGCTGGTTGCCGGACCGGGCCGCGCGTCGCGCCGCCAGATTGCGCTGAGCACGTAAATCGCACCGGGGCTTTCCGGCAGGTCAAGCCTGACCAGCGCGCCGCTGGCGAGATCGTCGGCCACCATAGGGCGCGGCATATTGCCCCAGCCGATCCCTTGCTTGAGCAGAGCGTGCTTGGCCCCAAGGTCGCCGAGCCGCCAGTTGAGCGGGCTAAGTACCGAGAATTCGCGCCCCTCGGTCAGGGTCGAGCGGTCCGTGAGGACGAGTTGGAGGTGCTCGCGGCTTGCGCCTGGAGTGATCTTCGCCTGCGCCAGCGGATGGTCAGGTGCCGCGACGGGGATCAGTTCGACCTCGCCCACCACCTGGCGTTCCAGGTCTACGTGGTCGCCCATCACGGGGCCGCCAATGGCCAGCTGCGCCCGCCCTTCGAGCAGGCAAGCAGCGACCGCCCCAAGCCCCTCGACCTGCAGCCGCAGCGAGACGGTCGGGAACATCTCGCGAAATTCGCGCAGCACGTTGGCGGTGGCTTCGGCGGTCACCATCACGTCGACCACCAGCGAAACCTCGCTTTCCAGCCCGGCATGCAGGCTGCGGGTCTTGGCCAGCAGCGCGTCGGCGCGATCGGTAATCGCGCGCGCTTCGGGTAGCAGCCCGTGCCCGGCATCGGTGAGGACCGGCCTGCGCGAGCCTTCGCGCTCGAACAGCGAAACGCCGAGTTGGGCCTCCATCTGCGCTATGCCGTAGCTGATGGCAGACACGGCGCGGCCCATGCGCCGTGCCGCGCCACCAAAACTACCTTCCTCCTCGACAGCGAGGAAAATCCGCAGCTGGTCGAGGGTCGGTTCACCCACTTTCATCGTTCTGATTTCCTGAACATCTTGGCGCGTTTTATCCTACTGATCCGACCAGCCGACAAGGGCTAATTCCTTCGCATAGACACCCACCCTGCCTTCAGGAGACCTTCGATGATCGAACTTCGACCCTTCTCAAGCCTCGGCTCCGCCAATCACGGCTGGCTCGATGCGCATCATCATTTTTCCTTCGCGAGCTATCATGACGGGGCGCGGGTCAACTGGGGCGCTTTGCGCGTCTGGAACGACGATACCATCGCGGCAGGCACTGGCTTTCCCACCCATCCGCACAGCGACATGGAGATCATCACCTATGTCCGCTCGGGCGCCATCACCCATCGCGACAGCATGGGCAATGAAGGCCGCACCGAAGCCGGCGACGTGCAGGTGATGAGCGCCGGCAACGGCGTGCGCCATTCCGAATTCAACCGTGAAGACGAGTCGACAACGCTGTTCCAGATCTGGATCATTCCCGACGAGCGCGGCGGCGAACCCGGATGGGGCGCGCGCAAGTTTCCCAAGGATGACCGGTCGGGCAGCTTCGTCCCGCTCGCCAGCGGCAGTGCCAATGACGATGATACCCTCCCCATTCGTGCCGATGCCCGCGTGCTCGGCGCGACGGTGAAGGCAGGCGAAAGCGTCGCCTACACCCCCGCGGCCCCTTCGCGTCACATCTACTTGGTCCCCGCCACCGGCGCGGTCAAAGTCGAGGATGGCGAAAAAAGCGTGCAGGCCAATGCCCGTGACGGGGTCGCCATCACCCATTCCGGCACCATCACCATCACTGCCATCGAGGACAGCGAACTGGTCCTCGTCGACGCCGCCTGAACCACTCAACAAGGAGACCCCCATGTCCACCATTCTTCACCTTACCGCTAGCATCCGGCCCGCGGACCAGTCGGTCACCCGCAGTCTTTCAAATACGCTTGTCGAACGGCTGGCGGGGCCGGACACGCGGCTCATCACCCGCGACCTCGCGAAGAACGATTTGCCGTTTGTCGACGAAGCGCGCTTTGCGGCCAATCTGGCGCCGCACAGCGACCGCGACGCGGTGCAGGCGGACCTGGCCGCGATCGCCGATGAACTGATTGAGGAACTACACGCTGCCGATACCATCGTGCTTGGGGTACCGATTTATAATTTCTCGGTCCCTGCCACGGTCAAGGCATGGGCCGACCTGGTCGCCCGCGCGGGGACCACGTTCCACTACACTGCCAATGGTCCCGAGGGGTTGCTGAAAGGCAAGAAAGCCTATCTCGCCGTCGCATCGGGCGGGACACCGGTGGGCAGCGCGATGGACTTCATGACCCCGTGGCTGACCTTCTTCCTTGGCTTCCTCGGCATTACCGATATCGAGATCGTCGCGGCCGATGGCATCATGGGCGAAGGCGGCGAAGAGAAGATCTTGGCCGCCCACGAGCAGGTCCAGAAACTGGCCGCGTGATCGAGCAATCCTTATTGCCTGCCATAGATTTCAGACGGCGCTGCGACTGGGTTCAGCCACCGCAGCGCCTTCGAAAACCATCGCCGCCTGCGTTTGCCGGGCGTAATACTCGGGCCGCCGGGGAAACTTGACGGTCAACACCAGCAGCAGTGCAACTGCCATGCCAGCGCCAACGACAAGGAAGATCGACGCCAGCCCGCCCAAAGCATCGGTCTGTCCCAGCATGAATGCGCCGAAGGAGATGCCGAAATTGCTCACCGCCATGTAGATGGTGAACTGGGTTGCCGCGACCTTGGCATCGCACAGTCGCATCGCGACAGGCAGCAGCGCCACCGTCAGCAACATGTCGAGCGAAATCCATGCGAATACGAATCCGATGAAGAGCGAGGGCGAAGCCCAAAGGTCCTGTCCCAGATACATTATCATCACCATGACGAGTTGGAACACGAGCCACATGATGCCGATGCGTTTGGCTCCGAACCTGTCCCCAAGCCAGCCGCCCAGCGTCATGCAAAGTATGCCAGCCACCAGCCCCGCCGTCGCTGTCAGTGAAGAGATCTCGGAAACATCCCAGCCAACCGAATTGGCGCCGATCAGCGGTGTCGCCCCCGTCATGCCGCCATACAATATCCCGCGCCCGAACAGCACCGGCAGCCAAAGGAGGCTCGCCGCTTTGGTAAAGGACAGGAAGGTCGTCTTGAGCAGCGGCCACCATGCGTCGAGCTGGATCTGCAAATTTCGCTCATGCGGTTTCCCCGCACTCCATGGCATCTTGCGCTCACCAGCGCGCTCGTTGAAAGACGCGATATAGACGCACAGCAGCCCGATGAGCGCTGAGACTATCAGGAACGCAGCGGGCGCGCCGAAATCCTCGATTACGAAACCGCATATCGCGGTTGCGCTGGCAATTCCGACCGATTGCCCGCCAAACATCATGCCGCTGCCACGCGCACGCTCGTCTTCGGACATGATGTCGACCGCCAGCCCGTCGACCGCGACATCCTGGAAAGTCGTCGCCATGTTCACGATGAAACCGATTACACCCAGGAAGAGAACATCGCGCGGGGACGGGTCGATCAAGGCAGCCACAAACAGCGAGCCGATCATGACCATCTGCGCCCCAAGTATCCAGGCCCGCCGGCGGCCCATCGGCAGGAAGGTGTAGCGGTCCATGATGAAGCCGTTGACCAGCTTGAGCGACCACGGCAGCGCCGTCAGCGCGGCGACGCTGCCAACCTCGACGGCGGGCGCACCGTTTACTGCCATCCATGCCGGGACTGCGAACCAGAACAGCCCGATCGGCAGCCCTTGCCCGACATAGAGAATGAACAGCGTAAACAACCGCAGTGGGCGGCTTTCACTCAGGACAAGCCGCCCCGGAACTGTCGCATTTGTCAAATCGCGTCCCCCACCTGCCCATAACCGCCATGCGGCAATCGTTGGCAAGCGACCCAGGTGCGAGAGTAAGCGGATTGGCGATGAATGCAAATCGCGCCGCGCAGCGCCTGTGCGGTCAGCTCTCGGGTACGTTGTCCCGCAATTCGGCCAGCCACACATCAGCCACCGCATCGCTCGGCGCGCGCCAGTCGCCGCGCGGGCTCAACGCCCCGCCACTGGAAACCTTTGGTCCGTTGGGCAGCGCACTGCGCTTGAACTGGCTGAACTGGAAGAAACGCCAGAGGAATTTCTCCAACCATTTGCGGATGGTAGCAAGGTCGTAAGCGTTGCGGCGATCTTGGGGAAAGCCGTTGGGCCACTGACCTGCCTCGGCATCCTTCCAGGCATGCCAGGCGAGAAATGCGACCTTGGAAGGCTTCTGCCCGAACCGCACGAAATGGTGAAGGAAGAAGTCGTTGAGCTCGTAGGGACCAATCGTGCCTTCGGTGCTCTGGATCTCTCCATCCTCGCCTGCCGGGACCAGTTCGGGGGAGATTTCGGTGTCGAGAATATCGGCAAGCACTTCGCTCGCGGCGGGCACGAATTGCTCGGTCTCGATGGCCCAGCGGATCAGATACTGGATCAGCGTCTTGGGAACACCGGCATTGACGCTGTAATGGCTCATCTGGTCGCCCACGCCATAGGTGCACCAGCCCAGCGCCAGTTCGGACAGGTCACCCGTTCCGATAACGAAACCCCTGTGCTGTCCGGCGAGGCGGAACAGGTAATCGGTCCTGAGGCCTGCCTGTACGTTTTCGAACGTGGTGTCGTAGACCGGTTCGCCATCGGCAAAGGCATGACCGATATTCTCCAGCATCATGCGCGCGCTGGGCTTGATGTCGATCTCCTCGGCGGTGATCTGCATCGCTTCCATCAGCCGCCACGCGTTCGACTTGGTGCCCTCGGACGTGCCGAAGCCAGGCATCGTATAGCCGCGAATGGTACTGCGCGGCAGGCCCAGTTTGTCACATACCTTCGCTGCCACGATCAGCGCATGGGTCGAATCGAGACCGCCCGAAATGCCGATCACCATCGATTCACCACTGGTCGCCTGGAACCGCCGCATCAATGCATCGACCTGGATGTTGAACGCCTCGTAAGCGTCCTGGTCGAGCTTGTCCTGCCGGTTGGGGACGAAGGGGAAGCGACGGATCGGGCGGGTTAGACCCCGGTCGCCCGAACCCTCGCCAGCCACCGGGCGGTGGTCAAAGATGACGGTGCGGTACCAGTCCTCGGGCCGCCCCTCGAAATCGGCAGCGTCGGTGAAGGTGTGATTGCGCAGCCGCTCGGCAAGGATGCGGTCGGTGTCGATATCGACGATGCACAACTCGCCCTTGCGGTCGAAACGCACGCTTTCGGCCATCAAGTCACCGATCTCGTAAATAACCCCCTGCCCGTCCCACGCCAGGTCGGTGGTGCTCTCGCCGTGACCGCTGGCCGAATAGGCATAGGCGCAGATCGCGCGCGACGACATCGAGCGGCAATGCAGATGGCGATCATCCGCCCGTCCGATGGTGATCGGGCTGGCAGAAAGATTGGCCAGGATCGTCGCCCCCGCCAGCGCAGCCATCGTGCCGGGTGGATTGGGGGCCCAGAAATCTTCGCAGATCTCCATCCCGAAGGTGAAGCCGGGCAAATTTGCGGCAGAAAATATCAAATCGGTGCCGAACGGCACTTCCTCGCCTGCAACATTGATCTCCAGGTCCTGGCAATTGCGTCCCGGAGTAAACCAGCGCTTCTCGTAGAACTCGCGGTAATTGGGCAGGAAGCTCTTGGGCACCACGCCCAACACCGCACCGTCTGCGACCGCCAATGCACAATTGTACAGCTTACCATTGCGCCGCAGCGGGGCACCGATAACAAGAACCGGAGATAGATCGCTGGTGGCTGCGGCAATATCCGCGATAGCCTGCTCGACAGCGTCGATCATGGCGCCTTGCAGGTGCAGATCGTCGATGGCGTAGGAGGAAACGCACAGCTCGGGATAGACCACCAGGTCGACCCCCGCCTCGTGGGCCTTGCGCGCCTCGGCCAATATACCATCGCGGTTGAAAGCGACATCGGCTGTGCGCACCGCGGGGGTTGCCGTGGCCACGCGCACGAAACCGTGACTGGCAAGATCGTAGAAGTTGGAATGTTCAGCCATCTGGGATGGCGTTGTTCATCATTGTCAGCGCGGTTTCAAGCGCGGCGATGCGAACGCCGTTGCGCCCGATCGCGCCATAATGCTTTTCGGCATGATTGCACTGGCCGGTCGGGTCGATGCAAGCGAAGTATACAAGCCCCTCCTCGTCACCCTCTCCAGCGGGGCCAGCGAAGCCGGTGATCGACACAGCGATATCAGCGCGCGAGCGAGCTTTTGCCCCCTCTGCCATAGCCAGCGCCACTTCACGGCTGACCGCGCCGCAGTCGTCGACGATAGCCTTTGCAATCCCGAGAAGGTCGCACTTTGCCTCGTCGCTATAGGTGACGAAACCACGTTCGAAAACGTGCGACAAACCCTCGACATCGGTCAGCAAGGCCGCCAGCAAACCGCCGGTACAGCTTTCCGCCGTTGCCAGCGCCAGTTCCTGCCGATCGGCCTTGCAAAGCAGATCGTGCGCGAGAGCCTCGATCCTTTCCGGCAGAATATGCTCGAGCGTCTCACTCATGCGGCCAGCAATTCCTGCGCTGCCGGGGCCTCCTGCAACAAGGCGATCAGGCCGCGTTCGTGGCGCGTGAGGTATTTGGTCTTGCGGGGTAGCTGCAATCCGCTGCGCCATCTTTCAAAACCGTTTTCACGCGAGAGGATATCGATCACGGCCGGGTGGATATAGCTTTTGCGGGCAATGGCCGGCGTGTTGCCGAGCCGGTCCGACACCTCGTCAAGCAGGGAAGTCATGGTTGGCTCCCCATCGGCATCAGACAATTTGGCAAAGGCCAGCACGCTGGCGTGCCAAGTGCGAAAATTCTTGGCCGAGAAGTCCTCGCCCATAGTCTCGCGCAGGTACTCGTTGACGTCTCCACTGCCGATCGGGCAGCGCTTTCCGTCGGCATCGTAATATTGGAACAGGTGCTGGCCCGGCACGTCGCGCGCATCCTGCACAGCGCTCGCCAGTTCTTCGTCCACCAGCGTCAGTTCGCGTTCCTTGCCGCCCTTGCCGACGAAGCTGATATGTACCGTGCTGCCTTCGATGCGGGCGTGGCGATCACGCAGGGTCGAGGCCCCGAAACTCTTGTTTTTCTTCTTGTAAATCTCGTTCCCGATCCGCACGAACCCCATGTCGAGCAGCCGCACCACTGCCGCCAGCACCCGTTCGCGGGTAGGAGTTTCCCCGACGATGTCTTCCTCGACCCTCTTGCGCATCAGCGGCAGCAATTCGCCAAAGGCCAGGCAACGGTCGAATTTCTCGCCTTCGCGGTATGTCCTGAAATCGGGGTGGTAGCGATATTGCTTACGGCCTTTGTCATCATATCCGGTGGCCAGGATATGACCGTTGGGCGCCGGACAGAACCACGCGTCGCGATAGGCTGGCGGAAGGGCAACAGCGTTGAGCCGCTTGCGCTCTTTCCCATCGCGGATCAGGCTGCCTTTGGGATCGTAGTAAGCCCACCCATTGCCGGCCCGCTTGCGGCTGATGCCAGGCAGGCTGTCATCAACGAAAATCAGGTCGGTAGGGTGCGATGCCATGGATCCCAAACCTTCGATAACGCGCACCAGTTCCCCATGCGGACATGTAAAATTCGTTCGCGACTTGCCATCGGTGCGTCATGCAGTCACCAAGCCCGCACACGATACTGCACCGCCTGCTACAGGAGCGCCTGAATGGCCGACCCGACCTACACACCGCCCGAAGTCTGGACCTTTGATGCTGAAAGCGGTGGCCGGTTTGCCAGTATCAACCGCCCTACCGCTGGCGCGCAGGTGGAAAAGGAATTGCCGCGCGGCGAACATCCATTCCAGCTCTATTCGCTGGCTACACCCAACGGGGTTAAGGCCAACCTCATCTTCGAGGAATTGATCGAGGCCGGGCACGATGTCGATTACGATGCATGGCTGATCAACATTGGCGAAGGCGAACAGTTCACCAGCGGATTCGTCGCGATCAATCCCAACTCCAAGATCCCGGCGCTGGTCGATTATTCGGGCGAAAAACCGGTGCGGGTGTTCGAAAGCGGGGCAATCCTGCTGCACGTGGCGGAAAAATTCGGCGCGTTTCTGGGCCAGCCCGGTGTTCGTGCAGAAATGCTCAGCTGGCTATTCTGGCAGGTTGGCAGCGGACCGTTCATCGGCGGCGGGTTCGGCCATTTCTATGCCTACGCGCCGGATAAGTACGAATATCCCATCAACCGCTACGCCATGGAAACCAAGCGCCTGTTCGATGTTGCCGACCAGCGACTGGGCGAAACGCCGTTCCTGGCCGGCGACGAATACACCATCGCCGACATGGCCCTGTTCCCCTGGTATGCGCCATTCGTGACCGGACATATCTATAACGAGGCGACAAAGTTCCTCTCGATCCACGAGTATGAAAACGTCGCCCGCTGGGTGCACGAAATTTATGCCCGGCCAGCGGTCAAGCGGGCGCGGATGGTCAACAAGACCTGGGGCGAAGATGACGAGCAACTACCCGAACGCCACTCGCGGACCGATTTCGCGGGCAAGGCGCTTTAGACAATGGGACGGGCGCGCTCCCGCAGCCCCTTCACAACGCGATTGAAGGCGTTATAGAGCGCGCCCAGTGCTGGGGTGTAGCCAAGTGGTAAGGCACCGGTTTTTGGTATCGGCATTCGCAGGTTCGATCCCTGCCACCCCAGCCAATTTTTCAAGAAATCGATAGTGACGAAGTGACTTAGCCAGCAGGTTCCCCAGCCCATTCCACCGCGGGCTGCGGGTTGTTGGGCACCAGGATCAATATTCCGTCGCGCACTCGCCACTCGGCCAACCGGCTGAGCAAGTTCATTCCGATGACATTAGTCTCGCCAAGATTGGGCGCGATGACCGTATCGAGCCCGCGAGCGGCGACATTGCCGAATCGCAGTTCCTCAATCGTCGCCAGCGGAACCTGCACCGTGCCGTTGGCGGTCGTCATCTGGATCGGGAGGCGATCACTGCGCGGCGCGATCCCGGCGGCTTTCGCCGTCTGCGTCGAAATAGCGGTCAAAGTTGCCCCGGTATCAACGAGAAATTTGGCCTCGACCCCATTGATCCGTGCTCGCAACCAGTAATGTCCGTCCGCCGCGAGCGGGACTTGCGTTTCACCGCCCTCGACCACTTGCTCGGGGAGGCCCAGGCCAGCAACTGCGACATCAAACCGCGGGTCGAGACGGGCAATCTGGACCACGACAGTTGCCAGCACGCCGACCAGCACCAGCGTGCTCGCACCGCGCAATACACCACCGAGTGGGACTTTGTTGCGGACCATCAACGCGCCGATCCAGCCGAGCACCAGCGCCGCCAGCGCAGTCATCAGCAAGGCGCTCTTGGGCGCCCCGGCAACGATCGAGGACGTTGTCTCAAAGATGGCTTCCGGATTCACGGGAGCAAATATAACGGTGCTGGAGTAGCTTGACCATGAACAGAAAACTGCCGTTTATTCCGTCATAAGCCGGGCTAGTTCATGGCCACTGAGAAAGCCCGATTCGACGCGCGGGCCGACCAACCAATCGCCGCAAACACCCAGGTCGCGGCCTGCATCCCACAGTGCCGACGGGCCATCCTTCTTCCCGGCCATGGCATAGCGCCACCGATGCGCCGACCGGTAAACGGGGGCCTGCACTGCGGCTTGGGTCTCGGCGAAAAAGCTGGCGAGCAGCTTGCTGGCGACCTCGTCTGCATCGTCCTCGAGATGCTGGGCCGACCATTCCGGTGAGGCATGGATGACCCAGTCCTCGCCCGCCCCTCGCCCCGGCTTGGCCGAATTGCGCGCAGCCCAGGCGACAATTTGCCCTCTCACGGTGTCAGGTAGCGGCAATTTTTCGACAAAACGCGCCATCAACGCCCAGCATGGGCGCGATTGCACCGCCGCTGCCTTTGCTGCGAATTCGGGCGCTTCACCAGCCAGCAATTGCGCGGCCTGCTCTGCAGGTATGGCGCAGACGATCTGCTCGGCGCGGAAAATCGTATCGCCGCTGCGCAGGTGCCAGGTGTGTTCATCGCGCAGGACCCGGTCGATCTGCCTGCCCCATGCCACCTGGAAAAACTGCGCCATCTGCCTGATCGGCGCATTCATCGTCGGTACCCCGACCACCGCATTCTCTCCGGCTGCCGGCCAATCGGCCACCGCCCC
This sequence comes from Qipengyuania sp. CAU 1752, assembly GCF_054482615.1. Taxonomy (NCBI): domain Bacteria; kingdom Pseudomonadati; phylum Pseudomonadota; class Alphaproteobacteria; order Sphingomonadales; family Erythrobacteraceae; genus Qipengyuania; species Qipengyuania sp. CAU 1752. The sequence continues at coordinate 1,161,503 of NZ_JBTLRE010000001.1, read as the reverse complement.
GATTTCACGCCAGCCGTTGACCGCGTGTTCGAAGCGCGAATCCCGCACCGTGAAGTATTGCGCGCCGTGGTCGAAGTGCACTTCCGCACCATTGATGTCGGTACGTCGCGTAGCCATCCGTCCGCCCGGTCCGCGCCCCTTGTCAAACAGCGCCGGACGCAAGCCGCGTGCGCGCAATTCCATGGCGCAGGACAGGCCGGCCATGCCGGCACCGATGATGGCGATAGATTTAGGCATGGCGGCTTTCTAGGGTGCGCTGCGCGGAATGGAAGCCTCGGCCAGGATCAGGCTGAAACGGTCCTTGCTGTCGAGCCAACGCCCGACCGGGGTCCAGCCGCTCGCGAGAAGTAGCGTCGCGCCGCTGCGGCGGGTGAACTTGTGGCTGTTTTCCGTATGGATGGTCTCGCCACCGCGCATGGCAAAGTGCTGCCCGGCCACCTTGAATTCGATATCGCTTTTGGCAACCAGGTGCATTTCAACCCGGGCAAACTCGTCGTTCCAGCGAGCCGCATGCTCAAGCTGGTCGACCGGTATGGTGCCGTCGAGTTCGCGGTTGATGCGCCGCGCAAGGTTGAGATTGAATTCCGCCGTGACGCCCCCGGCATCGTCATAGGCCGCTTCCAGCACGTCCGGATCCTTGACCAGGTCCATACCGATCAGCAGCTTGGAACCTTCGCCGAGCGTCTCGCGCATGGTCCGTAGCAAATCGACCGCCGTGTGTGGCACCATGTTGCCGATCGTCGAACCAGGAAAGAAGCCCAGATGGGGCATGTCCATGACTGCTTGCGGCAATTCGACCCGGCGCATGAAATCGGCCTCAACCGGGTACACCGGCAGGCCGGGGAATTTCTTGCGCAGCTCTTCGGCCGAGGCGCGCAGGAAATCGCCGGAAATGTCGAGTGGAACATAGGCTGCCGGCTCGATCGCCCGCAGCAGCAGCGGCGTCTTGACCGATGACCCGCTGCCGAATTCGATCACCGCGCGGCCCGTACCGATGGCCTTGGCGAAATCTGTCCCTCGGGTTTCAAGGATTTCGGTTTCGGCGCGGGTCGGGTAGTATTCAGGGACAGCTGTGATGTCCTCGAACAGCTGCGATCCAGCGTCGTCATAAAGCCAGCGCGCGGGAATAGCCTTTTGCGCTTCTCCCAATCCTTTCAACACGCTTTCGCGAAAAGCGCGGTCGACGCCATCCTCGTCGAAATCGACCAGCCGCAAATCCTTATTGGCAGACATCACACATCCTTGGCGAGGCGCAGGCCGTTGAATTGCCAGCGCTGGTGGGGATAGAAGAAATTACGGTAGGAAGCGCGCGAATGCCCGCGCACGGTGGCGCAGCTGGCGCCTTTCAGCACCACCTGTCCGCTCATGAATTTGCCGTTGTATTCGCCCACCGCGCCTTCCGGTGGCTGATAACGCGGAAAGGGCAGATAGGCGCTGCGGGTGAACTGCCAGCAATCGCCAAACAGGCCGTCCGAGCCAGTCGGATGCGTCGGCTGGGCATTGTCGATCTGGTTGCCCCCGTCCGGATCATGCGCCGGCGCGTCGTCAGCGTGCTGGCCGCGGGCGATCGCTTCCCATTCGAACTCAGTCGGCAACCGCGCCCCAGCCCAGCTGGCAAAGGCTTCTGCCTCGTAAAAAGAGATGTGGGTCACCGGCGCGTGGACATCTATTTGTTGCCAGCCCTGCAACGTGAAATACTTGTCCTCGCGCCAATATTCCGGTGCCGTGATGCCATGTTCCTGCACCCAGGCCCAGCCGTCGGACAGCCACAGCGCGGCGGTTTCGTAGCCGCCATCGTCGATGAAGTCCTGCCATTCCCCATTGCTTACCAGCGTATCGGCGAGCGCAAAGGGTTCGAGCAGCACACGGTGACGCGGCCCCTCGTTGTCATACGAAAAGCCGGCGCCGTCATGACCGACCAACGCAATGCCGCCCGGGTGCGCGTGCCAACCGCGTTCGCGGGCCTTGGCCGTCTTCGGCGCGCCGTCCCACATTGCGGGGCCGAGCGGGTTCTGGAACAAGGCGTGCTTGATATCGGTTTGTAGCAATTCCTGGTGTTGCTGTTCGTGCGCGATGCCGAGCGCGACCAGCGCTTGCAGGTCATCGCGGCCCAGCAATGGCTCCATCGCCTGCGTTACAGCGCGGCGATAATCGAGAACTTCGGCAAGGCTGGGGCGCGTGATCAGACCGCGCTGGCACCGCATATGCCGCTCGCCTTCAGCCTCGTAATAGGAGTTGAAGAGGAACGGCCATCGCTCGTCGTGCAACGCGTAGCCATCGAGATGATCGCGGAGAAGGAAGGTTTCCCAGAACCAGGTCGAATGCGCCAGGTGCCACTTGGTAGGGGACGCGTCTTCCATCGACTGGATGGTGGCGTCGCTTTCGCTCAGCGGCGCAGCCAGCGCCTCGCTGAGATCGCGCGTGGCATTGAATTGTTCCGTGAGACCGAGGACCGGTCTGGCTTGGCTGTGCGCCCCAGGTTGGGCCAAGGACTGTCTCCCGCTGCTTCCAGTCCTTACGCATCATGGCGGCAAGCCGTTCCAAAATAAAGAGTTGGCTGCCTTTTGGTGCCCGAGCTCGATTTCAAGCGGCGTCGGCGCGTTGATTCTCGGCTGCCAATTGCAGCATTTCAGCGATGGCGAAGGCAAGCTCGATTGATTGCGCGGCGTTGAGGCGCGGATCGCAATGGGTGTGATATCGGTCGGCCAGGCTCTCATCGGTAATCGCCACCGCACCGCCGACGCATTCGGTCACGTCCTGCCCCGTCATTTCCAGATGGATACCGCCGGCATGCGTGCCCTCGGCCCGGTGTACGTCAAAGAAGCCGCGCACTTCGGCCTTGATGCGGTCGAAGGGGCGCGTCTTGTAACCGCTGTCGGCCTTGATGACGTTTCCATGCATCGGGTCACAACTCCATACCACCGGATGACCCTCGCGGGTGACAGCCCGCACCAGGCGCGGCAGCCCCCCCTCGACCTTGTCATGCCCGAAGCGGCTGATCAGGGTGATCCGCCCCGGCTCGCGCGCGGGATTGAGCGTGTCGAGCAGGCGCAGCAATACGTCAGGTTCCAGGCTCGGCCCGCATTTGACGCCAAGCGGATTTATGATGCCGCGGGCAAACTCAATATGAGCGCTGCCTTCGAAGCGGGTACGATCTCCGATCCAGATCATGTGGCCGCTGGTGTCGACCCAATCACCGGTCAGCGAATCCTGGCGCGTCATCGCCTGTTCGTAGGGCAGCAGCAGCCCCTCATGGCTGGTGTAAAAGCTGGTTCCCTGCAATTGCGGGACTGTTGCAGGATCGACGCCGCAAGCCTCCATGAAGTCAAGCGCCTCGCTAATTCGGTCGGCGGTCTCGGCGAATTTATCGGCCCAGGGACTGCGGCCCATGAAATCGAGCGTCCACTGGTGGACCTGGCGCAAGTTTGCATAGCCGCCGCCGGCAAAGGCGCGCAGCAGGTTGAGCGTGGCGGCCGCCTGCGAGTAAGCCTTGACCATGCGTTCAGGATCGGTGCGGCGTTGCCCGGCGTCAAACTCGATACCGTTTACGTTGTCGCCGAAATAACTCGGTAGCGTGACCGATCCCTGCGTCTCGGTATCGGAGCTGCGCGGCTTGGCGAACTGGCCAGCCATCCGCCCCACCTTCACCACCGGCAGCTTGCCGGCGAAGGTCATCACCACCGCCATCTGCAGGATGACGCGGAACGTGTCGCGAATATTGTTAGGATGGAACTCGGCAAAGCTTTCCGCGCAGTCGCCGCCCTGCAGCAGGAATGCGCGCCCTTGGGCTACTTCACCAAGGTCGGCCTTGAGAGCGCGAGCCTCGCCCGCGAATACCAGTGGCGGGTAATTTTCGAGCGTCGTCTGCGCCTGCGCCAGAGCAGCGGAATCTTCGTACACCGGCAGGTGCCGCGCTTCGCCGCTTTTCCAGCTATCAGGAGTCCAGTTGTTCGCCATGTCCGCTCGTTTCTCGCCTATCCAGAGCCAAGGTTACCGGTTCAGCACCGAGGCTGCCAAGGCTAATTAAGCTTTGGGCCGCCCAAGCTTGGCCGCTAACGGCCGATCATTGACGCACCTGGCGCGGCCGGGCGCACTGCTGGCGCGATGACGCTGGTAGCCAGTTCCTGGCCCTCGGGAATGACGGCCAGCCGATATCCCGGACGCGAGACAAGGTAGCGCTGGGCCAGTGCCTGCATCGCGGCGGGGGTCGTCTGGGTGTAATCGACCAGCAGCGAGGGGATGGATTCGACCAGCCGCGGTTCGTAACTCGCGCCTTCCAGCTGGTACAACCAGAACCCGTTGCCAGTCGAGGCACGGCTAATGAGTTGGCGCAGCGGCTCGGTCACACGGTTGAGTTCGTCCTCGCTCGGCGGATTGGCCGCGAGATCGGCGGCAATGGCTTCTGCCTCCTCGAAAAACATCGGCACCAGTTCCGGGCTAACCTGCGCCAGCGCGACGATCGTACCGCCACGCTCAAGGTCGAGCGGCCATTCCGCACCGACATAGGGAGCATAACTTGCCCCTGCCCGTTCGCGCAGCGACTCGAGCAAACGATTGCTGAACAACCGTGCGAGAATTTCGAGCTGGCGGGATTCGCGCACGCGGGCAACCCCGCCACCACTTGGCCATGCGATCACCGCAGCGGCCTGGTTGGCGTCACCGCGATGGGTCAGGACAGTCGATGCACCGGCTTCGGGAAAGTCGGCAAGGCGTTCCTTGACGCTGGGTGGAATGGGCTCGCGGGGCGGTAATGCTCCGAAGGTGGCCTTCAAGGCCTCGACGGCGGCATCGCGGTCGAATTCGCCATAGACCAACACTTCGATCGGCCCTTGCCGCAACAACGGCTCCCACACCGCGCGGAAACCCTCGGGAGAAGTGGCCGCGATGGCCTGCGGGTCGGGCATTCCGAACCGAGGGTCACGGTCGGCAAGCAGGTAGTCTAGATCGCGGTTGAGCACCGTATCCGGGCTGGTGGCATATGATTCATAGGCAAGCCGCGCCGCTGCCTGCGCGCGGATGACTGGATTGGGATCCCACCGGGGCATCCCCAGCTTGGCCGCAAACAGATAGAGTTGGTCGGCCAGATCCTCGTCGCGGGTCTGGGCGTTGAACTGGAACACTGCATCATGGATCGAGAACTGGAAATCCAGCTTGCGCCCGGTACGGATGCGGTCGATTTCCTCTTGGCCCAATTCGCCAAGGCCAGAGCCGATCAGCGCGATCTCACCGAGATGGGCATAGGGGGCGGTTTCCCCGGTAAACCCACGATAGCCGCTGCCGAAACGCACCTTGACCGCCACGCGCCCCGGTTCCGCGTCATTGGGCCAGAGCTGCACCCTGACCCCATTGTCGAGTTCGACCATCTCGATTTCATCAAGGAATGGAAGGCTGCTGCCGATCGGGCGAGACGAAACGACCTGACCGGGCGTGCCGATGGCCGGTTGATCTTCGAATGAAACGTTGGCCGCAGCGAGCCGGGCGCTGGCATCGGGTGACACAACTTCGCGCATGGCCTGCGCCAGACGCTGCGCATCGGCCTCGCCGGTGGCGGGTGTCAGATAGATCGCACGTATGACATCGCCCTCGAACAACGCTTGGGTGCGTTCGAGGATCGCCTGCGGAGTGATCCGCGACTGCATCTGGCGGAAGATTTTAAGCACGGTGTCGGGCGCGGCAGTGGTTTCGCGAATATCTACCGCGCTGATGAGATTGTCTGCCAACCTGCCGCCCGGGGCGACCGCAGCCTCGTCAACCTGGGCCTTGAAACCGACATCGAACTCGGCGACTTCACGGTCGATTTCTTCCTGCGTTGGCGGGCTCTGGAGCGCATCGGCGATCACGCCGCGAACATCGCCGAGTGCGGCCTGCCAGTCCTGCGTCAGCGGCGCAAAAGAGACCAGCGTCGTATCGCTGGAGCGGCTGATGTCTTCCTGTTCGACCTGCGCGTAAAGGAAGCTACCGCCCGCACGGGCGCGCTTTTCAAGACGGCGATTGATGAGCTGGAGCGCCAGCCCGTCCAGCAACAGGCCCTCGTTATAGGCAATCGTGTCGTCGACCGCGCGCCAGGGGCGCAATATCGCGTAGGTGAACGTGCGAGGCAGGTCGGGTTCGACCAGCACGGTGGTCTCGCCAACCGGCGGCGTGCCTTCGGCCCCTTCGGGCGCGACGGGGTCGCCGAAATCGGGCTCGACACCAGCTTCTCCCCTGCCATTCCAGTCGCCAAAATGGCTTTCGATCAGTCGGGCCAGTTCCTCTGGCGAGGCATCGCCGGCGATGGCGATGACGGTCTTTTCTGGGCGATACCAGCGACCATGAAAGTCCGCGAGCGCCTCGGCCGTGGCTGCCTTGAGCGTCTCTTCGGTGCCAATGGTCGAACGCACTGCCAACCGCTGGCCGGCAAAGAATGTCTCACGACGAGCATCCGACACGCGTCGCCGCGCGCCGCCGTTTTCACGACGCTCGGCCAGCACGATGGGAACCTCGGCCGCGACGTTGGCTGGTGTCAGCACGGGATCGCGAACCATGCCCGACAACAGCCGGAAGGCCTGGTCGAGCTTGCCCCGTGCTTCGGGCAGGTCGAGCTGGTAGACCGTGCCGGTGGGGGTGGTCATGGCATTGGTATCGTTGCCGAAACCCGCGCCGAGCCGCTGCCAGGTCGCAATCGCCTCGCCAGCAGCGATATGCTTGCTTTCGCGAAACAGCAGATGCTCTAGAAGATGGGCATATCCGCGTTCGCTGTCGCGTTCATGCAACGAGCCAACATCCATGCGAATACGGATCGAGACCTGTCCGGGCGGCACACCGTTGCGACGCACGGCATAGCGCAACCCGTTGTCGAGGACACCGAACTTCCATTCCCGGTCCACGGGCACGTTGCTGCCTTCATACAGCCATGGCACCTCGCCGTCACCTTGAAGCGAGGCGGGCCGTTCCACTGATGGCGAAGATTGAACCGATTCCTGGGCAGGAAGTGGGCTGGCCAACAGGGCGACGGGGAGCAGGAGCGCGCAAATGCGCGCAGCACGCAAGATAGCTGTCATAGGCCAACTATAGGGAGCAATCGACTGAAGGGACAGTGAATAGGCACACATTGAGCGACTTGCCTTGTCGATTCCCCTGCGCGCTCCTACATCGCAACCATGTTCATCGAGACCGAAACCACGCCCAATCCCGCGTCGCTGAAATTCCTGCCCGGACAGCCGGTCATGACCACCGGAACGCGCGAATTCACATCGCCCGAGGATGCCGAAGCGAGCCCCCTCGCCCAGGCCCTGTTCGACACCGGCGAAGTGACCAATGTCTTCTTCGGCAGCGATTTCGTCTCGGTCTCCAAGGCACCGGGCGTCAATTGGCCGGATCTAAAGCCGCAGGTGGTGTCGATCCTGCTCGACCATTTCGTCAGCCAGGCGCCGCTATTCATTGGCGGCGATGCCAGCGGGATCTCGGTCCCGACCGACGACGACTTGGTGGTCGAAGACGATCCGGCCGATGCCGACATTGTCGAACAGATCCACGAACTTCTTGAAACTCGCGTCCGCCCGGCGGTGGCCGGCGATGGCGGCGACATTGCCTATCGCGGGTTCAAGGACGGTGTTGTCTACCTGACCTTGCAAGGCGCCTGCTCGGGCTGCCCCTCGTCGACCGCCACGCTCAAGAACGGGATCGAAGGGCTCTTGAAACATTACGTTCCGGAGGTGGTTGAAGTCCGCGCCACCTGATATTTTCCGATAAAGCAAAGGACCTCCATGACCCGGCAATTCCACGGAAACGTGCTTTCCGATGACGCGCTCGACCAGATTTTCAACGATGCGCGGACGTATAACGGCTGGCTCGACAAGCCGGTCAGCGAAGTCCAGTTGCGACAGATCTACGATCTCATGAAAATGGGCCCGACTTCCGCCAATATGCAGCCGGCCCGATTGATCTGGGTGACCTCGGACGAGGGCAAGGAGAAGCTTGCTGCACTTGCTTCCGAGGGAAACAAAGACAAGATCAAAGCCGCTCCGGTCACAGCCATCATCGGATACGATATCGATTTTCATGAACAGCTCCCGTGGTTGTTCCCCCACACCGACGCTAAAAGCTGGTTTGCCGGCGACGAGCAGGGCCGCATCGAAGGCGCCCGGCGCAACTCCGCGCTGCAGGGTGCCTATCTTATCATCGCCGCCCGCGCGATCGGGCTCGATTGCGGACCGATGTCCGGCTTGGATCTTGACGGAGTTACCGAACAGTTCTTCGTCGACAACTCGGATTTCGGTCCGAGGGTAAAGGCCGACTGGGTATGCTCGATCGGCTATGGTGATCCCGACAGTATCTTCGATCGCAGCCCGCGGCCCGAATTCGGCAAGTTTACGCAATTCGCCTGAGGCGATAACAGGCGCGCCATGACCACGCTCGCCATCGATTGCTCGACGCAAGCCTGTTCGGTTGCCCTGTTCGACGGCACGGATCTGCTTGCCTACGATCATCGCATCCTCGGACGCGGCCATGCTGAGCATCTGGTGCCGATGATCGCTGCCCTGCCCGGCAAAGGCAAAGCAGAGCGGATCCTCGTCGCGCTCGGCCCGGGCAGCTTTACCGGCATAAGAATTGGAATTGCCACCGCCCGGGCACTCGGCCTCGCCTGGAAGGCGCGGGTCGAGGGTTATCCGACACTTGCGCTTATCGCGAAGATGGCCCGTGCAGAGCATGGCGAAATCGACGTCGATGTGGCGATGCATGGCGGCCATGGCGAATGGTTCGTGCAGGGGTTCAATGCCGAAGGGAAGGCACAGGGCGAGGTTCGCTCCCTTGCCCCTGCAAGGGCGGTCGAGGCGGCGAAGGCGGAGGTGGTCGCGGGAACACAGGCCGACGGCCTGGTTGAACAACGCGGCTGGGGAACGACCATGCCGGCGCATCCCGATGCCCGCTTCGCCATGCATCTTCCCGCCCACGCACTGTCCCCGGAAATCCGTCCCATTTATGGCCGCGCACCCGACGCCAAGCCTGTCGCTGACACAACGGTAACGCCATGATCGACGATCTCGACCGGATCATGGCGATAATGCAGGTCGCCTTCGACCCGCATTGGGGCGAAGCATGGAACCGTCGCCAGGTCGAAAGCTCACTGGTCATGCCGACCACGCACTACAGCTTGCTCGACGCGGAAGGAGAGACACCCGCCGAAGGTGTCGATGCCGCAGCTTTCGCGATGGTCCGCGCCGCGCCGGGCGAAGAGGAAGTTTTGCTGATCGCGGTCCACCCCAAGTTCCGTAGCCGCGGCCTCGCTGGGCGCCTAATCGATCGAATGAGCAATGACGCACGCGCACGCGGAGCAGAACGAATCTTTCTTGAGATGCGTGAAAACAATCCGGCAGAATTGGTTTACCGTCGCTACGGTTTCGAGCCCATAGGCCGCCGCCCCAAGTATTATACGGATGGCAATGGCGACAAGATCGATGCCATTACATTTGCCAAGTCTCTGTAGTTCAACCATTGCTGGCGATTCCTTAGGAAAATAATTAGTATTCTTGAACAATTAGTATTGAAATCAGTGCCCACCTGCGCCAGAAGAGGCATGTCCATCGACAAGAAGTCGAGGGCTTAAAAAATATCGATCGCAAAAGTTGAGGAACATCATGGACACCCTTGAATCCGACATGTCGGAGACGTTGATTACGTTGACGTCCGACATCATCGCCGCTCACGTTAGCAACAACCATGTCGACGTCGATGCGCTGCCCGAACTGATCTCGAGCGTTTATGGAGCACTGGCCAATCTCGGCCAGGATGCCGAAGCCGAAGAAGTTCGCCCCGATCCCGCCGTATCGGTTCGTTCTTCGGTCAAGAAGGATCACATCGTTTGCCTGGACTGCGGCAAGAAGATGAAGATGCTCAAGCGTCACTTGATGACCGAGCACGGCCTGACCATCGACGAATACAAGTCGCGCTGGAATCTAGGCGCCGACTATCCGATGGTTGCACCGGAATATGCCGAGACCCGGCGTGATCTCGCAAAGAAAATCGGCCTTGGTCGCAAGCCAGGACAGAAGCGCGGGCGCAAGAAGAAAACCGCCTAATCTGTTTATTCAATCCAAGTGACCGGCTTCGGTCGCTTGAGTGCAGCGCCTCGCCCCTCTAAGGGTGCGAGGCGTTTCATTATACGGAGAGTGGGCTTGGCCGAGCGCATCGATCTAGAACAGCTTTGCGCCGACAAGGGCCTGCGCATCACCGAGCAACGCCGCGTGATCGCCAAGGTGTTATCGGAAAGCGACGATCATCCCGACGTCGAATTGCTCCACGAACGCGCCAGCGCGGTCGATCCCAAGATATCCATTGCCACGGTCTATCGAACCGTCCGCCTGTTTGAAGAGGCCGGTATTCTCGATCGTCATGATTTCGGTGACGGCCGAGCGCGCTACGAACCCGCACCCGAGGCCCACCATGACCATCTGATTGACGTCGAAAGCGGCAAGGTTGTCGAGTTTGTAGATCCCGAACTCGAGGCATTGCAGAAGCAGATTGCCGAGAAGCTCGGCTACCGTCTCGTCGATCATCGGATGGAACTGTTCGGAGTGCGGATCGACCGTGGCGACTGACCCGGATCGCAGCGAATGGAAATTGCGGCAGTCGGCCGCGACAGGGGAAACGACCCCGCTAAGCCTAGCCAGTCGGATCCGCTTCATCACCCGAACCGCAATGATAGCGCTGGCGCTGCTGGTATTCGTCCCACTGCATTACCTCTACAGGCTGTTCGCTTATGGCTCGCCCTTCCCGATGTGGTTCCTGGGCGTCACCGGCTGGATCGTCGGTGCGCGGGTTGAGCGCTATGGCACGCCTCTCAAGCGCGATGTCTTCTTCATTTCCAACCATGTCAGCTGGATCGATATCCTGACGCTGGCTGGCGCGAGCGGGACCGCCTTTGTTGCCAAGGCCGAACTGGCTGAGGCCCCGCTTGTCGGCTGGCTATGCGGACTCAACCGTACGGTTTTCGTGAAGCGTGAGAACCGGATGGGTGTGGCCGACCAGATCAACCAGTTGCGCGAAGCTTTGAAAGACAACTGGTCGGTCACCGTATTTCCCGAGGGCACGACTACCGATGGTCACTCGCTGTTACCCTTCAAGTCGAGCATGCTGAGCGTGCTCGAACCGCCCCCGCCTGGCGTAATGGTCCAGCCAGTCGTGCTCGATTACGGCGAAGTCGCCGAGTGGATCGGCTGGGTCGGCGATGAAACCGGTGTCAACAATTTCAAACGTGTCTTGAGCCGAAGGGGTACCTTCCGGCTCGGCATCCATTTCCTCGAGCCATTCAGCCCCGAAGAATATCACGGCCGCAAAGCCATCGCGGCCAAGGCACGCGAGGAGATCGAGGATTGCCTTGAACAATGCCTCGGGCACCCGGTCCGCCCCTTCGAACACGACGTACCTCCGGTCCGCTACAGCGCGCCTTCGGTGCCGATCGAGTAGACCACCTGACGGGCCGAACGACCTGCTGCTTCCATGACCGTACTAATGCCGTTCCCGTCACGCGAAGTGCGGCGTGCCGCCATTTTTGCAATAGCCGCGCGGTTCGTTTCCACGATCAGCCTCGTAGCCTGCATGATATTTCACGCCGCATTCAACCAGTCGCTGCCGGTCATCGATGCCGATCAAGCCAGCATCGCAGCTCAATATGCGGGGTTTGGTGCCACAATTATCGTTTCGTCTGGGTGGGCGGCGGTATTGCTGGTTCGAGCGCGTGGATGTTCTTCGATCAAGCAGCGCGTTGAATTGCCGCTTGGCTTGCCGTAAAGGCGCGCCTTCATGAAACCGACCACTGCCCCCAAGACCTACAGGGTCAAGAGCTTCGGCTGCCAGATGAACGTTTATGACGGTGAGCGTATGGCCGAGCTGCTGGCCGAAAAGGGCATCATGCCCGCCCCCGATGGCGAAGATGCAGACCTGGTCGTGCTCAATACCTGTCACATCCGTGAAAAGGCGGCGGAGAAGGTCTATTCCGATATCGGACGCCTGACCAAGGGCAAGACCCAGGCGAAAGCGCCGATGATCGCGGTGGCGGGTTGCGTAGCGCAAGCCGAGGGCGAGGAAATCATGGCCCGCGCCCCTGCGGTTTCGATGGTCGTCGGTCCGCAGGCCTATCACCGCCTTCCCGAAATGCTCGACAAGGCAGTGGCAGGCGAACGATCGACCGATACCGACATGCCCCCGATCGCCAAGTTCGACGCCCTGCCCGCGCGCCGCAAGATCGGCCCGACCGCCTTCCTGACCGTGCAGGAAGGCTGCGACAAGTTCTGCACCTATTGCGTGGTGCCCTATACCAGGGGCGCCGAAATATCGCGCCCGTTCAACGACCTCGTGACCGAAGCGCTGAAACTGATCGAGGCCGGCGCGCGCGAGATCACGTTGCTGGGCCAGAACGTCAGCGCATGGTCCGGCGAAGACGAAAAAGGCCACCGCGTCGGACTCGCGGGTCTGATCCGCGCGCTGGCCCCGATCGATGGGCTCGAACGGATCCGCTATACCACCAGCCACCCAGCCGACATGGACGACGCGTTGATCGCCGCCCACGGCGAGGTCGACAAGCTGATGCCCTACCTCCACCTTCCGGTGCAGTCCGGCAATGACCGCGTGCTCAAGGCAATGAACCGCAGCCACACCGCCGAAAGCTACCTGCGCCTGCTGGAACGCTTCCGTGCGGCGCGGCCCGATATTGCTTTGAGCGGCGATTTTATCGTCGGATTCCCGGGCGAAACCGAGGCCGAGTTCGAGGATACGCTGAAAATCGTCGACGCGGTCGGCTACGCCCACGCCTTCAGCTTCAAGTATTCGCCCCGACCCGGCACGCCTGCAGCGACGATGGACGGGCAGGTGCCCAAGGAAATCATGGACGAGCGCCTGCAACGCCTGCAATCCGCGCTCGGACGGCATCAATTTGCCTTCAACAAGGCTAGCGTGGGCAAGACATGCGGCGTGCTGGTCGAACGCAAGGGCAAGCTTCCCGGTCAATGGCTGGGCAAGTCGCCCTGGCTGCAAAGCGTGTGGTTTGAAAGCGGCGCAAAGATCGGCGATCTGGTCGAAGTCGAGCTGGTCGAGGCTGGGCCCAACTCCTTGGCTGGACGCCCGCTCCAACCTGCTTTCGCCTGAGACCTGCCCAGGCTTTCCCCAGCCGCGACGCTAGCTCCCGCTTGCGCCGCGCAGCCATCGGCGTAAGCTCCCGACTCACCACCAGCGAAAGGAACGCGCCAAGCCATTATGGGCCGCAAACCGTCCCGTCGAACCGATCCGGCGATCTCGCCCGACCCGGTCCCGCAACGCGAAATTCGCCGTGCCAGGGCGGATATGGAGTTCGAGAACCAGTCCCTGCTGGTACCACTGTTCGGACAATTCGATGCCAACCTCGTGCAGGTCGAGAATCGTCTTGGCGTGTTCATCTCGGCCCGTGGCGACCATGTCCAGATCGAGGGGCCCGAGGACAGCGTGGCGCGCGCCCGTGAAACCATTCAGTCGATGTACGACCGGCTAGCGCAGGGCCAGGATCTCGACGCTGGCGCCATCGAATCGCTGATCGCCATGTCGAACGAGCCAACTTTCGAAGGCATCGTCAAAGGCGAACCTGATACCCCGCCAATCATGATCCGGACGCGGCGCAAGACCATCGTCCCGCGCAGCGCGATGCAGGCGACGTATATGCGCAGCCTGGCGCGCGACGACATCATCTTCGCGCTGGGCCCGGCGGGTACGGGCAAGACCTATCTCGCGGTGGCGCAGGCCGTCAGCCAGCTCATCAACGGCAGTGTCCAGCGGTTGATCCTGTCACGACCTGCGGTCGAGGCGGGCGAAAAACTTGGCTTTCTCCCCGGCGACATGAAGGACAAGGTCGATCCTTATCTTCGCCCGCTCTATGACGCGTTGTACGACTGCATGCCGCCCGAGCAGGTCGAGCGGCGGTTGGCCAGCGGCGAGATCGAGATCGCGCCGATCGCATTCATGCGCGGGCGCACGCTGGCCGACGCCTTCGTTATCCTCGACGAGGCGCAGAACACCACGCGCGAGCAGATGAAGATGTTTCTCACCCGGTTCGGCCAGAACAGCCGGATGGTGATCGCAGGCGATCCGCGTCAGGTCGATATTCCAGGCGGCGACGGGATGAGCGGACTGGCCGACGCCACCGCAAAGCTGGAGGGCGTTGAGGGGTTCGGCACCATCCGCTTCACGGTTGCCGATGTCGTGCGTCACCCGATCGTGGGCCGAATCGTTGAGGCCTATGAAGGCCCGACCGAGTGAGCGGGAAACCGCGATGAACGTCGAAATCGAGATCGAATACTGGCCCGAGGGAGCTTGGCAGGATTGCGCCGTGCGAGCGGTCGAGGCGACCAGCGTGATCGAACCGGCCATTGCCCATCCTCGGCTAGAGACCAGCGTTTTGTTCACGTCCGACGAGCAGGTCCACCAGCTCAACCGCGAATGGCGCGAGCGGGACAAGCCTACCAACGTGCTGTCATTCCCGATGCTGGAGCGAGAGAGCCTGTTGGCTCTCGAACCAGGAGAATCGCCAGACGAACCTCCGATCTTCCTCGGCGATATCGCCCTCGCCTTCGAGACCTGTAGCCGCGAAGCGAAGGAAAAAGGCGTCAGCCTTGAACAGCACGCTACCCACCTGCTGGTCCATGGCCTGCTTCACTTGGCAGGCCATGATCACATCGAATCCGACACGCAAGCCGAAGAAATGGAAGCGTTGGAAATCGCAGCGCTTGCCAAACTGGGGATCGCAGACCCATATGGGGATCGCTAGAGATAATAGGAGCACGACGAAGGGCCATGCCCGACAGTGATCAATCCGCAGGAGATGCGGAGAGTAAGACCGGGCTGTTGCTCGCCTTTCGCAGGTTGTTCGATCCCCAGAGTGGCGATCGCTCCTTGCGAGCACAGCTCGAAGAAGCCATCGACGAGCACGAGGAAGACGAGGAGTCGGGTACCGAAACCCCCGCTGCCGGAGACCTATCGCAGGTCGAGCGGCAGATGCTTCGCAATCTCCTGCACTTCAGCGAGCATGACGCCGATGACGTGGCCATACCGCGTGGCGAAATCATCGCCGTTCCGGCCGCCGCCAGCTGGCAGGACCTGCTCGATATATTCTCGGAGCATGGCCACTCGCGTCTGCCGGTCTATCGCGACCAGCTCGATAACGTGATCGGCATGATCCACATCAAGGACGTGTTTCCCTACCTCATCAATGGTGAGGTACCGCCGACCGACTGGACAGTGCTGATGCGCCAGCCGCTCTACGTTCCGCAGACCCGCGGTGCGCTTGACGTGCTGGCCGACATGCGCACCAACCGGACCCACCTGGCCATCGTTCTTGACGAATTCTCGGGCACCGACGGCATCATAACCATCGAGGACCTGGTCGAGGAAATTGTCGGCGAGATCGAGGACGAGCATGATGATTCGCCCGAGGTCTGGATCGCCGATATCGGCAACGGCATGTGGGATTGCGATGCTCGCCTGGAGCTCGACGATGTCGCCGAGCAGATCGATCCGCGTCTCGCTGAAGTCGAGGAATCGGTTGATACGCTGGGCGGACTCACTTTCGTCTTGGCCGAGCGTGTCCCGCCTGTAGGTGAGATTGTCGAACATCCCAGCGGTTGGAAGATCGAAGTCACCGATGGTGACGAGACACATGTGAAACGGTTGCGATTGCACGCACCGCAACAGGTTGAAGAAGAAACCGACGGCTAACCGGTCGGACTACGGTCCAAAAGCCTCCTCGACATTGCACTTTTTGCACTCCACATGAGGTGCCATGCCTATTCGTCGCCTCCCGCCGCTCCGCGCCCTCGAAGCCTTCATGCGCACTGTCCGGCTTGGATCTGCCCGCGCTGCGGCGGAGGAATTGAACCTCAGCCCCAGTGCGCTGTCGCGACGAATCGCTAATCTCGAGGAGTTCGTCGGCAAGAAGCTGTTCACCCGCGCTCGGCAGGCGATGACACTGACCGACGAGGGACACCAATTTTTTGAGGCCGTGAACCCACATTTCGAGGCGCTGGCGCGTGCGGTCGAAGGACAGTCGGACAATCTCTCGCTGCTGCGACTACGGCTCGGCGTGCTTCCGCTGTTCGGTAGCCAGCGGCTATTTCCGCGGCTGGCCGAATTGCGCGCACGGCACAAGCTGCTGCACATCGACATCGACACCGGGCCGCATCTCGAAGACCGGGTCGGCGATACGCTCGACGCAGCGATCATTTTGTCACGAGGACCAAATCGGCGGCTACACGCCGTGCGGCTGGACGAGAACAAAGTCCATGCCATCTGCAATCGCGAAATAGCCTCGAGGGTTGGCGAAACACCCGATGAAGAGCTTCTCGCCAAGCAGACCTTCCTGATCCACAACGAATTGCCCGACAGCTTTCTGGCGTGGAAGGATGCGCTGGGCATGCGCGACCTCGAACCTTCGGCAATCGATCATTATGATTCGGGCCAGCTGATGCTGGAAGCAGCGGCGCAGGGGCTTGGAATCGCCATCATGCACGACGACCACTTGCGGCGCGCCGACGACGACCGCCTGACAGAGCTGTTCGACCTCGAAGTCGACAGCCCCTACAGCTATTGGTTCGTCTGCCGCCCTACCGCGCTCGAAGAACGCCCGGTGCGGCTGTTCCACGACTGGCTGGTCGGCGCGGGGCTTTAGTCGCCCCGGCGCCGACCATTGGCCAGTGCTTGATTAGCCGACGGTAGCCTTGACGATCTTCCCGGGATTTGCCGGCGGTTCGCCCTTGGGCAGCGCGTCGACATGCTCCATCCCCTCGGTCACCTGGCCCCAGACGGTGTATTGGCCGTCGAGGAAATGAGCGTCATCAAAGCAGATGAAGAACTGGCTGTTGGCGCTATCGGGCACCTGGGTGCGGGCCATCGAGCAGGTGCCGCGGCTGTGCGGTTCGGCGTTGAACTCGGCCTTGAGGTCGGGCTTGTCGCTGCCGCTCATGCCCGTGCCGGTCGGGTCGCCGCCCTGTGCCATGAAACCGGGGATCACACGGTGGAACACGACGCCGTCGTAAAACCCCTCCTGCGCCAATTCGGTAATGCGTTCGACATGGCCTGGCGCGAGGTCGGGACGCAGCTTGATCACCACGTCCTTGTTTTCGCCATCTCCGGTGTCGAGCGTGAGCGTAAGTTTATCGGCCATCGGGGAATCTCCTGTTGCTGGTTTGCGCCCTTCCTAGGGACAGTCACCCAATCGCGCTACCCCGCCGCTTGCATTACCGTTCCGGTCGCCTAGACCGCTCGCCATGGGGATGGACGACCGCCTGAACGATGACCTTCTGACTGCGCCGACGGCGGATGCCGACGTGCCAGCTGACACCTCTCATCCCGACGATCGCCTCGATGACGAACGGCTGGACGAGGAGAACACCCTCAAGCCAGAATATGTCCGCGCTGTGCGCAATGCGCTGAACGCAGGCGAAAGCGACCTGGTCTACGAGCTGGTCGAGCCGCTCCACCCCGCTGACATCGCCGACTTGTTCGAGCTGGTCGACCGGGATGAACGCGCGCCGCTGACGATCGCCATCAATGATCTGATGAGCTCAGAAGTCGTCGCCGAGCTCAACGACTACGTCCGTGAAGACATGATGGAGGCGCTCGACCCCGAAGCGGTCGCGACCATCATCGAACAGCTTGATACCGACGATGCGGTCCAGCTGATCGAGGATCTCGACGAGGACGACCAGCAAGCCGTCCTGGCCGAAGTCGAGGCCGAAGACCGTGTCGCCATCGAAAGCGCGCTGGCCTATCCGGAGGAAACCGCCGGCCGCCTAATGAGCCGCGACTTCGTGGCCGTGCCCGAACATGTCACGGTTGGCGAACTGATCGATTTCCTGCGCGCTGAACAGGAATTGCCGACCGAATTCTTCGAGATTTTCGTCGTCGATGCCTCGCATCACCCGGTTGGCACCGCCGCTTTGAGTTGGGTCCTCACCACCCCGCGCAATATCGCGCTGGGCGACGTGATGAAGCGCGACCAGACGCTGATCCCGGTCATGCTCGACCAGGAAGAGGTCGCGCTGATGTTCCAAAAGTACAACCTCATCAGCGCCGCGGTGATCGACGAGGACGGACGACTGGTTGGTCAGATGACGGTCGACGATATCGTCCACATCATCTCCGAAGAGGCCGGCGAGGATGCGCTACTCCTGTCCGGTGCGGGTGATGGCGACATCAACGAACCAATCCGTGACGCATTTTCTGCCCGCGTACGCTGGTTGATAGCCAATCTCGGCACCGCGCTGGTGGCAAGCGCGATCATCTACATGTTCGGTGCGGCGATCGAGAAACTGGTGGCACTGGCCGTGCTGATGCCGATCGTCGCCAGCATCGGCGGCAATGCCGGGACGCAGACAATGGCGGTGACCGTGCGCGCCATCGCCACCAACCAGCTCACGCGCTCGAACACTAGGCGCATCCTGTTGCGCGAACTGCGAGTCGCGCTGCTCAACGGCGTCACTATCGCGGTGCTGATCGGTATCGGTACCGGCATGATCTTCACCCCGATGCTGGGTGTAGTCATCGCGATCGCAATGGTCGTAAACATCATCATCGCGGGGCTGGCAGGCGTGCTGGTGCCTGTCGCTTTCGACCGGCTCGACCAGGACCCGGCCGTCGCCAGCAGCGTGTTCGTGACCATGATCACCGACTCGATGGGCTTCTTCGCCTTCCTCGGACTGGCCGTTGCAGTAGGCCTGGTGGGCTGAGGCGAGCCTTGAGGCGCGCCGCGAAGTCCCTATCTTGACCGCGATGCCGCTGCACATGACCAAGATCGCCTATGGCGCAAAAAGCTGGGCCGACCTTGCCGGCTGGTACGAAGGTCGCCGTGATTTCAAGCTGACCACACGCTATTTGCCCAAGCGGCACGAGGAGATGGAGGGCGGCTCGCTCTACTGGATCCTCAATCACGCACTGGTCGCACGTTCGCGCATTCTCGGCTTCAGCAAGACTGCCGACGGGCGCTGGCACATCGAGCTCGAACCCAAGCTTGTCCGCGTCGATCCGCTGCCCAAGCGCGCCCACCAAGGCTGGCGCTACCTCACCGACGAAAAAGCCCCCCGCGATCTACGCGAAGGCGAGGAACCGGGCGATGTCCTGCCCGGCAAGTTACAGCTCAAGCTGAAGAAGTTGGGACTGGTATAAGTAAAATCTGCAGGATGAGTTTCCGAGCAAGATCTCAGCTATGCCGCAATGGGTTGTGGATCTCGCTTGTCATGTCCAAGTTCGCGATCCTGATTTGCCGCCAACCAAAGCGCTCCGATTTCTTTGTCCAGGTCCGGCGGATCGAACGGGTCGAGGCCTGACCCCGGATAGAACGTCGCCTCTCCGAATTTTGGCTCTCCGTCGATTTCGTAGAAATCAATGCGAGCGAAATCAAATGGCTGGGCAATCATTTCCGCGCCGATGATCATTTTTTCAATGCTTACCGGAGCAAGTGTAGGCTCCTCGTCAAACATCGAGATCTGCTCCCAATACCGGTCATATAAAATCCAGCGATGATTACCGTTTCTGTCGAGATGCACCTGGACCAGAGCTGCTCTGCCGCCGAAAACATATATCTTATAGTCGGTAGGGAGCCGCTCACCGGTGCCGAGGTAAGGTTCGACAATATAGCCTCGTGGGACGTCGAGGTAAGCCCATTCATCTAGCCAAAGTCCATAGGGTGCCTGTTGCCACTTAGCCGCCTTTTGACGCGCTACATGCCAGTCCGAGGCATCGTGGCAGATGACATTCTGGTTGCAACCGTGACTGGCCTTCAGAATGAAGGGAAATGGCCATGGTGCTTCGATGGGGAGTATTCGACCGGTCCACAGCGTTGGAATTGTCCAGCTTTCGCCGAGCAATCGGGCAACATGCGCCTTGGCCGCGACCTTATCGACCAACATCGTCATCCCAGGATTTCGATCACTCAGCTTGCGCCTCTGCACAAGCTCAGAGAATAATTGCGGGTTACGCAGGTTTGGCAGCCGGCGGTGGCGCCACAAATAGGTCAAACTGATCCTGACCTCAGGAAATGGGATGAGCCAGTGCGGTAACGCAGGGAAGGTCCGCAGGTTCATCGACGACTCTACGTGATCCCTCAAGCTTGGTTCCCCGCGAACTTCAATCCCCAGCCGGCAAACAGGTCGGCCTGCGCTCAGGCGCTCGTCTTCTCCGCCACTCGCCGTAGCGCGTTGACGTAGGTTTCAGGTGCCTGCGCTCCCGGGATCATGAACTTGCCTTCTACCACCATGGCGGGAACGCCGGTGATGTTAAGTTCGAACGCCTGCTGTTCCTCCGCGCGGACACGGGCGGCGAGTTCGGGCTCGCTCAATGCGGCCAGTGCCCCTTCCCGGTCGAGGCCCAAGCCTTGTGCTACATCGAGCAACACAGCACGCGAGCCGATATTGCGGCGCTGGTTGAAATGGGCTTTGAACAGGGCGAGCTTCAGCTCTGTCTGCTTGGCTGGGCCATGCTCCTCGCGTGCCCAGGTCAGGAGGCAATGCGCGGCAAAGGTGTTCCACATCATCGCCGGCGGCGCTTCGCCCTCGCCCTTGTATTCGAGCGATACACCGGCATTTTCGGCGATGCTCCGCATCTGCTCACGAACAGCGGCGCCTTCTTCGGCCGTGCGGCGATACTTGCGCTGGAGATGCGCGCCCTGCTCCTCGCCGCTTTCCGGCATTTCGGGATTGAGCTCAAAGGCATGCCAGCGGATCTCGGCTTCGATTTCGCCGTCGAGTTCGTCCAGCGCCGTTTGTAACTGGCCGTAGCCGATGGCGCACCACGGGCACATCACATCGGACCATATATCGATGGTGAGGGTGCGAGCCTTAGTCATTTATTGAGCCACCAATGCAACAGCGTGTGGGCAATGGCATGCCGCGGCGGGGCGCGGAACGGACCATCGCCGGAAAGCGAGGATTCTACCTCTTCGCGAGTGAAAAAGCGAACCTCGGCCATTTCGGTATAATCGATCGTCAGTTCGTCACCATCGGCATGGCTGTGGCAGCCGATCATCAGCTGGCTCGGGAACGGCCAAGGCTGGCTGGCGACGTACTCCACGTCGCGAACGCGGATGCCGGCTTCTTCAAAAACCTCGCGCTGGACTGCTTCCTCGATCGTCTCTCCCGGTTCGACGAAACCCGCGAGCGCGGAGAACGCCCCCTCGGGCCAGCCCTTGCCGCGCCCCAACATCAACCTGCCCTCGTGCTCGGCCAGCATGATGGTGACGGGATCCGTGCGCGGAAAGTGTTGTGCGCCGCAGGACTCGCAGCCGCGTTGCCAACCGCCTTTGGCGAGCTTCGTCCCTGCACCGCACTGCGCGCAAAAGCGGTGCCGCGCGTGCCAGTCGACCAGGCTGCGCGCTCCGCCATAAGTCGCCAAATCGCCCGGATCGAGCGTCGCCATCAAAGCCCAGAGCTGCGGGTTGGCCATGCGCGGGCTGGCATCCCCCTGCGGCGGGACGGCGGCGAAACACGCTTTCTCGCCCCCTTCGCTGCGGTCGAGGCCGAGGAACACCAGTTCGGCATCCTCGGGCGCGTCGGCCAGCGTGGTCCACATCAGCCGGCCATTGTCATCCAGCGACGGCATCAGCGCATCGAGCGCCAGCAGCCGAGCCTTCCAGTTCATCAGCCCGGCCAGGGCTTCGGGATCTGCGCGGAGGTTATCGGCCCGGTCGATTGGCGAGCCGGAAAAGGCAACAGGTGGCGTAGCCATCAGTTCCCCTGCATGGCGAGGAGGTCTTTAACCACCAGATCAGGGAATTCGCTCTGAATCGGGTAGGTGTCGCTCGGCATATACTGGGTGAACAGTGCCGCTCGCAGCTTCGCTCCGTAATCGATAAAGGCCGAGGTACCGGCCGCGCCGCCCCAACCGAAGGCGGTTCCGGTAACGCGTCCCCCGGCGCCGAAGCCCTGTCCGGCAACCCAGGTTCCGTCAGTGGTCGCGGTCTTGGGCAGGATGTTCGACGTGCCGACGCGGACCGCCAGTTCGCCCATCACGCGCCTGCCGTCGATTGTGCCATATCCCAGCAGCATGCGCTGGAACCGGTCGTAATCGCGGGGGCTGGAAACGAGTCCTGCCCCGCCGAATGGAAAGGCCGGCTGATCGAGATAGACCGAGCTGGAGGCAAGGTCGATCGGCACCAGGGTGCCATTGAGAACGCCATAATTGGCAGTCAGTCGCGCGGTTTCGCTGGCCGGAACCTGGAACCATGTGCTGTCCATTCCGGCAGGTTCGAACAGGCGTTCGCGCATGACCTGGTCGAACGGCTTCTTCTCGACCACCTCGATGACCCGTCCGAGCAGGTCGAGGCTGACAGAATAGCTCCATTTCGTGCCGGGCTGCAGCACTAGCGGGAGCTTGGCCAGGCCATCGGCAAATTCTGCCAGGCTGCCCACCGGCGTACCGCGGCCGAGGCCCGGAATCGGCAGGCGGCTAACCTGACCGGGGATCAGGCCGCGCGCTTCATAGGCCTTGGCGATCGGGCCCTTCTGGACGATCCCATAGCCCAACCCTGCGGTATGCGTGAGCAATTGGCGGATGGTGATGGGTCGCTCTGCCGGAACGAGGTTATCCTCGGTAATCGGACCATCGTAGTCCTTCTGGACCATCATCTTGGAGAAGGCAGGCAGGATGTCGGCCAGGGGCTGGTCGAGGCCGAGAAGGCCGTCGTCGATCAGCATCATCGTCAACATGCCGGTGATCGGCTTGGTCATCGAATAGATGCGATAGAGGCTGTCCATCCCTGCCTGCACAGTTCCGCCAACGGCCAGCTTGCCGCCACCGATGGTCTGCACGTCCTCGTCCAGCCCGAAGCCGAGCGTCACGAACATGTTGGCGACCTTCTGGTCCCTCAGATACCCGTCGACTGCCGCCGTGACATTGGGCCAATGTGCGCTGACTTCGTGGGCGATCGCGCGGCTGAAGGGAATTTGCGCCAGAGCCCCCGCGGCACCCAGATAGGCGCCACCGCGCAGCAATGAACGGCGGGAAAGCTGGGCAATGTCGAAGTCGCGATAGGCCATCGGCTAAAGGTCCTCATTCAAAACTGTTGACACTTCTGTGGGGGATGCATCCTTACGCGTCAATCGGGCTTGAAATTCATGGCTGTCTTACCCATATAACACACATGCTTAATCTCGCTTCAGTGCTCATCGGCATCCTATCGCTCATCATCGTCATACCGGCGACCATCCCGTTCCTTGGCTGGGCCAACTGGATCGCGCTGCCGATCCTGGCAGTTGGCATCGTTCTGGGCCAATTGTCGTCTTCTGGGCGCGGAGGACGCAATTTCTGCCTGGTCGTCGGCCTGATCGCTGTCGTGCGGCTGAGCCTGGGTGGCGGCATCCTTTAATCGATTATTGCGCGCCGCGCGGCCTTGGCGAACAGTGTTGGCAGGCCAGCAGTGTCGATCTCGGCGATAGGCCACCATTCTCCCTCACCATCGGGTATGGCCGGGTTGAGGCTAGCCTGCACAGTCAGGTCGAGCGCGAAATGCGTGAAGACATGCGCTACCGAACCTCTTTGCTCCCATCTGCCTGCAAACGGGGGCACGGCCGTGCCATCGCCGCGCGCCGACCAGCCATCGTCGGGTAAAGCGCGCATTCCGCCGAGCATTCCTTTCCCTGGCCGTCGCACCAGCCACACTGCGCCTTCGCGCTCAATCCACCATGCCGTGCCTTTGCGCTGCGGCTTTGTCTTGCGGGCGGGCTTAACCGGAAACCGTTCCGGACCTGCCACCCGACCGGCACAATAGTTTGAAAGCGGGCAAAGCAGGCATTGGGGATTTCGCGGCGTGCAGATCCGCGAGCCCAGGTCCATCATTGCCTGGGCGAAATCGCCCGCCTGCCGATCCGGCGTAATCGCGTCCATCCGCTCGCGGACAGCCTTGCGTCCACCAGGCAAAGGAGTGTCGATCGCGAACAGGCGGGCGACGACCCGCTCGACATTGGCATCGACTACCACGGCGCGTTGACCAAAGGCGATGGCAGCTATGGCTGCCGCGGTATAAGCGCCCACCCCGGGCAGTTCCCGCAAGTCCGTTTCTCTGTCGGGAAAGCCGCCGTAATCGGCCACCGCTTTCGCCGCTTTCACCAGGTTTCGCGCACGCGAGTAATAGCCCAGCCCCGCCCAGGCCGCCATGACATCATCTTCGGCTGCCGAGGCGAGCGCATGCACTGTTGGCCAAGCCTGCGTGAACTTGGCAAAATAGGGTTTCACCGCCGCCACAGTGGTCTGTTGCAGCATGATCTCGCTCAACCACACATGATAGGGATCGGGTGCCGTCCCGCCCGGCCTTGCGCGCCACGGCAGGTCGCGGGCATGCCTGGCATACCAGCCGAGCAGGTCCTTCGCGACGGGGGGCACAGGGGTGTTGTCGCTGGCGGTCACGACGCGCCTATGGCATGGCCGCACCCACGATGGAACGGGACTCCGACAAACCGGCCAAGAAGCCCGCGAGTAAGGCTCGCAAGACCGCCAGGCCATTCGAGCGGCCCCGCGGTGGCGGGGCACGGCAGGTCGGCGACCTCATGCCACAGATCGGGCGTACCGCCTTCCGTCGCTTCGGTTTTGTCCAGAGCTCTGTCGTCACCCGCTGGCCAGAAATAGTTGGCGAGCGCCATGCCAAGGTGTGCGCGCCCGAGGCCATCCGGTTTCCGCCAGGAGAGAAAACGGAAGGGATATTGCAGCTCGTAGTGTTGCCGGCCCATGCGCCGATCATCCAGCACGTGATTCCCGAGATCATGGAGCGGGTAAACCGCTTTTTCGGCTACCAGGCCGTGGCCCGGGTTAAATTGCGGCAAGGCGCGGTTAAGGCGCAGGATGCTGGAAGCAGGCCCAAGCCGCCGCCTTCGCTCAAGCCGATCCCGATGGAATTGGGAGACAGCCTGCGCGACATCGGCGATCCGGAGATGCGCGCCGTTCTCGAAGGCCTGGCGCGCAGCCTGGAGCAGCAGGAGGAAAGAGAGAAATGATCGCGTCGCGCGCCGCCATGGCGGGTCTCAAGTCCGTTATTCTTATCGGCGCCGCAATCGCGCTGTCGGGGCAAAGCCAGAACTGGCTGACCAAGGTCGAACGGACCGAAGCCTCGCATGTCGTAGGTAATCCGGAGACAGAGACACAGCTCACCGAGTGGGTAAGCTACACCTGTCCAGCCTGTGCCAATTTCTCCCGCAATGGCGAAGAGGTGGTCAAGCTCGCCTATGTCGGTCCGGGCAAGGCAAAACTCGAAATTCGCCATGTCCAGCGCAACATCGTCGACGTTACCGTGACCCTGGCCGCTTGGTGTGGCGGGGCGGACAAGTTCCTGCAAAACCACTCGGCGCTGATGTGGCGACAAGACGCCTGGTTGGAAAAGGCGCGCAAGGCCACGGCAGGCCAGCAACAACGTTGGATGAGCGGGCCGGCTACCGCGCGGCGCAAGGCCATTGCCAGCGATGTCGATCTTTATGCCATCATGCAGAGCCGCGGGATCGACCGGAACCAGCTTGACCGCTGCCTGGCCGACGATGTCCTCGCCAACCGTCTCACCGACGCCTCGGCTGCGGACTATACCGAGCGCGGCATTGCCAGCACGCCCAGTTTCGCGCTGGACGGTGAAGTGATCGAGGGAGCGCATGGATGGCCCCAGCTTGCACCCTTGCTGTCCGAGGCGACAAAGCCCGATCTGTCCGGTTCGCTACCCCGCTGAGGCGATTGCCTGTCGGCAACGCTGTGGATAGTGCCCGCTGCACTGTCCACTCACCCTTCCCACCGGCTGGCCGAACGCGCTAGCCTCCGTCAATTCCGCTGTAAGGAATCCCAAACCCATGACGTTCTTTCGCCGTGCCATCCTCACCTCGTTCGCTGCGCCGCTGGCACTCGGTATTGCCGCCTGCAGTGACAGCGCCGACGAAACCGCCGAAATCACCGGCGAGCCGGTTGCTGAAGTTGCTCCGCCCGAAGGCCAGCAATGGTCGCAAGTTACCCAGTTGACCGAACAGAACGGTCATTTGATCGGCAATCCCGACGCACCGATCAAGGTGGTGGAATATGGTTCGCTGACCTGCGGAACCTGTGCCCAATTCACCCAGACCGGGTTCGAGCCGTTGCGCGAGGAATATATCGAGAGCGGGCGCGTCAGCTTCGAATTGCGGCCCTTCATCCTCAACGGGCTCGACCTGGTCCTTGTGCGGCTGGCGCGGTGCGGAAGCGACGAGGCAGTCGTGCCATTGTCCGAAGCCTGGTGGAATGACTTCCAGAACGGCATGAGCCGCGCACAGGCCGACCAGGAAGCAGTCGGCGCAGCCATGGATAGCGAGGATCAGCAGACCCGCTACATCGCGATCGCCGAGGCAGCCGGCATGCTCGATTTCTTCGCCGCACGTGGCATCAGCCGCGATCAGGCCCGCACCTGCCTGTCCGACCCCGCGTCGATCCAGGCCATTGCCGAACGTTCCCGCAAGCAGGGCGAGGAACTTGGCATTACCGGTACCCCGACCTTCTTCGTCAACGGGCGCAAGCTGCAGAACGTCGTGAGCTGGGAAGAGCTCGAGCCGATCCTGCAGAAAGCCGGAGCGCGATAAGGCCCGGCGATGCAGATCAGGCGGCTCAAACTTAGCGGTTTCAAAAGCTTCGTAGAGCCCGCCGAACTGCGCATCGAGCCGGGGCTGACCGGCGTGGTCGGCCCCAATGGCTGCGGCAAGTCCAACCTGCTCGAGGCGATCCGCTGGGTGATGGGTGAAAACTCGCCCAAGTCGATGCGCTCGGGCGGGATGGACGATGTCATCTTCGCCGGCACCGAGAGCCGCCCGCCGCGCGACTTTGCCGAAGTCGTGTTGCAGGCGGTCGATTCGGAAGGCGAGGAACTGGACGTCACTCGCCGCATCGAACGCGGCGCGGGCAGTGCATATCGCGTCAACGGGCGCGACGTCAGGGCCAAGGACGTGGCGCTGACCTTTGCCGATGCCGCGACCGGCGCGCACAGCCCGGCGCTGGTCAGCCAGGGCAAGATCGCGCAGGTCATCGCCGCCAAGCCGGTCGAGCGGCGCATGATGCTGGAGGAAGCCGCCGGCATTGCCGGACTGCACGTGCGCAAGCGCGACGCCGAAAGCAAGCTGCGCTCCACCGAGAAAAACCTCGAGCGTCTCGAAGACCTGATGGCAGGACTCGATAGCCAGATCGCAGGCCTGCGGCGACAGGCCAAGCAGGCCGAGCGCTATTCCAAGCTTACCGACCAGATCGCGGTGGCCGAAGCGCGGTTGCTTTATGCCCGCTGGCGCGATGCCGCAGACGCGGCAGAAGCCGCCGGTGCCGCGGCCGCGTCGTCGGAACAAGCCGTCGCTCAAGCACAGGGCGCGGTCGCGGACGCGCAGAAGGTCCAGCGCGCGGCGGCCGAGGCGTTGGCCGCAGCACGCGAGGAGCAGGCCGACCGGCGCGACGATGCCAGCGCCCATGGCCACCGCATGGCAGCGCTCACCAGCCAGCTCGAGGCGGCGGAGCAACGGCTTTCCGATCTCGACCGGCAGAAAACGCGGCTGGATGAAGACCGGACCGAGGCCGACCGCCTGACCCGCGATGCTGCCGAAGCGCTCGGCCGGTTGGAGAAGGAACTCGCCGCCAACGAGACGGCGCTTGCCGAAGATGAGGCTCGCCGTCCGGCCCTGGCGGCCAAGCTGGAAGATACCGAGCGTGCTGCACGGGCCGCCGAACTGGCGCTGGCCAAGGCGACCGCCGACCATGCCGGTGTCGAGGCCGAGTGGCGCGTTGCTGCAGCCACGATCGAACAGGCCGAGGCTCGGCTGTCCCGGCTCGATCGCGAAGCCGGGCGACAAGCCGAATTGCGCGCTTCACTGGCCGACAGCGGCGACCCCGATGCGGCAGTCAAATCTGCTCAGGCTGCGGTCACCGAGGCTTCGGCTAATCTGACAAAGCTGCGCGAACAACTCGATATGCAGCGCAACCGTAAGGACTCGTTGCAGCAGGCGCGCGATACGGCAGCCGACGCGATGTCCGCCGCCCAGGCCGAACTGGCCGGGATCGAGCGTGAATTCCAGGCCCTTGATCGCGACAGGCAGGCACGCGAAAAACAGGCCACCGGCCGGCAGGGACTTCCCACCGCACTGGATAAGGTGCGCGCCGAGCCCGGCTTCGAGCGTGCCCTTGCCGCCGTATTGGGGCGCGATGCCAAGGCGCCGCTGGGCAAGCCGGAAGGCGACCCGGAAGGACGGTTCTGGACTGGTGGCAACACACCTCCTGCAGTGGCCGACAGCCTCGCTGAGCATGTTACTGATTGTCCGCTCGAACTCGCTGCGCGGTTGGCGCTGGTTCACGTCGCGGACAGTGACGACGGACGCCATCTGGCACCGGGCGAGTGGCTGGTCACACGCAACGGCGCGCTGCGACGGTGGGACGGCTTTATCGCCCGCGGACAAGGCGCGGCCGAGGCGGCCAGGCTTGAAGCCGCTAACAGGCTGGCAGAGCTAGAGGCTGAATTGCCTGCCAAGCGCGAAGCCCGAGATACTGCGCAAGGTGAACAGCAGCGCGCGCAGGAAAATCTGACACGGCTCCAGCGCGATCTGGTGGCGGCAGAACGCGCGCTCAGCGAAGGTTCCGAGGTCGAGCGCCAGGCCTTGCGCGCGCTCGACCAGGCCGAGGCAGCGCGAGAGCGTATCGCCGGACGGCTCGAAGAACTTGCCCTCGCCGAAAGCGAATTGGCCGAGCAGCGCATGCAGGCCGAGGCCGAACTTGCCGCAGCGAAGGAACAGCGCACCACCCTGCCCGATCCCGAAGCCGGCCGCGCCCAGCTCGAAGCCACCCGGGCCAAGAATGATGCTGCCCGGTCTGCCATGCAGGCGGCAACCGCCGAATTGGCCGCGCACGACCAGGCGCTCGCAGTGGCGCGCGAACGCACGGCGGCACAACGGGTCGAGAAGGCCAATTGGCAGGCCCGTTCGGGCGAGGCGGCGCAACGGCTCGCCGGGATGGAGGCGCGGTTCGAGGAAATAGCCGAGGAACGCGCGGTCGTCGCAGCCAAGCCCGAAGGGTTGATGCGCGAGATCGAGCAAGGCGATGCGGTGCGCACAAGGCTCGGCGACGCACTGGCCAAGGCCAATACCGAAGTCGAGCAAGCGCAGGAGACTGCCGACGAGGCCGACCGGGCGCTGGCCGAGGCTACCGAACTGCTTGCCACCACCCGCGAAAGCCGTGCAGGTCTTGCCGCACGGGCCGAGAACGAGGAAGCGCGCCGCAGCGAGATGGCGCGCATTTCAGGCGAGCGCTTCCAGTGCCCGCCCCCGATGCTGGCAGAGAAATTCGCCTTCGATCCCGAGGCAATCGGTTCGAAGGAGGCCGAGGGCGAGGAAATGGACCGGCTCACCGCCAGCCGCGAACGGATCGGGCCGGTCAATCTCGTCGCCGCCGATGAATTGGCGAAAATCGAGGAAGATCACGGCAACAGCGCCGCCGAACAGGCCGAACTGGTCGAAGCGGTGCATCGCCTGCGCGGCAGTATCGGCAATCTCAACCGCGAAGGCCGCGAACGCCTGCGTGCCGCCTTCGAACAGGTCGATGCCCATTTCCGCGAACTGTTCCAAAAGCTGTTTTCGGGTGGCCAGGCCCATCTTGCGCTGATCGACAGCGACGATCCGCTCGAAGCCGGGCTGGAGATCTATGCCCAGCCTCCGGGCAAGAAGCTGCAATCGCTAACCCTGCTATCGGGCGGTGAGCAGGCGTTGACCGCGACCGCGCTCATCTTCGCGCTGTTCCTCACCAATCCCGCTCCAATCTGTGTCCTCGACGAGGTCGATGCGCCGCTCGACGATGCCAATATCGATCGCTTCTGCGACTTGCTCGATTCGATGGTGCGCGAAACCGACACCCGATACCTGATCGTCACCCACAATGCCGTGACGATGAGCCGGATGCACCGCCTGTTCGGGGTGACGATGGTCGAACAGGGTATTAGCAGACTCGTGAGCGTCGACTTGGGCGAAGCAGAAGCAATGGCCGCGGAATAGCTCGACGCTGGCGGCAAGATTGGAGCCCGGCGTAACGGTAATATGACCGGAAATGCGCCTCTAGCGCGCCGCGCTATGCCCCGACTGCTGCAGCCAGCCGCTCACGAATATCCTTGAGTTGGGCGACAACCTCCGCCGGTACGGCCTGTCCCGTGGCACCCGACGACTCGGCAGCCTTGCCCGCTTTGCCAGCGGTCTCGCTTGGCGAATGAGATTCCCGGTCCCGCTTGGAAGAATCGGCTCGCTTGTCTGCCTGGAATGCCGCGGCAGACGGCGTCTGGCCGAGCGGCACCCGCCCCTCTTCGATCGCCTGCCGCGCGCCTTTCAGCGTGTAGCCTTCGTTATTGACCAATCGATGGATAGTCTCGATCAGCGCGACGTCCGCAGCCCTGTAATAGCGGCGGTTTCCGCTCCGCTTCAGAGGCTGCAGAGTCGGGAACTGTTCTTCCCAATAGCGCAAGACGTGAGGCTTTAGACCAAGCGCTGAGCCGACTTCACCGATGGTGCGCAAAGCACTGTCATCCTTGCCATCGTCAAAAGTCGTCACGCTCAGTCTCCGTTCGCTATTCGCTCCCGCAATAGCTGACTGGCCCGAAAAGTCATGACCCTCCGGGGAGTTATCGGCACTTCGACCCCGGTCTTGGGGTTTCGTCCGATGCGTTCCTTCTTGTCCCGCAGCACGAAACTGCCGAAACCGGAGATCTTCACATTCTCTCCGCGTTTCAGCCCGTCGCACATATGAGCAAGAATGGATTCGATCATTTCGAGCGATTCTGCTCGGCTGAAGCCCATTTTTCTATTTATGGCTTCGGCCAAGTCTGCCCGGGTCAGTGTGCCCACTGATCGCGCCATGCGCCAACTCCCCTACCCAGTGCGACCCGGTTTTTACGATCCCTTCCATAGACATAGCCCAATGCCCGACTGGCCGCAATGCCATCGGGCAGAAAATCGTTTGCTAAGGCTAGCTTAGGAGGCGCAAGCCAACAAAAGTCTACATGCGGGCGAGACACGCGCCCCACGTGAACCCGCCGCCCATGGCCTCGAACATGACGAGATCCCCAGCCTTGATTCGGCCATCCCTGATCGCCGTGTCGAAGGCCAGCGGAACCGAAGCAGCAGAGGTATTGGCATGCTGGTCGACCGTGACGACCACCTTCTCCATCGGCAATCCGAGCTTGCGGGCGGTAGCATCGAGGATGCGGGCATTTGCCTGGTGGGGCACGACCCAGTCGACTTCGCTGGCAGAAACACCTGAATCTTCAAGCACTTCGTTCAGGACTTCTGCCAAGTTGACGACCGCGTGGCGGAATACCTCGCGACCTCTCATGCGTAAATGTCCGACCGTCTGCGTGGTGGAAGGCCCGCCATCGACATACAGCAGGTCATGCTGCCCGCCGTCGGCGTGAAGCCGGCTTGCGATGAGGCCCGCAGACTTCGTGTCATTGACATCACCCTCGACCGCTTCGAGCACAATTGCGCCCGCGCCATCGCCGAACAGAACGCATGTGGTGCGATCTTCCCAATCAAGGATGCGGCTGAAGGTTTCAGCGCCGATCACCAGCGCTTTCTTGGCCGAGCCGGTCCGCAGCAGCGAATCGGCAGTGGTCATTGCGTATAGAAAGCCCGAGCAAACCGCCTGTACATCGAAGGCAATGCCGCCTTGGCAGCCAAGGGCGTGCTGGACCTTGGTAGCGGTGGCCGGAAAGGTGTTATCAGGCGTCGCTGTGGCCAGAATGATCAGGCCGATCTCGGCCGCATCGACCCCGGCGGCGGCCAGCGCCTTGCGCGCGGCCTCGGTCGCCAGCGTGGCGGTAGTCTCGCCTTCGCCGGCAATATAGCGTTGCCGGATGCCGGTACGCTCTACAATCCATTCGTCGCTGGTATCGACTTCGGCTGCCAGCTCGGCATTGCTGACGACGCGCTTTGGCAGGGCGGAGCCGCTGCCGCGAATGACCGAGCGGATCACTTCGCCGCCCCCGACTGTGATCCGTTGCTCGCGGTCGCGTTCCACATCCGGTCGCCAAGCTCATGCAGGTCCGACGCGATTCGTTCGGTCAGCTTTTCTTCGAGCAGGCGCGCCGCGACCGCAACGGCGTTGGCGATACCGACCGCATTGGCGCTGCCATGGCTCTTCACCACTACGCCGTTGAGGCCGAGGAAAACCGCGCCGTTGTGATTGTTGGGGTCCAAGTGATGCTTGAGCAATTCGGTCGCCGGTCGCGATACGAGGAAACCGACCTTCGAGCGGATCGAGCTTGTAAAGGCCGTGCGCAGCAGATCGGTCACGAACCGGGCGGTGCCTTCGATTGCCTTCAGGGCAATATTGCCGGAAAATCCGTCGGTAACGACGACATCGACTTCGCCGCGATTGATCTTGTCGGATTCGACATAACCATCGAACTGCATCGCCAGACCCGTCGCTTCCTGCAACTGGCTGGCCGCTTCGCGCAGCCGGTCAAAGCCCTTGATTTCCTCGGTGCCGATATTGAGCAGGCGCACGCGCGGCTTGTCACGCCCGGTCAGGATTCGCGAATAGGCTGCGCCCATGATGGCAAATTGCACCAGATTGCGGGCATCCGCCTCGGTATTGGCGCCGAGATCGAGCATGATGACATCATTGTCGCCCAGCGTAGGCATGATACCGGCCAGGGCCGGTCGATCGATGCCCGGCATGGTGCGCAGCGCCAGCTTGCTCATCGCCATCAGCGCGCCGGTATTACCTGCGCTGACCGCAGCACCAGCCTCGCCCATCTTCACCGCGTTGACGGCCAGGCCCATACTGGTGGTTTTGGCCCGGCGCAGGGCCTGGGTGGGAATCTCTTCGCCACCAACGATATCGTCGGCATGAAGAATTTCGGAAGCTTGGCGCAGATTCGGATGGCCCTCGAGCGCACGCTTGATGCGCGTCTCGTCACCAACCAGCAGGAACTTGAAGCGAGAATGGCGGTGTCGGGCTTCGGCCGCACCGTCCATCATCACGCGCACGCCTTCATCACCGCCCATCGCATCGATGGCGATCCGCGGCAGGCTCATGGCGCTCTCCAGCTAGCTGAAATTAAAGGCTCGGAGCGAGGACTTCGCGACCGTTATAAAAACCGCAGTGCGAGCACATGTTGTGCGGGCGCTTGAGTTCACCGCAATTATTGCATTCGTGGAAGGCTTCGACCTTCAACGAATCATGCGAACGACGGTTGCCACGGCGATGCGGCGATACTTTTCTTTTAGGGACAGCCATGGCGGCACCTGTTCCTTGAATTCAGACTGTTGCAAGCCGCACTAGGCGATGAGGTCAAAGGGCACAACCCTGTCGGGTGTGCCGCGCAAACCTATCTCATTGGCGGCGAAGGCGCGCCCTATATAGGAATTTTCACGCGTTGCAACCACAAGCGCACCGTGTCAGAGCCGCAGATACCACAGGGGAGAGGGCAATATGGGAATTCTTTTACCGGTTACGCTGGCATCTGCGGCCGCTGCAGGCATCCTGGCGATCTGGCTGATGATTCGCGTCGGACAGGTTCGTACGGCGCACAAAATCAGTATCGGCGACGGGGGCAACGAGCATGTCATCCGCCGCATGCGCGCTCACTCCAACTATGTCGAAAGCGCGCCCTTCGTGCTGGTGCTGATTGGTGTGATCGAAATCGCCAATGCTGGCGGCGAATGGCTCAAATGGGTCGCTATCCTCTATTTTGTTGGCCGCATTGCGCATGGCCTGGGCATGGACGGAACGACATTCAAACGGGGCCGCTTCATCGGCACGGTCCTCACCATGCTGACATTGCTAGGGCTATCAGTCGTCGCCGCGCTTATCGTATCCGGAATAATCTGACCCCCGGGGTCACCCGAGGACGTAATCATTGACAAACTGGTTGGTCTTGCGTTCCTGGCCAAAGGTGCTGGTGGGACCATGGCCGGGGATAAAGGTCACGTCGTTGCCAAGCGGCCAGAGTTTCTTGGTGATGGCGTCGATCAGGTCCTGGTGGTTGCCCATCGGGAAATCGGTGCGGCCGATACTGCCCTGGAACAGCACGTCGCCAACTACAGCGAACTTGCTGGGCGCGTGGTAGAACACGACGTGGCCGGGCGTGTGGCCGGGACAATGTATGACGTCGAGCGTCAGATCGCCCACCGTCACGGTGTCACCGTCGTCCAGCCAGCGATCGGGCTCGAACACTTGCCCCCGGATACCGTACTTGCGCCCGTCCTCGTCAAGGCGGGAGATCCAGAAGCGGTCGGCCTCGTGCGGTCCCTCGATAGGCACGCCGAGTTCCTTCGCCAGAATTCCAGCTTCCCCGCAATGGTCGATATGACCATGGGTGATGAGGATCGTTTCAAGCTCCACCCCGGTCTTCGCGAGGCCCGCCTTGAGCTTGTCGAGGTCGCCGCCCGGATCGATGAGAGCGCCCTTGTTGGTGGCGGTGCACCAGATTAGCGAGCAATTCTGCTGCAAGGGGGTGACGGGAATGATCCCGGCTTTCATTGGCGGTGTGGCGGTTTCGGTCATGGGCGCTGATGTGGCTTTGACGCGCCCGAAGCGCAAGGGTCGGATCGTCGGATCAGACCCTCCCGCTTTTCCACACTACCCGGCCAATTACCTCGACATCCTCGATCGACAGCTCGACCGGAGGGTAGGAGAGGTTCTGGCTCAACAGCGAAACCCGCCCCTGCCCCGAACGCGCCAACCGTTTCACACTGAGCGTATCGCCTACGCGCACGACATGGATGCCGTCGCGCCAGGGACCGGGGGTTCGGTCGACCAGTACTTCGTCACCATGGCGCAGCAATGGCTCCATCGAATCGCCTTCAACCGTGACCGCACTCAACATCTTTGGATCGAGTCCGTTCTCTCGCAGCCAGCGCCCCGAGAAGCCGAAATTGTCGAACGGAGTTTCGCCATTGGCAAAGCGTCCCGGGCCAGCCGATACCGCGATCGAGAGTCGTGGGACCGCAATGAAATCATCGTCGCGGTAGGGTGACGCAGGTGTATAGGATTTTTCCTCCACACCACCGAGTTCAGCCTCTTTCACACCAAAAAATTCAGCCAGCGTCCGGCGGTCGCCTTCCTCTAGCTTCTTGGGACTTCCCTTGCGGATGAACTGCTGCAAATAGCTGGAATTCCGTCCAATCAAGGCAGAAAGTCGTGAAAGACTGGTGCCGCTCGACTCCGACAATTCGAGCAAACGGCTGCGCGGGTCGGCCGTGGATTGCATCTGGTCTGACAAGATACCCACTTTCATTCTTCCTACGTATACGAAAGATTTTTCCTAGACAAGTAGGATTTCGCCTCTCACCAATGGCCTCAGAGGACAGCGAATCGGCTTGGAGATTGAGGCTCGCATGCTCATCAGACGAATAGAGAATTCCTGCGCGAACACGATATGGCGGCAACCATGGCCGATGCAAACGTGACCGGGATCGAAAGCACGCTGCTGCCCGAACCGCGCATGTTGGTCGAATGCGAGCTGCTGCTGCTGGAGGACGCCTGACGCGGCGTGTTCAATATCCCAGTGACAGGTCGAAACGCGGCTCTACCGGTTCGCCGGCGAGGTACCGATGGCAGTTGGCGATAAATCGTTCTGCCGATCGCTGGAACATCTTCGTCTGCGCCCGGCCCGAAAGGTGCATGGTGACATGCGCATTGTCGAGCGACCACAAGGCATGATCGGCGGGCAGCGGTTCTGGCGTAGTAACGTCGAGAAACGCCCCGCCGATCCGCTTCGACTCAAGCGCGGCGACCAGCGCCTCCTGGTCGACCACTTCGCCGCGCGCGATATTGACGAGCACAGCGTCGGATTTCATCGCCGCGAGCTCGTCAGCTCCGATCATCGCCGCAGTCTCGGTCGTGGCCGGCACGGCGAGGATCACCCAATCGAAATCGCCCAGTCGTTCGCGCCACTGATCCGGGCCCAGCGCTCCCTCCCCGCCCGAGCGACGCACCACTGTTACTGCGACGTCGAAGGCTTCGAGGCGCGGCTTGATGAGCTTGCCGATCGCTCCATAGCCCAACAGCAGCGCCTTTGATCCAGCGAGTTCGATCTTGCCCGGCGAATCGGTCAGCCAATCGCGCCGTTCCTGCGCCCGCACAACCTCGCGATAGCCCTTGGCATGGACCAGCATTCCCATGACGACATATTCGGCAATGGTGATGGCGTTGATGCCGACGCCATTGGTGACTGTTACACCCCGCTCCCGCATCAGCTCATGAGGCAGGAAATCGAGCCCGGCATAGATCGAACTGAACCATTGCAGCTTCTCGGCGCGCTTGATCGCCTCGACCATCGGCTCTTTGGCGTCGAGATCGAACCAGCCGATCTCCGCCTCGGGGGCGAGCGCCATCAACTCCTCGACAGATGCGAAGAATTTCGCTTCTATGCCATCGGGTAGATGCGGTTCGACCAGTGGGCGGACAAGAGCAGACAGGACGGCAACTGGCATGGCAAACCTCGATCAGGTCGAACAGGGCCATTCTCCTAGCGGGATTGGCTGGCTGGGGGAAACCCGGTGAGCGCAACTTCGGTGCCGCCGCATGCCATTATCGATGACTTCCTGGACCAGGACACAGCCTCTCGCCTGCTCGAACATGCGCTGAAGAACAGGAACCTGTTCCAGCCCGCCACGACGACCAAGGATGGCGAGACCAGTCAAGCCCGCGAGGATCGGAGGGCCGCCAGCTTCGCTGACCTGGGTCCGGCGAGCAAAGAATTCAGCACCGCAGTCGAAGAACGATTTGATAATTTGTGCCAAGCCATCGGCATGGAACCCTTCGCCCTGGCGGGGATGGACATCGAACTGGCGGTGCACCGCGATGGCGGCTTCTTTCTGCCGCATATCGACACCATGACGGCGGCCGACCGGGGGATCATGGAGGGCGACCGGCTGATCAGCCTGGTCTATTACATGCACTTGCCGGGAGCGCGCTTCAGCGGGGGGCACCTGAGCCTGTTGCCGTTCGTGGGCGATGCCGAGCCGAGACGTGTCGCGCCGCGCCATAACCGGCTGGTCGCCTTCCCAAGCTTTGCCCGCCATGAAGTCGAGAGGATCAGCGTTCCCGGCGATGCCTGGGAAGACGCGCGTTTTTCGATAAATTGCTGGTTGCTGCGCGGCCGCAACTAACCCAGCTTCCATTCCCAGCCGAGCGGATCGCCGTCCATCACCTCGACACCCTTTGCGGCGAGTTCGTCGCGGATGGCGTCGGAGCGCTCGAAGTCCTTGTTGGCACGCGCGGCCTTGCGGCGTTCGAGCGCTTCTTCGATTTCGATCCCGGTGATTACGGCCGACATTGGTCGGAGCCTCAATTCCTCGCGGGTGAGATCGAAAAGGCCAAGCCCGAGAACCCGGTCCATTTCCTCGATCACTGCGCGTTTTATACCTGGATCGACCTTCTTGACCGCCAGGGCGTCTTCCAGTGCTACAAGTGCGACCGGCGTGTTGAGATCGTCAGCGATGGCGGCGGCGAAACTATCGCGCATGGGGGCAAACTTGGGGTGTGCAGGATCGCCGGCAGGTTCGCCGCCAAGCCTTTCGACCGCGATTACGATTCTCT
This sequence comes from Qipengyuania sp. CAU 1752, assembly GCF_054482615.1. NCBI lineage: Bacteria > Pseudomonadati > Pseudomonadota > Alphaproteobacteria > Sphingomonadales > Erythrobacteraceae > Qipengyuania > Qipengyuania sp. CAU 1752. Next base: position 1,123,961 of record NZ_JBTLRE010000001.1, on the reverse strand, counting down.
TTAGCCGCGTCAGCGCTGCCGCCAGTCCATCCCACGAAAACTCCAGTTCGCTGCGGTAATGCGCCTGCAGGCACATCATCCGGTAGGCGAGCGGGTGGTAGCCCTTGTCGACTAGCAATTGCAGCCGCAGGAACTCGCCGGACGACTTGCTCATCTTGCCCGACCGTTCGACGAGGAAATTGTTGTGCATCCAGATCCTTGCGCCGGAATTCGTCGCATCCGAAAGCCCGCCGCAGCCGCAGAAGGCCTGGTTCTGCGCGATCTCGTTGGGGTGGTGGATCTCGCGGTGGTCGATCCCGCCGGTATGGATGTCGAAGGGGAAGCCGAGCAACTTCTCGCCCATGACCGAGCATTCGAGGTGCCAGCCCGGCGCGCCGCGCCCCCACGGGCTGTCCCATTCCATCTGGCGAGTCTCGCCCGCCGGGGTCTTGCGCCAGATGGCGAAGTCGGCGGCGTTGCGCTTGCCCTCGACCGTGTCGATGCGCCCCTCGCCGTTTTCGGTCACCGCACGCGCAAGCCGGCCATAATCCTCGACCGTCGAGACATCGAAATAAAGGCCGCTTTCCAGCTCGTAGCAATGCTGGTCCGCAATACTCTTGGCGAACTCCAGCATTTCATCAATGTAATCGGTCGCGACCGACCACTTGGCCGGCTGGCGGATATTTAGCGCCTTAACATCGCCCCAGAACGCCTCGGTGTAATGTTTGGCAATCTGCCAGATATCCTGCGCCTTCTCGGCCGCCATCTTCTCCAGCTTGTCCTCGCCCGCATCGCCGTCGTCGGTCAGGTGGCCGACATCGGTGATGTTGATGATGTGAGTGAGGTCGTAGCCCTTCCAGCTCAGCGTCCGCCCCAGCACATCGGCAAAGACATAAGCGCGCATATTACCGATGTGAGGGTAATTGTAGACCGTTGGCCCGCAGGTATAGACGCGCGCCTCGCCCGGATGGACGGGTTCGAACCGCTCGACCTGGCGGGTGAGCGAATTGAACAGCTTGAGAGGCACGGTGTCGGTCATGGTGGCGGCGCTTTGCTTGGCAGCGCGGGCAAGGTCAATCCCACCCGTCCCAGCGGATGCTCTCTTCCAGCGAAGCGCGGGCGACGTCGAATTGGTTCACCGGGGCGTCGGGGTCGCGGTAGCCGATGGCAACGCCGCAGAAGAATGTGTGATCCTCGGGAATATCGACCACTTCGCGGATCTGCGGCGAATAGACCGCCCACGCCTCCTGAAAACAGGTGTCGAGCCCTTCCTCGCGCGCCAGCAGGCCGATGGTCTGCAACCACATCCCGATATCGGACCATTGCGGCGGGCCCATATATTTGGGCGTGTGGACCAGCATCAGCACCGGCGCGCCGAAGGCCTGGAAATTGCGGGCGAACCACATCAGCCGCTTGCCCTTCTCCTCGCGAGAGATTTCCAGCGCGCCATACATGTCCTCGCCGACCCCGCGGCGGCGCTGTTCGTAGGCACCGTCGAGTTCAGGCGGATAGACGTGATATTCCGGCGCATGAGCGGCGCGGCCCTTAGGAAATTCCTCAGCGATGCGATCAAACAGCCGCTGCATAGGCGCTCCGGTCAGCAGGATTCCATGCCACGGCTGGGTGTTCCCGCCGGAGGGCGAGCGCTGCGCTGTCTCAAGAATGCGGGTGAGGGTTTCGCGCTCGACCGGCTTGTCGAGGAAGGCGCGAACCGAGCGGCGCGACTGGACGGCTTCGGTAACATTCATCGACTCACTCCACCTCGAACAGATCGGCGAGTTGCTCGATGATCGTGCCGCCCAGTTGCTCGACATCCATGATCGTCACCGCGCGCTTGTAGTAGCGGGTGACATCGTGGCCGATGCCGACGGCGACGAGCTGGACCGGGGACTGGTTCTCGATCCAGTCGATGACCTTGCGCAGATGGGTTTCGAGATAGCCAGCGCTGTTGACGCTCAGCGTGCTGTCGTCGACCGGCGCGCCATCGGAAATGACCATCAGGATGCGGCGATCCTCAGGCCGGGCAATGAGGCGATTATGCGCCCAGAGCAGAGCCTCGCCGTCGATGTTTTCCTTGAGCAGGCCCTCGCGCATCATCAGGCCGAGGTTGCGGCGCGCGCGGCGCCACGGCTCGTCGGCCTGCTTGTAGAGAATGTGGCGCAGATCATTGAGGCGACCGGGTTGCGCAGGCTTGCCTTCGGCGAGCCATTTTTCGCGTGATTGCCCACCCTTCCATGCACGGGTGGTGAAGCCGAGGATCTCGGTCTTGACCCCGCACCGCTCCAACGTGCGCGCCATGATGTCGGCGCTTATAGCGGCAATGGAAATGGGTCGCCCGCGCATCGAGCCGGAATTGTCGATCAACAGGGTGACGACCGTGTCTTTGAACTCGGTATCGCGCTCGATCTTGTAGCTCAGCGAATGGCCGGGGCTGATGACGACGCGTGCGAGACGGGCGGCATCGAGCATCCCTTCTTCCTGGTCAAAATCCCAGCTGCGGTTCTGCTGCGCCATCAGCCGCCGCTGCAACCGGTTGGCGAGCCGGGTAACGACGCCTTGAAGGCCGGTCAGCTGGCTGTCGAGGTAGGCCCGCAGCCGATCCAGTTCCTCGCTGTCGCACAGTTCGGAGGCGGCGATCTCCTCGTCGAAATTGTCGGTATAGGCGTTGTAGTCGAAGCTTTCGGGCAGGTCTGTCCACGGACGGTTGGGGCGAACGGGCATCATGCCTTCCTCGCCCTCATCGCCCAGCTCGCCGTCGCTCATCTCGTCGCTGGCTTCGCTCTCGGCATCGCCGTCGGCCTCGCCGTCGGCATCCTCGCCGGCCATTTCGGCCGGGTTGGGCTGCTGGTCGCCGCTGGCCTCGTCCTCGCTGTCGTCCTGGTCCTGTTCGTCCTCGCCGCCCTCGTCATCCTCGCCATCGTCATCGTTGGCATCGGGAGCATCGGACGGATCGGTCAGTTCGAGGTGGCGCAACATGTCGAGCGCGAGCGACTGGAACGCCTTCTGGTCGTCAAGCGAGCTGGCAAGGTCCTCGAAATCGCTGCCAGTCCGGCTTTCGATAAATTCGCGCACCATTTCGACCCCGGCCTGCGCGCGCTTGGGCACCGGCTTGCCGGTCAACTGCTCGCGCAGCATCAGGCCGAGCGCGGTCTGCAACGGTACCTCGCTTTCGGACTTGGCGCGGGCGATGGGGTCGGTCGCGGTGCGCAGCTCGATCGCAGCGTCGAGATTTTCAGCAATGCCGTCGAACCGATTGGTGCCGATCGCCTCGTAGCGGGCCTGTTCAACCGCGTCGTAGACGGCTCGCGCCACCGGATCGCTGGGCGCATTGGTGTCGTGCAGCTTCTGGTTGTGATGGCGCAGCTTGAGCGCGAAACTGTCGGCAAACCCGCGCGCCTCCGCCGCCTGTTCGGGCGGCAAATTGCGGCCCGGCAAGGGCACGCGAAAATTGCGCCCCTGCGCCGAAGGGCTGTCGGCGCTCCACGCGACCTCGATCTCCGGCTCGTGCGCAAGCGCCCGCGCGGTGCCGGTCAGCACGCGTTTGAAAGAATCGAGAGGTGTTTCGTCGGACAAGGGAGTGTTCGTTTTCCGAGGCGGTTACAGGATGCTCTGGCCGGTGGCCTTCCAGTCCTTGAGAAAGCCTTCGATGCCCTTGTCGGTCAGCACGTGATTGAACAGCGACTTGATGACCTTGGGCGGCGCAGTCATCACGTCGGCACCGATCAGCGCGGCCTCCAGGACGTGGGTGACATGGCGCACGCTGGCGACCAGGATTTCGGTCTGGTAATCGTAATTATCGTAGATCTGACGGATATCGCGGATCAGATCCATGCCGTTGACGCCATTGTCGTCATGCCGGCCGACGAAAGGCGACACAAAGGTCGCGCCCGCCTTGGCCGCCAGCAGCGCCTGGTTGGCGCTGAAGCACAAGGTGACGTTGACCATGGTGCCATCGTCGGTCAGCGCCTTGCAGGTCTTGAGACCGTCGATCGTCAGAGGCACCTTGATACAGACATTGTCGGCGATGGCGCGCAGCTTGTCGGCTTCCTTCATCATGGTTTCGTGATCGAGCGCGACGACTTCAGCGCTGACCGGTCCATCGACCAGTCCGGCGATCTCGCGCGTTACTTCCATGAAATCGCGGCCCGATTTGGCGATCAACGAGGGATTGGTCGTGACGCCATCGAGCAGGCCGGTGGCGGCCAGTTCCTTGATGTCGTCGATCTCTGCGGTGTCGGCGAAGAATTGCATGGCTGGGAAGGCTCCTGATCGGTGATTCCCAGCCTCCCTACCGAAGCGGAGCAGGCACTGCTAGCCCCGTGCTCGCCGGCAGGCCTACAGCCGCGCGCCTGCGCCAAACACTCCAATCAGCAGCGGGTCCTTGGTGCTGCGCGGATCTTCGCGGATCAGGGCTTCCTCACGGCCCATTTCACGCCAGATCGCATCGTCGATCGTGCGGCCAAACCGGTTCGCGACACCGGCCACATCAACGCCGGTCAAGGCGCTGACGGCCTGCCCGACCAGCGGGTCCTCCGCCACGCGGATGGCACTTGTCAGTTCGGGCACCATCGCATCGAGCAAGGAATACCCCAGTTCACCGCGCAGGAACGTCGTTGCAGCGCGGGGCCCGCCGCGCACCAGGTCGATCGCGTTGGCGATGCCAATCGTGCGCACGGCATCGCTGACGATAGGAGCGGCGCGATAACTGGCATCGATAGCGAAATCGGCAAAGGCATCTTCCAGCCGATTCTTGAACAATTGCGAGGTGAGAATGCGCGAGAGCACATCGCCGCGCGTACCCAGCACTGCACCGAGCCCGATCTGGGCGACCTGCTCGTCCCAGTAGCCGCCGGGAGCGGTCAGCCGCGAAAAGGCGCGCTCGCTCGAAAGCATCAGCATCCGGCGAATGGCCTCGGTAAAACTGAACCCGCCGCCCAGCGTTGTACAGGCGGGCAGGGCAAGCAGCATTCCGCTGGCCGCAGTACCCGCCAGCATCGAACGGCGCGAAATAATCCCGGTCATTTGATCGTCTCCAAACCTTGTGCGCACGCTGTGCAACTGCCCATATGGCGCTGGCATGAACCGCACGCGCATCCTTACTTTCAACGCTGCCCTGCCAGTGCTCGACTACCGCGTGCCCGAAGGCATGAGCGTGCGACCCGGAAGCGTGGTGGTAGCCCCGCTTGGCCCGCGCGAGATCCTCGGCATTGCCTGGGAAGAAGAACGCCTGCCGGGCCAATCGGTGCCCGACGCAAAGTTGCGGCCCTTGCGCGACATCGTGCCTGTCCCGCCGCTGCGGCCAGAATTGCGGCGGCTGATCGAGTGGACGGCGGACTATTACTGCGCCCCGATGAGTAGCGTTGCACGGATGGTGCTGGCCAGCGGCGGCGCGCTGCGCGGTCCTTCGACCACGACCGAATATCGCCTATCTGGCGGGGCTCCCGAGCGGATGACGCCGCAGCGCGAGCGCGCAATGGAGCGGCTGGAGGGCGAACAGGCGACGATCCGCGAACTGGCCGAGATGGCAGGGGTATCCGACGGGGTGCTGCGCGGCTTGGTCAACCAGGGTGCGCTGGAACCGGTCGTTGTCGACATCGATCGCCCCTACCCGCGCGCCCATCCCGATCATGCCGAACCGATCCTGTCGCCTGGCCAGCAGGAAGTGGCTGACGAGCTGGTTGCGGCTGTGGAGGCCAGGCAATTCGCCCCGATCCTGCTCGACGGAGTGACGGGATCGGGCAAGACCGAAACCTATTTCGAACCCGTCGCGGCGGCATTGCGGATGGATCGGCAGGTGCTGGTCCTGCTGCCCGAAATCGCGCTGACAGAGGCTTTTCTGCGCCGGTTCGAAGACCGCTTCGGTGCCGTTCCGATCGTCTGGCACTCGAGCCTCAAGTCGACCGAACGGCGGCGCGCATGGCGGGCGATTTCCACCGGCGAGGCACAGGTTGTCGTCGGCGCACGCTCGGCCTTGTTCCTGCCCTATGCCAATCTCGGCCTGATCGTTGTCGACGAGGCGCACGAGGTCAGTTTCAAGCAGGATGAGGGCGTGCGCTACAACGCCCGCGACGTGGCGGTAATGCGTGGGTCTTTCGAGCAGCACCCGGTGATCCTCGCCAGCGCCACCCCGGCGCTCGAAAGCCTGCAGATGGCCGAGAGCGGTGTGTATCGGAAGCTCGATTTGCCGAGCCGCTATGGTGGCGCCGAAATGCCCGCGATCCGGCTGGTCAACCTGACCGAGGAAAAACCAGAACGCGGCCGCTGGCTGGCACCGTCACTAGCGCGTGAGCTGTTTGTTCGGCTCGAACGCGGCGAGCAGTCGCTGCTGTTCCTCAATCGGCGCGGTTATGCGCCTCTGACGCTGTGCCGCAATTGTGGCTTCCGCTTTCAATGCGCCAACTGCAGTGCCTGGCTGGTCGAGCATCGCTTCAGCAAGCGCCTCGCCTGTCACCATTGCGGACACGAAGAGCAGCCACCCGACACCTGCCCCGAATGCAGCGAGCCCGATTGCCTCGTCGCCTGCGGTCCCGGGGTAGAACGGATCGCCGACGAAGTGGCTGAGCTCATGCCTGAGGCGCGCGTCGCCGTGGTCACTTCAGACACGCTCAACACGCCCGAAAAGGCGGCGGAGTTCGTGGCGCAGGCCGAGGCGCGGGAAATCGATGTCATCGTCGGCACCCAGTTGGTGACCAAGGGTTTCCACTTCCCCGAACTGACCCTGGTCGGCGTGGTCGATGCCGATCTCGGGCTGGAGGGCGGCGATCTGCGTGCGGCCGAGCGCACTTACCAGCAGGTCGCGCAGGTAGCAGGCCGCGCCGGACGCGGCTCCAAGCCGGGGGAAGTCCTGATCCAGACCCGTCATCCCGAATCGCCTGTCATCGAGGCACTTGCCGCCGGCGACCGCGACGCGTTCTACGAAGCCGAAACCGAGGCCCGTCGTCATGCCGGTGCTCCGCCCTTCGGCCGCTGGGCCGCGATTATCGTCTCTTCCGAAGACGAGGCCGAGGCGCGCGCAGCGGCGCAGCGCATCGGACAGACCCAGCCGCGCATTGCCGATATCGCCATCCTCGGCCCCGCGCCCGCGCCGATGGCTCTTCTGCGTGGCCGCTATCGCTATCGCCTTCTTATCAATGCTCGCCGCTCGGCGCGGGTGCAGGATGCGATCCGCGATTGGCTCGCACCGCTGGACTTCCCGCGCGGCGTGCGGGTATCGATCGACATCGATCCCTATAGTTTCGTTTGAGAGGACTGCCCCCATGCTCACCATTCATCACCTGCGCATTTCACAATCGGAACGCATTGTCTGGCTGTGCGAGGAACTGGGCCTCGATTACGATCTGAAGCTTTATAATCGCGATCCCGAAACGCGGTTGGCCCCGCCCGAGTTGAAGGCGCTGCACCCGATGGAGGTGGCCCCGCTGATCGAGGACGGCGATACGATGCTGGGCGAAAGCGGTGCCATCGTCGAGTACATCGTCGGCAAATATGCGCCCGATACCGATCTCGTGCCCGGCCCCGACCACCCGGATTTCGCCGACCACCTTTATTGGTTCCACTTCGCCAACGCGACCTTCATGACCAACGGCATGATGCAGATCGCCATCAACGCGGTGCAGGCCGAAATGCCACCGTCGCTGGGTAAGCGGGTCAGCAATGCCTGGGCGCAGATAGAGCAGCGGCTAGGCGAAACCGATTATTTTGGCGGCGCGCAATTGACCACGGCTGACATTATGATGGGTTTCCAACTCACCACCAGCCGCGCCTTCAACAATATGAGCATCGACCACCTGCCTAACCTCAAGGCCTATCTGCAACGCATCGGCGCACGCGACGCCTACCAGCGCGCCATGGCCAAGGCCGAACCAGTGTTCCCGCCCAAGCTCGACTGATAACGATCAGGTCGGAGGGGAGAGGGCCTCGAGCAATCCGGCCGCGCGCGCGCTGTCGAGGTATTCGCGCAAGGCCGTGATCTTGCCGTTCCTGACATCGCCGACGACGCACACCGCCAGATCCAGCTGCGCACCATCGGGCAGCGTCCCGCGCACCGCGTGTTCCTCGACGAAGCCGGTCGCGGTCGCCTCCCGCACCGGCGCTTCATAACGGAAATCTTGCACAACCGCGCTGACGGCAGCTGAAAATTTCAGCAGGGTTTCAAGGTCCATCGCCGGCCCGCCATTCTGGGTGCCGCGAAACCCGGGCGCGCATAGATCGCGAGCCGCGTCGAGATCGCCGCGTTCGAAGGCAGCGAACAATTTGGCGGCTAGGGCGACATGATTGCTCATGCGACGGCCGTGGCCTCGATCTCGATCATGATGTCGGGATGGTACAGGGCCTGCACCCCCAGCAGCGTGCTGGCAATCTGCGCCCCGGCCGCGCCGTGGATCGGCATGACTTGATCGGCTATTTCCATGAAAGCTGGCACATCGGTGACATAGAAATTGAGCCGCACGAGGTTGCTCGCATCCATCCCCGCCGCCCCCAGCGCATCGGTCAGGCAGCTCCACGCCGACTTGTACTGCGCGACCATATCGCCGGGGTGCATCGGCGCGCCGTCGGCATCCGAGGCTGTCTGGCCCGACAGGAAAAGCGTCCGGCTGGCGCCCGAAACCTCGACCGCGTGGTTCAGGCCGTAATGCTGCAGCCACGGCGTCGGGTTATGCGTTTTCCGGTCCATGTGAGTCCTTCCAAGAAGTGATGACTCGATGCTGCATCACCTTCGGCTTGAAGTCGACTCCCGCCGGAGCAATTCAGCCTTGATGTCGGTTCCGTAGGCATAGCCGCCCAGCCCGCCATCGGATGCAATGACGCGGTGGCAGGGGATCAGCACGGCGATATTGTTGGCTCCGTTCGCACCGCCGACCGCGCGGCTGGCCTTGGGATTCCCGAGCATTGCGGCCTGCTCGCCATAGCTGCGGGTTTCGCCGGGCGGTATCTCGCGCAGGGCCTGCCAGCAGCGCTGCTGAAAGGCAGTGCCTTTCACGTCGAGCGGAATGTCGGCGATATCTGCGCTGGCGGGCTGTTCCACTGCCTGGGTGACACGTTCCAGCAATCCCTGGAATTCCTTGCCGCCCTCGACCAGTTCAGCGCGGGGAAAGCGGGCGCGCAGTTCTTCCTCCCCCTCGTTGAAGCTGAGGCAGCACACGCCCTTCTCGGTCGCAGCGACCAGCATCGGCGCGAGTGAGGTTCCGACGATCGCATAGTGGATCACCCGTCCTTCCCCGCCATTTTTCCAGTCGCTCGCACTCATGCCCATCCGCCCTTCCATCGCTTCGTAAAACCGGCTCGGCGCTTCATAGCCGGCATCGTAGATCGCGTCGGTCACGCGCGCAGAGCCTGACAGCGCATCGCGCGCCCGCTGTTCGCGCAGGGCCCGCGCATAGGCTGCCGGCGAAAGGCCTGTGGCGCGCTTGAACACCCGCTGGAAGTGGCCGGACGAATACCCAGTCAGCGCAGCGAGTTCCTCCAGCGTCGGCCTTCCCTCGCTGGCCTTGATCTCGTCTATGGCTGCCAGAACCGCCGCCTCGTCACGCGCCACATCGTCGGGCAGGCAGCGTTTGCAGGCGCGCAATCCGGCCGCGCGGGCGGCATGGCCGTTGGCGAAGAAGCGCACGTTACGACGAATGGGGTGGCGAGCCGCACAACTCGGACGGCAATAGATACCGGTGCTCAAGACGCCAGTAACGAAGCGCCCGTCATAGCTGCGGTCGCGGCGCTGGACGGCGGCCCAGGCGGTGTCGGGCGGGATTGCTGCGTCGGTCATGACGGTTGTCTAATAGCAACCTAGCCGCCGCGCGTCCCGTATCTTGCGATCAAACCGCTTGGTGGAATATTTTTTGTCAGGGGCCGCAATTGCGGGCGTTGAACATGCCGTCGCGCCCATCGCGCGAGCACAGCAGACCGCCGGCGATATAGCCCTCGCGCCCGTCGGGCAGGCGGACCCGGAACCACGGATATTCACTGAGCCAGAGCTTGTCGGTGACCGCGAGTGTGGTGATCTCGGCCCCCATCCTCACACTCGCGATCCGCGCGAATCCCTCGCCCGGGCCACTGCGGACATTGCCGCCCCAGGCCATTGCGGCGCCGACGCTGGGGGTTTCGGTCCAATCCTGCCCATTGCCCGACATGCTGACCGGCATACCCAAGCTCGTAGCGCATTCGCCGGTGCCGAACGCTCCGTACAAGGTCGCAGTGCCGCCATCGATCACCATCGTGATCTCGTCATTGTGATAGACCGTGTTCCAGCCGAAATATTTCTGCGCCAGCACGGTTGGTGCAGGTGACGAATCGTCCATTCCGGCATGATCCCCCGCCAGCGCAAGCGTGCCCATGTAATACGAACCATCGGCACTAGCCGTAAGGACACCGTCACTATCGCCAACTGTACAGACGAAAGGCCCGGCAGGTGTCGCTTCTGCTGATAACGCATAGGCAGGTCCCGTGATGGCAAAAACGAGACCAACCCCCAGGGCCGCGTTGATGCTCGATTGCATAGCTGCTTTCCTTTGTCCTGGCGAAATCCGGTGTTGCTCTCGCCGCACTCTATCCTATGCGTATTCCATGCTGTCGAGATCATTGCACATACTGTTTGCCCTCGTGTCCCTTGTGCTCGTGCTCGCAACTTCGGTTGCCCGGGCCGAGCCGGAGGACATCCAGGCCGCAGCGCGCGGCGTGGTGCGTGTGGTCATCATCGACAGTGACGGGACAGAGGTTTTTCCCCTCAGCCACGGCACCGGTTTTGCCGTCAGCCCGACCCGGATCGTGACCAATGCCCATGTCGTGCGCGAAGCGGCGATGGACGACGAATTGCGCATCGGAATCGTGCCCAGCGATGGCGACGATGCCAGCTATGCCCGCATCATCCGCACCATGCCCGGCAAGGATCTGGCTCTACTTGAAATAACCGGCGATCTGCGGCTGCCCGCGCTCAGCATTGCCGGCGTGCGCGAGCGCGACGGGGCCGAGGTGGTCTCGGTCGGCTATCCTATGAATGTCGACCGGGCGCAGGGTCTGGAAATCGGAGACATCTTCCAGCCGCAGCCGACGGTCAATTCCCGCGGCTACATCTCCGGCCAGCGGCCCAGCCGCCAATTCGACAGCATCTTGCACACCGCTCCGATCGCGCGCGGCAATTCGGGTGGCCCGCTGCTCGACCAGTGTGGCCGGGTGCTGGGAGTCAACAGCTTCGGGGCCGAATCAGGTGGTTCGGATGCCGAATTCTTCTTTGCCGTATCCAATCGCGAACTCCTGCCATTCCTGCGCGACAACGGAGTGACCCCGCGCGTCAATAGCCAGCCGTGCCGCTCGATCGCCGACCTCGACGCGGCCGAGCGGGCCCGGCTCGATGCCGAACAGGCCCAGTCGCAAGCACAGCTAGCCGCCCGCAGCGTGGCAACACGAGAACAGCGAGACCGTGTGCGCCGCCTGGCCGAGATGGAAGTGCGCGAAACTCGCGAGAACCAGATGGCACTGGCAATGATTGCCTTGCTGATCGGTGCAGGCGCCGCACTTGCCTTTTGGCAAGCCTGGGGCCGCGAAGACGGCGAGAAGCAGCGGATGATCGCGGGCACCATTATGGGCAGCGCAATGATCGCCGCGCTGGCGCTGTGGTTTACCCGCCCTGGCCTGGACGCAATCGATCGCAAGGTGGCGGAAGCTCTAGCGGAGGAGCAAGGCTCTGGCTCACCTGGTTCATCCGACCTGGTTGCAAATGGCGGGACGATGGTCTGCACGCTGGAACCGGAGCGCAGCCGCTATACCGGCACGCCAGCAGAAACGGTCGAGTTCGGCTGGGCCGAGACCGGCTGCGTCAATGGTCGAACTCAATATGGATATAATGCCGGCGAATGGAGCCGGGTGTTCGTGCCCAATAGCGATCAGGCGGTTTCGCTCAACCGTTTCGACCCGGCCAGCAATACGTTCCGCACCGATCGCTATCTTCTAACCGCCAGCGTCATGGGCGAAGCGCGCAAGGCCCGCAGTGCCTATTCGGCACCCAAGTGCGGATCGGAAAATGCCGCCAGCCGGCTGGGCGAGTTGCAGGGCGCGGTGACCAGCGCCCTGCCCGACCGGCCTAACGAACGACTGGTCTACAATTGTCGGCCGAAGGAATAGCTGTCTAGGCCGCCAAGGCTTCGCCGCTCAACGTGATGCGGTGCATTTCGCGATAGTGGCCCTGGTAATCATTGAGCGCGTTGTGCCAGCTCGTGCGATTATCCCAGATTGCCACAGTGCCCGGCTGCCATTGCACCCGCGCCTGATTGTCATCCAGCAGCGCGGCGCCGAGCAGCTTCTGCAGCAATGGCAGGCTTTCTTCACGGGTCTTGCCCACGAAGTGGATCGTGAAGCCGCCGTTGACATAGAGCAGCTTGCGACCGGTCTGGGGGTGGCGGATGACGACCGGATGCACGGCACCCGTCTTCATGTCCTGCCCGCGTAACTCCTTGCCCATGTCGGTCTGGGCATAAAGCCCGTCGGCCTTGTAGACATGGTCGGCAGTATGGAATGCCTCCAGGTCCTCGATCTCGGCCTTGAGTTCGTCAGACAGCGAATCATACGCGGCGCCCATGTGAGCGAACAGCGTGTCGCCCCCGTGCGGCGGCAGTTCCCGCGCGACGAGGATGGAGCCCATGGCCGGGATCTGGTCGTAGGAATGGTCGGTATGCCATGCGCCGCCGATATTCGTTTCCTGGTCGGCCTTCTTTCGGACCACGGCGATTTCCTGGTGCTCGTCCTGCAGCGGAAAATAGTGGTTGATGTCGATCCCGCCCCAGCGGCGGGCAAAAGCGATGTGGTCGTCGGGCGAAAAATCCTGCTCGCGAAAAACCGCAACGCCGTGTTCGTAGATTGCCTGCTTTATGCTTTCGAGCTCGGTATCGCTGCATGTCGCCAGTTGCAGGCCGGCAACTTCCACGCCGCAGCGCGGCGCCATCTTGGTCAGTTTCATCGCCCTCTCCATCGGTTGCAGACAGCATACCTTTTTTGCCGCAAAGGCGAAAGAATGAAACATCGGCTGCAAAATCCGCAAGCGAGTCGGGTTGCAACTGGCAAGGCCCGATGCTAGGCGCGCGCCAGCTTTGCCGGGGTGCTTTCCAGTGCCCGCCACGGCCAAAAGCGATGCATCGTTATCTCCGGACCCGAAGAGGACCTCAAGCGCGTGGATATTTCCGCCGGTATTCAGGCTAGCCTGGCAGGCCGTTATGCCTCGGCACTGTTCGAACTCGCCGCCGAAGAAGGTGTCGTGTCGAGCGTCGAGAGCGATCTCGACAAGCTCGATGCCGCGCTTGCCGAATCGGACGACCTCAAGGCAGTCACCACCAATCCCGAAATAAGCCGCAAGGACCAGTCGGCCGCCATTACCGGCGTTGCCGAGGTACTCGGCCTGACGCCGCTGACCGCCCGGTTCCTGGGCGTGCTGGCTGCCAATCGACGGCTGACACGTCTGGGCGACATGATTCGCGCCTTTCGCACCATTGCCGCAGCCCAGCGTGGCGAAGTGACTGCGGAAGTTGCCAGCGCCCACGTGCTGACCGACGCGCAGCTAGAAACGCTGCGCCAGAAACTGGCGGCCCGCGAAGGCCGCACCGTAAAGATTTCCTCAACCGTCGATCCCGACCTTTTGGGCGGCCTCGTCGTCACCATCGGGTCGAAGCGTATCGACGGTTCAATCCGCACCCGTCTCAACACTCTTGCACAAGCCATGAAGGGCTAATCGCCATGGATATCCGCGCCGCAGAAATCTCCAAGGTCATCAAGGACCAGATCGCCAATTTCGGCACCGAAGCTCAGGTAAGCGAAGTCGGTTCCGTTCTTTCGGTGGGTGACGGCATCGCCCGCATCCACGGCCTCGACAATGTCCAGGCCGGCGAGATGGTCGAGTTCGCCAATGGCGTGCAGGGCATGGCCCTCAACCTCGAAGCCGACAATGTCGGCGTCGTGATTTTCGGCTCGGACGCCGAGATCAAGGAAGGCGACAGCGTTAAGCGGACCGAGACCATCGTCGACGTTCCTGTTGGCAAGGCCCTGCTTGGCCGCGTGGTCGACGCACTTGGCAACCCGATCGACGGCAAGGGTCCGATCGAGACCACGCAGCGCAGCCGCGTCGAGCTGAAGGCGCCGGGCATCATCCCACGCAAGTCGGTCGATGAGCCGGTGCAGTCGGGCCTCAAGGCCATCGACGCCCTGGTGCCTGTCGGTCGTGGCCAGCGCGAACTGATCATCGGTGACCGCCAGACCGGCAAGACCGCCGTCGCCATCGATACGTTCATCAACCAGAAGACGATCAACGAAAGCGACGACGAGAGCAAGAAGCTCTACTGCGTCTATGTCGCGATCGGCCAGAAGCGTTCGACGGTTGCCCAGATCGTCAAGCAGCTGGAAGAGAACGGCGCGATGGAATATTCCATCGTCGTGGCCGCGACCGCTTCGGAGCCTGCTCCGCTGCAGTACCTGGCTCCTTATACCGGCTGCGCCATGGGTGAGTTCTTCCGTGATAACGGCATGCACGCCGTCATCGTGTACGACGATCTTTCCAAGCAGGCAGTCGCCTATCGCCAGATGTCGTTGCTTCTCCGTCGTCCTCCAGGCCGCGAAGCCTATCCGGGCGACGTGTTCTATCTCCACAGCCGCCTGCTCGAGCGTGCGGCCAAGATGAACGACGACAATGGCGGCGGTTCGCTGACCGCATTGCCGATCATCGAGACCCAGGCTGGCGACGTGTCGGCCTATATCCCGACCAACGTGATCTCGATCACTGACGGCCAGATCTTTCTCGAAACCGACCTGTTCTACCAGGGCATCCGTCCGGCCATCAACGTCGGCCTGTCGGTCAGCCGCGTGGGCGGCGCCGCCCAGACCAAGGCGATGAAGAAGGTCTCGGGCTCGATCAAGCTGGAGCTGGCGCAGTACCGCGAAATGGCGGCCTTCGCCCAATTCGGTTCGGACCTCGATGCCTCGACACAGAAATTGCTCAACCGCGGTGCACGCCTGACCGAACTGCTCAAGCAGCCGCAGTTCAGCCCCATGCCCTTCGAAGAGCAAACCGTGTCGATCTTCGCCGGTACCAATGGCTTCATCGATCCGGTTCCAGTTGACCGGGTCACCGAATACGAAGCCCAGATGCTGAGCTTCATGCGGTCCGAACACTCCGACGTGCTCAAGACCATTCGCGAAACCGGCAAGTTCGAAGACGACACCAAGGCGGCGACAATTGCCGCGCTCGAAGCCTTCGCCAAGCAGTTCGCCTGAGCCTCAAGAGACAGATAGGGAGCCGAAATGGCTAGCCTCAAAGAACTCAAGGATCGGATCGGGTCGGTTAAATCGACCCAGAAGATCACCAAGGCCAAGCAGATGGTCGCAGCGGCAAAGTTGCGCCGTGCGCAGGCCAATGCCGAAGCTGCCCGGCCCTATGCCGAGCGGCTGGGCGAAGTCATGGCCTCGCTCGCGGGCAAGGTCAGCGGCGACAGCGCGCCCAAGCTGCTGGCAGGCACCGGTGCCAACCAGAAGCACCTTCTGGTGGTGGTCAACACCGACAAGGGCCTGTGCGGCGGCCTCAATTCGAACGTCGTCAAGGAAGCCAAGATCCAGGCTCGTAAGCTGATGGCGGAGGGCAAGGACGTCGAGTTCTACCTCATCGGCAAGAAGGGCCGCGCGCCGATCAAGCGCGAATACGAAAAGCAGATCAGCAAGCTGTTCGACACCAGTACGGTGAAGCAGCCCGGCTTTGAAGAAGCCGGTGCGATTGCCGACGAGCTGATCGAAATGTTCGAGGCCGGCGCGTTCGACGTCGCGCATCTAATCTATCCGACGTTCAAGAGCGCGCTGGTGCAGGATCCGACCACCAACCAACTGATCCCCGTCCCCTCGCCCGAAGGCGAAGGCACTGGCGGAGATGCCGTGGTCGAATACGAACCGGGCGAAGAGGAAATCCTCGAGGAACTGCTGCCGCGCTACGTCAAGACGCAGCTATTCGGCGCTCTGCTCGAACGTGAAGCTTCCGAACAGGGTGCATCGATGACCGCGATGGACAACGCCACGCGCAACGCCGGCGACCTGATCAACAAGCTGACCATCCAGTACAATCGCAGCCGCCAGGCCGCGATCACCACCGAACTCATTGAAATTATCGCGGGCGCGGAAGCGCTCTAGGAATCGAAGGCAAGGAACACACCATGGCCACCGCACCTGCTCTCAACACGACCACGAACGGCACTATCAGCCAGGTCATCGGCGCTGTCGTCGACGTGCAGTTTCCGGGCGAACTGCCCGCGATCCTGACCGCGCTGGAAACCAAGAACGGCGACAACACGCTGGTCCTCGAAGTCGCCCAGCACCTGGGTGAAAGCACCGTCCGCACCATCGCCATGGACGCGACCGAAGGTCTCGTCCGCGGCCAGGAAGTGGTCAACACCGGCAAGCAAATCTCCGTGCCCGTGGGTCCCAAGACGCTCGGCCGCATCATGAATGTCGTCGGCGAGCCGATCGACATGCGCGGACCCGTAGGTGCTGAAAAGTCCAACCCGATCCACGCCGAGGCCCCTGCGTTCGTGGACCAGTCCACCGATGCTGCCATCCTCGTCACCGGCATCAAGGTAATTGACCTTCTCGCCCCTTACGCAAAGGGCGGCAAGATCGGCCTGTTCGGCGGCGCTGGCGTTGGCAAGACCGTGTTGATCCAGGAACTGATCAACAACATCGCCAAGGGCCATGGCGGCGTGTCCGTCTTCGCCGGCGTGGGTGAGCGTACCCGCGAAGGTAACGACCTTTATCACGAATTCCTCGACGCAGGCGTCATCGCCAAAAACGAAGCCGGCGAAGCGATCTCGGAAGGTTCCAAGGTTGCGCTGGTCTTCGGCCAGATGAACGAGCCTCCCGGCGCACGTGCCCGCGTTGCTCTTTCCGGCCTGACCATGGCGGAATATTTCCGTGACGAAGAAGGCCAGGACGTCCTGTTCTTCGTCGACAATATCTTCCGCTTCACGCAGGCAGGGTCCGAAGTGTCAGCCCTGCTCGGCCGTATTCCTTCGGCCGTGGGCTACCAGCCGACCCTGTCGACCGACATGGGTAATCTGCAGGAACGCATTACCTCGACCACCAAGGGTTCGATCACCTCGGTCCAGGCCATCTACGTTCCCGCGGATGACCTTACCGACCCGGCCCCGGCCACCTCGTTCGCACACTTGGACGCAACGACCACGCTGAACCGCGCAATTTCGGAGCTGGGCATCTACCCGGCAGTCGATCCGCTCGACTCCACTAGCCGCGTGCTCGAACCGCGCGTCGTTGGCCAGGAGCATTACGAGACCGCTCGTAAGGTCCAGGAAACGCTGCAGAAGTACAAGTCGCTGCAGGACATCATCGCCATTCTCGGCATGGACGAGCTTTCGGAAGAAGATAAGCTCACCGTTGCCCGTGCGCGCAAGATCCAGAAGTTCCTTAGCCAGCCGTTCCACGTGGCAGAAGTGTTCACCGGCATCTCGGGCAAGTTCGTCCAGCTCGAAGACACGGTTGCCTCGTTCAAGGCAGTCGTCGAAGGTGAATATGATCACCTTCCCGAGCAGGCCTTCTACATGGTTGGCGGCATCGAAGACGCGGTCGCCAAGGCCAAGCAGATGGCCGAGGACGCCTGATCGTCATGGCTTTGCACTTCGAACTCGTCACGCCCGAGCGCCAGGTTCGCTCCGAGGATGTCCACATGGTGGTCGTCCCCGGTAGCGAAGGTGAGTTCGGCGTGCTTGAAGGCCACGCACCCTTCATGTCCACCATCCGCGACGGCGCCGTACAGGTCTACAAGACCGAAGGCGCCGCCCCCGAGGAAATCCTTGTCGAAGGCGGCTTTGCCGAAGTCGGCGACAAGGGCCTGACAGTATTGGCGGAACACGTTAAGACCTGACCCGCGCATTCCGCTGACCTGGGGGGGCATGGAGGAAGTTCGCAAGACAAGGGATGTCAGGCAAGAGAGAATAGCAGCGGCTGCGGCGCTCGGCACTCGTCTGGCGGGTTTGCCGAGGAGCCTGCGCTGCGTCCTGCTGATCTTGCTGGTGACGCCGTCGATCCTCGCGATCCTTACCTACCAGGCCGAATTCTCCTTCCTCTGGACCCGTTACTGGGCGCCGCCGGTCCTGCTGGCAGAGATTGCCATTATCGTCTGCGCCGGGTTCGCCGGGTTTCGCCCCATGCGAACATTCTCCTCGCTGTCACCGACTGCGCGTGCGACGGCATTGCTGTTCGTCATCGGGGTTAGCCTGTCGGCTATTTTTGCGACGGTCATCCCCTTCATGGCGAAATTTCACGCGATGGTGACGCTGCTGCACTGCCTCTTTTTCCTGGCTCTTTGGCACATGTTCTCCGGCGACTGGAAAGGTCATGTGGAAGCTATTTTGGCGGCAACAGCCGTCGGGATCGCGGTGCTGACGGTAGTCGTCTACCTTCTGCTGCTGCGTCACCAGGGCGATCTCGATTTCGCATGGAAGAACGTTGGCCCGGTGGCGAGCAATGTCAGGCATTATGGCTACGTCGGTGCACCCGGCTGTGGACTGGGCGCAGGACTGCTGGCGGCGAGCAGCCGGCGCGACCTGCGGTGGTTGGGCTGGGCCTGCTGCACCATCAGCCTGGCACTGCTGATGTGGACGGGAACTCGCGGCGGCCTGATCGCCAGCTTGCTTGCCATGGTCAGCATCCTTGCGCTCGTCCCTGCCGGTAATCGCTTGCGGATCGCGTTGGCGTTCGTGCTTTCCTTTGCTGTGGCCATCCCGCTCTCCATCGTCTGGATACCGCCCGATCCGACATGGGGCATATTCGGGCTCACCGAAAGGATCGTCGATAATTCGGGCAGTGTCACACAGTTCACCAGCAATCGGACTTTTTTGTGGGCCGATGCCTGGCAGGGATTTCTTGAACGTCCACTGGTTGGACACGGGGAAGGACAGTTTCGCTGGATTTCCGAATATTCGAACGGCCGGGCAAATCACCCGCACAGCGTGGTCTTCCAGCTGTTGTTCCAATGGGGCCTGCTCGGAACTCTGGCCTTGGCCGTACTCCACTTCATCGGCCTCCCCAAAGCCTTGCGCGGTTTGCAACAGCGCCCGCATACAGCTCTGCCGGCACTCGGCGGGCTGGTCGGCCTCGGAGTGATGGCTGCTATCGACGGGCCGCTATTCTATGTCCTGCCGACGGCGATCTATATCGTGTTGCTGGCGGGGCTGTTTGCTGAGACGCCACCAAGCGAAGTGGCATAGACAGGCCCGGACCAGCCTCGAAGAGCCGCCAAAACGTCTATAGCCTCACACAGACCCTTGTCTGCCCGCAATTTGCTCCATACTCCCCTGATCCTAAATTTAAGGGACGCACCTCATGTCACTCACCTCCATCCGCGCGCTGGCCGCGAGCCTCGCGCTTGCGACGATCGCCACGCCGCTTGCTGCACAGGATTCCAACACCGTGACCAACACCGAGTTCGAAGCCGAGAACGATCCGTTCATCTGGCTCGAGGAAACCCGCAGCGACCGGGCGCTCGACTGGGTTCGCGCCGAGAATGCCAAGAGCGAAAGCGCTTTGCAGTCCGACCCTCGATTCGAGCAGCTGAAGGCAGAAGCTCTGGCAATCTATAACGCCGACGACCGCGTGCCCGACGTCAACATCATGCCTTATGGGCTCGTCAACTTCTGGCAGGATGCCCAAAACCCCAAGGGGATCTTGCGCCGCACTACGCTGGAAAGCTGGCGCAGCGACGCGCCGGAATGGCAAACCATCCTCGATATTGACGCGCTGGCCGAGGCCGAAGGCAAGGAATGGGTCTATGGCGGCATGAGCTGTCTGCCTCCCGAAGGCACCCACTGCATGGTCTACCTCTCCGACGGCGGCAAGGACGCACGTGTCGCCCGCGAATTCGATATCGAAACGCTCAGCTTCGTCGAAGGCGGCTTCGAACTTCCTGAAAGCCAGGGCAGCGCCAGTTGGCTGGACGAGGATACGCTGCTGGTCAGCCGGAATTTTGATGCCAGCACGACGACCGAGAGCTTTTACCCCTTCACCACCCGACTGTGGAAACGCGGCACATCGCTTGACGATGCGCCTGAAATTTTCCGCGGCGAGAAGAGCGATGTCTCCTCTGGCGCGTACCTGCTTCGCGATGGCGAAGGGACGATCCACGGGCGGATGGCCTATCGCGGCCTATCCTTCCACGAACGGGCCTATTATTTCGAGCAAAACGGCGAATGGCTCCAGCTCGACATTCCGTTAAAGGCTAACCCCTACGGCATCATCGATGGACATATCCTGTTCTCCACCGATGTCGAATGGACCAAAGGGGAAAAGACCTTCCCTGCCGATGCCATCGTCGCGGCCGACCTCGAAGAGTGGAAGGCCGATCCCAACGGTGCCGGACTGACGTTGGTCTGGGCGCCGGGAGAACGCCAGACCAAGCGCGGCGCTGCATCGACCAAGAGCAGCATGTTTGTCAGCCTGCTCGATAACGTTCGCGGCAAGGTCCTGAAGTTCGATTTCGAAAACGGCAAATGGGTGAGCAAAGAAGTCGCCCTGCCCGAGAATGCGACCCTTGGCATCTCCACGGCCAGCGACGAGACCGACGAGATCATGTTCACGTCGACCGACTTCCTGACCCCTTCGCGCTGGTACTATGCCAAGGACGGCGTCACACTGGAGGAGGTCAAGGAAAGCCCCGGTCGCTTTGACCCCGCCGGGATGGAAATCGAGCAATACGAGGCCACCAGCAAGGACGGCACCAAGATCCCCTATTTCATCGTCAAGCCGGAGGGCATGGAAGTGGACGGTTCCACCCCGACGCTTCTGAGTGGCTATGGCGGCTTCCAGGTCCCGCGACTGCCCGGCTATCTTGGTTCAACCGGGAAACTTTGGCTCGAACGCGGCGGCGCTTATGTCCTTGGCAATATGCGCGGCGGGGGCGAGTTCGGACCTGACTGGCACCAGACCGCGATCCGCGAAAACAAGCAGCGCACGTGGGACGATTTCATCGCCATCGCGGAGGACCTGGTCGCGCGCGGCTTCACCTCGCCAGCGCATCTTGGCATCCAGGGCGGCAGCCAGGGTGGCCTGTTGGTCGGCACCGCATTTACGCAGCGGCCCGATCTGTTCAACGCCGCGGTGGTGCAGATCCCGCTGTTCGACATGCTGCGCTATCACCTGATCGGCCGCGGCGCCTCGTGGATCGGCGAATATGGCGATCCGCGCATTCCCGAACAGCGCAAATGGATCGAAGGCTATTCGCCCTATCAGAAGCTGACCGCGGACAAGAACTTCCCGCGCATCTATTACGTCACTTCGACAGCCGACGACCGAACCCACCCCAGCCACGGCCGCAAGGCCGCGGCGCGGATGGCAGCCAACGGGCAACCCTATCTCTATTACGAGGACATGCAGGGCGGCCATTCGGGTGGCGTCGACAACGAACAGCGCGCCAAGCTGCAGGCGATGCAATGGGTCTACCTGATGCAGCAATTGATGGAACTGCCTCACGGAAGATAGTCCCCACCATGACACAGAAAGGGCGGCCCGAGTGGGCCGCCCTTTCCGCATGAAGTTTCAGGGAACGGGCCCTCTTGGCTTGCCCCTGCCGGCAATCGACAGCATGGTTAAAAGGCGCAAACCGTGGCTCGCAGGTCCGCCTTAAGGCTTGAGGTGAAGAGTGGCTCTCGGACAGGGGGACAGAGTCGCAGGAGTTTGAATATGCCGTATCCCCGGAACGAGACGATTGCATCACGTATCAAGCGCGCCGGACTGCCGCAAAGCCACGACATTCACTGGTCACCAAGCCGCAAACGCGAAGTTGTGGAGGCAGTGCGCGAACAACTGATCACCTTTGACGAAGCGCGCTGGCGTTACCTTCTCAGCCGCAAGGAGTTCGAAACCTGGGAACAGGAAGCCGACAAGTCGGCCAAGCGGCGCGAACGGCAAGGCGAGGTCCGCAACAGACGATCTGAAATCCGCGAGCAGGAAGCCGAGGCCCGCGACCGGCAATTCGAGCCCGGGTGACCGCAAGCTGGTTTGGCACCAGCGACGCAATTAACTGATGCGTTGCATCAATTCGTCCAGATCGCCTTCGCGGCAATACTCGCGCGCGGCCTTCACGACCGATGGATGCAAGGTGTCGACTAGCGAGATGCCGTAAATGCGATCGTCCCTCCGACTGACATACCCCACGAGTGCGGGAAGGATGCCGAGCTTGATCGCAAGTGCCTGATTCATTTCCAGCGAGCGATCGTCCGGCAACAGGATACGTGCCCCGCTCCGCGAAAGATCGAGCAAGAGGATATCGGCAACCGTCCCGCCGCAATGTAAGCCAGCGGTCGAAAAAATAGTGATGCGGGGATGGCGACGACGGTCCATGGACTTTCCAGGCAAGAGAATACAATGGCGCGACCTGGTAATACTTATGCCGTCAAATCCTTTACAAACTCCTGCCGGATCTTAACCCTAAGTCTGATCTGTTTTTCAGTGAGATAGCCCGGCTCAATTTCGGTAGAGGGCATGGAAATCGGACGGCTTTGTTCCAACCCAGGCAACAAATCGGGCCAACTGCGCATTTTCGAGCAATTTGGCGCGACCCTCGCCGAAGCGCTTCAGCTCGGCATTGGTGAAATTGGCGTGGATGGCGCGGTGGCAGATCGGATGCACCGGGACTGTGGCGCGCCCCTTCTTCGCCTTGGGTATGAGATGGTGCCATTGCCGCCGCGTCGCGATCGGGCGTTCGCATAGCCAGCAAGAGAGAGGTTCGTCCAATTGTCTCTAGTCGGCCTCGTCAGCAAGGATGATCTGGTCGGTGAATAGCTCATCGCGCTTCTGCATGGTGGCTTCTGCGGCATCGTACTGGATTGGCAGCACATCGGGGTCGTCGCACAAACGGATCGCGGTCACTTTGCCGTCATCCATCACCATTACACCGTCCGTGATCTTTGGGTAATTGGGCTCGCCGGGGGCGAAATTGGTCCTCACCATGCGGCTGAAGACGACATAGCGCGCGGCTCCGTTGGCAAAAGCGATCTGCGCTTCGCCTCCACCCGAATAGCCAACGCTGGCCCATTCGCCACCGTCGAGCACCAGTTCAGGAGTGGTTTCGCCGTAGCGATATTGCGCTTTGCCATTGGCGGTAGCGCACACCGCCAGCCGCTTCCCGCTGTCGACCTTGCAGGAAAAGATGGCCTGCTCTTCTGCGGAACATGACATTCGCGCTGCGTCCCCGCGATCAGCGATAGTGCGGGATTCCGCATCCGCGCCAGCCAACGTTTTCGTGGCCGAGGTATCCTCTGAAGCGGCATCGCGCTGGCAGGCCGCGAGGAGGCTCAGGGCCAGGCAGGCGAGGCCGATCCTCATCCCTTGTTTTCGGCCGCCTTCTTCTTTTTCATCGTGTCGTGAAAACGGTCGGCCCAGCCGGGCTTGATCGATTGTTCGGCGCGCTCCATCCGGAGCTCGCCGTCGGCCACATCGCGGGTGACCGTGCTTCCAGCGGCCACGATGGCATCGCGGCCAATCCTGACCGGCGCAACCAGCGCGCTGTTGGAACCGATGAAGGCGCGCTCGCCAATCTCGGTCTGGTATTTGAAATATCCGTCGTAGTTGCAGGTGATGGTGCCGGCGCCGATGTTGGCACCTGCGCCTACGGTAGTGTCACCGAGATAGGTCAGATGACTGGCCTTGGCGCCTTCGCCCAGCGTGGCCTTCTTCATCTCGACGAAATTGCCGACCTTGGCACCTGTCTTGAGCACCGCGCCGGGGCGCAGGCGGGCATAGGGGCCGACCTCGCAACCTTCTCCGACGTCTGCCCCTTCGAGATGGCTGAAGGCGCGGATGCGTGCACCGTTAGCCACCCGCACGCCGGGCCCGAACACGACATTCGGTTCGACGCTCACATCTCGCCCCAGCTCGGTATCCCAGCTGAAGAACACTGTTTCGGGGGCGCGCAGCGACACCCCTGCAGCCATCGCTTCCTCGCGCTTGAATTCCTGCCACTGGGCCTCGGCTGCGGCAAGCTCGGCGCGACTGTTGATGCCCGCCACTTCGCCCGGATCGTCGGTCACCACCACTGCGCTGTGGCGACCCTCTGCGCGCGCGACGTTGACGATATCGACGAGGTAATACTCGCCCTGGGCATTATCGTTGCCGACGCGGTCCAGCAGGTCAAACAGGTCAGCGCCCCGCACCGCCATGAGGCCGGAATTGCACAAGGTGCAGGCGCGCTCGTCCTCGCTTGCGTCCTTGAACTCGACCATTTTCTCGATCCGACCGTCCTCGTCGGCGATGACACGGCCATACTGCAGCGCCTCGTCCGGTTCGAAACCGAGCACGACCACCGCCGGCGCATCATCGCCATGCAGACGGTCGAGCATCATCTCCATCGTCGAACTGCGGACGAAGGGCACGTCGCCATAGAGGATCAGGACATCGCCATTGAAGCCGTCGAGATCGGCTTGCGCCTGCTGCACCGCGTGGCCAGTGCCGTGTTGCGGTTCCTGAAGGCAGGTTCTCGCACGCCCATCGACCGCCGCTTCGAGCTGCTCGCGCCCGGCCCCCACCACCACGACCTTCTCGCGCGGTGAAAGCTCATCGACCGAGGCCATCAAATGGTCGAGCATCGCTCGACCCGCGATCGGGTGCAGGACCTTGTGCAGGTCGCTTTTCATGCGGGTGCCCTTGCCCGCGGCAAGGATAACGGCGGCAAATTCGCGTGTGGTTTTCATGGCTGCGGCTTTGCCAGCTAAATCTTGCAGTTTCCAGAGCAGACAGGCATCGCCCGGTGATGGCCAACCTTCCCTTCGACGCCGTGGGTTTCGACCTCGACGGAACCCTGCTCGACACCTTCCGCGACCTGGGTGCGGCGGTAAACCACGCGCTGGAGCTTGGTGGCTTCGACCCGGTCCCGGTTGACAGTTCGAAGGATCTTATCGGCGGAGGTGCCAAGATCATGCTGGCGCGCGCGGTAGATCAGCAGGGCGGTATGCCGGAGGACGAGTTCCATACACTCTACAAGAAGATGCTACGGTTCTACGCCGACAACAACGCCGTGCTCACCCGGCCCTATCCCGGCGTGGCCGAGGTGCTCGATAACCTCGAAGACAAAGGGGTGAAGATGGCGGTAGTGACCAACAAGTTTGCCGGGTTCGCCACCGCAATTCTCGAAACTCTGGGCCTGGCCGACCGCTTTGTCGCAATCATCGGCGGCGACAGCATGGGCCGCGACGCCGACGGCAAGCACCTGGCCAAGCCGCATCCCGCACCGGTGCTGGAAGCGCGGCGGCTATGTGGCGAGGGACGCTTCGTCTTTGTCGGCGATTCGAGCTACGATGTGGCTGCAGCCCGGGCAGCACAGGTGCCGGTGGTTGTCGCCGCCTATGGTTATTGCGACAAGCCCGTTGCCGAACTCGCAGGTGACGCGGTGATCGAGCGATTCGACCAATTGTTGCCCACTCTCGAACGAATGTAACAGCGCAGTTGCGCCCTGCCCCTACGGCATGCGGTCTCGCCGAATTGCATGTTGCAACGCAGCAGCGAAAGTGCCACCCCCGCCCCACGTTGACGGGAACGTAAAGCCCGTCGGACCCACATCACACGTGCAGCAGGCTGCATTGCAGGAGGACACCCCCATGAGCATCGATTTCAAGGATAAGGTCGCCATCGTCACCGGTGCCGGCGGCGGTCTGGGGCGCGAATACGCGCTCGAACTGGCTCGTCGCGGTGCCAAGGTCGTGGTCAACGATCTGGGCGGAGCCCGTGACGGCACCGGCCATTCCGACATGGCTCTGCAGGTGGTCGAGGAAATCGAGAAGATGGGCGGCGAAGCCATGTCGAACGGCGGCTCGGTTACCGAATTCGACCAGATGGAAAAGATGGTCGCCGACGCCAAGCAGAAGTGGGGCGGCGTTCACATCCTCATCAACAATGCCGGCGTGCTGCGGGACAAGACCTTTGCCAAGATGAGCCCGGAGGATTTCGAATTCGTGCTCAAGGTCCACCTGACCGGTTCGGCCATGGTGACCAAGGCAGCTTGGGAGACCTTCCGCGAGCAGGCCTATGGCCGCGTCCTGATGACGGCCAGCTCGACCGGGCTGTTCGGCAATTTCGGCCAGGCCAATTACGGCGCCGCCAAGCTGGGCCTGGCTGGCCTGACCAAGACGCTCCAGCTCGAAGGCGCGAAGTACAACATCAAGGTCAACACGCTCAGCCCGGTCGCCGGTACGCGCATGACCGAGGACCTGTTCCCCGAAGAAGCGTTCAAGCTGTTCGATCCGGTCAATGTGGTCCCGGCCGCACTGTTCCTGGTCAGCGAAGATGCGCCGACCAATGCCATCGTAGGCGCTGGCGGGGGTGGTTATCACTCGGCCTGGACCGTTATGAACGATGCCGTCTGGCTGCCCGAGGGTGAACGCACGGTCGAAGGTTTCGCTGCCAATTGGGACAAGATCAGCGATTTCTCCAACCTCAAGGCGCCGCAGAGCGGCAACGAGCAATCGGGTGCAATCCTGACCGCTATGCAGAAAGTGGTTGGTAGCGGGCCGGACAGCACGCGGGGATAACCCCGCCGCTGTATTGACAGTGTAATACACCGGGCTTATTCCCGACCCTAAATGAGAGGGAAAACCCGGTGTATTCTCAGGAAGAAATCAATTCGGCAGTCGCCGCTGGTGCGCTGAGCCAGGATGCGGCCAACGCGCTGCGCGCCCACGTTGTCACAATCCGTGAACGGCCCGTTACCGACGAAGAGCATTTCCGCCTCGTCAACAGCTTCAACGACATCTTCGTCGCCATCGGCGTGGTCATCATGCTGCTGGCAGCGGGCGCTATCGGGCAGGCTATTGGTGGCGGATTGATCGCACAGGCTGTGCTTCCCAACTGGGACACTGCAGGCGAAGCCGAACGGCAAGCCTGGCAATCTGCCAGCATGCTGCGCAATGGCGTACAAATGGCACTGGCCGGACTGGCGGTATCCATCACCGCCTGGATGCTGGCCGAGTTCTTCACCCGCAAGAGGCGCATGGCTTTGCCCAGCATTCTGCTGCTGGTGGCTTTCGTCGGGGGTGTTTTCGCTGCCAGTTTCGGCCTCTCGCTGGCCCTCATGTCCGCCGATGGCGAGATGGGCCGCGTCGGGGCGGTACTGGTCGCCGTGTCGGGCCTCGTGGCCGCCGCGGGCGCCTGGTTGCATTACAAGCGCTTTATGGTGCCGATCACTGTAGCTGCAGGAGCCGCGGCGGTTGCCGTGACCCTGATAGCGCTGGTGTTTGCCGCCGTCGGGCCGGAACGGTTCGACAATAGTGCCGCCATCCTGATGATCCTGGTGTTCGCTGCCGGGCTCGCCATTTTCGCCTGGGCAATGCGTTGGGACATGAGCGACCGCGAACGCAACACGCGGCGGGCCGATGTCGCTTTCTGGCTGCACCTGTTGGCCGCACCGATGATCGCGCATCCGATATTCCACACGCTCGGCGTGACCGATGGCGGATCGATCGGCATCGGGGGCGCGTTCGGCGTGCTGGCGGTCTATGTACTGTTCGGCCTCGTCGCGTTGGCGATCGACCGCCGCGCATTGCTGGTTTCGGCGCTGGCCTACGTGCTGGCGGCGCTGACCTTCCTGTTTGACGAATTCGGCGCTGTGGAACTAAACTTCGCGCTGACCGCACTGGTCATCGGTTCGGCACTGCTCTCGCTCAGCGCCTTCTGGAGCCCGATCCGTTCGCGGCTGGTGCAGAACCTGCCGGCTGGCCTGCAGGAAAGGCTGCCAGTTGCGGCGGTCAGCTTCCCGGCCGAAACTGTCGCGACCTAGCGCTCGACGCTCTTGAGCAGGCGCCGTTCCATCGGCGCCAATACACCGGCCAATTCATGCCCGCGTTTAAGCACCTGCCCGTGTTCGCCGAACAGTGTCCACATGCCCTGCCGATTACGCAACGCGGGGCGCTTTTCTAGTCGGGCGTGAGGGCGTTCGGCGGCGCGACGAAAGGCATCGAAAATCGCCACGTCACGGGTGAAATCCATCGCGTAGTCGCGCCATTCGCCGGCTGCGACCATGCGGCCGTAAAGATCGAGGATGCGTTGCAACTCGTCCCGCGCGAAACCGATTTGGCTGGGCCTACGGCCGGGAAAGGCGACAATCTTATCGCCTGGCAGTGGCGTCATCAGCTATCGGTCCCGCTGCGGCGCGAGGCAGGCTCCTGGCGCGCTTCCTTGAGCGCCTCGACCTCTTCCCGCAGGCTGGCCAGTTCCGCCTCCAGCGCTACCACCCGCCGGGTACCATCAGTGACCAGTTCCTCGCACGGCTCGTCACACGGGGTACCATAGGGGATGAATTCGCGCAGCCAGTCCTCTGCCGGGACCAATGTCGAGCGGGCTTTGAGGCCGATCATCGTCGCGCCCTCGGGCACGTCGTCGGTAACGACCGCATTGGCGCCGATCCGCGCGCGGGTGCCGATGGTGATTGGACCGATAACCTGCGCACCCGAGCCGATAATCACATTGTCCCCGACGGTCGGATGGCGCTTGCCTCCGATACCGTTAGCAGGATTGGTCCCGCCCAGCGTTACGCATTGATAAATGGTCACATTATCGCCGATTTCCGCCGTTTCGCCGATGACGGTAAAACCGTGGTCGATAAAGAAGTTTTTGCCGATCTTCGCGCCCGGATGGATGTCGATCGCGGTCAAGAACCGGCTGAGATGGTTCACGAAGCGAGCGAGGAAATACATCCGCGCTTCGAACAGCCAATGCGCCAGGCGATGCATGCCAACCGCCAGGACGCCTGGGTAAAGCAGGATCTCCCAACGGGTCCGCGGCGCGGGATCGCGTTGGTGGATAGAGTCCAGGTAACTGGCAAGACCCTTGAACATATGGCGGGATTCTCCCACTTTTGCGGCCCTATAGCAAGCGTGCCTGCTCCGGACCTTGTACAGCTTCGAGCGCGTCGCGCCAAATTCCCAGCGTCGGTGCGACTTTGCGTTCGAGGCTCAGCCGGTCAATGTTCTCGACCAGTTTCTCGATTTCGACAAAGCTGCGCGAGCTGCGCGGAACGAGATAGGTAAGTGCATCTTCGCCCAGAACAAGACCGCGGCGGGAGGCATGGCTGAGGATGAGTTGCCCGACCATGGCATCGTCGGGCGAACCGATTTGCAGGTGCAAGGCCGCCCCGAGCCGCGAAGCAAGGTCCGGAAGCGCAAGATCCCACCCTTCCCCGTCCGCAATCAGCAGTAGCTTTTCTCCGCTTTCCTGCGCCCGGTTCCAACGGTGGAAAAGTTCGGTTTCATCATGCGCGTCGGCGCCGTCGATCACGCTCGCCTTGCCAGTTCCGGCGAGCCATCGGCCAAGCAGCGATTTGCCCGACCGCGGCGGCCCCATCAGGACGGCGGTGCCAAATGGCCAGGCGGCTGGCTCCGACAATGATTCGATCAGGCGGGCATTGGCATTGCCGACCACGATTGAGGAAGGATCGGCCGGCAGTCCACGTTCCAGCGGCAAGGCGATCTGGGAAGGGCGGGCCATCGCCTGCGTCCTAGCGGCTGATGCGGAGCGCGTTGCTGCCCTGCGTCACGGTGAAACCGCGCGCCCTCAGAGCGCCCGCCAATTGCTCGAGCGTACCGGAATAGCTGACCTGCATCACCGAAGTCCCGCCGATGCCGACGCTGCTGGTGGCCACGGCGCGCACGCCGGGAGTTGCGCGGACGCCCGATAGCGTTGCGTCGAAAGCGCCGGCATCCGGGGTCACGAATTGGACCACGAAGTTGCCAGCAGTCGTCGGTTGGCTGGTCGTCGGTTCGGGCGTCGGTGTAGTCGTCGAACTGCCCGCTTCGCTGTCGCTGCGCGAATTGGCGGCGGCCCGCGCCTCGTCGCGCGCAACTGCGGCGCGACCAGCCTCGATCAAGCGCTGCAGCATGGGATCGATGGCTCCATCACGCTGGTTGAGGGTTGGATCGGGGCGCAGCTTGCCGTCCGACAGGGCCTTTTCGAACACCTCGTCGAAGCGCTTCACCGCTTGCCCGAACATTTTCGGGATACCGTCTGGCGAATCAACCCGCAGCCGGAAACTGCCGAGATAAGTGTTGTCCGGACCATAGCGGGCAACGAATGTGCCGGTGACCGGGCCACCAGGATATTGGTAATCGAGCTTGGCGATGGGGACGAGAACATCGGCGGCACCAAACTGGTCAAGCAAGGTGTTCCACCATGCCCGGCTGCGGCGCGAGATCTGGCCATAGGTGACCAGCAACGAATCGCTGCCCGCACCCGAGGGGCGGACATAATCGATGCGGCTTGAGCCTGACTGGTATTCCGCCCAGGCCTGCTGCCACGCATTGCGCTGTTCATAGACCATCGCCGTGCCGCCGGTGATGGTGACCGGGATCGTCAACATCGGGGCCGAGCGTGCCTGCTGGCCCCCGCTGCCCAGATACCGGCTGGCGCGCTGGCGATCGAAGATTACGCCCAGCGTGGCGATATAGCGTCCGGCCCCGATATTCTCGTTTTCGATGACCACTGCCGAAACCAGCGATTGCAACTGGCTGTCGGGCATACTCGGACCGTCCAGCCGGGCCCAGGCCTTGCGCAACGCCTCGCTCCACCCCTTGAGACGCGCTTCGGAATCGGTCGCTGCGGTGACGTCCACCTCGACCCCGGAAACGTCAATATCGCTCGAAGCGGTGACCACCGGTATGCCGCGGTCGCCATCGACCTGCGCGGTGGCGAAGCCCAGTCCGATGCCGAGCGTAGCAAGCATGGCCAGCAACACGATGGTCGCAGGACGAGAGCCCGCGAACAGTGCGTGCGGCAGGGTGCGTGGAAGGGTTGCGATCAGTGCCATCGGGGAAAACCAAGCGCCTTTTGCCTAAACCCCCGTGTGATTCCAAGCGCGAAAGAGTAAAGGCGGGTCCATGTCTGCGGATAGTTCTGGAAAAACAGGGTATACCTATGCCGATGCCGGGGTGTCGATCGACGCCGGTAACGCGCTGGTGAAGGCGATCGGACCGCTGGTAAAGGCCACCATGCGCCCTGGGGCGGATGGTGAAATCGGAGGATTCGGGGGCTTCTTCGATCCCCGCGCCGCCGGTTACAAGGATCCGCTGCTGGTGGCTGGCAATGACGGTGTCGGCACCAAGCTCAAGCTCGCCATCGGCCACGACCGGCATGACGGAGTAGGCGTGGACCTGGTCGCCATGTGCGTCAACGACTTGATCGTGCAGGGTGCAGAGCCGCTGTTTTTCCTCGATTATTTTGCTACCGGCAAGTTGGAGAACGGCGTCGCGGAACGGGTAATCGCCGGGATCGCAGATGGCTGCAAACAGGCCGGCTGCGCGTTGATCGGCGGGGAAACGGCAGAAATGCCCGGCATGTATGCCTCGGGCGATTATGATCTAGCCGGCTTTTGTGTCGGCGCGGTCGAACGCGGCGAGCAATTGACCGGCGAGCGAGTAGCCCCAGGCCATGTCTTGCTCGGACTGGCGTCCTCCGGTGTCCATTCAAACGGCTATTCGCTGGTTCGCCGGCTGGCGGCGGACAAAGGCTGGAAACTCGACCGTCCCGCGCTGTTCGATGCCGATCGCCTGTTGATCGACCATTTGCTCGAACCGACTCGCATATATGTCGCCCCCCTGCTGCCCGTGGTGCGTTCGGGCAATATCGATGCGCTAGCGCATATTACCGGCGGCGGCCTGCTCGAGAATATCCCGCGAGTATTGCCGCAGGGCGCGCACGCGGTTGTCGATGCCGATGGGTGGGAGCAGCCACGGCTGATGGCATTCCTGCAGGCGCAAGGCGGCATCGAGCCGGGCGAAATGGCGCGCACCTTCAACTGCGGCGTCGGCATGGTGCTGGCGGTGGCGCCGGACAAGGTCGATACCGTCACATCGCAGCTCGAACAGGCTGGCGAGACGGTACTGCGGATCGGTGCGATCGAGGCGGGCGAAAAGGGCTGCACCGTGCGCGGGTCCTCCGGAACCTGGTCGGCCATGGCCGATTGGGAGGCGAGCCATCACGGCTGACCACTCCCTCGCCCGGGTCGCAGTCCTTATCTCGGGCGCGGGTACCAATATGGGCGCGCTACTTTATGCCAGCCGCCTGCCCGACGCGCCTTATGAAATCGTGCTGGTGGCGAGCAACGATCCCGATGCCCGAGGCCTGTCGATGGCCGAAGCGGAGGGCATTCCCACCTTCGCGCTCAGTCACAAGGGGATGAGTCGCGAGGACCACGATGCGGCGATGAACGAAGCGATCCGGCAGGCCAATACCGATTTCATCGCTTTGGCCGGTTACATGCGGATACTATCCGACGAAATGGTCGCGCAATGGCGGGGCAAGATGCTCAATATCCACCCCTCGCTGCTTCCCAAGTACAAGGGACTGCGCACGCATGAGCGCGCGCTGGAGGCAGGTGACGCGGAATGTGGTGCCTCGGTCCACCTGGTCACCGGCGAGCTGGATGGCGGCGAAGTGCTAGGACAGTGCAAGGTCGCGATCATGCCTGGCGATACGTCCGAAACGCTCGCCTACCGGGTCAAGATTGCCGAACACCAACTTTATCCGCGCGTGCTGGCCGACTTCATCACTCGTCCCTACAACCGCGATTGGTTGCTGGGCGAGGTTCGCAAGCGTGCGCTTGCCCTGCCCGAAACCGAGGAGCGCCCCAGCCACGGCGCGCCGGGCTGGCGAACAGGCGGCAAGAGCGGCAAGTACTTCGCCTATTTCAGCGACCAGCATCACGGCGAGCAGCATATCGCGCTGCTTGCCAAGACCAGCGGACCGGACGAGCTGGCCGAACTGGTCGAGCGCGACCCGCACGCTTTCTACAAGCCCGCCTATTACGGGGCGAGCGGCTGGGTCGGCGTGATCCTCAACCGGCCGGACTGCGATTGGTCACAGGTCCAATACTGGCTAGAACGGAGTTGGCGCAGCGTCGCGCCCAAGCGGCTGACCGAGCTGCAGGATGTGGCGGATGAATTTTGACGCCTGCTAACGACCCAATTGCGGGAATTCAGAGACGCTGATCACGAAGTGATTTTGTGAATCGACTGGCCAATCGTCGCTTTCGAGGCCAGAGGGATGACCCTCGATTGAGGGACGGTTGAGAGGCGTGGATCGCTGGTTGCCGCCGGACTTCGATACCTAGGTCATGGCCGGTTTTTCAATCGCCACGCAAAAGCGCTGTCCATCTATCCGCGCACCAACTGGAGTGAATGTCGATGAAGGGTTACAAGGTACCAAGTCACCAGGACAGAGCGGCTGCATCTTCCGAAGCGAAGAAAAAGGCTCTGGACAGGATGAAGGCAGCGCCCAAGCCTGACGAAGCCGAAATGGCCGCCAAAGCCGCTCGGCGGGTGGAACGCGAAGCCAAAGCCGAGGAAAAGCGCACCGCTGCTCGTGAAGCAAGGCAGGAAAAGCAGCGCCTCGCGCGGGAGAAGCGGGCGGAGGCCAAGCAGGAACGCGCTAAAGCCGACCCGCCGAAACGCTCCGAGGCGGAAAAGAAAGCTGCCCGCGATGCTCGCTACGCTGCTCGCAAAAGCCGCAAGTGACACACGCATCGATGCATCTGGAAGATTTCGATGCTGCGACGTTCCTAAAAGAATACTGGCAAAAAAAGCCGCTATTGATCAAGTCCCCGTGGAATTCCTGGTCAAACCCGGTCGATCCCGACGAGCTGGCGGGCCTGGCTTGCGAGGCCGATGTCGAGTCTCGCTTGATTACGCAAAGCGACCCCGAGTGGGAATTGGAGCATGGGCCCTTGCCTGAAGACCGCTTTGAGCGGCAAGGCAAAGACCCATGGACGCTGCTTGTCCAGGCGGTCGATCATCATGTTCCGTCTGTCGCAGCCCTGCTCGATTGCTTCCGTTTCATACCGAATTGGCGGATCGACGATGTCATGGTGAGCTATGCCGTGGATGGCGGCGGGGTCGGCGCACATTTCGATCATTATGACGTGTTCCTGGTGCAAGGCCTTGGCAGGCGCCGCTGGGAACTGGGCGGCTTATGCGACGAGAGTAGTGAGCTGCTGCCGCACTCCAACTTGCAATTGCTCGCGGACTTTCGTCCCACTGATGAGTGGATTCTTGAGACGGGCGATATTCTGTATGTCCCACCTCGGATTGCGCATCGGGGCACCGCGATCGGGGATGATTGCATGACATACTCGATCGGCTTCCGCGCGCCTTCGCGCGCCGAGCTGGTGGAGAGCTGGGCAGAAGACCTGGCAGACAGTTTCCAAGACCAGGATCGATATGTCGATCCGCAACTGACCGAGCAGGATAATCCAGGCGAAATCGGTTCGGAGGCTATCGCACGGCTGCACGCCATGGTGACCGAGAAGATGCTTGATCGCAGCAGTTTCGTGCGGTGGTTCGGGCGATACAATACAACTCCGAAGAACCCGGACATCGATTGGCGACCGGAAACTCCGGCAGACGTTGATGACATCAGGCAGAGCGTTGCGGAGGGCGTACCCCTCATCCGCAATCCTGCCAGCCGTTTTTCCTTCGTCCGCGAAACACCATCGACAATCCTGCTGTTCGTCGACGGGGAATCTTTTGCCTGCACAGACGAGGAAACCGTATTTGCAGAAAGGCTTTGCGCGGAGGCCCGGCTCACGGTGTCCTCCGGCAGTTCAGTTTCAACGCTGAATCTGATCGCCGAGCTTATCAACCAGGGAAGCGTCGCATTCGATCTGCAAGATCAGTGACTTTGCGTAGAGCGGCGTAAGGCCGCCGAACCTAGACAGATGCTTCTTGCCATTGCCCTGGGCTGATCCCTTCGACGGTCCAGTCGCCTATGGACCATCGAACCAGCCTCAAAGTGGGATACCCCACCGCTGCAGTCATCCTGCGCACTTGTCGGTTCCGCCCTTCCCGGATGGTTATTCTCAACCAGCTGTCCGGGATGGTCTTGCGCTGGCGTATCGGCGGATTGCGGGGCCACAGATGAGGCTCTGCAATGCGGTCGACCTCGGCCGGTCTGGTGACCCCGTCCTTCAGGCGAACGCCTTCCCTCAGCAGGTCGAGATCTTGCTCTTGCGGGTCGCCTTCGACTTGCACGAGGTAGGTCTTTGGCATCTTGAACCGTGGATCGGAAATCCGCGCTTGCAGGCGGCCATCGTCGCACAGCAGCAGCAATCCTTCACTATCTCGATCAAGACGACCTGCCGGATATACACCTTTCAAACGGATGAAATCCGACAGAGTAGAACGAGCCGTTTCCGATCCGCGATCGGTGAACTGGGACAGAACCTCAAAGGGCTTGTTGAACAAGATCAGCCTCGTCATTCTGGTGTCCTTACTCCTTGATTGAGCCCAAGTCCCCGGACTCGTGAAGACACAGGTTCGGATTGTCCTTTCCGTCCACCTGCGAACAAGCGCTACCAGCGTGATTTGGGCCGATTGCGGACTGGCTGGAATCGGGACCCGGAACGCGCAATTCAGACGTTCTGCTAACGACCCGTTTGCCGACGTTCCGCACCGGCGCATATTGCATGCCACAAAGGCCGTCGCTAATCTGCTCAATATGACAGCTCGTGAGCGAGGGAGATCAACGTTACCGGTGTGGAGCTTTCTGCGGCTCCTGGGCGTTCTTTTACTGGTGACCAGCTTTTTTGGAGGCCCCTTGCGCGCGGATAGCTGGGGGCTTCCAACCGTAGTAACCTACACGTCGTCTGAAGGTAATGCCCGCGCGATTATCACGCCACGTGACCTGGATAGCCAAATGGCTTATTTCGAGGACAAGGTGGAGGGCGTCGAACCAGCGGGCCAAAAGCAATCGGGCTCAAACGCTGCCAATGCTACGCTGGAACGCAAGCTAAGTGGGCGTTGGGCAGTGGCTTGGAAGGCACCATTGGCGAATGATGTCGCACCGGTCGAGGCAATTGTTCGGGACGACGGAGCCTATCTCGTTACGTTCGACGACTGGCATGGCGTCGGGCATGGACCAAATGTCGTGGCGATCTACGGTTCAAAGGGCGAGCGTATAGCTAGGCTCGCTCTCGATGATATAGTTCCGGCCGATTACATTGAGGCATTGCCCCATTCCGTTAGTTCCATACGTTGGCGCGGCGATCCGCGCTTCTCTCAAGATGGCCGGCATGTGGTAATACCTGTGATCGTTCCATCGGAAGACTTTTCGTCTTCACCTAGGACCGTCGATTTTGCGATCCGCCTCGCTGATGGCTCGGTATCACCTCTCAATTCTGCTGCCTGGAAAAAAGCGGCTGACGTCGCCGGTTCTGTTCGTGCCGCCCGAATTGCTGAGGCTCGCGCCGCCAGGGAAGTCTTTCTCGCTCCATTGTTGGGGCCCAGAGAGAACACCGAACGGCATTGGCATATTTATCTGCGCGAGGCGGTCGCCCGCCTAATCGGCGATGACGTGACGCCATCCACGACCGTCCTGCGGTCCCCGAACGAGCCTGATTATGCAGAGTCAGAAACTTGGGTTCGGGACGACTTGGCCGAACCACTTAGCGGCGTGGTCGCCTTGGCCACGCTTTCGGAGCCAAACTTGGCAAGGACGATAGCAAAGATCGCGCCGA
Source organism: Qipengyuania sp. CAU 1752 (assembly GCF_054482615.1). Lineage (NCBI taxonomy): Bacteria > Pseudomonadati > Pseudomonadota > Alphaproteobacteria > Sphingomonadales > Erythrobacteraceae > Qipengyuania > Qipengyuania sp. CAU 1752. The sequence continues at coordinate 1,087,477 of NZ_JBTLRE010000001.1, read as the reverse complement.
CAATTTCTCGGGGTTCTCTGTCGCAAACTACCATCTTCGTTGCGGTGACTGATCGATATTGGCCAGACATAGTGGCTGCGATGCAACCGACTGGCGCAAAGATGGTCCAACTGAACCCTAACATTCCTCTGGAACAGCGGCAGGAGCGTATCGAGCGACGCTACGGTTCGAAAGCGTCGGCCCCCATGCGGCTTGACCAAGCGGTCTTTGGCCACGCGTTCTGGGAGACGAAGGTCACTCTCGTCGCTGGGCTGCTGTGCATCTGTCTCGCGCTTTTATGGAAGGTTCGGCATAGATCCCGACGAGCTTCCTAACCAATGTCAGCTTTCCACCCACCTGACGACGCTTTCACCGGGCACTGGGTATGCCAAGAGCTGACGGGCAGCCCACGGACCGTCTCCAGACAAAGAAAAACCCGCCGGATCGCTCAGGCGGGTTTTTCTGACTTGCAGGTCGGCGCTGCTTAGCCGACGATTTCGTCTTCGTTGAAGAAGAAGTCGATCTCGATCCTGGCGTTCTCTTCGCTGTCCGAACCGTGGACGGTGTTGGCTTCGATCGATTCGGCGTGGGCCTTGCGGATCGTGCCTTCGGCTGCGTCGGCCGGATTGGTGGCGCCCATGATGTCACGATTTCGCTTTACGGCGTCTTCACCTTCAAGGACCTGGACGACAACCGGGCCGCTGATCATGAAATCGACCAGTTCACCGAAGAAGGGCCGTTCCTTGTGGACCGCGTAGAAGCCTTCGGCCTGTTCGCGGGTCATGTGGATGCGCTTGGAAGCGACAACGCGCAGACCGGCGTCTTCCAGCATCTTGGTGACCGCGCCAGTCAGGTTGCGGCGGGTAGCGTCGGGCTTGATGATCGAAAAGGTGCGGGTAACCGCCATGGGTGTATCCTTCGTGCAAGATTTGGGGGGCAATAGAGTTGCGCGCGCCCTTAGCGGCACCCGGCGCACCCGGCAAGCCGCCAGTTATCTCGCACCCTCGGGGCGGACACCCCGCCGACTAGCCACCCAGGTTGCTTGCGACCATCAATTGCGCCTGCGCCTTGCCGGATTCGGTATCGGTGGTGACGTTGAGCGAAAATTGCCGGCCATCCCTGGAAGTTCCAGCGATAATCCGGCCCTTGTCGACGGTCATTTCCATCTTGATCTCGAGGCCAGCCTTTTGCGCCTGACTGCGGTAATGGGCGATCAGGTCATCAACTGAATCATCGCTTTCCATCGTGACCATGGTGCCCTTGCCTTCGACACCGTCAATATTGGTGGCCGAGATGACTTCGGCACCGGGATAGATTGACCACCCGGCGGGCAGGTCCGCCTTCACATTGGCGCCGCTACGAAAACTCGCGGTTCCCTCGTCAGTGGTGATCTTGGCAGAACTCTCGCCCGTGGCTGGATCGATTGAATAGACTCCATCGCCGCCGTCTTCGGTTTCGAAGGTACCGGATCTTTCCGAACCGCAAGCTGACAGTGCCAGGACCGCGGCGGCTAGCGCCAGTCGCTGTTGCATGGTGTTCCTCCCCATTTGCACCTCCATCATTCGCTCCCTGGGAGCGAAGCGCAAGGGGGTCAGGCGATGCGGGTCCACTTGCCGGCGTCCTGGCGGAAGAACGAACGTTCGAGCCCTTCCGTCCCGTCAAGCGTCCGCCAGACGCCGCGGGCCGCCTCCAGCGTGGCTTCGTCGAACAGCAGGAAGGCCCGCGCAAACCCTTGCGGCTCCTGCCACTTTCCATCGGCGAAGATCACATGGGTGGCCCCGTTCGCTCCCTCGCAGCGGTCGGACAGCAGAATCGGCTGGCGTGCAGCGTGGGGGTCATCGGCATTGCCATTGGCTAGGAACTTCCCCGCATCGGCATCCCACAATGCCTTGGAAATGGCCTTTCGCTGAGCCTCGTCGGCCGATACCACTAGCAGGCGTTCGCCCTCATCGAGCACGCGCGCGGCGATCATCGGCACAACTTTTTCGGCCGGATCGCGCGACAATTGCCAGAAATCGACCTTCATCCCGCGTCACCCGCCCCCGGTTCACCAGCTTTTGTGCGACGGCATCGATCGGAACAGTATTTCACGCTGTCCCAGTCCCGTTCCCACTTCTTGCGCCAGGCGAAGGGCAGACCGCAAGACGCGCAGATTTTCTGCGGCAGGTCGCCCTTCTTGCGCATCTTCCCCAAAAACGATGCCCTAACCCTCGAGGACGTCGCGTACGTAGCGGTCGATAATGCGCACGCCGTAGCCGGTTGCGCCCTTGCCCCAGGTCTGGCCCGGCTTCTCGTCGAACACCATCCCGGCGATGTCGCAATGTGCCCACGGACGGTCCTTGTCGATAAACCGCTGCAGGAACTGTGCCGCCGTGATCGAGCCGGCTCCGCGCCCGCCGATATTCTTCATATCCGCAATGGGGCTGTCGATCAGCTTGTCATAGGCCGGGGCAAGCGGGAAACGCCACAGCTTGTCTCCGCTGGCCTGGCCAGCCGCCATGAGCGCATCGGCCAGATCATCGTCATTGGCAAAGATGCCGCCATACTCGTTGCCCAGCGCGATGATCATGGCCCCGGTCAGTGTGGCAAAATCGACCACCGCGACGGGATCGAACTCCTTTTGCGTCCAGGTCAGCGCATCGCATAGCACCAGCCGTCCCTCGGCATCGGTATTGAGCACTTCAATGGTCTGGCCCGACATCGAGGTGACGATATCGCCCGGGCGCTGGGCACGGCCATCGGGCATGTTCTCGACCAGCCCGCAGATGCCGACCACATTGGCCTTGGCCCCGCGCTTGGCCAGCGCGACCATACCGCCGGCCACCGCCGCCGCGCCGCCCATGTCCCATTTCATGTCCCACATGCCCGGACCCGGCTTGATCGAGATACCACCGGTATCAAAGGTCACGCCCTTGCCAACAAAGGCCATCGGGCGCTGGCCCGCCTCGCCGCCGTTCCACTTCATGCACAGCAGCCGCGATTCGCATTCGGAGCCGAGTCCGACACCGAGCAGCGCGCCCATCCCGTGCTTCTCCATCTCCGCCTCGTCCATGGCGATGATTTCGATACCGGTGCCTTCAAGCGCGGTCCGGCAGCGTTCGACGAAGGTTTCCGGATAGAGCATGTTGGCCGGCTCGGCGATCAGTTCGCGGGCAAATTCAATGCCATCGCACAGCGCAGATTCAATTTCCCACGCTGCCTCGGTGCCAACGGGCGCTCCGACGACCGTGACCGCAGAAAGCGTCTTCTTCTGATCGTCCTTCATCTTGGTGCGATAGGAATCGTGTCGCCAACTGCGCAGGCGCAGGCCAAGAAGGACCGAAGTAAGAGCCCCGGCATCAAGCCCTGAACCCGACACATCGAGGACGATAATCTTCTCGCCCGAAGTCAGGTATTTCGCCGCCAAGGCTGCCCCTGCCTTTTCCAGGTGGGTCGTGCGCTTCTCGGCATCAGCCTCACCTGCACCGGCGATCGCGACCCGCACGATCTTCTCACCGCGCGCAACAAAGCCTTCGAATACCTGCCCTACCGAGCCCTTGAATCGCGCGGCCTTGGCGCCTTCGGCAAGGACGGTTTCGAGGCCTTCAGGCATCGAACCGCGGTTGGCAATATGGGCGACAAGGCCCGCTGCTGCTGGAACGGCGTCGGCAAAGGTGATTTTCATGGATACTCCGCAAGGGGACAGATGGCCGATGCGGCCGCCATCGAAAAAACGATGCGCGGCAGCGCGTAAGTGCGATTGCGATTAGGAGTGCTTGGTGCAATAGGCAAGCCATGCTCCCGGCCCCGCTTCCCGCCCAGCACCGCACTTGTCTCTCAAGATACCGCGCCGGCGCAGGGTCGTTGGCGCTCGCGTGGCTTGTGCTGGCAAGCGCGCCTGGACTCGCGCAGGAGAGTGCCGACGCGCAGGCACCCGCGCTGATCCAGCAGGACCAAAGCGCGGACGACCCGGAAACAGGGACCATCGGCGAGAACCTGTCCGTACCCGACGAAATCGAATTCGAGGCCGACGGCGTCGCCTATGATTCGGACGCGGACATCCTGACTGCGACCGGCAATGTTGTCTTGCGTGGCGATGACCAGTCGGTCCGCGCAGATAAGGTGCAATGGGATCGCCAGGCCGGCGTGATCCGTGCCAGCGGTAATGTTCGCTTCGTCGATGCCGACGGCAACCAGATCTATGCCAGCGAGCTGGAGTTAACCGACAAGTTCGAAGCTGGCGCCATGAACGATTTGCTGCTGGCATTGCGCGAAGGTGGGCGTCTCGCGGCAGAATCGGGCGAGCGGAGCGAGGACGGCACGGTCGTGCTCAACCACGCGGCCTACAGCGGTTGTGCGGTCACGACCCCCGAAGGCTGTGACAAGAAGCCGAGCTGGCGCATCACCGCCGAGCGAGTAATCTACGATCCGGTGAAGCGGCAGGTCCGATTTCGCGACGCCTATCTCGAATTGTTCGGAGCCCGCCTGCTGCCGTTGCCGGGCCTATCGATCCGCACCGATGGCGGCGCCATATCGGGCTTTCTCATCCCCGATATCCGGATCTCCGAATCCAACGGGCTCGAGCTGTCGGGCGAGTATTATTACCGCGTGGCCGACAACAAGGACCTCACGCTGGGTGCTTTTGTCTATACCGATGCACCGCCGATGGCGTCGGCCAAGTGGCGGCACCTGACCGAGCAGGGCGCCTACCAGGTTACCGCCTACGGGACCCACTCTCGCCGCATTGCAGACTTCACCGGCATCGCCACCAGCGAGCAGGATTTTCGCGGCTACCTGTTCGCCAATGGCCGGTTCCAGTTCGACGAGCACTGGAGCCTCGACACCTCCATCCGCATCGCTAGCGATCGTACCTTTCTGCGCCGCTACGATATCAGCCGTGACGACCGCCTGCGCTCAATCGCGCAGCTGGAACGGGTCGATACCGACAGCTATCTGCAAATTGCCGGCTATGCCACCCAGACGCTGCGGTTGAACCAGGAACAGGGGCAGGTGCCGATCGCGCTGCCGGTAATCGATTATCGCCGGCGGATCGACGATCCGTGGCTGGGCGGAAAGTTCCAGTTCCAGGCCAATACAATGGCGATTACGCGCGACGTGGGTCAGGATACCCAGCGCGCCTTCGCCAGCGCACGCTGGGACTTGCGCAAGATCACCCCGATGGGCCAGGTGCTGCAACTGACCGCGCTGTCGCGCGGCGATGTCTACCACTCGGACGAGAACCTGCTGACGGACACCGCTATCTACCGTGGTAATCCGGGCTGGGAAACGCGCGGTGTAGTCTTGGCCGCTGCCGACCTGCAATGGCCGCTGGCAGGGCCCGCGCTGGGCGGATTGCAGATATTCACTCCGCGCGTGCAGGTGGTCGCCAGCCCCGAGACCAAGAACCTCGCCATTCCCAACGAGGACGCACGCGCGATCGACCTGGAAGATTCGAACCTGTTCGCGCTCAACCGCTTCCCCGGGTACGACCGGATCGAGGACGGCTTGCGCGTCACCTATGGTTTCGACTGGGAGCTGACGCGGCCAGGCTGGCGGGTCAAGACCACGCTCGGCCAGTCCTACCGGCTCGACAAGGATCCCGATGTGCTGATTGATGGTACCGGCCTGTCGGAAAGACTGTCGGACCTGGTCGGACGGACGGAGGTGCGGTTCAAGGACTTCGTATCGGTCACCCACCGATACCGGCTCGACAAGGACAATCTCGCCATTCGCCGCAACGAGTTCGATGCGACCGTCGGCAGCCGCCGGACCTACGTCGAGGTCGGCTACCTCCGGCTCGACCGCGATATCGCGCTCGGGATAGAGGACTTGCAGGACCGCGAGGAAGTGCGCGTCGCGACCCGCGTCGCCTTTGCCGATTACTGGTCATTGTTCGGCGCCGGGGTATTTAACCTGACCGACCGCAACGAGGATCCGACACTTAGTTCCGATGGCTTCCAGCCGTTGCGAACGCGGCTGGGCGTGGCCTATCAGGACGACTGTCTCGAATTCGGTTTTACCTGGCGGCGCGATTACGTCGACCAGGGCGATGCCCAGCGCGGCGACACCTTCCAGGTCTATTTCTCCTTACGCAACCTCGGGTTCCGCTGAGTTTTCACTTGCGCCAACAGCACGATTGGCTTGCGGGCCCAAACACGCTAGTTGCGCTCACTCAGCCACGGTTAAGCCATTTCCTGCCAATCGGCATAACCGAACAAGACATGCTCCGCGATGCCGTGACCCGGCGCTTGGAGTGCAAGACAGGATCGACCGTGATCACAACCACCGTTTCCAGATTTTCCGCTCGCATGGCGGCCGTTTCGGCTACCATCGGCTTGGCCGTTTCTCCGATCGCCCTGCAAGCGCAAGCCGCGCAGGAGCAAGATGGCGAGGTTGAGGCCGCGCCGGCAGCCGCTCCCAATCCCTTGGGCATTCCGGAGAACTTCTCGCTCTTCGGTGAGACCGACCCCAACGTCCGCAAGGCAACAGCCGTCGTCAACGGCACGGTAATTACCGGGACCGATGTCGATCATCGCACCAATATGGTTCTCGCCTCTGCACAAGGGCAGATCGGGGAAGCCGAATTGATCCAATTGCGGATGCGAGTGCTTCGCAATCTGATCGACGAGACCTTGCAGGTTCAGGCCGCGGCCGACCAGGAAATCACTGTCAGCGCAGCCGAAGTCGACCAGCGCTACAAGACACTGGCGGCGCAGAATTTCGGCGGCGATGTCGAAGCGATGGACGCTTATCTGGTGTCGATCGGTTCCTCCCCCGCTTCGCTCAAGCGACAGATCCAGGGTGAATATGCCTGGTCTCGCCTGATTGGACGGATGATCCGCCCGTTCATCAACGTTTCCGAAGAAGAAGCGCTCGACGTGCTCAAGCGGCTCGAGGAATCGAAGGGACAGGAAGAATTCCACATCATGGAAATCTACATGTCCGCCACTGCCGAAACGCAGGCGCAGGTTATCCAGAACGCTCGTTCCATCATGGAACAGTTGCGCCAGGGGGCCAGCTTCCCCGCCTATGCGCGGCAGTATTCGGAAAGCTCAACCGCTGCCCAGGGCGGTGACCTTGGCTACGTCCGCCCCGGCACGCTACCGCCGCAGATGGCCGAAGCGGTCCAGACCATGCAGGCTGGCCAGTTGAGCGGGCCAATCGGCATTCCCGGCGGCGTGGTCATTCTCTACCTGCGTGACAAGCGGCAGATCCTGATGGCCGACCCGCGCGAAGCTGTGCTGAGTCTGAAGCAGATCTCGCTTCAGTTCCCCAAGGGTATCAGCGAAGCCCAGGCCGCGCAGCGGTTCCAGGCTTTCCAGTCCATGGTCTCGTCGATCAAGGGCTGCGGTGACGCCGAAAGGGCGGCTGAAGCCATTGGCGCAGAAGTCGTCACCAACGACCAGATCGCCGTGCGCGACCTGCCCGAACAGCTCCAGCCTGCGATGCTGCAATTGCAGGTCGGCCAGGCGACCCAGCCGTTCGGTTCGCTCGATGAAGGCGTGCGCGTCCTGTTGCTGTGCGGCCGCGACGATCCTGAAGACGCCGGCGCGCCGACGGTGGACCAGATCATCGACGATATCGAGGCGGAACGGGTGCAAAAGCGCGCGCTTCGTTACATGCGCGACCTGCGCAACGACGCCTATATCGAGTACAATTGAGCCAGCTCCCGCTCGTCCTTTCGCTGGGTGATCCGGCCGGAATCGGGCCGGAGCTGATCATCCGCGCGTGGCATGAGCGTGAGGCGGGAGGCCTGATGCCTTTCGTGGTTGCGGGCGGCGCACAAGTTCTGGGTCAGGCCGCCGAAATGCTGGGTGTGGCGACCCGGGTGCAGGAAATCTCCGGCGCGCATCAAGCGGCAGAAGTGTTTGCCGATGCCCTGCCGGTGCTGGCGGGCGCGGATGGCGACTATCTGCCTGGCGCCCCGGATGCCATCGGGGCAGCAGTGGCATGGAGCTCCTTACAGCAAGCGACCGCGCTCGTCGTCGGCGGAGATGCCGCCGCTGTAGTGACCGCTCCGATCGCCAAGGGGCTGCTCGAACAGGTCGGCTTTGCCTATCCCGGTCAGACCGAATTTCTCGCCCATGCCTGTGACCTGCCCGAAGATGCAGCGGTCATGATGCTGGCTGGTCCCAGCCTGAGGACAGTCCCCTTGACCGTGCATTGCCCGCTGGCCGAGGTTCCAGAGCGGCTATCGACCGATCTGATCGTGGCTCGGGGCCGTGTGGTCGCTGCCGCGCTGGCGCGTGATTTTGGAATTGAACAGCCACGCCTGGCGGTAACCGGGCTCAATCCCCATGCGGGCGAAGATGGCAAGTTCGGGGACGAAGAGCAGACTATCATCGCGCCCGCCATTGCGGCCTTGCTGGCCGACGGCATAACCGCGACCGGGCCCCATCCGGCCGATGCATTGTTCAGCCCGCACAGACGCGCCGGCTTCGATGCTGCGCTGTGCATGTATCACGACCAGGCGCTGATCCCGGTCAAGGCGCTCGACTTCGACCAAGGGGTCAACGTCACCCTCGGCCTGCCGATCGTGCGGACCAGCCCCGACCATGGCACCGCATTCGACATCGCAGGCAAAGGATCTGCCCATCCCGGCGCGATGATCGCCGCCATTCGCATGGCCGGCCACTGCGCCGCGCGGCGGGCCGATGGCTGATTTACCGCCCTTGCGCGAGGTCATCGCGCGCCATGGACTCTCGGCTTCCAAGGCGTTGGGACAGAATTTTTTATTCGATGCGCAACTGCTCGACCGGATTGCCGCCCTCCCCGGCGACCTCGAGGACAAGGCGGTGCTCGAGATTGGCCCCGGTCCGGGCGGACTGACGCGCGCGCTGCTCAAGGCCGGCGCCCGCGTCACGGCAATCGAGATGGACGCACGCTGCCTGCCTGCGCTAGCCGAATTGGGGGAGGCCTATCCCGGCCGGCTTCGCGTGATCGAAGGCGACGCGATGAAGATCGATCACGCCGAATTGATGGGCGAACCCTTCGCGGTGGTCGCCAACCTGCCCTATAATGTCGGGACCGCGCTGTTCGTGCGCTGGCTCGGGGGCGAGGCATGGCCTCCAAAATGGACTTCGCTCACGCTGATGTTCCAACAAGAGGTGGCGCAGCGGATTGTCGCGCAGGCTGGCACCTCGGCTTATGGGCGGCTGGCCGTGCTGGCCCAATGGCGCGGTGCCGCGAGCCTCGCGATGAAGGTCCATCGCAGCGCCTTCACTCCGCCACCCAAGGTGATGAGCGCAATTGTCCATGTGACGCCCGAGGCCATGCCCGACGGCGTGCGCGCCAAGACGCTAGAGCAGCTGACCGAGGCGGCTTTTGGCCAACGCCGCAAGATGCTGCGGCAAAGCCTCAAGGGACTGCCCGGTGCGGTCGAGGCGCTGGCCGAGGTCGGGATCGACCCGACCCGCCGCGCCGAAACCCTCAGCGTCGAAGAGTTCGTAGCCTTGGCGCGGCTACTTTCGCGCTAGGACGGGAACCGCCGACGGCTCAGGGATTTGAAGCCGGTATGGGACTCGTCATCTTCTCACTGATCCAGGCTGCATCTTCGCTCCAGCCCTCGACAACACCCGCCGATCTGCCCTCAATCGAAATCCACGCCCAGGCGAGGATCAACTCGCTCGAGATCGAAAGCGAGGGGCCGGTGGTTGTCGAGTTCACGGGCGACGTAGCCGAAGGCACGGACCAGGAAACCCGACGCACCATACCTGCCGGAGCGAAATCCTACCGCGACCTTTCGATCCAATATCACGGGGAATTGTTTCTGGCCGATCCGCTGGCGCAGGCGTGGAGAGACGATGATGACCCCGACAACAAGACCAACGCAACAAGGGACTGATCATGAACAAGAAAGTCGCTGGCTTCACCGCCCTCCCCCTCGCCGCGCTCGCACTGGCCATTCCCGCCACCGCATCCGCGCAGGATCAGAAGCGCGCCCAATCGCGCAACCAGAGCCCGACGGTCGAGTACCTCAGTTCGACGCCTGCTGGTGAACAGCCCGACGTCCTGCTCGACATTCCCAAGCTCAATGTCGAGGAGATCACCCTCGAGGTCGACAATGTCGAGGCGCGGCTGTCGCTTGATGCGCGGGTCGCCAACCTGGTCCAATTGCGCGCGGGCGCCGACGTCTCGATCGGCAATGTCAAACTGACCATCAAGGGTGTCGAGGCGCAGGCCGCGCTGGTCGTTCGGCTCGATAACGTCCGCGCCATCGTCGAACGCACGCTCACGACGCTCGAAAAGAACCCCGAGATCATCGAAACGCTGGGCAACACGCTCGACAACACGGTCGATACCGCCGGTGGGGTGGTCAACAATACGGTCAACACGGTCAGCAACCTGACCAACTCGCTGCTGCGTCAGGGCAAGGTTCTCGACCTCGCCGGTTCGGGGCTCCAGGTGGTCAAGGAAACCGTAAACAGTGCTGGTCAGACCGTCCGCCAGGTGCGCGGCGGGGATGGCAAGCTATATGAAGTAGTGACCGACAGCGCCAACAAGATCCTGCGGTCCCGCTCGCTCTAGCCGGCGGCGGTTGCGGCCATCACAATCCCTGCTAGTTTGCGCGCGGTCGCATTGTTGAAGGGGGATAGATTATGCGTAAACTAATTTTGATGGCGGCTCCGCTTGCACTTATGGGGTGTGTCGAAGAAGCCGAGGTCGAAGAAGAAACGGTAGCTGCAGAACCGGCGGCGATGACCACCGCAAATGGAACTGCTCCGGGAACCTATACAGTTTCGAACGAGGAAGGTCCGGCAGGCAATTCTATCTTGAACGCCGACGGAACCTATCAGGATCTTGGCCCTGACGGCACAATCGTTGCCGAGGGGAGCTGGGAAGTCGTTGACGGCAAGACGTGTTTCACTCCGACCACAGAGGGAGTCGAACGCATGTGCTGGACAGAAAGCGAGCCCGATGAAAACGGGACCTTTACGGCGACTTCGGATGCTGGCGAGACTGTCACCGTCACTCCGGCAATGGCGGACGGCGAAGCCTAGTCCGAAGCGATGATCGCAAAGAATGATGGAAGGGGCGGCCAGATGGGCCGCCCTTTCTCGTTGTGGCCTTTTCCGAAAATGATCAGTCGCCCTTTTTCGCCAACCGCCAGCGATGGAGCAGTGGCTCGGTATAGCCATTGGGCTGCTCGGTCCCCTTGAAAACGAGTTCGCAGGCGGCCTGGAAGGCGAGGCTGGTCTTCCAATTGCCATCCATCGGTTCGTATGACGGGTCGCCGGCGTTCTGCTCGTCAACCTTGGCGGCCATGCGTTTGAGGCTGTCCATCACCTGGTCCCGGCTGGCGACACCGTGCAGAAGCCAGTTGGCCATGTGCTGCGAAGAAATGCGCAAGGTCGCGCGATCTTCCATCAAGCCGACATCATTGATGTCGGGCACCTTGGAGCAACCGACACCCGCATCGATCCAGCGCACGACATAGCCGAGCAGGCCCTGTGCGTTGTTGTCCAGTTCCTCGCGCACCTCGGCTTCCGACCAATTGGTGCCATCTGCCAGCGGGATCTGCAGCAGCAGGTCGAGCGAAGGGATGTCGCCCAGCCCACGCTGGATCTCGAACACGTTCTCGCGGTGATAATGCAGCGCGTGGAGCGTTGCGGCGGTTGGAGACGGCACCCAGGCGGTGTTGGCGCCGGCGCGTAAATGACCGATTTTCTGCTCCATCATTTCGGCCATGCGGTCGGGCGCAGGCCACATCCCCTTGCCGATCTGCGCCTTGCCCGCCAGCCCATGTGCAAGCCCGATGCCGACGTTGCGATCCTCATATGCCTTGAGCCAGGTCGAGCCCTTGATCTCGCCCTTGCGCATGATCGGGCCGGCCTGCATCGAAGTATGGATTTCGTCGCCGGTACGGTCGAGGAAGCCGGTGTTGATGAACACCACCCGGTCCTTCACCGCGTGGATGCAGGCCGATAGGTTGGCACTGGTGCGCCGTTCCTCGTCCATGACGCCGACCTTGATCGTGTTTCGCGGAAGCTCCAGCAAATCCTCAACCGCATCAAACAAATCATTGGTAAATCGACATTCCTGCGGCCCGTGCATCTTGGGTTTCACGATATAGATGCTGCCGCAGCGCGAATTGCCGTAGCGGCCGAACCCTTTGACGTCATGCGCGCCGATCGCACTGGTGATAACGGCGTCCATGATGCCTTCGGGTATCTCCAGCCCATCCTCCAGAAGGATCGCAGGATTGGTCATCAAGTGTCCGACGTTGCGGACAAACATCAGGCTGCGGCCCGGCAGCGATTGGTGGTTGCCATCCGGATCGACGAATAGCCTGTCAGGCTTGAGCGCGCGGGTCAGCGTGGTCCCGCCCTTGTCGAAGCTTTCTTCCAGGTCGCCGCGGATCACGCCCAGCCAGTTGCTGTAGGCCAGCAGCTTGTCCTGGGCATCAACGGCGGCGACCGAATCCTCGCAATCGGCAATTGTCGTCAGCGCTGATTCGAGAAGGACGTCGCTGATCGCAGCCGCGTCGGTTTTCCCGACCGGATGTTCAGGATCGAACTGGACTTCGATGTGCAAACCATTGTTTACAAACAACCGGCCGATTTCGGTTTGCCCGACATACTGCCTTTCATCGGCGATCGCGATACCGTCCCTGGCGATCCTTTCCCGCGTCAGGTCGGCCCAGCTTCCACTTGCCAGCGGGACCGCTTCGTCGAGGAAACAGCGTGCGGCGGCTATCACTGCCGCGCCGCGTTCTTCGTCGTAACCCCCTGGCCGGGCCGGAGGCGCGTCGAGCGCGTCGGTGCCGTAGAACGCGTCATAGAGGCTTCCCCAGCGCGCATTTGCGGCATTGAGCAGGAAACGTGCGTTGAGGATCGGCACCACCAATTGCGGCCCCGCCATCGTGGCGATTTCAGGATCGACGTTGCGTGTGCCGATCTCGAATGCCTCGGGCTCGGGCACGAGATAGCCGATTTCGGTCAGGAATGCCTTATAGGCTTGGTGGTCATGCGGTTGCCCCGCGCGCTCGCGATGCCAGCCGTCGATCCGGGCCTGCAGCATGTCGCGCTCGGCCAGCAATTCGCGATTGCGCGTGGTGAAGCTATGCGCGAGCTCTGAGAAGCCCTGCCAGAACGCGTCCGGCTCATGCCCCAGCGGGGCGAGCACCTTGGTCTCGATGAACCCGGCCAGTGCAGGGTCGACCTTCAGGCGGGCTCGGGTGGTATAGTCAGTCATCGGTCCTCACTCATTGCTCCGTACCAGCCTGCCTGGCTGGCGGGAATCATCGGCAAATTCTGTCTGGGGAGGACCAATGCGCCTATGGCGAAGTGGAGGCCCGATTGCAACGGGTTGGAAGAGGCCCATTCCGACGCTAGGAGCAGTTGCATATGAAACTTTCCGCCCCCTTTCTCGACGATATTGACCAAGCCGCCATGACCGAGCAGGCGCTTTGCTGGAGCGCGGTCAATTCGGGGACCGGCAATATGGAAGGATTGCGAAAAGTCGCCGAGATGCTGGCTGATGCCTTCGCCAGCTTGCCCGGCGATGTCGAACTGGTCGATCCGGCTCCAGTCACCGCAATTAGCGCCGATGGCGAGGAGTTTGAAAAAGCGCACGGCCAGCACCTGGTCCTGCGCGTTAGGCCCGAGGCCGAGCGACGGATTGTACTGACCGGCCACATGGATACCGTCTTCCCGGCTGATCATCCGTTCCAATCGAACAGCTGGATCGACACCGAAGTGGTCAACGGCCCCGGCACTGCCGACATGAAGGGCGGGATCGCGGTGATGTTGCACGCGCTGCTAGCCCTGGAGCGCAGCGAGAATAACCAGCGGCTGGGCTATGACGTGCTGATCAATTCGGATGAGGAAACCGGTTCGCTGTCCTCATCGGCCCTGATCGAGCAACTGGCGCGCGGTAAATATGCTGCGCTGACCTACGAACCCTCGGCCACGCCCGAGGGCACGCTGGCCCATGCCCGCGGCGGTACCGGCAATTACTCGCTGATCGTGCGCGGCCGGTCTGCCCATGCCGGGCGCAATCCGCAGGACGGACGCAACGCGCTGGTTGCGGCGGCGGCACTGGCGGTGGGGCTCAAGGGGCTCCAGACCGACGACTGTCCGGTAAACCCGGCCAAGATCGAAGGCGGCGCGGCCAACAATGTCGTGCCCGACAATGCCGTGCTGCGCTTTAACATCCGGCCCAAGGAACCGAGCGCGGGCGAGCGGTTCGAAAGCGGGCTGCAGTCTTTGATGGCCGAGGTACGACAGGCACACGAGGTCTCGGTCGACCTGCATGGCGGGGTGACCCGTCCGCCCAAGCCGGTCGACCGCCGCGCGCAGAAGCTGTTCGACCTCGTCGCCGATTGCGGCGCGCAACTGGGCCAGCACATCGACTGGCAATCAACCGGCGGCGTGTGCGACGGCAACAACATCGCGGCCTGCGGCGTGCCGGTGGTCGATACTATGGGTGTGCGCGGCGGCAAGATCCACTCACCTGACGAATTCATGATTGTGCCTAGCCTGTCCGAGCGTGCGGCCCTGTCCGCGCTCGTGCTCGATCGGCTGGCATCGGGAGAAAGCCTTTGAGTTTCCGCCTGCGCGCGGCGCGCATCGAAGATATCGAGCCGCTTTACGAGATGGCCAAGCTGACCGGCGGCGGGTTCACCAACCTTCCGGCCGATCGCGATGCGCTGGGCTCGAAACTGGCCCGCTCGACCGCCGCTTTTGCCAATACAAGCGACGAACTGGTCGACGAGCAATTCGTGTTGGTGCTTGAGAATGCCGAGACCGGTGCAGTGCGCGGCACGTGCCAGCTGATGACGCAGGTCGGCCAGCGCTGGCCGTTCTATTCCTATCGGCTCAACACGCTGACGCAATATTCCAAGGAGCTCGACCGCACGGTCCGTGCGGAGCTGCTGAGCCTGGTCACCGACCTGGAAGGATCGAGCGAAGTCGGCGGCCTGTTCCTGCATCCCAACGAGCGCGCAGGCGGGCTCGGCCTGTTGCTGGCGCGCAGCCGCTATCTTTTCATTGCCATGCACCGAAAGCGCTTTGCCGATCGCATCCTGGCCGAGCTGCGCGGCATCATCGACGAGCGCGGCGGATCGCCTTTCTGGGACGGGGTCGCCGGACGGTTCTTCGGCATGACCTTCCAGGAAGCGGACTATTTCAACGCCATCAACGGCAACCAGTTCATTGCCGACCTGATGCCCAAGCACCCGGTCTATGTCGCCATGCTGGATGACGAGGCGAAGAAGGTCATCGGCCTGCCGCACCCGACCGGCCGCGCAGCCATGCGGATGCTGGAAAAGGAAGGTTTTCGCTACGAAGGCTATGTCGACATCTTTGATGGCGGCCCGTCGATGGTCGCGCAGACCGACAGCGTGAAGGGTGTGGCCGAGGCAACGGAATGTACGGTCGCCGATATCGCACTCGACATGGGCGAACGCGCGCTGCTCGCGGCTGGCCGCTTGACCGAATTCCGCAGCTGTTACGGAGCCCGCGAACTACGCGCCGATGGCAGCATGGCGATCGATGCCCAGTCTGCCGACCTGCTGGGCGTGGGTGAAGGCGACACGGTCTGGAGCGTGCCCCGGTGAGCGCGTCCTCTCTGGTCGAGATCAATTTCGACGGTATCGTCGGCCCGTCGCACAATTACGCCGGACTGAGCCTCGGCAATATCGCCAGCGCCAGCCACAAGGGCGATGCGTCCTATCCCCGCGCCGCTGCCCTGCAGGGCCTCGCCAAGATGCGCCTCAACATGGCGCGTGGGCTGGCGCAGGGCTATCTGCTGCCGCTTCCCCGCCCCAAAGACGAGACATTGCGTCGGCTAGGGGTAGATCCGGCGGCTGAGAGCGGTGCCCAGCGAGCCTTGCTGGCTGCAGCATGGTCGGCCAGTTCGATGTGGACTGCCAATGCGGCGACAGTCAGCCCCGCCCCCGATACGGATGACGGCAAGTGCCACTTCACGCCAGCCAACCTGGTGACAATGGTGCACCGGGCGCAGGAATGGCGCGATACCAAGGCGCAGCTCGATATCGCCTTTGCCGATACTGCGCATTTTGCAGTCCACGATGCTGTCCCGCCCAGCTTCGGCGACGAGGGCGCAGCCAACCACATGCGCTTTTGCGAAGGCCATGGCAGCCCCGGGGTCGAGGTCTTCGTCTTTGGTCGCCCCGGCGGACGTTTTCCCGCGCGCCAGCACGAACAGGCCAGCCGCGCGGTTGCCCGGCTCCACGGCCTCGATCCAGCGCGCGCAGTGTTCATCGAACAAAACCCTGCCGCGATCGAAGCAGGCGCGTTTCACAACGACGTGGTCGCGGTCGCAAACGAGCGGGTTTTGTTCGCGCATGAGGAAGCCTTCGCCGATCAACAGGGAGCTTATGAGGCGATCCGCGCAGCCTTCCCTGCACTCGAAGTGGTCGAAGTGCCGTCGAATGCGGTCAGCCTGGCCGAGGCGATCAAGACCTATCTCTTCAACGCCCAGCTACTGACGCTGCCCGACGGCAGCATGGCGCTGGTGGTGCCGGAAGAATGCCGCGAAAGCGCGAGCGTATGGGCCTGGGTCGAAGGGATGCTGGCTGGCAACGGACCGATCCGCCATGTCCTGCCCGTCGACGTACGGCAGTCGATGGCCAATGGCGGCGGCCCTGCCTGCCTGCGCTTGCGCGTCGTCGCGGACCCGGCGACGGTCGATGCGAGGTTCCTTCTGAGCGAGAAGCGGGCGGAAGAAATCGAGCGGATCATCGCCAGCACCTGGCCCGAACAGATAGACCCGTCCGATATCGGCACAGCATCTCTCGCCAAGACGGTCCGCACCGCCCGTGAACGGCTGCTCGACAGGCTAGACCTCACCCAACTGGGTTAACGCACTTGCCGGTTCGTCGGCAGTGCTTACAATCGGTCCTTCGTTAACCACTGTATGTCGCGGCCGTGTGTCATTGGCATGGTGCTTGCACCGCAGGGCGTTAAGCAAATCGAGGGAATATGTTGCGCAAGATCGGCCGCCTGTTTGTCATCAAGAACCGCTTCGAGGCGTTCCTGATCATCTTTGCGCTGGCCCTTGGTGCGATGGAACGCGGCAGCCACTATCTCGAGACGATGCCCGGCTGGTTCGGGTGGACCCTGTTCTGGGCTTGCGGCGGCGCGGTGATCCTGGCGGGCGCCAAGATCCTCGACGCACTCAAATACGAGCGCGAGCGAGCTGATCGGAAAGATAATTCAATCAGCGCCTGAGGCTGCAACTGTCGGGAAAGGTGGGGGATTCTGTTGCTAGGCTCCCCCGGGCCCCCGGTTTCCGATTCTGTTACCCGGTTCGGTCCGAACCGTGCTCTTGGCTTAGTAAATTCAGGCCGTTAAGCCGTCACATTACGCTGCGAGAGCAAGTGCTTCATTATCATTGGCACTTGTGGGTTTTGAGCCTTTAACGGGTTACTCAGCCCGGATGAAAACACTGCCTTTCAACGCACGTCGATCCTAGTTCGGCCCCATCAGAAAATGCCGGGAAACCCTTGTTTCCGGGCGCCTTTTGGTGGAGCCGCCGGGTACTGCCCCCGGGTCCGTTGCGCCTAGTACACAGCGCAGTTTATCATCATAGCCCGCCGAAGCGAACAATGCCGATATAGGCGATTCCACATTAATGTGAAGTGGATGGGAGGCACGATCTTTCGCGCCCCCCACCAATCGGCCTCAGCCCATCGGGCCGTTTCGCGGCGCGCCGGGTGCCCCGCTCTTCAGTGCATCGCGGATTTCCACCAACAGTTCGGTCTCGGTCGGGCCGGCGGGCGCTTCCTCGGCGGCAGGCTTCTCGAAACGCGCTTTCATCTTGTTGGTGTAACGCACCAGCATGAAGATGACGAAGGCGAGGATCAGGAAATTGATCACCGCCGTGACGAACGCTCCCCAGGCCAGCACATTGGCACCCGCGGCGCGCGCTGCTTCCAGGCTCATGCCCGCTTCGACATCGCCGGACAGCACGATAAACTTGTTGCTGAAATCGACATTACCGAATATCGCGCCGACCACCGGCATGATCAGGTCGGATGTCATCGAGGCGACGATGACGGCAAATGCGCCAGCGATAATCACCGCGACCGCCAGTTCCATCACGTTACCCTTGGCGATAAATTCCTTGAACTCTGTCAGCATGTTTCCCTCCCCGGATAAACGCGGGCAACACTGACAGTATCGAGTCCCCCGCGCTAGGGCGTGGCCGGGGTTTTGCCCGAGCGCATTTCGGCGAGGATTTTCTTGAGCACGTCGAGTTGCGGGTCTGTAGGGATATCGTCCTGCTTGGCGCTGTCCTCTGATGCCCCCTGCTTTTCCTGCATTTCATCCAGTACGCGGTTGACGGTCTTGAGCAGCATGAACAGCGCTGCGGCTATGACCAGGAAATTGACGAGCTGGGTCAGGAAATCGCCATAACCGATCATTGCCACACCCGCCTCCTTCAGCTCGGTGTAATTGGTCAATGATCCGCCATAGCCTTCCGGAATAGAGCCCAGGCGGAGGAAATAGTTGGAAAAATCGATATCGCCGAACAGCCAGCCGATGAAAGGCATGATGATGCTTTCCGTCAGCGAGGTCACGATCTTGCCGAACGCGGCGCCGATGACGACGCCCATGGCAAGGTCGAGGACATTGCCGCGCGCGATGAACTTGCGAAATTCGGCGAAGATATTCATGGGTTCCTCCGTGGTCGTTATTGAGGCAGAACACGCTGCAACCGCACCCGGTTCCGCTTGAACCGGCGCCGAACTGTCCTATATGGGCAACACAGTCTACTTCCGGGGAGAATTCGATGAACCTTCGCATGCTTGTCCGCTCGGCCCTGATCGGCCTGGGCGCCCTCTCGCTTGCTGCCTGCGGGATCAATTCCGTGCCGGCCGCAGAAGAAAACGCCAAGGCCAAGTGGGCCGATGTCGAGGCACAGTTCCAGCGCCGCGCCAACCTCATTCCCAATCTCGTCGAGATCGCCAAGGGCGCAGCCGAAAACGAACGCTCCATCCTGACCGAAGTGACCGAGGCCCGCGCCCGTGCGACCGCGATCAATGTTACCGCCGACGATCTGGATGATCCGGCCAAGATGGAACAGTTCGCCGCGGCGCAGGGCCAGCTGAGCCAGGGGCTCGGCCGCCTTCTCGCCAGCTTCGAGGCTTATCCGGAGATCAAGTCGAACCAGAACTTCCTCGCGCTGCAAAGCCAGTTCGAAGGGACCGAGAACCGCATCGCCGTCTCCATCCGCGACTACAACGAGGCGGTGCGCCAATATAACACCACCATTCGTACTTTCCCTGACACCATCGGTGCCAACATCATCCACGGTGCCTCACCCCTGATGCCCTACTCGGCGGTAACAGAAGGCGCAGAAGTCTCTCCGACGATTGACATGACTTCTGGCAATTGAGCCTGGCGATGCCCTTAGCGCGCCAGTTGGCTCTGGTCTCCGTGGCCCTGCTGACGCTGGTCGCTTCCCCGCTCGCGGCGCAGGAATTTCCTGCGCTCAGCGGGCGGGTTGTCGACCAGGCGGACATCATCCCCGACGCGACCGAGGCCGAGCTCACCCAGAAGCTCGCCGCGCTCGAGCAACAATCGCAGCGGCAGTTGGTGGTCGTCACCGTCCCCGATCTCGACGGTTACGACATCTCCGATTACGGCTACCGGCTGGGGCGCGAATGGGGCATCGGCGATGCCGAGCGCAATGACGGCGCGCTGCTGATTGTCGCGCCGACTGAACGCAAGGTGCGGATCGAAGTCGGTTACGGCCTCGAAGGCTATCTCACCGATGCGCTTTCTTCCCTCATCATCAACAACCAGATCGTGCCGCGTTTTCGCGATGGCGATATGTCCGGCGGAATTGTTGCTGGCGCCGATGCCATTATCCAGCAATTACAACTGCCCGAAGACGAGGCCCGCGCCATCGCAGCCGAAGCCGCACAATCACGCGAGCGTGAAGGCGGCTTCCCTATCGGCGGACTGATCTGGGCCGGATTCCTGTTCTTCTTCTTCATCGTACCGATGCTTTCCGGGCGCGGGCGGCGGAGGCGCTATCGCCGCGGCGGCATGGGCGGCGTGGTCGGCGACATCATCCTTTGGGAAGCGGGCAAGGCTATTACCCGTGGCGTTTCCGGTGGTGACTGGGGCGGCGGAGGCGGCTTTGGAGGCGGCGGTGGATTCGGCGGTGGTGGTGGTTCATTCGGGGGCGGCGGCGCCTCCGGGGGATGGTAGACAATGGCCTATCTCAATGCTGACCAGCATAAAATCGTATCCGACGCGGTAGGCGCGGCAGAGCACAACACCTCGGGCGAGATCGTGACCGTTTTGGCCGATCGCTCGGACGAATACACCGATGTCGTCCAACTCTATTCGATCGCCATCGCCTTTACCGTGATGAGCCTGTTCGCGCTGTTCCCGCAGCCGGTTCTGGGCTTTTGGGACAGCTTGATCGGCGGCTGGACGCATGAATGGACGGCCGGCGAAATCGCCACCATGACCATTGCGATCGGCTTGCTCGCCTTCGGCCTGAGCTGGCTGGCCTTTGCGTGGCAGAAATTGCGCTTCGCCTCGGTCCCCGGACCACTCAAGAGCGCGCGGGTCCATGCCCAAGCGGTCAAGCATTTCAAGGTCGGCGCCGAACGAAGGACCCATGGCCGCACTGGTGTCCTGATCTACCTCTCGATGTGCGAACACCGCGCCGAGATCGTTGCCGACGAGCCGATTGCAGAACTGGTCAGCGCCGATGTCTGGGGCGATGCGATGGCCGATATGCTGGAAGAAATCCGCGAGGGCTGCATCGCCGAAGGGCTCGCTGCCGGGGTGCGTGATGTTGGCGGGATATTGAGCAAGCACTTCCCCCGCTCGGGCGATGATGAAAACGAGTTGCCGGACCGGCTGATCGAAGTCTAGGCAACAGCCCATGACCGACCCCGATGCCGAACTGCCGGAAGAAATCGTCTGGCAAGGCAAATTCGTCACCGCCAAGCGCAGGGGCCGCTGGGAATATGCCAGCCGTTCGCGCGGAATCCGCGCCGCTGCAATCATCGCGATCGACGACGGCTACGTGCTGCTGGTCGAGCAATATCGCGTGCCGCTGGGCCGTGTATGCCTGGAGATACCCGCCGGTTTGATCGGAGACCACGAGGGTTCGGAAGACGAAGATGCCAGCACCGCCGCGATCCGCGAGCTGGAGGAAGAAACCGGCTACCGCGCCGAGCGGATGGAACCTATTGGCGAGTTTTACTCAAGCCCCGGCATGGTCAGCGAGAGCTTCGCCCTGCTGCGCGCCCGCGGGCTGACCAAGGTCGGCGATGGTGGTGGAACCGGGAGCGAGAACATTACCGTGCACCGTGTAAGGATTGGCGAGCTCGCACAATTCGTTGCAGAGCGCCGCGCGAAAGGCCACGGTATCGATGTACGGATCGCCATGCTGATGGCGCCGGGATTTCTGGGAGAAGATTGATGGCAGGGACTACGGGCGGACGCGTTGCGGGCAAGATGGCGCTGGTCACCGGCGCAGCGCAGGGTCTTGGTGCGCAGCATTGCAAGACGCTGGCGGCCGAGGGCGCGCGGGTCCTGTGCACCGATATCAACGGTGAAGGCGCGGCCGAGACCGCCGCTGCCATCAATGCCGAACATGGCGACGGCACCGCCTTTTCGATCGCGCACAACGTGATCGACCGCAGCGACTGGGATGCCGCTGTCGCCATGGCGCGCGATGAAATGGGCGGACTCAACGTGCTGGTCAACAACGCCGGGATCGGCGTGGCCGGCAATATCGAGACCTGCGATTTCGACGACTGGAAACGCTGTTTCGCGATCAATGTCGACGGCATTTTTCACGGCTGCCAGGCGGCGTTGCCGCTGATGCGCGAGCACGCGCCTGGGTCGATCATCAATATCAGCTCGATTGCCGGCCTGATCGCCAGCGACACCATGCCGGCCTATAATGCGTCGAAAGCGGCGGTGTGGATGCTGAGCAAATCGATTGCGCTGCATTGTGCCAAGAACAACATGCAGATCCGTAGCAACTCCATCCATCCGACCTTTGTCGACACCCCGATTCTCGATGGGACGGCCAAGCATCACAACATGGACAAGGACGTGCTGCTCGAAAAACTGGCGCGACAGATTCCGCTAAAATTCGTAGGCGAACCGAGCGACATCGCCAATGCGGTTCTTTACCTGGCGAGCGACGAAAGCCGGTTCATGACCGGGGCGGAGCTCAAGCTCGACGGCGGTATTTCGGCGATGTGATGTCCGATTGCCGGGAGCAATGCCGTCTGCTCGGTGGCAGCCTCCCGGCAGAGTCGCTCGGGAGGTTTCGATCCAGGGTGGATTGAGGAGCCTTACGGCCCCTCAATCGGCGATCAGGGCAATAGCGATATAGACCAGGATCAGCGAGCCAAAGCCGATCAGCGTGCCCGCGACGAAGCCGATGCGGACCAACATGGGATCGATTCCAAAATAGCGCGCGATGCCTGCGCACACACCCCAGACCTTCGCATTGCTGCGGTCCAGCCGAAAATCTTTCGACGGCTGGCCGCCATTCTTGTTGGATATCTGGTTCATGCAATCACTCCTGAAGGGCTAGCGGGGATGATGGCGAAGGCCATCACGAGGGTGGAAATGGCGAAGGCCGAGACGGCTGCGAAGAGTCGATTTCCGGCGGGCTTGAATTCGAACATGGGGGTCAGTCCTTATTGCGATGAAAATGCCTGAAGAGTCAGACAATCAGCGTCGGGGTGGCGGGGACGATCGCGGTTGCCATGGCAACTGCCGAAAGGGCGACGGCGAAAGCGGCGGCGAAGAAACGGTCGATATTGAAGATCATGGGGGTCTTCCTTTTGTGTTTGTCTGGTCCGGCGAGACCATCCCGCCGGATACCCAATACGTTGCATCAGCCGTGCCAGTTTTTAAAAATGCCGGTTTTCTGCGGTTTCCTCACTCATCCGCTCGCGGTCGGCTGTTCATCAAAACGAAAGATTGGGAAATTCCCCCAAAGGTTGGGATTGGCTTTTTCGTGGCAAGCGCGAGGCACACACGCTAGGTGCACGCAACCCTATGGCGCTCGACCGCATCTCGCTCTCAGACTTTCGCAATCACGCCGTGTCATCGCTCGACGAGACGGCGGGGTTCAACCTGCTCGTGGGTGAAAACGGGGCCGGCAAGACCAACATTCTCGAAGCCATTTCCCTGCTCGCGCCCGGTCGCGGACTGCGCCGCGCGGCATTGCCGCACATGGCGCGCAGCGCCGGTTGCGGCGGCTTCACCATTGGCGCCCAACTTACTCCAGGTGACGGGCAGGAGCCGGTCCAGATCGGAACGCAGGTCGATGCGGCCCGGGCCGGCCGCCGCCGGGTGCGCATCAATGGCGCCGAGGCAAGTGCGGTGAAACTGGGCGAGTGGCTGGCAATCGGCTGGCTCACCCCGGCCATGGACGGCATTTTCATGGGTGCCGCCGGCGAGCGACGACGATTCATGGACCGCATGGCGCTCGCACTCGACCCTATGCATGCCCGCCACGCCGCGCGCTACGAGAACGCGCTGCGGGAGCGCAATCGGCTGCTCGCCGACGATATCGCTCCCGATCCGGCCTGGATGGACGGGATCGAGGCGCAAATGGCAACCCATGGCAGCGCCCTCGCGCAGGGACGCGCCCGGCTAGTCGGCGCGCTCACCGAGACGTTGGAAAACCACGCTGGCGGACCTTTTGCCCAACCGCTTTTGGCTATCGATACGCAGTCCCCTTTCGGCGAAGACGAACTGCGGGAAGCATTGCGATCAGGCCGGATGCATGACCGCCGCGCCGGACGCACTCTGACCGGGCCACATCGCGACGACTTGTCGGTCAACATGGCTGGCAAGGATGTGCCCGCCCAGCAATGCTCCACCGGTGAGCAGAAAGCCATGCTGATCGCTATCACCCTCGCCCATGGCGAGCGCGCGGCACAGGGTCGACCGGGCGTGCTGCTGCTCGATGAGGTCGCCGCGCATCTTGATCCGGTCCGTCGCACTGCCCTGTTCGAGCGGCTCCGCGCCACCGGTGTCCAAGTGTGGATGACCGGCACCGAACGTGCGTCCTTTGAAGGCATCCTTGGCGAAGCTGCGACCTGGCGTGTTGCCGATGGCGACGTGCAACGCATCTGACCGGCACGCGTGGGTGCAGGCGCCCAACTAATCTTTCGGCAGCGCCGCGATGACTTCGTCAAGCGTTTCGGCCACCAGTACCTCGATCCCCTCGGCGGTCGGATGGATGCGGTCCCGCTGGATCAGTTCGGGCCTGTCGGCCACCGCTTCGACCCAGAACGGAATGAAATCCAGACCAGACTCGCGCGCGAGCTCGGCATAGAGATCGTTGAACTCGGTGACGAAATCGGCGCCCATGTTGGGTGGAGCCCGCATACCCATCAACAGCACGTCGATATCGCGCGCCTTCGCTGCCTTGATGATTGCGCGAAGATTGGCTCGCGTCTGCTCTGGCGAGATACCGCGCAGCAGGTCGTTTCCGCCCAGTTCGAGGATCAACAGTTCCGGAGGCTCAGCCATATTGTCGAGCGTAAAGGCAAAGCGCTGCGCCCCTGCTGCACTGGTATCGCCCGAGACGCCGGCATTGGCGACGCGCGCATTGATGCCTTTAGCGCGTAAAGCAGCTTCGAGCTTGGCAGGATAGCTGTTGGCTTTCTGCAGGTTGTATCCTGCAAACAGGCTGTCTCCAAAAGCCAGGATGCGCCGTTCGGGACCCATTACGGGCACTTGGGCATTGGTGGGCGAACCCGCATCCGCTTGCGGGACCGACGGCTCGGCCACCGGCGTGCCGTCTCCACAGCCGAATACTGCCAGTGCAACCAGCGGAATCGACCAACGACCTAGGCCCTTCGGCCATCTACCTTGTTCCATGGAATGCAATATGGCACCCGATTATTGTGACTGACACCCCTAACTTGCACGGCTCCTCCAATGGTCCCGGCCCCCTCGCCATCTCCGCGCGCAACCTGACCCTGACTCTGGGACAGGAAAAACATCCCGTGGAGATCCTCAAGGGGATCGACCTGGACGTGAAGCGCGGCGAAGTTCTCGCACTGCTCGGTCCCTCGGGATCGGGCAAGAGCTCGCTGATGGCGGTCCTGTCGGGCCTCGAACGGGCCAGTTCGGGGACAGTCAATGTTGCCGGTGCCGATTTCAGCGGCATGGACGAAGACGATCTTGCCCGCGCCCGCCGCGGCAGGATTGGCATCGTGCTCCAGGCTTTTCACTTATTACCTACCATGACCGCTGCGGAAAACGTGGCAACACCTATGGAATTGGCGGGTGAGCGCGATGTCCGTGCCCGCGCTGCGGCCGAACTCGAAGCGGTCGGCTTGGGCCACCGGATCGACCATTACCCGAGCCAGCTTTCCGGCGGCGAGCAGCAGCGCGTGGCTATCGCCCGCGCCACCGCGCCGCGCCCGGAACTGATCTTCGCCGACGAACCCACCGGCAATCTCGATGCTGCCACCGGCGCTGAGATCATCGACATGCTGTTCGCCCGGCGCGAGGAAACCGGTGCCACGCTTGTCATCATCACCCATGACCCCGCCCTTGCCGAACGCTGCGAGCGGATCATCACATTGGGCGACGGGGTGATCGCCACCGATACCGCCGGGAATTCCACCCAAGACAACACCGCATGAGCGCAACTGCCAAACTGTCATGGAGCGCGGCCTGGACCCTCGCTCGGCGCGAGCATTCGCTGCGCTTCAAGGGGCTGCGCCTGCTGCTGGTCTGCCTGTTCCTTGGCACCGGCGCACTGGCCGCAATCGGCACGTTGACAGCGGCGATCGAGAGTGAACTGGCCGAGCGGGGGCAGGAGTTTCTCGGCGGCGATCTGGAGGTGGAAGTTTGGCAACGCAGCCTCGATGACGAGGAACTCAAGGCGCTGCGTGAATATGGCGAGATCTCGCAAGGAACGCGCTTGCAGGTTGTCGCGCGCAAGGGTGAGGCAACTGCGCCAATCGGTCTGAAGGCCGTGGCCGAAAATTATCCGCTGTTTGGCAAACTGACGCTGACTGATGGACGCTCGGTCGGTCCACCTCCTATCGGCGAGGCATGGCTGGGCCAGGGCGCGATGGACCGGCTCGAACTGGAGGTCGGCGATACCTTCGATCTCGGCACGATGCGGATGCGTGCTGCCGGGGTGATCGCCCAGGAGCCCGACAAGTTGTCCGAAGGGTTCCAGCTTGGTCCGACCGTGATCGTCAACGAGGAAACGCCATTCGCCGCAGGACTGATCCAGCCGGGCGCCATGTACCAATCCAAGACCCGCATTGCTTTCGATAACCCCGAGCGCGATCCAGGTGCGGTGCAGGACGCGCTGACCGACAGGTTTCCGCTGGCCGGGTTCGACTACCGCGACCGTGACCGGGCCAGCCCCGGAGCCGACCGCTTTGTCGGGCGGATGGGCGAATTCCTGACACTGGTCGGCCTGGCCGCATTGGTGATCGCCGGGATCGGTATCGGCGGCGGGGTCTCGTCCTATCTCGAAGCGCGACGTAGCTCGATTGCGACACTTAAGGTCCTCGGGGCCACCAGCGGCGATATTGTCCGCATCTATGCCATGCAGATCGGCCTCGCCGCTATCGTTGGCAGCGCCGCCGGCCTTATTGCCGGTCTCGCCGTGACACCCCTGCTGGGGTTGGCGCTCTCCGGATTGCTACCGGTGGCGAGCGGATTCACCTTCGAGCCTGCTGCACTTCTGCTCGCCATTGCTTTCGGCCTGTTGGTTGCCCTCGTGTTCGCTGCGACTCCGCTGCTGCGCGCGCGCACTTTCCCGGCGATGGCGCTGATGCGGGCACGGGTCGTGCCACTGGCGCGCGACAAGGCCGCCTTGGGTTGGGTCGGGGGCGGACTCGTTGCTATCGTGGTGCTGGCGCTGGCGACTTCGCGCCAGCCCTTGCTTGCGGCCGGATTCCTGGGCGGAGCTGCAGCCATGCTCGCCGTGCTGGCGCTGCTCGGCTGGGGGATACGGACAGCATCGCGCAAGATCGGCCGACCGGGCAATCCGCTGGTGCGCAATGCGCTAGCCAATCTCAGCCGCCCCGGCACCTCGACCGGCGCGCTGGTGACCGCCCTTGGCTTTGGCCTCAGCGCCTTCGTGCTGCTGGCAGGCGTCCAGAGCGCTATCGACGGCAATATCCAGAGCCGGGTGAGCGACGAAGCGCCCGACTTCTTCGTCCTCGACATACCGCGCGACAGGGTGGATGAATTCAAGCAGCTCGTGCGAACCCAGGACGAAGATGCCGCAATTCGCGCCCTACCGGCCATGCGCGGTTCGATCATCGCCTACGGGCCGGAAAACGCCATGACCCGCGTGGCCGACCTGGAGCAAATACCCGACGGCGCCTGGGCGCTACGCGGCGAACGCGGGCTCACCTATTCCGACGAAGTCCCACCGGGCAACACTGTTGTCGACGGCGAATGGTGGGGGCCGGGCTATGACGGTGAACCAGCGGTTTCGGTCGACGAGGAGTTGGCCGATGCCATTGGCCTCAAGCCCGGCGATCGGCTGACCATCGCGCTGCTGGGGGTCGAACGCAGCGTCCGCGTTGCCAGCACCCGCAGCATCGACTGGGAAAGCATGGGCTTCAACTACGCGCTCGTCTTCAGCCCCAACGCGCTCGAGGATGCACCGCACAATTTTGCCGCCACCATCGAGTTCAAGAGGGAGACTCCGACCGGGCCGCTGCTGCGCGAACTGGTGCGCGCCTTCCCTTCGAGCTCGGTGATCGAGGTCGGCCAGGTGTTGGGCCAGGCGCGCGCACTCCTTTCGCAGGTCGGGATAGCAACCCTGGCGGCGGCATCGGTGGCGGTGCTGGCAGGGTTGGCCGTGTTACTGGGCGCGATTGCCGCTGCCCGCGCGGCGCGGACCTATGACACTGTCGTCCTGCGCGTGCTCGGCGCCAGCCGCAAACAGATCCTGCTGATGCAATTGATCGAGTACGCAGCGCTTGCAGCGATCCTCGCCGTGGTCGCGCTGGCCATCGGCAGCGGACTTGCATGGCTGGTCATCACGCAATTGTTCGAGTTCGACTGGCTCCCTGATTGGGGCCAGGTCTTCGCCGTGCTGGGGGCGGGGCTCGCGCTGGTGGTGGGATTTGCCTTGCTCGGATCGCTCCCGCTGCTGCGCGCCAAACCGGCCCAGGCGCTCAGGGCGCTGTAGCCAACAGGCAAAGAAAAAGGGGGCTGCAAGAGCCCCCTTCCCCTTTCGTTCGGTCCCGTCGCGCCTTGGTGACGGCCCGTGACGAATTCTCGATCAGAACTTGAACCGGACAACGCCGCCATAGGTGCGCGGCGCGCTCGGGTAGCCCGACACAGTGCCGGCCTGAGCAACGCCGTCGAACACGGTCAGGATGTAATCCTCGTTCAGCAGGTTGCGCGCATAGGCACCGATTTCGATACCGCTATCGAGCGCCAGCGTGATCGACGCATTGACCAGGTTCACTTCGCGGCGGAAGTTGTTCGGGCCAAAGGTCGGCAGACCGTTGTTGATGTTGGTGTTGCTCTCGTGGCTGTAGTCGAGACGGGTGATCAGGCGATTGCCGCTGGACCCGAACTCATGCGTGTAGGTGCCCGAGGTGGCGATGTTGATCTCGGGGATACCTGCCGGACGCTGGCCGGTGAGGTCGCCCACAGGGCTGCCCACGAAGCTGTCGAACAGCGGATCAAGATAGGTCATCGCAAAGGTGAAGACCAATCCGTCACTCGGCTGGATGCGAGTGTCGAGTTCGAAGCCCTTGACCGACTGCTCGCCGGCATTGTTGAGCTGGAAGCCCGTGCCGGTGAACAGGAAGCTCTGGAAGCCCTTGAGCGTCTGGTCGAACAACGCGAGGTTGACCGACAGGCCATCCCACGAACCCTTCAGGCCGATTTCGTAGACTTCGGCTTCCTCGGGGCCGGCAAAACGCGAACCGGTGTTGAGGTTCGGCACGGCGAGGCCGCCAGTGAGGATCGGCGAATCCGGCGCAAGGATGGTCGAACGACCAGGCCCCGGAATGTAGTCACCGAACACCGGACGGCTGTCACGCGACAGGTTGACCGAGCTTGCCTTGAAGCCGGTTGCATAGCTCAGGTAGGCGTTGAGGTTGCTCGAGAACTCGTACGACGCGCGCAGCGTGTAGCTGAAGTCGTCGTCCCGCGTCCGGCCATCTTCCACGCTGTTGGGCGTGGTCAGGAACGGCGGCTGGAACTGGAACGGCGCGAGCGCCAGCAGTGGGTTGAACGCCGGATTGGTCGCCGCTCCGGCCAGTGCAGCCTGGTTCGCGGCCGGCAGGGCCCGGAACTGAGCCGGGGTGGCAACAGTGCCGCCCGTAGCTGCAAATATGAAGGCATCGACCAGGTTGATGTTGGCCAGTTCGTCAAACGCCGTTCCGGCGAGTGCGAAATCCTTTTTGTCGTCGGTATAGTTGAAGCCAGCAGTCAGGACGAGGCCGTCGATCGGCTCGAAGTCGACCGTACCGAAGACCGACCACGACCGGTTGTCCATCGAATAGGCTTCGGACGTCAGCGGACCGGCCGAGAAAATGCTGTTCTGCGGCAAGCCGAGAGCAGCTTCAACACCATTGAAGGTGGCGGGGTTGCCGGTCAGCAGCGAGAAGAACGCGCGACCGTCGGCCCCGGTGGTCAGGGCGCTGTCCTGCAGGACGCTTTCATCGAAATAGAAGCCGCCGAGCAGGAAGTTGATCGGACCGTCGAAGTCCGAAGTCAGTCGCAATTCCTGGGTGAAGGTGTCGACCCGCTGGTCACGCACTTCGTTGACGATATCTGCGCTGGTGAAGTCGACGTCCTGGTCGACGAAGTTGCGCAGCTCGCGATAGGACGTGATCGAGGTCAGCATCAAGGCGCCGAGCTCGAGATCGCCCTGGATCGACCCGCCGTAGTTCTTGACTTGGTTTTCCGGCACCTTGTTGAGGAAGATGTCGTAGCTGAAGAAATCGGTGCTGAGCGCGCCGCCAACAGCGAAGACCGCAGGGGCGGTCGGGCCGGCAACCAGCGTGCTGACGACGCAGCAGGCTTCGTCGATCTTCGAGTAATCGGCGATGGCGCGGACCTTGAAGGTGTCGCTCGGTTCGAACAGGAGCTGACCGCGCGCGGTGTAGCGGTTGCGGTCGTTCACGTCTTCGCCGAGGTTGACGATAGTGCCGTAGCCGTCGCGGGTGTTGTAGCTGCCGTCGACCGCGAAGGCGATCGAGTCGCTGATCGGGCCGGTGACATCACCCTTGACCTGGATGTTGTTGTAATTGCCGTAACTGGCTTCGACCGAGCCGCCGAACTGGAACTGCGGCGCGCGGGTGATGACCGAGATCACACCTGCCGAAGCGTTCTTGCCGAACAGGGTCGACTGCGGGCCGTTCAGGACCTCGATGCGCTGGACATTGGCGAGATCGTTGAGCGACGAGGCCGAACGCGAGCGGAAAACGCCGTCGATGAAGACACCGACCGACGGCTCGATGCCGAAGTTGTTGTCGCCATTACCGAAGCCGCGAATGATGAAGGTCGAGGATGACGAGTTCTGAAGCTGGCTGACACGCAACGAAGGAGCCACCGTCTGCAAATCGAGCACGTCGCGGATCTGCGCCTGTTCGAGCGTCTCGCCCGAGGTCACGCTGACCGAGATCGGCGTTTCCTGCAGCGTCTTTTCACGCTTGGTCGCGGTAACGACGATGATGTTGCTGGCAGGCGGCAGGGGCGTATCGACGGCCTCGGGAATCTCGGCATCTTCACCGTCGGCGTCCTGGGCCAGCGCAGCACCCGGTATCAGGGCGATGGCGGCAGCCGAAGCCAGCAAGGCAAAGCCAGTACGCGGGGTGGACCTGCTAAAAAGCGTGTTCGAATTCATATATTTGTTCCTCTTCCTTCGTAGCCGCGCAACATCGGGGAGGAGTATGCAGCCACTTGCCGCGTCGGATAGGGTATCAAACAGCAACCATTCAAGTGTCCTAACGCAGTGATACGGCTAAGATTCGCGGCTGTTGCAGCGCAGACACAGTTGCCCAACGGGCTCTGCTCGGCTAGGGGCGCGCGGTAATTGTTGCGGCGCACAAACGCGGCCGCCCCCAGTCTCAAGAGAACCCACATGTCTGCAGACCTCCGCAACGTGGCGATTATCGCACACGTCGATCACGGCAAGACCACGCTTGTCGACCAGCTTTTCCGCCAGTCCGGCACCTTTCGCGATAACCAACGCGTAGAGGAGCGGGCAATGGATTCGGGCGACCTGGAAAAAGAGCGCGGGATTACCATTCTCGCCAAGTGCACCAGTGTCGAATACGAACATGACGGCAAGACCACCCGTATCAACATCGTCGACACCCCCGGCCACGCCGACTTCGGTGCCGAAGTCGAGCGCATCCTCAGCATGGTCGACGGCGTCATCCTGCTGGTCGACAGTGCTGAAGGCGCAATGCCTCAGACCAAGTTCGTGACCGGCAAAGCCTTGGCGCTCGGCCTGCGTCCCATCGTGGTCGTCAACAAGATCGACCGTCCCGACGGCCGCCCGCAGGAAGTGCTCGACGAGATTTTCGACCTGTTCGCCAATCTCGACGCCAATGACGAGCAGCTCGAATTCCCCTCGCTGTGGGCTTCGGGCCGCGATGGCTATGCCAGCTCTGACGAGAACGCGCGCGAAGGCACGCTCGATCCGCTGTTCCAGCTGATTACCGAGCATGTTCCTCCTCCGGGTCTCGATACCGAGGGCAAGTTCAGCTTTCTCGCTACCTTGCTCGACCGCGATAATTTCATGGGTCGCGTCCTGACCGGTCGGGTCCAGTCGGGTACCATCCGCGTCAACGACCCGATCCACGCCATCGACATGGACGGCAATGTTGTCGAAGTCGGTCGCGCGACCAAGCTGATGAGCTTCGACGGGCTCGAGCGGGTGCCGGTGGAATCGGCCCAGGCAGGCGACATTATCGCCCTGGCCGGTCTCGAAAAGGCGACCGTCTCCAACACCATCTGCGATCCGTCGGTCAAGGAACCAATCGCTGCGCAGCCGATCGATCCGCCGACGCTGGCGATGCGCTTCTCGGTCAACGATTCTCCGCTCGCCGGGCGCGAAGGCAGCAAGGTCACCAGCCGCATGATCCGCGATCGCCTGGCGCGCGAGGCTGAAACCAACGTCGCCATCCGTGTCACCGAAAGCGCCGACAAGGACAGCTTCGAAGTCGCCGGACGCGGGGAATTGCAGCTGGGCGTCCTGATCGAGACCATGCGCCGCGAAGGCTTCGAACTCGGTATCAGTCGCCCGCGCGTTCTGTTCCGCGAAGAGAACGGCAAGCGGATGGAGCCCTATGAAACCGTCGTCATCGATGTCGATGACGAGCATTCCGGCACGGTTGTCGAGAAGATGCAGCGCCGCAAGGCCGAGCTGGTCGAGATGCGCCCGAGCGGCGCAGGCAAGACCCGCATCACCTTCTCAGCCCCCAGCCGCGGCCTGATCGGCTATCACGGCGAATTCCTGTCCGACACGCGCGGTACCGGCATCATGAACCGCCTGTTCGAGAAGTACGACGTCTACAAGGGCGCGATTGAAGGCCGCCAGAACGGCGTCCTGATCTCGATGGTCGCCGGTGAAGCGGCGGCCTATGCTCTCAACATGCTGGAAGATCGCGGCGAGCTGTTCATCGGGGCCAATGCCAAGATTTACGAAGGCATGGTCATCGGCGAGAACGCCAAGCCCGACGACCTCGAAGTCAATCCGATGAAGTCGAAGCAGCTGACCAACTTCCGCTCGACCGGCAAGGACGATGCCATCCGCCTGACCCCGCCGCGGGTGATGACGCTTGAACAGGCGATTGCCTATATCGACAATGACGAAATGGTCGAAGTCACCCCGCAGTCGATCCGGCTGCGCAAGGCTATCCTCGATCCGCACGAGCGCAAGAAGGCCAAGCGCAAGCTGGCCGACTGAGGTTCCTTCAGAAAATTTCGGGCCCGCGTGGATTAAACCGCGCGGGCCTTTCGTTTCTCCTCCAACCGGGCCGCACAGGCGCCGGTCGGATATTCAGGAGACGCGACATGAAATCGACCAAAGCCCTTCTCGCCATCGCCGCCATCACCATTGGCACAGCCGCACAGGCAACGCTGCCGATGCTGTACGAAGAAGCCCTGGCCCGCGAGGAAGAGCAGCGCATTATCAACTATCCCATCGCCGGGATCGAGAACTCGCTGTGGTTCGATTACCGCATCGATATCACCGAGGCGCAGAAAGAATTGCGCAGCGATCTCGGCAAGGCCGACGACACCGAGGACCTGCGCGATGCGTGGGAAGAATATGCCGGCGAACTGCGCCACGAGCGCAAGGACTACGTCAAGAAAATGGCCAAGCGCGGCTTTCGCATGGGCGAAGTGACCGTGCTCGCCAACGACTGACGCCGCGCATTCCAAAGCCATAACAGAGCCCGCAAAGGGTCGCGAAAGGGGTCGGTGAAAACCGGCCCTTTTCTTTTTGCCGCACGGTTGACGAACCTCCGTCGCCTACGGGGGCGGCACTGTCCTAGTCAGATCAGTCTGCCGGGCTAAAACCCAGTTTCTCTGTGATGTAGGGCTCGAGCTTACTCGAACCAGTCTTCGACAGGTGCACCTTGTCCATGAACAAAGGTTGGCCCTTATCGATGGCCTTGCACAGGGTCTCGTCGCAATAGATTTTCACGGGTTCGATCACCGAAAGCCGAGTACCCTCGCCCTTCACCGGTCCAAGTATCCTGTTGCGAAACGCATTTGCAGTCTCGATTGCAGGAGCAGCGGCGAATGTTTCGCACTGACCCAAGTCTTTCTCAGTGAACTCCGCAGTCCGGATGCAGATGTTCAAATCGACCCCGGGTATGGGCGTGTTCCCAAATAAGACGAGCTCGCCGCCACGCGCACGCAGCAATCTCTGAAGGCGCCGGATGGTCTCCACGATCGCCGCGTTGGATCCATTGATCCCGTCAGCCTTTGCATCAATGACCGCCAGCTTGTGTCCGTCCAGGTAGGTCTCCCACCTTGCTGCGACGAAGAGCACCTTGATAGCTGGATTGGCCTCGATCTCTGCTATTACAGCCCGGTTGAAAGCGGGACAGTCTGCTACCATCCTATCGCTGGGTTCGAACCGATCCGCGAGAATGGGGGGGCATCCGGCCTTCGTGAACTGCCTGATCGAAATGCCCTCTCGATTACCGACCGCAGCAAATGCAGGAGCAAGCTGGGCGGCTTGGCTATCGCCCCAGAACGCGGCAGCAGGCGCGGCATCGGTCGCACTCGCCGCCAGATCGCATGCACCCGGCCGGGCCAGAGTATCCCCCCGACGCAGGCACTCGTTCGACTGAAAATCCGAAATTTCCAGCTTCAAGGAACGAAGGAGAGCGCTCTCACTGCCTCCTCTAGATGGAAATCCATTCTGGACAAGAATCAAGGCACAAAATGCAAGGACGGCCGTGGCCGATGCCAGCGACAATCCAAAAATGGCGTTCCTGCCGATCCATTGGCGACTGCGAAAGTGCCGTTCCACGAAATGATACAATAGGGCCGAAAACAGTACGGAGAATGAGACAATGAAGAACGACTGGATGAGGCTAAATGGGACCGGGTCCGCACTCAATTGTGTGTATTTAAACAAGACGATTGCGGGCCAATGGATCAGGTAGAGCGGGTATGAAATCAGGCCGATATAGACCAGCGGACGGATGGAAAACGCTCGACCCACGAGCGTATCCTTGGCGGTCAGCAAGATCAGCGCGCTCCCCGTCACTGGAAGCAAGGCAGAAGCTCCTGGGAAAGGCGTGCTCGGCGAATATGCGACTACCGAAATGATTATTAGAGCAAGACCGCCGAAAGCCAGAATTTCCCGCCCCAGACGCTGCCGCACTTCTGGCACTGCACCCAGCGCGATAAACGAACCTGCCAGCAACTCCCAGGCACGTGTTAGGGGAAGGTAGAAATTGAAGACCGGAGCATTCGTAGTCGCCCAAAGACTGAGCGCGAATGAAAATGCTGCCACCACGCCGAGAACGGCAACGGTGTGTTTTCTGCACAATCGAAAGAGCAATAAAAGCACGATGGGAAACAGCAGGTAGAATTGCTCCTCGACCGCCAATGACCACATATGCAAGTTCGGCTTTAACTCGGCGGCACCGTCGAAATAACCGTCCTGCCTGAAAAGATGTTGGAGGCGAAGATCACAGTGGCGATCGCCGACTTGGCCAGATCCTCTAGATCCTCCGGCGCCAGGATCGCTAAGCCCGCAAGCAAAGTCGCTATCAATACCACAAAGAGCGATGGCAGAAGGCGGCGCAACCTGCGTTCGTAAAAATGCAGGATAGAATACCGGCTGGCTTCCATTTCTTCTACGAGGATACGGGTAATCAGGTACCCGGAAATGACGAAGAATACGTCGACACCGACATAACCGCCGTCAAAGACCGGGCTGCCCAGATGGAACAGCACGACCGAGATAACTGCCAATGCACGCAGCCCATCGATGTCAGGGCGGTACGTCAACTTCCCCATCTTTGACCTTGCCTACAAGCAGTTACAGATAGCCGGTTGGAACGGACGATCGGATCCCCGGTGAATGGGTGGGCGCCAAAAATCACAGGCCAGCCACGATCCGCAACTGTGCCGAAATCTTCTTGATTGTTATCACTACGTCGTACCCGGCTCACTGATACGATAGCTGAGCAGATTTGATCATCTGGCGGCTATCCCTTTCAACGCGAACGATTTTCCTCGGGTCTCGACACGCGACAGCTTTACGGCCTCGCTTGGGGCAAGCCCTTCGGCATTGCCCCGTAGAGTGTCAACGGGCGATTGTGGAAAAACAGGAAATGGATCGTCCCAAAAACCCGTGGCGATTGCAGAACCGGGAGGTTTAGCGCCAGCCTTGCTTCTTCGCCGCTGCCTCGCCCTCGGCATCGAGCGCGCCGCCGGCGGCCATGTCCTGGGCGGCGGCCATAAGGTCGCTTTCGCTGCCAGCCTGACGAAACTCGGTGGTTTGCGCGCCATCAAGGCCGAACTGACTTTCCAGCTTCCAGCCAGTGTCGTCACGGCAGGCAATGCCGCCTGTTTCATCACCGCGAAAGGCGCGGCAGAACTGGCCTTCTGAATTCTCGAAGCTCAGCAGGATCCGCGTCTGGGCATCGCTGCCCTGCTCGGCCACAAGCTGCGTATCGAGCGCACTGGCCAGCTGCGTCTCGGCATAGCCTTCGGGTGCAACGCCCCCACCCTGCCAGGGTTGCCACAGCGCCAGCACCAGCGAAGCAGCCAGCGCCGGCCCGGCAAGCGGAGCCCAGCGGCGCACCACCGGAGCGAGACCGCGCTTCTGGCGGGCTGCTGCGAAACTGACGATTTCAGCGCTATCGGCGTCCGGCTGCGGGTGAAGCATCTCGGTCAGCCGGCTTGGCACCGGTTGGTCGAGCACCGGAGCGTAATGTGCACCCAGTTTGCCCTTCAGCGCGCGATGTGCCTGAACCTGCTTCGCCAAAGCGGGATCGGCGGCGATAGCCGCTTCGACATCCGCCAATTCCGCGCCCGCCAGTTGACCATCAGCATAAGCGGCGATCATTTCCTTCGACACACTCATGCCCCTTCCCCCAGAATATCAATCAGCGCGTCGCGCCCGCGCACCAGCCGCGAATTGAGCGTGCCGACCGGGCAGCCGACGATCTCGGCCGCCTCCTTGTAGGCATAGCCTTCGACCATCACCAACAGCACGGCTTCGCGCTGGTCGGGCGGCAATTGCTGCATTGCGCGGTCGACATTCGACAGTTCGACATGCGCCTCCTGCGCACCCTCGGCACCGATCGACAGGCCTGCGTCGGCGTCCACGAATGTTTGCGAGCGGCGGGCGCTGGCTCTTTTCTCGTCGATCAATATGTTGCGCATGATACGGTACATCCAGCTGTCGAGCCGGGTCCCCTCTTGCCATTGTTCGCGGCGGGTCAGGGCCCTCTCGATGGTCATCTGGCACAAATCGTCCCCATCGGCGGCCGAACCGGCAAGCCCGATGGCAAACCGCCGCAAACGCGGCAGCAGCGCGAGCACCTGCTGTTCGAAGCCTTGGGTCAGATTCCTTGCCTTTGCATGGATGAAACGATGCTGCCGGTCCGTTTCATCCATGCTTAATGCAAAAAAAGGCAATACGACAATGATGACACGGATCCTTCCCACCATGATGATGGCCCTGGCCTTGGTGTTGCCGCTGGCGAACCCGCTGTCGGCGCAGATCGGCCTGCCGCAGGTGCAAGTGCCCGAGGTTCCGGGGACCCTTGGCGGCGTTGCCGGACGGCTCGACTCCACGCTGGACCAGCTCGATACCAGTCTCCAGCGCGAGGCCCGGCGCCTCCTCCGCCTGCGCGAGCGGGCCACAGACCGCCTGTTGCGCCGCAATCGCGACCTGATCGAGCGTGATGCGCACGGCGAACTGGCGCGGCGCGGCGAACTGCTGGTTCAGGGTGCCCGGCCCGAAGCGCTCGAGATTCTTCGACATGCGGGATTCCCTGTCCTCTCGACCGAGACCATCGAGGGATTGGACCTGACAATAACCCGAATCGCAATCCCCGCCGGGCTCGATCTGGCTGCAGCGCAAACTCTGGCGAGCCAGCTGGCGCCGGGCGCAGATATCAGCGCCGACAATTTGCATTTTCGTTCAGGCGCAGCCGCACCGACCGTCACTGCTGCTGCCTTGCCGGTGGCACTGCAATCGGCGGCGGCTACAGTGAGCACCGAGGTTGGCATGATTGACGGCGCGCCGGGTCCAGCCATCGGCGTCAGCAGCCTGAAAGGCTTTGCCAAGGGCGCGCCGGTTGCTTCGAACCACGGCAGCGCGATTGCCTCGCTCCTCAAGGGTGCCGGCGTTGCCCGTGTGCGCGTGGCCGATGTCTATGGCACCGATCCTGCCGGGGGTAACGCTCTTGCCATTGCGCGTGGGCTCGGCTGGCTGACCGCGAGCGGCAGCAAGGTGGTCACGATCAGCCTGGTCGGCCCTCGCAATGCAGTTGTCGCCAACGCTATCGCCGCCGCCCGGCGCAAGGGCGTGGTGGTGGTCGCCGCCGTGGGCAATGACGGACCTGCTGCACCGCCCGCCTATCCTGCCTCCTACGAAGGGGTGGTCGCCATCACCGGGGTCGACGGACGCAATCGGGCCCTGATCGAGGCCGGGCGGGCCCTGCATCTTGACTATGCCGCTCCCGGTGCAGACGTCTATGCCCTCAACGCCAAGGGCAAGCGCAGCCGCTGGCGCGGCACCTCCTTCGCCACGCCACTGGCTGCTGCGCGGATCGCGGCCGCGATGGACGGGCGGGCGGACTGGCGCAGCGCTGTCGACAAGGAAGCGCGCGATCTTGGGGCCAAGGGTCCCGACAAGGTCTACGGCCGCGGTCTGCTTTGCGGCAACTGCGCTCGCACAAATTAGGTTTTTTTAAAAATTTTTGAGGCGGATGAATTAAACCGCGAGGTCCACCCGTTTTCCTTTTGAGCAAGCCAGAGATTTCCGGCTCGCGTCAATGACCGAAA
The DNA here is from genome assembly GCF_054482615.1 of Qipengyuania sp. CAU 1752. NCBI lineage: Bacteria > Pseudomonadati > Pseudomonadota > Alphaproteobacteria > Sphingomonadales > Erythrobacteraceae > Qipengyuania > Qipengyuania sp. CAU 1752. The sequence goes on along the minus strand of NZ_JBTLRE010000001.1, from coordinate 1,049,042 downwards.
GGAAACGGACATGAAAAAGCTTATTCTCACTGCAAGTGCCATCGCATTGTTCCCGGTTGCGGCCCACGCCCAGCTGCTGGGCGGACTTGGCGGCGGCCTCGGCGGAAATGTCGGTGGTTCGATCAACTCGACCGTCAATTCCACCATCGGTGGCACCATCAACTCCACTACCCGTACCGTGCGCGGCGCGGTCGACGGCTCGGCCTCGACCTCAGGTGACCAGTCGGTCAATGCCCGCGAAGGCAGCGTCTCGGCCAATCGCAGCGCCGAAGGCTCGCTGACCGGTTCGACCGCCAGCCTCGCCGACCTCGTGGTTCCGACGATGGCATCGGGTTCGGCCAGCGGCCAGGGCTCGGCCAATGGTAATGCGAACGCCCAGCTGATCGGCACCGATGCCGTTACGGGTGCAATCGCTCCGGTAGCTGGCCAAGCCACTTCGGTTGCCGGTTCGGCAACCGCCACCGCTACCGGCACGGCTCGCGCTGCTGCCAACAGCGCCGCCACGTCGGGCGTTCCCGCACTCGGCAGCGCCAGCGCCAATGGCCAGGGTTCGGCAAGCGGCAACGGCTCGCTGACAGGCGGCGCCCTTGCAACACCGCTCGCCGTCGCTGGCAGCGCCGCCGGTAACGCTTCCGGCGCTGCCACGGTTGCTCCGGGTATGCCGGTGACGACGCCCGAGGGCGCTTCGCTGGGGCAGGTCAGCCAGATCGTCGCCGACGGGCGTGGCCAGGTCCAGCAGGTTGTCGTGACGCAGGGCAAGGTCAGCCGCACCCTCCCGGCCGGCATGTTCAGCGCCAACGGTAACGCCCTTGTCGCCGGCAGCGCCAGTGGTGCGGCCAGCGCCGAACGCGCTCGCCCCGCAGGTGTCGACGCGCAGTAAGCGCATCTTCTCCCCGGGCTTGCTAACTCCTTCCACCAAGCGCAAGCCCAACCGAGAGGCGGGTCCTGGCAACAGGGCCCGCCTCTTCTTTGCGTGAAATTCGTTGCTGCCTTGGACACTTGGCAGAAATATCCCTGCAGAATCCGGCGTGATCCATGTGCCATAATTGCGAATTCATGCGACCCTGTAGTCAAGCGGTATCTGCCCTGTTACTCGCTTGCACCATGCAGACCGGAACACTGATCTCTCTCACGCTATATTTCATTCTCATGCTCGGCATCGGGCTCTATGCCTGGCGCAAGTCGACCGACGACAGCGAAGGATATCTACTCGGTGGACGCAATCTGCACCCTGCGGTCGCAGCATTGTCCGCCGGCGCTTCCGACATGTCGGGCTGGCTGCTGCTGGGCCTGCCAGGCGCACTCTATGCCGCCGGCCTGGTCGAGGCATGGATCGGGATCGGGCTGTTTGTCGGCGCGTTCGCAAACTGGATTATTGTTGCTCCGCGCCTGCGCGCACAGACCGAAAAGCTGGGCAATGCGCTGACCATCCCCGAATTTCTCGCCAATCGTTTTCCTGACAAGGCGGTTGCCCTCCGCGTCATCAGCGCGATCATTATCGTCGCCTTCTTCAGCGTCTACACCGCAGCCGGACTGGTCGGCGGTGGCAAGCTGTTCGAGACCAGTTTTGCGAGCCTGTTCGGCGATATCGGGATGAGCGACTATGCCCTGGGCATCTGGCTGACCGCCGGCGTGGTTCTGGCCTACACCATGGTCGGAGGGTTCCTCGCAGTCAGCCTGACAGACTTTGTGCAAGGTTGCATCATGGTCGTCGCGCTGGTGCTGATGCCGCTGGTGGTGATGTTCGGCGAAGGGGGAAGTGCCGGACAGTCGCTAAATGACGTACAACCCGGCTTCCTCAGCCTGTTCGGCGGCCTGACCTTCATTGGCTTCCTCAGCGCGGTGACCTGGGGGCTGGGCTATTTCGGCCAGCCGCATATCATCGTACGTTTCATGGCGGTACGCAGCGTGGAATCGGTCCGCGCAGCACGCAATATCGGCATGACATGGATGGGTGTGGCGCTGCTGGGCGCGCTGGGTGTCGGCATTGCCGGCCGTGCCTATGTCGAGCGCAATGGACTGGTGGTGGAAGATCCCGAAACCATATTCATCGTCCTGGCCGACCTGTTGTTCCACCCACTCATCACCGGCTTCCTGCTGGCAGCCCTGCTGGCGGCGATTATGTCGACCATCAGCTCGCAATTGCTGGTCGCCTCCAGTTCGCTGACCGAGGATTTCTACCGCCTGTTCCTGCGCAAGAACGCCAGCGAGCGCGAGAGCGTGAATGTCGGGCGGGTGTGCGTCCTGCTGGTGGCGCTGGTGGCGATATTCATCGCCCGCGATCCCGAAAGCCAGGTTCTGGGCCTTGTTGCCAATGCCTGGGCCGGGTTTGGCGCTGCCTTCGGGCCGCTCATTATCCTGTCGCTGACATGGAGCCGGATGACCGGCGCCGGCGCACTGGCTGGCCTTGTTACCGGGGCTGTAGTCGTCGTCGCGTGGATCACGCTCGGCTGGAACGGAGCCTTCCTTGGCGGACCAGGTGTTTACGAGATTATCCCCGGCTTCGCGACCGCATGGCTGGCGATCTGGCTGGTCTCGCTCGCGACCGCTGGTACCGCCGAAAAACGCGCCACTGCCAGCTAAACTGTCGCCCCTGTTCCCCGCCCTTCCCCTCGGCTAGGATTGCCTGCGCAAGAGGAGAAGGACGGGATGGCCAAAGTGACCGGACTGGGCGGCGTGTTCTACGTTGTGAAAGACCCCGAAGCGACGCGAGCATGGTATCGCGACACGCTGGGGATAGACGGCGAGTATGGGCCACAGCTCGACTGGTCGGAGGAGACCGGCGACAAGCCTTATTCGCTCATCAGCCACTTCAAGAACGACAACTATTTGAAGCCGGGACGCGGCGAATTCATGATCAACCTGCGCGTCGACGACCTCGACGGCATGGTCGCCCAATTGAAAGCCAAGGGCGTCGAAGTGCTCGACAGCACGGACGAGGGCTATGGCAAGTTCGCCTGGTTGCTCGACCCGGACGGGATCAAGATCGAGCTGTGGCAACAGGTCGAAGCGCCCGGCTGACGCTGAGCTGTCAGCCCCCCATTTCGGCTGCGAAATTAGGTTGGCCGTTCGACGCGCTTACACCGCCATCGACCGGCAGGTTGACCCCGGTAACGAAGCGCGCCTCGTCGGAGGACAGGAATAGCGTCGGTCCCGCGATATCCTCCGGCTCGGCCACCCGGCCCAGCGGCAGGCGCTTAAGTGCTGCCTTCACCAGCGCCTCGTTGCTGGTGATTGCATCGGTCATGTCTGACCGCGTGATGCTGGGGTTGATCGCGTTGACGCGGATACCCTTGCGGCCCAGCTGCAGCGCCAGGCTGCGGGTGAGATTGGACACTGCGCCCTTGGATGCGTTGTAAACCGGCAGGTCCCAGTCGCCCCCCAGTCCCGAAACGCTCGAGATAATGGTGATCGAGCCCTTAGTCTTGGCCAGTTCCCCTATCGCCTCGCGGCACAAGTAAATCACGCCCTTGACGTTGATGTCGATGACGCGGTCGATCTGTTCGTCGGGAGTCTTCTCCAAGGGGCCCGAATAGGCAACGCCGGCATTGCAGATCAGCGTATCGAGCCCCCCGAAGCGCTCGACGGTGCTGGCAATCAGTTCGCCCACGAACTTCGAGCTCGATACGTCGCCTGCCACCACCAGCGTCCGTTCGGCATCGAAGTCTGCGGCAACTTTTTCGCAATCGGCCTGGTTGCGACTGTTGAGCACGACATTGGCACCTTCGGCGGCAAATGCACGAGCGATTCCCTCGCCGATTCCGCCCGATGAGCCGGTAACGATCACTGTCTTGCCGGAAAAGCGCTGCATGATGTTCTCCTGATGCGGCCTGTTAAAATGCGACTTATGTCCCCGGCCTACCGCCAAATTAGGACGGTGTTAACTACGAAGGGGCAAAGTTGCCCTATGCGTCATGCTCTCGTCGTCATGCTCGGGCTGGCCCTGGGTGCCTGTAATATCCTTCCTTCGGGCAACGGATCGCAAGCGCGCGCGCCCATGCCCGACCAGGTGATCACCAGGAGTCCCGTTGGCCAGCAGTGCCTCGCCAAGCTGGGCGAAACCGGTTCGCGGTTCAACGCGCTACCCGACAAATACTACGGGGCTGGCTGTTCGGCGCTCAATGCCGTGCAGGTCGAGGCCCTTGGGGGTGACCGCAGCAACCTCGATATCGTTAATCTCGGGCCGGTGACCTGTCCCACGGCCGAAGCCCTCAGCGGCTGGGCGCGTTTTGGCGTCGATCGTGCAGCGCGGCAGATTCTCGGCAGTCCGCTTAGCCGGATCGAGACCATGGGCAGCTATTCCTGCCGCAATATCGCCGGCAGTTCGCGCCGTTCGGCCCATTCTCGGGCCGAGGCGATCGATATCGCCGCCTTCGTGCTGGAAGACGGGCGACGGATCAGTGTACTGGCGGATTGGGATGGCAGCGGCCGCGCCGAACGCGAATTCCTGCGCACAATCCAGCGCAGCGCCTGCAAGCGGTTCGGCACCGTGCTTGGTCCTGAATATAATTCGGCGCATCGGGACCACTTCCATCTCGAATGGGGCGAAGGAAGCTTTTGTCGGTGAATGTCCCCGTGGGCGTAGCTGCAGCAGTGTAATGCACTACTCAACCGCAAGGTCGCGCGATGGGTCGGGTCGTCAGGACGTGAGGTCGGGCTCCATGCGTGCCTCCATACGCAGCCGCACCGCTTCGGCAGCGTGGCGCGCGCCCAGCTTGGTCATCATGTTGGCGCGATGAATCTCGACCGTCCTCGGGCTGATCTCCAGTTCGCGCGCGATCACCTTGTTGCTGCTACCCTCGATCAGCCATTCTAGGACTTCGCGTTCGCGGTCGGACAAGGATGCGATACGGTCGCGTGCCGTGACCATCCGTCGCCGCTCGGCCACCTGGTTGCGCGCTTCTTCGGCAATCCGCTGCAGAATGGCAGACAGGCGATCTGGTTCGATCGGCAAGGGAAGAAAATCGAGCGCACCGCCTTTGATCGCGGCGACGATACGGTCAGTGTCGGGATCCTCTCCGGTTGCGACTACCGGCAGCCACACGCCGAGGGCCGTAATCTGCTCGATGAAGATATCTATTCCGTCGGGGCTGCTATCGTCGCGCGCAAGCAGGATTCCCTCGCGCGGTTGGTGCTCGGCCAGTTCCTCGACCGAACCGTATACTTCTGCATGATGACCGAGCGCGAATGCCGCTCGAGCCAGCTCTGCGCGGGAACGGCTGTCGCCATCGATGCAGTGGAGTGTCAATCGTTCGTCCATGGCCGTCATAATGACGCCGACGCAGGGACTTATGTATCCGGATTAATACCAAAATGAATGTAATCATCGGGTAAGGTCTTGGAATCGCCGAGCCCTGCTGGAAAATTACTTTCAAAATGGTGGCTGTTTACGCAAATTCCACTCGGTAATTCGACTTAGGCAAACTGCCTTAGTCAAAAACCTAGTCGTCCATCGTGTATTTGGGCAGCGATTCAAACGCGCTTTTGAGGGCATTCCCCCAACTCGACGAAATCGACTGGAAATAGGGATCGTCGCGCGTCACGCGAGCGGTATAGGCCGGCTCGTAGCGATCGCGTTCAAGCACCATCAGGTCCAGCGGCATCCCGACCGACAGATTGGCCTTGAGGGTGGAATCGAACGAAACCATCAGCAATTTGATAGCTTCCTCGAAGCTCATTCCCCGGTCATAGGCGCGCAGGATGATCGGGCGGCCATATTTGAGCTCGCCGATCTGGAAGAACGGGGTGTCGCTGCTGGCTTCGATGAAATTGCCTTCGGGGTAGATCATGAACAGCCGCGGCTCCATCCCGGCGATCTGGCCAGCAAGTATAATCGAAGCGGTGAACCGCTTGCGCCCGGTGTCATTATTGGCCCGCTGTCGCTGGTCGATCGTCTCGCGAAGCAGCCGCCCGATCTCACTGGCGACAGTGAACATGGTCGGCGCTTCCAGCAGAGAATTCGCACGATCGTCGGGTATCTTTGTGCGTTCTTCCAACTGGCTGACGACCGCCTGCGTGGTGGCAAGGTTGCCCGCGGTCATCACGGTGATGATCCGCTCGCCCGGTACATTCCAGCGAAACATCTTGGGAAATGTCGAAATGTTGTCGACGCCCGAATTGGTGCGGGTGTCGCTCATCAACACCAGCCCCTTTTCGAGCATCATGCCAACACAATAGGTCATATTCTGAATTCCTTTGGGGGCACGCTCATGCGGCCGCCCTCTACTGCTGTTCCGAATGTTGTTCCACAGCCACCTGCACGTCCATGTCTTGCGTGCGGCCACCAACGCTGATGCCGGTGATGGGGGCGGCATCGCGATAGTCGCGGCCCGTCGCCACCCGAATATACCGGGGGTCAGGGCTGATGCCGTTGGAAATATCGAACCCGACCCAGCCCAGTCCGTCGACATGCGCCTCAGCCCAGGCATGGGTTGCATCCTGCTCGATGCGGTCATTCATCATCAGGTACCCGCTGACATAGCGTGCCGGAATGTCATTTTCGCGAGCGGCCGAAATGAACACATGGGCATGGTCTTGGCAGACTCCGCCGCCCTGGACGATGGCCTCTTCGGCTGTGGTGCTCACACCGGTCTCACCGATGCGATATTCGATGGTGTCACGAATTGCCGATGACAGGCGGTGAAGGAACTCGATTGGAGACTCGCGCTCGTTGCGGGCCTGGTCACGCAAGAAGCCTTTCAAGGCCGGTCCCGGGCGGGTCAGCTTGGTCTGCCCCATGAAGCTCCACAACGGGAGATGACCGGCATGGCGACCAATCACGCCGGCGTTGTCGCGCGTGTCTACCTCGCCAAAACATTCCACCACCACGTATCGCGCATTTTCCTCGACCGAGACCAGAGTGACCGCATTGTGGTGCTGATCCTCGTACGCCAGTTCCTCGTGCGCGTTTTCAAACCGCATCTGCCATTCGATGATTTCCTGGCCCTGCGTCGACTTGGGCGTCAGGCGCAGGCGCTGCAATCCGTGCAGGGCCGGCTCTGCGAAATTGTAGCGGGTGGTATGGCGCACTGTCAGTCGCATCAGACGAGGAACCTGTAATCTTGGCCGATCGCCTCGGCTATGCGGATATTGGACTGTTTGAAGTCGACCAGGAACTGGTGCAGCCCCTGGTCGAAGATGTCCTCCACCGTCAACTCCGCCAGCCGCATGTCCGCTTGCCGCATCAGCGCGTTGGACTGGCCCTCGGTCTTGTGGATCCGAGCGAGCGCCGCCAGCTCCTGCCGCAAGGCATCGTGGCAGAAGGCCAGGCTGCGGGGAAACCGCTCGTCCAGAACGAGGAAGTCGACAATGCTGCGGGCATCGATCCTTCCGGCATGGAGCCAGCTGAACACCCGGTCGCCGGCCACCGAACGCAGCACGTTCTCCCACTGCCCGGTATCGAGGCTCGACCCGACATAGGACAGCGACGGCAGCAGCAGGTAGTATTTGATATCCAGGATGCGGCCAGTGCTGTCGGCCCGTTCGAGAAAGGTACCGGCGCGGGCGAAATGGAAACCTTCGTCGCGCAACATCGAACCGACCATGGCCCCATGCGCCAGCGTGCCCGCACGCCGGATCGAACCGAGCACCCGGCCAACCTGTCCCTGGCTTACGGGCTTGGCCAGCATGTCACGGATTTCCATCCAGCTTTCATTGATGACGGTCCACAATTCCTCGCTGATGGCGTTTCGCGCGGCGCGTGCATTGGTCCGCACCGCGTCGAGCATGTCCATAACGCTCAACGGGTTGCCGGAATCGCGGAGGATGAAATTCCAGGCCTGAACGCCTGTATAGGTGGCGTTCTGGCGCTCGAAATCCTCGCGTCGGCCTGCGGCTTCGATGACCGAGCGCCACTCCCCCTCCGCCGTCGCCAGGTCACGGGTAAGCGCCATGCGGAAACCGGCTTCGAGCAGGCGCGCGGTATTTTCCGCCCGCTCGAGATAGCGGAACATCCAAAACAGGCTGTTTGCTGTCCGGCCTAGCATGAGGGTCCCTTCGTCATTCCTTGAGCACCCAGGTATCCTTGGTCCCGCCGCCTTGGCTCGAGTTGACCACCAACGAACCTTTCTTGAGTGCGACCCTTGTCAGCCCCCCGGGGGTGATCTCGATCCCGTCGGGATTGACCAGCACATATGGGCGCAGGTCGACATGGCGGGGCGCCAGCCCCTTCTTGGTGAAAATCGGACAGGTCGATAGCGCCAGGGTGGGTTGTGCGATGTAGTTCGTCGGATTGGATGCCAACTTCTTGCGGAATTCGGCAATCTCGCGCTTCGAGGCGGTCGGGCCGATCAGCATTCCATAACCGCCCGATCCATGCACTTCCTTGACCACCAGCTCCTCGAGATTGTCGAGCACATATTTGAGGCTGTCGTCATCGGCGCATCGCCACGTCTCGACATTGGGCAGCAGCGGTTTCTCGCCGGTATAGAATTCGACGATTTCGGGCATGAAACTGTAGATTGCCTTGTCGTCGCAAATGCCGGCACCCGGGGCATTGGCAATGGTGATGCGGCCGGCCCGATAGACATCCATGATCCCCGGCACGCCCAGCATGCTGTCGGGATTGAAGGTCAGCGGATCGAGAAATTCATCATCGACGCGGCGATAGATGACATCGACCGGCCGATACCCGGCGGTGCAACGCATCTGCACCCGTCCGTCGATCACCCGCAGATCGCTGCCTTCGACCAGTTCGGCGCCCATTTGGTCGGCGAGGAAAGAATGTTCGAAATAGGCGCTGTTATAGATCCCCGGCGTCATCACCGCGACGACCGGCTTGCCGCCAGTGCCCTCCGGCGCGCAGGCGGCGAGGCTCTTGGCCAGCCGACGAGGATAGTTGGAAACGCCTTCGACCCCGACCTGCGTGAACAGCTCTGGGAACATGCTCATCATCGTTTCGCGGTTTTCCAGCATGTAGGAGACGCCGGACGGCGTGCGGGCATTGTCCTCCAGCACGTAGAAGTCGTCAGGCCCGGTCCGCACCAGGTCGATACCGACGATGTGGGTATAGACCCCGCCAGGTGGGGTAAAGCCGACCATTTCCGGCAGCCACGCTGCATTGTTGCGAAACAGCCGCTCGGGCAGTCGACCCGCGCGGATAATTTCCTGCTTGTGATAAAGATCGTAGAGGAAGGCATTGAGCGCGGACACGCGCTGTTCGATCCCGCGGCTGAGACGGCGCCATTCGGCTGCCGTAATGATGCGTGGGACCATGTCGAACGGGATCAACCGCTCCTCGGCCTTGTCTTCGCCATAGACATTGAAGGTGATGCCGGTGCTGCGAAATTGCCCCTCTGCCTCGAGGTGCTTGCGCCGCAGGAAGCCGTTATCCTGTTGCTGGAACCACGTGTCGTAGTCACGATACGCCTCGCGGATCGCGCCTGTCTCGTCCTCGCGCTCGTCGAAATAGCTACCGGAAGTGCTCATCGGTCCCCTGTCCAGAAGCACAACCTACAGTCATGCCCCGCCCTAACAAGGGTTCAATCGCCTACAGGTTCCCCGTCAATCTCGCGTGCGACGGTTTCGATGCTTTCGCGGGAGTCAGCAAAGCCCATGTGGCCGCAACGCAAGGCGATCGCCCGATCGCGCTCGCCAGGCTTGCCGCAGGCCGCACGCGGATGGACCACGCCATCATTGGAACTCCACAGCGCCACGGTCTCGACCGGCGGTTTGGCTGCCAGGTCCCCTCCCACTGGCGGCTTGTCGACCCTGTGGCCGGCAATGAATTGATACAGCCGCCAGGCATGATTGGCGCGTGGCGAATAGGAAAACGGAGTGCCCATGGTAATGACCTTGGCCACGGCGGCGGGATGCTTTCTCGCCAGTTCGCGTGCAAACAGCCCACCCAGGCTCCAGCCGACCAACACCACCGGACCGCCGCAGCGCCGATCGAGATCGAGAAGGCGATCCTCCAGCAGGGTGAACATCTCCGTCGTTGCGCCCCAATTGTATCCCTGCCCCCAGCGTTTGACGGTGTGTCCCGCCTCCTCCAGAGTTTCAGCGAAATAGCGCATGCGCGAAGGGTGGGTGGCAAAGCCGGGCAACAGCATCACGCAACGCGGATTGGCTGCCTTGGGCAGCTGCAACCGACCGCGAAACAGCCGCGAGAGACGTGGCCTGGGTGAAAAAGTCGAAAATATCTCCGCAGCAAACAGCCGCAGGCCGGGTGTGGGGATGCCTTCCGGCGCCGCTTCACGAGCCAGTTCGAACCGCCGCACGAGTTCCGCCCGCTCCAGTGGAACGGGCAGTATCGAGGTCATGGGTGCGCGCGCGGCCATCTTTTTTTACACCATAGGCTAAAACCTATGAATGCGGCGCTAACGATAGCGTTCCGCGCTTCGAGCGGGCGTTCAGGGCGCGGGTGGCGCTACTTCCGGGCCGTTGGCAGCGTCGCTGCACTCGCCCACTCGTTCGGAAGAAAAGCGCAACCGCATCGCCATGGTACCACCGGCGATGATCCGGCTACTGGCTTCGGTATCCATCGTCATGTCGAAACCCTCGCGCGATGTTTCGCCGGCGAAAACCACCGCTGCGGTTGCATCGAGCGGCCCGGTGCAGGTCATTTTCGCGTTGAACCGAGGTGCATCGGCATCGAAGCGGATAAAGCCGCAATCGAGACCGTTCCGCATCTCGGCGAATTCGCGCAGCAGGGGTTCGAAACCCTTGTCGGCGTCATCCTTGGTCACGCAGCGCTGGCTGGTCGATTTCTGCACTCCGCCGCTCTGTTCGCGCAGGCGATCGGCCACGGCCGGCGGCGCCCCGGTCACTTCGAACCGGACAAGCTCGGTGGTCACGGCATAGAGGCCGGGTGCCGGATCCTCCAACTTGCCGGACCGCGCCAGGACATCCTCGTCCGCGATCCGCTCCTCGCTGCAGGAAGCGAGCGCGATCGCCGCGATAGCGCCCACAGTAAAACCCGCCATCCGCCCAGTGCGACGTTTGCCAATCATGTCTGATCCTTATTTGCGACCGCCGGATCCTGGCCATCCTGGCTTGTGCGAACGGTATCGCCGCACGCAGCACTTCACAATGCCCTTCGGGATACGCATATCCATTCGCCATGGCAGATCTTGTAATCAGGCGCGGGCTGGCAGAACCCGAAACCGGCGAAGATTTCACCCCGCACCGCCCGGAGCGACCGGAAAAATCGATGCCGGGCAAGAAATTCGAGCTGGTTTCGGAGTATGAACCCGCCGGCGATCAACCGACAGCGATTGCGGAACTGGTTTCCTCCGCGCGCGAAGGTGAGAAGACCCAGACACTTTTGGGCGTGACCGGTTCGGGCAAGACTTTCACCATGGCCAAGGTGATCGACACGTTGCAGCGCCCGGCGCTCGTGCTAGCCCCCAACAAGATCCTCGCGGCGCAGCTCTACGGCGAGTTCAAGAGCTTCTTTCCCAACAACGCGGTCGAGTACTTCGTCAGCTATTACGACTATTACCAGCCCGAAGCCTACGTCCCGCGCTCGGACACCTATATCGAGAAGGAATCGAGCGTAAACGAGGCGATCGACCGGATGCGCCACTCGGCTACTCGCGCCCTGCTAGAGCGTGACGACGTGATCATCGTTGCCTCGGTGTCGTGCCTCTACGGTATTGGCTCGGTCGAAACCTATTCGGCGATGATCTTCGATATCAAGAAGGGCCAAAGCGTCGACCAGCGCGAGCTGATCCGCAAGCTCGTTGCCCTGCAGTACAAGCGCAACGATGCGGCCTTTGCGCGCGGCAATTTCCGCGTCCGGGGCGACAATCTGGAGATATTCCCCAGCCACTATGAAGACATGGCGTGGCGGATCAGCTTCTTCGGCGACGATATCGAGGATATCAGCGAATTCGATCCACTGACTGGCAAGAAGGGCGCAAGCCTCGACACGGTGCGCGTTTACGCCAATTCGCATTACGTCACCCCCGGTCCGACCATGAAGCAGGCTGCCCAGGCGATCCGGTTCGAACTGGAAGAACGGCTCAAGGAGCTGCATGCCGAGGGCCATTTGCTCGAAGCCCAGCGGCTTGAGCAGCGAACCAATTTCGACCTCGAAATGATCGCTGCCACCGGTAGCTGCAACGGGATCGAGAACTATTCGCGATTCCTGACCGGTCGCCTGCCGGGAGAGCCGCCGCCAACATTGTTCGAATACCTGCCCGAAAACGCGCTGCTGTTCGTTGACGAAAGCCATCAGACTGTGCCCCAGATTGGCGCGATGGCGCGCGGCGACCACCGTCGCAAGCTGACGCTGGCCGAATATGGCTTCCGCTTGCCCAGCTGTATCGACAACCGTCCGCTACGCTTCAACGAATGGGACGCGATGCGCCCGCAGACTTTCTGCGTTTCGGCCACCCCTGGTCGGTGGGAGCTTGAACAGACCGGCGGCGTGTTTGCCGAACAGGTCATTCGCCCAACCGGGCTGATCGACCCGCCGGTCGAGATCAAGCCGGTCGAGGACCAGGTCCAGGACTGTATCGAGGAATGCAAGGCGACCGCCGCCAAGGGCTACCGCACACTGGTCACCACACTGACCAAGCGGATGGCGGAAGATCTCACGGAATTCATGCACGAAGCGGGCGTGCGCGTGCGCTACATGCACTCTGACGTGGAAACACTGGAGCGGATCGAGCTGATCCGCGATCTGCGACTGGGCGTTTATGACGTACTGGTCGGTATCAACCTGCTGCGCGAAGGGCTCGACATCCCCGAATGCGGGCTGGTGTGCATCCTTGATGCCGACAAGGAAGGCTTCCTGCGGTCCGAGACGTCGCTGGTCCAGACCATTGGCCGCGCGGCGCGCAATGTCGACGGGCGGGTGATCCTTTATGCCGACCGCATCACCGGCAGCATGGAACGCGCCATGGCGGAAACTGATCGCCGGCGCGAGAAACAGCGTGCTTATAACGAGGAGCACGGCATCACGCCGACCACGATCAAGCGCAATATCCAGGACATTGTCGCGCACACTGCGTCGCAGGACGGGGTCACCATCGGCACCGGCGATGACGAGCGCAACAATCTGGTCGGGCACAACCTTCGCGCCTATATCGAGGACCTTGAGAAGCGGATGCGCAACGCCGCTGCTGACCTGGAGTTCGAGGAAGCGGGCCGGTTGCGCGACGAAATCCGCCGCCTCGAGAACGACGAGCTGGGCCTGCCCGACTCCGAAAAAAAGGCGCCGCGCGTAGGCCGCTCGGACGCGGGCCGCCCCGGCACGCGCAAGACGCGCTACGGCAAAACCCAGCGGAAGTTGCGGTGACTATGCGTTCCGGGGTTCTCATCTTGCCCGCTCTCGCATTGGCCGCGTGCCAGCCGCCGGCGGCGGACGACTATCTCGAGCGTGGGTTTGTCGAGGAAGACGTGCCCGAGGCTTCCCAACCGCTGGACTCGCCCGAAGCCAAAGATGCCATCTGGGCGCCCAGCGACCAGATCGAACGGTTGCTATACGGTGTACCGGGCGAGACGCCGATGATGGCAGTGCAATGCGAGCGTGAGACTGCGAAGCCGCGCCTTGTCTTCACCCGCTTTGTTCGCGCTGACCGCGAGGCGCAGGCGATGATGAGCCTGGTCGGCAATTTTCATGCCGAGCGTTTTCCGGTCGATGCGGTCTACAATGGCCGGGCCTGGCTGTGGCAGGGCTCGGTTCCGGCCGATTCCCCCGATCTCGAAGCCCTGACCGGTCGGCGCGAAGTCGAGGCGGTCATCCCCGGAGCCGGCGCGGTGATGTTGAAGCCCAACCCGCTGGTGCGGGATCTGGTCAACGCCTGCCGCGCTACTGACGAACCCGGCTTGGACGATCTGAATCCCGAGCCAGACGAATAAGGCTGTCGGGCGCAAGCAATTGCGGCAATTGTGCCGGCTCTGCCGCACCCGGCGGATACCACAAGTAGAGCGGTACGCCCGCAACACCCCGCTGATTGAGGAACTCGGTAATTTCCGGTTCGCGTAGCGTCCAGTCACCGCGCAGGGTTGTGACGCCAGCCCGTTCGAACGCAGCGCGGGTCGCGGGACGCTCTATCGCGACCCTTTCATTGACCTTGCAGCTTACGCACCAGTCAGCAGTGAAATAGACAAACACCGGGGCGCCGGTGGTGCGGGCCTGTGCCAACGCTGCCTTGCTAAACGGCACGGTGTCCAGCACCTGCGCCTGCGCCTGGCGCTGGGGTGGCTCGAAATACACGAGGCTGACGGCCGCCACCAGGATGGCGCCAAGAGCCACGATTACGCCCCAGCCCCTTTGCCCTCGTCCCCACGCAAGCGCTGCGGCCAAGCATAGCAGCACTGCGACGGCGAGTGCGAAGAGGGCGAAACCTGCTCCACCGATCCGCCACACCAACCACACCAGTGCCAGCGCCGTCAGCCCCATCGGAATCGCCAGCAGCTTGCGGAAAGTCGCCATCCATGGACCTGGCTTTGGCAGGCGATTGCGAAATGCCGGTACGAAACCGAGCAACAGGAAGGGTAGCGCCAGTCCAAGCCCCAGCGCGGCAAACAGCAGGAGGGAAAGTCCTGCAGGAAGCAAGAGGGCCGCCCCCAGCGCCGCCGCCATGAAGGGGCCAGTGCAAGGCGTGGCGACGAAGGCCGCCAGCAGTCCGGTCGAAAAGGCTCCGCGCGGGGTGCTGCCGCCTGAAATTGCCAGCCCCGGCAACTCGAATGCGCCAAGCAAGTTGGCAGTAATGAGCGCGGCCAGCGCCAGCAGCGCCACGACCACGCCCGGCTCCTGCAACTGGAACGCCCAGCCAACCTGTTCGCCTGCCGCCCGCAAGCCCAGCATTGCCCCGCCCAGCGCCACGCAGGCCAACACGACACCGGTGGTATAGGCCAGTCCCTCTGCCCTCGCCTCGCCCTCGCCGCCCCCGGCGCGCGCAAGGCTCAGCGCCTTGAGGCTGAGGATCGGAAATACGCAGGGCATGATGTTGAGCAGCAGCCCGCCAATCAAAGCCCCCGCCAGCAACACCCACAAGGCAGGTCGATCGTCCGCCAGAGCCATCAGTCGCTTTCCGCCCGCTGGAATAGCGCCCGGCTCGGCAACGAAGCGCAAGCCCTCGCCATTTCCCAACCGCACAATCCCTTCGACCACGCCGGGGCGCGTTGCGCTCTCGGCCATCGGGATTTCGGCTACCAGCCAGTCGCCCTGCCGGCGGAAACCCTGCCGTGCGGCATAATCCACGAGCTGGCGGTTACGGATGAAGACATGCGGCTCACCGACGTCGACAACGGCCGCCACCGGAATGGCGAGCTGCAGCAAGTTTCTGGCGATAGCAAAGCGTCCCGGCGCATCGATCAGCGGTGCCAGCTGGCTGCGATAACGGGTGAAAGCGGCATTGGTGCCGCCAGTCTTGCCGACCGGCACTCCGACCTGCAGTTCCGCCTGCTGCGGCACACAGATCCGGTCGGTGCAAGCGAGATAGGTGATCGCCAATTGCAGTTCTAACACGCCATCGCCGGAGTAGTCTTCGGCGAGGTGCAGCGGCAACAGGACCGCATGTTCGCCTTCGAAGATGTGGTTCATCAGGCCGTCGATCACCAGCCGTTGCGGCGTGGGATAGAGCGGTTCGCCGATCGTCACCCCTACAGGGGCAGTCCACTCTAGCTCCATCGGCAGGCCGGCATCGCCCGGATTGGCCCAATAGCCGTGCCATTCCTCGCTCACCGGCGTGAACCTGAGCGCCAGCGTCGTTTCCCCGCCCGGCGCGACCGCACCCTCGGCCAGCAGTGCGGCGCGAATGGTGTTATCTTGCGATGCTGCGGGCGTTGCGAGCAGCACAGCGAGCACCAGTGCTGCCATCAACATGGCGAACCGGGCGTAAAGGTGTCCGAAGGTCGTTCTTGCGGAAGGCATCAGATAAGTCCTACTGCGCCCATTAGTGCATAAGCAAAGGGAATCCATGGGCGATAAACGCGATCTGTTGATCCTCGGAGGCGGGCTCGTCGGGATGACGCTGGCGCTGGCGGCGGCAAAGCGTGGTTTCACCAGCCACGTGATTGACCGCGCCGATCCGGCCGCGGTCACCGCCGAAGGCTTCGACGGACGGGCTACCGCGATCTCGACAGCCAGCTGGAACCTGTTTCGCAATATCGACCTTGCCGACACCCTCGAACCCCACGGCTGCCCGATCGAGGCTATCGCCGTGTCCGACCAGATGAAGCCGGGACGGATCGACTTCCAGCCCGAACCGAACGAGGATTCGCTCGGCCGGATGTTCGCCAACCGCACCTTGCGTACGACCTTGTTCGATGCCGCCCGGGCCGAGCCGCTAATCAAGTGGCATGCCCCGGCCGAGATCGTCCACCGCGAACGCGACCCTTTCGGCACCAGCGCCGCTCTGGCCGACGGGACCGTGCTGGAAGGCGCGCTAATGGTCGCCGCCGAGGGGCGCGGATCACCCACGCGCGAGGAAGAGGGTCTGAACCTCGCAAAGTGGGACTACAGCCACCGTGCGATTATCGTCGGGCTGAACCACGAAAATCCACACGACAATGTCGCCTGGGAAATTTTCTATCCCGATGGACCGTTCGCGCTGTTGCCGCTGCTTGATGGTTCCGACGGCACGCATCGCAGCGCGCTGGTCTGGACGGTCGATGAGAACGACGCGAATGGTGTTCTGAAAATGTCCGACCGCGCCTTCCTCGGCGAGGTCGAGCAGCGGATGGACGGATTGTTCGGAAAGGTCGAACTCAATTCGGCCCGGTCATCCTATCCGCTTGCCTTCCAGCATACCTCCAAACTGGTCGGCGAACGACTGGCGCTGGTGGGTGATGCGGCGCATGGAATGCACCCGATTGCCGGGCAAGGATTCAATCTCGGCCTACGCGATGTCGGCGCGCTGGTCGAAGTGCTGACCGAAGGCCGCCGACTCGGCCTCGATCCGGGCGACGCACAGATGCTCGGCAAATACGAGGAATGGCGCGCGCTCGACGCATTGATGGTGATGGCCGCTACCGACGGGCTGACCCGGCTGTTCGGCGTTCCGGGCAAGGCCGCATCGGCCCTGCGCCGGCTGGGCATGGGCGCCATTCAGCGGACCGGCGTTCTCAAAGCCTTTTTCATGGACGAAGCGCGCGGGGTCACGGGCCAGCGGCCCGAGTTGCTGCGCCATCGCGCCTGACGCGTCGGAGCCTACTCGGATGTCTGCAAGATCGGGCTGGGTTGGTCGACAGTGATACCCGAACCATCGCGCAACCGCCGCGGTTCGAGCAGCGCGCCGGTCTCGATCAGGTCGATTGCCCGCTGGGTTGCGGCATAACGGCGGGTATCAGCGATCCAGCGCTCGGCTGCGACGGCGCCGGGCATATTCTGCACCTCCTCGATCGCTGATTCATAGCGTCCGCTTTCGAGGAACAGCCGCGCCCGCTCCATCCGCTGCATCGGTTGCGGAGAGGGTGAGGTTTCGCGCCTTACAATAAACAACTCGGCCAGTTCGCGGCGCAGCCGGTCAAGGCTGGGTTCTTCACTGGCGTTGCGCAGTTCGGGCTCAAGCCCCTCGAGTCGAAAGATAAGCTGGTCGAGCGTGACCGGGTCACGCGACATTGAAATGATGGTCGCAACAGCATTGGGCCAACCATCGCCGAAGCGCAGCCGCAACTGGTCGGCGAGATATCCGAGCTCGGCTCCGCGCTCGATGGCGCGGCGGGTGGCAAAAGCAATCAGCAAACCTTCGGCGCGCGCGGCATTGCCGGCGGCAGCGCGGGCCTGTTGGTCGAGCAACTGGAGACGGCGCTCAGCAGCAAGAAGGCGTTCCTCGAGCCCGCCCTGCTGCTCGGTCACCCGCGTTACCGCTTCTGCCGCCTCCTGCACGGCTTCCGAAGCAGTTGGCGTGGGCATCGCATCCGCTGCAGGGTCAGCCGATGATAGCGCGCCTTCTGCGGCGGATCCTGTCGCGACCTCATTACTACCGACATCATCCATGCCCTGCCGCCAGTAGAAGAACCCTGCCGCCGATACGACGAGCAGCAGTACGATCAGGACAACGCCCAGGATCGTTCGGGTAGAACCCATGTTTGCAGGTCCGGTCTCTGCGTTCATTTCGATCCGTTCTTCGGCATTTTCGCCGCGCCGGGTCGTGCGCCTTCAATATTCATGGCGAGAGTGTTGCATAGTCTGGCAGCCAAATCCAACAGCGCGCCGTCGCTGTAGGCAGGGGCGATGTGGACAGAGCTCCAGCCGGTTCCCGCCATTTCGGCGATACGCGGAGCAAGGGCGGCAATCGTCAGACACGATTTGTCGATGCCAAGCGCTTCACATTGCTGGGTAAAATGGCGAGCCATTTCGCCCGAATGCAACATTACAACGCCCCCCTCGCGCAGCAATGCCGCTTGACCAGCGGTGGGCGCAGAATATTTCACCGCATAGGTAATTCGTGTCGCGACAGAGATATTATCAGGCAAGTCTAGTGATAGATGTGTCTCTCCGCCAAGACGGAGAAGGTGCCGCGTTTTGCCATGTAAACCGTCTATCAGGTCCTGCAGGCCGCCTTTCCCCACCTGCTCGACCTCGAAACCCGCAGAGCTCGCCGCCTGCGCGCTCGCTTGGCCAACCGCCAGGATCGGCAGATGGGCGACCTTGGCCAGTTCTGGGCCGGCGCTGCGCAGGGCATTGGCGCTGCCAACCAGAATCCCGTCGAATGCAATGGACGGCGCTTTCCAGGCGCGCGGCTCGACCGCGGCCAGCGGCATTCCGCGCGCAGACAAGCCGCGTTCGAACGCGGCGACCAGCGTCGCGGTCAGTCCCGGCTCGGGCCGTAGAACGACGAGGCGAACGCTCAAGCCGCGCTCCCGAATACGGCGCGCACGGCCGGGCCTGAGCGCGCCAACATGTCTCGCGCCATTTGGCGCAACGGGGCAGTCTCGCCGTCGACCAATGCGGTCGATCCGGCAATCTTCTCGCTGCCGTCCGGACTGTAAATCGCAGCCTGGACGGTGACGCGCCCCGCCTCCGCTTCTGCCAATACCGCAATTGGACTGTGGCAATTGCCATCGAGCGCCTCGAGCAAGCCGCGTTCGGCCATGACCTCAGCGCGTGTGGGGCTGTGATCGAGCGGGACGAGCATCTGGCGCACGCGCTCGTCGTCGCTGCGACACTCGATCCCGATAGCGCCCTGCGAAGGTGCCGGGAGCCAATCATTCGCATCAAGCCGGTGGCCGATCTCTCCCCGTTCCAAGCGGTCGAGTCCCGCTGCGGCGAGCAGCGTCACGTCAGCCTCCCCCGCCTCCAGCTTCGCCAGCCGGGTGGCGACATTGCCGCGAAAGGTGACGATGGAGAGGTCGGGCCGATGGTGGAGCATCTGCGCTGCCCGGCGCGGGGCACTGGTGCCGACCCGCGCTCCAGCAGCGATCTCGGCGATGCTGGCGGCGCCGATCAGCACGTCGCGCCGGTCCGCCCGTGGCAGCAACGCAGCGATGATCAGGCTGTCAGGGCGCAAGGTTTCGACATCCTTCATCGAGTGGACCGCCGCATCAATCCGCCCTTCGGCGAGCCATGCGTCGAGTTCCTTGGTCCACAGCGCCTTGCCCCCGATTTCTGCCAGCGGCCTGTCCTGGATGCGATCACCGCTGGCGATTACGGGGACCAGTTCGACATCAGCCTCGACCCAGCCATGCGCCTTGCACAGGCGCCAGCGCGCTTCCTCTGCCTGAGCCATGGCAAGCGGTGAGCGACGGGTCCCGAGGCGAAGATGCGGCGTGCTAGTCATGCGCAGGAACCGCCCTAGCCAAGCTATTTGCGAAGGGAAAGCCGGCTGGTGTCCAGCAAGTCAGCCGCGGCGAGTGCGGCGCCGGTGCGGATCGGTTGGCGGCTGGGCTGGTTCTGCACGGTACAGGTACACACCATAGACAATGGTTGCCAGCAGGCCGAGTTCAATCAGGTAATTGATCCGGACCGGTCCGATGCCAGAATAAATGAGCCGGTCGAGAATATGGATCGAGACGATTCTGATCGCGATCAGGCCCGCAAATCCTCCGATAGCTAGCGAACTCAGGATCACCGGAAGTGGGCGCCGATGGAGCTGCCACGCCGCCAGTGCCAGTATCGCCAATCCGCCAAGGATGACTATCGCGGCCGCCGGGCCCTGAAACTCGTAGCGCGTATCGTAGGCATCCCCGATGACCTCGGTGCGCAGCCATGAGCGCAGGAATTCCTCGATCTGCAGTAAACGCCACGCTGCCAGCGCGACCAAGGCTGCCGAAATGCCGATCCAGTGTAGCCGCGTGGGCTTCGCCGCGCGGGCGGGGGAAGCGAACGCCGCCCACAGGCATAGGGCGGCAACGG
Organism: Qipengyuania sp. CAU 1752; assembly: GCF_054482615.1. NCBI lineage: Bacteria > Pseudomonadati > Pseudomonadota > Alphaproteobacteria > Sphingomonadales > Erythrobacteraceae > Qipengyuania > Qipengyuania sp. CAU 1752. The sequence continues at coordinate 1,028,791 of NZ_JBTLRE010000001.1, read as the reverse complement.
CAAGATAGGCGGATATTCCCAACCAGTCGGGTATACTCGGCACCAGTGGTTCTCTTCCCAAATTGGTTCGGGGCAAACTGCCCGTGGTGGGCAACACGTGATGCTGCTCCGGGTACAAGGTCGCCCATCGGTGAATTATCGCTTTACTGCAAGACGCGAACCATTGATTGTGCAGCTATAGTTGCTGCTGGCCATCGCAGATCGATGTCAGGCGGCCCAGTTCCGGGGTATTTCGACTTGTCCAGCCTACCCAAGCCCACTGGCGCAGTCGCTGGCTGGATGTGGACGTGCGCGTTCGTCCTCATCCTGCTGATGGGCGGCGCCAATCCAAGCTACCCCGCCACGCGTCATTTCGCCGAGCTGCTGGCGTGCATCATGCTGGGAGTCGCGATCGCATCACGTCGTTCACACCTGCGCTCGCTCGCGGGGCTGGATTGGCTGGCGCTGACCTTGATCGGCGTGCTGTTGCTGCAAATGGCCCCCCTCCCCCCGGCGCTGTGGCAGCTGCTGCCGCACTACGACGGGGTCGAGAACCTGGACACCATGCTATTTGGAGCGGCAACGTGGCGTTCGTGGTCAATCGATTGGCATGCCACATTTGAATCGATGCTGTTCCTGATCCCCGCGCTCGCGGTTTACGCCGCAGTGCGGAGCGGCGATGACAGGCGAATTGCAGCATTCAGACGCGGCCTCACGAGCGTGTTGGCAATAGCGATCGGCCTCAGCCTGCTGCAGTCGCTCGCCGGTGACACGTTCTATCCTTTCGACCGCGCCGACACCGATTGGGCGACCGGCTTTTTCACCAACCACAATCATCAGGCGACCTTCCTGCTGATGGCGGTCTTGCTGATGCTGGCCAATTCCCCAGCACTGGCAGCCAAGAAGAGCGAAACCGAGTTCACGCGCGGTGTGGTCCACCTGTCGCTCGCGGCTCTTGCCATCATCTGCGTGCTACTGACCGGATCGCGCGCCGGAACCGTGTTGCTGGCCCTGGCCGTGTTTGGCGCTGCTCTGGTGCTGCTGCGCGAGCGCCTCGGCCTTGAACGGCGAACCCTGGCATTGGCGTTGGGCGGTGTAGTTGTTGTGCTCGCGGCGCTGGTGATCCTGCCCTTCATCAGCGACGGGGTCCTTTCCGCGATTTCCAACCGCAGCGCCATTGCCGACGACAAGCGGTTCGTGATCTGGCCGCAAGCACTCGCTGTCGCTGGGCAGTCCCTACCCTTCGGAAGCGGGTTCGGTACCTTCCGCGAAGTGTACGAACAGTTCGAACCGCTCGACCTGATGGGCCAGCTCTATATCAATCACGCGCACAATGATTTCCTCGAACTTGTGATCGAGGGAGGGCTGGTGGCAGCAGGGCTCGTGGGGACATTTTTCCTGCTGCTTGGCCGGCGGATCAGGACAGTTTTGCGAGCGCGCACCAGCGTCGTGCCGACGATGCTGATTTTGCTGGCGATGTCCTTGCCAATCGTCCACTCGCTCGTCGACTACCCGTTGCGGACAATTACCATCTCGACCCTTGTGGCGTACGCGCTGGGCTTGATCGTCAACGGCTCCACCGCGCGAAATCCCATGGTGCATTCAGTTGCCAGCACAGGACGAGACGGTTAAGGAATACGCGGATTTCCCTATTTTTCATGGCTGCCTTTCGGATTGGACGTCGCAACTCGATGAATAGATTGTTTCACGCTGCCATCCCTGCCGGGGTGGCCTTGCTTGTTGCGGGGTGTGCCAGCACGCCCCCCACACAAACAGGCATCCTCAATCCGGTCGCGCCGGTTAATGCCGAAGGATTGGGCCTGCTCGGTGCAGAGGTAAATCCTGCCACCTATGTGCTCGCCCCGAAGGACACGGTCCGCGTTTCGGTAATGGGTGAGCCCGACCTGAGCTTTGAGAGCATTCGTATTAGCGAAGACGGCAACTTCATGATGCCGATGGTCGGCCAGGTGCAAGCTGCCGGTTTCACGGCTGACCAGGTTGCCGAATCCATCCGCGCAACGCTCGCCGCGCGCTACATTCGCAATCCAATGGTCACTGTCCACCTGCTCGAGCAGCGCTCGCACCTCGTCACGGTCGAAGGCGCAGTTTCCGATCCGGGCGTATTTAATTTTCCGCCCGACACCACCCTGCTCGGCGCACTGGCGCTGGCTGACGGGACCACCCGTTACGCCAAGAACGACCATATCGTGCTGTTTCGAGTTATCGATAACCAGCAAATGGCTGCCCGCTTCGATCTCAACCTGATGCGCACCGGACAGATGGTCGACCCGGTAATTTTACCCGGCGATCGTATCATGATCGGCACCAACGGGCGTGCGCGGCTGTGGCAGGATCTGATCTCCGCACTGCCGGCCCTTGCGATTTTCGCACAATTGCAAAATTCTGGAAGTTCTTCGAGCTCTGGGAGTTCTACAAATTAACGATCTAGCCAACAGCGAGGCCGCGCGTAGCGGCCTGCAGCGATACATCGCGGATGACAGCGCCAGCGCTTACCAAGAAGGATTCAGCATTGCTGAGCTTCGCGCCATGGCCTGGCGGCAAAAGAAAATGGTGGCGATCCTTGTCGGCGTGGCAATACTCGCCGGCCTGATCATCACCTTGCTGATGAAGCCGCTCTACCAGGCCGGCGCAACGGTCCGGATCGATAACGAGAGCCTGCAGGTCATCGAAGGTTCGGACGTGAGCCCGGTGATAAGCGCGTTTGAAACCGACCGCTATCTCAACACCCAGCGCGAAATGCTGCGCAGCCGCCGGATGGCGTTGGCAGTGGTCGACTCGCTCGACCTGACGCAGAACGAGGCGTTCTTGCAGTCGGCCGGCATCGACCAACAGGCTCTGGGCGCGGTCGAGATTTCGCCCGAGCTGCGACGCTCCATGGCATCGGCAATGCTGCAACAGAACGTCGCGATGGAACTGTCACAGCAGAGCCGCGTCGCCACCATCACCTATATTTCCGAGAATCCCTCAATGGCGGCGCTGTTGGCCAATGGTTATGCCGCCAACTTCATCGAAGCGAATGTGCGCGGGGAGCTGGAAAACAACGCCTATGCGCGCGAAATCCTCGAAGACCAGGTCGAGCAGACCCGGGTAGAGCTGCGCGAGGCCGAAACCGCGGCGGTCGAATATGCCCGTCGTAATGGACTGATTTTTGCCGGATCGGCGCTCGGACAGGACGATGGAGATGGTGGCGCGGGCGCAGGTGCGAGCCAGTCTATCGCCGCTTCGCGCCTGGCCCAGATGAACCAGGCCTATTCGCAGGCCCAGACCGAGCGGATCCTGGCCGAGCAGCGGTATCGCACCGCGCAAGGAACCGAGCCGCTCAACCTGGCCGAGGCGCGTCAGAACCCGACGCTTCAGAACCTCGCCTCCGAGCGGGCAAAGGCACAGGCTGAATTGCAGCGAGTCCGCGAACTCTATCTTGCCGGACACCCCAAGGTGCAGCAGGCCGAAGCTCAAGTTGCCGCACTCGATGCGCAGATCGGCAGTGTTGCCAACCGTGTACGCAATTCGCTGCGCAACGAATACGAAGTCGCGCGCCGGCAGGAGGCCGAACTCGAACGTGCCCGTTCGCGCCTCGCCAATGCAACGCTCAACGAACAAGACCGCTCGGTTCAGTTTACCCTTCTCAACCGCGATGCGCAGAACCTGCGAGACCAGTTGAAGGGCTTGCAGCAGCGTCTGGCCCAGATCGCTAGCGCATCCGATATGCGGGCCAACAACATTCAGCTAATCGACGAAGCCGGCGTGCCGGGCGCGCCGATCTCGCCCAATCTCCCGCGCAATTTGCTGGTATCGCTGGTGATGGGCCTCCTGATTGGCTGCGGCCTCGCCATTGTTCGCGAAGCGACCGACGATACGCTCTATTCGCCGGACGAGATCGAGCGCAAGCTGGGCCTCGCGATCATCGGGACGACCCCCTATGTCGATAGCGAAGAAGAAAACGAACTGACTGATCGCAAGAGCGCGATTTCGGAAGCCTACTACTCGATCCGGGCAGCGGTCGACATGGCCACCGGCGGCAAGCGCCGAAAGACCATGCTGATCACCAGTTGCCAACCGGGCGAAGGCAAGTCGACCACTTCGCTGGCACTGGCGCGCGATTTCGGCGAGGTCGGCCGCAAGGTCCTGTTGCTGGATTGCGACCTGCGCAAACCCAGCGTGCATCGGAATCTCGGTATCGAGAACGAAAACGGCCTGATGGACGTGCTGGCCAGCGACATCACGATCGAACAGGCGATTCGTCGGGACGAGGACAAATCGTTCCACTACATGCCGCTCGGCACGCGTCCGGCCAACCCCGCCCAGATCCTGAGCACCGACCTGCTGCCCGACCTGCTTAAGCAGCTGGAACCGCTTTACGACCTCATCGTGCTGGATTCATCGCCGGTCATGGGTTTTGCCGATGCGCCGATGCTGTCGCGCCATGCCGACTTCACGCTTCTCGTAGCCGAAGCAGGCCGGGCCAAAGCCGGTCAATTGCGCGCTGCAGCGCGTCGCCTGACCGATATCGGCGGCAATCTCACCGGCATCATCGTGACCAAATTCGATTTCCGCGAAGCCGGGTACTCCTACGACTATCACTATGGCTATTACGAGTACGGCGAGGAGGGCGGCACCAGCAACCCGCGGGCCTGATCTGCTGCACCCCAGCGACGGCCGGTCTTGCTGGGCCGAACATCCCGAGCCCTGACGGAGAGATCCATGCGTAGATTTGTAGGGATCACAGTTGGCGCATTGCTGGCCGTGTTAGTGCTCGCCAGCTGGGCTGTCACCGGCATGGCACTGATCGGGCTTCCGGCAGCCCACCAGGTGCCGCTGCACACTCACCAGGTTGCCTCCCGGTTACTGTTCGAAATGGACGAAGATGCCGACCGGGCGATCGGCGTATCTGTCGCCCGGGCCGCACTTTCGACCTATCCTTTCAGCGCCCGTGCGCTGCTCAGGATGCACCGGGATGCGGTGAACAACGGCGATGCCGCAAAGGCGGCGGCCTACCTAGAGCTCTCCGGGCGCGGTGGATGGCACGATGAAGTGGTCCAGCGTGAAACCTACCGCGAGCTTGTCGCGGCCGGGAACTTCGACGATGCGATGCGCCATCTTGAGGCCTTGCTGCGCCGTCACAGCGACGAGCGCGCATGGGCAGCAGAGGCAATCGCGCGGGATTTGAACAGGCCCGGCTACGCCGCAGCGCTGACTGACCAACTGGCACAGGACCAGTCCTGGACCACCGGCTTCCTCCATGTCCAAGGCAGCACCTTGCCCAACCATGTCCTCACCGATATCGCGCGGCAGCGCGCAAGCGGCGGCAAGCCGCTCGGCCGGGACGTAGCGGCACCTCTGGTCGCGCGGCTGCTAGAGACAGGACGGGTGCAACCGGCCGTGGCTATTGCGCAATCCCTCTATGCCAAGCCGGATGGAGCGCTGGCACCGGATTGGCCTGACGATGCCGCCCGCCGGCAACCCACGGCGTTCGACTGGAGTATCCCGCCAGGCTACACCGTCCTCACCCAGAGCGGCAAAAAGGTGCTGATGCGGACAAGAGCGCGCGCAACACGTCCGGTGGCGGTCCGGCTGGCGCTGAAGCCCGGCCGATACACGCTGGCGAGCGCCGACCGCCAGACGGCACGCCCTTGGCGCTATGGTTTCTCCTGCGACCGGATCGAGGACCCGCGCGAGACAATCGGTGCTGGTTCGAGTGTGGTCGTGTCGCAAGGCTGCCCGGTGCAATTCCTTTCCGTAGGTGCCGAGAGCGCCGGCGCGCAGGTGGAGCCATTGGCCCCACTGAGCCTCACGCCGCAATCCTGACCCGCGCCGGTGCCCGCCGATCTCCAAAAAATGTCTGACAAGCCGCGCATCATTCATGTGTCGGCCGATTTTCCGGACGCTCTTGATGCTAGCAAGACACCGGTCATCGCCAGGCTCGTTGATCTGGTCGCGGATCGATACGACCAGTCAGTGATTTCGCTCAACCGGCGCTCACCGCCACTGCAACAGTGGATACGGCCGCAACCTCGGGTCGAAGTCCGCGCCGAAACCGATAGCGTCACGACGCTATCCTATGCCGCTCCGCCCGCAGGCCTGCATCACTGGCGAATGCTGCGGCACCTGGGCGAAACGCTTGCCGACAGGCTTGTTTCGCAAGCGCCCGACCTGATCATCGGCCACAAGCTGACGGTCGAGGGCATTGCGGTCGCCCGAGCCGCACAATTGCTCGGCATACCCTATGCGATATCGATCCAGGGCAACACCGATACCAGGATCATGTCCGTTCGACGCGACCTTGCGAGCAGATTGGCCGAAATATATCACGGGGCGGCTTTCGTCTTTCCCTTCACGCCCTGGGCGCATGACGCGGTCGAAGCGCGCCTCGGCCCTCGAAGTGGACCACACGCCCTGCTGCCATGCGCCCTTGCCGGCGACGAGTGGAAGGAACCCAAGTCCGGCGGCGATACGCTGGTCAGCGCGTTCCATCTGCGCAATGCCCGCCTCAAGAACCTGCCCCGCATGGCTGGTGCAGTGGTGCAAGCGCGCGAAAGTGAACCGGATCTGCAACTGGGAATCGTGGGCGGCGGCGATGCAAACGAAACCTGCTTGGCAGAAGCGATGTTGGCACAAGGTTCGAGCCTTGAAGGCCCTTTGCCCAATGCCGCGATACGCGCCCGGTTCGCACGCGCGCGCGGCTTCGTCATGCCTTCGCGGCGGGAAAGTTTTGGCTTGGTTTTCATTGAGGCGCTGCAATCCGGATTGCCGATAGCCTATCCCGCCGGGGCGGCGATTGATGGCTATTTCGACGGCTGCGATTTCGCCCTTCGGGTCGATGCGCGGAACACCCGCGCCATCGCCGATGCCATGCTTACCCTGCACCGCGACGAAGCCCGCTTGAAGGCCAGTCTCGCGACCTGGCAAGTGGGCGAGCAGGCGAAGCGGTTTACCCGGCCAGCCATTGCGGATGCTTTTGCAAACGGCATTGATCGAGCGCTGAACCGAAACGCGGGGTCCCGAACCGCATGAGCATCGGGCGCAACACGGCCTATAATCTCGCCGGCTTCGGCGTGCCGCTGGTGCTGTTTCTGATCACCATACCAATCTACATCTCGCTGATCGGGGCGGCGCGTTACGGTGTGCTGGCAATCGTGTGGCTGGTTCTCGGCCTGTTCGGGATGATGGACCTTGGCCTTGGCCGGGCGACAACGCAGCGCATCGCGCTGCTCAAGCACGACACGGACAGACAACGCCGCGCTGCGCTGGGCACTGCGCTGGCTTGCAATATAGTGATCGGTTCAATCGGCGCATTGCTGATGAGCGGTGCGGCATTCTACCTTTTCTCAAGTGGGATGAAGCTAGAGCCCGGCTTGCAGGAAGAAGCGGTTGCGCTGGTCCCACTGATGGCGCTGGGCGTACCGGTCATGACTACGCTCGGCATTCTCAATGGGGCGCTGCAAGGCCGAGAGCGCTTTTTCCTCGTCAACAGGGTCACGATCATGACCTCGGCGCTGTTCCAGACCTTGCCGCTGATCGTCGCCTGGCTGGCCGGGCCGACGCTGTTCCCGCTGGTGCTGGCAGCGCTGGCGGCGCGCATATTCGCGGTGACGGTCCTGCTGCGCCACACGGCCAAGGAGTTCGGCTCGGGTGCAATGCGGCTGTGGGACAGCGCGCAGATGCGCTCGATGCTCGGCTATGGCGGCTGGGTGACGCTGGGCGGGATAGCTGGCATGGTCATAGTGTTCTCGGACCGGGTCCTGATCGGAGCGATACTGGGCGCAGTGGCAGTCACAATCTATGCCATCCCGCTCGATGCGACCCGCCGCATCGCCGTGCTCGCAGATGCGCTTGCCAATGCGCTATTTCCGCGGCTGGCGAATTCAGACGATGCACAGAGCCGGAATTTGACCAAGGTCGCCATCGGCACGCTCTATGCGATGGCGACCCCGATGGTGGCTGCCTTCATCGTGCTTTCCGACCCACTCCTGCGCTTATGGCTGGGAGACGAAGTCGGTGCCCAGTCGGCACCGTTGGCTCGGATTCTCGCCATTGCTGGCTGGATCAACATCTTTGCCAAGCCCCCGCACGCACGGCTGCAGGCCCAGGGGCGGCCGCATGTCGTCACTTTGGTGACGCTTGCCCAACTGCCGTTTTTCCTCGGCGGGTTGTGGTGGGCATTAGGAAGCTATGGCCTGGCCGGGGCGGCGTGGATTTATCTCGCCCGGAACAGCGTCGACACCGTGACACTCTCTTTCGCAGCCGAGGGCCGGGTCGAACGAGGCGTAGTCCTGTTCGCCACCTTTGCATTCTTCGTCGCCTTGACGGTTTGGTTGAACCAGCTTGCCCCCCTGTCGATCATCCCAGCACTTGCGTTTGCGGCCCTGGCCGGGCTCGTGTCGACAGGACTTGGCTGGTTGATCGCACCAGCCCGCCTGCGGCAGATGGTAATGGCTGTGCCGGCAAGGATCTTGAAAGGGGTAGTTGGGCGATAATGGCCAACAGGAAATTAAGTCACCGGATTGCGCGCAAGCTGGGTATCCGTATTCGCCCGCCGATGCTGGCGCGCCGCTACCCGCAATATGACATTGGGCGCGGCAGCTATGGCGAGCTGGAAATAATCGACTTCGGCGACGGGACCGGTTTTTCCATGGGTGCCTATTGCAGCGTGGCAAGTGGGTGCAAGGTCCTGCTCGGCGGGGGGCACCGGACCGAATGGGTCAGCACCTACCCCTTCACGGCGCTGGAACGCAGCCTGGCGCATATCCCGGGCCATCCGGTGAGCCGGGGAGATGTGCGGATCGGCAACGATGTATGGCTCGCCAGCGATGTGACCGTCACATCGGGCGTCACGATTGGTGATGGGGCCGTAGTGATGGCAGGGGCCGTGGTGACCCGTGATGTCGCTCCCTATGCCATCGTTGGCGGGATGCCGGCACGCGAAACGGGCAAGCGATTCGACGATGAAACCATCGCAAGATTGCTCGCCATTGCATGGTGGAACTGGCCGCACGAACGCATCGTGGCAGCTGGCAGCTACATGATGTCGGACGATGTCGGACAGTTTCTGGCCGCCGCCGAAGCCGGCGAGATCTGACCCTAATCCACCCGGCGCGCGACTATCGCGTATTGGAGCGCGCCCAGGGAGCGAATTCCTTCGACAGGTATGCGGGTTATGACGCGGTCAAGCCTGCGCCCACTCGGCAGCGGAGCAACCCGTTCAACCCGGAGACCACTCGATCCCATCAGTGCCTGCGCCGTATCGCGGACGAAGAATCGCAAGTGGGTCCGATCCAGAATGCCGGATTGGGTATAGGCAAACCGGCCCTTAAGGAACAACGCCCCGCTGACCGACCAGTGACGGACATTGGGGATGCTCGCGACCAGAGTCCCGCCCTGCTTGAGCTGGCGGTGCAGCCGCGAGACGATGCTCCACGGATCAGCAAAATGTTCGAGGATGTCGCAGGCGAGAATGGTATCGAACGGACCGTGTTCGGCGCCGATCGATTCAATCGCTCCTTCGGACGTCAAATCGCCCTGCCAGGTAAAATCGAGCAAGTCGTCATTGCGCGGCGCGACCATATCCGCCACGCCGACGGTGTCGGCTAAGCCTTCCTGCCGGATGGCACGCGCCGTGGCCCCGTCTCCGCCGCCAATGTCAAGCAGATTGCCGCCCTTGGAAACAAAGGGAAAGATGTCACGCCGGACATGGGAGTGATACTGCTCGATTGTCATTTGCAGCGCTTAGGCGAGAGCTGCTGCCGAGACAATCTCCCACACTCGCCAGTACGCGCCTTTGGCTTGCCATGCTCTGGGGGGAGCGGTAGTGGGCACGTGGTACCTTTTGGAGTACAAGAATGACCAGCGCCAAGTCAGCAGAAGCCCTGCAACGTCGCAAGAGCACCCTATTCTACTACGGGATAGGCATCGTTCTTGTCGTTGGTTCGCTTGCTCTCGTCCTGCCTCGCGTCTGATCGCGGCTGGGCCAATGCCGCGCGGCTCCACCGCCGCATTGGTGCCTCTACCAAGTGATAGGTAGCGTAGGCTACGCCGACGACCCCGGCCAGCAAGGTCAGCGTCAGTAGGTCGGACACCCACGGCGTCGACACAACGGTAAGCGCCCCGAACTGGTTGAACCCGACAGTCCAGGGCACGTCATACCGCTCTGCCAGCCGAAGCGCCGTCATGAAGCATATCTGCACAAACATATGCACGATGTAGATCGAGTAGGATAAGGCTCCGAGCAGCAGGAATGATCGACCGGACAGGATCCGGCTCAACCAGCCAGCCTCGCGTGCAAACACCAATATGGCCAAGCCGAAGACGACCGGGACGAGCAACGTGGTCGGACCTTGTGCAAATGTTACTGTGACCACGCACAGTGCCGTTGCCAATATCTCGATCACGCTCGCTTTGCGCAATGACCAGGTGTTCTGCCCCGGAAGCGCAAATCGATACAGCGCCATGCCCAAAGCAAAACCGAAAAGACAGCGCGGCAGGGCGTTGACATAGGTCGAGTTAAGCCAGGGGTCGCCTGCGACTGCCAGGATCGCCAGCGATGATACGCACACGGCGGCTACTGCGGGCCACGGATTACGTGGAAACAAACGCAGTACCATCGCCATCAGCAGGTAAGCCCACATTTCTGCGGCGATGCTCCAACCGGGGCCGTTCCAGCCGAGCCGGTCAACGATCCCGAATATCTGTGTCAGGGTCAGATTGAGGGCGAGCAGATCAAGCCTCATGATGCCCGTGAACGGTTCCCGGGCGGGAGATTGCGCCAACAGCAGCAACAATTGCGGAACCAGATATGCCGCGAGCACCAGTAGATACATCGGGTATATCCGGCCCATTCTGAGGCCCATGAAGCGCGAAATTGAGAACCCTTCGCGCAGGCGCTCGCCGTAGGAGGCGTAGATCACGAAGCCGGACAGGACGAAAAAGAAGTCTACGAACATCCAGCTGCCCCGCGCAAACGCAGAACCTGTGATCATGCCCGAACTGTTGAAATGAAAGAAAACAACCGCACAGGCGCTCAAGCCGCGCAGTGAATCCAGAACCGCGAAACGATGCGGCAGACCTGAACGGTCGCTCAAATTGGCGCGGTCGATATTGAGAGACGCGTTCATTCAGGCTTCCGTTGCATTGCGCTAGCCGGATAGCGGCTGAAACTTACGCACTTAAGACGATACGGCCCAGTTTTGCGTAAGTCCAGCGTGCAGTATTTGGAATATTATAACCCTATACCGAGCCTCATTACTAAGCTTTGCGGTCACGATAGGCGATAATAGATTTCGATAAGCCAGCAAACCTTTCAAACCGCACATGAGCATCGGGAAAAAGTTCGTGGATCTGACGGGGCGTCAAGAGGCGCGTATTCTCAACCGCCTCGCGCGCTTCATCGAGTGTTTTCAATCGTCCCGCCGTGGCAATCGGTAGTTTTCGAAGCAGCGATACCCGCAGTGTTTCGGGCATCCAGTGGAATGCCGGCATGCGCCAGAAGTGCGGGTCCACCGGGAACCAGAAATTCGGCGTTTGCAAGTAATATGCCGGTGCCAGGCGCCGTGTTTCACGGGCGAAGGCGGCAACCATGTCCGACCCGCCGACGTGTTCGATAACCGAGTTGGAATGCACGATATCGAAGCTGTTGTCGGCAAAATCCATATTGGTTGCGTCACCCACCGCCATAGCGAATGGACCTTCCCCGAGATCGGTCGGGGTGAGATTGACGATCGTGATCTCGAACCCGTGGCGATCGAGAAATTCGAGGCCAACGCGCCGCCAGTAATGCGCGGTGCCACCCATATCGAGTATACGACGCCCGTTTCGCAGCAGGAACTCGCGCAGGAACTCGTCGCGCTTTGCGCGAAGCCGGTAGGACAGTGATTGCGGGTCTCGGGGGTCGGAAAGCGCCATTGCGTACCCTATAGGTTGCCATTCACCACACGTCATGCGGAAAGCCGCGATGGGTACAAAGCAGTCCTTTGCAATGCGGAATGGCGTGTCTAAAAGCCCCCCATGACAGCCGCGACACAGGATGCACTGATAGGTGAGCCGCGCGCTGGTGCCTCGGCTGAGCAGTTCACGATGCCGCTTTGGGCGCCTGTCGTCCTGGTCTATTCCTATTTATTGCCGCGCGAGGTCCGGATTGAATTTTCCGGTCTCGTTTTTTTTGCCGACCGACTCGTTTCGCTCGCCCTGCTTCCGCTCCTCTTATACGCGGTCTGGCGCGGTGCGATGCGCTTGCGCGGACCCGATATCCTCGTTCTTGGCTTGGGTGGCTGGATGGTCGCGGCGATGGCTTCCCACTACGGGCTTGCCAGTGGAATTGAACGCGGCGGCGCGCTGGCGCTGGATGCGACCATTTCCTATTTTGTGGCCAGAAGCTGCATCAAGAATACCACCGATTTTCAGAAGGTTTTGATCCTGGTGGCTCCAGGCTTCGCCTTGGCCGGATTGTCTATGGCACTGGAATCGATCTCTGGCCGCAATTTGGTGCGTCCCGCAGCAGTGGCTGTTTTCGGGGCCTTGCCGCAGTTTATCGGCGGGGAAGCGGTAGGCGAATATTTCATTCGCTCGGAATTCCGTCTGGGATTGATGCGGGCAACCGGGCCGTTCCCACACTCGATCCTGGGGGGTCTTTTCCTGGCCAGCCTGCTGCCCCTCTACCTATGGGCGCGCCTGCGTGGTTGGCCGCGGATCGTAGGCGCACTGTCGGCGCTCTGCGGGTTCTTCGGTCTCAGTTCGGCCGCACTGCTCGCCTTGGTTCTAGGTGCGGGCTTTATCATTTACGACCGCGTCCAGAAAACCGTGCGAGAGCTCAACTGGACAATCGTGCTGGTCGCGGTCGGCGCGCTGGCGCTGGCGATTCAGATCGCCGCCAAGGGTGGGCTGCTCTATGTCATTATTCGTTATCTCACTCTCAATCCGGCAACCGGCTCCTATCGCCAGATAACCTGGGACTTTGGGCTTTCCTCGGTACGCCACAACCCGTTGTTCGGGATTGGTTTCGAGGGATTTGACAGGCCGTCGTGGATGATCAGTGAGTCGGTCGACGCGCATTGGCTGCTCATCCCCATGCGCTTCGGCATACCGGCGATAGTATTCGCCGGCGCATTGGCCGTCTGGGCAATCGTCATGGCGGCCCGCGCCAGCACGCGCGGAGACGATGTGGTTTATCAACAGGTCCTGCGGAGCCTGTGTTTCTCGCAGATCATCCTTGTACTGATGGCCTTCACCGTATCCCTCACCGGTTCGATCAACGGCTGGCTCATGATGCTGATCGGCGTCACCGTCACCCTGGCGGCAACACCTCCGACGCTCCATGGCAAGGTTGTCGCGAAGTGACGCGAATCTGGTTCTTCGGTACGCCACTCGATCTTCTCACTCTTGGAGACATGACCAATGCGGTCCGCGACGCGATCAGGGACAAAGGCACCTTGCGCCACACCGCCCTGAACGTCGCCAAGCTGATTACACTGAAGAACGATGCCGAGCTGGCGGCCGATGTGTGCGCCAGCGACATAGTGGGGGTCGACGGGATGGGGATCGTGCTCGGTCTCAAGCTCTTCGGCATCAAGAATGTCGAGCGCGTTGCCGGGGTGGACCTGTTCATGGCCTTGCTCGAGCGCTCGGCAGCAGAAGGGTGGCGGCCCTACCTCCTGGGTGCGCGGCGCGAAGTGCTCGACAACGCGATGGCCGAAGCCCGCAAACGCTACCCCGGCCTCGAATTTGCCGGATCGCATCATGGCTATTTCTCAACGGCCGATGAACCGGTCCTGGTTGAAGAAATTGCGCGCAGCGGCGCAGATTGCCTCTTCGTCGCCATGCCCACTCCCTACAAGGAACGGTTCCTCAACCGTTACTCTGCGGAAATGCAAATCCCCTTCACCATGGGTGTAGGTGGCAGTGTGGATGTGCTGGCCGGCGAGGTTTCCCGGGCGCCTGTGTGGATGCAGAGAATCGGGCTCGAATGGCTTCACCGGCTGATCCAGGAACCGCGCAAGATGGCCCGGCGATACATCACGACCAACACGGCTTACGCCTGGCTCCTGGCGAAGACTTATCTCAAAGGGCAAAATCCTGTTGAAACTTCGCGCGCCTGCTCGGACCGTTTGTCTAAATCGGAATAGGCCGCTAGCGAGGCATCAAAGATGTCCATTCCGGATCGCACTTCTCAACCCGAGCCCTTTCCCATGACCCAGCATTCGATTTACGACGCCGCGATGATCGGCTTGGGGTACATCGGCTTGCCCACTGCTGCCGTGATTGCCCGTTCGGGGCTCAAGGTGCGCGGCGTGGACGTGAATCCGGCGGTGGTCGATACCGTCAACAGCGGCGAAGTCCATTTCGAGGAAGCCAACCTCGACCAGTTGGTGCGCAATGTGGTTGACCGGGGCCTGCTTTCGGCTTCACTCGAAGCTCCCAAGGCTCACACTTACGTGATCGCGGTCCCCACCCCGTTCAAGGACAACCATAAGCCCGACGTCAGCTTCGTCCTCTCGGCCCTCGACATGATCGCTCCGCGCATTGCTCCCGGAGCTTGCGTGATCCTGGAATCCACCTCGCCGATCGGTACAACCCGCCAGATGGCGGAACGGCTGGCGGCAAACCGGCCCGACCTGGCCGTACCCGGTTTCTGCGACGGCGAACCCAATGTTGCGATCGCCTATTGTCCAGAACGGGTACTCCCCGGACACATAATCGAGGAACTGGTCAGGAATGACCGGGTCATCGGCGGCATGACTGCCGCCTGCGCTCGGCAGGCCGCAGAATTCTACCGCCGCTTCGTCGACGGCGATTGCCTGCTCACCAGCAACAGCGTCGCCGAAATGGTGAAACTGGCCGAAAACAGCTTCCGCGACGTCAACATCGCCTATGCCAACGAACTCTCTCTCATCGCCGAAAAGATGGACATTGACGTGTGGGAGGTCATCCGGCTGGCCAATCGCCATCCGCGGGTGGAGATCCTCAAGCCCGGCCCCGGCGTGGGCGGACATTGTATTGCGGTTGATCCGTGGTTTCTGGTCTCGAGCGCGCCCGAAGAAGCACGGCTGATCCGCACTGCGCGCGAGGTCAATGACAACAAGGCTGTGCATGTCACCAGCCGCCTGAAAGCCATGCTCGATGCAACACCAGATGCCCGGCTCGCGCTGCTGGGACTGGCGTTCAAGCCCAACATCGACGACTTTCGTGAGAGCCCGGCCATGAAAATCGCGGAAGAGCTGTCCGGCTATGGCGACAGGCTAATGGTCGTGGAACCTTTCGCCGAAGAGCTTCCCAGCGGACTCGCCGATTGCGGCGCAAAACTGTGCAGCATAAGCGAAGCTATGGAGGCTTGCGAACTAGTCGCGGTGCTGGTCGATCACGACGTCTTCAAGATCGTTCCACCAGAGGCCTATCAGGGCAAGATCCTGTACGACACCCGGGGTATGTGGGCGGCCTGAGTGCGCGCCAGCCAAGGGGCTTGTCCTATCGCGGCGGCAGCCGGCCGCGCGACCATTCTCCGCGCAATTCCCAGACCTTGGTCCACACATGCGCCTGCTGCGAGCCCTTGCCGGTCAAGGCCGACAGTACCCGATAGCCAAAGCTCCGCAGCCCTGTCCCCATGACGTAGAAGTTACGCACCAGCGAGGCAGCCATTGGCGACATGTGCTTCTTCGCCAGGGCGACCTTTGCGGCGCAGACCGACAAGCGGCTGTGATAGCTGGCCGTGGCGCTGGCACCGCCATAATGCACGATTGTCGCGTCTGGCGTCACACGCGGACGCGCGCCGGCCTGCCGCGCGCGAGCGCACAGCTCGGCTTCCTCGCCATACATGAAGAAATCGAGATCGAACCCGCCGAGCGCGTCCCAGAAATCGCGACGGATCAGGAAGAAACAACCTGAGACAATATCGACCTCGCGCTCCGTCGACCGGTCCCAGCCCCGCATCGCCTCCGGATCAAAGATATTCCAGCGCGAGAATGCAGCAGACAGGCCGGTCCCGAAACACAGCGCGCTCCACACCGTCAGCCTGCCCCAGGCCGACCCGATATTGAGCGACCCGTCGACAAATACCGTCCGCCCTCCCCAGATCTTTGCATTTGGCCGGGCACGGGCGAATTCCATTAGCCGGTCGATTGCCCCGTCGAAAGTCAGCGTATCGCTGTTGAGCAAGAGCAGATACTCGCCGCGCGCTACTTCGGCGGCCAGATTATTGGCCTTGGCAAAACCGTGATTGGCTTTCTCGGCCAGCAGCCGGACCTGGGGGAACTCGGCCGCGATCGCCTCTGCCGACCCGTCGTTCGACCCGTTGTCGACAAGGATGGTCTCGAACCGGGTCCTGTGGGTATTTGCATAGAGCGAGCGAAGCGCCTCGAGCGTCATCTCGCGCGTATTCCAGTTGACGACCAGTACGCTGAGTTCGGGATCAACCGCCGGCTTCGTTTCGGCAAGCTGGGTCATTTGGCCTGCAATGGCGTCCACCATTCCTCGTTGGCGAGATACCAAGTTAGCGTCTGAGCGAACCCTTCGTCGAACGTTCTGGTGGCGCGGTAACCCAGTTCCTCGCGAGCCTTGGTCTCGTCAATCGCATAGCGCCGGTCGTGACCCTTGCGGTCTTCGACGAAGGTCTTCAGCGTGGCGGTGGGCTGGCCGTTGGCAGCGGGCGCCTGCGGATAGCGCTCGGCCAATTGCGGATCGGCTGCAAAAGCGGAGTCGACCCCGCGACAGATGGTTTCGATGACTTCGAGATTGGGCAATTCCTGCCCGCCGCCGATGTTGTAGACTTCGCCCGGACGACCCTGGCCTATCGCTGCCTCGATCCCGCGACAGTGATCTTCGACATGCAGCCAGTCGCGCACGTTCATCCCGTCGCCGTAGATCGGCAGCGGCCGCCCATGCAGCGCGTTGATCAGAAACAGCGGGATGAGCTTCTCGGGATATTGGTAAGGACCGTAATTGTTGGAGCAATTGCTGGTCGTGACCTGCAGGCCAAAGGTGTGGTGATAGGCACGCACCAAGTGATCCGAACCCGCTTTTGACGCCGAATAGGGTGAGTTGGGCGAATAGGCCGTGGTTTCGCTAAACGCCGGATCATCGGGGCCAAGCGATCCGTACACCTCGTCAGTCGAGACGTGGTGGAAGCGGTGTTCGCGGCCGGAGCCTTCCAGCCAGACCCTGCGTGCAGCCTTGAGAAGACTGTGGGTGCCTACGACATTGGTCTCGATGAAGGCGTCAGGGCCACTGATCGATCGATCAACATGGCTCTCCGCTGCAAAATGCACCAGCGTATCGATGGCGCGATCACGCAGCAGTGTCTCGACCGCGTCGGTATCGCAGATGTCGCCATGCACGAACTGCGCATCGGGAAGATCGGCAATGGTGGAACGGTTACCGGCATAAGTCAGCGCATCGAGCACATGCAGCTCGTCCTCCGGGTGCCGGGCGCGCCAGTAGTGCACAAAATTGCCGCCGATGAAGCCGGCACCGCCAGTGACGAGTAGGTTAGCCAAGCGTCTTTTCCTCTTGCAGCATCCGGCGTAGATTGACCCGCCAGTGGGTGTGTTCGTCTCCAAGCAGGCTACGCGTCGCGCTATCGTCGAGCAGCGAATAGGCCGGGCGCCGGGCCGGCGTCGGATACTGTTCTGTCGATATCGGCGCGATGCGCGTCTCACGTTCAAGCAGTCCGAGGGCCAAGGATTCCTCGTTGATCGCTACGGCGAAATCGTACCAGCTCGCAGCCCCGGCATCGCGGTGATGATAGATGCCCGAAGTCCCGGCCTGCGCAAGGCCCCAAAGCGTGCGGGCCAGACCCGGCGCATGGGTCGGGGCCCCGATCTGGTCAGCGACGATGCCAAGCTGGTCACGCTCATTCATCAGCCGCAACATGGTGGTCACGAAATTGCTGCCGCCGGCAGCATAGACCCAGCTCGTGCGGCAGATGATGGCCGCGCCGCCCGCCGCCGCGTCCTCGCCAGCCGCCTTGCTCACGCCATAAACGCTCAGCGGGTTGCGTCGCGCATCTGGCGTATAGGGGCTGCAGGCTGTGCCGTCGAAGACATAGTCGGTCGAAACCTGGACCAGCCGGCCGCCGTGATCGGCTAGCGCGGCGGCGAAATGCCTTGGTGCCTCGGCATTGATCGCCTGCGCCGTCGCCGTGTCGGTCTCCGCCCGGTCGACGGCCGTGTAGGCGGCGGCGTTGATGACCCACTCGGGCCGATGTTCCGCGACACAGGCTCGGATGGCCTCGCCATCAGCAAGATCGAGTTGATCGCGGGTCAGTCCGACAACATCCCAGCCCTCGGGCGCGCAAGCCAGCAGCGCCTTGCCGACCTGTCCCGTGATCCCGGTAACCAGGGCCTTCACGCGAACGCCTCGACCTCGGCCAGCGTCAGCGCCGAGCGGTCTTTCGCCGACAGGATCGGTGTCTCTTCTCCGAGAGGCCAGTCTATCGCCACGGTCGGATCATCCCAGACGAGCGAAAATTCCGCCGCCGGAGCGTAGGGAGCATCGCATTTGTAGAGCAGGTCGGTATCGTCTTCGAGCGAGAGAAAGCCGTGGGCAAAGCCGCGCGGTACCCAGAACATGCGCTTGTTGCGGGCACTGAGTTCAATGCCAGTCCACTTCCCAAATGTCGGGCTCGACCGGCGCAGGTCGACCGCGACATCGAAGATTGCGCCGTTGACGACCCGCACCAGCTTGCCCTGCGGACCGGGGTTCTGGAAATGCAGGCCGCGCAGGACGCCCTTCTGACTGCGGCTGTGATTGTCCTGCACGAAATCGATATCCAGCCCCGCGTCGGCAAAGCGGTCGGCATTCCAGCTTTCGAGGAAGAACCCGCGCTCGTCCCCATGGACATCGGGGTCGACAATCATCGGCCCCTCAATGTCGCAAGGCAGGACTTTCATTTGCGCAGACCATGGTGCGGGAGCGCCGCGAGATATTCGCCGTAACCCGACTTCTTCAGCGGCTCGGCCAGACGGGCGAGTTGCTCGTCGTCGATAAAACCCTGCCGCCAAGCGATTTCTTCGGGGCAGCAGATCTTGAGGCCCTGCCGTTCCTCGGTGATGCGGACATAGGTCCCTGCATCGAGCAGCGATGAGTGGGTTCCGGTATCGAGCCAAGCATAGCCGCGACCCATGATCTCGACATTGAGTGAACCGTCTTCGAGATATGAGCGGTTGAGATCGGTGATCTCGAGTTCGCCGCGCGACGACGGCTTGAGGTCGCGCGCACGTTCGACAACCGTATCGTCATAGAAATACAGGCCGGTAACAGCATAATTCGAGCGCGGATTTGCCGGTTTTTCTTCGATTGTCCGGGCCCGGCCTTCGGCGTCGAAATCCACCACGCCATAGGCCTGCGGATCGCGCACGTAATAGGCAAAGACACTGGCGCCATCGGTCCGCGCATTGGCGCTGGCAAGCAGTTCGGGCAGCCCGTGTCCGTAGAAGATATTGTCGCCAAGGACGAGCGCGCTCGGCTGCCCGGCAAGAAAATCGGCACCGATGTGAAAGGCTTGGGCCAGCCCGTCGGGATTGGGCTGGACCGCATATTCAATGGTGATGCCCCATGCGGCCCCGTCCCCCAGCACGGCCTGGAAGGCGGCCTGGTCCTGCGGCGTAGTGATGACCAGCACTTCGCGGATCCCCGCCAGCATCAGGGTGCTGAGCGGATAATAGATCATCGGCTTGTCGTAGACCGGCATCAGTTGCTTCGAAACGAAACGGGTCAAAGGCCACAGGCGCGAGCCGGTGCCGCCTGCGAGGATAATTCCCTTTCTGGCATTACTCATCGTCAGCTCCAGCGAGGATCGGCCAGGCACAGCGCGAATCAGGGCAATAGTGGGTGAAGGTCGTGTCGGTCATCGGCAGCGCTTGCCCTAGCCTTGCCATCGTCTAAGGGAAACCCGCATGGCGATTGTCCTCGGCATAGAATCGAGCTGCGACGAGACGGCGGCCGCGCTGGTGACGAGCGAGCGGCAGGTATTGGCGCAGCGGATTGCCTCGCAGGACGAGGCCCACGCCCCCTATGGCGGCGTCGTTCCCGAAATTGCCGCCCGCGCCCATGCCGAACGGCTGGCTCCGATGATCGAGACGGTGATGGCCGAAGGCGGACTCGAGTTCGCCGACCTGGATGCCATCGCCGCAACCGCCGGGCCCGGACTGATCGGCGGCGTGATGGTCGGGCTGGTCAGTGCCAAGGCGCTGGCGATGGCGGCGGGCAAGCCGCTGCTGGCCATCAATCACCTCGAAGGCCATGCGCTCAGCCCGCGGCTGGCCGATGCCGAGCTTGAATTTCCCTATGCCTTGCTGCTGGTTTCGGGCGGTCATTGCCAGATCCTGCGGGTCGATGGCGTTGGGCGCTATCGCCGACTTGCCACCACCATCGACGATGCGCTGGGCGAGGCGTTCGACAAGACCGCCAAGATCCTTCACCTCGGCTATCCCGGCGGCCCCGCAGTCGAGCGACTGGCCCGCGAGGGCGATCCTACGGCAGTCAAGCTGCCCCGCCCACTGGTCGGCAGCGGCGAGCCGCATTTCAGTTTCGCCGGGCTCAAGAGCGCGGTTTTACGCGCGCATGAAAGTGGGCAGCACGAAACGGCAGACATCGCTGCCAGTTTCCAGCGAGCGGCCATCGACTGTCTGCTAGACCGGCTGCGCGTAGCGCTGGACGACGGCGGCGACCTGCCTGCGCTGGTGGTGGCTGGCGGAGTCGCGGCGAACCAGGAAATCCGCCGCGAACTTGAAAGTTTCGCCAAGGCTCGCTCCATGCGTTTCGTAGCTCCTCCACTGGAACTGTGCACCGACAATGCCGCAATGATTGGCTGGGCGGGGTGCGAACGGCTAGGGTTGGGACAGGATGATCCGCTCGATTTCCAGGCCCGGCCGCGTTGGCCGCTCGACCCGGATGCAGAGCCGGTCCGCGGAGCGGGAGTGAAGGGATGAGCGGCGCGGTAGCAGTGATCGGGGGCGGCGCCTGGGGAACCGCGCTGGCGCAGATGCTGGCCAGCGATGAACGCGACGTGCTGCTGTGGGCGCGCGAGAGCGAGGTGGTGGCTGATATCAATACCAACCACCGCAACACCGCCTTCCTGCCCGCCGCCGAGCTTTCTCCCTCCATTCACGCGACTGACGATATCGGCGCACTGGCGGGCATCCCGGTGGTTCTGGTGGTCACTCCGGCGCAACATACCGGCGCTGTCCTCGCAACCTTGCCAGGCGATCCGCGCGACCTAGTGCTGTGCAGCAAGGGGATCGAGCAATCGACCGGCCGGCTGATGAACGACGTCGCGGCCGCCGCCTGCCCGCAAAGCGACATTGCCATATTGTCGGGTCCGACTTTCGCCCATGAAGTTGCTGCCGGCCTGCCCACCGCAGTAACCCTCGCCTGCGCTGGCGGTGAAACGCAGTGGCAGCGTTTGAAGCCGGTCATCGCGCGAGCCGCCTTCCGACCTTATTACAGCGACGATGTGGCGGGGGCCGAAGTCGGCGGCGCGGTCAAGAACGTGCTGGCGATCGCTTGCGGCGTTGTTGACGGGCTGGGTCTCGGCCAGAACGCCCGCGCCGCCCTGATCGCTCGCGGATATGCCGAGATGCTGCGCTTTGGCGAAAATCTCGGTGCGCGAGCCGAGACACTGGCCGGCCTGTGTGGGCTCGGTGACCTGGTGTTGACCTGTTCATCGACTTCCAGCCGCAATTTCTCGCTTGGCAAGGCACTCGGCCAGGGACGATCATCCGCCGATCTGATGGCCGACCGCACCACCGTGGCCGAAGGCGCGCATACCGCGCCAGTGCTGGCCGAACTGGCGCGCTCGCGTGGCATCGACATGCCGATCGTCGATGCCGTCAACGCCCTGCTGGAAGGGGCGCCGGCCCGCGACGTGGTCCAGCAATTGCTGGCCCGACCCTTGCGTGCCGAACGGGAAGCAGGCGCTTGACCGGTACGCCACCGCCCGCAGGTGCGCCCGCCAACACGCCAGCCGATCCGACCGTCGAGAATACCGACGACATGGCGGCACTGGCCAAGGGCGGTCGAACCAATTTCTTCGGCTTCCTCCTGCGACTGGTTGCCCGGCTGCCGTTCCTGTTCCTGGCCGGACGGCTCTATGGCGCCGACGCTGTCGGTCGCTTCGCCTCGGCCCTGATCGTTGTCGAGTTGCTGGCGCTGATCTGCTCGATGGGTGAAAAGCGCGGTCTCGCTCAGCGCCTGACCGAAAGCGAGGAACCGCACGCCAATCTGGTGGTCGACGGCTTCCTGCTCTCGCTTATCCTGTCGAGCATTGTTGCCTTCATCCTTTGGCTGTTCCCCGCGCCAATGTTCCCCAACGGGATGAACAGCGAGTTCGATATTCTACTGGTCGTCGCCATTCCCGGTTACGCGTTGACCGAGATCGCGCTCGCTGCACAAGCTTATAAATTCGATATCGCAACCACCGTCCGCGCTCGCGCCGTGGTCGAGCCGTGGACGATTTCGATCATGGCCGGGGCACTCTATTTCTGGCTGCCCGATGCCGGGCTGGCGCTTGCCTATATCTTTTCGATCTATGCCGGACTCGTGACGGCACTGTGGCCCTTCTGCAAGACCTATGGCGCCCCGCACGGTTGGCGGCCGCAACCAGTATACATGTGGCGCATGCTGACCCGCGCATTGCCGCTGGCTGCCACCGACGGAGTGGAATGGGGAACGCGGCGGCTCGACATCTTTATCCTCGGCTTCTTCGCATCTCCCGCGGCGGTAGGCATTTACTACATGGCCCAGCAGGTCGCGAGCCTGCCGCAGAAACTCAAGACCAGCTTCGAGCCTGTGCTCGGCCCGGTCATCACCAAGAATTTGAAGGACAAGGATTACGCCGCGATCGCCCGGCAGGTGTGCCAGGTTGGGTTCTGGATCATAGCCGCACAGGCCGGCATCGCGCTGGCGCTGGGCATTCCGGGCGAGGCCGTGATGGGTCTGATTGGTCCCGAATTCGTTGGCGGTACCGGCGCACTGGCTTTCCTGCTGCTGGCCGAAGTGGTCGCCGCCACCGCTGTCGTTTCCGAGGCTGCGCTGGTCTATATGGCGCGGGTCCGCAACATGTGGATATCGCTTGCCACCATCGCCCTCCAGGCCGGGTTGACCGTTACCGCGCTGCTGGTGATCCAGAACATGCAGCTGCGGGACGGCTTCATGGCGGCAGGCGCGGCCATATCGCTGATGGTAGCGCTGGGTGTCGCCTCGCTGGTCAAGGCACTGCTGTTGACCAAGCTGCTGGGATACCCGGTCAACAATTGGCGCTGGGCGCTGGTCTGGGCCGCAGCGCCCGCCGTGGCGGTGGGCTATGCCATCACCTACCTGCCTGAATGGATGGAACTGTTGCTGGGTATCCCGATGATCCTTGGGACCTATGGCTACATCATATGGCGACGTGGGTTCGGGCCGGAAGACAGGATGTTGTTCCGCAGGAATATCGGCGGCGAAGCCGACGATGTCGACGACCTCCCGCCGCCCGATCCGGTGGCGGACAACGACCTGCCCGAACCCGGCCCCGAGTTGCGGCGCTAGGCCCAGCCCTCCCCAGACTGACAATTCCTGCACAAGACATTCAGAACGCATTCACGCGCGCGGCCAATGCTTGGGGACGGGTTGTTTGTGGGGAGGACTGACGATGCGTTTCATCCATATTTGTACCGCCAGCGCGCTAGCTGTGGCCATGGCTGGCTGCGCCTCCCAAACGCCTGAGGAAAACGAGCGGATTGTTGTGACCGGTTCCAAGGCCAGCCGATCTGACGAAAACACCCGACCATCCCCTCCAGCCCCGCCACCGCCCGCATTGCAAACTGCACCAGCCTATGCAGCCGAGGCGGTTGCCGACGGAGTTGTCTCAGGTTCGCGCGTGAAAACCGTCCCACCCAGCTATCGCTACATCCCGCCTGTGGTGGTTCCCGGTCCGACCGACCGCGAACGGTATGACGGCGAGGAAGTCTCGCCGGTCAAGATCGCCGCTGTCGAGCCGATCTCCACATTCTCGGTCGATGTCGACACCGGCGCTTACGCCAATTCCCGCCGGTTCCTGTCGCAGGGCCAGATGCCGCCCAAGGCTGCAGTACGGACCGAGGAGTTCATCAATTACTTCCGATACGATTATGAACGTCCGCTCGACCGGTCGCAGCCCTTCTCGGTCAGTTTCGATGCGGCCCGGACACCGTGGAACGCTGATACCAGACTGATTCGCATCGGCCTGGCCGGATACGATATCGAGCGTGACGAGCGCCCGCCTGCGAACCTGGTCTTCCTCATGGATGTCTCGGGCTCGATGAACAGCCCCGACAAGCTGCCGCTGGTCAAGACCGCGCTGGCCGGGCTGGCGGGAGAATTGCAGCCCCGCGATACTGTTTCGATCGTGGTCTATGCCGGGGCGGCTGGGCTCGTGCTCGAACCGACCAGCGATACCCGCGCCATCCGCGCCGCGCTCGATCGGCTGCGGGCTGGCGGCTCGACTGCTGGCGGGGCCGGACTGGAACTTGCCTATCGCATCGCCGAGGACAATTTCATCGACGGCGGGGTCAACCGAGTAATTCTCGCCACTGATGGCGATTTCAACGTCGGCGTGCAGAGTCGCGATGCGCTCATCGAAATGATCGAGAAGAAGCGCGACAGCGGTATCACGCTGACCACGCTCGGCTTCGGAACAGGCAATTTCAACGAGGCGATGATGGAACAGATCGCCAATCACGGGAACGGCAATTACGCCTATATCGACAGCGCGCTGGAGGCGAAGAAGGTACTCGGCGACGAGATGTCCTCGACGCTCTTCACCATCGCCAAGGACGTCAAGATCCAGGTCGAGTTCAATCCCGCGGTGATCAGCCAGTATCGCCTGATCGGTTATGAAAACCGGGCGCTCAGGGACGAGGATTTCGACAATGACGCGGTCGACGCGGGCGATATCGGTGCCGGGCACCAGGTCACTGCGATCTACGAGGTTGTCCCCACGGGCACGAAGGGCTGGATCGCCGACCGCCGCTATGGCGACAAGCGTCCCTCAGCAGCCGCCACGATGGTCGAGGAAGCAGCCTATGTGAAGCTGCGCTACAAGCTGCCCGATGGCGATACGTCCACCTTGATAGACTATGTCCTGCCCACTTCCAGCCTGCGCAATGCCGGCGCGCCACGCGGGGATTTCGCCTTTGCGACGGCGGTGGCCGGGTTCGGCCAGAAGCTGCGCGCCGACCCTCTGCTGGAAGGCTTTGCCTATCGCGACCTGGTCAAGCTTGCCGGGAGGCAGGACAATTACTGGCGGCAGGAATTCATCCAGCTCGCCTCGCTGGTCGGTGACCAGCTGGCAGAAGATGGCCCCCGCACGATGCAAGGCGGCAAGTAGGCGTCTTGCCTCTTTCCTTTTGCCCCCGGGGATGGCTAGAGGAGCGGCGTGACAATGCGCCCCACCATCGCCATCCTCGCCGGAGCCCTGCTCGTAGTGATCTTCGCCCTAATCGCGGCGATCCAGACCGTTCAGCCGTTGCGTGAAAGGCTCGCATCGCAAGCCGCCCAACTGATCGAGGCAGAAGCAGACGGCTTGGTCATTGCTCAGTTTGCAACCGCAGGAGGCTGGGCCTCGCGCCACGCCATGCTGACCCCTAAGGGCGAAATCAGCGAAAGAACCCGCGATCGGGTTGCCCGGGGCATCGCCGCACTTCCCGGGGCCGGCGGAGTCCACTGGACCGATGGGACGATGCTGGCCGAACCCGGCGAAGCTCCGGTCGAATCGCTGCAATGCCAGGACGACGTTGCCGCCATCCTTGCTGCCCGCACGATCCGGTTCGAGGAATCGAGCGCGGAACTGGCAGCTGGAGGATCAGAGCTGCTCGACGAGGTTGCGGCCGCGCTCAAGCCTTGCTTCGGTGCCCGCATCGCCATCACCGGACATACTGACAACTCGGGCGACGAACCGGCGAACACGGTCCTGTCAGAGCAACGCGCCGATAGCGTGAAACGTGCGCTGGTTGCTCGCGGAATTGCCGAGCAAAGCCTGCAGACCCGCGGGGTCGGCTCCAGCCAGCCGGTCGCCGGGCTCGACCCGGCCGATCCGGCCAATCGGCGGATCGAGTTTACCGTGGTGGCGAAGTTGCAGGTGCGCCCCACGCCCATCGATACACCGGGGCCACGCTGACATGCCGATCTGGACCGAACTCGTTATCCTGCTGCTGTTTACCTACGCCGTCGGCATTGGCATCGGCTGGCTGGTGTGGGGCCGGGCCCCGGCCACGTTGTACGATGATCCGGATCCCGAAATGCCGTCCAAGCCCCTGGCCGACAACCCAAAAGGAGAAAGCGCCCCATGATCGAACTGGTCGAAGCCAACTGGCCCTGGTTCCTGATTGTCCTGCTGCTGGGCATTGCAGTCGCCTGGTTTATCTTTGTCGGCACGCGCCGGACCACAGTAACCCGCGAAGGCAATGGCGAAGACACCGGGCCGGCCGCACGCAACCAGGCATTGATCGATGCGCAGCCCGTTGCCGCCGTGCCACCCGCTTCGCCAATGGGGGTGGCAGGAGCCGGTACCGTGGCCGCCGCTGCGGTGCAGGAAGCGGCGACGAAGGCCGCGCCGGACAGCGATGACCTGACCCGGATCAAGGGCGTGGGACCGAAACTCGCTGCCCTCCTCAACGAACTAGGTATCTCGCAATTCGCGCAGATTGCTGCCTGGACCGATGCCGATATCGATCGCATCGACGCCCGGTTGGGTCGCTTCGAAGGGCGGATCCGGCGCGACGACTGGGTCAGCCAGGCCCAGCTGCTCGCCAGTGGCGATACACAAGGATACGAGGACAAGTTCGGCAAGCTCTGATACGCTGCTCCCTTGGCGGGGGAACGATTCCCATTCCGCCACGTTGGTTAGGTTCATGTCATAACCTCGGGGAGGACGCGATGAACGCGCCCTATGTATTCGTCGCTGAAGATGAGATCGTTATCGGAGACGATCTTTGCCAGACCATGAAAGAAGCCGGTTGCGAGGTCGAAGGACCCCTGCCCGACGTCTCATCGACGATGCTCGCCTATCAGAAACGCAAGCCTGACGTTGCAATCCTCGATATCCACCTGGGCGACGACAACGTCTTGCCACTGGCGGAAAAATTCATCTCAGAAAATGTGCAGGTCATTTTCCATTCGGGCCTCTACAAACCCGAGGATCTTGCCGAGCGATTTCCTGGCGCGACCGTCCTGCAGAAACCGGTCCCACCGAGCAAGATGCTCGATACCGTCAGGGCCAAACTCGAAAGCGCATAGTCTCCCAGGCGGATTTAGACTGGTCGAGCCATGCGTTGGGCTTGAAGCGGCGCGCCAGTCCTGCAAAAGCACGGACGTTACCAGCCGTCGCCCGCAACAGGGCGTGACCTAGGAGTTAACATGGCAGGCATGGCGCCCTTCGCCTGGGACGATCCGTTCCGGCTCGATGAACAATTGACCGAAGACGAGCGGATGATCCGCGATGCCGCCCATGGTTTCGCGCAGTCCGAATTGCAGCCCCGCGTGATCAAAGCCTTTTCCAACGAGGTCGACGCACCCGAGCTGTTCCCTCTGATGGGCAAGGCGGGGCTCCTCGGCGCGACCATCCCCGAGGAATATGGCGGTGCCGGTGCCGGCTATGTCGCCTATGGCCTGATCGCACGGGAGATCGAACGGGTCGACAGCGGCTATCGCTCGATGGCCTCGGTCCAGTCATCGCTGGTCATGTACCCCATCCACGCGTTCGGGTCGGAAGAACAGCGCCGCAAGTTCCTGCCCGGCCTCGCTTCGGGCGAACTGATCGGCTGTTTCGGCCTGACCGAGCCAGACGCCGGATCGGACCCCGGCGGGATGAAAACCGTCGCGAAGAAACGCGGCGACACTTACGTCCTCTCCGGGTCGAAAACCTGGATTTCCAACTCTCCTTTCGCCGATGTATTCGTGGTCTGGGCCAAGAGCGAGGCGCACGGTGGCGGCATTCGAGGATTCGTTCTTGAAAAAGGGATGAAGGGACTTTCCGCGCCCAAGATCGAAGGCAAGATTTCGCTACGTGCCAGCACCACCGGCATGATCGTGATGGACGAGGTCGAAGTTGGCGAGGACGCGCTGTTGCCCGACGTGCAGGGATTAAAGGGCCCGTTTTCCTGCCTCAACCGGGCGCGTTACGGCATCAGCTGGGGCGCGATGGGCGCGGCCGAATTCTGTCTCCACGCCGCGCGCCAATACGGGCTCGACCGACACCAGTTCGGCGTTCCGCTGGCTAGCAAGCAGCTGTACCAGTTGAAACTCGCCAACATGGTGAGCGAGATCGCGCTGGGCCTGCAAGGCTCGCTGCGGGTGGGACGCACGATGGACGAAGGTACCTTCGCGCCGGAGATGATCAGCATCGTCAAGCGCAACAATGTCGGCAAGGCGCTGGAAATCGCCCGCCATGCCCGCGATATGCACGGCGGCAACGGCATCAGCGAGGAGTATCAGGTCATCCGTCACATGGTGAACCTGGAAACGGTCAACACCTACGAAGGCACACATGATGTCCATGCCCTGATCCTTGGTCGCGCCATCACCGGGCTGGCAGCGTTCTAAGCCTGCTGTCCTACATCGCACCCTGCTGGCAAGACGTTCGAATGTCCGCCCTTCCCGCCCACTTTCGCACCTCGATCAAGGGCGATGCCGGGCCGCGGAAATTCGTCTCCAGAACAGTGTTCCAGGTGTTCCATCCTGTAGGAATTACAGGCGGTGGCGGCGGAACATCTGTCGCTTCGCTTGGTTCTTGGTTACAGGTGCGACCAGCGGGAGGAAATGCGGCTTCATGAAGCTTTACGGCTATTTTCGCAGCTCGACGAGCTATCGCCTGCGCTGTGCGCTTGAGCTGAAGGGGCTGGCTTACGAAAACGTGCCGGTGAACCTGCTCAAGACCGAGCAGAAGAGTGAAGAATTCACCGCCCGCAACGCCTTTGGCAGCGTGCCGATGCTGGAAACGGACAGCGGTGACAAGGCTCAGTCGATGGCGATCATCGAATGGCTCGACGAAGCCTATCCCGACAAGCCGCTGCTGCCTTCCGATATCCAGCAACGGTATGTTGCCCGTGAACTCGCTTATGCCATTGCCACCGAGCTGCACGCACCGCTCAACCTGCCAGTGCTGAAGTGGTTGAAAGAGGAATATGGCAAACCGCAGGACGAGGTCGATCGCTGGTATCGCCACTGGCTCGCCCGCACGCTCGACCCGCTCGAAAAACGGCTGGAGCAGCTAGATACGGGCGATTTCCTGTTCGACGAACCCGGCTTCTTCGAAGTGGTGTTGATGCCGCAAATGTATAATGCGCGCCGGTTCGCCTTCGACTTCTCCGCCCACAAGCACATGACCCGGATCGAGGCTGCTTGCCTCGCCCATCCCGCATTCCAGCGCGCCCATCCCGACGCGCAACCCGACAATCCAGAAAACAACAAGGACAGCTGAGATGAAGCTCGCCACCCTCAACGACGGCACCCGCGACGGCAAACTCGTGGTCGTATCCAAGGACATCACCCGCTATTGCGCGGCCGACAATATCGCCCCGACAATGCAGTTCGCGCTCGACAATTGGGACGAGGTCGCTCCCCGTCTCGAGGCGCTCTACCGCGATGTCGAACACCAGACCGTGCCGTGCGAGCGTTTCCACGAGCGCGAAGCCCATTCACCCCTGCCGCGCGCCTACCAGTGGGCCGATGGCTCGGCCTACATCAACCACGTCGAACTTGTGCGCAAAGCACGCGGCGCCGAGGTTCCCGAGAGCTTCTATCACGACCCGCTGATGTACCAAGGCGGCAGCGACGACTTCCTGCCGCCGCGCGCCGACATCCCGCTCAAGGACACCGCCTGGGGCTGCGACATGGAAGGCGAGATCGCAGTCGTGGTCGACGATGTGCCGATGGGTGTCTCATCGGAGGAAGCGTCCGACCACATCAAGCTTCTCATGCTGGTCAACGACGTGTCGCTGCGTGGCCTGATCCCCGGCGAACTGGCCAAGGGTTTCGGCTTCTTCCAGTCCAAACCGGCGACGGCTTTCTCGCCGGTGGCTGTAACCCCTGACGAGCTGGGCGATGCGTGGAAAGACAATGTCATCCACCTGCCGCTCAACGTCGATTACAATGGCCAGCCCTTCGGCCGCGCCAATGCCGGCGTCGACGCCACCTTCAGCCTTGCTGACCTGGTTGCCCATGCGGCCAAGACCCGCAATCTGGGTGCCGGTGCGATCATCGGCTCGGGCACAGTCTCCAACCAGGACGAGAATGGCGGCCCCGGCAAGCCAGTAAGCGAAGGCGGGCATGGCTATAGCTGCATCGCCGAAATCCGCATGATCGAGACCATCGCCAACGGGGAGGCCAAGACCCGCTTTATGGCACCTAGCGATACGGTGAAGATCTGGATGGAAGACGATCAGGGTCACTCCATCTTTGGCGCGATCGAACAGGAAGTGGTGCAGGGCTGATCAGCGGCTAGCGCCAGCCACCACCGGACAGACACCAAGAGGAGCTTGCCATTTTCTTCGATAATGCCCTGCTCGACATTGCGGCGCGCGGAACAATCCTCGCCACCGTAGCGCTCGTCTGGATCGTTATACTGGTCCGCATAGTCGGACTTCGGTCGTTCTCGAAGATGACCAATTTCGATTTTGTGATGACGGTCGCGACTGGCTCCTTGCTGGCCGGAGCCGCGCAGTCATCCGAGTGGGGCGGTTTTGCGCAATCGATGGTGGCGATTGCCGCGCTGTTTTTCGTGCAAATGCTGGTCTCGCGAATTCGCAAAGACCACGATCCGTTCGAACAGGCGCTCCAGAACGAACCCGTGCTGCTGATGCGCGAGGGTGCGTTCTGCGAACTGGCAATGAAGGAAGAACGCGTGACCCGGTCCGACCTGGTCGCCAAGCTCCGCGAAGCCAATGTGCTCGAACTGTCGCAGGTCCGGGCCGTCGTGCTCGAGACCACGGGCGATATCTCGGTCCTACATGGCGACACGCTCGAACCGGTGCTGATCGAGAATGTCCGCGAGCGGGATTAAGGAGTTGGCGGGAACAGACCCTTTTTTTGCCCGCCGGCCATGCTAACGCTCGCGCGATGACCAAATCGAGCTCCACCCGGATCTATCGCGATGGCGACGATACGCGCTCCTTGCGTGATGCTTTCGGCTGTTTTGCCACCGGGGTGACGATCGTGACCGCCCGATCCGCAGAGGGCGCGCCAGTCGGATTGACGGTCAACAGTTTCTCCTCGGTCAGCCTCGATCCGCCGCTATTGTTGGTATGTCCGGCTCGCAACGCCGGCAGCACGTCTGTCCTCGAAAAGACTGAACGTTTCGCAGTCAACGTCCTCGGAAGCCAGGACAAGTCCCTGTCGACCCGCTTCGCCCGCAAGGGCAGCGAGCGGTTCGGGGAAGGAGACTGGAGCACCTCGGAGCATGGTCTCCCCATCCTCACCCGCGCACTGGCGGTGTTTGAATGTGAGCGCGAATCCTTGCACGACGGCGGCGACCACATCATTCTGATCGGCCGCATCCTGCACGCGATCTATCACCCGCATGATGATCCGCTGCTTTACTTTCGCGGCGCCTATCGCGGCATCCATATCGACTGACCAGATGCGAAAAAGGCGGTAGGCCCTGCCTCCCGCCTTTGACGCGTCCTCTATCGCGGCTTGAACTAGACCACGGCGTCTTTTTTTACCGTGATTACCTGCGGATAGGTGAACTCCTTGAGACCCTCTATACCATATTCGGCGCCAAAGCCCGATTGCTTGTGCCCGCCGAACGGTGCGAAGGGTGAGAGGTGGAGATATTCATTGATCCACACCGTTCCCGTTTCAAGCTGCTCGGCGATCTTCACCCCCTTGTCTGTGTCCTTGGTCCACACCGCACCAGCCAAACCGTACTCGGAGTTGTTAGCCCGTGCGATGACCTCTTCCTCGCTCGAGAATTTCATCAGCGGCATGACTGGCCCGAACTGCTCCTCGGCCACGATGCGCGCGTCCTCAGGCGGATTGTCGAGGATGGTCAGCGGCACGAAATAGCCTGTGCCCGTGGGGTCGTCTTCGCCACCGAGCAGGAACTTGTAGCCGTTGTCCTTGGCATCCTGGATCAGCTCCAGCACGCGCTCATACTGCTTCTTGTTCTGGATCGGGCCGACGCCGGTGCCCTGCTGCGCGCCGTCGCCGACGACAACGTTCTTGGCGTATTCGGCGATCGCCTTGCTCAGATCGTCATATATATCCTCGTGGATATAGATGCGCTTGGCGGCGACGCAGATCTGACCGGCATTGGAGAAGCTCGACCAGAACAGTTGTTCGGCTACCTTCTCGACATCGGCATCGGGCAACACGATCGAGGCGTCATTGCCGCCCAGTTCCAGCGTGATGCGCTTGAGATCGGCGCTTGCGCCCTCCATGATCTTCTTGCCCGTGGCGGTCGATCCGGTGAAGGTGATCTTGTCAATATCAGGATGCTCGGTGATGAGCGGGCCAAGCGTATCCTCGCCGGTGATTATGTTGACGACGCCTGCGGGCACCACGTCCTTGATCAGTTCGGCAATCCGCAACGTGGCGAGCGGGGTGAAGGGCGACGGTTTGAGCACGATGGTGCAACCCGACAGCATGGCGGGTGCGATCTTCTGCATCGCCATCATGACCGGGAAATTCCACGGTACGATGCCGCCAACCACGCCCACCGGGACACGGCGGGTGCGACTGAGGCGGGTATCGCTATCCTCGTTGATGACATCGTCGAGATTGAGCGTCGACTGAGCGCCGATCATCATCGATGCACCGATGATTTCACCCTGTGCCTGCGCATGGGGCTTGCCCTGTTCGCTGGTCAGCAGGCGGAACAGCTCGTCCATGTTATCCTTGATGATCGCGGAGATCTTCTGGATCACCTCGCGGCGATCCTCGATCGATGTCTTGGACCAGGTCTTGAAGGCGCGGCGGGCAGCGGCGACAGCGCGGTCGAGTTCTTCCTTGCCGCAGGCAGGGACGCGGCCGATCACCTCCTCATTGGCGGGATTTACGACATCCATCCATTCGCCATTGGTGGTCATCTCGCCGTCGATCAGATTGGGATAGTCCTTGGCCATAATTCACTCCTCTCGTGTTGAGTCGCGAGATAGCAGGAGCGAACGGGGTTTGTCGCCCCCAAGTTTTCGATTGCTACTGATCAGGCAAGTCGCCGGGCCGGTTGATATTGCGCAGCGCAGGCTCGACCTGCACTCCCACCGCACCGACCTGCTCTGCAAAGGCGTAGAGCGCGCGTCCGCCTCCGCCCAGGAATGCATGACAGGCAGGTGCCAGTCCCACCGGCCAGAGCCCGATCACCGGCTGCGTGGCGACGAAGGCCGGGCCCGTGCGACCGAGTTGCTGCGCAAGGTCCGGCGGCAGATTGGGCACATCGCAGCTGCAACTCAGCACCGCATCGAAGCCAGCCTGCTCGCCGTGCCGCAAGGCCGCGTACAATCCGCCGAGCGGGCCGAGGCCCGGAGCGGGACTATCAGCGAGGCATGCGAAGTTCGCCTCCACGCGCCCGCAAACTACCAGACCATCACATTGCTCGCCTAGCGCCCGCGCCACGATGTCGATCAGTCGCTCGTCGCCGATCAGCGCGTGCGCCTTGTCGCTACCGAACCGGCGCGCCTGCCCACCGGCCAGGATCGCGCCAAGAAGCTTCATTCTTTGCCTGCGAGGAGCGCCAAGAGGGCAAAGCTCGCCAGCCAGTGCTCGCCCATATATTCGCCAGTGACGTGCTCGATGGCGCCGGCGAGGTGCTGGTCGGCAAGACGATCAAGCTCCGCTCTGCTACCTCCGCCAGCATGGGCAATGTCGCGCAAGGCCCATGCACGGCTCAGGTTCAGTCCGTCGAGATGGGCAATCTTGCCGTCGCTGCGGTCGGACACAAATGCAGGTTCGAGCCTGGCGAGCCAGACGTCGCTCGGCAGGAAAGCAGCGAACCATTTGGCAAAGCGCGCAGGTTCCATCACCCGGCTCATCAACTGCGCCGCACTTAGTGCGGGCGAAAGAAACTCGTCCCCGCCCGGCTCCCACCCGCGGTAATCGGTGCGATTGCCAAATTGCATCAGGCTCCACGTATCGATTGCCGCGAGGAGTTCGGGATCGCGCGCGGCGGCCCACTCACGCGTCAGCACCAGTGCAAAGGCGGTGTTGAAGTGTGTGCCAAAAGTAATCGGATAGGTCAGCACGTCGAGATAGCGCTTTGTCATTGCCGCGAAGTGACGCGCCAGCGGCTCCATGCGGCAGCCCCATTCGGCATTGCCATGCCGCTCGGCCTCATGGTGGAGATAAAGCAGCCAGGCCCAGCCATAGGGGCGCTCAAATCCGCTCGATTGCGGACGCAGCGCATAGGCAAGCTCGGCGGCGATCTTGTCCGGCGTGAAAGTTGCGTCGGCCAGTTTGGTGATAGACGGTACCTCGGCCATCTCGGGATAGAGCCGCCGCAACGTCAGCAAGGTCCACCAGCCATGGACGCAACTGTGCCAGTCGTAGCTTCCAAAAAAGCACGGGTGAAGCTGGCGAGGTGTTTGTGCGTCGGCATCGCCGGCCATCACGTGGTCGAGCTTGTTGGGATACTCGCGAGCGACATGGCCGAGCGCGGCGCTGGCAAAGCGGCTGGCGATGGCCTGCGTCAGTTCCACAGCAGGAACCCTGCCACATAGATGATCGCTACATTGCAGAACCACAGGGGGATGGCAGTACCGACTTGCTGCCGAATGACGCCATTCTGGTCTTTCAGTTCGAGCAGTGCGGCCGGCACGATGTTGAAATTGGCCGCCATGGGGGTCAGCAACGTGCCACAGAAACCGGCTAACATCCCGACCGCGCCGATCACTGCCGGATTGCCTCCGTATCCCTCGACCAGCAAGGGAATACCGATCGCGGCTGCCATCACCGGGAAGGCTGCAAAAGCATTGCCCATGATGATAGTGAACATCGCCATGCCGGTCGCGTAGACGACAACCGCGATCAGCACGCTGTCATCGGGAATGATCGTGCCAGCGAGTGATCCGATCACGTCGCCCACTCCGGCAAGGGCAAAAACCGCACCAAGCGCTGCGAGCATCTGCGGCAGGATCGCGGCCCAGCCGATCGAATCGACCAGCCGACGTCCCTCTTGCATCGGTGCAAGGGCCGGAGGCCGGAGCCACGCCATCGCTGCCGCCAGTGCCAGCATCACGCCGAAGCCGAACAGGATCAGCGTCTCGCGCCGCTCCTCGAACAGGCCGCTCTCCCCGGCGGGCGTGTAATTGTAGAGCAGCGTACCGGCGACAGCAGTGATCGGCACCACCAGCGCCGGCAGGAACAGGCGGTTGCCGAGCAGCGCAGAGAAATTGAACCTTTCGTCCGGCGTCGTCGTGGCCGGATCACTTCGTCCCAGTCCGCCCAGCCCCGCGATCGCCACCAAAGCCAGTACCAGCAGTCCATTGCCGAAGGCGCTGAACTGCGAGCCGAAGAAGAAGCTGACCGCCAGCAATCCCCAGAAGGCCGCATTACCCCAGCGTTTGCCATTGGAAGCATCGAGCGCGCTCAGCAGCGCCCACCCGGCAAAGACGATGCCGGCAAGAACGTAAAGCCATTCGAGCGTGATCATGCCACAGGCCCCTTCACGATACGTCCCAGCCGACGGTCAAAAGCGGTAATCCGCCAGCCGTGGATGACGAAGGCGCAAATGGCGGTCGGTATGGCCCAGACTGATAGCTGCAAGGGGGTCAGCGGATAACCATAACCTTCAAAAACACCCTGTATCAGCAGGATAGAAGCGATTGCGAAGAAGATGTCTTCGCCGAAGAATAGGCCGACATTATCGGTTGCGGCCGCCATGGCGAGGACCTTCTGCCGCTCTTCTTCTGGCAATTCCCCATGGCTCATCTCGGCCGCCGCCTCGGCCATGGGCGCGACCAGCGGGCGCACGGTCTGTGGATGTCCACCAATATCCTTCATGCCGATGGCGGCGGTGATCTGGCGGAACAGCAGGTAGAGCACCAGCAGCTTCCCCATGGTTGCCCCGCGCACGCTTTCGATCACCGCCCGTGCGCGCTGTTGCAGGCCATAGCGTTCGAGCAGGCCGATCACCGGCAGGATTATCCAGGTCACCGAGATGTAGCGATTGTCGTTGAAGGCGCTCCCCAGCGCCTCGATCACCGCGACCAAGTCGAGCCCGGCCAGTACGCCGGTGGCGAGTGCTGCGGCAACCACTACCAGCAACGGATTGAACCGCAGGGCGAAGCCCACCACAACGATAGCGATGCCGACCAGCGGCCAGTAATTCACGAATTGCCCTCCCCGTATCCGCCGCCGCCAGGCGTCAGGATCACGAATTTATCCCCGATCTGCATCTGCGCCGATGCGGTTGCGGTCAACTCCTCGCGCGTGCCATCCATGCGTTCGACCCAGTTGCGTCCCGGCGCAGCATCGCCTCCTCCCGCCAGCCCGCTTGGCGCGATGGCACGGCGATTGGCCAGCATATTGGCGCGCATCGGTTCGAGGAACGTGACACTGCGTTCGACCCCGTTGCCCCCGCGATGCGCTCCGTGCCCGCCAGAATCGCGCCGGATAGCAAACCGGTCGAGCCGCACTGGCAGTCGCGTTTCGAGGATTTCCGGATCGGTAAGGCGGCTGTTGGTCATGTGTGTCTGCACCGCGCTGGTGCCATCGTGATCGGGTCCGGCACCCGAACCTCCGGCGATGGTCTCGTAATACTGGTGTTCTTCATTCCCGAAGGTGAAGTTGTTCATCGTCCCCTGGCTCGGGGCGAGCTTGCCGGTGGCAGCGAATAGCGCATCGGTAATGACCTGGCTGGTCTCGACATTCCCCGCCACCACCGCCGCCGGAGATGCGGGGTTAAGCATCGAGCCTTCGGGAATGACCAATTCGACCGGGCGCAGGCACCCGTCGTTCATGGGAATATTGTCATCGATCAAGGTGCGCAGGACATAGAGCGACGCGGCCCTGGTGATCGAGCGCGGGGCATTGAAATTGTTGGGCTGCTGCTCGCTCGTGCCGGTGAAGTCGAAAACAGCCGAACGGCTCTCACGGTCGATACGGATAGAGACCGTAACCTGCGCGCCATTGTCCATCCGGCAGGTGAATGCACCGTCCTGCAGCCGGTCGAGCAGGCGGCGAACGCTTTCTTCTGCATTGGCAAGAACATGGCGCATATAGGCGGCAATCACCTCCGCGCCATTGTCGCGCGCGGCTTGCACCAGCAATTCGGCGCCGCGGGTGCAGGCCGCGACCTGCGCGCGCAGATCGGACAGGTTGCGGTCGGGATTGCGCGCCGGCCATGCGCCTGCAGCCAGCGCCGTGCAGACCTCGGCCTCACAAAAGGTGCCCTCGTCGATCAGCAGGACATTGTCGAGCAGCACCCCTTCCTCATCGATGGTCACGCTATCGGGCGGCATCGATCCGGGCGCGATCCCGCCGATATCGGCGTGATGTCCGCGCGCAGCAACGAAGGCGTCGGGCCATCGTCCATCACCCGAGTAAAACACGGGCACAATCACTGTGATATCGGGCAGGTGCGTACCGCCGCGATAGGGATCGTTGAGAACATAGGCATCGCCGCGCCTGATCCCGCGCCCGTCTGCAGCTTCGCCGGTTGCATCCGGTCCGCGGGCCTCAAGAATGCGGCGGATGCTGTCACCCATGCTGCCCAGGTGCACCGGGATATGCGGCGCATTGGCGATCAGCGCCCCCTCGGCATCAAACAGGGCGCAGGAGAAATCGAGCCGCTCCTTGATGTTGACCGAGGTCGCGGTGGACTGAAGCACCACGCCCATTTCCTCGGCAATGGCCATGAATAGGTTGTTGAAAATCTCGAGCCTTACCGGGTCGACCTCGGTTCCCTCTGCTCGGCCTCGGTCGAGAGGCTCAGTTCGGATCAGAACGAGGCTGCCGTCTGGGGCCAGCGATCCAGTCCAGCCTGGCTCAATGACGGTCGTGGAGCCTGGATCGACGACAAGGGCGGGGCCGGAGACATCGCCGCCTGAGTCAAGCCAACCGCGATGATAGACCGGCAAATCACCCGATCCATCGATTGCTCGGCTGTCGAGCTCGAATGACTTTCCCTCGAACGCGCCCGGCATCCCACTTGCCTCGACGCTGAGCGATTCGACGATGATTTGCCCTTCGGCGTCGGAGTAACCGAAGCGCTGGCGATGCTCGGCGCGAAATGTCTCAGCCAGCTCGGCATCGCCGGCCAGATCGAGCATGAGCGTGCTGTCACTGCCGGCGAAGCGCAGTCTGGTGCGCCTTGCCAGATCAACCTTCTCCAGGTCGAGGCCATGCTCCGCCATCGCCGCGAGCGCCTGTGCTTCGAGCGTATCGAGGATGCGCGAATAATCTTCCCCCAACGGCCGCACCACGCTTTGTTCGCGGACAGACTTTACTGGCGCGATGCCGATCCCATACGCCGACAGCATACCCGCCAACGGGTGCACCAGCACGGTGCCAATCCCCAGCTCATCGGCCACCCGGCAAGCGTGTTGCCCGCCCGCCCCGCCAAAGCAGGCGAGAGCATAGCGCGTGACATCGTGCCCGCGCGCCACGCTGATCTTGCGAATGGCATTGGCCATGTTGTCGACCGCGATGGCGAGGAAGCCTTCGGCGATTTCCTCCAGCGACATCGACCGGTCGAGGCTCGAAGCCACTTCTGCCAAACGCTCCCTGCTTGCCGCGGGGTCGAGCGGCTGGTCACCGCCGGGTCCAAACACGGAGGGGAACAGCGCCGGATCGATCCTGCCCAGGAACAGGTTACAGTCGGTCACTGTCAGTGGTCCGCCCTTGTGATAGCAGGCC
Source organism: Qipengyuania sp. CAU 1752 (assembly GCF_054482615.1). Classification (NCBI taxonomy): domain Bacteria; kingdom Pseudomonadati; phylum Pseudomonadota; class Alphaproteobacteria; order Sphingomonadales; family Erythrobacteraceae; genus Qipengyuania; species Qipengyuania sp. CAU 1752. The sequence goes on along the minus strand of NZ_JBTLRE010000001.1, from coordinate 990,007 downwards.
GGGCCAGGATCCGCTCCCGCGCTCTCGGGCCCAACGCGAAACCGTGTACCGTCGAACCGGCAGATCGATCCGCCGCCCGCAGCCACCGTGTGGATCTGCATCATCGGGGCTGCCACCCGCACCCCGGCCACTACGGTGTCGCCGGTGAGCTCGTATTCGCCCGCGTAATGGGCGACATCGGTGCTGGTCCCGCCCATATCGAATCCGATCAGGCGATGGTGGCCAAGCGGCTCGCTGGCGGCGACCATGCCAACCACCCCGCCAGCCGGCCCGGACAAAATCGCGTCCTTGCCGCGAAACGCCCCAGCCCGCGCAAGTCCGCCGTTCGACTGCATGAAGAACAATTGTCCATGCGGCGGCAAATTATCCTCCAGCCTGGCAACATAGCGGGCAAGGACCGGCGAGAGATAGCCATCGACCACAGTGGTGTCGCCGCGCGGGACCAAGCGGATTAACGGCACAATCTCGTGGCTGACACTGACCTGCGGGAAGCCTAGATCGCGGGCGATCCCGGCGAGGCGCTGCTCGTGCGCACTATGTTGCCAACCATGCATCAGCACGATCGCGACGGCATCGTACCCGTCTTGGCGTAATTGAGAAAATTGTGCGCGGGCACGCGTCTCGTCGAGCGGTGTGATCACCGATCCATCGACCGCGACACGTTCCTCGATTTCGACGACTCGTGACGGCAGTTGTTCCGGCAGGATAATGTGTCGGGCGAAGATATCGGGCCGCGCTTGCGAGCCGATCCGCAGGGCGTCGCCAAACCCCTGGGTGATCGCCAATGCCAGCCGCTCACCCTTGCGTTCCAACAATGCGTTCGTGGCAACCGTCGTTCCTATGCGCAGTTCGGCGATAGGGCTTTTGCCATGTTGCTTCATCAGCCGCGTCACGGCCTCGCTCGCCGCATCCTGATATCGGCCCGGATTTTCCGAAAGAAGCTTGTCGGTGACCAGCGCGCCATTTGGTGTGACCGCTACAATATCGGTAAAGGTCCCCCCGCGATCAATCGCGAACCGCCACTTGCCCGTGCCTTCCATAGTCTTTGCCTAGGCAGTCACGGCACAGGAATAAAGCACCGATCTCGGTGCCGGGCAGTATGAGCAGAATGCTAGGGCAGCTAACGCGCTGCAATCTTGCGAAAGCGCTGCGCCGCAAGGTCCAGTATCTGCAGCTTATCACCGTGCTTCTCGACCCACGCCGGCTCGGTGCTGAGGAGGTTGGCGAGTTCGTCCAGCGACTCGGCCAAGTGAGCAAGATTGGCATATTCGGTGACCGGATCTTGGCGGTCCCAAGCTTCCACCATTTCCTCGTCACAGCCCTGCCGGAGTGCGTCGACAAGCTGGTCGACGCGAGCTTGCGGCGCGCCGCCGCCGGGCATCCAGTCGAATACATCAGCCGGCGTGTCGAAATCGATCCCGGCGGCGTCGACATCTCGCCAGACGATCATACCCTTGGCCGCCAGCATCCCGCGCCGCAGCTCGACGAACGCGCCTTCGGGGGGAATCAATTCCCCCTCGATGCGCGTTCCCGAGGACGAAAAATTGCGGATCTTCACCGCAACCGAGCGACCAGCGCAATGCAGCGCTGCGGCCACAAAGAACTGAACGCGTGGCTCGGCCCGCTGACACAGGGTTTGCTCGCAAGGATCCATGCGGACCCTTGTGCCCACTTAAGTGATAACGCCCCCTAAACTTCGACCTGCGTAGGGTTCCGGACGTTGCTGGCTATTTGGGTGCTAGCACCATCAGCATCTGGCGACCTTCGAGACGTGGAAACGCCTCGACCTTGGCGATCTCCTCGACATCGTCGCGGACCCGGTTGAGCAAGTCCATGCCGAGCTGCTGGTGAGCCATTTCACGGCCCCTGAACCGTAGGGTTATCTTCACCTTGTCGCCATTTTCGATGAACTTCGTCACGTTGCGCATCTTCACGTCATAATCATGGGTGTCGATGTTCGGACGCATCTTCACCTCTTTGATGTCCTGCGTCTTTTGCGTCTTGCGTGCGAGGTTGGCCTTCTTCTGGGCTTCGTAACGATGCTTGCCGACATCGAGGAACTTGCACACCGGCGGGTCTGCATTGGGAGAGACCTCGACGAGGTTCAGCCCCTTTTCCTGGGCTTGCTCGATCGCTTCGCGGGTGAACATGACTCCAAGGTTTTCCCCTTCGTCATCGATGACACGGACCTTGGGCGACTGGATGAGATTGTCGAAACGCGGACCGCTCTTGACCGGCGGCTGCATGGAACGACGTGGTGGACGGGCTATGGGGCTTTCTCCTGTAATGGCCTCTGAAACTGTGCGCTATGTAGGGCGTGCGTTACGGATTCGCAAAGGACTTGCGCACTTGGCCTGCAATTGTGCCGATCCTGTTGCAACTGAGCGGCAGAATGATGGCCGGATCAGGCGGCGTCCCGCCACAGCGGAAAGGTTGAAAGCCGATCTCGAACCGGCAGCAATGCATCAATCGCCTGCGATGGCTGGAGCGCATGCAGGATGGCCGGATCGCCGGCATTCATCCCTCCGGTCAGTGTGCCGAAAGCCGGCAAGATCATCCGGTCGGTCTGCGCACTTCTTGCCCTCACAGCACATGGGCGGCTGATGCGGCGACGATGCAGGGTCACTTGTAGCTTGGGGTGAAAATGGCCCGAAAGTTCGGGCCGGGTTTCGCCGGGTCTGGCCTGGTGACGCAGCACGATACCGCTGACTTCCAGCTCCTCGGCCAACGCGCCACCATAGGTGCGGTGCATCGTCTCGTCATGATTGCCGGTGATCCACACCCAGTCGAGCGAGCGGGTCAGCGCCTCAAGCATCCCGGCAGCGTGCGGTTCGAGATTGGCGGAGCCTTCGACGTCGTGGAAATTGTCTCCCAGTGTTATGACCCGCCGTGCGCCGGTCTGCTTGACCGCATCGGCCACTCTTTCGAGCGTATCACGGCTGTCATAGGGCGGCAGCATCTGCCCGTGCCGCGCGTAGAAGCTCGCTTTCTCGAGGTGCAAGTCGGCCACCAGCAAAGCGCGCTCGCGCGGCCAATAGACCGCGTGGCCCTTGGTCAGGACCAATTCTTCATTGGCGAACGAAAGGGGAACCATCGCTGTCCCTTGCCGCCTGCCGCATGCTTTGGCAAGGGAAACGACATGACCAACTGGACAACCCACGCCGCGCGCGCGCAAGACTGGTTCGAAAGCCTGCGCACACGCATCTGCGATGCGTTCGAAGCGATCGAGCGCGAAGCTGGCTCGGATGCAACCTTCGAATATGCTGACTGGCGCCGCGAGGAAGAAGGCAATGCTGAACCCGGCGGCGGCAGGCGGGCGGTCATGAAAGGCAAGGTGTTCGAGAAAGTTGGCGTCAATGTGTCGACCGTGCGCGGCAATTTCTCCCCTGAGTTTGCCGGTCAGGTGAACGGAGCGAGCGAGGAAACGCCCGGCTTCACCGCCACCGGCATAAGCCTGGTCGCGCATATGGCCAATCCGCATGTGCCGGCCGTGCATATGAACACCCGGTTCCTGACGACGCAAAAGGCATGGTTCGGCGGCGGGGCCGATCTGAACCCGCCGATCCCGCGCGAGGAAGACACCCAAGCTTTTCACGCAGAATTTCGCGCCGCCTGCGCAAAGCACAACCCGACCTATTACGAGCGGTTCAGCAAATGGGCGGACGACTATTTCTTCATACCACATCGCGGCGTCCACCGCGGCGTGGGCGGCATCTTCTACGACCACCTCGAATGCAGCGACCCCGGTCTTGACGACGGGGCGAGTTTCGACCGGCATTTCGCCTTTACCCAAGACGTTGGGGAAGCATTTCTCAACATCTACCCGGCGCTGGTTCGTCGGCGGATGGACAGCGAATTCACCGATGCGGACAAGCTGACCCAGCTAGAATGGCGTGGTCGCTATGCCGAGTTTAACCTGGTCTATGATCGGGGCACGCTGTTTGGCCTCAAGACCGGCGGCAATATCGATGCCATTCTGATGAGCCTACCTCCGCAGGCCGTGTGGAACTGATGAATGTCTCTGCCGCGGATCGCGCTGCATTCAATCGCAGGGCAATCCGCGTCGACCATGCTGCGGCCGAGCACCTGCATTACCTCGGCAATTACTTGCGCGACATACCATCGAACCTCACCCGAATGATGGAAAACGCCCACGACTGGGAGCACTTGCCCTTCGTCCACCCATCATCCTTCGCCGCCATCGCCCCGGTCGAAACCGGCACATGGGGCTGGCGCTGCAAGACTACCTTGCCAAGCGGAGGCGGCGAGCAACTGCTTGAACTGCTGGTCGACGAGGAGAACCATTACTGGGCGACCACCATCGTGTCCGGCCCCGGTCAGGGAACGCAGATCCACACGCAGGCGAACGGCAGCAGTGGGAGCGGCATCACCGTCGACGTCCGTTTCTACCTGCCGCAGCCGCCGGAAAACGAATCGCAAGCGGCGATGATCCTGGGCTATCTCCAGACCCAATACGCGACGCTCTACGACGAGGACGAGGCGCTGATGCGCGGACGGCAGGAGGCGCTGGACGAGCGCAAGGCATTGCGCGGGAGCGAGCCTGGCAACAGCACCGATCTTGGTCTCGAAGCCGCGCTTGACCGAACTATCGTTCACAACGCCCAATTGGGAAATCGAAGGGTCGCCGTTCGCCACAACGGCCGAGCGTGGATCGCCCACGCCGCGCGTTGTCCGCATGCGCTTGGCCCCCTCGACACGGTCGAACCGGGCGTGGACGGACGCATTACATGTCCCTGGCATGGCTATCGCTTCGACCTCTCGACCGGCGCCGAGGACCAGGGACGCTGCGGCGCGCTGGCGCTTTACCGCTGTGCCATTTCACCCGATGGTCGGTTGGAAGTCTTCTCGGCTTAGCCCCCCGCCCCGACCGGCATAGCCCGAGCGGACGTTAAGAGAGCGGTCGCGAGGTGCTCGCGACAGGTTTAAATATGCATTTTGCATTGCAATATTTCCCCGGTCCCTCACATTCCTACATACATGTTGCGGCAATACGAACTGATCGAACGGGTCAAGGCATACGATCCGGACGCCGACGAGGCGCTGCTCAACCGCGCCTATGTCTATACCGTTCAGAAACATGGCAGCCAGAAACGCGCCAGCGGCGACCCCTATTTCAGCCACCCGGTTGAGGTCGCCGGGCTGATGACCGATCTGAAGCTCGACCAGGATTCGATCATTACCGCCCTGTTGCACGACACGGTCGAGGACACGCTCGCCACGATCGAGGATATCGAGGCTAATTTCGGCAAGAATATCGCCCGGCTTGTCGATGGTGTGACCAAGCTGTCAAAGATCGAGCAGATGCCCGAGAACGAGCGCGCGGCGGAAAACCTGCGCAAGTTCCTGTTGGCAATGAGCGAGGATATCCGCGTGCTGCTGGTCAAGCTGGGTGACCGGCTTCACAACATGCGCACGCTGCACTTCATATCCAAGCCGGAGAAGCGACAGCGTATCGCCCGCGAAACGATGGACATCTACGCCCCGCTGGCCGAGCGGATCGGCATGTACGAGTACATGCGCGAAATGCAGGCGCTGGCCTTCGAACAGCTCGAGCCCGATGCCTACAAGACGATCACCGATCGCCTTACGCAGATCCGCGACCAGGACGGTGGCCAGGTCGACGCTATCGCGCTCAAGATCAAGCAGGCGCTCGCCGAAGCTGGGTTGAAAGTCGAAGTCTCAGGTCGCGAGAAACATCCCTATTCGATCTGGACGAAGATGGCCGAGCGCCACGTCAACTTCGAACAAGTGACAGACATCTTCGCTTTCCGGATCATCACCGACAACATCGACGACTGCTATCGCGCAATGGGCGTACTGCACAATGTCTGGCAGTTTATCCCTGGCCGGTTCAAGGACTATATCTCGACGCCCAAGAACAACGGCTACCGCTCGATCCATACCTCGCTGATTTACGAGAACTCGATGCGGGTCGAGGTGCAGATCCGTACCCGCGAGATGCACCAGCGCAACGAATTCGGGCTCGCCGCGCACTGGGCTTACAAACAACATGAAACGCCCGATGGCGCGGTCGGCTGGCTGCGCGACCTGATCGAGATCGTTGATGCCAGCCATGATGCCGAGGAATTGCTCGAGCACACGCGGCTGGCGATCTACCAGGACCGCATCTTCGCCTTCACCCCCAAGGGTGCGCTGTTCCAGTTGCCCAAGGGTGCAACGCCGGTCGATTTTGCCTTCGCGGTCCATACCGATCTTGGTGCGCAGACCGTGGGGGCAATGATCAACGGGCGGCACATGCCGCTGCGCACGGTGCTGAACAATGGCGACGTGGTCGAGATCATCAAGGGCAGGGAAGCGGAGCCACAGCTCAACTGGCTGGGCTTCGTGGTTACCGGCAAGGCGCGCGCCGCAATCCGCCGCGCCGTCAGGCAAAAAGAATACGCAGAAGTGGCTGAACTGGGCCGCAAACTGTTCGATGATATCGCGGCTCGCGTGCCGGCAAAGATCGGCAAGAAAGCCTTGCGTGAAGCGCTCAAGCGGCTGGAAATGGAGGAGGAGGAAGACCTCATGCACGCCATTGGCGCGGCCGAGATCGAGGACCAGCAGGTAATGGAAGCGCTGGTCCCGGGCTGCACCGCCAATTTCGAAGAGGATGCGCCCGACTGGTCCAAGCGCGACAAGGCCATATCGATACGCGGGCTCACTCCCGGGGTCGGTTTCCGCTTGGCCGAATGCTGCCACCCGGTTCCGGGCGACCGGATTGTCGGCACTCGCAAGCCCGGCGAAGGGGTCGAGGTGCACACGATCGACTGCCTGACTCTTGCAAGCGGGATCGACAGCGACTGGATCGACCTGCAATGGGGTAAGCGCAGCCAGGGCGCGGTCGGTCGCCTGCGAGTGACCCTCTACGACCGGCCCGGAACGCTGGCGGAAATGGCCAATATTTTCGCCAAGAACCACGTCAACGTGATGAGCCTGGTCCAGACCACGCTCGACCACCCCTTCACCAGCTATGACATCGATCTGGAGGTGCAGGACCTGGCCCACCTCACCCGCATGTTGAGCGCATTGCGTGCCAGCGATGCGGTGGCCCAGGCAGAGCGTATCTAGAGCAGTTCGAGCACGACGCTCAATTCATCGCCAGCGCCAATTCCCTCGGCGCGCATCACTTTCTTGCTCACCAGCAGGATCCATCCACCCGATTTGGCTGGGAAAACCGAGCTTTTCCATTGCGTGGTGCCGATCTGCGCCAGCACCTTGACGGAGCCGAACCCGCGCCGCCGGCCGAACTCCAGGCGGTGCAATCGCGCGTGCGTGGCGATGGTTCCGGCCGCCTCGCCTTTGATCTCGACCAGGTGATAAGTACCCCGATCACCCTGCCACACGATGAGCGGCACGGTGACGGTAAGTGTTTTGCTCACTCCGTTGGGACGCGGCGTATCGGCACCGGAATATTGCAGATGTCGGCGCCGCCTGCAGGGTGGATGAAGAACGGATCGCGTCGGTTGGCACGCGCGTCTGCATATTTGGCGAAGGTGTCGCTTTCCGTGGAAAGATATTGGAACTTCGGCAGTGGAAACTGCGTCATGTCGCTGGCGACTCGGACCGAGAGGATGGGGGTCCGCTTATCGAACTCGTCCTCGGTATAGAATCCCAGTGCGCCTGAGCCGCGCGGGAGCGAGGAGAGATGCTCCATCCCTTCGATGATCCGTCCGACCAGCGCGATGTTGCGGTCAAGATGCCGGGGCGCATGACCGATTACAGTGTACAGCTCCGCGCCCGAGCCAGTGTCCGGCGAGTAGCCGCGCCCTACACCAACCATGCTGTAGCAATGGACGGGCCAAAGCCGGTCGGTGTCCGAGCCCACTGGCCAGCCTTTAAGAGTGCCGGAAAAGATCGAATAGGGGTCAGGGTTCCCAGGAGGGTCGCGACGAATTCCCCGCAGGGTCGGCTGCTCCACTTTCATGGCCTGCAATATCGCCGCACCAGCGGAGCCCAGCTTCTGTCCCCTGAATTTGTCCTGTAGCTTCTGTAAAAGTGCCGGACGGATGACTGAGTAATCCTCTTCCCTCACCACCCTCAACCCTGCCGGCAGCGGCTTGGCCTCGCCCTCCGCTTCGGGATTATCGTTATTGGGATCGCCCCACTGGACGACGTAATTGTCCTGCACCCGGTTTACGGTAATGTCGTCATACCAGCCGGCGCGTGCGAGCGTGCGGATGTTCTCGACCCAGCCCTGACTGAAAGGCGCTGGCATGAGCTGGATCACTACTTCGCGCGCATTGCCCCCTGCGTCGGGCGCAAGGGTCATCACCAGCAGGTCTTCGGGTGCGATTGTGACCCATTCGCTGGCCGGAGCGGCATCGACGATCTGGTTCGGACTCGGTGCTTCGGCCGGTTCGTCCTGAGCGATGGCAGGAAGGGCGAGAGCGAGTGCGGCGGCGGTGGTGATGAGAAGCTTTTTCATACAACACCTTGTGCCATGACGCGGGGCAAAGGCAATCCCTATCCCTCGGCATCTTCCAGCGCGTGCATATCCTCGTCGCTGAGGCCGAAATGGTGGCCGACCTCGTGGATCACGACATGCGCGACAAGGTGCTCGAGCGCCTCATTGCCGCGCTCGGCCCATTCGTCGAGGATCGGGCGTCGGAACAATCGGATGCGTGTGGGCAAAGTGCCCGATTGCTCGATACTGCGGTCAGGCAGCGCATGGCCTTCGTAAAGCCCGGTCAGTTCGAACGGGTTCTCGATGCCTAGGTCTGCCAACGTCTCTGCATCTGCGAAATCCTCGACCTGGAACACCACGTCGCCCATCTGGCTACGGAAGTGCGTCGGCAGCCGTTCGAGCGCGGCGCGACCGATCTGTTCCATTTCTGCAAGACTGACGGGCGTACCGAATGTGCGGGTCATATTGGCCGAAGTAGGACGAGCCACTTGCGCCTGCAAGCCGCGCTCGCTAGACGCCCGCCTTCGCCAACATGGCGCGCGGAGCGGTGGCCGAGTGGTCGAAGGCGCACGCCTGGAAAGTGTGTATACGGTAACCCCGTATCGTGGGTTCGAATCCCACCCGCTCCGCCATTCCCTGGATTTCCTCTTCCGGCTTGCCGTCAGACCAGTTCGCCGCGCTTCCAGCCCGAGTCATCGGGCAGTTCATCCTTGCGCAACCCGGCAGGGTGAATCAGGCGATGGATAATTGTTATCGAAAGGATTTTTTGAATGAGAATGCTTCTTGCACTGGCTGTCACATCTGTGGGTCTCGCCGCAACTCCGGCCATGGCCCAGCAGACCGGCGCATCCGGCGGCCCGTTCGTCGGCGTGATCGGGGGCTATGAGGGCCTCGACGTGGAATCAACTGACGGGTCTGCCACAGCAACGGCCGATTCCGCCGTCTACGGTATCAATGCCGGCTATGACCTTGACCTCGGCAATGCATTTGTCGGGGTTGAAGGCGAACTGTCGACCAGCGGCGGCTCAACAAGCTTCCCTGCCAGCTTCTCGGGGGCCCGCGATGGGCTCGAGGCCAACGGGCAGTATTACGTCGGCCTTCGCGCCGGCATCGGGCTAACGTCCGGGATCGCGGCCTATGGCAAGCTTGGTTACACCGCGCTCGACACCAAGGCCTTCACCACCTCCGGATCGCTGAATGAGCTGGAAAACAATGCCGGGGGCATTCGCTTTGGTGGCGGCGTGCAGGTGCAGCTTCCCGGACCTCTCGAGGCCCGGGTCGAATACCGCCGGTCGCGTTATAAGGACCTCGGCGAGGGCGCCTATGGCGATGCCACCACGGATCAGCTCGTAGCCGGTCTGGGTATCCGTTTCTGAGAAACACAAGGCCTGGCGCCTTGTCGCCCCTGGCCAAATGAATGTGCGGGGGCCGTGTTCGCAGGGACGCGGCCCCCGCACCGCAATCGCCGCGACCCTGTGTTAGTCGTTCGCCGGAACTACTCCGGTATCGAGGACAAGTTCGGACGGGCTCTCGATCTGGTAAAACAAGCCTTCTTTCCGGTATTCGATTGTCACGTCCGCTTTGAGCGCAGCCTGCGGCTGCCGCACGATCACTACCGATCCGAACCCCTTGTCTTGTGGCTCGGTTACTTCCGGTCCACCAGTTTCGACCCATCGGAAAACAAATTTCTGCTTATTTGGATCGACGGTCCAATCGATGGAGATGATGCCTTCGTCATCGGACAGCGCCCCATACTTGATCGCATTGGTGGCCAGTTCGTGGATCGCCATACCGATTGCTTGCGCCGCAGGAGGCTTGAGCTGCACCGCGGGACCAGAAGTCGTTATGCGCGACTGGAAGCCCTTGAGGTGAGCCAGTTGGGACTCGACCAAAGCCTCGAGCGGAATGCGTCGCCAGCCACTGTTTACGAGCACGTCCTGGTTTGCGGCAAGCGCGGCAATCCGCTCCTCCAGCCGGCTGACATATTCGGTTGGGTGCCGGGCCGAAGTTTGGCGGGCGATGACCTGGACCAGGCTCAGGAGGTTCTTCGAGCGGTGATTGACTTCGCGTGCCAGAAGCTTCTCGCGATGCTCCGATTCCTTGCGGTCGGTGATGTCGGTGATCGAGGCGAAAAACACGTTGTCGACGCCGGGATAGAATTGGAGCCGAACATCTACCTGGTAGAATGACCCGTCTTTTCGCTGGTGGCGCGTCTCGAACCTTTGATCCTTTACCTCGCCTGCGAGCAGGGGGGCGACGAATGCCTTGAATTCCTCCTCCGAGAAATCCGGCTTGATATCCCACGGCGTGAGTTCCGATAGCTCTTCCATCGAATAGCCCAGATTCTCACGGGCTCCGCTATTGACCAGTTCAAACTTGTAGGTGTCGCCCGAGAACACGTAGGCTTCACTGACCGATTCCTCGACCATCCGACCGAGGCGCTCGGTGAGCGTCCTGGCCGCCAGCCGCTCGAGCTCGGCACCGGTCCGGTCGGCCACCAGTTCGACAGCCGCAGCGATTTCGCTCTCATTCCTCATCGGAGCATCATGCAGGACAGCGATCAACCCGAGGACTTTCCCGCTCGAGGATCTCAGCGGCGTCCCGACATAGGAGTGCGCGCCCATTTCCTGCAGCATGCTGTCGGCAGGGAATCGATCCTGCAGGTCGAAGGCGTATTTGCAGCTGCCCTGGGTAAGGATGTTCTCGCAAGGGGAGCCTGCCAGGTCATAGACCATGTTATCGGAGGGCCCATTGTCCCAGGCGGCCACTGTTTCCGCCTTGCCTGAATTGGTCCGGTGCAGCTTGCTTATGAGCACCCAGCGGACACCGACAGCTTCTGCAATCGCCTTTGCGACCGCCGGGAAAAAGGCTTCACCGATATGCCCGGCAGTCGACGTCACAAGCTGGTAAGCCGTGGAAATCGACAGTCCACTTTTCGTCTCAAGCGACTCTGGAATGTTCATCTGCTCTGCCCTCACAAAACAAACTATGCGAGAGAGGCCGAGCTGGCAAACAGATGTTGCTTGTCGTTGTAAAATCATAATGATTCTTGCGAACAGACGCTCCTAACGTCTCATGTCGTTAATCGATTCCCCAATGCGACCGACAGACTTCCGGTGCCTTTTTCCGGCCACCCCGCTAAGAGCTAGTTGCATCTTCGAAATGGCCGTCCGGCCCAACTTGCCTAACTGGAGCTTCAACTGATGGACCGCCTTGCCCCTATTGCCAGATGTATTGCTCTGGCCGCGACCCTGGCCATCACATCCGCAGTATCTGCTAACGCACAGGATCCAAGTGGGCAGGCCGGGTTTGAGCAATTCGTGCCAAGCACGCAGGTTCAGGCGACTTCCATCGATTACACGGTGTGGGACGATGCGCTGAAATACATGGTGTTCCGGATGGGCCGCTCTTCGCGCCAGGCGGCCGCTACGCCCGAGCCAGGGACCGGTTCGCGGCGCACCTGGGGCCATACATCGCGTTATCGGCTTGAAGGCAACCGGGTGATCTTCTCATTCCTCGATCGCGACATCATCGACAGCCTGACCGCGTACAAACGGGATCTGGAAGCGACTGCCAACACAATCGACATCGCCGCCCTGCCCCGCAACGAACAACTGGCTTTCTGGATCAACCTGCACAATGCGACGGTGATCGAACAACTTGCACAGGAATACCCGGTGCGTTCGCCGACACTTTCGAAATTCGGCGCCGACGAGGTGCCGCTCGACGATGCGAAGGTGATTAACATCCGTGGGATTGCGATGAGCCCGAAAGATATCCGAACCCGGATCGTCTATCCCAACTGGAGCGACCCCAAGGTCATCTATGGCTTTTTCCGTGGCGAAATCGGCGGCCCGTCGATCATGGCCGAGGCCTATACCGCCCGTAACGTCTCGCGCTTGCTCGAAGACGGCGCGCGCGATTTCATCAACAGCCTGCGCGCGGTAGAGAAGCGGGGCAGCACGATGCACGTCTCGAAAATCTACGAGGAAGCGGCTCCGTTTCACTTCAACAACTGGAATACCGACCTGCGAGCGCATATTGACCGCTACGCCCGTGACGAGGTCGCCGGCATTGTCGAGGAGACCGACAGGATCGACGCCTCGCTGTATGAAACCGACATTGCCGATCTCGCCAATGGCCAGCGCGAACCGACACTGTCTTACGTGCTGGAGGATACCGGCGGGCTGGCAGGCGCAGAACCGGCCGGCGCACGCGTCCCGCGCTCTGTGGCGCGTCTGGTGCTGGAACAGCGGCGCAAGATCAACGAGCTGATCCGGCGCAAGGAATTGACCCCGCGGGTGATCGTAATCGACATGCAGAACCCGGAAAACAAGGATGGCTACATCGTCGAATAGCCGCTCCGCCAGTGCGTGGACTTGCCCTCCCGCACCTGAACGCTAGGACAGGCACCACCCGCTTTCGCACGGATCGCGACGGAGGGGCTGGAGGGGGACAATTCGAAAAATGACGCCGCAGCGGATCGGCCTTTATCTTGGCGCCATCGCGCTTCTGGTAGGCATTTTTGCCCCGCCACCTGCGGGGATGAGCCGCGAAGCCTTCATCGTTGCCGGGCTGGTCGTGCTGATGGCGAGCTGGTGGATGACCGAAGCGCTACCGCTCACTGCGACCGCGCTGATGCCGTTTCTGGTGCTGCCATTTGCCGGTGTTTCCGACGCACAAGCCACGGCCTCGACCTATTACTCGCCGATCCTGTTCCTTCTTCTGGGCGGAGCCTTCATCGCGCTGGCGATCGAGCGAACCGGGCTGCATCGACGGCTGAGCCTTGGCATCCTGCGAGCAATCGGCACCAGTGGCGGGCAGTCACGGCTGCTGCTGGCTTTCATGATCAGCGCTGCCTTGCTCTCGATGATGATCTCCAACACTTCGACCGCATTGATCATGATGCCGATGGCCTTGGCAGTGCTTTCCGGCGGCGGGATCGCTGCCGAGGAGCGCGAGGGTCTGGCTGGTGCACTACCTATGGGTATTGCTTTCGCGGCGAGTATCGGTGGCCTCGGGACTATGGTGGGATCGCCCACCAATGCCATCGCCGTCGGCCTGCTCGACACCACTATCGGTGTTCGGATTACTTTCGCCCAATGGACCCTCTATGGCTTGCCAATTGTCGTTATCGGCATACCGATCGCGGCCGCTATCATCGCGCGCGTGCAGAAGGTTGCCGCCCATCCATTCGACGTAGCCGGTGCGCGCGAAGCCATCCGTGTCGAACATGCCTGGTCGAGCGCGGAACGCCGTTTGGTGCCCGTCGTCGCGCTGACATTTCTGATGTGGATGACGAGCCCGATCCTCGCGGATTACCTGCCCGCCGGATCGCTGACCGACGGGACCATTGCCATCGCCGCCAGCCTGGCGCTGTTCCTTCTGCCTGACGGCACTGGACGCCCGTTGCTGGTGTGGAAGGAAGCCGACCGCGCGCCCTGGGGTGTCATCATGATGTTCGGCGGAGGACTGGCGCTGGCCGCTGGAATGAGCGCGAGCGGCCTTGCCGAGTGGCTCGGCAATGCGCTGCTGCCGCTGGCTGCGGTGCCGCTGGTGCTGGTCGCACTGGCAATTGTGGCCATGGTCGTGCTGATTACCGAATTCGCCAGCAACGTAGCCACTGCCAGCGCCATCATCCCGGTTGTCGCCAGCCTGATCGCCGTGCTGGGTGCCGACCCGGTGTTGCTGGCCCTGCCTGCGGCACTCGCGGCGAGTTGGGGCTTCATGTTGCCTGCGGGGACTGGCCCAAACGCCATCGCATGGTCGACCGGGCACATTCGCATTGGGGCAATGGTCCGCGCCGGCTTCCTGCTCGACCTGATCGGTATCGTGTTGATCGTGGCAATGGTCTGGCTGATCGCGACCTTGGTCGGCTGATTTCACATGCAACCGGTTGCGATGCACGCCCGGGCGCGATATTCGGCGCGCAGTTCGGCCCTGGTGCAGATGCGCTCCTGCGGAGGTTAGGAGCGGGCGGCCCCGGAGCATAATCAGCCCCTGCCTTCCTGGGGGCGCCCAATTTTAGGAAGGAGTCATCTTTCGATGACCGATGCCGTCGATTCAACTGATCAACCCACCCCGCGCCGCAATCCCAAGCCCAAAAAGGCCAAACTGGCCGGGCGCGAGATGAAGCCGAGCACCCTGATGATGGGGCACGGCTATGACCCGGCCCTGTCCGAAGGGTCGCTGAAGAGCCCGATCTTCCTCACCAGCACTTTCGCTTTTGAAAACGCCGCCGCCGGTAAGCGCCATTTCGAAGGCATCACCGGCATCCGCGAAGGCGGGGCCGAGGGCCTGGTCTATTCGCGATTCAATGCCCCCAACCAGGAAATCCTCGAAGATCGCCTGGCGATCTGGGACGGTGCCGAAGATGCACTGTCCTTCTCCAGCGGCATGACCGCGATCTGCGTGCTGATGCTGGCGTATTGCAGCGCCGGCGACGTCATCGTCCATTCTGGACCGCTCTACGCTGCCAGCGAAGGCTTCGTGGCCAAGGTGCTGTCGAAATTCGGCATCACCTATGTCGATTTCCCCGCCGGCGCGACACGCGACGAACTGGACGAAGTGCTCAAGAAGGCCAAGGCACAAGCCGACGGCCAGGGCGGCAAGGTGGCGATGGTCTATCTCGAAAGCCCCGGCAATCCGACCAATGCGCTGGTTGATGTCGAGGCCGTGCGCGATGCACGCGATGCGGTGCTCGACGCTTCGTGCCCGATCGCTATCGACAATACCTTTCTTGGGCCCCTGTGGCAGCGCCCGCTCGACCACGGCGCCGATATCGTGGCCTATTCGCTGACCAAGTATGTCGGCGGCCATTCTGACCTCGTGGCAGGTTCAATTGCCGGCGCGAAGAAGTGGATGGACCCGGTCCGCGCCCTGCGCAACACGATGGGCGGCATTGCCGATCCCAACACCGCATGGATGCTGTGCCGCAGCCTCGAAACCGTCGAACTGCGGATGCAGCGCGCGGGCGAAAATGCCGCCAAGGTGTGCGAATTCCTCAGCCAGCATCCCAAGGTAGAAGGCCTCGGCTATCTCGGCATGATCAAGGATGCCCGCCAGAAGGACATCTATGACCGCCATTGCCTTGGCGCGGGCAGCACGTTCTCGCTGTTCATCAAGGGTGGCGAGGAAGAAAGCTTTCGATTCCTCGACAATCTCAAGATCGCCAAGCTGGCCGTCAGCCTGGGCGGGACCGAGACGCTCGCCAGCCATCCGGCCAGCATGACGCATCTGTCGGTGCCCCATGCGCGCAAGCAATCGCTCGGCATCACCGATAGCCTCGTGCGAATCAGCATCGGGATCGAGGATGCGGACGACCTGATCGCCGATTTCAAACAGGCACTCGACGCGGTCTGAAATCGCTCCTTGCGCTTGCGTCGCTGCACCACACCGCTAGGTGTCGCGCGGTGACGCAAGCGAATGGGAGTCCGATGGCCTACACTGCGAAAATCCTCCTGCTCGGATCGGGCGAGCTGGGCCGCGAATTCGTGATCTCGGCCAAGCGGCTGGGAGCCTGCGTGATCGCCTGCGATGCCTACGCCGATGCGCCGGCAATGCAGGTCGCCGATGCCTGCGAGGTCTTCTCGATGCTCGACGGGGCCGCCTTGCGCGCGGCAGTCCACCGACACCGGCCCGATTACGTGGTGCCCGAGATCGAGGCGATCCGCACCGAGGTTCTGGCCGAGATCGAAACCGAGGGCTTCAATGTCGTTCCCTCCGCACACGCCACCCAGCTGACCATGAACCGCGATGCGATCCGTGACCTGGCGGCACAGGAGCTGGCCCTTGTCACCTCGCGCTATCGCTATGCCAAGAACCTTGACGAAGTTCAGGCCGCTGCCGAGTTCACGGGATTTCCCTGCGTCATCAAGCCAGTGATGTCGTCGAGCGGCAAGGGCCAGAGCACCGTTCGCGATGCCGCTACGTTGGAAGAAGCGTGGGATTACGCCGTCGCCAACATGCGCGGCGACCGCAGCCGCGTCATCGTCGAACAGTTCATCGATTTCGATTACGAGATCACGCTGCTGACCGTTCGCCACGCAGGCGGAATATCCTTCTGCTCACCGATCGGACATCGGCAAGAGCGCGGTGACTATCGCGAAAGCTGGCAGCCCGCTCCCATGTCCGCCAAGGCCCTTGCCGAGGCGCAGGAAATGGCAGCCAAGGTAGTCGAGGCATTGGAGGGTAATGGCAGGGGCTACGGCCTGTTCGGTGTAGAGTTCTTTGTCAAAGGCGATGAAGTGATATTTTCCGAGCTGTCGCCCCGCCCGCACGATACCGGCATGGTCACTTCGGTCAGCCAGAACCTGTCCGAATTCGATCTCCACGCGCGCGCCATAATGGGACTGCCGATCCCCGCCGAATTGAAGGCCCGGCCTGCTGCGAGTGCGGTCATTTTGGCTGATCGAGAAAGCGGCCAGATCAGCTATTCTGGCCTTGCCAACGCGATGGCGGATGGTGCCGATGTTCGGATTTTTGGCAAGCCGACCACCCGCCCCTATCGCCGCATGGGAGTAGCGTTGGCAACAGCTGGAGATACCGACACCGCGCGCCAGAAGGCTGTTGCCGCGGCCGGGAAGGTGCAGCTTCACTATTGAAACCGGCGATCTCGCCGTTCCAGGAGAGTGCCATGAGCAAGCCCGTTTTCCTCGTAATCGGTGCCGGTGCCGGTATCGGCGGCCACGCCGCCAAACGCTTCGCAAATGGTGGCTATCACGCCGTGCTTGCCCGGCGCAGCGATGAAGAAGGGTTGCAGCGTCTGGTCCGCCAGATCGGCGAGGCGGGAAGCGAAGCCAGTGGACGGCTGCTGGATGTATCACTGCCTGAAGCCATCGAAGACCTCGTCGAAGATGTTGAGCGCACCGTCGGCCCCGTCGAGGCGGCGCTGTTCAATCTCGGGGCGCAGATCGGCAATCGTCCGATCGCCGACACTTCGCTCAAGGCATTCGAGATGGGTTGGAGGCTTGCGACATTCGCGCCGTTCCGCCTCGCCAAGGCGCTGCTCCCGCGCATGGCCGAGCGTGGTCAGGGAACGCTGCTCGTCACCAGCGCGACCGCTGCGATGCGGGGAAATTCAGGTCAGGCGAGCCATGCTGCTGCCATGGGTGGCCGCCGGATGCTCTGCCAGGCCCTCAACGCCGAATTCTCCAGCCAGGGCGTGCACGTTGCTCACGTGGTCGTCGATGGTGCCGTCGATGCGCCGGACACGCTCGGCAAGATGCTCGGCGATAGATTCGAAGCCTACAAGGCATCGAAGGGTGAAGACGGCGTGCTCGATCCGGCAGCGATTGCCGAAACCTATTGGCACCTCGCCCACCAACCGCGCAGCGCCTGGACCCACGAGCTCGATCTCAGGCCCTGGACAGACACACCGTGGTGGAACGACAATCCTTAAAGGATGTCCGCCGCGCCTAGCCCTTCCACTCGCGACGTTCTTCGGCGGCTTTGAGGATTTCGTAGGCCAGCTGTAGCTTCTGGAATTCCTCTGCGGCGTCGGCGTCGTTGGGCTTTACATCCGGATGCACGGCCTTGGCCTTCACACGCCAGGCGCGCTTGATCGCGGTAAAATCGGCATCGGCTTCGAGGCCGAGAACCTCGAGCGCGCGCATCTCGTCAACCGACCGCGAACCATCGCCCGACCCTGCCCAGCCGTAATGCGATGCCTCGGCATAGCCGGCGCTTTCGGCCTGTTCGGTCTTGGTGCGGGCGGCTTTCTCAGCCTTGTCGAGACCTTCGAAATAGTCCCATTTGGAATTGTATTCGGCAGCATGCTTCTGGCAGAAATGCCAGCGTTCGGGACTGTTGGGAGCCTTGGGGGCTGGACAATTGCCCGGCTCGTCACAGCCATGGCGGTCGCACAGCCGGACGCTCGCGGCCTCGCGTGAAGCTTCATAGCCACGCCAGCGGGGGAAGCCCCAGTCATTTGAACGGCGCGCTTTAGCCACGGGTTGTCGGCAATGCAGTTGGTCGGGCGATCATGACGGTCAATCTAGGTGTTCTTGCGAAGCAAGGGAAGTTCGGGAACTAGTTGCAATACGAAATGTTGCAGTGCAACAGATCCTTAATCGATGTGCGCTAGCAGCACAACCGAAGCTGAGAAGAGAACCCGATGTACCGCCAGATGAGCCGCCAGTTACGATTTTCCAGCATAGTCAGCGTTCTGACGCTCGCACTGTTTGCCGTGTCAGCCGGTTCGCTTACCGGGTCCGGGAGCAAAGCCGGGATCGAAACACCTCTCGCCATCTCGGCGATTATTTCGCGATAGCGAACCGACCCTCGCGCATGGCGAGGATCGGTTCGACTTATCGGTTCCGCAGGTCCTAGTTGATGACCACGGTTACGGCACGGCGGTTCTGCGCCCAAGCTTCAGGAGTCGAAGCGGTCGCGACCGGGCGTTCCTCGCCATAGCTGACGGTAGAAACGCGGCTGGCCGCAACGCCAAGGCTTACGAGATAGTTCTTGGCCGCATTGGCCCGGCGTTCGGCTAGCGCGAGGTTGTAGTCGCGCGTACCGCGTTCATCGGCATGACCTTCGATCGTGACCGAGACATTGGGATATTGCGAAAGATACTGTGCCTGTGTCTGCAGGGCAGCGGCGTCCGCACTATCGATGTTGTAGCGGTCGGTATCGAAGAAAATCACGTTCTGACCGTTAACGGCGCGAACGAAATGTTCTTGCGAACCCACCGCAGGGCCGGTCGGAGCCTGGACGGGCGCAGTTGTCACCGGGCCTGGGCCCGGCGGCAGCTCTTCGGGAGCCTTCGATTTGCAAGCGGCGAGACTGGTCGTTCCGGCCAGCAGGACAATTGCAGCAAATTTCATGTTCATGACTGTTTCCTCACCAAAAACTGGTTGCCCCCAGATTTCACGGCGCGACCCGTTCCCTGTTTTCTTCGGTATCAATTCAACGCTCTTACGGTAGAATCGGTCCCCAAGCAGGATCCGAAGCATCCACAGGTGTTTCTAGCCGGCGCATGTTCTCGCCGGTTAGATCAACCTGGTAGAGTGCCGTACGCCCCGAATTCCGCTCGGTGCGGAAAAACTGGATGATACGGCCATTGGGCGCCCATGTTGGCGCTTCGTCCTGCCAGCCGTTTGAGAGCTTGCGGAAGTTGCGCCCGTTCGGGCTCATCACGGCGATGTTGAAGTCGCCGGGAATGTAGGTGAAGGCGATCTGGTCACCGCGCGGGCTCCATTCGGGTGTTGCAGCCCGACCTCCGAAGAAACTGATCCGCCGCTGGTTCGACCCGTCAGCGTTCATCACATAAATCTGCTGGGTCCCCGAACGATCGCTTTCGAATACGATCTGGCTGCCATCGGGCGAGTAAGAGCCGCCGACGTCGATGCCCGGCTCCGTCGTCAGGCGCACGCTCGGCCCGCCGTCGGCGCTGACGCGGTAGACATCGGTATTGCCGTTTACCGCCATTGAATAGAGGATCCACTTGCCGTCCGGACTCCAGCGCGGGGCGAAGGTCGGGTTGGTGCTCTGGGTGACCAGCTGCTGCTGCCCGGTGCCGATATCGTAAATGTAGATGCGCGGATTGCCGTCGACATAGCTGAGATAGAGCAACCGGCGGTAATCGGGCGAATAACGCGGCGTGAGCGCCGTTGCCCGGCCAGTAGTGATGAAGCGATGGTTGGCCCCGTCGCTGTCCATGATCGCCAGCCGCTTGGTGCGGTTATCCTTGGGGCCGGTTTCGGCGATATATGCAATGCGACTGTCAAAGAACGGGCTTTCCCCGGTCAGGCGCGCATAGACCAGGTCCGAACATTTATGCGCCGCGCGCCGCCAGTCGGCCGGTGGTACGACCCACCCGCTCCGCGCGAGTTCGTCCTTGAGCGCCATGTCATAGAGATAGCAGCCAACGATCAGTTTGCCGTCATCGCGCGCACGAACGTAGCCGTGGACTAGCATCTCGGCACCGCGGCTCGACCAGGTGCTCCACTGCGGATCGGTGATCTGCGGGAAGGTCGGGCGCGGAAGGCTGTCGGGGCCGGTCGGCTTGAACAGGCCATTGTTGCGCAGGTTATTGGTGATGACCCGCGCCAGCTCGACACCGAGTGCCGAGGTGCCGCTGGCATTAGCCGGCGTCGACACATCGCGATCGGCTGCGAATGCGGGAATCGCTATTCCGACATCGTCACCGCCCAGTGTGCCAACCACGGTCTCGCGGCCGACGGTATCATTACCGGTGGCCGATTGCGCTGCCGCTCGCGGTTCACCGCTCGGCTCGACGGTCGTGACTTCTTCCTGAGCTAGCGCGGGGCCAGCCAGGCCAAAGGCGAGAAGGGCAGAGATGGTGATCGAGAACCGCATATCTATTGTTTCCTGAATTCAAATTCGTAGGCGCTCCACAGGTCATACCTGTCTTCGGGCAGACCATCAAAGGTTCCGACCAGCCGCAGGGCCCGCACCGCGCATTCGCTGAAGCGGCCAACCTGGGCTGCATTGCTGGCGTTTTCGCCCGAAATCCTGGGCGTCCCGATCGAGCTGACGCGGCCGCTGCGATCCATCCGGAAGCTGACGACTGCGCGCAGTTGGTCGATATCGAGCCCAGAGACCCGGCAATTGTTCCAATGCGGCGCGACCTGTGCCCCGATGCTGACCTTGATATCGGCCTTGACCGATGCAGTGCTGCCCGACCCGCTGCCATTACCAAACGCGCCGTCAAAGCCGGTTTCGCTGCGTCCTGTCCGCTGGCCTGCCTCCGACCCTCGCGAGGTTTCACGCGCAGTCGATCTTGCAGGCTGGCGCGCCGGAGTCGGCTCACGCTTTGGCGGGCTGACTTCACGCACCGGTTGTGTCGTCCGGGTGGGGCGACGCGGCTCGGGGGGGCTTTCGACCGGCCGCTCAACTTCACGCACTGGCTCGGCAAGCGGTTCGGGCGGAGCAATATCGGGCGTCTCGGTGATCGTGGGGGCATCGGGAGTGCCAAGCGCAATCGAACCGCCGGCCTCTTCGAACCCATCCGCAAGCGTGACCGTCACCGCGCCGTCGCCGCCAAAAGTCACCCGCTTGTCTCGCTGAATTTGCCACAGCAGCGCCGCCACCAGCAACAGGTGCAGCACCACCGCAACCCCGAGACCGAGGCCATCTTCGCGGCGAAGAGCGAGTTGGTGCATCATCCCTGCGAGCTATGGCTGTTCGTCTGAACCGCTGGTGACCAGCGAGATGGCGTTGAAACCGGCCCGGTTAAGTTCGCCCATCACCGCCATCACCCGGCCATAGTCGAGCGTACGGTCGGCCCGCAGGGTCACCTGTGGCGGCGTCCCTTCCGAACTCATCGGAATTGCTGCCAGAGATTCGGCCAGTTGCCCGGGAATTTGCGGCGCATCGTCAATATAGATGGTGCCATCGTCCGATATCGAGATCGTCACCGTCTCCGGCTCGTCGGGAAGCGCATTGGCCCGGCTTTCAGGCAATTCGACCGGTACGCCCGAATTGAGCAGCGGGGCGGTGACCATGAAAATAATGAGCAACACCAGCATCACGTCGACAAAAGGCGTGACATTGATTTCGGCCATGGGCGCGCGGCGGCTGTTGCGCCCGCGTCTGGAGGCAAGGACACCCATCGCCATGACTATATCTGCTCCAGCTCGCGGCTGAGGTTAGCGTGAAACTTGTCTGCAAAGCGCTGCAGGCGCGCTTCGAACATGTTCACCGCATTGCTGAAGCGGTTGTAGGCAATGACCGCCGGAATGGCCGCGAACAGCCCGATAGCGGTGGCAAACAGTGCTTCTGAAATACCCGGCGCGACAACCGCCAGCGAGCTGCTTTCCTGCACCCCGATCTGGAAGAAGCTGTTCATGATACCCCAAACCGTGCCGAACAGGCCGACGAAGGGGGCGACCGAGCCGGTGGTGGCGAGAAAATTGAGCCGACCAGCCAGCGAATCAGCCTCTTCGGCCACCTGGCTCGAAAGCGCCGACGCCATCCGGTTTGACGCCGCCTCTCGGTCTTTCAGCCCGCGCGTGGTCGAGCGCTTCCATTCGCTCATAGCCGCCCTCGCAACGCGTGCAGAAGGAACATCCTTTTGCTGGTGCACCGCCATGACCGATTCAAAATCGTCGGCCTGCCAGAATTCGCGCTCGAAATCGTTGGAACGACGGCGGACCGTTCCGATCCGAAGCGAGAAGCCGATGATGATCATCCAGCTCCAGATCGAGGCGAGGATCAGACCGATCATTACCAGCTGGACCACGATATCGGCATCGAGAAAAAGCTGCAGCGGGTTGAGGTGACCGACGTTTGCAGCGGCAGCGAGAAGTTGCAGGTTCATTCGGAAATGTCCTCGGACAGAACGGGTTGGAAGGCTTTGCGCCAAGCAGCCGGCTGGCGGCGGGGGCGACCATCGAGGGCGACGAAGCCGACACGGAAAGTCGCCTCGGTCAGCAAATCGGCACCGCGATAGGCGCGCTGGTACATGGTAACCGATGCGGCGCCCAGTTGAGTGCAGAGTGTGCGGATGACCACATCATCATCGAGCAGCGCGGGCCGGAGATATTTCAGCTTCATGTCGGCGACAGCATAGGCGCCCTCGCCCGCCTCGATGGCCGCCCGCTGGTCTATGCCGAGCAGGCGCAATATGTCCGAGCGCGCCCGCTCAAACCAGCGCAGGTAGTTGGCATGATAGGTGACGCCCGAAAGATCGGTGTCCTCGTAATAGACCCGCACCGCATACAGGTGCACAACGCCATCAAACACGCCGCCAGGAGGAGTGGGTTCTATCATTTCGAGGGGCCACCTAGCGCAGCAAGGATTCGCTGCAAAGCGCCCATTGTGCTGACTTACCTGAACGGCGGCTAAACGATTCACCGCTGCGATGAAGCGAGGCGCATGAATGCCTCAACCGCGCCGGGCAATCATCGGCCCGAGCGGCTGGCCGCCAAAAATATGGACATGCAGGTGCGGCACTTCTTGGCCCCCGTGGGGACCGACATTGGCCATCATCCGGTAGCCGGGTTCGACCAGTCCCTTCATCCGCGCAACTTCGCCCACTGCGCGCACGAACCCGCCAATTTCGGCGTCGGAGGCCGCGGCGGAAAAATCGTCCCAGCTGACATAGCGCCCCTTGGGGATGACCAACGTGTGGATTTCGGCCTGTGGGTTGATATCTTCGAACGCAAAGGCCCAATCGTCCTCATAGACCTTGTTCGACGGTATCTCGCCGCGCAAGATCTTGGCGAAAATATTGCCGTCATCGTAAGGCTGGGTGGCATCGATCGGCATGGGGTTACGACTCCTCGGGGGTTCTGCTGGCCTTTTCATCGAGGCCCGAAACGCCGTGACGGCGGTCGAGTTCGGCCAGCACGTCTGCCAGCGGGACATCGCGCGCCTGCAGCAGGACCAGCAAGTGGAATACCAGGTCCGCGCTTTCGCCCACAAGATCGCCTTGTTCTCCGGTCAGCGCGGCGATCACCGTCTCGGTCGCCTCCTCGCCCACCTTCTGCGCGATGGCGGCCACGCCCTTGGCATTGAGCTTGGCTACATAGCTGGTGGCCGGATCGGAATTGCTGCGCTGGGCTATCACGGCTTCGAGACGGTTCAGGGTGTCCATGGCGCCCGCATGAAGGCCCGCGGTGCCTTCCGTCAAGCCGGGAAGCCAGGGTTCATTGTCGCGCCGGAAGACCAGCAGCACGCAAGGCTTGGTGCGCCTCGGCAATCGTATGGGTGCCAAAATGGAAAATCGAGGCTGCCAAGACGGCGCTGGCATGGCCTTGCGTCACGCCTTCTACCAAGTGGTCGAGCGTGCCGACGCCGCCGCTGGCGATGACGGGAACCGAAACGCTGTCGGCAATGGTGCGGGTCAGCAGCAGGTCGTAGCCGGCCTTGGTCCCGTCGCCGTCCATCGAGGTGACCAGCAGTTCGCCCGCGCCGAGATCGGCGATCTTCTCTGCATATTCGATGGCATCGATGCCGGTTGCCTGCCGCCCGCCGTGGGTGAATATCTCCCACCGGCCCTCACCCATCAGCCGCGCATCGACGCTGGCAACGACGCACTGGCTGCCGAAACGCTGCGCCACCTCGGCCACCAGTTCGGGCCGGGCAACCGCGGCGCTGTTGATTGCTACCTTGTCCGCGCCGGCCAGTAGCAGCGCACGCGCATCCTCGACCGAGCGCACTCCGCCGCCGACAGTCAGCGGCATGAAGCATACCTCTGCCGAGCGGCGGACCACGTCCAGCAGCGTTCCACGCCCTTCATGGCTGGCAGAAATGTCGAGGAAACACAGTTCGTCTGCGCCCGCTTGATCATAGGCCCGGGCCTGCTCGACCGGATCGCCGGCGTCCTTCAGATCGACGAAGTTGACGCCCTTGACCACGCGGCCATCGGCAACGTCGAGGCAGGGAATGACGCGGATGCGGACGGTCATTCTCGCGCGCCCATCGCAATTGCTGCTGCCAGGTCCAGCCGCCCTTCATAGAGTGCGCGGCCCGTGATCACGCCTTCGATCCCTTCATGCGCGTGGAGCGAGAGGATATGGATGTCGTCCAGCCCCTTGACCCCGCCGCTGGCAATCACCGGCAGGTCGGTCTGGCGCGCCAGTTCCACCGTGGCATCAACATTGCAGCCCCTGAGCAGGCCATCGCGCCCGATGTCGGTGAACAGCAGACTGGCGACGCCTGCATCTTCGAACCGCCGGGCCATGTCGATCACGGGCACATCGGAAACCTCCGCCCAACCCTCGGTCGCGACCATGCCGTCCTTGGCATCGACAGCAACGACAATGCCGCCTTCCCATTCGCGCGCCACGTCCTTGACGAATTGCGGGTCCTTGAGCGCGGCCGAGCCGATCACGATCCGGGCCACGCCGAGATTGAACCAGCCCTCGACCGCCGCAGCATCGCGGATCCCCCCGCCCAGTTGGACATAACCGGGAAATTGCTCGACGATTGCCTCGACCGCCTGCGCATTGCGGCTCTCGCCCGCGAACGCTCCATCGAGGTCGACCACGTGCAGGTGCTCGGCTCCGGCCTCGGCAAATAACAGCGCCTGCGCGGCCGGGTTGTCGCCATAGACGGTGGCGCGGTCCATATCGCCTTCGGCCAGCCGGACGACTTCGCCGCCTTTCAGGTCGATGGCGGGAAAGATAATCATGCCGGTCTCCAATCGAGAAAGCGCGCCAACAGGCCAAGTCCGTAAGCCTGGCTTTTTTCAGGGTGGAATTGCACCCCCACCACATTGTCGCGCGCGACCGCAGCAACCAGCCCGCCGCCATGGTCGGTCATCGCCAGCACGTCTCGCCCTTCGTCAGCGTGGAAATGGTAGGAATGAAGGAAATAGGCCTCGCCCCGTTCGATAATCGGATGACGGCGCGCATGCGGGGTTGGCGCAACATCGTTCCAGCCCATATGCGGCACTTTCACGGTGGCATCGGACGGATCGATCCGACGCACTTCGCCGCCAATCCAGTCGAGTCCCGGCGTTTCGCCGTGCTCGAGCCCTCGCGTGGCCAGCAATTGCATGCCCACGCATACGCCCAGGAACGGGGCACCGCCGAGCAGAACGCGTTCTTCCAGCGCATCAATCATGCCGGTTATCGCCCGCAATCCCGCGGCGCAGGCTCCGAACGAACCGACGCCAGGCAGCACGACCCGATCGGCCCGGCGCACCAGATCAGGATTGTGGGTGACTTTGACGCCATGCGCGCCCGCTGCCTTAAGCGCATTGTGAACCGAATGCAGATTTCCCGCGCCGTAGTCGATCAGCGCGATCAGCTCAGCCACCAAGCTGCCCCTTGGTGCTAGGGATCGCCCCGCCCTTGCGTGGATCGATCTCGACCGCTTGGCGGATGGCCCGGGCAAAGCCCTTGTAGATGCTTTCGCAAATATGGTGATTATTGGCGCCATAGAGCAGTTCGATATGCAGCGTAATTCCGGCGGCCTGTGCGACCGACTGGAACCAGTGCTCGATCAGCTCGGTGTCCCATTCGCCCAGCTTTTCCTGGCTGAACCCTGCGCGAAACACGGTATAGGGGCGGCCCGAGATATCAAGCGCAACCCGGGCAAGTGTTTCGTCCATCGGCGAATAGGCCTGGCCATATCTTCCGATACCCGCCTTCTCGCCCAGTGCCTGCGCCAGTGCCTGGCCCAGTGCGATGGCGCTGTCTTCGGTAGTGTGGTGCTGGTCGACATGCAGGTCGCCGTCGACCCTCATGGTGACGTCGATCAGCGAATGCCGCGAGAACTGCTCAACCATGTGATCGAGAAAGCCGATCCCGGTGGAAACGTCATAGGCGCCGGTCCCGTCGAGGTCGATTTCGACCAGGATCTTCGTTTCCGCCGTGTTTCGCTCGATTTTCCCGCTGCGCATGGCGGCGGGCTATAACTTTCAGCTGCAGATAGGCAAGCATTCTGCGCTTGACCGGGGCCGCGCCACTCGCCACCTAGGCAGCCATGACCGAGGACAGCCCCGATAGCCTCATCCCCTATGATGAGATCGTGCAGGAAGCCCTGCGCGCCGTCGTTGGTCGCGTTCTGGGCGAAATCCAGAATACCGGCAGCGAACTGCCAGGGAACCACCATTTCTACATCACCTTCAAGACGGCCGCTAAAGGCGTCGAAATTCCGGCCAATCTGACAGAGCGGTTCCCCGACGAGATGACCATTGTTCTGCAGAACAAATTCTGGGATCTCGAAGTCACCGAAACGGGTTTTTCGGTCGGTCTCAGCTTCAACCAGATGCCGGCACAGCTATCGATTCCGTTTTCGGCAATCACGGCATTCGTCGATCCGGCGGTCGATTTCGGTCTACAGTTCCAGGCTTCGGTGACCGACATGGCGCCCGAGGCTCATGACGATCCCGAAAACGACGAAGCGGAACAGGGGGCGCATCCGGTTGTTAAGGAAAAGGATGACGGTTCCAATGTTGTGACCGTCGATTTCGGACGCAAGAAATAGCCAGCCTCCGCTGGCTGGCAAGGTCAGGCAGGTAATGGCGAAGCTTTCGCGAAAATCTAAATCCCTGGTTCCTCCCGGCAAGGGCAACACCGTGCCCGGGCCGAGCCCTGATTCTGCGACCAATCTCGTAATGGCCGACATCGCGATACGTGCGGTCACCTATCTCATCCGCGGGAAGGTCGAAAAAACTCTGCTCAAGAGCCGTTATAGCCCCGACGCCGCCGAGAAGATCATCGACAACCGTCCTCCGACGCATATCCTTGCGTCGATGGTCGCCGCCAAAGTGGCGACCCGTTCGGTGCCGGGGGCAGCAGTGGTGGGCAGCGGGATCGCGCTCAAGACATTGTTCGACCTCAGCCAGAAGCGGCGAGCGCGCAGGCGTGGCAAGAAGATCCTCGACAAGCGGATCAAAGGCGAGGCCTGAATTCGCCCTGCCGGAGGTTATCTGCGGGCTTAGCCGGGGGTTGATTTATTGCGCTGCAAAGGTGCAAAGGCGCGCATGGCTCATGATCAAACTGATGCGCTCAACCGTCGCGGCTTGTTGTTCATCCTCTCCTCGCCCTCGGGTGCCGGGAAGACGACGATTTCTCGCATGTTGCTGACTGCCGACGAGCAGATCCGTTTATCGGTTTCAGCCACGACAAGGCCTGCGCGCGAAGGCGAAATTGACGGTATCGACTATCACTTCGTGTCGTCCAACACGTTCGAAGATATGGTCCAGAAGGACGATTTCTACGAGTGGGCCGAAGTGTTCGGGCATAGGTACGGTACGCCCAAAGGCTACATCCGCCAGGGCCTGAAGGAAGGGCAGGATTTCCTGTTCGATATCGACTGGCAGGGCACGCAACAGCTTTATCAGAAGGACCAGCAGGACGTGGTGAGCGTGTTCATCCTGCCGCCCACCCTCGCGGAATTGCGCCGCCGGCTTGAGGGCCGCGCTACCGACAGCGAGGACGTGATCGACCGCCGCATGGATCGCGCGCGGGGCGAAATCAGCCACTGGGCCGAATATGATTATGTGGTCGTGAACGACGATGTCGACCAGTGTTTCGTGCGTGTACGCGAGATCTTGCACGCCGAGCGGATGAAACGCACCCGGCAGACCGGCCTGATCCCCTTCGTGCGCCAATTGATGGCCTGATAGGCACTGCAAGATAATTTTGCAGTTCGGGAACTTTTGTTCCGCAAGCCGCGTTACGCGTTTTGATGCATCTTTTGGATTCTGGAAGTGTGACCGCATGAGCAACATCATGATCGTCGACGACGAAGCGCTTGTTCTTCTCGACCTGACAATGACGGTTGAAGATCTGGGTTATGACGTCCACTCGGAATCCACGTCCATCGAGTCCGCCATGGCGGCGCTTGAAGTGGGGCCTCCCGACCTTGCATTGCTGGATATCGATGTAGCCGGGGAACCGGTCTGGCCGCTCGCGCGTGCCCTCGCCGCCGACGGCAGCGAGATCATCTTCATCAGCGCCAATCTCAATCACAATGAACTGCAAACCGAGTTTGCACATTTCGCACGGTTGGAAAAACCGGTCTCGCATCGCGAGATCGAGAATGCGATGCGAGTGGCTTTGCCCAGAAGCCAGCGGGTAGCTTAACCGCCCTCACCGACAGGAAACTGCAGGCTCCTGGTGAATCCATCTTCAGTGGGCCGGCCTGATGCGTCCCCCTGCAATTGCCGCGCCGCCGTTTCGACCAGCCGTGTACCGAAACCGGGCGCATTCTTGCCAATGGTGTCGGCGCGGCCATTCTCGGTCCAATCGAGTGTAATCATGCCGTCCCTCATCGCCCATTCAATGCGCAAGGTGCCGCCCTGGGTTCCCAACGCACCATATTTAGCGGAGTTGGTCGCCCATTCGTGCAGGATCAGTGCAAGCGAGGTGATGCGGTCATTGGAAATCGTCACCGCGCTGCCGTCCATATCGACGGTCTGTCCAGACAGGCTGGGCGTCAGCACGGTTTCGAGGAGTTCCTCGAGCGCAATTCCGTCACCATGACCGTCGGCGACCTTGTTGGTCAACGAATGCGAACGGCCCAAGGCAAAGATCCGGTCACGCAACCCTTCGGCGAAACTGGCTACATCGCTCGATTCCCTCGCTGCGATCGAAACCATCGCCGCGATGACGGAAAACAGGTTCTTTACCCGGTGGTTCATCTCGCGAATCATCAGGTCTCGCTGTTCAAGCAAGGTGTGTTCGTGGGTGATGTCGAACGTCACCCCGATGAATTTGCGCGAACCCTGGATTTCGATCTGTTTGCCGAGGCCGTGCAGATATCTATAGGTGCCATCGGGCATGGACCGACGGAAGGTTTCATCGAATTCCTGGCGGCCGTTGATGGCCATGCGCAAAGCGCGATTGACCCGGTCGCGATCCTCGACCGGCAGTGAAGCCAGGATGCGTTGCATTGCATTTCCGGGATCGTCGTCCTTGATGGCCAAGAGTTCGCGCTCGGTCGCATCCAGCTTC
The DNA here is from genome assembly GCF_054482615.1 of Qipengyuania sp. CAU 1752. Taxonomy (NCBI): domain Bacteria; kingdom Pseudomonadati; phylum Pseudomonadota; class Alphaproteobacteria; order Sphingomonadales; family Erythrobacteraceae; genus Qipengyuania; species Qipengyuania sp. CAU 1752. Next base: position 960,202 of record NZ_JBTLRE010000001.1, on the reverse strand, counting down.
ATCCGGTCCGTGGACGGCTCGTACTCCCAGACCCCGATCTTCGCGACATCCAGCGCCAGCCGCAGCCGCTCGCTCTCCTCGCGCAGGTCGCGTTCGAGCGTCAACGCATGCGTCACATCTGTAAAGATGAGTGATGCTCCGTCGATCTCTCCGCCCGCCAGCCGATAGGGCACGGCGCGAAGAATGAATTCCGTATCAAGCGACGAACAAGAAACCGATTGTTCGACCGTCTCCCCCTCATTCGCAGCCTTGCGTGCCAGCGGGACGAAATCGCGGCCCTGCAGCGTGCCCGAGAGGGCCGCGAGCGAGATGCCCAGGTCCCTCTTCTCGATATCGAAGAGGTCGCTCGTCGCTTGGGTAAACTTGCGCACCCTCATATCTGCATCGACGACAATGATCGGCAGCTCGGTGCTGTCGAAGAAATTGCGCAGGTCGGCATTGGCCACCATGAGCTCGTCGACCTTGTTCTTGAGTTCGTCGTTGACCGTGGTCAGCTCCTCGTTGGTGGACTGGAGCTCCTCGTTCATCGACATCATTTCTTCGTTCGAACTCTTGAGCTCCTCGTTGGTGGTCTCAAGCTCTTCAACGGTCGAACGCAGGCGATGACGCGTTGTCTGCAACTCTTCCTCGAGGAACAGGCGATGACTGCTTTCGACATCGACTGCTTCGAATTCGTCCTCTTGTGTCTCGAGCGGCTTCGTTTCCTCGATTATGATCAGGAAGGCGTTCGCATCGACACGTTCACACACGACCCGCGCGCCCAAGGTCCCGAAATCCGTCCGGATATCGACATCCTTCTTGCCCGCTCGCATGCCGGTTTCGGCCACTTGCCGGATCAGGGGCAAAATCAGCTCACTCAATCCTGGCCGTGCCAGGGTCGGAACGTGGATCCGCCGCTCAAGCCGCTCGGGAAAATCGAGATATCGACCCGCCGCGCCCCAACGCTCCAACAGGCCGCCTTCTCGATCGACCAACAGACTGACCGGCGAATATTTCTGCGCAAGGATTTGCAGGGCATCGATCTCGGTTCCACTGGTTCGCGGGAGATCCGGCTTTGCCGGGGCTGCCGCAGCCAATCGAGGTTCTGATCCCCGCTGGCTCGCCAGCTGCAATGTGTATTTGTTCTTCACGTTCCTGCGCCGGAACAGGCGCGCCGGCTGATCAATGATAGTGAACAGGTCTTCGTGGCGGCCGACCGTCTCGGAAGGTCCAAGGAACATCGTTCCCTTTTCGCGTAGTGCGAAATGAAACAAGGGCATAACCGTCTTTTGCAGCGGCTCTTCAAAATAGATGAGGAGATTGCGGCACGAAATCAGGTCCATCTTGGAAAACGGCGGATCGCGGACCAGGTTGTGAGCGCTGAAACTGACCATGTCCCTGATTCGCGAGATCATGGTGAAAGTGTCACCTCCGCCGATCACGTATTCGCTCTGGTAGTTCATCGGAATGTCCGACAAGGCTGAGAGCGGATAGTTGGCAGAACGTGCGACATCGAGCATGGCCTCGTCGATATCGGTGGCGAATATTTGAACGTAGGGGCGTTTGCCATGCGAGTCGGCAGCCGCTGCGAACATCATGGCAATCGAATAGGCTTCCTCGCCACTCGAACAGCCTGGCACCCAAACACGGATCTCCTCTCCATCGCGCACCTCGGCTACCATTGGATCGATGACCTGCTCGTTCAGCGCACCGAAAAGTTCGCTGTCGCGAAAGAACCGGGTCACGTTGATGAGCATATCGCGGAAGAGCGCGTTGCACTCGGCTTCGTCATTGCTCAGCAGATCGAGATAATCACGCGGTTCCGTCAGGCCCAGGACCTGCATCCTGCGGGCAATCCGCCGGTTCAGCGTGCTGCGCTTATACTGCGAGAAATCGTGACCGACCGCCTCCCGGAGAATTGCACATAGTTTGTCCAGATAGTCGGATGTGTTGGCAGGATCATTGAACACATCGCGCGATGGTTCGCCGCGAGAAAAATAGCTGCGAAGCGCCTGGACAATCTCGCCGGGGCTCGACACAATATCCACGCATCCAGTGCCAATGGCTGCCGCGGGCATGCCGTCATAAGCAGCGGTGTCCGGTGCCTGCGCGATAACTACTCCGCCGTTCTCCCGGATACAACGCAGACCCCGGCTGCCATCTCCGCCGGTGCCCGATAGGATGACGCAGGCGGCCCGGTCCTTGCGATCGATAGCCAGACTTTCGAAGAAATCGTCGATTGGTCGCCGCATACCTCGCGGGTCGGTAAACTCCGTCAGTTCGAGGACGCCGTCATGCACGGCCAGCCCATTGCCTGGGGGAATAACGTAAATGTGATCAAGCGCCAGGGTTTCGCCACCTTCCGCCTGCTTGATCGGCATGGACGTATAGCGTTCGATTAGTTGCGCCATTAGCGATTCATGCGTCGGGTCGAGATGCTGGACAATGACGAAAGCCATTCCGGACGGCCCGTTGTAACCGCCGAACATTTCCCGAAGCGCTTCGAGCCCCCCCGCCGACGCCCCGACACCGACAATGGGAAAATCGCCCGCAACGCTCGTCATATGCACTGCTCCCTTCTCTGCCTAGAGAATTTGGGAACGAGCGATGATGCTGTAGCTTGAGGCAAACGCCCCTACACTGCATAGCAGGGCGCGATTTGAACCGGCGGTCAACTCGTTGAGTTGCTGCTGGTCTTCGCTCAGCGCGCGATCATGGAGGTCGAAATCATTCTCACTCGCCCGCATCACGCCAAATTGCGATGCGAATATCAGGGCAAGTTCGTCGTCCAGTGTCTCGGCATCAGTGGAATGGGCATTCATTTCAGGCGCGCTACCTTCCGAGTACCTGCGATCTCGTTTTGATCGTCAGTCGAAAGTGTCTAACGGCCAAGGCCGCGCGACGTTCCTGCAGGTCAGTGTCCCGAAGGATCGACGAAGTTGCCCGCGCCAATATTGGCATTCACCACCCCGCCATCGATCGGGACCGTCGTACCCACCACATAATCGCCTGCCCGACTGAGCAGGTAGATCGCGCCTGCGGCCATGTCTTCCGTCGTTCCGACACGCCGGCTGGGAATGCCCTTGGCGACCAGATCCTCGTTATCCCGCGCGGCCCGGTTCATGGCGCTGGGAAATGCTCCCGGACCGATGCCGTTGACGATGATGTTGTCCTTGACGAGTTCCGCCGCCATCCGCCGCGTTAGGTGAATGAGGCCAGCCTTGGACGCCTGGTAGGGATAGGTCGGCCACGGATTGGATTTCATCCCGTCGATGCTGGCAATCATCAGCACCTTGGCCGGGCGCTCGGCGGTCCCGGCCGCCTTGAGCAGCTTGAACAGCTTCTGGGTAAGGAAGAATGGCGTCTTTACGTTGAGATCCATCGTCCGGTCCCAGCCGGCTTCGCTGAATTCCTCGAACGGCTCGCCCCATGCGGCACCGGCATTGTTGACGAGGATATCGAGCTTGTCCTCGCGCTGGGCCAACTCGTCGGCCAATTGCTGGATACCCTCGATCTGCGAGAGGTCGCCGGTCAGGCCAATGACCTTTTCGCCCAGTTCACTGGCGGTCTGGTCGACCTGCTCCTTCTTGCGAGCGACGATATAGATACGCTCACAGCCAGCTTGCAGCAGACCTTCGACGATCATCTTGCCGATCCCGCGCGATCCGCCGGTTACCAGTGCGACACGGCCTTCGAGGCCGAACAATTCCCTGAGGTTCATCATATCGCGTGTTTCCCGTTCAATAACCGCTGAGCTCGGCCACACGGCCGGCATGGTAATAGGCGTCGCCGAGGAATTCCTGCAACGCCCGGTCGCGCTTCATGTAAAGCCCGATGTCGTATTCGTCGGTCATGCCGATGCCGCCATGCATTTGCACGCCTTCGCGCACGGCCAGTCCGGCAGTCTTGGCGACCTTGGCCTTGGCAACCGATGCCATCAGGCTGGCGCGTTCGCTGCCGGCATCGAGCAATTGCTGGGCCTTGATGACAGCGGCACGGGCGATCTCGACCTCGGAATAAAGGTGTGCGGCGCGGTGCTGCAAGGCTTGGAACTCGCCGATAAGCGTGCCGAACTGCTTGCGTTGTTTGAGATAATCAACGGTCAGGTCCATCGCGCCGCGGGCGACGCCGACGCCCTCGGCGGCGCTGCCGACACGTCCGGCATCGAGCATTGCGTTTAGGATCGAACGACCGTTGTCGACTTCGCCGATAACCGCGTCGCCATCCAGATCCACGCCTTCAAATTTCGTGTGCGTTGCCATGGAACTGTCGACCAGCCGCACCGCGTCGTGGCTCATTCCCGCTGCATCCCTGGGGACGGCGAACAGGGTAATGCCATCTTCGTCGCTGTCCGAACCCGAGGTCCGGGCGGCGACCACAAGCATGTCGGCGCTGGCGCCCTGGATGACAAAATCCTTCTGACCCGATAGCTTGAACCCGTTGCCCGAACGTTCAGCCTTGCAGGCGATATTTTCGGGCCGGTGCTTGGCACCCTCGTCCACGGCCACCGCAAATACGCTCTTGCCCTCGATCAGGCCAGGCAGATAGCGGCCGCGCAGATCGTCGCTGCCATGCTTGAGCGCGGTGGCGGCCAGCACCGACGATGTCAGAAACGGTGACGGCGTCAGGTTGCGGCCAATTTCCTCGAGCACGATCCCGGCTTCGACATGACCCATGCCGAGCCCCCCGTCCGCTTCATCGACGAGAATACCGGTGAAGCCCATTTCACCGAACTGTTCCCACAAGCCGTGGCCGAAGCCATCCTTGCAGTCGCGGTCACGCCAGTGGCGCAGTTGCTTCGCAATTGCGCCTTCCTCCGCCATGAACTGGCTCGCACTATCGGCCAGCATGGCCTGATCGTCATCATGATAAAGTGGCATCGGTTCTGTTCCTTGAATCCATAATCAGTGCGGGCTTGCTGGCTCAGCCGCCCGGCAACTCGAGAATGCGTTTGGATATGACATTCAGCATCACTTCGCTGGTGCCACCCTCGATCGAATTCGCCTTGGTACGAAGCCAGTTGCGCGACGTCTTGCCGCCACCAGTCTCTTCGCTGTCCCATTCCAGCGCGCGGCTGCCGCCGGCGCTCATCATCAACTCATGCCGCCGCTTGTTGAGTTCGGTGCCGGCATATTTCATCATGTTGGGCTGGGCCGGATGGGACTTGCCGACCTTGATCTCGTCGAGGAATTTCTCGCCCATCGCCGAATAGGCCAGCGCATCGACATCGAACATGGCGAGCTCGGCGCGCAGGACCGGATCGAGTTCACCCGCCTGACGCTTCAGTGTAGCGCCAATGGCGCTGGTACGATCACCGCCGTCGGCACCAGAAATCATCTCGCGTTCGTGGCCGAGCAAATATTTCGCCACGTCCCAGCCGCGATTGATCTCGCCAACCTGAGCAGGAACATCCTCGCCATAGCTCTTGGGCACGTCGACATCGTCGAAGAAGGTCTCGCAGAAGGGCGAATTGCCGCTGATCAGCAGGATCGGCTTGGTCGAAACACCCGTCGTTTCCATGTCGAACAACATGAAGGTGATGCCACGATACTTGTCGTTCTTGTCGGTGCGGACGAGGCAGAAGATCCAGTCGGCCTTGTCAGCATAACTGGTCCACACTTTCTGGCCATTGACGGTCCAGTGATCGCCCTTGTCCTCGCCAAAAGTTTGCAGGGAAACAAGGTCCGACCCGCTGCCCGGTTCGGAATACCCCTGACACCAGCGAATTTCACCGCGGGCGATCTCGTTAAGGAAGCGTCGTTTCTGGCCCTCGGTCCCGAAATGCAGCAGCGCCGGGCCAAGCATCCAGATACCGAAACTGGACAGCGGGGGACGCGCACCGATGGCCGCCATTTCCTCGCGCAGAACCTTGGCCTCGGCCGGATTGAGCCCTGCCCCGCCATATTCCTTCGGCCAGGCCGGGACGGTATAGCCCTTCTCGACACACGCCTCGAACCAGGCTTTCTGGGCATCACTCTTGAAGCTCGCCTTGCGGCCACCCCAATAGACATCGTCGTCGTCACGCACCGGCTCGCGCATTTCCGGAGGACAATTCGCCTCCAGCCAGTTACGGGTTTCTTGGCGGAATTTTTCCAGTTCGGACATGGTGCCGACTCCTCTCATCGTCTGCAACTTGACGTATACGTTAGGGCGTTTTCGGAAGAAGGCGCAAGGCGAAGTTTCGCTATCCAGCCGCGTCGCCCCATGCCGTAGCGTCATGCGTTCGCGCGTTGACGCACGCCGCCATCGGCCTAAGCTGGTTGCAAAATGAAATGGGAGAGAATGGGGATGCGATTCTCCGGCAAAACGGTTGTGATCACCGGCGCGGCGTCGGGCATCGGGCGCGAAAGCGCGCTGCTTTTCGCGCGCGAAGGTGCGATCGTCTACGCCGCCGATATCGACGATGAAACGGGCCAATCGCTTGAGTCCGATAGCAACGGCACGATCCGCTATCGCCATTGCGACGTCTGCTCGCCAGAGGCCATCAAGACGCTGATGGACGGCGCCGCGAAAGAGACCGGGGGCATCGACGTGGTCTTCAACAATGCGGGCGCTGGCGGAGCGCGCGAATCCATCGATGAAATCGAACCGGATGAATGGGACCGCACGATGGACCTGTTGCTGCGATCGGTCGCCTTCGGCATTCGCTACGCTGTGCCGCACATGAAGGATCGCCCGGGCGCCGCAATCGTCAACGTATCCAGCGTAGCCGCAGTCGGCCCCGGATATTCGCCCACCGTCTATGCCGTGGCCAAGGCCGGCGTGCTGCACCTGACCAAGCTGGCCGCGGCCGACCTCGCCCAGTTTGGTATACGCGTGAACGCGATCCAGCCCGGTTTCATCAATACCAACATCTTTACTTCCTCGCTCGAGATCCCGGCCGAGCAGAAGGACATGGCCAAGGGTATGATTGCGCAGATGAGTTCAAATGCCCAGCCGGTTCGGCGCGGCGGACAACCGCGCGATATTGCCGAAGCCTGCGCCTATCTCGCCAGTGAAGCGGCGGGCTTCGTCAACGGCACTTCGCTGCTGGTCGATGGTGGCATTACCATCGGTCCCCGCGAAAGCTGGGATCCCGAAGCGCCGGGAATGTTCGAGGCGCTGCAGCAACTGGAAGAAGCCGCCAAGCAGGCCGACGCCTAATGGGATTTGTGCCCGGCAAGCTGCCGATGCGGCTCAAGCTCGTGCACGGCTCGGGCGCGATTGCATTCGGGGTCAAGGATACCGGTTTCAGTTTCTTCCTGCTGATCTTCTATAACCAGGTGCTGGGCATGAATGCCGGCACGGTCAGCGCCGCCCTGGCAATTGCGCTGCTGGTCGATGCTGTGGTCGATCCGCTGATCGGCAATTTGTCGGACCGGACCTATACGAGGTGGGGCCGCCGCCTGCCCTGGCTGTACCTGGCGCCGATCCCACTGGCCTTTGCCTGGATCACGCTGTGGTCGCCTCCTGGCGGCGAAGCTCCCACATTCCTCGGCCTTCTCGGCATCGCTATCGGTGTGCGGGTCCTGCTTTCCGCTTGCGAAGTGCCTTCGGTCAGCCTGGTCCCGGAAATCACGTCCGACTATGATGAGCGCACGACCCTGTTTCGCTACCGCTACCTGTCGGGCTGGAGCGGTGGCATCGTGATGATGCTGCTGGCCTACACGATATTCATGCCGGGTCAGGACGGGATGCTGCAGGCCGACGGCTACGCCGCCTTCGGCATTTTTGGCGCCCTTCTAATGGTGCTTTCCGTGGTGGGATCTGCGGCTGGCCAGCATCACATCGTCGCGCATCTTCCCGCTCACAGACCCGGCCCCTTTTCCTTGCGCTCCGCCTTTTCCGAGATCCGAGACGCCTTCTCCGAGAAAGCCTTTCTCATTTTTGCCGCAGGCGGGTTGGCCGCCTATATCGGCCAGGGCATGACCTTCTCCATGACGAACTACGTCAACCTGTTCGTATGGCAATTCGAAGGAGCGGCGTTGACGGCATTTCCAATCGTGCTGTTCGCTTCGGTAGTGATGATGTTCTTCCTGGTCGGGCCGATGCATCGCACCTTGGGCAAGCCCCGCAGCGCGGCCTACAGTGCCATTGGTGCGCTCGTCTTTGCTTTGACGCCTTTCCTGCTGTTCGTGACCGGGAGTTGGCCCCAGGCCGGTACGCTCGCCTCGACCTTGCTGGTCTATGCCTTCCTGCTGTTCAGCAACACGCTGGGCATCGTGGTGATGATATCCGCCTCGTCGATGGTCGCCGAGATCGTCGAAGCCTACGAAGAACGCGGTGGCCGCCGCGCGGAAGGCGCCTTTTATTCGGGCAATTGGCTGGTCCAGAAATGTGCCACCGGGGCCGGTATCTTCCTGACCGGCCAGATCATCGCCATTTCGCAACTGCCGAGCAGTGCTGCGCCCGGCAGTGTGCCCAAACCCGTGCTCGACGAGATGATACTGTGGTATGCCGCAACCGCGACAATCCTTGCCTGTATCGCCGCCTTCTGGCTGATACGCTTCCCGATTGACCGCGCCGACCACGAACGGCGGCTTGCCATTCTGGGGGGGGCCGCGCGCGCCGATCCCAACGCCCATTCGATTACGCCGTAGGAATTGAAGATGCCGCTTGGCGCGCCCCACGCCCTCTGCCACGGTCGCGCCTAGATATTAAAGAACGACAAGAAGAGCGAGAAGGAGACCCTCATGGATTTCGAACCCACCGAACGGCAGCAATACTGGCGCGATCGCGTCAAGACCTTCATCGAGAAGGAAGTCCGTCCTGCCATTCCGACCTATAAGGAACAGGATGAGCAAGGTGAACGCTGGAAAGTCATCCAAGTGGTCGAGGACCTCAAGGCCAAGGCCAAGGAACAGGGGATCTGGAACCTGTTCATGCCGCCGCGCAATGAAGGCCACCACCATGTCGAGGACAGCTTCGAATTCGAAGGGCCTGGCCTGACCAATCTCGAGTATGCGCTGTGCGCCGAGGAAATGGGCCGCGTCGGTTTTGCCTCCGAGGCGTTCAATTGCTCGGCCCCCGATACAGGCAATATGGAAGTGTTCCACCGCTACGGAACGCTCGAGCAAAAAGAACAGTGGCTGCGTCCTCTGATGAATGGCGAGATCCGCTCCGCCTTCCTGATGACCGAGCCCAACACAGCTTCCTCCGATGCGACCAACATCGAAACCCGGATCGAGCGCGATGGCGACGAATATGTCATCAATGGCCGCAAGTGGTGGTCCTCGGGGCTGGGCGATCCGCGCTGCAAGGTTGCGATCGTCATGGGCAAGACCAACCTGGAGGCCCAGCGTCACGCCCAGCAATCGCAGGTCATCGTCCCGACCGATGCGCCCGGCGTGAACATTATCCGTCACCTGCCCGTGTTCGGCTATGACGACGCGCCGCATGGACACATGGAAGTCGAATTGAAGGACGTCCGCGTGCCGGTCGACAACGTCTTGCTGGGCGAAGGGCGCGGTTTTGAAATCGCGCAAGGGCGCCTTGGCCCGGGCCGCATCCACCACTGCATGCGCACCATCGGCGTGGCCGAGGAGGCGCTGGAGAAGATGTGCAAGCGGCTGCAGGAGCGCGAGGCGTTCGGCAAGCCGATCTACAAGCACTCCGTCTGGGAAGAACGAATTGCGCGGGCCCGCATCGATATCGATATGACCCGTTTGCTGTGCCTCAAGGCGGCAGACATGATGGACAAGGTCGGCAACAAGTCGGCCAAGCAGGAAATCGCCATGATCAAGGTACAGGCACCCAATATGGCGCTGCGGATCATCGACGATGCGATCCAGGCCCATGGCGGCGGCGGCGTAAGCGAGGATTATGGCCTCGCCAGCGCCTATGCCCACCAGCGTACCTTGCGACTGGCCGACGGCCCGGACGAGGTCCACGCCCGCTCTATCGCGCGTATGGAGCTCGGCAAGCACCAGCCGGAAGATGGCCCGACCGCAAATGCTCTGCGCGGCGACAATGCCCGCTCCGCCAGTGCCGGCAGTGCCGCTGCCAGCGCCGGCATGAGCAGCGGCGACGTCGGCGTTTCACGCTAGGAAGAGGACCGAGCATGGCAAAAGCTGCAATCTTCGAACAGCCCGGTAAAGGGCTGGTCATCAGCGAGGTCGAGATCGCCAATCCCGGCCCGCACGAAGTGTTGATCGATACCAAGGCCTGCGGGCTTTGCCATTCGGACCTGCACTTCATCGACGGCGCCTATCCGCACCCGCTGCCGGCCGTTCCCGGCCACGAGGCGGCCGGCGTCGTGCGCGCAATCGGTAGCGAGGTGAAGACGGTGAAGGTGGGGGACCATGTGGTCTCCTGCCTCAGCGCCTTTTGCGGCCATTGCGAGTTCTGTGTTACCGGCCGTATGGCGCTGTGCCTGGGTGCCGATACGCGGCGGGGTGCAGATAGTCCGCCGCGCATCACCCGAGGCGACGGTTCTCCGGTCAACCAGATGCTCAACCTGTCAGCATTTGCCGAACAGATGCTGATTCACGAGCATGCCTGCGTCGCCATCGACAAGGACATGCCGCTTGACCGTGCAGCCGTGCTCGGCTGCGCAGTGACGACCGGGGCGGGTACGATCTTCAACGCTGCTAAAGTCACGCCGGGCGAAACCGTTCTCGTGGTGGGCTGCGGCGGGGTTGGCCTTGCCGCTATCAACGCCGCGAAGATCGCCGGTGCCGGTAAGGTAATTGCCGCCGACCCGCTCGCAGAAAAACGCGAACTGGCGAAGGTGCTAGGGGCCACCCACACTGTCGATGCACTGGCGGCCGACGCCGCCAAGCAGATCATCGCGATTTCGGAGGGCGGTGTACATTATGCGATCGAGGCAGTCGGACGGCAGGCCTCGGCCGACCTTGCCGTGGCAGCGCTACGGCGCGGTGGCACCGCGATCATTCTCGGCATGATGCCGCTCGACTGCAAGGTCGGGCTCGGTGCGATGGATCTGCTGTCAGGCAAGAAGCTGCAGGGCGCAATCATGGGTCAAAACCACTTCCCGGTCGACCTTCCGCGGCTGGTCGATTTCTACATGCGCGGACTGCTCGATCTCGACACGATCATTGCCGAGCGGATACGGCTGGAGGACATCAACAAGGGCTTCGACAAGATGCGCGAGGGACACTCGGCGCGTAGCGTGGTGGTGTTCGACTGATGACGACTGGCAACGACAACGAGCAGCCGATTGATTTCGACAAGGAAATGGTCGGCACCACCGATGTGCCCGAACAGGACCGGCTCGACCTGGAGAAGCTGAGCGACTGGTTCAAGGCCAATGTCGAAGGCTTTGCCGGACCCATCAGCTATTCCAAGTTCAAGGGCGGCCAATCCAACCCGACCTATCGCATCGACACGCCGGGTGCGTCCTATGTCCTGCGCCGCCAGCCGTTCGGCAAGCTGTTGCCCAGCGCCCACGCGGTTGACCGCGAATACAAGGCCATGACGGGCCTGTACCCAACCGGCTTCCCGGTCCCTCGCACTTATGGACTGTGCGAGGATCCAGACGTGATCGGGGCCAAGTTCTTCGTGATGAGCCTGGCCGATGGTCGCAGCTTATGGAACGGCGGACTGCCAGGGATCGAACCCGCTGACAGGCGCGCAATCTATAATGCCATGATCGACACCATGGCCGATCTGCATACCAAGAAACCCGACGAGATTGGCCTTGGCGATTATGGCAAGCCGGTCGATTACTGCGCGCGCCAGATCAGCCGCTGGACCAAGCAGTACAGGCTGTCGGAAACCGAGCACCAGCCGAAGATGGAACGTCTGATCAAGTGGCTGCCGGAGACGATCCCGCCGCAGATTGAAAGCTCGGTCGTCCATGGCGACTATCGCCTCGACAACATGATTTTTCATCATGAAGAGAACCGCGTGATTGCGGTGCTCGACTGGGAGCTTTCGACGCTTGGGGATCCGATTGCTGATTTCAGCTATTTGATGCTCAACTGGCACAATCCGTCCGATGGGCGCGCCGGGCTGCTCGACCTCGATCTCGAAACACTGGGCATTCCGACGCAAGAGGAGGCGGTCGAGCGCTATGTTGCCCGGACCGGTTACCCAGTGCCGCCGATGGACTGGTACTTCGCTTACAACCTCTTCCGCCTCGCCGGCATCATGCAGGGCATCAAGAAGCGGGTCATCGATGGCACGGCCTCATCCGCCCATGCGAAATCGATGAGCGAGCGTGTGACTCCGCTGATCGAACGCGCCTACGACTTTGCGCGGGCTGCCGGGATGCCCGAATAGGGCGTCAGAATTCGCGTATCCAGCGCACCACCACCCCACCATCGTCGGCCATGTCGGCGTGATGGCCGGGGTCGCGGCGATAAAATGCGCTGGCCGCCATATTGCCACCCATTGCAGAGCCTCGCCACGCGATCTCCGCCATGATCTCCCGCCCGTTGGGCGCGAGATTGAGCCGCCGCGTTGCAAAATCGGCACTCTGGGTCGCGTAATCGTAGCTGACTGGAAGGTTGAGTATCAGCCCGCCATTTTCGACCCGCAAGGGTTGGGAAAGCCTGAAGCCGAAGCTGTCGCCGCTTTGCAAGGAGCCCTGTCGCATCAGGTCTAGCGACCAAGCACTGCTGATTAGGTTCGATCCCTCGACCAACCCTGCATTCCGGGCGCGGGTAATCCCCTGCCGCCCTTGGACGCCGAGCCACCAGTTCGGTGCCAAGTCGATGCCGAGCGAGCTGTCGAGAAACAGGCTGTCTGCCCCATTCGCGCCGAAGGCTTCGTGGAAATGCCCCCCCAGCACTGTGCGCTGTTCATGCAGGTAATCAACTCCGATTACCGCGTGGACTGTCCCCGACCGGCGATCGACGGAAATCCCCAGCCGCTCCATCCCGTAGCGCTCGCGCTCTCGGGCCAGAAAATCGGCCGCCCTTCGCTGCCGTCCGAGCAGCGCCTGTCCGCGGGCGGCGGTGAAGCTCAGGCCGAAATCGCCAGCCTCATGCCGAAGGGCGATCGAGCTGGTCTCGGCCTTCAGAAATCCGGTATCGCCCAACGGATCTCCGGCAATCAGGAAGGCAGGGCGGCGCTGGCCGCGCAGATGCGCAGCAATGCCGTCGACGCTTTGCGAGAAGGCCAGGCCCAATTGCGTGTCTTGCGACAATCGCAATGCTGCCTGTCCTGCAAGGACACGCGCCAGCTGCGCATCTTCCTGCGACAGTCGCAGGGGCGCTGCGCCATTGGCCCAGGGTATCGGGCCGCTGGCATCAACGGTGAAGGCCATCGAGATCCGATCATTGCCCAGGTCAATCCGGCGCCCGGGTTGCTGGATAGCGCCTTCCAGCCGCGGAATGAGCGATGCCGTCCGCAAGCGACTTCCCATGTCGTAGCTGTAGGCGCGATCATACTTGTCAAGGAGGATGGCGCTGAGCGACTGCCCGTTCAGCGCGTCGCCCATGGCAGCCGAGGCAGTGCCGGTATCGTCCGACAGGACCAGCGCGACGGTGGTGCCCGGCAGTCGAGTATTACCCTGCGGCGAAACAGCGCGCCCGATATCGAGGATGCCGCGGCCATAAGTCGCATCGGTGCCGGTTGCCCCTGCGTCGCGGGCAGTGTCGAGCAGGATTTCGACAATCTGGGCCCCGGTCAGGTTCGGAAATGCCTGTGCCAGCAAGGCTACCGCACCGGCCACCTGGGGCGCGGAGAAGCTCGTGCCCGAAAACAAGGTCACGAACTGGTTTCCGCTGCCATCGGTGGTCACCTGCAGCGTGCCATCCTCGTAGACACAGCAGATCCGCTCGCCCCGCGCACTCAGGAATGACAAGGCCGAATTACCGGCCCGATTACTGAACCCGGAAAATTCGCCATTGTCGTCGACCGATCCGACAATGATGACATTGACCCCGCCGAACTGCAGGACATCCTGCGCGAAGGTATCGGGCTGATCTGCCGGATTATTAGGATCGCTGCCGTCACCGGCGTTGCCGGCTGCGACCACAATTACCACCCCTGCCGCCGACGCGCGGGAGATGGCGTTGCGCAGAGCCTGCGAGGCGGGGCTGCCGCCGAGGCTGATGTTGATGACGGTCGCGCCACTTGCCACCGCCTGGTCGACGCCGCGCGCGATATCGCTGTCGAAGAACTGGCAGCCAGCAAGATCCCCGTCGCTCTCCGTCGCGGTGCAGCTTCCCGGGCTGTCGGCGCGCAAGGCCAGGATCCGGGCATCAAACGCTATCCCGACAATGCCCGTATTGTCGCGCGCGGCGGCCGCCACGAGCGACACGTTGGTGCCATGATCGTCGACTGCATCGAATGTCGTATTGCCCGCCACATCGGTCGAATCGGGATGGATTCTCCCTGCAAATTCCGGACTGTCGACGTCGATGCCGGTGTCGATCACAGCGACGGTCTTGCCTGCGCCGGTATATCCTTGCGACCACGCAGCAACAGCATTGTGAAACTCCGGACCATCAGAACGGCGCAATTCGGCGGTATCAAAGGTGCTGGTAGGCGTTGGGGTAGGTGTGGGCGTCGGCGTGGGAACGGGTGTTGGCGCTGGCGCGGGCGTGCTGATGGTACGCCCCCCTCCCCCACCGCAGGCAGCCAACGCCAGGCAAACGCCGAGGCCAACGCCGTTCAGCAGACGGGTAGAGCGGCTATTATCGTTCATCATGCAGACCCTATGTTGCTGCCCTTATGCCGGTGCAATCCTGCCGATGCCCTGAACCGGGCCACATCGCCGGCTTCACGTTCGATCTGCCGCCTCATCGCTTGCCCTGCTTAGCCCCCGCGTCTAGCAGCCCTGCAAGACAACGACCAATCGAGACAGGCTGGCAAAATGAACGATCTTCAATCCACCATCGAGCGGGCGTGGGAAAATCGCGCCGAAGTCACGCCGCAAAGCCGCGAGATCAGCGAGGCGGTCGAGAGGGCGATTGCAATGCTGGACGATGGATCTGCCCGAGTGGCCGAACCAGACGGCGAAGGCGGCTGGACGGTCAACCAGTGGCTCAAGAAAGCTGTCCTGCTGTCATTCCGCCTGCGCGAAAATACAGTCGTCGAAGGCGCTGTTGGCGCGCCCGCATTCGACAAGGTGCCGGGCAAGTTCGAAGGATGGGACGATGCCCGCTTCCGCCAGGCCGGCTTTCGGGTCGTCCCGGGGGCGATTGCCCGGCGCGGCAGCCATATCGGCAAGGACGTGGTGCTGATGCCCAGCTTCATCAATATCGGCGCCCATGTCGGCGATGGAACCATGATCGACACCTGGGCCAGCGTAGGCAGCTGTGCGCAAGTCGGTGCCAATTGTCACATCTCGGCCGGGGCCGGTATCGGCGGAGTGCTCGAACCGCTGCAGGCCAACCCCACCATCATCGGCGACAATTGCTTCATCGGCGCGCGCTCGGAAATCGTCGAAGGCGTGATCGTGGGCGAAGGCAGCGTGATGGCGATGGGCGTGTTCGTCACCCAGTCGACCAAGATCGTCTATCGCGACAGCGGCGAAGTCATTCGCGGTCACATCCCGCCATATTCGGTCGTCGTCCCCGGATCGTTGCCCGATCCCAAGGGTGGCCCCGCGCTCGCATGTGCGGTGATCGTCAAGACAGTTGATGCAAAAACCCGGGCGAAGACAGGTATCAACGATCTGCTGCGAGACTAGGAACGCTTGCCTGCACACCACGTTTAGGCGACACTGTAGAGCTTACCCAGGAGGGATTGATGGAAGACCGGAACGGCGAAATACACATTGACGACAACGAAGCCAGTGCCGGCGAGACTTCCGGTCACATGCGTTGGGTCCTGGGCATCAGCACGCTGGTCGCCATCATCGGTTTGTCGATTGTTTGGATTTCCGGTGCGCTGACCCAAGGTGACGCTGAGGAAGAGGCAACCCTTTCGGGCAAGATAGAGGCGCAGTCCGATGCCGAAGGCGACGAGACCGACAGCATCATCGTCGATGACCAGATAGAATCCGAGCCCCAAGTGAACTAACTCTGCTCGTTCGCGTCCCGGAACCCGAAAGTGTTCCGGCTGTTCATTCCAAGAGAAGGGATTGAACCATGAGCGATGCAAACAGCTTCCAGAACAAGCAACATGTCCAGTGGAACTGGGGCAATGGAACTGGCAAGGGCCAGGTCAGCGAACGGTTCGAACGCGAAGTGACGCGAACTTTGCAAGGCAGCGAAATCACCAGGAATGGTGACGCAAATAACCCGGCCTATCTCATCCGACAGGAGGATGGCAGCGAGGTGCTCAAGCTCGGGTCTGAGCTGGAAGCGGCGGACATCTGATGGTCAAGGCAATGAGCAAGGCGCAGCAAAAGGCCGCAGGTGCCGCACTCTCCGCCAAGCGCGGTGAGCAGGACAAGTCGAAGCTCAAGGGTGCCTCGAAACAGATGGTCGACAGCATGAGCGACGACGAACTCGAGGAGATGGCCTCCACTGATCGGACCGATCTACCCGAGCGCGCCGAAAGCGACTGATAGCGCGGGAGCTATTTGCGTGGCTGACCGGCTGGATGTTCGTGTGGCTGCTCTCCTGACAACCTGTCGCGCGTGGCCTCAGCTGCACGCAGGACGCGCATCATGTTGCGCGAACTGATCTTCTCCATCTCCGCTTGCGTGTAACCACGGCGAGCCAGCTCGACAAAGAGCGCCGGATAGCCTGAGACGTCCTCCAGTCCCGGCGGAGCGAAGGGTATGCCATCGTAGTCGCCACCAATTCCGACGGCATCGACACCGGCAATGCTGCGAATGTGGTCGATGTGGTCAGCTACCTCGCCAATTGAAGACTGCGGCAGCTGGTTGCCCTCGTCCCATGTGTCCAGCCGTTGCTCGACCGCGTCGGGCTGGCCTGGCCACAATGCTTCAAGCCGCGCCTTCTCGGCAGCACGATCCGCGTTCCATTGCCTTGCCGGCTCGCTCAAGAAGCCGGGTACGAAGGTGACCATCACCAGGCCACCGTTTTCCGAAAGACGGGCGAGCACGCTGTCGGGCACGTTGCGCGCGTGACCGTTTATGGATCGGGCAGAGGAATGGCTGAACATTACAGGCGCGCGCGTAGTGTCGAGCGCATCATGCATGGCCTTCTCGCTGACATGGCTGAGGTCGACCAGCATTCCGATCCGGTTCATTTCGCGCACGACATCCTTGCCAAATGCGTTGAGGCCGTTGTTCGCGGGAGTGTCGGTAGCGCTGTCGGCCCAGCTCAGCGTATTCGAATGGGTCAGCGTCATGTAGCGCGCGCCTAGCGCATACATCTGTCGCAGCACTGCAAGGCTCGAACCGATCGAATGGCCACCTTCCATGCCAATCAAGGAGGCGATTCGCCCATCTGCCATGTGCCTCTCGACATCGTCCGCACCCAAGGCAAGACCGAGCATCTCGGGGTACCGCGCGACTAGCCGTTTCGTCACATCGATCTGTTCGATGGTCGCCTGCACCGCTTCTGGTTCAGACAGATTTGCAGAGACATAAACGGACCACCACTGCGCCCCGACCTGCCCTTGCCGCAGGCGGGCAATGTCGGTGTGCATGGCGCGTCGTCCGTTATCTTCGCCGGTTTCGCTGGTGTCGTGGAAATCGAAATCGCCAATAACGTTGCCTAGCCGACCGCGCAGCTGGATCGGCACATCATTGTGCCCATCCCACACCGGTGCCGCCTCAAGTGCAGCAGCGGCGGTTTCCCGTGCCGTCTGCGCTGCCAACGGAGCGGCCCCGCAAGCAAGCGCGGCGAACATGGCGACAAATTTCATGGGTGAACTCCGTGACAAGGCGCGTGTTGCGCAACCTAGCTGGCGCGAGAGAGCAAGCAAGTGGCTATGCCGACAATTCACCCGCCTGCCGCATAGCTGTGCTATCAAAGGCGTCCAAAATGCGGCTCGAACAATTGGAAGGGGCCAATCGCATGATTCGTACAGGCCTGCGATGGCTGCTCGCCACGATCTACCTGATCGCAGGTATCATGCACCTGCAGACGCCGGAATCGTTTCTGGCAATCATGCCGCCCTGGGTGCCGCGGCCGGTGCTGGTTGTAGAATTGACTGGATGGGCCGAGATCTTAGGCGCAGTGGCGCTTGCGCAGCCATTTTCGTGGTCACTCAGACGAGCAGGTGCGATCGGCCTTGCCGTTTATGCGGTTTGCGTCTTCCCCGCCAATATCCACCATTTCGCGCTCGATATGGCGCGCGACGACGGCGGGATGGGCTGGGCCTATCACGGTCCCCGCATGGTCGCGCAGCCACTGGTCGTGTGGCTTGCGCTATGGGTGGGGGAAGTGCTCGATTGGCCCTTCCCCCGCCAAGTTAGTCAGACGTGAAGCAGCTTACTTCAAGTGCTTGGAAACGGCTGCCGTCATCTTGAACATCGAGATCTGGTCCTTGCCGATCACCGCGCCGAGCTTGGCATCGGGATTGATCTGACGCTTGTCCTTGCTGTCCTGCAGGTTGTTCGCCTTGATGTATTCCCACACCTTTGACGTAACCTGAGCACGGGTCATGGGACCCTTGCCGATGACGTTTTCGAGCTCGCTCGAGACTGTTACCGGCTTCTGAAGTGCATTATTGCCAGCCATGGTTAGTTCCTTTCCTTGGGCTATTCGAAACTTGCTATTCGGTTTCATCGCCTTCGTCGACCCAGTTCTCGTCCTCATCGTCCGAGGCCTGGTACGTTGCGGTTAGGACGGCAGCGGCGATGACATGGCCGTCCAACTCCGCGATGAGTTGGTCACGCGAGGCCCCTGGCATCAATGTCAGCGGCAAGTCGAGTGCAAATATTTGAAAAACAAAGGTATGCGGCGCGTCTTCTTTTGGCAACGCGGGCAATAACCACTCGGAATTGCCGACACCGTTCTTACCGACCCGCGGAGGCACCTCGCCTTCGAGCAGCTTGCCTTTCTGGCCCGGCAAACCCCAGACAAGCCAATGACACGTCGCAGCATCGGCGCTGGCATCTTCGACGATGATGGCCAGTTCCTGAGTGCCGGGTGGCGGGGCGTTCCATTCCAAGGGCGGAGCGACAGCGTCTTCCTCGTCGGCGGTAAAGCAGGGGTCGAGCTCTCCGCCGGGCGCAAAAGCGGGGCTGGTCAAAGCCAGCCCGCCACGGCCAAAATGCTTTGCCGATGCCACACGGGCGATCGTCAGTCCGCTATTCGTCGGGCAGCCTGCTGGTAGTACGGAAGCGAGCCAATCGGCCATTCAATGGGTCTCCTCGGCGATGGTGCTAGTCCGAAAGGCCGTGCTTGGCGAGGGACAGCGCGGCAAGTTTTCCCCAGCTAGCATACCAAAACGCCACCTAAAACGACCAAAACACGCCTTGCTCATGGTCGGTTCAGGGCTATTGCTAGCTATCTGTTGTTCCCGCGGAGGCAATTCCGCTCGTCTTTTCATCCGGAGCCTTGTTTCATGCCTCTTGGTCGTACAGCCCTGTCCGCAACCCTTGCCTTCTCGCTCGCTGCATGTGGCGGGGGTGGTGGAGGCGGAGGCGACCCGATCGGCGGCGGTGGCGGCGGGGGTGGCGGCACTTCGCAATGCTCGCTTTCGAACAGACAGGCCTGGGTGTTCTCCCAGATCGACGAATTCTATCTCTTCCCCGACCTTATCGACAAGAGCGTCAGCGCAGCCAATTTCACCGACCTGCAGGCTTATATCGACGCTCTGGTCGCACCCGCGCGAGCGCAAGCGAAGGATCGCTTCTTCACCTACATCACCTCGATCCAGGAAGAAAATGACCTGATCAACTCAGGCTCCAGCGCTGGCTTCGGCATTCGTCTTGCCTATGACACCAGCAACAACCGCGTCTTCGTGCTCGAAGCCTTCGAGAATGCGCCGGCCTTCGCCAAGGGTTTCGACCGCGGGGTCGAGCTTCTTTCCATCGAGGGGCAGAGTGTTGCCAACCTGATGGCCAGCGGGGGACCGCAGGCAGTTGTCCAGGCGCTCGGGCCGAGCGATCCGGGCGTGACCCGCACTTTCGTCATCCGCGACCTCAACGGCGTCGATAGCACCGTCACGGTCAGCAAGGCGGATTATTCGCTCGACCCCATTTCCGATCGCTATGGCGTCAAGATCCTCAACGATGGCGGTAGGCAGGTCGGATATATCAACCTGCGCACCTTCATCGTGGAATCGGCCGGGCCGCAGCTGCGCGACGCGGTGCAGCAGTTCAAGGACCAGGGGATCAACGAGGTAATCCTCGACTTCCGCTACAATGGCGGCGGGCTGGTCTCGGTGGCCGAATTGCTGGGTGATTTACTCGGGGCCGACAAGGTCGGGCAGGTTTTCAGCCGCACCACCTTCCGCCCCTCGCTGGCCAGCAATAACGATACTGAGAATTTCGAAAGCCAGCCCCAAGCCATCGCCGCGACCAAGATCGCAGTCATCGGACGCGGGGGAACCGCATCTGCTAGCGAACTGGTGGCCAACAGCTTCATCCCCTATCTCGGCGCGAACACGGCACTGATCGGGGCCAATACATATGGCAAGCCGGTCGGCCAGATTGCCCGTGATCGCGATGTCTGCGACGACCGACTGCGCGTTGTCGCTTTCAAGACCGAAAACAGGGACGGCAACAGCGACTATTTCACCGGCCTCGCCACTGCGTTTTCAAAAACCTGCCGCGCCGAGGATGACATTTTGGACCAGCTCGGGGACCCTAACGAGGATTCCGTCGCCAAGGCGCTCGATTTCCTTGCCGGTCGTCCCTGCAACGCGATCACTTCTTCGGGCCAGGGCGGTGTGCAATCTGCTCGCGCAGTATTGCCCGAGAAGGAGCTAATGCAGCCAAGGCGTCCGACGGCAGCGCAATATCGCATCCCGGGACTATTCTGAGGGAGCCATGGCGGAACGGCAGTATACCACCTTCGGCGAGTTCTGGCCGTTCTACCTGCGCGAACATAGCAAACCCACGACCCGCAAACTTCACTATGCCGGCACCACGCTGGTCGTGGCGATTGCGGCATTCGCCTTGATCACCCAGCGCTGGCCTTGGCTCGCAGCCATTCCGCTGGCTGGCTATTTTTTCGCCTGGGTGGCGCATTTCGCTGTCGAGAAAAACCGCCCCGCCACATTCACCTATCCGTTGTGGAGCCTGTTTGCCGACTTCCGGATGTGGACGCTGTGGCTGACCGGGAAGCTCGGACCCGAACTCGAGCGCGCTGGTGTCGAGCCTTGAGCCAAATGAAAAAGGGCGCCCGATCGGGGCGCCCTTTGTCTCAGTAGTTGGAAAATTAGGCGATTAGCCAGGCATCAACACGGTGTCGATCACATGGATCATGCCATTCGATGCCGCGATATCGGTCGCCGTGACGGTTGCTTTGCCGCCGGCCGCGTCAGTCAGCACGACGTTGTTTCCGTCGAGCGTGGCAGTCAGCGTGCCACCGTTAACGGTGGTGATTTCGTAGCTGCCATCGTTGGTCTTGATGTTGTTGATCAGTGTCGCTGCATCGGCTGGACCCTCAACCACATGATAGGTCAGGATGGAGGTCAGCTTTTCCTTGCCTTCCGGCGCTGTCAGCTCGTCGAGCGTGCCATCAGGAAGCTTGTCGAAAGCCGAGTTGGTCGGCGCGAAAACCGTGAACGGTCCGCCCGAGGACAGCGTCTCGACGAGATCGGCTGCAGTGACGGCGGTCACGAGGGTCGAGAAGGATTCATCTCCCTGGGCGACAGCCACGATCGTGCCCGGCTCCTCGGCGACGCTTTCCGCGTCTGCGGCAGTGTTGTCGGCATCGTCTGCAGGAGCTCCGCAGGCAGCAAGGGAGATTGCGCTGGCGGCGGTAAGAATACTGGTCGAAATAGCCTGGAAAGAGATTCTCATGGTGGGGGGGGGTCCTTGTGTCGCTTTAGTCTTGAGGGCGCATGATGGAGAATTACGGCCTCCGGTTATGCCCTCTCAACGCCGGTTAAGCACACTCGTTCCGACACCAGAACACGGCTTTTAGGGGGTAGTGGTCTGTAATTCCGAGTAAGGCTGCCGGTCGGTAAAAGCGCATCCTGTCCGCAGATCATCACCGATTTTGAGCGATACGGTGTAGGGATAAAGTCGGTCGCTCATACCGTCGGAGCATTGGCCGGGCGTGACCAGAAGGTCGAATGCACGCTGCCCCAATTCACCAGAAAAGCCGATTCCGCCCTGCCCGACGAACCGCTCGACAACGATGATCGTACCATCAAGGTTTTCCGGAGTTGAATAGGTGAGGTTGCTGCCCGCAATCTTCGCGTTCCAGAACGGCTCGGTGCCCGTGGCGGTGATTACTTCATCTGCCGCAATTCCGGTGTACCCTTGGGGCGAGGTGCCGGGTGCGTTCGAGGAACCTTCACCCTGTTGGCATCCGGCAAGCATAATCAGGGCAGAAAGGGGCAAAGCAAGTACGCGAAATGGCATCACATGAATTCCTGATCTTTTTATCAAGCTCGGCGCGTGATCGTGGGCAGCCCCCTGATCGTATCTAGTGCCATTGCGGACGCTCTCCAATACCGGAACAGCTCAGCCATCTGCACGTTCTCTGGGCAAGCGACATCTATTTTCCGGAATTTCTGCAATGCCCGCCTCTTACGAAAACAAGCCAGTTCTCCGCAACGGAGCAATTCTCGGCCTATTGACGATGGTCGTTGCCGTAGCCGGTGCGACGACCGGGGACGCTCTGGGCGAGCACGGTATGCTTTACCGTTCGGGTCACTCTTATGATTTGCCGCAAGCGCCCCGAATCGGCTCAGAGCACCAGGGGAAACGGGCGCAAGCAGGACAATATGTTGCTCGCACGATGCTTGTTGATGGTAAACCCGTCGGCGTGGACCCATACCAAAACGGGGAATACGAACCGCTCGACGCACAATACCAGGCGATAGAAGAAACAGCCTATATCCCCGTCGACGGCTGGACGAGCGCCAGTTCAAAGCCCGATGCGGCCACCGGCCCGCAGCGCGGCCAGGCAATGCAATCAGACAGGTCACAATCTGCTTCCACCATTCGCGAGCCGAAAGCTGGCCAGGTCATGGTCGTTCGCGGCACTGAGCGAAGCATTGCCGTTGTCGAGCCTGGCCGCCAAGACCTAGCCTCGACTACGCCTCGCCAGTCCTTGGTCGAACAGCGGACGCGCGTTGGCGCACCGACTGAAGCCGTTGAACTTGCCCAGCAATCCCTGGAGCAGTCGCTGGGTAGCTGACGCTTGGGGATAGGTTCTCGCCGGGGTGCATACGCCTTCGACTGACCCAGCTCGGCCAATCCAAGGCACAAGCTTATTCGGCAGACAGCAGTTCTGCCTGTTTTTCCCGGATCCGCGCCAGCCTCTCTGCGAAAGGAGCGAGGTGTTCAGCATAAGGCTCGGCGCCGTGCCCGCCACCCTGCCCGACCGGCTGGCGCACCTGCGCAGCACTGTATGTCGGAACCGGCTCGGTCCGGCTCTCCGGTTCGAGGTATTTTGCCGACCATTCTATTCCGAGCCAGTCGAAAATCGCTCTCCCGGTGACTTCAGGTTGAGCCACGAAATCCTTGAAATCGATCAGCCGGATATCCATCCCGTCCTGGCGCCATGCCTTCAACGTATCGATTGCGAACTCGATATGATCGAGCGAGGTGCCGAAGTCGTTGGTAAAATCATACACCGGCGGAAAACGGCGAAGCCAAATCGAGACGGCCACATCGGCCGGGTCGCGCAAGACGGCGGCAAATTGTGCCCCCGGATGAATCCTCTCGACATTGCCGGCGATCCACAGGTGGAGCGGAGACTTGTCGACAATCCAGCTTGGCGATCCGGCCAGCCTCTGGATGCCCCGCCGATCGGCTTCGGCCAGTTCGCGCAGCAACGATTGCCGCTGCCCGGCGGGCATTGCCATGATGTCTCGCTCTCGCAACAGCAGGTGCTGTAACAGGGCACCGCGCTCCCCCACCGAAGTGATTTCGGGCGCAGCGGCCAGGACCGACTGAAGCAGTGATTGGCCGGACCGCGGCAGGCCAAGCAGGTAAAGGTGCTGTGGACCGCCGCTTTCGCTGGCAACCGGCTGTGCTTCGCGGCGCAATTCGCGTTGACGTTCGAGCAAAGACGGCCAATCGCGCCGCTCCCCTCCAGAAAGCAGGGCCTTGCCCTGGCTTGCCAGGTCCCAGGCCAGGTCCGGCTTGCCAGCCCGGTCATGATACTGCGCCAGGGCCAGCAGCAGATCGATCCGATCATTTTCCGAAAGCTTGTCACTCCTCAGCTCGGCCTCGGCTTGCTCGATGACCTTCTTGTCGCTGTCGAGAGCGATCAGATCCACCAGCAAGCGTGAGGAACGGGCCCCTGCCGCCTGCGCACTTGCGAGAACGTCCCGCGCCGCCTTTGGGCCCTCCATCCAAAGCGTAAGTTGGCCGAGCAGCGTAGCGGCCTCGGCGTCAGATGGATCACGCTCAAGCACCGACCGGACCAATTGCGCCGCCTCTGCGTATTGCATCGCCGCGTGCGCCAGCGAGGCTGCGGTCATCACGTCGGCGCGCTGCTGCGCATCGCGCGGCCCGATCGCCGTTGCTTGGTCCACCGGGAGAAGCCGTCTGGCTGTATCGAGCGCAGCATGGGTATCACCAATTCCCGCCTGCGCCTGCACCAGCATCCTTATAACCTGCGCAGGAGCTTGAGGGTTGGCAGCATAAGGTTCGAGCAGGTGGCGCGCTTCCCCGGCATTGCCATTTCTCAGGAGGACTTGAGCCAATGCGATGTCCAACGGCGCCATGCCCGGGGCCAGGCGCACCGCTTCGCGCAATTCGCGAACGGCACCTGAAGCATCACCGACCGCCTCCAGCCCCCGCCCCAAATTGTATCGGAACATGGCTTCGGCAGGTTCGGCGGCAACCGCTGCGCGCAGATGGTCCAGCGCAGCTGTGGCCTCGCCGGTAGCCACCATCGCCAGACCGAGCATTGATCGAGCTTCGCTTTTCTGGCGCATGTCCAGACGTTGTCCGAGCGCTTGCTCGATCGACGTCCGCGCCTCAGCAAAGCGCCCTTGCCGCATTGCAGCTTCTGCCTGGTCCAACAGTTCACTCATGTTTCGCTCCCTGCGGAGAGCGGAAGTGCGAGTCAACGCACCTGCGCTCTGCTGTAGCCTGAAATTTGGCCGAAACAGGAGGTCATGATTGCATGCAAGGGATTGTCGCGAAGAATTGGACCGCGCTGCTTGAAAAGGCCGGACAGACTTTCAACCTCGCATGCCAGCCCGCCACAGCTACGCTGGTAAATGAAGATATCAGGCAACAGGTCGCGGGTGAGCAAACCTGCGCACCAAGACCAAGCCTGGCAAACAGGTTTGCCCCCAGACCCTAGGTCAGAGCACCTTGTCGGGCGATGGATCGTGCTTGTGCCGTTCAGCCTTGCCGAAATGCCGCTCGAGCCGCTGTGCAAGCGTATTGGCCGCCTGCCGGGCCGCAGAATCAACGTCTGGGGCATGGGCAGTTACACCGATCGGCTTGCCGCTGCGCGGCCGCGCCTCGATTGTGCAGGACTTGTCGTCGGCCCCGCCCTTGGGTCCATTCTCATCGCGGACGTGAATTTCGAGCCGGCTCAGCCGTTCTTCAAAACGGGCCAGTTTCTGGCGAACCTGGTTTTCGATCCGCTCGGCGACGTTTTCCGTGCCCATGACTGAACTGTCGGAATTGAATTGGACCTGCATCAGGGGAAGCTCCTCTCGCATGTTAAACGGGTACTATGCGAGATGGGGAGCAGGCTGCGGGATTCCAACGAAAACACGCAGACAAGTTCGTTCGACCGTGATCGGGTCACGGCGAGTGGTATCGGAAATTGGATAAAATTTTGCGGCGGTAACAGCGCAAACGGGCGCCGGCGCTCAGCTTTCGGCTTGCTCTTCAGCGCGCGCTTCGGCCTTTTCGCGGACGATCTTCTCTCGCTGCGCGGCAACCGCACGAGCCTGCTCGGCAAGACCGCGCCAAGTCTTCTCCGCACGCAGTTCGCGATCGCGAACATTGGCGAGTACCGCTGCCTTGGCAGCGCGCGCCGCATCATCAGCACGGGCGGCGTAGAATTCGTATGACTGGCTCATTCGGTCACTCCCCCAGGATGTGCGAAGCCCCCCGGAAGCAGCGCGTGGCTGCCCCCGGGGGATTTGCGTAATTAGTCGGCGGCGCTCAGGTTCACGGCGCTTTCCTTGCCGTTGCGGCCCTGCTCGACGTCATAGTTGAGACGCTGGTCCTTATCGAGCGAGGTCATGCCTGCTGCCTGGACGGCAGTGATGTGCACGAAGCTGTCGTTCGAACCGTCGTCGGGCTGGATGAAACCATAGCCCTTGTCGGCGTTGAAGAATTTTACGGTGCCAGTCTTGGCCATTCGATGTTCCTTTCGAGAACTATTGGGTAACCCAGGCCACAACATGCGGCTTGGTCGTGCGTCAAATCGTCCGATGAAAGGAAATCGTCGCCTGGTTTACGCCGGGGGTGCAAGGCACCAAACGGCGGTAATCAAATCTCGACATCCGTCGCAAATTTCGACGTCAGCGATGCTGCTTTAGCACAGAAGGCGCGAAACGCCTAACGATCATTGGTGGCCGCAGCCGCCCTGCCCCTGTTCGTCCGGGGAACGAAGCGCCTGCTCCCACATGTCCAGCTTGCGTGCATGCAGGGTGTCGAGATCCTCATCGGCAATTGCCGCGGTCTCGGCCATGCTGCCGGTATGCGGGGCCATCTTGTTCCGTTGAAGCCATTTTTTCAGTCTCACCATTGCACTGTCCCTGCCACGCGCACCGGAATAGGTCGCATCGGCCTGGCTGGAAATTCACGCGATGGAGATTGGACCGAAGTCCCGGCGCCGCCGAACAAACTTGAAGCACGGTGTGTATAGCACAGTTCTCCATGAATACGGCATGAAATTCCAAACCGGAGGACAAGCAGGTTACGGGTGCTCTTCGAAAAGCTCGTACTGCTGGGTTGTTGAACCCCCGTCCCCGGCATTTGAGGGCGCTGGCAAAAAGCCCTATGCCGCCGCGCATGTCTTCCCCGCCCAACCCCGTCACCATCCTTGTCGATGCCGACGCCTGTCCGGTGAAGGACGAGATCTATCGCGTGGCCGAGCGTTTCGGCGCGCAGGTGCGGGTGGTCAGCAACTCGCCCTTCCGCGTGCCGGTGAGCGAGCGGGTCAAGCGGGTGGTGGTGGATGACAGCTTCGATGCCGCCGATGACTGGATCGCCGAGAATGCGGGCCCACGAAGCGTGGTGATCACCGCCGACATATTGCTTGCCGAACGCTGCTTGAAGACTGGCGCCAAGGTGCTGCAACACAATGGCCGCGAGTTCGATGCGGCCAGCATCGGCAGCGCCATCGCAACACGCGCGCTGATGGCGGACCTGCGCGCCGGGATGGACGGCATGACCGGCGGCCCGCCCCCGTTCAGCAAGGCCGACCGCTCGGCTTTCCTGCAGGCACTCGACCGGGTGCTGAACCAGCTGGGCCGCTGAGCAAAGCTCTCGCCGCCCACGATTTCGCGCGCTTTGTCGCCCGAACAGGCGTAGGGTAGCCACGGGGCATTCCGCCCCGATTGGAAAAACCCATGTCCAAGGGACAGAAATCGAACCGCGAAGCGCGCAAACCCAAGAAGGAAAAGGTCAAGACCAACGCCTCGCAGCCTTCGCAGAAGCCCGGCGGGATCAAGGGCCTGGAGAACATGACAAACAGCTGACCCAAGCGCGTCAGGCAGGCTGGCGAGCCGTGCGCCCGGGGTAAGGCACACGGAACGCTGCCGCGCGCCATCCATTGGTAAGGGGAACCCCCCATTAGCCAAAGGACCAACCCCCCATGAAAATCCTGATGATCCTCACCTCGCACGATGAACTGGGCGATACTGGCAAGAAGACCGGCTTCTGGCTGGAGGAATTCGCCGCCCCCTATTACGTGTTCAAGGATGCCGGCGCGGATATCACCCTCGCTTCTCCCGAGGGCGGTCAGCCCCCGCTCGATCCCAGCAGCGATACAGAAGACGCGCAGACCGACGCCACGCGCCGGTTCAAGAAGGACGAGGATTCGCAAAAGGCGCTGGCCACCACCAAGCGCCTCGCCGAAGTCTCCGTGTCCGATTACGACGCGGTCTTCTACCCCGGCGGGCACGGCCCGATGTGGGACCTGGCCGAAAGCAAGACCTCCATCAGCCTGATCGAACAGGCCATCGGCAACGGCAAGCCCGTCGCCGCCGTGTGCCACGCCCCGGCCGTGCTGCGCCATGTGAAGGGCGAGGACGGCGAATACCTGGTCAAGGGCAAGAAGGTCACCGGCTTTTCCAATAGCGAGGAAGAGGCCGTCGGCCTGACCGACGTTGTCCCCTTCCTGCTCGAAGACATGCTGGCCGAAAAGGGCGGCACCTATTCCAAGGGCGAGGACTGGGCGTCCTACGTGCTCGAGGACGGCCTGCTGATCACCGGCCAGAACCCCGCTTCCTCCGAAGAAGCCGCCGAGCGTTTGCTGGCGCGCCTGAAGTAACCCCGCAAGCCGATCTGCGCCGGGGCCGCGTGTGCGCCAATCCAACAGGATGGAACACATGGAACACGGTTCTGGTGCAAAAAACATCGCCGCGCCCGCGCCCGGAAGACCGGGTGCATAAAGGGCGTGGCGATGCTGCATGGCACATGTGCTAGCGCGCCGCCCTGCCCGTAGGAAAGCGGAAGTGGGGAGGCGGCGCTGGCGCGTGCTATCTATTGCCGCGATGGAAACGACTGTCGCATGGATTGCTGGAGTGGTGCTGAGCGTGATCGGCTGGGGCACGCTGGTCCAATTCGCCTGGATCGCCCGCACCTGGCCAAGGGCGCGGGGCCGCGTGGTCGGCAATATCAGCGAATGGGCCCACGGCAGCCCCGGCAGCGCCCGCCGCGCAGTCCATTTCCCCGAGATCGAGTTCGACATCGGCGGCCCGCTCCACCGCGCAAAGGGCGGCGTGGGCCGCAGCAAGCCGTGGGACATCGGCGAGCCGGTCGAGCTGTTTTACAAACCATCCAATCCCGACCACTTGCTCGACCTCAATCTTGGGCAGCGGCTGGTGTTTTCGGGGGCGTTTATCGTGATGGGCGGGTTGAGTTTGGCGGCGGCGATGGGGTTGGTGGGGTAAGCGAACGCAGTGAAAAGCCGCACCAACATAAGATTGTTCACATAAGAAAAAGGCGGGTTCCGTCGAACCCGCCTTCCCTTGTCACCGATTTACCGGAGGGCTTCAGCCAGGCATCAGCACCGTGTCGATCACATGGACAACGCCGTTCGAGGCGTCGACGTCGGTGGCGACCACGGTCGACTTTGCGCCGGTGGCATCGGTCAGCACGACATTGCCGCCTTCAAGGGTGGCGGTGAGCGTGGCGCCGTTAACTGTCTCGATTGCGTAACCGCCATAGCCGGCGCCCTGGATCGCTTTGATCAGCGCACCGCTCATCACCTCACCTGCGACCACGTGATAGGTGAGGATGCTGCCAAGCGTGTCGGTGTCCTGCGTAACCAGCTGATCGACTGTGCCGGCGGGCAGGGCGTCAAAAGCGGCGTTGGTGGGCGCGAAGACAGTGAAGGGTCCCGGGCCGGCCAGTGTGTCGACCAGCTTGGCGGCCTTCACCGCAGCGACCAGGGTCGAGAAATTGTCATTGCTGGCGGCGATGGCGACGATATTTGGCTGCGCCTTCATTTCGGAGGCATGACTCTTGTCCTTGTGGTCATGCGCCTGCAGCGTGACCGGCAGGGCGAGCGCGGCCCCCGCGATTAGCGAGGTAGTAAGTGAGCGGAACATGGCAATCCTTTCAAATAGTGGTCTCGTATTTCCCGTCTCACCCAAGCTGGGGATCCGGGCGGAGCCTGACGAGACGGACGAAAGGCGATGTAGGCCAAGGACCGTATAACGATCGACGGACGGGCGGCACGCGCAGCTGTTGAGCTAGGCCCGAGGTCTGGACGAGACACAGCTTGAATGAGCTGGTCGCATCAGCGGAAGTTTTTCCGCGTCACACATCACGCATCGCGCCTATCCTTCTTGCTCTCCGCCAGCTGCCGGTGTTCGTCCACGCTGCGGCGCATCTCCCGCGCCTGGAGGTGGAGCGCCTTGCCGCTGAGACGGATCTCGCGGCTCTGCTGGAAAAAGCCGAGGACCAGCCACAAAAAGGCCAGCGGGCTCGATACGCCGCCGAGGAAATCGCCCAGCTCGTTGAGCTTAAGATCAGCGGGGTTCTGCCCTTGGACCACCAGGTAAATGACCAGCCCCGCGACATAGAGCGCGGTCAGCGCAAGGCCGATCCGCGGCAGGTGGCGGCGCTCGCGCTTGTCGTCGAGCACCGCCGGTCCCTCACTTGTTTTGCGCTCTGCTACCGTCATTTGGCGGAGTTAGCCTCCACCTCGCCCGCTGGCAAATACACCCGGTCGCCCTTGGCCCTGTAAACCTCCGGCAACTCCTGCAGCGGAGCTTCTTCAGGCCTACCCCGGCATCACATCGAAGGCCGGGAGCGCGCCCGGTTCGAGCCAGTGCTGCTTGCTCTTGCACCAGATATGCATGGAGGGTGCGAAGGCATCGGGATTGTCGAGCGTGCCGGTCTTGATCCAGACCAGGCCGGGAGCGGCCTCGGCGCGGGTGAATAGCGGCGAACCGCATTGCAGGCAGAAGCTGCGCTCCACCGTGTTGCCGCTGTCGCCGTGATCGACATAGGTCGCGGCCTCGCCCTCGAGCGAGAATGCCGCCTCCGGCACGCCGGCAATGGTCGAGAAAGCGCTGCCGGTCTGCTTCTGGCAATGGCTGCAATGACATGCCATCGCCGCAACGGGCGCGGCGGTCACCGTGTAGCGCACCGACTCGCACAGGCAGCTTCCGTGCTGCTCCTTGCCCGTCTCGTCGCTCACTCTTGAGCCTCCTCTTCGGGAAGATAGAGCTTGTCGCCCTTTTCCTTATAAACCCTGCTCATCTCGCGCATCCCTTCCTCGGCGGCCTTGCGGCTGGCTTCGGCGGTATCGGCGCCGAGCTTCTCGGCAGCGATGAAGCCTTCGGCGCTCTGGTTCTGCTTGCTCGCGAAGTCACGCACTTCCTGGCTGATCTTCATGCTGCAGAACTTGGGCCCGCACATGGAGCAGAAATGCGCGGTCTTGGCGCCTTCTGCGGGCAGCGTCTGGTCATGATATTGCTCGGCCGTTTCGGGGTCGAGGCTGAGGTTGAACTGGTCACGCCAGCGGAATTCGAAGCGCGCCTTTGACAGCGCGTCGTCGCGCACCTGCGCCGCCGGGTGGCCCTTGGCCAAATCCGCCGCGTGGGCGGCCAGCTTGTAGGTGATCACGCCGACCTTCACATCGTCGCGGTCGGGCAGGCCGAGGTGTTCCTTGGGCGTGACGTAGCAAAGCATGGCAGTGCCGTACCAGCCGATCTGCGCTGCGCCGATGCCGCTGGTGATGTGGTCATAGCCGGGCGCAATATCGGTGACGAGCGGCCCGAGCGTGTAGAACGGCGCTTCGCCGCAGACCTCGAGCTGCTTGTCCATGTTCTCCTTGATCTTGTGCATCGGCACGTGGCCGGGGCCTTCGATCATCACCTGGACGTCGGACTTCCATGCGCGGTGGGTCAGTTCGCCCAGCGTGTAGAGTTCGGCAAACTGCGCCTCGTCGTTGGCATCGGCGATGCTGCCGGGGCGCAGGCCGTCACCCAGCGAATAGGCGACATCATAGGCCTTCATGATCTCGGTGATCTCGTCGAACCTCTCGTACAGGAAGCTCTCCTTGTGATGCGCGAGGCACCATTTCGCCATGATCGAACCGCCGCGGCTGACAATGCCGGTGACGCGCTTGGCCGCCATCGGCACGTAAGGCAGGCGCACGCCGGCGTGGATGGTGAAGTAGTCCACCCCCTGCTCGGCCTGCTCGATCAGCGTATCGCGGAACACTTCCCAGGTCAGGTCCTCGGCCACGCCGCCGACCTTTTCCAGCGCCTGGTAGATCGGTACTGTACCGATCGGCACGGGGCTGTTGCGGATGATCCATTCGCGGGTGTCGTGGATGTTGCGGCCGGTGCTGAGGTCCATGACCGTGTCAGCGCCCCAGCGGATCGACCAGACCATCTTGTCGACTTCTGCGGCGACATCGGACGCGACCGCGCTGTTGCCGATATTGGCGTTGATCTTGACCAGGAAGTTGCGCCCGATCGCCATCGGCTCGCTTTCGGGGTGGTTGATGTTGCTGGGGATGATCGCCCGGCCCCTTGCGACTTCGTCGCGGACGAATTCGGGCGTGATCTCGAGCGGGATTGCGGCGCCCCAATGCTGCCCCTCGGGCTTGCTGGCCAGCGCTGCGCGGCCAACGTTCTCACGCTCGGCCACATACTCCATTTCCGGCGTTATGATGCCGCGGCGGGCATAGTGCATCTGGCTGACGTTCTGGCCGGGCTTTGCCCGCAGTGGGCGTTTCACTACGTTGGGAAAAGCGGGCACGCCGCCCGAACGATCTGGGCCGAGCTGGCCATTGTCCTCGGGCTTGATCTCGCGACCATCGTAAGCCTCGACATCGCCGCGAGACATGATCCACTCGCGCCGCAATTGCGGCAGGCCGGACTGGATATCGATGCTGGCGCTCGGGTCGGTATAGGGTCCGGAAGTGTCGTAGACACGCACGGGGTCCTCGCCCCCTTCGAGCTGGATCTCGCGCATCGCCACGCGCACGCCGGTGCCGGTGCGGGCACCGACATGGATTTTCTTCGAGCCACGGATAGGCCCGGTGGTGACGGCTATGTTTTCGCCCGAGTTGGGGATTTCGAGCTGGGAATCGATGTCTGCCATGGGGAGGATTGTCCTTATAGAAAGGTTAGGATCAGATGGTATTGAGACGCGAGAGCGCGACAAAGAGGATGGCGGCGCCGAGCAGGACCGCGATGCCGGCCCACAGGTTCATGCGGGAGGAAAGCACTCCCTTCCACATGCCGATAAAGCGCTTGCCCGCGGCCAGGAATACAAGCCCCTCGGCCACCATGAAGCCACCCATCACCGATATGAGGACGCTGAGCCAGTCGCCCTCGCGCCACGGTGTGACGAGATAGATGGCAGCGCCAATTGCGAGACAATACATGCCGGTCAGGAATAGCAGCGCGGGACTGCGTTCGATATCGTCGACCATCTTGGCCCACATGCCCGGATTACGCAGTTCGCCAACGCCTGCGGCCAGAGAATAAAGGCCGACGAACAGGGCTATCCAGGCTGGTGTATCGGAAAAATTGGCCATGCCCGGCCTCCTCTCAAGCGCACGGTCGCACAAGTGAGGGAAACTGGCGGATATCGCACGGCGGCCGCCCCTTCCCTCCGCCGGTGCTAACCGGTTCAGGTTCAACGGGTCGTGGGGTGCTATACCCACCTCTCAGCCAAGCGGCTCCCCGGGGATGATGCGAGCATAGGGGGATCGGCGTGTCCGGTCCAGACCCCTCGACCACCCACTGCCTCGAACCACCAACCGATATTGCGGCGTGACAGTCTCGTCTCGCTATGCAACCTTTCCTGCCGGAGAGGAGATTTTCATGGGAGTTGCTGCCCAGAAAAACTGCGGCGTCATACCGGTCGAACCTGGCCGGCAGGCTGGTTGCTGATGGCCCGAATGTACCGGCTCTACGGCGCGCTTGCCTCGCCCTATTCGATGAAGATGCGCAGCCTGTTGCGCTACCGCTGGCTGCCCTTCATCTGGCACGATGGGGTAAGCGTGCAGGACGCTCTCGCCAAAGTCCGCGCCCCGGTCATCCCGGTGCTCGAATTTCCCGACGGGCATTTCGCCAACGATTCCACCCCTCTGGTGTACGAACTGGAGGAATTGCATCAGGAACGTGGCGTCGTGCCGCCGGACCCGGCGATTGCATTCCTCGCGCATCTGATCGAGGACTTCGCCGACGAATGGCTGACCAAGGCCATGTTCGGCTGGCGCTGGCTGGCCGAGGTCGACCAGGTGCAGATGAGCCGTTGGCTCGCCTTCGACCGGACGCACGGCGGCGGGCTCGCGGCCAGCCAGGCCGCAGCCAAAGCGTTTCGCGAGCGACAGGTCGGACGGATGGGGCTGGTCGGCTGCACGAGGGATAACTTTCCGCTGATCGAGGCATCCACTCACGTGGTGCTGCAGTCGCTCGAATCCCATGTGACCGAGAGTTTCTTCCTGTTCGGCAGCCGTCCCAGTCTTGCAGAATTCGGCCTGCTCGGCCAACTCTCACAGCTTGCCACCGACCCGACCCCGCAATCCATGATGCGGGAACACTACCCCTATACCTACCGCTGGCTCGCCCATCTCGAAGATCTGTCGGGACACACGGGCGAGTGGGCCAACGAGCCCTCAGCTGCGGCGCTGCGGATCGCGCAGGTCGCAGGTGCGGTCTACGCCTCCTTTCTCGTCGGAAACCAGGCGGCGTTGAATGCCGGAGAAGACATGCTTCGCTTCGAGGCGTTGGGACACACGTTTTCGCAACCGGTGTTCAAATACCAGGCCAAGTGCCTCGCCGATTTGCGCGGCCGCTACATGGCGCTGTCTGAAGACGGCAGGGCGCGCGTCTCCGGATGGGCCGGCGATAGCTGGCGCAAAGCCCTCGAAACCTAGGAAAGAGACACAAGTATGGCCTTCCGCATGACCGAGATGGTGGGATGCGAATTCCCGCTGTTTGCCTTTTCGCATTGCCGCGACGTGGTTGCCGCGGTTAGCCGTGCCGGCGGTTTCGGGGTGGTCGGGGCGGTCAGTTCAACGCCCGAGCAGCTCGAGCAGGAGCTCACCTGGATCGATGATCACGTAGAGGGCAGACCCTACGGCGTCGATGTGCTGATCCCCGAGGTGCAGGCGGTGGAGATGGACATCACCGCCGACCAGATCATCGCCCAGATTCCCGAGCGCTATCGCGATTTCACCCGCGCAATCCTGCGCGAAGCCGGCATCGCCGAGCAGGGAGCGGAGCTGCAAGGTGGATCACAACGGCCCAACACCTCACTCGGCCAGGAGTTGCTCGAAGTCAGCTTCAATCACCCGGTGCGGCTGATCGCCAATGCGCTCGGCACCGCTCCGCCCGAAATGATCGCCGCGGGCAAGCAGCGCGGCATTCCGGTGGCGGCGCTGGTTGGGGCCAAGGAACACGCGATGAAGCAGATCGAGGCGGGTGTGGACATCATTGTCGCGCAGGGCGGCGAAGGCGGTGGGCATTGCGGCGAGGTCTCCACCGTGGTGCTGATCCCCGAAGTGATCGACGCCATCGCCGAGGCTGGCGCAGATATCCCGGTACTGGCTGCGGGCGGGATCATGACCGGCAAGCAGATGGCGGGAATGATGGCGATGGGCGCGGACGGTGCCTGGTGCGGCAGCGTGTGGCTGGCAACCAGCGAAGCCGAAACGACCGAGGTCTTCCGCGAAAAGATGATCGCCGCCTCCAGCCGCGACACCATCCGGTCGAAGCACCGGACCGGCAAATACTCGCGGCAGTTGCGCAGCGAATGGCACCAGAAATGGGAAGAGGCCGAGATACCCGCCCTGCCCATGCCATTGATGATGCTGCTGTCCGAACCCACGCTGCGCGCAATCGACAAGGCCAGCGTCAACGGCAATCGCGCGGCGCAGGACTTGGCGACCTATTTTGTCGGCCAGGGCGTGGGCATGGTCAAAACCCAGCGCGGTGCCGGACAGGTGGTGCAGGAATTCAAGGAAGACTTCGCCGCCGCCTACGAGCGAATGATCGGAATGCTCGAATAGGCTGGACCGCGCGCTATTTCCTGTCGAGCGAGATGACCGCCATCGTCAGGCGCGAGATGCACACCAGCTTGCCATTGTCGTCAACGATGCGGATCGACCATATCTGCGTTGTGCGGCCGATATTGATCGGCGTGGCGGTGGCATGGACAAACCCGTCATAGGCCGGGCGGATGTGGTTGGCGTTGATCTCCATGCCAACGGTCGCGAAGCGTTCACGGTCGACCGTCATCGACGCGGCGACCGATCCGACGGTCTCTGCGAGCGCGACCGAGGCTCCGCCGTGCAATCGGCCATAGGGCTGGCGGGTGCGGGCATCGACCGGCATACGCGCGGTCACGCTGTCGGGGCCGACTTCGGTGAACTGGACGCCGAGATGGCCGTGCATGCAATCGTCGCCGCCCGACGCCAGCGTAGCAACCTCGGGCACCTTGCCGCCCCACCAAATGTTGTCCTTGCTCATGCGACTCTCAATGGCGGGAGGCAGGACGCGTGTCCATGCCTCCCGCGCATGATGTTCAGTGCCGATCAGCGCTGGCTGGCAATCCAACGATCGATCTTGGATTCGAGCACCGGCAGCGGCAGTCCGCCCGTGCCCAGCACCTGCGCATGGAAGGCCTTGATGTCGAATTTGCCGCCCAGCGCCTTTTGCGCCTTGGCCCGCAGCTCCTGGATCTTGAGCGCGCCGATCTTGTAGGCCAGCGCCTGGCTGGGGATGGCGATATAGCGTTCGACCTCGGCCACCACCTCGGTCCGCGTCATGCCCGAGTTCATGAGCATGAAATCGACCGCCTGGTCGCGGGTCCAGCCCTTGGAATGAAGGCCGGTATCGACCACCAGCCGCATCGCCCGCAATTGCTCGTCCTGCAGCGTGCCATAGCGGTTCCACGGATCTTCGAAGAAGCCCATCTCGTAGCCGAGCGATTCCGCATAGAGCGCCCAGCCCTCGATAAAGGCGGTGGTCCCACCAAAGCGCATGAAGGCCGGGAGATCGGTGTTCTCCTGCGCCAGGCTGAGCTGGAAATGGTGGCCCGGTGCGCCTTCGTGCAGATACAGCGTCATATTGCCCGTCGTCAGGCGGCTGGGCAGGTCATAGGCGTTGAAATAGAAAGTGCCCGGACGCGAACCGTCGGGCGTACCGGTCTGGTAGGACCCGCCCGCACTGAACTGCTCGATCGAGGGGTCGTAAGGCTCGATCTTCAATTCGCTCTTGGGAACGAGCGAGAAGTAGTCGCCGATGACCTTGTCGACGTCCTTGCCGATATCGTAATAGCTCTGCGTCAGCGCTTCGCGGCTTGCAGGCTTGAACTGCGCGTCGGTGCGGACGTGGTCGAAAAATTCCTGCAAGGTGCCGGTGAAGCCGACTTCGCCTTTCAGCTTTTCCAGCTCGCCCTTGATGCGCGCGACTTCCGACAGGCCGAGGTTGTGGATCGTGTCCGCTTCCAATGGCAGCGTCGTGGTTTCCTCGATCATCTGCTTGTAAAGCTTCTCGCCGCCCTTCATCGCGCTCAGGCCGACTTTCTCGCGGGCATTGGCAAGATATTCGTCGCGCAGGAAATTACGCATCCGCTCGTGAGCAGCGTAGATTTCGCGCGTCTTGGCTTCATAGGCTGCGGTCAGCCGGGTCTTGTCTGCATCCGAGAAATCCTCCGGAAACATGCCGACCGGTCCCATGAATTGCGATTCCGCGACCGGGATTTCCAACTGCGTATCAAGCTGCGAGATCACGTTCTTGATGGTCAGCTTGGTCTCGACCACGCCGGTGGCCATGCCTTCGCGGAACTTGTCGATGGCCCGGTCGGTGGTCGCGATATAATCGTCGTGACGGCTGAGGTTGTCCTCGTAATTGGCAAGGGTCTTGAACGGTGCCGCGCCGGTGCCGCTGGCGAAATTGGGGTAGAAGGTGTGAAAGCCGCTGAAGTGGTTGACCGGGCGAACTTCGGTCAGTGCACGAATTTCGTCGGTGCTGCCCTTGAGCGACTGTTCCTGGTTGTAGAGGAATACGTCGTAAGCGAGCTGGTCCTGCGGGGCGAGCTTGCTGCGGTCGATCTGCGCCAGCAGCGCCATGTTGAGCTGGGTGTCGCGCTTGCTGGCATAGAAGAACGCATCGGTAAGGAAATCGCCGAGCCTGTCGGCGTCCTTGTCGTCACCGCGAAACAACCGGGCAATCGGGTTGATTTCGAGATTGCGCTCATCGCTTTCGGCAAACAGGGCGAACAGCTTCTCGCGCTCGGTCTGCGCGGCGTCCTTTTTCGCCTCGACGGCAGGCTTTGCGCCATGGTTATCGGCCAGGGCCGGAGTGGCCGGCAAGGCGAGTGCGGCCGTGGCAAGCAAGACGCTGCGTAAAATGGTCATGTTGGAAAAGTCCCCAGTTTGATCGAATGCTGTATTAGGCGGATAATACACATACCGCCGCGTGACAAGTACGCCATATGGATGACCCGACCTTGCAGGAGCCTGTATCGGCCAAACGCCGCTGCTTATCGACCAGCGGCTATCCCAGGCAGTGCCGGTCGCCGCGGCGGGCGATGTTGAATCCGCGTCGAGCGACCTCGCGCGATTGCTCGCTATCGGAATCGCGGATCGGGTTGGTGTGGTTGATGTGGATGAAATGGATCTTGGCGCGATCCTGTGCGGGCAGGCCAGCCAGCCGATCCATCACCTTGGCCACGCGCGGATGCGGTATCTCGCTCATGTCACGGCCCGCCAACTCGCCATCGTCCCAGAAGGTAGCGTCGAGGAAAAGCAGGTCGAAGCCGGCCACCAGTTCCTCCAGGCTCTGGCCGCTCGTGGTTTCGAAAGCGTCCCAATCATCGAGATCGGGCAGATACAGCGCGGTCCGGTCCGGTGTCATGATGAAAAAGCCCACCGTCTCGGAATACTCGTCGCGATGAGGAACGAGGATGGGCATCACTCCGAAATTGTCGCTCACAACGGTGAACTGGCTCGCGGCCATTTCCTCGATCGTGATATTGCCCAATTCGACCAACTGGCTCCACGGGCCATTTTCGCGCAGGAAAGCTGCCATGCGCGGCATGGCAAAGACTGGCACCTCCTGCGCTCCAGCGGCCTCGCGGCCAAGCCAACCCAGACCGAGATAGTGCCCGATATGCGCGTGGGTCAGAAAGATGCCGTCGATGCCCAAACCCCGTTGGGGCGGCTCGATGGCGTCGAGCATGGCGAGCTGATCGGTAATCGCAGGGGTCGCATCGAACAGGTAGCGGCTACCCTGCCCACGATCGATCAAGGCCAGCGAACTGGGCAACAGGCGCGGCCCACGGTCGCGCATATTGCCGACCTGCGGTGCACCGGCATCCTGGCCTGTGCCCAATACCATGATTTCGCGCTGGCAGACCGTGTGGCCGGCGGGAGTGATCGAGGCCAGCGCCAGCGCGGCGAGGATCACTCGACCACCCGGCCGCGCACCATCACCCAATCGACGTTTTCGAGCACGGTCACATCAGTCAGGGGATTGCCCTTTACCGCGATGATATCGGCCGAAAATCCGGGCGCGATGCGGCCGATCTCGTTTTCCAGCCCGAGAACCTGCGCCGCGACCGTCGTCGCACTGGCGAGCACCTGGCGATCGCTCATCCCACCCTTCTTCATCAGCGCCAGTTCGCCGGCATTCTGCCCGTGCGGAAAGACCCCGGCATCGGTGCCAAAGGCGAGTTTGACGCCCCATTTGCGCGCCCGCTCGACAATACTTTCGGCAAACGGTCCCACGGCGCGCACCTTGTCCTCCACCACGGGGGTGTAGAAGCCGGTGCCAAGGTTTTCCTTGATGCCCTGGAACGCCATCAGTGTGGGCACCAGGATAGTGCCCTTCTCGCGCATTACGCGAGCCGCCTGTTCATCGATATAGGTGCCATGCTCAATCGTCTGGACACCGGCGCGTGCCGCCGCCTCGATCCCGCGCGCGCCATGGGCATGGGCGGCAACTTTAAGGCCAAGTGATGTCGCGGTATCGACGATTGCCTTCATCTCGGGGTCGCTGAAATGCGCCTCGAGCCCGCGGCCCTGCTGGCTCAGCACCCCGCCAGTGGCGGTGATCTTGATCAGGTCGGCGCCGTATTTGGACGCAGTGCGGACCATTTCGGCACAAGCTACCGGCCCGGTGCAGGTAAAGTCGCTGGCAAGGATTTCACCCACGCCGCGCCGGAAACCATTGGTGTCGCCATGGCCGCCAACGATGGCGATCGTGCGTGCAGAAGTGACCACGCGCGGTCCCGGGATCACGCCTTCCTCCGTCGCACGGCGCAGCATCTGCATGACCTGGTCGGTCCGCGAGCCAAGGTCGCGCACGGTGGTGAAGCCCGCCTGTGCCGTCTCCCGCGCATTCTTCGCCGCAAGCAACACGTACCACTCGGGCGGAGTGGTGGCGGCGCGCCAGAACTCACCGCTCGGGTCGCCCGACAAATGCGTGTGCAGGTCGACCAGCCCCGGCAGTACGGTGTGGTCGGGCAGGTGGACCATGGTCGCGCCTTCAGGCGTGGGCGCGAAGCCTTCGGCGATGCTGACGACCTTGCCATCGGTGACAGTGATGGTGGCGGGACCACTGGCAGTCCCATCGGCATCGGCAACGACCGAGCCGGCGTGGATGATCACGGTATCGGCCAGGGCCGGACCGGCCAGCATGGACGCTACGGCAATGGCGGCAATGCGAATGCTGCGGACGGTATTCTTCATGGCAATCCCCTCGTATGGCGCATGATTTGCGCTTCAAGTGACAGCCGCTATAGCCCGCCACAACCAAACCACAAACGAGAGGAAAGACTGACCGATGAAGAGTCTGAAAACCGCCCTTCTAGCCACCGCCCTGCTTGCCCCTGCCGCCGCGATGGCGCGTCCAATGACGGCCGAAGACGTCGCCAGGCTGGAGAGCGTCGGCACGCTCGCCGTCTCCCCCGATGGCA
The DNA here is from genome assembly GCF_054482615.1 of Qipengyuania sp. CAU 1752. Taxonomy (NCBI): domain Bacteria; kingdom Pseudomonadati; phylum Pseudomonadota; class Alphaproteobacteria; order Sphingomonadales; family Erythrobacteraceae; genus Qipengyuania; species Qipengyuania sp. CAU 1752. Next base: position 919,737 of record NZ_JBTLRE010000001.1, on the reverse strand, counting down.
GCCGCGTGGCCTACACCACTGCCAGCTTGCCTGACGTGACTGCGGGCGAGGACGACGGCAGCACGACGCAGGAACTAAAGGTCGCCTGGGGCCCCGACAGCTGGCGCGCTTATCTGCCCGACGACATCAGCCCGGGTCGGGTCGGTTTCTCGCCCGACGGCCAGATGGTCACCTATCTGTGGGCCGACGAGGACGAAAAGCGCGCCGTGTGGGGCGTGCCGGTTGATGGCGGCGCGCCGCGCAAGCTGGCCGAGATCAAGGACACGAACGTCGCTTCCTACACTTTCTCGCCCGATGGCCAGACGCTGTATCTGCTGGTCGACGCCGCAACGGACAAGGCTCGCAAGAAGGAAGACAAGGCCGGCTTCGATGCCATCGTTTACGAAGAAGAAGCGAAGCTGAACCGGCTGTTTGCCGCCCGGGTCGGTAGCGATGTCGACGCCGCGCCACTGGCGATAACCATCCCCGGTTATGTCAGCGCCTTCGACGTCTCGCCCGATGGCAAGACCGGCATCATCCAGAGCGCGCCGACACCCAATATCGACGACAATTACACCTCCAAGCGGGTCCATGTGATCGACCTGGCGACCGGCACCGTAAAGAAGGTGGTCGAAACTCCAGGCAAGCTCGGTGATGTCGAGGTCTCGCCCGATGGCGCCCAGCTTTCGATGATCGCGGGGGTCGACATGAACGATCCGGCCGACACCACACTGCACCTGGTGGACGTTGCAACCGGCACCTATCGCGCGCTCAACGCCGGGGCTGCCGAAGCTGCGACCGATGCGGAATGGATGACCGATGGCACTCTGGTGGCGATCATCCACAAGGGCGCGCAGTCTCTGCTGCGGATGTACAACGCCGATGGCAGCGTGAAGGGCGAAATCGATGCCGGCGCGCTGATCCTGACCGATGTCGAGACCGGCGGTGGCAAGATCTTTGTCGAAGCCAATTCGCCGACACATCCGGGCGAAATATTTGCGCTCGACGGCAACAGCTTCACCCGCTGGACCTCGCACAATCCGTGGCTGTCGGAAATCGACTTCGGCACGCAGCGCACGATCACCTATGCAGCGCGCGACGGGCAGCAGGTCGAAGGCATACTGATCGAACCCGTGGGTGGTCCGGCCAAGGGCGGATCGCCGACCATCATGATGGTTCATGGCGGTCCCGAGGCGCATTATTCGAACGGCTGGTTGACCGCCTATTCTATGCCGGGCCAGGTCGGTGCCGGCAAAGGCTATGCCGTGTTTCACCCGAACTATCGCGGTTCGACCGCCTACGGCACGGCGTTTTCGAAGCAGCACCAGGGCAAATACACCGACCCCGAGTTCACCGATATCGTCGATGCCAAGCGACAACTGGTCAAGGCGGGTATTACCGATCCCAAGCGCACCGGGATCACCGGCGGCTCTTATGGCGGCTATGCCAGCGCCTGGGGCGCGACGCATGATTCGGCTGAATATGCCGCAGCGGTGATGTTTGTCGGTATTTCCAACCAGATCAGCAAGTTCGGCACCACCGACATCCCTTACGAGATGTATAATGTGCACAGCCGCAAGTGGCCGTGGGACGATTGGCAAGCGATGCTCGACGTGTCGCCGGTCTACCATGTCGACAAGGCCGAGACGCCGATCCTGATCATGCACGGACAGGAAGACACCCGGGTCGACCCGGGCCAGAGCTACGAGCTCTATCGTTCGATCAAGGTGCGCAAGCCCGAAACACCGGTACGCATGGTGCTCTATCCGGGCGAGCCGCATGGCAACCGCCGGGCAGCCAGCCGCTATGACTACAATCTGCGGATGCTGCGATGGTTCGACACCTATCTCAAGACCGGGAACCGCAAGGCCAAGATGCCGCCGGCACGGCCCGAATTGAAGATCGACAAGGCCGAAGAGAGCAAGGACTGATACACGACAAGGGCCCCGGAATTCCGGGGCCCTTTATCGTGGGAGCAATATAGCCTTGTTTAGAAGGTGTAGCCCAGTCCCGCCCCGATAAGCCATTGGTCGGCGCTGCCGCGCATCGCCGTCAGGGGCGTGTTCTTGGCGTCACCCAGCAACCTCGAATAGCCGCCAATCCCGACCAGCGAAAACCCGCCGTCGGTGACATCGCCATTGAGGTCGAAGGCCATGAACACGTTGGCGCCGATGCTGTTGAGCCCCCCATCGGCCTGGAAAGCCGGGAGCCCGCTGGTGAGGCTCTGCGCCGGGGTGATGCTGTAATAATAGTCGGCGAAATCATCGTCGACAAAGCTTGCGCCGAGCGAAAGCGATCCCGCGATGCCGCGGCTGAGCGGCGTGAAGTAGGTCACGCTCGGCGACACTGACATCCCGCTGTGTGCGCCGGCGATATCCCACAGCGCATCGACGCTAAAGCTGAGGCTATCGTATGGATTGAGCACCTGCGGAACACTGATTCCGGCGGTGGGGCCGACTTCGATCGCGCGATCAAGTTCGCCAAGGGTCTCGACCACCGGGTCCTTGATACCCTTGATATCGGCGCGGTCGCTGCGCAGCCGCCCGGCAATTCCGAAGTCGAACGACACGCCCTCGGCAGCATCGGGCACGAAATCCACTGCCAAGCCCGCCGGGCGTGGACTGATATCGATCCCTCCGACACTCGCCTGGACGATCGGCAGGGGGAAGATGACGTAATCGTCGGACCCCGAGTAGCTCGGACCGAAAGCAGCGCCGAAACCGATCGACAGAAAATCGCCGTCAAATACTGTCGTGGGCGGGCCACCCGCCGGCGCTGCCTGGTCGGGCGCGGCCCCCGGGTCGGCGACATCCTGCGCAGCCAACGGGGCTACCGCAAGCACAAGCAATGGGAGAGCGGCATGACGCATGGCGCCGGATGTAAGGAAGTTCATGGCGTTACAACTCCAGCTCAAGGCGTAAGTTCCTCGCCCCGGCATCACAACCGATAATGAGATTGCCGCCAGCCGTCACGCCCCCTAGTGCGATCAGGTGATGAGCGGGGGAAAGGCAGATGTGGCAATCGTGGGCGGCGGGCTATCGGGTGGCCTGATCGCACTGGCCCTGCGACAATCGCGGCCCGATTGCCAGGTGGTCCTGCTCGAAGGCGGTGAAGCACTGGGCGGCAACCACCGCTGGAGCTGGTTTGCCAGCGATTGCGACAACGAGGGCGAAGCCTTGCTGGCCAGCTTTCGCAAGAGCCGGTGGGATGGCTACGACGTGGTTTTTCCAAGCCATACGCGGCGGCTCGACACGCGCTACTTTTCACTCGCCTCGCATGATTTCGATGCCGCCTTGCGTCGGGAACTGGCCCCGCAGACTATCCGTACCGGGGCAGATGCACAGCATTGCACCCATGACAGCGTGACGCTTGGCAGCGGCGAGATCGTCAATGCGCGCAGCGTGATCGATTGCCGGGGCTTTACCCCCTCGCCCCATGTGCGCGGCGGGTGGCAGGTCTTCATGGGGCGGCACATGCGCACGCGCATTCCGCATGGGATCGCCCGTCCGGTGATCATGGACGCCGGTGTCGACCAGGCCCACGGCTATCGCTTCGTCTATGTCCTGCCCCTGGGCGCAAGCGACATCTTCATCGAGGACACCTATTATCAGGACACCCCTGTGCTCGACCGCTCGGCGCTGTCGGCTCGGCTCGATGCCTATGCCGGCGAGCAAGGGTGGGAAGGCGATATCATCGGCAGCGAGACCGGCGTGCTACCTGTGGTTACCGGCGGAGATTTCAGCGCCTACCGCCGTGATGCCGGCCTCGACCGGGTCGCCACTGCCGGTACCGGCGCCCTGCTGGCGCATCCGCTGACCAGCTACACCGTGCCGTTCGCGGTCCGCACCGCGCAGCTTGTGGCGCAGAATGCCGACCTGCCCGGCGACCAGCTCGCCGCCCTGCTCGCCGACCATGCGCGACAGCACTGGAACCGGACCGGATATTACAGGCTTTTGGGCAGCATGCTGTTCGGTGCCGCTTCGCCTAGGGAACGCTATCGGGTGTTCGAGCGGTTCTATCGTCTCGACCGCGGACTGATCGAACGGTTCTATGCCGGTCGCTCGACGTTGGGTGACAAGCTGCGCGTGTTGAGCGGCAAGCCTCCCGTTCCCGTGCTGCGCGCGATCGCAGCCATCGCCAACAAACAGCCGCCACTGGTGGCCCGCTGAACGTCGAAAGTCAGTAACTGCAATGAATTCTCCGCAAGACAAAGACGCCAAGACCGCTTGCGTCATCGGAGCCGGCTTCGGCGGACTGGCGCTGGCCATCCGCCTGCAGAGCGCGGGCATCGCCACCACCGTGATCGAGGGCCGCGACAAGCCCGGCGGGCGGGCATATTTCTGGGAGCGTGACGGCTTCACCTTCGATGCCGGACCGACGGTGGTGACCGACCCCGACTGCCTTAAGGAATTGTGGGCGCTGACCGGCCACGACATGAAGCGCGATGTCGAATTGATGCCAGTGCGCCCCTTCTACCGGCTCAACTGGCCCGATGGTCACAATTTCGATTATTCGAACGACAAGGCCTCGCTCTACAAGGAAATCGAGAAGCTCAACCCGGCCGACGTGGCAGGCTACCAGGGCTTCCTCGAATACGCCGCCGGTGTCTACGAAGAAGGCTACGTCAAGCTCGGCACCGTGCCGTTCCTCGATTTCAAGTCGATGATGAAGGCGGCTCCGGCACTGGCCAAGAAGCAGGCGTGGCGCAGTGTCTATTCGATGGTATCGAGCTATGTCGAAAGCGAGAAGCTGCGCGAGGCTCTGAGCTTTCACACGCTGCTGGTGGGTGGCAACCCGATGAAGACCAGCAGCATCTATGCGCTGATCCACAAGCTCGAGATGGATGGCGGGGTATGGTGGACGCGCGGTGGCACCAACCGCCTGATTGCCGGCATGATCCGCCATTTCGAACGCCTGGGCGGAACGATGAAGGTTGGCGACCCGGTAGTGCGCGTACATACCGAGGATGACCGGGCACGCGAGGTCGAGACTGCCAGCGGCTGGCTCCAGCCCTTCGATGCCGTGGCCAGCAATGCCGATATCGTCCATTCCTACCAGGATCTGCTCGGCCGCGACCAACGCGGCTGGCGGATGGGCAAACGGCTGAAAAAGAAGAGCTACAGCCCGTCGCTGTTTGTGGTCCATTTCGGGCTCGAGGGCACCTGGCCGGGCATCCCGCACCACATGATCCTGTTCGGGCCCCGCTACAAAGGACTGCTGGAGGACATTTACGACAAGGGCGTGTTACCGGAGGATTTCAGCATCTACCTGCACCATCCGACGGTGACCGACCCGAGCATGGCCCCGCCTGGCAAGAGCACCTTCTACGCACTGGTCCCGGTCGCCCACATGGGCAAGCTCAAGATCGACTGGGACAAAGTCGGGCCGGAACTGGAAAAGCGTATCCTCGACGAGGTGGGGCGACGATTGATACCCGATATCCACGACCGGATCGTGACCAAGTTCCATTACGCGCCGAGCGATTTCGCAACCGATCTCAACGCGCATCTGGGCAGCGCCTTCAGCCTCGAGCCGGTGCTGACGCAGAGTGCCTTCTTCCGCGGGCACAATCGCGACGACGTGATCGACAATTTCTACCTTGTCGGGGCCGGCACCCATCCCGGCGCGGGCATCCCCGGCGTAGTCGGCAGCGCCAAGGCGACAGCGGGTCTGATGATCGAGGATTTGACATCCTGACGCGCGCCGATACGTGGGCCACATGAAAAGACTTGCTGTGTATTGCGGCTCCGCAACGCCCCGGGACCCGCGTTTTATCGAACTCGCCCGCGACGTTGGCGCCGGTCTTGCCGAGCGTGGCATCGGGGTTGTGTATGGCGGTGGCCGGCTGGGCCTGATGGGGGCGGTCGCCAGCGGCGCGCTCGACGCCGGAGGCGAGGTCATCGGGGTGATCCCGGAAGCGCTCGCGGGCAGCGAAGTCGCCAACAATGACTGCACCGAGCTCCACACCGTTTCCGGCATGCACGAGCGCAAGCAGCAATTTACCGACCTGTCGGACGGCTTCATCACCATCCCTGGCGGGGTCGGCACGATGGACGAATTGTGGGAAGCGATGAGCTGGGCGCAGCTTGGATACCATTCCAATCCGGTCGGGCTGCTCAACGCGTTTGGCTTTTTCGACGACCTGATTGCCTTTAACGCCCACATGGCTTCGGTCGGTTTCGTACGGCCAGCGCACCAGAATATCCTGATCGCTGCCGAAAGTCTGCCGGAACTGCTGGACCAGATGGCGCGTTATCAGCCGCACACCCCCATCTTCCGGATGAAGGCCGAAGATCTCTGACGTGAGCAAGAAAAGACAGCCGATCCATAAGTTCACTGAGCGTCGGCTTGTTCCCTCTCTCATCCTGCGCGAGACGGTTCCGCGCGCGGGGGGCGGGCGTGACCGCGAGGGGCTTGTAGCCAACAGCTATGCGATGATTGCCGAAGGATCGAAAAGCTTCGCTTCGGCCAGTTCGCTGTTCGACCAAGCCACGCGAGAGCGTGTCTGGATGCTCTATGCCTGGTGTCGCCGGTGTGACGATATTGCCGACGGGCAGGACCTGGGCGGCCAATTGCGCGAACAGGAATATCTCACCGACCGGGTCAAGGCGATCCGCGTCCTCACCCGTCGCGCGCTAGACGGCCAGCCCACTGCTGACCTTGCCTTCGATGCCTTCGGCCAGGTGGCCAAGGAATGCCATCTGACAATGGAAATGGCCGAAGACGTCATCGCCGGGTTCGAACTCGATGCGGAAGGCTGGCGTCCAAGGACAGAAGCCGATCTTGCCCGCTATTGTTACCACGTGGCCGGCGCGGTCGGCGTGATGATGGCTCGGGTGATGGGGGTTTCGGCGGATGATGGAGAAACGCTGGCCCGCGCCTGCGATCTGGGCCTGGCTTTCCAGCTCGCCAATATCGCCCGCGATCTCGACGAGGACGATGCCGCCGGACGTTGTTACATCCCGCACGAGTGGCTGGCCGAGGAAGATATCGAGCCGGGCCAGTTGATGAAGCCGCACCATCGCGGCGAGGCATCCGATATCGCCCGCCGGCTGGTGGTAATGATGGACCGCCATGCGCAGGCCGCGAAGCTGGGCACGACCAATCTCCCGTTCCGCAGCCGCTGGGCAGTGCTGGCCGCTGCCAATATCTACACCGAGATCGGGCACGAGGTCGATGCACGAGGTCGCGCCGCCTGGGATCGCCGCGTGGTAATTCCGCGTTATCGCAAGCTGGGCCTGATCGTCTCGGCATTCTTCGAGGCCTTGCGCAACAAGCCTTTGCCGCCCGACGATATGCCCAGCTGGAATTACGGCGACATCCTGCTCGACGTGCGGATGCGCGGCAAGATTGCCGAACCGCCAATGACGCCGCTGCCCGACGAGGAATAGAGCCGCGTTCGTGACGGCTTGCCGAGCGCCGCGCGCTCGCCTAGCCATCGCACCATGATTTCCAAGCTCCTGATCGCCAATCGCGGCGAAATCGCCTGCCGTATCATCCGCACCGCACGCGAAATGGGCGTGGCCACGGTCGCGGTCTATTCCGATGCCGATGCCAAGGCCCTGCACGTCCGCTCCGCCGACGAGGCGGTGCATATAGGCCCCTCGCCTGCCGCCGAGAGCTATCTCGTCGGCGAAAAGATCATCGCCGCCGCGAAAGAGACAGGCGCCGAGGCGATCCACCCCGGCTACGGTTTCCTCTCGGAAAACGCCGACTTCGCACAGGCCGTGCTCGATGCCGGGCTGATCTGGGTCGGCCCCAAGCCCGACAGCATCCGCGCCATGGGGCTGAAGGACGCGGCCAAGCAATTGATGATGGATGCAGGTGTGCCGGTGACGCCGGGCTATCTGGGCGAAGACCAGTCGGTCGAGCGCCTCAAGAAAGAAGCCGACGCGATCGGCTATCCGGTGCTGATCAAGGCCGTCGCGGGCGGCGGCGGCAAGGGAATGCGCAAGGTCGAGAAGCCCGAGGATTTCGAAGCTGACCTGCAATCTTGCAAGCGGGAGGCAAAGGCCAGCTTCTCCAATGACGAAGTGCTGCTGGAAAAGTGGATCACCTCGCCCCGCCATATCGAGGTGCAGGTGTTTGGCGATTCCCATGGCAACGTCGTCCACCTGTTCGAACGCGACTGCTCGTTGCAGCGCCGCCACCAGAAGGTGATAGAGGAAGCCCCTGCCCCCGGCATGGACGAGGCCACCCGCGAAGAAATCTGTGCCGCCGCCGTACGCGCCGCCAAGGCAGTCGATTACGAGGGTGCAGGCACCATCGAATTCATCGCCGACGCCAGCGAAGGCCTGCGCGCCGACCGCATTTTCTTCATGGAGATGAACACCCGCCTGCAGGTGGAGCATCCCGTGACCGAGGAAATTACCGGTGTCGACCTGGTCGAATGGCAGCTACGCGTGGCAAGCGGCGAGCCGATTCCGCTGAAGCAGGACGAGCTCTTTATCGAAGGCCACGCCATCGAAGCCCGGCTTTATGCCGAAGATCCGGCGACCGATTTCCTTCCCTCCACTGGATCGCTCGATCATTTCGACCTCGGCGAGGAGGGCCGGATCGAGACCGGGGTTGAGGAGGGCGACGCAATTTCGCCTTTCTACGATCCGATGGTCGCCAAGCTGGTCGCCTGGGGCGATGACCGCGACGAGGCTATCGAGCTCCTCGCGGACATTGCCGAGAATGTCGAAGTCTGGCCGGTCCGCACCAATGCGGGGTTCATCGCTCGCGCCCTGCTCGATTCCGATTTCATCGCCGCCGATCTCGATACCGGTTTCATCGCCCGGAAGATGGATACGCTGGTTCCGGAAGCCCAGCCGTCGGATGCTATTTGGCAGGCAGCATCGGATTTTGCCCTGATGGCGGCGACGCAGGACTTCACCGACCAACCGATCGGCTTGCGCCTCAACGCCCCCCCGCGTCTGGGAGCGAGCATTTCCTTCAAGGGCGAAACGCGGGTCGTACAGGCCAGTCGCGAGGATAGCGACATTATTGCGAGCGGCGTGTTCGAGGGTGATCGTGTGCTGGTATTCACCGACGGGCAGGCCTTTGAATTCGCCACCGCGAGTCGCGGGTCCGGTGTCGCAGCAGCAGGCGACGGAGCAATCCTCGCCCCCATGCCGGGCAAGGTCATCGCGGTCGACGTGGCGCAAGGCGACACCGTGACTGCCGGACAGCGCCTCATGGTGCTCGAGGCGATGAAGATGGAACACGCGCTGACCGCGCCCTTCGACGGAATCGTAACCGAACTCAATGCCGGCGAAGGCGGGCAGGTGCAGGTCGAGGCGGTGCTGTGCGTGGTGGAGCCGGTCGAAGAGTGACCTGGCAAAAGGAACTCGACGAACTGCGCCGGCGCGAGGAACTTGCCGAGCAAATGGGCGGCGAGGAAAAGGTCGCGCGTCAGCGTGGCAGGGGCAAGATGGATGCGCGCGCGCGACTGGCGGCGCTGGTGGACGAAGGCTCATTCCGCGAAATTGGCAAAATTGCCGGCAAGGCCAGCTATGACGAAAGCGGCGACCTCGAAAGCATCCTCCCCGCCCCATTTCTGTTTGGCAAAGCCACGATAGACGGCCGGCCGGTCGTCGCCACGGCAGACGATTTCACCATTCGCGGCGGCGCAGCCGATGCCGGGATCAGCCGCAAGATGGTTCAGGCCGAGCGCATGGCGCACGAGCTCAAGCTGCCGATCATCCGCATGATCGACGGCACTGGCGGCGGCGGCTCGGTCAAGACGCTGGAGCAAATCGGCGCGACCTATATCCCCGCCGTCCCCGGCTGGGGTGACGTGGTCGAGAACCTCGACTCGGTGCCGGTGGTGGCACTTGCGCTCGGCCCTACGGCAGGGCTCGGCGCGGCGCGCACGGTCGCCAGCCATTACTCGGTCATGGTCAAGGGTCTGAGCCAGATCTTCGCCGCCGGCCCGGCCGTGGTCGAGGCCATGGGCGACATCTACCGCGATGGCTCTGCCAGCCACGAGGAAGCCAAGGAAAACCTCGGCGGCAGCGGCATCCATACCCGCAACGGGGTGGTTGATGACGAAGTGCTGGACGAGGCCGCCGCCTTCGCCAGCGCGCGCGCTTTCCTGTCCTACCTGCCTTCGCATGTTGGCGAGCGAGCGCCGCATACCGAGACCCGCGATCCTGCTGACCGGCGCGACGAGCGCCTGCTCGACCTGGTCCCCCGCGATCCCAAGCAGGTCTATTCCATGCGCCGCGCGCTGGAGATGATCTTTGACCTTGATTCGGGGTTCGAGATGGGGCGGCTATGGGGCCGCGCCGCGATCACCGCCTTCGCCCGGCTCCAAGGCCGTCCGGTTGCAGTGCTGGCAAGCGACCCGTCCTACCTCGGCGGCAGCTGGGAAGCCAAGACGTCGGAGAAGGTCGAACGCTTCGTCAAATTGGCAGACAAGTTCCGGCTGCCGATTGTCCATCTGGTCGACAATCCCGGCTTCATGATCGGGCGCGAGGCAGAAATGGCAGGCACAATTCGTTACGGCGTTCAGGCGATGAACGCGGTCTACAAGGCCAGTGTTCCACTCGCCAGCATCGTCATGCGCCGCGCCTATGGCATCGCCGGCAGCGCGATGAGCAATGCGGAGACATTCCAGTATCGCTATTGCTGGCCGAGCGGCGACTGGGGCAGCCTGCCCATCGCCGGCGGGCTGGAGGTGGCCTACAAATCCGAACTCGAAGCAGCCGAGGATCCGGCCGCCGAGCTGGAGGCGATCAAGGCCCGGCTCGACAAGGTCACCTCGCCCTTCCGCAGCGCCGAACGCTTCAATGTCGAAGATATCATCGACCCGCGGGACACTCGTCCGCTGCTGTGCGAATTTGCCGAGCTGGCGTGGCGGCGGCTCGACGCCGGGGACTAGCGGGAGCTGCCGGCGTTCGGGCGGCGGAACAGTCGTCCTCGTTCGCTGAATAGCACGGCGGCGAGCGCCAGCAGGCCACAGGCCAGCATCGCGCTGGCGAGCGGCACCGCCGTCCCGTCAAACAGATAGCCGATGGTGCTGCCCAGGATCGCCCCGGTGCTCATCCGCACGGCGGTCTGTCCGCTGCTGGCGGCCCCGGCGATATGGAAGAACGGCTGCATCGCGATCGAGCTGAAGTTGGCGCCGATGAAGCCGAGCATGGCCATCGAAAGGCTCATCAGCACGATGAATTCAATCAGGCTCTGCGGCGTGGAACTGGCGCTCCACAATTGCAGCAGTGCAACCACAATAAAGGCGAACAATGCGGTGTGGCTGACGCGCCGCGCGCCGAACCGTTCGACGATGCGCGAATTGGTGAAATTGGCCACCACCATGCCGACCACCGCGCCGCCGAAGATGAAGGCAAAATAATTACCGGCCCCGAAGGTTTCGCCAATCAATTGCTGGCTGGAATTGAGGAAGCCGAACAGCGACCCGAACACCAGCGCGCTGCCAATGACATAGCCGATCGCGCCGCGGGTGGTGAGCGCGGTCCCCATGTTGCGCAGGATCGTCATGGGATCGATTTCCTGTCGGTGCTCGTCCTGCAAGGTCTCGGGCAGGCGCCACCATACCCACAGGCTCACACCCAGCCCCATGACCGCCATCGCACCAAAAATGGCCCGCCAGCCGGCCACCATCATGATCCCCTGCCCAACCGCCGGAGCCAGGATCGGCACCAGCAGGAATATCATCATGATCAGGCTCATCATCCGTGCCATCCGGTCGCCGCCGACGTGATCGCGCACGATTGCCGCAGGCACAACGCTGAGACCGGCGCAAGTGACGCCCTGCACCACTCGCAAACCGACCAGCAGCCAGAAGTCATTGGCCAGCGCGCAGGCAAGCGAAAGGACGATATAGGAGGCCAGCCCCAGGAACAGGATCGGTCGCCGCCCGAAACGATCGGCAAAGGAGCCTGGGAAGAATGCCCCCGCCCCGGCGCCGAGAAAATAGGCCCCGATCACCAGTTGCCGGTCGTTTCCGCCTGCCCCCATCTCGTCCGCCATATGGCCCAGAGCGGGTAGCATCGCGTCGATCCCGAAGGCCTGCAAGCTCATCAACAGTGCCATCAGCACGATCAATTCGCGCTCGCCCAGAGCGCGGTGTGGGGCGCGCTCGGCAAGAGGTTTCGCGTCGGGCGGAGCGGCTGACATAAGAGTTCCTTGCGCGTGGCAAGATGCATTTGCCAGATGTTTTTGCAATGCAGCATGATAGCGCCGCTCCAAGCAAAGGTTCCGCTCCAGTCCGAACGCTCCTATTGCTCTCGACATGGCCGAAGACGGGTATGACGACGACGGTGGGGAAGATGAAGCGCAGGGACTGCGCAAGATCATCCATGTCGACATGGACGCCTTCTTCGCCAGTGTCGAACAGCGCGACAATCCTGAACTGCGGGGGAAACCCGTCGCGGTCGGCGGGTCGAGCGGGCGCGGCGTGGTGGCGGCGGCCAGCTACGAAGCGCGCACATTCGGGGTCAAAAGCGCCATGCCCTCGGTCACGGCAAAGCGGCTGTGTCCTGACCTGATATTCGTCAAATCGCGCTTCGATGCCTATCGCGAAGCCTCGGGCGCGATCCGCGCTATATTCAACGACTACACACCGCAGGTCGAACCGTTGAGCCTCGACGAGGCCTATCTTGACGTCACGGACGATCTGCGCGGCCTTGGCAGCGCCACCGCCACCGCGCAGGCCATCCGCAAGCGCATACGCGCCGAGACGCAGCTGACCGCCAGCGCCGGAGTGAGCTACAACAAGTTCTTGGCAAAGCTCGCCAGCGACCAAAACAAGCCCGACGGCATGTGTATCATCCGCCCCGGCGAAGGAGCTGCTTTCGTCCAGTCGCTGCCGATCCGGCGCTTTCATGGGGTCGGCCCCAAAGGTGCAGAGAAAATGGCCCGGCTGGGGATCGAGACCGGGGCCGACCTGGCAATCCGTGACCTGCAATGGCTGCGGCAGAACTTCGGCAGTTTCGGCGACTATCTTTTCCGTGCCGCGCGCGGGATTGACCTGCGGCCGGTACGCAGCAACCGGATCCGCAAATCGGTTGGCGGAGAGCGCACCTTCCACCAGGACCAGCACGAACCGGACGAATTGCGCGAGACGCTCGAACGTATCATCGAAATCGTGTGGGAAAGGATCGAACGTGCAAAGGCACGCGGCCGGACCGTTACGCTGAAACTGAAATATAATGATTTCCGTATCGCAACCCGGGCCCAGTCGCTGCCGCATCCGGTAGACGGACGCGATGCCTTCGCCGCCATCGCCCGCGAGCTTCTCGAAGCACAATTGCCCTTGGCACTGCCGATCCGCCTGATGGGACTGACGCTGTCCAATCTCGAACACGGGCCCGAGGTCGCCGAACGCGAGGCCGAGCGGACCCTTCGCAAGACCGGGCAGTTGCCGCTATTCTGAAACGTCGGCGCCTAGGCCGCGCTGTTCGGCCCACCATGCCTCCAGCCGCTTGCGTGTTTCATCACCCTGAGGCTGGGGCAGCGAATGGCGCGGGAAGAAGCGTGCTTCGACGACCTCGCGCGTGTCGATGCGCGGAAGCTGGTCCGTCACCGCTTCGAACAGATGTGTTTCATGCGGCGAATTGGACAATGTGTCTTGCAATGTCGCCACTCGGGTCAGCTTACCCAGTTCAATGCCCAGTTCCTCGCGGATTTCACGGCGCGCGGCGTCCTCGGGATCTTCCCGCCTGCCGACTCCGCCGCCCGGCAAGGCCCATTTCGGGGGGCCGTAGCTGTGGCGAACTAGCAGAATTGAGCCATCGAGATTGCTGATGATGACTGCGCATCCTACCAGCGGCGCCTTGCTGAGTTGGCGCCAGACATGGCGGACGCGGTGCGCCAGCGGCAGCGCGGCGCGGTGGAGAGGAGCCGGGATCAGGTGAAGCATGTCACCTGCTGACTAGCCGACGCGAGCAACCTTGCAACCGGCAAATCATTCCCGCCAACGACGGCCTGTTCGAACACTTCTCGCTTCTCCGCCGATCCACCGAGCGTGAACAGGATAGTGTCGCTGGCAAGCAGGCTGGGCATGGTCAATGTGACCCGGTCGAACGGCGCGTTGGCCGGCAGCGGATCGGGAGTGATCTGGCGTATCGGCTGGGCATCGTCGGCGCGTGGGTCGGTATTCGGGAACAGCGATGCGATATGGCCGTCCGCGCCCATTCCAAGCCAGGTCAGCGCGAAGGACGGCACCTGCTCCATGATCGTCAGGGTCACGACCTCGGCTCCGGCAGGCTCGAACAGGCGACGCATCTTGCCGGTGTTCGAAGCCTCATGGTCTTCGGGCACGATGCGGTCGTCATTGGGCCACACCGCGATCCGGCTCCAGTCGAGCCTGCGGGTGACCAGTTGTTCGAGGATCGGGAACGGCGTCGAGCCACCGGGAATGGTTATCGCCACCGGACCGTCGCTTGCGTTGAGGGCGCGGGAGAGATGGGTTTCGAGCCAATCGGCGATAGCCGTGGCATCGGCGCCGTTGATCATTTCAACATCGGTCATGTTGCGCCTTATAGAAAAACGCTGGGCGGAGTGCACCCCCGCCCAGCCTTCGAGACGCATGCGTGATTGAGACCTGTTTAGCCAAGCGTGCTCTTGAGAAACCAAATGCGCTGCTCGGTCTGGTCGGTCAGGTCGTCGAGCAATCCATCGGTGGCATTGTCTCCGGCGTCTTCGGCCAAATCCTTTAATTTCTTCAGCCGCTTCAGCACCTTGACATTGTCGTCATGCAATTCCTTGACCATCGCTTCCGCGTCGAGATCAGTGCTATCCTGGTCGGTGATATCAGTGTGCTTGCTGATCGAGCCAATCGAGGTCAGCGTGGTGGCATCGTTCTTGCGCACCCGCTCACCCAGCAGGTCGATCTGGTCGCGGATCTCGATGGCGTGCTCATCGAATAGCAGGTGGAGATCACGAAAGCGCGGGCCCTTCACGTGCCAGTGAAAATTCTTGGACTTGGTGAAAAGCGCAAAATGATCGGCCAGCAAGCCGTTAAGTTCGTTGACGAGTGCGGTTCTGGAATTGTCGCCGGTATCGGCCATGTGTGCCTCCGTTGGGTCTGAAAAATGTCTGTTCGCTTTATCAACGCCCAAGGCACTTATCGGTTTCCCCTCCTCTAAGTGGTAACTGTAATCGATCGAGTCGATTAAAGCGGTCAGACTATCCCGCGGACGGACAACCCAATGGTCATGGCAGCGAGCAGCAACATCGCGCCGAGGGCCAGCCTGATTTTGCGCAGCGGCAACGCTGTCTCCAGATTGCGGCCAGCCAACCAGCCGAGCACCACAGCGCCGATCCCGCCAAGTGCGCCGCCGGCAGCGACAAGCCATGGCAGTGCCGTCGCCGCTGCCAAGGCAAAGATAAGGAAACGGCCGGCATCGCCCCATTGCCTAGCCAGCAGGACCACGAACGCCGCCACCACCGAATGGGTCGGTTCGCGTGGTGCCTTATCGGACAAGGGCCACATCAGTTCGATTGCAGCCGCTGCCAGTGCGAGGGCCACAAGCATGGCTTGCGCTCCGGGAAACAGCATATCGGCAACCCACGCTCCGCCCCAAGCCATGATGCAGGCGGAAAGGGTCGCAGCCAGTGCGCCTGCCACCACCAGGCCGGGCCCGGTGCGGTCTGCAAGGCGCGCCACCAGCAACTGGTCGCGCGCGCCAAGTGACACGATCAGCACGAGCGCAAATCCGAACAGGAAGGACGACATGGCGGCAGTTACCTCTCTCGCCGCTCGGCTAACGCTTCAGCGTCAGCAATGCGATAGCGAACCAAGACATAGCGACAGTTTGGCATCCTGATGATTATCAGGTGTCGGACATCGCCTTGACATCGGGGACGAGGTGAAACTCGACCCGGTTGGAAAACAACTCGTAGTCGTCGTAACCGGCCAGCTCTGCGCGCTTTTCGGAAGTCAACAGATGGGCATGGATGTGGCCGAAAACCGCCTCGTCTCTCTCGACAGTGAAGCCGGTTTCCTCGAACAGGCGAACATATTCACGCCGATGCAACCGGTTGAGATAGGTGTTCACCTTGAAGCCGGGATCAGTCAGGTGTCGCCACGCGTCCTCTGCGGTGTTCTTCTCCGCCAGATGCACGTTCCAGTTCGGATCGTGCCCCCCGATAATGCCGGTGAAAACCGCCGGCATGGTGATAATCATCCCCTCGGGCGACAGATGCAGTCTCGCCAGACGCATCCCTTCGCGCAGATCGGCTTCGGGAATGTGTTCGAAGACATCACGCGAAAAAACGAAATCAATCTTGCCGATCTTGTCCCACACTTGGGGCGAGGAAACAGAACCGACGATAAGCCGCGCTTTATCGGGCGCGTATCCAGGCAGCAGCTTCATTGCAGCCGCATGGTATTGCGGCCATTCGCGGCTGTCGAACAGGGCATGGCGCACCACGCTCTTGATCGCGCGCTCGAAGCCATTCTTGCGCCACGTAGCAAAAGCCTGCCTCAGCGAAAGGACCGGGGCATCGAGATCGATGGCATGAACCTCACGAAAAAATGCAGTCAGCAAGAAGGCCCTGCGTGGGCGCGCCCCGAACCCGATTTCCAGCACGCTGGAATCGGCGGCCTTGCGGCCCGTACGCGCTTCGAAAGTCGCGACTATCCGCCGCAAATCCTCGACATCACGCGCGGCCGCATCTTCAGCCCCAAGCATCGACGTCCTGATCCGCAAGAGCTTGAAATAATAGCCCAGCTTGGTCCACAACGAGAGACCCTTGGCGGAGGAATTGGTGGTTTTCATCGCTCGCTTTTATGCTGTGCAGCCAGGCGCATAGCAAGCAACAGAGCGGTCATCGTTGGATTTGCTCCCCCGCCGGTGGGCAGGACGGACGTGCTGACAAGCTGGATACGCGGCTCGGCAAACAGCCTGAGGTCACTATCGACAACGCCCTCGGCAGGGCTGCAGCCCATGCGAGTTGATCCCGTGGGATGATAGATGCCGCCAGAATGAACCAGCGCCCCGGCCGTTTCGGCCGCAGGAAACGGTTCAAACGCGCCCAGCTGGGACAGGCCGGTCGATTTCCAGTGTCCTTCAAATAACCTCGCCAACGATTGAAGTTGCGCGACATCCTCCGCCGACACCTGCCAGGTGATGGCGGGGAGCGGAGTGCCGTGCGAGTCCTTGAGCGTATCGCTCAAGGTGATAGCGTTTCGTGTGTCGGGAGCCTGCTCGATAACGGCATGGGCGACGAGATCGGCCCCGGCGGGGAACAGTTGTCGCTTGTCGACAAACCGCCATTTGACGGCGCGGGCAAGCCACGGGGCGTTGCGCACCAAACCAGCAATTGTGGCGCGAGCGGGGAAGCTGCCCCGCTGGACCTGCTGCATGGCTGCCCGCAGGTGATCAAACCCGCCGGTTCCGTCCGTGGCATAGCCGATATGCACGAATCCCGGGCGAACTTGCGCACGTCGCGTCGTGTCCGGTGCCAATTCGAAGCGCAAATTGCGCATCATTCCCGAGCGGGCAAAGCGAAACCCGAACTGCCGGTTGAGCGCAGCGCGATCACGCGGAACTACCTGTCCGATCTCGATCGAGAGATGGTCCGAAAATGTCTGCCCCAACAACGGCGAAGTCTTCCGGACCTGCCCTTCCATCGCCCTGTCGAGCAAGAGCGTTAGCCGGGTGGTTTCGATTGCCCCGGCCGCGATGACAAGCCGGTTCGCGCGCACGGCACATGCCCGGCCGCCGTGGATAACGGTGACAATAATAGCGTCGGTTTCGGGGACCAGCCCGGTCACGATGCTGTCGGTCGCAAGCGTGCAGTTGGTGCTCGACCGCAGTCGCTTCCGGAGCAATTTCCACACGTTGCGCTTCGCAAAGGGTGGCCATTTGGCAAGGCGCGCAACCATATGCTCGCTGGTTATTCCGGCATCGTCCAGGGTGTATGGTCCGCCGTCGAGGCCGAACAGGCTTTCAACGTCGGCGAGATAGGGGGCAAGGTCGCCCCAGCCGATTGGCCAATCCGCCATGTCAGCATCCTGAAACGGGATCAGCGCACCGCCCCAGCGGGTCGAAGTCCCTCCAACCACCCGAAAACGGCCATGCTCGGCACCGGCATATTCGATCCCGCGCTGCTCCACCGCGTTCAGTGGATGCGTCTCGTCTGGCTGGTCCCAACCACCAGATTCAAGGCACAGGACGTGGGCACCTGTTGTGTCGGCCAGGCGCAGGGATAGCGGCAGGCCGATCGTGCCGCCCCCGATGACGAGGGTTTCGACACGTTCAGGCAAGCGCGCCCTGGCTTCAAGGATCACGCGGCGGCCTCTGCTATCGGGGCGTATTGCGCCAGCCGTTCGACCCGCGTGGTGCTGACGATGACCGCCCCTGTGCGATTGCGGGCGAGCGCCCTGGCCAGAACGTCGGGCACATTGGCCGAAGGCGTCCGTTCGAGCGCAGCAGAAACATAGCCATATGTGATCTGCATCTCTCGCTCGACCAGCAATGTGCCGGCTTCCTGGCGATCGAGGCTGTCAGCCAGTTGCAGGACCTGCGCAAGACCCGGCGCCTGCGTCACGATCGGAGCGGTAACATCCGGTAATCCGGCCATGCCGAAATACCGCACCTTGCCCTGTGTCCGGCAATCTTCGAGCCAGCGCAGCCACTCCTGCGTATCGAGCAAGGCGTGTTGGGGTTCGTGCAGCAGGAACATATCGACCCGTTCGCGCCCAAGCCGTGTGAGGCTGTCCTCAAGCGATTGCCGTGCCCGGTCGATCGAAAAATCCAGTGCCGGCTTGCTCAGCGATGCAATGGCCTTGCCGGCCGCCTTGCGAGCGAGGACCTGCCACGCTGGCTGTTCTTCGCCGCCGGGGGAGTAGAGCCCGACCTTGGTTGTGACAGTTGTATGCGGGTTTGATCGCAGGATCGGCGCGAGATCGCGTTCGGCGTGACCAAAGCCATAGTAGGGCGCGGTGTCGAAATGGGTGAAACCGTGCGCCACGGCTTGTTCGAGCAGCGCCTCGCGCTTTGCTCGTCCACGAACGTTGAAAAGACCGGATGTTCCGAACACGAAGCGAGAGAGCTTAAGGTCTGTATTTGGAACGATAATCTGGCGCATCGCAGCCTTTAAGCGTGAAGAGCTGGAGATGGGAACCCTTTGCCGGCAGCTCCTGCCTGATATTTGCAGCAACCGAGAATGCCGCTGGCGCATGAGAAGCACTGCTCCGGGAAGCCGTCACGGCAAGCTTCGTCGTGCCAGAACCGTGTTTCGCCGCAATTTGCCGAGTTGGGCGATCAGGATAGCGGCTTGAGCGCCGGGTCCGCGCCTTATCCCGCCCTGGCTGTCATGCATGTCTCGGAAGCCACCAATTCCCAGGCTTCAGGATTATGTGACGCAAGTCACCAGCAAGGAATTTGGACATGAGAAATACGCTTCTCGCGACGACCCTTATCGTTGTCGCCATGACTGTCGCCACCCCTCCCGCCTTCGCGCAGGATGGCGACACCTTCGAAGGCCCGTGGGTGGCAACCACCGCCGG
Source organism: Qipengyuania sp. CAU 1752 (assembly GCF_054482615.1). Taxonomy (NCBI): domain Bacteria; kingdom Pseudomonadati; phylum Pseudomonadota; class Alphaproteobacteria; order Sphingomonadales; family Erythrobacteraceae; genus Qipengyuania; species Qipengyuania sp. CAU 1752. The sequence continues at coordinate 900,293 of NZ_JBTLRE010000001.1, read as the reverse complement.
ATACGACACGTTCAACGGCGACGGCAGCGAATCCGCAGATGGCATCGCCTATGGCATCGCGCTTGGCTACGACATCAGCCTCGGCGGTGTTCTTGTCGGCGCCGAAGCCGAGCTGGGCAAAAGCTCGGTCAAGGCCAGCGGTACCGACGTCCTCATCACGGGCGATGAACTGTCGCTCAATGTTGGCCGCGACATCTACGCCGGCGTCCGCGTCGGCGTTCCCGTGAGCGATACCGTCCTGGTTTACGGCAAGGCGGGCTATACCAACCAGCGTATCAACGCGACCTATACGCTCGACGACGACATCGAAACCGCGAGCGACAATATCGGCGGATATCGCCTCGGTGCCGGCATCGAATTCGATCTCGGCGAACCGTTTGCCCGGATCGAATATCGCTATTCCGACTACGGATCCTTTTCGGATACCGATCTGGAGACCAGCCGACACCAGGTCATGCTGACTGCCGGCCTGCGCTTCTGAGGCGACCCCGTCCCCCCGTCCAGCCTCAGGACACTAGCCCGCCCGGTGCAAACCGGGCGGGCTTTTTCACGGTCCCTTGTCAGCCATCAGCCGGAAGCAGCGCGCGCAGCACCTCCTTCACATAGCTCGGGCCGACCTGGACGATCACGCCATCGCGCAGGCTGAGGTTGAGCACGCCCTTGGCAGGCCGCTCCATCTTCTCGACCAGGCTGGTCCGGACGAAAGCAGATCGGTGGACCCGCATCAACGCGGCGGGATCGAGCCTTTCCTCCAGCGCATTCATCGATATGCGATGCAGGTAGCTGCGGGTAGCAGTGTGGAACAGGACGTAATCCTTGGCCGCTTCGATCCAGTCGATCTGGTCGACATCGAGCCGCACCTGTCCATCGCGCACCGATACCCAGATCTCGCGCAGATAGCGGCTGTGCTCATGAAGCACCGCCTCGCCTCGCGCTGCTGCCGCGACCAACTCGATCCTGCGCTGCGCGCGTATGATGGCCTGCCGCAAACGATCGAACCGCACCGGCTTGAGCAGATAGTCTGCCGCGTCGACCGCGAAGGCGTCTGGTGCGAAATGTTCGAAGGCAGTGACGAACACGATCTCCGGCCGTTGATCTTCGGGCAGGTCGGACGCCAGTGCCATCCCGCTCTTGCCGGGCATCTGGATGTCGAGCAGCACCAGGTCGGGGCGCAATAGCGTGATCGCTGCCTTCGCTGCGCGCGCCGTGGAGGCGGTTCCGACCACCTCGACCGTATCGATATCATTGAGAAGTTCGCTCAGGCGGTCGATGGCCAGCTGCTCGTCATCGACGATGAGCAGCCGCAGCGTCATCCGACCGCGAAGCTCAGCGGAAAGCGCACGATGGCAATAAAGCCGGTGTCGCGCTGCATTGTTTCCAACCGGCCGGATGCGCCGTAGACCGCTTCCAGTCGCTCGCGAATGTTCCTCAGACCAACTCCGGTGCCGCAGTCGCTCACTGCTCCCTCGCCGCAATCATTCTCCACCGCGATGATGACTTCCGACCCTTGCGCGCGGGCGGACACCTGGATCAGCACGGGCGTATCGTTGGGTGCCAAGCCGTGCTTGACTGCATTTTCGACCAGCGGTTGCAGGAGGAAATGCGGCAATTGCGCTTCGCGCAGTTCCGCCGGGCAATCGATCGCCACATCCAACCGCTCGCCAAACCGGATCCGCTCCAGCCCCAGGTAGGCGTCGATGGTTTCCAGCTCGCCCTCGAGCGTCTGTGGTGCGTTGGGGTCCCCTGCCAGTGTGGTGCGCAGGAATTCGGACAGATTGGCCAGCATTCGCTCGGCATCCCCATTGCGGTTCGTGACCACCAGTGACGAGATCGAATTGAGCGTGTTGAACAGGAAATGCGGGTTCAATTGATAGCGCAAGGCCGAGAGCCTGGCCTGCTGGGCCAGCGAATGCGCTTCGGCGAGCATCCGTTCCTGGTTCGCCGCGCGCCTTGTGTGCGCCAGCAAGGCATAGAGCGCGCCGAGCAGCGCAAAATGCGGCACGAACACCGCGAAATTATTGATCGCCCTGAATGTCCTCGACGGTGACATCAGGTTCCCTGGCTGGATCGATACGAAGATCTCTGCAGCCGCCAGATCCAATAGGGTAAGGACGATGGCAGCCAGCAGTATGGCCGCTCCTGAAATCAGGATCTTGGAACCTATCTCGCTATCGAAGACATACCAGATCGCGATCATGAGCATGGCCGAGACAAGCGAACCACCGGTCGCAATCGCCACGATCGATGCGGCGAGGTAGAATGACATTTCCTGCCCCGCGACCAGCATTGGGACGACGAAAAGAAACGAAGAGACGATCCACACCCCGACCGTCAGGCTGACGGCGATCCGTCCCGACTTCTTGCGCAGCAGGGCAAATGGGTTGGTCTCAGTCATCGCCCAGCGCGCTGTTGGCCGGATCCCAGAATATCGCCAGCGCCGTCGCTGCGACCGTGATGGTGCGGACAAGCCCCATGTCTATGCGGTTCGCAACATACAGTACCGGCGTGCCGTTGAGTTCGACCGCCCCGACGGGATCGCCATTCTGGGTGAATACATATCCGATGGGACTGGCCATTTCGATCGGCGACCCGTCAAGTTTATGAACCGACCGGATTTGGACCGTTTCGCCGCCAAGTGCAATCTCTCCGCGACGCTCCTTCTTCGACAAGGCACCGCCAAGACCGCGAGACACTTCCTGCAATTCGAAGCGAGCGGGGAAAGCGTGTCCGGCAGCGGTGAATTCACAGCGATAGGCCATCCGGCTGGCTTTAAATTCCGCGATTCCGAGATCGATCAATCGCTCGCGCATCCGGCATTGGGCCTCGATCGTGCTGCTGATAGCTGGTCCCTCGATCACGAAATCGGCACGGCCGTAATTGCGCACGAGGGCATCGAAAATAGCCAGCCTCTGCTCCGAACGCTCGAAGCTGCCACGAAATCCGCCGATCTGGAAGCGGCCGCGCGTCCCGCCGCCGATGCCGGAATAGGTGAGCCTCTCGGAATTCATTGCTAGATCTCCCGGCAACCGCATCATGGCCGGGGTTATGGTCGAGCAGGCGCTCGTCAGGAGCAGGGTCAGGGAGAGGAATAAAGGTCGCATCATTCGTTCCTTCGCTCGTCACGGGTCGCGCCACCTTGGTGCCCCGATGCCGAAATTGCGGAATATTCCTGCTGCTCCAGACAGCCCACACCCGCTCGCCAAACCCCGGCCATTTTGCGACGAAGATGCTAGGATCGGCGAACAGATTCACAAAAGGCGCTTGACCTTAACATGATGTCAGGGCTCAAGAAGGGTATCGGCAAAGGAGAAAAGCCGATGCAAGACCATCAGAATTGCCATCATGACCATGATGCTCATACGCGCGCCGACCCTGGTTCGGCCCTTGTAGTCGATCCGGTCTGCGGAATGCAGGTCAATCCGGAGGCTACGGCCCATCACGCAGAGCATGATGGAAAGGCCTATCACTTCTGCAGCGCGCGCTGCCGCGATAAGTTCATTGCCGAGCCGGTCCGCTGGCTTTCGAAGATTCCCGCGCAGGACATAGAAGTGGCCGAAGGCGCCATGTGGACCTGCCCGATGCACCCCGAGATCAGGCAGGATCACGCCGGCTCATGCCCGATCTGCGGCATGGCGCTCGAACCGGAAATGGTCGATCCCGATGCCGGGCCGAGCGAAGAGCTGGTCGACATGACCCGGCGATTCTGGATCGGTCTCGCGTTGGCCCTGCCGGTGTTCCTGCTGGAAATGGGCGGCCATTTGTTCTCGGTCATCCATCATCTGGTGCCAATGCAGATATCCATCTGGATCCAGTTCGCGCTCGCGACCCCGGTGGTGCTGTGGGCCGGCTGGCCCTTCTTCCAGCGGGCATGGGATTCGATCCGCACGCGCAATCTCAACATGTTTACCCTGATCGCCATCGGGACCGGCGCGGCATGGTCCTACAGCGTAGTGGCCATCCTCGCGCCAAGTGTGTTCCCCGATGCGTTCCGCGCAGCCGATGGTACCGTCGCAGTCTATTTCGAGGCGGCGGCCGTCATCACGGTCCTGGTCCTGCTCGGCCAAGTGCTCGAACTGCGGGCGCGCGAACGCACTTCGGACGCCCTGAAAAGCCTCCTTGGCCTCGCTCCGAGCACCGCGCGGCTGATCGGCGCCGACGGCGAAAGCGAGGTTCCGATCGAGGATCTGGCGATTGGTGACAATCTGCGCATCCGCCCCGGCGAGAAAATCCCTGTTGATGGGGTGGTGATCGAAGGTTCTTCTTCGGTCGACGAAGCGATGGTTACTGGCGAACCGATGCCGGTTTCCAAGAGTGAAGGTGATCCCGTCATCGGGGGCACGATCAACGGTACCGGCGCGCTGGTCATGGCCGCAGAAAAGCTTGGGCGCGACACCTTGCTGGCGCGGATCGTCCAAATGGTGGCCGAGGCCCAGCGTTCGCGGGCGCCGATCCAGCGGCTAGCCGACCAGGTCGCAGGCTGGTTCGTGCCGCTGGTGCTGGCGGTCGCAGTCGCGGCATTCGCGGCATGGGCGACCTTCGGCCCCGACCCGCGCCTTGCTCATGCGCTGGTCGCCGCAGTGGCAGTGCTGATCATCGCCTGTCCTTGTGCACTGGGCCTTGCCACACCGATGTCGATCATGGTCGGGGTCGGACGCGGGGCGGAGCTGGGAATCCTGGTCAAGGATGCCGAGGCGCTGGAGAGGCTTGAGAAGATCGATACGCTGGTGGTCGACAAGACCGGAACGCTGACCGAAGGCAAACCCTCGGTTGTCGCTGTGATCCCGACCGGCGAAATGTCCGAAAGGGATGTGCTGCGTCTCTCGGCCGGCGTCGAACAGGATTCGGAGCACCCGCTGGCGCAGGCCATCGTAGCCGAAGCCGAGAACCGGAAAATCGTGCTGCCGCGCAGCACCGGGTTTGATTCGCCCACGGGCAAGGGTGTGACAGCGGCGATAGAAGGCCGCAATATCCTGATCGGCAATGCCGCCTATCTCGCGGAAAACGGGGTCGAGACTGCGAGCACCGCGGGCCGCGCCGATGCCCTGCTCAGTGAAGGCGCGACCGCCGTGCTGGTGGCTGTGGACGGCAATGTTGCAGGCATCATCGCCATAGCGGATGCTATCAAGCCAACTACCCCCGAAGCCATCCGCGCATTGAAGGCCCAGGGCATCCGCATCGTAATGCTCACCGGAGACAACGAAACCAGCGCGCTTGCAGTTGCCGCGCGGCTGGGAATCGACGAGGTTACCGCCGAGGTGCTTCCCGAGAACAAGAAGGATGTCATCGAAAGCTTGCGCGGAGAAGGCCACGTCGTCGCCATGGCCGGGGATGGCGTCAACGATGCCCCCGCCCTGGCCGCCGCCGATGTCGGCATAGCCATGGGAACCGGCACCGATGTGGCGATCGAAAGTGCGGGCGTGACGCTACTCCATGGCGATCTGACCGGCATTGCCCGCGCCCGCACCCTCAGCAAAAAGACCATGTCGAATATCCGCCAGAATCTGGTCTTTGCCTTTGGCTACAACGCGCTGGGCGTGCCGATTGCCGCCGGGGTGCTCTATCCGCAATTCGGGATACTGCTCTCCCCGGTGATCGCGGCAGCGGCGATGTCACTCTCTTCTGTCAGCGTGATTTCCAATTCGCTGCGACTGAAAGGAGCAAAGCTTTGAACATCGGGCAGGCCGCGAAGGCATCTGGCGTTTCGCAACGGATGATCCGGCACTATGAAAAGGTCGGCTTGATTCCGGCGCCATCACGCCGGGATAGCGGTTATCGCGACTATTCCGACAGTGATGTGCAGCGATTGACCTTCATCGCCAATGCCCGCGACCTCGGGTTCTCTATCACGGAAATCAGGGATTTGCTGAACCTGTGGGCGGACGATCATCGTGCCAGCGCAGAGGTCAAATCCCTCGCGCTGGCGAAGGCAAACGAGCTGCAGCGCAAGGCCGATGCGCTGTCAACAATGCGCGCCAGCCTGCTCCACCTGGCCGAGAACTGCCACGGCGACGACCGCCCCGATTGCCCGATCATCGAGGGCATGGTCACGAGAGCGTGTGCGGATGGATGAAGATGGAGCGGGTGAAGGGAATCGAACCCTCGTCTTAAGCTTGGGAAGCTTCTGCTCTACCATTGAGCTACACCCGCATCTGGCCGTTCAAGCGAACAAATCCCGAAGGGATTGCCTCGCCTTGTCCGGCCTCGACCCTCTGCCGCGTTGCCGGAATTGGGTCAACGGATATTCGGGCAAGGGCTGAATCAGCGGCTATCGGTGCAAACCGGTCCATAGAAGCCGCGTTGCTCGCTCTCGCTGATGCGCCAGGGGCCAGCAGCGTCTGTTGTATCGTCGGCACGACGCGGGTCATTGGACAATTGCTTCCTGGGCGAGCGAGCCGGAGTAGAAAGCGCTTTGACTGCCGGAGTGCGCTGATGCCGGATATCGTCAGGACCGCCGACGACATAGGTGCGCGAGCGCATATAGCAGCGCAGTTCGGGCACGGCACCGGTATCGCTTGCAGCACGATCGGCAAGATCGGCTAGGCAGATCGAACCGTTCGGTTCGCGGATCTCCAGCTCGGTGTCTTTCAGGGCAAGATTGATTTCCAGTTCGCCATCGTATCCGACCAAATATTCGGTGCCGGACGGCAGCGCCACCACCTGTGTTCCTGCCGGGAACAGGCCACGCTGCGGGTCGGACAGGCGCATAACCTCCGGGATATAATGCGTCAGGCCCAGTCGCACCTTGGCGACCGAACGGGGGGCAGCCGCGACATATTCCTCCACGCTGCTGGCAATGACATCCGGCGGGAGCTCGGCCGGATTAACCCCTACCTTGATGGTGTTGTAACCCGGCACCTCGTCGATCAGCAGACGCCCGCCACGGCCCGTCCTCCCGGCGACCCGGTTCTCGCGCTCGACCACTATATCGTCGACACCCCCGGCGTCGACGAGGATGTAGGTATCCCCCATCCCGCGGGAGGCGAAAATCTCCCCGTCAGCCGCGATCAGCGAACCACGCATGCCAATACGTGCCGCAGCAGAGCCACCCACCACTTCGCCTTGGGCTTCGAATCTCGACCAATGCTCCTGGCGGCTGACCGACATGCCGAGGCGATCCACCGTGCCTGTGCCGGCTGTGACCGAGTAGCCTGTTTTCCCCGGGCCGGTTTCCGGGGCGTAGAGGCCCGACTGGAGAAATTCATCGTCCCTCCCGTGCGAATAGCTGACCTGGCCGAACTGCGCCCCACCCAGCGAGATCGACAAGCCTGCCAGGATGGTAAAGTCCGAGCGGCCGAATCCATCGCGGCGATAACTGGCATCGAGCGACAGATCGACCCTGCGATGCAGTTCGCGTCGGTAATTCGCCGAGACGAGACGGGTTGTCCGTCTCGGCCCTGCGAATTCTCCGGCCTCGCGTTGCTTCTGCTCGATCGCCGCAAAGCGCAGGCGGCCGAATTCTTTCAGGTCGAAACTGATGTTGGCAGCCAGCAATGATGGCGGTTGGGCATCGCCATTCGCGCTCGCGACATCGGCATAGTGCGTGGAGACAGTGCGATACTCGATCGAGTAGGAGACGGCCGGACCAACGCTTTGAAAGCCGACCTGCATCATCGTGCCTGCGAGAGTGTCGTCACCGTGAAGGGCGGCACGGCTGGCGCGTAAAGTGGCGGACAGGATCCCGAAATTACCGATCACGGCATCGCCAGCCGCCCCGAGGTTCATGACCGTTTCAGTAGCTTCCCCCATCACCGTTCCGGTGAAGCGCGGACTGAACCCCTTGCGCAGCATGGCGCTGATGGCGACCGGGCCATAGTCGTTGCTGACCAGGCCGTAGCGGCGGCGGATTGCCCCGATATTGAAGGCCCCTTCCGAAAGGCCGGGCGCGAGCAGGTCGCGCGAGCCGTAGAACTGGATGGTTCGCACAACCTCGCGACCAAGCGCATCACGCACGACTACGCCCACCTCGCTGCGACCGACGGGCACGGGAATATTGCGGACGGTGAATTCGCCTGGCTGGATATCGACATTGGCAACACGCCGGTCATTCACCAGCACGTCGAGCCCGGTCGGGACCGCCACGCTATCGACGAAATCGGGCAGCGGCTGGGTCACCAGGTCCGGCCTGAGCGAGAAGTCCGTCCCGAAGCGCAAGCCGAGCATGCGCACCGCACGACTACCCGCCGGTGCCTGGTTGATGAAATCACCCACCGTGGTTGATGCCACCGCGTCGGGGTTGCGCACGGTCAGCGCGGTGTCCAGCCGTGTCACTCCCTGGTTCAGCCGATCGCCCGAGGTGGCGAAGCGCCACGCTGTATCGAACGAGACATTGCCCTTCACCAGGCGCGGCGCCACCAGCCCGCTTGCAGCCACTCCCGTCTGGTCGACCTGTGCCGACAGGTCGTAATCCAATATCAGTGCAGCGACGTCCGATCCGCTCTGTCTGCCCCTTTCGGGACGCCCCGAAAGGGAAACCATGTTCGCTCCGGTGGAATGGAGAGGAATGCGGATGGTCAGCGTGTAGCTGCTAGTATCGAAATCGTATTTCGCGCCCGGGATCGTATCGAGGTCGATGAAATCCTGTGGCGGCAGCACGCGGACAATGCCGGCGGAGAAGGCAAAGGCGCTTTGGATCGCTAGCTTGCTGCCCGTACGTCGCAGCGGCGCGATACCCTTCAATCGCTCGCCATTGAGCACGACCTCGGCAAAGAATGTGTATCCAGTGGTGTCCGGTACGCGCGCCAGTTGAGTATCCGGAAGGGCGAAAGGATCATCCCTTACACTGCGATCGGCATCCTGCGGCAGGGCGAACGGATCGGGCGCTGCGAAGGCTTGTGACGAATGTAGCGCAACAGCCAGGGTCGCCAGGCCGGTCGCCGCCCTAAGGGCAGTCTTGGCTCGCAATTTCATCGAACAGCCCCCCGTCTGCAGTGGCAGACAGGCGCAGGACTTTGCCGGAACAGGCTTCGCCTTCCGGCAGGGGAATGGCGATCCAGCTTGCGCCGTGGATATATTGCAGCATCGCGTAGTTTTCGATCGGGACCGGGATACCGTCGGCGGTCACCTGCAAATCCGACAGGCGGATTGTGCGGCCGCCGCCGTTGGCGATCATCAGGACATCTGGCTGGGCTGCGACGCGGAGCTTCCCGGCTTGCGCGGTATCGCTGCCGATGAAGAGTGGAAGGGTGAGACGAAGGCGCGTACGCGCGGTCCCCGGCGCAGCCGGTTCGTTGTCGGGAATCTCGTCGAGAACAACGCGAAAGCGCCGCTCGCCCGAATGACCCTGCGTACTGCGCGAAAGAACGTGGAAAGACTGGGCAAGACCCGGATCGATCTTCACGATCGAGGGTGAAACGGCGACATCGCGCGAGGGTGCATAATGATTTTCGCCATCATCCTGCGTCCACTCGAAAACGCGCATCTGTACCGCGATCTGCTTGTCGCCCTGGTTTCTCACCAGCATCTGCGTCGCAGCCTGGCCAGTGGGTAATTCGAGCCGCAGCGGCGTGACATTGAGGCGCGCCTGTTGCGGCTGCTCCTGCGCCATGGCGGCTGTGGCTGCTAAGGCGCCTCCAGTCAGAGATGCCAGAAACAGAAGGGGCGACAGATGGTTTTTCACATCTATCGCCCCTAATTGGTTGGCATAAATATTGGTTTAATTTCCGGGTCAGAAATTAACGGTAACCGTCACCGTATCGGTATATGCGCCGGCACTGACCTTCGCGACGCCCGAAGGAATACGGCCATAGGCAGTCACGCTGGCGGCCCCGAGAATGGTGGCCTTGCCGGTCACCGTATCGGCACCGAGCGTGTTGCCCCACCGCGACGAACGCGAGATATCCCGGTAGATATCGTAGTTGAGGAACTCGCTCCTGGCCGCATTGGCGAGGCGGCGCTGCCCGGCCACGGGATTGGCACCATTGTCGAGCTGGATCTCGTAATTGGCGTTGGCCGTGCACGCCAGGGTGAGAGTGGCAGTGGTATCGACGTTGGCCGCCCCGACATCGGTGATAGGACCGAAGTTCATGGCGGACGAGACGACCGAACAGTTCTCGAGAACCTGGGCCGAAACCGGCATTTGACCGGTTGCCTGGCCAGCCATGGCAGGCTGGGCCACGAGGATCATCGGAAGGGCGGCGAGCACGCAACCGGCTTTGAAAGTTTTGGACATGGCGAAATACGCTCCGTTGCCGATTGTTCAATTATCGGATGAGCGATTTTAAGCGGCCACAACGTAACACGGCATCAAGGTGGATGGTTAACGTGCGTTCGAGGAAACCGGTAAATACCGGATGAAAATTATTAACGCGCAAGAACTTATACAAATTATGCCGAAAAATACTTGGGCTGGGATGCTGGTAATCAACTGATGCACAGTCCCCCGTCGATCGGCAGGCACTGCCCGGTGATGTAGTCACTATGCGGTGAAGCGAAGAATACGGCGACCCCTTCCAGCCCTTCGTGATCGCCGTAGCGCCGCAGCGGAATACGCTTGGTGATCCACTCTGCAAATCGCGGATCGGCGGCCGCGGTCATGTCGGTCTCGAAATAGCCCATCAGCAGCGCATTGGCTGTGATCCGGTGCCGCGCCAGTTCGAAGGCCGCGCCGCGCGTGAGGCCGTTAACCGCCGCCTTCGAAGCGGCGTAGTTGGAGCTGCGATTGACCCCCATGATCGACTGGTCACTAGACGTCGCAATCAGTTTACCACCCCCGCCGCGCTCGATCATGTGGGCGCTGATTCGCGCATAGGTCAAAGCCACGCCGCGGGCATTGACGTCCATTACCGCGTCCCAGGCATCGGCCGTCATCTCCGGCAGGGCGCATCCGCCGCCGACCCCTGCATTGGCGAAGCAGCTATCGACCCTGCCGAACCGATCGAGCGTGTCCGCCAGCGCAGCAACAATCTGCGCGTCATCCGCTACATCGCAGGTGAAGGCGTGCGCTGCGCCGCCACCGAGGCCTGCCAGCTCGTCGACCGCGTCCGAATTTTTCTGCTGATTTCGTCCCCATACCGCAACATCGGCTCCGGCTTTCACCAGACCGCGCGCAAAGGCCAGGCCGAGCCCGCCATTGCCGCCGGTAACGACCGCCACGTGGCCTGACAGATCGAACATGTTCATGGCACCTCATTCCCCTCGACCCGGGAACCTGCCCGTCGCCCGTGCGATGGTCAATCGGATAGGCCGGGCGTGCGATGCGCGCTAGTATCGTTGCTGACCGTTGGATTCGCCGCGCGATCCGGCTAGGAGCCGCGCGACACGATCAATTAAGCGAGAGGAATAATCATGCGCCAAGTCGATCATTTCATAGTCGGTGGCACGAGCGGCGGAAGCAGCCGCAAGCACCAGATCTGGAACCCGTCGACCGGCGAAGTGCAGGCCGAAGTCGCATTGGGCGATGCCGACCTGCTCGCTCGCGCGGTCGAGACCGCCAAGCGGGTCCAGCCAGAATGGGCAGCCACCAACCCGCAAAAGCGCGCCCGAGTGATGTTCCGCTTCAAGGAACTGATCGAGTCCAATATGCAAGAACTGGCCGAGCTGCTTTCGAGCGAGCATGGCAAGGTTGTCGATGATGCCAAGGGCGACGTCCAGCGCGGGCTTGAGGTGATCGAGTATGCCTGCGGTATCCCGCAGGCCCTCAAGGGCGAGTACACCCAGGGCGCAGGCCCGGGCATCGATGTCTATTCGATGCGCCAGCCGCTCGGCATCGGCGCCGGCATCACCCCGTTCAACTTCCCGGCAATGATTCCGATGTGGATGTTTGGCATGGCGATCGCGGCGGGCAATGCCTTCATCCTCAAGCCGTCCGAACGCGATCCCTCGGTGCCAATGCGACTGGCTGAACTGTTCCTCGAAGCCGGCGCGCCCGAGGGGCTGCTGCAGGTCGTCCATGGTGACAAGGAAATGGTCGACGCGATACTCGATCACCCTGACATCGCCGCCATCAGCTTCGTCGGTTCGAGCGATATCGCGCAGTATATCTACTCGCGTGGCACCGCCAATGCCAAGCGCGTGCAGGCCTTCGGCGGCGCCAAGAACCACGGCATCGTCATGCCCGACGCCGATCTCGACCAGGTCGTCAACGATCTGTCCGGCGCGGCCTTCGGGTCCGCTGGCGAGCGCTGCATGGCGCTGCCGGTGGTGGTTCCCGTGGGAGAAGACACGGCCGAACGGCTGAGAGAAAAGCTGATCCCGGCGATCAACGCCCTGCGGGTCGGGGTGAGCAACGACCCCGACGCGCATTACGGCCCGGTGGTAACGCCCGAGCACAAGGCGCGGGTTGAAAGCTGGATCGACACTGCCGAAAAGGAAGGTGCCGAAGTCGTGATCGACGGTCGGGGCTTCAGCCTGCAGGGACACGAAAAGGGTTTCTTCGTCGGCCCCACCCTGCTCGACCACGTCACGCCCCAGATGGAAAGCTACCAGGAGGAAATCTTCGGCCCGGTCCTGCAGATCGTGCGCGCCAAGGATTTCGAGGACGCGCTGCGCCTGCCGAGCGAGCACCAGTACGGCAATGGCGTCGCTATCTTCACCCGCAATGGCCACGCCGCACGTGAATTCGCCAGCCGCGTGAATGTCGGCATGGTCGGCATCAACGTGCCGATCCCGGTGCCAGTCAGCTATCACAGCTTTGGCGGCTGGAAGCGTTCCGGATTCGGCGATATCGACCAGTACGGCATGGAAGGCCTGAAATTCTGGACCAAGGTCAAGAAGGTCACCCAGCGCTGGCCCGATGGCGGCGGCGACGGATCCAACGCCTTCGTGATCCCGACGATGGGGTAATGCGGCTTCTCGCAGGCTGTTTGAAGTTTAAGGAGAAGTGTCGATGAAAGCCCTTCTACCCTTACTCGCCTCGGCGATGCTGGCCGCTTGCGCTACCGCGCCAGTGCCAGCCGAGCCTGCCGAGCCGACCCAGCGGATGCCGGGTGAAGACAGCCCGTGCGATGCCGCACAGGCCCAAAGTTACATCGGACAAAAGGCATCGCAGGCCACCGGACAGGCGATCCTGGAAAAGACCGGCTCGCATATTTTTCAATGGGTTGCCCCTGACAGCGCGGTCACGATGGACTATCGTCCCGATCGAGTCCGCGTGAGCTATGACCGCGAGATGACGATAACGACCGTGCGCTGCGGATAGGTTCCCGGCGCAGGTGACCGGGGGATCTTGCCTGTGAATTTCCGTCTTGTTGCGCCCATGGCCCTTGGCCTCGCCCTTCCCGTTTCCGCCAGCGGCATTGCCGATGATACACCTGCCCCAGAAGCCGGTGAAGACGAGCAGGCCGAGGTCCACTTTCCGCGCGGGTTCTGGGGTGTTTATGGCCGCAATAACCACGCCTGCCGAGCGCGTGGTTTTGCCGTCGAGGGCAAGATGGGAATCCGCGAGAACAAGCTGATTCTCGAAGGACAGCCTTACGAACTCGGCGAAATTCACCGCCTATCCGATCGCATGATCGTGGCCGATTTCGTTGCTCCTGGCGGATGGAGCACCAAGGGTGTGCGGATGAGTTTCCAATTGCTCCGCGACAACAAGCTGTGGCACGCCACCTATGAAGGCAAGCCGGCCCCCAAGATTGGCTATTATCGTTGCCGCAGCCACACACGGAGCTGAGCCGCAATGTCCCCACGAAAGCGCGCCAGCTCGGGTTCGCCCTTCGAAAGCCAGTACGGGTTCTCTCGCGCTGTCAGGGTCGGACAGCACATTCATGTAGCCGGCACCGGCCCGATCGAAGCCGACGGTAGCACGACCCCCGGAGATGCAGCGGCCCAGGCGGAGCGCTGCTGCGCACTTATCATTGCCGCGATCGAGCAACTGGGTGGTAGCGCGAGCGATGTCGTGCGCACCCGCATGTTGCTGACCGACCCGGCCGACCAGGATGCAGTCGGGGCAGTCCACGCCCGCTGGTTCGGCAACGCGGAACCGGCCGCGACGATGCAGGGCGTCGCCTGGCTCTGCAGGGCGGAATGGAAAGTCGAAATCGAAGCCGAGGCGATCCTCGGCTGAAGCGTCGCTCCCCCCTTCCCTCGCTCGCAAGGCGGCGCTAGAGCGCCCCCCATGACAGGACAATTTCAGCTCACCGACGACCAGCTTGCGATCCAGGAAATGGCGCAGCGGTTCACCGCAGATAACATCACCCCCCATGCCGCCGAATGGGACGAGAAACATCACTTCCCGCGCGACGTGATCAAGCGCACCGCCGAGCTCGGCTTCGGTGCAATCTACGTGTCCGAGGAATCGGGCGGGATCGGTCTAGGCCGACTCGAAGCAGCGTTGATCATGGAGGCGATGGCCTATGGCTGCCCCGCCACCAGCGCCTTCATCTCTATCCACAACATGGCCAGCTGGATGATCGACCAATTCGGCGGCCAGGGCGTGAAGGAAAAGTATCTTCCCGACCTCATCACCATGGAGAAGATCGCCAGCTACTGCCTGACCGAACCGGGCAGCGGTTCGGACGCGGCGGGGCTCAAGACCAGCGCGCGCCTCGATGGTGACCATTACATCCTCAACGGGACCAAGCAGTTCATTTCCGGCGGCGGCGTAAACGATGTCTATGTGACCATGGTCCGCACCGGTGAGCACAAGACCAAGGGCATCACTTGTCTCGTAATCGACAAGGATACCCCCGGTGTCAGCTTCGGTGCGCCGGAGAAGAAGCTGGGCTGGAACGCCTCCCCCACCGCGCAGGTGATTTTCGAAGATGCCCGGGTGCCGGTCGAAAACCGCGTTGGCGATGAAGGCGAAGGATTCCGCTTTGCCATGATGGGGCTCGACGGGGGCCGACTCAACATCGGCGCGTGCTCATTGGGCGGTGCCCAGCGCTGCCTTGACGAGGCCGTTGCCTATACCAAGGAACGCAAGCAGTTCGACACGCCTGTGGCGGATTTCCAGAACACCCAGTTCATGCTCGCCGACATGGCGACAGACCTCGAAGCCGCGCGCGCGCTGCTCTATCTTGCGGCGGCCAAGGTGACCGACAATGCCCCCGACAAATCGCGCTTCTCGGCCATGGCCAAGCGGCTGGCGACCGACAGTGGCTCCAAGATCGTCGATGACGCGCTGCAATTGTTCGGTGGCTATGGCTATTTGCGCGATTACCCGATCGAACGCTTCTGGCGCGACCTGCGGGTCCATTCGATCCTTGAAGGGACCAACCAGGTCATGCGTATGATCGTCGGTCGCGATCTGCTGAGGCAGGGATAAGGCCATGGAAAGCAAAGACATCCTCACCCACAAACACGGCCGCGTTGGACATATTTCACTCAACCGGCCCAAGGCGCTGCACGCGCTGACGCTCGATATGTGTCACGCGATGAGCGCGGCGCTGGCCGAGTGGGCTGACGATGACGAGGTCGAGGCGGTAATTCTCGATCACGCCGAAGGGCGCGGCTTTTGCGCCGGTGGCGACATTGCCTTCCTGCGCAATTCGGCGCTCAATGACGGTGGCACCAGCGGCCGCAAGTTCTTCCATGACGAGTACCAGCTCAACCACCAGATGTTCACCTATCCAAAGCCGATCGTGGCTTTCATGGATGGCATCACCATGGGCGGCGGTGTGGGCATAGCCTTGCCGTGCAAATATCGCGTCGCGACCGAGAATACCCGTTTCGCCATGCCTGAGACCGGCATCGGGCTGTTCCCGGATGTCGGCGGCGGCTGGCACCTGTCGCGGCTCGGCGGTCGACTGGGCCAGTTTCTCGCATTGACCGGTGCGCGGCTGGACGGGTCCGAATGCCTGTGGGCCGGTATCGCATCGCATTACATGCCCAGCGAACTGGTGGAGGAGATCAAGGCCCGGATCATCGAAAAACCCAAGCGCATTGCCGGCATCCTGTCCGAACCAGTCGGCACCCCGCCCAAGGCCCGGATCGAGCAGAATGCCGACAAGATCGCCAAGCATTTCGCCAGCGACAGCTATGAAGATATCCTCGCTAGCCTCGAATCGGCTGCAGACGAGGGCGACGATTGGGCTGCAAAAGAGCGCGATACGCTCGGAACCAAGAGCCCGCAGACCTGCAAGGTGGCGCTGCGCCAACTGGCGACCAGTGCCGGACTGTCCGATTTCGCTGACAATATGGTGATGGAATACCGCATTGCCTCACGGGTGCTGACCCGGCCCGATTTCGCCGAGGGCGTGCGCGCGGTGATTGTCGACAAGACCGGCGATCCGCAATGGGAACCCGCCACGCCCGAAGGCGTGACCGAGGACCTGCTCGACCAGATCTTCGCCCCCTTGCCTGCCAATGAAGAATGGAGGCCCTTATGAGCCAGTATGAAACCATCCTGACCGAAACCGACGGCGCGGTGACCATCATCACGCTCAACCGGCCCAAGGCGCTGAATGCGCTTTCCAGCATCGTGCTGGAAGAACTGATCACCGCCTTCGCCGCCTACCAGGCCGATGACAGGCAGCTTTGCGCAATCCTGACCGGAAGCGGTGACAAGGCGTTCGCGGCGGGTGCCGATATCAAGGAAATGTCCGACAAGGCGGCGGCCGATTTTTACCGCGAGGATTTCTTCGCCCGCTGGACCAGCGAAATCGTGAAGACCACGCGCAAGCCGTGGATTGCGGCGGTCAATGGCTTTGCGCTGGGCGGCGGGTGCGAACTCGCCATGATGGCCGATTTCATCATCGCCAGTGAGAATGCCAAGTTCGGCCAGCCCGAGATCAAGCTCGGCGTGGCGCCGGGAATGGGCGGAAGCCAGCGTCTGACCCGGGCCGTTGGCAAGTCCAAGGCCATGGAAATGTGCCTGACGGGCCGCATGATGGGTGCCGAGGAAGCAGAACGAAGCAACCTGGTCGCCAAGGTCGTTCCGCATGATGAGCTGATGGACGAGGCCAAGAAAACCGCCGCGCTGATCGCTTCGATGCCGCCGATGGCAGCTATCGCCAACAAGGAAATGGTCAACAGTGCCTTCGAAATGACGCTCGACCAGGGCATCGTCCAGGAACGCCGCCTGTTCCAGATCCTCACCGCCAGCGAGGACAAGGCCGAGGGCATGACCGCCTTCATAGAAAAGCGCGAGGGCCGGTGGACGGGGAGGTAATCACCAAGGGCTTCGGCCTGATTGCCTTTGGCACGTTCTTTATCTGGCGCGGGCTCGATGGCTGGAAACAACGCCGCTCCGGTCGGCTTGGCCTGAACGAGGCCGCCACCCTCAACGGCGGTAAAGTTGATTCTCTGCCGGCCAATCGGGGGGAACGCAGCATGACCTATATCCAGCCAGTGCTAATGCTGGCGTTCGGACCCATCATGATCGGCCTCGGGCTGATCCTGCTGACAGAATAAGTGGAGAGAGAAATGAAAATCGCATTCATCGGGCTTGGCAACATGGGCGGCGGGATGGCTGCAAACCTGGTCAAGGCCGGTCACGAGGTGCGCGCCTTCGACCTCAGCGAAACCGCCATCGAGAATGCCCGGCAGGCCGGTTGCCGGACCTTCGACAGCGCCAGGGAAGCGGTCCAGGGTGTCGAAGCGGTGGTCTCAATGCTGCCCAACGGGCAGATCGTCAAAGGGGTCTACACCAACGAAGTGATTGGTCATGCGCCTGCAGGCTGCGTGATGCTTGACTGTTCCACCATCGATGTCGCTACCGCTCGCGAAGTAATCGAAGCTGCAGGTGCAGCAGGCTATGACATGGTCGACGCGCCGGTTTCGGGCGGCATCGCAGCGGCCAATGCCGGCTCTCTGACCTTCATGGTTGGCGGCGCGCAAACCGCCTTCGATCGGGCCAAGCCGATCCTTGAGGCCATGGGCAAGGCGGTCATCCATGCTGGCGACGCGGGCAATGGACAGGCGGCCAAGATCTGCAACAACATGCTGCTGGCGATCCACATGATCGGCACCTGCGAAGCGTTCCAGATGTCCCAGAAGCTGGGCCTCGATCCGCAGACCTTTTACGATATCTCCTCGGTCAGCTCGGGCCAGAACTGGTCGATGACGAGCTATTGCCCCGTCCCTGGCGTCGGGCCGCAAAGCCCGTCGGACAATGACTACAAGGGTGGCTTCGCGACGGCGCTGATGCTGAAGGACCTGCGGCTGGCGCTCGAGGCCGCCGAGAGCGCCGATGCTGCCACCCCGATGGGTGCGCGCGCGGCGTCGCTCTACGAGGATTTTGCCGGAGCCGGCAATGGCGGGCTCGATTTTTCTGCCATAATCAAGATGCTCTGACAGCGCACGATGTTGGCCTCAGGCGATGCTGTTTGGGGATGGTACACCGTGACTGCAAAGTCTCTTTGACTGGCGACCCAAAGGGCTTGAGTCAGCCACGGTGCAGTCATGTTTGTAACCAATCGATTTGGTAGCTGCCAACGCTGGAAAATGGATTCTAACTTATTTCCGGCTCGGTTCGGCGATGATCCTGTGGATTATTTTCTCGAGCCACTGCCGCGGTCGTTTGCGCCGGCCGATCGGGGCTACGAATTCCTGCCCGCGCGCGACGCTCTGCAAAAGGTTGCCATCGCGCCAGCGGTCAGAGCGATCATGATAAGACAATTCGCCGGGCCTCATCCAGTCCGGTCGTTGCCACAGGCTCGGCGGACCGCCGGGAGCGGTCAGGCACAGTTCCGGTGATGCGTTTCGGGCGGTGCGCCCCTCCCCGCAATAGACCACATCGTTACGCGCATACATGCCAAGCGCGTGAGGATGTTTGTGCGCTACCAGCGCATCGCGCTCCGACACGCTACAGCTGGAAAGATCGACGATCCGATCGACCTTGAGATAGCCGAAAATGCGATGGTGCGGCGCTCCGCCGCCTTCCTCCCGAAACAGTCCGAAGAAAACGAAGACATCGCCCTCGCGCACACCCTGGTTGCGCAAATGCGTCTGCGCCGCTCCGCATTGGCCAAACAGGCATGTTCCATCGCCCAAGAACATCGGATCATGATGGCACGGATCGTTTGCCTTCACGCGGCCGCGACTGGCTGTCTCGGCATATTGCCCCAGTCCAAGATCGGCATAGCTGGTTGCCGAGTGTCCGCTGCCCGGTATGGGAAGCGACAAGGGCCGGCCTTGCACGATCGGGGATGCACCTCCACCCGAAGCGCTGTCGAACCCCTTTCGGCTGAAAATGATGCGCATGGGCGAAATCTTATTACCGTCCGATACCAAGTGGCCGTTTGCGCGGCCGCCAGATTAGGATAGGAGGCCGCGCGATGACCAAGGTTACCGCATTGATCATGGCCGGCAAGCGTTCCGGCACGCTCGATCCCCTCGCCGCGCGCGCGGGGGTCAGCCAGAAAAGCGTCGTGCCTGTCCATGGCAAGCCGATGATCGAGCACGTGGTCGAGGCCGTGGCGGCGTGCGACCGGGTCGGTGCGATCCACGTTGTCGCGCATGAACCGGAAGAGATTGCCGCCATCCCGCTGGTGGCGCGGCTGGCGGCGGAAGGCCGGCTGGTGTTTAAACCCGGCGCCTTCAACCTCGTCGACAGCGTGTTCACCGGCGCCGATGGGGCCGAATTCCCGCTGATGATCACGACCTCGGACAATTGCCTGGTGACCGCGCAGGGTTATGCCGAGTTCATCGACAAGGCGCTGGCCGAGAAAGCGGGCGCTGCGGCTGCACTGGCGCGGGCGGAGGACGTCAAGGCCGCCGATCCCGAAGGCCAGAAGCTGTTCTACGAATTCACCGATGGCGGCTATTCCAACTGCAACACCTACTGGATCGGCTCGCAAGAGGCGCTGGGGGCAGCGGAAATCCTGCGCGGGGGTGGGCAGTTCGTCAAATATCCCAGCCGCATCGCCAAAGCCTTCGGCCTGATCAACCTCGTCCGGTTCTATTTCGGCTGGGGCAGCAAGGAAAAGCTGTTCGCCAATATCTCGCGCAAATTCGGCTACAAGCTGGTGCCGATCGTGCTGTCGAACGGCGAATTCGCCATCGATGTCGACGAAGAACGCTCTTTCAAGATAACCGAAAAGCTGCTCGCCCGGCGCGAAGCGGCTGGCTGAACGAGAGCACGGTCCGGTGCGGCGCATCTTCAAGAACATGGGCTGGCTGCTTGGCGGGCGCGGTTTCAATGCCGTGCTCAGCCTGGTCTATCTCGCGCTTGCCACCCGCACGCTCGGGCTCGACGGGTTTGGCTATTTCGCAATTATCGTCGCCATGGGTCAGACGGTCACCGGGCTGGTCAATTTCCAGACCTGGCAGTTCGTCGTGCGCTGGGGTGCGGGGCCTGACGGCGCGGCACGCGCGGCCGGTTTCGCCGTCGCTCTCGACATCTTGTCGGCCATCGTCGGAACGCTGATTTCGGCCGCGCTTGTCGCCACGGCGCAATTGTGGCTGCCCCTGCCCGACGAACTTCTATGGGTGACCTTCGGCTATTGCGTAGTTTCGCTTCTGTCGATCCGCTCGACCCCGACTGGCCTTTTGCGGCTGCGCTTTGAATATGCCCGCGCAACCGCGGCCGAGGCGGTGCAACCGGCGATCCGGGCGATTGGTGCGGGACTTGCCGTGCTGTTCATGCCGACCGTGGCCGGTTTCATTCTTGCCTGGGCGGCGGCGGAAATCGCGGTGGCTGTCGCGCTATGGATCGCGGCCCTGCGCACCGAGAAGATCGACCTGTCCGAAATCAGCCTGACGACGATACCCCGCGCCCATCCCGGCTCCTGGCGTTTCGTGCTTTCGACCAATGCCCTGGGCAGCCTGCAAGTGGCCGGCAAGCAGGTGATGATCCTGCTGGTCGGGGCCATCGGCGGCGAGGCGTTTGCCGGCGGTTTCCGGGTGGCCAGCCAGCTGGGACAAGCGCTGGTGCAACTGGCGCAGACCGTTTCCAAGGCGATCTTCCCCGAGCTGGTCCACGCCCGTGAACGGGCCGCAGATATTGCCCGCCGCATGGCCAATATGGCGCTGGTAGGTGGCGCGCTGGCAGTAATCGTGGCGCTCGTCGCCGGACGCGAGGCGCTGGTCCTGATCGCCGGGGAAGATTTCGATGTCGTGTACTGGGCGATGGTCATCCTCGCCGTTGGCGGCGCGGTCGAACTGGTCGGCGCGAGCCTGGAATCGCTGCTTGTAAGCGCCGGGCGCGCAGGCACGGCTTTCCTCGTGCGCGGAGTGCCGATGGCGCTGGCATTCGCCCTGCTCGACGTCGCGATGGGCTGGCAAGGCCTTAAAGGCGCAGCGCTGTGCATGCTCGGCGCAAGCGCGCTGGCCGTGATCGGCTACTGGGTCGCCATCCTCGGCCAGCAGGGCATCCGCATCGAGCTTGATGCCGATGACAAAGCGACCGGGCGCGATACCAACAACGACACCCGGCCAGCCTAGCTAAGTCAGCTCCCGCCCTGCTCGCTCATGGTCGGCTTGCCCGCCGGAGCGACTTCGCCTTCCCATGCCAATACCGGCTTACGCGCGGCGGTAGTTTCGTCGAGGCGGCGACGTGGGGCGTAATAGGGGGCCTGCTTAAGGCTCTCGTCGCCGCTTTTCGCGCGCTCGGCGACCGAACGGAATGCGGCAATGAACTGGTCGAGTGCAGCCTTGCTCTCGGTCTCGGTCGGTTCAACCAGCATGGCACCATGCACCACCAGCGGAAAATAGACCGTCATCGGGTGATAGCCCTCGTCGATCAGGCCCTTGGCAAGATCGAGCGTCGACAGGCCGTTCTCGAAACCCTTATCGCCGAACAGCGCCTCGTGCATGCACGGACCGCTCGCAGCATAAGGCGCGTGGAGCACGTCTTCCAGGCTGCGCAGGATGTAATTGGCATTGAGCACGGCATCCTCGGCAACTTGCGCCAGGCCATCGGCACCGTGGCTGAGGATATAGGTCAGTGCGCGGGTGAACATGCCCATCTGGCCATGGAACGCGGTCATCCGGCCAAAGGCATCAGTATGGCCGAACTCGGCGGCGTTCTCTTCCTCGACCAGGTGGACGGTCCCGTCCTCCATTCGCGCGGTGAACGGCAACGGGCCGTAGGGGCTCAGCGCCTCTGACAGCACCACGGGGCCCGAGCCCGGACCGCCGCCGCCATGCGGGGTGGAGAAGGTCTTGTGCAGATTGATGTGCATCGCGTCGACGCCGAGATCGCCGGGGCGCACCTTGCCGACGATGGCGTTAAAATTCGCGCCGTCGCAATAGACGAAACCGCCGGCCGCGTGGACCGCGTCGGAGATCGCCTTCATGTCACGTTCGAACAATCCGCAGGTGTTGGGATTGGTGATCATCACCGCCGCAACATCCGGGCCGAGGCGATCCTTAAGGGCAGCCAGATCGACGCGGCCATCCTCGGTCGCGGGAATATTCTCGACCCTATAGCCCGCAAAGGCAGCGGTGGCGGGATTGGTGCCGTGCGCGCTTTCGGGCACCAGCACCACCTCGCGGGCATCGCCGCGAGCTTCGAGTGCAGCGCGAATGCACAGGATACCGCACAGTTCGCCATGCGCCCCGGCCTTGGGGCTCATCGCGACGCCGTGCATTCCGGTCAGTTCGATCAGCCAGTTAGCCAGTTCGTTGATGACTTCGAGCGCGCCGCGGATGGTCGATTGCGGCTGCAGCGGGTGGACATCGGCAAAGCCGGGCATCCGCGCCACCTTCTCGTTGAGGCGCGGATTGTGCTTCATGGTGCAACTGCCGAGCGGGAACAGGCCAAGATCGATGGCATAGTTCTGGCGGCTGAGGCGGGTGTAGTGGCGAACGGTCCCGGGTTCGGACAAGCCAACAAGGCCGATCGCGTCTTCACGCGCGAAGCCGCCCAACCGGTTGGCGGCATCGGCAGAAGGCTCGGGCAGGTCCACGCCTGTCTCGTCCGCATGGCCGATTTCGAACAGCAGCGGCTCTTCGAGCATCAGTGCACGGTTGCCGGTGATGGTGGCAGGGCCATTATGCATCCCGTCTTCACCAGCCGGGGTCATCTCGGGCTTCCAGCCCGATGCGTTGGGCGCGTTCATGCCAGCACCTCCTCGAGAGCGGTGGCGAGGGCTTCGATGTCCTCCTCGCTAGTGGTTTCGGTGGTGGCGACGACGAGCGCATCGGACAGCGCATCGATATCGGGATAGAGCCGTCCGAGCGATACGCCTGCCAGCACGCCCTTGTCGGCGAGCGTGCGCACAACCTTGCGCGCATCCTGCCCCAGCGTGACGGTGAACTCATTGAAAAAATTGGCGTTGAGCACGCTTACCCCCGGCACCTTGGCCAGCCGGTCCGCTGTCAGGCAGGCAAGCCGATGGTTTTCGGCCGCCAATTGCCGCAGACCCTTCTCGCCCAGCAAGGTCATGTGGACGCTGAAGGCCAGCGCGCACAATCCGCTGTTGGTGCAGATATTGCTGGTCGCCTTCTCGCGGCGAATGTGTTGCTCGCGGGTCGACAGAGTGAGGACGAAACCGCGTTTGCCCTCGGCATCGGTTGTTTCGCCGCACAGGCGACCCGGCATCTGGCGGACATGTTTCTTGTCACGCACCGCGAACAGGCCGAGATACGGCCCGCCGAACTGCAGCCCGACACCGATCGACTGGCCTTCGCCCACGACGATGTCCGCGCCCATTTCACCCGGCGACTTGATCGCGCCAAGCGCTACCGGCTCAGTGTTCACGGCAATCAGCAGCGCGCCCTTTTCATGCGCGGCATCAGCGATGCGCGAAAGATCCGAAATGCGTCCGAGAATGTCGGGATATTGCACCACCACGCAGCTCGTCTTGTCGTCGATCCGCGCGATCAGGCCGTCGATATCGGCCTCGGGCTGGATCGTCGGCTCGGCCCCGGCGACCTCGTCGCTGGTGAACTTCGCCATGGTGCGCACCACTTCAGCATAATGCGGGTGCAGTGCGCCCGAGAGTACGACGCGGTCCCGCTTGGTCACCCGGCTGGCCATGGCGACCGCTTCCCAGCACGCGGTCGAGCCGTCGTACATCGAGGCATTCGCAACCGTGCAGCCATAGAGCCGCGCGACCTGCGTCTGGAACTCGAACAGCATCTGCAGCGTGCCCTGCGCGATTTCGGGCTGGTAAGGCGTATAGGCAGTCAGGAACTCGCCGCGCTGGATGATGTGATCGACCGAAGCCGGTACGTGGTGGCGATAGGCCCCTGCCCCGAGGAAGAACGGCGCATCGGCTGCGGCCAAGTTCTTCTTGCTCAGCAGCCGCATGTGCTTTTCAACTGCCATCTCGCTGGCATGCATCGGCAGGCCGTGAATCGGCCCATCGAGCCGCGCCTCCTCGGGCACATCGACGAACAATTCGTCGATCGAGGAAGCGCCCACACGCGCGAGCATCGCGCCGCGATCGGTATCGGTCAGGGGAAGGTAACGCATTGTCACTCCAATTCCGCGCGGTGGCGGGGAAGTTCGTTAAAGCTCGTCGCAGAAGGCTTTATAGGCCTTGGCGTCCATCAGCCCTTCGAGCTCGGACTTGTCGGCCACGGTGATGCGGAAGAACCAGCCTTCTTCTTCCGGCGAGGTATTGACCAGCGCGGGATCGTCTTCGAGCGCGGAATTGGCTTCCATCACCTCGCCGGTGATCGGGGCGTAGACATCGCTCGCCGCCTTGACGCTTTCGACCACGGCCGCTTCGCCGCCCTTTTCGACATTGCTGCCGACATCGGGCAATTCGACGAAGACGATATCGCCAAGCTGTTCCTGGGCGTAATCGGTGATCCCGACCGTCGCGAGGTCCCCCTCGAGATCGATCCATTCATGCTCATCAGTGAAGTAACGGGCCATCTGCTTAGCTCCCTCGGTAGTAGCGGTGCGGTACGAAAGGCATCGGCACGACTTCAGCCGGCAGACGCTTGTTGCGGACTTCGATTTCGACCTTGTTACCCTCGGTCGCATGTTCATTGGCGATATAGGCCATGGCAATCGGATAACCGAGCGTGGGCGAGAAGCCGCCGCTGGTCACACGGCCAATCTCGGCATCACCCACATGGACCGTGGCACCTTCGCGCGCGGGCATACGGCCTTCCAGCTGCAGGCCGATACGACGAACAGTGCCGCCATCGGCCAGTCGGGCGGCAATCGCTGCGTGCCCCATATAGCCGCCGGTTTCGCGGCGCTTC
The DNA here is from genome assembly GCF_054482615.1 of Qipengyuania sp. CAU 1752. Classification (NCBI taxonomy): domain Bacteria; kingdom Pseudomonadati; phylum Pseudomonadota; class Alphaproteobacteria; order Sphingomonadales; family Erythrobacteraceae; genus Qipengyuania; species Qipengyuania sp. CAU 1752. The sequence goes on along the minus strand of NZ_JBTLRE010000001.1, from coordinate 875,315 downwards.
TTGGTCAAGGCAAAGGTCAGGTCGGCGCTGACGGGATCGGTGTCGAGATCGAGGTCGTGGCCATAGAGTGGAAGCCCCGCCTCTAGCCGCAGGCTGTCGCGCGCGCCGAGCCCGGCGGGATTGACCCGCGGGTCCGCCACCAGCGCATCGGCCAGCCTTTCAACATGGTCATTGTGGACCGAGATCTCGAACCCGTCCTCGCCGGTATAGCCTGCGCGGCTGACCCACAGCGGCGCACCGTCCCAGGTGAAGCCGCCAGAGGTCATGAATGTCAGTTCGGCTGTGCCCGGCACCAGCGCCTCGAGCACCTCGGCAGCCTTGGGGCCTTGCAGCGCCAACAATGCCTGGTCGTCGTAATGGGTCAGGGTAATTTCGTCGGGCAGGTGCTCGCGCAGGTGGGCAATGTCGTCCCATTTGCACGCGCCATTGACTACCAGCGCGATGTGCGGGCCGGTGTTGGTCACCATCAAATCGTCAATGATCCCGCCAGCCTCGGTCAGCAGCAGCGAGTAGCGCATCTTGCCCGGTTTCAGACTTTCAATCGCGCCGGGCAGCAGCTTTTCCAGCTCATGGGCTGCGTCCGGTCCGGTGACGGAAAGCTGGCCCATGTGGCTGACGTCGAACAGGCTGGCGCTGTCGCGGGTCCAGTTGTGCTCGGCAACGATCCCGCCGTGTTCACCGGTGTACTGGATCGGCATTTCATAGCCTGCGAAGGGCACCATTCGTGCGCCCTGCCGGCGATGCCAGCTATCGAGCGGCAGCGCGCCCAATTCCTCGGCCAGAATTTCGTCTTCGGTTTCGATTTCGCTCATTACAGTTCCCGACACGGCGACGCTTCGCATCGAAGCGCTGTTCCGCCCCCTCTGTCGGGAAACCTGAGAGCTTCATGGCTGCCGCAGCGGCACCCACTTCCCCCTTCGGTGGCCTCTCCCCGCGAGGGGGTCGGCGCTTTCCAGAGTGTCAACCGGTCCAGCGGTCCGTTTGCCTGAGAGTTTCCGGGGCGGTTGCTCCTTCGGCGCCGTGCATCGCTGCAAGGGCTCTCCCGCTGGTCCGTCCGGCAGAATCGTTTCCACCGAAAGACGAGTTTCGCATGGGCGAGAAAGATCAGTCGGTCAATGCGGCACGAAGTCCATTCAGCGGTTCAACCACAGCAGGTAGAGCGCCGAGGAAACTATCCACGCTCCGTCCATGGTCTTCAGCCGCCGCGCGCCCAGCCACAGCGCGATCGGTCGGGCGAGAAACCCGCCAAGTGCTGCGGCAGGACCGGCAAGTAGGACCACATTCCAATTGATCGTGCCGGCCTCGATATGCCAGATCGTGCCCGAAATGACGCTCACCGAGGAGATCAGGCAAGCCGCCCCGGTGCACAGCAGGACCGGGTAGTGCCGGATGAACAGATAGAGTGCGACCAGTTCGCCGATTCCGACCGAAAACAACGCGGTAAGCGCCCCGCCGGGTGCGGCAATCAGCATCAGCACCACGATATCAATTCGCTCGAGCCGGGCTTTCTCGGGACGCTGGCGGTTCACCGTCCATGTCGAAGCGATCAGTGCCAAGCCGAGCAGGATGGAAAACGCCTTGTAGCCCATCAGCACGGCATGCTGATCGAATGCCGTAGCGCGCTGCGTCAACAGCATGGCGGGCACGGAAATTGCCATCACCGATAACGCGACCAAGAAAAAATCACGCGGATGAACCATGGCGTGCAATGGTTCCGGATCGGGTTGGTGGTACAGCCGGTCGGTCCAACGCAGCGCGCCCATGGTCATACCGAAGCTTTGAATTGCCATGGATACGCCGACCACCTGCAGCGGCTGCAAATCCATGATCGCCAATTCGCGCAGCGCATTGAAAACGGGGACGAAGACCACGCCCCCGCCTGTGCCGGAGGTATTGGCAATGATCGCACCGACGATACCGACCCCGGGAAGGAACCACAGGTCGCGCATGAGCTCGGGGTCGAACGGGACCGCCAGAAGCAGCGCGGCATAGGCCAGCAGCATGATAGTGCCGCCGATCCATACCAGGCGTCCCTTAGGCAGGGAACTCATGAGAGGTTGGGTCGCAGCCATCGTTCAGCTGTTGCCAGGTCAACACCGCGGCGCTGAGCGTAGTCTTCCAACTGGTCGCGGCCGATCCGTGCGACCCCGAAATACTGGCTCTCGGGGTGGCCGAAATAAAAGCCGCTGACGGCCGAGGTCGGCCACATGGCGAAGCTCTCGGTCAGTGTCAGGCCGGCATTCCCCGGCGCATCGAGCAGGTCGAACAATATCGGCTTGAGCGAGTGGTCGGGACAGGCCGGATAGCCCGGCGCGGGCCGGATCCCGCGATACTGCTCCTTGATCAGCGCCTCGCTGGTCAGCTGTTCGCCCGGAGCATAGCCCCAGAGGTCGGTCCGCGCATGACGGTGCAGGGCTTCCGCAAACGCCTCGGCAAACCGGTCGGCCAGCGCCTTGAGCAAGATGTCGGAATAATCGTCCTTGTCGGCCTGGAAGCGTGCACTGTGCGGTTCGATGCCGTGGATTCCGACAGCAAATCCGCCGATCCAGTCGCCTGCCGGATCGATGAAGTCTGCGAGGCAGAAATTGGCGCGGTCCCGGCTCTTCTTCACCTGCTGGCGCAGGAACGGTAGCACCACGTGCTCACTGCCGTCCTTGCGATGAATGGTGACGTCGTCGCCATCGCGCGCGCACGGCCAAAAACCGCACACGCCCTTGGCCGTCAGCCATTTCTCATCGACGATCCGGTCCAGCATGGCCTGCGCGTCGGCAAACAGGCTGCGCGCGGCTTCGCCGACCACGTCATCATCGAGTATGCGCGGATAAGTGCCATGCAATTCCCAGGCACGGAAGAACGGGGTCCAGTCGATATATTCGCGCAAGTCGGCCAGCGACCAGTCCTCGAACACGTGCAGGCCCGGCTTTTCGGGTGGCGCGGCCTTGTCGCTCAAATATGCGTCGTAATAATTGGCCCGCGCTTCCTCGATGGTGAACAGCTCGCTCTGGCCCTTGCCCGCGCGAACATCGCGCACGTGCTGGTAGTCATCGGCAGTGGTCTGGATGAATTCATCCGCCTGCGTGTCCGACAGCAGCCTGCTGGCGACCCCGACTGCGCGGCTGGCGTCGAGAACGTGGATAACCGGGCCATCGTAGGCAGGATCGATCCGCAGCGCGGTGTGAACCTTGCTGGTGGTCGCCCCGCCAATCAGCAGCGGCATGGTCATCCCGGCGGTTTTCATTTCCTCCGCCACGGTCACCATTTCGTCGAGCGACGGGGTGATCAAGCCTGACAGCCCTATCATGTCGGCCTTGTGATCGTTCGCGGCCTTGAGGATATCCTGCCACGGAACCATCACGCCCAGGTCGATGACTTCATAGCCATTGCACTGCAGAACCACGCCGACGATGTTCTTGCCGATATCGTGGACGTCGCCCTTCACCGTGGCCATGATGATCGTGCCCTTGGCACGCGCGCCCTCGTCCTTCTCGGCCTCGATATAGGGGATCAGGTGGGCGACCGCCTTCTTCATCACGCGGGCAGATTTGACCACCTGCGGGAGAAACATCTTGCCGCTGCCGAACAGATCTCCGACCACGTTCATCCCGTCCATCAACGGGCCTTCGATCACCTCGATAGGCCGGCCGCCAGCCTCGGCGGTGCTAGCGCGCATTTCCTCGGTATCGGCAACAACATGGGCGTCAATGCCCTTGACCAGCGCATGTTCGAGCCGTTTTGCCACCGGCCAGCCGCGCCATTCCTCGGCCGCCTTCTCATCGGCCTTGGTCTGGCCGCGATAGCTTTCGGCAAGTGCGATCAACCGCTCGGTCGCGGAGGAATGTTCGCTGTCCGCAGGTGGAGGTCGCATCAGGATCACGTCCTCGCACGCGTCGCGCAAGGTGGGGTCGATATCGTCGTAAATGTCGAGTTGGCCGGCATTGACGATCGCCATGTCGAGCCCGGCGGGGATGGCGTGATAGAGGAACACCGAATGCATTGCCCGCCGCACTGTCTCGTTGCCACGGAAGCTGAATGAGAGGTTGGATAACCCGCCGCTGGTCTTGGCATGGGGACAGGCGGCCTTGATCTCGCGCACGGCTTCGAGAAAATCGAGGCCGTACCGGTCATGTTCTTCGATCCCCGTCGCCACGGCAAAGACGTTGGGGTCAAAGATGATGTCCTCGGGTGGAAAGCCGATGCCCGTCAGCAATTCATAAGCGCGCGAGCAGATGGCGACCTTGCGGTCCCGGCTATCGGCCTGGCCTTTCTCGTCGAACGCCATAACCACTACGGCAGCGCCATAGTCCATGCATTTACGGGCCTGTTCGAGAAACGGTGCCTCGCCTTCCTTCATGCTTATCGAATTGACGATCGGCTTGCCCGAAACGCATTTTAGCCCGGCCTCGATTACCTCCCACTTGGAACTGTCGATCATCACCGGCACGCGCGCAATATCGGGCTCGGCAGCGATTAGCTTGAGGAACGTCGTCATGGCGTGGACTGCATCGAGCAGGCCCTCGTCCATGTTGACGTCAATCACCTGCGCGCCGTTTTCAACCTGGCTGCGCGCGACCTCGACCGCAGCGGCATAGTCATCGGCCATGACGAGCTTCTTGAACCGTGCCGAACCGGTAACGTTGGTACGTTCGCCGATATTGACGAAACGGGCAGTCGAAATCTGGTTCATGTCAGGCAGCGATCGTAAAAGGTTCAAGGCCGGCCAGCCGCATTTCCGGCTCCGCAGCGGGTACGCGGCGTGGAGAAAGGTCCTTCACCGCATTGGCAATCCTGGCGATATGTTCGGGAGTCGATCCGCAACATCCACCCAGGATGTTCACATGCTCGTTCTCTGCCCATTGCCGCACCAACCGTGCGGTGGTCTCGGGCGCCTCGTCATATTCGCCCAGCTCATTGGGCAGGCCGGCATTGGGATAAGCCATGATCAGCGTATCGGCGACGCGCGAAAGCAGCTGAACATGCGGACGCAACTGCTCCGCGCCGAAGCTGCAGTTGAGACCGACCGTGATAGGACGGGCGTGACGCACGGCGTTCCAGAAAGCCTCGACCGTGTGGCCCGACAAATTGCGGCCAGAAAGATCGGTCAGTGTCATCGACAGCATGATCGGAATGTCCCGCTCCAGCTCGCGTTCGAGCTGGCGGACAGCGAAGATGCCGGCCTTGGCGTTGAGCGTATCGAAGATGGTCTCGATCAAGATGAAGTCAGCCCCGCCCTCTACCAGAGCAGCCGCCTGTTCGCGGTAGACGTCGGCCAGCCCGTCGAAATCGATTTCGCGATAGCCGGGGTCATCGACGTCGGGGCTGAGCGACAGCGTCTTGTTGGTAGGTCCGATGGCCCCGGCAACGAAGCGCGGGCGCCCGTCATATTCGGCATATTTGTCGGCCAGTTCGCGCGCGATCCGGGCCGAGGCGCGGTTGATGTCGCCGACTAGCGCTTCGGCGGCGTAATCGGCCTGGCTGATCCGGTTGGCGGAAAAGGTGTTGGTCGAAACGATATCTGCCCCGGCATCAAGATAGGCGCGGGTAATATCCTCGATCACGTCGGGCCGGGTCAGGGCCAGTATATCGTTATTGCCCTTCTGGTCCGCACCCAAGCCCAGGTCACCGGCATAGTCGGCCTCGCCCAGCTTGCGGTCCTGGATCTGCGTCCCGAAAGCACCGTCGAAGACGAGGACGCGCTTGGCCGTTTCGGCTTGCAATATCTCGCGTGCGGTCATGCCTTGTCCCCTTTGGGTCGCAGGCCGAGCATGTGGCAGATGGCATAGCTCAGTTCTGCCCGGTTGAGCGTGTAGAAATGAAACTGGCGCACGCCGCCAGCATACAGGCGGCGGCACAGTTCGGCGGTGATCGTGGCGCTGACCAGCTGGCGCGCGGCCGGTCGATCGTCGAGACCGTCGAACAGCCCCTCCATCCAGTCTGGGATGGCGGTGCCGCAAAGGCCCGACATGCGCTGGACCGCTGCGAAGCTGAGCACCGGCATGACGCCGGGCACGATCTCACCCTCGATCCCGGCGGCGGCGGCGCGGTCGCGAAATTCGAAGAAACACTCGGGATCGAAGAAAAATTGCGTAATCGCCCGGGTGGCACCAGCATCAAACTTGGCCTTGAGATTGGCGATATCGGACTGGGCATCGGGAGAATCCGGATGGACCTCCGGGTAAGCCGCGACCGAAATCTCAAAATCGGCGACCTGCTTCAGCCCGGCAATAAGTTCGACGGCATTGGCATAACCGCCGGGATGCGGGACATAGCGCGAGGCGCCGTCAGGCATATCGCCGCGCAAAGCGACGATGTGGCGGATGCCCTCTTCCCAATAGTGAAGCGCGACCTCGTCGACCTGTTCGCGGGTCGCATCGACGCAGGTCAGATGGGCAGCCGCCGGGATTCCTGCTTCGTTCTGTATCCGCACAACCTGTTCGTGCGTGCGTTCGCGCGTCGAGCCGCCTGCTCCATAGGTGACCGAGGCGAAGCGCGGACCGAGTGGACGCAAGGTCTCCACGCTCTGCCACAAAGTCTCGCCCATCTTCTCGGTCTTGGGCGGGAAGAATTCGAAACTGACATCGATATCGCCCGGCAGGCCGGAAAACAGCGGGGTTTCAAGTGCGCGCTGGGCTTCGCGCATCTGGCTCAACGTGGGGCTCATCGCGCGGTTTCCTTGGAACGCTTGGCAGGGGAACGGGAGGATTGCCGACCGAGCCAGACCTTGACCTCCAGTTGGCTGCCCTCGAGCGTGACGGGTTGGGTGGGCACGAAACCGGCCTGGCGCAGCAAATTACGCATCTGGCTATCGGAAAAGCCGAGCCGGACATGCTGGAATCGCTCACGCAATTCCTCATGTGTGTGCGCAGCAAAGTCGACGATGGCGATTCGGCCGCCATCTCTCAGCACCCGCGCCGCTTCGGCCAGCGCGCGTTCGGGTTCAGGGGCATAGTGCAGGACCTGGTGCAGCAGCACCGTGTCGAACCGATCATCTTCAAAGGGCAGGCCGTAGAAATCGCCCTGGACCAGCTCGATCCTGTCGGCCGGAAGGTGTTGCAGTTTGGCGCGGGCCACTCGAAGCATGTCGAGGCTCTTGTCGAGCGCTACCACGTGGTCCGCGCCGGTGCCGAACAGCTCAGCCATACGTCCCGTGCCCGTGCCGATATCGAGCAATGTGCCGAGCGGCTCGTCGCCAAGCGCTTCGACCAGCGCGCTTTCGACTGCTGCATCAGGCGTGTGCAGGCTGCGCAGGTCGTCCCATTCCTCGGCATGGCTAGCAAACCAGTCTGCTGCGCCGGCTTCACGCGCCTGCCGGATCGCTGCAAGGTGCTGGCGATCCTGCTCGCATTGACGGCGGAACAGTTCGTCATCGTTCTCGGCGGCGGAAAGGATCCTGGCTACCGCGCAGCCTATCTCGCCGCTGGCCTCGTCCGCCAGCCTGGTGCGCAGAAAAACCCAGCTGCCCTCGCGCCGACGCTCGGCCAGCTCGGCATCGCACAGGATGGCAACATGACGAGAAACCCGCGGCTGGCTTTGACCGAGTACCTGGGCCAGCTCGCCCACGGCCAGTTCCATCGTGCCCAGCAGCCGCATGATCCTGAGCCGGGTCTGGTCCGCAAGGGCGCGCATGGTGGTTTCAAGGTTCATCGGCAATCGACATATAAAGATATCGTTATATGTGCAAGTCTATTGCGCGGCTTTCGCGCCGGTCAGCGCAATGTTACGCCGCAACGCCCTGAAGGAGAGCATTGGATGCAATATACCCAGTTTGGCAACACCGGCCTCACCGTCTCGCGCCTGTGCCTGGGCTGCATGAGTTTTGGCGATGCGGAAGCGGAAGGACACGACTGGACCCTGAGCGAGGCGGAGTCGCGGCCCTTCTTCAAACAGGCGCTCGAGGCGGGGATCAATTTCTTCGACACCGCCAATGCCTATTCCGGCGGGACGAGCGAGGAGATCACCGGCAAATTGCTGCGCGAGATGTCGCATCGAGATGAGATCGTCATTGCCACCAAGGGTTTCTTTCGCTGGCGCCAAGCGCCCAACACCGGCGGCCTTTCGGCCAAGGCGCTGATCCACGCTGTCGACGACAGCCTCCGCCGGCTCGGTACCGACTATATCGACCTTTACCAAATCCACCGGCTCGACCCGCTGACGCCGATGGAAGAGATTGTCGAGACGCTCGACGGCATCGTTCGCAGCGGCAAGGTCCGGTATGTCGGCGCGTCGAGCATGTATGCGTGGCAGTTCCAGAAACTGCTCCACATCGCCGAGAAGGGCGGTTTCAAGAAGTTCGTCTCGATGCAGAATTACGTGAACCTGCTTTATCGCGAAGAAGAGCGCGAGATGCTGCCGTTGTGCCGTGACTACGGTATCGCGGTGATGCCGTGGAGCCCGCTGGCTCGCGGCAAACTGGCTCGCCCACCCGAGGCGGACACGACCCGCCGGTCTGACACCGACCGGCTGATCCCTGCTCTGTATGGTCGCACCGAAAAAGCCGACCGGGCGGTGATTGAGGCAGTCCAAGTAGTCGCCAAGGCACGCAACATACCGATGGCGCAGGTGGCGCTTGCCTGGGTGTTGCAAAAGGATGGCATAACCAGTCCGATCGTGGGCGCCACCAAGACCAAACACATCGACGACGCGGTGGCCGCGCTCGACGTGACACTAACGCCCGATGAGACCGCGACACTCGAGCAAAGTTACGTGCCGCATGAAGTAACCGGAATGTTCGCCATGCCGCCAGGCGACTTGCAGGTCTCGGTCAAGAGCCGATGACCTTCAGTCTACGTGGCATGCCTCTCGCCAGCGGCTGACCGACGACCGGCAATCACGCGCGTGACGCTTCGGCAAGGCAGCTAGTTGCGCACCCGGTCCGGTATGGCGACATCCTCGAGTGCGCTGGCATCATCAAGCGCGACATCACGTGCAGGAATGACGGTCAGCTCGCCGTTGGTTTCAAGGATGACCCAATTCGCGCCGGCATCATCGTGAATACCTTCACGGCGCAGCGCGGCGCGGATTTCGGCCTCGGATATTCGCGCTTCGTCCATTGCCTCGCGCAGGAAGTCGCCCTTGTGGGTCAGCAGGGCCGGTTGCGCCTTTACGACCCTGGATCCGAGCTCGGTCTTGCGGACCCAGAATGTGGCGAGATACTGGCAAGCCGCAATTACGAGGATCGCCAGAACCGCGTCCAGGGTTGCCACATTCTTGAGCAGTATCCCGCTCGCCGCGAGGCTCCCGACAGCGATATTGATGATCCAGTCGAAATTATTGAACTGGCTCGTTGACCGCTTTCCGACGATACGGACAAGGGCCACGATCAGGACGAAAAACAGCACTGCATTGAGCGAGATTTCGATCATCCGCGGCCAGCCGGACCAAAGGTTGATCGCTTCAGGCATCGGTGGTCACCTGGTAATCGATAGGCTTAAACGAGCCCCCGTTCGATGCGTAGGCGGAACAAGCCGTCAAGCCGATTACCAAGTCCATTTCGGCGCGCAGGGTGATTGTATCTCCGGCCTTGCTGGGCGGGGGATTGACCCTCAGAACCCCGCTTTTGGTATCGACCGGCACGTTCATGAAAACATTGAAAGCCGTCGGGATCATGTCTTCCTCGACGCCGTAGGGGGCCAGTACCGCAGCCAGATTTCCGAAACACCCGCGATGCTCGGGCTTGTCAGGATAGAAATGGCGGAAGGTGGCTCTACTGCAGGGTGTTAAAAGGAAATCGTGCACGCCAACCGTGTCCTCGATGATGGTCAGCATCACGTTGGAACGGTTCGACCACAGCCGGTTGCCGGTCGTCAGCTTGATCGTTTCTTCGTAGTCGAAGGTTCGGCCGTTCGAGATCACCTCGCGCACGTCGTCCAGCTTGTAAGCGACCATATCCGACACTTGCTGTCCTTGCGGATCGCTGACCTGCAAAGTCTCTCCTGCGCGCAGTTCGAATGCGACGCCCGAACGTGGTTCTATCCGCTTCACGATTTGTTCTTGCGGGGATCGTGGAACGGGCAGCTCCAATCCTCGCCCACTTGGCGCCCGCTATACTGCCGCGCTTCGCTTGACTCGCCATGCCGCGAGAGCATCGGGTTGATGTCTCCGGCAAGCTCGCGGTCCCGATCGAGAATGCGTTCGCGCATCCGTTCATACCGCCCTGCCTCGCGCAATTGCTCGAACTGGTCGTGGAGGTTGAACACCAGCGTGGGATATTGCGTGCGCCGCGCGGGCCGCGATGCTTGCGGGTGCATACCGACAACGAAATAGGCAGCTCCCCCAAAGCTGAGCGAGAAATGCGGGCTACCCGGGTCGCTGCTGACAGCGTTGTCGTAATCCTGTCCGCGCCAGGCGTCTTTGTGCGCAAGGGATTGCAGCCGCTCCCACAGCGCCGTCTCGAAATCGCCTTCGTCGAGGCTCTCGGGACCCTGGAAGATCACCGCGAAGCTGCGCAGCCCTTCCGGGTCGCGTCGATAGTTATAACTCCACTGCAACAGCCGGTCGTGAATCTCGACATCGTCCCACCCGCTTGTCAGCGACCAGCCGCAATAGACTTCGAGTGTTTCCCGGGCGAGTGCCGACTTCGCACCGACACAGGGAAAGTCCAGTTGACGGATGTGGTCTTTGAACGACGCAATCATTGCCTCGCGGTCGATCGCCATCGGCCGATCGGCGGTGAGGGTTCCGGTTTGGGTTTGCATGACCGCTTAACGCGCGACCCGCAAAAACGCTCCGAGGACAGATAAATTTCTACCGCCCTCTCAGTCGGAGGAGGTTACCCATCTTTGGGACAGAATTCTCGACCCGAAATGGGCCTGACTAGCCTGGCAAGACCGCGACAGCCTGGATCTCCACTTTGGCCCGCCGCTCCACGAGCCGCCCCACCTCGACCACCGCCATGGCGGGAAAATGCTTGCCGATGACGGCGCGATAGGCCCGGCCGATATCTTTCATCTGCGCGGTGTATTCCTCGAGATCGGTCATAAACCAGGTCATCGAGACGACATGTTCGGGCTTTCCGCCCGCTTCCTCGACCACCGCAACGATGTTTTCCAGCGTCTGGCGAACCTGCTCGGCAAGATCGTCGCTTTCGAACTGCTGCTGCGCGTTCCACCCGATCTGGCCGCCCAGATAGAGCGTGCGGCCTGATGCCGCCACGCCGTTGGCATAGCCGATCGCCGGCGCCCAGCCTGCAGGGTGTATCGTTTCATGCATGGTCTCTTTCCTATCAACCTTCGCGCAGGCGGAACCGCTGGATCTTCCCGGTCGTGGTCTTGGGCAAGGCATCGACAAACACCACCGAGCGCGGATATTTATACGGCGCGATGCTCGACTTCACGTGGTTCTGCAACCGTTCGACGGTCGCATCGTCTCGCGCCACATCGGCGGCGAGGACAACATGCGCTTCGACCAGTTGACCGCGCTCCTCGTCGATGGCTCCGATCACCGCGCATTCGGCGACATCCGGATGCGCCAGAAGCGCAGCCTCAACTTCGGGCCCGGCGATATTGTAGCCTGCAGAGATTATCATGTCGTCCGAGCGAGCGGCGAAGTGGAACCGTCCGTCTTCGCCCTGTCGGAAGCTGTCCCCGGTGAGATTCCAGCCGTCGCGCACATAATCCTGCTGGCGCGGATCGGCGAGATAGCGGCACCCGGTTGGGCCACGGACGGCGAGGCGGCCGATTTCGCCTTGTGGAACGTCCTGCATATCGTCGTCGACGACACGTGCTTCGTAGCCTGATACGGGCCGCCCGGTGCAAGCGGGCGCGCGATCATCAGGGCGATTGGTAATGAAAATATGCAGCAATTCGGTCGAGCCGATCCCGTCAAGGATCGGCTTACCCGTCTTGCGCTCCCATTCCTCGTAAACCGGCGCGGGTAGCGTCTCGCCCGCCGACACGGCCAACCGGAGCGAAGAAAGATCGGCTCCCTCATCCATTGCAGCGAGCATGGCCCGGTAGGCGGTCGGTGCTGTAAAACTGATAGTGGCACGGTGGTTTTCTATCAGTTCGACCATGTTGGCGGGGCTCGCCTGTTCGAGCAGCGCTGCCGCAGCGCCGAAGCGCAGCGGGAAAATCGCCAGCCCCCCGAGCCCGAAAGTGAAAGCAAGCGGTGGAGAACCCACGAAGATATCGTCGGGCACCACGCCGAGCACGTCCTTCGCATAGCCATCGGCGATGACCAGCAGATCGCGATGGAAATGCATCGTCGCCTTTGGCTCGCCCGTGGTGCCCGAAGTGAAGCCGAGCAGCGCGACGTCGTCCTGCGACGTGTCTGCCGCCTCGAATTGTACGGGTTTAGACAAGGCGATCCGGTCGAGCTCGGCATCGTGATTGGCGGTGCCATCAAACCCGACGACTTTCTGAAGGAAACGCGAATCCTTGGCGCAGGCGACCATTTCGTCGAGACTGCGCGTGTCGCATAGAGCGAGGCTGACCTCAGCCTTGTCGACGATCTTGCAAAGCTCGCCCGCACGCAGCATCGGCATGGTGTTGACCGCCACCGCCCCCGCCTTGGTCGCCGCGAGCCAGCAGGCCACCAGCGCCGGATTGTTGGGTCCGCGGATCAGTACCCTGTTGCCCGGCACCACGCCGTAATCCTCGACCAGCGCATGCGCGATGCGGTTCGACCAGTCGGCAAGTTCCTTGTAAGTCCGCGCCCGGCCATTGCCGATCAGTGCGATCCGGTCGCCGTGGCCCGCCTCCACCAGCCGGTCGCACAATTCGACCCCGGCGTTGAGCCGTTCGGGATAGTCGAAGCCATCGAGCAGCAGCTCGGGCCATCGATCGAACGGCGGCAGATTGTCGCGCGCGAATGGGTCGTCGTGACCGGAAGGGAGGAGCTTCACGATCAATCGCCCTCGAACACCGGGGTTTCCTTGGCCGCAAAGGCTTCAAAGGCGCGGCGGAAATCCTTGGTCGCCATGCAGATCGCCTGCGCCTGCGCTTCCATCTCGATCGCCGTGTCGATCCCGACGTTCCATTCATGCGCCAGCTGCGTCTTGGTGATACCATGCGCGAATGTCGGGCCGGAAGCCAGCGAGCGAGCCAGCCTGTCCGCTTCGTCCTTCAAGGCGCCAGCATCGACCAATCGGTTGTGGAATCCCCAGCGCTCGCCTTCCTCGGCACTCATCACCCGTCCGGTATAGAGCAATTCGGACGCCCGTCCCTGCCCGATGATGCGTGGCAGGATGGCGCAGGCTCCCATGTCGCATCCCGCCAGGCCGACGCGGGTAAACAGGAACGCGGTTTTCGTGGCCGGTGTCGCCAGCCTCATGTCGCTTGCCATCGCCATGATCGCGCCCGCCCCGACGCACACCCCGTCGAGAGCGGCGACGATCGGCTGCGGACAGCCGCGCATCGCCTTCACCAAATCGCCGGTCATACGGGTGAATTCGAGCAATTGCGGCATGGCCATTTCGGTCAGCGGGCCGATAATCTCGTGCACGTCGCCACCTGAAGAGAAATTGCCGCCCGCGCCGGTGACGACCACCACCTTCACATCCGTTGCATAATTGAGCGCGCGGAATGTATCGCGCAATTCGGCGTAGCTTTCGAAGGTGAGCGGGTTCTTGCGGTCGGGTCGGTTGAGCGTGATCGTGGCGACGCCATCGGCGAAATCCCACAGGAAATGCTCGGGGGAATAGTTCTCGGGGGTCATGCGATCTCCACTGTTTCGCCGCTGCGGGCGGGCTGAATGAATTCTACCAAGGTTTCGCTCATGCCTTGAACTCCTCGGCAGCGAGACGCTCTTTCTCGGCGAGCCGGTAAAGCTGGTCGCGGCCGGCGAGATAGGGGTCGGGCCAGGCCACCGAAGTATCTCCGAGCCCGGCGGCGGCATGCAGCGTCCAGTAGGGATCGCTGAGATGCGGGCGCGCGAGGCAGACGAGGTCGGCGCGGCCTGCCAGCAGGATCGAGTTCACATGGTCGGGCTCGTATATATTGCCCACCGCCATTGTCGCCATGCCGGTTTCGTTGCGGATACGGTCGGAAAACGGCGTCTGGAACATGCGCCCATAGACCGGCTGCGCCCGGGTCGAGGTCTGACCGGCGGAAACGTCGCAGATATCGACGCCCGCTTCCCGCAGCAATTCAGCGATTCCGACGGCCTCATCGGGCGTCACGCCATCCTCCCCAACCCAATCGTTGGCAGAGATGCGCACCGCGATTGGCTTGTCCTCCGGCCACACGGCGCGCACCGCGCTAAACACTTCCAGCGGGTAGCGCATGCGGTTTTCCAGGCTACCGCCATATTCGTCTTCGCGCCGGTTAGTCAGCGGGGTGATAAAGCTCGACAGCAGATAGCCGTGCGCCATGTGCAGTTCGATCATGTCGAAGCCTGCGCGCTCTGCCATCTGCGCAGCCCCGACGAATTGGTCGCGCACGCGATCCATGTCGGCCCGCTCCATGGCCTTGGGCACCTGGTTGCGCTCCGACCACGGCACGGCGGAAGCGGCGATCAGCGGCCAATTATCATCCACGAGCGGCGCGTCCATTTCCTCCCAGCCGAGCTGGGTCGATCCCTTCGGACCGGCATGGCCAAGCTGCGCGCAGACCTTCGCTCCGGTTTCGGCATGGATGAAGTCGGTCAGCCGCTTCCACGCCGCCTCATGTTCGGGCGCGTAGAGGCCAGGGCATCCCGGCGTGATCCGGGCATCGGCAGCGACGCAGGTCATCTCGATATAAACCAGTCCGGCACCGCCCTTGGCGCGCTCGGCATAATGGGCGAAGTGCCAGTCGGTCGGGCAGCCGTCGATCGCCTTGTACTGCGCCATAGGTGACACGACGACGCGATTGGCCAGCTGGAGGCTGCGCAGGCGAAACGGCGCGAACATCGGGGCGCGAGCGGAATTGCTCCCCGCCTGGCGATGGAACCACCCTTCCGCCTCGCCCAGCCACTTGCCATCGCGCAGCCGCAGGTTCTCATGGCTGATACGCTGCGAGCGGGTCAGCAGCGAATAGGCGAACTGCACCGGTTCGAGCGTGAGATACCGCTCCACTTCCTCGAACCACTCGCACGAATTGCGCGCCGCGGACTGGAGCTTGAGCACTTCGACCCGACGCTCCTCCTCGTAGGCCTGGAATGCGCTTTCTCGATCGGGCTTGTCCTGGAGCAGATCGGCCAGCGCAATCGCGCTTTCCATCGCTAGTTTGGTGCCCGAGCCGATCGAGAAATGCGCTGTCGCTGCTGCATCTCCGAGCAGGACCAGGTTTTCGTGGTGCCAGCGCTCGCACAGGACCCGCGGGAAGTTGAGCCAGCCCCCGCCCCTCAGGTGCCTGGCATTGGAGATCAGCGCGTGCCCACCGAGATGATCTGCAAAGATGGACTCGCAGGCGGCGACCGATTGATCCCGGTCCATTTCGCCAAAGCCGGAAGCGTTCCAGGTCTCTTCCCTGCATTCGACGATGAACGTCGCCGTGTCACTGTCGAACTGGTAGGCATGGGCCCAGACCCAGCCATGTTCGGTTTTCTCGAAGATGAAGGTGAAGGCGTCGTCGAATTTCTGGTGCGTGCCGAGCCAGACGAACTTGTTGGTTCGCACATCGATCTCGGGACAGAAGATGTCCGCAAATTGTTCACGCGTCCTCGAGTTGACCCCGTCGGCGGCGATGACAAGGTCATAGTCGCGCATTAATACGGCGACATCGTCCACCTCGGTTTCAAAATCGATCGATACGCCCAGCCCGACTGCCCGCTCCTGCAATATTGCCAACAGCCTTCGTCGCCCGATGCCGCAGAAGCCGTGTCCGGTCGACACGATACGGCTGTCGCCGCGCACCACTGCGATATCGTCCCAATAGGCAAAATCGGCACGGATCGCGTCGGCGCTGTCGGCATCGTTGGCGGCGAGGTTCTCGAGCGTCTCTTCTGACAGCACCACGCCCCAGCCGAAAGTGTCGTCGGGCCGGTTGCGTTCGAACACGGTGATCGCGCAATCCGGTTGACGCAGCTTGAGGCTTATCGCGGCATAGAGCCCTGCCGGGCCCCCACCGCAGATCGCGACCTTTCTCATTTTTCTCAGCCCACTCTCCACGTCGACATGAGTGACCGCAGGCTGAATCTATTTCAAGACCAATCGGCTTTCTCGTCGATCTTTGGGCAGGAAGAATGATCGCAGTGCCTGCATCTCGGCGAGCGGGTCGAGCCAAGTTCGCCGTCCTCGGGGGGGGCGCTCCGGGGACAATAGCTCTACCCTTGCTCGATTTCCTCTAAAGCCGCAGCGGCCGCCAGCCAATTTTCTTCCGAGCCTGCCAGGGTGTCGGCGGCCTCGGCCCGCGCCTTGAGGAGGTCCTGCATCTTCGCGCTGTCCGGCCCGGCGTTGCCGCTGGTGCTTTCGAGGATCAGGCGGTCGAGCTTTTTGATTTCATCTGTCAGGCGCGCGATCGCTTCTTCGGTCTTTGCAAACTCCGCTTTTGCGCTGCGCAGTTGCGCCGGGTTATTCGCCTGGCCTGCGCCGCGCGGCTTCCCGGCCTTGCCGCCCCGGTCGCCCTTGGGCTGTCTGCGGCCCAGCACGAAGTCGATGTAATCATCCATGCTGCCCGCATATTCGCGGGCCGTTCCGCTATCGACCAGAACCAGCCGGTCAGCCGTCAGTTCGACCATGTGCCGATCATGACTGATGAGGATCACGGCGCCGGAATAGTCGTTCAGCGCCTGGATTAGCGCCTCGCGCGCATCGACGTCCAAGTGGTTAGTCGGCTCGTCGAGGATCAGCAGGTGCGGCGCGTCGCGGGTGATCAGAGCCAGCGCCAGCCGTGCACGCTCCCCGCCTGAGAGCTTGTCCACCCGGGTCTGCGCACGCGAACCCGAGAAGCCGAACCGTCCCAGTTGCGCGCGTATCGCGCCCTGCGACTGGCCCTCCATCGCGCGGTTCATGAGGTCCAGCGGGGTGTCTTCGCCGGCCAGTTCCTCGACCTGGTATTGCGTGAAATAGCCCACCTTCAGCTTGCCGGGCGCGTTCATCTCGCCTTCTGCCGGGGCCAGTTGCGAGGCCAGCAGCCGCGCCAGCGTGGTCTTGCCATTGCCGTTGCGGCCCAGCAGCGCGATCCGGTCATCGGCTTCGATGCGGAAATTCAACCGCCGCAGGACCGGCGGCGCTTCGCCATAGCCCACCGCCGCATGCTCAAGCGTGATCATCGGCGATCGCAGTTCTGCGGGATCGGGAAAGTCGAAGCTTAGCGTCGGGTCTTCCATAAGCGCCGCGATGGGTTGCATCCTCGCCAGCATCTTGGCCCGCGATTGCGCTTGCTTGGCAGTCGAGGCGCGCGCGCTGTTGCGGGCGACGTAATCCTGCAGCCGCGCTCGCTGTGCATCCTGTGAAGCCTTTGCCGAGGCCAGTTGCGCCGCGCGCTCGGCCCGCTGTTTCTCGAACGCATCGTACCCCCCCGGATACAGCGTCAACTGGCCACCCTGCAGGTGGAGGATGTGGTCGACCACCTTGTTCAGCAGGTCGCGTTCATGGCTGATCACCACCAGCGTTGCCGGATAGGATCGGAGGAAATTCTCGAGCCACAGCGTCGCTTCCAGATCGAGGTGATTGGACGGTTCGTCGAGCAGGAGAATGTCGGGCTCGGAAAATAGCAACGCACCCAAAGCGATGCGCATTTTCCACCCGCCGGAGAAGGTCTCCACTGGGCGCTGCTGCATCTCTTCATCGAAACCCAGACCGTTGAGGATCTTGGCCGCGCGTGCCGGTGCGCTGTAGGCATCGATCGCCAGCAGGCGTTCGTGCACATCACCCATCCGGTCCATATCGGTGCAGGTTTCCAGCTCCGCCAGCAATTGCGCACGCTCTGTTGCAGAAGCCAGCACGACTTCCTCCGGCGTCATTGTGCCGCTGGGCGTTTCCTGCGCAATATAGCCGATCCGAGCGCGCGAGGGCTTGGTGATTTCGCCTGCGTCGGGCTCGATCTCACCGATCAGCGCTTTCATCAGCGTGGACTTGCCTGCGCCGTTGCGTCCGATCAGGCCGACGCGAGCACCCACCGGTACCGTCGCGGTGGCACGTTCGAGAATAGGCCGGCCGCCAAGCCGCACTGTGACACCGTCGATGGTAAGCATGCGCGGCCCCTTAACAGCCTATCGCGCCGCGCCCAAAGGAATTCCCGGCCCGGTGGCTTGCACGATCTGCCCGGTGCGCTAGCGAGGGGGAATGGAGATGCAAGACCTGTTGCAGCGCTATTTCGGGACGCCCGACCTAGCCGAAGTCGATCCGGCCGCCCTGCCCGCCGGGGTTGATCGAATGCGCGTCGATTTCGGGCTTGAGCGCGACCGTGGGCGGCGCTTCGCACTATGGTCCTTGCTTTACATGCTGGACGCGGCGCCTGACCTGGATGTCGCGTTCGAGGATCCGACCGACCGCGAAGCGGCGCGCAACTTGATGGATCTGCTCGCCGCCGCCACGCCGGACTGATCCCTATCCTTCGATCTAGCGATCACGGCTGGCTCTTGCGGAGACTGGTCGCTCAGTCGACCACCAACTCATGCACCTTGCCGGTCGCATCGATCATGAAGACCGTTCCATAATCCTGTTCCGTCAATTCAGGCGCCTGGTGCCCGCCGAAGCGCGCCACCAGGTCGGGAACGGTATTGCTGTGGCCGACGACCAGCACTGCTCCCTCGCTCGCCGTGACAGAGGTAACGAGGGCTTCAGGCTGACGAGCGTCGTACTGGGTGACCGTGACGCCGATCCTCCTCGACAGCGGGGCGGCTGTCTCCATCGCGCGGCGCGTTGCAGTTGCATAAATCGCGACGATGCCCTTGTCCGCCAACATCTCCGCAAGGCGCTCTGCTGCTGCGGTGCCCTCGCTATTGAGCGGGGGATCGTCGCCTTGGGCTTTGTGCAAATGCCTGATGACGAAGATCGCGTCTCTATCCTGATGGGAAGAAGCGGCCCCGTCGCGGTCGCGTGTCGCTGGCGCCGCGCACGCTCCCAGCGCAAGTGTCACAAGCAGCACCATCGCACGCCAGCTTTTCATCGCATTTTTCCCTTCGTTTGGGTCTAATTGCACGCGGCGACAACCGGGCCTGCGACGCGGTGGTCCAGCGAAATTCTAGGCGGTAATCCGCGATGCTTCGCGAAAAGTAACGAGCCTCCGTTCGCCCTCATCCCACAATGCGAGCCGCAAGGCGCTCAAGGTGTGTAGCGCGGTAAACCGGTTCAAGTCGTGCAAGGGGGGGTGCTTCTCCAACACTTCCGGCAAGCGGTAGAACGGAATTCGGCTAGCCAGATGATGGACATGGTGGATGCCGATATTGCCGGTAAACCAGCGCAAGACAGGCGGCAGGTCGAGGTGCGAACTCCCATGCAAGGCAGCATGGTAGAAAGACCAGTCGGCCTCTCGGTCCCAATGCGCATCTGAAAACTGATGTTGTATATAGAACAGCCAGACGCCCATCGAAGCGGCGGTGAGCAATACAGGGAAAAACACCAGTGCTGTAACGCCGATGCCCGCCATATAGATCGGCATGGCCAGGATCAGCGCGGTCACCAAATTGGTCGCTATCGCGCTCACCCAGTAAATCCGTCCTTCGCTCATCAGGCCAATCGGGAGCCGGTGACGCAGCAAAAACAGATAGGCCGGGCCAAGGCCCAACAAGACCAGAGGATGGCGATAAAAGCGGTAGAGAAACCGCTGCAGGCGCGTGCGCTCCTGGAATTCGCGAACTGTCAGCGTGTCGACATCCCCAATTCCGCGGGCGTCCAAATTGCCGGTCGCAGCGTGATGCAGCGCATGCGAACGCCGCCAGCAATCATAGGGCGTGAGCGTGAATACACCCAGCGCTCTACCGAGCCAGTCATTACCCGCCCTGCCGCGCAGGAAGGCTCCGTGGCCGCAATCGTGCTGTATGATAAACAGCCGAAGCAGAAACAGCCCCGCGAGCGGTGTTAACGCAAGCGCCAGGAAATAGCCTGCCTGGACCGCAACCACGATAAGCGCGAACAAGGTAAGGAACGGAACCAGCGTGACCGCCAGTTCCCATCCGCTCCGTTTGAGGTGCGGCTCGCGAAACGCATTCAATTCACGCATTAGCTGCTGCGGATCAAGCGGCGCAGAGGCAATGACAGGGGCTCCATCATTGCAGGCTTCTTCATGGACAGGCGTGCTCACGGTCGAAGCGCTATATGCCGCCACCAGCATTGTCACGCAGGTTTGTGGATCTTCTTCGATTGGGCCAGCAACCCCAAGATCCGAAAAGGGCAAGCTTTTCCCTCGCTGGCGGCCGATTAATTACCAGGGATCAATCAAGACCTGGTGCTGAAGGGTCAGGCGAGCGAGTGCCTGATCCTGCTCGACGCATTCGTTGCCCGGTCGCGCGAGGCAACCGTTATCCCCCAAGATCAATGGTGCACCAGGACCGGGATAATTCATCAAACGGTCGGTGACGCATATCTTCCCGTCCGCAGCGACAGCTATCAGATTTGATGCCTTACTGCTCGAAAAGCCTCTTCACATCTTCCGGGCGGCAGAGATCTGTGCCCGGGGTCAGGACTGCTGCGGCTCCGGCAGCCAAGCCGAAGCGAAACGCTTCTTCCGGCTTGCGCCCCATCGCCAGCGCATGCACCATCGCCGCCAGGAAACTATCGCCCGCACCCACGGCGCTGCAAGCGTCCACCGCCAATGCCGGCAGGCGCAGCGGCCCCGAATGACTGGCGAGCAAGGCGCCCTCTGCAGCCATGGTGACGACAAGATATTCTGCGTGGCCGCGCTCAACCACCGCCATGGCCGCATCTGCAATGGCCTTTTCGCCTGTCACATCCTCACCAACGAGAGCGCGAAATTCACCGATGCTGGGCTTGGCGAGGAATATGTCACCCCCTTCCAAGCCAGCGGCCAGAGCCGGACCCGACGTGTCGAGGACAAACCGCATCCCTTGCGCCTTGGCCATGGCAGCCACCCTGGCATAGAAATCTTCCGGCACTCCGCGCGGCAGGGAACCGCTGGCAACGAGGAAATCGTGTTTCGCGGCTTCCAGACTTTTCAGGCAAGCACGCCATTCGGCTTCGCTCACTTCGGGCCCGCCGGGGATGAAACGATATTCCTGTCCGCTGCTGCGTTCGTGCACGGCGGCGGCGACGCGTGTCTGGCCTGCGATCCTGGTCGGTGAACGAACCAACTGATGCAAGTCGAGCAAGCCGTCGAGCGCCACTCCGGTCGCGCCGCCGGAAAGGTAATAGCATCGGGCATTGCCACCCAGCCGTACGAACACCCGCGCCACGTTGATGCCGCCACCGCCCGGATCATATCGCTCTGCGCTCGCCCGCATCTTGCGTGACGGGATCACTCGGTCGACTTCATACGCCGCATCAAGAGTGGGGTTCATTGTCAATGTTCCAAGATCCATCATGCGACTGGTTCCCCCTTGCTCGCGGTCTCCGCGAAGTCCTGTTCCGCCTGCGCGACATGGCGTTTGACCGCCACGAAGCTGTCCGGTGTCACTGAAATTGAATCGATCCCGCATTCCACCAGGAAGCGGGCAAATTCCGGATGGTCGCTGGGGGCCTGTCCGCACAGGCCCACCTTGGTGGCGTGCCGGTGCGCTTCCGTGATGACATGGCGGATCATCCATTCGACAGCCGGATTGCGCTCATCGAATTGATCGGCAAGCAACTCGGAATCGCGGTCGATCCCAAGGGTAAGCTGGGTGAGATCGTTGCTGCCGATTGAAAAACCGTCGAACCGCTCTGCGAACTCGCCCGCCAATATGACATTGGCCGGGATCTCGCACATCACGTAGACTTCAAGGCCGTTTTCGCCACGCTTGAGTCCCGCACTGGCCATCACCTCCAGCACTCGATCCGCTTCCTCCAAGGTCCGGCAAAAGGGGATCATCACCGCGACGTTGTTGAAGCCCAAACGCTCTCGCAGTCGCTTGATCGCGCGGCATTCCAGCTCGAAACCGGCGCGGTATAGCGGCGAGTAATAGCGCGATGCCCCGCGGAATCCGAGCATCGGATTTTCCTCTTCTGGCTCGAACGCAGCCCCGCCGACGAGCCCGGCATACTCATTTGTCTTGAAATCGCTCATCCGCACGATGACCGGTTCCGGATAGTGAACCGCGGCAATCCTCGCGAGGCCGAAGGCGAGTTGATCGACGAAGTACTCGCCCTTGTCCGCATATCCGGCAGTCAGGCGCCCGATCTCGGCCTTCGCTTCTGCGTCCTCCAGTTCATCAAAGTGAACCAGCGCCATTGGATGCGCCTTGATCGTGTTGGCGATGACGAATTCCATCCGCGTCAGTCCCACACCGGCAGTTGGGAGCTGCCACCAACGGCTGGCTGCACTTGGATCAGCCAGGTTGAGCATGACCTTGATGCGCGTATCGGGCAACCCGGTCAGATCAATCGTTTCAGCGGTGATCTGGGCTATCCCGGCATAAACCACGCCCTGGTCGCCTCCGACGCAGCTGACCGTGACCTCTTGCCCCGACTGCAGCACCTCCATGGCATTGCCCGTGCCGACGACTGCGGGCAGGCCAAATTCACGGCTGACAATGGCTGCGTGCGATGTCCGCCCGCCGTGATCGGTGACAATGGCGGCGGCGCGCTGCATGATCGGCACCCAATCGGGATCGGTAGTGGAAGTCACCAGCACCGATCCATCCACGAAATCAGCGATGTCCGCTGCGCTTTCGATCCGGCAAACCTTACCTGTCGCTGCAGCCGCCCCGATGGCAAGGCCGGTTGTCAGGACATCCCCCGCACGATCCAACGAATAGGATTGGAGTGTGCCCCGATCAGCGCGCGACTGGACCGTTTCGGGCCGCGCCTGAACGATGAATAGTCCGCCGTCAGGGCCATCTTTCGCCCATTCCATGTCCATCGGGCAGCCGTAATGTGTTTCGATGAGCGTGGCCCACCGCGCCAACTGCACGACTTCGCTGTCAGTCAGTACGAAGCCCGCTCGCTCTTCTGCGCTGGTTTCGATGTTTACCGTGGTCCCTTCCCCACCTCCCGAATAGACCATCTTGACCGCTTTCGCGCCGCGACTTTTCTCGATTATCGGGCAGAGCGCGGCGTCATCCAGCAGTGGCTTGAAAACCTGCCAAGCATCGGGATCGACTGCGCCCTGAACGACATTCTCGCCCAGTCCCCATGCGCCGTCGATCAGCACCGAATCGGGAAAGCCATTCTCGGTATCGATGGAAAACATCACGCCGGAACTCGCCAGATCGGCGCGCACCATCTGCTGCACGCCGATCGAAAGTGCGACGGTATCCTCGGTAAAACCATGCGCTGCACGGTAGGAGATCGCCCGGTCAGTATATAACGAGGCGTAACAACGGCGACACGCATCGAGCAGCGCCTCCTCGCCGCTTATATTGAGAAAGGTCTCCTGCTGGCCGGCAAAGCTCGCTTCGGGCAAATCTTCCGCAGTGGCGCTGGAGCGGACAGCTGTTGCCAGCGCCGGATCCCCAGCCTCCTTGGCAAGATCACGATACGCCTTGCCAATTGCCCCCTTCAGCGCATCGGGCCATTGCCCGGCAAGGATGGCAGTGCGAATGGCTTTACCAGTCTCGGCCAGCGAGCGATCGCCCGCAGCGAGGGCCGCGAAATGGTCCCCGATGACCGGCGCAAGCTTATTATGCGCGATAAAAAGCCGAAATGCGTCCGCGGTGGTTGCAAACCCGGGGGGCACGGCGATTCCCTTTGGCACCAAGGCGCCGATCATCTCACCTAGCGATGCATTCTTTCCGCCAACCTTGCCGACATCCCCTCGCGACACGTCTTCAAACTTCAAGATCAATGCCTTGGTCATGCTGGCGCTCCCACTGATGCATTGGTTTTCGTCCGCAGGTTTACGTGCACCTGGCACTCCTTGCCTTGGTCTGGGAAGGGAATGGTATCGCCCTGATGGCGCACCCCATCGACGATGATCTCGAGGTCCCGACCGGAATCCGATCGTTCGACGTGGACCACGATCTTCGCAGTGCCACGCCGCAGGATTGCGCGATAGCCAGGCCAATCCCGGGGCAGAGACGGCGCGATGTGCACTCCGGCATCGCGCAGGGTCAGCCCCAGCAAGCCTTCGACACCCAGCCGCCATGTCCAGGACGCGGCCCCCGTATACCAGCTCCACCCTCCTTTGCCGCGATGCGGATCGGCAGAGGCGATATCACCCGCCACAACGTAAGGTTCGATGCGATAGAGTTCAGCACCTTCACGGGATGCAGTGCGCTGCACCGGGCAGATCATGTGAAAAATATCCAGCGCTCCATCGGCATCGCCGGTTTGCGCCAATGCCAGGCCCAACCAGGCGGCGGCATGCGAATATTGTCCGCCATTTTCGCGCAAGCCCGGTGGATAGGCCTTGATATAGCCGGGATCGCGGGGGCCCTTGTCGAACGGTGGCCACAGCAGCCGCGCCAGCGCCGCTTCCGGATCGATTAATTCGCGTTTAGCCGCCTGCAGCGCCAGTGTGACCCGTTCCGGGTTGGCGCCGGCAAATGCTGCCCAGCTTTGCGAGATGGAATCGATCCGGCATTCGTCTGACCCGGATGCGCCCAGAGGATGGCCCTCATCGTCATAGGCGCGGCGATACCAGCCACCATCCCAGCCCGCTTCCTCGGCATTACAGCGCAAGGTCTCTGCCCGCGCTTCCCATTCTGCGGCCTCGTCAGTGCGGCCCATCCGCCGTTCCATATCGGCCAACAAATCTGCAGTTACGGCACCGAACCAGGCAAGCCAGACGCTCTCGCCGCGCCCTTCGTCCCCTACCCTGTCCATCCCGTCGTTCCAGTCGCCCGTCCCCATCAGGGGCAGGCCGTTGGCGCCCAACTCCATTCGTTTCATGGCCCGCTCGCAATGCTCAATCAGGGGCGCGGCAGGACCGCATGGTTCAAACTTAGCATAGCGATCGCTCTCATCTGCGGTCAGAGGCGGGGCTGACAGGAAGGGGACCAATTCGTCCAGAATGCCAAGATCGCCCGTCGCGCGGACGTAGGTTCCAGCCGCGTAGGGCAACCACATCAAATCGTCGGAAAAGCGTGTGCGTACGCCGCGCTCGGATGGCGGGTGCCACCAATGCAGGACGTCGCCCTCCTCGAACTGATGCGCCGCGCAGACAAGAATGTGCGCGCGCGCGCGGACGGGATCGATCTGCAACAACGCCAGAACGTCTTGCAACTGGTCGCGAAAGCCGATGGCACCGCTCGCCTGGTAGAAGCCGGATCGCGCCATCACCCGCGCCGACATGCTTTGGTAAATCAGCCAGCGATTGATCATCAGATCAAATGCGGGATCCGGCGTTTCGACCTCGACGCTGCCCAGCAAATCGCCCCAAGTTCGGGCCAGCGCAGTTTCGGCATCCGCGACCATGGTGTCCGAGCGCCAATTTGCAGCCAGCGAAAGGGCTTTCTCCTCGCTCGCTGCATCGCCGAGGATGAAGGTTACTTCCGTGCCCTCGCCCGGGGCGAGTTCGATGTGCACCTGATAGGCTCCGCAGGCATCTCCACCCGCCACCTCGTTGCCGGCGAGCCCCCAACGACCCAGCGCCGCTGGCGCAGCCTGATCGCCCCCCCGCCCGAGGAATTCCTCCCGGTCGGTGGTAAAGCCATGCGCATCGACCGTTGCGGTGAGAAAGACCGCCCGATCCGCGAAATCAATGTTCCACGGGCTGGTCGCAATCACCGCCTGTGCGCCTGCATCGAAGCGGCAGGAAACGTGCCTGCGTGCAATCGAAGGCAGCGATCCGAGCAACCATTCAGCGTAATAGGTCGCGGTCAGGCGACGATGGCGAGCCGTTTTATTTTCAAGCCGCAATCGCACTAGCTTGACCGCCGCGTCCGGTGCGACAAAGACCCGCTGGTGTTGCACGATCCCATGCGATGACTTGCGCCACTCGGAAAACCCTGCCCCGTGGCGAATATCGCACGGCGCCTCATGGCCCGCAGGTGCCGGCGTGACCGACCAGACGGCCGCACTCTCCTCGTCACGCAAGTAGAGTATCTCGACCGGGCGATCGGAAACGGGGTCGTTGGTCCACGGGGTCAGGCGGTTTTCCCCGCTGTTGATCGACCAAGTAAAGCCGCCCCCGGTCTCGCTCATCAGCGTTCCGAACCTGTCATTGGCCAACACGTTGACCCACGGCGCAGGGGTTGGCCGACCGGGTTCGAGATGGATCAGGTAATCGCCGCTGGCGGGACAAAAGCCGCCGAAACCATTTTCGAACAATAGCGGTTCTGGACTTTTCCCGGCCTGCTCTGGTCCAACTTCAGGCGTGGACAGATATTCGACGCTCGGCAGGATTGGCGGGGGTGGCGATGCCGAGGTACGGGCGCGTGCGAGTTGGGCTTCCAAGTCTCCGGCGTCATCGTCCAGTATCACCCAGGCCATTGCTTCCATCAGGCGGACCTGATCGAAACCGCTCTGGTCCGCAAACAGCAGGTGGATCCCGCCATTGCGGCCCAGCATCTCGCTCGCTCCGACGTCTCGAAGCAACTCGTGCAGTTCGCCGCGCATTGGCTCGGCGTAGGTGGAACCGCTGTTCTGGAGGATGACAAGATCGACGGGCAGGCCAATTCGCCGCCACCATTGGTGTGCGCTGACCAGAAGCGGGATCATGCGCCCCCTCGCCCCGCTCGTCCGCAAAAGCAGGATCGGTAAATCACCGGACAGTGCGAGACCCCATAGCCCGCCCTGCCCCAGGCGATTCTCGCGGATGCGTGCAGGCTCCCCCCGCAATGCAGGGTGGGGATGAATCAGAAGCGAGCCGAGCGACTGCAGCGCCGGCAGGTTTTTCGGCTTTACCCGCGCACGCCCGATTGCCCGCGCGGACTCCAGTTCGGCATCGCCCAGAACCCAGTCCATCGAGGAAAGCGTCGCATGGCGGGCAGCAATCTCGAGTGCGGCGGCCCGTCCGGCAGCAACCGCTGTAACAATACAGATGGTGCGCAGCTCGCCCGGCTTCAGCGGGATTTCGAATTGCAGCGCTGCAATGGGATCGAGCGTGTGCCCCTCGCTCCCGCCCAGCTTGCTCGCTGCGCCAACCGGATTGCGCAAGGTCCGGCCTCGCCCGATGAAGGCACGCCGGTCCACTTCGTGGCGCAGGTCCTTGACCGGTCCGTCTGTGTCCACCGCGAAATGGACGAGAGTCGCAGGTGTTTCACGCGGGCTTCGAGGCCGCCGAGTAAACAGTAGCCCACCGATCCGGGGAACAAACTCACCGCCAGTAAACAACTTGCTGAAGGCCGGGTGGCGTTCATCATCGAGCGGTTGAGCAAGCACAATCTCGGCGTAACTCGTGAGCCGTAATGTGCGGATATCGGCGGTTTCATTGACGAGGGTCAAACGGCGGAGCTCCAGATCGTCGCCGTTGCCAACGCTGACCTCCATCCGCAGGTCGATCCCGTGATCGCGGCGATGGAACTCTGCCATATGCGGCTGGAATATCACGCTATATTCGTCCGCGACCGCCGCAGTCGGCTGGCGCGTAGCGGACCATAGGGCACCGCTGCTTTCCTCGTGGAGATAGAGCCATATCCCGTCAGCGTCGCGCGTGGCATCCGGCACGAAGCGGGTCAGCGACTGGCCTTGCCAGCGCAGCGCCCCTCCGCCGCTTTCCGAAATCCAACTCGACAGCCGCCCATTGCCCAGCACCTGAACCTGCGGAAAGACCGTCGCTTGCGGCTCCCACGGGGCGATGGCGCCCACCTGCACGGCCACGTCCGGCGCTTCGAGCGTTTCGAGCCGCTCGATCTCAGGTGGGATTTCATGCGGCACCCGCTCGCTCAACAGCAACGAAACAAGCCGCATCTGGGGATCGCGTCCAAAACGGTCCACCATCCGGTCGTTTGTCAGGAGATTGGCTATCGCGCACAGTATCATGCCCTGATGGTGGGCCATATAAGCGACGACTGGAGTGAAGCGCCCGTTGGCAGGCGCGCGATCGGGCGTGAAATCAAGCGCTTCCCACATGCCATAGCGCCCTTCCGCCCCCAATGCGGACATCTGGCGGAGATTGGCTGTCGCGTAACCGGGCGCCACTGCCAAGGCCAATGCAGAAGCATACGGCGCAATGACCTGGTCCCGCGACAGACCACGTTTCAGGCCCAGGCCGGGCGTGCCAAATGCCTGATAGCGATAGCGATGTTCCGGGTCGCGTTCGGCGAAGGCCGATTCCGATACCCCCCATGGCAGGTCGTGGTCCTTGGCATGACGACGCTGTATCTCCACCGCGACCCGCTCGCTCTCGCCGAGCAGCGTTTCCGGCTCACCGCGGAGCAGCAATCGTGGCATCAGATATTCGAACATCGATCCGTTCCACGACAGCAACGACAGCCCGCCGGGCGCGCGGGTCACCGGTCGTTCGAGATGAAACCAGTGCTCGACAGGAACATCGCCCTTGGCGATCGCAAAGAAACTCGCCAACCGCGCTTCGGACGCGAGCAAATCGTAATGGTGTGTATCGATCCGGCTGGCAGAAACATTGTGACCGATGAAGAACAGCCGGCGCTCCCGATCATAAAGCCAGGAAAAGTCCATCGACCAGGCCAGAGCGCCTGCATCTTCCGCCAGTGCGTGAAGCTCTTTCGCGATTTCGCCAGACGCGCCCTGGTCGCGGTGCATCTCGTCCAGATGGTGGCGCAAGCGGTCGAGCCATACGAACAGATCGCGCAGATTTTCCGGGGCATCATGACCTGCGTTTGCCGCTATTTCTTCCGCTGCACCCACA
This sequence comes from Qipengyuania sp. CAU 1752, assembly GCF_054482615.1. Taxonomy (NCBI): domain Bacteria; kingdom Pseudomonadati; phylum Pseudomonadota; class Alphaproteobacteria; order Sphingomonadales; family Erythrobacteraceae; genus Qipengyuania; species Qipengyuania sp. CAU 1752. The sequence continues at coordinate 846,651 of NZ_JBTLRE010000001.1, read as the reverse complement.
ATGGACGGCAGGGCTGTATCGTCCATCCAGTCGAGCAATGAGGCCTGTTGTGCCCCACCTTCTGCCGCAGCTATCCGCGCGCGAGTTGTCGTGATCAGGCCACGCAGGTCGGCCGCATCCGGAAAGTGGGACGCGGCGTGATCAATCAGTTCGAACAGGTCGTTCAGCCCCTCCCACCTTTGCGCCTCCAGCCCGCCCTGCGCGGTCGCCTCGCGCAGGGTTTCGGCAAAGGCGATCAGGCAGACAGCAAGATTGCCACTATCGACGACCGAGACATATCTCGGCTCGAGCGGATGCAGATGGCGGGTTTCGTACCAATTGTAGAAGTGACCTCGATAACGCTCCAGCCGGTCCAGGGCATCAAAGACGTTGCGTCCGCGCGCGACCAGCTCTGCCCGTCCGAGATAGCCCAAGTCCCAGGCAGCCGCCGTGGATAGAAGCAGCATTCCGATATTGGTCGGCGATGTGCGGTGGCCGATCTCCTCATGCGGCGGTCCCTGATAGTTATCGGGTGGCAGCCAATTGTCTTCGGGTCCGGCAAAGCTTTCGAAAAAATACCATGTCCGGCGGGCGAGCAGGCGAAGATACTCGGTATCACCGTCCCCCAATGGCACCGCTTTTGACTTGCGCGATTTGCCGCTCCACAGGGCAATTTCGGGCGCCACTATCCACGGTACCAACAGCACTAACGCGCTTGGCAAGGCCGATGGCCTGAACGCGGCCAGTACCGTGGTGATGGCGGTAGCGACCACCGGGCCGATCCACATCTCCCGCCAAACCGACGACCGGGGACTGCTTTTTTTCATTCGCACGGCGACATGCGCCGCAGCAGTCCATTCGAGCAGATGCTTGTGGCTGACCAGATTGCGCCACAAGGTGACGCTGATTGCGCTGAACGACAGCAACGCTTCATGCAGAAGGTAGACCATCGCCTGAAGCCATCGTCCCGCCTGATCGGACAAGCGCGCAAGCGCGCCATAGGACGCCCCGACGCGCCGCCCGCGCGCTAGCCCGCTAATGACATCGGTGAACAATTGCCATCCGGGCGCCAACACCACCAGCGCAGTCCAGAACCACGGACTGCCCGGCAGCACGAACCAGCCGGCAAGTGCGAGAACAACCAGTCCCGGCGCGACCAAGCTGCGACGCAAATTGTCGAGGATTTTCCAGCGGTCGATCCCGCTGATCGGATTGCGCAACCTGGCCCCGCCGGCGCCAGGTACCCGGGGCCAAAGCCACGCGAGCAATTGCCAGTCACCCCTGATCCAGCGGTGCAGGCGGCGGGCATATTCGGGGTAACTCGCCGGAAAATTCTCGTACAGGACGATGTCGGTGGCCAGCGCGGCCTTGCCATGCGCCCCTTCGAACAGATCGTGGCTGAGTATCCGGTTTTCCGGCACGCGACCGTCCACCGAGGCATGGAAAGCGCGCACGTCATAGATGCCCTTGCCCACAAAGATACCCGCTCCAAACAGGTCTTGGTAAACGTCGGACACCGCCCGGCTGTAGATGTCGATGGCGGTGTCGCCAGTGAACAGGCGCGCGAACACGCTGCGGATGCCAGCTTGCGGGGAAATCTCGACGCGCGGCTGCACCAGTGCGTATCCGCGCTGCACCTTTCCGGTCTCAACTTCGACCTGCGCGCTGTTGAGCGGATGGGCAATTGTGCCGACCAATCGCGCAACCGAACCGGGTGGCAACAGAGTGTCGGCATCGACCGTCACGACATAGCGAATCTCTCGCAGCTCCTCGAGAGCGCCTATGTGCAAAGAGAAGGCCGCCATGTCCCCGTCGATCAGCAACTTGTTAAATTGCTCCAGCTTGCCGCGCTTCCGCTCCCACGCCATCCAGCACCCTTCGCCCGGATTGTAGCGTCGCGGCCGCAACAACAGGTGAAACGGCCCTTTGCCTGGTCCCGCGTGGCGCTGGTTAAGCATGCTGACTGCCTCAATCAGCGCCTCCACTATCTCGGCGTCACCGGGCATCACCTCTTCCGAGGCGTCCGCAAGATCGGCCAGTAAGGCGACTTGCAGGTGCGGGTCCAGATTGGCCAGCCAATGTGTCTCCAGCTGCTGGGCAAGGCTCGCTATTTCATTCCTGGAGCCGATCAGCACCGGCAAAACCACCATGCTGGGCATCGACTTGGGCAATCCTTTGCGGAAATCCAGCTTGGGCAGAACGGTGGGTGGAAAGACCCGGGTGATGGCCCAATGCACGACGGTGATGGCCAGAACCGATGCGGGGACGACACTGACAGTCATCGCGCCCAGCCAGCCCTCAAACGATGCGCCCACGAGCGCCAGGTAAAGCGCTGGCAGGATAAGCGCGGCGATCCCGGACAGTAGAATTGCCACTGCGTAGAACCACCCGGGTCGGGCCAGCACCATCCGGGTCAGTCGCTGATGCAATGCGACCGCGGTACCCAATTCTCGTTCGAGCTCGTTGCGCCCCCCGTCGACCAGCCAAAATCCTACGTGGCGGCAGACGGTTTCCGCCTCGGCAGCGCTAGCCCGGCGGATTGCTGCCAGGACAATATCGCTTTCGCTACAATCATTGGCCCGCGCCAGATATTCGACGGCATTTCGATAACGATCGCGCGTCTCGAAATCCATGTGCGGATAATGCCCGGACGGGTCGCGACCCAACGCCTCCTCGACCAGGCTGGTGCGGTCGAAAAAATCATCCCAGGGGATCGCTGCGACAATACCCAGGTTGGATATCGACCTCGCCACCCGTTCGGTCTGATCGAGCGATTGCGGATCGAACGCCGCTGGCGAAAGCTCGCAGGGCAATTCCATCCCACCACCCAACAGGGGTGTCAGCGAGGCAACGAGAATCTCGACACAGGCAATCCGCAACATCGTGGGAAAGGCCCACAACTCGGCAATGGTGAGCCCCTGTTGCTGCTGATACGCGCGGACGAAGCGCAAGGCCCCGGTCAGCGAGACCTGCAGATGACTGGCCCGCAGGAATTCATGTGCAAGCGCGTAGATGCGCGCCACTCCTTCGGCGTCTTGCACGAGAGCCGGTAATTGGCGGTAGAAACTGCGCGGCATATCCTGGGCAATCTGCCTGAGTGCCCGGTGGACCTGGTAATCATTGTCGAGCAGCCATTCGGCTGCCTTGCTGGCTTCGGGCGGAGGATCGACGCAAGCTAGACGGGCTTGGCCAAGCCAACCCCGCATCGCATCGATATGCTGCCATGCCGCTATCGCTGTCGGAGGTCCCCGTTTGGTCCGGTGCCTTTCGGCCAGACTTTGCGCAGCCAGTTCAAGGGGCGAACCGGGGTCTTCTTCAGCGCTCACTCTTCGAATCGAAAGATAGCAGCATCACGACAGCTCGCCGGTTCGAGGCCGGAGCTGATCTTGATGTTGGGCCTCACCATCAGCAGGGGCACCGGGGAATGGCCGGCAAGATATTCCGCCACACTACCGCAGGCCACATCCTGCAAGCCGGTATTGCCGTGAGATGCCATAACGATGAGATCCACGTGTTCCTCGTCAGCTATCTTGCTCAGCAGGGACCGGGGATCGCCAGGACCACGCGTGATGGCGGTGACTTTTACCCCATCCTCGACGCTACGGCGGCGCAAGTCCTCAAGATGCTGACTTCCGCGGCGATAGTTATGCGCTTCAATACGGTCTCGGGACTGTTCGACATGCGGCGCATTGGCTCCTCCGACAACCTCCAACCGTGGAACGATATGCACCAGAACCAGGTCTGCGCCGTGCGTCCGCGCAATGCGGCGGGCGATCGGCAAAACGCTGTCTGCCCTCGCGGACCCGTCGATCGGTATCATGATCCGACGATACCCACCCTCTTTCGGAGTGCCGGGCGGAACCAGCAGAAGCGAATGATCGGCCCGCTCCAGCAACGCCTGGGCGGTCGAACCCAGCCCCTTTCCCTGATCGCTCCTGCGGCGGCCGACCGCCAGCATAGTCGCGCCATGGTCCTGCGCCCAATCGGAGAGTTCGTCGGCCGGAACTCCAGCCAGCAGCACGCTGTTCGCCAATACTTTCTCCTCATCGCGATCGGCGAAGTCGCGCAAGTTTTCGCGCTGAGCCCGACGGCGCATTTGCCATTCGATTGGATCAGCGGGCGAGGCGAAATGACCCTGTGCTTCGATCACCCTCGCAAAGGTCACTTCCAGCCCGAGGCTGCAGGCAATGGCCAGCGCCTGCGTGGAAACCGCTTGCGCCTGCTCGCCATCGTCGACGCAGGCCACCAGACGGGGCGCTGCACTGGCACCACGCGTCGCCCTGGACGACCTGGCGCTAATGTGGGGACCAGAACGCGATGGGGACCGTGCTTCGGCGAAATGTCTGAATTGGCTGGTGACCATTGCAACTTCCTCGGGTGTCTGCGGCGAGCGATTCTCTCCCCGGTGAAACGAAGAATGCAGCGGTGTCCGAGAGCCTCCTATAGGGAACCTCCCGTAGAAGGCCGATGGCGTGCCATCGCATCGCTGACCCCATGGCAAATCGCGTGGATGCAGCTTCCCGTCACAACTGGCGCCCGCTGACACTATCCTTCGACCAGGTTGCTGTTTGACCGGACGAGGCTGTTTTCGCGCCATGGCCGGGTCATCAACGCAAAGAAATCGCTCTTGGTGGATGTGCCGATGGCTGCAGGGTCGCAATAAGTAGACTTCCGGAATACTACGGATAGGCGTGCAGAGCCCAAGTGCCCGAAGATCTGCGGCAATGTGCATTCCTGATCCTTCGACATCATGCCCACAGCGGTGATTTCGCTCCCCTTACCCCTGCTGGTGCTGGGGTTTCTTATCGCTGCCGGTTCCGTCTGGTGGGCCGGAACACGGCTGCCCCGCTATGTGGTGGCATTGAGCGACAAGACCGGGCTGGGACAGGGCTTTGCAGGCATGCTGGTGCTGGGCGGGATCACCTCGCTGCCCGAACTGGCGACTGCCACGACCGCCGCAGCCATCGGGGCGCCATTGTTGGCCCTCAACGACGTGCTCGGGAGTGCAGGATTCAACATTCTGCTGCTCGCGATGGCCGATATGATGCTGGGTTCGCGCCCGTTGACCTCGGTTGTGGCCAAGCCGGTCACATTGATCCAGGGCGTGCTCGGCATGATGGTACTGGCCCTGGTGATCGCCGCAATCACTGCAGGCGATAGCACCATTCTTGGCCTGGTCGGATGGTGGCCCTTGATCATCTTTGTAGCTGCTGTACTCGCGATCAGGATTTCGGACCGGTCCGAGCGGCGCCCGATGTGGCTGGTCGTGGGTCAGCCCGATCTCGCATTGGCGATCGAAGCAGAACACGGTGACATCGGCTGGCACGAAATATTGCTGGGGTTGGCCATGCTTGCGGCCGTAATACTGATCGGCGGCGGTACGCTGGCTGTGACCGCCACCTTGATTTCAGATCAGACTGGTATCGGCGGCAGCCTCATGGGTTTCCTTTTCCTGGCCGCAGCTACATCATTGCCTGAGTTTTCGGCGATCGTCGGTGCGATCAGGGGCCAGCGGTACGAGTTGGCGATCGGCGAGGTATTCGGCTCCAACCTCTTCAACCTGGCGCTGATCTTCGTCATCGACCTTGTTTATGCAGGACCGCCTGTGCTGAACATGGCCGGGCCATTCGAAGCGACAGCAGCCTTGCTGGCCTTGATCATGTCGGGGGTGTTTGTCCTTGGCCTGATAGAGCGCCGGGATCGCACCATTGTGCGCATGGGAGAGGATTCGATTGCGGTGCTATTGGTCTATGCCGCCGGCCTTGCCGTCCTGCTTACCCTGGGATCGCTGCCTTGAATGGCGCAGCCTTAGGACAATTGCGTAGCGCGGCGACCTAGGCCCCCCTTTAAACCCTCGGCATGGTGAACCGCGGCGAGCACGAACTTCCAACCGCTGGCGAGGCGGCATTTCTCGGCCAGTCTCTGCGCAAGACATATATTACCGGCGAGACCGAAGTGCATGCGCTGCGCGGCGTGGACCTGCAGATCAACATGGGCGAGGTGCTGGTCCTGCTCGGGCCGTCAGGCAGTGGGAAATCCACCCTGCTCAACATCGTCGGCGGTCTGGATCGACCGACGGCAGGTCAGCTATGGTTCGGGGACACCGAGTTGACCGCGCTGGACGACAGGGATCTGACCCGGTTCCGCCGTGCGAATATCGGCTTCATCTTCCAGTTCTATAATCTCATTCCCAGCCTGACAGCGGAAGAGAACGTCAAGTTGGTTACTGATATCTCCGAAGATCCTATGCCTGCTGCCGAGGCTCTCGAACTGGTAGGTCTCAGCGCTCGGCGACATCACTTTCCCGCTCAGCTTTCGGGCGGTGAGCAGCAGCGGGTCGCGGTGGCGCGCGCGATCGCCAAACGCCCCGGGGTTCTCCTGTGCGACGAGCCGACCGGCGCGCTCGACAGCGCCACCGGAATCAAGGTTCTGGAAACGCTGGCTGACGCCAATCGCGAACTCGGCACCACACTGATCCTGATCACCCACAACGCCGGGATCGCCGCGATGGCGGATCGGGTATTCCACTTTCTTGACGGCCAGATCGCCCGGATCGAGGTGAACGAACATCGGGTCGCGGCCTCCGAGATGGCCTGGTGACAGCGCTCGACACCAAGCTGGCCCGCGATCTGTGGCGCATGCGCGGACAAGTCCTGGCCATCGCCCTGGTCATCGGCGCGGCGATGGCGACTTTCGTCATGGCGATGGGCGTGCATCACTCGCTGACGCAGACACGCGATGCCTATTATGATCGCTATCGCTTTGCCGATGTATTCGTGAACATGACCCGCGCCCCGCGCAGCATTGTCGAGCGCGTGGCGGCGGTGGACGGCGTAGCGCAAGCGGAAGGCCGGATCGAACAATTCGCCACACTGGAATTCCCGGGCAGGATCGAACCGATCCGTGCCTTGATCAACTCGGTCGGCAATGGCGGCGAGAGCAAGCTCAACCGACTGGTACTGCTGCGTGGACGCGGGCCCGAAAGCGACAAGGAGGGCGAGGTCGTAATCGACAAGGTCTTTGCCGAGACGAACGGTTTGGACGTCGGCGAGCGGATCGAGGCAATTATCTATGGCAGTCGCACAAGTCTGGAAGTGGTCGGGATCGGCCTTGCGCCGGATTATATCTGGCCAATTGCCCCCGGCGAATTGATCCCCGACGCCAGCCGGTTCGGGATATTCTGGATGGGCGAGAAAGCGCTTGAGGCCGCATCAGGCCGGATCGGGGCGATCAATGCCCTTTCGTTAACGCTGGAGCGCGGAGCCAACGAAGCTGAAGTCGTCCGCCGAGTGGACGCGATCGCCGCGCCTTATGGCGGCACCGGGGCTGTCGGGCGCAAGGACCAGTTATCGAATGCCTTCCTGCAAAGCGAGCTCGACCAGCTCGATGCGATGACCCGGATCATCCCGCCGATATTCCTGCTGGTGTCGATATTCCTCGTTTATGTCGTGTTAGGCCGGACGATCCGCACAGAGCGCGCGGAAATCGGCCTGCTCAAGGCGTTCGGACACAGCAATGCATCGGTCGGCTGGCATTATCTCAAATTCGCAATCGCCATCGGGTTTCTGGGCATCCTGATCGGGTCGGGCCTGGGTTGGTGGATGGGTCGGGCAATGACGACCCAGTATGCCGAATATTACCGCTTCCCCTTTCTTTTCTATCAGGTTTCGGCCAACGTCTTCGTGACCGGTGCAGCGCTTGCGGTGGGTTCTGCTGCAATTGGCGCGCTGGGTGGCGTGCGGGCAGCCGTGAACCTCACGCCCGCGGTGGCAATGTCGCCGCCACCGCCGCCGGTCTACCGGACGGGGCCGACCGAACGTATCGGAGCGAAGGCGGGTCTCAGCGCAGTGGGCAATATGATTGTCCGCCACATTGCCCGCTGGCCCGGACGCTCGGCGGTCACTGTGACCGGAGTTGCGCTTTCGCTCGGGCTGCTCTTCTCCGTGTTGCAGTTTATCGACGGCGCTAGGGCGATGCTCGACAATTACTTCTCCCGGGCACAGCGCCAGGATATCACCGTCAGCTTCATTGAGCCGCGTAACGAGAAAATCCTCGCCGAACTCGCTTCACTTCCAGGCGTGATACGGGTCGAGCCCGCCCGAGCCGTCCCGGTTATGATGAGTTACCGCGCGAACAGCGAGCGGGTCGCAATCGAAGCTTCCGATAGTGAGGACCGCCTGACCGCTCGGATCGATGCCGATGGCTACACGGTTTCGGTGCCTGTCGCCGGGCTGATGCTGAGCCGATCATTGGCGGACAAGCTCGCGGTTTCTCCAGGCGACGAGGTGCAGGTCGAACTGTTGGGCGGGAGGCAAACACGGACAAGCATGACTGTTGCCAGCACCATCGACGAATTGATTGGTACCCGCGCTTATTCGCAAAGCAGCGCGCTGGATGGACTCACCCGCGATGCCGCTCCTGTCAGCAGCGCACACCTGTTGATCGACCCGGCCTATCGCGCCGATCTGATAACTAGGCTTGGCCAGATGCCCATCGTTCTGGGCATCACCGAACGCGATGCGGCATTAGTATTGTTCGAACAGCTCATCGAGGAGAACATCATGTCGATGATGGGTTTCTATATCGTCTTTGCTTCCGCCATTGCGATCGGCGTGGTCTACAACAGCGCACGGATCCTGTTTTCGGAGCGCGCGCATGAACTCGCCACCTTGCGCGTGCTAGGTTACCACCGCAGCGAAGTCGGGATCGTATTGCTGGGTGAGTTGGCGTTGCTGGTTGTGCTGGCTGTGCCGCTGGGGTGCTTCATAGGCTACTGGCTCGCGCAGCTGATGGTCATGATGTTCAGTTCGGACCTGTTTCGCCTGCCTTTCGCTCCTGAACGCTCCTCATACGGATTTGCCACGATGGTAGTGTTGGCGGCGGCCACCGGAACCGCGCTGATCGTGGCTCGGCGGGTCGCCCAGCTGGACATGGTACGGGTATTGAAGGCGCGCGACTGATGTGGAGAAAGCTCAAGAACTGGCGCTGGGCCATCCTGATTGCCGCCTTTCTGGTGGCGGGCCTCATCTACAGTTACTGGCCACAGCCAGACGCGGTCGATCTGGGCACTGTGACAGAGGGGCCAATGGCTGTGGGCGTGACCGATGATGGGGTGACACGTGTCCGCGATCTGTACACGGTAACCGCGCCGGTAACCGGATATGTCACCCGCATCGAGCTGGATCCGGGCGATGAGGTGGTGGCAGGGCAAACGGTGATTGCACGCATGGCGGGCATTCCATCCCAGCCTCTCGACCAGAGGAGCCGCAACGAGATCGGCAATGCCGTCGCCGCGTCGCGTGCGGTAGAAAACGCGGCGCAGGCCGGATTGAGATTGGCAGAAGCAGACCTGGGCCGGGCAGAAGAGCTGGCGAAACGCGGTTTCCTGTCCCGGGCAGAACTTGATGCAAGGCGAACATCGGCAGCGAGACAGCGTGCAGACCTGGCCCGTAGCCGGGCTGAAACTCGGCGTCTGCAAAGCCAGCTGACCGAACCTGCTGCGGTCGGCACACCGTCCGGCGGTGTGGTCGCGGTCCGCTCACCCACCAGCGGAATCGTGTTGCGACGCCTGAGCGAGAGCGAAGGGGTAGTCCCGCAAGGCATGGCCCTCATTGAGATCGGCGACCCGGCCCGGATCGAAGTGGTAGCGGACCTGCTGTCACGCGAGGCTGCCCGGATCAGGCCGGGGAATGTCGTCGAAATCACACGCTGGGGCGGCGAGAACACCTTGCCCGGACGGGTCAGAACCGTCGAACCCTTTGGCCTGCGCAAGATCTCGGCGCTCGGGATCGAGGAACAGCGGGTCAATGTTATCATCGACTTCTCGCCCGAAGCGGCGCGCCAAATTGCCCGTTTGGGGCATGGCTACCAGGTCGACGCCACGGTGATCCTGTGGTCCGCCAAGAGCGCGTTGCGCGTACCGGTCGGCGCGCTGTTCCGCGGGCCGGAGGGTGGCTGGCAGGCGCTGGTGGTGGAAGGAGGACGCGCCGCGCTGCACGACGTCAAAATCGGTCGCCTAAATGAAGATTACGGCGAAGTTCTCGGCGGATTGGCCAAAGGAGCCATGGTGATCCTCAATCCGTCAGGGGCGATTGCCGATGGCAGCAGAGTACGCGAACGCGAGTAAACTGCCCCTTTTGATCGCAGGCGCGGCGCACGCCAGGCCGCCGCCTTGCGTAGGCCGAGGGCCTGCTAATTCGCCAGGACAACTCTCGCGTCGAGCGCGACTACGCCATCGGCATCGGCAATGAGCGGATTGATATCCAGCTCGGCAATCTTCGGCAGCGCCAGCGCCATGGCTGAAAGCGCGGTTATCACTTGGGCCAGCGCCACACGGTCGATGGCCGGAACGTTGCGATAACCTGACAGAAGTCGTGAAATCCGGGTTTCGTCGATCAATTCCCGAGCTCGCGTTAAACTCAGCGGCGGCAGGCCGATGGCCTTGTCATTGATGACCTCGATCGCGGTTCCGCCCGCTCCGAACAGCACGATGGGCCCGAAGGCGGGATCAACCGCAATCCCTGCGAACAACTCATGCGCGGCTTTGCGCCGTATCATGGGCTGGACGGCAAATCCTTCGATACGGGCCTCGGGAAAGCGTTTGCCAATCGTTTTAGCCATTCCCTCGGCCGCCTGCTTCACAGCCGCAGCGTCGGCAAGGCCAAGTGCCACGCCGCCAAAATCCGATTTATGGGTGATATCGCGCGAAACGATCTTGAGTACATAAGGCCCTTCCATGGTCGAGCAGACCCGCGCTGCCTCATCCGGCGTGGTCGCCGGACGTGTGGGCACGACCGGGACACCGAAAGCCTTGAGCAGCGCCTTGGCCTCTATCTCGCTCAATACGCGCCGCCCGTCGGCGAGGACGGCTTCGATGATTGCGTCTCCTGTGGCGCAAGCGCCAGGAGGAGGTGCGGCCAGATCCGCATGCACCGGCTGTCTGTGCGCCCTGCTCGCCGCCACGGCATAGCCAAACGCATGGATTGCCTGTGTCGGGGTAGCAAAATCGGGAATTCCGGCAGCTGCGAATATTTCCCGCGAGGCGTCCGCATTGGCATCGCCCAGCCAGCAGGCAAGTATCGGCTTGCAGGATTGCGTGCCCTCGGCAACTTTGGCCACCGCCCGGGCCGCCTCTCCGCGTTCCAGCAGGCCTGTCGGACAATTTATCGCCAGCACCGCATCGACCGCGTCATCGGCCATCATCGCTTTCAATGCAGCGACGTAGCGTTCCGCCCCGGCATCGCCGATAATGTCGACCGGATTGGCGCGTGACCAACCTGAAGGCAGCACCATATCGAGGCGCGTGATCGTCTCCTCCGAGAGGATCGACAGCTCCCCCGGTACGGCAGCCAGAGCATCCACTGCCAGCACACCCGCACCGCCGCCATTGGTCACGATAGCCAACCGTTCTCCGCCCACTGCGGGTATGTCGTCCAGTATGGCTGCCGCATCGAACAAGCCATCGAGACTGTCGACCGCCACTGCCCCCGCCTCGCGAAAGGCCGCGCGATAGACATCCCATGGTCCGGCCAGCGCCCCGGTGTGCGACAACGCCGCGCGTCCGGCATCAGCGCCGCGTCCTGCCTTCAAGACGATCACCGGCTTGATCGAAGTCGCCGCCCGCGCCGCTTCCAAGAAAGCGTGGCCATCCCTTAGTCCCTCAAGATAGATCAGGATCGCACGTGTCTGGGGATCGGCAGCCATCAGGGTGATCAGTTCGTCGATGCCGGTTTGTGCCATATCGCCAATCGAAAGGATTGCGGAGAACCCGACCCCTCGCGGCGCTGCCCATTCCACCATGGCAGATGCGATTGCGCCGCTTTGCGATACAAGAGCGAGTCCGCCCGCAGGCGCATCGCCCGACGCAAAGGATGCATTGATGTGCAGATGCGGCAATATGATACCCAGGCAGTTGGGCCCGATAAGGCGAATGCCTGCTTCGCCAGCCACCTGCAGCATTTCTCGGCCAAGCTGTGTTTCGCCCCCAAGACCAGCCGAGATGATGACAACCAGAGATATGCCCTTGCCCGCCAGCGAGGTGAGTGCGGCAGGCACTGCTTGTGCAGGAATTGCGACAACCGCGAGCGCAGGCCCATCGGGAATATCCTCGATGCTCGTGTGGCAAGTCGTACCCTCGATATCCATCACCCGGGGGTTGACGGTGTGGAGGTCGAACTGGTCGGCTCCGCGCAGTAGATTGGTCAAGACGGCATGCCCGACCGAACCTTTTTCCCCGGATGCGCCAACCAATACCACCCGGCGGGGCCGCAACCACTTGGGATCGAGAGGCGGCAAGCCGTCCGGCACGATTCCCCTCATTTTCAGGCAAACAGATCCTGTTCCGGTGCGCGCTCAATCGGCTCCGGAATTGCGAGCTGGCCGTGCCCGTCATGCCGGTGCATCGGCGGCAATATTTCTTGCCAGAACCTCTGGGCGTTGCCGGCGCCTAGCAACCAGAAATCAAGCCAGAAATCGGCTATTTCGATCCAGTCGGGGATTGGCGGGAAGTCGGGGCGAGCGATGCGCTGATCTGTCATAACGAAAGCCTAAGGTGGCAAATCCTCAGGTGCATTACGCATTTGTCCGGATACGGGATCGTACCCGCCACTTGGCCAGCTCCGTCACCGCCAGCACCGCCAGCGCGCCGGCAAGGCATTGCATGATCACGGTGACGCTCACGGGCTGGACGCCGAGCATGATCTGCATTGGTGGGAAATTCATGGCCCCGATTTGCAGGAGTAGCGCAGCCGTCATGCCAAGGAACATCCAGCCGTTTTCGGGCGGATGCCAGCGCCAGACCGGAAGGTGCAAACTCCTGACACTGAGCAGGAAGGCATTCTGGAACAGCACCACCATCAGCAATACAGCGTTGCGAGCTTCGTCGATGGTGTCTCCCGCCGCCAGATGGCTTGCGAGCATCCACACCGAGATCGCCGTCATCACCACCGCGCCAGGCAGCATCAGCAAGATCGCATCGCGGTCTATGAGTGCGGCCAACTTGCGCCGGGGAGGCTGTTTCAGTTCGTCGCCTTCGCCTCTGCCAAAGCCGAGTGTGACATCCTGGACGCCATTGGTGACAAGGTTGAGCCAGAGCAATTGCACCGGGGTTAGCGGCATGGGCAAGCCGGTCGCCAGCGCGCCCAGAAACATGCAGATTTCTGCAAGGCCGGTGGCGACCATGAACAGTACGATCTTGCGCACATTGAGGAAGGTGACACGCCCTTCCCCGATGCCGGCAACAATGGAGGCGAAATTGTCATCAGCCAGTACCAGGTCGGCGGCACCGCGCGCAACGTCGGTGCCGCCGCGACCCATGGCCACGCCGATGTCGGCAGCGCGCAGTGCCGGGCCGTCATTGACCCCGTCGCCGGTGACCGCGACGATTTCTCCGGCCTGTTGCAAGGCCCGAACGATGGCCAGCTTCTGCGCGGGTTCGATACGAGCGAAGATAACCGCCTCCCGGACGGCTTGCGCGAATTGCTCGCTTTCGTCGCCCAACGCGGCAAGTTCGGTCCCGGTCACAACGGCGTCCGGATCGACGGTCAGGCCCATTTGCCGCCCAATTGCCAGCGCGGTCGCTGGGTGATCGCCGGTAATCATCCGCACCTCGATCCCAGCCTCGCGGCAGTGCTCGACTGCCTCGACCACGCCCGATCTCAAAGGATCGGTCAGACCGACAAACCCGAGCAAGCGCAAGCCATGCAGATGATCCATTATCCGACCATCCTGCGGACATGCTCTGCCCTCGGCCAGGACCAGAACACGGTAGCCGTCGCTGGCCATGCTCTCGACAATCTTTGCCGTGCCTGGTTCGACGTCGTCGCACATCGCCAGCACCGTTTCAGGCGCACCCTTGACCACTATCCGGTTACTGTCGGCCATCTCGACCTCGACCGCAGCGAAGCGCAGGGCGGGTTCGTATGGCACGATAGCCAGTCGCTCGACATTTAGTGCCAGTACTGGATCGTTGCCGGTTTCCCGGGCCAGATCGAGGAATGCGAGATCGACCGAGTCACCGACCGGGCTGCCGCTATCGGTCAGGTGCGCTTCATTACACAAGGCAGCGGCCTGGCCGAGTTCTGCAAGGGCGTCGGGAACCGTTCCATCCAGCCAATCGCGTCGATCGATGAATTTCCCTCCGGCCAGGGCTACGCGTTCCACCGTCAACCGATTGAGCGTCAGCGTGCCCGTCTTGTCGCTGGCGATCAGCGTACAAGCGCCCAACCCCTCGACCGCAGGCAGCGCGCGGACAATGACATTGTGCCGGGCCATGCGGCGAGCCGCGGCGGACAAGCCCACGGTTACGGCAATCGGCAATCCTTCCGGTATGGCCGCCACGGCAAGCGCGATTGCAAGCAGCACGATGTCACGCGCGCCTTCGCCTCGAACAACCAGCAAGACCGAGAGGATGGCAATCAGGATCACTGTGGCGATAGCGATCTGCCGGGCGAGCAGGGCCATGCGCCGGACAAGCGGCGTATCGACCGCGGAGCGCGTTGCGCTTGCCAGCGTAGTTCCGATTTCGCCAAGCAATGTCGTCACGCCGGTAGCAACAGTGACGCCAATTCCGCGCCCTTCGACCACTGTTGTTCCTGCATGGACCATCGTCAGCCGATCGCCGGGCGAGGTGTCTTCCCCGAGGGTGCCATCCGCATCCTTCACGACCGGTGATGATTCCCCGGTCAGCAACGACTCGTCGACGCGCAGACCGGAGGCTGACAGCAGACGCATATCTGCGGTCACCTTCATCCCGCTTTCCAGTTCCACGATATCGCCCGGCACGAGGTCAGCAGAAGCAACCTCTCGCGCGGCCCCCTCGCGCCGGACCCGCGCTATCTGCGGCACCAGCTCCCGCAGCGCGCGCGCGCTCTCGTCGGCCTTATACTCCTGATAACTGCTGATAAGCGCATTGGTGGTGAGGACACCGAAGATGAAAATCGCGTCCCAGCGATCGCCGATCGCCAGAGAAAAAATCCCGGCCACCATCAGCAGATAGATCAGCGGGTTGGTGAACTGGCGCAGGAAAATGCCGAGCGGACTGGATCGGCCGGTTTCCGGGAGGCGGTTGGGACCGTAAGTGGCGAGACGCGTGCCGGCCTCTGTCTCGTCGAGACCGGCCTGTGTCGATCCCGCAAGGCTCAAGGCTTCGCTTGCGCTGAGCGTGTGCCAAGCCCGGCTATCAGACGTCATCCGGCTGGGCGCTCCTTGACGGCAACCGACCTGACTAAGGAGGCAGACTTTGCTGGCACTTCCAAGGCAAACATTCAGACACTCCTGACCACAGTGGGCAAACTTGCCTTGCGACGTGACAGCCAGCCATCCGTATTTACCCTAGTCTGGTGTGCTGTTGCGACTCCCGTGACAGCTACGGACCTTCCCTTATCCTTGCGAGAGGTGATCGCACCTAGACAGTTCGACAAGTTCTTTGTGGAGGAACCAAAATGAGCAGAGCCCCGTCTGACACGCTTGAAGTGCACGATTTGGCTCTTGTCCGCAGTTCAGTCGACGCATGACAAAATCCCTGTCGCTCAATCTGCACGGTGCCGCACGCACGGTCACAGGGTCCTGCATGCGCTTTACCTATGGCGATACCGCAATCCTGGTCGACTGCGGCCTGTTCCAGGGATCGCGGTCGCTGGAAATGCTCAACACCAGCGACTTTGATTTCGACCCCAAGAGCATTGATGCGATGATTCTCACCCATGCGCATATCGACCATAGTGGCCTGCTCCCGAAACTCGTATCGCGCGGGTTCAAGGGCAAGATCTGGTGCACCAGACAAACCGCCGACCTGCTCGAACACATGCTTGCGGATTCGGGCCGGATCCATGAAGCCGATGCGCAGCGCCACAACAGGCGGCGCGATCGCGCAGGCGATCTGCCGTTCGAACCGATCTATACCGAACAGGACGCACTCGATGCCTGGCGCCGATGCCAGCCGATCGATCTCGAAGAATGGTTCGAACCTGCGCCCGGTTTCCGTAGCCGCCTGTGGAACGCCGGCCACATTCTGGGTTCCGCATCGGTCGAGCTGGAGAGCGGCGGCGTGCGGATCATGTGTTCAGGCGACCTGGGGCCGGACAACAAGGCATTCTATCACGATCCGGCGGGACCCGCGGGTTTCGACCATGTTATTTGCGAATCTACCTATGGTGATCGTGCGCGGCCGCAAATCACTCTGGAGGAAAGGCGCAAGCTGCTGGAAGCCGAGGTCCGCGGCGCGATCGTGCGCGGCGGCAATCTGATCATTCCCAGCTTTGCGCTTGAGCGCACCCAGGAATTACTGCTCGACCTCATCAATCTCTCTCGCTCGGGGGCGATTGCCGGGGTGCCGATCTTCGTGGATTCCCCGCTGGCAAACAAGGTTACCGGCGTTTTTGCGAGCTATGCCGCGGAACTGGAGGATACAGGCGGAGAGAACATCTTCGATTATCCCTCGTTTCATCTGGTCAACGATGTGGCGCAATCCATTCGCCTCAATTCGGTATCTGGCGCGATCATCCTGGCCGCGTCGGGCATGTGCGAAGGTGGCCGCATCCGGCATCACCTGACCCATAACCTGCACCGCCGCGATTCGACGGTCCTGTTTGTCGGGTTTCAGGCGCAAGGCAGCCTTGGCCGCGTGATCCTGGATGGTGCCGAGACGGTGCGCGTGTCGGGTAACGACGTCAGGGTCCGTGCCCAAATTCGGCGGATCGACAGCTATTCCGCCCATGCCGACCAAGGCGAATTGCTTGACTGGATCGAGGAGCGCCAGCCGATCTCTGGAAGCGTGTTCCTGACGCACGGTGAAAGCGACGCGATAGAGGAAATGCGGCGGTTGTTGCAGCAGCGCAGCCCCGACCTGTCCGTCCGCATTCCTGAAATCGGCGAAAGCTATGGTCTGACACCTGGTAAACCGGCGAAGCGGACCGCTACAGGCTCGGCAGAATTGCAGGAGGCAATCGGTCGTGACTGGCAAAACAGCTATGCCCAATTCAGCACCAGCCTGAAGCAGGAACTGGCAAAAATTCGCGGCAAGAAGCAGCGCGAAAAAGCCATAGAGGAAATGCGCCAAGTACTTGAATCCTATAAGGACTCTAAACAGAAAAAGAAGCAGTTTCGTCGTGATGCTGCCAAAGCTTGATGGTCAAGGTTCTCTCGGCTGGGCTAAGCCTCGGGTTCCAGCCATAAACCCCGAATACCCTTGGGCATCGAACGATAAACCTTGTCGATCTGCCCTTCTGACAAATGGCGGTCGAGCACACCGAACACGGCATCGACAGCAACCCGCGCACCGATAGAGCGCGAGCCGACCAAACCATCACGAACTTCGTCCAGGAACTGATCGGCAGTATGCCAGTCGGCAGGCATCTTGGTCGGATCGAACTTGTCATAGTAGGCACCGCGCACGAGCAGAGGCAATTGTGCGCCCAGATGTGCAGCCAGCTCGATTGGCAAACGGTCGCGCAATTTTTGCAGAACAGTGGAGAGAACCTTCCAAGCCAGCGCCCGGTCAGGACCGATGTCGTCCATGATCTCGTCGAGCCAGATGTGCGTTGCCTGCAGGGTCTTGTCGAATACGTCCATTCCGGTGGTACTCATGGCGCTTCCCTTTCCCTTCTTTCCAAGAGCGGAGCCGGAATGCTAGGCTGAGCCAAAGACGTGCGCATTACGGGAATAACCGCAGGTTCCGAGCCGGCTAAGTCTCCCCTTCCTCGTCAGCCAGGCGGCAACTCAACCGGATGAAGCGGAGCCCCCTCGCGTTCGTATGCAGTCACATTGGCAATGGTCGTGGCGGCGATCGCGCTGAGTGCATCAGATGTGAAAAAGCCCTGGTGGCCGGTAATCAGGACATTCGGAAAGGTGAGCAGGCGCGCAAACACGTCATCCATGATCGGCTGCTCGGACATATCCTCGAAGAATAGCTCGTCTTCTTCTTCGTAAACATCCAGCCCCAACAGTCCGATCTTGCCGGTTTTCAGCGCGCCGATCACAGCTCGGGTGTCGATCACTGCCCCGCGGCTGGTGTTGATGAGGGTCACACCATCTTTCATCAGCCCAATCGCTTTGGCATCGAGCAGATGATAGGTTCCGGAATTGAGCGGGCAATGCAAGCTGATGATATCGCTTTGTTGCAGCAGCTGGTCGAGGGTCACATATTCTCCGGGAAACGCGCTGGACCGGTCGGGATCGCACCCCAGAAGCCTGCAGCCGAACCTGTCCAGCATTTGCGCCACCAAGAGCCCGATCTTGCCCGTTCCGACGATGCCGACTGTCCGTCCCGCCAAGTCGAAGCCGAGCAGCCCGTCGAGCGCAAAGTTTCCCTCCCGCACCCGGGCATAGGCACGGTGGATCTGGCGCACGAGGGAGAGGAGTATCGCGATTGTGTGTTCGGCAACTGCATGGGGAGAATAGGCAGGCACACGGGCAACGACCATGCCGAGCTCACCAGCAGCTTTCAGATCGACATGATTGAAGCCGGCGCTGCGCAGGCAAATCAGGTGCGCTCCGTGCTGATGCAGGACACGCAAGGTGGCGGCATCGACGATATCATTGACGAAAGGGCAGACCGCTGGTGCGTCTTTCGCCAGAATAGCGCTCTGGGCATCCAGCCGTGCTTCGTGGAAAACGATCCGGTGCGGCGATCCGGCAGTCGCATTGGCCTCTTCCAAGAACCGGCGATCGTAAGATTTCGTGCTGAAAACGACTAAATCCATCGAACCGGCCTCGCGCTCAGCCCCCTGTTCTTGACTGTCCAAACCTGAGCATTGGAAATGTCCTTCTCGGATCAGTCCAATACCACCCCCGGCTCAGTTGAGCCGGGGGTGGCTGTTTTCGGCGCCGGGTCGCAAAAACGCCGAAAATCTGCTGTAGCTTGTCTTCATCAGTCAGGGTCAGTCCGGCATCCAGGAGTGCATCGAGCTGGCCGCCCTTTTCGAATACGGCCACGATGCGATCCTCTGACTTGACGGTTGCTCTGGACGATTGGTTACGTGCCCCGCAATCGGCCGGCGATACGGATATATCCCTAAATACAGGCCAGCGGCGGACATTGGTCAGTCGGGCCGGTTTGCGGGCAGTTTCAGGGCAGCGACGCCATCCCTGCGGTAAATATCCGGCAAGAAGCGGATCGCCCCTTCACCGGCGGGCTCGGCCGTGAAATAGGCGATGTACAGCGGAACTGGGCGCGCCAAGGCCAGCGTGCGCGTTTTCTTCGCGGCCACGACAGCATCTACCTCGGCCTGCTCCCAGCCACTTCCGGACAGCAGGGTCCCGGCAAATTGCAACGCGCGATCCACTCGCACGCAGCCATGACTCAGCGTACGCTCGGCCTTCTCGAAAAGCTCGCGATTGGACGTATCGTGCAAGAACACCGTGAAGCGATTGGGCATCACCAGCTTCATGCGGCCCAGCGCATTATTGTCCCCTGGCATCTGCCGATAACGGCTGTTGCTGTAGATATAACCCTTCGCCCGGGCGGCCGCAGGGCTGCGCCGCACAAAGGCGCCGATCCCTTCGGCCGCGATACTGGACGGGATGATCCACCACGGGTTGATCACCACTCCCGTGACATCGACAGAAAACACCGGTGTGGGAGATGAGGTTTTCCCAACGATGACCCGCCAGTCGTCGACCTGCGCCTGGCCATCCCACATCGTCAGCTCCTGCGCCGCCGCATTGACGATTAGATAGCGACCCGTTCGGGGCAGAGGTAGGCTGCGCCAACGTGCCAGATTGAGAGCAAGCAGCTGGCGACGCGGCGCATCGGGCTCGCTTGAATAGGCTGCTGCCAATGCGCGGTAGTGGGGGTGGTTCGGACGGCTTGCGCGCAACATCCGGTCAAGCCGGCCTTCGGTCAATGCAGTTGCCAGTTGCGCCCGCAATTCTGCGTCGGAAACTGTTTGCGATATATGCCAGTTGCGCGGCAGCGACGGCCCGCAGCATCTTCCGTGATAGGCCCGCAGCAAGGCCAGTGCAGCCGCATTTGCGGCCTTGTCGATGCGCTGGCGATCGGGAGAGTTCAGCGCTGCGCGCAAGTCGGCTTCGATCCCGCTGGGCAGTGCGATGGCTTCCTCATCGGCCCTCAGGACCCAGTGCAGCAGGGTATTGGCTTGCGCAGGACGCCATGCCGATTGTGCAATTGTAGGAGGGGGCTGGTCTTGCCCAAGCGATGGATTGGACCAGGCAAGAGCCAAGGTCAGGGCGAGAAGCAATCTTCGCATAAGGCCAGTGTCACGATACTTCATGCCCCGGGGAATAGGGATATCCCCTTAAATCAGGAGCACAGAAGACCAATGGCCTCGTGCCATGATCACCGGTCGGCAGACGCCTATTGTCAATCTTCGCTTACATTGGCACTCCCTCACCATGACCGAAAAACCGGCGCGCCGAGCCGATGATGCCCTGCAATCCTTTCGCGGCCCGACCGATCTGCACGCGCTGATCGATACGGTTCCCGATGCAATGGTGGTGATCGATACAGCCGGACATATCCTGTCGTTCAGCAAGGGCGCTGAGCGAATGTTTGGTTATGCCGAAACAGACGTGCTGGGCGAGAATGTAAGCGTGCTCATGCCCTCACCCGACCGCGAAAAGCATGATGGGTATTTATCGCACTACCTGACGACTGGCGAGCGGCGCATCATCGGCATTGGCCGCGTGACCACCGCCAGAGCACGCGACGGTTCGATGTTTCCGATCGATCTGTCCGTTGGCGAGGTCAACATGGACCAGCAGCGGGTCTTCGTAGGATTTATCCGCGATCTGACCGACAGTCGCCAAACCGAACAGCAACTCCATTCGCTTCAAGCCGACCTCGCTCATGTTTCGCGCATTTCTGCGATGGGTACGCTGGCCACGTCGATTGCGCATGAACTCAATCAACCGCTGACGGCGATCACCAATTACGTGGAGGCAGCCCGCGATTTGCTGGATGAGTCAAACACGGAAAATCTCGCCGACATTCGCGAGGCGCTAAACAATAGCGCGGCAGAAAGCATTCGTGCCGGCAAGATTGTCCAACGGCTGCGCGAATTTATCGCCCGCGGCGAAACGACCCGCAAATTTGTTCGCCTTGGCAAACTAGTCAAGGAGGCAACCGCTCTTGCGCTCATCAACGGGGACGCCCGCGATGTCGATTTTGAGGAATTGCTGACTGACGAAGAGGACCGAGTGCTGGTTGATGCGGTCCAGATTCAACAGGTAATGGTCAATCTGATCCGCAACGCACTGGAGGCCATGAACGACAGCCCCATCAAGCGGTTGGTAATTTCCAGCGCGATTGGCGAAGACGACATGATGGTCGTAACGGTCAGTGATAGTGGCCCGGGACTGGATCAGCACGTCGCCGAACGGTTATTCCACCCATTTGTGAGCACAAAGGCCAGCGGCATGGGGCTGGGGTTGTCAATCTGCCATACCATCGTCAACGCCCATGGCGGCAAGATCTGGGCGGAGCCTTCGCCGATGGGCGGAACGCAGTTTCACTTTTCCCTCATCACAGCAAGGACACGATCGGAAGATGACTAAGGGCCCTGTCTATCTGATCGATGACGATGACAGCGTCAGGCGCTCCATCGGTTTCATGCTCAAGACGTCCGGTTATCAGGTCGAGATGTTTGTTTCGGGCGACGAGTTCCTGTCCAAGGTCCAGAACCTGGAGCCTGGCTGCATTCTGCTCGACATCAGGATGCCAGGAAAAGACGGGTTGGAAGTTCAGGCTGAACTGAACCAACGGGGGGTGAATTATCCTGTCACGCTCATGACCGGTCACGGTGATGTCGATATGGCGGTAAAGGCGATGAAGGCCGGGGCATCCGATTTCATTGAAAAACCGTTCGAGAAAGCGACCCTGCTCGATTCCCTGCAGCACGCACAGCACCAGTTGGAGGAAACCGATCGGCGCCACTCGCGCGGCAATCAGGCACGGGTGCTGCTCAACAGCCTGACGCCCAGAGAACGCGATGTGCTTGCGGGTCTGGTTGATGGCTATCCCAACAAGACGATCGGATACGATCTTGGCATCAGCCCCCGTACGGTTGAGATCCACCGTGCAAACTTGATGACCAAGCTCGAAGTCCACAACCTGTCCGACCTGTTGCGCATCGCGTTCGCCGCCGAATCGGGCGAGGCTGACTAGGGAGCGGCCAAGCTGGCAGGATCGCTTGTAGAATGCGTGATTAAGTCGGAGTAACCGACGCAATCCTGTACGGCAGTCGATCCCCATCCGGTTCGGTAACGGTCAGATACTCCCCCTGCCTGACGGGATGGTTCTCGAGATGAAACAGGTTCTCGTCATCATCTTCGCCAACCGCGTAGGAGAAAACCCAGCCGTTCTTCGCCTTGAGGAGGTAACCTGACTGATCGGCCTCGTTGGGCCAGAACCGTCGGATCGTTGCGCGGCCTGGACTCTCGGCCCGCGCCGCTTCATCGATCAGGTCGTTATCATCCAGCGGGATGCGGATCAGATAGGTCCGGCTGGCAGAACCGGAAGGAAATTCGTCAGTCCGCCCCAATTCCAGTTTGACGATGTTCCAGATGCTCATGGAGTTCCCCGCAGAGATAGACCCCCAGCAATGTGCGATCGCACGTTGGGCAGAAAAATACGCAAACCTACGCAGGTCAGCTTCAGGATATTTGCGTAATTGCGTTCGTCCCTCCGAGCCTATCCTCCTAACCGGTCATCACTGCGGTCAACTGAAGGGAAGTCCGATGCGCTCGATCCTGCTCTACATTCATGACGATGCTGGTCTCGAAGCAAGGTTGCAGGTTGCGCTGGACCTGTGCCGCGCCTTGGACGGCCACCTATCCTGCCTGCAGGCCACACCCTACGATCTGGGTGTCGCCGGCGATTTCTATTATCCGGTCACGGCGCAACTCGCTTCACAACTCGAACAGGATGCGAAGGCAATCTGCCAGCGCCTCGAGGCCCGGCTGGCCAAGGAAGACGTGCGATGGGACTGGATTCGTACGAGTGGTTTGGCCCAGTTCCAGATACCGCGCATCGCGCCGCTCCACGATCTGCTGGTCATCGGCTCGACTGACCCGCTGGGAAGCCCGGACCGGCCGTCTAAGCTGGTGTCAGACTTGGTGTCTCAAGTCCGTTTACCCATCCTCAATATCCCGAACTCAGTGAAAAGCTTGCAGCCCGACAGCACCGCGGTCGTCGCCTGGAACGGATGCCCCGAGGCGGCGCACGCGCTGCGTGCAGCCATGCCACTGCTGACGCGCGCTGCGAACGTCCAGATCCTCACGGTTCGCGAGCGAGAAGGTGATGATTTATTCGACATGCCGCCCATGGGCGCAGCCAAGTATCTCGCCCGTCACGGGGTCGAAGCACGCATCGTCGAGTTGCCGCATGCCGCGGGTTCATCGATCGCTGAAACCCTTCTTGATGCAGCCGAGAAACGCGACGCCGCCTACATGGTGATGGGCGCCTATGGCCATTCGCGTTTACGGGAACGGATCCTGGGCGGGGTTACACGCGACATGCTGAGCGCGCCGACAGTCCCGTTGTTTCTTTACCACTAGGGTCAGGGCTGAACGGCGCTAAAGCCGTCCGCAGGGGGAAACTCGTCCGGACTGATGTCGGGCTGATCGAAATCCGGTGTCGGCGGATCAATCTCGGGTGTCAGTGGCGGGGCCGGGTCGTCCGGCACGGCCGGCCTCTCGGGCGGCGATTGCGGGTCGATCCGATCGGGTTCGTGTGGCGGTGTGCTGGCCATGTTTGCTTGTCCTTTCGAGGCAAGCCGTAGAGTTTCCCTAGGACGCCCGTCATTCCATACGTAAACCAACATAGAATTGCGGCGGTGGGACGGTCATCCGGCTAGGCAAGCGCGGGTCGATCGCGGTGCCCATCCCGGTCCTCGCCATGGGACGGCAGGGCTGATTTCACGATATTGCACCGCTCCATTTCCCCGCGTCGATACAACTTTAGTTAGTCAATTTATGGCTAGAGGTTAGGGGTTTTCGCAAGGGTTCAGTGATGTCCCTGATAGAGAATGCTGTTCAAAGGAAAACATGCCGTGAAACAGCTTTTTCGTGATCAGAATGGCAACGTGATGATCCTCACAGCACTGATGGCGCCACTCTTGCTCGGGGCCGGTGGACTGGGGATCGACATGATCCAGTGGACATTGATGCAGCGGATGCTTCAGCGGCAGGCCGATTCTGCCGCCTTGGCTGGCGCGCTGGCAAGAATGCAGGGCGCAAACGCAAGGAATAGCGCCCTGGCCTCCATTCAGCGCGACAATCTCGTAGTGCTCAGCGCCAGCCCGGTGATCGAGAACGCGCCAACCAGTGGCACATTCGCTGGCAATTCAAGTGCCGTCAGAGTGCGTCTGCAAACGTCGCGAACGCTGCCCCTCTCGAGTATGTTCCTGAAGAAAACGCCGATCATCTCCGCTGAGGCGACCGCTTCAGCGGTTACAGAAGGCACGTTTTGCGTAGTCTCGCTGGAACGATCAAACACCACCGGGATAACCCTCCAGGGTAACGCCAGTGTCGATATGGGCTGCGGATTAGCGACAAATTCGCCCGCCACGGCGGCAGTATCGGCCGGGGGGAGCAGTTACGTATTGGCCTCGCCGATAAGTGCGGTGGGCGGCATCCCAGCAAGCGGGAGCTTCGCTCCGAATACCGTTCTCCTCCGGCATTCCCTTCCGCAGTCTGATCCGTTTACGAAGTTGGCCAACCCGGCCATCACGTCATGCAACCCAATCCTGAATGTGAACCCTAACTCTTCGATCGTCGTAAACGCCCCGGGCGGATCCGCATGCTATCGTGGGATGGACATCAAGGGGACCGTGCGATTTACGCCGGGCACCTATTATATCGATGGCGGAAAGTTGTCGGTTGGGGCCCAGGGAGTAGTTATTGGCGACAATGTCACATTCGTCCTGACCAGCAGCACCGCCGCCAGCAACCCTTCGTCCATTGCTACGGTCAACATCAACGGTGGCGCGACGCTTCAGCTAAGCGCAAGTACCAGCGGAACCTTCGCTGGGGTTCTTCTCTATCAAGACAGGCGCGCCACCAACGCAAGTAACAACCAGGTAAACGGTAACGCTACTTCGCGGCTACAGGGCGCTTTCTACCTGCCATCACAAGGGCTCACATTTTCCGGCACGGCCGGGATGGATACCCGCTGCCTACAGCTCGTGAGCAGACGAGTGACGTTCATCGGCAACGCAAGGATCCAGAACCAGTGTCCCACCAATTCGGGCGCTAAGTCC
Source organism: Qipengyuania sp. CAU 1752 (assembly GCF_054482615.1). Classification (NCBI taxonomy): domain Bacteria; kingdom Pseudomonadati; phylum Pseudomonadota; class Alphaproteobacteria; order Sphingomonadales; family Erythrobacteraceae; genus Qipengyuania; species Qipengyuania sp. CAU 1752. The sequence goes on along the minus strand of NZ_JBTLRE010000001.1, from coordinate 821,458 downwards.
TTCGACGGAACCCGTGTTTTTTTAGTAGGATAAAACAATGTTCAAAATCATGAACTCGCTGGCCGTAGACACGCGTGGAACGTCAGTCGTCGAATTTGCCCTTGTGGCTCCCTTCATGCTCGCATTGTTCTGCGGAATGGTCGACCTCAGCTTGGGATTCTCCACGAAAGTGAAAACCCAGCAAGCTGCCGCTAGAGCGATCGAGTTTGCCACACAGGCCGGAGCGAACGACACAAACCGTGACGCGATGGCAAGTCAGGCGGCAGTTGCCGCCTCGGTACAACGGGCTCAGGTTCGAACCAACCTCTGGATGGAATGCTCTGGTGTGAAGCAGTTCACTTACGAGGATGTATGCTTGGAAGGTCAGGAAACTGCCCGCTATGCCGCAGTTGAGGTCGACAATTTCTACCGGCCGATGTTCGCGCCGGTGCTGGGCAGCAAATACAAGGTGATCAATTTCACCGGCCGATCGACGGTGCGGTTGCAATGATCAAACTTCTATCCCGCCTTGCTGGCGACCGCGGGGGTGGTACCTCGATAGAATTTGCGATCATCGGTCCGATTTTTCTATCGCTGGCGTTCGCAAGCTTCGAGTTTGGCGCGGCCCTGATGGCGCAGGCCGGCATGCGGCAGGCAGTCGAAAGCGGCGCCCGCTACGCGACCATCTACCCCCGCCCCACAGACGCACAAATAGTTGCCAGGGTCAGAAGCCAGACCTTCGGGATCGCAAAGCAACAAATCGAAGCTCTGACTGTGGCGCGCGCGACTTCCGGCGGGTTGCCCACAGCTACGATTACGATGCGTTATCGCCATCAGGTCCAGCTGCTTTTTCTCCCCCCGAGACAGGTGAAGATGAATTACGAAAGGACAGTGTTCCAATCGCCTGGAATTACTTAGGAAATCTTGATCAGCCCGCGTGGGGCCTAAACGAGCTCATCTGACAGCAAATGCAACGGCATTTCGTGATCCTTCCGCCAGAAGAACCAATCATTGGCACCGTGGGAGAAGCGGGGTAACGGAAACGGTCGGCGGAGATGGTGCCGAACCGTCGGGGGTGTGACCACTATGCCGCGTGACTTTGTCCTTCCTTCCGGTTTGAGTTTTCGCAACCGCTCCGGACGGGTAGTGGCTCTTTGCCGCCTTCTTCTTGCAGTTACATTCTTTGTTGCGCTCTGGATTGATCCTGCTCAGCCGGTTCGATCCGCTACGCTTGGTTACTTAATCCTCGGTTTTTATCTTGCTCTCTCCATTCTGCTGATGGGAGTTGCATGGATAAGCTGGTGGTTCGATTTCCGCGCCGCCCGAATAACGCATGTTCTGGACATCATCACCTTTCTGGTAGCCATCTATTTCACCGAAGGCTCTGTTGACGAGTTTATCAGTCCCTTCCTGGCCTTTTTTGCTTTCCTGATGCTTTCCTCCACGATCCGGTGGGGCTGGCGAAATACGATCGTGACCGGCCTCGTAGCCACGACTTTGTATTTGGTCGTCGGGCTTGGGTTGGACGCCCTCTCCTTCGACTTCAACGAGTATCGCTTCGGTCGACGTGTGACCTACATGGCGGTGCTCGGTCTCATACTTGTCTGGTTCGGCTTGCAGCGGCAATCGCCAGTTTATTCGCGGATGCCCAACCTTCCTGAGAGAGCATCGCGATCGGAAACGCTGTTGAATGCCTTGACCTATGCCAAGGCGGAGTTCGATGCAGGTTCGGGGGCCATGCTATGGCGAGACTGCGAAGAGCCTGGCTTGGAAGTCGAGGCAATCGGGTTGGAGCCCGATAGGAAGCGTCTCGATGCCCCTGATATAGCGCTCGATGCTTCGTTCGGGGATTCGCCACGCTTGTTCGACTGCGAACGCAATCGGGGAATAATGTGGGTCGGTGGCCGGCCAATCCGGTATGAACCATCGGGCAAAGAGGTTCTCGCCGAAAGTGTCGGGATCCGAAGCGGATTGGCGATCCCCTGTTACAGCTTGCTCGGAAAGGGCGAGATTTTCCTAGCCCAAGCCCCAGGCCTTTCGGTGGACCATATCCAACTCTCTGGTTTCATAGGGAACGAAATCGGCAACGCCTTGGATCGACAGGCGACGATGGAACTCTCGCAGGCCGCCATTATCGCGCGAATGCGGGAAAACGTGGCGCGCGATCTCCACGACACCGTGGCGCAATCATTTGCAGCCATGGGGATGCAACTGGAAGGGTTGCGCCGTTATATTGCGAGTGGAGGTGACCCCGATCTTGAAATCAAGTCACTCAAGCGCTCTTTGCTCAACGAGCAGAGGACGGTCCGCCGGCTTATCAGCCAGTTGCGCGGCAACAACCGTGATAGCCTCGCAGGGTCAGATGAACACTGCCAGCCCTTTATCCTGCTATCCGGCGAACTCGAACAGGCTTGGAATGTCGATCTCGATCTCGAGATCGATTCACGCGCAGCGGCAGATCGCGATTTCAGACACCAGGTAACCAACCTCATCCGCGAAGCAGTGGCAAATGCCGTGCGCCATGGATCGGCGTCCCAAGTTACTGTCAGGGGGATTTTCGAATCTGGAGAGTTGGTTCTAAGTGTTAGGGATAATGGCAGCGGGTTTCCCGATGAGGTAATAGGCGTGCCTCCCCGCTCGTTGATGGAGCGTGTCAGGGAAATAGGAGGGACTTTGAACCTTGAGAGCAGCTCACTGGGCACGGAATTGACGATGGTTCTTCCAGGGCCTGCCTTGTCATGACGACCATCCTTCTCGCGGACGATCATGCTTTCTTGCGCGCGGGGGTGGCCGCTGTCCTTCGCGGAACCGATTTCAAGATCGTCGCCACCGCCTCCCGGGGAGACGATGCAATGGCCGCAGTCAAGCGGCACAATCCTGATATCTGTATCTTCGATATTCGAATGCCGGGAAAAAACGGCGTCGATTGCCTGATCGATCTGCGGGTCGCTGGGGACGAGCGTCCAGTCGTGTTGCTGACCGCCGAACTTGACGACCGCCTGCTCATAGACGCTGTGAGAAATGGGGTGAACGGCATTGTCCTGAAAGAGGGGGCCGAAGATTCCCTGATCGTTGCACTGGAGGCAATTCAATCGGGTGAGCGAGCCATCCAGCCCGAACTGTTGCATCGCGCATTTGAATTGTCGGTAAACGGGACCCCAGCGGACCCGCTAAAAACCCTTAGCCGCCGCGAGCGACAGATCGCCGATCGTGTCGCCCAGGGCGCCCGCAATCGGGAAATAGCCGAGACCCTCGGTATGTCGGAGGGAACTGTCAAAGTCTATCTTTATAACGTTTACCGCAAACTCGGGATTAGGACACGAACTGAACTTGCGCTTCTTGCCCACGGGCGCGATCCGACTCCAGGAAGCTCACTTTAAGTAGACGATTATGGCATCTGGACTGATTTCAAACCATCGATTGACGCTTCAAACCATCCCATTCCGTGGATGAGCATAGAAGTCGCGCCCACTCATGGGCCCTGCACTCGACCGGCAACTGAGTGGAAAGCATGGAGGTCCGCGACCGGCTCATTACCACTTGGAGAAAGCGAGTTTGGCGGCCTAGCTTCAGGGCAGTTTGTTTTCACCCGCCAAAACCCACCCAAGCAAGCCCCAAGCGCACAACCAGCCGAACGGCCTTTCGACTTGGAGCTTCGAATTGTCCTACTGAAGGGTATGGTGCCGCTTAGAGGATTCGAATCTCTGACCCCATCATTACGAATGCATGGGAAGATGGGCCGAAAAAGCGAGGTTTCCTGAGTTTTTGGGACGCTAAGTGGGAGGATAATTCCACCTCACCCACGCAAGACCCAAACGCAACGAAGGTCCAGTTTGAGCGAGTTCCTAGCGAAAGCACTTCCGTAGGAACGAACTTCAAAAGCGACCGGCGCCACACGCCTTTGAGCTTGTGGACACCGGGGAGAAGATCACCACGAGCGGCGACTTTCTGAAGCAACGCAGGGTGGCCGAACGGCAGCAATTCGGGTGGAAAGAAGTCATCGGCATACTCGCGGGCAGGGCGCGTTACGAAGTAGTACGAACCTCGATCATTAGCTAAGATTCGACTGTCCGTTATCGGCCCAGAAGCGGTCAAACCAGATGCTTGGCCGCAATCGGTTCACGATGCTCGCTGCACGACATTCTTATTGCTTGGAAAAGCAGATCGCTTTTTTCGTAGAAAAGAAGCTGCGCCGTATTTTCTACTACAACGCATTCTAGATTGGGATTTTTCGCGCAGAATTCCGCCACCTCTTGATAGGGCAGCCAATCATGCTCCTGGCTGTGAATGAACAAAACAGGCGAACTATCTGCCACCTTCAACAGCGCCTTCGTCCAGTCAGTCACCCAATAAATCAATTCATCGACCGATCGCCTTGGCGTTGAAAAGAAATCTGCCATCGCGTTCTTCGCTGGGCGGTAATATCTCGGAGAAAGCAGCAACTTGCTATCGTGTTTCGATTCAGCGAATTGCGACTTCATGACCGTGTGTTCGTGCTCCTCGCTCTGGGCAAAAGTCTCGCCGGCAAAGGCAAATGGAGCATAGAGCAGTTCCGGGGTGTGCCAGGCGGTATGGAATATCCGTCTGCTGCCCTCCGGCATTTGTAGGAATTGCTCCTCTTTGACGAGTGGAATCCCGGTGTCCAGAAGCGCGACGGATGAAAACCGGTCAGGGAACTTGGCCGCAGCATGGATGGCGTAAACACCTGACATGGCATGTCCTGCAATCGGAATACGCTCTATCCCGAGGCTGTCGAGGACGCGCAGGCAGTCCTCTATGAAGGCCATCGGTTCAAACAACCCATCGTCAGCCGAAGTTTGCCGCAACCCTGGTTTGTATGGAGCAATTATTCGCAATCGTGCTTCGGCGGCGCAGTCGACGAGGTGCTGTGTGGGTTCTGCTGACGAAGTATGGCCGTGTAGGAACAGCACCGGCAGCCCTTGTGCGTGGCCGTAGTGCTCGTACTGCAACCTTCGCGTATCAGGCAGATCCAAGATGGTCGTCGACTGAAATTGATCCCCGAGCTGAGCAGTCGAGTAGCTAACAGTGTGATCATCCGGCTTGGCAGCAACAACATGCATTATGCCGGTTATCAAACCGATCAACTCACTTTGATGGTGCGCATCCGCCTTCGTGAGGAGAGATTTGACCTGCTTGCGCACAGTGCCGATCGCCCGGCTCCTATGCTGTGCGATCTCGTTGATCTGAAGTCCTGCGTAGAGCTCTTTCGCGATTTCCAATTCTGCCGAAGTTAGGTCGAATGATCGTTCGAGAATTTTCGCTCCGGCAGTGGTCCATCCTGCCTGGCAGGATTTGACCAGGAACTGTTCGCCGTCGGCCGGTTGCGTGAATTGTTCGTCCTGCAGTTTCTCGAGAATGACAATGTCTTTCCCTCCATCTGCAAAGTGATAGCGTGCCGCTACCGCGACATCCTCCCCCGCCGGCCAAACGGACTTCTTCCCATTGTCCAGGCCACCGGCATCGGCCGTAACCAATCGCTCGATCCTGTCGAGGACTGACCCCTTAGCTTGTAGCTGAAAGCGATCTCGAAATTGCGCATTGGAGGCGATCAGCGTCCCATCCGCCCGTACGATTGCTGACGCGAAATTCTGAGCGTCCAGAAAATCCTGGATTGACTGGCGCCGGGTCATTTTTGCGGTTTCAAATATCTTTAGCGCCAGCCGGAAATGCTGCTCCAACTCAACGCGCGACGGCACACTTTCACGCGACCCTTGCAGGATCGGTGCGATCACACCCCTTTCCCATGCCTTGGAGAACTCCAGGTAAAGCTCCGGGCGCAATGCCGACGCGTAAATCGATGAGATTATTTCGGAAACCGATGATTGCTGGTCCTTCTGCATGGAACCTCCAAAATCGACAAAGCCGACATCCGAACCGTCAATTACCGGCAATAGCCCTCGGTATAATAACTATCGAAAACAAAATCCGGACACAAATTAAATGCGCCGCATACCCCATCTGGGGCATGACCCGAATTTACTGACATGCTCTACTGCTGTTGAATTTGACAAAAAATATCAGCGGCTGGTGGAATCGTACTTCGGCATGATTGATAGTTTCAGGCCGCCCATTTTTTCTGCCATTGTTCGATGCGAGAATTTTTGTCGAGGGGGCCAGAAACGAGATGATTAATCGCACTGCTCAAGCTCATGCATCCAATTTTGTATGCCGCCAAGGCCACGGACGGCTAGGCTCTCGCTTTGGGCTTGCAGGGTCGTTGATAGCAATTGCGGCATTGTGTTCCTGCAGCGAAGCAAGCAGCAGCGGAGGTGGAGATAGTCCAGGAAGCGATACAGCAGTCGGACTTGGAACTGCGCCTATCTCGCTTTCGGCTGCCCTGGCCGCAAGCTCCGCAGCTCCACGACAAGCGGCCGACAGCTGTCCGTTTCTCAGCGATGCAACCGCGATTTCGACGGTCAAGAATGCAGATGATTTTGTGCTCCGGACAGCCTCGAACGAAGAGTGCGTCTGGAACCGCAATATCGGCTTCGAGATAGCTGTAACCGTCGAGCCTGCGTCTTCAGCAACGCCGATCGCAAAACGCCTGTATAATCTCGATAACCCGCCTGTCATTGAGCCGCAATCCGGCCCAGGGCGCAATGCGGCAGTGGCGCTGGATCCGACTTGGAAGGAACGCGATCCGCGGCCCTATGCCTTCGGTTTCAACCTCGATGACAATTACATCTTCATCAGGACAACCGGGGTTTATACCTCCGTTGGCCAGCTGCGCACTGCCGCGAACGAGATCGCGGCAAAACTGCCCAACGCGCCTGCGGTATCGGCAGCCGCGACAACCCCGGCGGGTCCTGCGTTCGATGTTTGCGGCATCTGGAGCGAGGCTGCACTGCGTGATCTGTTCGGCGTAGTCGAAGGAGGCAATGTCTCCAGCCATGCCAGCAACGCGAAAACCTGCATCGCCAGCATCTTCCCCAGCAGCAACGCGGGGAACAAGGTCTCGCTCGATTTCATCTTCTCCGAGCCGACACCGAATGAATATGAATTTCGCAAATCGAAAGGCTGGACCCCGGTCGAACTGGCGGGAAAACAGGCTTTGCTGCGCGAGAAGGAAGACCAATTCGGCTTCGCTACCCAGTACATCGCACCCATGGAAAACGGCAGCTTCGGGCTGACCATAATATCCGATGATCCGGGCATGAAGGAAAAGGCGCGGCTTCTGTTCGAAAACGCATTGTCGCGGATCAGCGACTGAACCGGGATTACTCAAGATGAAACTGAAAAATATTCTGATCGCAGCGGGACTAATATCACTGGCCTCACTCAGCCCCAGTGCAACAGGTGCGCCAGCCGAAGGATATGGTTATCTCATCTGCAGGGGAGGGTCCGATATTCGACCGATTATGCAAGCCAAGTTAGGTGTGATGAACATTTTCATCCCATTCAAGAGTGGGACAAGGGGATGGAACGAGAGCAATGGACGATTGGAGCCTGGGCAATGCGTCTGGCCTGATCGACCACTCAATAGGTTCGAGCCAAATCTCGCTGCATTCGCGATCCCCAGAAGCGTCAATACGGAAATCGACTGGAGCAGTTTTTTCTTGCCCTTGAAGAGATTTCGCAAACGCGTTGTTACAGACTACGCGGTTCAGGTTTCTCCGATAGAAAAGGGTGTTTCCATTGATATACTTGAGCCGCAGGGACCGGATTCAACGCGTCCATTTGAAAATGTGATGCGTATTAGATTTTCAGAAAATGAATATTTTACGCTCGCGGTAAAGAAAGATTATTCGTCGACGAGAAGTAGGGAAAAATATTTCACAGCTTCTCGAATACTACAAGGAGCGGTCACTGGTGAGGCCATCAAGCTAAATCAGGGCGGAAAGGTGGAGGTCAGGTAAAATGATACGCAACATCACATTCGCGGTATTTGCCAGCGCACTGCTCCTCTCTGCCCCCAATGCTTGGGCGCAGGAGAAACGTTCCGTGCACACGCTTGGTTCGGCCACCGACGTCTGGCGAATAGAACTGCGGACGCTTCGCGCCTTTCTGGCGATGTCGGCGGGCGATTCCGATGGTGTAAGCGAGCTGCAGAAGCTGGAAATCAGACTGGCCGGAACTGACAGCCAGTCCCACGCCGTCACCGAGGTTAACCCCTTCTTTCGCGTAAATGGTGGGCCGCGCACGACCAGGAATGTGATCGACGTGGGGATTGGTGATCGCGTCAATCTCGACCGGTTAGAGCCGGGCAGAGAGAATACGTACGACATGTGGGTGCACGCGCGGCAAAGCAACGCGCCGGGTGCTGGCGGCCCCCGACTGGTATTCCAGATCAGCGTGAACGCGCGGGAACTCGATTGCGTCAGCGACAATATCTGCGGGCGTGGCAATACGGGTGTCGTAACCTACGATATCAGCCTGCCGGTTCCCACCACCAGGTCTTTGAGATGCATTCCCGAAAACACGTATCGGATATCGGCTGTCAACGGCGCAACCATGCGACTGAGCCCGATTGTCCAGGGCAGCGACCGCAGCGTGGAAACGATTGCGCCGCGATTTAGCGGGTCGAGCACCGGTGCAAAAATCGCCTCCGGATCGGGAGGTCCGCACTTGGCAATGCAGAGCGGCGAGATCTGCATATCAGCCACCAGACTGCTTCCAAACCTTCCCGATGTCAGGCCGGAAGCCCCCAGGATACCGCGCGACCGCAAGATCCCCGGACGGTGACCCGCAAACCATAAGGAACAGGCGATGAAATTCTGCAGCAGATCTGGATGTTTTCTGGGTGCCCTAGCCGTGCTGTCCCTGGGCATGCCGCCAGCCGTGTCCGCGCGAACTACTTATGATAACCAGACACTAGGCTCTGCCCCGGACGTATACCGTATCGAAATACGCAATCTCAGCCTGTTCAAGGTGCTGGAGACGGGCGACAATGACGGGACAGCGGAATTGGACACGGTCAGGGTAACGCTGTCCTCCTATTCCGGAAGCGAACCTCCCGTTGGAGTCCAGGAGGATCAGTATACTGAAGACCAAACCACGTTGTTCAACCGGACCACGAATTCAGGTGCCGGCACCTCCCCTGTTGGTATCAGGGTTGATGACTTCGTCACCTTTGCCGGACGTGCCGTAAGGGCAGACGCAAGAAACCTATGGATACATAGCCGACGCACGAGAAAGCCGTCCGGAGAACTGGTCCCCATCACCTTATCTGTCTTTGCATCAGAGAGGGACTGCGCCGGCAACCGCAATTGCTCCAGGGGAAGCCATGGTGCGGTCAGTATTCAGTTCACGCTCCCGGATTTCCCCGTCCCGCCAAGCACGGAATGCAATTCCTCCAACACCTTCAAAATGATGCCTGTCGACGATCAGTTGAAGATTATCGGAATTGAGGATTCGACTGTCTTCTCATACGCAAAACCAGGCTTCTCGCGTTTCACGCTGCTGACCAAGCACAAGAAGGGCGGCCCTCGGTTGATGCCCTTCAATGCCGACATCTGCATCGCCAGCACAAAGCTGGCGCCGTGAAGTCCGATCGCGCGGAGAAAGTTCGCTCTGGTTGGCTTGAAATGGAGAGATTTGCCATCAGCCAATTGCGCAGATTGATCCTGCGCGGTGTTGCAGGATGTTCACAACTGGGTTGATAGCAAAACGGCGGGAATTGCCGTGCGAGATCCGCTAACCGGACCGACAGCCATCGTCCCAGTAACAGGCGGAGAACCCAGGTATGGGTTTTGGTTGGGCAATTTGCTTTTGCAGCCACGACTGACCCAAGTCGGCCCCAAACGCGTTACAAGCCGAACGTCCTTTTGGCTTGGAGCTGCGATTTACCTGCTGAAGTTATGGTGCCGCTTAGAGGATTCGAACCTCTGACCCCATCATTACGAATGATGTGCTCTACCAACTGAGCTAAAGCGGCATTCCAGCGCAATGTCTGCGCAAGAAGTGGAGGCCCGAGCCGGAATCGAACCGGCGTGCAAGGATTTGCAGTCCTCTGCGTAACCACTCCGCCATCGGGCCGAGCCCGCACAGCACATCGCTGCATTGCGCGGGAAGCGGCCACCTAGCGCCCTTCCCACTGCAATTCAATCGCCGATTTCATGCCGCAGCCCCGACCTTTTTTCGAGGGTGGCGCGCGGGAAGCGATCTTGTATGTGAAAGTTCATGACTGTCGCTCGATTGCTCGCGCCGATCACCGCTGAAGGCGGCCCGGTCACCTTACCTGCCGATGACTGGCTCCAGGGACGCACGCTCTACGGCGGGGCCAGCGCGCTGGTCGCCTATACGGCGGCCATTCGCGCATTCCCGGACCTGCCCCCCTTGCGAGCAGGGCAAGTCGGCTTCGTGGCCCCGGTTGGCGAGAAGATTGAAACGCGGGTGGAGATGGTCCGCCAGGGACGCAATGTCGCGCAGGTGCGGTCCGAATTGCTGGTCGAGGGCAAGGTCGGCCTGACCGCATTCTGGCTCTTCGGCACCCCACGCGAGCCCAATGCGGTCCACCCTGCTCCCAAGGCAGACCCGTGGCCGGGTTCGCCCGAGGAGTGCGAAACGGTGATGAGCGACAAGGGGCCGCCCTTCATTCGCAACAATTTCGAACTGAGACGCGGGCAGGACGAGCGCGGCCCCGGAGCACCGGTGGTACGTCGCTGGTTCCGGCTCAAGGATGCCAGCGGTCTGGATGCGGCATCGCAATTGATCCTGGTCGGCGACACCCTTCCGCCGGGTTCGATGCGGGCGATGCAGCGGCCGGGGCCAATCAGCTCGATCAACTGGTCGTTCAACATCCTCGAGCCAGACGCGCGCACGCGCGACGGCTGGTGGCTGGGCGAAACCGCCAGCCAGCACGCCGACGGTGGCTATTCAAGCGAGCGATTGCGGCTGTGGAACGCCGATGGGCTGTTGGTCATGGACGGTCTGCAAGCGGTGGCAGTGTTCGGCTGATCATTGCGCGGCGACCGCGCTGCCCCCGACCGGTCAAACGTCGGTGTAATTGGCCTTGCGCTTTTCCATCCCGGCCATGACCGCTTCGACCTGATTGGGCTGGCGGATGATAGCCTCCTGCTCGATGCTTTCTTCCATCAGGATTTCCGACGTGGTCAGGTCGTACATCTTGTTGGCGATACGCTTGGCAGCTTGCATGGCATGGGGATTGCGATCGGCAATGGTGCGGGCCAGTTCGGTCGCAGTCTTGAGCGGATCGTCCGAAAGTTCCGTGGCTAGGCCCAGCGTCTTGGCCTCGGCTCCGTTGAATTCACGATTGGTGTAAATCAGCTCGCGCAGGATATCGTCGCGCACCAGCCCACGCCATAGCTGGTAACCGCCCATGTCCGGCACCAACCCCCATTTCATCTCCATGATGGCCATCCGCGTTGCGGGATGGACGATGCGGATATCCGCCCCACTGGCAATCTGCAGACCGCCTCCAAAGCATACTCCGTGAACAGCGGCGATGACCGGGACCTTGAGCTTGCGCCATTGGGTCGCGACCTGCTGCGGCCGGTTCGAATCGCCATGTGACCTGTCGGTCAGCTTGCCGTTTCCCGAGCCCTGGGGATTGGCGAAGTTCGACAGATCGAGCCCGGCGCAGAAAGCCTTTCCTTCACCCGACAGGACTACAACCCGCACGCTGGCAGCATCCTGCAGCGCTTCTCCCGCCGCGATCATCGTCTCGAACATTGCATTGTCGAGTGCGTTCATCTTGTCGGCGCGGACGAAGCGGACCTGCGCCACCCCGTCATCGTCAAGCGTGATCGAAACGCGGTCGTTGTTGGGGAAGTTCATGGAGATCTCCTGAAACCTTGTCTGCGTGCAGGAATCGCGGATCAGGAGCCGCCTGTCCAGCCCGGACCATCGGGCAGGACCGCTATCGGCGCAACAGTCCGCCTGCCGCCATGCTGAAAAACCGGTCGCGGGTGAAAATCAGGTGATCGAGTAGCGTCAACTCGACTGCGGCCCCAAGATCCTGCAGGCGGTGGGTGGCGACGATATCCTGCGCGCTGGGGCGGCATTGGCCGGACAAGTGGTTGTGAGCTAGCACGATGCTGCCAGCCCCAATCGCCAGAGCGTGATGGATGAGCGGTCTCGCCCGCAGTACCAGGAAGTTATCGTCGCCGATAATCAGGGTTTCGTCATGCAGATAACGGTCCCTGTCGTCACAATAGACGACATGCAGGCGTTCCTCGTTGGCATCTGCAAAACGACTGTGAAGATAAGCGAGGAACAGCGGGTCGGCGATCGCCGTCGGCATCGACTCGAGACCGCGAGCGGCAGGAAATGCCTGCGCGGTGCTCGATGAGAGAGGCTCGTGCAGGCCCATCAGGAAAAGCTTGCCCGGTGATCGACAGGGGCAGCGTCACGCCAATCGCGATATCGACCGATGGTCGTACTGCGGTGATAGTGATGGGCCAAACCGCCAGCGAGGATAAAAAGCTGGAACCAGAACGGTGTGGTGTACAGCAGGAAATATGACAGGCTGGAAACCGGTTCGACCATCATGCGCACGAGGTGCGCCGAAAACGCCACCAACTGCGCCGCCGCCAGCACCAGCGGATAAAACCGGTTCGCCCTCAGCGCTATGAGAACGAACGCAAACAGGGCTCCAGTATCGAGCAGCAGGTGCCAAGCGTCGATCACTTCAAAGGTGGGAGACGGTCCGAAAACCGCGTGGTAGCCGCGATCAACCAGGATCATCGCGAGCATGGTTCCGGCGCAGGCCCGCTCAGGGCCCTTCCCTTTCCAAATCGCAATCAGGAAGAGAAGGGCCGTAGCGAGGTTCTGGACCAGAAGCCTACTTTCTATGAGTTCCTGGAACATCACTCGGCCTGACGCTCGCGCTCAGATCGCGACAGCCGGCTCGGCGGCTTCGATTGCGCTCGGCGTGATATGGGTTTCGCCTTCTTCGTCGGGTCCCATATATTCGCGGCTGACCTTGTTGAGTTCTTCATGGACGCGCAGCAGATTGGTCGACATGGCCAGCGCCTGCTGTTCAGCCTGCATCAGGCGCAGCATCGCCTTCTGGCAAGCATCGACGCCGACTTCAGGATTCTGGCGCGCGACGAGAATCACCTGCTTGAGCTTGGCGCAAGCCAGCATGGCTTCGTCGGTAACGGCTTCGGCTTCGCGGATCTGCTTGCGGATCTGGCGGGCATCTTCGACGATACGAATGGACATGGTTCGGCACTCCGATCAGGCAGCCGGATTGCTCATCTCCGTCTGCGTGGTTCCGTTGCGGGGTCCGAACTCTCTGCTTCCCGACGCCTCACTCATTGAGAGTGCTGCCGTCACCACCAGTATGACCAGAACGATAAACGCAAGAGCCAGCCCAATGATGACGGCAAGGCGATAGAGGACAGCATGATCGCCGTCGAGCACCCCGGGGACGACCCGGGGCTCGTTCCTGACCGACCAAGGCGCCTCGATCGCAAGTGGCGCTACATCAGAAAGGACGAATTCCCCGGGTGCGACCCGGACTTCCGAATCGTCCATTTCCTCTGGTTGTGGGACTTGAGAATTTCTGGATGCAAGGTTCCTGTAGGGTGCAGATTCGCCGGAATCCCTCACTTCCAGCCTGTAGCAATCGACAAGATCCTTCAGGTTTTCGACCTGGTAAGCATCCTTCAGGGCGCGGATATGCTGGTTTACACGGCTGTCGGACACACCCATTTCGCCAGCGATCTGCTTGATCGGCATGCGCCGATCAATCCTGACGAGGACGTCCTGTTGACGGTCGGTTAGCGCGCTGAACCGTGGCGACCGCATGGGTAAATGCTCCTGCTGCATCGGTCCGGGTACCCCAAGATGGCATACAACTCAATCGGACCGCTTGTATAAATACGCCAAATCTGGCGATGTTCCGATAGCTGGGGAACCGGAATGCCTCAGGCCGAGGCGAGATACCGCTTGATGTTGCGGGCCGCCTGGCGAAGCCGCTGCTCATTCTCGACCATGGCAATCCGGACGAATCCTTCGCCTTCCTCGCCATACCCCACTCCGGGTGCGACCGCGACTTTGGCTTGCGTCAGCAACTGTTTGGAGAATTCGAGGCTGCCCAGATGCGCCAGAGCCGGCGGAATCGGCGCCCAGGCAAACATCGATGCAGGCGGTGGCGGGATGTCCCACCCTGCCCGGCCGAAGGATTCGACCAATACGTCGCGGCGCTTGTGGTAAATCCGGCGATTCTCTTCGACCACATCCTGTGGACCGTTGAGCGCAGCGCATGCACCCGCCTGGATCGGTGTGAACGCGCCGTAGTCGACGTAGCTCTTGACCCTGGTCATCGCGGCGATGAGGTCGCGGTTGCCGACAGCGAAGCCCATGCGCCAGCCGGCCATCGAATAGGTCTTGGACAGCGTGGTGAACTCGACCGCGACATCCTTGGCCCCGGGCACTTGCATGATCGAAGGCGTGGGCTTGTCGTTGTACCACAGCTCCGAATAGGCGAGATCGGACAAGACCCAGACGCGGTTCTCCTTCGCCCAGGCCACCAACCGTTGATAAAAGGCCAGGTCGACCACTTCGGCCGTCGGGTTCGAGGGGTAATTCACCACCAGGACGCTCGGCCGCGGCACGGTAAAGGCCATCGCGCTTTCCAGCGCCTTCCAATAGGCCTCGTCCGGAGTCGTCGGTACCGACCTTATGGTCGCCCCCGCCAGAATGAAGCCAAAGGTGTGAATCGGGTAGGATGGGTTGGGCGCTAGGATCACGTCACCGGGTGCGGTGATGGCAGTGGCGAGGCTTGCCAGCCCTTCTTTCGAGCCAAGCGTCACGACGACTTCGCTCTCCGGATCGATGTCGACTCCGAACCTCTTGCCGTAATAATTGGCCTGGGCGCGGCGCAATCCCGGAATGCCGCGTGATTGCGAATAGCCATGGGCATCGGGCTTGCGCGCCACTTCGCACAGCTTGTCGATGACATGAGCGGGCGGCGGGCGGTCGGGGTTGCCCATGCCGAGGTCGATTATGTCCTCGCCGGCCCTGCGCGCCGCATGCCGCATCGCATTCACTTCGGCGATGACATAGGGCGGCAGGCGCTTCATGCGGTAGAAATCGGTATCCATATGTCCCGTCTATAGTGAACCTTCGGTTCTGCAGGCCTGCAGAAAAACCTTAGTGTCCCAAAGTTGCAGGGGCTGCAATCGGCCAGGGCAATCGTATGCGCAGTCCGGGCGGGGTTTAATCCTTGTGTCGCATGACACACTGGCGCAAGAATTCCCGGTAAAGGAAACCTGATGAGCGATACCAAAGACCCCACCGCCGCATTTGCCAAGATGTTCGACCTGCAGGACGAGGCGACCCAGACGATCTTCGGACAGATGATGCCCGGCGCGCCGACGCAGGTGCCGCAACTTGAAGACCTGGGCGAATGGGCCAAGAATGCCGGGACAATGCAGTCGATGTGGCTGACTTTCCAGGCTGAGCAGGCATCGAAATTGTCGAAGGAAATGCCCGACCCGACGCGTTGGATGGCCTATCTCGATAGCTTCCACAAAAGGATGCCGATGGTCGACCTCGCCGCCCAGCAACAGTTCTGGGGAGACGCCATGGATATGTGGAAGGGCGTTCTGGGGAAGTTCGGAGGGCAGTTCGGCGACAATTCCGAGGAAACGCCCGACCTGCCACGCAATGATCGCCGGTTTGGCGACGAACGCTGGCGCAGCAACCCGGTGTTTGCCCTGATCCACCAGACCTACCTGCTGATGGCCGAACAGCTCGAAACGATGGTCGACCGGCTTGACGGCGTGGATGACGATAAGCGGGAGCAATTGCGCTTTGCGGTCAAGGCGCTGGTCGATGCGCTCAGCCCGGCAAATTTTGCCGCCACCAATCCGGTAGTCCTTGAACGTACGCTGGAAACCAAGGGCCAGAACCTGGTCAAGGGCATGCAGCACATGCTCAACGATATGCGCCGCGGTCAGCTGACGCATACCGATCCCGATGCTTTCAAGCTGGGAGAGAACATCGCGGTGACGCCGGGCAAGGTCGTGCACGAGACACCGATGTACCAGCTGATCCAATACTCGCCCTCAACCGAGGACGTGTTGGCAGTGCCGCTGGTCATCTTCCCGCCCTGGATCAATCGCTTTTATATCCTCGACCTCAACCCCAAGAAGAGTTTCATTCGCTGGGCGGTCGAGCAGGGACTGACAGTATTCGTGGTAAGCTGGAAGTCCGCTGATTCCTCGATGAAGGACGTGGTCTGGGACGACTACATCCGCAGCCAGATCGATGCGATCGATCACGTTCGCGAGCGGCTCGACGTGCCGCATGTCCACACCATCGGCTATTGTGTCGCCGGCACGACATTGGCGGCAACGCTGGCAATCCTCGCTCGACGCGGCGAACAGGACAAGGTCAAGAGCGCGACCTTCTTCACCGCTCAGGTCGATTTCAAGCGGGCAGGCGAATTGCTGCATTTCATCGACGACAAGCAAATAGCCGCAATCGAAGCCATGTCAGGTGAAGGCTATCTGGACGGGCGCTACATGGCGGCAACATTCAACCTGCTGCGCGGGACCGACCTGATCTGGAACTACGTCGTCAACAACTACCTGCTGGGCGAGGACTATCCGGCCTTCGACCTGCTGCACTGGAACGGCGATGTTACCAATTTGCCGGCCAAGTGGCACAAGGACTATCTTGAGCAACTGTACCGCAAGAACCGGCTGGTCGAGCCCGATGCGCTCAGCGCCGACGGCACGCCAATAGATCTGCGCAAGGTATCGGTCCCGACCTATGTCCAGGCCGGCAAGGAAGACCATATCGCGCCAGCCGAAAGCGTCTGGACGATCCGCGATCACTTCACCGGACCGATCCGCTTCGTGCTGGCGGGCTCGGGCCATATCGCCGGCGTGGTCAATCCGCCCGAAAGCGGCAAGTACCAATACTGGATCAACGAGGCGGACGATCTCGCCACGCTAGACGAGTTCCGCGAAGGTGCGACCGAGCACAAGGGGAGCTGGTGGCCGGACTGGATCGAATGGATCCGCGCGCAGGACAGCAAGACTATCAAGGCCAAGGGCAAGCGCAAGCCGGGTTCGGGCAAGAACGACAAGGTTATCGAGGATGCTCCAGGGCGGTATGTCGCCTCCCGTTAGCCTACCGGCGCTAAGCTAAGACATGTATTTCAATTGCTTGGCCACCGATTTTCTGGTTATGTTGCAGTGCACAAAAAATCCTTGACTTCGCAGTTGCAATGCCTATTTTGTGCACTGCAACATAACCTGCAATCGAAGATCAAGGACGAAACACCATGGCCGACAATGCCACCAGCAAGATCGATGCCGCCGCCGAGAAGGCTTATGCCGAGGCTGCCGCCGCGAAAGTAGACGCTGCCAAGGTCGAACAGGCCGTGGAAGCGGACGCCAAGCCCGAACCCAAGGTCGAGGCCGTGGCGAAAGCCGTCAAGGCACCGGCCAAGAAGGCGGCACCGAAAAAAGCCGCCAAGAAGAAGGCTGCCAAGGCAACCGTGCGCAAGCCGGCTGCCCGCAAGGTTTCGGCCAAGAAGGTCGCTCCCAAGAAGATTGCCACCAAGAAGAATGTCGCTGCCAAGAAGGCCGCGCCCGCCAATTCCACCGTTTCCAAGCTGAAGGACACCATCATGGCTACCGACACCACCAAGATCGCTGACGCTGCGAAGACCTTTGCCGCCGACGCACAGACCCGCCTCAAGGGCGCTTACACCAAGAGCACCGAACTCGCCGGCGATGTCGTCGAATTCAACAAGGCCAATCTCGAAGCCGTAGTTGCTTCGGGCAAGGTCCTCGCCAACGGCGTGCAGGAAATGGCCCGCGAAGGTTTCGAAAACAGCAAGAAGGCTGCCGAGCAGGCTCGCGAAGACGTCAAGCTCGTCGCTGCTGTCAAGTCGCCGACCGAACTGGTCAAGCTGCAGGGTGAACTGGCCCGTCGCAATCTCGACGCCGTCGTCGCCTACAGCTCGAAGAACACCGAAGCTTGGCTGAAGCTTGCTAACGAAGCATTCGCTCCGATTTCGAGCCGCTACAGCGAAGCCGCCGAGAAGTTCTCGAAGGCTGCGTAAGCATACGCGAACAGTTTGAAGGCCGGGTACCCTCTCCTCTCCCACTCGGCTGGATTACTGGAAGGGCTGGATGGCAATCGCCGTCCAGCCCTTTTTTCATGAGCTGTGTCTGTTCATCCTGGACGGTTCAGCGGCCTCGAAACCTCTCGCATTTGGTGCTCGCAAGACTTTTGCGTGATCGACCATCTTGCATGGGAAGCGGACGATACGATATTGCCCCTCGTGATGACTGACCTGATCCGCCCTGAACACGCCTTTCCGTGCCGCCTTGTGCGGATGACGGAAGGGGACGATTCCAAGAATGGCGACGGTGAAGGCCAGGTCGGCATCGCCACCAAAACCCGCAGCAAGCCCAAAAAGCCAAGCCAATACAAGGTGCTGCTGCTGAACGACGATTACACACCGATGGAATTCGTCGTCATGGTCCTCAAGCGGTTTTTCAAGATGGACCTGGACGAGGCAACCCGGGTAATGCTGCACGTGCACCAGCGCGGTGTAGGCGTATGCGGCATTTTTCCTTACGAAGTGGCCGAGACCAAGGTGAACCAGGTCATGGATTTCGCCAAGCAGCACCAGCATCCGCTGCAATGCACGCTCGAAAAAGCGTAGCAATCATTACAGTTGCAAGAGCGTTCGCCGCGCTTTCGCTAGACCCGTTTTCCCGCTAGAGCGCGTCGGGTGGCCACAATACCGGCCCGGTGACAATGTGAGCGACTGACCCCAGGGTGTTGAAATTCCTTCCCTCGATTGATCGCTACATCCTGCGGCTGACCATCGTGCCGATGATGTCGGTATTCGTGCTGGCGGCGTCGCTGCTGCTGCTCGACAAGATGCTGCGGCTGTTCGATTTCGTCGCCGTCGAGGGCGGCCCCATCGGCGTCGTGTTCAAGATGCTCGGCGCGCTGATTCCCGAATATGCCAGCCTCGCCATCCCACTTGGCCTGTTGCTGGGTATATTGTTCGCTTTCCGAAAACTTGCCACCACCAGCGAACTCGACGTTCTGCGCGGTGTCGGGCTGAGCTACGGCCGGCTGCTGCGAGTACCGTATTTTCTGACCGGCATCCTCGTCGCCGTGAACATTGCGCTGGTGTTCTACATCCAGCCGATGAGCCGCTATTACTACGAACAACTCGAATACGACCTGCGCTCGGGCGCATTGGGCGCTTCGATCAAGGTCGGGGAATTCAACACCGTGGCCGAGCGCATGGCGCTCAGGATCGAAGAAAGCGAAGACAACGGTCGGAAGCTTAAGGGCATCTTCGCCCGGGTCGCCAACCAGAAGGGCCAGGTCCTGTCGATCAGCGCTCGCGAGGGACGCTTCCTCGCCACGACCGATAGCGTCGATACCATTATCTTGCGCCTGACCGATGGCACCATCATCCAGGATACCGGTCTGAAGAACGGCGGGGCGCAGACCCCGCGCGTGCTCAGTTTCACCCGGCACGATTTGCCGATCGACCTGCCCCGAATGGAGGAATTCCGTGCCCGCGGCGATGCCGAGCGCGAATATATTCTACCCGAACTGTTGAAAATCGGCTGGAGCGATCGCGAGAGCGAGGCCAAGCGCGATGCCAGCCAGGCCAGTTTCAATTTCCGCCTGGTGGAGGTGGTGATGATGCTGCTGATGCCACTGTTGGCAGTCGCGCTGGCTGTCCCGCCCAAGCGCTCGACCAGCGCGCTAGGCGTGTTCGTTTCGATCGTGATGGTGGTCAGCTATCACAAGATCAATCAGTATGCCGAGGATATTGCCGCCCTCGGACGGGTTGATCCCATCATCGGCCTATGGGGACCCTTCGCCCTGTTCGCCGCGCTGATCGTGTGGATGTACTGGACCCTTGCGCACAAGCCGGGCGGTCAGCCGATCGGGGCGCTCGAAAGCGTCTTCGCCAAGCTGTCCAAGCGCATCGGCAAGCTGTTCAAGCGCCGGCGCCATCGGACCGATGACTTCGCCTCTCCCACCGTGCCTGAGCCTGCCGAGTAGCCGATCATGCATCTCGATTTCTTCCCTTCGCGCACGTTGACGCTCTATCTCGCCAAGCTGTTCATCGTGCGCATCCTTGCCATGCTGGTGATGCTAGTGCTGGTGTTGATCATGCTCGACCTGCTTTCGACGAGCGGGGACATCCTGGCCGTCGAAGGCAATGGTCAGAGCGAATTGCTGACCTATGCGGGCCTGCGCATCCCGCAGTTGATCCAGCGATTCCTGCCGTACTCGGTCCTGCTGGCGACAATCATCTCGCTCATCACCCTCAACCAGAACAGCGAAGTCGTGGCGATGAAGGCAGCGGGCCTGTCCGCACACCAAGTGCTGGCTCCGCTGCTGCTGACCTCCGCGCTCGTGGCAGCGGCAAGCTTCGCCTTCAACGAACGGGTCGTCACCCGTTCCACCGCGACGCTCAAGGCTTGGGAGGCGACTGAATACGGCGCCCTGCCCCCCGGCTCCGACACCAAGGCCAATGTCTACATCACCGACGGCACCAATATTCTCACTGCGCGCACGGTTACCGGCAGCGGCAAGGGCATCGTGCTGGGCGGAGTCACTTGGTATGGTCGCGGGCAAGGCGGACAGATATCCGAGCAAATCCGCTCGCCGCAGGCACGTTTTGTCGATCCCGGTTGGGAACTGGACAAGCCGCAGCGGTTCGAGGTCGCCACCGCCAACACGACTAACGCTGATGCCATGGTCGTCGGCGAGGGGCTGACGCCGCAACAGATCGAGCTCGAGGCCATCGATCCCGATAGCCAGCCGTTTTGGGATCTGGGCGGCGCCATCGATGCCTATGAGGAGACAGGCCGCCGCACTGCCGAGTTGCGCGCCAAGTGGTGGCACAAGCTGTCGGGGCCCCTTTCGGCATTCCTGATGCCATTGCTGGGCGCTGTCGCCGCCTTTGGCCTTGCTCGGTCTGGACAGCTGTTCGTCCGCGCGGTTATCGGCATGGCGTTGGGCTTTGCCTATTTCGTGGTCGACAATGCTGCGCTGGCCATGGGCAGTTTTGGCGGCTACCCGCCGTTCCTTGCTGCCTGGGCGCCGTTCTTCCTGTTCCTGCTGGTAGGCGAGACTGTTCTCATCCGGACCGAGGAATGAGCGACTGGTCGCTCCGTCTGGCGCGGCCGGACGATGCACTCGCATGGCCGGCCATCGAGCGCGCCGCAGGAGAATTGTTTCGCGGCGACCCCGATCTTTCCGAGATCAATTTCGACGAGACCTGGACAGCGGGCGACCTGCGCGCATTGATCCACAAGGGTCATTGTCTTGCAGCTTATATGGGCGAACGCCCGATTGGTTTCCTCGCCACCGAGCCGTTCCGACGGGAACTGCATATCTGGGAGGTTTCGGTTCATCCCGACGGGCAACGCAGGGGTATTGGCGCAGGTCTGATAAGAGCCTGCATGGTCGATGCCCGCAATTCTGGCTTCGTCGCCCTCACCCTCACCACCTTTCGCGACATCGAATGGAACGGGCCGTTCTACCAGCGTCTCGGCTTCGAGGAAGTCACCGCGCTCGATGCCCATCCGCGCTTGGCGAGCGAATTGGCGCTGGAGGCCGATAATGGTCTCCCCGCGGAGCGGCGCTGCGCGATGATCCGGTTCCTCGATTAGCTGAAGCCGGGAACCAATGCGGAAAAGCTCCGTTGCTCGCCGCAATGTCGCCACGAAGGATCAATGACATGAACAAGTTTGCAATTCCTGCCCTCGCCGCAGCGCTTACCCTGGGTGCCTGTGCCGAAGCCAATGCGCCTGAAGCCGCCGATGGCGATGCTGGCGACACCACGATTGTCCAGCCGACCGCGGCTGAAACTCAATATGTCGAAACGCCCGTCGATACCGACGAAGGTTCGAGCGTCGAGATCGATGGCGGCGATGTAGACGCCAAGATCAGCGAAGACGGTGTCGAAGCCAAGGTCGACCTCAACAATTAAGCTCGCATTCCGACAGAGTGCGAAACGGGGCCGCTGGCATGATGCTAGTGGCCCCTTTTTTCTATAATCTCAGGAGCGGCGGCCCGCAGTCATCGTGCTACGGGCGATCCGCCCGACGAGCGTCAACATCCCGGGATGATTGGCCCCATGATAGGTCGAATCGCCACCCAGTTCCGAATGCAGTCGGCGATGAGCTTCGGGCAGATCATGATACGGCATCGACGGCATCAGGTGATGCAGCGCGTGATAGCGCAAGCCGACCGGAGCCCAGATTTCGGCAATCCTGCCCGGCGGCGGCACGTTGACGCTGTCGAGAAACTGCGCGGTAACGGTCATCGCCTCGCCCTCGTTCTCCCACAAATGGGCAACCAGCGTGCGCAACTGGTTGAGCAGCGCAGTCAGACTGAGAATGGCGAGTGCGGTCAACAGCGGAGCCCAGCCGAGCACGAATACGCTGCCTATCAACACCCATGACCATATAAACACCCCGGTCTCCTGCCAGAAGACTTTCGGCTTGAGATCACCCTCCGGCGGACGGCGGCGGAAATCAGGATTGATCGACAGGGCCGAAAATCTTTCCCACACATAGCGGCGCAGTGGCGGCAAAACCGCGCCAAGCGGCACCAGGATTGCCGAGCGGATCATCAGCGCAATCGGCGCCAGCAGCGCCACCAGCACGAAGATCGGCAACGTCCAGGGTTTCATCAGCGCCAACGGGAGATACTCGGGATCCTCGATCGTCCCGTACTGGGTGCGCTTGTGATGCAGTGTATGAACGCCCTCGTACATGAAGCTCGGCGTCAGCAGCGGGATGCCGACCAACAGGTTCCAACCGAGCCGGAAGCCGGGCAGCGCTTTCTTGTGAATGTGGGTGAGTTCGTGAATGAACATCAGCGCGCGATAGAGCGCCAGCGCGGCGACAAGTCCGGCTGCGATCTTGACGGCCAGCGGCTCGAACACGATAGCAGCGGCAATCCCGGCATAGCCGATGCCGACAGAAGCCAGCATATCGGGCCAGTAAATCGCGCCCTTGGCTTCACCCAGATCTTTCACCAGGTCCCTTGCCGCACGGAGCATGGCCTTGTCGTCCGGCAACTGGGCGTGCCAGCCACGTTCGGGCGTAATTGGTGCGGTCTGGGCCGCATCGAAGGAAGGTTCGGTGTTCATGATCTCGTATCTATGGAAGGCCTTTACCCCATCACGGGTGCGAAGGACAAACGCGGCATCTCTAACAGAGTAATCGACTGGATCGCTTGACTTGGCGCAATATGCACACGCAGGGATGCCACAAGCTGAACAGGAGCGGTGCCGCGAGCGATGGGTGCAGAGATAGAAATTCGTTCCGTGACCGACAAGGCCGGTCGCAAGGCTTTCGTCGACCTCGGTCTCGCCATGGCCCGCCAAGTGCCGCATTCGGTACCGCAATTGCGCTCCGAGATGCTGGAGTTGATCAACCCGAACAAGAACCCGTTCTTCGGACACGCGACGGTGGCGTTGTTCATGGCTTATCGCGGCGATCGCCCGGTAGGGCGGATCTCCGCCCATATCGATCATCTCGCGCTGGAAATACCGCCTGAACAGGGGATGGGGCCAGGCACCGGCATGTTCGGCTATTTCGACGCCGAGGATGAGGAGGTAGCGGCCGCGCTGCTGACCCATGCGGAAGAGTGGAACCGTGCGCAGGGCATGACCCGGGTGCTCGGCCCGATATCCATGTCGATCTGGGAGGAACCCGGCCTGCTGGTGCGCGGCCACGACCATTCGCCAATGATCCTGATGGGACATCATCCGGAACATTACAAAGGCTGGATCGAGGCGGCCGGCTACGCCAAGGCCAAGTCGCTGCTAACCTATGACATTGTCGTGCGAAACGAGTTCCCGCCGCTGATCAATCGCATCGTCCAGTCGGGCGAACGCAATGCGCGCATCACGATGCGCCCGGTCGACCTGTCGCAAATCGACCGCGAGATCGACATCATCCTCAGGATACTCAACAACGCCTGGTCAAGGAACTGGGGCTTCGTACCGTTTACCGAGGCCGAAGTTGCCTATGCCGGCAAGAAGCTGAAGCAGATCATCCACCCGGAAGTGAACCGGATCTGCGAGCTCGATGGTGAACCGGTCGCTTTCATGCTGACCTTCCCCGATATCAATGACGTGCTTAAGAAAACTGGCGGTCGGTTATTGCCGTTCGGGTGGTTCCACCTGCTGCGCTGGATGCGAAAACCGGTAGGTGCGGGGATGCGGGTCCCGCTGATGGGTGTGGTCAAGGAGGTGCAGAACTCGCGTCTCGCCAGCCAGCTGGCTTTCATGATGATCAACGATATCCGCGAGACAGCGCTCGACCGGTTTGGCTCTGAACGGGCCGAAATCGGCTGGATTCTGGACGATAATCAGGGGATGAAGGCTATCGCTGACGCGATCAACAGCAAGGTCAACCGTGAATACTGGATTTTCGAGAAGTCGCTCTGATATGGGAGCCCCAACGTGAAGGCCCCCGCTTCACTGGGAAGCGGGGGCCTTACGGGATCGTATCACCTGCCGTTTGGACGGGAGGGGGGTCTCGGCGGTGATATACAGGGAGAATGCACCCGGGGCGGAACAGTTCCCGCCTCAGCGAAATTATTTTTCCCAAGCCGACTTTTGGCGAGTCGATAATTTTATTGCACCGAGCGGCCGTCTTGCAGGAACCACCCTCGCGCATGGCCGTTGGAGTCCACACCTCTAGGGAAGGGAACACATGTCCGTATCACAACAGGTCGCAGCTCATCTTCCGTTTCTGCGCCGCTATGCCCGCGCACTGACGGGATCGCAGCAGAGCGGCGATGCGTTCGTCCGCGCAACGCTTGAGGCCGCAGTGGCCGATGAGGGGCTGCGCGAAAATCTCGGCGAAGGGCGGGTTCCGCTCTACAAGGCCTTCAATGCCCTCTGGTCGAGTGGCTTTCTCGAAGTGGAAGGTGAGCCTGACCAGCCCGGACAGCATGAAGCTGCCGCGGCAGATCGCCTTAACTCCGTGACACCGCTTAACCGGCAAGCCTTGCTGTTGACCACGCTCGAGGATTTCTCGGTTGAGGAAGCGGCGGATATCATGGGTATGTCGACCGATGATGTTGAAGGGCTTGTCCGCGAAGCAGTCTCGGAAATCGACCGTGAATCGGCAACCAATGTCCTCATCATCGAAGACGAACCGCTGATCGCCATGCAACTGGAGGACCTTGTCCGCTCGCTCGGTCACGAAATCGCCGGCACCGCCGCTACGCGGACGCAGGCGCAAGAAGCTGTTGAGAAGGAAAAGCCCGGCTTGGTGCTGGCCGATATCCAGCTGGCCGATGGCTCGTCGGGCCTCGACGCCGTTGACGACATTCTCGGCCAGTTCGAAGTGCCGGTGATCTTCATCACTGCCTATCCGGAACGCCTGCTGACTGGCGACCGGCCCGAGCCGACCTATCTCGTCACCAAGCCATTCCAGGAATCGAGCGTGCGTGCAGCGATCAGCCAGGCGCTGTTCTTCAATTCAAGCCGCCCGCTCTAATACGCTTCAGTCTGCACAGCCCTAGCGTGGGGCCCGTATCGTAAACTCGCTGGGTTTGCGGACGGGCACACGCAGGGTGCAGCGCACGCCGTCCTCGGCAAAATCGAGGTCCACGGGGTGGCGCAATTCGTGCGCGACAATCTTCTCGATCAACTCCGTACCGAATCCGCGCTTGCGCGTGGCCGGGACTTCGGGGCCGCCAAACTCCTGCCAGCGGACACACACGGTTTCATCGTCATCGAGCGTCCAATGGATGGTCACGGTCCCGCCATCGCGGCTAAGCGAGCCGTACTTGGCAGCGTTTGTGGCGAGTTCATGCAAAGCCAATCCGAAGGAAAGCGCATCATTGGGCGCCAGTTCAACGTCGGGGCCCTGCAGATCGAGCACGCGCCCCTCCGGGTCGACATAGGGCGCCAATTCGGCCTCAATCACCTTGCGCAGCGGCGTGGTGCCCCACTCTGACTGGGTCAGCAGGTCATGGGTAGCCGATAGCGCGCGAATCCGCCCGTCAAGTCCGTCGGCGAAATCTTCCAGATTGTCGGTCCTGCGCCGGGTCAGCGAAATGATCGACAGCACATTGGCAAGCGTGTTCTTGACCCGGTGGTTGAGCTCGCGCGTCAGCGACATGCGGATCGAATTCTGCTCGGTATAATATTCCAGCGCCGCGAGGTCCTCCCATGCCTGCTGCGTGAGGAGCCGTGCGATCAGCATCGCCAGGCTGGCGACGGCCAAGCCAAACAGCAACGTAATCATCGACAGCGGCGTTAGAGTGCCGCCCTTGGCTGACTGTACCTCCAGGGTCATCGCACGCTCCCCGACAAGGATCTCAACCGTGCTGACGATTCCCGTGCCATTTTCGTCCTGGTGGGCGGCGAGCAAATTGTCGGAACCTCGCGGGCCGTCATACAGTCGCACCGCGCGTTGACCGACCAGGCCTTCCTGCAAAGTCGAATCGAGAAAATCCTGCGCATCGAAGGGGCTATAAATAAAGCCCTTGAGCGTTCGGGCTCCCCTTTCAGAGGTGAACACGGGCATGAAGATGAGAAAGCCCTGCCGCTCGCCGAGACTGCCTTTGACGAGGGTCAGCTTTTTTGTTGCCGTCGGTTTCTGGGTCGTGGCAGCCTGGTCCATGGTCGCGCGGCGCGTTTTCTCGGAGTAAAGATCGAACCCGATTGCGCGTTGCGACCTTTCGCTGACAGGTAGGCTGAAAGTAGCCGGGACCTGCGTGTCTATCTGCGGTCCTGACGGCATCCTGTAGACCTTGACCTCACGCCCGAGCTGGTCGCTGATCCGCCGTTCGAACTCATTGGCATTCCTGCTGGAAATGACCTCAGCCCAGCCGATCCCGCCCGACACCCGGAACTGGTTGCCCATCTGCAACTCGCGGGCAAAGCGCCGAAACAGGCGAAGCGGAACCGCATCCACGGTGGCAAACAGGGCCGCGCCGGCGCGCAGGTAGGCGCTCGAGGTATTGGCCCTGCGCTCAAGGCTCGATCCCACCGTGCGAGCGGTCTGTTCAATCTGCGCTTCTTCGCGGCGATTATCGCCCCGCTCGATCGCGAACACGCTCAGGACCGTTATCCCTGCAATCAGGAAAAAGATCGCCAGTGGAAATGCGCGTGGAAAGCGTACCAACCACCGGCCGGATCGCCCGACCGTTGCTGATGGCGGAGAAGCCAAGGTAATTCCTCTATTAATCCCGTCGGGCTTGCGGCCCTGCATAATGGGAACCATAAAGTCCAAGTTTCGTTCCATCGTTTCAACGGGATCAAATTTCGCCTCGGCGCACAGGCCCGGGCAGAGGGACAGTTACAATCGCGATGCAACCCAAATCGTCCAAGAAGGATGCCCCGGACCCGGGTGCGAAGAAAGCCAAGGAAGGCCAGCCCGAATGGGCTAACGGCCTGCGCCAGCTCTATGATTCGGTCGTTGAAGAGCCATTGCCGGACAGCTTCAAGGACCTGCTATCGAAGCTTGACGAGCCTTCCGATGGCGGGGGTTCCAATAGTGACTAAGGCGGACAAGAAGCCCACACCCAAACGTACCGCTGCAGAACGCGCCGATTTCAAGCGCGAACTCGAAGAAGTCGTCCCGCATCTTCGCGCCTTTGCCCGTGGCCTGTGTGGCCGACCGGACATGGCAGATGACCTGGTGCAGGAAGCCTTGATGAAAGCGTGGGCTGCGCAGGAACGGTTCGAGCCCGGCACCTCGATGCGTGCGTGGACCTTCGTGATCCTGCGCAATGCCTATCTGACCGACATGCGTCGCAACCGTTTTCGCGGAGAGTATGACGAAGGGGTTGCCGAGCGCATCCTGACGCAACCGGCTGGACAGGAAGAGCCCCTGCACCTTTCGGACATGCACCGCGCTCTGCTTACGCTCCCTCCCGAACGGCGCGAGGCGCTATTACTGGTTGGCGCTGGCGGATTTTCTTACGAAGAAGCGGCAGAAATCTGCGGCTGCGCTATCGGCACGATCAAGAGCCGTGTCGGCCGTGCGCGTTCCGCGCTCAATGATATGCTGAATGAAGGAACCATTCCGAAACGATCGCTCGGCGACGATACCGCGCATGACGCGATCCTGGACGAACTGGACACTGTCGCCGCTGGCGAAGGAATCTCCGAACCAACGCGTTGACACCAGCCTCGCTTGCTTGAAGATTTTGAAAAGCCCGCCCTGCCACATGGCAAGGCGGGCTTTCCTTTGCGACCCCGAAGGGATCAGGCGATCTAGCAGGGATAGGACCAGGTCGATCCGCGCGAAAGGTTTTCCGAGGCGAAGCCCCAGTTCAGCTTGCCCTCGGTTACGGCCTTCAGATAGGCGGGGCGAGCGTTCTGATGATCGAGATAGTAGGCGTGTTCCCACAGGTCGATCACGAGCAGCGGATTGACGCCGTCATTGTCGGCCAGCGTATCGCCATCGTGCGTTTCTTCGATCGACAGCTTGCCGCCCTTTTCGGCGAGCCAGACCCAGCCACTGGCAAAGTGGCCGGCGCCGCGTTCCTGCAGTTTCTTGATAAGTTCGTCGGTCGAACCGAAAGCGTCGTCGATCATGCTCTTCAGTTCGTCCGTGGGACTACCGCTGTCGCCATCAAGCGAGTGCCAGTAGAAACCATGGTTCCAGCTCTGGGCCGCGTTGTTGAACAAGCCTTGGTCACTGCCGCGGGCAGCGGCAATGATGTCTTCGAGTGATTTGTCGGCGTGATCTGTGCCGTCGATCGCGGCATTTGTCTTGTCGATGTAAGCCTTGTGGTGCTTGCCATGGTGGTAGGAAAGCGTCTCGGCCGAAATCGCCGGCGCCAGCGCATCGTCCGCATAGGGTAGCGGGGTTACTTTAAAAGCCATTGGTGGTCTCCCGTTCTCGATTGCAAAATTTGTCCTTGGTAACCCAACGCATCAATCCGCCTGTGGTTGCATGCCGTCGGAATTTTCACGGTCTATCGCCGACGTCAGCGCCACATTCATCGTCACATTGGCAAGGGTGCGCATGATATCAGGCAGCATCTCGACAGCCACCAGCACCGCCAGCGGCTCAATCGGCACACCCATCGCCAGCGCGATCGGGCCGATCGAGATTACGAAGCTGATCGAGCCCGGCAGGCTGACCGAACCGATGCTGATGATGAACGCGACAGCGATACCTGCTGCCAGCAGCATCGGGGTCAATTCGATGCCTGCGAGATTGGCGACATAGATTGCCACGGCGAGGTTCATCGCCGGGCTGGTGACGCGGAAAATTGCCACCGCCAGCGGGAGCACGAAATCGGCCACCTCTTCGCGGATGCGTAGCCGCCGCGCGCTGTCGAGCATGGCTGGCAAGCTGGCGAGCGAACTTTGAGTAGAGATTGCCACCGCCTGGGCCGGAAGTACCGAGCGGGCGAATCGCAGGAGCGGAATCCGGCCGCCGAATATCGCTACCAGATAGGCTGTCGCCAGTATGATCGCCCCCATGGCCGATACGGTCAGAATATAGTGCGCGAGCGTCGCGAAGGCCCCGCTACCGGCGCGCGCGGCGACGCCGACGGCCAGCGCGAACACGCCGATTGGCGCCACCCACAATACCCAGCCGATGATCGTCAGCATGGTGTTCGCCAGCGCTTCGAAGAAAGCCAGCATGGTCGCTTTCTGGCGGACGGGCAGGCGCGCCACGGCAACAGCGAACAGTGCAAAGAATATCGTCAGCGGCAAAGTCGAGGTCTCGGCCGCCGCCTGGATGATGTTCGGCGCGATCAATGAAGCGATGAAATCGCCGATGGTGGGCACTTCCTGCGCCTGTGCCTCGGGCGCGTCGAATATCCCAGCAGCCCCGGGCGGAGGGGGAAAGACCTCCAGCAGCAGGGGCATTGCAACGACCGACACGATGCCGCTGAACAGCAGCAGGCCTGCAATCGATGCAATCGTCAGGACGGCCGTTCGCCCGGCGCTGGCAGCGGTGATCATCTTGACGATGCCGAGAACCAGCAGAGCCGCAACAAGCGGGATGATCGTCATCTGCAGGGCCCGAAGCCACAAGGTACCGACCGGCCGGGTCAGATCCAAGACCATATCGATGGTCGACCCGCCCGCCAGCAACAGGCCCGCGAACAGTCCGGCTACCAACCCGCCAAAGGTCCACCACACCGGCAGACGGATAGTCACCAGGCCGCCTTCATCCCCGGTAGCGGCTGCTCCTGCGGTTTCGGCCAAGTGGTCCCCTTCCCCAATCGCCTCTTTCCAATCGAGGCGCATAGCGCCTAAAGCGCGTGGCAAATCGCGGCCCCGGCCGCAACCGCAAAAAAGGTCAGGCACGACGTGGTACGTAAATTCTTCGGCACAGACGGGATCCGCGGCGAAACCAATCGTGGCAACATGACCGCCGCCGTCGCAATGCGTGTGGCCCAGGCAGCCGGGCGTCATTTCCTGCGCGGTGACCATCGTCACCGCGTGGTTATCGGCAAGGATACGCGGCTGTCAGGCTATATGGTCGAGTCGGCGTTGGTCGCCGGGTTCACCAGCGTCGGCATGGATGTCATCCAGACCGGCCCCCTGCCCACTCCGGCGGTGGCGCTACTGGCCAAGGAAATGCGCGCTGATCTCGGGGTGATGATCTCGGCCAGCCATAATCTCTACCGCGACAATGGCATTAAGCTGTTCGGTCCAGACGGGTTCAAGCTGTCGGACGAGACCGAACTGGAGATCGAGGCGGCCATCGAAGCCGAACCGGTGCTGGTGCCGGCGGACCAGATCGGCCGAGCCCGCCGGATCGAGGATGCGCGCGGGCGTTATATCCATGCGCTCAAGCAGTCGATCAGCCAGGAAACCCGATTCGACGGGCTCAAGGTGGTGGTGGATTGCGCCAACGGCGCCGCCTACCAGGTCGCGCCATCCGCTATCTGGGAACTCGGAGCGGAAATCATCACCCTCGGCGTCAGCCCCAATGGCACCAATATCAACGAAGGCGTCGGCTCGACCTCGCTCGACGCCATCAAGGCCAAGGTCGTCGAAGAAGGTGCCGATATCGGTATCGCGCTCGACGGCGATGCCGACCGCCTGATCGTGATCGACGAGAAAGGTCGCGCGGTCGATGGCGACCAGATCATGGCGCTGATCGCCAGCCGCATGGCGGAAAAGCAACTGCTGCGCGGGGGCGGCGTGGTGGCCACGGTGATGAGCAATCTCGGGCTCGAGCGATTCCTGCAATCGCGCGACCTGACGCTGGAGCGGACCCAGGTGGGAGATCGCTATGTACTCGAACGCATGAAGTCGGGTGGTTTCAACGTCGGCGGCGAGCAATCGGGGCACATGATCCTGCTCGACCATGCCACGACCGGGGACGGCACTGTCGCGGCGCTGCGGGTTCTTGCCAGCCTCGTCCATGCGCAGCGGCCGGCCAGCGAAATGCTGCACCTGTTCGAGCCGGTCCCACAATTGCTCAAGAATGTCCGCTTCGATGGCGGCCGCCCATTAGAAAAGGATAGCGTCAAGGCTGCCATTGCCGAGGCAGAGCGCGCTCTTGCAGGCAAGGGTCGGCTGGTCATTCGGCCATCGGGCACCGAACCTGTCATCCGGGTAATGGCCGAAGGCGATGATGCCGGTCAGGTGGAAGCCGTGGTCGATGCGGTTTGCGACGCGGTGCGCGAGGCCGGTTAATGCTGGAAATGCGCCCAGATTGTGAGCGCTGCGGCGCCGATTTGCCAGCCGAGGCACCAGGTGCATTCATTTGCAGTTTTGAATGCACTTTCTGCGCCGATTGCTCGGATTCACTCGACGATCTTTGCCCCAATTGCGGCGGCGAATTGATGGACCGCCCCACCCGAGCGATAAAGTTGCATACAAAGAATCCACCTTCGAGCGAGCGGAAGTTCGCTGGGTGAGCGACGCAAGCCCACCCCGTATCCTCGCCATTGCCGGGTCGGACAGCTCGGGTGGCGCAGGCATCCAGGCCGATATCAAGACCATCACAATGCTCGGCGGCTACGCCATGACCGCGATCACCGCGGTAACGGCACAGAACACTCAGGGCGTGCAAGCGGTCGAAGTGCTGCTGCCCGATCTTGTCGCCGCGCAGATAGACAGCTGCATCGCCGATATCGGTGTCGATGCGGTGAAGATCGGCATGCTCGGCTCGGCACGGATTGCAGACATCGTTGCCGACAGGATCGCTACACTCAAGGTGCCGATCGTGTTCGACCCGGTCATGGTGGCCACCAGCGGTTCGTCCCTGGTTGATGCCCAAACCATTGCCGCCTTCGAGCGGCTGATGTCTCTCGCCACCCTGGTGACCCCCAACCTGCCCGAACTGGAAGTGCTGGTCGGGAATGCTGCGCTTGCGGAAGATTCAATCGTGGCAGCCGCGGAGAAACTCGCCGAGCAGCACTCAACATCGGTCCTCGCCAAAGGCGGTCATGGCAAAGGAAATCGCATTGTCGATCGGCTGGTGCCGCATGGCGAACGCTATGTCAGCTTCGACGATCCGCGGATCGATACCCGCCACACCCATGGCACCGGCTGCACCTTGTCGAGCGCCATCGCCACGCTGCTGGGCCATGGGCAGCCCCTCGAACACGCGGTACGGCTGGGCCGCCGCTTCGTGCGCGAGGCGATTGCCGAGGCACCGGAGTTCGGCGAGGGTGCCGGTCCGCTCGGACACCAGGCGGTCCGGCTGGAGGACTAGAACGCGCTAGAGTTCGTAGAATGCGGCGATGTGACCCCATGCATCTTCGGCAGTCTCGCACCAAGTGATAAGGTCGAGATCCTTGCGCGAGATCGTACCTTCCTCGGCTATAGCCTCGAAGTCGACGACTCGCTTCCAGAACTTCTCGCCAAACAGCAGGATCGGCATCGGCTTCATCTTGCCGGTCTGGATCAGCGTCAGCAGCTCGAAGAACTCGTCGAAGGTGCCAAACCCGCCGGGAAACACCGCAACTGCCTTGGCCCGCAGCAGGAAATGCATCTTGCGCAGCGCGAAATAATGAAAATTGAGCGAGAGATAGGGCGTCACATAAGCGTTTGGCGCCTGTTCGTGGGGCAGGATGATGTTGAGACCGATCGACTCCGCGCCGGCATCGCTGGCCCCGCGATTGGCGGCCTCCATGATCGACGGGCCACCGCCCGAGCACACCACGAATTGCCGCTTGCCGTCCTCGACAATAGCTTTCTCGCCGGCCATCCGCGCCAACTTGTAGGCCTCGGCGTAGTACTTGGCCTTGTCGGCCAGGTTGCGGGCAACTTTCTGCTCGTACTCACCCTCGTCCTTGGCCGCCTCGACTCGGGCCTCAGCTTCTTCTGGCGAGGGGATGCGGGCCGAACCATACATCACCAGCGTGGAGCCAACGCCGGCCTCGTCGAGCAGCATTTCGGGTTTGAGCAATTCAAGCTGGAACCGCACCGGGCGCAACTCCTCGCGCAGCAGGAAATCGGTGTCCTGGAAGGCGAGGCGATAGGCGGGATGCGCCGTTTGCGGGGTTTCACTGGGGCTGCTGCGGGAGAAGCGCGCTTCTTCCTCTGCAGGATAAAAGCGGCGGTCGCTCAGCTCGTGTTCTTTATCATGGTCAGTCATTTCGCCCGCCCTAGGGCGAAGGGCTGGTGCGCACAAGTGGGAGGCGGGCCGGTATCCTAGACCACGAATGCGAGCGCGAGGAATACGACCGTTCCTGCCGCAAGCGCGGTCACAGTGGCCCGGCGATATCCTGGCGCAAGAATACCGACGGTCAGGCCACCCAATACCACCAGGAACAGCGTGAATGCGGCGAGGATCTGATAATACCGATAAAGCTGGGGCCCGTGCCCCTTGTGCAGTTCGATCAGGCTGTATTGCAGGTCAGGCTGGTTGAGCGTTGCGGTCCAGCTACCGTCATCACCTTCGGCAAAGACGACGAAATCACGGCTTGTCGGGCGCGTGGTGATCGAGCCGGGACGCATCCGTAGATATTCGAAGCTCGTGTCCAGATCGTTGGCAGCCAATATCGTGCGCACGTCATCCTCGATCGTCGCACTATCCGGATCAAGGCTGGACGCACTAGGTACGACGAGTTCACGCTCGACCACCTCGCCCCTGAAATCGAGGAGGTAGGCTCCGCCGGTATAGGCAACGAGGATGAATAGTGGAGCCAGCAAGCCTGCCGCCCACAGGTGGCACTTGACGAGGAAATTGCGTGTCTTGGCCTTGCTCATCGACGAATCCTGTTGCTTCAACACTAATGATAATCAATTGCAACAGGCGAATGGCGAGGTGGCTCAGCCAAGTCAATTGTCGAATTGTCGCAAGCTGTCACGCGGGCTGGGGCTCGTATCTGGGAATACTGGATGCCCCGTGAGGATTCGAACCTCAATTGACGGAGTCAGAGTCCGTAGTCTTACCATTAGACGACGGGGCATCAGGCGCTGGTGTCTACGGGCGGAAACGACCGCCTGGGCTCCAGCGAGGCCGGCCATCTAGGTCCCTGCGCACGCCTCGTCAAGGCTGCTGCTGCGCGATAAAGCGGGTCGCACTTGCCCCCCGTGCCCGTCTGCACTAGTTTTGTCGTCAGGTCCTCGTGCAGTCTTGGCGCGAGAGGAAGAAAGAAGTGCAGAATATTATGGCGGATATGGTTCCGCCGGACAGAACAGGGAGGGTCGGCCACAAGGGGAACGCACAGTCCGGCAAGGTAGCCGATTTTCGCTACAAGAGTTCCCCGCCGCCCGAAGCCAAAGGCAAACACAGCCGCACCGGCCGCAAGAATTGCGCGCGCGGCAAACCCGATACTGCCAAGGCAAATGGCCAGGTCGCCCAGGGTTCACACCCAAGCAGGCAGCCACAGCGCACGCGTGCGCGCGCCGCGCCGCGCTATCGCCAGGCATATGCCGCTCTCGACCTTGGCACCAACAATTGCCGCTTGCTGATCGCCCGCCCCTCGGGCGAACACTTCACTGTCATCGATGCCTTCAGCCGCGTGGTGAAGCTGGGCGAAGGCTTGGCCCATAGCGGCCGCCTGTCTGATGAAGCGATGGATCGGACCCTCGCCGCACTGAAGGTGTGTTCCGACAAACTCCGTCGTCGCAATGTCCATCTCGCCCGTTCCGTGGCGACCGAGGCCTGTCGCCGTGCTGCCAATGGCGAGGAATTCATCGCCCGCGTGCGCGAGGAGACCGGCATCGTGCTCGATATCATCACAGCGCAGGAAGAGGCGCGGCTGGCGGTGTTGGGCTGCCATGTCCTGCTCGAACAGGGTCAGGGCCGCGCGGTCATCTTTGACATTGGCGGCGGTTCCACCGAGCTGGTTCTGATCGAACCCGACGGCCGTGCGGTGCCGCGGATCCTCGACTGGCAAAGCGTGCCCTGGGGTGTCGTCTCGCTGACCGACACGATTGCACGCAAGGGTCGTAGCCTCGAGGCCCGGATGGAACGCTATGCCGAGATGCGTCGCGTCGTGAGCGAAAGCTTCTCGCCCTTCGCAGATCGCGTCGCCGAAGCCTCGAAGCAGGACGATATCCGCCTTCTGGGTACCAGCGGGACGGTTACGACGCTGGCGAGCCTGCATCTTGAATTGCCGCAATATGACCGTCGCGCGGTCGATGGCTTGATCCTGCCATCCACCGCCATGCGCGACATCTCCAGCCGTCTTTCCTCGATGAGCATGGATGAACGCGGCACCCTGCCCTGCATCGGACAGGATCGAGCGGAGCTGGTGGTAGCGGGCTGCGCAATCCTGGAATCGATTCTCGACCTTTGGCCTGCCGAAAAGCTGGGTGTCGCCGACCGCGGAATCCGCGAAGGTATTTTGCGTAGCCTGATGGCAGGCGATTTTGCCGATGCGCGCGAGCGCGAGGGTATGGACACAACGCGTAGCGAGAGGAGCGCAGCACGATGAGCCGCTCGGGACGCGATCCGGTCAAGCGGGTGAAGACCGCGAGGGGGCGTACAGCATCCTCAAACCGCTGGCTCGAACGCCAGCTCAATGACCCTTACGTCAAGCAGGCCAAGGCCGACGGCTATCGCAGCCGGGCTGCCTATAAGCTGATCGAGCTCGACGAGAAATTCGGCATCCTTAAAGGCGCAAGTCGCGTGGTCGATTTGGGCATCACCCCGGGCGGCTGGGCACAGGTCGTGCGCAAGTTGCGCCCCAAGGCCGGGATCGTCGGCATCGACCTGCTCGAAACCGAGCCGATCGAGGGTGTGACCATTCTACAAATGGATTTCATGGCCGACGAAGCGCCCGCGGCGCTCGAAGCGGCGCTCGACGGGCCGCCCGACTTGGTAATGAGTGACATGGCCGCCAATACTGTTGGCCACAAGCAGACCGATCACCTGCGCACGATGGGCTTGGTGGAAGCGGCCGCATGGTTTGCCATCGAGACGCTGGAACAAGGTGGCACTTTTCTCGCCAAGGTGCTGGCGGGAGGGACCGACAACGAATTGCTCAAGCTGCTCAAGAGCCATTTCAAGACAGTCAAACACGCCAAGCCCCCGGCCAGCCGCAAGGGCTCGTCCGAATGGTATGTCGTCGCGCAGGGGTTCAAGGGCCGCAGCTAGCCACCCTTGAATAAGACTGCCCGCAATAGCTTAGTTGGTAGTTGTGCCGCCGCCCTGCGAGGGAACCGGCTGCGCCATGTCCATGGCCTCGGATGCCTCGACCGGATCGACAGTGCCGCCTTCGACGCCGGCTTCACCATCGGTGGCGCCGTCTTCGCTTTCGGTCGGTTCGGGTGCAACATATTCCGGCACAGCCAGGTTCGACCCTTTGCTGTTCATGAACATCATGACTGCGGCGCGATCCTCGATCTTGGACAATCCGGCGAAGCTCATCTTGGTGCCGTTGGCGAAAGCCTTGGGATTCTTGAGCCACTCGCTCATCGAGGCCCAGTCCCAGTTGCCGCCCTTGTCGGCAAGTGCGCCCGAATAGGCGAAGCTGCCGCTGGCGATGCCCTTGCCCATGATGCCATAAAGATTGGGACCAATGCCTGTGGCACCGCCCTGGTCGATCGTGTGGCAGGCGGTGCACTTGGCGAAAACATTTTCACCTGCCGCGATCAATTCGTCTTGCGGCAGCGTGTTGAGCGCTTCCTCGATCGACATCTCGCCCGGACCGGCCGCGCCTTCTTCGGCGGCCTCAATGAACAGGCCCGGCTTTTCCGGCGCTTCAGGATTGTCGGCATGGAAAACCTTGCCGCTCACGATCGACAGCCCAAGGGCAATGATGCCCGAGAACAGGATCCAGCCGAAAATGGTGTTTTTGTTGTCAGTCATGCGATTGAGAATCCGCGCAAGGCCTATCTATGAAGTCGTGGCCGCGCTCTAGTCAGCCTGCGGACGTTTCGCAAGGCCATTGACGCAGGCTGCCCACTTGCTCGCCAAGTGTGGCTTGCGAGAGCCGAAACCCGAATTGCTTGCCGCGTGCAGATCGCACCGCTACCCGCCGGAGGGACAATGCTCAGCTTCCCCGCCCCAGCGCTCGCAATGGTCGAGCAGATGCGCCAGGCCGCAAGCCTCGATCCGTCGCGGGCAATCGCTTTACAGGGTGCTCCGGGCGCTAATTCGCACCGCGCCGCGCAGGAATATGCGCCCGAGCTCTTGCCTCTGCCCTGTTTCAGCTTCGAAGACGCGATCGAAGCGGTCCAGACCGGGGCCGCGGGAAGCGCGATCATCCCGATCGAGAACAGCCAGCATGGCCGTGTCGCCGATATTCACTTCCTGCTGCCGGGCAGTGGGCTGAGAATCGTGGGCGAGCATTTCATGCGGATCGAACACGCACTGATGGGACTCGGGCAAGGCCCGTTCGAGGCAGCCTATTCGCACCCGCAGGCTCTCGGTCAATCGCGCGAGTACCTGCGCAAGCGCGGGATGGTGCCGCTGAGTTTTGCCGATACTGCGGGGGCTGCGGCCCATGTCGCCGAGCGCGGCGACCCAAAGCTGGCGGCGATTGCTCCGCCGCTGGCAGCAGAGTTGTATGGCCTTGATATCGTCGAGGACAATGTCGAGGATGCGAGCGACAACACCACGCGTTTCGTGATCCTTGCGAATGACGAGGTCGATCCGGCCACGCTGGCGGACGAGCCGGCGATCACCACCTTCGTCTTCACGGTCAAGAACGTGCCCGCCGCCCTCTACAAGGCGATGGGCGGTTTCGCGACCAACGGCGTCAACATGACCAAGTTGGAAAGCTACCAGGAAGGCGCGAGCTTTTCCGCCAGCACCTTCTACGCCGACATCGTCGGCGCGCCCGGTGACCCGGCGGTCGACCGCGCGCTAGAGGAGCTGGAATTCCACTGTGCGCGCCTGCGCGTGCTGGGCAGCTATCGCATGGCTCGCGAGCGCGGCTAACCACGCGAGCCAGACTTGACCGGATTCCGGTCCCTCGCTGCAACCGAATTGCGGAAAGTCCAGCTATCGCTTATGCTTGTTCGGCGAGCGGGAGAAGGATCGCGATGAAACAGGCCCGGGACATCTATGACTATCTCGAGCGCGAGGAAATTGCGCGCTTCTACGACAAGTCCGATGCACGTGCGCTTGCCACGCTGACCTTGCAACTGGCGCTATTTGTCGCCGCCTTCGCGCTCGTGATCGCCTGGCCTAATCCGTTCGCCATCGCACTCGCGATCCTGCTGATCGGTGGCCGCATCCAAGCCTTTGGCGTGATGACGCATGATTGCGCGCATGGCTCGCTGTTCCGCAGCCCGTCGCTCAACCGGTTCGTCGGCAGGTGGATCGTCGGAGCCGCAGGCCATGTACCGCTCGAGGCATATCGCCGCTATCATCTCGAACACCATCGCCATGCAGGGACGGACGACGATCCCGACAAGTGGATGGTCAAGGCCTATCCAGTAAAAAGAAGTTCGCTGAGGCGCAAATTCATCCGCGACTTGACGGGCCAGACGGGACTCAGAGACTTGCTGCGGGAGGTGAAGACATTCTCGCTGGCCGCCAATGGACCGACCCTGTTGTTCCATGCCCTGCTCGCCGCGACGCTGGCGGCATCGGGGGCAATCTGGGCCTACGCACTGTTCTGGGCTGCGAGGCTATTCATTTACCCCGCGATTCATCGCCTGCGGCAGATTTCCGAACATGGTGTGGTGCCCAACCGCGATGTCCTTGATGCGCGATTGAACACCGGCACCACGATACCGCGCTGGTGGGAGCGGCTGTTCATCAGTCCGTGCAACGTCAATTACCATCTCGAACACCACATCTTCGCCGCCGTGCCACCCTATCGCCTGCCGCAGTTGCACCGGCTGCTGGTGGAGCGTGGGTATTATGCTGGCCATGACTGCATCGCGCACGGCTTTGCCGATGTGCTGCGCCGCGCCACCCGCCCTGACAAAGAGCCCGTCGCCGCATGAGTGAAACTGCCATGACCAAGGATGCCGACCTTTCGCAGATCTCGAGTGCGGAGTTGACTAGGCTTGAGCGTGAAATCGCACGCAAATATGCCGGCAAGGTGCCTTGGGGCACTGTGGCATGGGGCCTGGCCATGCCGGTGGTGTGGCTGGCCGACTGGGCGCTGGTGCTGACTGAAGTGATCCCGCTGTGGCTGGGATTTATCATCGCGACGCTGACCTTGATGTACACCTACGCGCCCAACCACGATGCCCAGCACGATATTATCGGACGTCCCGGCACGAAGTGGCGCTGGCTCAACGAGTTCCTCGGCCACTGGACAAGCTGGCTGCTGGTGTTGCCGTTCAACACCTTGCGGGTGACCCATCTCGATCATCACCGCCATACCAATGATGAAGCGCTGGACAGCGACATCACCACCCGGGCCGATACGGCGGTGGGCGCGGTGTGGGAATCGATCCGCCAACGCCAACCCAATGGCAAGCGTGCGCAGGATTACCGGGCCAGCCTTGAACGCGCCAACCGCGAAGGGCTGGTAAAACTGACGGCACTTTACAAGCTGGGCTTCTTCCTCACCCTGTTCGCGCTGGCGTGGAATGGGCTGGCGATTGAGGCCTTCGTTTTGTGGTGGCTGCCCTACCAGCTGGCGATGACCTATATCATCTTCTTCCTCAGCTGGGCGCCGCACAATCCCGGGCTGGTCACTGGCAAATACCGGGACACGCGCAGCTGGAAATCACGGCTCGGTGATCCGCTGTCGATGTGGATGGGATACCACGTGGTGCACCACCTGCACCCCTACATCCCGCTGCTCAAGACCGGCCCGGCCTATCGCGAGATGCGACCGATTTTGGAGGCTCGCGGAGTCCGGCTGGGCATGTAACCCTATTCGTCGCCGTAAATCGCCACTTCGTTGATGCCGCCGCTGGTCGCACGACCGCGATACATGCCGGGCGTGTTGAAACTGAAGACCGCTGGACCGAAGGGCGAGACGACGATTACCCCGCCCGTTCCTCCGAGGTCCTTCACGTCAGCCATCACCGCATCTGCGACGGCCTGCACATCTCCCTCTTCCAGCCACAACTCACTGGCATGAACCGCGCAGGTCGGATTGCCCTGTGAATCGCGCGGGACCGCTGCTTCGGCTTCGGCCGCCTCGGCGCGCCATTTGTGGCTGAGCCTGGAACAGATGGAATATCCGACAACGGCGCGGATGAAGTACTCGCCCTGCCCCGTCGCCGAGACCGCGCAATCTCGATTGTCGGCATAGGTGCCAGCTCCTATCACCGGCACATCGCCGATCCGGCCCCAGCGCTTGCCGGTGAGGCCACCAGTCGAGGTGCCTGCGACCATGTTGCCTTCGAGGTCGAGCGCGACTGCGCCGACGGTGCCGAATTTCACATCGACGTCCCGGGCCGAGAGTTTCTCGTTCTTGAGCCGTTCGAGCGCTTCGCGTCGACCCTTGGTGGCGAACCATTCGGGAGGCGCGGTTTCAAGTCCCCTCTGGGCCGCGAATTCTTCAGCCCCGGCCCCGCTCAGGAAAACATGTCGGCTGTCCTTCATCACCTCGCGCGCAAGCAGGATCGGGTTCCTGATCGACTTGACCCCGGTCACCGCGCCGGCGCTGCGGTCCTTGCCGTCCATCAGCGCCGCATCGAGCTCGTTTTCGCCTTCCCAGGTAAAGACCGCGCCGCGTCCGGCGTTGAATTTGGGATCATCCTCGAGCAGCACGATTGCGGCCAGAACCGCGTCCATTGCATTGCCGCCCTCAGCGAGGATAGCGCTTCCGGCATCGAGCGCAGCCTGCAGAGCAGCGCGATATTCGGCGTCCTGTTCTGCGCTCATGTTCTCGCGCGCGATGGTCCCGGCGCCGCCGTGAATGGCGAAGGACCAGCGCGGCTCGTTCGGATCGTAATTGCCCTGGGCCCGAAGAGATTGCGGTGACAAGAAAGCCGATACGATCAGCACAGCAAGAGGGAGCGCGAAGGACTTCATCTGGTAACCCCTTTGAAAAGCCAAGAATTAATTAGCGAACGATTGTTGCGCGCAAGATAGTTGTGCGTTCTATCCAATGATCGATTGGAACCCAACCACCACCATGATAAGATTCTGCAGGGAATTTTTTTTGGGGGAGTTTTTACGATGCGAATAGGAAATTACCGGTTCGATCAGAGCCTGGCGATGGAGATCGGCGAGAAGCTGTTTTTGGCTGCCGTCATCCTGCTGGTTACATGGGCGCTTGCCAAGGCCGCCAAGTGGGCGTTCGCCAAGCTTGTCGACAATGTTTCGTTCTTCAAGCGCAATACCGGCAGCGACACGTCGCTGGGTGAAGCGCTCGGCAAGGTCGTCAGCCTGCTGATCTGGCTGTTCGGCCTGCTCGCTATCCTCCAGATCCTCGGACTGGGCACGGTTGCAGGCCCCGTCGACACCTTGCTCAAGAACGTTGTCGAGTTCATTCCCCGCATCGTTGCTGCCGGGCTGATCTTCTTCATCGGCCTGATGGTCGCACGGATCGTGCGCGACCTCATCACAACCGCGCTGGGCACCGTCAATTTCGACAGCTGGGCCAATCGCGGCGGGGTCGACGATGTCACCGGAAACTCCACGATCAGCAAGACTATTGCCACGATCGTTTATGTCGTGATCGTCCTGCTGGTTTCGATTGCGGCGCTCGAGGCGCTCAATATCAAGACCATCAGCGATCCGGCCAGCGGCATGCTGCGGATGATCTTTGCGGCCATTCCGAACATCCTGGCAGCCGCCATCCTGCTCGGCATCGGCTATCTGATCTCCAAGTTCGTCGCCCAGATGCTGAGCGAGATCCTTCCCGGACTGGGTGTGGACCGCGCGCTTTCGGGCAGCGGTCTCATGGCTGAGGGCACCAGCGCGAGCAATATCATCGCCCGCGTAGTGCAGGTGGCAATCGTGCTGTTCTTCGCAATCGCGGCAACCCGGTTGCTCGGCTTCCCGGAACTAACCGTCATCCTTGACGAAATCCTGGAACTTGGCGGACGCGTGGTATTCGGTGCGATCATCATCGCCGCTGGCTTCATGATCGCCAACGTGCTGGCGCGGATCATTTCGGGTGACGGTGGTGAAACCACCCCGGCAGTGATCGTCAAGTGGATCACCATGGTCCTGTTCGTGTTCATGGGTATCAACTTCATGGGCATCGGCGGAATGATCCCGACCAACATCCTGACCATCCTGATCGCCGGCGTGGCCGTGGCGGGTGCGCTCGCTTTCGGACTGGGCGGGCGTGAATGGGCCGGTCGCAAGCTGGAAGAAATGGACAGCGCCGCGCGCGGTTCGGCTCCGGTCAACAAGGGACCGCTGCCTCCGGGCGCGTAAACGAAAACGCTTCAATCGGAAGCGTGCAGAAGATAGGGGCGCAGGGTCATGATCCTGCGCCCCGTTTCTTTGGAAGATGTCCCTGCTCTTGCCCGGCTTGGACGGGAAAGCTTCATTGCAGCCTTCGGTCACCTTTACGAACAAGGCGATCTCG
This sequence comes from Qipengyuania sp. CAU 1752, assembly GCF_054482615.1. Taxonomy (NCBI): domain Bacteria; kingdom Pseudomonadati; phylum Pseudomonadota; class Alphaproteobacteria; order Sphingomonadales; family Erythrobacteraceae; genus Qipengyuania; species Qipengyuania sp. CAU 1752. The sequence continues at coordinate 778,720 of NZ_JBTLRE010000001.1, read as the reverse complement.
AAGCCTTCCTCGAGCAGGTCTATTCTGACCCATCGGTGCGCGAGGAGGTAATCGGCGACGATTGCATCCATCGTATTGCCGATGATGGCGAGCGAATGCTCGGTTATGTCAAGCTGCGTTACCCCAGCTGGTATGCCGAACATTCCGATGCGCAAAACCCTATCGCGCTCGGGCAGCTCTATACCCGGCCCGATGCCACTGGTCAGGGCGTGGGTGCGGCGCTGCTCGAATGGGCCATTGCCGATGCGCGCGGGCGCGGCCATGATGCAATCCAACTATCGGTCTGGGCGGAAAACGATGGCGCGCAAAGATTCTATCAGCGCTACGGTTTCGCCAGGATCGCCGATATTGATTTCTATGTCGGCAGTCACAGGGACGACGAGTTCCTGTACGAGCTTCGTCTAATCTAGCGGGCGCATTCCGGCTCGCTCACCAGGGAGAGAGCAGCATGGCCCAATTCGGATTTTCAAGCACCGCCGACGAAGTCCTCGACGGCAAGGACCTGTCGGGCACGATCGCCTTCATTACCGGCGGCTATTCCGGCCTCGGGCAGGAAACTGCGCGAGCGATGGCAGCAAGGGGCGCGCATATCATTATCGCCGGACGTGACCTCTCCAAGGCGGATGCTGCTGCGCAGGAAATCCGCGCCAGCGTTGATGATGCGCAGGTCGAAACCATTGCCTGTGATCTCGCCTCGCTCGACGCCGTGCGCGCCTGCGGACGCGAGGCGCGCGAACGGTTTGACCGGATCGACCTGCTGATCAACAATGCCGGTGTCATGGCGTGCCCCAAATCCGAGACCAAGGATGGTTTCGAGATGCAGTTCGGCACCAACCACCTGGGCCATTTCCAGCTGACCAGGGAACTGATGCCGCTTGTCGAAAAGTCGGCCGAAAACGGGCACGATGCGCGCATCATCAATCTCTCGAGCCGGGGCCATCATCTTGACAGGGTCCATTTCGATGACCCCAATTACCAACAGCGCGAGTACGAGAAATGGCCTGCCTATGGCCAGTCGAAGACCGCCAACATCCTGTTCTCGGTCGGGCTCGACAAGCGCTTCGGAGACAAAGGCATCACCGCACTGGCGCTGCATCCCGGCGGGATCATGACCAATCTGGGCCGCCACATGACCGAAGAGGACATGACCTGGATGCGCAAGCGGATGGAAGAAAACGCCAAGGGCGGCGGAGAGGGCTTCAAAACCATCCCGCAAGGGGCGGCAACGACATGCTTCGCCGCCACAGAGCCCAGTCTGAAAGGTCAAGGCGGTTCCTATCTCGAAGATTGCCATGTCGCCGAAGTGGACGATGACAGCCCGACTGGCGGTGTGCGAAGCTATGCCGTCGATCCTCGAAATGCCGAGGAACTCTGGACGCTCTCGGAACGGCTAGTGGGAGAAAAGACGCCCGCCTAATTGGTCCGACCCTCCAGGATGTAACCGGTACGGTGTCGGCTGCGAATGAGACAGTTACATTGTTACCGCCCAGGAAGGAGCGCGGATGAAAGCGGACGAAGCCATCCTGGCACAACTGATGCGGTGTTCGCAGCAGGGCGACAAGCGCGCCTATGCGGTGCTGCTCGGCGAATGTGCCAGCTGGCTGCAGCGATATTTTCGGCGCCGCGTGCCTCCGCACCAGCTCGACGATCTGGTGCAGGACGTATTGCTGGCGCTGCACCGCAAGCGCAGCAGCTGGGATCCGGCGCGGGCTTTCCTGCCCTGGCTGGCGGCGATTGCGCGCTATCGATGGATCGACCACCTGCGCAAGGTCTATCGCAGCGAGACGGCCCAACTCGAGAACCATGATGGCGCGGTTGACAGCGAAGAGGACGCGATATTGGCGCGGCTCAGCCTCGATCGATTATTCGTCCAATTGTCCGATCCGCAGGCAGAGGTGATCGAGATGGTCAAGATCGAAGGGCTTTCCATCCGCGAAGCCTCCGAGCGAAGCGGCCAGAGCGAAAGCCTGGTCAAGGTGAACATCCATCGCGGCCTCAAGAAACTGGCCGCATTGGTCGAGAAAGCAGAGTGACTATGAACCGAAGCCACGCTCCCCTAATTGCCGATCTCGTCGAGACGCTGGAGCCGGTGCGCGCCATGAAGGCGCGCGACGGCCTGCTGCTTGCGGCCCATGCTACAGCAGCGACTGTTCTGGCTGTATGGTCGGCAGCAGGTTTTCGCGAAGGGATCACGGCCGGAGCAGCCTCCCCCTTCTTCTTCATAACAAACGGCTTGTTGCTGGTGCTCGGCATGGTCGCGACCGCAGTGGCCGTGGCGCTCGCCGGACCCTCGATCGGTCGGCGTACCGATGCTGCGACCTGGGCCATCGCGATGGTCGGCATCCTCCCGCTGACAGCCGTGGCTAGCGTCTTGCCGTTTGGCGGGGGCGTTTCTTCGCTAGTCGATCCCCATAGCTTCTACTGCCTCGGCTCCGCTGTGGCTGCTTCGCTAATTAGTTTCGCAGTGCTGGCAGCTTGGCTCCGGCGCGGTGCCCCGGTCTCGACCGCTTCCGCCGGATTGTTTGCCGGTGTCGCGGCCGGTGCGATCGGCAGCTTCGCCTACGGCCTGTCCTGCCGGATCGATACGCTTACTCATCTGGGCGTGTGGCACGTCCTGCCCGTGCTCGTAGCTGGACTTGCGGGGCTAATCTTGCTGCCGCGCATCATCCGATGGTGAATGGCCTCATAGCCACTTCCATCGCCAGAATAGCCCCAATTGCACCGTCAGGATGGCTGCGCAAAGGCCGACCACGATCCAGAAACCCTGAGCATCGTCGACCCCGGGCATCCCGCCGACATTGATCCCCATCAGACCTGTCAGGAAGCCGAGCGGCAGGAAGATCGCGGCGACGATTGTCAGGAGGTAATTGGTGCGCTCCGAGCTGGCGAGAGCGCGTGCGCGCAACTCGTCCTGCAGCACCAACGCGCTTTCCTTGCTGATGTCGATATCGTCGAGATAGCGTCGCAAACGGGCGATGCATTCCTCGATCTCGCGCCGGTCGTGGTCCTTGAACCACTCGGGCGCGCTGCGATTGATCTCCTCCAGAGCCTCGTGCTGCGGTGCCATGTGCCGCTTGAGCGCGAGACAGTTGCGGCGGATCGCCGAAATGTGCTCGAGCAGCTCTTCGGTATCGCCTTCGGGATCAGCTTCCTCGAGCGCGTCGATCTTGGCGTTCATGTCGACCATCGACTGATTCATCCGCGCCACCAGTTGCTCGACGATTTGCGTGATCGCGCTGCCTGCATCGACCGGTCCCATGCCTTGGTCGAGCAGGCCGATTACGTCGCGAGGCGTCTGCATGGGCAGCTTGCGCAAGGTGACCAAGCGCTTCCCATCGCACCACAATTGCAACGAGATCATGTCCTCCGGTCGCGCCTGGGGATTGAAGTTGATCCCGCGCAGGGTCGCCACCAAAGCATTACCTTCGCGTAGTGCGCGAGGGCGCGTTGAATCGGACACGAGCAACTCGGCAGTTGCCTGCGGTATGCCAAGGAATTCAGCCAACCAGGGGCGCACCTCGGGTACATGGCGGCGCAAATGCACCCACAACATCTCGCCCGGTGTGCCCGGCTGCCATTTATCGACATCGTCGCGGGTGATCGGGCGGCCGCCACCCTTGCCGTCGAGCACGCGCCCGAAGATCAGCGGATCGGTACCTTCAGTGGCGTCAGTTTCGCTCTGCTCGATCATCGCTCGCACCCTGCACCAATCGGGCCGACTTGCAAGGCTGCGTGCCCCAAGCCGCTTGCGCCGCACGGCCCAATTGCTAGCGTCGCCTTCATTCCAAGGGAGAATTCCATGCGTTTCGTCACCTCCACCCTGTCCCTCGCCGCTGCCCTCGCCCTCGCCTCACCCGCACTTGCGCAAGATTCCTCCAGCCAAGTGACGACCGCCGAGGCGCCTGCAACGCCCGAATGGGTGGCGACGTCGAACGCCTATACCACGCAGATGATAGCCTTCGATGCGAGCTTCTATCCCGAAGGTGCCTCGTCGGCAGGGTACGAAGACTATGATGGGCTGGCGATGGACCTCTCCCCCGACAGCGATGCCCGCTATTTGGCAGGAGCTGCGGCGTTAAAGACCGAGTTCGAAGCTGCTTTGAAGACCGAGACCGACGGAAATGTGCAGCAAGACCTTCAAATTCTTATCGATTCGCTTGACCTGAGCATGGAATCGCGGCGGCTGGGCAATGCGCTGACGTTGCAATGGACCAATGTGCCGCAAATCATGTTCGGCAATTTGTCCAACCTCCTCGACGAGCAAGTCGTGTCAGGACGTCGAGCAAAAGCAATCGAACTGCTTCGCCGTTATACCGGGCTGCACGAAGACACGACCCCGCTGGTCGATCTGGCCAAGGCACGCTTCGAGGCGAGCCGTGGCGAGGGCAAGGTTGGTCCCTATATCGTCGATGTGAAGGAGTCGGTCGATCGTTTCGCCACTTTCTCGGCCGGTATCCGCGAACTGTTCGAACGGTTCGAGATCGAAGGTGCTGACGAGGCGCTGGCGGCGATGGACAAGCAGATCGCCGACTATGGCGCGTGGACAACCAGAACCGTGGTCCCCGCCGCACGCACGGATGCCCGCCTACCCGAAGAGCTCTATGCCCTGCGCCTGCGCTCGGTCGGCATCGATATCGACCCGCGTGAGGCGATGAGCCGGGCGCGGCGCGGTTATTACGAATTGCGCGCCCAGATGGATGCGCTGGCGCCGCAGGTAGCGGCCAAGTTCGGCTTCGAGGAAACCGACTACATCGGCGTGCTCGAGCGTCTCAAGCAGCAGACCATTCCGCAAGGCGAAATCGAGGACTATTACCGCGGCATCAACGCACAGCTCGAGCAGGTCATTCGCGCAGAAGACATCGTCTCGCTGCCGCAATTCGAGCTGCTGATGCGGCTCGCGACCCCGGCCGAGGCTGCTGCCCAGCCCGCCCCGCACATGTCGCCGCCCCGCCTTGTCGGCAACACCGGCGAACGCGGGACTTTCGTTCTCACGGCCGGCAATCCGAGCGCGGGCGAAGGCGACGCCTATGACGATTTCAATTTCCCCGCCGCCGCCTGGACGCTGAGCGCGCACGAGGCCCGGCCAGGCCACGAAATGCAGTTTGCCGCGCTGGTCGAACAGGGCGTCAGTCTCGCGCGGCTGCTCTATGCCTTCAACAGCGTCAATGTCGAAGGCTGGGCGCTTTATGCCGAGGCTGAGATGCTGCCCCACGAGCCGATTGAAGGCCAGCTGATCGCGTTGCAATTTCGCCAGCTGCGAGCCGCCCGCGCTTTCCTCGACCCGATGCTCAACCTTGGCCTGATCACCCGCGACGAAGCGGGGAAGGTGCTGCGCGACGAGGTCGGCTTTTCAGCCGGCATGGTGAAGCAGGAACTCGACCGCTACACCTTCCGCATGCCGGGCCAGGCCGGAAGCTATTACTACGGCTACCGCAAGCTGATCGACCTGCGGATCGAAACCGAGCTGGCTCTGGGCGATGCTTTCGACCAGCGTGCGTTCAACGATTTCCTGCTCGCACAGGGCATTATCCCGTTGGAATTGATCGGCAAGGCGGTGCGCGAGGAGTTCATTCCCTCGCAAAAGGCTCGAGGTCCGGTAAAGCCGGGCTAGGCCTCTGCCGAGCCCCTTCTCACGCCATCATTGCCCCGCCTTCGGGCCTCGCCTATATCGCCGCCATGTCCTCTATAAGACCTTGGCGCGATATCGAGCGTCGCAAGTGCCGCCAGATCATGGTCGGCAACGTCCCCGTGGGCGGTGATGCGCCGATTTCGGTGCAGACGATGACCAACACGCCGACCGAAGACGCTGGCGCCACGATCGACCAGATCCGGCGCTGCGAAGACGCCGGCGCCGACATCATCCGCGTTTCCGTGCCGACCAAGGAGGCCAGCGCGGCCTTCGGCGAGATCACCCGCGCATCGAATGTACCGATCGTCGCCGATATCCATTTCCACTACAAGCGCGCGCTCGAAGCCGCCGATGCCGGCGCGGCCTGCCTGCGGATCAATCCGGGTAATATCGGTAGCAGCGAGCGCGTCGCCGAAGTCGTCCGCGCGGCCAAGGCCAATGGCTGTGCCATTCGCATCGGGGTCAATGCCGGTAGCCTGGAAAAGGACCTGCTCGAAAAATACGGTGAACCTTGCCCCGAGGCGCTGATCGAAAGCGCGCTCGACCATATCAAGCTGCTGCAGGACCATGATTTCCACGAATACAAGGTGGCGGTGAAGGCCTCCGACGTGTTTCTCGCGGTGGCCGCCTATCACGGGCTGGCCGAAACGGTCGATTGCCCACTCCACCTTGGCATTACCGAGGCCGGCGGATTGATCGGCGGAACGGTCAAATCCTCGATCGGCATGGGCAGCCTGCTATGGGCCGGGATCGGCGACACCATCCGCGTCTCGTTGAGTGCCGAGCCGGAGCAAGAGGTCAAAGTGGGCTTCGAAATGCTCAAGGCGCTGGGCCTGCGGACGCGCGGTGTTCGCGTCGTTTCATGCCCCAGCTGTTCGCGCCAGGGTTTCGACGTCATTCGCACGGTCGAAGCGCTCGAAAAACGGCTCGAACACATCAAGACCCCGATGAGCCTCTCGGTGCTCGGTTGCGTGGTCAACGGACCGGGCGAAGCACGCGAGACTGATATCGGCGTGACCGGTGGCGGTAAGGGCAAGCACATGGTCTATCTCGCCGGCGTGACCGACCACCATGTCGAAGATGCCAATATGCTCGATCACATCGTCTCACTGGTCGAGGCCAAGGCAGCCGAGATTGAGGCAGCGCAGGAAGTAGAAACCGTTGCGGCTGAATAATTTGCTGGGATCGATCGCGCTCTTCCTCGCTGTTTCAGCGTCTGCCGGAGCGGTTGAACCTGCAACTGGCGGCGCAGCGCTGGCAGATGCCGCGCATCCAGAAGCGCGCCTCTATGACGCCTCCATCGACGCCAAGGCTGCGGTTGATGCAGCCCTCGCGCGAGCCGCCGAGCGAGACGCGCTGGTGTTGATCGCGATGGGCGCAAACTGGTGCCATGACAGCCGCGCCTTCGCCGGCTGGACGCAAACCGAGCGCTTCGGCCAGCTCGTTTCCGACCACTTCGAGCTGGTGTTCATAAATGTCGGCCATCCGCAAACTGCGGACGGCCACAATCTGCACATCGCCGAACGTTTCGGGATTGAGGAAATTGACGGGACGCCGACGGTCCTGGTCGTGGCGCCGGACGGCACCCTTCTAAACGGCGAGACTGCTAGGACGTGGCGCAATGCCGCCAGCCGGTCAGAAGACGAGATATTCGAAGAACTGCGGAATTTCGCGATAGCCGGGTCTGGAAGCTGACGGACACGTGCTGCACGTCGTCCACCACCCCGATTACAGGGCCCCGCGCCCGAAGCGCGGAACGTTCCGGTTCGACAAATATCTCCTCGTCATGGAAGCGCTCAGGGCGTCGGTTCGCGCAAGCGGCGAGACGATCGTCGAACATGCGCCCGATCCCCTCGAACGCGAGTGGCTGGAGGCAGTGCATTGCCCCGACTATGTCGAACAGGTCCTCTCCGTGCAGGTTCCGCTCGAAAAAGAACGACGGATCGGCTTTCCGGTCACCCCTCAGATCGCCTCGCGTGTGCGCCACACTTGTGGCGGCACCTGGCTCGCGGCGAAGCTGGCAACAAAGCACGGCTACGCCGCCAACAGCGCCGCCGGCAGCCACCATGCGCTGTATGATACCGGCGCAGGCTATTGCGTGTTCAACGACCTGGCCGTCGCAGCAAACCGGCTGATCGCCGAGGGCGACGCGGAGCGCATCCTGGTGGTCGATCTCGACGTGCACCAGGGCGATGGCACTGCCAGCCTCACCGCCTTGCGCGACGACATCGTCACTTTCTCCATGCATGCGGAAAAGAACTTCCCAGTCCGCAAGGCGCGTTCCAACCACGATGTGCCGCTGCCCGATGGCATGGGCGACAGCGAATATCTCGCGGTCCTGGCCGTGCACCTGCCGCGCCTGCTCGACGAGGTCCGGCCCGATCTGGTGCTCTACCAGGCCGGTGTCGATCCGCACGAGGAAGACAGGCTTGGCCGGCTGGAGCTGACAAGCGAGGGGCTGACCGCCCGCGATCAATTCGTCGTGGCCGAAGCACGGCAACGCGGAGTGCCCGTCGCCAGCGCACTTGGCGGTGGGTACGGGGCAGACCAGCACGAGGTAGCGGCGCGTCATGCCCGGTCGATGCTGGCGATGGCGGCCGAAAATCGCGCGCATCCGGCACCCCTGAATGCTAGGGACAGGGTTGGACAAGCCGAGGTGGGGCGATGAGCATGCAGGAAACCGATTATCTGATCGTTGGTGCTGGGGCCGTCGGCCTCGCCTTTGCCGATGCGCTGATCGATCTCGATCCCGATGGCCACATCACCTTCGTCGATCGCCATTCCAAACCTGGCGGTCACTGGAACGATGCCTATGGCTTTGTCGCCCTGCACCAGCCGAGCGCGACCTATGGCGTTAATTCGATGCCTTTCCAGACCGAGCATATCGACGAGCATGGTCCGAACAAGGGACTGTTCGCGCTTGCCAGTGGGACCGAAGTGCTAGCCTATTTCGAAAAGGTCATGAACCTCAGGCTGCTGCCAACCGGCCGGGTCGAATATCATCGCCTGAGCGAGTTCAAGGGCATGGACGGGGATGGCGAAGCGCGGATCATTTCGATCCTCGGAGGCGAAGAGACGGTAATCAAAGTTCGCCGCAAACTTGTCGATGCGACATTTTACCAGACCTCGGTCCCTGCAACGCACACACTGAATTTCAAAGTAGAGCCCGGCGTCTATCTGGAACCCCCCGGCGCCTTGCCGGACCTCTGGTTAGACGCTGAAAACCTGCCAGAACGCTACGTAATCCTGGGTGCAGGCAAGACCGCGATGGATACCGGCGTCTGGCTCATCGAAGCCGGTGTCGATCCGGACAAGATCACCTGGGTCCGCCCGCGCGAAAGCTGGCTGTGGAACCGGCGCTATACCCAGCCAGGCGAGCTGTTCATTGAAGACACGCTCGACATGCAGATTGCGATCCTGAAGGCCGCCGCCAAGGCCTCCGACGGGGCCGAGATGATGCGCATCCTCGGTGAAGGCGGATATTATCTACGCATCGACGAAACGATCGCGCCGGAGATGTTCCATTTCGCCACCATCAGCCAGGGCGAGATCGATATCCTTCGCCGCATCACCAATGTCGTCCGCAAGGGCCGCGTGACGGCCATCGAACCTAGCCGGATGCATTTTGGTGAGGAAACCGTCGACGTCCCTCCCGAGACGCTGTTCATCGATTGCACCGCTTCCGCCGTTCCGTTTGAGGCGCGCAAGAACACCGGGCCGCAGTTCCGTGGCGATACCATCGTGCTGCAACCGATCTTCGTGCCGCTGGTCACGTTGAGCGCAGCGCTGACCGCCTTTTTCGAAGTCCATTTCGACGACGACGATACCAAAAACCTGATGGGCGCGCCGGGGCCTCTCACCGACACCCCGGCCACTTTCCCTTACAGCCAGATGGTCAACATGATGAACCGGGGTGCCTGGGCGCAGAATCCGGACATCATGGCCTGGCTGGCATCCTCGCGCCTTGATCTTGCCACTGGCACGATTGCCAAACTGATGGCAGAAAACAGTCCCAAGCTCATGAAAATGCAAGAATTTCGTGAAGCCGCGCAGCAATGCATGCCGAGCCTGATCAAGCTAGGCATTCAGGCCAAGGCGTTGCATGAAGGGAACGCCGGCTAACGGACTTGCGTTGCTTGTTCACACCACTGCCAGCTTTGATGTAGTATACTCCACCTATGGACCGCCGTACCCTTCTCAAGACCAGCCTGGTCGCAGGCGCAGTTGCCGCCCTTCCTACGCGCGTATTCGCTCAGCCGGCAGCCGGCAGCGCACGCGACCGCAAGCTGTTTGCCATCGCCAAGGAGCAGATCGACAAGGCTGGCGACGTCATCTGGAAGAAGGACATTGTCGGGATTGCCGATTTCGGCTTGCGCTCGGACTTGCCGCGTTTCCACTTCGTCAACCTCGATCGACAGGAAGTGCAAAGCTACCTCGTCAGCCATGGCACCGGCTCCGATCCGGAACATGACGGCTGGCTCAATTCCTATTCCAACGAAGAAGGCTCCAACGCCACTAGCCGCGGGGCCTATGTGACCTGGGAATGGTACAAGGGGCGCTATGGCACCTCGATCCGGCTGGGCGGACTCGATGAGACCAATTCCAATACGCTACGCCGCTATATCGTCATGCACCGCGCTGCCTATGCCGAGCCAGAGCATGTCGCACGCTGGGGCCGGCTGGGCCGGTCGAACGGCTGCTTCGCCATGGGCGAGGAACAGTTCCGCACCGCACTGTTGACGCTCTCGGGTGGTCGACTGCTCTATGCCGAGAGCCTCGGCCTGGCCGAGGACGGCAGCAAGGTCGTGCGGCACGATCCGGCGCCCGACCTCGAACTGCTAATGGCCAAGGATGCAACTGGCCAAGACCGGCTCAACCCGGGGGTTTATTAAGACCGCCCGGGCATCGCGCCCATCTAGCGAACAATTACGCTCCGCTAGCGCGCGGATCGTCCTCGATCACGATAACCTGTTCATCGGTCACCCGGCTGCGATTGGCCATGCGCGGAGCGTTGAACGATGCCAGCACGGCATCGTCGCGGCCGTAGACATCGTCAAAGGTCGACAGCTTGCCCTCGATATCGGAAGCCATGGTGAAATAGGTGATGTAGACCGGCATCTTCTTCTCGAACGCGACCTTCGTGTATTCGCCGCTATTGAGGATCTCGACGCCTTCGTCGGCGGTCAGACCAGCCTGCAGGATCGCCAGCGTCAGCGCCAGTTCCACTGCCCGTTCAGTCCGCACACAGCCGTGGCTGAGCGCGCGATTGGCGGAGTTGAACAGGCCGCGAGCAGGCGTGTCGTGCAGGAAGATCGCGTGCCGGTTGGGCATGTCGAGCTTCATCCGTCCGAGTGAATTGCCGGGGCCAGGCTGCTGCACCACCGAGATATAGCCGTTCGCACCCTTCGTGCCCTTGTAGCCGTTGCGCGCGGCCCAGGCCGGGTTGCTGAGCACCTTGTTGCCCAATCCCTCGCCCTTGACGATGCTTTGCGGCACGGTCCAGGTCGGGTTGAGGATCACACCCTCTACCACTTCAGCGAGCTGCGGGGTGGCGGTGCGGCCGGGCTTGCCCACGATCGTGCGATAGGTCGCCATGATCTTGTCATCGACCGAAAGCCGCAACTGATATTCGGGCACATTGGTCATCAGATATTGCGAGCCGAGGACGCGCGGAAGCCAGCGCCAGCGATCCATATTCGCCTGGATCTGCTTGTATCGCGCGCTGCCGGGAGTGGCTTTGGCCAGGGCATTTCGCAGCACGGCATAATCGGGATGCAACGGTGCAACCTCGCCCAGCGCGGCCTTGAGGTCGCCGGTTTCCAATGCCGCCTCGAGCACACTGCCCGAGCGATAGCGGTCGGCGTCGGGGTCCATCACGAACCATTGCGTTCGGCCCGACATCGGGGTGCGGCCATCGCGCATATCCTCGACCAACCAGACGAATCGCTGACTGGCACCCTTGTTGAGCGCCTCACCGGGACCAGTCGCGATCAATGCGCGTAGGCCCGCCACATCGTAGTCCGCCGGACGCAGACCCTCAGCCGCAATGCCTTCGATCAGGGCGACAAGGCTGGTGGCCTGTTCGACAGTCCAGCTCTGCACCACAGGATCGACTTGCTGGACGGTACGGAATTCGCCGTCGAATGCTTCCTGCACCGAACCATCGGTCGGCGCGTCATACTCAGGATCCTGCGCAGTCACGGGCTCAACCGCGGTTTCAGGGGGGAGCAAGTCTTCCGGGGCGTTCTGCGCGCCTGCCGCCATCGGCAAAACCAGGCTTGCACCAACAAGGAGCAAAGAATTCTTCAACAGGTTCATCATAATAGCTATTCACGACCTCATGGTGGGTGCGAGCGAACGCGGCTCACCCGTACGCCCGGCAATTTTGCCGTATTCATCCAGTCTCTTCAAGCATCGACGCTTTCGGCAGCCTGAATTTCATGGACGATGTGACATTACTGGCATGACCGGCAGCCAAAGCGCGCTAAGGAGCAGCTGACCATGCGCAGCGAGCATCCCCTCCTCCCATTCGTTCTCGCGCTGGTTGGCGTCGGAATGTTGTCATTGATGGACGCCTTCATGAAAGGCGCGTCGCTGGCAATCGGGGCTTACAGCGCCGCGGTGCTGCGCTCGGCGCTCGGCCTCGTCATCATCGCACCCGTCTGGTTGGCCCGTGGGGGCCTTTGGCCCCGTCCAGCGGTACTGCGGCTGCATCTGCTGCGCGGCACGATTTCGGCCTTCATGGCGCTGTCGTTCTTCTTCGCCTTGACCAAGCTGCCGATCGCCGAAGCGATTGCCATCTCCTTCATCGCGCCGCTGATTGCGTTGTATCTCGCGGCCGTCCTGCTCGGCGAGAAGGTATCGCGCCAGGCGGTAGCGGCATCGTTGCTCGGCTTTGCGGGGACGATCGTCATCATCGGCGGCAAGATCGGCAGCGAAGCACCAGAAGACGACGTATTGCTGGGGCTAGGGGCGATCCTGTTTTCGGCCATGCTTTATGCGTGGAACTTCATCATCATTCGCCAGCAATCGCAATTGGCCGGACCGACCGAGATCGCAACGTTCCATTCCGGCGTTTCTGCGCTGGTGTTGGGCGTGGCTGCACCGTGGCTGCTCGCCCTCCCAAGCCCCGATACCATGATCGATATCGGCTGGGCCGCGCTGCTGACTGTCGGCGGTGCGATGGCGCTGGCATGGGCCTATGCCAGGGCCGAAGCGCAGGCATTGGTGCCGATCGAATATTCCGGGTTCCTGTGGGCATCGCTGTTCGGATGGCTGTTCTTCCGCGAAGCAGTGACGATTCCGACGCTCGCCGGCACCGCGTTGATTGTCTTCGGATGCTGGATCGCAACCCGCGCTGCAGCTCTCGGTCGGAGCGTCCCGCCCACGCCTTCCCCTTGACCAAACGCCTCCGCTGGCGCAGGTGCGCAAGCGAAATATCGAGGCGCCGCCAGCACCCCCGCGCCGCCTTCCCAGAGACGCCAGGAAAGGACCCCGGATGACCCAGGTCGGAAAAGACACGCTCGGCACCCGCAGCACACTCACTGTCGGTGGCAAGGACTATGCCTATTACTCCTTCGCCAAGGCATCGGAAAAAATCGGCGACGTGTCGAAGCTGCCCTTCAGCATGAAGGTCCTGCTCGAGAACATGCTGCGTTTTGAAGACGACGGCTTTACCGTCTCGACCGACGACATTCAGGCCGTTGCCGACTGGCAGAAAAATCCAACCACCGGCAGCGAAATCCAGTACCGTCCGGCGCGCGTCCTGCTGCAGGATTTCACCGGCGTTCCTTGCGTTGTCGACCTTGCCGCCATGCGCGATGCGATCAAGGCATTGGGGGGTGACACCGCCCGCATCAACCCGCAGGTTCCGGTCAATCTTGTCATTGATCACTCGGTCATGGTCGACGAGTTCGGGCATCCCAAGGCCTTCGAAAAGAACGTCGAATTCGAATACGCCCGCAATGCCGAGCGCTACGACTTCCTCAAATGGGGCTCCAAGAGCTTCCAGAACTTCTCCGCTGTGCCTCCGGGAACCGGCATTTGCCACCAGGTTAATCTCGAGCACATCGGCCGCGGCGTGTGGTCGTCCGAGGACCAGGACGGCAATCTCACCGCATATCCCGACACCTGCGTCGGCACCGATAGCCATACCACTATGATCAACGGCCTTGGCGTTCTGGGCTGGGGCGTCGGCGGGATCGAGGCTGAAGCTGCCATGCTCGGCCAGCCGATTTCCATGCTGATCCCCAAGGTTGTCGGCTTCCGGCTCGATAATGCGCTGGCCGAAGGCGTTACCGCCACCGACCTGGTGCTGACCTGCGTGCAGATGCTGCGCGAAGTTGGAGTGGTTGGCAGTTTCGTCGAGTTTTACGGACCTGGCGTGTCCAATCTCAGCCTTGCCGACCGAGCCACTATCGCCAACATGGCGCCCGAATATGGCGCGACTTGCGGTTTCTTCGGTGTCGACGACAAGACGCTCGAATATTTGCGCCTGACCGGGCGCAGCGATGCACAAATCGAACTGGTCGAGGCCTATTGCCGCGAACAGGGCATGTGGTTCGAGCCGGAAAACGAGCCGGTTTTCACCAAGACGCTCTCGCTCGACATGGCGACGGTGGTGCCCAGCCTTGCCGGCCCCAAGCGCCCGCAAGACAAGGTCATCCTTCCCGAAGTAGCCGAGCTGTTCAACGGCGAGCTGAAGAGCGTTTACAAGAAGGACGGAGCAGTTCGAGTCGACGTCGATGGCAAGGACCACGATATCGGCGATGGCGACGTGGTGATCGCGGCGATCACCAGCTGCACCAACACGTCCAATCCCGATGTGCTGATTGCCGCCGGTCTTGTCGCGCGCAAGGCGGTCGAGAAGGGCCTGAAGCCCAAGCCGTGGGTCAAGACCAGCCTCGCGCCGGGTTCGCAGGTCGTCACAGACTACCTCGTGAAATCGGGCCTGCAGGAAGACCTGAACGAAATCGGGTTCGATCTCGTCGGCTATGGCTGCACCACCTGCATCGGCAATTCGGGCCCGCTGGCCCCGCCGATCAGCAAGGCGATCAATAACAACGATATCGTCGCCGCATCGGTGCTGTCGGGCAACCGCAACTTCGAAGGCCGCGTCAGCCCGGATGTGCGCGCCAACTTTCTCGCCTCGCCCCCGCTGGTGGTCGCCTACGCGCTCAAGGGCACAGTGACCGAGGATATCACCACCACGCCGATCGGGCAGGACCAGGATGGCAATGATGTCATGCTCGCCGACCTCTGGCCGACCAACCAGGAAGTGTACGAACACCGCGTAGCTAATATCGACCGCGGAATGTTCGAGCGCCGCTATGCCGACGTCTACAAGGGCGACGAGCACTGGCAGGCAATCAAGGTCGAGGCTTCGGACACCTATAGCTGGAGCCCCGGCAGCACTTACGTCGCCAGCCCGCCCTTCTTCGAGGGGATGGAAATGACGCCCAAGGCGGTGCAGGACATCACGGATGCCAAGCCGCTCGCAATCCTCGGCGACTCGGTCACCACCGACCACATTTCACCTGCCGGCTCGATCAAGGAAGACTCGCCCGCTGGCGAGTATCTCAAGAGCCACCAGGTCGCGAAGGCGGACTTCAACTCCTATGGCTCGCGCCGTGGCAACCATGACGTGATGATGCGCGGCACATTCGCCAATATCCGCATCAAGAACGAGATGGTCCCCGGTGTTGAAGGCGGTTTCACCTCCTACCAGGGTGAACAGATGCCGATCTACGACGCGGCGATGAAGCACAAGGACGACGGCACCCCGCTGGTCGTCATTGGCGGCAAGGAATACGGCACCGGATCGAGCCGCGACTGGGCCGCCAAGGGTACGATCCTGCTCGGCGTGCGCGCAGTGATCGTCGAAAGCTTCGAGCGGATCCACCGGTCCAATCTCGTCGGCATGGGCGTGTTGCCGGTGCAGTTCAAACAGGGCGATACCCGCAACTCGCTTGGCCTCAAGCCGACCGACACCTTCACTATCAAGGGGCTGGCCGACATGACGCCGGGCCAGGACGTAACGGTCGAAGTCACCCGCGAAGATGGCTCCAGCTTCGAATTCGTTGCGCTGTCGAGAATCGATACCGAGAACGAACTGGAATATTACCGCCACGGCGGGATCTTGCAGTACGTGATCCGCAAGCTGGCGACCAATTGAGCGCGGCCGCCTACGATTAAGGCCATGTCCATCCTTCCCGGCGCACGCTTGCGCCGGGAAGGAGAGGACTAATGAATGCTCGATTTTTTGCGTTGCTGCTAACCGCTGGAATGGCAGGCCCGCTGGCAGCGCAAGACCAGTCGCCCGTCAATCAGTTGATAGACTACGATGGGTTCCTGGCACTCACCGTCGAACTTGGCCCGGTGCGCGAGGCGCGGCGGATTCCCTATGCGCAATTCCTGGCCAAGGCCGGCGAACAAGACGCGATTATCCTTGATACCCGCAGTGCGGCCGCTTTTGCACAAGGACATCTGGCGGGAGCGATCAACCTGCCATTCTCCGATTTCACCGACGCCAAGCTACGCCGGGTGCTGGGCGAGGATCGCACGAGGCCGATCCTGATCTATTGCGCCAACAATTTCTCCGACAACGCAGCGCCTGTTGAAACCAAGCGCGCACAGCTCGCGCTCAACATCCCCACTTTCATCAACCTGCACGGCTATGGCTTTACCAATATCTGGGAACTGGCTGATGTGGTGGCGATTCGCGAGGTGGCCTGGGCGGACGAACAGCAAGTCGGCAGCTAGGAAAAAAAAGGGCGCGCCCCGGTGGGGGACGCGCCCTGCAAGCAGGTCGTGATTTGAAGGTTTAGCTCTTGGGCTTCCACTTGCGGCGTCCGAAGATAGCCGCAGCGCCGAGGCCGAACAGGATCGTCATCGGCGGTGCCGGAACCGGCGTGCCGCTCGACCCCGAGGTGGACCCGGTGGTGCCCCCATTGGTTCCGCCGCTGGTGTTCGTCCAGTCACCGCTCGTGCTGCTCGTCATGTTGCCCGAGCTGCTGGTGCTGGTCGACACGTGGTTATTGTTCTCGTTCGAGTTGTTGTTGTTATTGTTGTTGTGGTTGTAATTCTTGTTGTTGTTGGTGTTCTCGATGTCGGTATCGACGTCGACATCAACATCAACATCATTGTCCACATCAACATCCACATTGCCCGAACTGGAGCTCGATGTCGATGAACTGACGTTGCCCGAGCTGGAGCTGGAGACATTACCCGAGGTCGAGCTGCCACCAGAAGAGCTGGTGGTTGTCGACGTCAGGCCACCCGTAGAGGTCGACGTGGAGGTCGAACCGCCGGAAGTGGAGGTCGAAGTCGATCCGCCATTGTTCGAGTTGTCGATATCGATGATGATTCCCGCCGAGCTCGAACCGCTGGTGCTGCCAGAAGTCGACGTGGTCGACGAGATGTTGACGTTGCCGCCGCTCGAACCACTGCTGCCGAAGAAGCCACCGAAGAACCCGCCGCCGAAGCTGCCGCCGCTGCCACCGATCACGGTCACGCCGCCGCCGCTGCCGCCGCCGCCGACAAAGCCGCCGCCAACCGGGAGCACGGCAGGTGCAACCGTAACGATCGTGGTCGCGCCGCCGCCGCAGCCGTTATAACCGTAGCCTGCGCCGCCGCCGACAACCGTAGAGCCGCCGGTGTAGATAGTACGCGATGCACTGTAAGAGCCGCCGGCATAGCCGCCGCCCTGATAGCCGCCGGCATACCCTCCATGAGCACCCGCTGCGCCCGGACCGCCGGGATAGGCGCCGGGAGCACCCGGAGCGCCAGGATAACCCGGTCCGCCATGAGCACCTGCTGCACCAGGACCGCCAGGATAGGCGCCTGCGCCATGAGCACCGCCTGCACCGTGAGCACCGTGAGCACCGGCTACACCAGGTCCACCGGCCATATGAGCACCGTGAGCACCAGCCACGCCGTGAGCACCAGCCGCGCCATGAGCACCAGGTCCACCAGCCATATGGGCGCCGCTACCAGCTGCCATGTTGGCGGGAACGCACTCGATCGTGCGCTCAACCACCCGGCGCTTGCGCTTATGCGTCTTGGCAACGTGGCGCTTCTTGGGTTTCTGTTTGATGTACTTGACCGGCTGGGACTTCACCGACTTGACGGATTTGACCGACTTGTAGGTGACTTCGGCTGCCTGCGGTTCGGCGACGTGAAGCGCGCCGCCCGCGAGGAGCACACCGCCAGCAGCGGTTGCGGACAATTTCGCCAGGGCCATTTTTACCGACATGGTCAAACTCTTCTGTTCCTGCTGGGGCTTTCCTCACATCCGGCGTTTCCGGCGTGGGTGTATCCCCGTGTCCCTGTTGGAACAGGTCACCCCCTTAACCGGCAATCGAATTAACCATCAAAACGGGAGCCAAGGTCGGTTTTTCTCTCCCGAACCAGACGTCAGGCGGCACTGTGTCCCGCCATGGGACCGAATTCGATGGCATTCTTGCGCTTTGGTTAAGCTTCGTCCTCGAACAGGCCGGTCTGCGATCCGGCCGGCGGGCGCCGTTCGAGATGCTCCCAGCCGCGATCATTGAGGCAGCGTCCGCGCGCCGTACGGGCCACCAGGCCGAGCTGGATGAGATAGGGTTCGACCACTTCTTCCACCGTGTCGCGCGGCTCGGCCAGTCCGGCGGCCAGCGTTTCCACCCCGACGGGGCCGCCCTTGTAGATATCGGCGATCATGGCGAGATAGCGCCTGTCCATTGCATCGAGGCCCAGGCGATCGACCTCGAGCCGGGTCAGCGCGGCATCGGCGATGGCAGCAGTGACGGTGGCCGATTTCTCCACCTCGGCGAAGTCGCGCACGCGGCGCAGCAGCCGTCCAGCCACGCGCGGCGTGCCCCGGCTGCGGCGGGCAATCTCGCGGGCGCCAGCGGGATCGATGGGCAGCCCCATCAGCTTCGCCCCACGGGTGACGACCTTCTCCAGCTCGTCCTCGCTGTAGAAATTGAGCCGCACAGGAATGCCGAACCGGTCGCGCAGCGGCGTGGTCAGCAGGCCTTGCCGCGTGGTCGCGCCGATCAGGGTGAACTGCGGCAGGTCGATTCGCACGCTGCGAGCCGCCGGCCCTTCACCGATGATCAGGTCGAGCGCGCGGTCCTCCATTGCCGGATAGAGCACTTCCTCGACCACCGGATTGAGCCGATGGATCTCGTCGATGAACAGCACGTCATGCGGTTCGAGATTGGTCAGCAGCGCGGCCAGGTCGCCGGCCTTGGCAATCACCGGGCCGCTGGTGGCGCGAAAGCCCACGCCCAGCTCGCGCGCGATGATCTGCGCCAATGTCGTCTTGCCTAGCCCTGGCGGTCCAAAGAACAACGTATGGTCCATCGCCTCGCCGCGCGAACGCGCCGCCTCGATAAACACGGCGAGATTGCCCTTCGCCGCCGCCTGCCCGACGAATTCGTCCAGCGACTTGGGCCGCAAGGCCGCGTCCGGGTCTTCCGGTTGCCGGTCGGGATCGTGGAGGGGAATGGGGTCGGTCATCGCCTCTCTACCTCCAAATCCGCACTATTCATCGCTTCTATTTCAAAATTCATCAAGCCAACGCCCGCGAAATATATAGCGACGAAAAAGCTTAACGCCGAGCCCCACCCCATTACTTGCCCAATTTTTCCAAGTATGGTTGGCTTTTCGAATTCTTTTGCGAGTTCTTTCTCGAAGCCCTCGTTGCGCTCTCCGTCCCTAGAAACCGACATCCAATAGCCGATGTGTCTTTGCAAGGGCAGCAGCGTCGCAGTAATCGACCGTTGCCCAATTACGGCGACAAGCAATGCGAATGAAAGTCCAACAGCGAAACATCCGCCCGCAATGAGTTTGTCGTCGACACCTATTGCCTGCACTTGGCTCATTGCGAGTAATCCCCCTGCGTTCAAAGCCAACAACGATGCGGTAAGCCACTTGAACGAATGTGAATGCTGCTCCCACGAAGTGGCTCGCATTACCTTAAGGTTCTCAATTTCCTCAAGCGCACCTTGGCGATTCCAAGCGTTAGCGTTGTTGTCCACCGTCGGAGGTGATTCTATGCTTTCTTCGCTCAAAACGGGTTCACCGTGTAGCCGCGCTGTTGCAGCAGGGCGTGGGCGGTCATGGCGGAGACGGCCATTTTGACGCCCGGCACCAGGTCGGCCTTGGCAATGCCATGCGCTGTCGCGCTCTGGCCGCACAGATAGACCTCGATGCCGTTCTCCATCATCTCGGCCAGCGGCGCGGCGGTGAGGTTGTCGCGGCCCTCGAAGCGGGCAGCGAAGGCTTCGCTGTGCAGCAGGTCGAGGCTGGCCGCGCCGTGCACCACCACCGCGACATGGATATTCTCGCGCGGAACGCCGTGCAGCACCATCATGTTGACGAAGCGCGCAGCGGATTCGATCCCCCGGTTCATCACGTCATCGCCGGCACCCTTGGCGACGTCGAAGCTGTGCATGAAATGCATGTCGGCGGTCAGCGGCTGGTCCGGCTCGACCTGGGCCACGGCTCCGAACTCGGTGAACACCGGCCCTTCGCGAAAGGCCGAGAAATCCTGTGCCGAGGCAGGGGCCGTGAAGGCCAACGCCGCCATCGCCAGCAAAAATCGCATAATCGTTTCCATTAACCTGCAGCCCTCTTCAATGCCACGCGGATCAATTCGCTTTCGCTTGCACCCTCGCCCAGTTCGCCCTGCGCGGTGGCGACGGCGCGGGTGGCGGTGGCGGGTTTGAACCCCAGGTTTTCCAAGGCGCTGACCGCATCGGCGCTGGCGCTGCCCTTGAGCGTGAGCGATGGACCCGCGCCGCCCGGAGCAGTCGGCAATGCGCCGGCCTTGTCCTTCAACTCATTGACGATCCGTCCGGCCAGCTTTGGCCCGACACCTTGGGCGCGGGCGACCATCGCCGCATCACCATTGGCGCAGGCCGTCTGCACTTCATGCGTCGACAGCGCGGACAGGATCGCCAGCGCAACCTTGCTGCCCACGCCCTGCACCTGGGTCAACAGCCGGAACCAGTCGCGCTCCCCGGCCTCGGCAAAGCCCAGCAGCCGCATGTCATTCTCGGAAACTTGCAAATCGGTATAGACCGTGCAGGCTTCCCCCACCTCGCCCAGCGCGGACAATGTCTTGGACGAACAGTGGACCAGATAGCCCACGCCCGCGACATCGATCACCGCCCAGTCGGTCCCGGTTTCGTCGAGCAGGCCCTTCAGCTTCGCAATCATGCTTTGTTCTTGCGGCACAAGAAGGATTTGGTCCAGCGCCAATGGACATGCGCCCACAGTTGGGGGATGAAGCGGGTCTATGAGCTGGAACACTTTTGGCCGCGTGCTGCGCATGACCACATGGGGCGAGAGCCATGGCCCCGCCATCGGTTGCGTGCTCGATGGCTGTCCACCGGGCATCGCCCTGTCCGAAGGGGATATCCAGCCATACCTTGATGCGCGCCGCCCCGGGCAAAACAAGTTCACCACCCAGCGTCAGGAACCCGACACGGTCCGTATCCTGTCAGGCGTGTTCGAGGGTAAGACCACAGGAACGCCGATTTCTTTGCAGATCGAGAATATCGATCAGCGATCAAAGGACTATTCGGAGGTCGCCAAGGCCTATCGCCCCGGCCATGCCGACTATGCTTATGATGCGAAATACGGCTTTCGCGACTTTCGCGGCGGCGGGCGGTCAAGCGCGCGCGAGACGGCGATGCGCGTGGCTGCGGGCGCAGTAGCACGGCTGGTCATGCCGGAAGTCTCCATCACCGCCTATGTCGCCGAAATCGGCGGCGACGGGATCGATCCGGCGCGTTTTGACCCGCAGGAGATTGGCCGCAATCCCTTCTGGTGCCCTGACCCGGAAGCCGCCAAGCGGTGGGAAGTGCTGGTTGACGAGGCGCGAAAAGCGGGCTCCTCGCTCGGCGCAGTGGTCGAATGCAGGGCCACCGGCGTGCCTGCCGGCTGGGGCGCGCCCGTCTATGCCAAGCTCGATGCCGAACTTGCCGGCGCCATGATGGGGATCAACGCGGTCAAGGGCGTCGAGATCGGTGATGGCTTCGGCGCCGCCCGTCTATCAGGCGAACAGAATGCCGATCCGATGCGTCCCGGGGATGACGGGCCGCAGTTCGAGGCCAACCATGCAGGGGGAATTGCCGGGGGTATCTCGACCGGGCAACCCGTCACCTGCCGTGTGGCATTCAAGCCGACCAGTTCGATCCTGACCCCAATCGAAACCATCGATAGCGACGGCCAGGCGACCGAGATCCGCACCAAGGGTCGCCATGACCCGTGTGTCGGGATCCGTGGCTCGCCGGTGGTCGAGGCGATGATGGCGCTGGTTCTGGCCGACCACAAGCTGCTCCACCGCGCGCAATGTGGCTAGCGCAAACTGTCGCTTTCCATAAGTTCCCGCCTATTGATTGAATCTTTCGATTGCTGCGATTGAAAGAACGCGCTTTTGTGCGCCGCAACACGACCTATCTGGCACCCATCAGTTTCAACCCGAACCACGGAGAAAACACATGGGTATCATCGGAAGCACCATCAAACCCTTCAAGGCAACCGCCTTCCAGGCCGGCAAGGACTTCTTCGACATCACTGACGAGGACGTGCGCGGCAAGTGGGCCGTGTTCTTCTTCTATCCGGCCGACTTCACCTTCGTCTGCCCGACCGAACTGGAAGACCTGGGCGAAAAATACTCGATGCTCCAGGAAATGGACGTCGAGGTTTACGCCGTCAGCACCGACACCCATTTCAGCCACAAGGCCTGGCATGACACCAGCGAGCGGATCGGCAAGCTGAGCTTCCCGTTCCTGGGTGATCAGAACCACGAACTGGCGCGCAATTTCGACGTTCTGCGCGAAGGCGCAGGCCTGGCCGATCGTGCCACCTTCGTCGTCGACCCCGATGGCGTGATCCAGATTGTCGAGCAGACCTGCGAAGGCGTCGGCCGCAATGCCAACGAGCTGACCCGCAAGATCAAGGCGGCACAATATGTCCGCAATAATCCCGGCGAAGTCTGCCCGGCTGCGTGGGAAGAAGGCAGCGACACGCTGGCTCCCTCGCTCGACCTTGTCGGCAAGATCTAAACGCCGACATACCGCTTGGCCGCTCGCATTCGTGCGGGTGGCCCGAAGGCCCGGGGCGCACCTTCCCCCTCCCTCCTGCGTTCCCGGGCCTTCTTCATTCTCCTCACCACCTCCACCGGAGATCCCCCATGCTCGACGCATCCATGAAGCAGCAGCTCCAGACCTATCTCGGCAACCTGCGCGAGGGCGTGGAGTTGGTCGCGACACTGGGCGAGGACGAGAAATCGCGACAGACGCGCACGCTGATCGAAGAGATCGCCGAACTGCACGAGCTGGTGACCGCGCAGTTCGATGGTGCCGATGAGCGTGTACCGAGCTTCGCCATCCAGCGCGCCAGGGACCCCGCGCGCTCGGTCCGCTTTGCCGGCCTGCCGATGGGGCACGAGTTCACCTCGTTGGTGCTGGCACTGCTGTGGGCCGGTGGCCATCCGCCGAAGGTCGAACAGGACCTGCTCGACCAGGTCCGCGCGCTCGAAGGACCGCTTGATTTTGAAATGTTCTTCTCGCTCAGCTGCCACAACTGCCCCGATGTAGTGCAGGCACTGACGCTGATGGCGCTTGAAAATCCGCAGATCTCCGCGACCCTGATCGAAGGCGGCACCTTCCAGGACGAGGTAGAGCGCCGCGACGTGTTGGCGGTCCCCGCCACCTTCCTGGGAGGCGAGCCGTTCTTCAACGGCAAGATGAGCCTTGAGGAAGTGCTTGGCAGGGTCGACGACGGCGCTGGCGACAAGGCCGCAGCAAAGCTCGACGCAAAAGAACCATTCGAGGTGCTGATCGTCGGCGGCGGTCCGGCGGGCGTTGCGGCGGGCATCTATACCGCGCGCAAAGGTTTTCGCACCGGCATCGCGGCAGAGCGGTTCGGTGGTCAGTTGCAAGATACACTCGGGATCGAGAACCTGCCCGGCACCGCTTATACCGAGGGACCCAAGCTGGCCAACGAGCTGGGCAAGCAGGTGGCCGACAACGCCATCGACATGATGAACCTTGCCGCCGCCAGCCGCCTTGTGCCGGCCGAGCGGAGCGGCGGCCTGCACCGGCTCGAACTGACCAACGGTGCCAGCCTGCAAGCGCGCAGTCTGATACTTGCCACCGGCGCACGTTGGCGCGAGCTTGGCGTCCCTGGCGAGGCCGAATATCGCAACAAGGGCGTGGCATACTGCCCGCATTGCGACGGACCCTTGTTCAAGGGCAAGCGCGTGGCCGTGGTCGGCGGCGGCAATTCAGGGGTCGAAGCTGCAATCGACCTTGCCGGCATCGTCGAGCACGTCACGCTGATTGAATTCGACGCGAAGCTGCGCGCCGACGAGGTCCTGCAGGTCAAGCTGCGTAGCCTGTCCAATGTCGATATCCTGGTGAATGCACAGACGAGCGAAATCACCGGCTCCAATGGCCGCGTAGGTGGGCTCGTCTACAGAGATCGAGTGAGCGGCGACGAGCATCGTCTGCAACTTGCCGGCGTGTTCGTCCAGATCGGCCTCGTGCCCAACACCGAATGGCTGGACGGAAACGGGCTTGCTCTATCGAAGCATGGCGAGATCGTGGTCGACGAGGAAGGACGCACCAACTTGCCCGGAATCCTTGCTGCTGGCGATTGCACGACGGTACCGTACAAGCAGATCGTGGTGGCGATGGGTGCTGGCTCCAAGGCCGGCCTGTCGGCATTCGACTACCTCATTCGAAACGCTCCGGAAGACCTGGTTGCCGAGGCAGCCTGACGGCACTTACCCGCTTGACAGAGCGGCGGTCGCGCTAGACGGCTGTTCATCGTGAAGTGGGGCGCATTATCGATCTTGGCGCTGCTTAGCCTCGCCATGGGTGGCTATGGTGGTTATCGCGCCGGCTATAACGAAGCTCGATCCGTCTATCAGCCCGCTTTCTCCTACCCCGAAGGCCGGTTCCATTTCTTGGCGCATCGCGCCGCCCAGTTCGGCAAGGCCGACACGCTGATCATTGGCGACAGCCTGATCGAGCAAACCTTTCTCGAAAATGCGTGCGGACGCACATTCGAAGCCGGAATCGGCGGAGCGCGCATACACGATCCGATGCAGGTACTGCCCTCGATCTTGCAAGCGGTCGATCCCGATCGCGTGTTCGTGGCGCTGGGCACGAACTATTTCACCTCCGGCGAAGACCAGTCTGGTCTCGAAGAGGATTACCCGCAGATTCTGGACCTTCTTGAGGGGCGCGAGGTCGGGATCATCGGCATTGGAGCGTCAGACAACGGCAACGAGTTTCTCCTAGCCCTTGCGCGGGCCCGAGGGCACGCTTTCGTCCAGCCTCCCCCCGGCCCCTTCATCGAAGATGGGGTTCATTACACGGTGGAGGGCTCAAGGGCGCTGCGCGAAACGATAGAGCAGGCATGCCTCGGTGAAGTGGCCAGAAAATCGATTAATAAATGATATTTAATCGATTGGACGAATGACCCTCAAAAGGCCACTTTTGCCAGGTACTCGGACTCAAACCCCCGAGTCCTCGATAATCAAATGAAATCAGGAGAGAGATGATGGACGCAAAGACCGGTGATATCAGCGGCGGATGTCCGTTTCAGGGCAACGGCGGGACGCGTTCATTGCTCGGCCGGACCAACATGGACTGGTGGCCCGATGCCCTGCAACTGGAAATCCTGAAGGAAGGCGGCCGCAGCCCCGATCCATTGGGCGAAGATTTCGACTACGTCGAAGCCTTCAACGCGCTCGATTACACAGCCCTGAAAGCCGACATCAAGGCACTGATGACCGACAGCCAGGATTGGTGGCCGGCCGATTACGGACATTACGGTCCATTCTTCATCCGCATGGCCTGGCACGCGGCCGGGACCTATCGCACTGGAGACGGTCGCGGCGGCGCATCCAGCGGCCAGCAACGCTTCGCCCCGCTCAACAGCTGGCCCGACAACGGCAATCTCGACAAGGCACGCCGCCTGTTGTGGCCGATCAAGCAGAAATATGGGCGTCATATCAGTTGGGCCGACCTGTTCGTCCTGACCGGCAATGTCGCCATTGAATCGATGGGCGGCCCGGTGTTTGGATTCGGCGGCGGCCGCAAGGACGTGTTCGAGCCCGAAATGGTCTATTGGGGCAGCGAGGAGCAGTGGGTCGACGAGGGTGTCGAAACCCGCATCCTACCCGATGAAGGCAAAGCGCTCGAAAACCCGCTGGCGGCGATCCAGATGGGACTCATTTATGTCAATCCCGAGGGCCCCGGCGGCAATCCGCACGATCCCGAAGGTATGGCCCGCGACATGAAGGAAACCTTCGCCCGCATGGCCATGAATAACGAGGAAACCGTTGCTCTCACCGCTGGCGGACACGCCTTTGGCAAATGCCACGGGGCCAAGCCTTCGGACACGTTCGGCAAGGCGCCCGAGGGCGAGAACCTGCATTCCATGGGCTTCGGCTGGCTGACCGACCCCGACGAAATCGGCAAGGGTCACATCACCACGTCCGGCATCGAAGGCGCGTGGACGCCCAACCCGACGCAGTGGGGCAACGACTATTTCCGCCTGTTGTTCAAATACGAATACGAGCTGACCCAGTCGCCTGCCGGTGCCAATCAGTGGACCCCGATCGACCCGGAAGAGGCCGACATGGCGCCCGATGCACGCGACCCGAGCAAGAAGGTCCCGACCATCATGACCACCGCCGACATGGCGCTGAAGCGCGACCCGGAATATCGCAAGATTTCCGAGCGTTTCCGCGACGACCAGGCGGCCCTGGATGATGCCTTCGCCCGCGCATGGTTCAAGCTGACCCACCGCGACATGGGACCCAAGGTCCGATATCAGGGTCCCGAAGTCCCGGCCGAAGACCTGATCTGGCAGGACCCGGTCCCGGCAGGGACCACTCCGTCAGACAGCGACCTGGCTTCCTTCAAGTCGAAGGTGCTCGACAGCGGCCTGTCCGTCAGCGAAATGGTCAAGGCGGCCTGGGCTTCGGCCTCGACTTACCGCAATTCGGATCACCGCGGAGGAGCCAATGGCGCACGGGTGCGGCTGGCCCCACAGAAGGACTGGGCGGTCAACGATCCCGAGGAACTGGGCAAGGTTCTGTCCAAGCTCGATGAACTGCGCGGCAATCTGTCGATGGCCGACGCAATCGTGCTGGCCGGTGCGGCTGCCGTCGAGAAGGCGGCAGGGGATGCCGGCCATTCGGTCAGCGTCGATGTCACCACCGGACGCGGCGATGCGACTGCCGAGCAGACCGATGCTGAGAGCTTCGAACCGCTCGAGCCCTTCGCAGACGGTTTCCGCAACTATCTCAAGACCAAGGCGAATGTGAAGACCGAGGACATGATGGTCGACCGGGCGCACCTGCTGGGCCTCTCGATCCCCGAAATGACCGCGCTGGTCGGCGGGATGCGGGCGCTGGGTGCGGTCACCAAGCACACTCAGCACGGCAACAGCATCGGCGTTCTAACCGATCGTCCGGGCCAGCTGACCAACGACTTCTTCGTCAACCTCCTCGAGATGGGTGTTGTCTGGGAAGTGGTCGACGAAAGCGGCGACGAGGAATTCATCGGGAAATGTCGCAAGACCGGAGAGACCAAGTGGCACGCCACGCGGACGGACCTCGTTTTTGGTTCCAATTCGCAGCTTCGTGCCCAGGCCGAGGTCTTTGCCGAGAACGGTAATGAACAGCTGTTCCTCGACACCTTCGTACGAGCTTGGACCAAGGTGATGGACGCAGACCGGTTCGACGTCACATCCGGCAAATAAGACCGCAGGACTTAACAAAAGATCAGGGGCTCCCGGCAGCGATGTCGGGGGCCATTTTCATTGCCAGGCTGCTGCAATTATCGCTGTCGTCTCAGCACGACATAGAGCGCGCCTTCTCCGCCGTGGCGGCGGTGCGCCTTGCGGATGGCGGCGATTTGCGCGCCGTGTTCGCTTGCTGCCAGCCAGTCGAGAATCTTGGCGCGGATAGCGCCACGCTTCGTTGAACGGTCGGCGGGGTCGACCGGGCGCGAACGGCCCGTGACAATCAGTACAACCCGCGCGCCGAGACTATGCGCCTGCTCCATTCCGTCCATCAGCCGGGAATAAGCGGCATCAAGTCCGTGGTCGTGCAGATCGAGGCTAAGGTCTGGCGGGATTTCGCCCGACTTCAAACGGCGATCCCAGTACGAATCGAGATGACCAGGCGCGGAAATGCGTCGGGCGGTCCGCGGGATGGATGGCGCCGGATCGGGCGCGCGAGCCGCGGGTTTCTTGCCGGGTTGGAGCGGCTTCCCTGCAACGACTGGCGAAGAGTTGGCTGCGGAGCGAGGCTTGCTGTTGACCTTCCTGGCCGGATCGATGGGGTCGACCGTTGCGGCCAGGGTTTCCCAAGCCGAAGCCTCATCATCGCTCAATCCCCGCGGATGGCTCACCGCGGCGGCTGGCGCGCATTCAGGCGATCGACCACGCCCACCGGCAACAGCAGCAGCGCTTCGCCGCGCCCGCTCATGCCACCGGCGATCTCGGCTGCGTCGCCGCCATTGCCCCAGAAGGTGTCGAACCTGTTGGCGCCCTTGATTGCACCGCCCGTGTCCTGCGCGATCCACAATCCGTCGGCCACGTCGCGGTCGAGATCGAGCCAGACCGGCGCGCCATAGGGCACGAAATTGGGATCGACTGCCACGCTGTTGCCACGCCGGACCGGTAAGCCCAGCGACCCAAGCGGACCGTCGGTGGCCAGTTCTCGGAAGAATATCCAGCTTTCGTTCGAGCGCATGAGAGCGCGTCCATCAGCCGGATATTCACGCAGGTATCGGATGATGCCCTGCATTGTACCGGGGTATTGCCCCGGTCCGTCACCGATCAACCCGCGTTCACGCATGACCCCGCCAATGCCGGTATAGCCGCGGCCGTTCTGCCCGGCATAGCCGATCCGCATGATCTCCCCGCCGGGCAGGCGCAGCAGGCCCGAACCCTGGATCTGCAGGAAGAACATCTCGATCGAGTCCTTGGCCCAAGCGATCTCCAATCCGCGCCCGCTCAGTGCTCCATCCTCGATCTCGGCCCGCGTATAGTAGGGAATGTGGCGACCAGCCTGATCGATCCGACCAAGCGGCGCGCGCCCGGTCCTTTCGCTTTCGGGGATATCGTCTGGCCAACCACGCACGAGATCGTCGGGGACGCGATAGACCGGAACGTCATAGCCGGGCCGGCGAGTGCGGCTGCCATCGATCTCGGGTTCGTAATAGCCGGTCGCAAAAGCCTTCCCGTCGCCAATGCGTACGGTTTCGAAATAGCGTTCGAAAAATGCCCGTCCGCCATTGTAGGGCCAGGTTCGGGCGGCAATGCAGGCAGGTTGCCAGTCGCTCGGATCTGTCAGACCAGATCGGTCTTCCTTGCGGGTCAGCCAGTCACAACTGGCCACGAACGCGGCGAGCGCCTGGTCCGCATCTTCCGGGCTAATGGCCAGAGAACCGACACGTGCGCCCTTCGAAACGTCGAGATAGGTGGCGTTGGGCACGGCGGCCTCGGGCACCGGTTCGAGCGGGCTCGGCGGCTTGTTGTTGGGAATGATCGTGCAGGCACCCAGTGCCAGCGTGGCAAATGCTGCGAACCAACGACGCATCCAAATCCCCTGTTACATTCCCACCTGTTAGCCTTCGTCGGTCTCGGCGAGAGTCCAGTTCGGGCCGGCGGCGTCGATATTGCGTGCAAAGGTCCAGATGTCGCGGCTCTCGATCGCATCGTCGAGGGAACCGGCGATGACATTTTCATCTGCATCGCGCGTTACCGCGGCGATGTCGGACACGAAAAGCACCGACACCCGGGCCGTGCGTCCGTCAAGTTCAGCCCCGCGCACGGTCGCATCCTCGATCCGAACCAGCGCATTCTCGAGGGTATGGCCCGCTTCTTCGCGCGCGTCGATTGCACCGGCAAAGCTCTGGTAGACATCGAGTTCGCACAATTCGCGCAGCGTGTCCTTGTCGCCGTTCCAGAACGCTTCGAGAATCATTGCGTAGGCCCCCTTGGCACCTTCGAGGAAACCGAGGAGATCGAAGCTGCGGTCGGCAGCAGCGATGGCACGCACGCCTTCCTCCACCGAGGGGTGAAGGTTTGGGTGGCGCGGCAGGTCGATCACCTGCGCCGCAGGCTTGGCATTATTGTTAGCCTGCGAGGCTGCGGCATCGTTCGAGTCGTAGCGATTGGGAACGATTTCTTCCTCGTGCTCCGCCCTTTGGCCAAGCACCGAATACAGGCGCATGCCCAAGAAGGCTGCGATCATGGCGAGGATGACGATCTCGTAAATCACGTGTGTTTTTACCTTTGTCCGGCGCCGGCTGACTGGCGTCACGGTATCATGTTTTGCCGCGTAAGTCCTGTGCCTAACGCACTAGTCCTACATAGGGGCCCATTACAAATTCACAACGCCCGGTCGTCTCTTGCATGCGTCGGATGCCCTGGCCGCATCAGCGACGTTGCGAGCATTCGCCAGCGATGCTAGGCGCGCGGGCAAGTTGCCGGACACAAACCCTCCGGCCGGGATTTTCTCAAGCTAGACGAAAGACGTAACACCATGGCCGACGAAGGCGAC
The DNA here is from genome assembly GCF_054482615.1 of Qipengyuania sp. CAU 1752. NCBI lineage: Bacteria > Pseudomonadati > Pseudomonadota > Alphaproteobacteria > Sphingomonadales > Erythrobacteraceae > Qipengyuania > Qipengyuania sp. CAU 1752. Next base: position 748,502 of record NZ_JBTLRE010000001.1, on the reverse strand, counting down.
GTTCTCACCGATCTCAACATGGACCCTGCCGCCGGCGGCAACGGTGCCGATACGCAGCCCACTGCGGGGTTCATCACGCAGTATATCAAGGACTTGTCGGTCGAGAACCCGAATGCTCCGGGTGTCTACCAGTGGAACGAACAGCCGCAGATTGATCTGCAGTTCAATATCGGTGCAACCCCGGTGAATGAAGAGGTCTCCGAGGTCGAGCTCAAGGTCAATGTCGAGGCCAAGACCGAACAGGGCGCATTCTACCTGATCGAGCTGGTCTACGCCGGGCTTGTCGGCATCCGCAACATGGCTGAAGAACAGGCGCACATGTTCCTCTACGCCGAGGCCCCGCGCATCCTGTTCCCCTTCGCTCGCCGCGTCATCGCCGATGCGACCCGCGATCTGGGCTTCCAGCCCTTGATGCTCGATCCGATCGACTTCAACGGCCTCTATATGCAGCGCCTGCAACAGAAAGCAGCTGAGGAAGCTGCGGCGCAGGGCGGCGAAACGCCGGCTGGCAACGCCTAGGTCACGGGCCCGATAGTGGGCGCGGTGCCGTGAGCCTGCTCAAGAATGTCGGGACCATCGGCGGGCTGACCATGGTTAGCCGCATCGCCGGCATGGCGCGCGAGATGATCTTCTCGCGCGTCCTCGGCGCCAATGCGGTGACCGATGCCTGGTTCCAGGCCTTTATCATTCCCAATGTCTTCCGCCGGCTTTTTGCCGAAGGGGCGTTCTCCGCCGCTTTTGTGCCGATGTTCTCCAAACGCCTGCACGGCGCCGACGAAGGCGGCGATGGCCTGGAAGAGGCGCGTAGTTTCAGCAACGATGTTCTAAGCGTATTCCTGCCGGTGCTGATTGCGCTGGTGGCTTTGCTGGAATTGGCGATGCCAATAGTGATCTGGGTGCTGGCCGAAAAGCCGGTCGATCCGCAAGGCTTCGACATGGCGGTTGATTTTGCCCGCATCATGTTCCCCTACATCCTGCTGGTCAGCCTGGTGACGCTGTTCACCGGCATGCTCAACTCGGTCTCGCGCTTCGCGCCGGGGGCAAGCTTCCCCATCATCCTCAACGTCATCCTGATCGCCGCGCTGCTGCTCGGCGAACGCTGGATGGACAGTGGGGCCAGTGTCGAACAGGTCGCATATGCCATCGCCTGGACCGTCACCGGAGCAGGCGTGATGCAACTTGCGTGGCTCTATATCTGGGTCCGGGTCGAGGGTTTTCGCCCCAAGGTGCTGTGGCCGCGTATCACGCCGCAGGTGAAGCGGCTGTCGATTATTGCCCTGCCAGCAGCGATTGGCGGCGGTGCCTACCAGATCAACACTCTGGTCCAGCTTTACTTCCTCAACCAGCTCGAAAGCGGTTCGGTCAGCTACATGAATTATGCCGACCGACTCAACCAGCTTCCGCTCGGGATCATCGGCATCGCCCTGTCGACGGCGATCCTGCCGACGCTGTCCAAATTCGTAGGCAGCAAGAACCGCGAAGGCGCAGACCGGATCCAGTCCGATGCGATCGAGCTTTCGATGCTGCTGACCATTCCGGCGGCAGTCGCGTTGGCAATCTGCGCCACGCCATTCGTGACCATGATTTTCCAGGGCGGTCGTTTTGACATTTCCGATGCGGCGGTGACCGGCAATGTCCTCGCCGCGCTGGTATTGGGCCTGCCCGCCTATGTGCTGGTCAAGGTGCTGGTGCCCAATTTTTACGCCCGCGCGGACACCCGCACGCCGGTCTATGCCGCCTTCATATCGTTGACGGTGTTTGTCGCCTTCAACATCGCCTTCGTCCATCGGTTCGGCGTAATCGGCGTTGCCTATGCCAGCGTGATCGGCGCCTGGATCAATGTCGGCTACCTTTATGCCGTCATGCGCATGCGCGGCCATTACAGGCTGCCGCTGGCGCTGCTTGGCCGGATATCACGGCAATTGCTCGCCGCCGCCGCGATGGGCGCAGCCTTGTTCTATGCGCGCGATTTGCTATCCGCCTTTTACTCCGCCGGCCTGTTCGAAAGGCTGTTCGCACTGCTGGTCCTCGTCGCCTGCGCCGGGATCGTCTATTTCGGGATCGCCTGGGCCATCGGCGCGGTTGACCGGCAGCGCATCGCTTCCTTCACCAAGAAACGAGCTGTCTGATCCATGTCCGCTGATACGATGAGGGTGGTTTCCGGCATCCAACCGACCGGCAACCTGCATCTTGGAAACTATCTCGGCGCGATCCGCAACTGGGTCCGCATGCAGAACGAAATGGAAGCAGGCAGCGAATGCCTGTTCTTCCTCGCCGACCTGCACGCCATCTCGATGTCCCACGACCCTGTCGAGTTGCGGCGCAACACGCTGGAAATGGCCGCTGCGCTTGTCGCCTGCGGGATCGACCCCGATCGCAGCGTCCTGTTCAACCAGGCCCAGGTCCCGGCCCATGCCGAGCTGCAATGGCTGCTGATGGGCACCGCGCGGATGGGCTGGCTCGGCCGGATGACCCAGTGGAAGGACAAAGCCGGCAAGAACCGCGAAGGCCAGTCGGTCGCGCTCTATGCCTATCCGGTGCTGCAGGCTGCCGACGTGCTGCTCTATCAAGCCACACACGTACCTGTCGGCGATGATCAGAAACAACATCTCGAACTGGCCCGCGATATCGCGCAGAAGTTCAACAATGACTTTGCGGATGACGACAGGCCCGTCTTCACCCTGCCCGAGCCCTTCATTCCGCCACAGGCGGCGCGGATCATGTCGCTGCGCGACGGATCCGCCAAAATGAGCAAGTCCGACCCGTCCGACATGAGCCGTATCAACCTCACCGACGACGCCGATACCATCATGAAGAAGGTCAAGAAGGCCAAGACCGATCCCGAGCCATTGCCGAGCGAGATCAACGGGCTGGAAGGACGGACCGAGGCACTCAACCTCGTCACCATATTCTCCGCGCTAACCGACCGGAAAGCCGATGACGTGCTGGGCGAATTCGGCGGCAAGGGCTTTGGCACTTTCAAACCGGCGCTTGGCGAGGCGCTGGTCGAAACGCTGAGCCCCATTTCCGAACGGTTCAATGCGTTGCTGCGGGATGGCGAGTTCATCGACGCGGTGCTGGCCAGGGGCGCGGCCAAGGCCCGTGAGCGCGGTTTGCCCACGCTCCATGCCGCATACGAAGCGCTCGGGCTACTGGGCCATCCCGGCTAGGTTTGCTTAAACCATTGTAAAATGGGATGTTCAAACGCGGTTCATGGATATTGGCCTAGATAGCTGGTATCAATGACGACTGTGGCCCGTTGGTGGGCGTGCTGCGCTGTCTCTTGTTTCCTTCATTCTGGGGCCGCACAATGTTCAAATCCTTATCCCTCTCGCGCGTCGCCAAGGCTACAGCTGCACCGCTTTTGCTGTTCGGCCTCGCCGGGTGCGCAACTGCGTTCAATTCCGATGTTACCCGCTTCTCGACGCAGCTTCCCGCGCCGCAAGGCCAGACCTTCGCCGTAGTAGCCGATGATCCAGCGCTCGCTGGCAGCCTAGAGTTTTCGCAATATGCCGACCTCGTGGAAGCGCGGATGGCGGAACTGGGATATACCGAGGGTACGCCCGAAAACGCCAGCCTGCTGGTGCGGTTCGATTACGGCGTCGACCGGGGCCGCGAACGCGTACGCACGGTCGGTTTCGCCGATCCGTTCTACGATCCATGGATTGGCTATCACCCGCGTAGCCGATTTTATCGCCATCGTTATTACCCCAGCCGCTTCCACCGTTCGCGCTATGCCGGAGCCTGGGGCTATGGCTTCAACGATCCGTGGTTCGGCGGGCCGGAAGTGCGCAGTTACACCGTCTATACCAGCGGCATCGACATGAAGATCGATGATACCGCCACCGGCAAACGGCTGTTCGAAGGCAAGGCGCAGGCCCTGTCGACCAGCAACCGCCTGCAATATCTGGTCCCCAACTTGGTCGAAGCCATGTTCACGGATTTCCCCGGTCACTCGGGCGAAACCCTGCGCATCTCGATCAAGCCTGAAGAAACCAAGGTTCGCCGGGTTGACTGATTTTCCGGCAGAGGCGTGTCCTCGAGCCTGCAAAACCAATGAAGCGGGTCCCATCGGGGCCCGCTTTTTTGCGTTTCGGACCTGCAGTGATAGAATTGCGGGCAACACCTCTCCAGTCGGGCGGTCTCGTTCGACGTTATAGCGAGAACGATTATGGCCAGTGCCCGTCTATCCCCTCTTCCTTTGCGGAATGCGGCACGTTGGCGCTGGACCTACGTGGTGTTCGCGATGCTTCTGCTGGCGACGCCGCTGGTGGCGATGCAATTCACCAGCGAAGTGGTCTGGAAACTTGGCGACTTCCTGGTCTTTGCTTTCATGTTCGCGGGGCTTGGCTTGCTGCTCGAAGGGGCAGCACGAATCGGTCGCAATGCAGCGATGCGCGCTTGGCTGATGGCGGGGGCGGTAGCGATTTTCCTGGTGATCTGGGCCGAACTGGCCGTGGGGTTATTCGCCTGATGCCTAAAGCCCGGCGTGCCCCCCGGTCGAGCCGAACCCACCCGCACCCCGGTCAGTGTCGTCGAGTGCTTCCACCTCAACCCATGTCGCCCGCGTCACGGGTGCCAGCACCAGCTGCGCAATTCTGTCGCCCCGGCTGATGGCAAATGCATCTTCGCCGTGGTTGATGAGGATCACTTTCACCTCGCCGCGATAGTCGCTGTCAACCGTGCCGGGCGTGTTGGGGACACTGATGCCATGCTTGATCGCCAGGCCCGAGCGGGGACGAACCTGAATTTCATACCCCTCGGGAATCGCGACACCGATGCCGGTCGCCACAGCGTGGCGGGCACCGGGTGCCAGCGTCACATCCTCTGCCGACACGATATCCATGCCCGCAGCGCCGTCGGTGGCATAGGCGGGCAGCGGCAACCCCTCGCCATGAGCGAGCCGTTTTACCCTGACGGGGATATTCGTCATTCTTCCTCACCTGACTGCGCGAGCGCCTCGGCCATGCGCTCCACCAGCGCCCGGGCTACATCGTCCTTGTGCATCTGCGGCAAGTCTTCCACGCCCTGCGAAGTGACAATATGCACCGCGTTGTCGCTGCCGCCCATCACGTCGCCGGACACATCGTTGGCCACGATCCAGTCGGCACCCTTGCGCTTGCGTTTCGAACGGGCGTTGTCGAGCAGATTGTCGGTCTCCGCGGCGAAGCCGACCACCAATTGCGGACGCTGGTCGCCGACAGACAGATTGGTGAGGATATCGGGGTTTTCCTCGAGGATCAGCGCTGGCGGGGCCGAGCCGCGCTTCTTCATCTTCTGCCCGGCAAAATCGCGGGTGCGCCAGTCTGCGACCGCAGCTACCATCACCGCCGCATCCGCCGGCAGCGCGCCGCGCACGGCTTCGGCCATTTCGCGCGCGCTCTCGACATCAATGCGGTCGACACCGGGCGGCGTCTTCAAATGCACCGGCCCTGCCACCAAGGTTACCCGCGCCCCCGCCGCAGCCGCAGCGGCAGCGATGGCAAAGCCCTGCTTCCCGCTCGACCGATTGGCGATGTAGCGCACCGGATCGATCGGTTCATGAGTCGGCCCGGCTGTGACCAGCACGTGGCGACCGTAGAGTGGTCGGTGTTCGGGGTCAGGATCGAATTCTGGCTGTCCGTCGAGCGGGCTGTTCTCGAAGGGCTCCTCCTCGACCAGCGGTCCGCCCGCATCGATCGGTTGGGGGCGCTGCTTGCCGGCACCTGTCACCACTTCGTGATTGATCGCGTCGGCATCGGTCGGCGGCGCGGATGCAGCTTTCCCCTTGCTCGCAAGCAGGGGGCCAGCATCCACCGGCATCTCGGCAGGTTCGGTGTCGGGTCCGGTTGAGTCGTCCCCGGCCAGCTCATCACCCCACTCCGCGTCGTCTGCCGGCAATTCTTCGCCTTCGACTTCTTCGGGAACGTCCCACTGCGCCTCGATCTCCTCGATCGATCGCTTGGGCATGGAACGCGGGATGAGAGAAGACAGCAGTCCGCCCAGCATCCCCTTGCTCTGTACTTCGGGCTCGGGTTCGAGCGCTTCAACTGCGGGCGCGGCGCGCGTGGGGGCTGGCGTCAGGTCGGCATCGGTTCGCGGGGCAACCTGCTGCACCCCGAGCATATCCGCAATCGCATTCCAGATATCCTCCGGCTCGCGCAAACGGCCGGGACCAAACTCTCCGCAAGCCATCGGCCCTTCGTCCGGGTCGAGCACCGCGACACCGGCTTCGCGCAGGCGGGTGACATTCATCTGAGTAGCGTCGTGTTGCCACATCTTCACATTCATGGCCGGGGCCACCATCACCGGCTTGTCGGTCGCCAGCAGAAGCGTGGTGGCTAGATCGTCGGCAATGCCGGCAGCCATCTTGGCAAGCATATTGGCGGTCGCCGGACAGACCACCAGCAGGTCCGCCTCGCGGCTGAGCTGGATATGCCCCATCTCGACCTCGTTGCGAAGGTCCCACAATGTGGTGTGAACGGGATTTTCCGATAGCGCGGCCAGCGCCATCGGGGTGACGAACTTGGACCCGCCTTCGGTCAGCACACAGGTAACCGTGCCGCCCTGCTTGCGGATCAGCCGCACCAGCTCGCACGATTTGTAGGCCGCGATACCGCCGCCGATCACCAGCAGGATTTTCGGCCCTTCGCCGCCTGTCATCACGCCCCTTCCCGAAAGTCTCGCAATTGTGCCCAGCCTAGCGCCGTGAGCAAATCCGCGAAAGTCTTTGCGTCCAATGGTTACGATTTGCCTAGCGGAGCGCGATGACCGCCGATAGTCTGACTTCATCCAAGGGGGAGGATCAGCATCATGCGTCTTGTTGTCACCGCTCTGCTGTTTGTCGGCGGATTGTTCTTTGTGTTCATGGGTGCGGGCTTCCTGCTCGACCCGGCCACTGCCAGCACCGATTTCGGCCTCCAGCCGGTCGGGACGCGCGGGCTCTCTTCGATCCGGGCTGATCTGACCGCGTTTTTCTGGGTCGGCGGCGGCTGCATGATCTGGGGAGCATGGAAGCGTAACGGCGATCCTCTGGTTGCCAGCGCCGCCCTGTTCGGCATTGCCCTGCTCGGTCGGCTCGTCTCGCTCTTCGCGGATGGCAGCTATGAAGGCGCGGCCTTCCCGATGGCGGTCGAGGCACTGACCGTCCTGCTATGCCTGGTAGGATGGCGAATGCTGCCGCATCACGACTTGCGCGAAGACGGCTAGCCGACCAAGCCGAGCGCGAGGGCAGCGGCGACCGAGCCAGCACCGATTGCAGCACTTAAGCCATAACCCAGCCAGTCGCGCCCCTCGCGCTGGGTGCGACGTTCCCACATCAGTTCGACTTCAGGGAGCGGTGGCGGCTCGGGTGCTCCACCCTTTGGTGGATAGCGTTCCTCGACCCGGCGGACGAGATCGGGCAGGCGGAGTAGCGTCGAGACGTTTTCCTTGAGCGCATCGGCCAGCGCTGCCTCCGGCCCAAGCTCGTCACGAATCCAGCTGCGTACATAGGGCGCGGAAACATCCCACATATTGATCTTCGGATTGAGCTGGGTGGCGATCCCTTCGACCATGACCATGGTCTTTTGCAGCAGCAGCAGGTGCGGCTGGGTCTGCATATCGAAATCGCGGGTAATGGCGAAAAGCCCGTCCAGCATCTGGCCGACCGACAGCTCGCTCACCGGCTTGCCCCGCATCGGTTCACCGACCGCGCGGAGGGCCGTGGCGAATTCGCCGACCGAGTGATAGCTCGGCACATATTGCGCCTCGAAGTGGATCTCGGCGACGCGCTGGTAATTGCCGGTGGTCAGGCCATAAAGGATTTCAGCCAACCATTGCCGCGCGCGGCGGTCGATCCGGCCCATGATCCCGAAATCGATGGCCGCGATTGTGCCATCAGCTTCGACGAACAGGTTCCCCTGATGCATGTCGGCGTGAAAGAACCCGCCGCTGATAGCCTGGTTGAGGAAGGCCAGCACGAGCCGCTCGGCCAATTCGGGCAGGTCGTGCCCAGCGGCAATCAGCTCGTCGCGCCGCGAAATCTTGATGCCGTCGACCCACTCGATGGTCATCACCCGGCCATTGGTGCGATCCCAGTCGATCGCGGGTACCCGGTATCCCGGAAAACCTCGCATGCAATCGGCCAGTTCGCTGGCGGAAGCCGCCTCGCGCCGCAGGTCGAGCTCGGAATTCGTCCAGCGCTTGAAATTGGCAATCGTCAGGCGCGGGCGCAGCCGTGCAGCTTCCCCGCCCATCGCTTCGACATGGGCAGCGGCCCATTCATAGGTCTGGATGTCGCGCGCGAATTGCTCACGAATACCTGGTCGCAGCACCTTGAGCGCGACCTTGCGCCCCTCGCTGGTAACTGCCTTGTGGACCTGGGCGATGGATGCCGCGCCGATCGGCTCGGGATCGATCTCTGTGAACAGGGTTTCGAGCGGCTGGTCGAATGTCGCCGCCACCGACGCCTCGATCTCGGCGAAAGGAACCGGAGGCAGGCTGTCCTGAAGGCTGAGCAGATTGTCAGCTGCCTCTTGGCCGACAAGGTCGGGGCGAGTCGCCAGCGACTGCCCCAGCTTGATTGCCGCCGGACCGATGTCCTGGAACGCACCGGCATAGTCGGGTACTGCCGGGACCCGCGCACCCAGCCGGGCGATCCGTGCCAGCCGCTTGACCGGAGTCGGCGTATTTGGGTCACGCTCGATCCCGCGCAAGGCTCCGTGCCGCGCGGCGGTCCGCCCCCACTTGAGAAGCCGCCAGATGTGGGTGATCGGCCGGGTCACCCGATCAGATCTTCCAGCCCGAATGGATGGCCACCGCGCCGCCGAGGATCAGTTCGACCCTCGTATTGGCAAAACCGGCATCGCGGATCATTGCCTCGAATGCGCGCGGCTTGGGAAAGCGGCGGATCGATTCGGCGAGATAGCGATAGCTTTCCTCGTCATCGGCAATCGCCTTGCCGATCTTGGGCATCAGGCGATGCGAATAGAGGTCGTATAGTTCCTTGAAGCCGGGCCATTCGGTGGTGCTGAATTCAAGGCAGTAGAACCGCCCACCGTGGCGCAGGACACGGTGTGCCTCGGCCAGCGCGAGGTCGATACGGGTGACGTTGCGAATGCCGAAAGCGATCGTGTAGGCGTCGAATTGCTGGTCGATATAATCGAGCGCCTCCGCATTTTGCTGGCTCCAGACCAAGCCCGTCAGTCCCCGTTCCATCGCCCGTTCAACGCCGACGTCGAGCATTTCCTGGTTGATGTCGGCCACCGTCACATCGGCCCCGCGCTCCGCCATGCGAAAGGCGATGTCGCCAGTGCCGCCGGCCATGTCGAGGATCGCCTCGCCCGGCTGAGGCTTGACGCGGCGCACGAAGCGGTCTTTCCACAATCGGTGCATACCGCCCGACATGGCATCATTCATGATGTCATACTTGGCCGCGACATTGGAAAACACCGCGCCGACGCGCCGGGTTTTCTCTTCGGGGGCTACGTCTTCATAGCCGAAAGATACTGTATCGCTCATTGTGCCTCGCGCCTTAGAGGCAATTGCCACCCCGGCAAAGGGTGTTAGTGGGGTCGCGCAATGCCTGAACTTCCCGAAGTCGAAACAACGGTGCGCGGGCTTGCCCGGTTCCTGGAAGGCGAGCAGATCACGCGCGTGACCTTGCGGCGCCCCGACATGCGCTTCCCCTTTCCCGATGGGATTGGGCAAGCCCTGACCGGCGCGCGAGTGACCACGCTTGGGCGGCGGGCCAAATATGGCCTCGTCCATACCGACCGCGCACAAACGCTGATTTTCCATTTGGGCATGAGCGGACGTTGGCGCATCGATCCCGACGACCTTGACCGGCATGACCACTTGCTGATCGAAACCGCGCGCAACCGCTTCGCCCTCAACGATCCGCGCCGCTTTGGCTGGGTCGATCTCGTCGAGACGGAAAACCTTGGCCAGTGGCCGGCCTTTGCATCCATGGGGCCCGAGCCGCTGGGCGACGATCTTGACGCCGGCTATCTGCGCCGGACGCTGGCGGGCCGAAAGCAGGCCATCAAGCTTTGCCTCCTCGATCAATCGATCATCGCCGGACTTGGCAATATCTATGTTTGCGAGGCCTTGCACATGGCGAGGATCAATCCGCGAAGGGCCGGGGGCCGCGTCTCGCTGGCCGCACTTCAGCGCATGGTCCCGGCAATCCGCCAAGTGCTCGCACAATCAATTGAGGACGGCGGATCGTCCTTGCGCGACTATGCCCGGCCCGATGGAGAACTGGGATATTTCGCCACCCGCTTCCAGGTTTATGGACGCGAAGGGAAGGCGTGCCTGCGTGGCGATAGCGGCACTATCCGCCGCGTCGCGCAAGGCGGGCGCAGCACCTGGTACTGCCCGCGCTGCCAGCGATAGTGCCGCACTGGGCACCTCCCCCTAGCCGAAGACAGGGTTTTTCTTGACGATTCGGCACCTGCCACCTATGTGCGCCGCTTTCCGGTGGTACGCCGCCGTTTTTCGAAGATCACACATAGTAAGCATCCGGTCGCATCGGGCGACCGAGCAACAAGGACGAACATGGCCAATACGCCGCAAGCCAAGAAACGCATCCGTCGCAACGACCGCCGAGCCGAAGTAAACGGCGCGCGCATGAGCCGCATCCGTTCCTTCGTGAAGAAGGTCGAGACCGCGCTCGAGGAGGGCAACAAGGAAGCTGCCCAGTCGGCGCTCAAGGAAGCCCAGCCCGAGATGGCTCGCGGTGTTTCGCGCGGCGTCCTTCACAAGAACACAGCGGCACGCAAATATTCGCGTCTGAGCAAGCGAGTCGCTGCTCTTTGAGCGATTTCGCCGCGGCGAAATCGGTAGCAAAACAAGATGGGTCGGCGTCATGGACGTCGGCCCTTTTTGCTGCATCGCGCAATCGTCGAACCAAAAGATGGTTAAGTATTGGATTTCCCGCGATTCGCATGGTGTGGTAACCGTTTTTTCAGTATAAACAGTGGTTTAAACGCAGGCCTGCGGGTTTGCGCGCTGTCAAATAGTTTATTTCTTAAAAATTACGGTCCTGCCTCTTGCGAAGAATCGCTGGACCCGATTTAAGGACAGTCGCTGCAGCACGGGACAGGCTCGGCGTTACAAAATGAGGCCGATGGGGGGCACCAAAGCCGGGAGCGGGATTCCGGTTAGGGGCGAAGCTATGCTTATCGGAATTTCGGGGAAATTTGCCGGTCTGCGGACCGGTTGAAAAGGCGGGGATTGATGACTGATAGTCACGGGCGGACGGGCATTGCCAAACGCAAATCGAAAGAAGATCTGATGGAAGACCTTGAGGCGGTGAATCTGGCGGCTGACTGGTCAGATATCAGCCAGGGACTGCGCAAGGATCTGGGGCACCAGCTGCACAGCCAGTGGATCAAGCCGATCCAGGTCGGCGGCTTCGAGGAAGAGACCGGCACGCTCAATCTTTACCTGCCGACCGAGTTCTCTGCCAATTGGGTCAAGGACCGCTTTGCCGACCGGCTGTCGCTGGCCTGGAAGATTGCCCGCAGCAATGTGCGCAACGTCAACATCCAGGTCCACCCAGGACGCCGCAAGGTTGCCGATATTGCCCTTGGCGATGGTCGCCGACCGGCAAATGACGGCGGCAGTATGGGCATCATGGTCTATGGCTCTGGCACCATCAACGATGGCGGCTTCACCTCTTCGGTCGGGCTCGACGCATCGCTGACTTTCGGCGCCTTCGTCACGGGTGAGACAAATATCCTCGCCTGCAACGCTGCCCAGCGCATGGCCGCTACCGAACAGCCGCAGTTCTCGCCGCTCTACATCAAGGCGGGGACCGGCCAGGGCAAGACCCACCTGATGCATGCTATCGGCCATCACTACCTCGCGGCCCATCCGCGAGCGCGGATTTTCTACTGCAGCGCCGAGCGCTTCATGATCGAATTCGTCCAGGCACTCAAAGCCAACCAGATGATCGAGTTCAAGGCACGGCTGCGCAGCTTCGACCTGCTGTTGGTGGATGATATCCAGTTCATCATCGGCAAGGCGAGCGCCCAGGAAGAACTGCTCTACACGATCGATCACCTGCTGGCCGAGGGCAAGCGACTGGTGTTTGCCGCCGATCGCGCACCGCAAGCTCTCGATGGAGTCGAGCCACGATTGCTCAGCCGCCTGTCGATGGGCCTCGTGGCCGATATCCAGGCCGCCGATATCGAGCTGCGCAAGAAGATACTTGAAAGCAAGCTGACTCGGTTCGCACCGCTCGACGTGCCCGAGGACGTGATCGCGTTCCTGGCCCGCACCATCACGCGCAATGTGCGCGAGTTGGTTGGCGGACTTAACAAGCTGATCGCCTATGCCCAGCTGACGGGCCAGGTGGTCTCGCTCCAGCTCGCCGAAGAACAGCTGACTGATATCCTCTCGGCCAATCGTCGCCGGATCACCATCGACGAGATCCAGCGTACGGTTTGCCAATTCTATCGCATCGACCGTTCGGAAATGTCGTCCAAGCGGCGGGCCCGCGCAGTGGTTCGCCCACGGCAGGTGGCGATGTATCTGTCCAAGGTCCTGACCCCGCGCAGCTACCCGGAAATCGGGCGCAAGTTCGGTGGCCGTGACCACTCGACGGTGATCCACGCGGTGCGCCTGATCGAGGACCTGCGCCAGCGCGATGCCGACATGGACGGTGATGTGCGCAGCCTGCTGCGACAGCTGGAGAGCTGACGAAACACACTCGGCGCTTCAGGATCGCGCCCACAGCCAGGCAACACCCCATCCACCGGCAGGCCAACAGCCTGTCCACGCTTGCTCGACAGCCTTATGAACAGGGCTGTCGACAGGCTTTGCACTTGCTGCCAACAGCTTTTGCATGAGCTTTTCCCCTGAACGCCTCGATAGGTTTTCCCGCCATATCGTTTTGCCCGAGATCGGCGGAGCCGGGCAGGCCAGGCTGGTCGACAGCCATGTCGTGCTGGTGGGCCTGGGGGGCATCGGATCACCGGCGCTGCAATACCTCGCCGGGGCCGGGATCGGTCGGCTTACGCTGGTCGACAGCGACAGCGTTGATGAAAGCAACCTCCAGCGCCAGACGATCTTCTCCGAACGCGATATCGGCCATGGCAAGGCGGTGGCGGCGCGGCGCTGGGTGCAGAATTTCGATCGCTCGCTGCGGGTTACGATCAGCGACCGGCGGATCGATGCGGGGAATGCCGGCGAGTTGATGGCCAGCGCCGATCTGGTGCTCGACGGGACCGACAATTTCGCCACAAGGCTGGCCGTGTCCGACGCCTGCGTCGCGGCTGGCGTGCCGTTGCTCTCGGCCGCCGTGGGCCGGTTCCAGGGGCAGGTCGCCGCCTTTGCCGGACATTTGCCAGGCCAGCCCTGCTATCGCTGCTTCGTCGGTGATGCCTTCGATGCCGAGGATTGCGACACCTGCGCCGAGGATGGCGTACTTGGCGCGATGGTCGGCTGGGTCGGCACTTTCGCCGCCATGCAGGTGGTCCGCATCCTGCTCGATGGCGTGAGCAGTTTCGGCGATCCACAATGGGGCCAGTTGCAGCTGATGGACGGACTCAAGCCGGGGATGCGCTCGATTGCCATCCCCAAGGATCCGGGTTGCAAGGGATGCAGGCCTCTCTAGAAGCTCGCCTCGTCGATCAATTTATGCGGCAGGTCGGTCTACAGTGCCGGCTCGAACATGCGCAGGTTCACACCCATGCGATCGTAGTCTGGGTCGATAGCGGTCCAGTAAGTTGTGCAGCCGCAAGTGCCAGAGCCCGGCCGTACGGCGACAGGTTGAGCAATTGCATTCACTCGCCGCTTGCGGCTGCTCGCGTAATTCCAGACGGATGTGGCCACAATGGCAGCGTCCCTCGTGCGTGCTCATTGCAGCAACTCCTCCACCCATGCCGGGACCAATTCGCCCGCCCTGCCCTGTCGGCTCTCGTGGAACCAGTGCGAACCCTCGCTACGTTCGAGATTGAGCTCCAGCGTCCGCACCCCCAGGTTGCGCGCATCGCGCACGAAACCAGCGGCAGGATAGACCGCGCCCGAGGTTCCGATGCTGACGAACAAATCGGCCTCGCGGATCGCGGCGTAGATCCGCTCCATCTGGTACGGCATTTCGCCGAACCACACGACGTCGGGACGCAGGCTGCGTGCCTGGCATACCGGGCACGGTGGACGCGCGGCCAGGTCTGATTCGATGCGTGAACGCATTTCGCAGGAAAGGCACAGCGCGCTCCCCAATTCACCATGCATGTGCAGCACCCGGCGCGCGCCAGCGCGTTCGTGCAGGTCATCGACATTCTGCGTGATGATCAACACCTCGCCGGGGAACTCAGCCTGCAGCCGCGCCAGCGCTGCGTGTGCAGGATTGGGGCGCACCTTGGCCAGCGCCGCCCGGCGCATGTCGTAGAATCCCAGCACCAGGTCGGGATTGCGGGCAAAGCCCTCGGGCGTAGCGACGTCCTCGACATTGTGCTGTTCCCACAGCCCACCGGCGCTGCGGAAGGTGTCGATCCCGCTTTCCGCGGATATCCCGGCACCGGTAAGGATGACGATGTTGCGTATCTGAGCCATGCGGGCCATCAAGCATGGCTCAGCCGGAGGACGCAATGGCAGGAATCGGAATCATCGGCAGCGCCGGGCGCATGGGACAGGCTATTGCCGCCTTGCTGGAGACTAGCGCGCACCAGATGACCGGCGGCATTGACGCCGGCGAAGACGTGGCCGCGCTGGCCGATTGCAGCGATGTGCTGGTCGATTTCTCCGCTCCCGCCGCGCTCGAGGCCAATCTCCACGCCGCCGTGGGTGCCGGCATCCCGCTGGTGGTCGGCACCACGGGGCTTGCCGATAGCCATCACCGGGCCATCGATAACGCCGCGCGCGTTGTCCCCATCCTGCAGACCGGCAACACTTCGCTCGGCGTCACCCTGCTCGCACACCTGGTCAAGGAAGCCGCATCGCGGCTGGGGTCGGAGTGGGACATCGAGATCGTCGAGATGCACCACCGCCACAAGGTAGACGCGCCGAGCGGCACTGCATTGCTGCTGGGCGAAGCCGCCGCCGAGGGCCGCGAAATCGATCTCGCCGAGAATATCGAAAGCGGACGGGACGGCCATACCGGCGCGCGCAAGGAAGGTGCGATCGGGTTCGCCGCCCTGCGCGGCGGGACGGTGGCCGGCGAACACAGCGTGATCCTTGCCGGCGAACAGGAACGGCTGACACTTGCCCATAGTGCCGAGAACCGCATGATTTTCGCCCGCGGCGCGGTCAAGGCGGCCGAATGGCTGATCGGGAAGCCCGCAGGCCGGTACACGATGCAGGACGTATTGGGATTGTGAAGTGGCTCGCTCTCGCGGGCGCCCTGCTGATGACGGGCCTATTGGTGACAATCGGGCTGACCATGTCCAACCCCGCAGGCCCGGCGAGTTATGCCCTGCCCCTGCAGGTCAGCGGAATCGCAGTGCTCGCCATCTTCGTTGCATACTGGCGGTTGGCAAAGCGCATCGTAAGGCCGCGCGAGGGAGCAATCTGGACCGGGGCTATGGCCGGAATCGCGCTTCTTCTCTGGATTCCGCTGGTGAGCGATCCGCTGTTGTTGCGTGAGCACGGCAAGGTGTTGGCGATCTGGACCGCCATTTGGGGCATCAGTGCGCTGCCGCTCCTGCGCGCGGCGGTGAAGGGACTGCGGGTGCCGCAAGCATGACCAGAGACCAGATTTTCGAGTTCTTCCGTCGGCTGGCAGAGGACAACCCCGCGCCCGAGACCGAGCTCGAATATGGCAATGCCTTCCAACTGGTGGTGGCCGTGGCGCTGAGTGCGCAAGCCACCGACGTCGGTGTCAACAAGGCGACGCGGGCGCTGTTCGCCAGAGTCGAAACGCCGCAAGCGATGCTCGAGCTGGGCGAGGATGGGCTGAAGGAGCACATCAAGACCATCGGCCTGTTCAATTCCAAGGCCAAGAATGTAATCGCTCTCAGCCAGCTGCTGGTCGACGAATATGGCGGCGAAGTGCCCGACACGCGCGAAGACCTCGTCCAGCTGCCCGGCGTGGGGCGCAAGACCGCCAATGTCGTGCTGAATTGCTGGTTCGGGCAGGAGACCTTCGCGGTCGACACGCATATCTTCCGAGTCGGCAACCGCACCGGCCTTGCCAAGGGCAAGACACCCGAAGCGGTCGAGGTGAAGCTCGAAAAACGCGTGCCCCAGCCCTTCCGGCTCGGCGCGCATCACTGGCTGATCCTCCACGGACGATACGTGTGCAAGGCGCGAACGCCCGAATGCTGGCGCTGCCCGGTGGTGGATTTGTGCAGCTTTAGGAAGAAGGTGTCGGAGAAGCCGAAAGGGCGTTAGTCGCCAGCCCTGCCCTGCGACAGCTCGGCTTGACGCTTGAGGAATGCCGGCCGGACGAAACCCCACCACAATCCATTGGCCGCGGCCGAGCCGTAGAGCGCCAATTTGTCTGTGAGAAAGGGAATGTCGGGCAAATCGATAAACCGCGCATAGACCGCACAGCTCAAAACTAACCAGATGCCACCCACGATCTCGATGGCGCGCTCGTGCCTGACTCCGAAGCGCACCAGCGGATCGAGGCGGTGCGGGGCAAGGTCAGACATCGTCCGCGCTGATCATTTCCTCGCGGTCGATCTCGCCGGTCATCACCGCCACGGTCGTCGCCACGGCGGCGTCGCCGCTGACGTTGGTGGTGGTCCGCATCATGTCCATGATCCGGTCGACACCGGCGACGAAGGCAATCGTTTCCAACGGCACGCCGACCGCGCCGAACACCAGCGCCATCATGATGAGGCCTGCTCCAGGGATGCCCGCCGCACCGACCGCGCCGAGAGTAGCCAGGATCGAGATCAGGAAATAATCGCCCATCGTCAGGTCGACGCCGAAGATCTGCGCCCCGAACAGCGTGGCGAGGCCAAGATACATCGCCGTGCCGTTCATGTTGATCGTCGCACCGAGGCTGATCACGAAGCTGGCGACCGAGTTGGAAACGCCCAGATTGCGCTCTGCACAGCGTAGCGTCACCGGCAGCGTGGCGTTGGAGCTGGCGGTGGAATAGCTCACCGCCATCGCATCGATGATGCCGCGGAAGAAATCGCGCACCGGCAGCTTGGCAATGAATTTGATCATCGCCGAATACATCACGAAGATGATCAGCAGGCAGCCGAGATAGTTGAGCCCGACCAGCTTGCCGAGCGCCAGCAGCGCATCCAGCCCCAGCGTTCCCGCGACCCACGCCATCAGCGCGTAAACGCCGAACGGGGTCAGTTCCATCACGATCATCGTGACCTTCTGCATGATCACCGCGCCGCTATCGAAGATCTTCTGCACCGGCAGACCGTCTTCCTTGGCCATCAATATGCCGATCCCGATCAGCAGGCTGAAGACGATCAGCGGCAGCACCGCGACATCGGCCATCACCTGCACCGGACTTTCGGGCACGATCGAGAGGACCATGTCGACCGCAGTTGTCGGGTTTGGCTCAGGTGTTTCGCCCATCTGGAGGGCCGAAGTATCGACCCCACTTCCCGGCGCTACCAGCGTGCCGAGCGCAAGGCCGAGCCAGACAGCGATCTGGCCGGTGACGACGAACAGCAGCAGCGCCCGCCCGCCGACCGCGCCAAGCTTGCGCAAATCGCCAATGGCGGCAACGCCGGATACCAGGCTGAAGAAGATCAGCGGCACGACCAGCATCTTGATCGCCTTGATGAAAAAGTCGCCGATCCACTTGATGCTTTCGGCTTCCGGCCCCCAGGCCCAGCCGGTCAATACGCCAAGGATCAGCGCGGTGATGACGCGCTGCCAGAGCGGAATTTCGAACCAGGTTCGCAGCATCAGGTGGACCCTCTCAATCCTGTGTCAGCGCCGCTTTTGCGATCGCCGTATAAATGCGGCTTAGCGTATCGAGGTCGGCCATGGCTACGGCTTCGTCACGCTTGTGCATGGTGGCGTTGCACAGGCCGAATTCGATCACCGGACAGACGCTGCGCAGGAAGCGCGCATCCGATGTGCCGCCGGTGGTGGATGCCTCCGGCTCAATACCCGTCTCCGCCTTCACCGCCGCGGCGATGATGCTGGAGAATTCGCCGGGCGGCGTCAGGAACGGCTCGCCCGAAATAATTGGCCGAGCGGTGCCGCCGTGCCTTTCGGCAATGGCAATGACCTGCTCCGACAGCGATGCGCCCGAATGTAGATCGTTGAAACGTATCGAGATCCGCGCCTTGGCCTTAGCGGGAATGACGTTGTGCGCCGGATTGCCCACTTCGATGTCGGTGATCTCAAGATTGCTCGGCTGGAACCAGTCGGTGCCGGCGTCGAGTTCCAACGCGTCGAGTTCGGCCAGCATGGCCACCAGCTTGGGGATCGGGTTGTCGGCCAGATGCGGATAGGCGACGTGGCCCTGCGTCCCCTCGACCTCGAGCCAGATATTGACCGAGCCGCGCCGTCCGATCTTCATCATGTCTCCCAGCCGGTTGACGCTGGTCGGCTCGCCGACAAGGCACAGGTCGGGCTGGATATTCTCGGCTCGCATGTAATCGATTAATGCGCGGGTGCCGTGGAGCGCGGGGCCTTCCTCGTCACCGGTGATGATGAAGCTGATGGTCCCGGCCTCTGCCGGCACATGGGCAACCGCCTCGACCATGCAGGCAATCGCGCCCTTCATATCGACCGCGCCGCGCCCGTAGAGCAGTTCGCCGCGCTCCTCGGGCGCAAACGGGGCGCTGGTCCAGCCCTCGCCCGGCGGAACGACATCGAGATGTCCGGCAAAGGCGAGATGTTTAGAGCCAGCGGGTCCGTGCCGGATCGCGAACAGGTTTTCTACCGGAGCCTCGTCGCTGCCCGATGCGCCGTCGCCGCGCGTAAAACGGTGCACGGAAAATCCGAGCGGGGCGAGCATCGCTTCCATCTCGTCAAACACTGCGCCGGTGGCGGGGGTGACGCTGGGCGCGGCGATCAGGCGCTTGGCGAATTGCAGGGCTTGGCTCATGGTGTGTCGCTAACAGGAGTGTCCGCCATGCCCAAGCTTGATTTCGAGGCCATCCCCCAAGGCAATAATACCGGCTATCCGCCGCCGTTCGACGCCGACGTGTCAGGGCGCCGGTATCGCCGGCTGGCACCGATTGCTGGCCTGACCCGGATGGGCGCGACCCACGTGGTCCTGGAGCCCGGCTCCTACTCCTCCCAGCGGCACTGGCACCGCTCGCAGGACGAAATGGTCATCATGCTCAAGGGCGAGGCCGTGCTGATCGAGGATGAGGGTGAAACACCGGTGCACCCGGGCGATATCCTGGCTTGGGCCGCCGGGGTGGAGAACGGCCACCGCCTGCATAACCGATCGGACACGGACTGCGCGTTCGTTGCCATCAGCGCCGGAGATGCCGAAAAGGACTCGGGTGAATATCCTGATATCGACATGATCTTCGATGCCGATGGTTATGCCCGCAAGGACGGCACGCGGTACGAGACTGCGCGCCTGCCCTAATTGCGCTCCGGCTCGGTCAGCGTGCCGGTAGCGAATGCCTCGTCGAGCAGGCGCGCCATGCGCAGGCCGGCCTGCGTCACCCGGCGCTGGCTGACAGGGATAGCATTGACGATATCCTCCTGCGACAGCGCCGTCTCTCCGGGCAACTCGCTATCGCAAGGCGCATTGGTGTCGAAGGCGTTGGGATAGACGAAATCACGGCTGATCTGCCAGCTCTCGCGGCCCCAGTCGGCAGCGGTACCGCCGCCTAGTTCGTCGCGTTCGGCGGCGCTGTAGCGGCGGACCAGCGCCGGCTGTTGGGCCGAAGTAATCGCGCGTTCGGCCAGCGGGCCGTCCCAGATCCAGTGCAGGTTGAGCCCGGGCGCGATGCCATAGGCCGCCTCGCGGTCATTGCCCCCGCGATCGTCCTTGTCGCCCGAATGCAGCGGCATGTGCACATCACCGACGAGATGGACCATGAAAGCGAGCGCCTGCAGTCGCACCTGCGCGGGCAGGCTTTCGTCAGACAGCACCCGCTGGTTGCGTTCGATCTGGGCGAGGATGCAATTGCCGCCCGGGCAATTCTTCCACGGGTCATAGGCCTCGCAGATCGGCGTCGTGCGGTAATGCCACGCGGCGGTGTGGCCAAAGCGATCCCGCTGTGGCCGGATGCAATCGGGCCAGACGGTCGCGTCTTCCAAACTCGACAGCGCGCAATCAGGCGTGCCCAGCAGGGCCTCTGCGCGAAACAGCCGCTGCATCGCAGCGCGGGTATCGGGGCGAATGTTGGCGAGCGCGATTTCGCCGGTCACCCGGTGCGCAAAGAAGCCCCATGCCTGCGCAGGCATTGGAGCCAGCAGCGCCAGGCACGCCGCCAATGCAACGATCAGGCGCCCGGCACGCTTTCGTATTGTTCGATGACCCATTCTTCGTCCTCTGCAGCGGCGATCCAGGCTTGCAGCCAGTCATGTTCCCACATCGCCTGCATGTATGCTTCGGCAAAGCCGGGCATCCCGAACCCATAGGTCCGGAAACGGCTCACCACCGGGGCGTAAAAAATGTCAGCCGCGCCGAAGGTGCCGAACAGGAATGGGCCGCCGTTGCCGAAGCGCGCGCGGGCCTCTGCCCACAGGCCGAGGATGCGGACGACATCGTGCCGCGTGGCATCGCTGATCTGGGCACCCTCGAAACGCTGGCGGATGTTCATTGGGCACTCGCTGCGCAAGGAGTTGTAGGAGGAGTGCATTTCGGCGACCATCGCACGGGCCATGCCGCGCGCAGCATCATCCTTGGGCCAGAACCGATCGGACCCGACCTTGTCTGCCAAATATTCCATGATGGCGAGGCTGTCCCACACCACGGTCTCGCCATCCCACAGGATTGGCACTTTGCCCGAAGACGGCATCAGTCCATCTTCTTCGACCAGCTTTTTCTGCTGCCATTCCTCGCCAAACAGCGGGACGATAATTTCTTCGAAATGAAGGCCGGACTGCTTGGCCGCGAGCCAGCCGCGCAGCGACCAGCTCGAATAATTCTTGTTACCGATAACCAGTTTCATGCAAGGCCCACCAACCTATGACTACGCGGCGGAACTAGCCATTCAGCAATTCGCTGTCGAGGCTGAATGAACTACTGTCCGCGGGCATCTGCCAACACCGCGGCACGAAGGGCGGCGATGCCCAGCCCCTTCTCGGCGCTGGTGATGTGCATTTCGGGAAAGGCGGCAGGGTGAATGCGTGCTTCCTCAGCCACTGCGGCGGCCGTCTTTTCCAGCTCGCTGGCCTTGATCTTGTCCGCCTTTGTCAGGACCAGGCGGTAGCTCACGGCGGTCTCGTCAAGCATCTTCATCATCTCGCGGTCGACGTCCTTCAACCCATGCCGGGCGTCCACCAGTACCAATGTGCGGGCGAGCACCGGTCGACCCTTGAGATAGGTTCGCACCAGGTTCTTCCAGCGTTCGACGATTTTCACTGGGGCCTTGGCAAAGCCATAGCCCGGCATGTCGACGAAGCGGAGCTCGGTCGGCTCACCGATTTCGAAAAAGTTGAGCTCCTGAGTTCGGCCCGGCGTGACCGAGGCGCGGGCGATGGCCCGGCGCCCGGTCAAAGCATTGAGCAGCGAGCTCTTGCCGACATTGGAGCGTCCGCAAAAGGCGATTTCCGGCACAGTGGGTTCGGGCAGGAACTTCAGCTGCGGAGCGGACAGCAGGAAATCGACGCGGCCTGAAAACAGCCGCGCGGCTTCCTTTTCTTCCTGCGTTTCGGGATTGCCAATCATGTCTCGGTCATCCCTTCGCCTTGGCCTTCTCGGCCTTTTCCGCATCGGCTGCAGCCTTAAGCTGCGGGTGGCGCGAATAGAGATATTTCTGCTGCGCCAGCGTCAGAAGGTTGGAGGTGTTCCAATACAGTAGCAGTCCCGCGGCGAACGGCGCCATAACGAACATCAGCACCCAGGGCATGATGTTGAATATCTGTTGCTGGACCGGGTCCATCGCGCTCGGGTTGAGCTTGAAGGTCAGCCACATGGTAATGCCGAGCAGCACCGCCAGCGGACCGATTGCGATGAGGCCGGGCACTTCGAACGGCAGCAGGCCAAACAGGTTGAGGATATGGGCCGGGTCGGGCGCGGAAAGATCCTCGATCCACAAGGCGAAGGGCTGGTGACGCATTTCGATTGCCAGCACCAGCACCTTGTAAAGAGCGAAGAAGATCGGAATCTGGATCAGCAGCGGCAGGCAGCCGGCGAGCGGATTGACCTTCTCGTCCTTGTACAGCTGCATGATCTTCTGCTGCTGCGTCTGCTTGTCGTCCTTGTACTTCTCCTGGATCGCCTTCATCTTCGGCTGCACCGCCTTCATCGCGGCCATGCTGGCAAACTGTTTCTGGGCAATCGGGAACAGCAGTCCACGAATGATGACAGTCAGGCAGATGATGGCGACGCCAAAATTGCCGACCAGCTCGAACAACTGGCGCAGCAGCCACAGCATCGGTTTTTCGAACCAGCGGAACCAGCCCCAGTCGATGGCGAGGGCAAACTTCTCGATCCCGGCCTCTTCGTATGCGTCGAGAACAATGCTTTCCTTTGCACCAGCGAACAGCTGGGTGGTCCGAGAGACCTGGGTACCCGGCGCGACTGTGGCGGGCTCGTAGATCACGTCAGCGCGGTAGAGATCGTTGCCGAGAGATCGGAAACCGGTCTGGGTATCTGCACCGGTCTCGGGCACCAGCGCGCCAAGCCAGTATGTGTCGGTAAAGCCCAGCCAAGCGGCGCGACCTTCCGGCTCTGCCGGGCCATCTTCCAACAGCTCGGAATAGCCGTAGTCGTAGTTGGCCGAATCGCCGAAAACACCGATCGGACCGGAATGCGCGATCCAGAAATCGTCAGTCGCGTTGGCATCGGTCCTGGTGATGGTAGCGTATGGGCGCGCCACGATCGGTCCATCGCCGGTATTAGCCACCGTCTGCTCGGCGGTGATCATGTAATTTTCATCGATGCTGAGAGCGATGCGGAACTGCTGTCCGGCGCCATTATCCCAGCTGAGAGTGACCGGCGATGTCGGCGACAGTACATCGCCGCTGGCCGTCCAGACGGTGGATTCGCCCGGCAGTCTTGCGCCCCCGCCGACCCAGCCGAAGCTGGCGAATTTCTGTCCCTCGGTCCCTTCCGGGGCGAACAGTTGAACCGGGCCCGAATCATCCTTGATGGTGGCGCGGTGATCTTTCAGTTCGATATCGTCGATGCGCGCGCCGATCAGGTTGACCGACCCCTCGACCCGCGGCGCGTCGATCCGCAGCCGTTGCGGCGATCCCAGCGCCTTGGCCAGGTCGACCGGCCCTGCCGGCTGCGCCGCGCCCTCAATCGCCGCTCCGGGCGTGGCCGCAGTGGCGCCAACGCCGGCCTGCTCGGCCGCTTCGACCGCCTCGATGGGCTCGGTCGGCTGCGGGTAAAAGCGGTTTATCGCCGCGTCCCAGCCGATAATCAGCAGGCCGCACAGCACTACGGCGATAATGAGATTACGCTGGTTGTCCAAGATGAAGATCCCGTGTGTCGTCTGTCAGGTGTGTTATATAGGTACTACGGCACCGGATCAAAGCCGTGCCCGCCCCAAGGGTGGCAGCGCAGTATACGCTTCAAGGCCATCCATCCACCCCTGATTGCCCCATGTTTCTGCAATGCCTCGATGGCAAATTGCGAGCAGGTGGGTTGGTACCGGCAGGTTGGCGGCAAGATGCGCGATGGCCCGATCTGCCAGCCACGTGCAATCCATATCAGCAGCGTCTTCATCGACCGCCCTTCCGCCTGCCCCGGCGCGGGTTGCGGCGCGGGTCACCTTTACCGGCGGCAGCACGCGACAGCGCATCGGAAAGCTCGTCGCGCAACTTTGCAAAATCGCGTTCTATCCCGCCGTTGCGGCCGATCAGAATATGGTCATGGTTCGACAAGCCGTGTTCGGGAAGCGCGGCGCGCAGCAGCTCGCGAAAGCGTCGTTTTATGCGGTTGCGCACCACGGCATTGCCGACCTTCTTGGTAACGGTGATGCCGTAGCGTTTGCCCTGGCCACCATTGGGTTGGGCCAAAAGCACGAAACCGGGGCGCGCCACGCGCAGACCCCGGTTCGCTGCAAGAAAATCCGCGCGGCGACGAATCACCGCGATCTTCTGGTCGTCAGTCGTGCTCAGGCACAAAGTTTCTTGCGGCCGCGCTTGCGACGCGCACGCAGGACCTTGCGACCCCCGACGGTTGCCTTGCGGGCGAAGAACCCGTGGCGACGGTTGCGCACGAGATTGCTGGGCTGGAATGTCCGTTTCATCGGATCGTCCTTGATCAAAAAAGTGTCTGGCGGTGCCGTGGCACCAATAAAAAGGGCCGCCTGCCTGTCAGTAACCTGGCTGGCGACCACATCTGGTCCGCGCGGTTAGTCGCTCGGCAGGGTCAAGTCAAGATAGCTGATGCGCGGCAGAGCCTTGTCGGCGACCGCTGATTTACTCGCCAAAACCGTACCGCGAGGCGCTTCACCCAGCCATTTACGCATGTCCTGCGCCGTAAGCCAGAGTGCTGTCTCATGCGGCACCGAATTGGTCATCTCATAGAATGCCCGAGCGCTTTCGGCCGACATGCCCATCTCGCGATAATAGCGCAGGTAATAGGCATGCTCAGGCGAATCGTTGCGATAGTCGTCGGCTTGCAGGCCGGAATCGTCGAGCCAGCTGTGGACCGCGAATTCCGCGCCCTCTGCAATCGTGCGCTTGGCCCCGGCAAGGAACAGCTCGACCGCGCCCGAGCGGACTGAGCCATCGGCAGGCACATGAGTTTCCAGACCTGCAGCGCGGATCAACCGCCCGGTGGCCAGATTGGCTCGGTCATCCTCGGTGCCCGGACATTCGAGCATCTCGAGTTGCTCGAGCGCAGGATAATCACGCAGCATGGCCTTGAACTGCGCAGGGGTCGCCGGGCCCGTCACGCCGACCAAGGCGGCACGTTTTGCGTCGAGGACGCGAAACGGACCGTAGGCAGCAATGGCGGTGGGGGTGCGAGCCCGGCGAAAGGCGATGGCGCGGTCGGCCGATTCTGCAGTCGAGGGGACTTCGACCCATTCCTCGGTGACGGTGTATTCCACCACGTACCCCTGCGCCGTGGCGGGGGCACTGATGAACGCTGCAAGAGCGGTTGCGAGGGCAAAAAGGCAGCGCATTGCGCCATTGTGACGACTGCGCCTTTCACAAAGTGCAAAGGGGAAGGTTTCCAAAAGGTTATCGACTTTGCGCAGCGTTGCCTCCAGAAACCCTTGTCAGAGGACATGGGTTGTGGGGGAACTGGCGTGGTCGCGCTTGTCCGGACAGTTGCGTATCTCGGGCTCGAAGCCCGCGCCGTCGAAGTGCAGTGCTCGCTCGCGCCGGGCCTGCCCAACTTCAACATCGTCGGGCTGGCCGACAAGGCCGTGGGCGAAAGCAAGGAGCGCGTCCGCGCCGCGCTCTCTTCAATGGGCCTCGCCCTGCCGCCCAAGCGGATTACCATCAACCTCTCGCCCGCCGACCTGCCCAAGGAAGGCAGCCATTACGATTTGCCGGTCGCGCTGGCGCTGCTGGCCGCCATGGGGGTGACCGATGCCGAGCAACTGGCCGATTTCATCGCCGTGGGCGAACTGGCGCTTGATGGCCGAGTTGTGGCATCGCCCGGCGTGCTGTTGGCGGCGATCCATGCCAGCGAGCAGGATTGCGGCCTGATCTGCCCGGCCGCGCAAGGCAGCGAAGCGCGGTGGGCGAGCGAGGTGCCAATCGTCGCCGCGCCCGACCTGGTCGGCCTGCTCAATCACCTCAAAGGGACCAACCAGCTTCCCGGCCCGCAGCCCGGCGTGGTGGAGGAACCCGATCACGGCCCTGACCTGAAGCAGGTCAAGGGCCAGGAAACAGCCAAGCGCGCGCTGGAGATTGCCGCGGCGGGTGGTCACAATCTGCTGATGAACGGGCCGCCGGGTGCGGGCAAATCGCTCCTCGCGTCGTGTCTCCCGGGCATCCTGCCACCTCTCTCCGCGTCCGAGGCGCTGGAGGTAAGCATGGTGCAATCGGTCGCCGGGACGCTGGAGGATGGGCGGATAAGCCGCCAGCGTCCGTTCCGCGCGCCGCACCATTCGGCCAGCATGGCGGCGCTGACCGGTGGCGGTCTGAAGGTCAAACCGGGCGAAGTCAGCCTGGCGCATCTGGGCGTGCTGTTCCTCGACGAGATGCCGGAATTCCAGCGCGCGGTGCTCGACAGCCTGCGCCAGCCGATCGAGACCGGACAGGTCGATGTCGCACGCGCCAATGCCCATGTGACTTTCCCCGCCCGGGTCCAGTTGGTGGCGGCGATGAACCCTTGCCGCTGCGGCTATCTCGGCGATCCGGCGCTGGCCTGCAGCCGCGCGCCCAAATGCGCGATCGATTACCAGGCCAAGATCAGCGGTCCGATGCTTGACCGGATCGATTTGCATGTCGATGTCGACCCGGTCAGCGCCGCCGACCTCTCGCTACCCCCTCCCGCAGAAGGCAGCGCCGAGGTCGCCGCAAGGGTCGCCGCCGCGCGGGCGCGCCAGACTGCAAGGCTCGAACAGACCGGGGCGCGCACCAATGCCCAACTCGATGGGGACGGCCTCGAAACCTTCGCCACGCCCGATGAGGCTGGTCGCACGCTGCTGATGCAGGCCGCCGAAGCGATGCGCCTCAGCGCGCGATCCTATACGCGGATGCTGCGCGTCGCGCGGACCATCGCCGACCTGGCAGGTGCTGAGCAAGTCGGCCGCATCCATGTCGCCGAAGCGCTAAGCTACCGCCGACAGCCGCCGCGGGCTTGAAGGCTCGCGAGGTCAGGTATCGGGTGGGAAACTGACATTGCATCTGAGCAGCAATTTGGGCAGTTTTGCCTCATGGATCAGTCTATTTGTAAGAATCGATCGGTGAATGACCCGCCACGGGCATTTGTCCTGCCATTGTGGCCAACTCCTCGCAGAAACTGTCCTCAATCCTGCGCCGCGTAGGGCGTGTTCTTGACCAGCTTGCGGTTGTAGTCGGGCGCGCCGTCGTCCCACCAGACGGGGCCGCGTTCGCCGAGCGCGACCTTGGCCTCGTGGACTTTGGCGCGGGCGGCTTTTTCGGCAGCTTCGTCGCTTGCGCGGGTGGCGGCGCCGACTGCGCGGCGAGCATTCATCAGCGCGTTGACCCAGCGTTGCCGCTCGTCCTCGGGCAGTTGCGGATTGGTGGCGCGCCAGAGGCGGCCATCGACGATGATGTAGCGTCCGTCGGCTGTTCGCTCGACCGGATCGGCGCGGGCCATGCTATTCGGCGGCGATGGCACCTTCGCCTTCGCCATCTTCGATCCACGCGCGGCTGGCATTGGGCATGCGCCCTTCCTGCCAATCGCGCTTGTCGGCGGGCAGGTCGGCGCGGGCGATCATGTTGAGATCGGCTGGCCCGAGCAGGCGACCGTCGTGCGACAGAATCCCGACAGGGCCGACCGGCAGGCGGTCACGCTCGTCGACCAGCACCGGATCGGTGGTGACGAAATCCTGGCCGTATTTCTGACCCCACTGGCGCAAGGCCAGCATGGCCGGAAGCAGGTCGAGCCCCTTCTTGGTCAACCGGTATTCGATCCGGCGACGATCGTCGGGGTGCGGCTCGCGGTCGAGAATGCCGTGCGCGACCAGCTTGCCGAGTCGATTGGAAAGGATGTTGCGGGCGATCCCCAGCTCGTTGAGAAACTCCTCGAAGTGATGCAAGCCGTTGAAACTGGCGCGCAGGATCATGAAGCTCCAGCGCTCCCCCATCACTTCCAATGCTTCCGGCAAACCGCATTCCTGCAGTTCGCGCAGCGGTTCTCTGACGTGGCCACCCATATATTCGGTCCTTTTTCTGCAACCTATCTAGCGCGGATTTCCGCTACGGCAAACTCGATACAAGTTTTAAGTTGCAACCTGCTACTTATAAGAGTAGGTGGTGATTCGCAACTGGTTATTCCAGCTGCCGATTACCCCCCGCCTGACCCTGCAATCAACCAGGGCTGGCGTGCTGACGAGCATACATGAAGAAGGAATCCTCTCCCATGATTACTCTTGCCAAAGCCGCCCGTAACATCACCGTCGGCGGCTTCGCCGTGTTCTACACCGCGCTGACCTTTGGCGTGGCTACCACACCTGCCCCCGCAAACGCATTCGACGGGCACTATTACCGAGCCGACTTTGCCGAGCCTGTCGATAGCGGCATCAAGGTCGTGCGTGGCACGGCCTGGGCCTGTGAAGGCACGACCTGTGTCGCCGACAAGGGCACCTCGCGGCCGCTGATTATCTGCCAGCGCCTCGCCCAGAAAACCGGCGCGGTGACGAATTTCACTGTCAACGGCGAAGCGCTGCCAGCCGAACAACTGGCCCAGTGCCAGGCCAAAGGCTGACCCCAGACGATCCCGACCACCCGTTCTCCTCCGTCCGGGCGGTCACTCCCAAGGCCTCCAGCACCCCCCCGCTGGAGGCCTTTTTTGTTCAGACCAGGCCGCGCCGCGCCAGATCGGCCTCGAGCGTGGGCGCATCGATGAAGTGATGAACTTGCCAGCCGAGCGCGGCAGCAGCTTCGACATTGGCCGGATTGTCGTCGATGAACAGCATCGCTTCAGGAGAATGACCAAACCGCTTGGCGGCCAGATGAAAAATGCGCGCATCGGGTTTCGCCACCCGCTCAACGCCCGACACGACGATCTCGCGCATGTGGTCAAGGATCGGGAAGGTCGGGCGAAACTGCTGCCAGAAATCGGCCCCGAAATTGGTGATTGCAAACAGCGGTACATCGTTTTGGACGAGTCGTTCAATCAGCGCAGCCGTGCCGGGCACCGGCCCGGGGATCGAATCGTTGAAATGCGTGGCATAGTGATCGATCGCGTCGGCGTAGCGCGGGAACAGCGCCTTGCGCTCGGGGATCATTTCCGCCAGCGGCCGGCCGGCATCGTGCTGAAAGTGCCAGCGTTCGGTGACGACATGATCGGCGACCCACTCAAGCTCCGCCGAATCGTCGATACACTTGGCCAGCAGGTGGCGCAGATCCCATTGCGCGATCACGCGGCCGACATCGAATACCACTGCATCGACGCTCGCAACGGGCTGGTTCACACGCCTTCTCCTGTCGCAAAACGGCTCCGGCCCGCCCTCCGGTTTGGAGAGCGGGCCGAGACACCGATCAGGGAACGGCTACGCCGCCCCCGCCAATAGGGTGATTAACCCTGGCGCGCCTTGAAGCGACGATTGGTCTTGTTGATCACATAGGTGCGGCCACGACGACGGATCACGCGGCAATCGCGATGGCGGCCCTTCAGCGACTTGAGGCTGTTGCGAATTTTCATTGGTCTCGTCCTGAAAACAAACAGGCATCGGAGTTGGTCTCCGATGCCGGAATTACAAGGTGGGCGCTTAAGGGCAGATTCGCGCCCCGTCAAGCTTGCGCGCCTCGTCCGGCGCGTATCCGCGTCAGTTCGCGCTCCCATTGCAGCGCATGTTCAATAATGGTGTCGAGATCGGCATGACGCGGCTCCCACGGCAGGGTTGCCCGAATCCGCGAGGGGTCCGACACCAGCGCGGCCGGGTCGCCTGCGCGGCGCGGCGCCAGTTCCCGCTTGATGGTCGTACCGGTCACCCGGTCGACCGCGTCGAGCACCTCCATGACAGAGAAACCACGGCCATAACCGCAATTCATTGTCAGCGACCGGTCTGGCTGCGCGATCAACGCACCGAGCGCGTGGACATGCGCCGAGGCAAGATCGGAGACATGGATATAATCGCGCACCCCGGTCCCATCGGGCGTATCGTAATCGGTGCCGAACACCGCGACACTCTCTCGCTTGCCCAGCGCAGCTTCGACCGCGACCTTGATCAGATGCGTCGCGCCAGCGGTAGACTGGCCTGTGCGAGCTTGAGGATCAGCCCCCGCAACGTTGAAATAGCGCAAGGCACAGAAGTTCAGATCGTGCGCCGCAGCCGTATCGGCGAGCATTTGCTCGGTCATCAGTTTCGACCATCCATAGGGATTGATCGGCTGCCTGGGTGTATCCTCGGTCACCGGCGAAGTTTCGGGAACGCCGTAGGTCGCCGCCGTCGAACTGAAAATGAAGTGCCGAACCCCGCCAGCGACAGCCGCAGCGATCAGCGCCCGGCTCTTGACCGTGTTGTTGTGATAATAGTCCAGCGGTCGCTCGACCGACTCCGGCACCACGATCGACCCGGCAAAATGCATGATCGCGCCAATTTTCTGTTCGGTAAAGATACGCGCCAGCAGATCCGCATCCTCGATATCGCCTTCGTAGAACGGCACATCGTCCGGTAACGCGAAGCGAAATCCGGTGGTGAGATTATCGATGACCGCCACCTTGCGGCCGGCATCGCGCAAGGCGAGCACCGCATGGCTACCGATATAACCCGCACCGCCGGTGACGAGAACGGAAATGTCTGCATTTTGACTCATTGCCAAGGCCATATCATCACCTCGCAAGCGAGTAGTTAATAGGATCGTCACTATCACCACATTAAGGGCGCGCCCGTGCTGGCCGATCCCGGCCATTCAGGCTAGCAAGCTGCCGGAACAAGGAGATTAACCATGACGCGATCAGGTTTTGCACTCGCCTTGGCGCTGTCCGGCAGCCTGGCGCTCGGTGCCTGCACCACGCCTGCCGGGCCGGTGGAAGTCACCCGGTTCGTGGCCGAAGATCGCCAGGGCCTGCTCGGCAGCGGCACGATCTTCGTCACCGCCGCTCAAACTGAAGACTCCGATACGCAAGCGCTCCTGCCCTATCAGGCCGCGGTCGCACGCGAGCTCACTTCGCTGGGCTATCGCGAAACCGGGCTGGCAGAAGCCGGCCAGGTGGCGCAGGTGCGGATCGATCAGGCAGTTGTCGGTGCGGACCGCAGCCCGGTATCAGTCGGTGGCGGCGGGTCGGTCGGCAGCTATGGCAGCGGGGCCGGCGTTGGCATCGGCATCAATCTGGGCGGAGGCCGCAAGCAGCAGCTTTCGACCCGGCTCGAGGTACGTATCGTCGACAAGGCGAGCGACAAGACGCTGTGGGAAGGTAGAGCCATTTTCGATGCCCCCGCAGGATCGATCATGACCGACAGCGCACAAAATGCGAGCGTGATGGCCGATGCGCTGTTCCGCTCTTTCCCGGGTAGCAATGGAGAGACCTTCGAGGTCCGGATAAACGAATGAACACAATCACTATCGATTCCAGTTTCGACAGCGGCAACATCAAGGTTCTCGCAACCGACGGGGCCTCGGCGAAGCTCGCCATCAAGGCGGACCACCAGTCCGAGTTCGCGCAATGGTTCCATTTCCGCGTCAGCGGTGCAGCCGGCCGCGAGCTGGTGCTCAAGATTACCGGCCTCAACACCAGTGCCTATCCCGCTGGCTGGCCAGGCTATAACGCCTGCGTTTCGGAAGATCGCGAATATTGGGTCCGCGCCGCCAGCGAGTTCGAGCAACTGGACGACGATGGCACGCTGACGATTCGCTATACGCCGGCCAGCGATATCGCCTGGTTCGCTTATTTCGCCCCCTATTCGATGGAGCGCCATCACGACCTGGTAGCAGAGTGCGCCGCGTCGGAAGGCGTGACCTATGAAAGGCTGGGCGAAACCCTCGACGGTCAGCCGATCGACTATTTGACCTTCGGCACCGGCGACACGACCGTGTGGCTGATCGCCCGCCAGCATCCCGGTGAAAGCCAGGCCGAATGGTGGATGGAAGGCATGCTTGAAACCATGACCGACCTATCCAATTCGGTCGCGCGGGCGCTGCGCGAACGATGCACTTTTCACGTCGTGCCCAATTGCAATCCCGACGGCTCGCGCCGTGGCCATTTGCGCACCAACGCTGTGGGCAGCAATCTCAACCGCGAATGGGCCGAGCCGACTCCCGAAAAATCGCCCGAAGTGCTCGCGATCCGGAACCGGATGGATCAAACCGGGGTGCATTTCGCCATGGATATTCACGGCGACGAAGCGATCCCGGCGGTGTTCCTGGCCGGCTATGAAGGCATACCCGGCCTCACCGACGAGCATTACGAGGGCTTCACCAGCTTCGAACAGACGCTCGATCGGCGAACGCCCGATTTCCAGACCAAGCTTGGCTATGACAAGGCGCCTCCCGGCAAGGCCAACTTGTCGATGGCGACAACCCAGATCGCGCATCGCTTCGGCGCTGTCGCGATGACGCTGGAGATGCCTTACAAGGACCACGATGCCTGTGCGGATCCCGAACAGGAGTGGTCGCCCGAACGTTGCAAGCAATTGGGCAGCGACTGCATGGCAGCTTTGCTGGAGTGGCTCGACAGGTAAGCCGACGCATCGGGGGCGATGCTGCGGGAACTGCGGCCGCCCCCAATCGCTTTAGCCTCAACAGCTCGCTGACATCTGGCGCGGGCTACGAGGGGGGATGGCAATGTCGCAAATGAAAACAGTAGGCAGCTATGCATTTTTGGTGCTGGCAATCCTATTGCTCGCGGCCAGCCTGATCTCGCAAATTCCGTCAAACAATGGCTGGATTCGCGCGCTCGACATGGTGCACGAGCCAGCACTCTACCTCTGCGTGGCGCTGGCGATTGCCGCTGCCCTGTTTGATCGCAAGGTCGCGTGGTGGAGCGTGGGTGGCTTCTTCGCTGCAGCGGTAGTCAACATCGCCACCCTGTGGCCCTTTATCGCCATCGCCCCCAACCAGATCGCGCTCGATGAAAACGAGGGGGCCGACTGCTTCACCGCGCTCTCGCTCAACGTCTACATGGACAATCGCGATTACGCTCGCACCGCGCAGCTAATCGACCGCGAGGATCCCGACATCCTGTTGCTGCTCGAGCCGGACCAGGCATGGGCCGATGCGCTCGAGCCGCAACTGGCTCGCTACGAAACGCGGGTCGATGAGCCGCTCGACAACACTTACGGCCTGATCTTCGCCACCCGCCTGCCGGTGGACCGTGCAGCGATCTCGTCCGAAGCAGGGGTGCTGACCCCGACGCTGTATGCTTCGATGCGCGGAAAGCGCGGTACGCCGTTCGATTTCGTCGGCCTCCACCCCCGTCCGCCGGGACCCAACCAGGACACCAACGAGCGCGACAAGGCGATCCTGCGCACTGACAATGCCACCAGCAAGCTGTCCAAGGATGTCGTGCTAATGGGCGATTTCAACGACGTGCCATGGTCGCACACCATGACAGCCTTGCGCGAGCGGGGCGAGTTCCAGGACCCACGTGTCGGACGTGGCACCATGCCGACATTCCACGCCGACTGGGCGTGGCTGGGATGGCCGCTCGACCATATCCTCGTACGCAACGGGGTCGCCGTGCGTGACTTTACCGTGTTGGAACATGTCGGCGCGGACCACCTGCCGCTGCGTGCGCAGCTGTGTCTGGTTTCAGAGGAAGAACGCTAGTCCAGCGCTGCCGGGCCGAAAGCGTGGGGTAAGAGGACACTCAGCCGCACCCGCTCGACCCTATCGTTACCGACGCACAAGATTTCCGGATCGGTGCCGCCCAGTTGCGCCAGTTCGTTGAGGACCTGCCGGCAGCGACCGCAAGGCGTTATCGGCGCACCGCCGCCCTTGTCACCCGGTCCAATCACCGCAACTGCCTCGAGACCGCCACGCCGCCCCTCAGCCATCGCCCGCCCGACCGCTACTGTTTCGGCGCACAAGGCCAGCCCATAACTGGCATTTTCGATATTGGTGCCGGTCACCACACTGCCATCAGCAAACCGCAGCGCGGCGCCCACGGCATAGCCCGAATAGGGAGAGTAGGACCGCTCGGCAGCCTCGCGCGCGGCGGCTACCAACTGTTCGTCAGTTTCGGTCATGGTCTTACCACCACCCATTCCAGCGGCTCCTCGCTTGCCTCGCTCACCAGCGCCTCGTTGACGCTCCATAACAACCAGGGACGCTGCGCATAGGCTGGCTCGAACCTTGTGCGATTGAGCCAGAGCTGGCGCTCGAGCATGCCTGATATGGAGTAGGATGCCTCGAATTGCGGCTCCACCTTGAGGATGACCGGCTTGCCGGTATGCATCTCGACCTGGTTGATGAAGGTCATCAACTCGCTTTCCACCGCCGCATCGCTGACCCTTTCCTCGCAAATCTCGGCGGTAGGACCCAGCGCGATCACTGGTGGCAGCATTTCATTGCTGCGCGGAACCATGGTGACAAAGTTGGCTGATTGCGGGCCGGCCTTCTCGCACGGATCATATCGGTGGACAGCGCCGGCCTTGAGCCCGGCTTCACGAGCGCGGGCGAGATTGCGTCCGAACCGTTCGTCATGCGCAGCCGCGCCGCTGCTCGCTTCCAGATAAGCAAATGACCCGCCGATTGCTGCGACGGTCCGGAAATTGACGGTGCCGTGATGCTGGGTGACCAGCGCTCCCTGATCGGGATAGATTTCTTCCGATGGCCGCCAGTGCTGGATTTCCCACCAGCCCCAGAACAGCAATCCGGCCAACACCAGCACCGCAGCTGCCAGCCCGCGGAGCCACCATCTCGTCGAAGTCGATTTTCTGCGCCCCATCAATCCACCCTAGCTCTTGATATGGAGGACGCAGATGAGAGTGAACAGCCGTCTTGCGGTGGCGAAATCTGTTTCCACCTTGCCCTCCAGCCGCTCAATCAGCAGTTCGGCGGCATGGTTGTGTACCCCGCGTCGCGCCATATCGATGGTTTCGATCTCGCTCGGAGTCGCCTTGCGGATGGCCTGGTAATAACTGTCGCAAATAGCGAAATATTCGCGAATTGGGCGGCGAAACCGGGCAAGTCCCAATACCAGCAGTTCGAGCGGCTCGTCATCCCCATTGCGAATATCGAGGGCAAGCCTGCCGTCTTGTACCGAAAGCTTTAGCCGGTAGGGCCCGGTCGCCCCTGCTTCGCTGGCGCGCACTGGCCTGAAGGTATTCTCCTCGATCAGATCATAGATCGCCACCCGCCGTTCCTGCTCGATATCGGCGTTGCGCCACAGGATCGTGTCTTCGTCGAGTTCGATATGAGAGATTGTGTGCTGGGCCATCGGATGGGTGATGCTTTCGCAGATTTCCCGCCCTTCCGGCAAGCCGCTTGCGAACTCGTCCCCAGTATCCACATGCAATGAATGTGTCCTGCCCCTTGCGCGCACCGAGCCGACACCGCAAACAGCCGCCATGTCCGATACCGATCTCCTCCAGCGCAGCGAAAATCGGGACACCGAAAACGCCGCCAAAACCCGCTCGCTTCCGGCCAATGTCGAGGCAGAAGCGGCGTTTCTGGGTGCTGTGCTGATCGACAACCGGGTGGTCGAGGATCTGCCGGTAGCGATTCGGTCCGAGCATTTCTTCGCCTCGATCCACCAACGTATTTACGAACGCGTTCTGACCCTGATCGATCGCAATGCGACAGCGAGCCCGGTTACGCTCAAGCCCTATTTCGACGGTGATGAGGAATTGAAGGAGCTGGGAGGCTCGACCTATCTCGCGCGGCTGACCGCAGACGGACAAGGCCTGTTGGCTGCGCGCGACCTGTCCCAGCAGATTTATGACCTGGCGCTGCTGCGCGAACTGGTGACGGTGGGCCGCACGCTGGTCGAGGGCGCGCTCGATACCAGCGACGAAGTCGAGCCGATGCGCCAGATCGAAGCTGCCGAATCCTCGCTCTACAAGGTGGCCGAAGGGGCCAGCAGCGGCAGCGAGGCCAAGGATTTCAAGGGCGCCGCCATGACCGCGATCCGAATGGTCGAAGCAGCCATGAATTCTGGCGGCGGCCTATCGGGCAAGACCACCGGGCTGGAGGTGATCGACCAGAAGACCAGCGGCCTGCACGATTCCGATCTCATCATCCTCGCCGGACGTCCGGGTATGGGCAAGACCTCGCTGGCGACCAATATCGCCTTCAACTGCGCCGAGGAGCACCTCAAGTGGCAGCGCGACGGGGGCGAGTTCAACTACGGCGCGCCGGTGGCTTTCTTCAGCCTTGAAATGAGCGCCGACCAGCTGGCCACGCGTATCCTGGCCGAGCAAGCCGAGATTTCCTCCGAGAGCCTGCGCAGCGGCCGGATGAGCCGTGATGATTTCCAGAAGCTTGCCATGGCGAGCCAGAACTTGTCAGACCTGCCGCTCTATATCGACGACACCCCTGCACTGACTATCGCCGGCCTGCGAGCGCGCGCGCGCCGGCTCAAGCGCCGACACGATATCGGCCTGATCGTGGTCGACTATCTGCAATTGCTGCAAGGATCGGGCCGTGCCAACGACAACCGCGTAAACGAGATTTCGGAAATCAGCCGCGGCCTCAAGACGCTGGCGAAAGAGCTTGAAGTGCCGGTTATCGCGCTGTCGCAGCTCAGCCGCGCGGTCGAGCAGCGCGACGACAAGCGGCCGATGCTGTCCGACCTGCGTGAATCGGGCTCGATCGAGCAGGACGCGGATATGGTCTGGTTTATCTACCGCGCAGACTATTACCACGAGGCGATCCGACCCGACCCGCCCACCGGGAGCTCGTCTGAATCCGACGAGATCAAGTACCGCGAATGGGAAGACCGCTATCTCGAGCTCAAGAACAAGGCGACGCTAATTATCTCGAAGCAGCGTCATGGTTCGACCGGCAATGTCCCGCTCCACTTCCAGAGCGAGATCACCAAGTTCACTTCGCCCAACCTCAAGGATTACACAGACTGGGGTTACGAGGAGTAAGGTTCTCGCCGGGCATCAACCGCCAATATTGAGGCGGCGGCTCACTGTGTAGTCGACGGTTGTGACGAGAAACCAGCCGATCCACCCCTTGATCTTGCGCAACATGCCGTGTCGGCCGCGATGCAGTTCAGGACTGATCGGAAGGCTCGCTTCCGACAGTTCGTCGATGAATGAACGCACCTGCTTGGCAAGGCCGGCATCTTCCACCCGGACCATCAACTCGAGGTTGAGCCGGATTGATCGATGGTCGAAATTAGCGCTGCCGAAATAGACGGCATCATCGATGACCAACAATTTCATGTGCAGCTTGCAGGGCTGGAATTCGTAAATCTCCGCTCCCGCGTGGAGCAAGGCGCGATAAGTTGCGCGCGCAGCCGCCACGGTCGCACTATTGTCCGACTTTGCCGCCATGATCAGGCGCGCATGGCCCCTTCGGGCAAGGCGGCGTATGTGGCGCCGGAAGGCGCGAGGCGGCGAAAAATACGCCATGATGAGATCGAGCCGGCTACCTTTGGCAAGATCGCGTTTGACCGTCCGGGACCAGTTGTTTGGGCTACGCGTCGGTCCACCCACCAGCAATCTCACAGGCCCCTCGCCCGGATCCCAGTTAGCGACCATCTGACGTATGGCGCGAAGCTGCGCGCGCTCGTTTCCGGCCCAGTTTTCCAGCTGGGCGAACCAGTCGAGCAGGTCGTCGACCAAA
This sequence comes from Qipengyuania sp. CAU 1752, assembly GCF_054482615.1. Lineage (NCBI taxonomy): Bacteria > Pseudomonadati > Pseudomonadota > Alphaproteobacteria > Sphingomonadales > Erythrobacteraceae > Qipengyuania > Qipengyuania sp. CAU 1752. The sequence continues at coordinate 711,191 of NZ_JBTLRE010000001.1, read as the reverse complement.
GGGCCCGCAACCTTCACGCCCATATCACACCATCCGTTTTCGGCTGGCGGGTTGAAGTAATGCTCGGAGATGTTGAACCCGCCGAGCAAGGCGGTCTGACGGTCCGCAATCGTCATCTTCTGGTGGTTACGGACCAGATAGCGGCGAGAAACCTTGGCGTTGAAGAAACTGAAGCGGGCCCCGGCATCGACCAACGGCTGGAAAAACTCCTCCGATGCATCGCTGCCGAAGCGATCGACGATCAGCGAGATCTCTACTCCCCGCCCGGCAGCGGCAATCAAGGCATCGCGCACGGGATTGCCGGCCGGATCGTCCTGAAACATGTAGTAGAACATGTGCAGCGACTGCTTCGCCTCTTGGATCATCTCCAGCAGTGCATCGAAACGGTGCACCCCGTCGGGCATGAAGCAGAACTTATGCCCTAGTGCATCAGCGTAGAAGGGATCGGGGTACGAGAAGCCCGGGGATGGCTGCGATGTTTCCATGGTTCTCCCTTGCCGCGATGCCGGCCAGCCTGCAAGCGCGTGCCTTTCCAGCGATCAGAACCTTGACTCGTTCCCGTCCCCGGCCTATTTCGCGCTCAATCCCGAAATCACTTTTGCTGCGGAGTGCCCCATATGGCGCGCGTTACTGTCGAAGATTGTGTCGACAAGGTTCCCAATCGTTTTGATCTCGTCCTGCTCGCGGCCCAGAGGGCGCGTGACATATCGGGCGGCGCAGACCTGACCATCGACCGTGACCGGGACAAGAACCCGGTCGTCGCCCTGCGCGAAATCGCAGAGCAGACCGTCAAGCCGAAGGAACTGCAAGAAGCGGTTGTCACCAACCTGCAGAAGATCCTGCCCGACGATGAAGACGAGTTCGACGAAGTCGGCTCGCTCAGCCAATCGGCCGAAGCACTGCGGATCACTGCCTCGGCACCGACCCGCTCGACCTCGATCGGGGCCGATTTCGACGGCTGATCACGGTTGTGGCTGAAAACAAAAAGCCGCCCTCATCGAGGGCGGCTTTTTTGTGTCCTGCGCCCCCCGCTAATCTCTCTCGCCGGCGGGAGGAAGGAAGGGCAACCACAGGCTCCAGCCGAGCCTGCGGGGTCGGTCGTCCTGCCACTGAGATAGACCGATGGTAAGCCCGCGCTGGCCGTCCTTCGCCTCATCTACATAGGTGCCGAACAAGCGGTCCCAGAACGATAGAAACGTGCTGTAATTACTGTTGGTCTCGTCCATCCGCGCCGAGTGGTGGATCCGGTGCATGTCCGGCGTCACGATCAGCGCGCGCACTGGTCGATCGAGCCAGCCGGGCAGGTGCGTGTTCGAGTGGGTGAATAAGGTCGCCACGGTGAAGGCTACTTCGAACAGGAAAACCCCGAGCGCCGGTGGCCCAAGCGCCGCCACGACCGCGAGCTTGTAGCCCATCGAAAGAATAATCTCGAACGGGTGAAAGCGGGCTCCGGTGGTAACGTCGAAATCGCGATCGACATGATGCACCCGGTGCAGTCGCCACAGGACGGGCACGCGATGCGTAGCCCAATGTTGGAACCACAGCGCCAGGTCGAGCGCCAGTATCGTGACAGCGCAGCCGAGCCAAAGTGGCAAGTCGAACTGGTTGAGCAGCCCCCAGTTTCGCGCGTCGGCCAGCACTGCCATGCCGACCAGCGCCAGCGGAACCAGCAACCGCAGTGCCAGCGTATCAATCACGAACAGCGCAAGATTGGTGATCCAGCGCTGCGGGCGAGGCTGCGACAGCCGGCGAAACGGGACCACCATCTCCAGCCCCGCGAACAGCAGGAAGGTGGCGGCAGTGATCGCGAAGAACACGATCGGGGCATCGATCCCGAGGATTTGCATTGCTACCGAGATCGTCCATCCCACCTGCTCTTTCAAGCCCGGCTGTTTGCACCTTGGCAGGCACCGCTTATACCTGTGCCGACGCGGAGGTGGGTGGATGAGCGATTTTGGCGAAGCCTTGGGCACGGTCAGCGAAGGCGGATTGTTCGCACGTGTCTTTCGGCGCAAGCGCGGCGAGCCATTGCCAACCAGGGACGACCGCCCCCATCACTGTCGCAACTGTTCGGCACAATTGGCTGGACCGTACTGCCATGTGTGCGGGCAGAAGGGACATGTCCACCGTACGATAGGCGCAATTCTGCACGACATCGTTCACGGCGTCTTGCACCTCGACGGCAAGTTGTGGCGAACCTTGCCGCTGCTGGCATTGCGCCCCGGACAGCTGACCCGCGAATACATAGACGGCAAGCGCGCCCGTTTCGTCAGCCCGATGGCGATGTTCCTGTTCTCGGTTTTCGCGATGTTCGCAATTTTCCAAGCTCTGGGCATCTCCACGCCGACCGATTTCGGTTCGCGCGAAACGCTGCAAGCGAACCTCAAGTCTGCCCACGAGAATGCGGTATCTCAGCGCAGCGCATTGGCCGAGCAACTTGTCGCCATGCCTGCCGCCTCAACTGAGCGGGTAGGAATCGAGTCTGACCTGGACGAGCTCGACAAGGAAATCGAGCAACTCGAAACCGCAAGCAGCGCAATAATCGGCGGTGATGGCGTGGACTCGATGGAACTCAATGTCACCGGCATCGAATTTCTCGACGAGGGTATCCTGAAAAAATGGCGCGATAACCCCAGTCTCATGCTCTACAAGCTTCAGGCCAACAGCTACAAATTCAGCTGGTTGCTGATCCCGCTGTCGATCCCGTTCGTCTGGTTGCTGTTCGTCTGGCGGCGGCAATTCAGGGCCTACGATCACGCGATCTTCGTGACCTATTCGCTGGCCTTCATGTCACTGCTGTTCATCGCGCTGTCGATGCTCGGCATTCTCGGAGTTCCGCTTCCGGCCCTGCTGGTGGCAGGATCGATCATCCCACCAATCCACATCTACAAGCAATTGCGAAGAACCTACGAGTTGCGCCGTTTCTCGGCTATCTGGCGATTGGCGGCGCTGATCGTGTTCATCAACGTCGTCATCGTGCTGTTCCTGCAACTGCTGCTGTTGCTCGGCGCGTTCTAGCGAATACGCGATAACCCGCTACGGCCCCTTCAGTCGGTTCCGTCGAGTTGTCCGTCGCCCTGATCGGCATCCGTCCGCTCGTCGCTGCGCAGTTCCTCGCCCAGTTTCTGCGCACCTTCGCTGACCTTGTCGGCAGCCACGATCGCACCTTCGCGAACTTCGTTTTCGATAACCTCGGCATTGGCCTTGGCGTCTTCGGCGGCATATTCGGCCGCCTGCTGCGCATTATCCTCTGTCTCCTGCGAGCATGCACTGGCGAGCAAGAGCACCGGAGCGGCCAGCATGGCGGTTAGTTGGGAACGCATGGCATTAACCTTGTGCTTGTGTGGTTCAGGCACCCTGAGGGGCTGGCCCGCCGCCAAATTTCTTGCCGGACTTGGGGACTGCCGCGCCGGTAATCGGCTTGACGATAGGCTTACCCTTCGACTCATCTGGCCGGTCAAGCTTGCCATCCTTGAGCAACTGGTTGATCTCGTCGCCTGTCAGCGTCTCGTATTCCAGCATTGCCTGCGCCAGCAAGTGAAGCTTGTCTTCCTGGCTGGTCAGGACTTCGCGGGCGCGGTCGAGACCGTTTTCGACCAGGGCCTTGATCTCGGCATCGATCAGCTTGTTGGTTTCCGCCCCGCCCATTGTGCGGGCGGTCTGGCCCATGCCAAGATAGCCTTCCTGGCTCTGCTCGTATTGCAACGGGCCCAGCTTGTCCGACATGCCCCACTTGGTGACCATGTTGCGGGCAAGGTCAGTGGCGTACTGGATATCGCCGCTTGCACCGCTCGAGACCTTGTCATGTCCGAAAATGATTTCCTCGGCCACGCGGCCGCCCATGGCGACGGCAAGGTTCGCGTGCATCTTGTCGCGGTGGTATGAGTAATTGTCACGCTCGGGCAGGCGCATCACCATCCCCAGCGCACGACCACGGGGAATGATCGTCGCCTTGTGGATCGGGTCGGATGCCGGCTCATTGATGCTCACAAGCGCGTGTCCTGCCTCGTGATAGGCGGTCATCTTTTTCTCGTCCTCGGTCATAACCATGGAGCGTCGCTCGGACCCCATCATGACCTTGTCCTTGGCATCCTCGAATTCCTGCATTGCCACGAGGCGCTTGTTGCGGCGGGCAGCCAGCAATGCCGCTTCGTTGACGAGATTGGCGAGGTCCGCGCCCGAGAAGCCGGGCGTACCGCGCGCGATCGTGCGGCTGTTGACGTCGGGCGCCAGCGGAACCTTTTTCATATGCACTTCAAGGATCTTTTCGCGCCCGTCGATATCGGGAATGGGCACGACCACCTGGCGGTCGAAACGGCCCGGCCGCAGCAGTGCCGGATCGAGCACGTCGGGCCGGTTGGTCGCCGCAACGATGATGATGCCCTCGTTAGCCTCGAAACCGTCCATCTCGACCAGCAGCTGGTTGAGCGTCTGTTCGCGCTCGTCGTTCGAATTGCCAAGGCCGTGGCCACGGCTGCGGCCAACCGCGTCGATCTCGTCGATAAAAACGATGCAAGGCGCGTTCTTCTTAGCCTGTTCGAACATGTCGCGCACCCGGCTTGCGCCGACGCCGACGAACATCTCGACGAAGTCCGAACCCGAAATGGTGAAGAATGGCACGCCTGCTTCGCCCGCGATGGCACGTGCGAGCAGTGTTTTACCGGTACCCGGCGAGCCGACCAGCAGCGCGCCCTTGGGGATCTGGCCGCCGAGCTTGGAGAAGCGCTGCGGATCTTTCAGGAACTCGACAATCTCCTCGAGTTCCTCGCGCGCTTCGTCGATACCGGCAACATCGGCGAAAGTAACCTTACCCTGCTTCTCCGTAAGCATCTTGGCCTTCGACTTGCCGAAACCCATTGCTCCACCAGCACCGCCGCCCTTCTGCACCTGACGCAGGGCGAAGAAGGCGATGCTGAGGATCAGGATGAAGGGAAGCGACTGGATCAGGATGACCCAGAGGATGTTCATCTGCTCGGCTGGCTCCCCCGAATATTCGACGCCATTGTCATCAAGAAGCTTGGTCAGGCCATCATCGCCTTCGACCCGGACCGTACTGAACGGCTCGTTGTCGGCTGTGGTCCCGCGAATTTCCTCAGGCGAAATCTGGACCTGCTTTATCGCGCCTGCAGCGACCTGCTCGCGAAAGTCCGAATAGCTGATCTGCGTGCCCGAAGTCTGCCCGGCGCCGCCGAACATGGACACGACCAGCAGCAGGGCGAGGAAAATCCCCCCCCACATCATCAGGCTCTTGATCCACGGATTGGGGCCACCCTGTTCGGGGCCCTGCGGGTTGTTCTGGTCACTCATCGCGGTGGAGGTCCTTTCCTACCCTGACAATGTAGGCACGGCAGGGTGAATGGCAAGTTAGCCTATGGTCCGCATGAGCGGCATTCTATGAACCGAGTGGTTCGCAGGTCCGAATGCCGCGGGGCGGTTCTCTAGGAGGATTGCCGCGAGGACCGCGCATAGGCGGCACAAAAGACCTCGACTGCACCGGCAATGCGCTCGCGGTCGCGCGCCTCGTCCCTCGGGCGGCCAAACCGCCGGTCGAGATCGCCCATGCCCTTGCACATCGAAGCGAATTGTTCGGCGGCCAGATCGGCGTCTGTGATTTCGACCTCACCTGCCTCGTGCATGGCGCGCAGCAATTGAGCGAAAGCGGCTTTGACGCGGTGTGGGCCGGCCTCGAGAAAGGCTTCGCCAATGCTCGGCTCATGCTCGGTCTCAGCGGCAATTCTTCGTTCGAACTGAACCATTTCCGGACGCGCAAGGAAGCCGGTCACAGCTTCGCCGATAGCCGTCAGCCTTTGCCGCAAACTACCCTGAGAGAAATCTTCGAGATTGAAGGCCCCACGAAGCTTCTCGCACTCGCGCTCGACAGCGGCGGCGAACAACCCCCTTTTATCATTGAAATGATTGTAGATTGTTACTTTTGAAACGCCGGCTGCGGCCGCAATTTGCTCGATTGAAGTGGCGGCATAGCCGTCATTGAAGAAACTCTGCGCGGCCGCCGACAGGATCGCCGTGCGCTTCGCCAAGTCTGTCGGGCGCCCGATCCGCGGTTCAAGCTGTGTTGACAAGGTGAACGGCTCCGTTCAATTAAACGATACCGTTCACTAATGACCCCTGGCGCTCGATTCGACAAGCCCGTCGCCGACAAAGGATTGATCAGGCACATGCTCTGGATCGCCATTCGCATGCTGACCGGTGACAAGCAGAAGTTCTATGGACTGGTGTTCGGCATCGCCTTTTCGACCCTGCTGATAACCCAGCAATTGGTGATCTTCGTCAACCTGCTCGAACGCGGGGCCAGCGGCACTTACAACGTGGCCGAGGCCGAAGTCTGGGTGATGGATCCTGTCAGCCGCACTACCGACATCGCCTATGCCATGCCCTCGACAGCGCTCGACCGGGTTCGCGCCGTACAGGGGGTGGAGTGGGCAGTGCCGCATCTGCGTGCGCAGGCATCGGTCCGCACCAAGGACGGCGACCTCGAAGGTGTCGCCATTATCGGGGTCGACGATGCGACCCTGATCGGCCTCCCCAAACGCATGCTCCAAGGCAATGCCGATGTTCTCGCGCAGCCCGACAGCGTCATTATCGACGATGTCGGAACTACGCGCATGTTCCCTGATGCCAGCCCGATCGGCGAGCGGCTGGAGCTAAACGACCAGCGCGCAGTCATCCGCGGTGTGGCCGACGCGATCCCCAGCTTTACCAGCACGGTGGTGCTCTATACCAAATACAGTCAGGCGCTCCGCTACGTGCCGGGAACCCGCAACCGGTTATCCTTCGTGCTGGTTGGCGCGAGTGATGGGATTGATGCCAAGACACTGTCCGAGCGGATCGAAAGGCAAACCGGTCTCAAGGCGCGGACCCGCGACGAATTTGCCCGCGACGGGGTGCAGTTCATCATCGAGAATACCGGCATTCCGTTCAATTTTGGCATTACCGTGTTTCTTGGTTTCGTAGTCGGAGTGGCGATCGTCGGACTTACCTTCAGTCTCTTCATTCGCGACAACATAAGGCAATTCGGCGCATTGAAGGCCATCGGAGTGACCAATGGCAAGATCGCCCGCATGGTCGCGGTGCAAGCGGGCCTGGTGGGGCTGATCGGCTATGGCCTCGGCGTCCTGGGCACGGTGGCGTTCATCCTGGTCTTTGCCGGTGATCCGACTTTCAAGGGATTTTACATCCCGTGGCAGATACCACTGCTGAGTCTTGTCGCGGTGTTCCTGATCCTGGCGCTGACCGGGTGGCTGGCCCTGCGCAATGTTCTCAAAACCGAACCGGCGGCAGTCTTCCGATGAGCGCGCAGCAGGCACCACTCCAAAGTCTCGACGCCACGCTCGACAACGGCGGCACCGTCGCCATCCGCACCCGCGGAGTAACCCGCGATTTCAAGTCAGGCCAGCAGACCATTACCGTGCTCCACGGTATCGATGCGGATATTCGCGCTGGCGAGATGACCTTCGTGGTGGGCGAAAGCGGGTCGGGCAAGACGACGCTGATCTCGATCATGTGCGGCATCCTGTGGCCGACGCTGGGCGATGTAACGGTCTTCGATACCGATATCTACGCGCTCTCCGATTCAGAGCTGGTCGACTTTCGCCTGCGCAATATCGGTTTCATTTTCCAGCAGTACAACCTGATCCCGTCGATCGATGCTGCCGCCAATGCCGCCGTGCCCCTCATTGCCCAGGGAATGAAGCGAGAGGAAGCGCGCGAGCGGGCGAAAGAGCTGATGGCCAAGCTCAATATCCTCGACCAGGCCGACAAATTGCCAAGCCAGCTTTCCGGCGGCCAACAACAGCGTGTCGCGATCGCCCGGGCGTTGGTGCACGAACCACGACTGGTGGTGTGCGACGAGCCCACTGCGGCGCTAGACGCCAGTTCGGGGCGCCGCGTGATGGACCTGCTGCGAGAGGTGGCGGTGGCCCCCGACAGGGCCTGCATCATCGTTACTCACGATAACCGCATATTCGACCTCGCCGACCGCATCCTCGTGCTTGAGGATGGTTACATAACCCATGACGGCACCGAGATGCCCGACGGCCACTAGGACCCATCGTATGGCGCTTCTTCCCGACAATTTCAGTTTCTCCCGCATGGGCCTGCCGATCATCGCCGTAATCGGGCTGCTCGCGGCGGTGTTCTTCATCTGGAGCGGTCAGCCCGACCGCGAATTGTCACAACCCGAAGGCACACCGCCGCGGGCGACCGGTGAACTAGCCAATGCCGCGCGGGTGGCCGGGTCCGGCGTAGTAGAGCCGTCGAGCGAAATCATCGACATCGGCACGGCCCTGTCTGGCCTTGTGACCGACCTGCGGGTCCAACCGGGCGACTATGTCAGCAAGGGCCAGCCGCTTTTCACAGTCGACACTCGCGCCATCGAGTCGCAATTGCGCCAAGCCGAAGCGTCTATCACAGAAGCGCGAGCAGCAATCGCCGAAGCGCAGGCCGGGCAGGCAACTGCCGGTCGGCAACTGGCGCTGTATCGCTCGGTCGACGATCCGGCCGCTGTCAGCCGCGCCGAAGTCATCCGAGCTGAAGGCGAAGCCAGTGCTGCGCGTACTAGGCTGCAACTCGCCCGCGCCAGGCTCGAAGCTGCGAAGGCTGCGGGCAATTCGGCACGGACCGAGCTCGGCCGGGCCACGGTCCGGGCGCCGATTGCGGGCGAAATCCTGGCCGTGAATATTCGGCCGGGAGAATTTCTCTCGACCGTTGGCGGCGGGTCGTTGCGCTTTATCGAGATGGGCCAGACCCGCCCGCTGCACGTGCGGATAGACATTGACGAGGAGCAGGCGCCTCGCCTGGCCATGGGCGCCCAGGCGATTGTCTCGCCTCGCGGTGCGGCCAACCGCCAGGTGAAAGCCGACTTCGTGCGCGCCGAGCCACTGGTGGTCCCCAAGCGTTCGTTGACCAATGCCGCCGCCGAGCGGGTCGACGTGCGCGTGCTTCAGGTGATTTACCGCCTGCCCGAGAGCGACGGACTGTTCCGGGTCGGCCAGCAAGTCGATGCCTTCATTCCGGCAAAGGCTGAGGAGCGCGGGGAATGATGGCTCGACGGGCCGTGCCGCTGGTCGGAGCCATGGCGCTGGCGGCCTGTGTTGCCGGTCCACCGCCCGAGATTGCCACCGCCCCGCCCGAGCTGCCCCGACAATTCGCTTACGCCCCCGACGCGGCGGTCGGAGCCTTGGTCGCCGCGCTGCTGCCAGTCGGCGATCCGGCATACCAGGACTTGTCCGCGCTCGCACTGGCCGATGCGCCGACATTGGCGCAAGCCGCCGCGCGGATTGAACAGGCGCGGGCGCGCGCTCGCGGTGCCGGGGCAGCGCGGCTGCCGATGCTGACTGCCGATGCCGCGAGCGCCGGTTCGCGTAGCAATCCGGCGCAATTCGGCGCTTCGCTGCCGCCAGGTGTCTCATTCGATTCCGAACGGATCAGCTACGGCGCCAACTTGCTGGCTAGTTGGGAACCGGATTTCTTCGGTCGTCTGCGCGCAAGCGAACGCGCTGCGCTGGCGCGGATCGACGCCGCCGATGCACAGGCCGCCGCGGTTCGCAATGCTTTGCTGGCTGAGATTGCCGGTGCCGTGATCGACTGGCGCACGCTCGAAGCGCGGCTCGAAGCGCTCGAAGAAGACCTCGCCTCCGCAGAAAGACTGGCTCAATTGGCCGGATCGCGCGAACGGGCGGGTATCGCTCCGGGCTTTGACCGGGTGCGGGCCGAAAGTGTTAGCTCGGCCAGCCGCAGCCGGATCGCCGCACTGGGCAGCGAACGCGCGCGACTGGCAGGCAGGCTGGTGGCGCTGACCGGACAGCCTGCACAAAGGCTGCTCGATGTGTTGGTCCAACCGGCTCCCGTTTCCGCGCAGCCCTTGCCGCCATCAGCCCTTCCGGGACAGTTGCTGGCCAATCGACCCGATATTCTAGCCGCAACTGCTCAACTCGCGGCGGCCGATGCCGAACTTGCCGCCAGCGCGGCCCGGCGGTTTCCGCAAGTGACTCTATCCGCCGCGCTTGGCCTGCTGGCATTCGATCTTGGCAGCCTTCTCAACGACAAATCGCTGGTCGGATCCGTCGGCAGCGGATTGCTGGGCCCCTTGCTGGATTTCGGACGCATCGCGGCCGAGATCGATGCTTCCACCGCGGGCAAGCAGCTTGCCTTCGCCAACTATCGCGAAGCTGTATTTACGGCGCTCGGCGAGGCGGAGGCCGGTTATGGCTTGGTCGCGGCAGCTGATACGCAATTGGAATCCGCAACGCGCGAATTCGCCAGTTCTAACCGCGCTGCAAAGCTTGCCCAGACCCGCTACGAGGCCGGCCTGTCGAACTTCCTTACCGTACTCGAAGTGCGCCGTAATGCCGATGCCAGCGGCGAGCGGGTCGCCATTGCGCGCGGGCAAGCCGAACGGGCGCGTGTCCTTTTGTGGCTGGCGCTAGGCGGCGATCAACCGACCAGCCGGTCGATCAGCCAATAGGAACCAGTGATACCAATGGCATAGCTGGCCATCCGCACCGCCGGATTCAGTGAAGCGGGGCGCAAGCGGCGGGTTGCTGCGAGAATGGCGAGCACGGTCAAAACAACCGCCAGTTGCCCCGCCTCGACCCCCAGGTTGAACGCGATCAGCGCGGTCGGGACTTCGCCTTCCGGCAATCCGATGGCGCGCAGCGCACCGGCAAAGCCGAAGCCATGGACGAGACCGAAGCCAAATGCGACGAGCCACGGCCAGCGCCTGGTCCAACTCCGCTCTTTCCCCCGCACGATTTCGACAGCCAGCAGCACGATGCTGAGCGCGATCACAGCTTCCACGGGCCTGCCTGGCAGGCCGATCAGCCCGAGCGATACCCCGGCCAGCGTCAGCGAGTGCGCCACCGTGAAAGCGGTAACAGCCCCCGCCACGGCCCAACCGCGCCGCACCAGCAAGACGAGCGCTATGACGAACAGCAAATGGTCCCAGCCAGACAGAATGTGATCGACGCCAAGCGTGAAATAGCTGCGCCAGACCTGCCAGGTGTCGGGCCGTGCATAGATGGTGGCGGACGGCTGGCTCTCGGTCAGGCGATAGGTTTGTACCGGGCGATCCAGCGGCACAACGCGAAGCAGTGTGTCGCCGCCGCCGAATATCGAGGCAAAGCCGATCGTACCGCCCGCAACGGATTGGCGGCACAGCACATCAGCCGTCCCGATCAGCGCCAGCGCCGCTTGGCGGGCGATTGGCTCATCCTCGACCAGGCAGCCTTCCGGAAGCAACGGTAACGCCAGTTTCGCTGGCCCTGGTCCGGGCAGGGGCTGTTTCCAGGCCAGGCGCCAACCCTGTGCACTGTGCTGGGTGAATTCGACGTAGCCGGGCCGCAACTCATCGGCTGCGACAGGTGCTCCAAGGCTCAGCAACACCAATGCCAGAAGGGCGCGGATCATCTGTCGATCCGGACCGAATAGGCCTCACGCAGCATGGCATAGGCTTCGTCCCTGCGCCGCTCGGCTGTTCCGAGGCGCCAGTCCTCGCTCACGCGCCCGCGCTGGCTTTCGAGCGGCGGTAGCACGCCAGGCTTGCGCTCGCTCAAGCGTACAAAATGCCAGCCCAGCCCGGAACGGATTGGACCATGCCACTGGGTGCCAGGTGACAACTCCAGCAGGCGTTGGACGAAGACCTGACCAAACTGCGCCGCGACATCGGCGGCCAATCGATCCTCGGCCGCGGCAGGAAGCGAAGATGGCTCTCCGACCGAGCGCCAGTCTCGCTCGAGTTCGAGGCGCGTGACGACCGGGTCGGGCTGGTTCGGGAAGTAAACCTGGTCGAAGCTGAGACGGGTTCCATTCGAGAACCGATCAGCATGATCGTTGTACCATGCCTCGAGCTCAGCTTGTGATGGCTCATCAGTTTCGGCGGCGGATGTGGCGAGGAAATCCATTTTCTTGGCCAGCCTCCGGCGCACGACGGGATCGTCTCTGTCGAGTCCCAATCGCAATGCTTCGCGATAAAGCACCTCCTCGCGCACATACTGGTCGATTAGCCGATCCAGCTCGCTGTCGCTCGGTGGGCGCTGCATCGTGCGTTCGTAAGTCAACGCGACCTGGGCCTGTACTTCAGGCGTGACCAGGATCGTTCGGCTGGCCGGATCAGCCGGCTCGCCGCGCCACACAAAGAATGCGAAGATCAACGCCCCGCCGAGGAGGAAATGGACCAACGGCTCGCGCAAGGCAGCTTGCGCAACAGTCTTCGACATCACGGGGCAGCAGCCCGCGGCAGCAGCCAGATCGGCGAGGTATAGGCGCGTTCCTGCACTGTCTTGACCACGTCATCCGCCAGCTTGGCACCAAATCGTAGGGCATCGAACAGCACCCAGCGGGGGGTGGGAATCTCGATCACCCGGACATAGTAGAAGGCGCGCTGGCCTGCCTCGTATTCGGGATCGGTCCAGACTTCGCGCAACTGCGCCGAGCCAATCGTGTTGGTGTAGGTGGCGGTGGCTTCATCAACCGTATTACCTACCGGCGGAACCGGGCTGTCAGAGGCGCCGTCCATGGTTCGTGCACTCCAGGCTACGTCGAAGACCTTCTCCTGCAAGGCACCGCTTGCGTCGACCCAACCCTTGACCACCTGCACGCGGTCAAGATTGGCACCTTCCGGGTCCTTGAGCGCTTCGATCATGAAGGTCGGTGCATTGCCAGCATCCGCCAGAACGCCGCCCATCGGGACGCCGTCGGCATAGCCGGTGGCAACCCAGTTTGCGCCAAAGCTATCGTCGTCGAACCCGAAGCCGCCGAAGACCCGCACGCTCATCCGCGATCCAGTGGTGGCATAGACTTCGCGCCGCTTGAAGGCGTCGAAAATCTCCGCCCGGGTGTTGCCGCGCGCCCAGGCTGCGGCATAGCCGCTGGCGAGGTAATTCCAGCCGAAGCGCCCCTCGCGCGTACCAAGATTTTGCCCGGCCATGGCGCGCTCGGCACTGGGCTCATTGCCGGTGTGCTTGCCGAAGAAATTGTCCTCGTCCGCTGTGGCCAGCGCGGTGTGCGAATCGGTCGAACCGATCAGTCCGAAGCGATAGGGATTGACCCCTAGGCGCTGCTCGATCGAGAGTCCGCGCTTCAACGCCTCGCGCACGTAGCTGCCAGCATACATATCGGGCGTGGCGTTGGCCGTCAGCGGCAGATTGCCAAGCTCCCAACCCCACACGCCGTAGCCGGCGAACTCGTCATTCGGGGACAGGAATGGATGCGTTTCACTGTCACCCTTGATCTGGGTGACTTCGACGATCGGTTCCCACCGCGCCCGCTTGGCCGCATAATCTGCATCCATCGGCGTGCCGTCGGGGCCGGTCATTTCAAACATCAAGCCGTTGGAAAGGTTCGAATTGTGCGGAATCGCCAGCGCCTGGCCTCCGGTCCCCTTTTCATAGGCCGCCATGTAGCCCCACAGACTCTCGACGTCGCTGCCAAGGCCGGGGAAAGGAAGGGTATCGCCGAGGGTGGGAAAGCCGTCGCGAAACATCACCACCCGGTGGAGATTGTTGCCGTCTGGCATGGCAGTCCACTCGAAACCCGCAAATGCGGTGAACTTGCCCGGCTCGTTATACAGGTCGACCGTGCGCAGGTGAGCCTGCCAGATGTCGGTTGTGGCCTGACGGTTGGCCTCAGGATCACGCATTGCCTCGGGCACCGTGTCATTGGCAGCAGCGGTGATCAACTCGGCCACCGCCCGAATCGACTCGTCGCCGCCTGCTCGCATCATTTTCTGCCAGCGCCGCAAGGTGGGATCGCGCACCAGTGCCCTGGGCGCGTTCATTAGCCGCTTGGTTGCTCCCAGCGCATCGGTGTGGTCGGCGATGACAAGAAAATCGAGCGGTCGAGCCAGTTGCGCCTTCTGTCCGGTGGTCGAAGTAACTGCTTCACCGCGCGCGAACCGCAGCGCAGCCTCTGGCCCAAGCCGGACGCCGAAGCCGAACGCATCGACCGAATTGTCGGTGTGCAAATGGGTGTCGCCCCAATAGACCCGGTCGGGATAGTCGGCGAGCGTTACCGTCCCCTCGCCGTTCCCGGCCTGAGCTGCACTCGCTGTCGGTTCGAAAACGCCGGTATACCAGGCTGCGCCCCCGGCTAGTGCCAACACCGCGGCACCGAGCACCATATAACGCTTGCGCATGTTCCCCTCCGATCAAACCGCCCCAGTCGATGCAGCGTCGCTCCTTTCTACAAGCTGGTCAAGTCAGCCCCCCTCCGAAGCTCGCGAGCGCGAAAATCATCGAGCCGCACCCCAGCGTCAGCGCGACAATCATCAGCAGACCGTCATGGACCAGCAAGGCCAGACCGATCGCCGCGATTGCAAACATTGGCACCGCGCTGGCAAAGGGCAGGAATTCGAGCGGGGGAACGGAGATGCACAACAGCAGGATGCCTGCAGCTGCGACCCTCGCGCCTATCCCTTCAATGAAGAAATCGAACCGGTCAGTCAGCTTGCTGTCGATCCACTTGGCAGCTCGATCGAGTTTGTGCAGCGCCTTGGCCAGCTCCGCGCCATCAGTTTGACGGCGTTCGACAAAATTAGGCAGCCACACATGCTCGCGCCCGATCAGCAATTGCAGGGCGATAAATGCAATTGTGACGGCGAGCAGCGTCGGGACGCCTGGAATGCCACCAATCGGCGTCATCGCGATAATCGGGAGGACGATCAGCAGCGGTGCGAAACTGCGGCGCCCGAACGCGTCGAGTGCATCGCCAAGGCAGACCCTGTCGCTGCTTTCGCCGAGGCCCTCGACATTGCCGAGTAGGTCTCCGAGGTTGTCCGGCTTGTCGGCGATAATGACGCTCCCTTACCCTCGCCCCTACATCGAGCGTGCGATCACCATCTTCATAACTTCGTTCGAACCGCCGAATATCCTGGCGATGCGGGTGTCGCGATACATCCGCGCAATGGGGTAATCGTTGATATAGCCCGCGCCGCCATGAAATTGCAGGCACTTGTCGACGACCTCGCTCTGTAGCTCGGTAACCCAGTATTTCGCCATACAGGCAGTAGCGACATCGAGCTCGCCCTTGAGGTGGCGCGCGATGCAATCGTTGACGAACACCCGCGCCGCCGTACCGCGGGCCTTCAGGTCGGCGAGCGTGAACTGCGTGTTCTGGAAATCCCAGATCGTCTGGCCAAAAGCCTTGCGATCCTTGACGAACTCCAATGTTACTTCGAGCGCCTTCTCGATCCCGGTCATCGCACCCATGGCGATGATCAACCGTTCCTGCGGAAGCTCCCCCATCAGCTGGTAGAACCCCTTGCCTTCGACGCCGCCCAGCACGTTTTCCGCCGGGACGAACACGTCGTCGAAGAACAGTTCCGAGGTGTCGGCAGCATCCAGGCCGATCTTGTCGAGCTTCTTGCCGCGCTGGAAGCCCTCGGCGCCCTCGGTCTCGAGCAGCATCAGCGAAATGCCTTTCGCGCGTTCCTTGGGATCGGTCTTGGCAACGACAATGATGAAGTCTGCGGTCTGTCCGCTCGAGATGTAGGTTTTTGCCCCGTTGATCCGGTATCCGTTGCCGTCCTTGAGTGCTGTGGTGGTGATGCTCTGGAGGTCGGAGCCGACTCCCGGCTCGGTCATCGCGATGGCGCTGACAAGTTCGCCGGTGACCAGCTTGGGCAGGTATTTCTTCTTCTGCTCCTCGGTCCCGTGACGCACCAGATAGGGCAGAATGATCGTGTTGTGGAGGCTGGCCGCAAAGCCTTCTACCCCGTGCTTGGCCTGCTGGTCGATCACCACCATGTCATGGCGGAAATCGCCGCCGTGGCCACCATATTCCTCTGGCACCGACACACCGAGCAGCCCCGCTTCGCCCGCCTCGTTCCAGAATTCACGCTCGACCTGGCCATCGGCGCGCCATTTGAGGACGCGCTTCTCGGGCGCATGTTTCTGATAGAACTTGCCCACCGCATCGGCGAATATCGAGATTTCCTCGTCTTCCATGAATTCGGGCTGGGGTACATCGATCGCGGGCATTGGCTGGGGTCCTCTCGCCTTTTCTTGTTGCCTCGCACCGTATCATGTCGGTAGCGGACTGCAACGCATTCGAATGACTGCCCTCGCCGGAGAAAACAATGGAATTGATCGGCCCGACCTCGCAGACGCTCATCAGCCAGCGCACAAGGTTGCACTATGCCGACTGGGGCAATGAAGGCGCGCAGCCGCTGATCCTGCTGCACGGCGGGCGCGACCATTGCCGCAGCTGGGACTGGATGGCCGAACGCTTGCGCGAGGATTGGCACGTGATCTGCCCCGACCTGCGCGGCCATGGCGACAGCGAATGGACCAATACCGGCGTCTATTCGATCAGTTCCTACGTCTATGACCTCGCCCAACTGGTACACCAGCTTGAACTGGACCCGGTGACGATCGTGGCCCATTCGCTCGGCGGCAACATCACCATGCGCTATGCCGGGATGTATCCGGAAAAGATGCGCCGGCTAGTGGCGATCGAAGGGCTCGGCCCCAGCCCCAAGGTGCAGGCGAAGATGGCGGAGACGCCGTGGTACGAACACCGCAAGCAGTGGATCGACAAGAAGCGCGAAGCCTCGGCCCGCCAGCCGCGCCGCTACGAGTCCTTCGAGGACGCGCTCGACCGGATGCACGAGGCCAACAGCTATCTCAGCCGCGACCAGGCCGAGCACCTGACCCGCCACGGCGCGATCCGCAACGAGGACGGAACCTGGAGCTGGAAGTTCGACCCGCACCTGCACGCCTGGCCGCCCGACGATATCTCGCAAGGCCAACTGGCCGAGCTATGGGGCCGGATCACCTGCCCCAGCCTGCTGGTTTACGGCGATGACAGCTGGGCATCAAACCCGCAGGAAGACGGCCGGATGCAGCATTTCGGCGACAACGTGACTGTCAGCGCCTACGAGCGCGCCGGCCACTGGGTGCATCACGACCGGTTCGAGGATTTCCTGATCGAAGTGAAGGACTTCATCGACTGAACAGCCTGTCCGCTTGCAAGAGGCGTCCCCAAAATCGCGAATGGCCGGGTCTGGGTGGAAAGCGGAATGTCCGCTTTTTGACCTCTCTATAGAACGTGAGCTTGGGGAGATCGATTTCTCGCCCGGAACTTAGAAGGAATGTCGGATAAGATGAGTTGACGCATGCGAAAGTGTGCCGAATGTAGGCGCAATTCGTACAAGCTATCTATGTAGAGATGAGCATGGAACCTGATCAACTCGCCAGCAGCACACCCGACCGCCGGATCGCATTGCTTATCGACGCCGATAATGTGTCGCATACCAAAGTCGCAGCAATAGTTGCAGAGCTGTCAAAGTACGGCACGGCCAACATCCGGCGCGCCTACGGTGATTGGGCAAGTGCTGGATTAAAAGGCTGGAAAAGCAAACTCCACGATTCTGCGATCCGGCCGATACAACAGTTCAGCTATTCAGCTGGGAAGAATGCGACTGATATCGCCTTGGTCATAGACGCCATGGAATTGCTTTACACCCAGGACCTGGACGCGTTTTGCATAGCTTCTAGCGATGCAGATTTTACGCCGCTGATTATGCAGCTTAAGGCCAATGGGCACGAAGTTTACGGTTTTGGTGAGCGTAAAACACCCCAACCTTTCGTCAACGCGTGTACGACTTTTCTCTATCTCGACAGTCTCGACGATGAAAGCGCTGCAGACCCGGAAGAAAAAGACAACTCAAAGCCTCCGGCTAAGCCAAGGTCCAAGGGTAAGACCGGTACGGAAACCGTCTCGAAGCCTTCAACCAGTTCGCAGAAGTCCGCTAAGATCCTTGCACAGGATGCGGCGCTCATCCGCGTCTTGCGGGGCGCAGTCGAAGCCTCTGCTCACGACGATGGGTGGGCGGCCATGTCAGCCGCGGGCAGCGCAGCGAAGAGGCAGGCCCCGATCGATCCGCGTAACTACGGCGTAAAAAACTTCCCGAAGCTTTTCGGGGCAACTGGTCTATTCGATATATTCAAGGCTGAGACTGGCCATAGCTACGTTGCGGATAAGCGAAACTCGGATCGCACGCCGCGCCCGGATCGCTAGGAAAACGACCGCAAAGAATTTGCTGGTGGCAAGTCCGATTCTGGTAGGCACCGGACTCGGCTGCTATTGCACGAATTGGGTCGTTAGCGGACTTTCCCCATTTGAGGGCGTTTTGACCCAGAGCAGCCCCTCAGGCCACCGTTCCAGCCTCTCGCAGCTTACCGATGTCCTCCGAGCCCATGCCCAGTGATGCGAGGATCGCGTCGGTATCGTCACCTGGCATGGGAGCCGGCGCGGGCTTTGTGTTCGCAGTACCGGAGTAGCGCGGGGCGGGTGCTGGCTGGGTATCGCCGCCGACATCGATGAAGGTTTGGCGCGCTTGGTTGTGCGGGTGCTGCGCGGCCTCGCTCATGGTCAGCACCGGGGCATAGCAGACGTCGGTATGCTCCATCAGCGTGTTCCATTCGTCGCGGCTGCGGCTCTTGAACAGCGTTGTCAGCTTGTCCTTCAGCGCGTCCCATTGTCCGCGGTCATGCTGGGCGTCGAAATCAGCGTCCTCCTGCAGCCCCGCCAGCCGCCGCAGCTCAGCATAGAACTGAGGCTCGATACTGCCGATGGAGACGAACTTGCCGTCTGACGTTTCATAGGTGTCGTAGAAATGCGCGCCGGTATCGAGCATGTTCGCGCCAAGCTGCTCCGACCAGATGCCCATGTTCTTCATCCCGTGCATCATGCCCATCAGCACCGCAGTGCCGTCGGTCATGGCGCAGTCGATAACCTGGCCGTCACCGCCCCGCGCCACGTTGAGCAGGGCTGAGACCATGCCATAGGCGAGCATCATCCCGCCGCCGCCGAAATCGCCGACCATGTTGATCGGCGGGGTCGGCTTGCCTCCGGCCCGGCCGAAATGGGCCAGCGCACCCGCGAGCGCGATGTAGTTGATGTCGTGCCCGGCATAGGGCGCATAGGGACCGGTCTGGCCCCAGCCGGTCATCCGGCCGTAGACGAGCCTGGGATTGTCCTTGAGCAATTCGTCCGGCCCCAGCCCCAGCCGCTCCATCACGCCGGGGCGAAACCCCTCGATGATACCGTCGGCGCTGGCGGCCAGCTTGCGGGCCAGCGCGACACCCTCGGCGCTCTTGAGATCAACCGCGATCGATTTGCGTCCGCGCGCCAGTACGTCCTTGCTGGTGACCGGCTGCGATCCGCCGCGCTGGCCCGAGGCGCGATCAATGCGGATCACTTCGGCACCATGATCGGCCAGCATCATGCCGCAAAACGGGCCGGGACCAATGCCGGCAAACTCGACAATGCGGATGCCCGACAGCGGCCCGCCCTGTACGTCCGCCATTACTTGCCCTTCCAGTTGGGTGCGCGCTTCTCGGCAAAGGCCGCCGCGCCTTCGCGCGCATCTTCGGACATGAAGACCTTGGGCGCGAGCTGGGCTTGCTTGTCCCAACGCTCGTCCAGGTCCCAGCCACGCGATTCCTCGATGATCTGCTTGGATATCTGCACCGCCAGCGGGCCGTTGGCGTTGATGGCGCTGGCCAATTCGAGCGCGCCATCGATCGCTGCGCCATTGGTCACGCGGTTGATGAGACCGATCTCATGCGCCCGCTCGGCGGTGATGAATTCACCGGTCAGGGCCAGTTCCATCGCCACCTTGTGCGGCACCAGGTCGGGCAGCATCATCAACCCGCCTGCAGCGGCGGCGAGGCCGCGCTTGACCTCGGGAATGCCGAACTTGGCACCGCTGCTGGCCACCACCAGGTCGCAGGCGATCATCAGTTCGAGCCCCCCGGCAAGCGCATAGCCATCGACCGCCGCGATCAACGGCTTGGCCGGTTTTTTCTGGACCAGCCCGCCAAATCCTCGCCCTTCGACGACCGGGCTTTCCCCGCGCAGGAAGCCCTTCAAGTCCATACCCGAGCAGAAAGTTCCGCCCGCCCCGGTGAGAATGCCGACGCGCAGGTGTTCCTCGCTGTCGAGGCGATCAAGGGCCTCGGCGATGCCTTCGGCGGCGGCCTTGTTCATCGCGTTCTTGGCCTCGGGCCGGTTGATCGTGATGATCAATATGCCGTCGCGTTCCTCGGTCAGCAGCTCGCTCGTGGTCTCGGTGCTCATTGATCGCCTCTCCATTGCGAATTGAAACTTTTCTTGTGTCGGTGCTGGCCAAGCTTTACGAAAACGTCAAGCCACAAGCCAAAATCGATTCTTTGGAGAGGATAGCATGCCCGACGCCTATATCATCGACGCCTGTCGGACCCCGCGCGGGATTGGCAAGATCGGCAAGGGAGCGCTCGCAAACGAGCATCCCCAGCACCTCGCCGCCACCGTCCTCAAGGCGCTGAAGGATCGCAACAACCTCGATACCGCCACGGTCGACGACGTGATCTGGTCGGTCAGCACGCAGGATGGCAAGCAGGCCGGCGACCTTGGCCGGATGGCCGCGCTCGATGCAGGCTACGACGAGACCAGCTCGGGCATGACGCTCGACCGGTTCTGCGGTGGTGGGATCACCTCGGTCAATCTGGCTGCGGCGCAGGTCATGTCGGGCATGGCCGATTGCGTGGTGGCTGGCGGCACAGAGATGATGAGCCTGACCGCCGAGATGGCCAAGGCCAAGATGCAGGCCGGGATCGATCCTCCGCGCATGGGTAGCGGCAATGAGCGCCTCCAGGCCAGCCATCCGCAAAGCCACCAGGGCGTGTGCGGCGATGCCATTGCCAGCATGGAGGGCTTCACCCGCGAGCAACTTGACGAAGTCGGCTATCGCAGCCAGCAGCGCGCGGCGCAGGCGATCGCCGAAGGCCGTTTCGACAAGTCGATCGTACCGGTGGTGGATGATGACGGCACGGTCATTCTCGACCGCGAGGAATTCCCGCGTCCGCAAACCACCATGGAGACGCTGGCCCAGCTCGAGCCGGCTTTTACCAAGCTGGCCGACATACCGCTCGACAAGGATGGCACGACCTTCCGCGGACTGATCAACCGGAAATATCCCGATCTCGAGATCGAGCACTTCCACCATGCCGGCAACAGCTCAGGCGTGGTCGACGGGGCAGCCGGTGTGCTCGTGGCGAGCAAGGAATATTGCCAGAAGCACGGCCTCAAACCGCGCGCCCGCATTGTTGCCACAGCGAATATGGGTGACGATCCGACCCTGATGCTCAACGCTCCGGTTCCGGCGGCCAAGCGCGTGTTGGAAAAGGCCGGGATGGAACTGGACGATATCGACCTGTTCGAGATCAACGAGGCTTTTGCCGTCGTTGCCGCCAAATTCGTACGCGATCTCGGACTCGACTGGGACAAGGTCAATGTGAACGGCGGCGCGATTGCGCTCGGCCACCCGATCGGCGCGACAGGGTCGATGCTGATCGGCACCATCGTCGACGAACTCGAACGCCAGGGTAAGAAGACTGGGCTGGTCACCATGTGCGCCGCCGGCGGGATGGCCCCGGCAATCATCGTCGAGAGAGTCGACGACTTCGTCGACTGATGCGGCGCTAAAAGCCTCGCTGCAACTGCACCAAAACGACACGCCATGTGGGTTTCGGCGGAATTGCTTGCACGCCTCTGATAGCGGGGCAGGCAATGCCTGTTTCACCAACGACCATCGGATTGCGGTGCGGATCATGACAAATACCGAGCAATCCAAAGTCGAAAGAGAGCGCAAGCCCTTGCTTTCGGAGCATACCCGCGATCGTACGACCCTTGATGGTCTGCTCTCAAGAATGCGCAAAGCTTCGGTACCGGTCGCGGTTTACAAGAACACGCGGCACTTGCCCGAAGGTCTTGCCGGGAGGCTGGATATCGACCTGCTGGCACGAACCCAGGATATGTCGGCGCTCCAGTCCATGTTGCTGGATGCAGGGGCGATAAGAGCCTTTCCGCACCCGCTTTACGACAACGCACTGGCAGGGCGGGAGGATTGGTACCTGCTCGACGCAAACGAGACGGTATTGCATCTCGATATCGCCGACAGCGTCAAGGTCGGCCCCAAGTTCTGCAAGGCCTACCGGATCGCAGATATCGACCCTTCCAAGTCGCATCCGCGAGCCATTGCCGGGCATGGCGACATGCCCATTCTGCCAGCGGGCGAAGAGGCGCGGCTCGCTCTGGCTCGCCTCGCCTTCAGGAATCCGGGCTCCCTGTTCCAGAAAGAGGTCGAGTGCCGCGAGGCAATCATTGCCAGCCTCGATCCTTTCTCTCGCACCGCAGCCCTGTCCTGGCGCCTGGGTGACCAGCATATCGTCTGTCGCATCCGCAGGAGCGAAGAGGGTATTTTCGTTTATCGACGCAGCCTTGCGGCGATCCGCCGCGCTATCAGGGCGGCAAATGAAACGAGCCGGTTCGGCGCGCTTCGCCATATAATGCAGCACGCTGGGCGCCGTATCCGCTTTGGATTGTGGCGGAGGGCAACGCGTCTGGCGGGTGGCTCGAACGCGACCAAGCGCCGGTTGCGCACCGGCGCGGTGATCGCACTCATCGGTCCCGACGGTGTAGGCAAGTCGACGCAAAGCCGCGAGATTGCCAAGTTCCTGGGGCGCAGGTTTCGCTGTGCTTCGATCTATCTCGGGTCCAACGACGGGGGCTGGATGCGTGTCCGCCAGCGGCTGCCGTTCTTTCGGAAGCAAGTCGTTTCAGACGAGTCCTCCGGCGCGAACCAAGCTGATCGGCGCAGCTGGCTCCACGCCCATCTCTCGGCGCTTTGGCGACTGCTGATTGCGTGTAATCGCTTTATTGCCCAGCGCCGTTCCCTGCGTCTTGCCGCAAGAGGCGTGATCGTCATCGCCGATCGTTGGCCGCAGGACCTGGAGGCCGGCATTCTCGATGGGCCGTCGGTGGCACCGTCCGCCCGCATGCCCATCGCGCGCCTGATCTGGTCAGCTGAACGGCGGATCTACGCCTCGATGGCTGCGCAAAACCCGTCGCTAGCCATCCACCTCGACTGCGACTTCGAAACGTCGCACCAGCGCAAGCCGGGCGACATCGCACCGGCCGCTTTCGCGTCGCGAATTGCGTTAATGGAACGGATGCGCCGCGCCGATCCGCAAGTCGTTACGGTCGACGCCCGGCAAGCACAGGATCAGGTCTTTGCCGACTTGCTGGAAGTAAGCTGGAACCACCTCGCCGCCATCAACCGCTAACGACCACCCGATCACTCGCCGGGCTGCCAATCGCCTGTTCGATCTGATTTACCAACACGGCCGGATCAGCCTTTCCCGACAGCCGCGTTACCGGAATTCCGCCCGCTTGGGCTGCGGCAATAATGGCGCGGGGAAGTGCAGCGACCTCTTCAAGCTTACGACGGACGGTCCCAAGCGGCAGATCGTCAAGTCGACTGTTCCCGACATCGCGCAGATCCACGCGGCGAGCAGCAAGTTCGGGATCAACATCGATCTCGAACACAGTGATGTCGACTTCGCTGTAAAGATGCCGCAACACCCGCGACAAGGCCGCTCTTGGCGGGTCGGACACACTTTCGGTGAAGAATATCGACCACAGGCCCTGCAGCGGCCCCTGATCGAGCACTACCAGCCCTGATTGCGAGCTCATCCAGGTCTTTTGGACGGCGACACGGACCAGCCTTTGCAGGCTTTCCCAGCGCCAGATGGGCGTTTTCAGGGCGAGAATTGCGAGCGCGAACAGCCAGCGCCAATCAGCGAGTGTGCGCAGCGCGAGCCCGACATATTGCGCGTTCGATTGTTTCCGCAAGGCACGCGACAGGTCCTCGCGGCGGCGGAACTCGCCGGGCAGCACTAGTCTATTGGTAAGAGTCGTCTTGCCTGCGCCGGGAAGACCGAACAATTCGACCACCCGGGTGGTTCGGTGGGCAGAGGATGGTTTGGCAACCAAGAAGGTGCTTGCTCCATTGCTTGAAATCGATCGTGACGCACCTGAATCCTATGCGATGCCCGCTTGCCGCGCCAACGCCGTCGGGCACCTGCACTATTCCGGGACGGTCGGATCCGAAGCCGTTCGCAGCCCTTCCCAAGCTGTTAAGGCTCGTGGACATGTAATTTGAGGCGGAGGAAACCAATTCAACCTGGCGAACAAATTCGAGAAACCGCGGGTTTGGAGCACGGAGCTCCGGGCCGCCGCATCTCGATCGTCGGCAGCACCGGCAGCGGCAAGACGTATTTGGCTCGCGAGCTCGCGCGTAAACTGGGGTTACGGCATATCGAGCTGGATAAGATGCGCCAGGGATCTGGAAATACCGACTCCTCTCGCGCCCCCGCATTCGTGCGATCAGTCGAACAGGCCGTCTCCGGCAACAGCTGGATTATCGACGGTCATTACCGCGCCATTCGGCACCTGGTTTGGTACAGGGCGGACACTGTAATCCATCTCGATTACCCGCTCGCGCTGGTGGCGCGCCAGCTACTCAAGCGATATCTCGCCGGTCGTTCCGACCCTGCCGCTCACGGTCCGGAGCATCCGAAGGCGGGTTCCGCGAGCTGGCGGCAACGGCTTGTGCGGCTCAGGAAAACCGTGACGGAACGCGGCGAATACGCGCAGGTCCTTGCCCACCCGGACTATGCCCATCTGCACTTGATCAAGTTCCGCAGTCCCTCCGCCGCCTTTGCGTGGCTCGACGATCTATCGACGCCGAGCGAAGCATTAAGCGCGACGCGATGAGGATGCGGCCTGTGCGGAAGCTCTGCGTCGTATCCGCAATCCTCCTCTCGACCGGCTGCGTGCCGGCGGGCGAGGAATCTGCCGACAAAATCAACGAGCCTCCCCGATTGGACCGGAGCGGGTTTCGCGCCATTGGAATTGCGGCCCTGCCCGAGGCAGAGGCGTTTTGGAGCGGGCGGATTTGGCGAGCGAACGCTGGTTCTGTGCAACACGGCGATCTTGCCTATGCAGTGCAGACAGACCCATCGGGCGAGGTCATCCGCTTCGAATTGCGCAATAGCGACCGCGACCGGTCACCGAACGACGCACCGTCAGTCCGGCGGGCCGAGCTTTCAGGCAGCTTGTATGGCGACAAGCAGCGGCTGGTGAACGCGACGCCCTTATGGGGCGCCTTTTCCTTCCGCCACCATGCGTGGACCGACCCCGACGCGATGCGGCGGCATACCGGCGGCGTGTACGGACAAATTCACATGGGTTCGCAATTCGGTGGATCGCCGGCGCTGGCTTTCCGCCGCACAAGCGATGGCCTGTTTCGCATCACTACGCGCGGCCAGCACGATACCGGCGGCACCGTCCGATACGAAGCCCCGCTTTCCTTCGATGAAAGTCACGACCTGACCTATCGAATAGTGATCCACCCCTACAGGGGCAGCTTGGCCGTCTGGCTGGATGGCAAGCAGGTCATCGATAGCGAAAATATCTCAATCGGGCATGAAAGCGCCCAATCCTACTGGAACCTGGGCCTGTATTTTTCGGGCGGGATCGATGGCCGTGTGATCGCGGAATATGCGAACCATCGCTACCCTTCGCCAGTTTCGCTCGCCCAGCGCGCAGTCCGCCCCGAGCATTGGCCTCGCTGACGGACAGAACGGGGCAGGCAACAGTCCCTGCGTCAACCGCTCCATTTAGAGACAGCCGGTTTTTCGAAACTGCCAAAGCCAGTCGCGCGGCGTAACCCGTTAGCAGGATTAGATAACGCACCGGCGTAGCTAGCGCGACCGGGCCCGTCGATGCACCGAAAGGGCATCGATCCGCCCATCGCGCAAGCCCGATGCACAGCGCGACAGAAAGGCCATAAACATGGAGGGCAGCGACCCCGATCGGCATTTGGGAATAACCGGCCTTGATCAGGAGAACGCGCCGGCCGACCGGGTTGACGACGGAGAGAGCCCACTGTTCTTCGTCTCCGCAAGCGCGATCGACGATCCGCTTGTTCAGCCGCTCTCGCCTTCTGTCCCGTCTCCAAAAGTCCCATCCTGCGATGTCATTCCCATGGATCGTCACCGGACTGGCTTGCGCAAGATTGCCGTACGCGAAGAGTGGCCCTCAAGCCAGCGGATGTCCAAACGGGCCTGCGACATCCTCGTTTCTCTCGCTCTGATCGTGCTTTTGTTCCCCCTCATGCTGGCGATCGGATGCTTGCTGGTGGCGCAAGGCGGACCGGCGCTTTTCCGCCAACGGCGGATCGGCAAGAATGGCGAGCTGTTCAACTGCTACAAGTTCCGAACGATGCGCAGCGATGCTGACGCCGTGCTGCGCAAGCTGCTTGCCGAAAACCCGCGTATTCGCCTGGAATGGCACCGCCGCCAGAAACTGGCCAACGATCCGCGAATCACGCGTCTGGGACGCCTCATGCGCAAGACTAGTCTCGACGAACTCCCCCAGCTCGTGAATGTCCTCAGGGGCGACATGAGCCTGGTCGGGCCACGCCCAATCATTCCCACCGAGGCCACGCGCTACCGGGGATACCTGGGCCATTATCTTGCGGTCAGGCCGGGGCTTACCGGACTGTGGCAGGTCAGTGGCCGGAACGACACCACCTATCCGCGACGCGTTGCGCTCGATGTCGCCTATGTCCGCAACGCATCCCTTCGGCTCGATCTGGCCATTCTCCTGCGGACGGTACCCGCCCTGCTCAAGACCCACGGAGCGCGCTGAAAATGGTACGTCCAACCCCCGCCCGCCGATCCTTGTCGCTTCGCTCCGCGAGCAACACGGGATTTGCACTTGCCGCATTGGCCAGCCTTGCAGCCTGCGGTGTGCAGAGCCCGCTGCCGATGGGAGCCCAGGCTTATTCGGTTATTCCAGCCGCCGATCCTTCACTGGCGGCTGCCGGTTATCTCCTCGGTGCCAATGACACTATTAGCCTGCGGGTCTTCAACGAGCCCGAACTAACTTATGAATCGCTGCAGGTCGATCCAGCCGGCAATGTCTCGATCCCGCTGCTTGGCGCAGTTCGAGCCGAGGGACGCTCGCCCGAAGAGCTCGGCCGATATCTCGAAAGCGCGCTGACCCGCTATATCCATCGGCCCCAGGTCGCGATTGCGCTGGTCGAGTCCGGACAGACGGTGACGGTCGAAGGGGCGGTCAACAAGCCCGGCGTATTCCCGATCCGCGGCACGTCCACGCTGATCGAGGCACTGGCCCTGGCGGAAAGCCCGACCCACGTCGCCGCCAACGACCAGATCTTCGTGTTCCGCACCATCCACGGTCGACGTGCAGGTGCCCGGTTCGACATCCGGCGCATCAGGGCCGGGATTGATCCCAACCCGGTTCTTCTGCCCGGCGACGAAGTCGTGGTCGGTTTCTCCGCCCTGAAGCAAGCGTGGCGCGAATATTTCGGCGCGCCGGTCTTCAACCTTTTCCGGATGCTCTAGCCTTGGAACGGACCGTCATCCCTGCCATAGGGACGCGGGCGCTCGAAGCGCCATCGATAATGCGCGCATCGCCGCGATCGAATGCGGCAGCACAGTTGCGGGCGGTGCTTTATCGCCAGCGTTTCGTGCTGCTTGGGTCGCTGCTCGCGGCACTCGCGCTGGGGCTGCTGGCGGTGCTGCTTCTGCCGCAATCCTACACAGCCACAGCATCGGTCCAGCTGGAACAGCAAACACCGCAAATCATCGCAGCGCCCGGGCTTGATCCTGAACCCGAAGATGCCAACCGCTTCCTGCAAACCCAGCTCGACCGGGTGCACAGCAAGACCTTGGCGCTGGAAGTCGCCGAAATGATCCGCCTGTCGCAGATGCCGGCAGTGCAGGTAGCACTCGGCCTCGAAAACCCGACCGAAGAGGAAATGCTGGAGGCGCTGCGCGAAGGCGTGCTGGCGGACCTCGGTCTCAATACGCGCCTTGCACAAATTTCCTTCACCAGCCGCAGTCCCAACGCATCGGCACTCATCGCCAACGCCTATGCCGCGGCGCTGGTGGCAGACAATGTCCGCGGCAAGGTGGAAACATCGAACCAGGCACAGAAATACCTGCTCGAACAACTCGACGACACCAAGAGCAAGCTCGAAGAATCGGAACGCCGGATGCTCGCATATGCGCGCACCGCTGGCCTCACCAGCACCACTTCGGGAGAAGAAACGCAGATCGGATCGATGCCCGGCCAGCAGGTTGATCAATTGTCGGCATCGCTGGCGGCAGCGACGGCCCGGCGGATCGATGCGCAACAGGAATGGGCGCAGGTCCAGGGTGCATCGGCCAGGACATTGCCGCAAGTGCAGGAAAATCGCGCCTACCAGGAACTGCTGGCCCGCAAGGCGCAATTGCAGGCCGATTTGGCGCAGGATCGCCAGCGCCATACTGACGAATATCCGACCGTGGCCGCAACCAAGGTTCAAGTCGACGAGCTCGAGCGCGAAATCGCCACCCTTGCAGCCAACATCAAGGCTTCATTCCGCCAGCGCTACCAGGCTGCGGCGCAGCAGGAAGCACAGCTCAAGGCGACCATCAATCGGCTGCGCGGCGAGGCCATGGCCGAGCAGGAACGCGGTGTCGGCTACAATTCGCTCGAACGGCAAGTCGAAACCGACCGCATGGCTTATGACGGACTGTTGCAACGCTACAAGGAAGTATCCGCCGCGTCGGGTGCTCCATCGGCCAATGTCATGCTGGTCGACCGCGCCGAGCCACCGCTCGACCCTAGCTCGGCCCGGCCTGCATGGATCATGGCGCTGGCGTTGGTGCTGGGCGTTATCGCGGGCATGGCCCTTGCCCTACTGCGCGAGGCCATCAGTCGCCCAATCCGCTCGCTTGACGATCTGGAGGGAGCGGTCGATCTCTCGGCCCTTGGCGCGGTCCCTGCTTTGGCGCGAGGGAGCGAGATGGCCGACGCGCTGCGGCAGGCCGGCTCGCCCCAATCAGAAGCCTATAAATCCATCGCTGCCGCCCTGCGCCACTTTGGCGGTGCGACCATGCCGCGCTCGATGCTCGTCACCAGCACCAGCGCGAACGAAGGAAAATCGACCTCGGCCTGGGGCCTGGCTCGCGGACTGCGAACGCTCGGCTTCAGCGTTGTTGTCGTCCATGCCGATTTGCGCAATCCCAGCGCGGACCCCGGACTCGCCGAGGCTCTGGCGGGCGAAGCTGACCTGACGTCACTGGCGCGGGTCAACCACCGGGCAGGCCTGGCCGCGATCGATGCCGGTCATGCTCGCGGCGATCTCGTCGCGCTGCTGGCTCCTGAGCGCGTCCGGCCCGTGATCGACAAGCTGCAATCCTTCGCCGACATCGTCCTGGTCGATGGCCCGCCAATCATGGGCTTGGCCGATGCCGTGCTGCTCTCCGAAAGCGTCGAGGCGGTGATCATGGTGGTTGAGGCGAACCGGACCGAGGTTCAACAACTCGATGCCGCACTGGCACGGCTCCCGGATACAGTTCCAGCGGCTGCAATCCTGACAAAATATGATGCCCGCCGCGCAGGCGCCAGCCAGAGTGCGGAAAGCTACTATAGTTATGGCAAGGGCAACTGGCACGCGCACCTGACATGAGCGCGCGAGCCATCCGCGTTGCGCGTCCCGCCATTTCTCCGGCGGTCCGGCACGCTGCGGCGGGCGGGATTTTCGTGCTGGTTCTATTCAATGTCGCGCTGATCTCGCTAGACTTTGCCTCGATCCCGATCCGGTCGGGACTGGCACTTGGCCTGCTGGCAATGCTCGGCTTCGTCCGGCCGGATCATTTCGTCGATACCATCCGCAGGCACGGACTAGTCCTGGCTTTGGCTGGCCTGCTGGCCTTTCTGGGGACTTTCGTGAGCTTGATTAACGGCGCCGATCCCGCGATCATGGGCCGGATGTTGATGGAAGTTCATCTGCAAATCGCGGTGACTTTGCTGCTGGCCGCCATGCTTGCCGACCTCGCCGGGCCACGCGCCGCCGTGCTGGCCATCTGCGCTGCATTCGTCATCAGCGCTGCTGTTGCGGCTATCCAGTTTATCGGCCTCGATGCAGGGTGGAACCTGCGTGAAGCACTGGGCCGCTTTCAGGGGCATAAGTTGCACGAGGACAGCTCGTTTCTCAACCGCCGCCCGATGGGACTTTCCTATTCACCGATCCATCTCGCCACGCAGGCCTGCCTTGGTTTTGCCGCCTATGGCGCGTGGCGGCTACGGATTTGCGCATATAGCGGCGGTACGGCCGGGAGGATCGATCCGGTAATCATATTGGCACTGGCGGTAATGGCCGCAGTCGCCTTCTTGTCTGCCACCCGCTCCCCGATCCTGGGGGCTGCCGTATTTCTCGCCATCTACGCCCTGCGAAACGGGTCCGCCGTGACTATCCTGTCGGCGGCGGTGATGGGGGTGGCGCTGGTCATAGCGGCGCCGATGATTGTCGATGCCATGCAAGGGGCCGAGAACCGCGTCTTCCGTGTCGGCGACAACTCGGCAGCCGGTCGCCTTCCGCTAATGACTTTCGGACTGATGCTGTTCCAGGACAACCCATTCGGATATGGTTTCGACTTCGTATCTCACGAACACTGGGCACCCTATTGGCAGGAGCTCTACCGTTTTGAAGGCGCGGGCGAAGTGCGCGAAGCGGAACTGCACAACTACCTGCTCAACATGCTCACGACTTACGGTCTCACCCTGCTGATTGCGCTGCCGCTCATCGGGCGGCTGCTCTGGCAAGCGCGCCATGTGGCGATCGTCTTCGTTCCCTATGCCGTCCATGCGTTGTTCCACAACACCGGGCCATTCTGGAACGACACGTTATTCTGGTTTGTCGTGGGCGCGATTTCGGCCATGCGACCGGCGCTGGAGGGGGACACAATGGCCGAAAGCCAGCAGCGCCAGGTGCGTCCACCCCGTGCATTCAGGACCCGCCGGACCGCCTGATTACTCGGCCGGCGCCGTTCCGCGACGCGACCTCAAGGTTTCGATCCGGTCCACCACCAGGTCTCGAAGCCAACGACCTTCGGCCCCGAACAGGCCCGGCACTACAACCCATGCGAAGGCAGTCGAAAACAATCCCGCAAGCATTGCAAGGCCCAGCACCGATTGGTCGGGAAATGCGGCCTGTCGCGCTTCGGTGGCGGCAATCCAAAGTGGCGCGACAATGGCGACAGCACCGGGCAACTGCTTGAGCTGGACCCCCAGGACCTTGCCCAACGGCAACCCCGTGACCCGCCGCGCCAGGGTCATCATCATCAGGTAATTCAGCGCCACTGCGCTGCCGACACCAACAGCCACTCCGGGCAGACCATAGGCGAGGCCAAGCAGAGAACCGCCCGCGACCGCTCCGGCATAGAGGAATTGCAGCCTCGCTCGCTGATACATTGAACCCATCGCCAGGACGACAGAATCGCTGATCTTGTAGCTGGTGCGGAACAGCAGCATGCTGACTAGGATCTGGAACGGCAGCACCATCCCCGTCCAGTTCGACCCAAGCAGGACCAGGATCAATTCCGGCGCCAGTACGGCCAGCGCGCCACCCACCGGCAGGGTCATCAACGCGATGATGCCGAGCGCCCGGACATAGGCACGCGCAACCCGCTCGGGCTGGTCCTGGATCGAGGCGAGCGTGGGGAACAGCACGGTGGAGGTGACCTTGCCGAACATGTGGGTCGGCAGCATCAGGAACTGGTAGGCGCGGCTGTAAAGACCGAGTGCCTCGGCACCGAGCCACCGACCGACCACGAAGTAGTCCGCTTGTGTGGCGAGGTAATTGCCGATCTGTCCGGCCGAGAAGCCAATCCCGGTTCGTAACAGGTCCTTGCTCTCCTGCCAGCGCGGGATCAGCGCCATCTTAGGCGTAGCGACAATCATCATCGCCATGCAGCGCACCAGGGCTTGGGTCAAATGACCGATTGCCAGCGCCCATGCGCCATAGTCGAACATTGCCAGCGGCAGAGCGACCAGTCCGAAGCCGGTGAAGTAGCTCGCCAGGTCGATCAGGCCGAGCGTGCGGAAGCGACGCTCGCGCTCCAGCAGCGAGGCCGAGACCGATGAAATACCGCTGACGAATAGCGTCAGGGCGAGAAACCGGATCAGGCTTTGCGTACCTTCGATCCTCAGCAAATCAGCGAACCACGGTGCGGCGAGGAACAGCAGGACGGCGGCCGCGATGCCGGAATGCAGCGACAGCGCGAAAGCTGTGCGGATATGCGCCGGATCGAGCCGCAGCCGCTGCACCAAAGCGCGATGGACCCCCATCTGGCTGAAGTCGGTTGCAAGACTGGTGATGACCGTTGCCGCCGCAACCAGTCCAAATTGCGCAGCCGGCATCGACCGCGCGAGCAGGATCAGGATGCCTGCCTTGAGGATCAAATTGGACCCCATGACGAGCGCTTGCCAGCCAACATTGCCGACCGCTTCCTGCGTGAGTGGCTTGCGGTTCATCGTGGACTTGCTTCGACAAGGGAAGATTGATCAGCAGGTGGTCGCGGCGTGCTTCCGCTTCCGGCCGCAATCCTGCCCTGAAGATCGATCATCTCGCGCCATTGATCGACATATCGGCCCATGCTGACAGCCGCGCTGAACTGGTCGGCGACGAAGCCTCGCACCCTACGCGCTCGTTCCTCGTCGACCGACTTGTCGCGCCGGATTAGCGATTGGATGCCTGTTAGGATCGCGGCCTCATCCTGCGGGTCCACGACGAGGCCGAAGTCTTCGCTCGGCACTAATTCGTCGATTCCCGGAGAGTTGGAACAGATAATATGGCATCCGGCCCACAACGCTTCCTTGATCACGTTTGGCAGGCGTTCGGATGCCTTGGTCGAGAGCAGGAGGAAAATATCAGCGCGCTGCATGGCAGCAAACAGTTCCTCGCGCTCGACATGGCCCTCAAACCTTATGTCTTGCTTGCAGCCGAGGGTCCCGGCCAGCCGCTCCAGCCTGGGCTTGTCGGGCCCGTCGCCGTATATTTCCAACGTAAGGTGCGGTTCCATAGCTCGCGCAGCGGCAAAGGCTCGCAGGACCCCCTCGACGTTCTTCTCGCGCACCAATCCCGACGCGGTCACCCACAAAGCCGGATTGGGCCGGGCTGTCGGATCGAGCGGCAGCAGCGGTATCCCTCGCGGGATGATCGCGAGCCTGGTATCGGCATCCGCGCGCGCTTCCAAGAATTCACGATTGGCTCGCGCGTGGCTGAATATGACCTGCGCGTTTTCGAAGGCCAGCTCGACCAGGAAATCGTCGGCGACAAGGTCGTAAGCGCCGATAAAAGCGCTGCGGATTGTGGTTGTTTCGAATTGCTCCAGAAAGGCCAGAACAAGCACGGCATGGCGCGACCAGAACAGATGCGCCACGTCGTAGCGTTCGGCATTGATCGTCGCTGCGATCTCCGCCGCACGCGGCAGGCACATCAAAGCCGCCATGGCGGTCTTCGGAGCAACCGGAAACTGTCTGGCAATGGCAGCGACCAGTAGCGGCAGAGCGCGCCTGACTGCCCATAGTGCCGAAGGCCATCGCAATATCCCGCGCCAGCTAGGACGGAGCACGTCAACATCGCTGCCGCTATCGGTCGCGCCGGGTTTGATCGTGAACACGTCGACCCGGTTACCCTGTTCGCGAAGTGCAGCGATATCGGACTTGGCGAATGTCTGCGTCGGCACTGGATATTGCTGCATGAGGTAGGCGATCCTCAGCGGCACATGCTGGTCTTGTGCGACGGGCTGCGGTGTCTGCATCATCGCGACACTGCCGGCGCCCAGGTCACCACGGTCTGGCCGCGCATCCCCCGCAACACTCCGATCTGAGTAGCGATCAATGCTCTCAGGATCTCACCGACTTTCGCTAGAGGTCCGTTCTTCGCGGTCAGGATGATTGCCAGGCTCAGAAGGCTAGCCAGTGCCGCAATTGCCGATGCGAGCACGGAAACGAAGGCAATGGCCACCAGACTGTTGGCGATGCTTGCCGCCAAGAATCCGCCACCAAACCAGCGCAGGAACTTGCGTGAAGCATATTTGAACCGGTCGAGCCTGCTCATGGTGCGCAAGTGTTCGCGCATCCACCGATGCGTGTGGGCTGCACGTGTGCCGATACGAATCTTGCGCCGGAATTCCTCGTCGGCCCGCGCCACGCTTTGCTCAAAGGCGATGACATCGGGCGCCTTGATCAGCCGTTTGCCAGCGAAAACGACACTCATCGAAGTAACAAAATCGTCGAGTACCGTGTCGGGAAATGTCGGATACAGTCCGCGCCGGATGCTAAAGATCGATCCATCGGCTCCCATGACGTTGCCGGTCGCCGATTCCAGGCTGCGCAGCCTTTCGTCGATGCTCCAGTAGTGCGCCCCGATCTCGGCAGTCGGGCTCCATTCCTCGTTTTCGTATCGCAGGGTTCCACACACGCCGCCGACCCCGGCATCGCCATAATAGGGGGCAAGGCATTCGATCACATCCGGACGGCACAGGACATTGGCATCAGTGAATACGAGGATCTCGCCGACTGCGAGGCTGGCCAGCCGCCGCATACCCGCAGCTTTCCCGCGTCGCCCCTCTCCCCGCACCAATGTGACGACGTCCTTCGCCTGATCGAGCACTTCGGCCGTTCCGTCGCTTGATCCGTCGTCATAGACGAGGATCTGCAGGTTGGGGGTGCGCGCCTTCAACTCGCGCAGATTTGCAATCTTCCCGGCGATTGAGGCTTTCTCGTTGAAAACGCAGAACAACAGCGAAAACTGCAAATCGACCGGACGTAGCGCAACCTCCCGCCGCGGATAGCGAGCGAGCAACAGCGGATAGACAAGATAGGGATAGAGCAGCAGCAGGCAGCACAGCATCGAAAGGCTGGCAAAAAACAGCGCCGGTAACATCTCGGAACCTCACAGGATTTCTTTGCGAAAACCTATCAGGAGTGCTCGATCGGTCTGAGGCCCAAATCCGGCCTGTGCTAAATTGGCATGGAATGTGAGAAACGCATTGCACCAGCGAACAAGCTAATGGTGCCAGAAGAGGCACCGAACAAGTCGTTCAAATACTTGATAAAAATCAGGAAGATGGGAGTCCCAAAATGCGGGGCCCCGATACGGGCCCCGAGGATTCGCCCCTCGAAAACGCCGTTCTCCTCGCTTGCAAAGGGTACTCCCCAGGTGCCCGCGTGACAAGCGCGCTGGCGATTCTCAGCGTCCGCTCAAGTCCTCCCCCGTGCGCCGCCAGCCGGGTAACGGAAGAAGGCAACCCGGCCTTCTAACTCCACGTCGGCGTATATCGCCACGCCCTCGTAACCGTCATCGCCGTGCTCGCGCAGTAGGCCGGCTCCAAGCACCGGGCATATCCCGACCCGCGACAGCATCGTGCCGTTTCTCTTGCAGCAATCGATCACCGCGCGCACCAGCACCGTGGCCGCGGCGGGAGTCTCGTTGACGAGGTCCACTGGCAGCGGCTCTGGCGCCGGTGCGACTTGCAGCACGCGCGCCAAGCCCTCCGCGATCTCGTCCAGCCTAGCCATGGTTTCCTGCTCCTCGTTCCCGTCCGCTGTAAAAACACCGGCGACCCCCCGCGCGCTTCTACACCGCGGTTTCTCGTCTACAAGCGCGCGTGGGTCGACGCATCTTGCAGAGAAGCGACCGGCAAAGACAGCGATTGCCTTGAAAAGGAAGCGTTCTTGGCAGAATGTGACCATGCCGAGGCGCGGCGCGAAACGGGGACCACATGGACAACACGACCACCACCAAGGAGCTCTACGACCGCCTGGTCGAGTTCCGAGACCGCCGCGACTGGAAGAAGTTCCACTCGCCCAAGAACCTCGCGATGTCGGTATCGATCGAGAGCGCCGAGCTGCTCGAGCTGTTCCAATGGAAGTCCGAGACCGACATCGAGGCCGGGCGGACCAGCGAGGAATTCCTCGCGGAGGCTTCCGGAGAGATCGCCGATGTCCTCATCTACCTCGTGCTCTTGGCCGGCGACCTGGGGATCGATCCCGTCGAGGCGGCGCTCGCGAAGACCGCCTCTAACGAGCAGCGGTTTCCAGCCGACGGGCCCGGCCAAGAAAGGAAAACCCGGTGAGCGTCGACGCGGAGGACTTCCTGGTCTTCGAGACCTACAAGGACGCGCCCGGTCACGCCTTTTCCAAGGGGGTGGTCAGCGAGGCCGACAAGGATAGCTACGAACGGGTCTTCCAGCACCTTCGCAGCGCGGTGGCAGGCGCGATCGCGCGGTCGCCAGCGGCCGCGGAGCTCGACGACTGGAACTGTCGGTTCGGCCGTGACGGGGGCGTGCAAGGCCAGCGGCCCGTCGACTTGTGGGCATCGATTATCAACCGTGATTCCGATGCCTTCTCGAGGTTCCCGCAGGTCTACGTCATCGCCTCGGAAAACGGGGTCGAGGTCGGGTTCTCCGTGACCATCCACGAGGACGACTATTTCAACGCCGAGCTCAAGCGAAAGAACCGCTCGATCGTGCCGCTCGTGAATGCCAAGCTGCCCTCGCCGACGAGCGAGCTGGCGCAGGAAATCCAGAATGTGCTCTCGAGCGAGCAAGGCTGGCATTACGGGGAGAAAGCGCGGCAGGGACCGGTGTCCTCGTTTGCCGACTTCCCCGCGGTGATCTCCTATCTCAAGGGCCAAGGCTCGCCGAGGGGCGGCGGCTCGGTCTACCGCTTCCTCGGGTTCGAGGAGGTCGCGGAAGGCGGTAACCGGCTCGAGAACGAGCTCGTCCACGTGCTGGAATTGTTCTTGCCGGTGATGCGCATGCTCAGGCCAACGGCGATCGAGGCCGGTTACGCTGCGAACATGGTCGAGCTCGCCGAGCAGGCCGAGCAAGTGCCGCCGTTCGTGCCGGACGACGAGGAAGACGGCAGGAGAAAGGTCCTACGGGAGGTCGCCGTGCGGCAAGGGCAGGCCAAGTTC
The DNA here is from genome assembly GCF_054482615.1 of Qipengyuania sp. CAU 1752. Classification (NCBI taxonomy): domain Bacteria; kingdom Pseudomonadati; phylum Pseudomonadota; class Alphaproteobacteria; order Sphingomonadales; family Erythrobacteraceae; genus Qipengyuania; species Qipengyuania sp. CAU 1752. The sequence goes on along the minus strand of NZ_JBTLRE010000001.1, from coordinate 674,509 downwards.
CGCGACGACCTCGTGCAAGCTTATAGCGGCACCTGCGCGGTGTCGGGTTGCGCGGTCGCACCAACGCTGCAAGCAGCGCACGTAGCGCCCTACAATGGCCCCAAGTCGAACCACGTCTCGAACGGGATCTTGCTACGTGCAGACATCCACACGCTGTTCGACCTAGGGCTCTTGAAGATCGACCCCGAGACACGCGCGGTGTCGGTTGTCGCGAGCCTCGTAGAAACCGAGTACGCCAAGTACGCGGGGCATGTAATCGCCGACCCGGCCAAGCCTTCACAGCGCCCCTCGAAGCTGGCACTGGCCAAGAAACTAGAGAAGTTCCCAGCGGGGTGAGGCGCGTAGCCTCGGCGGTTACCCGCTTCTGCGCTTCGACTGAAAATACGCGCAGCGAGACGACACCGGGCACTCGCTGCACCGGGGCGCCCTCGCCTTGCAAACCAGTGCCGCGAAGTCGAGCACTGCCCAGTTGGTCGCCGCCGGCTCGCGACGCACAAGCCAATGCGCGGCGGATTGTAACCACGGGTCGTACCGGATGTCCGCCAGCCGCCGGGTCCGCACGAAACGTTCGATCACCCGCGCCATGTTGACGTCGAGCAGCGGCGTCGCCTTGCCTTCTTGGAACATGAGTACGGCATTCGACACGTATTGCCCGACGGCTGGGATTTCCACGTGTTCGGCCGGGTCCGCGGGGAGCTTGCCTCCACGGCTTACCGCGTAGCGAGCTAGTCCTACCAGCGACGCTGCACGGCGCCTCCAAAGGCCAAGCGGCTGTAGAAAAACCTGGAGGTCAGTCTCGGTTGCCGCCGCGAGGCTATCCCAACGTGGAAACCGGGCGAAAAAGCCTTCGTAGAAACGGCTAACCGCTGTTGCCGTCGTCCGCTGGAGCAGGACCTCGACCACCACCGCCTCGTAAGTCGAGGTCTTGCTGGACCGCCACGGGAACGTCCGGCCCGCGTGGACTGACCACTGGCGCAGGTCGCGGGCGAGCAGGGTGAGCTTGCGCTTTTGCCCCGGGGTCAGGCGGTCCGTCGAGCGCGTATCGCTCCGACGGCGGGAAGAGCGCCCCGAGGTTCGAGGGGTGGATCTTGAAGAGGTAACCATGGTCCCTCGCCCGCGTATCCGAAATCTTGGAGAGCGTGTAGTCCATCGAGATGACGCCGGCCTCGATCAAGGCCTCGAGGTTCCTCACCTTTGGTGCCCGCGTGTGCTCGACCGCGTGGTAGTGGAACTCCTCGTCCTCTCCTTTCCCGCGGCAGTGGGCATGCACCCAGAATGTCTCGCGGTGCTTCTGGGCCAGCCGGTCCCTTAGCTTCTGCAACTGCCAGGTGGCGTCGTGGGTAACCTGCTTCGTAACGGGCTCGACGTGAACTTGCTTCAGCCAGTCGCTCGGCTCGTCGACTTCTAGCATGAGCCCCATCGAGTTGGGCTGGCGGGCATCGAGCTCGTGGTAAAGTTGCAGTCGCCCGTCGCGCACGTATCCCCGACGTTCGAGCAGCCCCATGGCCGAGCCTACGGGACTCAGTTTCCAGTCGGGGACCTGCGAGAACAGGGTCGAACGATTGGTATTCTTGCCCCCGCGCTTCGCCTTGATCTCGATGCCCTTGTAGTCGGGAGCCTGCTTTGAATTGGCCGCGATCCCGAGCATGGTCTCGAGCGTCATCCCGACCCCGGTAGAGCCAGACCGGAAAGTCCTGACAAAGCCCCTTCGCGAAACGTCTCGCATCATCTCGAGCAACTCGCCCGCGACGTCGACACGCTGTCTCGCCGCGAACGTCGTCACCCTCGTCAAGGGCGAGGCCGGTTCGCCGAGCGAGCGTCGGGTGGCCTCGTCGCTCATGTTAATCACGTAGAGCGCGCCGTCGACGACGAGGAGCGCGAGGAGGTTTCCCGGAACCACTAGCTCGCGGGTCGCCTTTCCCGTCCAGATCCGCGGGTCGCCCTTCTTCGTGTCGGGCCGGTATAGAGATACCTGCGTGGGTACGAGGCGCGTTGGCTGGACGAAGTGCGCGTCTCGCACGACCTTGTCGCCCGGTCCCTGGCCTTGCATCGCGTAGTCGTGGTAGCCCTTGGCCGCGAGGTAGTCGCGCAGATCGGCCGTGGCATCCATGATGGACTTTCCCATGCCCGTCTGGGTGGGCACCAAGAGGGCGACCTCGAGGTCATGCCGGGTAAGCAGCTCGAGCGCCTCGGCTACCGGGAAGTCGCTTTGGCTTAGCACCCGGGCTTACTACTTATCCGAGAGTCGGCGGTCCAGTGCAGGTCCTGGCGTCACGCGAGCTGGTAGGTCCTATTGGGAGGAAAAAGCAGTTCGAACGACGACGGGTTAAGCTTGAACGATGGCCCCCGCTCCTTGACTGCCCCGCTCTCCACGACCTTGATCTGGTGGTCGAGCGTAATGGCACCCACCTCTACCAGCGCGGCGAACTGTGACGCTAGTGGCTTGCGGGTATGCACGGCCTCGACAAGCTCGAAATGCTCCCTTCCCTTGAGCTCGTGCGACACCGCCTTGATCCAGAAAGTCTCGTCGTGCTTCGTCGTGAGGGCATCCTTGAGATCGGCGATATGCCAGCGGGCGAACGTCCCGATCCCCGGCTTGTCCGTGTACTCCCCGAGGATTGTCTCCTGCTGCTCCACGGCTAGCCTAAGCCGGTCGGGGTTAAAGCCGGTTGAGCGGACAGTGCAATTCAAGTGACGGTGCGAGCCCGCCCCGTGCCCGAAGTGGCTGAGCACTTCTCCCATCGACTTGAACTTGCTTATTTTCCACTTCGGCACCCGGCTAAAAAGCTGGTGCCGGTTCGGGTTCTTCCTGATTCGCGCGGACTTGAGCTCTATGCCCTTGTAGTCGGGCTCCTTGGCAGGGTTCATTGGAATGCCGAGGAAGTGCTCGATCGTGCGGCCAATGGCAGTGTCCTGGCGTTCGTCCATTACCGACGGCAGCCAGCCTCCGGCCGCAAGGCCGCGTAGCTTGCCAAGCAACTCCATCGCTGTTGCCGAGGACCGGGCGGCCGCTCGCTGGACGAGTTGCTTGAGCGGCCCAGACTTGCCGGGGGCAAGCGCACTGATCAGGTCAGCGCGCGTCACGTTGATGACCGCGAGCTTCCCGTCGTCGCTTAGCAGCGCGAGGATGTCGCCAGGACTAGCCAAGTCGCCGAGCCGGTAAATCCATATCCGCGGGTCACCGCCGCGCTCGGGCTTGGCCTCCGGGCGATACAGCGAGACGGTGACTCCGACGTCCTCGTCCGAGCCGTAATACGAGGCTGGAAGACGCACGCCGTTGCTTGCAGCACCTCGTCCTTGAACCGCGAAATCGTGGATCTTATTGGAGGCGAGGAATTCCCTAACCGGCTCGGTCGCGTCCATGATCGACTTGGAGAACGCGGTCCGTGTAGGATTGAGCAGGGCGAAGTCTATCGCCTCGGACGAGAGCTCCTTGAGCCTTTCTTCTTCGGTCTGGGTGAGCTCCCGCAGTGGCAAGGGCTAGGCCTTGCCTTCCGCGTCTTCCAAGATCCGTCGAAAATGCTTGCCCACGCGCTCGGCGAGGCCAACGGGCACGGCGTTACCGATCTGGGTGTACTTCGGCACCTCGCGATCAAAGATGCCCTCTCGCGGGTTGCCGGCTCGGCGGATTCCCCCGGTCGTGCGCTTCCCGCAGAAACGGTACCAGTCGGGAAATAACTGGAGGCGTGCCCACTCGCGGACAGTGAGGATACGCGGCTGCGAGAAGTGCACGTAGTCGTCAGGCAGCGATGTCGCCGTGATCGAGGGGCGAGCGTTGCCCCAGCGTGCCGGTAGAACGCGCTGCGCGAACTTCTTGGTCTTTGCCCAGTCCGGTATTTCGCCGCCGCTGTCTATCATGGCCCTGAACTTGCGAACGATCGGCGCGGCATGCTTCGAGTATTCCTGCTCGGTCAACTCGCCTGCCCCGCGGTTCTCGTGCCCTGGGGCCTTGGCCCGCATCGCCTTTTGCTCGGGGGTCTCGGCGGGCCGGGGATAGCTCGCCGTCTCGAGCTTGCCTTTCGGATAGCTGGCGTCCTCGAAGAACTTGGCGACCTCCTCGTCCACGAGGTCGCCGAGCAAGTCCACGAGGTCTGGAGCCTCGGACGGGTCTCCTCCCGGCAGGAAGTTGCACTCTACCGCGTCTTCATCGTCTTCACGGGGTCGCAGGATCGTGCTCGCGGCTACGATGTCCTTCCTGATCCCTACTAGTAGGACACGCGGGCGATTTTGCGGCACGCCGTAGTCCGACGCGCGGACCAAGGTGTAGCGAACCTCGTACCCCGGGATCCGGCGAAACTCTCCCCAGACGTCCGGCCAGATCTTGCGCCCGCCTTCCTTGGTCCACTTCGAGGTCAGGATGCCGCGCACGTTCTCGAATAGGAAGATCCGGGGGCGCGTTCGCCTGATGACCTTGGCCATGCGCTTGTAGAGCTGGTTCGAAGGGATGTCCTTCTTATCGACGCTGTATGACCGGCGGTGACCGATCCCCGAGTAGCCCTGGCAAGGCGGCCCACCGGCCAAGAGGTCGAGCGTCCCCCCGCCCACTTTAACTGTCTTGCCCCTGGGGGGAAATGACAGGCCGATGGCGGTGAGGTCGTCAACCATTTTCTCGAGGCGCTTGCCCTTCAACTCGTGGGCATCGTGGCAGCGTAAATCCTCTTGCTCGGCGAAGGGCTTTCCGTCGATGAGGTGGTGCCGGTTCGCGAGGTAGGTATCCATCGCGTCGGGGCTAAGCTCGTTCACGAAAACCGGCGTGAAGCCCGCGTTCTCCATGCCAAGCGACAGCCCGCCACACCCGGCGAACAGGTCGATCATGGTAAAGTCGGGCTTGGAAGTCATGGCCGACCAACAAACCAGCAGGAGCCCGGTGTCAACTCGCGAGTCGAACTTGCACACAACATGCTTCGCCAGCCGCCGGGGTAAGACTTGGCTCCCGTTAATCGGCTACCCGCTTTTACGAGAGCAAGACGAATAAATGCAGGGAAAGACCCTGTGATGTTACTGAATTCGTAAGAAAATCACTAGACAAGACCGCCCCGGTTCATCTTATGTAGCTCCAAGGGGAGGGGGAATGTTCGAGACTGTCAACGACGCCTTGAACCAGGCCTTTCTCGATGGGCGCTTCGAATCGAGGCCGCTCTACCTCGTGCTCGACAACGCGGGGCGGAGACGTGTCGCTGACATCCTCGACGTAGACGAAGACGAGGTCGAGGCGCACTGCTGCGAGGTGGTGGGACAGGCCCTCGAGCAGAGCGGTGATCCCTACTCGAAGATCGACCTACGGCGCAGGCGCTGGAGCCGGTCGGGACGAGATGGCCTCCCCCCGTTTACCGCCCTGCTCTTCGTGCTTTCCCACGCCGCGGAGCTCATGGTGTCGGACGGGGACTTCCGGGCGAGCAACTACTACCAGCGCCTCGCGGGCCTCGTCGGCTTACCCGTGCAACGGTTGTCCCAGCACGGCAAGTCAACGGTCCCCTTCTGGAGGTCGTTCTCGCGATGGCTCGCCGATACCGATTTTCGCTACGGACGACCTACCGCGCGCGCCGTCAACGCGAACAAGTACGTCGGCGTGGCCATGTCGCAGGCGATCGTGCGAGAAGAAGACCGCCAGCGACTGCACGACATGTTCGAGAAGTACGGGTTCTCGGGGACCGACGAGATCACCGAGGCCGAGGTCGAGCAATACGTCTCGACCTGGGTGACGACGTCTCGCCCGACGAACGCGTTCAAGGGAGCTTGGAAGAAAACCGAGCTTCGGGGGAGAATCTGCGAAGTCGTCATCGCCGAGCTCGAGGAATGGAAGGAAGAGCGTGTCGAGGACGGCAAGGCCTCGAGCTCAGGCGCAAGCCGCCTGTCGCTGGTGATGGCCTATAACCACGACTTGCTTTCGAGGTCGGCGAACTTCTGGCTGGGCAAGGAAGCGAGCGGAGAGCCAGTTGAGCTCGAGGGGCCAGGCGGTAAGCCTTTCCAGCTCGCGAACACGAGGTTCGGGGGGGTCAAGACGCTCGAGCCGAGGTCCTCTCTCGCGTTCTCCTCGACGCTATTGCAGGGGATCGAGCTTGCCGCGCCCGGCGGCAGCAAGTTCTCGTGGGCCGGTCGTGCCGCGATTCCATTGAGCCGATCGGAACAGGGAAGTTACTGGACCGAGGTCAACCGCGTGTCGTTCGGGGTCGAGAACGTGGTGCTCGTTCGCGACGAGCCGAAGCTGCGAGGGGCTATCGAGGACGCGCTCGAGCAAGTCGCGATCCCGGGCTACACGCTCGCAACACCGGCTAACCTAAAGGGCGTGCCCCGGGGCTGGGTGCTCTACGAGGGCGTCAGGGTCTTCAAGGCGCTCGACGAGATCAAGGGGTTCGAGGCAGTCTTGTCCCCGGTCGCGCGCTCCGCCGGACTAAAGCTCGAGCGGGGGACGCGGCTGGCACGCGGCATCTGGCATGCATCGCGTCCACCCCTCGTGACATTCGACGGCGAAGCCCCCCCGACCAGGATCACGGTTTTCGAAGGTACCAATAACGAGGGCGATGTCCTCGCGGATAAATCCGAGTGTGGCCGGCAGGTCACTCTAGACCTGGCGGACTACCTGCCAGAGTCCGGGAACGTGTTCATCGAGGGCCACGATGACGGCAAGACGCAGGGCACGGCAAGCTTGCTCTTCCGGTCTGCAAACCGCCCGCGTCCGCTGGATCGAAGCGGCAGGGGCTTGCTCGCTTACACGGGTGCTTTGGGTGCAAGCCCGCTAGACCCGTCCGCCGATGACGCCGTAGTAGGAATGGTAGCTCCCCCTGCGGAACTGGTCGATGCCAGCCTTGATATCCTCGCGAGCTTCGAGGACCTAGGCCGGCTACTGGGCGAGGACTGGCAAGAAGAAGCGGAGCCGCCGGTTCACGAGGAAGAGCACCAAGGCGATGAGCTCGTCGACAGGCGCGGAATGACCCCCGAGGAGCTTGAACCCCTCCCTTGTGCCGTGCGGGGTTTCCACTGGTTGAAATACGCGCAGGTCCTGCCCAGCGCTTCGAAATACGCGCCGGTCGACGTGACCTGTAGTCACTGCAACGTGGCTTATCTCCACCGCCGGAAGGTAAAGAAAAAGCAAGTCAAGTCGCGAGCCACCGCCAAGCGAGCTGTCCCCCGCAGCCAGCCGACAGCCCCGCGGAGCGAGGAGCGCCTCGACGACATGGGTCTCTGGCTCGACGCGCTTAGTTTCCTCGGCACTGGTAGCGTGGCGTCCTTCGAGGAAATTACCTCCGCCTCTGCCATCGACGCCTGGCGGGCTGGCCCATTACTGCGGAACCTGTCGTGGCTTGGCCACGTCGATCTCGAGCTCAACCCGGCCTTTCGTCCGCGCGCTTGGAGCATTCCCCCCGCTACTCTGTCGTTTATCAGCGAGACCGAGGCAGTCTTGACTGGTTTTAGGAGCCAATCGCTCGTCGCGGCGCTGAGAGGCGGGGCGGTCGATGCCGGCGGCGATCTCGAGATAAGAAGCATGCCCGCGCAGCCGCCGATCGTAACGCTACGAGGCTTTACACCGGTCGATACCGAGATCGTCCTAGCTGGCATCAAGGACGGCCATGGACGCTCGATCCGGATCACCGAGGACGCCGCCAGCCGGATCGCGTCGTACGTGGACGCCGCCGGTAGTCTTTTCGACGTCTTTATCCCGGCGACGCTAGGTGTGGGCGCAGAAATCCAGCGCTTCGACCTCGATCATGGACATTGGCGTACGGTTGAAGAGACGCGGGTCCCCGGCGCGTACCGCGTCACGAGGGCAGGGAACGCTTACGTTTTCAAGGACCAGTCAGGGAATGCCTTCTCGGCCCCGCAGGAGCTGGCGAAGCTCGCCGCGGCGCGAGCTCTCGGCGTCCGCCTCCACACGTACGACGCCGAGAAGCGGGAATTCACCTGCCTGCTGGGATGCGAACCTCCCGGGTTGCTAGGCAGAGCCCTCGTGGCTTGTTCTGGCGAGCTCCCCCGCGTCCAATCGCGCACATCGACCTTCGCACGGGTCCCGCCTTCAATCGCCGCGCGGGTCCTCGCTATCTTGTACCAAGGAGACCTCCCCTCGTGACATCGCGTAATCCCCGTTCTGTCATGGACTACGTCCGCGACGCTTACCTCAGGTACTACGACTCGGCGTTCTGGATGCGCGACGAGGGGGTCATGGCCGAGAGGCGAGCACTTCTTCTAGAGCCCGGCGTCATGGCACAGGAGCCTCTCCTCGAGGCAGTACCTGTTTACCCGTCCGTGGTGCCTGTCGCCGAAGCTTGCGAGAAGGCGGGGGTATCGAGCTGGACCGGCGAGCGGTTGGGCCAGCTAGTCTTCGGACGCGATGATATAAACTTGCGAGAGCACCAGGCCCAGTCGCTCGAGTACGCGCTGGCTGGAGACGCGGCGGGTCGGAAAAACGTGGTAGTCACTTCCGGCACCGGCTCGGGCAAGACCGAGAGCTTCCTACTTCCCCTTCTCGCCCGCTTACTCGAGGAGCGCTCGGCGATGCCGCGTGGCCTAGAGGTGAATGCTTGGTGGAACCGGCCCCTAGACGCGGGCGTCAAGTCTTGGGCCAACGCGCGGCACAACGTCGGCGACGGGGTCACCCCGGCCGTCCGGGCCCTCGTCCTCTATCCCACTAACGCGCTAGTAGAAGATCAGGTCTCTCGCCTTCGCCAAGCAGCCATCCGGGGCAAGCAGCTCATGGGCTCGCCCCTGTTCTATTTCGGCCGGTATACCGGCTCCACGATCGGCGGGACTTACATGCCTCCCGCCAACTTGAAGGCCAAGGACCGGACCCGGATCAACGACGTCGGGCAGCAGCTGAAGGACGTGGCCCGAGAGGCCGACCAGCTCCGCCAAGCACTCGAGGCGCAGGGCCTTCCGGAAGACCAGCTCATCGAGGCAGTTTCGCAGTTCTCCGACCCGAGGTCTGGCGAGTTGCTCACTCGCTGGGACATGATCGCCACACCGCCTGATATCTTGATCACCAACACGAGCATGCTCAACATTATGCTCATGCGCCAAGTGGAAGCGCCGATATTCGAGCAAACGAGGTCTTGGCTCGAAAGCGATCCCGGCGCGACCTTCACCTTGGTCGTCGACGAGCTCCACGGCTATCGGGGAACGCAAGGCACAGAGGTTGCACTCGTTGTCAGGAACTTGCTCGACCGACTTGGCATCTCGGCAGATTCCTCGCAACTGCGGTGTATCGGGACGAGTGCATCTCTCGAGGGAGAGGAAGGCCGCGAGTACCTCGAGCAGTTCTTCGGTGTGGATCGCACTTCTTTCGTGGTGTTACCCGGTCGGCCGAAAGCCTTCCACGCGGAACTGCCGCTTGACCGTGACGCGGTCTCACGCGCTATCCCGGGATTGAAATCGGGGGACGTCGAGGTCGAGAAAGCCGCCGCCGCGGAACTCAACAGCCGGTTCTCGACGCGCATCGCGCTTGCCGCTGCCTGCCAGGCTGCCGGGACTGGCCCAGACGGAATCCAGCGCCCTGCCCCGTTATCTTCGATCGAAGCCGCCCTCTTCGGTGACGAGCCGCCGACGGAAGGTCTCGAGGCCGTGCTCGCGGCGGCGAAGCTCGAGAACAAGGGCTCCTTCGAGAAGCCGAAACCGAGTTTCAGGTCCCACGCGTTCGTTCGCCAAGTGCAGGGCATGTGGGCATGTTCGAACCCGTCGTGTGACCAAGTCGATCACGCGTACCGGACCGAGGGACGGGCGATTGGCAAGCTGTTCAAGGCCCCGGCCATGAAATGTGCTTGCGGGGGCCAGGTCCTAGAGTTGCTGTATTGCTATGACTGCGGCGAGGCCTTCCTCGGCGGCTTCGTCGTGCCCCCTCCCCCGGAACGCGACTGGGGCGACAACGTTTTCCTCGAGTCCACCCGCCCCGGGACCGCGGTGGTCCCACCCGGCCTCGTGTTCGAGCGCCCGTACTACCAGTTCAGGTGGTACTGGCCGGGCGGGTCCGTACCCGCTGAAAACGGGTCTTGGACACACCAAGGTGCGAACGACAACAAGACGCGCAGGTTCCAGTTCATGGCCGGGAACCTCGACCCGAGGCTCGGGGTGCTGAAGCCGGCAACAGGCGAAAATGACCGGACCGGGGTGATTTATTGCCCACCGGCCGATGAGACCGGCGTCGCTGGCCTGCCCGAGTGTTGCCCACGTTGCGGAAGCGAAAAGAGCTACTTCAATGGCCGGAACCTCGAACAGTTCTACTCCGGAACCGTCCAAACACCGATCCGCGGGCTTAGGACCGGTCTCAATGCAACGACTCAGCTTATCGCTGACCGGTCGGCCGTCGCCATTAGCGAGGACGGCAAGCCCGAGAAAATGATAGCGTTTACCGATAGCAGGGATGATGCCGCCGACCTTGCAGCGGGGCTGGAGCTCTACCATTTTCGCGACCTCGTACGACAGATGGTTTACGCGAGTGCCCGCCCAGCCGGTGCACCGACGAGCGCGGCCTTGTTAGAGCTCGCGAAGTCCTCGGCCTCGCGTGAGTTAGACCCCGCGGAAGAAGCTCTTGTTTCCGAGGCCGAGCTCGTGGCCCCGGGTAGTTGGGACGCCTCGAGGTTGACGGCCGCGGGATTTGCAAAGGACAAGGAAAAGGAGACCCTCACAAGGCTCGACGAGGCAAGTGCGGCCAGCGGCATCGGCTGGTCGTCCCTCGTCTCTTCGATCAGGGACACCATGGCGGCCAAGGGGATTAACCCGGCTGGAACCGAGCACTCCGTCGAAAGGCGTCTTGGCGCCCCGTGGTGGAAGTATTTCAAGAAGCCAGCCGGCGCTAGCTGGCAAGAGCCGGCGCCAGAAATCAAGAATCAGGGGCTCGAGATTTACACCGAGCTATGTGCCGGCAAGATCGCTACCTCGCTGTTCGACCGCGCCGGCCGGGACATAGAGTCGACCGGCGTCGGCTACATCGGCGTTGCCGGTGATCATTCTGCCGCGCTGGGCATCGACGCTGCTAAGGCGGACGGCATACTGTCGAACGTCGTCCGGACTCTAGGCTATTTGAAGCTCTTCGTTGGCAGCCAGAAGTTCCGCAATGTCATCAATCCGCCACCCCAGACGCGCCAATACATCGAGAAGGCCGCGCGCGAACTCGGCATGGAACCACACGAGCTGGGAGAGAAGGTACGTGACCGGCTGATCGGCCTAGGGGTCATGAACGAGAACTGGATCCTGCGGACAGATGACTTCACAACCTCGAAGCTTGAGCTTCGGCCCGCCGGAGCCCTCGAACCGCGGCGCTGCAAGAGCTGTTCCCGGGTCGGCCTAGTTTTCCCCGTGGCGGTGTGTACGACCGACTACTGTAATTCGAAGAGCTTCGAGCCGGTCAAGGACTTGGAAGACGATTACTACGCCTGGGCCTCGAAGGAAGAGCCCCACCGACTTTCGACCTGGGAATTGACGGGCCAGACCAAGCCGCTGTCCGAACAACGCAAGAGGCAGAGACTCTTCAAGGGCCAAGCCTATGTTGGCGAAGAGTGCGAGCAGACCCACGGCATCGACGCGCTCTCGGTAACGACGACCATGGAAGTCGGCGTCGATATCGGATCGTTGAAGCTCGTCATGATGGCGAACATGCCGCCGCAGAGGTTCAACTACCAACAGCGTGTCGGCCGCGCAGGCCGTGCCGGTCAGGCCTTTAGCTACGCCGTCACGGTCTCACGCGGGGCAGCTCACGACGATTACTACTTCAACAACCCGGAGAGAATGACCGGGGATGTCCCTCCCCAGCCGAAGCTCGACTTGACCCGGGCTGAAATTTTTCAACGCGTGGTTTCAGCTGAGTGCCTGCGTCGAGCCTTCCTGTCCCTAGGCAGCGCCGCTCCCGCCAGGTCCGCCGACAGCACGCACGGGGCCTTTGGCAGGAAAGACGAGTGGCGAGAATCCTACCGCGAGAGCGTGGCAAGCTGGCTGGCAAAGAGCGCCGAGGCCTCCGAGGTGATCGCGCGCTTGTCGGCATTGACCCCGCTCGATGCTAGTGCACTGTCGGATGTCGAGGACTTCGCTCGCCGCGAGCTCGTCGCGAAGATCGACAAGGCAGTCGATGACGAGCGCTTCATCCAGGAAGAGCTAAGCCATCGGCTGGCCATCGCGGGGATACTCCCGATGTTCGGGTTCCCCTCACAGGTTCGAACGCTCTACCACGATGCACCGGGGCAAAGGGCAGATGACCTCGCTCTGAGTGACCGCCCACTCGATCACGCGATCTGGGCATTTTCCCCGGGGGCTGAGATCCCCAAGGACAAGCGGCTCTACAGCTCGTACGGCTTCGCGGTGAAGCGAGATGGCTTCAATGGCAGCTACAACGAGGCTAACCCGCTGGGTGCTCCCGTGACCTACACCCGGTGTATCGACGCCTCGTGCGGCGCCATTGCGCACGGGGACGCGCAGAATTGCGCGGTCTGCGGCAACGAGAGCCTCGAGTTCGCCCTGTTCCAGCCACGCGGATTCCTCGCGTTCAACAAGACGCAGGACTACGATGGCCGCCGCGCGCGCGGCCCCGCCCTGCCCCCGCCGATCATGTCCTTCGAGCCCGAATATGACGACGGGCGTCGCTGCGGCCCGCTCAAGCTCGCCTTCAGGAAGGGCGCGATTGCGTTGGTTAATGACAACGACACAAGGCAGTTCGAATTCGCCGACGGTGGCTTTGACAAGGTGGTGGTCAAGGAAATCGCTTATCGAGATAATCGCATAACCAGACAAGTCGCCGCGGCAGAGACACTTGGAAGAGGGGCGATAGGCGCGGTCTTCACGACCGACGTGATGAGCTGCGTCTTCGAGGGAGCCGAGGGAATTGGCAAGCACGGCGTCCTCGACGTGATCGACCAACCCTCGGCACGACCCGCTCTCGCGTCCTTTGCGGAGTTCTTGAAACAGGCGATCGCCTTCGAGCTCGACGTGTCGCCAGACGAGTTCCGGATTGGTCGCCAACTCCTGCTTCTCAATGAAACGCGTACCGAGCAATTGTTCTTGGCCGACGCGCTGGAGAACGGCGCGGGATATTCCCGCATGGCTTCAGAACCTGCGAACCTGTCGGCCTGGCTAGGTTCGCATTACCGGCGCGAAAAGGAGCGTTGGTCTCGTCCTACACATGCGGGTAACTGCGATCGCTCGTGTCCGGATTGCCTGCGCAATTACGGCAACCGCTTCAGTCATGGCCTGTTAGACTGGCGCCTCGCCCTCGACCTTTCCGAGATCGCACTCGGCATACCATTGGACACCTCTCGTTGGCTCAAGGGGAAAGGCGATCCCGCTGTTAGGGCTTTCGTCGAGCTCGCGCGCAACAATGGGAGCACCCTTGATATTTCGGAGCACGGCGGTCTGGTCGCCATCTCGCACGGCGAAAGGGCCATCGTCCTATCCCACCCTCTTTGGCACACCGCGGATGGGCTGGCCCAGCAAGCTCAAAAGGCCGCGAAGGCAGGCGTGGCGGCGTCTCTTGGGGAATACGCCGAGGTCGCCTTTGTCGACACACGGGACTTCGTCGCCCGGCCGGTTACCTACTTCCTGAGGTTGCACGGATGATCGAGCTTATTGGCATCGAGGGCTCGCACGAGTACCGCGTCGCGCAGGCCATCAAGGCGGCCTTCATCAAGCAATGGCCCGGGATAGAGGAGAGCCCGGCAACCGAGGAAATGGTGAAAATCGCCGCGAACACCAAGCTCTCGGGCTACCAGGTGAGCGACATCGACATCGTGATCGGCGCCGTATTCAAGAGGCCTCGCTTCTTCGCGGTGCGGAGACCGATAAAGGACCGGGATGGGAAGTCGATCTCGGGCGTGAAGATACGCGTGCACGACTTCTTGGCCGCGATCGAGGTCAAGGGGCAGGATAGCGATGGCATCTCGATCAACGGCGACGAGGTGAATGTGCGCTATCAGGGGAAATGGAAAAGCGCGACGGATCAGAACGTCAAGCAACTGCACGCTCTTCAAAAGTACTTCGTACACCAACATCTCGATGCGTGGATTTACAGGTGCGTAGTCCTAGACGGGCTTAGCGAGTTGCCGAAGCAAGCCGGCTACACACGACCAGAGGCAGGAGCCGTTGCATCTGGCTTCTCGGCTGGCGATCTCTTGTCGGCAATTGCCGGGGTGAACGGAGTTGGAAAATGGCGCGGCGAGTACTCTCTCTCGTCCTCGCGAGGGGAGGTGCCGAGAAAAGCGCTCGAGGCACCGATCTTTAAGAAGGTGGTACCGAGCCAGCTCGATAGCGCTAGGATGCTACGGATTGCCTCCCGTCGAGCCGAGGCCGAGGAGCTCGCGGCGTTGCTCGGCAAGCAGCGCGTTCATCTGCGAGGGCACGGGGGCACCGGCAAGACCGTGATGATGATGCAAGCTGCGCACGCGGCATTCGAAAAGCACGGACGCCGAGTACTCGTCTTGACTTACAACATCGCGCTCGCTGCCGATATCCAGCGGCTGCTCTCACTGCTCGGTGTCCCGGCGTCGTACGAAGGTGGCGGTATCGACGTGAGGACAACGATGTCTTTTGTTTCGACTTGGTTGTCGCGCCTAGGAGTGACAAGACCTGAGGAATTCGATCAAGGTGATTTTTCAGGCTATCTCAAGCACTGCGAAGACGGTCTCGAACTCATCGAGGGAGAGGCCGTGTCTCGTGACGAAATCGAGGCGATCAGGAACGCCGATCTCGAGGGCCTCGACTACGACGCCATTATCGTCGATGAGGGCCAAGACTGGCCGCAAACGGAGGCCAAGCTCTTGTCGGCCATTTATGGCGGTGAGCGCATCTCGATCGCGGACGGGCGCGAACAACTTCTTCGCGGTAAGCCAACGGACTGGTCTAAGACGCTGTCCACGGGGCAAGTCGCCGACGAGCGTTCGCTATCGCGCTGCCTCCGCATGAAAAAGAACCTCGGCATCTTTGCCAATAGTGTCGCGGGGCTTGCCGGGTTGAATTGGGAAGTCGAACCGAACGACGAGGCCGCTGGTGGTCGCGTGATCATACTCGAAGGCAAGTACGTGGACCACGCCGACCTCGTGGACCAACTCGTCGCTTCGGCGCGAGATGCGGGCAACGAGAAAATCGATTTCCTACATTGTGTTCCTCCGAGCGAAGTCACCGAGAAAAGCAATCATAGGACAAGTAACTTAGCCCGAGCCTTGCACTCATTAGGTCACGAGACCTGGGACGCCGTTGACCTAGACACGAGGCGCGATTTTCCACGGTCAATCGACGCTTTCCGGGTCGTCCAGTACGACTCCTGCCGGGGTCTGGAGGGGTGGACCACGGTGCTCGAGGCTTTCGACGAGGGGTGGAGATGGCGCTACGACAAGGAGCTCGACGAGATCGCTCAGCGGGATGGTAACGCCCTCGTCGACCCGTCCCGAGCAGCGACCCTTGCCGCTTGGAGATGGGCGATGATCGCCTTGACCCGGCCGATCGACACTCTTGTGCTATGTCTCGCCGAGAAGAAAGGACCGGTCATCGAATTGATCCGGGAAGCGGCCAAGCGGAATCCGGATTTCGTTGAAGTCCTGTCTACTCGGTAAAAGGGGATGACCTCCAACGCGGCTTCGATAGCTCCTAGGTAAACTCAACCCGGTCATTAGGGCACGGAAGGTTCTCCCAATTGGTTGCGCACCATGTACTGAGCTCGAGTGCTTGTGCGAGATTTTCGTCAAAGAGTGGCCCGTATGCTGACTGTCCGGTGCCAGTTGTCAAACTGCGGAAAGCTGCCATTCGGCTTCCACCCTTAGTTGCGGAGGTTCGCTTTTTGCGCCAAACTCGACGGACGTATGTGCTTAACGCTATCCGCGGGATGATGTGTTGAATTGCGATGTGCAGGATGCGAATCTCATCGAACAGGCATGAAAAGGACGGCGATAGAGTCGGTAATGTGAAGAGTGAGCCTGTCTAAGACCCAATACGCCCAAGATTGGCTGCTAAATTTCCAAAACGGGGACCGCGCTGCTGCTACCCTGCTAATCGACCGGCTCATGCTCGTGAGCGCCAGCGAGTTCGTGTCAGGTATCACCAACCAGCTCAATCAAATCGAACGAAAGAAACCGGGCAAAGAGCCTAGTTTGGCACTCTATGCCGAGCGGGAGATTGACAAAGCGGGCTATGATGTTCTGCCATTCTTTCCGAATTCGGGAGAGGGCCGGGCGAGTGGCCCCGGAATCCCACCCGTTACGGTGGACCCGGAGGAACAAGACGTTGGCAGCGAAGGACCGGTCGCCACGCTAATCTCGAAGTACAGCAAGGACTCCGCGCACCAAGCGCTGTCTCATCCCGGCCCAGATGCCCTCAGGTCCAACAAGATAAGAACAATTGTTATCGTGACCGACTTCATTGGCTCTGGGCGAAGAATTAGCGAAATGCTTGATGCGTTTGCGCTCGTCGCATCGATTCAAAGCTGGAAATCCTATGGCCTGTTGTCCTTTGAAGTGGTCTGTTATTCTGGAACAGAACGGGGCTTGTTTGTGGTTCAAAACCATAGTCTGCGTCCCACCGTCAGATCACAAATTGCCTGCCCGGTTGTTGATGAAGCATTCAGTGGCAGCGAGCTCGGGTCGGTGAAGCTCTTGTGCCAAAATTATCGGAAGAAACGGCCTCGTTATCCCTTCGGGTTCAACGACACAGGCTCTCTAATCGCTTTTTCGCACGGCATTCCAAACAATGCCCCCCCGATATTGCATAGTGAAGCTGGTGGGTGGACGCCGTTGTTTCCTAGTCGGAGCACAAGTGCCGCGGGAATTGATAGCGTCGCAGATAGCTCTTCTGCGCTCGCCCGTAATTCGGAACAGGTGCTAGGCATACGGGAGGCGCGGCGGGTCTTGGCTGATCCAGAAGGCGAGATCTGGGCGCACACAATGCTTGTAATGCATGCGGTTCGACATGCAGTTCGGACGCCAAAAGGTTTGTCGGCGCGAACGAGGCTTCCCAATGGTCGCATCGAAGAGGTTCTTGAAATCACGAAGCGAGCGGGATGGATGACCCCAAGAAATACCCTCACAAGGCTCGGCTGGCGCGAAATCCGCAGACCTCATTTCTTTGAGCACAAAGAGGAAATTGCAATTTCCGGCGGCGGCATGTATTTCCCAACGCAGCTGGGGGCACCGTGAGGTCGTTTAGGAATGCACTGAGCAGTCAGTGTCTGGTCATTCGTGACCTGGGATACTGGATTTCCGGTATCCGTGAAGTGGAGCTGGGTCTTCGCGCTGCGCGGTGTGGCAAGAAAAGCCAGGCGGTGTCTTGGACGTTCCTTGCCACACCCCCCACCCTTGGTGGGCCGAAGTAAATGCGCAACACGGGTCCTCAGCAATACAAAGCCGCAGGTCTGGAAAATGAGATTGATCCAGATGTGCTCGACAATGCGGTCGCCGCGATTGAACGCATCCGGGCTGTTAATCCGAAGCTGTTTCCACTTCTCACGCTCAATCACTTGAGCGCAGAAACCGGCTTAGCATACGGCTATTTGAGACTGGCTGTCGCAAGGGTAATCGGCAAATATAAGCACATAATGCTCAAGAAACGTGTCCCTGGGCGCTCTTCACATCGAATGATTAGCATTCCAACAAAAGGCCTAATGACGTGCCAGAGATGGATTGCAGACGAGATATTGAGGCATGCCCCACCGCATGCGGGCAGCTTTGCCTATCACCCGAACTCGAACCCTGTCTTTGCCGCGAGGGAGCACACTGAGGCAAGGTGGCTGATTAAGGTCGATATTGAAGACTTTTTCCACGCAATTACCGAACACCAAGTGTATCGGGTATTCCGCTCGCTTGGATATAGTCGGCTGATTTCATTCGAGTTAAGCAGGCTTTGTACAATGGCGTGTGAGCGATTGTCTGGCGACAAGGCTCATCTCAAGTATGAGGATTCTGAGATCGAGGCATATCGATCACCTTACGTCGGGATTTTGCCGCAAGGCGCGCCAACAAGCCCGATGCTCTCAAATCTGGCCGTTAGAGGCTTAGACGAAACTCTGGCAAAGCTGGCGCATGACAATGACATGCGCTTCACGCGCTACGCCGACGACATAGTGTTTTCGTGCAAAGATGAGCGCGACAGGGAGTCGGTCAATCGTGTAAAGAGGGCGATCTTGGGAGCTCTAAATAAAGAGGGGTTCAGGCCGAATTTGCGCAAGACCACTGTCCGCGGTCCAGGTTCGCGCAAAGTGGTTTTAGGCATCCTTGTAGATGGGAAAAAGCCGCGATTGCCTCGAGAATATAAGGACAAAATCAGGCAACATCTCCATTACCTGTCGCATTCGGACTTTGGGCCATCAAGACATGCTTCAGCAAGAAAAACGTCGATTTCGCGAATCTATCATCACGTGTTCGGGCTGATTTGCTGGGCAAAGGCGGTGGAGCCAGAGTTTGGGAAAAAGGCTTTAGCTACATTTAATGCAGTCAGTTGGCCTCCAATCGCGAAGCCGACATATTATTGCTGAGCTGACGCCCTCGCTTGTTGCGTCCTCAGCGGTCACCTTGTTTAGACTACACGCGGTTAAGTCGGCGTCCGAAGAGCTCGGACGATACTGCGCCCGCTGTCGTCGCAGCCGATCCAGAAACGGTCATTCCGATTCTACCCCCAAGCTCAGTCGAAACCATACGGTGCGATGTGGGCCGAGATCAGAGTGTCTGGTTTTGGTGTGGTAACCGCACGAAGCAAACTTTAAGCATCCTGCCGAGTTTTACCCCTGCTCGCAATGTTTGCTGGTGGTGAAATCGAAATACAAAACGAACACGGTTTCCATCTGAGGGCAGATGCTCTAATTTCATCAAGCGAGGCTGCATTTTCACGCTAGCCGTTGGAAGCGAATTGAAACGCAAGGAAGACATACAAGCGACGGCTCTTGCCAGATTTTTTTCAGCAGGCGTGCTGAAGGAGTTGGCGAAGCTCGGCCGTTCTCCTCTCTTTGTGAGACTGCTTCATGAGTCACGAATTCCGCATGACCCCGATTCAGCCGTTCCAGTTTCCCAATTGTTTGAGCAAGCGTTTGATCTTTTGAAGGAACGCGGCAACCGCCATGAGTACATTTACAAGGCTGCGCTCACTGAAAAAGTTTTACTTGGCATCCACTCCCTTCAGACAGCGTCAATGCTGAACGAATTTCGAATTGGTCCATGTAAAGCAGACTTGGTCATCCTGAATGGGACCGGGACTGTTTACGAGATTAAGTCGGAGCGCGATAGCCTTTGTCGGTTGAACGATCAGATACACGCGTACTCGCGCGTCTTTGCCAAGGTGAATGTGATCGTAGGCAAAAATCACCTCAAGGCAGTCGAAAAGTGCGTTCCGAAGCATGTCGGCATCCAAGTGCTGTCCGACCGCTATCAGATCTCGTCAATGCGAGAAGCCGAAGAAAACGCCTCTCGCACCGAGGCCGCCGCGATCTTTGACGCAATAACACTCCAAGAAGCGAAAGTTATTTTGGGGCGGGCGGGTGTCAGTATGGCCGATGTTCCAAATACTCAGAGATACAGCGCTTGGCGGAAGCAATTCGCTCAACTCGATCCGGAATTCGCACATAGGATGATGGTGAAAGTACTGAAGGGAACAAGAAATCTTCAATCGCTGGAATCGCTGTTAGAAGAAATCCCGCAGTCTCTATATTGCGCCTCACTTTCTGCTAGATTGAGAGCAAAAGAAAGGGGTCGACTCGTGATAGCACTTCAGACTCCTTTGCGCGAAGCGATCGCATGGAGTTAGCTAATAGTGTACTATCCGTATTTTAGAGGTAAGCAATACGAACTGATCGTAATCCGTGAAACAGCGCAATTAATGGCCGATCGAGGTTTCGTTCCGATCATTAGTCCTGTTCGGGAACAGGTTCGCGGCTTGCAGAAAGCACTGACCTCTCTTTGCCATAACGGCACTATTGCGGTGGTTATCGTCAATCCTGAGCACGGAGATCACAAAGATGATGGCAGTGCAATCTCTGATCTCCTGCGCGATGAATTTGCTGAGCACGACAACCTTCTTGTCGGAATTCGGCTTCATGAGGAACTTAGTGCGGAGGAGGCGCTCGCTTATTGTGAGGCCGCTGATGGTCGACCGATCGCACTGATCCACGCTGGTTTTACTGAGGCCAACGCGTTTCAAGAAGGTTCAGGAGCTTATCCTAACATCGCGAGGAGCATCTTTCTCGAAGATCAATGTGGTAAGCTCTACCAACGGAAATTCAGAACGCATCAAGAGCGAGTCCTAGTCCGCGATGGCTTTGAGCGTCGGCGCAATCGCGATCACCCGAGTACCGAGTTTTTCTCCGACCTTCACATCACGTACGTTGAAGAAGGAATGACAGGCTTTGGGGATTTTCTCATTGTAGGAGATGACTACCAAGAAGGTGGAGGGCCAGCCTACACAATTGCTATTCATCTGACTTACATCGATCCAAATCAAGATGATGCGATGTTCGTCCGCCATTTTCTTTCTGATCGACAGGATACGCCGAAAGACCCTGGCGGAAAATTCGCAGAAGCTCTCGCCAAACTAATTCAGGCTATCGATGCGCCCGATTCCAAGTTTGTGGAGACGTCAGCAATAAGGGAGTTCCGCGACCTGCATGCGCGCGGGCATTATCCTGGCTTGGGAACTGCCAAGAAGCTTTCAATGGCACATCACATTGAGACGCTAGCTCAATTTTTCGATTCCAATGGCGACCAGTAAATGAAATGTTGCGGAACATGTTTCGCTGATCCCTTTCTGTTCGACGAGATTGCTCGCTTGAGCAATGAATGCGGTGACTGCGAAACCTGCGGAGCTGAAGACGCCAATCTAATTGAAGCGACGGAACTTGGAGACAAGTTCGAGTTGGTTTGTGGGATTTACGAGCCAAGCGAGGACGGAAAGCGGCTAATCGACTGGTTGATCGACGACTGGCAGTTGTTCTCACTTGAGAATGCCAATGCGACGATTCTTCTTGGGGAGATTCTCGACGACGCAAACAGGGTACGTCAAACTTACGCACCATCTGAAATGGCTGCATCGAAAAACCTTGATGTCTGGGAAACGCTCCGAGATGAACTGCGCACACAAAACAGATTCTTCCCGAAGACCGACATCAACACCGCGCGTGTGGGTAGTCTACTAGAGTATCTTCGCATCCCATCAGAGAAGCTACCAGAAGTCTGGTATCGAGCTCGGATCGAAGACGGAAGTGGGCAAATCCCGGCGGACAAAATGGGCGCCCCTCCGGCTAGATGGGCAAGCCCTGGACGGGCAAATCCAGTTGGAATCCCGTACCTATATGTAGGTTCAGCCAAAGCCACGGCCATTACTGAAGTTAGGCCTCATCCTGGAGAAACTTTGACGCTGGCGGAGTTCCGTGTCGAAGAAGGGGTTCAACTCATCGATCTTAGAAAGCCGAGGCAAATGATTACGCCATTCGTCATGGCAGAGATTGCAGAAGTAGCGGCGGTCCGAGGCGAGATAGACTTTCTGGAGCGCCTTGGGAAAGAACTAACAACGCCCGTCCTTCCAAATGCAGCTGCAGTTGATTATATACCCAGCCAGTATTTATGTGAACTAATAAAGCAGGTCGGTTATGATGGCGTCATCTACGAAAGCTCTGTCAGCGATGGTATCAATCTTGCGCTTTTTTCGCCTTCAAAAGCTCAAGTAGGCGAACTCTCTAGAGCTAGAATTGATCAGGTTTCTGTCGATTTCGCATCACTCGCAAATGCGCCTGCTGCCTAGAGGCTTGCTGCCGAAGAAGCATTGTGCAGGATTTAGTTCACTTTCGTAGCTCAGTTTGAGATAGCTAGAGAAGGTTCGCAAGTCATTGCTCTCGAACGAGGCTATTGGGTCCGTCAATAAAGAATCCAACTGTCCGAAAATTGAGACGCAAACTGGACAAAAATTTCAATGTGCGACGGGTCCCTTCCGCGACCCCATACCAACATGCGGGGGCGCTGAGCCGCTTAGCGTCATTTCGTGCGAGGACCCACATAGCCCCGCCACTTGAGAGGAAAAATGCGACACTTGAGACAGCGCGAGAGTTTCCGCAGAATAATTCGTATAAGCGTGGCGCTTACGCAATCGTTGCTAAGCACCCCGCTTATGTTGAAGATCGCGCGCGTATCTCGAACAAACTTTACTAACGTCTCAAGCGTCGCAATCTAGCGTTAGTCGTCAAAAACGGTGTTGTTCAATCGAAGCCCAAGTATCCCGCGCGCCCTCAGGCCATGCGTATACCTGATTTTCTTGAATCCCTTTTTCTGAAGATCACGCAATGGTGCCGCGGCCGGCAGGAGGGTCTTTGAGCCTCGGAAGTCCGCGTAGTCTCGCCTGATGGCCTCGTTGGACGCGACGTAGCCCTCCCCCAGTTCACAACGCGTCTCGAGCCACTCCTGCACGTGGTCTTGCTCGTCGAAGTACTCGTTCGTTGCAAGTATCATGGCGTCGGGCCGAGACAGGCCGTCACACTGCCAAGCCAAGCAGCCATCGATCAACCACCTCAAAATCGCGGGATACTCCGGTTCGATGCGCTCGCTCAATGACTTGTCGACTTGGTCGGGCACGAAGGAGAACTCGAGCACTTGGAACCGCCTCTTCATCGCCTCGTCCACGTGCGTGAGGCCCGGCTGGTTGTTGCCTACGAAGAATAGCTTCGCCTCGTTCTCGAACTCGAAGAAGTCCTGCCGCATCCGGCGAGCAGTGATCTTGTCTCCGCCCGACAATAGCTTGATCCGGGTCTCAGCCCATGCCTTGCCGCCGTCGTTCTCGCTCGCTGCTACCAGCCGCCTGCCCCTCAAGGCTGCCAGTTCCGTGGGGTGGCGTTCTCCGCGCGATGACACGAACATCTCCCCGGGTGCTGTCCATGCATATTCACCGAATATGTCGACGAGCACTTTTTGCAGGAGTGACTTCCCGTTGCCGCCCGGGCCGTGGATGAAAAGGAGCTTCTGTTCCCGGCAGTCACCGGTCAAGCAATAGCCCCCGAAGCGCTGGATGAACCGGACCACCTCCGCGTCGCCCGAAGTAACTTCCGAGACGAACTTCGAGAAGACCGGCATGTCGATCGCGGGATCGATGGATTCCAGCGGGGAGACCGACGTGACCTTCGTGACGTAGTCCTTCCTCCGCGCCTGAGCCAATTTACCGGTTCGAAGGTTGACCGTGCCCGATGGAGTACCGAGCAGGTACTTGTCCGCGTCCCAAAGGCTCGAGACGACCGCGAAGGCCCGGTCCGCCCGGGCCAGCCGCTCGACCGCGCTGACCGCGGAACCGCGCGCCAAGGCGTGCCTCGTCTTCTGGTCCGAGCACTCCTCCCGCAGGTCTCGGCATAGATCCCGGGCCCAGGACTGCACGAGGCTCGTCTTATCTTGGCGCCAAGCAGTTCCGTCGAAGAACATCCAACCGCCCAGCTCGTGGTCGAATCGCAGTGTTTCGCCGTGCCGTTCCGCGAAGGCACGCGCAACGGTGTCCTCCGACAGCTCGAGCCCGGAGAAGGGCGAATTCTCGCCCGCGTCGCGGCCCGCCAGCCTTAGCAAGGTTTTGCCCGTGATCACGTCCTCGCGTTCACCCGCCTCGAAAGTTGGCCACTTCGAGTCGCACACGACCTCGTCGTAGTTCTCCGCCTCCGAGGACCACTCCTTCCACAGGGCCAGACCCTCGTCGGCTCCGTCGTACTCGAAATGGAGCGCCATCCCGACCTCGATCCAACGCCCGTATTCGGCCGCCACGTCGATGTCGCGCAGGAGGTCGCGGACCTCGTCGGTCGGCAGTTCGAGCCTGCACCTCGGCTTTGCTGACGAACTCTTGGGCCCTGTCTTGTTGCGTGTCTGACGAGGCCTTCGCCCGCGACGCCTGGCGTTCTTGGTCCACCCCTTGGCCTGAGCGAGCACGTCGAAGCGATCGCAGAGATCCCAAGCCATATCGCCCGTGAGCACCGGTAGGTTTTCGAGCGGTGTTTCATGTAAGACGGCGTGAGCCCCCTCCCGGTACCAGGTGTAGGGCTGGCCCGTGTCTGGGTGGTGACCGTAGGCAACGAATTGTTGCCCGTGCCCCAGCACCTCGAGCTTCTGCTCCCTTCCATGGTCGTCGAGCCAAGTCGAGGAGGTCATCTTCCTGAACGGGGTCGCGGAACGAAACGGGATGCAGATTCGGGGATAGCGTCCCGACCTTTCGAGCAGTGGCCCAAAGGACCGGACCAGTTCCTCGCGCAGTTGACTGACCAGCTCCGAGTCGTTGCAGTCGATGTCGAGGGTCGGTGTCTTCTTGCAGTCAATCCCGATCGATGCCTTGGGGTTGTGCTCCACGAGCTTTGCATGCACCCGCAAGGGTTTCGCCGCAAACTGTTCCCACCCCGAGTGGATCGGCCTCTTTTTTCCAGGCTTGACGGGGACGACCTTGAACCCCGCGTCCAACAGCTTGAGCCCCAGCATCTTCATGTACGGGGGCTGCGGTAGGCGCCGCGCGACGGGCTTGCCCGACATTGCACGAAACATCCCGTCGAGCCGCTTGATCTCGTCTCCGCACACGAGGAGGGCCAACTGGAGGCCGCGCGGTTCTTCCCCGCTCCCGTCCCGGCGGTTCACGAGGATGCCCCTTGGTACGCGGGGAGGGACGCGATGAATTCGAAGAGGCTCTCGCGCTCGACGAGCGTCCGCCTTCCGCATTTCACGGCGCGGACCTCTCCGTCGCCAATGAGGCGATAGAACTTCGTCCGGCCTATGCCCGAAAGGAAGATGGCCTCGCTAACGGTAAGGTGATGGGGTAAGATCGCGTCCATTGCCAGTTGTCCCGGTTCGTTGATGACCGTGACCAACTAGGAGACCAACGCGATCTCGACAGTGGCGCAATAATCTTGCTTTCGGGATTTTATTTCCCCTCGCCGAGATGGGCCCCCGCTTTTTCGCGGCATCTCTCGAGGCGTTGAACCACGATGCTCCTGCACACCTTGAGCTCGACGTCGTCGCGGTGTTTCACGAGCGCCTCCTCGTTGGGAGGCACGAGCGAGTGTGCCTGCCTGTCACCCGGGTCCTTGACCAAGGAAAGAAACGCGTCACGCGCGAGCCCGAATGCAGGCGGCAGGAACCGGGCAAGAGGGGTGTTCTCGCCGCGCGAGAAACCGGGCTTCTCACTTCCAGCGATTTCCTGTCGTAACGCTACCAACTCGAGTAATAGGGATTTCTCGGTTCGCGACTGCGCTCCCCGCGCCTCGTAGTTCAACTGCTGACGCGTCTCCCAATAAACCCACGCATTACGCCCACGGTCATCGAGCTCCAGCATGGGCGGCGGGTCATTCGTGTCTTGAAGTGATTCGACGAGCGCTTGGAACTTCCGCGAAAACGCCGCTACCTTGCGATACTCGGAAGGGCTCGGGTCACGCGGCCAGGACAAGTCCTTCACCTGCCGCCGGACAGCCGAGGTCAGGGTCTGCGCGAGGGCAAGCAACACCGCTTCCCTGTGTGCCAGCCATTCCCTAGCTAGTTCGACCTCTGCTTCGACAAGCAGCTGTTCGCAGCTCGCGCGGGAGACGAGCTTCTTCTTCCAGTACTTCGTGAGATCGGGGCTGGCCATCGCCGCAGGCAATACCGCGGGAACCTTACCACGGGGTTCAACATGTCCCGCCTCGCACGCGGCACCTCAACGCGTGGCATCGCTGCCCTCCGCGGCCCGGAGCTCGTCGAGGAAGTCGCTCCACCACTGGGCCATCCGGACGCGTTCTTCCCAGTGTTGCCCGCGGTGGTAGATACCGCGCACCGCGTTCGAGTCCTGGTGCGCGAGCGCCCGCTCGATCGCGTCGTGGCTCCATAGGCCTGACTCGTTGAGCAGCGTCGAGGCGGTCGCCCTGAGACCGTGGGCGGTCATCTCGTCGCCGCTGTAGCCCATCCGCCTCAGCGCCGCGTTGAGCGTGTTCTCGCTCATCGGTCGGCCTCGGGCGACCAGCGATCCGAAGACGTAGCCCTGCCGTCCCCGCAGCTCGGCCAGCTCGTCGAGAAGCGCGAGCACTTGCCTCGACAGCGGCACCGCATGGGGTCGGCGGGACTTCATCCGCCCTTCCGGGATCTTCCAAGTGGCCTTCTCAAAGTCGAACTCGTCCCAAGTCGCGTGGCGCAGCTCTCCCGGGCGCACGAAGACGTGCGGTGCTATCCGAAGAGCCTGCAAGGTGACCGGAGATCCCTCGAACCCGTCGATCGCGCGCAAGAGCTGTCCAAGCTTCTTTGGATCTGTGATCGCGGCGTAGTGCTTCACGACGGGCGCAACGAGCGCGCCCCTCAG
The DNA here is from genome assembly GCF_054482615.1 of Qipengyuania sp. CAU 1752. NCBI lineage: Bacteria > Pseudomonadati > Pseudomonadota > Alphaproteobacteria > Sphingomonadales > Erythrobacteraceae > Qipengyuania > Qipengyuania sp. CAU 1752. Next base: position 648,301 of record NZ_JBTLRE010000001.1, on the reverse strand, counting down.
CGGCTGGGCAGGGTCGTGCTCGGCCCGGAGCGTGGCCACCCCGTAGCGGAAGACGCGGCTCGCGAAAGAGCGGGCCCGCCGCGCGCTCTCGCGGTGTCCCTTGCGCTCGATTCGCCGGAGAGCGGAGAGGAGCTCGTGCGGCGACACCTCGGCGATCGGCGTCCTCCCGATCGCCGGTGACAGGATGTCGAGGAACCAGCGCGCCTTTTTCAGCGTCGATTCCGCGTAGCCTTCCTTGGCGCACTTCTCGATGTACTCGATGGCCACCTCGGCGAAGGTATGACCAAGGCCGATTTCTTCCTCGATCCGTTCCTTTCGCTTGCGCTTGGCCGGGTTGCCGCCCTTGCCGATCTCGACCCGGGCCTCGTCGCGGCGAAGGCGGGCGTCCCTCAGGCTCACGGCCGGCCACGCGCCGAAGGAGAGCTTCTGTTCGCGGCCAGCCGTGCGGTACTTCATCCGCCACAGCTTGGAGCCGTTTGGCCGCACGAGCAGGTAAAGACCGCCGGAATCACCGATCTTGAACTCTTTCTCGCGCGGGTTGGCTTGCCGGATCTTGAGGTCAGTGAGTGGCATTGGGGGCCTCCATTTCAAAACCGCTTAAAAGGTGGTCTCGAAACTCGGGGCCTCGCCCTCGAAAAGGCCCCCGATTCGGTCTGAACGGCGGCGAACGGCGGCGAACAAGCACGGCTCGAAACTGCTAATTTATAGCAGTTTTCCAAGGATTTAGGAAGGTCCGGCGAACAGCGCCGAATAAGCAGTTGGTGCCCAGAAGAGGACTCGAACCTCCACGCCCTTGCGAGCGCCAGCACCTGAAGCTGGTGCGTCTACCAATTCCGCCATCTGGGCACCGGAGCAGCGCGGTCGTCGTGGGCCGGGCTGCAGGTAGGGGCGGGCCACTACGGTAGAGTCGGGCGGCCTGTCAACGCAATTCAGCGGCAAAATTCACCGCCGCACAGACGTGCCGGAATGGTTGCGGGTCGGGCGCGGTTGCGGCATGGCAGCAGGCGATTTCAACATGGAAACAGGATAGACTACATGCCCGCCCCTGACCCGATTGCAGAAAAGCTGGTTACCGTTTTTGGCGGGTCGGGTTTCCTTGGGACCCATGTTGCACAGGCGCTGCTTGAACGCGGTGCCAGGCTGCGCATCGCCAGCCGCCGCCCGGAAAAGGCGTTCAAGCTCAAGCCGCTGGCCAATCTCGGCCAATTGCAATTTGCCCGGTGCAACATCCGCAATGATGCCAGCATTGCCGCCTGTCTCCAGGGCAGCGACGCAGTTATCAATCTGGTCGGATCATTCGAAGGCGACCAGGTCGAGCTGATGGGCAAGGCGGCCGGCCGGATGGCACGGCTTGCCGCCGATGCCGGGATCGACCGGTTCGTCCATGTCAGTGCCATTGGCGCCGAGGGCGAGACGGCCTATGCCGCGGGCAAGGGTCTGGGCGAGGAACTGGTGCACGAGGCGCAGCCCAAGGCGACGATCCTGCGCCCCTCGATCATCTTTGGCGAAGACGACAGCTTCATCAACATGTTCGCTGGCCTCATCCAGACACTACCGGCCCTGCCCGTATTCGGTCCACAGGCAAAGATGCAGCTGGTTCATGTCGACGATGTCGCCGAGGCCGTTGTTGTCGCTCTTTGCGATCCGGCCAAGCATGGCGGCAAGACATACGAGCTAGGCGGCCCCGAAACTTTGAGCATGTTGGAAATCCACCAGCGCATCGCCAAGGCACAACATCGCAATCGTGGCTTTATCGAAATGCCTGATTTCGCCAGCGCCACCTTTGCGGCCCTGCCACTGACCCCGATGTCTGGTGACCAGTGGAAGATGCTCAAGGCAGGCAACGTGGTGTCTGCTCAGGCGCAGGGTTTCAAGCAGCTCGGTATCGAGCCGCGCCCGCTTGGACTGTATCTCGACGACTGGATGGTGCGTTACCGCGAAAAGGGACGTTTCAACGAAGTCGCTGCCTGACCCGGCACGCTAGTCGCCAGTCGGCCCATCCAGCGTTGTGCCGGTCTGCGCCGCAATCGGCTCGACCAGCAGGATCGCGCCCTCGTTGCCGGTGATGCGCATCCGCTCGCCGACCGCGATATCGCCTCCGCGTGCCAGCCATTCGCTATCGCCCAGTCGGACGCGGCCGGTGCCACCTTCGAAGGCCTGCACCACCACGCAGGTCTCGCCGACCATCCTGGCCCCGCGCTTGTTCATCAGCGGGTCGGAGCTAAGGATTGGCTTGTTGCGCAGGATCCGACGGGCGCTGAAGGCGGTGATGAGCGCGATAGAGACGAAGTTGATGATCTGCAGCGGTACGCCAGGATCGAAGATGAAGGTCAGCGCCCCGGTAACCAGCGCAGCGATCGCGAGCCAGATCAGATAGACCCCCGGCACCACGATCTCCAGCGCGGCCAGGACCAGGCCTATGACCAGCCAGATCCAGTAAGGTTCGATCCCGTCGAGCATGCCGCGATCCCTATTTACGATCGGTCGAGCGCGGGACACTCGCGCGCGGGCGTGCGCTTGGCACTGGCGTGCCAGTATTGACGGTTTCACCGCTGCCGATAGCATCGCGCACCAATTCACCAATCCCGCCAAGGGATCCGAGCAACTGTGTCGCCTCCATCGGCAGCAGGATGGTCTTGGTGTTGGGACTATCGGCAAACTTGCCGAACGCCTTGGTATATTCCTGGGCCACGAAGTAATTGATGGCCTGATTGCCCGATGAGGCAATCGCATCAGACACCAACTGCGTTGCCTTCGCTTCGGCTTCGGCTTCGCGCTCTCGCGCCTCGGCATCGCGGAACGCGGCCTCGCGCTTGCCCTCTGCCTTCAAGATGGCGCTCTGCTTGTCGCCTTCGGCGCGCAGGATGTTCGAGGCGCGGTCGCCCTCGGCCTCGAGGATTTCGGCGCGCTTGAGCCGCTCGGCCTTCATCTGCCGCGCCATCGCTTCGGAGATATCCATCGGCGGGCGGATGTCCTTGATCTCGACCCGGGTAATCTTGATCCCCCAAGGCGAGGTCGCATGGTCGACTACGCTCAGCAGCCGGGCATTGATCTCGTCGCGCTTGGACAGGGTCTCGTCGAGGTCCATGCTGCCCATCACCGTGCGCAAATTGGTCGTGGTCAGCGCGAGGATGGCATTGTGCAAGCTGGACACTTCGTAGGCTGCCTTGCCGGCATCGAGCACCTGGAAGAACACCACGGCGTCCACCCCGACCATGGCGTTATCCTTGGTGATGATCTCCTGTCCCGGAATATCGAGCACTTGCTCCATCACGTTGATCTTGTGTCCGACACGATCGATGAAGGGGATGATCAGGTGCAGCCCCGGCTCTGCCGCGGTGGTGAATTTGCCTAATCTTTCAATTGTATAGACAAACCCCTGCTTGACCACCCGCACCCCCATCAGGAGGAAAAGGACAAGCAATACAAGCAGCGCAATTAGTACGAATTCCATTATCGGGCCCCTCCCCTGGGTCTGTCGCATTCACACTAACGCCTTTGGCCCCATTGCCAAGCGTCAGCAGGTGCGTCAGAAAAGGTAGCACAAGAAAACCCGACGGCCCGAAAACGGGCTGCGGGGACTGGGGAGAGAGAATCATGCGCGTTCTGATCGCGGCGTTCGCCGGACTGCTGGCTCTGTCATTGCCTGCCTGTAGCGAGCAGGAGACGATGACCGAGGGCGGGATCGACATGATGCGGCTGGTCAACGCCGGAGAAGACGAGGCCAACTGGATTACCCACGGCCGGACCTATTCCGAGCAGCGTTTCTCTCCACTGACCCAGGTCGGGCGCGAAAACGTAAGCGAGCTAGGCCTTGCCTGGTATGCCGACATGGACACCGCGCGCGGGCAGGAAGCGACGCCGCTGGTGATGGACGGCAGGCTCTACCTCACCACCGCATGGAGCAAGGTGAAGGCATTCGACGCCGCGACCGGCGCTCCCCTGTGGGAATACGACCCGCAGGTACCCGGCGAAACCGCGGTGAAGGCTTGCTGCGATGTGGTCAATCGAGGACTGGCTGCGTGGAACGATAAACTCTACCTCGGCACGCTTGACGGGCGACTGGTGGCACTCGACCGCGATACCGGCGAGGTTGCGTGGGAAAAGGTCACGGTCGACCAGTCGCAAGCTTACACCATCACCGGAGCGCCACGCGTGATCGACGGCAAGGTGCTGATCGGCAATGGCGGCGCGGAGTTTGGCGTGCGCGGATATCTCGCCGCCTATGACGCCGAAGACGGTGAAGAGTTGTGGCGTTTCTACACGGTGCCGGGCGAGCCGGGTCAAGATGATCCCGAATATCTCAAGTCCGCGGCGAAGACCTGGTCTGGCGAATGGTGGAAGCTGGGCGGCGGCGGCACGGTGTGGGATTCGATGGCCTACGATCCCGACCTCGACCTGCTGTATTTTGGCGTTGGTAACGGCAGCCCGTGGAACCGGGCCTATCGCAGCCCCGGCAAGGACGGCACCGGCGAAGGCGACAATTTGTATCTTTCGAGCATCGTCGCGATCCGCCCCGATACCGGCGAGTATGTCTGGCATTACCAGACTACTCCGGGCGAAACCTGGGACTACACTGCCACCCAGCACATCATCCTCGCCGATATGGAAATCGGAGGGCGTGAGCGGCAGGTGCTGATGCAGGCACCCAAAAACGGTTTCTTCTATGTCATCGATCGCGCCACTGGCGAGTTCATCAGCGCGAAGGAATACATACCGCAGAATTGGGCCAAGGGCATCGACAAGGACGGTCGACCGATCTTCAGCGAAGAGGCGCGGATCGACAAGACCGGCCAGCCGGCGCTGGTGATGCCGGGGCCGCTAGGCGGCCATAACTGGCATCCGATGGCATTCCACCCAGGCGAAGGGCTGGTCTACATCCCGGCTTTCGAAGCCGCGACGATTTACGCGCCAGAGGCAAATTGGAAACCCGATGCGGCGCGTGGATTCAATGTCGGTTACGACCTGGGCGCAGGCGACCTGCCGCCTGACCTCGGCGTCCGCAAACAGGTCTATGGCACGATCAAGGGCAAGCTGATGGCATGGGACCCTGTGGCGCAGAAAGCGCGCTGGACGGTCGAATTTCCGGGGCCATGGAATGGGGGCATCCTCGCCACCGGCGGTGGTCTCGTTTTCCAAGGTAATAGTTCGAGCGATTTTGCGGCCTACGATGCCGCCAATGGCAAGAAATTGTGGAGCTTCCCGGCGCAGACCGGAATTGTCGCACCACCAATCACCTACACAGTAGGCGGTGAGCAATATGTCGCGGTTTTGGCCGGCTGGGGCGGCGCTTACACCATCACCGCCGATGGCGAGCTGATCAACGACCAAGGCCCGGTGCAGAACATCAGCCGGCTGCTGGTGTTCAAGCTGGGCGCCGACGGCGCACTGCCCGAAAAGCCCGAGCTTGCACGCCTGCCGCTCGACCCGCCGCCGAGCCGCGCGAGCGAGGAGACCATCGCACTCGGCAAGGCCAAATACGCCCGCTATTGCGCGGTTTGCCACGCTCCGGCAGCGGTCGGATCAACTGTCCTGCCCGATCTCCGGCGCAGCGCGACTTTGGCCAACAAGCAGGCGTTCATGGCTGTGGTGCATCAGGGCATCCTGAAGGATCGCGGCATGGTCAGCTTCGCCGGGTCGCTGTCCGAAAAAGAGATCGACGCGATCCGCGAATATGTGATCAGGCGGGCCAACGAGGACAAGGCGATAGAGCCCCCGGCGCGTGTCTCGCGGCGCTAGCGGTTACAAGGCGCCCTCGTAGAGAGCCAGCAGCCGCGTCCAGGCGCGTTCGGCAGGTGCCTCCTCGTAGGCAGGGTTGTCTGGAACGGTCCAGCCATGATCGCCGGAATAGACTTCAATCTCGGCCTGCACCCCGGCTGCATCGGCTGCATCGCGCAGTGCGTCCTTGTCCCCCGGTGCCCGCGCATCGTCGTTTTGCGCAATGGCGAACAGATAGCTGGTGCCCTGCTCAAGGATCTTGTGTGGGCTGTGGCCATCTTCGCGCACCAGTCCGCCGCCGTGGAAGCTCGCCGCGGCCTTGACCCGGTCGGGCCGCGCATGTGCACTATAGACGGTGAACGGACCGCCCATGCAGTACCCCTGCGTGCCGACGCCGCGCCCCGTGTCGGTTGCATCTTGCGCATCGAGCCACGAAACCAGCGCGTCGGCATCACGCATCACCGCATCGCTACTCAGCTTGTCGCGCCAGGGTTTGACGAGCCCGAACCCGCCAGCTTCGCGAAAGTCCACGGAACTGGCAAACCGATCGCCCGGCACATCGCGGTAATACGGGTTGGCTACGAGCACGGCATAGCCCTTTCCCGCCAATCGTCGTGCCATGTCTCGCTTGGATTCGCGCAGCGAGGCAATGTCGGGCCACAGGATCACGCCAGGATGCGATCCGCTTTCCGGGACCGCAAAAAAGGCGTCCATCGCGCCATCCAGCGTATCGATCAGGACCCGCCTCTCGGCCAGTTTGCTTGCGCGAGTTGCATCCTTCCCGGCAGCGCCGGCACCACCGGCACATGCGGCCAAGGTGGCCGCCCCGGTCAGCGCAGCGAACTGCCGGCGACTGAGGCCCGTGCCTTCCTGCTTCCTGTCCCACTCGGCAAAATCGCTTTCGTCACACATGGTCCATCTCCTGCGCCGCCACGATAGCGCCGCCCGGAGCAATCACAACTCAGCTGCGGAAGACAACGGTCCGCTCTCCATTGAGAAGTACCCGGTCCTCGACATGCATCCGGACCGCCTCGGCCAGCACCCGGCTTTCGATGTCGCGGCCTTTTCGGACCAGGTCCTCAGGACTGTCGGCGTGACTGATCGGTTCGACCGCCTGGTGAATGATCGGTCCTTCATCGAGGGCGGGCGTCACGTAATGGGCCGTTGCGCCAATCATCTTCACGCCGCGCGCATGGGCCTGGTGATAGGGTTTCGCTCCCTTGAAGCCGGGCAGGAAGGAGTGATGGATATTAATGCAGCGACCAGCGAAATGCGCGGCCTGTTTGTCAGACAGAATCTGCATGTAGCGAGCCAACACAATCAGCTCTGCGTCGAATTTCTCGGCGATGGCGCGCACTTGCGCTTCCTGATCCGCCCGGCTGTCGCGCTTTATTGGCAGGTGGTGAAAAGGTATCTCGCCAATATGCGTATGGCTGATCGCCTCGCGCGGATGGTTCGATATGATCGCCACCGGATCGATTGCCAATTCGCCGATCCGACAGCGATAGAGCAGGTTCGCGAGACAATGGTCGAACTTGCTGACCAGTATCAGCACTCGGCGCCGCCGATCGCGGTGCGCCAAGGTCCAGTCCATGCCCATCCGCCCGGCATAGGCCGCCAGATCGCTGCGCAGTGCTTCCGGCGATGCACCCAGTGGATCAAATGCGACGCGCATGAAGAAGCGCCCGCTGGCCTGATCATTGAATTGCTGCGCTTCGAGGATGTTGCAGCCGTGTTCAAACAGGAAACCGGTAACGTTCGCCGTGATGCCAAGCCTATCCTCGCAGGACAGGGTCAGGATCAACGGCTCGGCCATGCTAGCGGCGCGTCAGCGCGTCTTCGCTTTGGCGCATCAATTGCTGTACGATCTCGGCGACCGGTTCTTCACTGGTCACCATTCCGACCGATTGGCCGGCCATCAGTGAGCCGTTTTCGATATCGCCGTCAATCACTGCGCGGCGCAACGCGCCAGCCCAGTAATGCTCGATCTGCAACTGCGCCTCAGGCATCGCGATCTCCTCACGGTCGAGGACTGCGGCGACTTCGCGCTGCTTGGCGGTGAATTCCTCGGTACCCTTGTTCTTCAGCGCACGCACCGGGATGACCGGCAGGCGTGGATCGACCTGAACGCTGGCGATGGCATCGCGCGCCTTGGCCTGAAAGAAAGCCTTCTTGAACGCCGGGTGGGCAATGCTTTCCTGCGCGCAGGCGAACCGTGTGCCGAGCTGGACGCCCACCGCGCCCATTTCGAGATAGCCAGCCATGGCCTCGCCGCGACCGATACCGCCAGCAACGAATACCAAATGGTCCTCGCTCAACGCGGGCAGGAATTCCTGCGCCAGCACGCTGGTTGAAACCGGGCCGATATGGCCCCCCGCTTCCATCCCCTCGATCACCAACGCATCACCGCCGGAGCGCAGCAGTTTTTTCGCCAGCGCCAGCGTCGGGGCAAACACGATGACCTTGGCCCCGAACGCCTTGATCGCTTCGACACTGCCCTTGGGCGGAATACCGCCGGCCAGGACGACATGGCTGACCGCGTGCTTGCTGCACACTTCGATCAGGTCGAACAGGTCAGGGTGCATGGTGATGAGATTGACGCCAAACGGCTTGTCGGTGAGCGTTTTCGTCGCCGCGATTTCCTTGTCGAGCAGGTCGGGCGTCATTGCGCCGCAGGCAATCACACCGAAGCCGCCGGCATTGGAGATGGCGGAGACAAGGTTGCGCTCGGACACCCAGCTCATCGCGCCGCACATAATGGCGTATTCGGTGCCGAGGAACTCGCTACCGCGCCGCATCAACGAAGAAGTCTTGGAATAACTGGTCATGCCGCGCGATTAGGCGGGCTTGGCAGAGTGGGCAAGCCGTTCGGGAGCTTCATTCCTCAGCGTCGAGCCCGTAGGCGGTGTGCAGCACCCGCACGGCCAGTTCGGTTTCGTCCTCATCGATCATCACGCTGACCTTGATTTCGGACGTCGAAATGGCCTGGATGTTGATCCCGCGCTCGGACAGCGCGCGGAACATGGTGCTGGCGACACCGGCATGGCTTTTCATGCCCACGCCGACGACGCTGATTTTTGAGATATGGCTGTCGGTGATGATGCGGTTGAAGCCGATCTCGTCGCGCTTGTCATCGAGCAATGCCTGGGCGCGGGCGAGGTCCGCCTGTGGCACGGTGAAGGTGACGTCGGTCTCACCCTTGTCGCGGCCGACGTTCTGGATGATCATGTCGACGTTGATGCTGGCTTCGGCCAACGGCTCGAAGATATGCGCCACGGCGCCGGGCTTGTCGGGCACGCGGGTCAGGATGACCTTGGCCTCGTTCTTGTCATGCGCGATACCGGTGACGAGCTGGCGTTCCATGTCGCTCTCCTCGAGAATGCGTTCCATTTCCTCTTCCGACACGATCATCGTGCCGGGAAGGTCGTCTGCGGGGGTGGCATCGTCGTCGACGAAGCTGGAGAGGACCTGCACCCGCACGCCCTCTTTCATGGCAAGCCCGACCGAGCGGGTCTGCAAGACCTTGGCGCCAACCGAGGCGAGTTCGAGCATTTCCTCGTAGGTCACGGCTTTTTGCTTGCGCGCGCGGGCGACGATACGCGGGTCGGTGGTATAGACCCCGTCGACATCGGTATAGATATCGCAGCGGTCGGCATCGATCGCGGCCGCCACTGCCACCGCCGAGGTATCCGAGCCACCGCGCCCCAGCGTGCTGATCCGGCCTTCACCCGATACTCCCTGAAACCCGGGAATGACAGCGATAGTGCCGCTCTTGAGGCTGGCCAGCAGGGCCTCGTTCTCGATATCCTCGATCCGCGCCTTGGCGTGAGCGGATACGGTGTGGACCGGCAATTGCCAGCCGAGCCAACTGCGCGCCTTGCAGCCGAGCGATTGCAGGGTCAGTGCCAGCAGCCCGGCGGTAACCTGCTCTCCGCTGGCCACCACCACATCATATTCAGCCGGATCGTAAAGCGCGTTGGCTTCGCGGCAGAAATTGACCAGCCGGTCAGTTTCACCCGCCATCGCGCTGACGACCACCGCGACCTCGTCGCCATTGGCGGCCTGTCGGCGCACTAGATTGGCGACGCGGCGAATCCGCTCGGTCCCCGCCATCGAGGTGCCGCCGAATTTCATCACGATACGGGCCAACAGCCACGCTCCCAGGCTCAACCAGCAAGAGCGCCGGGAAGTAGGGACCGAGCGCGCGGATGACAAGCAAGCTTGCGGTTTAAGCGGCAATAGCGTTGATTGCTGCCCGGAGACACAGCCATGCCGCATCTTGCCCACCTCCCCACCAACGTTTCGGGGGAAACCATCGCCCAGGCTTTGCGAAAAGATGGTGCCTGCATAATCGATGCGGCGATGGCAGCAGGGCAATTATCGCGCCTGAAGTCCGAGATCATGCCCTATGTCGAGGCGACGGACATGGGCAAAGACGACTTTACCGGCCGTCGGACCACCCGCACTGGTGCTTTGGTAGCACGCTCGCATACATGCCGCGAATTGGTGATGGACGAGCGCCTGATCGGTGCCTGCGAGAATTTTCTCAAGCCCTTCTGCGATGCCTTTCAGTTGCATCTGACACAACTCATCCGGATCTTTCCGCAGCAGGGCGCCCAACCGCTCCACCGCGACCGGCTGGCCTGGGGCGGCTATCTGCCGGCAACCCTCGAACCACAATTGAACACGATCTGGGCAGTGACCGATTTTACGATCGAGAACGGTGCGACACGGGTGGTGCCGGGGTCCAACCACTGGGAGCCAGACCGTCAGGCCGACGAGGACGAGATCGCCTATGCCGAGATGGAGGCCGGTTCGGTACTGGTTTACTCGGGATCCGTAATCCACTCGGGTGGCCGCAACGACAGCGATGCCGACCGCATGGGTCTCAACCTCACCTATTGCCTCGGCTGGTTGCGGCAGGAGGAGAACCAGTACCTCTCCTGCCCTCCGGACATCGCCGGGGATTTCTTGCCGGAATTGCAGGCGCTGCTGGGATACGCCATGGGCAGTTATGCGCTGGGCTATTTCACCCCGCCCCTGCCTCCAGGCCAAGGGCCGGAAATCACGCCGCCAGATTGGTTGTTCGGCGGTGAGCCCAGGGGCTGGGGCGACGGGCTTTTCGAAAGCGTAAGCGAACGTGCCATCAAGGGAGCAATGTAATTGCGTGAAGTCCATACCATCCGACCCGAGGAAGCGGCGCATTTCGGCGCGCTGGCGGCAGACTGGTGGGACCCCAAGGGCTCCAGCGCGATGCTGCACCGGCTCAACCCTGTCCGCCTCGCCTTCATCCGGGCAGCGATAGACACCCAATGGGGCGGCGATATCGAGGACAGTGCACCGCTGGCGGGCAAGTGCGCGCTGGACGTCGGCTGCGGTGCCGGACTGCTGTGCGAACCGCTGGCGCGGCTGGGTGCGAGGGTCACCGGGGTCGATGCCGCAAGGGAGAACATCGCCGCGGCCAGCGCCCATGCGGAGCGGATCGGGCTGGCAATCGACTATCGCCACGGCGAACTCGGCCAGCTGGGCCTGGGGCAATTCGACCTCGTCACCTGTCTCGAAGTGATCGAGCACGTGGCCGACAAGACCGCTTTCGTGGGTTCGCTGGCCGCGCGGCTGGCACCGGGCGGGCTGATGATCCTGTCGACCCCCAACCGGACCCCGCAATCGCGGCTGCTGCTGGTGGGGGCTGCGGAAAAGATCGGCATGGTGCCCAAGGGCACGCATCACTGGGACGACTTCATCACGCCTGCGGATTTGACCGGGCTGTTGGGCGAGCACGGGCTGACCGTCACAGAAACCCGCGGGATCGCCTATTCGCCGCTCAAGGGCCTGCACCTGAGCGATGATGTCTCGCTCAATTACATCCTGACCGCGCACCGCGCCTGACCGGCCAGCGCATGGCCCGCTAGCCCAGCATCAGGCCCAGGCGTTTTCCCACTCGCTTTCATCGAAGCCGACCAGGATCCGCTGGCCGTCCTCGTGCATGGCGACCGGCCGTTTGATCATGCTCGGGTGCTGGGTCATCAGCGCAATAGCCTTGTCGCGGTCGATATCGGCCTTGTCGGCCTCGTCCAGCTTGCGGAAGGTCGTGCCACGGCGGTTGAGCAGCACTTCCCAGCCTACGCTGTCGGCCCAGCGCTCGAGCTTTTCGCGCTCGGCACCTTCCTTCTTGTAGTCATGGAAGCTGTATTCGACGCCGTTGGCGTCGAGCCACTTGCGGGCCTTCTTGACCGTGTCGCAGTTGGGGATGCCGTAGAGGTAGATCATGCGGGAAGTCCTACAGGATGGAACACATGGAACAGGGTTCAGGCGCAAAAACGATAGGTGCTCATGGTGACAGGAAATTGGAATTCTCACCAGGGCATCGGGCACCATGATCTCGCTATAGCGATCCAGACAATTGTAGGACAGATAGGCTGGAGATCGCTCGCAAGTTCTAGGCGACAACGGTTGGTAACGACCCAGTTGCCGTCATTAGAATTTCGGGTAGCCTCCCCTCGATATGACGAAGCTCAAAGCTATTCTCGTCGGGTTGCTGGTTACCGCCGTTGGACTGACCACATGGTATTGGATTGATAGACCATCCATCCTGCATTCCGCGTATGCCGTTGGGCTACCGAATTATTCCATACCAAGTGAACTTGAGCCGGATGAAGTAGGCTGCGCTATTTTGGCGCCCGTTGGGAGCTACAAGGGCCTTCTGAAAACTGGGTTTGAAGCCTCAAATTTCTCTAGTTCTGACTTTCCGCCTGTTCCTAGAGAGTTTGGTCCCGGCGACACGCGGTCTTGGTTTCATTGCCCGCAAGACGGGTGTGGCGATCTCTTGGATGAACAATTGGATCGAGATTACCTTCGGGGCTGTATCCAAGACTCGTCGTTCCATCCGGGATTTGCGACCATCGAGGTTGAAGGCTGGGTAACGGTGTCAAAGGGGACTTTTGGTCATTTGAACGCATACCCGCGCGATTTTTATGCATCACGCATTGTGGATGTTGCGCCGCCACCGGAAGAAGTGATTGCACAATGGATTGATGGATACCGCCGCAACGACCTGTGCGACTAAGTCCGCTTTCCCCCCCAATAACCAACACCAATCCACGTTACCGAACCAGATGCGCGTCGGCGATGGCGACGGCCAGCGCGTCGGCGGCGTCGGCTCCGGCGATGGCGGCACCGGGCAACAGCACCTTGAGCATGGCCTGGACCTGCGCCTTGTCCGCCGCGCCGGTGCCGACAACCGATTTCTTGACGAGCCGCGCGGCGTGTTCGTTGACGGTGATGCCGCCGGCAGCGCAGGCCGCCAGCACGCAGCCGCGCGCCTGCGCCAGCTTGAGCGTGGATTGCGGGTTCTTGTTGACGAAGATTTCCTCCGCCGCTGCCCGGTCGGGCGCATGGGTGGCGATGACCGCACGGATGGCATCGTACAGGTGATGCAGCCGCTCGGCGATCGGCGCCTTGGCGTCGGTCTTGACCTGTCCGTTGGCAATATGGGCCAGCCGCGATCCCTCGGTCCGGACCACGCCCCAGCCGGTGCAGCTGAGCGAGGGATCGAGGCCGAGGATCAGCAAGGAATCAGAACCTGATGCCCAGCCGTGGGCCGAACTGCACCATCATCAGGTACAGCGCCACGGTCAGTGCGCAGCCAATGGCCAATGACGCCCAGAACCCGACCCCCGATCGCAGCAGCACCGGCATCAGCAGGAACATCGGCAGGCTGGGCAGGACGAACCAGAAGGTCGACTGGGCATGGACCGCCATGTTCTCCGCATCGGGGCGGGCGTGCCACAGGAAGATCATGCCAAGCACCGAGACCAGCGGCAGCGATGCCACCAGCGCCGCCATGGCGGGCAGCCGCTTGCCGATCTCGGCAATGGTCGCGATCATCGCCCCGGCGAGCAACGCCTTGGCGACGAGGCTCCACATCAGCCCAGCTTCTCCATCACCTCGTCGGAGATGTCGTAATTGCCCCACACGGTCTGCACGTCGTCGTCATCGTCGAGCATGTCGACCAGCTTGAGCAGGACGCCGGCATCCTTCTCGTCCAGCTCGACGGTGATGTTGGGCTTCCATGCCAGCTTGACCTCGCGCGCCTCGCCCAGCGCCTTTTCGAGGCTGGAGGCGACTTCGTGCAGGTCCTCGGCCGCGGTCCAGATCTCGTGGCCGTCCTTGGACGACTGGATATCCTCCGCGCCGGCTTCCAGCGCGGCTTCGAGGACCTTTTCCTCGTCACCGGCTTCGGGGCCGTATTCGATATAGCCGAGCCGTTCGAAACCGTGTGCGACCGAACCTTCGGTCCCGAGGTTTCCACCATTCTTGGCAAAGGCAGTACGCACGGCAGTGGCGGTGCGGTTGCGGTTGTCGGTCAGTGCCTCGACGATGATCGCACTGCCGCCCGGGCCATAGCCCTCGTAGCGCACTTCCTCGTAATTATCGTCATCCCCAGCGGTGGCCTTATCGATTGCGCGCTGGATATTGTCCTTCGGCATGGACTGCGCCTTGGCGGTGTTGACCGCCAGCCGCAGGCGCGGGTTCATGTCGGGGTCGGGCGTGCCCATCTTCGCTGCCACGGTGATCTCGCGGCTGAGCTTGGAAAACAGATTGGAACGCTTTTTGTCCTGTGCACCCTTGCGGTGCATGATGTTCTTGAATTTGGAATGGCCTGCCATGGGGACTCTGTCTCGATTGGCTGAAAAGATTAGGAGCGCGGCCTAGCCCAGCCGCGCCCGCGCTTCAATCCAATGTGTCCTAAAGGGTCAGACCTTGACTGCTGTCCCACTGGCGCTGACCATCAGCATCGAGCCGGTGTCGCCGATCACTTCGTAATCGAGGTCGACGCCGACCACGGCATTGCCGCCGCGGCTGGCGGCTTCGGCCTGCAGTTCCTGGATCGCCTGCTCGCGCGCCTCGGCCAAGATACGCTCGTAACTGCCCGAACGCCCGCCCACGATGTCGCGGATATTGGCGAACAGGTCGCGGAACAAATTGGCGCCGACAATGACTTCGCCGGTGACGATGCCGAGATAGTCCTTGATCGGCCGCCCCTCGATCGTCGGTGTGGTGGTCACGATCAATCCGCGCGCGTCTTTCCAGGGGCCTGCCATCTATCGTCTCCAAGCTGGTCTAAGTGTGTTAGGACGTTAACACACAAACTGCCGGGTTCAACCCATGCCGAGCGCGGCCTTGTAGGTTTCCAGGATGGTTTCCTGCTCGCTGCGATCGTCGGGCTTCATCTTCCGCAGGCGCACGATCTGACGCATGATCTTGGGATCGTAGCCGACCGCCTTGGCCTCGGCATAGACATCGCGAATGTCGTCGGCGATGCCCTTCTTCTCTTCTTCGAGGCGCTCGACGCGCTCGATCAGCAGGCGCAGGCGGTCATCGGTTGCTTCGGCCATCATGGTCTCCGGTATGTAAATGAGAATCGGGTTGCAGGCTCGATAGCCAGCCCGCAGCGGCGATTGAACCACCTGTGAAAATAATTCCTGTGTGTTTTGTAGTCCTAGCGCAGATCCGCCCGGTTCCTGGCGATGCTCGCCTCCATCGCCGCGACCTGCTGCTCGGTCGCGGGCTTCTGGCGGGTCGCCTTCCAATCTTCCACCGGCATGCCGTGGATGAGTTCGCGCGCGGCCGCCTTGTCGCCCTCATATCCGGCGTCGCGGATCCAGTCCGCCAGGCAATTGCGGCAGAAGCCGGCCAGGCCCATCAGCTCGATATTCTGCGCATCATGGCGATGGCGAAGATGGCGCACCAGCCGGCGAAAGGCCGCAGCGGCCACGGCGTCATCTAGCTGGTCGAGCGGGTCGGCTTGGGGGTCAGGCGCATTCGTATCCATTGTTACTATCCCTTGAGTTGCCTTGCGGCTGTGCCATAGCCTGCGCGCAATGCAAAAGCTCGATCCCCGTGGCCGCAAGGTCAAGATTCTCGCTACGGTCGGTCCGGCCAGCAGCGACCCTGCCATGCTGCGCCGCCTCTACAAGGCCGGTGCCGACGCGTTCCGCGTCAATATGAGCCATGGCGACCACGCCACCCATGCCGCCACCATCAGGGCGATCCGCGATCTCGAGCGCGAATTCTACCGTCCGGTGGCGATCCTGTGCGACCTCCAGGGTCCCAAGCTGCGGGTCGGCACCTTCAAGGGCGGCAAGGCGGTGATCCGCCATTCGGGTCACTTTACCCTCGACCGCAATCCCGAACCCGGTGACGAGACCCGTGTCGAACTGCCGCATCCCGAGCTGTTCGGGCTGCTGAGCAAGGGCCAGCGGCTGCTCATCAATGACGGCAAGATCAGGCTGGTGGTGAAGGAAGCCAACGAGGACCGGATCTTCTGCTCGGCCGAAGTCGGCGGGGTGATCTCCGACCGCAAGGGCGTCAACGTACCCGACGCCGAGATCCCGATTCCGGCAATGACCGACAAGGACCGCAAGGATCTCGAATTTGCCATGGACCAGGGTGCCGACTGGATCGGCCTCAGCTTCGTTCAGCGGCCCGAAGATCTGGCCGAGGCGCGCCGCCTGATGGGCGGACGCGGGGCGCTGTGTGCCAAGATTGAAAAGCCGATGGCGATCCGCCGGCTCGACGAGATCATCGAGATGTCCGACGGCATCATGGTTGCCCGCGGCGACCTCGGTGTCGAACTCGAGCCGCAGGAAGTGCCGCCGCTGCAAAAGCAGATCGTCAACAAGACCCGGCTCAAAGGCAAGCCGGTGATCGTGGCGACGCAGATGCTCGAAAGCATGATCGAAAGCCCTGCCCCGACCCGCGCGGAAGTCTCCGACGTGGCAAACGCCGTCTATGATGGGGCTGACGCGGTCATGCTCTCGGCCGAAACAGCGGCCGGAGAGTGGCCCGAGGAAGCGGTCACCATCATGCACAAGATCGCGGTCCAGGTGGAACGCGACGGCGATTACATCCAGCGCGTGCGCCTTCTCGACACCCCGCCCGACCCTACCACCGCCGATGCGCTGAGCCATGCCTGCATGACCATCGCCGATACCGTGTCGATCAGCGCTATCACCGTCTTCACCGGCAGCGGCTCGACCGCGCGACGGGTTGCCCGCGAACGGCCCAGCGTGCCGATGCTGGTGCTTACTCCGTCGATGAAAACCGCGCGCCGGCTGGCCCTGCTGTGGGGCGCGCATGCCGTGGCGACCAAGGATATCGGTAGCTTCGAAGAGATGATTGCCAAGGGCAAGCGGATGGCGCTTCGGCACGGATTTGGCAGCGCCGGCAGCAAGCTTATCGCGCTCGCGGGCGTGCCGTTCGGTACGCCAGGCAGCACCAATTTGCTCCACGTGGTGACGCTCGCCGGCGACGAGTTGGATCGTCACCAGGCCGGCGAAGACGAAACCAGATGAAGATCGTCGCCTACGGCCTGCTCGCCGCCCTGGTTTTGATGAGCCTTGCAGCGGGCGGGGCCAAACTGGCGAATATGCCGCAGGAAATCGCATTTTTCCGCGAAGCAGGGGTGAGTGCTCTGTGGCTCGTGCCCTTGGGGCTGGTGCAAATCGCAGGAGCCGCGGCGTCGGTCTTTGCCCGGACCCGAGTTGCCGGATTGGCCCTTGTGGCAGCCGGTTTCCTGGCATCGAGCATGATGATTTTTTCCACTGGCGATATCCGCTTCGGCGCGCTGTCGCTCATCCCGGTGGTATTGGCGATCGCATTGCTAGGCTGGGAAAAGCGACGCGCCTGAGATTCAGTGTCGGGGCAGCCCTGCGCTGCACCCGGCAAAGAAGTGGCCGCACGTTAACACTAATCGCGCTCCTGCGGGCCTATGGTGCACCTCGTCAGGAACAGAACTATGAAATTTGTAAGGCTTCCATCACGCGGTGGCGATTATCTCGTCGTTGCAGGCAATATCGCTTGGCTCAGGACTGGCGAGAATGGCCAGACACTGGTCGGCATGGTCGGCGGCAGTCCGTTGCTCGTGACCGGCAGCATCGAAGAAGTGTCACACTCGATTATCGCTGGCTAACCCCAGCATCAATTGGCCGCGCGTTCCAGCCGTGCTCGTGCCTCACCTTCGCCGATCAGCGGTAGCAGCTCGGCCATGTCGGGGCCGTGGTCCATCCCGGTAAGAGCCTGCCGCAGCGGCAGGAACAATGGCTTGCCCTTGCGCCCTGTAGCCTCCTTGAGCGCACTGGTCAGCGCGTGCCACGGATCTTCGCTCCAGGACAATGTCTGCGCCGCTACGGCGAGATAGTTCCGATCCTGATCGGAGAAATCGGGTTGTTCGATGGGCCCGGTGACCAGGCGCCACCACTCCCCGGCTTCATCGACATGAGACAGGTTGGGCCGGATCGCATGCCAGCCGGCCTCGTCAATCCCCGCAGGCAGACGCTGCCGCACATCTTCGAAGTCCATCTGGTGGACAATCGCGGTATTGACCCGCTCGAGCTCGGCATCGTCGAACTTCGCAGGAGCGCGGCCGAAGGTCGAAAGATCGAAGGTCTCGATCAGTCGCTCCCGCTCGGCAATCGGCTCTACGGGAAGCGATGTGCCCAGCCGCGCCAGCAGAGCGATGATCGATACAGGCTCGATCCCGCGTTCGCGAAAGGCGTCGCAACCAAGCGAACCCAGCCGCTTCGAAAGCTTGCCTTCCTTGCCCACCAGCAGCGCCTCATGAGCGAATTCGGGCACTTGCGGCGATGATTTATGCTGCACAGCATAAAGTGCGGTAAACATCTGTAATTGCACGGCAGTATTGGAAACGTGATCCTCTCCTCGCAGCACGTGGGTCACCCCCATGTCGATATCGTCGACGGTGCTCGGAAGCATGTAGAGCCAGCTGCCATCGGCGCGCCGGACGACCGGGTCGGAGAGCGTGGCCGGATCGAATTTGGACGCGCCGCGCACGCCGTCTTCCCAGGCAATCGCTTCGTCATGGTCGAGCTTGAAGCGCCAGTGCGGGGCGACGCCCTCGACCTCTTTCGCCGCGCGTTCTTCATCACTCAACCGGAGCGCTGCACGGTCATAGATTGGCGGCAGCCCGCGTCCGAGCTGGATCTTGCGCTTGATTTCCAGCTCCTGCGCGGTCTCGTAGGCCGGGTATATCCGTCCGGCCTCGCGCAGCGCATCGAAAGCCGCCTGGTACTTCTCGAGCCGTTCCGACTGGCGCTCTTCGCCATCGGGCTCCAGCCCCAGCCACGCCAGATCGGCCCGGATCGCGTCGACATACTCCTCGCGCGATCGCTCGGCATCGGTATCGTCGATCCGCAGCAGGAATTTCCCCCCGTTTTTCCTGGCGAGCATCCAGTTGTGCAGCGCCGTGCGGATATTTCCGACATGCAGACGACCTGTGGGAGATGGAGCGAAGCGGGTGATGGTGGTCATGCATTGCCGTTAGCGCGGCTGTTTGCCTAATGCGAGCAAAGTGTGGAGCAGTCGTCTGGTTGCCTGCGCCGCAAAGAAAAGCCCCGCCGGATCGCTCCGGCGGGGCCTTTTGTTTGGTCCGTGACGTTGGAGCTTAGCTGTCGCTCTGCTCCACGGCGTCGGTTTCGGTAGCCTCGGGAGCGGGTGCAGCCTCTGGCTTGGCATCGCCACCACCCATGGCCGCAGCCATGGCATCGGCATCCATCACTTCGGCTTCCGGTTCCTTCTCTGCCGGGACTGCTTTCGCAGCTTCGTCGGCAGCCAGGGCCTCCTGCTGCTTTTTCCACTGCGCACGCAGTGCAGCATCGCGGGCCGAGGCGGTGACGCGCATGCGGTTCATACCAGCGCCGGTACCGGCCGGGATCAGGCGACCTACAATCACGTTCTCCTTGAGTCCGATCAGCGTGTCCTTCTTCCCTTCAACCGAAGCCTGCGTAAGCACGCGGGTGGTTTCCTGGAACGAAGCGGCCGAGATGAACGAACGTGTTTGCAGGCTGGCCTTGGTGATGCCGAGCAGCACCGGAGTGCCCGTAGCCGGCTTCTTGGACTTGGTCAGCTTGGCGTTGGCCTCGTCCATTTCTTCGCGATCGACCTGTTCGCCCGGAAGCAGAACGGTATCGCCACCATTGGTGATCTCGACTTTCTGCAGCATCTGGCGAACGATCACCTCGATGTGCTTGTCGTTGATCTTCACGCCCTGCAGTCGGTAGACTTCCTGGATCTCGTTGACGAGATATTCGGCCAGCGCTTCGACCCCGAGGACATCGAGGATGTCGTGCGGGTTCGGGCTGCCCGAAATCAGGGTGTCGCCCTTCTTCACGAAGTCGCCTTCCTGGACGTCGATTACCTTGGTCTTGGGGACCAGGTATTCCACCGGATCACCTTCCTCGGGAACAATCGCGATCTTGCGCTTGGCCTTGTATTCCCGGACGAATTCGATCTTGCCGGAAATCTTGGCGATAATCGCGTTGTCCTTCGGAATACGCGCTTCGAACAGCTCGGCAACACGCGGCAGACCGCCGGTGATGTCGCGGGTCTTGGCCGCTTCACGGCTGGCACGGGCAAGAATATCGCCCGCGTCGACCTTCTGGCCATCCTCGACCGACAGCGTCGTGCCCGGTGCGAGCATATAGCGCTGCGCTTCGGTTTCGCCGTCATCGGTCTGGCCTTCGCCGAGAAGGGTCATGCGCGGACGCAGGTCTTCCTTCTTCTTGCGGCCAGTCGCCCGGTTCTCGGTAACGATACGCTGGGCAATGCCGGTTGCATCGTCGACCTGTTCTTCCAGCGTCACGCTTTCGACAAGGTCATGGAACTTCACCAAGCCGGACTGCTCGGTGATGATCGGCAGGGTGAACGGATCCCACTCGGCCAGGCGATCGCCTTCCTTCACCTTGGCGCCGTCCTTGTGCATCAGGACGGTACCGTAAGGCACCTTGTGGATTTCACGCTCGCGACCTTCGGCGTCGATCACTGCCAGCTCGCCATTGCGGGCGAGACTGAGGATACGACCCTTCTTGTCGATAATCGTCGGCATGTCGCGATATTCGACCTTGCCGTCCGAGATCGCTTCGAGGTGCGAGGTTTCGTTGAGCTGCGCGGCGCCGCCGATGTGGAAGGTCCGCATCGTCAGCTGCGTGCCCGGCTCGCCGATCGACTGGGCCGCGATGACGCCCACGGCTTCACCGATGTTGACCGGCGTACCGCGCGCAAGGTCACGACCGTAGCACGTACCACACACGCCCTGGTCGGCTTCGCAAACCAGCGGCGAGCGGATCTTGGCGACCTGTACTTCGGCCTCCTCGATTTCCTTGACCATCGGTTCGTCCAGCAGCGTGCCGGCCTTGACGATCACTTCGCCGGTCTTGGCGTTGACGAGGTCCTCGGTCAGCGTACGGCCAAGGATACGTTCGCCCAGCGAGGCGATCACCGAACCGCCCTGCACGATCGCACGCATTTCGAGCGCGTTGTCGGTCTTGCAGTCCTCTTCGACGATGACGCAATCCTGCGACACGTCGACGAGGCGGCGGGTCAGGTAGCCCGAATTCGCGGTCTTGAGCGCGGTATCGGCCAGGCCCTTACGCGCGCCGTGGGTCGAGTTGAAGTATTCAAGGACGGTCAGGCCTTCCTTGAAGTTCGAGATGATCGGGTTCTCGATGATCTCGCCCGACGGCTTGGCCATCAGGCCGCGCATACCGGCCAGCTGCTTCATCTGCGCCGGCGAACCACGCGCACCGGAGTGGCTCATCATGTAGATCGAGTTGATCTGCGATTCCTTGCCATCCTTGTCGAAGGTCTGAGACTTGATCTCGGCCATCATCGCGTCGGCGACCTGGTCACCGCAACGGCTCCAGGCGTCGATCACCTTGTTGTATTTTTCCTGCTGGGTGATCAGGCCGTCCTGGTACTGCTGCTCGTAATCGGCCACCTGCGACTTGGTTTCCTCGATCATGCCGACCTTGCTGTCGGGGATGATCATGTCGTCCTTGCCAAAGCTGATGCCGGCCTTGAACGCGTGGCGGAAGCCCAGCACCATGATGGCGTCGGCGAACAGCACCGTGTCCTTCTGACCGGTGTGGCGATAGACCTGGTCAATGACGTCGCCGATTTCCTTCTTGGTCAGGAGCCGGTTGACGATGTCGTAGGGAACCTTGTGGTTCTTGGGCAGGCATTCACCGATCAACATACGGCCCGGCGTCGTGACGAAGCGTTTCATCACCGGCTTGCCGTCCTCTTCGGCCTGCGGCACGCGAGCGATGATGCGCGTGTGCAGCGTAACCGACTTGGTTTCCAGCGCCTGGTGAACCTCGGCCATATCGGAGAAGCGCGGCAGCTTCTCGATCTTGGTGCCGTCCTTCTCCTCGATATACTCAGGGGTCTTTTCCTGGCGTTCCATCGACAGGTAATAGAGGCCCAGCACCATGTCCTGCGAAGGCACGATGATCGGCTTGCCGTTGGCAGGCGAGAGGATGTTGTTGGTGCTCATCATCAGCACGCGCGCTTCGAGCTGGGCTTCCAGCGAAAGCGGCACGTGGACCGCCATCTGGTCACCATCGAAGTCGGCGTTGAAGGCCGAGCAGACGAGCGGGTGCAGCTGGATTGCCTTGCCTTCGATCAGCACGGGCTCGAACGCCTGGATGCCGAGACGGTGGAGCGTCGGAGCGCGGTTGAGCAGCACCGGGTGTTCGCGGATCACTTCATCCAGGATATCCCAGACTTCCTTGCGTTCCTTCTCGACCCACTTCTTGGCCTGCTTGAGCGTCATCGACAGGCCCTTGGCATCGAGCCGGGCGTAGATGAACGGTTTGAACAGCTCGAGCGCCATCTTCTTGGGCAGGCCGCACTGGTGCAGCTTGAGTTCGGGACCGGTCACGATGACCGAACGACCCGAATAGTCGACGCGCTTGCCGAGCAGGTTCTGGCGGAAGCGGCCCTGCTTGCCCTTGAGCATGTCGGACAGCGATTTCAGCGGACGCTTGTTGGCACCCGTGATCACGCGGCCACGGCGACCATTGTCGAACAGGGCGTCGACCGATTCCTGCAACATGCGCTTCTCGTTGCGGACGATGATGTCCGGCGCGCGCAGTTCGATCAGGCGCTTGAGGCGATTGTTGCGGTTGATGACGCGACGATAGAGGTCGTTGAGATCGGACGTCGCGAAACGGCCACCATCGAGCGGCACCAGCGGGCGCAGTTCGGGCGGGATAACCGGCACGACTTCGAGGATCATCCACTCGGGACGGTTGCCCGACTCGATGAAGCTCTCGACAACTTTGAGACGCTTGATGATCTTGGCCGGCTTGAGCTTGGACTTGGTTGTCGCCAGCTCTTCCAGCAGGTCCTCTTTCTCCTGTTCGAGATCGAGGTCCATCAGCATGATCTTGACCGCTTCGGCGCCAATCCCGGCGGTGAAGGCGTCTTCGCCATACTCGTCCTGCGCTTCGAGCAGTTCGTCTTCGGTCAGCAGCTGGAATTTCTCCAGCGGAGTGAGGCCCGGTTCGGTGACGATGTAATGTTCGAAATAGAGCACCCGCTCGAGCTGCTTCAGCTGCATGTCGAGCAGCAAGCCGATGCGGCTCGGCAGCGACTTGAGGAACCAGATATGCGCCACCGGAGCGGCCAGCTCAATGTGGCCCATGCGCTCGCGGCGAACCTTGGTCACGGTGACCTCGACGCCGCACTTCTCGCACACCACGCCCTTGTACTTCATGCGCTTGTACTTGCCGCACAGGCACTCGTAATCCTTCACCGGGCCGAAGATGCGCGCACAGAACAGGCCGTCACGCTCAGGCTTGAACGTCCGGTAGTTGATCGTTTCAGGCTTCTTGATTTCGCCGAAGGACCACGAACGAATACGCTCGGGGCTCGCGATGCCGATCTGGATCTGGTCGAACGTTTCCGGCTTGGCCAGCTGGTTGGTGAATTTTGTCAGTTCGTTCATGGCGTTTGTCGGTTCCTGATGCGCCTCGCGGCGGCTTCTAAATTTCTACTTCGGGCGTGCGGTGACGGGGTCAGTGCAAGCCGGACAATGTGGGTGGGAGCTGGACAGGGGGCCTGTTGGGGACGTTGTCGCGATCCAGCGGATGCGGCAGCTGTGTAACCGGGTCGCGTTGCATGGAACGGTCCTTTCGCAGCAGGGTAATCTCGATCAGCTCGATCAATTCGCCGTCGCGGGTGACAAGCGGCTCGGCCTGATTGTTGGCGTGCATGTGGACGACGTCGAAATGCCGGGTCAGGCGCTTGATGACCGAGGGCAGGACCAAGCGTCCGAAATCGGTGGCCAGGGCATCGAGATGATGCAGCTCTAGCACCATGACGCGAAAGCGCTTGAGCGTCGCTTCACTGACCTGCGCCAGCGTAAGCCACTCATGACCCTCGATGTCCATCTGGAGCATGAGATCATCTGAACCCGGCTGCTTGGCTGCAATCCAGTCGTCAAGCGTGATGGTGTCGCCATTGCTCTCGATACCGATGAACTTGGCATCGAATTCATTGGCATCATGTTCCAGAGGCGAACGCTCGATCGAACCGTCGGCCTGAAAGCTGCGCATCCCGCGGGCAATGCACTCCCGCTCGAACTCGGCCGTCTGATCGACGCCGGGCGAGAACACCGCGACAATCCCGTCGAGATCGTTGGGCACCAGGTAACCGCCGTCGGTTTCCCCTCCAAGCCGGATGAGATCGTGCTCGGTCCGGACAGGATGGAGGTCCGCCAACAGGCTGCGCAGCGGCGTGCCGTCCGGCTCGCGCCGGATGACCACGCCCTTGGCGCCAGCCAGGTTCCTGATGATCCTCGAGATACGCATTGTTTCAATGGCAGCCTCCGCCAAGCGGCGGGGGCTGCCCATGTCTCCTAGCTACTCAGCTGCGATCTTCATGCCATCATCGTCTTCCCCGTCCGAGAACGAGGAGAGTTCGACGTTGAGGCCGAGCGAGCGCATTTCCTTGACGAGCACGTTGAAGCTTTCCGGGATGCCGGCTTCGAAGGTGTCGTCACCCTTGACGATCGCTTCGTAAACCTTGGTCCGGCCGACGACGTCGTCGGACTTGACCGTGAGCATTTCCTGCAGCGTGTAGGCAGCGCCGTAAGCCTGCAGTGCCCAGACCTCCATCTCGCCGAAACGCTGGCCGCCGAACTGGGCCTTACCGCCCAGCGGCTGCTGGGTGACGAGGCTGTAGGGGCCGATCGAACGGGCATGGATCTTGTCGTCGACCAAGTGATGCAACTTGAGCATATAGATAATGCCCACGGTGACCTTGCGGTCGAACGCTTCACCCGTACGTCCATCGTAGAGGACCGACTGTCCGTCGCTGTCGATGCCTGCCATTTCGAGCTGGATCGTCACGTCGCCTTCGCGCGCGCCGTCGAACACCGGGGTGCCCATCGGAACGCCGGCGGTCAGGTTGTTTGCAAGCTCGATGATCTCGGCATCGCTACGGCCGGAAATGTCGTCCGCATAGCGATCGCCATAGACCTTCTGCAGCGTTTCCTTGACCGCTTCGGGCGGCTTGCCGGCCTGCGGATCGGGATTGGCCATGCGCCAGTCTTCCAGCGCCGCCTTGACCTGTTGGCCAAGCCCGCGCGCCGCGAAACCAAGATGGGTTTCGAAGATCTGTCCGACGTTCATGCGGCTCGGCACGCCGAGCGGGTTGAGCACGATGTCGACCGGTGTACCGTCTTCAAGGAACGGCATGTCCTCAATCGGCAGGATGCGTGAAATCACGCCCTTGTTCCCGTGGCGGCCGGCCATCTTGTCGCCCGGTTGCAGCTTGCGCTTCACCGCGACGAAGACCTTGACCATCTTGAGCACGCCCGGCGCCAGTTCGTCACCGCGTTCGAGCTTCTCCTTGCGGTCATCGAACTTGTCGTCGATGCCCTTGACGGCTTCGTCATACTGAGACTTGACCGCCTCGATCTGCGCCTGGCGCTGATCGTCGGCCACGGCGAACTTGAACCATTCGTGCCGGTCGATACCCTCGAGCATGTCTTCGGTGATTTCCGAACCCTTCTTGACGCCCTTGGGCGCGGCAGAAGCGGTCTGGCCGAGCAGCATGTCGCGCAGACGGTTATAGGTCGCCCGGTTGAGGATCGCGCGTTCGTCCTGGCTATCCTTGCGCAGGCGCTCGATTTCCTCGTGCTGGATCGCACGCGTACGGTCATCGATCTCGATACCGTGACGGTTGAACACACGCACCTCGACGACCGTGCCGGCAACACCGGGCGGCAGGCGGAGCGAGGTGTCACGCACGTCACTGGCCTTTTCGCCGAAGATCGCGCGGAGGAGTTTTTCCTCCGGCGTCATCGGGCTTTCGCCCTTGGGCGTGATCTTGCCCGCCAGGATGTCGCCCGGGTGCACTTCGGCACCAATGTAGACAATTCCGGCCTCGTCGAGGTTGCGCAGGGCTTCCTCGCCGACATTCGGAATGTCGCGGGTGATGTCTTCTGGGCCCAGCTTGGTGTCACGGGCCATGACTTCGAACTCCTCGATATGGATCGAGGTGAACACGTCGTCCTTCACGATGCGTTCGGAGATGAGGATACTATCCTCGTAGTTGTAGCCGTTCCACGGCATGAACGCGACGAGGCTGTTCTTGCCCAACGCCAGTTCGCCGAGGTCGGTCGAGGGGCCGTCGGCAATAACGTCACCGGTTTCAACCGTCTCGCCCACCTTCACCAGCGGGCGCTGGTTGATGCAGGTGTTCTGGTTCGAGCGCTGGAATTTCTGCAGCGTGTAAATATCGACGCCGGACTGGCCAGCTTCGACATCGCCGATGGCGCGGATGACGATACGGGTGGCGTCGACCTGGTCGACGATCCCGCCACGCGTGGCAGTGATCGCGGCGCCCGAATCGCGGGCCACCGTTTCTTCCATGCCGGTGCCGACCCAAGGCGCTTCGGCCTTGACCAGCGGCACGGCCTGGCGCTGCATGTTCGAGCCCATCAGTGCGCGGTTGGCGTCATCGTTTTCCAGGAACGGAATAAGCGATGCGGCGACCGAGACGAGCTGCTTGGGGCTGACATCCATCAGCGTGATCGATTCACGCGGGGCCATCAGGTTGTCCCCGTTCTGGCGCGCCGAGATCAGTTCCTCGACGAAGGAGCCATCATCGTTGAGATCGGCCGAAGCCTGCGCAACGGTGTGCTTCTGCTCTTCCATCGCCGACAGGTAGATCACCTCGCTGGTGACCTTGCCATCCTTCACTACGCGGTAAGGCGTTTCGATGAAGCCGTACTTGTTGACGCGGGCGAAGGTCGAAAGCGAGTTGATGAGGCCGATGTTGGGGCCTTCAGGCGTTTCAATCGGACAGATGCGACCGTAGTGCGTCGGGTGAACGTCGCGCACTTCGAAGCCCGCGCGTTCGCGGGTCAGGCCGCCCGGGCCAAGCGCCGACACGCGGCGCTTGTGGGTGACTTCGGACAGCGGGTTGGTCTGGTCCATGAACTGCGAAAGCTGGCTCGAACCGAAGAATTCGCGCACTGCGGCAACCGCCGGCTTGGCGTTGATGAGATCGTTCGGCATGACAGTCGAGACATCGACACTGCTCATGCGTTCCTTGACCGCGCGCTCCATGCGCAGCAGGCCGACGCGGTACTGGTTTTCCAGCAGTTCGCCGACCGAGCGGACCCGGCGATTGCCGAGATTGTCGATATCGTCGACGTCGCCCTTGCCGTCCTTGAGGCCGACCAGTTCCTTGACCACGGCAAGGATGTCTTCCTTGCGCAGCGTGGTCACGGTGTCTTCGGCATCGAGGTCGAGACGCATGTTGAGCTTGACGCGGCCAACAGCTGACAGGTCGTAGCGCTCGCTGTCGAAGAACAGGCCTTCGAACAGGGCTTCCGCGGTTTCCTTGGTCGGCGGTTCGCCCGGACGCATGACCTTGTAGATCGCTTCCAGACCTTCGTCGCGGTTCTCGGCCTTGTCGACGGCCAGGGTGTTGCGGATCCACGGACCGGTGCCGACATGGTCGATGTCGAGCAGTTCGAGGCTGTCGATGCCGGCGGCGTCGAGCACTTCGAGGTTGTCGGGCGAAACTTCTTCGCCGGCCTCGATATAGATACGGCCGGTCGACTCGTCGATCATGTCACGCGCGGCATAGCGTGCGAACACTTCCTCGGTCGGCAGCAGCAGGTCCTTGAGACCGTCCTTTGCAGCCTTGTTGGCGGCGCGGGGGCTGATCTTTTGGTTGGCGGGGAAGACTTCCTCGCCGGTCTTGGCGTCGGCCACCGAGAAGGTCGGCTTGATACCGCGCCATTGTTCGGGAACGAACGGAATCTTCCAGCCGTCCTTGGCCCGCTTCCAGACGATCGTGTCGTAGAAATGCTCGAGGATCTGCTCGCTGTCGAGGCCAAGCGCATAAAGCAATGCGGTGACCGGCAGCTTGCGCTTGCGGTCGATGCGGACATTGACGATGTCCTTGGCGTCGAATTCGAAATCGAGCCACGAGCCGCGGTAGGGAATGACCCGCGCAGCGAAAAGCAGCTTACCCGAACTGTGGGTCTTGCCCCGGTCATGGTCGAACAGCACACCCGGCGAACGGTGCATCTGCGACACGATGACACGCTCGGTTCCGTTGATGATGAAGGTGCCGTTCTCGGTCATGAGCGGCATGTCGCCCATGTATACGTCCTGCTCCTTGATATCGAGCACCGAACGAGTTTCGGTTTCCTGGTCGACCTCGAAGACGATCAGGCGCAGCGTGACCTTCATCGGGGCGGCATAAGTGATGCCGCGCTGGCGACACTCGGTGGTGTCGTACTTGGGCGGTTCCAGTTCGTAGTGAACGAAGTCGAGTTCGGCGGTGCCGGCGAAATCGCGAATCGGAAATACCGAACGCAGCGTCTTCTCGAGGCCGGAGACGTAATCGATCTCCTTGTTCGAGCGCAGGAACTGTTCGTAGCTCTCGCGCTGGACCTCAATCAAGTTCGGCATTTTCACCACTTCGTGGATGTCGCCGAAAATCTTGCGGATGCGCCGCTTGGAGGTACCCGATGCCTTGACGGCGGTCTGGGCCTTCTTCTTCGCCTTGGTAGCCATGGGAGGAGTGTCGCCTCTTCTCAAATACGCCGGCGAAGATAAGTCCCGCCGGCAGGAAATCTTTTTCGAAACGCAAGGATTGGCACCACTGCCGGGACGCACAAAGGCCGCAGCACTAGGCGCGACCTTCCCGGTGGCGCTGCTGCAGCTTTCATCTAAGCGTCGCGATTGTGGTTGCCCGCTGCCTCCATCCTGAGACCGATCCCCGCGTATGAATCAGCCTTGCTCGAAGCAAGCGGTTGCGTGGCCATGTAGGAACCATGGGGACGCTTGTCAAACGATCGCCGCGCCTCAAGTCGAGCCGTTACCAATACGACAGTCCGTGCTATGGGGCAGAACCTGAAAATGGGGGAGGGCTGAAATGGCAATCCGTTTCGTATTTGCTTTTGCTGCGCTGGCATTGTCCGGGCCGACCCAGGTCTGGGCAGCGCCCGACGATGCTGCGGACGCCAGCGCAGCCACGGAAACAACGCCTCTTTTTGCTGAAGACGGACTTCTCCCGATCGAACTGATTGGACCGGTGCGCTCTATTGCTCGCGCGGCCCCACGCTCGACGAGGCCATATGCGGCCAAGCTGGTAGCAGCAGGGGAAAGCCACGCGATCATGTTGTCTGCGCGCGGTGTCTCGCGCCGCATTCGGGTCAATTGCGACTTTCCTCCAATGCGTATCGAGCTGGCTGCAAAGCCAGCCCCGCAATCGCTGTTTGCGCGGCAGAGCCGGATGAAACTGGTTACACACTGCCGCGACCGCGACAGTTTCGAAGCTGCGGTGATGCGCGAATATATCGCCTACCGGCTCTATTCGCTGGTAACGCCTCAAGCCCTCAAGGCCCGGTTGGTACAGGTAACCTATCGCGACGGATCCGACACCGTGACGACCCGGCGTGGTTTCTTGATCGAGGATATCGACGACGCGGCGCGGCGGGTTGGGCTCAGGGAAATCTCGACGGGCACGATCCGCCCCTCTGCGCTCGATACGCGCGCTGCAGCCCGCTTCGCCATGTTCCAATACATGATTGGCAACACCGACTTCGCGATGCTCGCTGGCCCCAACTCGGGCGAGTGCTGCCACAACGCCAAACTGCTCGCATCCGACAAGAATGCCAGGAGCGGCTTGGTGCCGGTGCCCTATGATTTCGACAATTCGGGGATCGTCAACGCATCCTATGCCATGCCGAGCGAAAAACTACCGGTCCGCAATGTGCGTCAGCGGCTGTATCGGGGATTCTGCCACCTCAATCCTCTGGCCCGCGAAGAGGCAGCAAAATTAGTAGCCCTACGCCCGGACATCATGCGCGAGATTGCTACCAGCCCCGCGCTCGATGACGGCAGTCGGCGGCAAATGAGCAATTATCTGGAAGCATTCTTCGATATCGCTTCTGATCCGGAAAAGCTGGAACAACGGGCTATATCACGCTGCCGCTAGCCCTTGGGATCCGTCTCCGCTTTGGATGGACCCGAATCGCCTTCCCCTGAACGGTCCCGCGGGTCCGCATCGTCGTCGGCGTCGGTTGCATCAACGAGAGGCTCGCGGCGCAAGTAACGGTGCGCCCCGTCCACCGCGCCGTAGTCCATCGTCCACAGCATGACGAAGGCATAATTGAACATTACGGTCATCACGAGCGCGATTTCCAGGGCGCCGATCCCGGCGGCCAAGCCGATGCCGATAGCGAGCAGGATATATATCGCATCGCCCGAACTCTTGAGCGTGTTGCGAAACCGCACCCCGCCCACGATCCCGGCCAGTGAAAATGCCAGTGCCAGAGAGTTGTGCACCATAACCACGATGGAAGTGACGGCGATTGGCAGCACGATCATGGTTTCGACAAGCGCCTGGTCGAATTCCTTGCGGCTGCGGGTCGCCATATAGGTCCAGGTGATCGGTACCGTGGTCAGCAAGGCCCCGGCGACGGCGATGAACAGCCACAGGATCGACCCGCCCAGATTGTCCACCCGATGCGCGCCGATCTTTATGCTCTGCAGCGGGTCGCTCGCCGGGGCCGAAAGCAGGGTCTGGGCCCCGCCGATCGGCAGGAAATCGCGCAATCCGGGATACAGGGTGATCATCAGAATGACCGCGCCCGTGATAAGCCCGTAAAACGCTGTCAGTCGCAGCATCAGTCGCAATGCCATCACTCGTTCTCCCCTTCGGCGGGCATAGCGCGAACACCTGGCATTGCCAAAGGTTCGCGCCGTTCGGTCTACGCCGGCTAGCCGAACGTCGCCTTGCAGCGTCGGCGATTAATCGGTAGCAGTTGCGCCCGCGAAAGCCGGCGACCAACCGCATGGCTTCGCACCCAGAGGAGAATTTGATGAAACGTCTTGCACTAGTAGCCGCTCTGCCCATCGCCATGACGCTCGCTGCCTGCGACGGCCCGGCCGAAGAAGTCGGCGAAGAAGTCGACGACATCACTGAAGCCCAGGCCGAAGTTGTCGACGAGAAGGCAGAAGCGCTCGAAGCGCAGGCTGACGCGGCCGAAGACGCTGGCGCCGCAGGCGATGCAGCTGCACTCGAATCCGAGGCCGAATCGCTCGAAGACAAGGCTGACGGCATGTAGTTTCCGCCGACCCTCGCTGCGTCGAGGGTTGACAGGACCATACAAATCCTTAGAGGCCCGCCACCGAACGGCGGGCCTTTTTTGGTTTGCCGTTTCACCGTCCGAGACAGTTGCTGGCCGGGGTTCGCCCGACCTTAATTTGCAGCCTAGGCGGGGAAATGAGAATTCAGGCCCTTTCCTTTATCCGGAAACCGGCCGTCTGACGCGATTGCGTCCTCCTTCCCCATCAATGGACAATTAGCCATGTCGCATGAGCGATGTGGCGATGTGAGCCGGTCGCATTTCGGAGCCATCCGCAATGCGATCATATGTGAAGGAGTATGGCATGGATCGTTCGCAAAAAGCCGACGCGGTCGCCGAGCTCAACACGGTCTTCAACGAGGCTGGCGTGGTGGTCATCACCCGCAACCTCGGCCTGACGGTTGCTGCTAGCACCGAACTGCGCGGGAAGATGCGTGAAGCTGGGGCGTCCTATAAGGTTGCGAAGAACCGTCTGGCCAAGCTCGCCCTGAAGGACACGGACTACGAAGGCATCAGTGAGATGCTGACGGGTCCGACCGCCCTCGGTTTTTCCGAGGACCCGGTTGCTGCTGCGAAAGCGGCGGTGGACTTCGCCAAATCGAACGACCGACTGGAGATCGTCGGTGGTTCGATGGGCGGGAAGTTGCTCGATGAAGCCGGGATCAAGGCGCTTGCCTCGCTGCCCAGCCTCGACGAGTTGCGCGGCACACTGGTGGGCCTCGTCAACGCCCCGGCGACCAAGATCGCCCGGGTTGTCAGCGAACCTGCCAACAAGCTCGCTCGCGTCTTCGGTGCCCAGGGCGCCAAAGAAGCAGCGTAAGCGGTTTCAAGCTGAACTGAAATTCCATTGGGGCACATTCGCCCCGACGTAATCTGGAGTAATTACAATGGCCGATATCAAGGCTCTCGTTGAAGAACTTTCGAAGCTGACCGTCATGGAAGCCGCCGAGCTTGCCAAGGCACTTGAAGAAGAGTGGGGCGTGAGCGCCGCAGCAGCAGTTGCAGTCGCTGGCCCGGCCGGTGGCGGCGACGCCCCTGCAGCCGAAGAAAAGGACGAATTCGACGTCGTCCTGACCGGCGACGGCGGCAAGAAGATCCAGGTGATCAAGGAAGTCCGTGCCATCACCGGCCTGGGCCTCACCGAAGCCAAGGGTCTCGTCGAAGGCGCGCCCAAGCCGATCAAGGAAGGCGTCAACAAGGCGGAAGCCGAAGAAATCAAGGGCAAGATCGAAGCAGCCGGCGGTACCGTCGAGCTCAAGTAAGCCTTTTGAAGAAATGTCGTGGGTGTCTTGAAGCGCCTGCGGACAGGAGGGCGGTGCCGCAAGGTGCCGCCCTTTTCTTATGGCGCACTCTGCGCTGGTGTGGCTCGCTGGACGCAGCACAGGCGTAATCGCGCCTGCCGCGCCAGCCCAGACCTGTCCTTGGCCGCTTGAGCAACCTATCCGGCTTGCCCCATGCAGATGTCGCTGCCCGATGTGGACCCGGCAAGTAGCTGGCGAGCCGAGATTGCCGCGACCTTCAACCTGTCGTGGCCGCTGGCGCTCGCCAACCTGCTGCAGATGCTGATCTACGCGATCGACGTGATTTTCATTGCCAGGCTGGGCGAAGCGCCGCTGGCGGCTTCGGCACTGGCGGTATCCCTGTTCGGCCTGGTGTTGTGGAGCCTGTCGTCGCTCACCGGTGCGGTGGCGCCGCTTATCTCTGCCGAACTGGGCGAACGCGCGTCGGCCCTGCGTCCGGTCCGGCGGGCCACGCGCATGGCGCTGTGGCTCTCGGTGTTTGCGGGCATTCTGGGGATGGGCGTTTGCCTGTTGCTCGAACCGATTTCACGCGCAACAGGGCAGGACGAACTGATCATCGAGCTGGGGCGCGACTACAATCTGTTGCTGATCTGGTCGCTGGTGCCGATGATCCTGGCCAGCGTGCTGCGCAATTTCGTTTCCGCGCTCGGTCGTCCAATCTTTGCTACCGCGATCACCGCCGGAGGTATCTTCGTCAACGCGCTGGCCAATTATGCTTTCATCTTCGGCAATCTCGGCGCTCCCGAGCTGGGTCTGAAAGGGGCGGCAGTCGCGACAATCATCACCTCGGTGGTGACGCTGGCTGCCTATATTATCGCCATCCGGCTTGATCGCCGTTTGCACCGCTATCACGTGCTGGGACGCTGGTGGTCACCCGATTGGCAGCGCTTCGCACAGATCGTCCGGATCGGCACGCCAATCGCGCTGACCGTGACGGCCGAGGCCGGCATTTTCGGCGCTGCGGCATTCCTGATGGGCAATATCGGGGCCGCGCAGCTCGCGGCGCATACCGTCGCCTTGCAAGTGGCCGCACTAGCTTTCCAGATCCCGTTTGGCATCGGCCAGGCTGCGACGATCCGGGTCGGCTATTTCTATGGTGCGCGTGACAGCGAGGGAATGAAGCGGGCAGGCTGGAGCGCGATCATCATGGGCACCGGCTTCATGGCAACGACCGCGCTTGCCATGGTGCTCGCGCCCGAAACCCTGCTGTCGATCTATGTCGATCCTGAAGCGGCCCGCAACGCGGTGCTGGTCGGCTTTGCCACACGCTACCTGATGGTCGCCGCGGCGTTTCAGCTGTTTGACGGATTGCAGGCGGTAGCGGCAGGTGCGCTGCGCGGTTTGCAGGACACCCGGGTGCCGATGTGGATTGCCATCTTCAGCTATTGGCTACCCGGCTTCGGCGTGGCGATGTGGCTCGGGTTTGCCTCGCCGCTTGGTGGCATGGGCGTATGGATCGGCCTGGCCACCGGCCTGACAATTGCCGCCCTGCTGCTGATCTGGCGCTGGAACGCACGTGAGCGATTGCAACTGACCACCCGGCCAGCAGCAACCGCTATCAAGCCGCCGCTTTCTGTGTGACCTCGCGCTGCGGGAAGGGGATCGAGATACCGACCGCATCGAACCGGGCCTTGGCCTTTTCGGTCAGGTCCCACGAGACCGCGACGAAATCGCCGGTGTTGCACCAGACCCTGAGGCCGATACCGACCGAGCTGTCGTCGAGCGAATTGACGAAGGCGACGGGTTCCGGATCGGCCAAAACCCGCTCGTCTGCGCTCGCCAGAGCCAGCAATTCCTCGCGCGCCTGCTCCATGCTGTCGCCGTAGCCGATACCCACGACCAGTTCGAAACGACGTACCGGGTGGCGGTGGAAATTGATGATTGGCTTGTTCCAGAGCTCGGAATTGGGGACCATCACGAACAGCCCGTCGAACTGCTTCAGCTCGGTCGTGAACAGGCCGATATTCTGGACCACCGCGGTGATCGAGCCGGCCTGAATAGCTTCGCCGACCTTGAAGGGCTTCTGGACCAGGATCATCACCCCTGAAGCGACATTGCTGAGTGTACCCTGCAAAGCGAGGCCGATGGCCAGCGCCATGCCACCCAGCGCTGCAAGGATGCTGGTTGTCTCCACCCCGAACTGCGACAGGACAGTAACCAGCACCAGCGCCCACAGCGCGTATTTGACCATGTTGGACAGGAATATCGCCACCGTCGGCTCGAACCGGGGAGAGCGCGTCAGGCTGCGCTCGACCCAGCGGCTGAGAAAGCCGGCCAGCAGCAGGCCGATCACCAGCACCGCGAAGGCACCGGCAATTTCAACTACGTGCAGCTTGAGCCAGTAGAGGATCTGTTCTGGCACGGTGAGCGCATTGGCGAGGGCTTCGTTCTGTGTCACTTGCTATCCCATCGATCTGTCGGCGCAGATCCGCATTGTCTTTGAGCATTGACGAAGTCAGCCCTTGCAATCGGCGGATCGAACGCGATCTTCGGTGGCAGCGGGTAGGGAAAATGAACCCGCATGGCCACCCCCGCTTCTCGCGCTGGCCGCCAGCTCGAAAATATTCCTGAACGCTTGTTGACTCGAAGCAAGGGCGCACCCAAATGCCCTCTGCTGGCACTCTCGATCAGAGAGTGCCAATATGTTCAACCTCATTGAAAGGTCATATAAATGGCATTTCGTCCCCTGCACGACCGCGTTCTGGTCCGTCGCATCGAAGCCGAAGAAAAGACCGCCGGCGGGATCATCATTCCCGACAGCGCCAAGGAAAAGCCAAGCGAAGGCGAAATCGTCTCGGTTGGCTCTGG
This sequence comes from Qipengyuania sp. CAU 1752, assembly GCF_054482615.1. Lineage (NCBI taxonomy): Bacteria > Pseudomonadati > Pseudomonadota > Alphaproteobacteria > Sphingomonadales > Erythrobacteraceae > Qipengyuania > Qipengyuania sp. CAU 1752. The sequence goes on along the minus strand of NZ_JBTLRE010000001.1, from coordinate 612,991 downwards.
CGCCAAGGCTGAAGACGGCACCATCACCCCGCTCGACGTCAAGGCTGGCGACCGCGTGCTGTTCGGCAAGTGGTCCGGCACCGAAGTTTCGGTCGACGGCGAAGACCTGCTGATCATGAAGGAAAGCGACATCATGGGGATCATTTCCTGATCCGCTGATCGCACCGCTTTTTCAGATACCCACCGAATTCCAGGAGAAACACAATGGCTGCCAAGGACGTAAAGTTCGGCCGCGAAGCGCGCGAAGGCATTTTGCGGGGCGTCGATACGCTCGCCAATGCCGTCAAGGTCACCCTCGGCCCCAAGGGCCGCAACGTCGTGATCGACAAGAGCTTCGGCGCACCGCGCATCACCAAGGACGGCGTTACCGTCGCCAAGGAAATCGAACTCAAGGACAAGTTCGAGAACATGGGCGCGCAGATGCTGCGCGAAGTTGCCAGCAAGACCAACGATCTTGCCGGTGATGGCACCACCACTGCCACCGTGCTCGGCCAGGCGATCGTGCGCGAAGGCATGAAGTCGGTTGCTGCCGGCATGAACCCGATGGATCTCAAGCGCGGCATCGATCTTGCCGTTACCAAGGTCGTCGAGAACCTGAAGGCGCGTTCGAAGGACGTCGCCGGTTCGGCTGAAATCGCCCAGGTCGGCATCATCTCGGCCAATGGCGATCGTGAAGTCGGCGAGAAAATCGCCGAAGCGATGGAAAAGGTCGGCAAGGAAGGCGTGATCACCGTCGACGAATCGAAGGGCCTCGAATTCGAACTCGAGACCGTCGAAGGCATGCAGTTCGATCGCGGCTACCTCAGCCCCTACTTCATCACCAACCCGGAAAAGATGACGGTCGAACTCGAAAACCCGTACATCCTGATCCACGAGAAGAAGCTGTCGAACCTGCAGGCGATGCTGCCGATCCTCGAAGCGGCCGTCCAGTCGGGCCGTCCGCTGCTGATCATCGCAGAGGACATCGAAGGCGAAGCGCTGGCGACCCTGGTCGTCAACAAGCTGCGCGGCGGCCTCAAGGTCGCTGCGGTCAAGGCACCGGGCTTCGGCGATCGCCGCAAGGCCATGCTGCAGGACATCGCCATCCTGACCAAGGGCGAGATGATCTCCGAAGACCTCGGCATCAAGCTCGAAAACGTCACCCTGGGCATGCTCGGCGAAGCCAAGCGTGTCACCATCGACAAGGACAACACCACCATCGTCGACGGTGCCGGTGACGAGAGCGACATCAAGGCCCGCGTCAACGAAATCCGCACCCAGATCGACAACACCAGCAGCGATTACGACAAGGAAAAGCTGCAGGAACGTCTGGCCAAGCTGGCCGGCGGCGTTGCCGTGATCAAGGTTGGCGGCTCTTCGGAAGTCGAAGTGAAGGAACGCAAGGACCGTGTCGACGATGCGCTCCACGCGACCCGCGCTGCGGTCGAAGAAGGCATCGTCCCGGGCGGCGGTACCGCTCTGCTCTACGCCACCAAGGCGCTCGAGGGCATGAAGGGCGAAAACGACGACCAGACCCGCGGGATCGACATCGTCCGCAAGGCGATCATCGCTCCGGTGCGTCAGATTGCCACCAATGCCGGTCATGATGGCGCGGTCGTTTCGGGCAATCTGCTGCGCGAAAACGACGAAACGCAGGGCTTCAACGCTGCGACCGACACCTATGAAGACCTGGTCAAGGCCGGCGTGATCGACCCGACCAAGGTCGTCCGTGTTGCGCTGCAGGATGCAGCTTCGGTGGCCGGCCTGCTGATCACCACCGAAGCGACGATTTCGGAAATTCCGGAAGACAAGTCGTCCGGTGGCGGCATGCCCGATATGGGCGGCATGGGCGGCATGGGCGGCGGCATGGGCTTCTAAGCCCAGAGCGTCATCCAATGACACAAGCAGGCCCGGCGGAAGCGATTCCGCCGGGCCTTTCTTTGGTCAGTCGTTCTTCATGACCTGAAACACGTGCGAGGCAGAGCAACTAATCAGCAGGAAGCCGGTCATAGCCTCTATCCCGGCCAGGAATTTGAGCTGGACGGTCGGCACGAGGTCACCGAGCCCGAGGGTGGTCAAATTGACCATCGAGAAGGAAAACAGGTTGAGGAACGGCGGAAATGCGACCTTCTCGAACCCGCCGAGCCCGGCAGCATGGGAAAGCTGATAGGCCACGGCAAAGATCAGCGCCGCGATGCACTGGCCGAGTGTGGCTGCCAGCAAGACGCCCTGGAAACGCGCCCAGCGCGGCCAAATCGTCGCCTGTACGGCGCTGTATGTCTTGCCCATCACGAGCAAGTGCTGCGCCCCGGCCAGCATGACGGCAAGCACGGCAATCGCAATTTGAAGTATCATTTGAGCAATCCTCTGGTTTGGGTGAGCCGCGCAGCCAGCGCCAGTGCCGCCAGGGGGACAACGATCCACATCACGATCGGGACCAGGCCCACCCCCGCGAATTTCGGCATGAGCGCGCTATACTCCCACCCCCACGGCACGCGCACGGCGAGCAGCTCGACAGCCAGCGTGATCGCCAGGCCGGTAGCGAGATAGGTCACCAAGGGCGCCGGGCGGACGGCGTGAAGCCAATATTGGTCGTTCGAAATCCAGCGCGCGCCAAGATAGGCAAAGACCATAATCCCGGCATCGCCAAACGATGCAAGCGCGCAATTCTTGGTCTGCTGCCAGCTGCTCAGATCGTTCGTCTGGAAGAACGGCATCTGCAACATTTCCCATGCGAAAGCGATGAGAAAGCCCATCAGCGCGAGCCAATTTTCGGGCCGATCAAGCCGCTGCATCATTCCCCCCTTTGTCCAAGCCTTGGGCAAATTCTTGGAACCCGATACCCCCGGGGGGTGTTTTGAGGCCAGCAATACAGGGGAGTAAAGCGCAATGACTGAACACAGTTCCCATTCCGGCTCCAAGCATTCAGGCAGCTGGACCACCTTTTTCGCCATGATCGCCACTGCAACGGCAGTGATGTTCGTGCTGATGCACCAGCTGGTTTACGAAGGCAGCCACCTGACCTTCAGCCTGAACCGCCTCATGGCTTCATTGGTTTCTGGCGCTTCGATGGTCGCCATCATGCTCGCCTTCATGTGGAAGATGTATGACGATGCGACCAAGAAATGGATGGTATTGGTCGGAGCGGCCATCGCCTTTGTCGGCTTGTTGACCATCAATCGCCAGCAGGTCCTGATCGGTGACGAACAATTCATGCAGTCGATGATCCCGCATCACTCGATCGCGATTAACAATGCACGAAAAGGCGACATCAGCGATCCGCGCGTTCGCAAGCTGGCCGACGACATCATCAAGGCGCAGGTCAAGGAGATCGCCATGATGAAACTGCTGCTCGAGGATATCGAGCGTAACGGCAAGCAGGGCGATGGCACTCCACTCCCGCCGCGCACGGCCGAACTGACGCCCGAGCTCCTAGATGAAGCCAAGAAGGCGCTGGAGAAGCCTGTAACGCCGGAAATTCGCGATAACGTCGAGGTCGGCGATTAAATGACATCTGGCGGGGGCCGAATGTCCGGCCCCCGCCAGATTTGTTCGGCTAGAAGCCCAGATGGCCGACCCCGTGAGAGATTTCTCCGCCGAGATATCCCTGCACTGCCGCCCCTGCGACCAGGAGCAGCAGGGCAATCCTGAGACCCGTCCGGCCCCCGTCCCTGATGGCCAGCCAAGCGGCTAGCGCTCCGACAAGGGCCAGGCCCGTGCCGATCCAACGGTGCCAATTCATGGCCGCGTCGCCGCCCAGCCACAGGCCGGTGTGAACCCAGCCAAACGTGGCGGCGATCACCGCACCGAGGGCGCCGGCAACCACCATCACATCCACCGCAGCGCTCAGGCGTTCGCGTCGCCGCCGCATATTGAGTGCTTCAACCATGCCTGCGACGATGAACAGGGCAATTGGAAAATGGACCGTTGCCGGGTGAATATTGGCCCAGAAGGAACCCTTCGCAGCAGGCTCCGCGATTTCGTCGACCAGAACCTCGCCATGCTCGACCATATCCTGCTGAGCCATGGCGGAGTGGTCCATCGCTTCTGCGCCAGTGGCAGGGATCACCGGCATCTCCGCCGCTGCCGCCTTGGTTTCCTCGCCATGCTTCTCGGTGCCATGGGCCATCGCCATGCTCCCTGCCACCGCTGCAAGGATGCAAGCTAGCAGCAGGAGCCAGACGCGTTCGGACTCCCGGATCAGTCGCAAGCTCATGTCACGACCGCTTCGGCGGCCTGCCCGAGCTGTGATAGACAATGATTTTCCAGCCATCATCGGTGTGGTGCAGCACGCTCGTCGCTACGCCTTCGCGCTCTACGATACGCCCATCATGCAGTTCGATGCGATAGGTGTAGCGTTCTTCGCCGAAGGCATAGTGGCCGTCCTGCCGCAGATCGACATCGTAGGCAGGGAAGGTGAAGCTGTGGAAGTGGCCCAGTTCCGGCCCCAGGTGTTTCTCGGCGTAATTGGCCCAATTGCCCTCGGGCTTGCCGTTCTCGAAGATGCTCGAATCTTCGGCGAAGTTGATGCCTGCCGCTTCGAGATCGAGCGCGACCAGCGCATCCCGGTAAGCTGTCAGCACTGCTTCTGGCGAGTGCATCACATGGGCATGCTTTTCCGTGGTGTCGGCCGTCGTCTGGGCCGTCGAAGCCGCCGGTATCGCCGCCGTCAGAGCAGCAGCCGAACATGCGGCGAAGGTCCTGAAGGTCTTCATATGTGGTCTCCCGTTATTTTCTTTTCTCGATCAACTCGATCAATTCGTTGAATTTCTCGCGCTGCTCGGTTTCATCGCCGCTGGCAATCGCCTCGTTCACGCAGCACGCGGCGTGTTTCTTCAAGACGGCGCTTTCGACCTTGCCCAACGCCGATTTCACGGCTGCAAGCTGGGTCAGAATATCGATGCAGTAGCGGTCTTCCTCGATCATCCGCGCCACGCCATGAACTTGGCCGGCGATGCGCTGCAACCGGTTTACGGTGGCCTGATCAGGCGATGGTATGGTGTCAGACATGGTCCAAAAGACCCCTTCCTAAATACCCTAGGGGGGTATATATAGCCTCACATGACGCATATCATCAAGTCACGATCTCCGATGCTGTCACGCCGGAGCCTTATCAGCAGTTCGGCAGCGCTCGCCGCGGCATCTGCCCTGCCCTCTCCAGCGTGGGCCAAGGGCGGTTCACTGCGCGAGGCGAAGAAGGGCATCGGCAGCTTGTCCGGCGAACAGATCGATCTGTCGATCGGCCATGCGCGCTTTGCCACCGGCGGGCGCAGCGGTCACGCGATTGCGGTCAATGGCATGATCCCCGGCCCGCTGATCCGCCTGCGCGAAGGGCAGGACGTCAGGCTCAATGTCACCAACCACCTGGACGAGGACAGTTCGATCCATTGGCACGGCCTGCTCCTGCCGTTCCAGTTCGACGGTGTGCCAGGCGTCAGCTTCCCCGGCATCCGGCCGGGCGAAACCTTCAGCTATGAATTCCCCGTCCGGCAGGCCGGCACCTACTGGTGGCACAGCCATTCCGGCCTGCAGGAACAGATGGGCCACTATGGTCCGGTGGTGATCGAGGCCAAGGACGGCTCGGACGAGCGGTTCGACCGCGATTACGTGGTCCTGCTCAGCGAATTCACGCCGCTCCACCCCCACACCATCATGCGCAAGCTCAAGGTCGGCGAGCATTATTTCAACCGCCAGATGCAGACCGCCACCGAAGGCGAGATGTCGGGCGAGGATCGCCGGATGTGGGGCAAGATGCGGATGAACCCGCGCGATATCTCCGACGTGACAGGCGAGACCTATACTTTCCTGATCAACGGCCATGGCCCGGCAGACAATCTCGAATTCCTGTTCAAGCCGGGCGAAAAGGTGCGCCTGCGCATCATCAACGGTTCGGCCATGACCTTCTTCAACGTGCGTATTCCGGGCGTGCCGATGACGGTGATCCAGGCCGATGGCCAGGACGTCCAAGATGTCGCGGTGGACGAATTGCAGATCGGAGTGGCCGAGACTTACGACGTAGTCGTTTCACCGCCCGATGGCAGCCATGCGCTGGTCGCCGAGGCGATGGATCGGTCGGGAATGGGCGTTGCCAGCCTGACCGCGCATCCCGGACACAAGGCTTCGCCGCCGCCGCTGCGCGAACCGGTGACACTGACAATGGCCGACATGGGGATGGGTGCGATGGCGGGAATGGAGGGCATGGACCACTCCATGCGCGACAAGAGCCTCGTACCACCTGACGTAACCGTGGGCCCGGGCGTCGACATGATCGCGCCCATGCCGGTCGACCGGATGGATTTCCCCGGCCTCGGCCTCGACAAGGTCGATCACCGAGTGCTGCGTTACACCGATCTCAAGTCGAAGAAGATGAACCCGCACCGGATGCCAGAGCGGACCATGCAGATCCACCTGACGGGCAACATGGAACGCTACATGTGGTCGTTCGATGGCAAGAAGTTCACTTCCGTCACCGACGATCCGATCCGCTTTGCCTATAACGAGCGGGTGCGAGTGAAGCTGGTCAACGATACGATGATGGCGCACCCGATCCATCTGCACGGTCATTTCTTCGAGCTGGTCAATGGCGGCGAGCACAACATGCACCAGCCCCGCAAGCACACGCTGGTGGTCCAGCCGGGCAGTTCGGCCACCTTCGATCTGACCGCCGACGAGCCGGGCGACTGGGCCTTTCATTGCCACCTGCTCTATCACATGCACGCCGGCATGATGCAGGTCGTAACAGTTCGCCCGTTTCCGGAGAAAAGCTGATGCGCCTGCCACTCGTCGCGCTTACGCTCGCGCTCGCATCGCCACTGTCGGCCCAATCGCATGACGATCATGCCGGTCACACGCCTGCGCCCACCCCTGCCCCGACACAAGCACCGGCCCCGGACCCGCACGCTGGGCATGCGCCCGCCCCGGCCAAGCCGGCAACCGATCCCCACGCCGGTCATGCACCTACGTCGGAAAAGCCCGCCATCGACCCCCATGCAGGGCACCAGATGGCTCCGGCTCAACCCGCTGCCGAACCGGTCGAGAAGGTGGACCACAGCGCGATGGGGCATGGCGCGAATGAGCCAGCGGCGCAGGATGACGCGGTCGACCACGCGGCAATGGGCCATGGCGCGCCTGCGGTCACCGATATGCCCCCGCCCCCGCGTGCATTCGAAGGACCACGCCACGCTGCCGATGTACTGTGGGGAGAGCAAGCCATGGCCCCTGCGCGCCGGCAGCTTGCCAGGGAGAACGGCGGCATGACCACCGGCACGATCATGGTCGAGCGGCTGGAGACACGCTTCAGTGACGGCGAGGAAGGTTACACCTGGGATGTCCAGGGCTGGTATGGTGGCGACCTCAACCGCGCATTCGTCAAGTCGGAAGGCGAAGGCGAATTTGGCCACGGCGTCGAGGATGCCGAGGTACAGCTGCTCTACAGCCGCGCCATCGGTCCATTTTTTGACCTGCAGGCAGGCGCCCGGCTCGATCTAGAGCCCGAAACGCGTAGTCACCTCGTCTTGGGCGTACAGGGCCTCGCGCCCTACATGTTCCACGTCGACGGCGCGCTGTTCCTGTCCGACCGCGGCGACCTGACCGCGCGAGTCGAGGGCGAGTACGACCAGAAGATTACCCAACGGCTGATCCTGCAACCGCGGGTTGAGCTGGAATTTTCGGCGCAGGATATTCCCGAGCGCGAACTGGGTGCGGGCCTGACCAAGGTCGAGCCCGGGCTTCGCCTGCGCTACGAGATTGCCCGTGAATTCGCGCCCTATATTGGCGTCGGCTACGAAGCCAAGCTGGGCGAAACCGCGGATATCGCTCGCGCCAATGGCGAGGATACGCACGGCTTCGCTCTGCTTGCGGGCATACGGGCCTGGTTCTAGCCGCCCTTGCGGCTGGCGACTGCGGCGGCGACCACTTCATCGGGCCAGGTTACCTGGGTCTGGGTTTGCGGATTGAAGACCCCGCCCGGATAGATCGCGGCCTCTGCTGCGGCGATTTCCTCGGCGGTGAGGAAGGTGCTGGGTTCGAGCGCGAATACGTCCAGCCCGCGGGCAATCTCGCTGGCGTAGATGCGACCCTTGTACCAATAGGCTGACCAGTAACCACCGGTGATAAGCTGGTCCTTGTCGACCGCGCCGCGATCGAAATAGGCGATCTCGACCGGTTTGGTGGCATCGGTGAAGTCGATCACGCTGACCCCGCCCTGGTACCAGGCCTGGACGAAGATATCGCGCCCCGGGACCGGTATGATCGATCCGTTGTGTGCGACGCAGTTTTCCTTGTCGCCCTGCGGCGCGGGCAGCTTGTAGGTGCTGCGGAATGCCAGCTCGCCATCGACGATTTCGTAGATTGCATTGGCCCCCCAATTGACCGGGTCGCCGGCCTGGCATCGCGGGCGCCCGCCACCGCCCCATTCGTCGGTAAACAGTACCTTGGTTCCGTCATTGTTGAACGTGGCGGAATGCCAATAAGCAAAACCCTTGTCGGTCACATCGTCGATCCGCCTGGGGGCAAGCGGGTTGGAAATGTCGAAGATGATGCCGTTGCCCGAGCAGGCACCGGCCGCGAGATTCTTGGCCGGGAAAACGGTAATATCGTGACACTGGTTGGTTTCGTTGGTGTCCTGCGTCCCTTCCCCGTGATCGCCGCCGCGCCAAAGGCCGGCGATATTGCCGGTCTCGTAATCGGCAAACACGCGAGGGCTGTCGACGATGCGTGCCTTAGAAGGATCGGCCAACGGGATTTCGATGACATCGATGCTGAACAACGCGGTGCGCTCGTCGCCAGCGACATCGCCGATACAGCCAGGCAGTTCCTCTTCCTCGCGAACATAGGACGTGCCCGAGTTGTAGACCACGATCCGGCGATCGTCAGCCGAGACAATCGAGTGGGTGTGGCTGCCGCGGCAGGTCTGGACGATGCCGACCTGCCTCGGCCGAGTGATGTCGGAGATGTCGAATATGCGCAGACCGCGGAACCGGTCCTGGCTGACACGCCCCTGCACTCCGCCCAGGCCGCAATCGATCCGCGCGCGGCTGTCCTGCACGCTCATCAGCAGGATATCGCCGACGATAGAGACGTCACCCTGGCCGCCGGGACACACCACCGAACTGACAAGTTCAGGCTGGCCGTCTTCAACCAAGCGGTAAGCATTAAATCCATGGTAATTGCCCGCGACCATCAGGTCGCCCGAAAAGGCGATGTCGGTATTGGCAAAGCTGAGCAGCGAACCGCGCTTTGCGAAGCTTGGCTTGGAGGGATCTTTCTCGCCGTCCTCGGCCTCGGACTTGGTGGCTGCTTTTGCAGTATCCGCATCGTCCTTGCCGCTGTCCTTCTTAGGCTTTTCAGGCTGCAGTCCTGCCGGGTTGGCGGGATCGAAGAAGCCCGTGGGTTTGGCCAGCGATACGACCTTGCGCAGGTTGAGTACCGCTTCACCGGCATCACGGAAGCCGGCTGAAAGAGTCGCGCGGGGATCGGTGGAAAGCCCTGCCAGCAGCACGTTCATCCGCTCGATTTCCGCTTCCTGGTCGCTCACGACATCATTGGTGAATTCGAACATCACCGGGTCGTAGGCCGTTCCGGGTTCGTCATGCAGGTCATTCACCATGTCGAGTGCACCCCGGTGATGACGGATCATCAATGCGGTGAATTGACGATCGAAGGCGGTGCCATTTGCCTTCGCCAGAGCAGTCATCTCGGCCGGGCTGGCCATGCCCTTCATGTCACCATGACCGGCATGGGCATCGCGATGCCCGGCATGTTCGCCCTGCGCAGCAGGCTTTGCCGGCATCGCCACCGTTTCGCCGCGCGCTTCGAGCCAGTCGGTCATGAAGCGGATCTCATCGGCCTGGCTGGCCAGGATTCGACCGGCCAGCGCAACGATATCAGTGTTATTCGTGCGACCATCGACCAGCTCGGCCATCTCGACTGCCTGCCGGTGATGGACGATCATGCCCTGCATGAACTTCACGTCGCCGGGAGCGTAGCTGGTGTCGGCGAGCCGGGTCGCGTCTTCGGCGCTGATAAGTCGCGGTTGTTCGCCCGGTGCGCCTGGCTGCACGATGGTCGGTCTACCCGGCGCCTGGGCCAAAGCCATGCTCGAAACGCCGAGCAGGAGCGTAGCGGCGGCGCCGCGAAAGACTGTCGAATTCATTGAACTGCGTCCCCGTATTGTGTCTTGATCAGGCCTTGCACCTGAATGTGTAGGCGGCGCAAGGCGAAGCGCCAATCGACAGACAGCCTATCGCGGTCCGCCAAGTGCAATCAGTCCTCGTAGCACATTCGAAGGCTTTGCCTTCGCCATCGACGCAACATTTTGCCCGCTCGTTCGTTGTAGTCAGTAACCAAGGAGGAAACACGTATATGAAATGTCCCCACAACGCCCATGTCGCAGTCGTGGATGGAGAGCGATTCATCGTCATGAAGAATGTCGGGCAGCCGCTGGACCCGCGGCTTGAAGTTGTCGAAGAACCCGACCTCAAGGCCTCGAACTATTCGGCTGGCGTGCGCCACCAGGATGACATCGGCCAGCGCCACGGCCGCACCCAGCTCGAAGAGCTTGCCCACGGTGCAGCGGTTGCGGAATGGCTCAACAGCAAGGCCATCGCCAATGATATGGACGATCTTCTGATCATCGCCGACCCCAAGACCTTGGGTGAAATGCGCAGACATTATCACGGCGAGCTCGAAAAACGCTTGGTCGGCGAGATCGGCAAGACAATGACGGGCGAACCGATAGAAAGGATCGCCAAATCCATTGAGGCTGCCTGATGCCTTGGCGGGCTGGACCTTCCTGCCGGTGCGACCGGTCGCAGGGGGGTCACAGCCTGCCACATTTGCAATTGCGTGATCGTCCGCCCGCCATTAATCTCCTGAAAACCATGAGGGGTCTAACGATAGCAACATGACGACGCGCATTTTCAGGCTTGCTGCGGCAGCATCGGCATTTGCCGCCACCTTGGTGGCTCCGGCTGCCAACGCCCAGTCGAACGCGCTTGAAGCTGCTTTTGATCGGACCTTCGGCACCGATGTTCGTGCGCCGAAAAGCTTCGAAGCGCGCTACGAAAGCCCGTTTGCGCAACGCATTGCGCGGCTTGCGGATGGCTCTGATGGACGCATTGGCGTCGCCGCCATCGACCTCGTCAGCGGCGAGGAAATCTCCATTCTCGGGGATCAGCGCTTCCCCATGGCCAGCACCAGCAAGATTGCGATCGCAGCGACTTTCCTTGAAGGGGTCGAGCGAGGCCGGTGGAGCCTGACCAGCGAATATCCGCTGATGGTGCCGGTCCAGTCGGCGAAGTTTTCTTCCGCCGCCGCTCCCGTTCGCAAGGGCAGCTATATGCCGGCGATAGACCTGATCGAGATCATGATCACCCGTTCCAGCAATCCTGCGACTGACGCCCTGTTGCGGGTCGTCGGAGGTCCGGCTGCAGTCAACGAATGGGCCCGGCGCAACGGTATCCGCGAATTCAGCATCGATCGCGATATTGCGACCCTCGTTCGCGACGACGGAGAGTTTGACCCGGCCAAGCATATCGATCTGCGCGACAGCGCGACGCCGAAAGCAATGGTCGATCTGCTATCGGGCTTGTACCAGGGCCGCTTTCTTTCGGCGGAGAGTCGACAGGTGCTGCTCGGCGCGATGAGCCGGACCCGCACTGGTACGCGGCGCATACCGGCCATGATCCCGTCATCCGCGCAAGTGCTGCACAAGACCGGTTCGCTCAACAATACGTCAAGCGATGTCGGCATCATCAAGATGCCCAACGGCCGCGCTTTTGCGGTGGCAATCTATGTCACCGGCCAAGGTACGCGAGGCCAGCGTGAGGCCAAGATCGCCTCGATCGCCCGCGCGCTCTATGATGGATATTCCACTGGGGCCGACAACCGGCAATACGCCGGGGCAAATTACGGCGGCGAATAGGCTCGGCCGCGCCAGCCTCGTGGCTAGCGCATTGCAGATAGATGACAAAGAAAAAGGGCGGCGCCTAACGGCACCGCCCTCTTCGTTTCGGCAAAACCGAAGCTAGAAGCGATTACTCAGCTTCGTTGGCTTCAGCTTCGACTTCGTTTGCAGCGTCGACAGCAGCGCCTTCAGCAGCAGCTTCAGCGTCGGCGGTAGCGCCTTCAACGTCAGCCGACACGTCGTCAGCAACCGATTCCATGTCAGCAGCAGCCGAATCGGCAGCAGCTTCGGTGGCTTCTTCGGTCTGTTCCGAGCAAGCCGAGATGGTCAGGGCAGCGCCGGCAACAGCAGCGGCGAGAATGATCTTACGCATAAAAATATTCCTTACTCTAGCGAGTGGATCCCCCAGGCATGATGCCCGGGCGGCGAAACCTTCCCGCAAGGGTCCAGCTTCTGCCTTGATAAATAGTGGCGGCAATGTGGCAGCGCAAGCGAATTCGCCACAATTCGCCTTATTTATGCCTTTTTCTTATCGTGGCCGCCTGATTTCCGCCGTTTTTCTGCCATGATCTCACAAGAGCATTTTTTCGCTGCCCTGCCTTGGCGGCCCTGCTAGCAGGGGTTCATGGCAGACAAACAGCATCTCTACCTGATCGATGGCTCGGCTTATATCTTTCGCGCCTATCACCGGCTTCCCCCACTGACCGATCCCGAAGGCACTCCGGTAGGAGCGGTCTACGGCTATACGACGATGCTGTGGAAGCTGGCCGATGATCTCGACAAGGCCGAGGGACCGACTCACCTAGCCGTGATTCTCGACAAGTCGAGCCAGTCTTTCCGCAACGAGATCTACGACCAGTACAAGGCCAACCGTCCTCCTCCGCCCGACGACCTGGTGCCGCAGTTTCCCTTGATCCGCGATGCCACGCGCGCCTTCAGCCTGCCGCTGATCGAGGAAGAGAACGTCGAAGCCGACGACATGATTGCCTCCTACGCCCGCGATGCGGCGAAAAGGGGTTGGGACGTGACCATCGTTTCGTCGGACAAGGATCTGATGCAATTGGTCGGTCCCGGCGGCGACGGCATTGGCGCGATCGATATGCTCGACACGATGAAGAGCGCGCGGATCGGCACCGCGGAAGTCGAGGAGAAGTTCGGTGTCGGCCCGGAGCTCGTCGGCGACGTGCTCGCGCTGATGGGTGACAGCGTCGACAATATTCCCGGCATCTATGGCGTCGGCCCCAAGACCGCGACCAAGCTGATCCAGGAGCATGGCTCACTCACCGCCGCGCTCGACGCCGCTAATGGCATGAAAAAATCCAAGCTCAAGGAACGGCTGCTCGAACACCGGGCCGACGCCGAGTTGAGCCGGGTGCTGGTCACCTTGCGCGAAGATTGCCCGCTGCCGATCGCGATCGACGATATGAAGATCGAGAAGATCCCGCCGCAACCGTTGGCAGCCTTCCTCGAAAAGCATGGCTTCACTTCGCTGCTGCGCCGGCTCGATGCAGGATCGGGAAGTCCCGAACGCCGCAATGATCTGGGGCCGGCGACCGCCGGCACCAAGGGCGTGGCAAGCACGCCCGAGGGCAATCGTCAGCCCCTGCCCGAATTTCCGGCTGTAGACCGCAGCGCCTATGAAACCGTCCAGAGCGAAGAACGCCTCGCCCACTGGATCGAAAAATGCTTCACGGCGAGAACCATAGCGGTCGATACCGAGACCAGTTCGCTCGACTGCATGCTGTGTGACCTGGTCGGGGTCAGCCTTGCAACAGGACCGAACGAGGCCTGCTACATCCCGCTCGGCCATGGCGGCAGCGACATGTTCTCCGAGCGGCCCGAGCAATTGCCGATGGAGCGCGCGCTGGTCATGCTCAAGCCACTGCTCGAAAGCGACGCGGTGCTGAAGATCGGGCAGAATATCAAATATGATCTTAACGTGCTGGCGCGCAACGGTATCGCGGTCGCGCCGATCGACGACACCATGATATTGAGCTTCGCTCTGGATGCCGGGCGCGGCGAAGCCGGGGTCGGTGGGCACGGCATGGACGAGTTGTCCGAGCGGCACCTGGGTCACACCTGCCTGACCTTCAAGGAAATGTGCGGCACCGGCAAGAAGCAGATACCGTTTGGCGAAGTCCCGCTCGACAAGGCGACCGAATATGCTGCCGAAGATGCCGACGTAACCTGGCGATTGCACCAGTTCCTCAAGCCCCGGCTAACTACCGAGAACGCGGCCCGCGTGTACGAGCGGGTCGACCGCCCGCTGATCCCCGTAGTCGCCCGGATGGAGCGGCGCGGCATCAAGGTCGACCGCGCGCGGCTGGCCAGGCTGTCGGAGGAATTCGCCCACGAAACCGCTCGCCTCGAAGGCGAAATCCACGGCCTTGCCGGACAGGAATTCACTGTTGGCAGTCCCAAGCAATTGGGCGATATCCTGTTCGACAAGCTCGGCCACAAGGGCGGACGCAAGGGCAAGAGCGGACAGTTTTCGACCGACCAGGCCGTACTGGAGAAGCTCTCGGCAGGCGGGGCCGAGATTGCCGACAAGGTGCTCGAATGGCGCCAGCTGACCAAGCTCAAGTCGACTTATACCGATGCCTTGCAAGCCGCCATTAACCCCGAGACCGGGCGGGTACACACCAGCTATTCACTGGTCGGCGCGCAGACCGGCCGGCTCAGTTCAACCGATCCCAATCTGCAGAACATTCCCATCCGGACCCCGATCGGACGGCAGATCCGCGAAGCCTTCGTGGCCGATGAAGGCAATGTCCTGCTGGCCGCTGACTATTCGCAGATCGAGCTGAGGCTGGCGGCGCATATGGCCGATGTCGATACGCTCAAGGACGCCTTTGCTTCAGGCGAGGACATTCACAACCGTACCGCGCGCGAGATGTATGGCACGGTCGACCGCGATACCCGCGCTCAGGCCAAGACCATTAACTTCGCTATCCTCTATGGCATCTCGCGGTGGGGGCTTGCAGGACGGCTGGGGGTCGAAGCCGACGAGGCACAGGCCATGATCGACACCTATTTCCAGCGCTTTCCGGGCATCCAGCGCTATATTGCGGAAACGCTCGAGCGGGTCCGCGAATGCGGTTATTCCGAGACCCTGTTCGGTCGCAAGACCTGGTTCCCGCGCATTAGTTCAAAGAACCAGGCCGAACGTCAGGGCAGCGAGCGGGCTGCGATCAACGCGCCGATTCAAGGCACCAGCGCCGATATCATCAAACGTGCCATGGCGCGCATGGATGCGGCATTGACCGATGCCGGACTGGGCCATGTCAGGATGCTGCTGCAGGTCCATGATGAACTCGTCTTCGAACTGCCCAAGGGAGATGTGGCCGCAGCCAGCCCGGTGATCGAGCGGGTCATGGCTGAGGCAGCTTTGCCATCGGTCGAGTTATCGGTGCCGCTGGGGATCGAGATCGGAACCGGCCCCAGTTGGGACGCGGCGCATTAGGTCACCAATTCGCCGGCAAGGTTGAAAGCCCATCCCATCCCAAATAGGTGGAATACCATGCTCGAACGATACGATCCGCGGAACTGGCACGTCGAATGGATGCAGATCGGCGAATCCGCCCTGATCCTGACCGTCGCCGTTATTGTCGCCTATTTCGCCTGGCGGATGGCCTTCACCCTCGCTCACAAGCTCGCCCGCGCATCGTCGACCCCGGTCGACACAATGGTCATCAAGAAGATCGAGAAGCCCGTCAAATGGGCGCTGATCGCCATTGCGGTTACGCTGGTGGCCGAGGCCAACACGATGCTGGCCTCTGTCTGGGAGCCGATTGCGCGTTTCGTCCGTCCGGCTCTCCTGGGCTGGATCGCCTTTACGCTGGTCAAGGCGTTCACCGCCGCCCTCGAATATAGGCTCGAGAGCTACAATGACGACGTCGCGACGATGCGCAGCCGCAAGACGCGGATCGCGATCCTGTCACGTAGTGCGACCTTCGCCATCGTCTTTATCACCGTCGGCCTGATGATGCTCGGCATTCCGGGCGTGCGCGATATCGGCACCACGCTGCTGGCATCGGCCGGTCTTGCCGCTCTGGCAGTAGGTGCAGCGGCACAACCGGCGCTCAAGTCCCTGAT
Organism: Qipengyuania sp. CAU 1752; assembly: GCF_054482615.1. NCBI lineage: Bacteria > Pseudomonadati > Pseudomonadota > Alphaproteobacteria > Sphingomonadales > Erythrobacteraceae > Qipengyuania > Qipengyuania sp. CAU 1752. The sequence goes on along the minus strand of NZ_JBTLRE010000001.1, from coordinate 597,012 downwards.
TGCCGGGTTGCAGATGGCGCTGACAGAGCCCTTGCGGATTGGCGACCTGGTGATGGTCGACGGCCACACCGGCCGTGTCGAAGAAATGCGCATGAGCTTCATCACCGTGCGCACCTGGGACGAGCGGGTGATCATCGTGCCGACCAGCCGCTTCCTCGACGAAAGCTTCGAGAACTGGTCGCGCCAGAGCGAAATGCTGACCGGCCCTGTGTTCCTGCATCTCGATCCGATTGCCGATGTCGGCCCCATCAGGGCGGAGTTTGAACGGTATGTCGCCCAGCACCCGCTGTGGGACCAGCGGACCGCCGTGCTGCTGATGACCAATGCCTATCCGGAAAGCGTGGAACTACGCCTGTCGGTCAGTTCGTCCGCCATCGGCGACCTTTGGAAGCTGCGCTGTGATCTACGCGAACACATGCTGGCCTGGCTGCGCGAGAACCAGGAAGAAGCCCTGATCCGCCACCGGCTCGAGGTTCCGCACGGGCACCCCAAGGCCGACGAGCCCTAGCCCCCTACTCTTCCGACGGGCCGTGTTTGCGATCGCGGACCGACTCAACCATGCCTTCGTGGATGAAACCGATCGGCTGCACGGTGGCCGCGCGCTTTTTCAACTCGCCGCGCATTTTCTTGTACTCTTCTTCCATCTTGCTGGTCACGGTCGCGCGGGAATCCTTCAGCGCTTCGACAAAGTCTTCCTCAGCGACCTCTTGCACCTCGGCACCGGCACGATGCAGCGCGTTGAGCCCCGCGCGGCGGACCACGTCTTCGAGGTCGGCACCGGTGAACCGTTCGGTTTTCTTTGCCAATTTTGCCAGGTCGACATCGCTGGCCAACGGCATTTTGTCGGTGTGTATCCCCAGGATCTGCTCGCGGCCCTTGAGGTCGGGCGTGCCGACATAGACCAACTCGTCAAACCGGCCGGGGCGCAGCAGGGCAGGGTCGATCAGTGCCGGGCGATTGGTCGCCCCGATGACGACGATCGACTGCATCTCCTCCAGCCCGTCCATCTCGGCCAGGATCGTGTTGACGACCCGACCTGTGACTTGTGGTTCGCCCTGCCCCGTTCCGCGCGCGGGCACGAGGCTGTCGATCTCGTCGATAAACAATACGCACGGCGCCACGGCGCGGGCGCGCTGGAACATCTTGGCGATCTGCTGCTCGCTTTCGCCATACCATTTCGACAGCAGGTCGCTGCTCTTCATGGAGATGAAATTGGCCTCGGCCTCTTTCGCCACGGCCTTGGCCAGCAAGGTCTTGCCGGTTCCGGGCGGGCCAAACAGCAGGAAGCCCTTGGCCGGACGAATGCCAAGGCGGCGGAAGGCTTCCTCGTTCTTGAGCGGAAGTTCGATGCCTTCCTTCAGCTTCTCGATGGCATCGTCGACCCCGCCGATATCGTCCCAACCCACATTGGGTACCTGGACCATCACCTCGCGCATTGCGGAGGGCTGGATCCGCTTGAGCGCCGACAGGAAGTCGTCCCGCTCGACGCATAGTTCGTCGAGCACATCCTGCGGCACCTCGCGCGCGTCGAGGTCGATCCGCGGCATGATGCGGCGCACTGCGTCGATCGCCGCCTCGCGCGCAAGCGCGGCAAGATCGGCCCCGACAAAGCCGTAGGTCATGCGCGCGAGTTCCTTGAGATCGACCGCGTCACCCAGCGGCATACCGCGGGTATGGATGCTGAGGATTTCGCGGCGCCCGGTCTCGTCGGGCACGCCTATGATAATTTCGCGGTCGAACCGGCCGGGACGGCGGAGCGCCTCGTCGATGGCCTCGGGCCGGTTGGTGGCGGCGATGACCACGACGTTGGCGCGCGATTCGAGCCCGTCCATCAGCGTCAGCAATTGCGCCACCAGCCGCTTCTCGGCCTCGCCCGAAACCCGGTCGCGCTTGGGCGCGATCGAATCGATCTCGTCGATGAAGATGATGGCGGGCGCATTCTTGGCCGCATTCTCGAACACTTCGCGCAGCGCTTTCTCGCTGTCGCCATAGCCCGAACCCATGATCTCCGGGCCGTTGATGATCGAGAAATCGGCATCGCTTTCATTGGCGACAGCCTGTGCCAGGCGAGTCTTGCCCGTTCCCGGAGGACCGTGCAGCAGAACGCCCTTGGGCGGATCAACGCCGAGCCGGGTGAACAATTCCGGATAGCGCAGCGGAAGTTCGACCATTTCGCGCAGTTGCTGGATGGTATCGTCGATCCCGCCGACATCATCATAATTGACAACCGCGCGGCCGACCTTCGCCTCCTCGAACTCGGTGCGCAGCTCGACCTCGGTATTCTCGTCGATGTGAACCACGCCCTTGGGGACAGTGGACACGACACGCAGGCGAATCTGGGTCAGGGCGTAGGCGGGCGCATTGAACATGCGGCGCACTTCGGGCGGCATGTTCTGCACCGGCTGTTGCCCGGTTGTGGCGACAAGATCGCCGGCCACCAGCGGCTTGCGAAAGAAGTTGCGCTTCAATGCCTGGGTCGGTCCCTGCAGCCGGATCTCGCGACTGGCCGGCGCAAATACGACCCTCGTTGCCGGACGTACCTCTACCGCACGGATGATGACGTGTTCGCCCGATGCCGCTTCGGCATTGCCACGCTGGAGTCCGTCGAGCCGGACTACCTCCAGCGCCTGGTCTTCGGTATAGGCGGCCATGGCAATGGCGACGGTCGGGCGCTTGCCTTCGATCTCGACCACGTCCCCTTCGGTGATCCCGAGCGATTTGAATGCCGATCGTGGCATCCGGGCTATGCCCTGGCCGCTTTCCTCCTGGCGGGCGGCGGCGACCTGGAGCCGGACCTGCTTGTCGTCTACCGCGCTGTCCGCTTCCGCCATTCGCCTTGGTCCTTTTCGCATATCGTAATTGCTGTCGGAAAACCTAGCTAGGAACCGCAGGCTCAGCTTGCAAATGCGAAAGGAGATTTGCGCGTCCCGAAGCCATCGCGCACGGCGCAAGAAAAAAGCCCGGTTGGACGAACCAACCGGGCTTGAAAGTTTGGGAGAGGATGCCTGAAAGGCCCGCCCGATATGCTGGGTGGGGCAAAATTGTGCAAGTGCGAAAAGGCGCATGTCAGTTGCATAGAGCGCAACTAATATGCAGCAAGTGACTGTGGCCGCAGTCATTTTTGCAACTGATTCGTCTCTTCTGGTTCACGAAGGAAGGCTAGGCCAGCTGGACCTGACGGTTGACCGATACCGTAGCGTGACAGCACTGGAACATCGGACTAAAGGGCTGTTCCAACTTGCTATCGAGCGCGGAGAGCCATGAAGAAACTCTATCCCGATGCCAACGCAGCCCTCGACGGGTTGCTGAGAGACAACATGCTGATTGCCAGCGGCGGGTTCGGCCTATGCGGTATTCCCGAAAGGCTGCTCGACGCAATCCGCGACAGCGGAGTCAAACAATTGACCTTCGCCAGCAACAATGCCGGCATCGACAATGAAGGGATCGGCAAGCTGCTCCGGACCAAGCAGGTGTCCAAGATGATCAGTTCCTATGTCGGCGAGAACAAGGAATTCGAGCGGCAATTCCTGTCCGGCGAGCTCGAGGTCGAATTCTGCCCGCAGGGGACGCTGGCCGAACGGATGCGCGCCGGCGGCGCGGGGATTCCAGGCTTCTACACCAAGACCGGGGTCGGAACGCAGGTCGCCGAGGGCAAGGAGGTCAAGCAGTTCGACACCGGGGACGGGCCCGAGGACTATATCCTCGAGCGCGGTATCTTTGCCGACCTGGCCATCGTCAAGGCATGGAAAGCTGATGAGACCGGCAATGTGGTGTTCCGCAAGACCGCACGCAATTTCAACGTGCCTGCCGCGACCTGCGGCAGGGTCTGTGTTGTCGAGGTCGAGGAAATCGTGCCCGCCGGTTCGCTCGACCCCGACGCGATTCACCTGCCCGGCGTATTCGTCCAGCGCATGATCGTAGGCGCACCTTACGACAAGAGAATCGAATTTCGCACTACCCGCGAAAGAGAGGCGGCCTGACCGGGCGATGACGGCGCCGCGTACCCTCGTTTCCGCCCTGTTTCTGGCCCTGGGCCTGACAGGTTGCGCTGCTGCAATCCCGCTCGCAGCAGCCGGGGTGTTGACGACTGGAACAGGTGCCCCTTCGCAATCGGGCGATGAGGCAAGACCGCCGCCCGATCTTCTGCCGGGCACGTCGTCGGCCTTGCGCAAGATCGGAATGAGTAGCGATGCCTGGATCGTCCGACTTTCCGGCGTGGCATCGCTCCCTGCCCCAGGCGAATCCAACGAAGGGTCGCACGAAGCGACCTTTGCAGCCTTTGCAGACTATGCCTTGGCACAGGCCGGGAAGCGAGCAGGCAACGGCAAGAGCCGCCAATCCGCACTGCTGGCCGGGCCGGATCTGATTGCCCCCAAGCGGGCACCGTGCCGGTTTGCCGAGAGTTTGGTCCTGATCGACCTCGACCCCGCGCAAGGCTCCTTCGATCCAACGCGGACCGCCGCTCGCCCTGCGCTGGCGGACGCGCTCCAAAAATTGCGCGGTGCTGGCGTGGAAGTGGCCTGGAGCACGGCGCTAACTGCCGACCGTGCTGGTGATGTCCGCGCCTGGTTGCGCGACAGCGCGCTGGATCCTGCTGAAAAGGATCGCCTGTTGTTGTTGCGCTACCCCGAAGATCGCAAGCAGACCCGGCGCGCCGAAGCAGCGGCCGAACGGTGCCTGGTTGCCATGCTTGGTGACGAGCGCGCCGATTTCGACGAATTGTTCGATTATCTCAAACGCCCGGAGGCCGCGAAGGGTCTCGATGCGATGCTGGGGCAAGGCTGGTTCCTTGCTCCCATATCGCCGGCATCCCCCTCCATCGAAGGAACACCACAATGAGCTGGACCCGTGACGACATGGCGGCGCGCGCCGCACGCGAGCTGCAAGATGGCTATTACGTCAATCTCGGCATCGGCATCCCCACGCTGGTCGCCAATCATATTCCCGAAGGCATGCAGGTAACCCTGCAAAGCGAGAACGGGATGCTGGGCATCGGCCCCTTCCCCTATGACGATGAGGTCGACCCTGACCTTATCAATGCCGGCAAGCAGACCATCAGCGAGTTGCCGCACAGCGCTTACTTCGACAGCGCCACCAGCTTCGGCATGATCCGCGGCGGGCATATCGACCTGACGGTGCTGGGCGCGATGGAAGTGGCCGAGAACGGGGACATTGCCAACTGGATGATCCCGGGCAAGATGATCAAGGGCATGGGCGGCGCGATGGACCTGGTCGCAGGCGTCAAGAAGATCATCGTGGTGATGGACCACACCAGCAAGTCGGGCGATCCGAAATTCATCCCCGAATGCACATTGCCCCTGACCGGCACCGGCGTGGTCGACATGATCATCACCAATCTCGGCGTGTTCCAGCGTCCCGATCATGACAGCGCGTTCCAGTTGATCGAGCTTGCCCCGGAAGTGACTGCCGACGAGGTCGCCGCCAGTACCACGGCGCATTACAAGGTCGCGCTAGGCTGAATGCAGCCAGATATCCTGCCATGTGGTTGACCCAACCCCGCCGCGCTGATGCTCCGCTTGCCGGACTGAAAGTGCTGGAACTTGCGCGCGTGCTTGCCGGGCCATGGGCGGGCCAGATTTTGGCCGATCTGGGCGCAGATGTGATCAAGGTCGAGAGCCCGGAGGGTGACAACACCCGCATCTGGGGACCGCCCTGGATCGAACACGATGGCGAGAGGACTTCGGCCTATTATCACGCCTGCAATCGCGGCAAGCGCTCCATTGTCGCAGACTTCAAAGACCCGGACGGTGCCGCGCTGGTAAAAGAGCTTTGCGGTCAGGCCGATGTAATCATCGAGAATTTCAAGCCGGGCGCGCTGGCCAAGTATGCGTTCGACTATGAAACCATCGCGACCGTGGGTGGCAACCCCGATGTGATATATTGCTCCGTCACAGGCTTTGGCCAGGACGGCCCGCGTCGCGACGAGCCGGGTTACGACTTCGTGATCCAGGCCATGAGCGGGTTCATGTCTCTGAATGGCGAACCCGAAGGCGATCCGATGAAATTCGGCGTGTCGATCTCCGATCTCTCGTGCGGCCTGTATGCGGCCAATGCGATTCAGGCTGCATTGCTGATGCGCGAGCGCACAGGCCAAGGCCAGTGGATCGATATGAGCCTGCTCGATTGTTCGGTCTCATTGCTCGCCAACCAGGCGCTGAGCTATTTCGCTACGGGGGCGAATCCGCCCCGCATGGGCAATGCCCATGCACAGGTCAGCGCCTATGGGGTGTTTCCGACCAAGACAGGGCCGGTCGTTCTTGCACCCGCAAACGACAAGCTGTTTCGCACGCTGCTCACGGTTCTTGAACGCCACGACTTGATCGAGGACGAGCGCTTTGCGTCCAACGAGGCTCGCGTCGCCAACCGCGCGGAAGTCGATACGATGATCGCGACTGCAACCGCAACGTGGGACCGGGAGGTCTTGCTCCGGCACTGCGCCGAAGCGGGCGTACCGGCCGGACCTATCAACACTCTCGACGAAGTATTCTCCGACCCGCAAGTGCAGGCACGAGGCCTTAAAATCGAGTTGGAAGGCGTGCCGGGCGTTCGCTCACCCTTCCGGTTTTCCAATGCCGGGCTTTCGCTCGACCGCCCCTCACCGCGCCATGGCGAGCTTCAGGACAAGACCTGACAACCGCCATGGCTAAGCTGGCACCAGCCCGGCCAGCTTGCGCCACAGCCATTCCAGCGGCCCCTTGTCGAAATGCCGCAACCAAATCGGGGACCAGACCAGCATGAACGTCCACGGGACTGCGACACTCGCAATAGCGGTGGCGCGGCTGACCGTGCCGAACAGGCCCAAGCCCCAGCTCGCATAAAGGGCGCTGAAGATTACGCTGGTGAGGATGTAATTGCTGAGCGACAGCTGACCCACCGCCGCCAGCCGGCGCGTTACCTGGCCTCCGGATGCGAACAGCGCCATCGCCAGCGCCGCGTAGGCGACGGCCAGCGCCATGTCGAACGGCGCTGACAGGACCAGCGATGCCGCCCCGGCCAGCACTCCGGGGTAGCCGCTAGTCGCCACCCACCAGGCGAGCGCAAACAGAACCGGCACTGCGGCGAGAGCGCACAGCGCGGCGAGCCGTTGCAGGCGAAATAGCGGCCAGTTGCGCTGCAACAGCCCGTTGCGCCACAACGCCATGCCGAGAACAATCGCAGCCAGGTTGAGCGGGATCGAGCCGACGATCGCCCAAGTCTGTGCACTGAAATCCGCCACCCGCCGCGTCACACGCTCATCGAAACCTTCGCGCCCCTGCTCGAGCATGAACTGTATGGCGGCGGGATCGGCGCCGAAGTTGCGTTCGGCAAACAGCATCGCGTCGGAGCCGAGACGCCCCGCGAACCAGTCCCACAGGGCGACACCCATCATCGCGATGCCTGCACCGACATGGAGGGCTACCAGCCCTATGGCCGATGCAATCAGTGCCGGGTTCGACAGGCGGTAGAAGAATGGAAACACCATCCCCGCCAGAGCGTAGGCGCGCAGGATGTCATTGCTGGCCACCAAGGTCGCGTGGATCCAACCGATCGCCAACAGCGCGACCATGCGGGCATAATGCGCGCGCCAGCGATGCGCTCCGCCGCGATCGAGCAGCATCACGCAACCGGCACCGAACAGCATGGCGAACAGCGTCCGGAACTTGTCTTCGACAAAGACGAAACTGGCGGCCCAGGCGAGGATATCGAGGCCGCCCTGCCCGCCCCAGGCCATGGGATTGAAATAGGCCTGCGCCGGCATCGCGAAGATAAGGACATTCATCCAGGCGATGGCCAGCACCGCCAGGCCGCGCAAGGCGTCGAGCTCGGTGAGCCGCTTCAGGTTTTTTACCGGGGGCGCGATCATCGACCGCGCCCTAGCAGATCAGCGCAGCGAAGCCTTGAGGTCTTCGACCAGATCGGTGCGTTCCCAAGGGAAATAGTCGCCTTGTGCCGTGCGGCCAAAATGGCCGTAGGCCGCGGTTTGGCGGTAGATGGGCTTGTTGAGGCCAAGATGGGTACGGATGCCGCGCGGCGTCAAGCCGCCCAGCTTGCCGATGGACTGGATCGCCTTTTCCAGCGCCGCGTCGTCTTGCGTACCCGTCCCGTGCGTGTCGACATAGAGCGAAAGCGGCTCGCTGACGCCGATGGCATAGGCCAGCTGGATCGTGCAGCGCGTGGCGAGGCCGGCGGCGACAACGTTCTTGGCCAGGTAGCGGGTAATATAGGCCGCCGAGCGATCGACCTTGGTCGGGTCCTTGCCGCTGAAAGCACCGCCGCCATGCGGGGCTGCGCCGCCATAGGTATCGACGATGATCTTGCGGCCGGTCAGGCCGGCATCGCCATCGGGTCCGCCAATTTCGAACTTGCCGGTGGGGTTGATGTGCCACTTGGTCTCGTCTGACAAGAAACCGTCGGGCAGGATGCCAGCCACCACTTTCCTGACGTACTCCTTGAGCTCGGCATCCTTATCGCCTTCGTCGTAACCCGATGCGTGCTGGGTCGACACCACCACCGCGGTGCAGGCTACCGGCTGGCCGTGGTCATAACGCAACGTGACCTGGCTCTTGCTGTCGGGCTCGAGGAAGGGGGCGGTGCCGTTCTTCCGGTCGACCGCCATCTGGTGCAGGATCTTGTGGCTGTAATCGATAGGCGCCGGCATCAGGTCGGGCGTCTCGTTGCAAGCGAAGCCGAACATGATGCCCTGATCGCCGGCACCTTCGTCCTTGTTTGAACCGTCGGCACCGGCATCGACACCTTGGGCGATATGCGGGCTCTGGCCGTGGAGGTGGTTTTCGAAGGTCAGCGTTTCCCAGTGGAAGCCATCCTGCTCGTAGCCGATTTCCTTGACGACCCGGCGCACCGTTTGTTCGATCTCGGCTTCGACGCCTTCGGCCCAATTGCCGTCATCGTCCATGATGCCCTTGCCGCGAATCTCACCCGCCAGCACGACGCGCTGGGTGGTGGTCAGGGTTTCGCAGGCAACGCGGGCCTCGGGATCCTTGGCCAGGAACAGGTCGACGATTGCATCGGAGATCTGGTCCGAAACCTTGTCCGGATGGCCTTCGGAAACGCTTTCGGACGTGAACAGATAATCGTTACGCATGGGGCCTCGCTCGAGAAGGATATAAAGATAGCTTTATGTCTTGATATCGCCCTCTAGCTGCGCCGCCAACGCATGGCAACCACAGACAGGGCGAGGAAAAGTACGGCCCATGCAAGCGCCAGCTTGTTGCCGAGATGCGCAAACAGCGTGGGCTCCCTGGCCGGCGGGATCAGCCCTGCCAGACGCCCTTCTATGCCCGTGCCGAGCGAGGCCCGCACCACGCCATTGGCATCGATAACACCGCTGATGCCGGTGGTCGTCGCACGGATGATGGGAAGCCCTTCCTCGATCGCACGCATGCGTGCCTGCGCGAAATGCTGGGGCGGCCCCCACGCCCCGAACCAGCCGTCATTGGATGGGTTGAACAGGAAGTCGGGGCGGTCCTCGCGGTCAACGACCTCGCCCGAAAACACGATCTCGTAGCAAATCTGCATCCCTACCCGGCCGAATTCGCCGACATCGACCGTGTCCGGGCCGGGACCGTCTAGAAAATCGATATTGCCGGCCACCAGCCGCGACAGGCCAAGCGGTTCAAGCAGTCCGCGCAGCGGCAGATATTCGCCAAAGGGAACGAGATGCGCCTTGCGATAGGAGCCGACGATGCTGCCAGTCTCGTCCAGGGCCGTGACGACGTTGTATGCGCCGACGGCCTTGTCGGCCTCGATCTCGAGATCGACAGCACCTGTCATCAAGACGGTATTGGCTCCCAGTATCGCGCCGAGTCGACGCTTGGCATAGGCCGGGTCTCCGCCAGCCGTGGTGGCGCGGTAATATTTCGCCGGATAGCCTTCGCGCAGATAATCGGGCAGCCCGGATTCAGGCCAGAACACGAGGCGCTGCGCGTCTTCGCCGCCCGGGTCGCCCGCTCTTCGCGCGCTCAGTTCGGCCAGGGTAACGAAGGCCGCTTCATATTCGCGGGGATCGTGGAGTTCGCCCTGATCAAGGTCGGGCTGCACAACCAGGTACGGACGGCTTCCCTCGATTGGCGCAGGTCGCGGGACGAGCATCCCGGCGGTGATTGCTGCGGCAAGTCCAGCCGCGGCAAGATAGCGCCGGGCGAGTGCCATCCTCACCAGCAACCCGCTGGCCAGTACCGCCACGCCGGACAGTGCGTAGCTTCCGAACCAAGGCAGCAGCAATGCCAGCCCGGGACGCTCGGCACCGCCCATCAGGACAAGGCTGAACGGTCCCCAGGCATAGCCGGTGAACACCCAGGCCCGCAGCCACTCTGTCACGATCCACAGACCGGCAAAGGCCAGGATGAAGATCCATGGCCGCCCTTCCGCCCGCGTGAGCGCTTTGGTACCCCCCGCGGCGAGGCCAGGATAGATTGCCAAGTAGAGCGATATCAGTGGAACCGCGAGCCAGCCAAGGAAGGTCGGCATCTCGCTTTGATGGGTAAACGAAGTCGCGATCCACGTATTGGTGGTCGTGAAATGTGCGACGCCGAACAGCCATCCGCGCACAGTCGCGTCGCGCCAACCGGCGCTACGCCAAACCAGTCGGATCGCGATTCCCATCGCCACCAGAGCGAGGGGCCACAATGACAAGGGCGGAAAACCCGTGGCAGCCAGCGCCCCCAGCACAATACTGCTGGTCTTGGGAAACCGGTCGATCAATGGGTCCAACCTGGACATCAATGCGAGTTCGATCTGCTCCGATCGACAGCCGGGCGTCAGCCGACCGCGGTCAAGGTCCCGTCGTCACCATCAGGCTTACGGCGGCGGCGCGGCTTCTTCTCGGCCACTTCGGGTGAGGACTGATCATCACCGGCGATCGAGGGCGGCAGCACGGAGGCGTCGATTTCGCCTTCAGCGCCGCGGGCACCCTCGCTCTTGCCGTTCGGTGCAGCCGCGCGGGGCTTACGCACCTTGCGCTTGGGCCGTTCGTCATGATCGCCGGTCTCGTCGCTCGAATCGCCCGCATTGCGGTCGACATTGCCGTCTCGATCGTCGTCGCGTGATTCGTTGCGCGGCCGACGTGCCGGCTTGCGGCGGTTGTCCTGCTGGTCGTCACCGCGATCGTCGTTCTCGTTGCGACGCGAACGGGTGTTGCGACGAGGCTGGCGATTGTCCTCGCCATCGTCATCGCTGTCATCGTCGTCCTGGCCGGAGCCACGCTCGGGATCGCGCTTGACGCGGGCCTCGTCCTGGCGTGCCTTGTTGTCGGCAATGACCCGAAAATAATGGTCAGCAAACTGCAGATAGTATTCCATCTGCACACGGTCGCCATTGTGCTGCGCGTCCTGGGCCAGCTTCTTGTACTTGTCGAGAAGCTGCGGCGCATTGCCGCGTGCGCGGCTGTCGATCCGGTTGCCGCTGTTGCCGCCCCCGCTACCGCCCTGATTGCGATTGCCGCGCCCCCGGCGACGATTGTTATTACGATTATTGTTCAAGGAATACTCTTCCTCATCTGTTGGGCACCTTTTGGCCCTGCAGGCCACCTGGCCATGCGTTACATTTGCGCGCCGGCAGTTGTAGCCACCCTGCGCAGCCCTTCATCTGCATTGTTGATAAGCGCCCTAGCGCCTGCTCATCACCGCAAATGTTGGATCGAGGCCGGGGAGAGCGCGAAGCAATCCGCAGGCCTTGTGCATAGGATTAGACCGAGATTTTCGCTTTGCCAACCCCTTTGCGGAAGATGATCGCCCGGGGACGACCGGCAAGATCAAGCTTCAGCTCTGTTTTCCAACCATTTTGTGCCGCGATGGATGCCACAGCATTATCCTGTTGATAGCCTATTTCGAGCACTGCGACTCCGCCCGGCGAAATAATGCTGGACAGCTGCGGGATAAGGGCACGGTAATCGTCAAGCCCCTCTGATCCTGCAAACAGCGCCTCGGGCGGCTCGTAGGCCCGCACCGAGGTGTCGAGGATGGCATCACTCTCGACATAGGGCGGGTTGGCGATGACGAGATCGAACTGGCCAAGCTCATCAGCCCAGCCCGGCTCGTTCCAGTCCGCATGCATCATGCGAGCGCGTTCGGCCACGCCATGGCGCGCGGCGTTGGCGGCGGCGACGGGAAGCGCCGCAAGTGATGCGTCAATGCCGACACCGGTCGCGTCAGGTCGCTCCCCAAGCAATGTCACCAACAGCGCGCCCGAGCCGGTGCCGCAATCGAGCACGCGGGCGCGCCCGGCCATCTCGGCCAGCGCCGCCTCGACCACCTGTTCGCTATCGCCACGCGGGATCAGGACGTCGGGAGTGACGATGAAGCTGCGGCCGTAAAATCCCTGCTCGCCGGTGATGTAGGCAACCGGCTCGTGCAGAACGCGCCGATCCACCAAGGCCGAGAAGGCCAGCGGAGCTTCGCTCTTCTGCGCCTTCAGCAGCGTGTCGGAGCGTGACATGCCCAGCGCATGAGCCATCAGCCATTCGGCATCGAGCCGCGGCGTGTCGCTGGTGCTGGCCAGGCGCTGCACCGCCTCACGCAGGGCATCAGCCACCTTCATCCGGCCGTTACCGCCAGATTTGCATCACTCATTCAAACTCGCCAGTCGCTTGGCCTGGTCCTCGGCCATCAGAGCGTCGATCAGTTCGGCCAGCCCCGTGCCAGCGATGATCTCGGGCAATTTGTGCAGGGTCAGGCCGATACGATGATCGGTGACGCGGCCTTGGGGGAAATTATAGGTCCTGATCCGTTCGGAACGGTCACCCGAACCGACCATCGCCTTGCGCGCCTCGGCCTCGGCACCTTGCGTCTCTTCGCGCTGGGCGTCGTAGAGGCGGGTTCGCAGCACCTGCAGCGCCTTTTCCTTGTTCTTGTGCTGGCTGCGCGCATCCTGGCAGGTGACGACCGTGCCGGTCGGAAGATGCGTGATGCGGATCGCGCTGTCGGTCGTATTGACGTGCTGGCCGCCCGCCCCGCTGGCGCGGTAGGTGTCGATCTTGAGTTCGGTCGGATCGATCTGGATGTCGACCTCGTCCGGCTCCGGCAGCACGGCCACGGTAGCCGCCGAGGTATGGATCCGTCCGCCGCTCTCGGTCTCGGGCACGCGCTGGACGCGGTGTACGCCGCTTTCGAACTTGAGTTTTGCAAAGACGCCGGTGCCGGTAACATTGGCGACCACTTCCTTGAAACCGCCGACTTCGGATGCGTTCATACTCACCGGTTCGACCTTCCAGCCCTGTTCGGCGGCGAACCTTTCGTACATGCGATAGAGATCGCCCGCGAACAGCGCCGCCTCGTCGCCGCCGGTCCCGGCGCGGATTTCGAGCATGGCAGGTTTGTTATCGGCGCTGTCGCGCGGAAGCATGGCGATGGCGAGCTCGCGCTCGGCCTCGGGCAGCTTGTCGCGGATCGCTGACAGCTCTTCCTCGGCCATCGCTTTCATTTCCGGGTCGGCCAGCATCTCTTCCAGCCCGGCGATTTCCTCGCGCATCGCCTTCACTTCGGCGGCAACCTTGGCGACGGGCTCCAGCTCGGCATAGTCACGGCTCGCCTGGACGAACTCGTCGCCCTCAAGCTGCCCTGACGCCATGCGCGCCTCGAGTTCGGCAAAGCGGCGGGCGATCTGGTCAAGGCGTTCGGGAGGGATCCGCATCGATTAGCCGAGCAAGGTTTCGAGCATGGTTGAAGTCTCGTCGTCGGCCTTGATCCGACTGGTCGGCTCGCCATCGCGTTCGTCGAAAGCTACAATAGCGCGGGCACCCGATTTGACTGCCTTGTCGAACCGTTTGCGTGGACTGCCTGACGCAGCCAGCTCAGCCGCAAGGCCTGCTTCCCTGACCTTGCGCAGCGCTCCCAACGCCGAGGCCATGGCTACATCGTTCTCGACCACCACAATGACATCGGCAACTGGCACATCGCAATCGTTGACCAGCATCGCCAGCCGCTCGATGCCTGCAGCCCAGCCGACCGCAGGCGTGGCAGGCCCGCCGAGGCTTTCCATCAACCCATCATATCGGCCACCGCCGAGGATGGTGCTCTGGCTGCCGAGCTTGTTGGCGGTTTCCGAACCCTCGTCGGGAATGAATTCGAACGCCGTATGACGATAATAGTCGAGCCCGCGAACGAGGCTCTCAGCGCGGGTCCACTTGACCCTGGCGGCATCGAGACCGTTGGTGACACTCTCGAAAAACGCCTTGGCATCGTCCGACAGGAATTGGTCGATCTTTGGCGCATCGTCGACGAAGCGCTGGTCGCGGCGGTCCTTGCTGTCGAGAATCCTAAGCGGATTCTTCTCCAGCCGTTCTTGCGAATCCTCGCTCAGCTCGTCCTTCACGCTGCGGAAATGCTCGACCAGCGCGCCGCGCCATGCCTCACGGCTGTCGGCGTCGCCCAATGTGTTGAGATGCAGCGTCACATCCGTGATGCCCAATTCGCGGATGATCTGGTCGGCCATCGCCAGCAGCTCGACATCGGCCTGCGGTTCGGCCGCGCCGATAATCTCGGCATCGATCTGGTGAAACTGGCGATAGCGACCCTTCTGCGGGCGCTCGTAGCGGAATAGTGGTCCATGCGTTGCCAGCTTCAAAGGCGAGTGCTGCTGCCAGCCATTGGTCAGATAGGCGCGCGCAATGCCGGCGGTGAACTCGGGGCGCAGGGTAAGCGATTCGCCCCCGCGGTCCTCGAACGAGTACATTTCCTTCGAAACGATATCGGTGGTCTCGCCAATCGATCGCGCGAACACCTCGGTCTTTTCGAACACCGGCATCTCGGCCCGGCGAAAGCGGTAGAGCTTGCGTACGCGTTCGAAGGTTTCCACCACGAAGGCGAAGGCCTCGGCGTCTGCGCCGAAGATATCCTGGGTGCCGCGGATGGCCTGGGGCGTGTTCTTGGACATGGTTTCCTTCTCTTGGGCGCGGCGATTAGGGGCAAGTGACCCCTTCCGCAATCCTGCTGCGCACGCTAGAGCCCCCGCGCAGTTCGGGAGAGGGGCCGCAGTTCAAGAATAAGAGAGCCCTGACATGCGTATCGACTTGATCCCTACCGGAACCAATCCGCCCCACGACCTCAATGTCATCATCGAGGTCCCGACCGGGGGCGAGCCGGTCAAATATGAATTCGACAAGGCGTCAGGCGCGCTGTTCGTCGACCGCATCCTGCACACGCCGATGCGCTATCCGGCCAATTACGGCTTCGTCCCCCACACGCTCAGCCCCGATGGTGACCCGCTGGACGCGCTGGTGATTGCACGCAGCCCGTTCATTGCGGGTTGCGTGGTGCGCACGCGACCAATTGGCGTGCTCAACCTCGAAGACGAGCATGGCGGCGACGAGAAACTGATCTGCGTACCGGTGGACACCACCTTCCCCTATTACTCCGATGTCGGTGAAACCAAGGACCTGCCCTCGATCATCTTCCAGCAGATCGAGCACTTCTTCACCCACTACAAGGATCTCGAAGCCGAGAAATGGGTCCGCGTGGGCAAATGGGGCGATGCCGCCGAGGCGCGGCAGGTCGTGCTCGAAGCCATCGAACGCGCCAAGGCTGACAAGGCGCAGGCCGACTAGGCTCTATTCGGTTGGACGCCCTGCATCGAGCAGGTCGTTCCCCTGCTCGCCATCTTCGCGGCGTTCGCGTTCGACCATGCGGGCAATCTCGCTTTCGGGGCGGACGTCGTTTGCGGCGTCGGTCGGTCCGGATGGCTTCGGCAGTTCGGAGCGAGACCGCGCTTCAGCATCATCGGCTGACTGCGTGACCGTGGCCGCAGTCCCGATCGGCAGCGGGTCGGTCCGGCCATCGAAGCGCAAACGATAGATCGGCTCAGGCAAGGCGAACCCGGCTTCCTCCAGCGCCTCCTTGACTGCGGCGATGGCCAGGCTGCGCGATTTGAACCAGTCCGATTCACGCTGGTCGATCCATGCCAGCATGGTGATGACGATATTCGAATCGCCCACCGCCGCCACCCGTGCCGCCGGTTCTGGATCGGCGAGCACGAAGGGCAGGGTTTGCATTGTCTCGCTTGCCAGCTCCATGGCCGCACGCGGATCATCGTCAGCGTCGATGCCCAATTCGAAATCGAACCGCCGCTGCGGATTGCGCGTGTAATTGAGGATGACCGCCTTGAAGACCTGGGCATTGGGAATGCGCAGGTGATTGCCGTCAAGCGTCATCAGGATGGTGGCGCGGCTGGTAAGGCGAATGACCCGCCCCTCGAGATCGTCGATCAGCACGTGATCATTGGCCCGGAAGGGCTGGCGCAGGCTGAGCATGATCGAGGCGACGTAGTTCTCGATCGTGTCGCGCATGGCGAAGCCCAGAGCGATGCCGACCACGCCGGCGCCGCCAAGAACCGCGCCCAGCAGCGCGCCCGCCCCCAGCATATCAAGCGCGACGACCAGCCCGAGAATGATGAAGACCATCCGGATGGCACTTGCCGCGAGCTCGGCCAGGAAGGCATTCGGCGTGACCCGCCTCCACAGCGAGGTGAGGCCGGCGAGCATCTGTCCCAACAGGGCAATGGCAATGGCGACGATGGCTGCCAACCCGATCAACGGCAGGAAGGCGATCCAGCCGCTGACGCGCTCGGACAAAGCGCCGAGGGCATCGAGCCCGCCTTCGACCGAGGTGTCGCGCTCGATCTCGCTGCGCACTGTCGCCACTCCGTCCACCCGGCTGGCAATCCCTTCTGCCCGCGCAATGTCGGCCGTATCGGCAATGGTCCCGCGCAGGGTTACAACCCCGTCGCGTACCGTGGCCCGAAGATCGGTGAATTCGGGGATTTCGGAAAACACGCCGTTGATGCGACCAGCGATTCGCTCGTCCGCCTGCGCATCAGCAGCCTGGTCGATCTCCTGCGTTTCAACCGGAGCGGCGCCCTCTTCTGCAGCGGGTGAAGCGGGCAGCAGCGCCTGCGCGGGACCTCCGGAAATCAAGAACGCGGCGACCAGCGCCAGCGCCACTAGATATCTGAGAGAATGTGCCCCCATAATGTTCAAGCGGACCGCATCGCCGCCAGTTCCCGTCAGATCATGGCGAAGGCGAGCTTAAACAGGCCGGTGAGCAGGATCGGCAGGCCGATTGCCAACAACCACAGGACTATCTGATCGCGGCGGAAGGCAGGTGACAGCGCCGCGTCGAAGGCGGCCTTATCATCGAGGTCGCGCCAGCGCCGTTCGAAAGCGCGGCAGGCCGGGATGATCGCCGCCACCAGCACCACAAGGGCCAGATAGGGCAAGATCGACATGCCCTCGGTCTTCATCGCCTGGACGGTTACGAAAATCGTCAAGGCGGTATAGACCAGCAATGCATACGCGACATTGTCGCTCATGGCCTTGCGCCAGTCACGCTCATGCGCGCTGGCCTCGTGGCCGTTTTCCTCGTGCAGCGCCTTGTTCATCGCGCCTATCTCCCCCAAGATTCGTCGGCGATTGTCACAGAAAGGTGGGCAGCAAGCAAGTCCGCCCACTTCGGGCAGTCTATGCACGAAGCCTGCCAGTTTTCGACGAAACGGGGTTTTCCGAGCGCCGAGCGATGCTACATGGGGCACCATGAGCATGCTCGACAGCGATACGACCAGCGACACCGATACCAGCGAGAACAACGCTGCCCCGCCCATTCCGCAAGGCGGGCTGGAGGTCGTTTCCATCGCCAAGAGCTATGACAAGCGCGCCGTGCTGACCGATATTTCGCTCAGCGTGGGCAAGGGCGAGGTACTGGGCCTGCTGGGACCCAACGGCGCCGGCAAGACGACTTGTTTCTATTCGGTGATGGGGTTGGTGCGGCCAGATGCCGGGCGTGTGCTGATGGATGGCGAGGATGTCACGCATCTGCCGATGTATCGCCGGGCCATCTTGGGCCTCGGTTACCTGCCGCAGGAAACCAGCATTTTTCGCGGCATGACCGTGGAGCAGAACATCAATTGCGTGCTTGAGATGGTCGAACCCGACGCCGAGACGCGCGAGCGGGAGCTTGACCGGTTGCTCGACGAATTCGGCTTGCAGAAACTGCGCTCGAGCCCGGCCATGGCATTGTCCGGTGGCGAGCGGCGGCGCTGCGAAATTGCCCGCGCCCTCGCGGCCAAGCCTTCGATCATGCTGCTCGACGAGCCCTTTGCCGGGATCGACCCGCTCTCGATCAGCGACATTCGTGACCTGGTCAGGGATCTCAAGACCCGCGGGATCGGAGTGCTAATCACCGACCACAATGTCCGCGAGACGCTGGAGATTGTCGATCGCGCCTGCATTATCTACGGCGGGCAGGTGCTGTTCGCGGGGACACCGCAAGAACTGGTCGCCGACGAAAACGTCCGCCGGCTCTATCTCGGCGAGAATTTTGCCCTGTGATGATTTTTCGCCTGGTGATGACGGAACGCGGCGGGACATAGAGCATGGCGCTAGGCCCGCGGCTCGACCTGAGGCAATCGCAATCGCTGGTGATGACGCCGCAATTGCAGCAGGCGATCAAGCTGCTGGCCTTGTCCAATCTCGAAATCGAGGCATTCATCGGCGACGCTCTGGAAGCCAATCCGCTGCTCGAGGCTGGCGAGGTTAGCCGCGAACGAGGCGATGCGAACGACGAGGCTGGACCCTCCCCTGAAGAGTTGAGTGCGGACAGTTTCAGCGACACCGATGCGCCGTTGGACGTCAATCCCAACGCGCTCGATCGTGACCGCGATACTGGCGACGGCGAATGGGGCGCGGCAGGCGCAGCGTCCTTTGCCGAAGACATGACCCCTATCGAGGACCGGCGCTCGGCCGAGACGACCCTGGCCGACCATCTCCACGCCCAGGTCGGCGCGGCGACCGGGTCGCTGGCGCAGGAGTTTCTCGCCCGCAATCTTATCGATCGCCTCGACGAAGCGGGGTATCTCGATGCGGATTTGCGCGATGTCGCCGTAGAACTCGGTGTCGCGCGTCTGGATGTTGAAGAAGCGCTTGGCCTGGTGCAGACGCTCGAGCCCACGGGGGTGGGCGCCCGCAATCTCGCCGAATGTCTCGCCCTGCAGGCGCGCGAGGCCGACCGCTATGATCCGTGCATGGAGCGGTTGATCGAGAATCTCGATCTCGTCGCCGCTGGCGAGTTCGCCCGCCTCAAGCGGATGTGCGACGTCGACGACGAGGATTTCGCCGACATGCTCGCCGAGTTGCGCAGCTATGATCCAAAGCCGGGCTGTCGCATCGGTGGCGGCGAGGCGATATCCGTGGTCCCCGACGTGCTGCTGACACGCGACGACCAGGGTCACTGGAAGATCGCCCTGAACCAGGCGACGCTGCCCCGGCTG
Source organism: Qipengyuania sp. CAU 1752 (assembly GCF_054482615.1). Classification (NCBI taxonomy): domain Bacteria; kingdom Pseudomonadati; phylum Pseudomonadota; class Alphaproteobacteria; order Sphingomonadales; family Erythrobacteraceae; genus Qipengyuania; species Qipengyuania sp. CAU 1752. The sequence goes on along the minus strand of NZ_JBTLRE010000001.1, from coordinate 577,740 downwards.
GTGGTCAACCGCGGATACTTCCTCGAACTGCGCGATGGTTGCACTGACAAGGCCAGCCGCCATTGGCTCAAGGAGAAACTGACCGACGCCAACTGGCTGATCAAGGCACTCGACCAGCGCCAGAAGACCATCCTCGCAGTGTCTTCGCAGATTGTGAAGAAGCAGGCCGGGTTCTTCCGCCAGGGCGTCAGCGAGTTGAGACCGCTTACCTTGCGCGAAGTGGCCGAGGAGATCGACATGCACGAAAGCACTGTCAGCCGCGTCACCAGCAACAAGTACCTGCATTGCGATCGCGGTACTTTCGAACTCAAGTATTTCTTCACCAGCGGCGTCGGCAGCGCCGATGGCGAAGGCGCCAGCTCGGAAGCGGTCAAGGCGCGCATCAAGGCGCTGACCGATGCCGAGGAACCGAACAAGATACTGTCCGACGACAAGCTCGTGGCCCTGCTCAAGGCCGAAGGGTTCGATATCGCCCGGCGGACCGTGGCGAAGTATCGCGAGGCGATGGGAATCGGCTCCAGTGTCCAGCGCCGGCACCAGAAGAAACTGGCGGCGATGAGCTGACGGTTCGTTATTGACTACAACTGTAGTTGCAAATAGCACTCTGGCCACGACAGTTCGCTCAAGGGGTTTTCCATGCGCCGTCTTTTTCCTGTTCTTTCATCTTTCGCCCTGCTCCTGACCGGAGGGTGCGTAGGCATGGCGGCCCCGCTACCAGCCGCCCTTCTGGTCGAAATGCGACCGCCTGAACCGGTCGAGATCGTCCTTCCGCACCGCATTGACGACCTGCAGGCCGTAGCCGACGCCATGCGCGAGCAGACCGGGACACCGGGCCTCGCACTGGCAGTCGTTCGCGATGGGGCAATAATCGCGCGAGCGGTCTCTGGTCTCGCCAATGCCAGGACCGGTGCGCCATTGCATGACGCGAGCCGGTTTCACTGGGGCTCGGTGGTCAAATCCGTGACTGGCACAGTGGTCGGGCGGCTCGTCGCCGATGGGCGATTGCGGGCCGACACCACGGTTGGCGAGATTCTCGGCGAGCTTGAAATGCAGGAAGGGTATCGCGGCGCCACCCTTGCACAGTTGATGCGGCACGAAGCAGGGGTCCCGGCCTATGCCGATTTCGGCCCGCCCGAACTGGATCGCTTTGCAGCCTATTCCGGAACCGCGGCCCAGAAACGTCTCGCTTTTGTATCCGACCTGCTTCGCGAAGTGCCGGTTTCAGAACCAGGAGAGAAATTCCAGTATTCCAACGCCGGGATCGTGCTGGCAGCGGTGATGGCTGAGCAGGCCACCGGCGAAAGCTGGGAAGATCTCGTCCGCGCCTATGTCTTCACGCCAGCCGGCATGGTCGATGCCAGCTTTGGCCTGCCCTCCACGCCCTCCACGCCCGAAGGTACGCGCGGCCACCTGCAATTTCCCGGCCAGCCGAGCGAACTCCTCCCGCTTGGCATGCTCGGCGAGATAAACCCGATGCTGGCGCCTGCTGGCGATGTAAGTTCGTCGATCGACGATTTCGCCCGCTACGCCGCGTTCCACCTCGCGGGCCTGCGCGGAGAAACGGCAGGCGTCCCCGCCAAGGCATTCGAGATCGTCCACACGGCTGCGTCCGACGCGCTGCCAATCAGTGGTGGCCTGGCGCGCTACAGCTATGGCTGGGAAATCCTCGAATGGCCCCTGCTCGGGGGACGCCGCACACACTGGCACAATGGCAGCAACGGTGCCTTCTATGCCGAGATAAGGCTGGTGCCCGAGCTCGATACTGCGGTTGTCATCATGGCCAACACGGGTGGTCCCATCGCTTTTTCGAGCGAGAAAAGTCTTGCACGCATTCTGGAATATTATGCCGGAATTTAACACCTTGGAGGGTGTGTCCCGAAAGACTCACCTCCTAATCGTTAACGCCGCAAACGCTTTGTTAACCTTTTTTGGTGAGAACTGGTGTGGTTAATCAACGGCAACACCTCTTAGCGAGGAGTTACCGCGAAGGTTCATAGGGCAAAGGGGGACCTGACCCATGCGTGTACTGCTGATCGAAGACGAGCCGACAACGGCCAAGGCGATCGAGCTGATGCTCACGACCGAGGGCTTCAATGTCTACTCGACCGATCTCGGCGAGGAAGGCCTCGATCTGGGCAAGCTATATGATTACGACATCATCCTGCTCGATCTGAATTTGCCGGATATGCATGGCTATGACGTGCTCAAGAAGCTGCGCGTATCCAAGGTGCAGACCCCGGTGCTGATCCTTTCTGGCATTGCCGAGATGGATTCCAAGATCCGGTCGTTCGGCTTCGGTGCCGACGATTACGTGACCAAGCCGTTCCACCGCGAGGAACTGGTCGCCCGTATCCATGCCGTGGTGCGTCGCTCGAAGGGCCACAGCCAGTCGATCATCCGTACCGGCAAGCTGGCCGTGAACCTCGACACAAAGACAGTCGAAGTCGACGGTGCACGGGTCCACCTGACCGGCAAGGAATATGCGATGCTCGAGCTGCTCAGCTTGCGCAAGGGCACCACGCTGACCAAGGAAATGTTCCTCAACCACCTTTACGGCGGCATGGACGAACCCGAACTCAAGATTATCGACGTCTTCATCTGCAAGCTGCGCAAGAAATTGAGCCATGCCTGCGGCGGTGAGAACTACATCGAAACCGTCTGGGGCCGCGGCTACGTGCTGCGCGATCCTGAAGAAAACGCCGAAGCGGCCTAAGTCCGCTTAATTCTCCGGTCTTCGGAGCCCGAACAAGAAGAACCTCCCGGCGCACAACGACGGGGGGTTCTTTTTTGCCTGGACCTGCCGGGATCACGTTCGACTCCCCTGTGTGCAGCGCTCGTGGTTTTGGGGATGCCTTGGCTTGAACCCGGGCGCACTGCACTCTAAGCGGCGCGGCATGACGGCATTCAAGCAAGGCGACCCCACCACGCTCAACCGGCTCTACGGCAGGAGCGTGGGCAAACCCCTGCGCCGGCACCAGCAGGCGCTGGTCGACAATTTGCTTCCGCAGATTGCAGTCCCGGGCGAAGGTCCGATCACCGCGCAAGGACTGTTCGGCGAGGACTGCCCGCTGCATTTCGAAATCGGCTTCGGCGGCGGCGAGCACCTTGTCTATCGCGCTGACCTGCTGCCCAACCACGGCTTCATCGGGGCCGAGCCTTTCCTCAATGGCGTCGCCTCGTGCCTGTCGCAGATTGAGGAACAGCGGCTAGCCAATATCCGCTTGCACGACGGCGATGCGCTCGAGGTTCTTTCGCGCATTCCGGACGGGTCTCTGACGATGATCTACCTGCTCCACCCCGACCCCTGGCCCAAGAACAAGCACGCCAAGCGGCGAATGATGAACGACGGGCCGGTCCAGATGTTCGCCGCCAAGCTCAAGCCAGGCGGCGAGCTGCGCTTTGGCACCGACCACGCGGTGTATTTGCGCCATGCGCTTATGGTCATGCGGCGGCATACCGACAGTTTCGAGTGGGTCACCAAAGGCCCGTCGAGTTGGCAGGACCGCCCGGACGGGTGGCGGGAGACCCGCTACGAACATAAGGCACGCACGAAATACGGCCACGAGGTCTGGTACTTCAGGTACCGGCGGCGCTAACCGCCCGAAACCCATCGGGAACTATCGCCTCTACGAAACGCTGCACCGGGCGGGGGCTTCGATGGAGAGACCCGATGCCGACTGCTGATCTCGAAACGCTCTATGCCGCGCTGCTGCAGGACATGGTCAGTGCAGATGAGCAATCGCTGACGCTGACCGAAAGACTGATCGAATTCGCGACCAACGACGATTTGCGCGAGGCTCTTGAAAACGGGGTCAACGGGATCAGCGACGGACTCGACGTAGTTCGAGAGTTAAGCGACGAACACCCCTACGAGGACGGCGACATCCAGTCCGATGGCATGGCCGGCCTGGTTTCCGATACCCAGGTACGCGTATTCGAAGGCGACTTTTCCGACGATTTGGCCCGGGACGCAGCCATTATCGCGCAGTTCATGCAACTGACCCATTATGGGCTTGCCGGATATCGGACCCTGGCCGCGAACGCGCATCAGCTCGGTCACCCAGAGGAGGCCGAACGCCTGCAGACCTGTTTTGAGAACGCGCAGGATGGTCTGGACGACATGATCCGCCTGCTCGACGGCGCGTTGCTCGGCGAAGAAGCCTAGGCGCTACGCTTCCTGCAGGGTCTCGATCAGCGCGGCATGATCGCGGGCGTTGTTGTAGAGATGCGGCGTGACACGCAACGAGGACCCTCGCAGCGAGACATGGACGTGACGCTCAGCGAGACTATCGGTCAGCCCTGCGGGCACTCCGCCAGGGAACCCCAGCGCGAGGAAGTGCGGTGCACGCGTGCCCTGCGGAGCAGCCGCTAGGCCGATGGCGTCCGCCTCGCGCGCGATTGCCTCAGTCTGACTGGCGAGCTCTTCAGCAATAGCGTCGTTTCCGAATTCGAGCAGGAAGTCCATCGCCACGCCCGCCCCTGCCAATAGCGGCGGATTGGACTTCTCGCCCATGTCGAACCGCCGGGCACCGGGTTGGTAGTCGTCACGGTAATCGACCAGCCGTGCGAAATCCTGCGCCCCGCCGCGATTGATCCAATTGTGCTCGATCGGTTCACCGTCATGGTGCCGGGGCGCGACGTAGAGCATGCCAATGCCATAGGGCCCCAGCAGCCATTTGTAGCAGGCAGCCACGGCAAAATCAGGTTTCACCGCGTCAAAATCTATCGGCATCGCGCCCAGCGACTGGGTCAGGTCCAACACCAGCGCAGCGCCATGCTGGCGACATTTCTCTCCGACCTGCTCGAGATCGATGATCCGTCCATCGGCCCAGTGGCAATTGGGTACGGCTACAATTGCGGTATCCGGGCCGATCGCGTCGAGCACGGCGGCGGTCCAGCAAGTCTGCTCGTCACGCTGGACAGTTACGATCTCGCCGCCCTCGCGCGCGGCCAGTTCGCGCCAGACATAGACGTTGGACGGGAACTGATCGGCAAGGAGGACGATCTGCTGACCTCGCTCGATCGGCAGGTTACGCGCCGCAATGGCCAAGGCGTAACTGCACGACGGCACGATGGCGATATTGTCGGCTGCAACGCCCGCTATCCGCGCCGCACGTTCGCGGAACTGTTCGGAAAGGGTGAAGAAATCCTGCGGCCGAACATTCCACGGCGCTTGCTTCGCTTGCGCACCCTGCGTCATCGCCGCGCTCACATCATGCGAGAGCGGGCCCATGTAGGCACAGTTGAGATAATGCACCTCGTCAGGAATGGCGAAGCGGTGGCGCTGGCAGGCAATGCCGGACATCGCGCCAGCCTCAGCCCACCACTCCGGCCGCTGCCAATACCGCCAGCGTCAGCACGTCAGGTGCAATGGCTGTCATCGGGGCAATCTGCACCGGCTTTTCCATCCCGATCAGCATCGGTCCGATGGTGGCGTTGCCCGCCAGTTCGCGCAGAAGCTTGGCCGAAAGGTTGGCCGATTGCAGGCCGGGCATAACCAGCACATTGGCCGGGCCGGACAGGCGGCTGAACGGATAAAGCTCCATCACCTTTGCATTGAGCGCGGCATCGGGTGCCATCTCGCCCTCGTACTCGAAGCCGACTTCCTCGCGGTCGAGAATGGCTACCGCGTCACGAATATTGCCGAGCCATTGGCCGGATGGATTGCCGAAGGTCGAATAACTGAGGAATGCGACCCGCGGTTCATGGCCCATGCGCCGCGCCACCTGCGCGGTTTCCTTGGCGATATGCGCGAGAAGTTCGGCGCTCGGCCGCTCGTTGATGGTGGTATCTGCGAGGAAGGTGGTGTGGTTCTTGCCGATCATCATGTGGATGCCGAACGGGATCGATCCGACCTTGGGGTCGAGCACCCGGTTCACCTCGCGTGCGGTCTGCGAGAAGGTGCGGGTAAGTCCCGAAATCATCGCATCGCCATGGCCGAGCGCGACCAGCAGCGCGGCAAAGACGTTGCGTTCCTGGTTCACCATGCGGCGCACGTCACGCTCGGTATATCCCTTGCGCTGTAGCCGCTTGTAAAGGAAATCGACCATCGCCGGGACATACTCGGAGTCCGCCGAGTTCTGGATGTCGAAACTGTCCGGATCGGACACGCCGAGCATGTGCAGCCGATCGACAACGTTCTTAGTGCGTCCGACAAGGATCGGCTTGCCATAGCCGAAGTCGCGATACTGGATCGCCGCGCGCAGTATGACGTCTTCCTCCGCCTCGGCAAAGACCATCCGCTTGGGGTTGGCCTTGCACTCCTCGTAGACGCGGGTGAGCGCGGAGGTGGTCGGATTGAGCCGGGCCTTCAGGCTGAGGCGATACTCCTCGAAATCCTCGATCGGATCTTGTGCCACCCCGCTGTCCATCGCCGCCTTGGCGACGGCGGAGGAGACGATCTCGATCAAGCGCGGGTCGAAAGGCGCGGGGATGATGTAATCGGTGCCGAACTTCTGGTTCATGCCATAGGCGGCAGCGACTTCCTCGGGCACGCGTTCGCGGGCAAGCTGGGCAATCGCTTCGGCGGCGGCGACTTTCATCTCTTCATTGATCGCAGTCGCGCGCACGTCGAGCGCGCCGCGGAAGATGAAGGGGAAGCCCAGCACATTGTTGACCTGGTTGGGAAAATCGCTGCGACCAGTGGCGATAATCGCATCGGGACGAACCCGCTTGGCTTCGTCCGGCATGATTTCCGGGACCGGGTTGGCCATCGCGAAGATGATCGGCTGATCGGCCATGTCCTTGACCCATTCCGGCTTGAGAGCGCCGGCGGCTGACAGGCCCAGGAAAATGTCGGCCCCGACCAGCGCTTCCTCCAGGCTGCGGGCCTCGGTCGGCACGGCATGTGCGCTCTTCCACTGATCGACACCTTCGCGGCCGGGATAAATCGGTCCCGAGCGGTCACACACAATGACGTTTTCATGCGGGACGCCGAGCGCCTTGATCAGCGCCGTGCACGCCAGCGCGGAGGCGCCCGCGCCATTGACTACCATGCGGCAATCTTTCAGCTCGCGCCCGGTCAGGTGGCAGGCATTGATGAGCCCGGCAGCAGCGATGATGGCGGTGCCATGCTGGTCATCATGCATGACCGGGATGTTCATCCGCTCGCGCAGGGCCTGCTCGATGATGAAGCATTCGGGCGCGGCGATATCTTCCAGGTTGATGCCGCCAAAGGTCGGCTCCATCAGCGCCACCGCCTCGATGAACTTGTCCGGATCCTCGGTATCGAGCTCGATGTCGATCGAATCGACGTCGGCGAAGCGTTTGAACAGGACCGCCTTGCCTTCCATCACCGGCTTCGAAGCCAGCGCGCCAAGATTGCCAAGGCCGAGGATGGCAGTGCCGTTGGAGATGACGGCGACAAGGTTCGAGCGAATCGTGTAGCGCGCCGCCATAGCGGGATCGGCGGCAATGGCCTCGACCGGTGCAGCAACCCCCGGCGAATAAGCCAGACTGAGGTCGCGCTGGGTTGCCATCGGCTTGCTGGCGATGATCTCGATTTTACCGGGACGGATCGTCTCGTGGTAAAACAGTGCCTCGCGAGTGGTGAATCCGGTCTGCTTCTCTTCGGCCAAGGCTGGCTCCCTTTTACGACTACGGCGCCCGTTACCGTATGCCTTTGCGCTGCGATAGGGGGAAAGCTTCTCCGCGTCGCTTCCCGAATCGTGGATAGCGCCGCTACGGCATGGACCATGGCCGGCCAATCGACCCCGATGATGAAGCAGTATCTCGCGCTCAAGGCCGAAGCCGAAGGCTGTCTGCTGTTTTATCGCATGGGCGATTTTTTCGAGCTGTTCTTCGACGACGCGCGGATTGCCGCGAACATTCTTGACATCGCCTTGACGGCGCGCGGCAAAGATGGCGGGGAGCCGATCCCGATGTGCGGCGTGCCCGTTCATTCGGCTGAAGGCTATCTCGCCCGCCTGATCAAGGCCGGCCAGCGCGTGGCCATCGCCGAACAGGTCGAAACGCCCGACGAAGCCAAGGCCCGCGCCAAGCGCGAAGGATCGCCGGTGTCGAAGGTGCTGGTGGCGCGTGACATCGTTCGTTTCGTAACCGCCGGGACGCTGACCGAGGATGCCCTGCTCGAACCAAGGCAGGCCAATGTGCTGGTTGCCGTGTGCGAACTGCGCGGCGCGATCGGCATCGCCCATTGCGACATCTCGACCGGACGCATGGTGCTGGAAGAATGCGCTCCGCACGCGGTCGATGCGGCCCTTGCGCGCATCGGCGCAAGCGAGGTCGTCGCTCCGGAGGATTGGGATAACGCACCCGATGGGACGTCGGGTCGGCCCCGTAGCCAATTTGCCAGCGACGAGGGCGAAGCGCGATTGAAGGCCATCCACGAAGTCGCGACGCTCGATGGTTTCGGCAATTTCTCGCGGGCAATGCTAGCGGCGGCCGGCGGTCTGATAGGCTATCTCGACCACGCCGGGCGCGGCACCCTGCCATTCCTGCTGCCCCCGGTCGCGGTCGAGGGCGACACGCGGCTGGCGATGGATGCGGCCACGCGCGTTTCACTCGAGATTCTCGAATCGCAGCAGGGCGGACGAAGCGGCAGCCTGATGGCCGCGATAGATCGCTGCGTTAGCGGTGCAGGTGCCCGACTATTGGCCGACGACCTTGCGGCGCCACTAACTGACCGCGAAGCCATCGAGGCGCGGCTGGCGCTAGTCCAGTTCTTCCATGGAGATCCACTGTTGCGGGCCGATTTGCGCGAATCGATGCGCGGCGTGCCAGATCTGGCTCGTGCACTTGGGCGCGTGGTGGCCTGGCGGGGCAGCCCGCGCGATCTCGGCCAGATCCGCGACGGATTGGCCGAGGCATCGCGCATCCGTGACCGATTGGCCGGGTCTTCCGATCTCCCCGCCTTGCTCGACAAGTTGCTGCCAGCGCTAGGTGGACACGGCGCGTTAGTCGATCACTTGTCTCGCGCTCTCGTTCCCGCGCCTCCGACCTCGCGCGACCAGGGTGGCTATATCGCTGAAGGCTTCGATGCAGGGCTTGATGAACTGCGTGCAACTTCTGGCGATGCCCGGCGCGCCATTGCCGCCCTGGAGGCCCGCTATCGCGGCGAGACGGGCATCGACAGGCTCAAGATCCGGCACAATGGCGTGCTCGGCTATTTCATCGAAGTACCCGCCAAGCACGCCGATGCCCTGATGGCGCCCGACAGCGGCTTCACCCACCGGCAGACCATGGCCGGCGCGGTGCGATTCAATTCACTGCAATTACACGAGGAAGCGAGCCGGATCAGCGAAGCTGGCGGGCACGCCTTGGCGGCCGAAGAAGCCCATTTCGAGGATCTGGCAGGGACCGTGTACGCCGCGCGCGAGGCCATCGCCAATACCGCAGCAGCCCTCGCCCGCATCGATGTCGCTGCCGGACAGGCCGAGCGGGCCGCCGAGGGCGACTGGTGCCGCCCGTCGATTGTCGAGGAACCGGGCCTCGCCATCGAGGCCGGTCGCCATCCTGTGGTCGAGGCCGCGCTCTCCAAATCTGGGGAGCGCTTCGTACCCAATGACTGCCGCCTGTCTGAAAACGACCGGTTATGGCTCATCGGCGGGCCAAACATGGGCGGCAAATCGACCTTCCTGCGGCAGAACGCACTGATCGTACTGATGGCGCAGGCTGGTGGCTTCGTCCCGGCGAACACAGCGCAGATCGGCTTGGTCGACCGGCTATTCAGCCGCGTCGGAGCGTCCGACAACCTAGCGCGCGGCCGCTCGACCTTCATGGTCGAAATGGTCGAAACTGCGGCCATCCTGTCTCAGGCGACCGAGCGCAGCTTCGTTATCCTCGACGAGGTTGGCCGCGGCACATCAACCTATGACGGGCTGGCGCTTGCCTGGGCCGTGGTCGAGGCGGTTCACGAGACGCTGCGCTGCCGCTGCCTTTTCGCCACGCATTATCACGAGCTGTCACGGCTGGCGGAGACTTGCGAATCGCTTTCCCTGCATTACGTCCGGGCGCGCGAGTACAAGGGTGAGCTGGTGTTGCTACACGAATTGGCCGAGGGTGCGGCAAAAAGCAGCTATGGCCTTGCCGTTGCCAAGCTAGCGGGTATCCCCGCTCCGGTGCTCAAGCGGGCCAAATCCGTGCTCGACAAGCTGGAGAAAGGCCGCTCCGAGACCGGGGGACTTGCTGCCGGGCTGGGAGAATTGCCGCTGTTTGCTGCAGCGCTGGAAGACACAGCACCCGCAGCCAGAGACGATTTGCGCGAAACCATTGCTGCGCTCGATATCGACGCGCTCAGTCCGCGCGAGGCGCTCGACATACTCTATCGATTGAAGATCGAAGCGGACAACACGCAAGATTAACCTATCGCTGCCAAGCTGCTTCTCCATGAAGGGCTACATATTCCAGAACCGCTGGGGTGCGCTGTTGTTCGTCGGTCTGACGCTGATCGGGGCTGCCAGTCTCGTGGGCACCGAGGATACCGAAGGCACACTTGCCGAAGCTGCGGCACAGCTGGAACAGCAAGGCGCGGATTACCGAGAGCAGGCAGCCGGGTTCTCGCAGCCTGATCAAGCCGAAAACGGTTCCAGCGATGGAGACATGCAATATGATCTCGCCGGCTCCGAAGTCGTCGAGTTTGCTTCGGAAGAGGAATTGGTGGTCGATCCTATCGGCATCGATCCGACGCCTATCATCGAAGACCCGGCCAAAGGCGAAGTAATCCTGATCCAGGATTGACCGGACCCTTGCCGCTCCTGCTACGTTGAACCCCCAACGCAACAGGACCCATTGCCGATGTCAGATAGCAACGAGAACCGCAGAGAGCGCCGCTCCAATGGTGGCTACGACAAGGGCGAAGGCCACGTCGACGAAAAGAACAATACCGAACTTGCCATCGACCGGACCGATATGGCCGAGGATCGCACCATCATGGCAGTCGAACGGACTTTCGCAGGTTGGATCCGCACATCTTTCGCCGCCATGGCGATCGGACTGGGTTTACGTGCGCTGTTCGGCGAACTGGAGCCGCCTTGGCTCGCCAAGGCCATTGCCACGATGTTCATGTTGTTAGCGATCTGGATCGCTCTCAACGCATCCAGCCGGACGTGCGAGGCGCTCGGCAAGATGCGCGAACACGCGATCCACCGACCGCGACAGAAACAAATGCGCTGGATCGGCTACGCGGTTGCTGCCGGCGCTGGCCTGCTAATCGCCGGGCTGTGGATCCTCAACGACGGGAATATCGCGAAGGTCTAGGTTCCGTCGCCGCGCAGACCATCGAGCTTCGAAGGCTTGCCGTATTTGTCGACATTGTCGTCGTGATTAGGCTCGCCGGCATAGGCCGACATGTCGACCGTGTTGCCGTTATCCATCTGTTTCATGTGATCGACGAGATCCTGCGCATCGGGTGCGTTCATCGAGCTTTCTACATGCTCGCTGTTGGTACCGAGAATGGTGGTTGCGCGGTCTTTCGCCTGCTCGGTCACGGTCTGAGCCTGCGAATAGCTGTCGACCTGTTCGGAATTCTCGTTTTCGGGTGCAAGCGCATCGGTCTGGCGACGTTCGCCGTCAAAGTTCTTTGCATCGGCCATCTGTAATCTCCTTTGCAGGGTAAACGGATGGCGCGCCGTGCCGGTTCCGAACGTTAGCGTGTGGGAACGGGCGCTTCGCCCGAGTAATCGTAAAATCCCTTGCCGCTCTTGCGTCCCAGCCAACCGGCCTCGACATATTTTAGCAGCAGCGGCGCCGGGCGGTACTTGCTGTCGCCAGTGGTGTTGTAGAGCACCATGATGATATCGAGACAGGTGTCGAGACCGACGAAATCGGCCAATTCAAGCGGGCCCATCGGGTGGTTGAGGCCGAGCCTGCAGCCCTTGTCGATATCCTCGATGCTGGCGGTCGACTGGCCGAGCACGAAGACTGCCTCGTTGATCATCGGCAGCAGGATACGATTGACGACGAAGCCTGGCTCGTCCTGCGACAGCACCACCTGCTTGCCCAGCGCTTCCGCGAAGGCGATGGTCCGCTCCTCGACCTGCTTGGCGGTGGCGAGGCCGGGGATGACTTCGATCAGTCCCATCACGGGGACGGGATTGAAGAAATGCAGCCCGATGAAGCGCGCCGGATCGCCCGTATAATTAGCCATTCTCGTGATCGGGATCGAACTGGTGTTCGATGCCATGATGGCACCGTCATTCAGCACTTTGCCGGCTTTTTCGAAGATTGCCTTCTTGATCTCTTCTTTCTCGGTCGCGGCCTCGATGATCATGTCGGCATCGCGCATTGGGCCGTAATCGGCCACCGGGGTAATCCGGGCCAATGCCTGCTCTGCGTCTTCGATTTCAATCTTGCCGCGACCGACCAGCTTGGCGAGGGCTTTCTCGACTCTAGCTTTTGACGCCTCGGCGACTTCGAGCGAGATGTCCGCCAGCATCACGTCGATGCCGTGGGAGGCTATCGTCTGGGAAATGCCCGAACCCATCTGGCCCGCGCCGATGACACCGATCGTCTTCATCTGGATACGCTTTCTGTTCGCAGTTGCAGCAAGGCGGGCCTGTTAGCGGGGCTAGCAGCCACTGGCTAGCGGCCCGATGCTAGCGATTGGCGCCGGGCAGCCATTGGACGTCCCCCGCCCCGTCATTATTGGCCACGCGGGCCAATACGAAGAGCAGGTCTGACAGGCGGTTTATATAGGCCAGTGCCGCCGGATTGACGGGTTCGCTGTCGGCCAGTGCCGCCATCGCGCGTTCCGCAGCACGAGTCGTTGCGCGGGCGACATGGATGCGCGCCGCCGCCTCGCTGCCGCCCGGCAGGACAAAGCTGGTCAGCGGCTTGAGCCACTCGTTGAGCGCATCGATCTGCTCCTCAAGCCATAGGGTCTGCGCCGGAACCATCCGCAGCACCATTTCAGACGGTTCGAAATCCTCGCCGCCGATCTCGCCCAGCGGCGTAGCAATGTCCGCCCCGAGATCGAACAGGTCGTTCTGGATGCGGAACAGCAGGTCGGCATGATGGCCCCCTGCCAAAGCGACTGCGGCTAGGCCGAGCGCGCTATTGGCTTCATCGACCATGCCGATGGCGGTCATACGGGCATCGTGCTTGGGCCGCCGGGAACCGTCGACCAAGCCAGTGGTGCCGTCATCGCCGGTGCGGGTGTAAATCTTGTTGAGCTTGACCATCGGTCAAGGCTGCTAGCGCGGTTACTGCGAAATCGCCAGCAGGATGGCGACCACCACGATTGCCAGCGCCTGGTACTTGATGCGGTTGAACATCATCTTGTTCTGCAGCAACTGCATCTCGGTCGAATTGTGGCCCTCGCCGGTTTCGAGGTCGATCTTGGTGCTGCGCAGGAAGGCGATAATACCGCGAACCAGCGAATAGAGAACCAGCCCCATGAGGACAGCGAGCGCGATGATAAGGATCCAGGTCATGGCTATTAGTTAGGTACTCCGTAGCGTTATTCCACACGGCCATTGGTCCATGCGCAGGCGATCCGCCCATTCGCGGCCATTTTCGGCGTTTGCGCGATGATCGGCAAGCGCTTTCGAACCGCGCCGCTTGGCCAGCTTTTTCCCGTCGTCGTCGAGCAGCAGGCCGTGATGGTGCCATTGGGGTACCGGCAGGCCTAGCAGCGCCTGCAACAGCCGGTGGACATGGGTAGCGGCAAACAGGTCCTGCCCGCGCGTGACCAGCGTCACCCCATCGGCGGCATCGTCGAGGGTTGCGGCGAGATGATAGCTGGCGGGCAGGTCCTTGCGCACCAGCACCACATCGCCAAGCTGGCGTGGATCCGCCTGCTGCTCTCCGGCCAGCGCGTCGTGCCATGCAAGCTCGCCCACCTCGGCCAGCGCCCGTTCGACGTCGAGCCGCAAGGCTGCCGGTTTCGCCGAATCGATCTGCTGCCCTTTGCATGTGCCGGGATAGACCAGCCCTTCCGGCCCCTTCTCTGGCGCAAGCGCCTCGATTTCCTTGCGGGTACAGGTGCAAGGGTAAAGCAACCCGCGCCCCAGCAAATCGTCCGCCGCTGCGCGATAATGCTCCAGCCGAGTCGATTGCGGCAGCACCTCGTCCCATTCGAGGCCCAGCCACTCCAGATCGCGGCGAAATTCGTCGGCCAGTTCGGGGCGGCTGCGCGGCCCGTCGATATCCTCGATGCGGAGCACGAACCGTCCGCCCGCCGCCCGCGCCAGGTCATGCGCGACAATGGCCGAATAGGCATGGCCCCAATGCAGCGGGCCATTGGGACTGGGGGCGAAACGGGTGACGATCATGGTTGACTCGTTTGCGTCCAAATCAGGGCGACTCGCAAAATCTGGCTGTGGATAGCATCTTTGTTTCGGGGTTGACGCTTTTCGCGGTAAATGATTCCTGTAAGTTCAATCGGGGAGGACGAATTGTTCAAGGCCGAGTTGATCGAACGCGCGGCGAATTTCCGCAGCGCCGGGGAGGACCCGACCCGTAGTCTCGAGTCGTGCCCCTCGCTGGTGCTCAACGCAGACTACACGCCGCTATCCTATTACCCGCTGAGCCTGTGGCCGTGGCAGACCGCGATCAAGGCGGTGTTTCTCGACCGGGTCGACATCATCGAGAGCTACGACCGCGAGGTCCATTCGCCCAGCCTCGACATGAAGATTCCCAGCGTGATCGCGCTGCGCGAATATGTCCGGCCAAGCGAATTTCCCGCCTTCACCCGCTTCAACCTGTTCCTGCGTGACCGGTTCTCCTGCCAATATTGCGGCAGCGGCCAGCACCTGACCTTCGACCATGTGATTCCCCGCCGGCAAGGTGGCCGGACAACCTGGGAGAACATCGCCACCGCCTGCGCGCCCTGCAACATGAAGAAGGGCGGCCGCACGCCGAAGGAGGCGCAGATGCACCTCCACTACGAGCTGATCCGCCCGACCCACTGGCAATTGCAGCAATACGGCAAGAGCTTCCCGCCCAATTACCTGCACGAGACGTGGCGGGACTGGCTCTATTGGGACATCGAGCTGGAGGCTTAGGTTACCGCGGCCCGCAGCTTGAACTGAGGCGTATCCCAGGCGTCCGTCGCCAGAACATCAGCCAATTCATTCGCCGTCCGCGCCACGTCCTCGAAGCGGAGATAGGCGGGCGCGAAGCCGAGACGCAAGATATCGGGGGCTCGGAAGTCGCCGATGATGCCGCGGGCAATCAGGGCTTGGCACAGGGCGTAGGCGTCATCGTGACGGAAGGAGAGCTGGCTGCCGCATTGCATCGGGTCTGCAGGGCTGACGAGCGGTAGGTCGACGCCAACATCGGAGAGGCATTCGCGGAAGAACTCGCTGAGCGCACGAGACTTGGCCCAAAGGCGCTCGACCCCGATTTCTGCCGCTAGGTCGACCCCCACTTCGAGCGCCGACATGGCGAGGATCGAGGGCGTACCGCACAGCAAGCGGTCAACGCCGGGTGCGGGAGTATAGGCGTCGGTGAACTCAAACGGCGCGGCATGGCCCATCCAGCCGGTAAGGGGTTGCTTCAGCGCCTCATGGTGTCGCTCGGCAACGAATGCATAGGCCGGCGCGCCGGGGCCGCCATTGAGATATTTGTAGCCGCAGCCGACCGCGAAATCTGCCTCGCAACCATCGAGATCAACCGGCAGCGCGCCGCCGGTGTGCGACAGGTCCCACAGCACCAGCGCGCCGGCATCGTGCGCCGCTTTGGTCAGCGCCGCCATGTCGAACATCGCACCCGACTTGTAATGGACATGGGTCAGCAGCAGCAGCGCGACATCCTCCTCCAGTGCATCGATGATGGCATCGCGATCTGCCAGTCGCTGGGTGGCGAGGCCCTGCCCCTCCAGCCCCTGGATCATATAAAGATCGGTCGGGAAATTGCCGGGTTCGCTGAGGATCACCTTACGACCCGGCCGCATCTTCAGCGCTGCGCTGATCAGCTTGAACAGGTTCACAGAAACGCTATCGGCCACGATCACTTCGTGAGCCTGCGCCCCGACCAGCGGCGCAATCTTGCCGCCAACGCGTTGCGGCAGGGTGATCCAGTCAGCATCGTTCCAGCTCCGGATCAGCCCGTCGCCCCATTCGCCGCGCATGACCTGTTCGAGCCGCGCCGGCGTCGCCTTGGGCAGCGCACCGAGCGAATTGCCGTCGAGGTAGATGACGCCTTCGGGCAGGTCGAAACGCTCGCGATAGGTTGCGAGTTCGTCCGCCGCGTCGAGTTCGCGCGCCCTAGCAATCATAGCATCAACCATTGTCCAGTTCCCGCAGGATGGCGCGGCACAGCCCGGCATCGCCGCCGGCTATCTTGAGCGGCAGGGCAATCAATTCGTAGCGCCCCTCCGCGACGTCATCGAGAACCAGCCCTTCGAGGATCCGCATGTCATGTTCGAGCACCGCTTTGTGCGCGGCCATGGTCTTCGATTCCTGCGGATCGACCGAGGGCGCATCGGTGCCGACCAGCTTGACCCCTTGCAGCGCCAGCCATTCGATAGTCTCTGCCGCGATGGGCGTGAAATCGCTGCGCCACTCGTCATGCGGGAAGGTATCGTAAGTGCGGAACAATACCCGGTCGACGCTGTCCAGGTGCGGCAGGTCGGCGACGTCGATCTGGCCACTGACACCGCGCGCGTCGATCACCAGGCATTCGCCGATGTAAGGGTCGAGTTCCATGCTGGCGGCATCGATCCCGGTCTCCGAATAATGCAGCGGCGCATCGCCGTGGCTGCCCGAATGGGTGCTCATCGTCATCCGGCCGACATTGACCGGCGAGCCCTCGTCCATCCGCCAGCTTCGCTCGAAAGCGAAGGCGGTATCACCCGGCCACACCGGTAGTCCGGGGCGCAATGTCTGCGAGATATCCCAGATCCGGCGCGCGGACTTCCAGCTGCTCATATCGCGGTCCTCACGCTCAGCAGCTCGGGGAAAAACGCCTGCTTCAACACGCCTTCGAGATAGGGCACGCCCGGCGTCCCGCCCGTGCCTCGCTTGAAACCAATAATACGTTCGACCGTCTTGAGGTGGCCGAAACGCCAGCGCTGGAAGTGGTATTCGAGATCGACCAGCTTTTCGGCCAGTTCGTAAAGGTCCCAGTGTTTCTGCGGGTCGCGGTAGATCTCGGCCCAGGCCGCCTCGACCGCTTTGGAATGCACCCACACATCGTCGAGCTTGCGCTCCAGCACATCGGCAGGAATGGCGAATCCGCGCCGCGCCAGCAGCCGGATCGCCTCGTCGTAGAGGCTGGTTCGAGCCAGTTCCTCGCGTAGCTCTCTGGCGATCTCTGGGGTCGCCTCGTGCATCTTCACCATGTCGGGGTTGCGCCCGCCGAGCAGGAATTCCATCATCCGGTATTGCGGTGACTGAAACCCGCTCGATCCGCCCAGATGCGGACGAATCTGCGAGTAGTCATGCGGGGTCATCGTGCTCAGCACGTCCCAGCTCTGAATCAGCTGGGTCTGCGCGCGGGCGACACGGGCAAGCATCTTGAACGATGGTCGCAACTCGTCACGCATGAAGTGATCGCGCGCAGCAAACAGCTCGTGCAGGCACAGCTTGAGCCACAGCTCGCTGGCCTGGTGGACTATGATGAATAGCATCTCGTCATGCGCGCCCGATACCGGGTGCTGCGCGGAGAGGATGCGATCGAGATCAAGATAGCTTGAATAGGTTACGTCTTGCGCCATGGCTGCTGCCCTAGCGCGAAGCGGTTGCAGAGGAAACTACCCCTCGATGATCCGCGTTTGCGGATGGTGCTTGTCCAGGTGTTTGCGGATAATCTTCAGATTGCGGGTGTTGGAGCGGTAGACGAGGTCGAAGGCATCGCCCACCAGCGGCACTGCACCCAGCGCGGTGTCGATGGCGATGTGTCCCCCCATCCGCCACAGCTTCCATTTCGGCAGGCCGAGATTGCGTGCTTCCCACACGATATAAGCGCCCATGGCCGCGGTAATGAGATCGCCGACGACAGGGATCAGGCCGACAATCGAATCGAGCCCGACCGGCATGTTGATACCGGGAATGCGAAAACTGCGCTCGAGGACCATCTCGATTGATTCGACCCGCTTGCGGATAGAGGCCGGATCGTTTCCGGTCGGCAGATCGATGCCCCCCATCCGCGTGACGCGCGGCTCTTCGTTCATATTAAACGCTCCTTTGATTACGAAATGGGAGCAATTGCCATGGGAAACAAGGGATGCCGCCCCCACCTGTTCTCGGCGAACCCATCGACGCCGCCGCGCACCAGGCCCCAGCGCAGCGGAGCACCAAGGGGAATAAAGACCTGCTGCGCCAGCATCGCGTTGGCCGCTTCTACAAGCAGCAGATCACCTTCGGCAGGGGTCGATGCATAAAGCGATTGATCGACCAGGACGTCGGCATCGGGCGAACAGATTACCTTCGAAACATCGCAATTGAACTGGTTCAGATACCACCGTGCGCCGGCGTAGCGGGCCAGCTTGTCGACCAGCGCGAGGTCGGCCTTCTTGCCCGGCTCGACCCGCACGAGCTGGACTCCGATGGCGGCGAAATCGCGTAGCAATTGGCCGAACAACAAGTCGGAACCGGGTCCAGTGGGCAAGGCGATATCGAGCGAGGCGGGTTTGCCCTCGTCTCGTTCCCAAGCGGCTATCCGAGCCGCAGCTATGGCGCGGCGCTGTTCAAGCGATTGGCTCACCCATGCCGGCTGGATGCTCGTTCCTTCGGCGAAGAAACCGGCCGGAACGACACTCGACGAAGGCTCCCAGCCGGTGACGTTGAACGGTTGGAGCAGGCTCGACCGATCGATCGCCATCGACAAGGCTTCTCTCCGCGCAGCGCTGGCAAGCACGCCGTCATTATGGCGGAACGACAGACCGAAGAGGCCTAGGG
Source organism: Qipengyuania sp. CAU 1752 (assembly GCF_054482615.1). Taxonomy (NCBI): domain Bacteria; kingdom Pseudomonadati; phylum Pseudomonadota; class Alphaproteobacteria; order Sphingomonadales; family Erythrobacteraceae; genus Qipengyuania; species Qipengyuania sp. CAU 1752. Next base: position 558,940 of record NZ_JBTLRE010000001.1, on the reverse strand, counting down.
CGGCATCGAGCCGCAATGAGCCGCCAGAAAGGGGGCCGAGGTCGGACAGAGGGAAAGTAGTCAGCCGGCCGTTGAGGACGACCTCGACTTCACCATTGCGAAATGCCTCAACTGCCCGTTCGGCCTCCATCCCCAGGACGACCACGTCGAGCACCTTGTCTTCCCAGCCGCGCCGCTCAGGAAGGCCGCGGTCCTGCGGCGGAACAGCCTGCAATCGAATGACGCCTTCCGCCTCCACCCGACGCATCGGGCCGGTCCCGCGCCCTTCGCGCAGCAGGCCCAGTTCGGGCTGCGCGAGCAATTGGAGGAATTCGGGCATCGGGCTCTTGAGCCGGATTTCGAGGACCCGGTCCGCCATCACCCTGATCTCGTCAATCTTCTCGAGGTCGAGACCGAGCGACGTGCCATCGAGTCTGCCGATAGTATCAAGCATGGCCTGCCTGACCGATGCTGCATCGAGATCCTCGCCGCTGGGCCAGTCGGCGTTGCGGATTCGGAAAAAGAAACTCAACCCATCGTCAGTGAAAATCCAGCGTTCGGCAATGGCGGGAATGACTTCGCCTTGAGCGTTGATCGCCACGAGCCCCTCGCTGGTCCCTTCCCGCACGAGCTGCCCGGCATAGGAAAGCCGGCTCCCGGATTCGAACGGGGCGTCCTCGGCGCCTATCACCGCAATCGAGACGGCACCTTCGTTGGCACGCGACGAACAACCCGCCAACGCGAGACTGATGAGGATGGCAGGGATGGCGAGCAAGCGCATCGCGGCTGCCTAGCAGGCTTGGCCGGAGCGGTCAGCGAAAACGATCAGATTTTGCGTATCTTGGACGCATCGGCCGACGCATGGCCCGACATGTAACCGATCGGGCGAGTAAAACGCGGAGACGATGTCTCGTCCGCAGGTGCTGAAGAGGCGCGCGCCCGAGCCGGATCGATCGTGGTATCGAAGGCGATACCGAACCGGTTGTCCTGCACCCAGGCCACGTTGCCATCGACCCATTCGATATTGCGCAGTTTCACCGAAAGACGAGCACCGCGCACCACCCGGACCGGACCTTCGGCCATCATTCCGCCAGCTGACAGATTACGCACCTTGACCCGCTCGACCGCTTCGGCGCCTTCAAGACGCAGCTCGGCCATCAAGAACAGGCTATCGCGTGATATATTGCGCGTATCGACGGCAGGCATTGAAGGCGCAGTCCTTTTCCCAGGGGCCAAAATCAGCGGCCGGATGGAACATTTCAGCCAACCCGATGGAATGGGCTGGCTGCCGTTCATCTGGCTTAGCCGAACTCCCCTAAAGAAGATTTAAGGCAAAAGGCCAGTGCCGGGCACAAACCGTCCAAAAAGGGGTCAGTCGTCGCGCGAAATCTTTTCGCGGCGTTCATGCGCTTCCTGCGCCTCAACGGTCATGGTCGCCACCGGACGCGCGATCAGTCGCTTGAGGCCGATCGGATCGCCGGTTACTTCGCAATAACCGTAATCGCCTGCATCGAGGCGGCGCAGGGCGCTGTCTATCTTGCCAATCAGTTTGCGCTGGCGATCGCGCGTGCGCAGCTCGATGCTCCAGTCGGTTTCACTCGAAGCGCGGTCGTTGAGATCTGAATCGCGGATCGGGCCATCCTGCAACGATTGCAGCGTCGCCCCGGCAGCCGAATGGATTGATTTTTTCCATTCCAAGAGCAGCATACGGAAATAATCCTGCTGCTTCTCATTCATATATGGCTCGTCATCTGTGGGAATGTAATCTTCCCCCAGCTTGTCCTTTGCCTTTTTCAGAACTTCGGTTTCGTCATGCGCCGAAACGGCCATCGTCATCCTCTCGCAGCACTTCCCGGTCGGCCCCTTGAACCCTGCGGCCCCGCCATTACGGTAGCCGGGCCTGCCCGATGAGCGCGCCTATAATGATCGGGTGGATTACACACAAGGCGCAATCCTAATCGCGCTGCGAATAAGCACGTTAAAGCTTAAGGCAGCCCGAACAGCGCGTTAAAAACCCCCGCGCTGATCAAGAAACTGCTGACGTGGTTAACGAAGTTTTTACCATAAAACGCTTGAACCTACGGATGAGGCCAGCGCGATCTCGCTGGAAAACTGGGGGTACAAGACATGAAGCTCACTCCGATCCAAGGCGGCCTGACGGCCAACGAAACAGTCGGCACCAAAGCCGGCGAAGAAAATCTGGTTATCGCGCAGTGCCTGGCAGCAGCAGCAGCCGGGGAAACCATCGCGCTCTATGATCTCGGGGTCATCTATTCGACCGGCAGCCACGGCGCGGAGTATGATCTCACCGAAGCGCATAAGTGGTTCAACCTGGCCGCCTCACGCGGTCATGAAGAGGCGGCCTGGTGCCGGGCCGATATTTCCGACGAAATGACCGCCCGCGAAATCGCCGAGGCCCAGCGCCGCGCACGCGACTGGCTGGTAGCCGAACGCAAGGTCGCCTGAGCTAACTCCTCTTCCGAAACGGGGTGCGTCGCTCGAGGTAGTTCTGATCGACTGCCACCCCCTGTCGCTCGCGATCGAGGAAATCGGCAATCGCTTCGCGAAAGCCCGGATCGGCGATCCAATGCGCCGACCATGTCTGAACCGGCGCGTAGCCACGGGCGAGCTTGTGGCCGCCTTGCGCCCCGGCCTCGACCCGGTCCAGCCCGCGGGCGATGGCTACATCGATCGCCTGATAGTAGCATAGTTCGAAATGCAGGAACGGGATCGTCTCGCTGCATCCCCAGTAGCGCCCGTAGAGCGCATCCTTCCCGATCACGTTCAGCGCGCCCGCAACCGGGCGTCCATCGCGGTAAGCCATAATCAGCAATAATTGCTTGCCCATCCGCTCGCCCAGCAGATCGAATGCCTCGCGGGTGAGGTAGGGTGTTCCCCATTTGCGCGCACCCGTGTCCTGGTAGAATTCCCAGAACGCATCCCAATCCGTCGGAGAAATGGCATCGCCGGCCAGATGGCGGATTTCTACTTCGGCCTGAGCCCGTGCCCTCTCCTTGCGCAAGGCGCGCCGCTTGCGGCTGGCGAGATCGTCGAGAAAATCGTCGAAAGAAGAATAGTTCTGGTTGGACCAGTGGAACTGGATGTCGCTGCGCAGCAACCAGCCGGCCTGCTCGAATACCGGCAATTGTGCAGGATCAACGAATGTCGCATGAGCGCTCGAGATATGGTTTTGTGTACATAATTCCTCGGCCGCGCGCAGTAATGGAGGGCCAAGCGCCTCGTCCGCCAGCAACAGCCGGGGGCCGGTCGCAGGCGTGAACGGCGCTGCGATCTGCAGCTTGGGATAATAATTGCCGCCGGCCCGCTCATAGGCATCTGCCCACCCATGATCGAAGACAAATTCGCCCTGGCTATGCCCCTTTAGGTAGGCTGGCAGCGCGGCCAGAGGGATGCCGCTCTCGCTTTCGATCACGATCGGGGCTGGCTGCCATCCCGTGCCGGGGCCTACGCTGCCCGAATCCTCCATCGCGCTGAGGAATGCATGGCTCATGAAAGGATTGTCGGCCCCACCCAGTGCATTCCAGTGCGCCGGGTCAACCTCGGTCACACCCGACAGGATTCGCGCAGTGAATTCCGCCGCGCTCACGCCAGCCCAGCCCCTTCGCTGATGAGGGCATCAGCATGAACCAGTGCCCGCTCCCTCATCGCCGGCGAATTGACGGTCCAGGTCAGGACCGGCAACCCTCCGGCGCGCAGGTCCGCAACCCATGGACTGGGCAGCGCGGCAATATGATAGGCCAAGAAATCGGGCTTCGCGATCGCCAGCGCGAGGCGGCGTTGCCAGCGCTTCTGCGTATAACCATGCTCATCCTCGCGCATCACGAGGCCGCATGTGAAGTCGGGAGCATTGCGGCGAAACCAGCGCGCGACCCTTGGATCGAAACTCATCACCGCATGATCGCCGTGATAGTCGGCGAGGCATTCTCGCACCCGTACACAACTCGCCTCCACGTCGTAGCCGCGCTTGGATTTGAGTTCGATCAGCAACGGCACCTTACCATCGACGAGCTCGAGCAGATCGATCAGCGTGGCGGGGGCATGGTCGCTGTCGAGGTAGCGCAATTCGCGCAGTTCCAGCGCGGTGCGCCCTTCGGTCAAACCCTCGGTTCCGGTCAGCCGCAACAGGTCCCAGTCATGAAAGACTATCGGCCAATTGTCGCTGCTGCGCTGGATATCGCATTCGACGCCCAGCCCAGCCGCGATGGCGGCGCTGGCGGCGGCTAGCGAGTTTTCAGGAACACCTTGCCCGTGCAGGCCGCGATGGGCGTATTCCCACCGCGTCAACCATTCCGGAACGGTGCGCCTAGTCACCGCTAAGCGCGATAATCGCGTCGACCTCGACCGCCGCACCAAGTGGCAAGGCAGGCACGCCCACTGCGGCCCGCGCATGGCGGCCCTTCTCGCCAAAGACATCGAACATCAGTTCGGATGCGCCGTTAGCGACCTTGGGCTGGTCGGTGTAATCGGGGGTGCAATTGACGAAGGCACCCAGCTTGACGACCCGGTCGACCCGGTCGAGCGGAATGAGTGCCGCTTTCAGCTGGGCCAGGATCATCATTCCGCAAGCGCGCGCCGCGGCCATGCCGTCCTCAAGCGAAACATCGTCGCCGAGACGCCCCTTGACGAGTTCGCCGTCGATGAAGGGCAACTGGCCCGAAACATGGGCAAAACCGCCATGGACTACCACCGGCACATAGCTCGCCACGGGGGCAGCGGCTTCGGGCAGGATGATCCCCAGTTCATTCAGCCGGGCTTCGATACTCATTCTGTTTCCTCCAGTCGTTCAAGAATCCAGGGCAAGGCGTGTTCCCACTCGTCGATGCGGGCGTGGGCATGGCCAGCCTTTTCGCCGCAGGTGATGTGCGGGGCGATGGCCGGCTCGCCGCAGAGGTGCAGCCGCGTTACATGGGGCACCACTTCCTGGGCCGAGCCATGGTGCTGGGCCAGGTCGTCGATGAACAGTGCACGCGAAGGCTGGCGCTCCTCCAGGATTCGCGCCAGCGCCGGTCCCTTTGGCCCCTGGTTGGTATAGACCGGGGCATTGATCCCATAGCGCAGCAATTGCTCGGCACGCTTGTCGCGACGGTTGTCGAGAAGATTGGTGAGAATTACCACGTCGGCATGCTTCGAGATTGTGTTGATCGCCTCGACCGCGCCGGCGATCGGGTCCTGCCGATCCATTTCGTGGTCGAAGAACAGGTTGAGATATTTCCAGATATCGCGCTGCTCGAGAAACTCTCCGCTGTCGCGCCACACCAGCGCCCTGGCGAAATCGCCGCTATCTAGGTTGAAATCGATCGCGTGGTCCTCGCCCAGCCAGTCACGAAAATGCGCGACCATGCGCAGCAGGACTTCGTCGCAGTCTGATATGACCAGCGGGCGATTCATCGCACGAGTTGCTCCCGGGCATCGAGCAGGACCTGCGGCTCCACACCGAGCGCATCGGCTGCAAGCATCAGGTCCGGCTCGTGATTGGCTAGAAAATCGAGCACGGCAGCGAGTACCACCGGGTCGGTCAAGCGTTCGCGCAGGATATCGGGAGTGAGCCCGGTCAATGCAAGCAGGCGTTCGGCCCGCGTATCCTCAGTCAGCACCCAGCCAAGTGCCTTGAGCGCGAGCGCATCGGCATCCTGGGGCGAGTGATCGGGGGAAGGTGGCCGCATGATAATTGGCAAGGCTCCGTGGTGTGGCTTAAAGGAGGCCGCTGAAGGAGCGTCCCCAGTGGCAAAGAGAATACTGGTTGTCGAGGACAACGACCTCAACCGGAAACTGTTCTGCGACGTGCTGCGCTCGAGGGGGCACGAAGTGCTGCCCTGCGCCGACGGCAATGCGGTCCTTGGCGCGGCACGCGATTTCGGCCCTGACCTCGCCATCATGGACATCCAGCTCCCCAATATTTCAGGCGTCGAATTGATAGCGGCGATGAAAAAGGACGCCATGCTGGCTGCCATCCCCGTACTCGCCGTGACGGCCTATGCCGGAAAGGGAGACGAGGAAAAAATCCGCGATGCAGGCGCGGCGGATTATCTTTCCAAGCCCGTCTCCATCGGTCCGTTCATGGCTGCAGTCGAACGCCTGCTGTAGCAACAGAGCCCCGTAGCGGCACTTTCGCCAAGCTTGACATTGGCGGCGCATTCCCGCTTTCCCACCCGCACTATTTTCCACGGGGCGCACGCGCCCCATGCAGCCAGGGACTAGGCCTTATGGACCGCTCCGAAGTCGACAAACGCATTCGCGAAAAGCTCGAACCCTTCAACAAGAAGGGCGTCGACATTACCGACAGCACGACATTCCAGAACGATCTTGAATTTGACAGCCTGACCGTGATGGATTTTGTCGCCGAGATCGAGGACGAGTTCGACATCATCATCAGTATGAACCAACAGGCCGAGATCGAGAACTATGGCCACCTCGTCGATGCCGTCCATGCCATGGCGAAAGACGCATGAGCGAAGGCATTTCGCAACCCGACCAGCCGGAAGAGATCGACGGCGGCACCCCCGACCTGTTTTCCAAGTTCGACGGCATCATCGCTTTGCGCGAGGGCCTGCTGTCGAGCGGGCAGGAAGACCCGTTCAACCTGGTGATGGAGAAAGTCATTTCGCCGACCCGGGCGATCTGCAACGGGCGCGACACGATCCTGCTGGGCACATACAATTACATGGGCATGACCTTCGATCCGGAGGTCATCGACGCTGGCGTGCAGGCCATGCGCGACTTCGGCACCGGCACCACCGGCAGCCGCGTCCTCAACGGCACCTATCAGGGGCACAAGGAGTGCGAGGAGGCGCTGAAAGAATTCTACGCGATGGATCATGCCATGGTCTTTTCGACCGGCTACCTCGCCAACCTGGGCATCATTTCCACCATCGCCGGCAAGGGTGACTACATCATCCTCGACATCGACAGCCATGCCAGCATCTGGGACGGCTGCGCGATGGGCAATGCCGAGGTCGTGCCGTTCAAGCACAATGATGTCGAAGCGCTGGAGAAGCGCCTGAAGCGCGTTCCCGAGGGGGCCGGCAAGCTCGTCATCCTCGAAGGTGTCTATTCGATGCTCGGCGATATCGCGCCATTGCGCGAAATGGTCACCGTAGCGAAGAAATACGGCGCCATGGTGCTGGTTGACGAGGCCCATTCGATGGGCTTCATCGGCGAGAACGGCCGCGGGGTTTGCGAAGCGGCTGGCGTGATCGATGATTGCGACTTCATCATCGGCACATTTTCGAAAAGTGTCGGCACCGTCGGCGGTTTTTGCGTGTCCAATCACCCGAAGTTCGAGATCATGCGGCTGGTTTGCCGTCCCTATGTCTTCACCGCTTCGCTGCCCCCCAGCGTAGTGGCGACCGCGGCCACTTCGATCCGCAAGCTGATGCACGGATCAAACAAGCGCGCCCATCTGTGGGAAAATTCGAAGGCGCTGCACCTGGGCCTCAAGAATCTTGGATTCCAGCTCGGCACCGATGCGCCGGAAAGCGCGATCATCGCAGTCATCATGCCCGACCTCGAAAAAGGCGCGGCGATGTGGGAAGCACTGCTCACCGAAGGGCTTTACGTCAATCTGGCGCGCCCACCTGCCACGCCTGCCAACATGACGCTGCTGCGCTGCTCGCTGTGCGCAGAGCACAGCGACGAGGAAGTGCAGACCATACTTGGCATGTTCGAACGGGCCGGCAAGGCGACCGGGATTATCTAGGACTACTCGCCAACCCGGTGGCGAACCGGCTTGATCGGGATCTTGAGGTACTGGACGCCATTGTCCTCTGCTTCTGGCATGCGGCCGGCGCGGATGTTGACCTGGATCGACGGAAGCAGCAATCGCGGCACTGCAAGGGTGGCATCGCGTTCCTCCCTCATCGCAACGAATTCGTCTTCGCTGATGCCATCGCGGATGTGGACGCTGTTTTCGCGCTGCTCGCCAATGGTAGTTTCCCAGCGATATTCGTCACGTCCCGGAGCCTTGTAATCATGGCACAGGTAGATCTTCGTGTGATCGGGCAACTCCAGCAGCTTGCGGATAGAACGATATAGCTGCCGCGCATCGCCGCCGGGAAAATCGGCACGCGCGGTGCCGAAATCGGGCATGAAGAGCGTATCGCCGACCCACAGCTGGTCGCCGATCTTGAAAGCCATGTCGGCGGGCGTGTGGCCCGGAACATGCAGGGCCTCGACTTCGAGTGACCCGATGTTGAAGCGTTCGCCATCCTTGAACAGGTGGTCAAAGTCCGACCCGTCCGGTTTCAGGTCATCGGCTGCAAAAACCGGCCGGAAGATCTTCTGCACGTCCTTGATATGCTCACCGATCCCGATCCGGGCACCAGTTTGCTGCTTGATGAAGGGAGCGGCCGAGAGGTGATCGGCATGGGCGTGGGTTTCGAGCACCCAATCGAGTTTGATTCCCTCGTCCTTGGCCGCGGCAAGGATTGCTTCGGCCGACCGCACATCCGCCTCGCCGGATGCGATATCGAAATCCAGCACAGGGTCGATGACCGCGCCGCGCATGGTTTCGGTATCCCATACGAGATAGCTCACCGTGTTGGTTGGCTCGTCAAAAAAGGCTCGGACTTGCGGTTCGGCGGGGGTCATTCGAACATTCTCCTGGAAGCGTGTTCCGGCGATCTGAAACGCTGTAGACAACGTTCATCCAACTCCCTTGCAAGTAAGGAGGTTCCGACGGTTTTCCAGAGCGATGCCATCCCGAACGGCATCTCATGGACTGCTTATCGATGCGCCGCCCATGTCCTCGGTGCCTAGCCGCCAGACTGGTGAACACTCTCGAGCGTCGCGTCGGCACACGGATCAGCCTCGCCTTCGCCATTGCCGCCAAACTGCGTGATGGCGATGATGCCGCCGACCACGAGTACGACGAAAGCGGTGGTCACCCAGCCGAGATACTTGTCGATGAAGCGCTTGATCGGTGCCCCGAAGATGCGGAACAGCGCACCGATCGTGAAGAAGATCATGCCGCGCCCGATAATACTCGCCAGCACGAAGGTGACGAGGTTCATGCCGACAAAACCGGCGGTGATGGTCAGCAGCTTGAACGGGATCGGAGTCGATCCGGCCAGGATGATCGCTTCCCAGTCATATTCGTTGAGATAGCAGGCCGCCTGCGGGAAGCTGTCTGTCAACCCGGTGACTTCGATCACCCGCGCCCCGACCAGGTCGTACATGCCCCAGCCGATGAAGTAGCCAAACAGCCCGCCGATGACCGAGGCTGCGGTGGCGATGATCCCGAAGCGCAACGCCTTTTGCGGCTCTGCCAGGCACATCAGGCCCAGCAGCGGGTGCGGCGGGATGGGAAAGAAACTGGCCTCGACGAAGCAGAACAGCGCGAGCCACCATTCGGCTGCCGGATGGGCCGCTTTTTCCATCGTCCAATCATACAGCCGGCGCAGCGGTTTCATCAGCATTTCAAGGGGCGTCCCGAAGTTGTGACCGCGCATTTACGGCAGCATGCACACAGGCGCAACCATTCCCTGTTTAACCTATATGGCACTTTTGTATTGACATCGTAACGCTGTTTGGTTAGAGAAACGGAACATCGCAAAATACCGATTCGAACCGGGCGGCCTGCATCACGCAGCGTCGCCCGTTCGCGTTTCTGCACGCACCAATATGGGGTCGAAACAATGGGCGCAAAGCGTGGGAAAGCCGGGGCACCACCCCGCAACTGGCGCGATCTGTTCCTGGCCGAACTGGCGCAATCGTCGAATGTCAGCCGGGCCGCGCGTGCAGCCGGGGTCGACACCGGCACGATCTACAAGACGCGCCGCGGCGACCGGGCATTCGCCAGCCTGTGGCAGGAAGCGCTGGCCGAAGGATACGACAATCTGGAAATGGAATTGCTGCGGCGCCTGCGGGATGGCGAGCTCGAAGGCGGCAAGGCCAAGGACCGGGCACGCCGCAAATACGACAATGCCATCGCCTTCCGCCTGCTCGCCGCGCACCGCGACGCAGTTGGCCGGCAGCGCGCCCTGCGTGATGATGAAGACGAGGAGGCCATTCTCGCTTCCATCGACGCCAAGCTGGAAGCCATGCGCCAGAACAGCCTTGCCTTGGGCGAAGTGGTCCAGGACGAGGATGGCAATTACCACGTCCCCGCCAGGCCGGGGGCGGACGATCAAGCGCCGGGCAAGTCGTGAATTCCTTCGACCACCTGCGCTACCTGCTTGCGCTCGACCGCGATAAACGCCTCGCCTATCTCGCCACGCTCGAACAGAGCGAAAAAGATCGCCTGCGCTTTCACTGGAAACTATGGGCGCGCGCGCAACAATGGCCGCCGGACGGCGACTGGCGCTGCTGGCTGGTCATGGCCGGACGCGGCTTTGGTAAGACCCGCTGCGGGGCCGAATGGGTCCGGCTGGTGGCGCGGCGCGATCCCGATGCGCGCATCGCCCTGGTGGGCGCTTCGCTGGCCGAGGTGCGCAGCGTCATGGTCGAAGGCGAGAGCGGTTTGCTGGCGGTCTCGCCGCCCGACCGGATGCCTTTGTTCGAGCCGAGCCTGCGGCGGCTGACATGGCCCAATGGCGCGCAGGCTTATCTGTACTCGGCAGCCGAGCCGGAGAGCCTGCGCGGGCCGCAGCACAGCCACGCCTGGTGCGACGAAATCGCCAAATGGGATGCCGGGGCAGAGCGGGCCACTCGGACCTGGGACAATTTGCTGATGGGCCTGCGCCTCGGTCACGCGCCGCGGGTGATGGCCACCACCACCCCGCGTGCGGCCCCGCTGATGCAGCGGCTTCTCGACGAAGCTACCAAGGATGAAGGCACGGTCCTCACCACCGGCAGCACCTATGACAACAGCGCCAACCTGCCGCAGCGCTTCGTGCGCCAGATGCGCCGCCAATTCGGACGCACGACGCTTGGGCGGCAGGAGCTCGATGGCGAGATGCTGGCCGAAGTCGAAGGCGCATTGTGGAGCCGCGCCTTGCTCGAAAGGTGCCGCTCCGATGGCAGCGCAAGCGAAGCGGCGCGGATCGTGGTCGGGGTCGATCCCCCGGCATCAGCCCATGGCGATGCCTGCGGGATCGTGGTCGCAGCACGGCTGGCGGACGGGACGGCCCGGGTTTTGGGCGATTGCTCGGTGCTCAAGCCGAGCCCGGAAAGCTGGGCTCGCGCCGTCGCCCGCGCAGCCAAGACCTGGGATGCCGACCGGGTGATTGCCGAGGCCAACCAGGGCGGCGCAATGGTCGCCAGCGTATTGCGCGCCGCCGACATCACCCTGCCCGTCAAGCTGGTCCACGCAAGCCGCGGCAAGGTCGCCCGGGCCGAGCCGGTCGCGGCGCTGTATGAAGCAGGGCGTGTGACTCATGCAGGCTTGTTCGCGCGGCTCGAAGATGAGTTGTGCGGATTGATGGCCGGCGGTGAATACAGGAAGTACAATATTTCCTCCAGTTCCGACTTAGCTTTTCGATTGAACGCATAGTGCATAGCCGCTGGGGCGATCAGGAGCAGGAGCGAAACGCCGGCAATCGGCAGGACCGATTGATCGCGAATGCACGTGATAAAAACAGCGGCGCAAATACTGGCGAGTATCGAGTACCAGACCACGAAGAAAAGCTTGATCCAATGCGACGAGCGGTACCGGCCGACAAACCTTGTTGCCCCCAATTCGTCTTCGAGGCGCCAGGCAAGGATCGGCCTGGCGTTGTGATCGATAGGTGGGTTCTGGACCCGTAACAAAAGTCGGCCGAACTTGGCCCCACCGACCGCACCCGACGCGAATGGCCAGAGGCTCGACCCCGCTAAAAGATTTACCCCTTCCGCAAATTCCGCGGGGGCCAACGGTGATCGCAATATCACCTGCAATTCAACGAAGCCCTCGTTCGGGTCGATGCTCTCTTGCACCTGGCAGTCCAGGCGGAGGCCGATACACCACCCTCAAGCCCTGCCGCTGGAGAAGCCTGGATCGTCGGTTCGGCCCCGACCAGCGAATGGGCCGACAATGCTGGCAAGGTCGCGCTCTTTTCCAGCGGCGACTGGCTTTTCCTGCAACCTACCGACGGTATGCGGTGCTGGCACGTCGCCGACCGGCGTTTCATCCACTTTGATTCCGTTTGGTCAGCCGCTGCAAGCCCGGCTTCCCCGACCGGCGGAGCGACGATCGATGCTGAGGCGCGTCAAGCAATCGAAGAGATGATTGCGGCGCTCCAGGCAAGTGGCATCGTCAGTCCTTGAGAACCGCAATTTTTTCTCCTGCTATTGGAACGAAATGACGAGAATGTAGTAAGATTGCTGACCGCCCCCCTGATATGCGACATTCTTGCAACAGATTGATGTCTTTGCCAGCTTGCCACTGTCTAGGGGAAAAGTTAGATGGGGGGCTCTTGGTGGCTCCAATTCGCTATTAGAAGGGGAATATTATAATGAGGAATCTCGTCATCGGAATGGCGATGGCCTCCACGGCCCTTGCATCGCCGGCCCTCGCTCGTGATGATGCTTGGTACGTTGAGGTCGACGGCGGTGTCATGATCGTCGAAGATATCGATCTTAACATCAATGGCAACACTGACGATCTGACCATCGCAACCGACGAAGGTTACGATTTCGGCGGCGTGGTTGGCTACGACTTCGGTCCGGTTCGCCTCGAAGCTGAAGCAAGCTATCGTGAAGCTGCGATCAACGAAGTTGCCGCCGGTAATCGTGGTTTCCCGAACGCAGCGGGCTTCCCGTCGGCTTCGGGTATCTATGCCGCTCGCGGTGATGCCAGCGCACTGAGCTTCATGGTCAACGCACTGGCCGACTTCGGCCCGGACGATGGTCTGCAGGGCTTCGTCGGTGGCGGTCTGGGCGTTGCCCGTACCGACATTAACGCTCGTATCACGGAACGTGGTGAACCCGGTCTCGACGATTCGGACAGTGGTTTCGCTTGGCAGCTCCTTGCCGGTGTCCGCGCTCCGCTTAGCGATCGCTGGGACATTGGTCTGAAGTACCGCCTCTTCAACGTCGACAGCGTCGAGCTGATCGATCGCGCAGGCCGTACTGTGGACGACAACTTCCGTTCGCACTCGATCCTCGGCACGCTGACCTACAACTTCGGCGAACCGCCGGCTCCGCCGCCGGTAGTGGCTCCGCCGCCGCCGCCGCGTCCGGCTCCGCCGCCGGTAGTGGCTCCGCCGCCGCCGCCGCCGTGCAACACTGGTCCGTACATCGTGTTCTTCGAATGGGACAAGTCGGACATCACGGCTGACGCAGCCAACATCCTGAACAACGCTGTCACGGCTTACGCCAACTGCGGCACTGCTTCGGTGATGCTGGCAGGTCACGCTGACCGTTCCGGTCCGCAGACCTACAACGTCGGCCTGTCCGAACGTCGTAACCGTTCGGTCCGCGCATACCTCGCCGGTCGCGGCATTCCGGAAGCCCGGATGTCGTCGGAAGCGTTCGGTGAAAGCCGTCCCCGCGTCCCGACCGCCGATGGCGTTCGTGAACTGCAGAACCGTCGCGTGGAGATCACTTACGGCCCCGGTTCGGGCATGTAAGCGGAACCACCGCAAATATTTCGGGAAGGGGGTCGGAGCAATCCGGCCCCTTTTTCGTTGGGACTAGTGTCTGTCTTACGGAGGAGTACCGCCATGAAAATCGCCGTCATTGCTACCGTCGCCGCATTGTCCCTCGCAGGATGTGAAACGATCGGAAGCATACCGACCGAGCAGATTGGTAGCGCCCGACTGACCCTGGCCAATGGGGTGCCAGCAGGCACGGCCCAGTTGCTCGGGAGCGGCGACACGGTTTCGCTCACGCTCGCAGTGACCGGCCTCACCCCCGGAGAGCATGGGTTTCATCTCCACACCACAGGCCGCTGCAACCGTCCCGACTTCACATCCGCTGGTGGCCATTTAAACCCCGCCGGCGCTGGGCATGGCCTTGACGATGACGATGGCAGTCACCTGGGCGATCTGCCCAATTTGATTGTCTCCGGCTCGGGAACCGCAACGAAGACGGTCGAGCTTCGTGGCAGCCGCGCCAATGTTCTCGACGCGCTGTTCGATGCCGATGGCACCGCAATCGTCATCCATGCCGATCCCGACGATGGGACGAGCGAGCCATCCGGCAATGCAGGCAAGCGCGTCGCCTGCGGCGTACTCGAGGCCAACTGAACTTACAGACGACGGACCACGTAAACGTTTGGCGGGTTAAATTCTCTCGCCAGCATTACGCGCCCTCTCGACAACGCTCACGGCTGCGGCGGGCACCAGTATGATGGCGGCTGTCAAAAGCACCAGTCCGACCGGCGCTGCCCATAGCGTCGCCAACATGCCCTGCGCCAAGTTGTCGCCATTCTTCGCCGAGACGAGACCGGCCGTATATGGGCCCAGAGCGAGCCCCACCAGTGTAGTGGCGAGGAAGAACGTCGCAGTCGCCACCCCGCGCATCCGTGGAAGCACCAAAGCTTGGCTGGTTGCCGCAGCTCCGCCTAGCGCGCTGGCGGCGCAGAACTGGGCAATGACGGCCAGGAACAGGAACGTCGTCATGTCGCTGGTGGTAAACATGAACCACATGACCGGAATCGGTGCTAGCAGGCCGAACATCGTCACGAGGATGCGGCCATATGCAAACCGGGTGAAGAAAAAGTCGGCCATGCGACCTCCCGCGATAACGCCGAGAAACCCTGCTACGGCGGTGGGCATTCCAAGCCACCAGCCAAGCTGTATCTTGCTAATTTCGAAAACTCGCTCTGCGTAAGGCGCGCTCCAGTAACTGGTCGCATACGCCATGAATGCGACGATGCCATAGCCAAGGATCGTGCAAAGAAATGCAGGCGAGCCCCAGGTCAAGGCGAAGGTCGCGGGATCACGTGAGCGCAGTGCTGCGGCCCAGCAGTAGATGGCATAATAGCCGATTGCGAGCAGGAACCACTGATCGGATATAGCCGAGATGATCGCTCCTTCGCCCGAACCTACGAACCAGGTGAGAAACCACGCGACCAGAAACGCACCGACAAAGACCCCGATGTTCAATGCAAAGGCTAAAACGCCCCTGCGAGCAGCACCGACAAGTGTCAGCGGTGGGATGATCTGGAACAGTTCATCAAAGAACTCTCGAAATGGATGCGCGACAGGTTGGGACGGGATCCCATCTATCAGACCACGCACCGGTTCCTTCAGCGTGACCACCCACAGTGCCAACAGCAAGCCTGGCAGGCCCACGGCGATGAACGCGGCCTGCCAGCCGACCAGCCCCATTGGGCCTCCACCGGGATAGGTTTCATTCCACCATTCCAGCGCCACTGCGCCGATGAGGATAGACATGCCGCCACCAAGGTAAAGTCCAGAGGAATAGATCGCGAGAGCCGTGGCCCTGAGACGGGCGGGAAACCAGTCAGAAATGAGCGAGTAGGCTGACGGGCTCGCCGTCGCTTCACCCACACCCACGCCGATCCGGGCTCCTGTCAACATGCCGGCGTTCTTCGAAAATCCTGACAGGACAGTCATGGCCGACCACAAGCTAAGTCCGATTGTCATCAATCGGACGCGGTGCCAGCTGTCGGCCAGCTTGCCGAGCGGGATCCCGAACAGCGAATAGAAGATCGCGAATGCGGTACCGTAGAGAAAGCCAAGGTAGGCGTCGCTCACACCCAGATCGGCCTTGATGTCGTTGGCAAGAATCGAGAGTATCTGCCGATCGATGAAGTTGAGAATGTAGATCAGCACCAAGACGCCGAGCGCGTACCAGCTATAGGGCGGCACCGGTGCATTGGGATCGGGCTTCGCAGTCGCCGCAGGCTGTTCAGTTATCGTCGTCACCCGGTATCTCCCTTAAACCGCCGGTGCATTGGCGGGGTAATTCAAACCATCAGTCAGGCCGGCATCTGCGAACCCCTTGCGACGCAGTCGGCAACTATCACAAGATCCACACGGATCGCCTGAGGGCATTGGATCGTAGCAAGACCAGCTCAGAGCCGAATCGAGCCCCAGCCGATCTGTTTCGCGCGCGATATCGGCCTTGCCCATGTGCTGGAGCGGTGCGTGAATCCGGAAGGGAGAACCTTCCTCGACACCTGCCTTGGTCGCCAAGTTGGCCGTTTCCATGAAACTCTGGATAAACTCGGGCCGGCAGTCAGGGTAACCGGAATAATCGAGAGCATTGACGCCGATGAAAATGTCGCGTGCTCCCGACGCTTCGGCAAAAGCGGTGGTCAGCGACAGGAACACCAGATTGCGGGCCGGCACATATGTCACGGGGATATCATTCCCGATCCCGTCCTTGGGCACATCGATGTTGTCCGTGAGCGCCGATCCTCCCAGCGCACGCAGGTCGACCGAAAGCTCGACATGGCGCGCGACCTGCAACCGGCTGGCGATTGCCCGGGCGGCCTGCAATTCGACGATGTGGCGCTGACCGTAATTGATCGTCAGGGCGTGCAGGACAAAACCCTGCTCTCGCGCGAGCCCCGCTGTGACCATAGAATCGAGTCCGCCAGAAAGCAGGATCGCCGCGGCCCCAGGTGAATCTGACTGCATCGGGATGAGCTAGCGCAAAGGCCGCCCCCTCCCAAGCGCAAAATGTTCAGCGGCAGCTGCCAGCCCGTCGACCCTCGGCGGTGAAGGAAAACGGACGCCCTCCGGCAATTCCCTGGGATTCGATCTGCACCAGACCATTACTTTCGCGCCGGATGCTGGTGCGGCCGTAGCCATTGCCTTTGCAAGTGTACTGCACCGTCACCATGTCATCGCCGTCCTCGACCACGAAGCGGTTGCAGGTCTGGTCAGGATGGCGCAGTTGCAACAGGTCGCGCCCACTTCGCACGCATAGACGGCGCGCGGGTACATCTTCGCGGTAGCGGATTTCCCACTCCCCGCTCTGCAACCGATCAAGCATTGCCAGCGTCGGCGCTTGCGCCGCGCTGGGCACAGAGACTGATCCCGCAATGATGCAGGCGACTGCTAGCGGGCGGATGAACGAAGGTACTGTCATTAAACTTTCCTGAGCTCGCGACCCGCCCCGGACTGCCAATAGGAATACAATATTTGCGGCGATGTGAACAGGTGAGGCGAATACATTACAATTCGATCGCGAACTGACGCGAGCAAAAGGCGCAGTCGACGGCGATGACGCCATCTTCATTGCGCATCTCCTGGAGTTCGCTTTCCGGGAAGCGGGCGAGGACATCCCGGTAATGTTCGACCGAACAGCGGCAACCGCGCACCAGCCTCGCTCCGCGCTCGACCCTAACCTCGTCTT
Source organism: Qipengyuania sp. CAU 1752 (assembly GCF_054482615.1). Taxonomy (NCBI): domain Bacteria; kingdom Pseudomonadati; phylum Pseudomonadota; class Alphaproteobacteria; order Sphingomonadales; family Erythrobacteraceae; genus Qipengyuania; species Qipengyuania sp. CAU 1752. Next base: position 541,753 of record NZ_JBTLRE010000001.1, on the reverse strand, counting down.
CCTCATGGAAGAGCCGCCAAACCAGCGCTTCCATTGTCAGGTCTTGGTCAAGTAATTCTTCGTGCCGGATGCTGCCCGCCAGAACGGCCACATGTTCCCATTCCGGATGATCCAGTCGAACATGCAAGCGTTCACGACCTTGCTCGCCATCGGGCAAATGTTGAACCAGCAGTCCCGCAGCGCTCGCGCCATGCGCGCCTGAAGATACAGCTACCCGTATAAGGGTCGGAAGCTGTTCCGATTGCGCAAAATAACTCTCGCATGCCTCGGACAAGCTCTCGCCTTCAAGCGGCACCACGCCCTGATAGCGTCCGTTCTTGCCCTTCATGTCGAAGGTGACAGCCAGATAGCCTTCGCCGAACAGCGCATGAAGGCCGGGATTGGCGCCTATTGTTTCGAGCCGGTCATTGTCGAAATCTACGTAGCCGCGGACGGCCCCGGCCTTGTAATCGCACACCAAAAGTTTGACGATTCCGCCCTTGGTCTGGGCCTGCATCGTCATCTGCCCTTCCTCATCCTTGATCAAGCTGCCGATCAAGGAAGCAAGGACCAGAGCCTCTGCGAGCAGGAGGGTGATGGCCGGAGGGTAATCATGCGCCGACAGGACGGTATCGAGCACATTGTCCAAGCGCACCACACGCCCGCGCGCATGACGCGAGGTGATGGTGAAGTTCAGCAGCTGGTCTTCGCGGGTCTCGCCGTCATCGATCAGATATTCGCTCATGGCGCGCCATATGGGCAGTGTTGGCGGCAAAAATAAGGGGCCGGTCCCGGCCTACCCGATTCAAAGCTTGTCGAACGCCCACAGAAGGATGGATTTCTGCGCGTGAATGCGGTTCTCGGCCTCGTCGAAAACGACCGATTGCGCCCCTTCAAAAACACCCTCCGAGACTTCGTCACCGACATGGGCCGGCAGGCAGTGCAGGAATATCGCATCGCTTTCCGCCCGCGCCATCAGGGGTTCGTTGACCTGAAACGGGGCCATGGCAGCGAGTTTTTCGGCCGCGTGTTCCTGCCCCATCGAAACCCAGGTGTCGGTGATAACGACATCGGCACCGCGCACGGCATCGTCAGCATTGGCGGTCAGGGTGACCTGCGCACCCCCGGCACGAGCTTGGGCGACAAATTCGTCCTGCGGCGCGAAGCCGGCGGGGGTACCGACCCGGACATTGAACTTCATCAGGCCAGCTGCTTCAAGAACGGAGTGCAGCACATTGTTGCCGTCGCCAAGCCAGGCGACTTCGAGACCCGGCAACGCCTTGCCCTGCTCGATGATGGTCAACAGGTCGGCGACGATCTGGCACGGGTGCGAACGATCCGTCAGCCCGTTGATAACTGGCACGCTGGCGTGCCGCGCCATGTCCTCGATCTTGGCATGGTCGTCAGTCCGGATCATGATCGCGTCTACCATCCGGCTAAGCACCCGGGCAGTGTCGGCAATGCTCTCGCCGCGACCCAGTTGCATGGAACCGGCCTCCATGATCATCGAACTGCCGCCTAGCTGGCGAATGGCGATATCGAAGCTTGCGCGGGTCCGGGTCGAGCTTTTCTCGAAGATCATTGCCAGCACGCGTCCTGCCAATGGCGCGTCTGCATCTGGCTGACCCTTCGGCCAAGCCGCGCGGGCTGCCTTGCGGTCCTGCGCATCGCCGATCATCGCGGCGATGGCGTCGCCGCCGGCATCACCCAGGTCGAGAAAGTGCCGCACTGCCATCAGGCAGGCTCCGGCACCTTGTAGCTGGCTGCACCGGCCGAAAGCTTGTCAAAGAACTCGTCCATTTCGGCATCGCCAATGACCAGCGGCGGCAATACTCGCAACGTGTTGTCGCCAGCGGCAACTGTCAGCAACTGGTGGTTGTCGCGCAGGTGGACAAAGAAGGGACGGCTTTCGACCTTCATCTTGATGCCCAGCATCAGGCCGCGCCCACGCACCAGTTCGAACAGCTCGGGATAATTGCCAATGAACTGCTCGAGCCGCGCGCGCAGACGTTCGCCCTTGTCGCGCACTTCCGCGAGGAACTCGTCATTGGCGATAGCGTCCATCACTGCCATCCCCGCTGCCATGGCCAGCGGGTTGCCGCCATAGGTCGAACCATGAGTGCCGAAGCCCATTCCCCGAGCTGCTTTCTCGGTCGCCAGGCAGGCCCCGAACGGGAAACCACCACCAATGCCCTTGGCGCTTGCCAGCACGTCGGGTTCGATGCCGTATTGTTCATAAGCATAAAGGGTGCCGGTACGGGCAACCCCGCATTGCACTTCGTCGAGGACCAGCATCAGGTCGTGCTCGTCGCACAGCGTGCGCAGACCCTTCATGAACTCGTCCGACGCCGGGCGGATACCGCCCTCACCCTGAATCGGCTCGACCAGGAAGCCGGCGGTCTTCGGACCGACCATGCTCTTCGCCATTTCGAGATTGTCGAATTCGCAATACTTGAAGCCTGCCAGCAAGGGCAAAAAGCCCTTGTGCATCTTTTCCTGATTCGAGGCACTGATGGTTGCCATGGTCCGGCCGTGAAAGGCGCTGGTGAAGGTGATCAGCTCGGTCCGTTCGGCATCGCCATCTTCATGCTGGTGATAGGCGCGCGCGGTCTTGATCGCTGTCTCGACCGCCTCTGCACCCGAATTGGTGAAGAACACCGTGTCGGCAAATGTCTTGTCGACCAGCCGCTGCGCCAGGGCTTCGCCCTGCGGGCTGCCATAGAGGTTGGAGACATGCATCAAGGTCTCGGCCTGCTTCTGGATCGCACCGATCAGGCCCTTGTGGCTATGGCCGAGAAGGTTGACGGCGATCCCGCTGGCAAAATCGAGATAGCGCGTGCCGTCTTCGTCGATCAGGTGGCAATGCTCGCCGCGTACTGGGCGGACACCGCAGCGCGGATAAACCGGCATCAGGGCTGAAATGGCCATCAAAGCTGTTCCTCGAATATGCGTTTGCGAAATGCGATTTCAAAGAGAAATGGCGACCCCGTCGGAGCCGCCATTTCGTAGTCTCTATGCGCTTTGCCAAGGGCGGTCAAACGCCCTCCGGCCAGCGTCGGGGATCACTCGCCGGCAGGGACGAGATTGACCGCCGAATGCTTGCCACGTCGGTCGACCTCGAGGTCGAATTCATAGCGTTCACCTTCGTTGATGGCGCTCAGGCCCGAGCGTTCAACGGCGCTGATGTGCACGAACGCATCGGGTTGGCCGTCATCACGTGTGAGGAAGCCAAAGCCCTTCATTGAGTTGAAGAACTTCACCGTCCCGGTAGCTTTTTCGCCGGTCAGTTCACGGCGCGGTGCTTCGGTCTTTTGTTCGACCGCGATCACATCGCCGACAATCTGCAGATCCTGCGCCGACACCTTGCCGCCGCGATCAACCAGATTGAACTCGAGCTCCTGCCCTTCGGCCAGACCTTCGAGCCCAGCGCGTTCGACGGCGCTGATATGGACGAACACGTCCTCGCCGCCGCCTTCCTGCTGGACAAAGCCGAAACCCTTCTGGCTGTTGAAGAACTTGACGGTCCCCTTGCCGGTCCCAACGACCTGCGCGGGCATGCGGTCAAAACCGCCACCACCGCCGCCGCCGCCGCCGCCGCCTGGGCCGCCTCGAGATGCGCCACCGAAGCCGCCGCCGCCGCCGAATCCACCGCGATTGCCGCCACCGCCGCGATCACCATAGCCGGAGCTGTTGCCGGGCCGGTCAGACGAGGGGCTTCCAAAATCGCCGCCGCCACCGAAGGGATCAAATGTTTCTTCGCCGAAACCGTCCCGCTTGTCGCGCCCACGACCGCGACGTCCTCTGTCGTAACCCATAATTAAATCAGTACCTTACTTCGATCGCCCAGTCTGTTTTCGAAGATCGGGGAGTCGGGCGACATGGCACCCCCGATCCGGTCAGGTGCAAGCCATGGAGGTTCCAGACCTCCCAAGTTCCCACCCAGGTTCGGGCAAACCATAGCGAAGAATGGTCTTGGACGCGAACGATTTAACATTGCAGCGCAGTATCGCGAAGTAACGTGTCGATCCGATACCCACGACACCAACCCGCCTGACGCCATTCACGACCAATCATGCTTGCGTAACGAAGCTGGCTTGGGCAAGAGCCTCGGCATGGATATCATGGCATTGCTTTCCGACCCCACCGCTTGGGCTGCTCTCCTCACCTTGATCGTGCTGGAGGTGGTCCTCGGGGTCGACAACCTCATTTTCATCGCCATTCTTTCGAACAAGCTGCCCGAGCATCAGCAGCAGAAAGCGCGGCGGATCGGGCTTATACTGGCCCTTGTCATGCGGCTCGGATTGCTCACCCTGATCGGCTGGCTCGTGACCTTGCAGACCCCCTTGTTCGATCTCGGCATCCAGGGCGGCATCAGCGAGTATTCCGGTACGCCAACCTTCGAGACGGCTTTTTCGGGACGCGACCTGATCCTGTTGGCAGGCGGCCTGTTCCTGCTGTGGAAGGCGACCAAGGAAATCCACCATAACATGGAACCGACCGAGCACAGCGACAATGTCCTGAACAAGCACAAGAGCGCAGTGCAGCTCACATTCGGTGCCGCCATCGCCCAGATCATCGTTCTCGACATGGTGTTCTCGATCGATTCGATCCTGACCGCAGTAGGCATGACCGATGAACTGCCGATCATGATTACGGCGGTCGTAATCACGGTGGGCATCATGCTGGTGGCAGCCGATCCGCTCGCCGAGTTCATCGAGGACAATCCCACGCTGGTGATGCTCGCACTCGCGTTCCTGGTCATGATCGGCGTGGTGCTGGTTGCCGATTCCTTCGGCTTCCACGTACCAAAGGGCTATATCTACGCTGCGATGGGCTTCTCGGTCGGGGTGGAAGTCCTCAACATCTGGAAGCGCAACCGCTTGCGAAAATTGACCCCGGAGGCACCGGCATGAGCGATTTTCGTCGTCTTTCGGACACGATGCTTGCCAGTCCGCAGATCACCGCCGCCGATGTCGCGGCAGCGAAGGAAGCGGGCGTGGTGTTGATCGTCAACAATCGGCCCGACGGAGAAGAACCGGGCCAGCCGGCAGGCGCCGAGATCGAGCAGGCCGCACGGGACGCCGGGATCAACTATACTGCCATCCCGGTCACCTCTGCTGGACTGAGCCATCCGCAGGTCGAAGCCATGCGGCAGGCGCTCGATGCCGCCGAGGGGCCGGTCCTCGGCTATTGCCGCTCGGGCACGCGATCCACATTGTTGTGGTCGCTGGCGCGTGCCAGCGCTGGTGACGACCCGGAAGAGATCGCCGCTGCTGCCCGCGAAGCCGGCTACGATGTCGGCCCGGTGCGGCAAGCGATGGACATGCTCTCCGCGCAAGCCAAGGGCTGAACCGCAGCGCCGGGAAGTTCCGGCCCGCTACCTACTTGCGATAGTCTAACGGCGGGTCACGGTCGCCGAGCAGCGAAACATACTCGTAGTTTTCGCCTCGCGACGCCTCGAACTCGGCCTTCGCCTGAGCCACCAATTGCGGATTGGTGAACAGTTCGGCCGCCATCAGCGCCATCGTCTTGGCCGCCACTTGCGTCCCCTTGGCGCCGATCGAATGCCCGCTTGCCGCCACCGCTTGCCAGCTATGTGCGCTGGTGCCGGGAACCCAGGTTGCGGTCCTGACCCCGACCGTGGGCGTGGCCCATGATACGTCGCCGACGTCGGTCGAGCCATAGCCGAGGGTCTTGCCGTAAGGCTGGATCTCGGACGCCGAATCGAGCGGCAAGGCGCCCTCGCCCAAGCTTTCGCTGATTTTCGCAGCCCAGGCACGCTCTTCTGCAGTGTACTCGACCCCGCCAACCTCGCGCAGTTTGGCATCCATCACCTTGGCGAGCGTCTCGTTGACCAGCAGCGGGTTATTGCCGTGAATGATTTCCCATTCGACCTGCGTGCCGGTGCCCAGCGCCGCCCCGCGCGCGGCATCTTCCAGGCGGGTCCACAAGGCACGCACTTCGTCAGCATCCGAATGGCGGACGTAATAAAATGATTCGGCAAAGTCGGGAATGACATTGGGCGCCGCGCCGCCCTGGGTAATGACGTAGTGGATGCGCGTATCCATGCTGGTGTGCTCGCGCATCATGTTGACCATCATGTTCATCGCCTCAACCCCGTCGAGCGCGCTACGACCGCGCTCCGGCGCGCCGGCGGCATGGGCGCTGACGCCTTTGAAGCGGAACTTGGCCGAGCGATTGGCTAGGCTGGTGCGCGCTGCTGCACTGTTGCGGTCGGCCGCGTGCCAGTGAATCGCCACGTCGACATCATCGAACAGTCCGGCACGGGCCATGTAGACCTTGCCCGATCCGCCTTCTTCTGCGGGCGTGCCGTATAGCCGGATGCGGCCTGGTGTTCCGGTCGCCTCGAGCCAGTTCCTGAGCGCGATCGCCGCGGTCAGCGAGCCGGCGGCGAACAAATTATGACCACAGGCATGGCCTGCACCCTTGTCCTCCATGACTTCGCGGCTGGCCGACAACGACTGGCTAATTCCCGGAAGAGCATCATATTCGGCCAGCAGCCCGATCACGGGTCCACCCTTGCCCCACTCGGCCACGAAGGCGGTCGGAATACCGGCGACCCCTTCGGTTACCGAAAATCCCTCGCGCCGCAACTCGTCCTGCAGCAGGTTGCTCGAGCGCAATTCGAGATAGCCCAGTTCAGCCCAATCCCAGATCTGCTTTGCCACCCGCTGGGTCCGTTCGGCCTCCGCCTCGACCGCATCGACGGGGTCGGTGACGGTTTGACCCAAGGCTGGGGTGGCGACGGCGAGCGCGCAAAGGGAAGCGAAACCAGTCAATTTCATGGGGCAATCTCCTCAGCCGCCTTCTTGCCGCGTGGGGCACCAAATGGGAAGGCGCGCTCGACACATTCCCGCCAACGTGGCAATCGCGCCACCCATGGATCCGTTGCAGCTCGTTGGCTCTCTTGTCGCAATCGTGGCCTTGGCCGGACTGGCTCGATGGCTGGGGCTGGGCCGCGAACCGCGGCTGGCCGATGAGGATGCAGCGCGGCGTGCCGCCGACGAGGCGTTCGACGGCTTTGAACCACTGCGATGCGGGCTCGATCAAGATGGTAGGGGCGCACTGTTGGAAGATGCCGAGGGACGCATCTTGCTGCTTAAACCGCATGGCAATTTCTTCGCCGGGCGACTGCTTGGACCTGTTGCGCGAGCCAACCGTGCCGACAATACGCTCACCATCGACGGCGGGGAGCGTCGTTTCGGCAAGGTCACCCTCGCACTCGAAGACGCGGCGTATTGGGAAGAGACGATCGATCGGCTAAAAGGCGCATGCGATGCCTGACTTTTCCCCCACTCAATACGCAGTGCCCGGCTTCGTGCTGCTGGTCCTGATCGAGATGATCTGGGCCTGGCGACGACGGCCGGATGCCTATGAGCCGCGCGATACCCTAGTCAGCCTGGCCTTCGGCCTCGGCAGCACGATTGCCGGGGCACTATTCGGCGGTTTTGCGCTGCTGGTCTTCATCGCGGCGTGGGAATATCGGCTGTTCGATTTCGGGCCAGAGTGGTGGGCGGTCTGGTGGGCATGGCCGCTGTGCTTCGTGCTCGACGATCTGAAATACTACTGGGTGCATCGCGCCGGCCACCGGGTGCGCTGGTTCTGGGCCAGCCACGTCAACCACCACTCGAGCCAACACTACAACCTCAGCACCGCGCTCAGGCAGACATGGACCGGGGCATTCACCCTGGGCTTCGTTTTCGCGCTGCCGCTGGTGTTGCTTGGCTTCCACCCGGTCATGATCGCGATCTGCGCCGGGTTTAACCTGATCTATCAGTTCTGGATCCATACCGAGGCGATCGACAGGCTGCCGCGCTGGTTCGAAGCGGTAATGAATACACCCAGCCATCACCGTGTCCACCACGCCACCAACCCTCGGTATCTCGACCGCAATTACGCCGGGGTATTCATCGTCTGGGACAAGCTGTTCGGCACCTTCGAACCAGAGTGCAACGACGAGACCATTCGTTACGGAATCGTTCGACAGCTCGGCAGCTTCAACCTGCTGTGGGCGGTGTTTCACGAATGGATCGGGATGCTGCAGGACATCTGGCGCAGTCCGTGGAAGCACAAGCTTTCCTACCTTTTGCGCGAGCCGGGCTGGACCCATGACAACAGCCGCGACACCTCCGACACCATCCGCGCACGCTGGCGGGAACGCAGCGGTGGGGAGGAACCGGCGGACGGCAAGAAGCCGATTGCAGCCAAGGAGCAGGCTGCCTAACGCTCATCCTTCAGAGGAGTGAGCGGATGAACCAGTATGATTACATCGTCATCGGCGGTGGCAGCGCCGGGAGCGCCGTGACCGGACGGCTGGCAGTCGACGGCTCGCGCCAGGTCTGCCTGGTCGAGGCCGGCGGCCGCAATAACAACATGCTGATCAAGACGCCGGGTTTCATGCCCTTCCTGCTCAAGAACACCAATTATCGCTATGACACCGTTCCGCAGAAAGGGCTGAACGGCCGGGTCGGCTACCAGCCGCGCGGCAAGGGCCTTGGCGGATCAAGTGCAATTAACGCCATGGTATATATCCGTGGCAATACCTGGGACTATGACAATTGGGCCGCGATGGGCTGCGACGGCTGGGCCTATGACGACGTGTTGCCCTGGTTTAAAAAGGCCGAGGCCAACGAACGCGGGGCCGACGACCATCACGGCGCAGGCGGGCCGCTGTTCGTGTCCGACCAGGCTTACGCTAACCCCACCAGCCACGCCTTTGTCGAAGCGGCAGCGCAATTGCAGCTGCCGCGCAATGACGACTTCAACGGCGCGCGCCAGGCAGGCTTCGGCCTGTACCAGGTGACCCAGCGCAAGGGCGAGCGATGGTCGGCATCGCGCGCCTATGTCGAACCGGTGCGCGATGCGCCCAATCTCCATATTCGCACGCGAACGCTGGTCGAGCGGCTGATCATCGACGGAGGCCGGGTTACGGGTGTCGCGGTGCGCCGCGGCGGCAAAAGCGAGATACTGACCGCGCGGCGCGGGGTGATCCTTTCTGCCGGCGCATTCAATTCGCCCCAGATCCTGATGCTTTCAGGCATCGGGCCGGGCGAGCATTTGAAGGATCACGGGGTCGCGGTCCGGCTCGACCGACCTGCCGTCGGCAGCAATCTGCAGGACCATATCGACTACGTCTCGGGCTGGGAAACCACCAGCACCGTGCCGATCGGCGATTCGTTGGAAGGCACCGCACGGATGGCGCGGGCAATTATCGAACATCGCCGCAAGCGTACCGGGATCATGACCACGCCCTATGCCGAGGCTGGCGGCTTCTGGAAGGTGATGAACGATGCGCCAGCGCCCGACGTGCAGTGGCATTTCGTCCCTGCCGTGCTGGAGGATCATGGCCGCGAGAAGGTCAAGGGACACGGCTTCTCGCTCCATGCCTGCGTGCTGCGGCCCGAAAGCAGGGGCACGGTACGGCTCGGCTCCAACGATCCCGCCGCGCCGCCCCTCATCGATCCCAATTTCCTCGATGACGAGCGGGACATCGCCACCCTGCGCGAAGGCGTGCGACTTTCGCACCGCATCGTCGAAGGTGATCCTCTGCAATTCTACCAACCGACTGATCGCCACCCGATCGACCTTGCCGACGATGCGCAGCTCGACGAGCTGATCCGCAACCGTGCCGACACTGTCTACCACCCGGTCGGCACCTGTCGGATGGGCGCGGACGAAGACGCGGTCGTGAATACCAGGCTCAAGGCCCGTGGGGTCGACGGTTTGTGGATCGCCGATGCCTCGGTCATGCCGAAGATCGTCAGCGGTAACACCAACGCGTCCAGCATCATGATCGGCGAACGCTGTGCCGACTTTATTCTCAGCGCCGAACATTGACGGCAGCCACAAAAAAGGGGCCGGAAGCGCATGCTCCCGGCCCCTCGTTTCGTTGCGGTCCGCTTAGAACTCCTTGCGGGCGGTGATCCCGAAGGTGCGCGGCTGACCGACGCTGTAGGCCAGGCGAGCGCGACCACCGCGTTCGCGATCGAACGACAGTAGGGCGTTTTCGTCGAGCACGTTGTTGACGTACACCGTGAAGCTGTACCCGTTCTCGAATTCGAGGCCGGCGCTCAGGTTCACCAGTTCGTAGCTGTCGAGCAGCAGGTCGACCGTGGTCGAGGCGCTTGCAGGAGCACCGGCGAACGGCAGGCCGTGCACAAAGGTGCGCGGATTGCCTTCCTGGTCAGCGGGCTGGGTATAGCGCGTTCCGACATGGGACACCGAGGCACCGATGTAAGCGTCGGCGCCGTTGGAAACCGGCCATTCGTAGCTGCCGCTGGCAGCGATCTGGAATTTGGGTACGGACGGCAGGCGATTGCCTTCGCGAATACCCGTTGCGCTGGCCAGTGCGCCCGGCAGGGTGGTGTCGAACTCGGCTTCAATGAAGCTGCCCGACAGGTTGAAATTGAGGCCCGGTGCGGGGTTCAGGCCCAGTTCTGCCTCGACCCCTGCCGAATGTGCGTCGGGAACGTTGAAGACGATGCGCGACGAACAGCTGCCGGCATCAAGCGTGACCTGCAGATTGCTAATGTCGTTGTAGAACGCCGCAGCATTGAAGGTGAAGCCATCGCCTTGCGACTTCACGCCCAGTTCGTAGTTCCACAAGGTTTCGTCGTCATAGGACTGGAAACCGCCGAACAGCGCCAGGTCCTGTGCATTACAGAGCGGCACGTTGAGCGGATCGTTGACGCCGCCAAGGCGGAAGCCCTTGGAGGCCTGCGCATTGACGGTAACGTCGGGCGCCACCTCGTAGCTGAGCAGCAGGCGCGGGGTGAAGCCGTTCGAAGCGGTCCGGTCGACCACATCGGTATCGCCATTGGCGAACAGGCCGCCCGTGGTGATTGTCCGCTTCTCCTCGAAATCGTAATACCGTCCGCCGGCCGTGACGGTCAGCGCATCGGTAAGGTCGAAGCTCACCTCGCCAAACACCGCGATCTGCGAAATGTCATACGGCAGGTCGGAGTTGAACGGCGAGTCGAGGTCGAAGCCATTGGAAACGGCCGCCGAAGTTCCGGCACCCAATGCAGCGTCGGTTGCCGCAGCATAGCCAGGGGTCGGAAGGCGCTGGGCGTAAACCCGGTCAGCTTCCGAATAGAACGCCCCGATCAACCACTGGAACATGCCCGAATTATTCGACGACAGCCGGACTTCCTGTGTGATGGTTTCGAGATCCGTCGTGTCACGCAGGTTCGAAGGCAACATCACCGCCGAGGCAGGGTAACCCAGATCGACCGAGACCGAGCCCGTCAAAGCGCTGGCATCGCGGCTCACGAGGATGTCGCGGTTGATGTAGGAACTGACCGAGGTGAGCGTTGCGGGGCCAAGGTCGGCCTCCATCGTCAGGTCGAAGAGGAAGGTTTCATCCTCAAACCCCTCGCGCAGGCGCAGATACTGCTCGCGCTCGCCAAGCTGGACCGGATTGGTCATGAACGGGTTGGCGTAAAGGTTGAAGATTTCCTGCCGGTTGAACCCGTCGGCAGTGACCTTCTGGTACACCACGCGCGGCGTCACGGCGAAGCCGGTGCCGCTGTCCATCCGCACAGCGATGCGACCACCATAGCGTTCGCCCGAGTTGATGTTCTCGCCACCAGCCGGGCCAATCGCGTCGATGAAGCCACCGTATTGGGTGTAATAACCGACCACGCGGGCGGCTAGCATTTCGCCCATCGGGAGATTGATCGCACCCTTGGCGTGCCAGCCCAGGTCGCCGCCGTCGATCATGTTGACGTTAGCCTCTGCCGTGCCTTCGACGACGCCCATCTGCGGCTGGTTGGTGATGTAGCGGATCGTGCCGCCGACCGAGCCCGAGCCGAACAGCGTGCCCTGCGGGCCGCGCAGCGTCTCGACGCGGTTGAGATCGAACAGGTCGAGGTCGGGGGTGAACAACGAAAGCGAGATGACCGATTCGTCGAGATAGACGCCGACCTGCTCCTTCACGCCGGGCTGGTCACGCACGACCTGGCCGGCAGAAACGCCACGGACTGAAACCTGGCTCTGGCCTGGGCCGAGGTTCTGCACCGAAAGACCGGCGACATTGCGCGACAGGTCTTCCAGCGTAACTGCGCCTGACTTCTGGATGTCTTCCTGGGTCTGGGCGTTGATCGAGAACGGCACGTCCTGGACAGTGGTGGCGCGCTTGGTCGCGGTGACGACAATCACATTGCTGCTTGTCTGACGGTTCTGCGCGACCGGCTCCTCACTGTCCTGTGCCATGGCGGGAACTGCTGCGAAGCCGAGGACACAGCTTGCGAGCAGCGCGCGGCGCATACGCGCAATCGAATGCGTGTGGGGGTAATGCATGGTTCTCTCCTGTTGCCCGGGCATATTTGCCCTTCCGGCCCGATTGAATCGCCACGCGCTTCAAAACAATTCGCAATCGAAACCATTTCTCAGAATTGCCTGACTGTGTGGCGCAGGAGTCACATTCGGCCCGGCGCTAAAAAGGGGGCCGAAACACGGGTGGTTCCGGCCCCTTCAAAGGTGTTGTTCGCAGGAGGAACATGGGTTGGCGAGGCGATCGGGAGAGGAAAACCGCCCCGCCAATTCAGGTGATCAGTTGTAGGCGCGTTCTCCGTGTTCGGAGATATCGAGCCCGTCGACTTCGGTTTCCGGATCGACGCGGAGGCCAATCAGGAGCTTGACGATGGTGGCGGCAACCAGCGTGCCGATCCCGGCCCAGGCGATCGTGACGAGCACGCCAAAGGTCTGGGTCCACAACTGCGCGCCAAGCGCGGTAGAGCCGTCGCCCGGTCCGCCGAGGAAGGGCTGGTAGACGAGGCCAGTGCCGATTGCGCCGACGATCCCGCCGATCCCGTGGATACCGAATGCGTCGAGTGAATCGTCGTAGCCGAGCTTCGTTTTGACCTTGGCGACGAAGTAGTAGCACACTGCTGCAGACACGATGCCAAGCAGGATCGCACCGAACGGACCGCTATTGCCTGCCGCCGGAGTGACTGCGACCAGACCGGCGATTACGCCAGAGCAGAAGCCCAGTGCCGACCCCTTGTGACCGGCGCCGCGCTCGATCACCATCCAGGTTAACGCACCTGCTGCAGTTGCAACAAAGGTGTTGATCATGGCGAGACCTGCAGAGGCATCAGCTTCCAGCGCGCTGCCGGCATTGAAGCCGAACCAGCCAACCCACAGCAGGCCGGTGCCGACCATCGTCAGCGTCATCGAGTGTGGCGGCATGGGTTCGGCCGGATAGCCGCGCCGCTTGCCCAGCAACCAGGCAAGGACCAGTCCCGAGACACCGGCGTTGATGTGGACGACGGTCCCGCCGGCGAAATCAAGCGCGCCGTCTTCGAACAACAGGCCACCGCCCGCCCACACCATGTGGGCAATCGGAAAATAGACGATCGTCAGCCAGATCGGGACGAAAGCCATGACCGCGTTGAACTTCATCCGCTCGGCCGTCGCGCCGAGGATCAGCGCAGCGGTGATGGCGGCAAAGGTCATCTGGAAGGAGATGAAGACGTATTCACTGATGACCTCGTCAGTGAAGGTTGCGGCGGTGCTGTCGGCGGTGATGCCGGCCAGGAACGGCACGCCCCAGCTGAAGAAGGCATTGCCTTCAGGCCCGAAAGCAGTCGAATAGCCCCACATCACCCAGACCAGCATTGCCAGCGCGGCAGTGGCGCCGATCTGGGTCATGGTCGAAAGCATGTTCTTGGACCGCGTCAGGCCGCCATAGAACAGGGCCAGGCCCGGCACGATCATCAGCAGGACAAGAACGGTCGAGGTCATCATCCAGGCATTGTTGCCAGGATTGGGAACAGGCGCGGCCGCGGCGGCGTCCTGCGCGAATGCGGAAGTCGACAGCAGGACGGTGGCGGTCACCGCCCCGGCGTTGCGAAGAAGCGATCGGATCATGTTCGGTTTCCCCCGGATCACAGAGCTGTATCGCCGGTCTCGCCGGTGCGAATGCGGGTCGCGCTGGCGAGATCGAGGACGAAAATCTTACCATCACCGATGGCATCGGTGGCGGCGGTGGACTGGATAGTCTCGACGATTTGCGGCGCGAGATCATCACGCGCGGCAATCTCGAGCTTTACCTTGGGAAGCATGTTGGTCGAATATTCCGCCCCACGGTAAATCTCGGTCTGGCCTTTCTGGCGACCGAAGCCCTTGACCTCGGTTACGGTCATGCCCGCAACGCCAATTTGGCCCAGCGCTTCGCGCACCTCGTCGAGCTTGAACGGTTTGATGACGGCGATGATGAACTTCACCTTGTCCCCCTTGGCTGCGGCCCGGATCATCCCGGACTTCGCAACTGCAGCAAGAGGCGTGCCAAAACGGCGCCACCCCCGGCCCCAGCGATGAGCGCCGGCTTTTCAATCGAGAATTATGCTGTTTTTTTAGGCAGTGCCGTTAATTTGGGCGCGGACCCAGATGGGCAGGTGGTCCGAGGCCTCTGCCGAGAGGTGGCTGTGGTGAACACCCTGTTTGAGCAGCTGCCAGCCGGAGGAGAACGCAATCCGGTCAAGCCGGGCAATCGGACGACGGCTGGGGAAACTCGGGCCAGGGGCGCAAACCGTCCAATCGTCAGCGAAGCGGCGGATCGCCCCCCAGCGTATGGTCCACTGGTTGAAATCGCCGAGAAGGATCGTGGGACAGTTCTTCTCGCAACGATCGACGTATCGCAGGATAGAGCGGATCTGGTCCGATCGTCGCAGGCCTGACAGGTCGAGATGGGTGCCGATCACACGGAACTCTGCGCCTTGATGGCGGATAACCGCACTGGCCGCACCGCGCGGTTCGAGTGTCGGGATGTCGAGCGAGGAGCCTTCCACCACTTCTAGATTGCGCCGTACCAGCAAGGCATTGCCGTGATAGCCGAGCGAGCGCGCACGCCGCGCCACCGGCACCGCTTTCCACGGACTGTCGTCGAGCGCTGCGCGCGGCAGAACGCTGACACGCTGGCCGAAGCGCAGGTCCGCCTCCTGCAGCGCAATCACGTCGGCGTCGATCTCGCGCAGCACGGTGAGGATGCGCGCGGCATCGCGCACGCCATCGGTGCCGACGGCCTTGTGAATATTGTAACTGGCAAAGGTCAGCGTCGCGCTCAATCGGGCCTCATGCTGGCATCGCCCGCGATATAGCGATCGGTCGTGCGCGTCGGAAGCCCGTCAATACTGCCTGCGGCAAGGCTGACCTTGGCTTCCCAGGCGCGCGGTTCGATCCTTGTGTGAGCCTTGAGCAAAGTGGTGCGCTCATCCTCCAGTGTCATCAAGGGGACGCCCCATCCGCAGCTTGTCTGGACGCTGTCGATATCGACCACGAATATCTGGCGCGTGCCGGGCATCATGGTGAAGTGCTCGGCGAGCGCGTCCCACCCTTCGTCCTGCGGCAGGACTGCGCGTCCGTGGCCGTATATACGCAATATCAGAGCCGGCTGCTGGAAATTGCAGAACATCAAAGTAATGCGTCCATCGGCGGCGAGGTGGGCATGGGTCTCATTGCCCGAACCAGCCAGGTCGAGATAGGCGATCTGGCGAGGCGAAAGGACGCGAATTGCGTCATAGCCCTTGGGGCTGAGATTGATCCGCGCATCGGGAGCCGCGGTTGCCACGAAGAAAACCGGCTGATTTTCGATCATGGCCACATGCGCAGGCTCGAGCGCTTCGAAGAAATCCGCCATGCTCGCAATGCTAGGCGCGGCGCGGCGGCTTGTCACCGCTCCTTGGTTGCGGAAAAGGTCAGGTCGGGGTTCTTTTCAGCCTGATAGTTCACGTCCCACGGGCTCTTGGCCATGAACACGAGGTCGCCGTCGCGATCGCGAGCGAGATTTGCGCGGTTGAAACTCTCGAACTCTTCAACTGCCTTGCCCTCGCCGCGCACCCAACGGGCGGTCGCGAAGGGTGCCGGTTCGAGGCTCGCCTCGACCTTGTACTCCGCGGCCAGCCGCGAAACGAGCACTTCGAGCTGCAATTGGCCGACCACGCCGACTATCCATTGCGCGCCGATCTCCGGATAGAAGACCTGGATCACACCCTCTTCCGACAAATCGTCGAGCGCCTTGCGCAATTGCTTGGTCTTGGTCGGGTCCGCCAGGACCACACGGCGCAGGATCTCGGGCGCGAAATTGGGCAGCCCGGTGAAGCGAACCTCGTTCTTCTCGCTCAAGGTGTCGCCCACGCGCAGCGTGCCATGGTTGGGAATGCCAATGATATCGCCAGCTTCCGCAGTATCGGCAATCTCGCGATCCTGGGCGAAAAACATGATCGGTGAATGCACCGAAATCGGCTTGCCCAGTCCCGAGGGAGTCAGTTTCATGCCGCGTTTGAAGGTGCCCGATACCTGCCGCATGAATGCGATCCGGTCACGGTGATTGGGATCCATGTTGGCCTGCACCTTGAAGATGAAGCCGGTCACCTCGTCGCGGGTCGGCGCGATTGGCCCTGTCTCGCTCGGCTGCGGACGCGGCGGTGGCGCATGGCGCGCAATTGCATCGATCAATTCGGCCACGCCGAAATTCTTGAGCGCCGAGCCGAAATATACCGGGGTTAGATCACCGTTGCGATAAGCTTCGAGATCGAATTCGGGATACCCGATTTGAGCCAGCTCGGCCTCCTCGGCCCATTGCTCGGGAATCTCCGGGTTTTCATCTCGTGTCCCGAGAAATTCCTTCGATGCGCCTTCTGGCCGGGCGACATGCCCGGTGGCATAATCCAGCACGCCTTCGAACTGGCCACCCATGCCGATTGGCCAGCTTTGCGGCGATACGTCGAGCGCAAGCTGGTCGGCCACTTCGTCGAGAAGTTCGAAGCCCGAGCGTCCTTCGCGGTCAACCTTGTTGACGAAGGTTATGATCGGCACCGAGCGAAGCCGGCAGACCTCGAACAGTTTCAATGTCTGCGGCTCGATCCCCTTGGCCGCATCGATCACCATGATCGCCGAGTCGACCGCCGTCAGCGTGCGGTAGGTGTCTTCCGAGAAATCCTCGTGGCCCGGCGTATCGAGCAGGTTGAAGGTAATCGTCTCGGTGCCGTTGTCGGTGGCGTATTCCTTCTCGAAGGTCATCACGCTGGAGGTAACCGAGATCCCGCGCTGCTGCTCGATCTTCATCCAGTCGCTGCGGGCGCGGCGGGCTTGGCCACGCGCCTTGACCTCGCCGGCGAGATGGATCGCGCCGCCCTGCAGCAACAGCTTCTCGGTCAGGGTGGTCTTACCCGCATCGGGGTGCGAGATGATGGCGAAGGTACGACGATTGGACATGATATTCGGGTGCGCTCGACTTAGCCGCGCAGTTCTGCTCCCAGTTTTTTGGCGGCATCTACCACCTTGTCGGAGATTGCCTTGATCTCGTCATCCTTGAACGATTTTTCATCCGGCTGCAGCGTCACTTCAAGCGCGACCGACTTGTGCCCTTCGGGTACGCCCTGGCCGGCAAAAACGTCGAAAATGCGCGCCTCGGTGATCGACTGCTTGTTGGCGGCGAGAACAGCACGCTGCAATTCCCCGGCGACCAGGTCGGCGGGGACCAGGAACGCGAAGTCACGGGTAATCGCCTGCAAGGCGGGAGGCGCATAGGCGGGCCGCACGAAGCCGGCATTCTTGCGCGCCGGGATGGCATCGAGGAACAGCTCGACCGCGACGACCGGGCCATCCACGTCGAATGACTTGAGCGTTGCCGGATGCAGCGCGCCGAAGCGAGCCAGCACATTCTTGGGACCCAGCCGCAAGGTGGCAGACTGGCCGGGGTGGAACTGTTCGCCCGCCTCGCCCATCACCATCAACCTGTCGACTGGAGCGCCAGCCGCTTCGAGCAACGTCTCGGCAACGGTTTTCGCATCATAAGCGTCGAACCCTCGCGCCTTGCCGCCATTGCTGCGCTGGTCCCAGCCGCGTTGCGATTTCTCTCCCGCCAGCACCACGCCGAGCGTCGGTTTCTCATCGCTGGCGCCGCCTTTGCCGCGGAAATAGCGCCGCCCAATTTCGAACAGGCGGCTGCCATCGGCACCGCGGTCGGCATTGTTCTTGGCTGCTGCGAGGAGGCCCGGGATGAGCGAGGGACGCATCGCCTTCATGTCCTCGCTGATCGGGTTCTCAAGCACCCAAAGCTCGGCGCCATCAGCGAAATGTTCGGCCTGCGGGATCGGCAGAAAGGACCACGTTACCGCCTCATGCAGGCCGCCTGCCGCTGCTGCCCGGCGCAGTTTGCGCTCGAGCGTTTGCAACGACGATGCGGTCGGACGCGCGACGCCATCAAGGCGCGGCAAGGCAACGCTTTCAACCTTGTCGAGGCCGATATTGCGAACCACTTCCTCGACCAGATCGGCCGGACCCTCGATATCGTGCCGACGCAGCGGGCAGGTTACCTGCCAGTCGTCCTCCACCTTGAAATCGAGCGCTTGGAGGATGCGCTTCTGCTCGTCCTGGGCAACCTCGATCCCGCCGAGCCGCAGCGTCAGAGCAGGATCAAAAGAGATGACCAGCGGCTCACTTGGCGGGGCGCC
Organism: Qipengyuania sp. CAU 1752; assembly: GCF_054482615.1. Classification (NCBI taxonomy): domain Bacteria; kingdom Pseudomonadati; phylum Pseudomonadota; class Alphaproteobacteria; order Sphingomonadales; family Erythrobacteraceae; genus Qipengyuania; species Qipengyuania sp. CAU 1752. Next base: position 523,295 of record NZ_JBTLRE010000001.1, on the reverse strand, counting down.
TGCAAGCACGGCTTCAGACGCTTTGCCGCCAGCCAGATCGATAATCAGACCGGTCAGCAGGTCGAGACCGTCCTGCAGGAAGGCCGGATCGACCCCGCGTTCGAAGCGGGTGCGGGCATCGGACGCCAGGCCCAGCTTGCGCCCTGTCACGCCGATGCGTTCAGGGTTGAAATAGGCGATTTCGAGCAGGACGTCGGTCGTCCTGTCGGTGACCCCCGAATCCTCGCCACCCATGATCCCGGCAATGTCGTGAACGCCGCTGTCGTCGGCAATCACGGTCATGCTGTCGTCGAGCGTGTAGGTCTTCTCGTTAAGCGCCAGTACCTGCTCGCCGTCCTTGGCCCGCCGGGCAACGACTGCGCCAGACAATTTGGCAAGGTCATAAGCATGAGCCGGCCGGCCATAAGCGAGCATCAGGAAGTTGGTCAGGTCGACCAGCAGCGAGATCGGGCGCTGGCCCGCGCTGACCAGCCGTTGTTGCAGCCAGTCGGGAGAAGGACCATTGGTCACACCGGTAACGACGCGGCCATAGAATGCCGGACAGCCATCAGGGTCGTCGGTGCGGATTTCGACCGGGCAATCGCCCTTGGCATCGAAAGCCGAAATCGCAATTGGCTTGAGGGTGCCGAGGCCAGCTGCGGCAAGGTCGCGGGCAATGCCGTACACGCCCATGCAATCGGGCCTGTTCGGGGTAATCGCCACGTCGATGACCGGGGCCGCGCCGTGATAATCGGCAAAGCTTTCGCCCACCTGCGCGGCAGCAGGCAGTTCGATGATACCGTCGTGCTCGTCGCCAAGTTCGAGCTCGCGGACCGAGCACATCATGCCGTTGCTTTCGACACCGCGGATGGCGCTCTTGCGCAATTCCATCCCGTTGGCGGGCACGACAGCGCCCGGCAGGCCAAGCACACCCTTCATACCTGCACGCGCATTGGGCGCGCCGCAAACAACCTGAAGCGGCTCTCCCTCGCCGGTATCGACGGTGAGCACCTGCAGCTTGTCGGCATCAGGATGCTTGGTTGCGGTCAGGACTTGCGCAACGCGGAAACCGGCCAGCCGTTCGGCCGGGTCCTCGACGCCCTCGACCTCGTGGCCGATGCGATTGAGGGTGGCGACAATTTCTTCGAGGCTCGCATCGGTCTCGAGATGATCCTTGAGCCAGGTGGTGGAGAACTTCATGCCTTCGCCCCCACACCTGCGGAAAGGGTCGGCTGGTCGAACGGGCTAAAGCCATAATGCGCCAGCCAGCGCGGATCGCCGTCGAAGAAAGCGCGCAGATCGTCCATTCCGTATTTGAGCATGGCCAGCCGGTCGACGCCGAGGCCCCAGGCGAAGCCCTGCCATTCGGCCGGGTCGAGCCCGGCCATCTCGATCACCCGGGCGTTGACCATCCCCGATCCGAGCAGCTCCATCCAGTCATGCCCTTCGGCATCGCCATCTCCGCCGACGACGCGGCGGCCGCCGTCACGCGAATAGCCGACATCGACCTCGACCGAAGGCTCGGTAAAGGGGAAATATGACGGACGCAGGCGCAGGACGATGTCATCGCGCTCGAAGAAAGCCTTGAGGAAGGTTTCCAGCGTCCACTTGAGATGGCCGAGATGGATATTGCGATCGATTACCAAGCCTTCGACCTGGTGGAACATCGGCGTGTGGGTCGCATCGCTGTCGCTGCGATAGACCCGCCCCGGCGCGATGATGCGGATCGGCGCACCTTGTACCTGCATCGCACGGATCTGCACCGGAGAAGTGTGCGTGCGCAGCAGCATCCGGTTGCCGTCAGCGTCGCGGTCGGGGAAATAGAAAGTGTCGTGCATCGCACGGGCCGGATGGGTTTCGGCCATGTTGAGCGCGGTGAAATTGTGCCAGTCGTCCTCGATCTCGGGACCGGTGGCGACGGCAAAGCCGAGATCGGCGAAGATTTCCGCCAGCTCGTCCATCACCTGGCTGACCGGATGCACCGATCCGGCAGGCGTGCGCGGAGCCGGCAGCGTCAAGTCGAGGGTCTCGGTTGCCAGCCTGGCTTCGAGTTCGGCCTGCTCGAAGGTGGATTTGCGGGCAGCAATTGCATCGGCAACGGCGGCGCGGGCGCCCTGGATTTTCGGCCCTTCGACTTGCCGCTCTTCCGGCGTCATCTTGCCGAGCGTCTTGAGCAGCGCCGAAATCGATCCCTGCTTGCCGAGAAATTCCACCCGCAGCGCTTCGAGCGCGTCGGCATCGCCGATTGCGGCAATCCGCGCGAGCGCTTCGTTCTTTAGATCGTCTACCGTACTCATGTCCCATCCGGCCCCCGTCGGAGGCTTGGCCTTGCTGTCGAAGGGAGGCCTCTAGCGGGACAAGGGACAAGTCCCAAGCCCCAATTCGCCGCGCGGCGTCGGGGGATATCCAGTGCCCGGTATTCACGTCGAGTCAGTCTAGGCTGTAACCGACAGTCCATCGGCTGCCCGGGTCTCGTTTGCCCTGACATCGCGGGCACGCACTGGCGTGCCCCATACCTTTTGCCGGTGTTCCATGAAGGCATTCATGATCGGATGATCCAAAGCGGCATACTCGGTCGGACTCATGCCGATGAAGTTATGAAACTCGCGCACAAAATGTGGCTGGTCGTGGTAATTGCGGTCGATCGACTGGGTCCAGTTGCCATCACCGTCGATCATGAACGAGGTCAGGCTGCGTATCAGCCGCTGGCGGCGCAAAACGACATTGGGGCTGAAACCGAAATACTTGAGTGAAAGCCGCTCCAGCGTGCGCACGCTGACCCCCGCCCGCTCGGCAAAATCGGGAATCTGGATCATGAAACGATCCATCACTGCATTCTGCATCGCCAACAAGCGGTCTTCATCGCGGGGATGCTTGGCATGCGTTTTGAGCCAGTCGCATACAAGGCGGTACTGCTTCCAATCGTCGTGGCCCGCCCCGTCCAGCTGCCGCGACAGTGTCGTAAAATGGGCATAGGCGGGGTGGGTCGCGCCATTGAAGGCCTTGTTGACAAGGGACCTGGCCGGCGCGCGGACGAAAGTCGCCCATCCCAGGGGCAAGAGGCCGATACCCCATAGCCTGCACGCCCCGATCGAGAATCGCACCGGCCGTGCCGAAGGGCCGGTAGCAAGAAATCCGTTATCCTCGAGTGTCAGACCGGCAAGACGTCCAGCGCTTCGCCCGCGATCATCGAAGAAGCGGACATTCCCCCACTCGGGGAGCAGCACGTCGGACACAATCTTACCCGCAGGAAGATTGACCTCAAGCCGATAGATCGAGGTCAGATGATCAGACCATCTGCCGGGAATTGGAAAAAATTGAAGATCAATCACGCCGATTCCGTCCGCCCTTCGCCCATCGGATTAGACTGTCGCCGTCCGACAGGCAAATCCACAAACGAAAGGGGGCGCTGCGAACATGCCGCAGCGCCCCCTTTTTTATTCCATCGAATTACGAAGCGATCACGCGCTCGGCAAAGCTGCCTTGGCCTGCGTAATCACGCTCTTGAAGGCTGCTTCCTCGTTCATGGCGAGGTCGGCCATGACCTTGCGGTCAAGTTCGATACCAGCGAGTTTCACGCCGTGCATGAACTGCGAATAGGTCAGGCCTTCTGCGCGAACGGCGGCGTTGATACGCTGGATCCACAGGGCGCGGAAACTGCGTTTCTTAACCTTGCGGTCGCGATAGGCGTACTGGCCGGCTTTTTCGACGGCCTGACGAGCAACACGAATGGTGTTCTTGCGCCGACCGCGATAGCCCTTGGCTTGGTCGAGTAGACGCTTGTGCTTCTGGCGCGTGGTAACGCCGCGTTTAATGCGAGGCATAGTTTATCTCCTTGAAATCCAGCGCGCTCAGTTGAGCCCGTAAGGGGCCCACTTTTTCACCGTCGCAGTGTCCGCATCGGACAGGACGGAGGTGCCGCGGTTCTGGCGGATATACTTCGCATTATGGCTCATCAGGCGGTGGCGCTTGCCAGCGACACCATGCTTGATCTTGCCAGTGGCGGTGATCTTGAAGCGCTTTTTAACGCCGCTCTTGGTCTTCAGCTTGGGCATTTTCATCTCCTATAGACAGAGACACGTCCGAACCGGCCCTGGCAGCCCTTGTCGCCAGGCAGGCTAATGAATCACGTGTCAGTGAAGGTGCGCGCATTTAGCGGCTGGGCAGCAAAATGCAAGCGGTTCCTGCGACTGCGCGGCCGCCTGTCGCGACTTAAAAATGCGCGAGGTATCCACCGTCGACATTGATCGTCTCGCCGGTGATGTAGGAGGCCCGGTCCGAAGCGAGGAAAGCGACCGCGCCGGCGATCTCCCCCGGCTGTCCCCAACGGCCGAGCGATGTGCGGCGGCGCAAATGTTTGGCAACCTGCGTATCCTGCACCATTTCCTTGTTGGCCTCGGTCGCGAAATAGCCCGGCGCGACGGCATTGACGGTCACGCCATACGCCCCAAATTCAGCTGCCAGAGCGCGAGTAAGCGCATCGAGGCCGCCTTTGCTGGCGGTATATAGCGCATCGCCGCGGGCAATTCGGGCGGCGATCGAAGTAATATTGACGATCCGGCCCCAGCCGCGCCCACACATCGCAGCGCCAGCCCGCCGCGCCAGGTCAAACGGCGCCACCAGATTGACCTCGAGCAAGTCGCGCATGTCCACGCGGTCCACCTCGGCAAGTGGGCGGCGGTCGCGCATCCCGGCATTGTTGACGAGAATGTCGAGCCCGCCACTGTCCTCGACCGTGCCGAGCGCAGCGGTGACAGCGTCGGCGTCAGTGATATCGAAAGGCAGAGCGGCGGCAGCGCCCCCGATCTTTGCACTTGCCCGCTCAAGGCCTGCGCGATCGCGACCGCCCAACCAGACCTTTGCGCCATCCCGTGCCAACTGTTCGGCTATGGCAAAACCGAGTCCGCGCCCGGCACCCGTGACCAGCGCGGTGCGTCCCGCAAGGTCGCCATTGCCGCTCATCCCAGTGCTTCGATCACGTCTTCCAGCCGGGCGGGATCTCCGAGGGCGATGACGTGTCCGTCGCTGGCGGCATGGAGCGGGTCGCCATTCCAGTCGGCCATGACCCCGCCTGCTCCTTCCACCACTGGCACCAATGCCGCGAAATCGTGCAGCTTCAGCCCGGCTTCGGCGACAATGTCGATATGTCCGCTCGCGAGCATGGCGTAGTTATAGCAGTCTCCTCCCATCACCATTCGCTTGTGGTCGGTGTGCCCGGCCAGTGCCATGAACCGATTGCCCTGTTCGACCGTGAAATAATGCGGTCCGGTGGTGGCGAGCGTGGCCTCCTCGAGCGACTTGCAAGTGCGCGCGGTGACGGGCCGGTTGTTCAAGGTAGTTCCTTGCCCCGCCACGCCGACCCATCGTTCACCGATGATTGCCTGGTCGATCACCCCGAGTACGGGAAACCCGTCTTTCATCAGGGCGATGAGCGTGCCGAAGAACGGACGGCCTGCAAGGAAGTTGGTGGTTCCGTCGATCGGGTCGAGTACCCATTGCCGTCCGCTGCGACCTTCTTCGGTCCCGAACTCTTCGCCGACCACGCCGTCTTGCGGATACTCGGCCTTGAGGATGCGACGCATCGCCTCCTCTGCGGCGCGGTCGGCCTCGGTCACGGGCGATGAATCGGCTTTGCGTTCGGCGCCAATCTTGCGGAAGCGGGGACGGATTTCCTCGCGCGCAACATCGGCGAGACGGTGGGCGAGGGCGATTTCGGCAGACAGGTTCATGGCGCGGCGATGGGCGGAGCGAACGTCTTGGTCAAGAGCGAGATTGCCGTGCGCCGACAAGCATCCTAGATAAATCTCAAGGGGATACGCATGGCTACAACCGATGAGAGGCAGGGGCAGACGCGACCCACCGGTGCACAATACGACACTACGCGTGACGGTCACCGTATTTCCATCAACCGACAGCCTCGCGAGAGCCTGAGGCCGTGGGTTGGCCATGTTTACGGCATGGAACTGGGCGCCCCGAAGAGTTCGCTCGTCGCCTGCGGAATCTTCACCGATGCACCCATGTTGAGAGCTCTCTTGCACGGCGATTGGCAAGCCCAGTCAGCGGACGGCAGCCGGGCTTATCATGACGAGGTCCTGTTGTTCGGCCCGCAGTCCAAACGCATGCCGGTGAGCGTTGGCGGAGGGTTCGCATCGGTCGGGCTGTCACTGCGTGCGGGCGCTATTCACGCGCTGGGTGGACCACCTTCGCCGGATCTCCTGGACCGCATTGTGCCGTATAGTGCCTTGCCGTTGGCAGACCCTGCCCTGCTGGACGAGTTGCGATCCGGCACCAGCGCCGAAGATTGGATGACGACGATTGAAGATTTCATTGAAGCACTGGTCGAGCAAGCAGGGCGAAAGAAACCCGACCCGGTGTCGGCCGGATTTCACCGCCTTGCCCTCGAAGACCCGAATATTGCGGTATCCGAGTGTTCCGAGCGGCTGAATGTCGATCAGCGGCGATTGGAGCGGGTCGTAAAGCGCGATTTTGGCCTGTCGCCCAAACGGGTGCTCCGCCGCGCCCGAGCTCTCGATCTGGCCGCGCATCTATGCGGCGTGGCGGATGACACCGAAGCACAGGAACTTGCGCTGCGCTATTTTGACCAGTCGCACCTCAACCGTGAATTCACGGCCATGTTCGGGATGACTCCGCGGCGGTTCCTCAACACCAGCCAGCCGTTGCTGACGATCACGCTCGAATCACGCCAAGCCCGGCGGCTGGAAGAACTCGACCGGATCGAGCAAGGCGAGAAACGCCCCTGGCAATAGCTCGCCTGGGGCAGGAATTGCCTAGTCGAACAGCGAGCTGACCGAGCTTTCATCTGCGATACGGCGCACGGCCTCTCCGATCAGAGGAGCGATGGTAAGATAGCGGATCTTCTCGGCGTCGGTAGCGGCGTCGGTGGCCCCGATGGTGTCGGTAACGACCAGCTCGGTGAGGGCCGAACTGTTGACCCGCGCGACCGCTCCGCCCGACAGCACGCCGTGGGTGATGTAGGCTGCAACCGAGCTGGCCCCCTGCTCCAGCAAAGCTTCGGCCGCATTGCACAGCGTACCGCCCGAATCGACGATATCGTCGATCAGCACGCAGTGGCGTCCCTTGACGTCGCCGATGATGTTCATGACCTCGCTTTCGCCGGGCCGATCCCGACGCTTGTCGACGATCGCCAGCGGGGCGTTGTCGAGCCGCTTGGCCAGTGCGCGGGCGCGGACCACGCCGCCGACATCAGGAGAGACCACCATCAGTTCGCGCTCGCCGTAGCGGGCCTGGATATCGGCTGCCATGGTCGGTGCGGCGTAAAGGTTGTCGGTCGGAATATCGAAGAAGCCCTGGATCTGGCCGGCATGCAGGTCGACCGCCAGCACGCGGTCGGCGCCAGCCTCGGTAATGAGGTTGGCTACCAGCTTGGCCGAGATCGGCGTGCGCGGCCCGGGCTTCCGGTCCTGCCTGGCATAACCGAAATAGGGCACCACCGCGGTGATCCGCTTGGCCGAGGCGCGGCGCAGCGCATCGATCCCGATCAGCAGTTCCATCAGGTTGTCGTTGGCGGGATAGCTCGTCGACTGGACGAGGAATACGTCCTCGCCGCGGACATTCTCATGTATCTCGACGAAGATTTCCTCGTCCGCGAAACGCCGGACACTGGCATCGGTCAACGGGATTTCGAGGTAGGCGGCAATCGCCCGGGCAAGCGGCAGGTTCGAATTGCCGGCCATGATTTTCATTTAAGCGGTCCCCGGATGTTGCGAGCCAGCCTATGCGACTCGGATTTGCCCCGGATTAGCCGCCTGACATCCTATTGCAACATAATGCGCGGACGTTCTCCCCGCTGCGGCACGCTGCTCAGATGCGGTGCTCGCCCCGAATCCAGCGCACGGTACCACTCGATGCGCGCATGACCACGCTTTCGGTCGTCATCACCCGCGCACCGCCAATGCCGTGCTTTCGCTTGACGCCATCGAGCAGCGAGCCCGAAGTAACTCCGGTGGCGGCGAAGATGCAATCGCCCTTGGCCAGATCCTCGAGCTTGTAGATACGGTCGAGGTCTTCGATCCCCCATTTGCGCGCACGCGCCTTCTCGTCTTCGTTGCGGAACACCAGCCGGCCATTGAACTGGCCGCCGACGCAGCGCAGGGCGGCGGCGGCAAGCACACCTTCGGGCGCGCCGCCCTGGCCCATATAAAGGTCGATCGTGGTGTCCTCGTCGGTCACCGCGATTACGCCGGCCACATCGCCATCGCCGATCAGCACCACGCCGCAACCCAGGCTGCGCAATTCTGCAATCAGGTCCGCATGGCGTGGGCGATCTAGGACACAGACGATGATATCGGACGGCTGCACGCCTTTCGCCTCGGCCACTGCCTTGACGTTGTCGGTCGGGCTCTTGGCGATATCGATAATGCCATCGGGATAGCCCGGGCCGACTGCCAGCTTGTCCATGTAGGTATCGGGCGCGTTGAGCAGGCAGCCTTCCTCAGCCGCCGCCAGCACGGCCAATGCGTTGGGGCCGGCCTTGGCGGTGATGGTGGTACCTTCAAGGGGGTCGAGCGCGATGTCGATCTTGGGCCCCTTGCCCGGAGCGCCGCCGACCTTCTCACCGATATAGAGCATCGGTGCTTCGTCGCGCTCGCCTTCGCCGATAACGACGGTGCCATCCATGTAAAGCTCGTCGAAGGCCCGTCGCATGGCCTCGACCGCAGCGGCATCGGCTGCCTTTTCGTCACCGCGACCGATCAGGTCCGAAGCGGCGATGGCGGCGGCTTCTGTCACGCGGACCATTTCCATCACCAAAACGCGATCGAGGACCGAGCTGGCCTTGGTTGCAGAGATCGATCCGGTGGCGGTATTCATGGCGACGCAGTTCCTTCAGAAGTTCGGGGCGTCGCCTAGACCGGCCTTGTGGCAATGTCGATACGCCGAGGGCGCAATTGTCGCTATTCGCAACGGCTTTACCGAAATCGCCCAATTCAACTGCGCAGGATGGGCATGACCAGCGGCTCAGCCACCAGATTGTCGGACCCTTCGAGCATAGCGACGGCCTGCCGGACATTGCGAACTGGACCTGTATGGGTAACCATCGCCACGAGCACGCCGCCCTCGCCATTAGCCTCGCCTTCCTGGATCAGGCTCTGGATCGACACTCCGGCATCGCGCATCGCCGCAGCGATTTCGGCCAGCACCCCTGGTCGGTCGGCGACCATAAAGCGGATATAGGACCGGCTCTTGCGTGCGCCGCTGTCGGCCTTTGCCGCAACAGCCAATGACGCGACCGGGACCGAGAACGGCGCCCCGCTTTCACCGCGTGCAAGATCGATGAGATCGGCCACGACCGCGCTCGCGGTCGGCCCATCACCTGCTCCGGCGCCCTGGAACAGCAGCCGGCCCGCGAAATTGCCCTCGGCAACAACAGCGTTGGTGGGGCCGGCAATCGGAGCCAGCGGATGATCCTTGGCCACCAGGCACGGTCGCACGCGTTGCAGCAGGCGAAATCCATCGGCGGCGGTTTCCATATCAGCGACGCCAATCAGCCGGATTACGTAGCCGAGTGCATCGGCCTGCGCGATATCGACCGCCCGCACCTGCCTGATGCCCTCAACTTCCACGCTGTCGAAATCGATTTCTGTGCCGAATGCCAGCGCAGCCAGGATGGCCAGCTTGTGTGCGGCATCGACGCCGTCGATATCAAAGGCCGGATCGGCTTCGGCAAATCCGTGCGCCTGTGCGTCGGCCAGCGTCTCGCCGAAGTCAGCGCCGCTCGCCTCCATGGCCGTCAGGATATAATTGCAGGTCCCGTTGAGAATCCCGTAGACCCGCTCGATGACATTGGCCGCAGCGCCCTCGCGCAGCCCTTTGACGACCGGGATACCGCCAGCAACCGCAGCTTCGAACCGCAGGCTGCTACCGTGCGCCTCGGCCATCTGCGCCAGTTCCATACCGTGATGGGCCACCATGGCCTTGTTAGCTGTGACCAAGCCCCTGCCCGCTGCCAGGGTCTGCCGTGCCAGCGTCAGTGCCGGTCCGTCAGAGCCGCCGACCAGCTCGACCACCACGTCGACATCGTCGTGCGAAGCAAGTTCGGCCATGTCGTCGCACCAGGCGTAGCCAGCCAGATCGACGCCGCGATCCCGGTGACGCTCGCGAGCGCAAACGGCGGTAATCTTGATCGCCCGACCGGCCCGTTGCTCCACCAGCGTGCCGTTCTGTTCGAGCAGGCGGATCACTCCGGTGCCGACCGTGCCGAGACCGGCAAGACCTACACGTAAGGGCGACAAAGAAGACGGCTTGTTCATGGCCGCAAGGCTCTAGCGCTGCTCGCCCGGGCGGGGGAACCAGTTAATCTTGGTATGGCGCTAGCTGGCCTTACGCGATCACGCTGCAGGCGGGGGCATCCGCGTCCGGTTGCACGTGCCGAGCTGTTCGAGCACGTAGCGATAATCATTATCGGCACGGGCGCGATCGGCCCGGTCCTGGCTCAGATGAGCTGAACCCGGCAGCTCGCGGGGCAGGAAGCAGGCAAGACGATACCAGTTGAGCGTTTGCGGCTGCGGTGCTCGCACCGCCTGGTCGACGATTTCGGAATAGGAAACCCCCCATGCCGGTGGCGAACCGGGACGTCGCACCACGCTCAGTGCGACCGGGGCGCCGTTGGCTGTGGCAAGGAAGATCTGGGTTTCGGACTCGCCGCTGAGATTGCCAGCCACCGAAAGGGCATCGCGAATCCCGACCACCACTGGCGGAGCCGAGGGCGCCGCCAATTGGGCGAGAACCGGGCGTAGCCGTTGTTCGAGCATGGGCGTCCACGGCAATTGGGCATTGGGCGAGACCAATTGAATCTCGCCAGGCCTTGTCGGCACCGGCCGGGCGAACAGAACGAACTCCGACTTTTTCAATTTGGGTGCCTTGCCCTTGGCGGTGAGCGGCACGTCGACAAGATAGCGCAGCGATTCGCCTACGGGCGCGCTACCTGCGATCAGCGCAAGCGTTTCGGCCTCGATATAAAGCCTGGTGTAGCCAGGGGCGAGGCCGGGTGCCCGCTCGGGCTTGAGCTCGGCCTGCTTCTTGATCTTGACGCGGACCACCATTTTCGCCGCATCGGAAAGATCGGCAATGTCGGTCCATGTAAGCGTGCTGGTAGCTTCGCCCTGCTGCATCGCGTGAGCGGCCCCGATGGGCGGAGCAACAGAAACGGCCAGCGCGGCTGTCGCGGTCAGGGCTAGGCGAATCGATGGGATCGGCATGAGGTGGACTTTCGTTCTACGGTTGGTCGCGGCTGCGGAACCGTTCGCCCCTATGCTCGGTTCCGACCTGTGAATCGACCCTTAACCGATAAAGCGTTTGCGCCAGCATTGGACAATAGCTAAGGGTCGGACGGTCCGGGGCTGGAGAGAAAGAACAATCTACCCGGATTGAATCCGTTTAGGGGGGCCAGGCGGTCGGCGCATTGTCGATTCGACGGTTTGCGGCTCCTTCGAGATGGATGAATGGATCGCCGTCCGGTGCAGGCGCCGGACATGAGAAGCCGGGATCACCGGCGCAGACGGAGTGATGCGACTGCATGGCCTATGCTGACCAACAGATGAGTAGCAACCGCGTTGTTGCAATTATCATCGTTGCTCTTCTCCACGTGTTGATCGGGTATACGCTCGTCACCGGTCTTGCCTACGAAGCGGCGAAAAGCGTCGTTGAGCGGGTTACGACCGTCGACATCGAAGAGCCCGAAGAACCCGAGCCGGAGGAAGAGCCCCCGCCCCCGCCAGAGGAAGTTCCGGACACGGCACCGCCGCCGGTCGTCGTTCCCCCGGCACCCATCCAGTTGCCCAATCCGAACAGGCTGCGCGATACGTCGCGTGACCCGGTCGAACGGCCTCCGCAGCCCGTACAGCGTGCGACAACGAAGACCTGTGCCGATGGCCGGACTGTCGATGCCAGCGCGTCTTGTGGGCCGCAGATGAAGTCTTGTCCTGGTGGCCAGTCGGTTCCGGTCAATGCGAACTGCCCGACCTTCACCCAACCGAAGGACCCCACACCGCGCGGCAATGCCGGTCGCTGGGTCACCACCAACGACTACCCCTCGCGCTCGCTGCGTGAAGAGGAAGAAGGCGTGACCACTGTTACGCTGACGGTCGGGGCTGATGGCCGGGTGGACGGCTGCAGGGTTACGGGTTCAAGCGGGCATGAACGCCTCGACGAGGCTACCTGCAAGAACATGCAGCGTCGCGCCCGGTTCAACCCGGCAACCGACAGCAACGGGAACGAGGTGAGTGGCACCTATACCCAGTCGGTCCGTTGGCAGATCCCGCAATAATTCATCCTGACACCCGTATTTTTCGAGAGGAACTCGCAAAATGATTATCGAACTTCTTACCGTCGCTGCTGCAGACGATGCAGCACCGAAGCAAGCCTTCGGCTTTATGGAAGCAATGGAGCAGGGCGGTGTAATCGCCTGGTCCATCTTCACCGTGCTTGTCATCATGTCGATCGGCTCGTTCTACATCCTGATCACCAAGCTGCTCGAACAGGCCAAGATCATGCGCCAGTACAATTCGCAGGTGCGTGGCAACTTCTGGAAGGCCTCGAACCTTCGTGATGGCTCCGTCAAGCTGGAAAAGAACAGCGCTTGGCGCCAGATCGTTGACGATGCCCTCAAGGCCGACGAAGATCACTCCAAGATGGTCGACCAGCGCGAAGCGCATGACTATCTGCACGGCTCGCTGCAGTCGTCGGAAGACACGATCAATGCCAAGCTCGCGGGCGGCCTGCCGTTCCTGGCTTCTGTGGGTGCAACTGCGCCGTTCATCGGCCTGCTCGGCACGGTGATCGGTATCTACCGCGCCCTGATCAACATCGGCCTGGCCGGTTCGGCCTCGATCGACAAGGTCGCAGGTCCGGTTGGTGAGGCGTTGATCATGACCGCCATCGGTCTGCTCGTCGCGGTTCCGGCCGTGCTTGCCTACAACTGGCTGCAGAGCCGCAACCGCCGGATCGCCGAAATGCTGACCGGCTTCTCGACCGACGTGCTGGCTTACATCAGCTCGGACGGCAAGGTGAAGCCGACCGTGCATGCGCCTGCTGGCAAGCCGGCTGCCAAACCTGCTCCTGCAAAGCCGGCTACCACCGCTGGCGGTGCTCCGATCAAGAAGTAAGTCTGACAGGGCGGCCCGTTTCGGCGTGGCCGCCCTCGTCCAGAGCATTTAAACGACCACAGACGGATAGGATGTAGTCATGGCAATTTCCACGGGAGGCGGCGGCGAAACGCCGATGTCCGACATCAACACCACCCCGCTGGTGGATGTGATGCTGGTTCTCCTGATCATCTTCCTCATCGCGGTTCCGGTCGCGATCCAGACGATCGAGAAGCTCGAGATTCCGGTACTGGAATCGGTCGAGTCCAAGGACAAGGTCGAGAACCTTCTGCTTACGGTAAGCACCACCGATACGTCCGGCCGAAGCGCTGGCGATTCGGGCTTCGAAGGGGCCTCCCGCGAAGGCGAGTGCCGGGTCTATTTCAACAATATCGCCCCGGTCTCCTCGGAAGAGCTTTATGACCAGGCCTTCGAACGTCTCGACGCCATCGTGCGCCGCGCCGGTGGCCAAGATGCGATCATGGAGGATCCCGACCTTATTCCACAGGTCCATATTCGCGGCGACGTCAACGCCCCATGGCGCTGCGTGGCTGGCGCGATCTACAACGTTCAGCGAGCTGGTTATCCAACCGTTGGATTCATCTCCAACCCGGTCGATCCCAACGGCTGAGCCGCGAGACGAGAAACAGGAGTAACTGACTCATGGCAATGGCAGGCGGCAAAGACGACGGCCTACCGATGAACGACATGAACATGACGCCGTTGATCGACGTCCTGCTCGTGCTCCTCATCATGTTCATCATCACCATCCCGGTCGCGACTCACTCGATCGATATCGACCTTCCGCAGCCGGACGATTCACCTCCGCCGCCGGACATGATTGAACCGATCAAGAACAAGATCGTGCTGACCCAGCAGGAAGAGATCCTGTGGAACGGCGAAGTCATCGACCAGGGCGAACTGGTTCGTAACCTGAATATCACCCGGGACATGGTTCCCGAGCCTGAACTGCAATTCGAGCCCGAGGCACAGACGAGCTACCAGCTCTCGGCCGAAGTGCTGCGGATCATCAAGGGCTCGGGCGTTACCAAGTTCGGTTTCGTGGGTAACGAACAGTTCCGCGTGTTCGGCAAGTCCGGACAGGGCGGCGGCCAGCAGTAAGCTCGGTCCACCATGGATAATGAAAAAGGGGCGGAGCGATCTGCCCCTTTTTTGTGTCCGGCTTAGACGCGCACATATGGGGCGGCAGCCTCACCGCAAGTCTTTTACGGCAAGCCGTCGACCCGCATGGCCGCGGACGCCAGGCTCTCCGCCTCGAGCAGAAGTTCGTCGTCAACCGACCCTTGCGGGGTACGCTCGCGCCCGATCACCACCATCACCGGTACAGCCAGAGGACTGACGCGCTCGAGCTCGACATGGAGCAATTGCTCGGCCGAACGTTCCAGCACCTCCTGCAGGCGACCGATGTCCGTCAGCCGTTCGCGCGCATCGGCCCAGGCTGCTTCTAGCAGGACGTGGTCGGGCTCATATTTGCGCAGCACGTCGTAGATGAGGTCGGTCGAGAAGGTCACCTGCTTACCCGATTTTCGCTTGCCGGGTTGCTGGCGTTCGACCAGCCCGCCGATCACCGCGACCTCGCGGAAGGAACGCCTGAGCAGGTGCGAATCCTGGACCCAGGAGACGAATTCCTCGGTCAGGATCTCCGGCGACAACAATGGTGCCGGGTCCTTGACCGGTTTGAGCGCCCACACCGCGAGCGAATAGTCATTGGCGACAAAGCCACCGGGCAACAGGCCGCGGTCCTCCATCCGCTGGGTGATGAGCATGCCGAGCGACTGGTTCGCATTCCACCCGGCGAAAGTATAATAGACCGTGTAGTGTCGCTGGGCATGGGGGAAACTCTCGACCAGCAGATTGTCCGGCCCCGGCATCTGGCTGCGCCAGTCCTGCACCTCCAGCCATTCGCGCACATCGTCGGGAAAGCGCGCCCAGCCTGCGCGATCGATCAGCATCGCCCGTACGCGGTCCGCCAGGTGGGTCGTCAGCGGCATCCGGGCGCCGCCATAGGAAGGGATCATCGCCGACTTCGACGTGGCGCGCACCACGATCTCCATGTCGCGCAACTGCTCGACCTCGAGCGCCTGTCCGGCGAAGGAGAAAGTATCTCCTGGCCGCAATGCGATGGCAAAGCGTTCCTCGACCTTGCCCAGCGAGCGCCCGTTGCGGAACCGGACCTGGATCATCTCGCCATCAATGATGATGCCGGCGTTGAGGCGATGCTTGGCGGCCAGTTCGGGATGGGTCAGGCGCCACACGCCGCTGCGGTCGCGGACGATGCGGCGAAACTTGTCATAGGCCTTGAGCGCATAGCCGCCGGTGGCGACGAAATTGAGCACGCGCTGCCAGATCGTGTCGTCGACCCAGGCATAGGCCAGCGAAGAACGAATTTCGGCCAGCAGCGCGTCTTCATCGAATGGCGCAGCGCAGGCGCAGGCCATTACATGTTGGGCAAGTACATCGAGCCCGCCGGGTCGGAAGTCCTCGCCATCGCGCATACCTTCATCGACCGCGTCCTTGGCCGCCTGCGCCTCCAAAAACTCGAACCGGTTGCCCGGCACCAGCACCGCCCGACTGGGCTGGTCGAGCCGGTGGTTGGCCCGGCCCACCCGCTGCAGAAGCCGCGAGGAGCCCTTGGGTGCCCCCATCTGCACCACGCAGTCGATATCGCCCCAGTCGACGCCCAGATCGAGGCTGGCGGTTGCCACCAGCGCCCGCAATTCACCGCGCGCCATCGCCCCTTCAACCTTGCGCCGTGCCTCGCGGCTGAGACTGCCGTGGTGGATGCCGATGGGCAGCGTGTCCTCGTTGACGTCCCACAGATTCTGGAAGGTGTATTCGGCAAGGAAGCGCGTGTTGGTGAAGATGAGCGTGGTCCGGTTGGACTTTACCAGCTCGTAGAGCTGCGGGATCGCCCAGGTCGCGGCATGGCCGCCCCACGGGACGCGCTCTTCCTGTGGCAACATTATCTCGACATCGGCCGGTGCGCCTTCCTCGCCCTCTACCAGCGCGACCTCGTCGATCTCGCCCCAAGGCGAGAGCCATTCGCGGAAACCCTCCGGATTTGCGAGCGTGGCCGAGAGAGCCACCCGTTGCAGCTTGGGCGCAATCGCCTGCAATCGCGCCAGGCCGAGCGCCAGCAGGTCGCCGCGCTTGCCGGTGGCAAAGGCGTGCACCTCGTCCACCACGATGCGCTTCAAGGATGCGAAGAGGTCGAAACTGTCAGGATAGCTCAGCAACAGCGAGAGAGATTCAGGCGTCGTCAGCAGCACATGCGGCGGCCTGGCGCGCTGCCGCCGCTTGCGATCCGAGGGCGTGTCTCCGCTGCGGGTCTCGATCCGCATCGGCAGGCACATCTCCTCGACCGGGGTGAGAAGATTGCGTTGCACGTCGTGGGCCAGCGCCTTCAATGGCGAAACATAGAGCGTGTGCAACCCTTCGGGTGGCTTCTCCTCGCCCAGCCGCGAAGGACAGAAATCAGCCAGCGTAGGCAGGAACCCGCCCAGCGTCTTGCCCGCTCCGGTGTCCGCCACCAGCAGCGCGTGCTTGCCGCTGTCGGCAGCGGCGAGCATATCAGCCTGGTGCCGCCGTACTTGCCAGCCCCGACCGGCAAACCAGCTTTCGATTTCGAGTGGGACGCGCGCGCTCATCGCTGGCTCAACGCTTGATGCGCGAGCATGGGACCAAACCCGTGGAGCGAGGCCCTATTCGACTTCGTCCTCCAGTTCAGGGGCAGCCGTCTGGACCGAGCTCATCGCTTCGAGGTCCTGGGCGGTATAACCGGTCGCCGCAGCGATGCGGGCCTTCTCCGCCGGTTCGAGTTCGAAATAGCTTCGAACTTGCGGTAAATGCGCAGTCGCTTCTTTCTGCCGCTGTTCCATGTCCTCGAAGGTCCCCATCATAGCCGGAAAGGCCTCCATGCTGGCCGACATAACCCGCGGATCGCTCGCCATGGTGAAAGACTTGCGAGCATATTTTGCGCCGGTCTCGGTCGAGAAGAAGGCGTCGATGCCCACCAACTCGGGCTGGGTGAAGTTGATAGCATAAAGCTCGGACATGGCCCTGCGCATCGCCGGCTCGATGGCAGACATGAGGGTCTTCATCATCTCCGGCAGCATCGCCTTCTCGATCTCGCGACGTTCGCGCCAAGCAGGATCGAGCAGTGTCACGAGTTCGGCCGCCTGGTCTTCGCTCAAATCCATTTCGTCGGCCGAGATACCGAGGCTATTCGCCAGGACGCTGGTGGCCGGAGCTTCGTCCCCCATCTGCATCAGTCCGCCAAGCATGCCGTTGAACATGCCGTCCATCATCTCGGCCATCGCGCCCTCGGGCATGATCTTGGCAATGATGGTGGTCGCCAGCGGCAATCGTGCCTCCTGCTCCGGCGTAAGCGGCTCGACCGCGAACATCGCACCGAGCATAGCCATCGCTTCGGCCATTTCAGCTTCTTCGCTGGACTCGCTTTCATCAGCCTGGGTGGTTTCGATCTGCGGTGCCGATTGCTGTGCGCTCAGCGGAGCGGCTGTTGCCAAGGCCATCGCCGGCAGTGTGCCGAACAAGAGTTTACGCATCTCCATTCCCCCCAATCTGTATCCTTACTAGTGGCCGGCCTGCTCGCCCCGCTCGAGGCCGGACAGCGCCAGTTGCTCGTCGATCTGCGCCATCAGCCGCTCGACCGCTTCCTTGCTGTCGCCCTCCGCGCGCGCAACCAGCACATCTTGTGTGTTTGAGGCGCGCAGCAGCCACCAGCCATCCTTGGTGGTCACCCGAACGCCGTCGGTATCGTCGACATCAATACCCTCGCCCGCATTGGCAAGCCGCGCCTTGACCTCGTCGATGGCAGCAAACTTGCGGCTTTCGTCGACCTGGAAACGCATTTCCGGCGTGTTGACCATTTCGGGCATCTCGCTGCGCAATTGCGTCACCGACTTACCCAGCCGGGCCGACGCCGCCATCAGCCGCAGCGCGGCGTAAAGCGCATCGTCGAAACCGTAATAGGTGTCGGCGAAAAAGACATGTCCGCTCATTTCACCGGCCAGCGGCGAAGAAACTTCCTTCATTTTGGACTTAATCAGCGAGTGGCCCGTCTTCCACATGATCGGCTTTCCGCCGTGGCGTTCGATGTGCTCAAACAGCGCGCGGCTGGCCTTCACATCGGCGATAACCGTCGCGTTAGGTAGTCTTACGAGGAGGTCCTCGGCATAAATCATCAGTAGTTGATCCCCCCATATGACCCTGCCTTCGCCGTCGATTGCGCCGATGCGGTCGCCGTCGCCGTCGAAAGCCACTCCGAAGTCGAGCTTCTTCTCGGCGACGAGTGCCTTCAGGTCGGCCAGGTTGGCTTCCACCGTTGGATCAGGATGATGATTGGGAAAATGGCCATCGACCTCAGTAAACAGAAGATGATGCTCTCCGGGAAGCCGCGCGACGAGCGACTCCAGCACCGGGCCAGCGGCCCCGTTGCCCGCATCCCAGCCGACCTTCATGGACGCGAGTGCATCGCGGTCGATCCCGTCGAGGGCCTTGAGCATGCGGTCGACGTAAATGTCGTTGACGTCGCGTTCGCTGACCGCACCTTTTCCGTCGAGCCAGTCTCCGGCGGCGGCGACACGACCCAGTTCCTGGATATCCGATCCGAAGAAGGGGCGACCAAGAAATACCATCTTGAAGCCGTTGTAATTGGCGGGATTGTGGCTGCCTGTTATCTGAATGCCGCCATCCACCTCTTCGGCTGACGCTTCGGCGAAATAGAGCATCGGGGTCGGTCCCATGCCGATCCGCACGACATCGCAGCCGGTGGCAGCCAGGCCTTCGACAAGTGCATCGTCGAGCGTCGGCGAACTGACTCGGCCATCGTACCCCACTGCCACTGTCTTGCCGCCGGCCCGTTGCAGCATCGAACCGAAGCTGCGCCCGATCGCCCGGGCATCATCGACCGACAACGTCTCGCCGATAACGCCGCGAATATCGTATTCGCGCAGGATGGACGGATCGAAATCGTGGCTCTTCACTTTGGCAATTCCTCCGGCAATTCGTCGAGCAACAGGTCACGCGCAGCATTGGCTTCGTGCACCTGCTCGTTCGAGCCGCCCCGATCGGGATGGACCATGGCGATCAGGCGCTTGTGCGCGGACAATATGTCGGTCCTGTTGGCATCGGGGCGCACGGCAAGCAAGCGCCTTGCGCGTTGCACGGCCTGGTGCCGGGTCGTGCCCGCCCCGAGATATTCCCACGGCCATTTGCCAGATATCCATCGGCACGCCAGCGCGAGGATGGCGGCGATGACGAGGAGACGCAGCATCCGCGCTTCAGGCGAGTTCGAGGGAGCGTTGCGCGGCGGTGGGCATGGGCAGGTTGAGGCCGAGCAGCAATTGGCGCAGTTCCTGCCGGGCAACCAGATGGCTCGTCCCCAGATCGCCCAGCTGCCCCTTGTCAAGAAGCGTCAGCCCGGAGGGAAAGAGTTCGCGGTAGATGACGCGTTCTGACAAGCCGGCAGTAACCCTGAAGCCGACGCGCTTCGAAAGCTCGGTCAGGGCTTTTTCGATTCGCTGCATATTGCGCGCCTCGGTATAGCCGGTGCGGTTGCGCACCACGACCCAGTCCATCTCGCGCCGCTGCGTTTCAACAGTCGCCCGCGACCGCTTGAGGCGAGCTTCCCAAATCAGCTCGGCATAGAAACTCAGCTTCTTCACCTTGAAGGTCTCGCCCTCGACCTGGCCGATGAGGTCGAAATCGACGAAGCTGTCATTCATCGGCGTGACCAGCGTGTCAGCTTCGGTCGCTGCATGGCGCGCCAGCGGATCGTCGCGGCCAGGGGTGTCGAAAATAATGAAATCGGCATCGCGGCCGAGTTTTTCGGTCAGGCTTTCCAGCCCATCGATATCGCCCTCGCCATAAACATCACAATGTGCGCCGGGCAAAGTGATGCCGCGCCGCCCCTCGGTCTCGGCGCGGTTTTCGAAATAGCGATGCAGCGTGCGCTGGCGATGGTCGAGATCGATGGCCGCGACCCGTGCACCGCCATAGGCAAGCGCCACCGCGATATGCACCGCAGTGGTCGATTTCCCCGTACCGCCCTTCTCGTTGGCGAAGACGATGCGGTGAGGCTGATGGGATGACACGCGGAGAAGGCCTTTCGGGGCTGGATGCAGGGCGCTAGGACGATTGCGCGAAATCATACGGGAGGGCCGCGAGCCGTGCAAACCATAGACCGGCTGGACATGTTGAGAAAATCCGTCGCCGCACTGCGGAAGGGCGGCGGTTCAGTCGCGCTGGTGCCGACAATGGGCGCGCTCCACGAGGGCCATCTCACGCTTGTGCGCAAGGCGCGCGAGGCGGCAGATCACGTGGTCGCGTCGATCTTCGTCAACCCCACCCAGTTTGGCGCGAACGAGGATCTCGATGCCTATCCACGCCAGATGGCCGAGGATAGCGCCATGCTGGCAGAAGAAGGTGTCGAGATGCTGTGGGCCCCACCCGAAAGTGAGGTCTACCCGGAAGGTTTTGCGACCAACATCAGCGTCACAGATGTCAGCGCGGATTTCTGCGGAGCATCGCGGCCCGGCCATTTCGACGGGGTCGCCACCATCGTGTGCAAGCTGTTCCACCAGGTCCTGCCCGACATGGCGTTTTTCGGGGAGAAGGATTTCCAGCAGCTGGCGGTCATCCGCGCGATGGCTCGCGATCTCGACCTGACCCGTCCGCATGTCGATGCCATTTATGGCGTGCCAACCGTGCGCGAAGCCGATGGCCTCGCCATGTCGAGCCGCAATCGCTACCTGTCGCCCGAGCACCGCGCCGCCGCCGCGACTTTGCCGCGCGCGATGAAAGAAACCGTGGAGGCAATCGAACGCGGGGCAGAGCCGGCTCCATCGCTCGCTTCACTCGAAGCAGCGCTGTTGCAAGCAGGGTTCGACAGCGTCGATTACGCTGCCCTCGCCGACGCCCGCAGCCTGTCTCGGATCGACAATTTGGCGAACACACCGGCGCGCCTGCTCGTCGCCGCGCGCATTGGCGGAACGCGATTGATCGATAATCTGGCGGTGGGGGAATCCGTCTTCCAGCAGCGAGGCGGCGGGACAGAAAATCACTGGAGCGGGTAAGGGGAATCGAACCCCTCTAGCCAGCTTGGAAGGCTGGAGCATTACCACTATGCTATACCCGCGTATCCAGCGTGAAAGCGCCTTTCCCCCATCGAGCAGGATTCGTCAACATCGCCCTTACTCAACCCAGCGCGACGATGCTCGCCAGCACCAGTCGCACGAGGTCGGCCTGCCCCCTCGTTCCCGTCTTCGCATAGACACGTTTCGAATAAAGCCGTGCGGTTTCGACGGTGAGGCCTATTTGGCCGGCAGCCTCGGCAATTCTTACGCCGCGGCTGATCAGCAATGCGAGTTGCGCTTCCTTCGCGGTCAAGCCGAACAAGTCCTGTAACTGGGCACTGCGCTCGGTGCTGGTCGGTTGTTCGCCGTGCACGTAGGCCGCCACCACCGGCGGCGACCCGGCCCGCTCGGCCGGTCGCATGGTCAACAGCATGTCGAGCCATGGCTCGTCCGAGAGGTGAATAGCGCGCGATCCCGCCTCCCCGCGTGCAACCTGCTCGAGATAGCGCCTCAAGGCCCCTTGTGCGCTACGCAACTCGGGCACGAGCCGTCCCGTCGAACTGCGCTGGACCGCGCGCCGTTGGCGCAACAGCAGCCCGGCTTCCTCGCTATGGTCGATAATTACTCCGCGTGTATCAAGCACGAACCAGCCAAAATTGAGCCTCCGGACGGCTTCCCCCGAGATGCCCGCGCGCAGGCGTTCCTGTTCCAGCGCCTTCCACGTGCGCAGGGCGATCTCGAGGTGATCGGCCAGTGTAGCCAGCAAGGAGACATCGGCGCCTGTGAAATCCTCACCGCCCTGCCCCGCCAGCAGCAGCAACGAAGCGCCACCCGGCTCGTCAACTCGCACCATCCGGGCATGTTCGAGCCCCAGCCCTGTCAGCGCCTGATCCAGCGCCTCGCGCTGCGCGAGCGAGATATGGTCCCGAGATTCCTCGCGCGAAAATACCCGCGCGGCTCGCAAGGGTCCGTCACTCGCGGCGAGACGTGCCATCTCGGTTTCTTCCACCACTCGCGGCAGTTTGCCCGGGGCCAGTTGCAGCACCCCGCCACTGACATCGCCTGCGGCGAGAAACAGCAGCACCTCCCGCGCCCCCAGCCGGCGGCGCAAGGCAATGAGGAAATCCTGCCAGGGATCGCTCGCCAGAGTGCCGCGGTGGAGCAGTGCGACGAGATCCTGCGCCTCGAGAAGAGTAACCGCCATTTCTCGTATATCCCATATGGGAACTGTGGGGACAAGCTCGGGCTGCCATGCACATCTTTCCGATCCCTCCGATGCCCCGGGAGACCCATAAAACCGCCATGCGCCGCCTGACCCACCTCCAACGGCTTGAAGCCGAAAGCATCCACATCATGCGCGAAGTGGTGTCCGAGGCCACAAAGCCGGTCATGCTTTATTCGATCGGCAAGGATTCAGCGGTCATGCTGCATCTCGCCAAGAAAGCATTCTACCCCTCGCCGCCCCCATTCCCCTTGCTGCACGTCGATACGACGTGGAAGTTCAAGGACATGTACGCCCTGCGCGAACGCTCGGCCGAGCAGGCCGGGATGGAATTGCTGGTGTGGCAGAACCCGGAGGCGAAGGAGCGCGGCATCAATCCCTTCGATCACGGGCCGCTGCATACCGACATGTGGAAGACCGAGGGGCTCAAGCAGGCACTCGACCATTATGGCTTCGACGCCGCTTTCGGGGGCGCCCGCCGTGACGAGGAAAAGAGCCGGGCCAAGGAGCGCATATTCTCCTTCCGCACCGCCAGCCACAGTTGGGATCCCAAGAACCAGCGCCCCGAATTGTGGAATGTCTATAACGCCCGCAAGTCCAAGGGAGAGAGCATCCGCGTGTTCCCGTTGTCCAACTGGACCGAGCTCGACATCTGGCAATACATCATGGCTGAGAATATCGAGATCGTGCCGCTCTATTTCGCCGCGCCGCGTCCGACCTTCATCCATGAAGGCGGGCTGTTCATGGCCGATGATATCGATCGGTTGGAGCAGGTCATAGGCAAGAAGCCCGAGATCACCGAACGTTCGGTCAGGTTCCGTACGCTCGGCTGCTTCCCGCTTACCGGTGCGGTCGAGAGCGAGGCTTCGACCCTGGCCGAAGTGGTCCAGGAAATGCTGCTGACCACCACCAGCGAACGCCAGGGTCGGGTCATCGACCAGGATGAAGGCGGCGCCGGAATGGAGAAGAAGAAGCAGGAGGGCTATTTCTGATGTCCGAGACGACCGGAAAAGACCCTGCCTACGAAGTCGACAGCCTGATCGCCGAAGACATCGACGCCTATCTCGACCAGCACCAGAACAAGGGGCTGCTGCGCTTCATCACCTGCGGCAGCGTGGATGACGGCAAGTCGACCCTGATCGGCCGCCTCTTGTATGATTCCAAGATGATCTTCGAGGACCAGCTGGCCTCGCTCGAAGCCGATTCCAAGCGGGTCGGGACACAAGGCCAGAAGATCGATTTTGCCCTGCTGGTCGACGGCCTGGCTGCCGAGCGCGAGCAGGGTATCACTATCGACGTCGCCTATCGCTTTTTCTCGACCGAAAAGCGCAAGTTCATCGTCGCCGACACGCCCGGCCACGAGCAATATACCCGCAACATGGTGACCGGTGCCTCCACTGCCGATCTCGCGGTCATCCTCGTCGATGCGCGCAAAGGCGTGCTGGTGCAGACCAAGCGCCATTCGACCATCACCCACCTGCTCGGCATCCGGCATCTGGTGCTGGCGGTCAACAAGATGGACCTGGTCGAGTACAGTCAGGAGGTTTTCGACAAGATCGTCGCCGATTACAGTGATTTCGCCAAGGAGCTCGGCGTCTTGGAATTCACCGCGATCCCGCTGTCGGGCTTTCGCGGCGACAACATCATCACTGCGCCCTCGGCCAATACGCCCTGGTATGACGGGCCAAGCCTCATAGATCATCTCGAAACGGTCGAGATTGCCAATGTCGCGGCGCAGAAACGTTCATTCCGGATGCCGGTGCAGTGGGTCAATCGGCCAAACCTCGACTTCCGGGGGTTCTCGGGCCTCATCACCGATGGAACGGTCAAGCCGGGTGACACGGTGCGCGTGGTGCCTTCGGGTAGGAACAGCACGGTAAAATCGATCGTGACCATGAGTGGCGAACTCGACGAGGCCGTTTCAGGCCAGTCCGTCACCATTAGGCTGGCCGACGAGATCGACTGTTCGCGCGGCGACATGATCACCGCGGCCGACGATCCGCCGCAGGTGTCTGACCAGTTCGAAGCGACGCTCGTCTGGATGAGCGAAGAGGCGCTGAAACCTGGACGGGCTTATTGGCTCAAGCTCGGCACGCAGAATGTTTCGGCCAGCGTGCAAGTCCCCAAGTACGAGTTGAACGTCAACACGCTCGATCATCTTGCGGCCAAGACGCTCGAACTCAATTCGATCGGCGTTGCCGAGGTCCACACCGACAAGCCGATCGTGTTCGAACCCTATGCCACCAGCCGGGCACTGGGCGGTTTCATCCTGATCGACAAGATCACCAATGCCACCGTCGCTGCGGGTATGCTCAACTTCAGCCTGCGCCGGGCTGACAATGTCCACTGGCAGCCGACCACCATCACCCGCGAGCATCACGCGGTGATGAAAAACCAGACACCGCGCCTGCTGTGGTTCACGGGCCTCTCGGGTTCCGGCAAGTCGACCATCGCCAATGCGGTCGAGGCCAGGCTCAACCTGATGAACAGGCACACATTCCTGCTCGATGGTGACAATGTCCGGCACGGGCTCAACAAGGATCTGGGATTCACCGAGGCCGACCGGATCGAGAACATTCGCCGGGTGGGTGAGGTCGCCCGGCTGATGGTTGATGCCGGCTTGATCGTGATGACCGCATTTATCAGTCCGTTCCGGGCCGAACGGCAGATGGTGCGCGAAATGTTCGACGAGGACGAGTTCATCGAGATTTTCGTCGACACACCGCTTGAAGTGGCCGAACGGCGCGATGTGAAGGGTCTTTACAAAAAAGCCCGCGCTGGCGAGCTCAAGAACTTCACCGGGATCGACAGTCCTTATGAGGAACCCCGCAGCGCCGAGATTCGCGTAAATACGGTCGCAATGTCGGTCGAGGAGGCTGCTGACCACATCATCGCGCAAATCCTGCCGCTAAAGTAAGCCCCGCTGACCCTGTCCTTTGTCCAACTGATACGGTTCCCTAGCCCACACGTCCCGGAGCTCGCCTGATGACCGACGCCGATCTTGCCGCCGCCCTTGCCCATTTTGCAGGTCGAATCCTGTTGCAGGTACGCGAGAGCGGTCTCGTCGAAGGCAAGGCGCTTGGCCGGGCAGGTGACCAGACCGCCAATCAGTTCCTTGTCGACGCGCTAAGGCAGCAGCGGCCCGATGACGGGCTGCTGTCCGAGGAATTGAAGGATACCGAGGAACGCCTGGCCAAGGACCGGGTCTGGATCATCGACCCTGTGGATGGGACGCGCGAATACGGCGAGGCGCGCAGCGACTGGGCGGTGCATGTGGGACTGGCCATCGGCGGCGAAGCGAAAGTCGGCGCTGTAGCGCTGCCTGGGCTTGGTGAGGGCATTGTCCTGCGTTCAGACCAGCCGACCAGCCTGCCCGAGATGGCGCAAACGCCGCGCATGGTCGTCAGCCGTACGCGCCCCGCTGCCGAGGCGGTAGCGGTGGCCGAAATGATCGGCGCTGAACTGGTGCCATTGGGGTCCGCAGGTGCCAAGGCGATGGCGGTGGTTCGCGGCGAGGCAGAAATCTACCTGCACTCGGGCGGCCAGTACGAATGGGATAATTGCGCACCGGTGGCGGTGGCCGAGGCCCATGGCCTGCATTGTTCGCGCATCGACGGGTCGCCGCTGCGCTACAATCAGGCCGACACTTATCTTCCCGACCTGATGATCTGCCGGCAGGAATGGGTGGAGCGCGTTTTCACGGCCTTGTCCGAAATCTAGTTTGCAGACCCTGCTGCGACACTCGGTTCGGGCGTGGGCTCGGGCGACACCATGGCACCTTCAGCCACCTGAAGCCGGACCACAACCCGCCGATTGGCCGCCCGCCCGACCTCATTGGGAGAGCCATCGGGCAAGGCATTGGGCTTGATCGGGTTTTGCTCGCCAAAAGCGATGACGGTGATGCGGCCCTCGGCAACCCCGTTCTCCACCAGCCATTCGGCCACGGCCTCGGCTCGCTGGCGCGAAACGCGCAGATTGATCTCATCTCGACCGCCGGCATCGCTGTGGCCACCAAGGATGATGGGCACACCTTCACGCTGCTGACGCGACTGAATGAGTTTCTCGAGTGCGGCTACGGCCTTGTCGTCAAGCTCGGCACCGCCATCGGGGAAACCGATGGTAACGTTCAGCGATTCGAGCGGGATTTCGGCCGCCTCTTCGATTTCGGGTCGGATGATGGAAACGGGTTCGGTCGGGGTGGGCGTTGGCGTTGCACCGTCTTTCGGTTCCCCCGCCTGGTCAGACTGGCCACCGCACGCGGAAAGCAAGAGCAGAAAGGCAGGGGTCACTCGGCGAATCATCAAATCGTCTCCAAAAAGTCTCATGCTGGCTGCACATCCGGGCCGCGGGCGCCCGGCTTGCGGGCGGCGCTCTCTTCCGGCATTCGCGGCTGTGGCGGTACGAAGGATATGACGGTGTCGCCCGAGCGGGGCTCTGGACGGGCGGCATGGGTGAAGAAGCGCATGGTCCCGGTTTCGCGCAACAGCATCAGCAGGTGCGCGTCTTCGGGCAGGTCGCGCAAGGCATCTTCGAAAGTATATTCACTGGTCAGCCGGGTTCTGCGGAAGACCCAGCCCTGCTGCTGGCGTTCGTGCACGTCAGAAACCCCAAACCCGCTTTCGAACAGCGCTCGGCCACGCAGGCTCTCGGGCAAGGCGCGGTGGTCGTCGTCGGCTGATTCGCCGAGCTGGTAAACGCTGTCACGACCGATCTCGTGGGCGAATTCGTTGCAGACGAGCGCATTGTAAGCCTCGTTATCGGTCGCCGCGACCAGCACCTGGTAGGGCGACAGGTCGAGATTGTGCTCGGTCGCCTCGTTGAGGATTTCGCCATGATAATAGGGGATGCCCTCGCGCCTGGCCGGGGCGAGACGCTGCCAGCTCGGATCGACCACGATGACCGGGGTCTTGCGCGCTTGCATCTGCTTGGCCAGCGCGATCGTCCACGGTGTGCTGCCAACGATCAGCAGGCCAGGCCGGCTCTCGCCCTTGATCTTGAGCAAGCGGGCAACGAACTCGACCGAGAAACCATGCGCGACGATGGTCGCGACCACCACGGCGAAGCTTAGCCCAATCAGGACATTGCCATCGGCGTAGCCGAGATCGCTCAAGCGCAACGCGAACAGGCCCGAGATGGCCACCAGCACGATGCCGCGTGGGGCGATCCAGGCGACGAACAACCGCTCGTTCCAGGGCACCGAGCTACCGAGCATGCTGATCAGCACCGTGGCCGGTCTCACGAAGAACAACAGCACTGCGAGGAAGGCAGCGAACCGCCAATTGACGTATTGCAGATCCTCGACCTGCAGGCTCGATGCGAGGACGATGAAAATTCCCGAGACGAGCAGGATCGCGATGTTTTCCTTGAACGGGTGGATGCTGCGCAAGGATGAAACGTTCATGTTAGCAAGCGCGATGCCCATCACCGTAACCGCGACTAGGCCGGCTTCGTGCTCGATCTTGTTGCACAGGACGAACACGCCGATCACTGTGATGAACAGCACCGGCACCTTGAGATATTCGGGGATCGCGCCGCGCGGAAAAAGGTAGGCGACAGCCTTGGCTGCGGCATATCCGATTAGCCCGGCAAGACACGCTGCGATGATCAGTGGCGGAACGACTTCGAATAGCGAAGCACCAGGGCTCTCGGCCACCTTGCGGAAATACTCGTAAGCGATGACAGCGCACAGCGCACCGATCGGATCGTTGACTATGCCTTCCCACTTGAGGATCGAGGCCGGGCGTGGCTGTATATTGGATTGCCGCAGCATCGGGATCACGACGGTCGGACCTGTCACGATCAATATGCCGCCAAACAGGATGGCTACGGGCCAGACTAGCCCCGCAACATAGAAACCGGCCAAAGCGCCAAGAAACCAGCCGACCAGCACGCCGATCGTAGCCAGTCGCCAGACAGCTGATCCCGAATGGCGCAGTTCGCGCAGGTCGAGGCTGAGGCCGCCTTCAAACAGGATAAGTGCCACGCCGATACCGATCATCGGGTCAAGCAACGAGCCAAAGGTAGCTTCGGGGTCGAGCAGGCGCATTTCGAAGGCACCGAGTACCGGTCCGGCGATGAAACCGGCCAGCAGCATCAAAACGATTGCCGGCCAACCGGTCCGCCAGGCAACCCATTGCGCGCCAACACCGAGCACGCCGATCGTGGCGATCACTAGAGCCTGCGATTCCATGATAAGTGCTTACGCCCCCAAAGGTCTTATACGCAAACGAATGAACGAATTCCTGCTTGTATCCCGAACAGCTAGTGCCCTGCAAAGTCCATCAAGGCATCCACATTCACCCCGGCTGCACGCAAGCGGCCAGCACCGCCCAACTCAGGTAGATCGATAACGAACAGCGCTTGGCTGACATCGGCCCCGGCCCGGCGCAGCAAATCGGCAGCCGCCATCGCGGTCCCGCCGGTGGCAATCAGGTCATCGACCATGACAACCTTCTGGCCCTGCCCGACAGCCCCCGGATCGAGCTCCAGTTGGTCGGTTCCGTATTCTAGGTCGTAGTCGGCACTGATGGTTTCGACCGGCAATTTGCCCGGCTTGCGCACCGGGACGAAACCGATGCCCAGCTCGACCGCGACCCCGGTGCCGAAAATGAAACCGCGCGCCTCCATCCCGGCAATAGCCTGCGCGCCAGCCTGTTCGGCCTTGCGCGCCAGATGCTTGATCGTCACCGCAAGCCCGGGTCCATTGCTGAGCAAGGTAGTAATGTCGCGGAACTGGATACCGGGTGCCGGGAAGTCAGGCACGGTGCGTACCAGACCCTTGAGTTCTTCTGCGGTCATCGCGTGCTCCGTGGCCAAAACCAAAGCGCCCCTCGCATCACGGGGATGGAGGGGCGCCCTGAGAGAATTGAAAGAGGCAAGTTGCCGGCCGCCTACGCCCTTTTCGGCTTCACTGCCGACCAGATTTGCTGCTTGGCGAAATAGGCAAGGATGGTGGCGAAAAGGAGGAAGCCGAGCACTGCCCAGCCGGTCTGCTTGCGCTTGACCAGGGTCGGTTCGGCCGTCCAGGTCAGGAATGCCGCGACGTCCTGCGCCATCTGGTCGACGGTCGCTTCGGTCCCGTCGTCATACGTCACCTGGCCGGCATTGAGCTGCGGCGGCATGGCGATGTTGAGGTTGGGGAAGTACTTGTTGAAATAGAGACCCGTCGGCGTTTCGAAATTGGGGAACTCGGCCTTCAGCTCGGCCGGTGGCTGGCCGTAGCCTACCAGCAGCGAGTAGACATAGTTCGAACCGTCGTTGCGTGCCTTGGTCATCAGCGAGAGATCAGGCGGGATGGCGTTGTTGTTGGCAGCTGCCGCAGCCACGGCATTGGGATAAGGCGACGGGAAATAGTCAGTCGGAAGGCCGGGGCGAGTGGTCGCCTCGCCGGTGTTCGGATCGATGCCCGGAACGGTCTTGGACGCGGCGAATGCTTTCACCTGTGCTTCGGAATAGCCGAGTTGTTCGAGATTGCGGAAGGCCACGAACTTGAGCGAGTGGCAGGCAGCGCACACTTCGCTGTAGACCTTTAGCCCGCGCTGCAACTGGGCAATGTCCCAATTGCCCACTGGGCCGTCGAAGGAGAACCCGCCGGCGGGCGCTTTCGGCTTCTGGTAGAATTCGTGCGCGGCATCCTTGACCGGTGTCTCGGTTGCGGCGGTGTAGGCACCGTTGCCGAACGAGACCAGCACAACGAGGGCGAATACGAGCCCGGCGGCGATGGAAAACAGGCGGATCATAGTCTTGTCTTTCCTATTCGCTTCAGGTCGCGGGCGTCGTGTTTTCACCCAGCACGGCATCCTTGTCGGAGCCCAGCACCGCTTCGGTGATCGAATAAGGCAACGGCTCCGGCTTCTCGATCGAGGAGACGATCGGGATGATGACCAGGAAGTGGATGAAGTAGTAGGCGGTCGCGATCTGGCTGAGCATCACATAGGGCTCTTCGGCCGGTGCGCCACCGCATACGAACAGCACCGCCATGCACGGGATCAGGCCGAACCAGAAGAACTTGCGGAACAGCGGACGATAGTGACCGCTGCGAACAGGCGAGCGATCGAGCCAGGGCAGCAGGAACCACAGCAGGATCGAGCTGAACATGGCGAGCACGCCCCACAGCTTCGCCGACAGGACGAAGTCGAAGGTGAAGGCGCGCAGGATCGCGTAGAAGGGGTAGAAATACCATTCCGGCACGATGTGCGCCGGCGTCGCCAGCGGGTTGGCCTCGATATAGTTGTCGGCATGGCCCAGCAGGTTCGGCAGGAAGAACACAAACGCGGCGTAGAGGATCAGGAAAACGCCAAGGCCGAAGCCGTCCTTGGCAGTGTAATAGGGGTGGAACGGCACAGTGTCCGATTCCTGCTTCACCTCGACCCCGGTGGGGTTGGACGAACCAGGGATGTGCAGCGCCCAGATGTGCAGGATAACGACGCCGGCAATTACGAACGGCAACAGGAAGTGCAGGCTGAAGAAGCGGTTGAGCGCGGCATTGTCAGGCGCGAACCCGCCGACCAGCCAGATCTGCAGCGGCTCACCCACCAGCGGGATCGCCCCGAACAGGCCGGTGATGACCTTGGCACCCCAGAAGCTCATCTGGCCCCATGGCAGGACGTAACCCATGAAGGCAGTCGCCATGGTCAGCAGGAAGATGACCACGCCCAGCAGCCAGATCATCTCGCGCGGAGCCTTGTACGAGCTGTAGAAGAAGCCGCGGAAGATGTGGATGTAGAGCACGAGGAAGAAGAAGCTGGCGCCATTGGCGTGCATGTAGCGCATCATCCAGCCCCAGTTGACGTTGCGCATGATGTGCTCGGTCGTGGCAAAAGCGACTTCGGCATTGGCGGCATAATGCATTGCCAGCACGACGCCGGTAATGATCTGCAAAACCAGGCAGAAACCGGCCAATACGCCGAAATTCCACATGTAATTGAGGTTGCGCGGCACCGGATAGCCGGCGCCTACCGCGTTGTAGACCAGCCGCGGCAAAGGCAGCTTTTCATCGACCCACTTGGTGAAGTCGTTGGCGGGTTTGTATTCCTTGGCCCAGGGAAAGCTCATGATGCGGTCTCTTTCAATCCTTAGCCGACAGTAATGGTGGTATCGGACGTAAATTCGTAGTCCGGCACTTCGAGATTGGTCGGCGCAGGACCTTTGCGAATACGCCCTGCGGTATCGTAATGCGAACCGTGACAGGGGCAGAAATAACCGTCGAACTCGCCCTTGTTCTCACCCTCGACCGCGCCCAGCGGCACGCAACCAAGGTGCGTACATACGCCCATGGTGACGAGGATGTCGGCATGACCTTCCTTGGTCCGCTCGGCCAAAGTCTGCGGATCGCGCAGACTGGAGGCGTCGACCGCATTGGCCGCAGCGATTTCCTGCGGAGCCAGTCGCTTGACGAACAGCGGCTGCTTGCGGAACACGGCCTTGATCGACTGGCCGGGCTCGATTGCGGAAACATCCAGCTCGGTCGTGCTTTCGGCCAGCACGTCGGCCGAAGGCGCCATCTGGCTTATCAACGGGTAGACCACTGCCAGACCGCCAACGCCAGCGGCGCTCACGGCGGCGATATTGATAAAGTCCCGGCGGTCTACGCCATCTGCGGGAACCGTAGTGTCAGCCATCATTCCTGCCTTAACAATAGCCGCACGTTGCGCGCGACCCGTCCTGATACTCGTCTTCCAGACGTGCGGAGCCATAGCGTCAGTTCTGCTAGAAGCCGGCCCCGTCGTATAACCCGAGTGAGGGCCTACGCCTGTTTGGGCGCGCTCCTAGCCCGATTGCGGGATAATGCCAATGGTGTTTTGGGCAGGAATTGTGCAGTTCCATGCAACTCAGGCGGCGAGGCCGATGAGCGAGGCCTGTCGTCCGTAATTCGCCTCGCCGCGATGGGTTGCGCGGCGGTAGGAATAGAAGCGCGGCGGCGAACCGCTTTCATTGCCATAGGTGTCGAGGCCCAGTGGATCGATTACAGCGACACCCGCACGCCGAAGCCGCGATGCGACATAGCCTTCCAGATCAAACTGCCAGTGCCCCGCCCGGCCCTCTGCGAAAAAGCGAGCGTCATCCTGATCGAAATGCTCGCGGAACGGGGCATCGACCTCGTAGCTGGCCTGCCCGATGCAGGGTCCGATTGCCGCGGCGACACGATCGGCGCGCGCGCCGAGGCTCTCCATCGCCGCCAATGTCGCCTTGACCACCCCGCCCTGCGCTCCGCGCCAGCCAGCATGGGCAGCGGCGACGACCCTGGCCTCATGATCCACCAACAGGACAGGCGCGCAATCGGCGGTCACTATGCCGAGCAGCAGCCCCGGCACATCGGTCACCACCGCATCTGCTCGTGGCCGATCTTCATGCGCCCACGCCGCCTGCGCGATCACCACGTCGGGTGAGTGAACCTGATACGGCATCGCCAGCTCCGCCCCCGGCAGGATCGCGGCTACCGCGCGGCGGCGATTCTCTGCCACATTGGCCAGATCATCGCCGGCACCCATCCCGAACTGGAGACCTGCGACTTCTCCGCTGCTCACACCGCCCCCGCGCCCCAGAAAGGCATGAGGCGTCCCCTCAAGCGCAGGCGAGTGAATCAAATCCAGCGCATTGTTTGCGCCGTGCTCAACCAAGGCTGCGGGTGACCTGTTCGAAGGTGTCACGCGAAAGGTTGTCGGCCTGCGAGATTCGCTCCAGCTCGGCCCGCATCATCTTGGCGCGCTGCGGCTCGATCCGTC
Organism: Qipengyuania sp. CAU 1752; assembly: GCF_054482615.1. Lineage (NCBI taxonomy): Bacteria > Pseudomonadati > Pseudomonadota > Alphaproteobacteria > Sphingomonadales > Erythrobacteraceae > Qipengyuania > Qipengyuania sp. CAU 1752. Next base: position 490,129 of record NZ_JBTLRE010000001.1, on the reverse strand, counting down.
GCCACCGGCCCAATGCCGGCACGAAGCGGGCCGCGGTCTGCGGGTTGAGCGGGTCGAGCGCCAGGATCAGGTCCGCGAGCATTGTATAGCCTGCGCCATCGGCCTGATGGAAAGCGTGCGGATTACCCGCGAACCCCATGTAGAGCGAGCGCACGCGGTTGGGATTGCGCAGCGTAAAATCACTGTGCCGGGCCAAAGCCCTGACATGTTCAAGCGCATCCGGGTGGAGCGAGAGTGCCTGCAACAGGAACCACTTGTCGATCACCAGGTCATTGCCTTGGTAGCGATTGTAGAAATCGAGCAGGGCATTGGTCCGCTGTTCGCCTTCCAGCCCGGCGAGCACCATCAGAGCGCCCTGCCGATCGGTCATGTTGCCGGCCCGGTCGAATTGCGTCCGGGCACGCTCGGCGGTGGCCTGAGGGTCAGCCGCAGCAAGGAAGGTGAGCGCCATGGTTTTGACTTTGCGGGCGCCGCGCGCCGCACTGTCCATGCTGTAGGGAACCGCGCTGGCGCGATCATGCAATGCTTCGAACCGATCCTTGAACTGCTGGCCAAGGAAGGCCTTCAAAGCCTCGCGTTCGGTGTGAATGCGGGCCGGATCGGCCACCAGCATCTGTTCCATCAGATAGGTCTGGCTCGGCAGTGTCATCAACTCACCGCGCATTGAATCGTCGAGCGCGTCGTCGGCCAGGATCGCACCGAATGCCTCTGCGATCGCTTCCTGCCCAGCAGCGCGTTGGGTTTCATCCAGCCCGTCGCCAAGCGCCGTCACCAGGTGCGAGACTACCAGTTCCTGCATCGCTTCGTAGCGGGCGAAACTGTCATCGTCGCGCGCGGCGAGGAACACGAGGTCCTCGCGTGGCGTGTCGCGTTCGATCGCGACCGGCGCGGTGAAGCCGCGGTTGATCGATAGCACGGGAGGCTTGGCAAAGCCTTCAAAACTGATCGTCTTCTCGGCCGCATCAAGGATCGCGAGCTGCTCGCCCCCATGCTGGCCGGTGTCGCGATCGAACAGGGCGAAGCGAAACGGGATCGGAACCGGGCGCTTGGCCGGCTGGCCGGGCGTAGGCGGCACGACTTGGCGTAGCTTGAGAGTGGCGGTTTCGCCATCGTGGGTAAGCGCGATGTCGACCTTGGGCGTGCCGGCCTGCGAATACCACAGGCGGAACTGGGCCAGGTCTAGCCCGGCGCCGTCTTCCATGGCCTTGATGAAATCCTCGCAAGTCGCTGCCTCGCCGTCATGGCGCTCGAAATAGAGATCGCAGGCCTTGCGAAAGGCATCGGGTCCGGCCATGGTGCGCATCATCCGGATCACCTCGGCGCCCTTGTTATAAACGGTCGCGGTATAGAAATTGCTGATTTCACGGTAGGAATCGGGCCTGATCGGATGCGCCAGCGGCCCTGAATCCTCTGGGAACTGGGCCGAGCGCAGGATCCTTACATCCTCGATCCGCTTGACCGCTTCCCCCTGCATGTCCTGGCTGAAAAGCTGGTCGCGCAAGACCGTGAAGCCTTCCTTGAGGCTCAACTGGAACCAGTCGCGGCAGGTCACGCGATTGCCCGACCAGTTATGGAAATACTCGTGCGCGATCACGCCCTCAACCGCGTCGAAATCGGAGTCGGTGGCGGTATCCGGATCGGCCAGCACATACTTTGTATTGAAGACGTTGAGGCCCTTGTTCTCCATCGCCCCCATGTTGAAATCGCTCACCGCGACGATGTTGTAGAGGTCGAGGTCATACTCGCGGCCGAAGGTTTCCTCGTCCCAGCGCATCGACTTCTTCAGCGATTCCATCGCGTGGTCGGTGCGTGCCAGATCGCCTTCGCGGACCCAGACATTGAGTTCGACTTCCCGCCCGCCCATGGTCGTGAAGGTTGAGGAATTGGCGACCAGATTGCCTGCCACAAGCGCGAACAGATAGCTCGGCTTGGGCCATGGATCGTGCCATTCGGCAAAGTGCCGACCATTCCCCGTCTCGCCCTTGTCCACCTTGTTACCATTGCACAGCAGGACCGGGAATTGCCCTGCATCGCCTTCCATCCGCACCGAATAGGTCGACAGCACATCGGGCCGGTCGGGGAAGAAGGTTATCCGGCGAAACCCTTCCGCTTCGCACTGGGTGCAAAGCATCCCGTTGGAGGCGTAGAGCCCCATCAACTGGCTGTTGGCGGCAGGATCGAGTTCGGTAGCGATCTCGATCTCGTGGGCATCGCTCGTCAGCGGCAGGATCAGATCGTCGCCATCCATCGACCAGCTATTAACCGGCTCGCCATCGACCGTGATCGAAACCAGTTCCAGACCGTCGCCATTGAGGCGGATCGAATCGGAAGGCGGGGCCTTGCCATTACGGGCCACGGTCAGCTTGGAGACCACTCTTGTCGCGTCCAGCCCAAGGTCAAAGTGAAGCCGGACCTCCGGCACCAGCCAGGCAAAGGGCTGGTAATCCTCGCGCCGAATTACCGGCGGTTCGTGCGGCGTCGGGGCTGCGTCAGCCATTTCGGGATTGCGAACAACATCCATAATACAGGTAAACCTACTCTTTTTCTGCGGGCTTTCGTAGTCCCATCTAGGCGTTAGAACGATGCAATGAAGCAATTCTTGATCTTCGGCCTCGGCTACACGGCCAAACGGATTACCGCTGCGCTGGAACGAGACGGGTGGCAGGTCGTCGCCACCGGAAGCGCCGGGACGCTGGATTTTGACGATGACATGGCGGTCCGCGCTGCATTGGCAGGGGCGAGCCACGTGCTGTCGTCTGTTCCGCCGGACCGTCAATCAGGAGAAGACCCGGTGTTGACCGTCTATGGCGACGCGCTAGGCGATCGCTGGCTTGGCTATCTTTCGTCCACCGGAGTCTATGGCGATACCGAGGGTGCATGGGTCGACGAATCGACTCCGACAGGTGGTGGCCGACGCTCGGCCCGCACCGAATGCGACCGGCGGTGGCTGGAAAACGGTGCGCGGGTATTTCGCCTGCCCGGGATCTACGGACCGGGCCGCAGTGCGCTCGACCGGGTGCGAGAGGGCCGGGCGCGTCGGATCGACCTGCCGGAGCAGGTCTTCAGCCGCGTGCATGTCGACGATATCGTTGGCGGCGTAATGGCCGCCCTGGCAAGCGACGCGCCTGCGGGTGCGTATAACCTGTCCGACAATGTGCCTGCGAGCGGCAATGCGGTGATCGAGGAAGCCTGCCGCCTCCTCGGTGTTGATGCGCCTGAGTTACAAAGCCTCGAGGAGGCGAATTTGAGCGCCATGGCGCGTGGCTTCTATGCGGAGAACCGCCGGGTCGCCAATGGCAGGGCCAAGCGCGTACTGGGGTGGAACCTACTCTATCAAGACTACCGCGCAGGCCTCGCTGCCATCATGGCTCGGGCGTAGCACGGCGCGGCGGTGAAGGACGCCATCGCATCGCCACCAGCAACCCGCTGAGCGCGAGCACCGCGCCGGCAGCGGGCAGCAAGCTCCACACGAACCCTTCGAACATGGTCGAGAGCGTCATCGCCACCACCGGCACCAGCACGCTCGAATAGGCGGCCGTACCCGCCCCCACTTCGCGCACCAGCCGGTAGTAGAGCGGGAAGGTGCAGACCGACCCGAGCAAACCGAGATAGAGGATGCCCAGCGTATAGGCCGGGCGCGGATCATAGGTTGGCGGACCGAATTGCACGAAAGCGGCCAGCGTATTCATCAGCGTGCCCGCCAGCATCGCCCAGGCCAGAAGGGTCAGAAACGGCAGCTTCTTCGCGCCCTCCATCGCCTGCACGATATTGGCGCCTGATGCCGCCAAGATGCCGCCGGCTGTGAGGGCCACGCCGATCAACACTTCGGCAAGGCTCGCTGGCGAGGCGCGATATTCATGGACGAACAGCAACGCGATCCCGCCCGCAGCGATCATGGTCCCGACCACAAAAGCGCGACGGATCGGCTGGCCGAGCAGGAAGTGTCCGAAGATCGCATTGGGTACCATCAACAGCGCAAACATCACCGCGACCAATCCCGAGGTGATGTAGGCCTCCGCATTGTAGACAAAGGTGAAATTGAGCACGAACTGCAGCAGGCCGAGCAGTGCTACCCACTTCCACCCCGCGCGCGGCATGGCCAGCGGTTCACGCCGGATAGCGACGAGAATGAACATGCCTGCCGTCGCTACCATGAAGCGATAGCTGATCGACCATTGCGCGGGGACGGTGGCGATCTGGTCGCGGATCACCAGCCAAGTGCCGCCCCAAATCAGGCTGACCAGCAGGAAGGAGGCCAGATTGCGCGGCTCGAACAGGCTCGCGCCGCCGGAAGATTGCCCGCTCACCGCGGCATCACAAGTTTGCAATCGTGCGACCGAGCGTACGGGCTGCGTCCTGGTCGCTGTCCCACGAAGCGACGAAGCGCGCAGCATCGGCGCCCCAGTCGTAAAACTCGTACCCCAGCTGGCGCAGCGTCTCGCGCTCGGCAGGCGTCAGCCGCATGAACACTTCGTTGGCTTCAACCGGGTGCATTAGCCGGTCGCTAGCCTCGCCAACGATGGCCTGCGCCGCGGCATTGGCAGCGCGGGCGTTCTCGAGCCACAGATCGCCGTCGAGCATGGCCAGCAATTGCGCCGCCAAGAAGCGCCCCTTGCTCTGCAGGTGCCCGGCCCGTTTGCGACGATAGCGGACGACATCGGCCAGTTCAGGCGCAAAGAAAACGATCGCCTCGGCGTTCATCGCGCCGTTCTTGACGCAGCCGAAACTCAGCGCCTGCGCCGGGCCAACCGCGCTGGCAGGCGTGCAATCAAGGAACGCCACCGCGTTTGCGAAGCGTGCGCCATCGACATGCAGGCCGAGGTTTCTCTCGTTCGCCAGCGCGGCGATTGCGGTGATTTCGTCGGGACGATATGCGTGGCCGTATTCGCTGGCCTGGGTGATGGATATCGCGTGCGGCTGGACCTGGTGGACATCGTCGCGGATCGGATCGATCACTTCGCTGATCGCGGCCGGGTCCAGCTTGGCACCCTTGCCTTCTGCCAGCATCAGCTTGGCGCCGTGGAGGTAAAATCCCGGCGCGCCGGCCTCGTCCATTTCGATATGCGCTTCGCGGTGGCACACTACGCCGCCATGTGGCGGGACCATGCTGGCAAGCGCAAGGCAATTGGCGGCGGTTCCGGTGGCCACCCACAGCACAGCGACCTCGCGCCCGAACAGCGCGCCGAACGCTTCGTCGAGTTGCTGCGACAAGACGTCGCCATCATAAGGGGTGTCGCCAGAATCGGCGGCGCGCATCGCTTCCCATACCCTGGGATGCACGCTGGCAGCATTGTCGGACAGAAAGCGCATGGAACGCCCCTAACGCTCCCGGCGTTGGTTGCAAGAAGGAGCTTTGAAGCATGAGCGTTACCAAGCAGGAAGTTTCGATCACTCACCACGTCCAGGGCCAAGGTGGAGTCTACATCGCCCATATCGATGGCAGCGATTACCAGGGCAAGCTGGAATGGGAGCCACGCGGCGGTGCCGACGACGTGCGGGTTGCGACCCACACCATCGTGCCCGAGCCGATCGCCGGTCGCGGCATTGCTGCTCTTCTGGTCGAGCGATTGATAGAGGATGCCCGTGAAAAAGGCTTCAAGATCGTGCCGCGCTGCTCCTATGTGGCGAAGAAATTCGACGAAAACCCGGACTGGAGCGAATTCAAGGCCTAGCGATTGAGCCGTGAGAAATCCGTCTGGGCAATGCTTGCCAGCACGGCCCGGCGCAAGTCGCGCGCCCGGGCTAGGGGCAGGCCTTCCATCTTGTAGGTGCCGCCCGCCAGCCCCAGGTGCAGGTCGGCATATCCCAGCAAGCGGGCGAGCGGCCCCCGCCGGATCTCGGCCGATTGCAATTTCACCCGGTTGGCGACCAGCGTCGACGGGACCAGCCAGCCTTCGCGGCGATAGATCTGCTCCGCATCGACCGCATTGCGGGAAAAGCGCCAGAGGTAGAACTGTCGGACCACGAGAAACGCACCCGCCGCCAGCGGAAGGGAGACGAGATAGCTGCGCCCTCCGAACACATCGCTGTCGCTGGAAGTCAGAACCATTAGCGCCAAGGCCACCAGCGCCAGCCCTATGCCGGCTCCGATCATGCTGATCGTACGGTGACTTGCACTGCGCCGTTGCCAATCCAACCCCTCGGATGCGGGAGAAAAGCCGGCGGCGCGAATGATCGGCGCGATTTCCTCCTCTTGCGCAAAGGGAGCCACGACATGGCTGGCCGATCCGGAATCCTGTGCGAGGCTGACAAAGCTGAGCCTGTGCCAACCGAAGCGGCGGCGGACCAGTCCGGTCGCGGTCTTTACTGCCTGGACACGATGGGCAGGCATGACCACGTCGGTCCGCGTCAGCAGCCCGCGCCGGCGGCGGAAACCGTTGGCCGTCTTTTCGAGGCGGAATTCCCAATCGCGCAGGATCGTCCGGATGAGACCGGTGGCAAGGCCAACCACCGCCAGCAGCACCAGACCGGCCACCGCGCTGATAACCTGCGCCGCCATGCCCAGCCCCACGAACCAGCCACTCGGCATGCTCAGCCAGTCGCTCCAAAGGTCAGGATCCCATAATTCAATCCCCAATGCGGTATCGGCATACTGGGCCATGCCGCCGAGCACCGCGAAAATCGCCAGCGAGAACTCGAACAGGCCAAAGGTGACCAGCCGCCGCGGCGCCATCGTGAAAAGCGTTTCCGGCTGCGCGGTTACTGGCTCGGCCCGCGCGCCCTCGCCTTCGACCTGGTCGCTGGCTGATACTGTCGTGTCCGATGCATCGTCACGCCGTTCGCGGACCAGTTCGCGCAGCGCCTCGCCGCGTTCTTCGGAGAGATAGGTCAGCGACAATTCGTCTTTGCCACCAGCGCCGGTTTCAAACTTGACCGCAACCAACCCGAGCAGGCGCGGCAGAAATTTCTGCTCCAGGCTGACGTCCTGGATTCGTTCATAGGGGACCGAGCGTGCCGTTCGCGACAGGATCCCGCTATCGACCCTGATGTCGCTGGAGCCGACGGTGTATGTAAACCGTTGCCAGCCCAGCCAAGCCGAGAGCAGGATCAACGATAGCGCCACCAAAGCCAGCAAGGCGACAAAGATCATTTCCGACGGCAAGCCGTCGTCGAACATGCCATAGCTGACAAAGCCGAGAGGGATGAGCAACTGCGGGACCACCGCCACCGCCTTCACCACGAAGGTGAGCGGGTCGGTGCGCTGCGGTGCCCCTTCGGCCGCAGCGTTCAAATCCCTGATATCCGGGTCCACGATCGCCGCCACGTCTGTCATAGCGTCTCGCGCTTGATATGGGCGCGAATTTCCTCGCGAATGGCAAGCGCCCGATCATGCGCCAGGCCCGGCAGCTTGACCGATGCATTGTGTGTACCAGCCGTGTGCAGGGTGATCGTGGCGAGGCCGAAATAGCGTTCGAGCGGACCGCGATCGACATCGATATGCTGCACTCGCCCGAATGGCACAATCGTGTCCGACCGGAACCAGATACCGCGCACCACCCGCAACCTATTATGGTCCATCGAATAGCCGCGCGCACTGAAGCGCCGGTGCGGCATTCGCCAGACCAGCAGGATGGCAAGCACGATTACGGGCAGAACGATAACGCCGGGGGGTACGGGCAGGATTACGTTGGCAATGAAGGCCCCAATGGAAACGACCAGCGCTGAAATCCCGGCTTCCAGCCGCATGTGCTTGCGATGGTTTGGATGCAGCCGCGTAAGAGTGCCGTCCTCGTCTGCGAAGGTTTCAGGGGGGCCGCCCACCTCCTGCGCGGAATGCGGAGCAGTAGCAGGCGCGCTAGCGGGCGCATTCGTCGGCTGTGTGGGGGTCCCGTCATCCATGGTGTATGAATGACCTAAGACAGTAGCGATTTCAAGCCGGGAGGTGGTGCTGCTGGAGAGAATTGAACTCTCGGCCTCACCCTTACCAAGGGTGCGCTCTACCACTGAGCTACAGCAGCGTTCCGTAACGAGGCGCGGCCTATTGTCGCGCGGGGCGGTATTGTCAAGCCAAGCTTGCGGCCCAATTGCCTTTGCCGGCCAATCTCGGCAATGCAACCGACATGAGTCAGGACAAGGATAGCAATGTCTCTCGCGAAGACCGCTTGGCGGCCAAATTGCGCGAGAATCTGCGTCGCCGCAAGGTACAGGCGCGCGAATTGGACGGCAATGCGGGCGAATCGGGCGAAAGCGGGGTTTCCAAGCCCGTTGGGCGCGGCTAACGCCGTGTGCCCTGCAAGGACACGGGAGCAAGCATGCCCAAACTGATCCTCGTTCGCCATGGCCAGAGCCAGTGGAATCTCGAAAACCGCTTTACCGGTTGGTGGGATGTCGATTTGACCGACAAGGGCGTGGCCGAGGCCAAGGCTGCCGGCCATTTGCTCAAGGACAAGGGCGTCCTGCCGACCATCGCTTTCACCAGTTTCCAGACCCGCGCCATCAAGACGCTACACCTGGCGCTCGAGGAGGCTGGGCGGCTGTGGATCCCGGAGATCAAGGACTGGCGCCTTAACGAGCGCCACTACGGTGGGCTGACCGGGCTCGACAAGCAACAAACGCGCGACAAACATGGCGATGAACAGGTCCATATCTGGCGCCGCAGTTTTGACGTGCCGCCGCCCGACATGGAACCGGGGAGCGAGTTCGATCCGGGGGCTGACCCGCGCTACGAAGGCATCGACGTTCCATATAGCGAGAGCCTCAAGCTCACTATCGAGCGCGTGCTGCCCTATTGGCAGAGCGATATCCTGCCCGTGATCGAACGCGGCGAAACGGTGATTATTTCCGCTCATGGCAACAGCCTGCGGGCGCTGGTCAAGCACCTCTCGAACATTTCTGACGATGATATTACCGGCCTTGAAATTCCGACCGGCCAGCCGATTATCTATGAATTCGATGCCGCGATGCAGCCCGGCGAACGTTATTATCTCAAGGACGGCCCGCAATGAGTGCAGCGCCAAAGGTCGCGATTATCATGGGCAGCCAGTCGGACTGGCCGACAATGCGCTGCGCCGCCGAGGTGCTGGACGAGCTCGAGGTTACGCATGAAGCGCGCATCGTTTCGGCACACCGCACCCCCGACCGAATGGCACTATTCGCCAAGGCAGCCGAGGCGGATGGCTTCAAGGTTATCATCGCTGGCGCGGGCGGGGCGGCACATCTGCCCGGCATGGTCGCCGCGATGACGCATCTTCCAGTGCTCGGCGTCCCGGTCCAGTCGAAGGCGCTGTCGGGAATGGATAGCCTGCTATCGATCGTTCAGATGCCTGCCGGGGTGCCGACTGGCACGCTCGCCATTGGCGAGGCCGGCGCGACCAATGCCGGTCTGCTTGCCGCCGCCATCCTCGCCACCAGCGACGATGCGCTTGCCGACCGGCTCAAGGCCTGGCGGGCGGCGCGCAGCGACGCGGTCGCGGAAACACCCGAATAAGATGATCGAACCGGGCGGCACGATCGGGATCCTGGGTGGCGGCCAGCTTGGCCGGATGCTTGCCATGGCGGCGGCGCAGATGGGCTATCGCTGCATCGCCTATACTCCCGAAAGCGACCACGTGGTCGGCGATCTTTGCCATGACGTATTCGTCAACAAATGGGGTGATGCCCAGGCGATGGCCGCATTTGCGAAGAAATGCGACGTGGTGACGTGGGAATTCGAAAACGTCCCGGTCGATCCGCTGCGTCCTATCGAAGATCGATTGGCGCCGCATCCTAGGGCGCTGGAAACCGCGCAAGACCGGCTCAACGAAAAGCGTTTCATCGAGCGTCTCGGCGGCCGACCGGCCCCCTTTGTCACCGTTGATTCACGCGAAGACCTGCGCAAGGCTGTGGAGCGGCTGGGTACACCGGGCATCCTCAAGACTCGCCGCGACGGGTATGATGGCAAGGGCCAGTGGCGCATCAATGTCGCGCGCGATGTCGAAGGTATCGCCGTGCCCAATTCAGCGTGTGTCTACGAAGGTTTCGTAACTTTCGAGGCCGAGTTCTCGGTCATCCTCGCCCGCGCTTCCTCGGGCGCGAAAGTGTTCTGGGACAGCCCGGCCAATGTTCATCGTGACGGCATTCTGGCGACCTCCAGCCTGCCGGCCGGCAAGGCAATCGAAGCGCAGATCGAAGAAGCGCGCGCGCTGGCGGCACAAGTTTCCGATGCCCTCGGCTATGTCGGCGTCCTGACGCTGGAATTCTTCGCCACCAGGAATGGCCCGGTGTTCAACGAAATGGCCCCGCGGGTGCACAACTCGGGACACTGGACGATTGAAGGCGCAACCACCAGCCAGTTCGAGAACCACATCCGAGCCATTTGCGGGCTGCCTTTGGGCGATACGCGCACGATCTCGCCCGGCGTCGAAATGACCAATATCGTCGGCAAGGAGGCGCACAAGGCCGCCAAGCTGCTCGACCAGCCGGACATGCATCTGCATCTCTATGGCAAGGCCAAGGCCCGTGCCGGGCGCAAGATGGGCCACGCGACCCGCCTGATCTGGGACTAGCGCGATAGCAAAGTCGCTTGCCCCCTTCATGATCTATGCCCGCGCTGCCAATGGCACGATTGGCAAGAAGGGAGCGATTCCGTGGCACCTGCCGGCCGATCTCAGGCATTTCAAGGCGCTGACCATGGGCCATGCCATGATCATGGGTCGCAAGACCTTCGAGAGCTTTCCCGCCCCGCTGCCCGGCCGCCGCCATATCGTGCTGACGCGCGAGGCGGATTGGCAAGCCGAAGGCGCTGAAGTCGTCCACACGCCCGCTGACGCGCTTGCCAAGGCTGGCAGCGACCCGGTCGCGATCATCGGCGGCGCGGAAATCTACGCCCTGTTCGAGGACCAGGCCGCGCGGATCGAGCTGACGCAGATCCATGCTGATTACGCAGGGGACACCTTCATGGACGCTCCGGGCGAGGGCTGGATCGAGGTGGCACGGCAAGACCATCCGGCGGAAGACCCGCTTCCCGCCTATTCCTTCATCACCTATGAGCGCTGCTGATGCGCTGGCTCGATCATCGAAATCCCGTTCCCGAACCCTTGCGCGGGGCGGTCATCGCGCTGGGCAATTTCGACGGATTCCATCGCGGCCACCAGGCCGTGGCTGGCGAGGCGATCGAGTGGGCGCATAGCGAGGGCAGGCCCAGCATCATTGCCACTTTCGATCCGCACCCGGTGCGGTTCTTTCGGCCCGACACGCCGCCGTTTCGGCTAACCACGCTCGAACAGCGGCAGGAGCTCTATCTTGCCGCCGGGGCCACCGCGATGCTGGTGTTCCATTTCGACGGCGACCTCGCCGGCACCAGCGCCGAGGATTTCATCACCGACATCCTGATCGAACGCTTCGGTGCGCACGGCGTGGTGACGGGCGAGGACTTCACCTTCGGCAAGGGCGCGGCAGGCAATGTCGCGCTGCTCGAGGGATTCGGAGCCGAGCAGGGCCTCGCCTGCCAGACCGTCGCCCCGGTTGGCGATGGCGACGTGATTTCCTCCAGCCGCATTCGCACCGCCCTGCGCGAAGGCGACCCGCAACTGGCAGCCCGGCTGCTGACCCGCCCCTTCGCCATTCGCGGCGTGGTTGAACATGGCGACAAGCGCGGGCGCGAGATCGGCTATCCCACCGCCAACATCCATATCGAGAGCTATCTGCGCCCGCGCTATGGCATCTATGCCGTGACCGGACGCATCCTGACGACGGGCGAGGAGTTGAAAGGCGCCGCCAATATCGGCATCCGCCCGCAATTCGAACCCCCCAAGGAACTGCTCGAGCCTTACTTCTTCGACTTTTCGGGCGATCTTTACGGCCAGGAAATCGAGGTCGCATTCCATCATTTCCTGCGCGGCGAGGCGAAATTCGACGGTCTCGACGCGCTGGTCGAGCAGATGGAGAAGGATTGCGAGGAAGCGCGGCGATTGCTCGGATGATGCGCGCAGCCGTCAACGGGCTTTATCGCGCCGCACAATTCGCCTAACGGCCAGCCACTATGTCCGATCCCAACACCACCAAGCGCGATTACCGGGATACTGTCTTCCTGCCGAAGACTGATTTTCCCATGAAGGCCGGCCTCCCGCAGAAGGAGCCGGGCATCCTGGCCAAGTGGGAATCTGAAGGCCTCTACCAGCAATTGCGCGAGGAGCGCGCGGGCCGCGAGAAGTTCATCTTCCACGACGGCCCGCCCTACGCCAATGGCGAGATCCATATCGGCCATGCGCTCAACAAGGTGCTGAAGGACATGGTCGTGCGCAGCCAGACGCTGCTGGGCAAGGACGCGCCTTACGTTCCGGGCTGGGACTGCCACGGCCTTCCGATCGAGTGGAAGGTCGAGGAGCAGTACCGCAAGAAGAAGAAAAACAAGGACGAGGTGCCTGCGGCCGAGTTTCGCGCCGAGTGTCGCGCCTATGCCCAGAAATGGGTCGATGTGCAGCGCGAGCAGTTCAAGCGGCTCGGCATCACCGGCGATTGGGACAATCCCTACCTGACGATGGATTTCCAGGCCGAGGCGACCATTGTTGCCGAGCTGATGAAATTCGCCGAGGCCGGCAATCTCTATCGCGGCGCCAAGCCGGTGATGTGGTCCCCGGTCGAAAAGACCGCACTGGCCGAAGCCGAAGTCGAATATGAGGACATCACCTCGACCCAGATCGACGTGGCTTTCGAGATCACGGAAAGCCCAATCCCCGAGCTGGTTGGCGCGCATGCGGTGATCTGGACGACTACGCCGTGGACGATCCCGGTGAACCAGGCTTTGGCTTATGGGCCCTCCGTTTCTTACGATCTTGTCCATGCGAGCGATGGCAAAAAATACCTAGTCGCGCATGAGCTTCGGGATGAGTTTCTAAACCGCACGGGACTGACGATAGTTGATGCTCCTGATCAGGGTGGCATCGCATCTACCAGTGACGTGGTGGACTGGGCGGATCGCCATATGGTCATAGGATCAGACCTCGACGGGACCGTCGCCCGCCACCCGATGCACCATCTCGGCGGGTTCTATGCGGAGCCCCGTCCCTTCCTGCCGGGTGATTTCGTCACCACGGACAGCGGCACCGGCCTCGTCCATATGTCGCCCGACCATGGCGAGGACGATTTCGACCTGTGCAAGACCGTCGGTCTCGGCCCTGTCTTCGCGGTCGACGATGGCGGGCTGTACCGCGACGACTGGCCATGGTTGGGCGGCTCGGATGAACGCCGCCGCGCGGTCATCAATGCCAATTTCAACGCCCCCGACGGGCCGATCTGTTCGGACCTGCGCGAAGCCGGAGCGCTGCTGAGCGCAAGCGCCGATTACGCGCATAGCTACCCGCATTCGTGGCGCTCGAAAGCCAAGGTCATCTATCGCTGCACCCCGCAATGGTTCGTACCGATGGACAAGGAACTGGACGGCGGCGGTACGCTTCGCAGCCGCGCCATGGGCGAGATCGACCGGGTCGAATTCTTCCCTGCCAAGGGCCGTAACCGGATCGGATCGATGGTCGAAGGCCGCCCCGACTGGGTGCTTTCGCGCCAGCGCGCCTGGGGCGTGCCGATCACGCTGTTCGTCCGTCCCGACGGCACCTATCTTCAAGACCCCGAGGTCAATGCTCGCGTCGTCGCCGCCGTGCGCGAACAGGGCGTCGACGCCTGGACCGAGGATCGCAAGGCCGAATACCTCGGCTCCGAGCACGATCCCGACGATTTCGAGATGGTCACCGACATCCTCGATGTCTGGTTCGATTCTGGCTGCTCCCATGCCTTCGTGCTCGAAGGCGATCGCTGGCCCGACCAGCGCTGGCCCGCAAATCTCTATCTCGAAGGCAGCGACCAGCATCGTGGCTGGTTCCAGTCCTCCTTGCTCGAAAGCTGCGCCACCCGCGGCCGCGCGTCCTACGACCAGGTGCTGACCCACGGCTTCACCATGGATGCCAAGGGCAAGAAGATGTCCAAGTCACTCGGCAACACCGTCGATCCGTTGAAGGTGATGGAGCAATATGGCGCCGACATCATCCGGCTGTGGGCGCTGAGCGTCGACTTCACCGAGGATCACCGCATCGGCGATGAGATCCTCAAAGGTGTCGCCGACCAGTATCGCCGCCTGCGCAACACATTCCGCTACCTGCTCGGCGCACTCGACGGCTTCGTCGGAGACATGGGCGATAGCGGCGAGGTTCCCGAGCTCGAACGCTATGTCCTTGCCCTGCTGGCGGAACTAGACGGCAAGCTGCGCGCGGCGATCGAGGCTTACGATTTTAATAGCTACACCCGCCTGCTGGTCGATTTCTGCAACGAGGACCTGTCGGCGTTCTTCTTCGATATCCGCAAGGACAGCCTCTATTGCGATGGGCAGGATTCGACCAAGCGTAATGCCTATCGCACCGTGCTCGACCTGCTGTTTCATGCATTGGTGCGTTATGCCGCGCCGGTGCTGGTGTTCACCGCCGAAGAAGTGTGGACGACGCGCTATCCCGATGGCGGCAGCGTCCATCTGCTCGACTGGCCCCCCGTCCCCGGCGTGACCGCCGATGGGGCCAAGTGGGACAAGCTGCGCGCCTTGCGCGAGCGGGTCAACGAGGCGATCGAGCCGCTGCGGCGCGAAAAAACCATCCGATCGAGCAACGAGGCCGACGTGGTCGTGCCCGAAGCCGATGTGCCCGAAGGCTTCAGCGATGAAGACCTGGCCGAATTGTTCATCACCGCGTCAGTCACCCGCGGGCAAGGCGACGCGGTGACCGTCACCCGCTCGACCGAGGCCAAATGCGGCCGTTGCTGGCGCCTGCTTCCCGATGTCGCGGAAGACGGCGACCTGTGCGATCGTTGTGAGGATGTGGTTGAAGGGATGGACGCATAATGGACCGGGTCTGGAAAAATCGCCTGCTCGGCCTCGCCCTCGCGGCGCTGATCTGCGCCGTCGATCAATGGGTCAAATGGATCGTCCGTGTGCAGCTCGAGCTCAACCAGCCGCCTGGCGTATACGAGTTGCTGCCGTTCTTCGACCTGCGTTGGACCCGCAATTTCGGTATCTCGCTCGGCATGTTCGAGGCGACCAGCCCGGAAATGCGCTGGGGCCTGGTGGCCGGCACCGCGCTGATCGCGGTGGTGGTGCTGGTGTGGATGCTGCGCGAGCGGGCCCAGGGCGATATCTTCGGCCTGGCGCTGATCCTTGGTGGTGCGCTCGGCAATATCTATGACCGCTATGAATGGGGCTATGTCATCGACTATGCCGACCTGCATTTCGGCGCATTTCGTCCCTTCCTCATCTTCAACATCGCCGATGCCGCCATTACCATCGGCGTGCTGATAATCCTTGCCCGATCGTTCTTCCTGTCCGAAAAGACGCCAGCGAAGAGCGAGCCAGAACCGTCGGAACCGACGCCGACAGAGAGTTGATGCCCATGAACAAGTTTTCCAGCCTGATCCTGCTCGCTACCGGCGGCGCGATGCTGTCCGCCTGTGGCGGCGGTGGTTTCCTCAACCGCGACCGGCCCGATGAATTCGCCGTGCAGCGGCAGGCGCCGCTGGTGGTACCGCCCGATTTCAACCTCGAACCGCCGACCCCCGGCGCGCCGCGTCCGTCTGAAGGAACCGCGGCAGAACAGGCGCTCGACGTGTTGTTCGGTGGCCCCGCCCCGCGCTCGGCGGTCGAAAGCTCGGCTCTGAGCCGCGCAGGTGAAGCCGAGCCAGGCATTCGCTCCAAGGTCGGCGATCCCGGCACCAACACGGTCGCCAAGGGCCGCGTCACCCGCGACATCATCGCCGCACCTGAAGGCGACGGACAGGCCGCGCAGGCTGTTATCCCTGGTTGATATCGAGGTTGGTCGTGCGCCGTCCGGTGCGCGACCCCTTCGTCAATCCTTGGTGATTTCGCTTACCAGCAGCTTGTCGATCTTGCGTCCGTCCATGTCGAGGACCTCGAAGCGATAGCCCTGGTCGGTGAAGACTTCGCCCTCGGCCGGCAGCTTTTTGAGCACCGCCAGCGCATAACCCGCAACAGTTGCGAATTCGCGGTCGTCGCCATAGTCGAGGCCGAGCCGGTCAGCGAGTGTATCGGCCGACAGCGCACCTGACACCAGCAGCGATCCGTCCTCGCGCTCAAGAACCTCGGGCCGTTCGCCCTGGTCCTGGTCGCTGGCGAAATCGCCGACCATTGCAGTCAGCAGGTCGACCGGGGTGACGATGCCATCGAGATGGCCATACTCATCATGCACCATCGCCATCGCGATCTCGGCCTGTTGCAGCACGCGCAGGGCATCCATTGCATCGAGTTGGTCTGGGATGACCTCGGCCCGCTTCATCAGGGCAGAGAGATCGACCGGGCGTCCAGCGACCTGCTGGGCCAGCACTTCGCGTATCCTCACCACGCCCAGGATCTTGTCGGGCGAGCCATCCGCCACTGGCAGCAACGAATGTGGGCTTTCGGCAATCGCGAGCGAAATCGCTTCCTGGTCGGCAGCGACATCGATCCAGTCGAGTTCGGTCCGCGGGGTCATCATGTCCCGCACCGGCCGCTTGACCAGCCGCACCACGCCGGTGAGGATTGCACTCTGCTCCTCCTCCAGCACGCCGGTCTTGGTCGCCTCTGTGAACATCATGTGCAGTTCTTCGGCCGTGACCGATCCCTGTCCACCGGGGCGGATGCCGAACAAACGGACGATAGCGCCGGACGAGGTATCGAGTATCCACACCACCGGGGCGGCGATTCGCGCGATCCAGCGCATAGGCTTGGCCATCAACAACGCGATCGGCACTGCAGCGCGCAGCGCCAGCTGCTTGGGAACCAGTTCGCCGATGACTAGGCTGAAATATGTTGTCAGCGCGATCACCACGACGAAACCGGCCTGCGCTGCGGTCGCAGTGTCGAGATCGAACCAGACTTCCAGCCGCTCTCCAACCGGACCGCCGAGACTCGATCCCGAATACGCGCCGGCAATGATCCCGACCAGCGTGATCCCGATCTGCACGGTCGACAGGAACTTGCCCGGATGCGCCGCCAGGTCGAGCGCGGTCTGTGCCGCGCTGCTGCCCTTGTCAGCCTTGGACCGCAGGCGCGCCGGCTTGGCCGAGACGATCGCCAGCTCGGACATCGCGAAAACCCCGTTGAGCAGGATCAGCGCGGAAATGATGAAAAGGTCGGGCCAGGGAAAGGGTGTCACAGTCCCGTCGCGCTAGCACAAATAACAGGGCATGCCAGCCTCATGCTACATTCACCTGCACAATCGGAACTTAGCGCGGTTCTGACGGTTGAACATATATCGGGCACCTTTGCGGTGTCGGCGATCCTGCGCGGACGACCCGCGTATATGGAAGAGGGACTTCAACAATGAAAACATCCAAGAAAATCCTGTCGTCCGTGGCTATCGTATCGCTGCTGGGCGCCTCGGCCTGTGTCACCGATCCGAACACCGGCGAGAAGAAGGTGTCACGCACGGCAGTAGGCGCAGCGCTGGGCGGCACGCTTGGCTACCTGCTCGGCGGTGCCATCGGCGGCGATGCAGCACGGATCATCGGTGCCGGCATCGGCGGTACCGCCGGTGCGGTTCTGGGCGATCATTTCGACGACCAGATCAAGGAACTCGACGAGCAGACCGCGGGTAGCGGCGTCGAAGTCGAGGAAGTGGGCGACCAGGATGCAATTCTCGTCCGTCTGCCCGACGGCGTGACCTTTGCGACCGGCTCGGCCAGCATCAACTCGGGCTTCTATGTGACGCTCGACCGGGTGGCAGAGAGCCTCAAGAAATATCCCAACAGCTTGGTGGACGTCTATGGTTTCACAGACACCACCGGCTCGGCCGATTTCAACATGCGCCTGTCCCAGCAGCGTGCGCAGGCCGTGGCCGATTATCTCGCCGCGCGCGGGGTTGCCCGGTCGCGGATGGCCACGCAGGGCTTTGGCGAGCAGTATGAATATCTGCGCGTCAAAACCGGCGACGGCATCAACGAGCCGCTCAACCGCCGCGTTGAAATCAAGATCATTCCTGTCAGCCAGGACGATGTCCGCAAGGCGAAGAGCAACTAAGCCAAGCCAACAAGGCTTGCGATACCAAGCGAAGGGTCGGCAGCAATGCCGGCCCTTTTGCTTTGCGGAGGGCTAGGTGTTGATCTCGGGACGCTTGCTGGCAGCAATCAGCATCGCGCGATCGTGCAGATGCGCCACCGCATCGGCATGGATGGCAGGGGCCGTTACCAGCAATCCAAAGCTGCGCGGATCGCGCTTGTTGTAATCCAGCGGCTGGCCAAAGGCATCACTAATGGCTGCCCCCGCCTCGCGCGCGATCAGTGTCGCGGCGCCGATATCCCATTCGAATCCCCATCGCAGCGTGGCGACGATATCGGCGTCACCGGCTGCGACCATCGCAACCCGCAGGGCGATGGAGTTGGGCTTGTCGACCATTTCGAGCACCCGGTCTTCCTGCATCAACTGGTCGGCCGGGACACGGGCACCGGCAAAATCGGCACGCCGCGAAGCCTTGATGGTGGTGCCATTGCGCTGGGCGCCCTTGCCCGCCACCGCGACCCACTCCTCGCCGCGCGCAGGTGCCGACAACATCCCGATCAGCGGCCGGCCTTCGCTGATCAGTGCCACAGAGACCGCCCAGCCGCTGCGGCCGCGGATGAAATCGCGTGTCCCGTCGACCGGATCGACCAGCCATATCAACCGGTTGGCGAGCCGACCGGGCGCATCGACAGTCTCTTCCGACAGCCATCCGGCGGAAGGCAGGAGCGCGGCCAGTTCGCGCTTGAGAAAGCTGTCGACGGCTAGGTCGGCCTCGCACACCGGATCGCCCGGCCGCTTCTCCCAGCTTTCCAAGGCATGGCCAGCACCGGGCCAGTGGGCGTGGGCGATAGCGCCCGCTTCGCGGACGATGGCCTGGAGGCGTGTGTGATCGATCATGTTGACTGCCAAGCAATGCTATCGGCGCAGCCACTTTTCAAGCGCGCCGATCCATGCTTAGGCGCGGCGAAAGAATTCTCCCGAGTCACAAGCGACAGGATCCCGCCATGAATCTCCACGAATACCAGGCCAAGCAGCTCCTCGCGAAATACGGTATCGGCATCCCGGCCGGCCACGCAGCCCTGTCTGTCGAGGAAGCCGTCGAGGGAGCAAAGCAGCTTCCCGGCCCGCTCTATGTGGTGAAGGCCCAGATCCACGCCGGTGGCCGCGGCAAGGGCAAGTTCAAGGAGCTCGGCCCTGATGCCAAGGGCGGGGTGCGCTTGTCGAAGAGCATCGAAGATGTCGAAGCGAATGCCAAGGAGATGCTCGGCAACACGCTGGTAACCGTGCAGACCGGCGACGAGGGCAAGCAGGTCAACCGCCTCTATGTCACCGACGGTGTCGACATTGCCAAGGAATACTACCTTTCGATGGTGGTTGACCGCGCCAGTGGCCAGGTTGGCATGATCGTCTCCACCGAAGGCGGGATGGATATCGAGGAAGTCGCGCATTCGACGCCTGAAAAGATCACCACCATCACCATCGACCCGGCGCAGGGCTTCATGCCCCACCACGGCCGCGCGGTGGCCTTCGCATTGAAGCTTAAGGGCGATCTCAACAAGCAGGCACAGAAGCTGGCCAAGCAGCTCTATACTGCATTCGTCGATCTCGATTGCGAAATGCTCGAGATCAATCCGCTGGTCGAAACCGAGGACGGCAACCTGCTGGTGCTCGACACCAAGATGAGCATCGACGGCAATGCGCTCTACCGCCACAAGGACGTGGAGGCGATGCGCGACGAGACCGAGGAAGACCCGGCCGAAGTCGAAGCCAGCGAATATGACCTCGCCTACATCAAGCTCGACGGCAACATCGGTTGCATGGTCAATGGCGCAGGCCTGGCGATGGCGACGATGGACATCATCAAGCTGAACGGCGCCTTCCCGGCCAACTTCCTCGACGTTGGCGGCGGCGCGACCACCGAAAAGGTGACGGCTGCGTTCAAGATCATCCTCAAGGACCCGGCGGTCGAAGGCATCCTCGTCAATATCTTTGGCGGGATCATGAAGTGCGACGTGATCGCCAACGGCATCGTACAGGCGGCCAAGGACGTGAACCTGTCCGTCCCGCTGGTGGTCCGCCTTGAAGGCACCAATGTCGAAGCGGGCAAGGAAATCCTCAACAATTCCGGCCTGCCCATCGTCAGCGCCGACGATCTGGGCGACGCCGCCCGCAAGATCGTCGCCGAGGTCAAGCAGGCGGCTTAGCCAACCTGATCAACCGAACGGCAAGAGCCGCGCCGGTTTGAGATCGGCGCGGCTTTTTTGCTGTCTACGGCGTCGGGTGCGGTTCGGGCAGGAGTGGCGGTGTGTTGTCCATGAAGGTCAGCCAGTTCTGCCAGATGGCATGCGTGCGTCGATCAGTCATCTCGATGAAGCACGATAGTATCATGGCAGTGCCAATCGTTCCCTCCTGCCAATCTTCTGCCACGGCACGACATTCTGCATCGCGGTAACGCAGGAACAGGACGCCGCTCGCCTCGATGAGGGAGCGCAGCTCGAGATTGTCGCCGTGACGTTCCAGGGCAGCGCCGAGATACTGCCGGCGCCTCATGTCGGCCCTGCCCATGACCGTCCCCAGGCATTCGTTGATCCCGACTGTCGTCATGGCGTCCGGACAACGCGCTGGTTCGGCGCCCTTCGCTGCATCAAAGCGAAACACCAGTTCCTGCGGTTCGGGCTTGCTGCTCTTCATCCGCACCGCCGCGACGATCCCCGTGCCCGGAATCTCCGGATCGGCGCAGCGCAGGGTGAGCGCGTTGAAATAGGCAGCGCACGGTTCGACTGCGACAAGGCGGAAGGTCAGCATGTCGTCCTTCTCTTCCCACCCGGTCAAATCGGCATTGAAATGCTTGAGCCGCAGCACCAGCGTGCCGTTTTCCTCGGACAGATAGAGATGCTCGGTGAAGCGAATCGCTCCTGCCTCATCTGCCTGCACGAAGGTGCCGACCATTGTGGTACCAACCGGGGGCAGCCAGCTTTCCTGCGCCGGTGCATCGCCAATGCCGGTGCCCGACCATTGGCCGACCAGCCAGTCCATTTGCGCAATCGTGGCGGGCGGCGATTCGAAGCCTTCCTCGCCCATGCGCGTTTCCTGCGCTGATACCTGGGCCCCGGACAGCGCCAGAATCGGCATCAAAATCACCTTCCACATGGTCAAGGCGTCCTTCCCCCTTTCATGACTCGGAAGCAAGTGTAGCACATCCGAGCGCCAAAGATGTTGACCTCGGCTTCGCGGAACGCGAGGGGTTCACCAAGTGTTGAACCGATAGACCCCGCGCCGAGGGCTTACTTGACGTTTACGTAAACGCAAGCTAGGTCGTGGCCAGAGCTTTTGTCCAGAGGAAGGAACTCCCATGAAAATCCTCGTCCCCGTCAAACGGGTGATCGATTACAACGTCAAACCGCGGGTCAAGGCCGACGGTTCGGGCGTGGACCTCGCCAACGTCAAGATGAGCATGAACCCGTTCGACGAGATCGCGATCGAGGAAGCCATCCGCATCAAGGAATCGGGCAAGGCAGAAGAAATCATCGCGGTTTCGATCGGCCCGGCCAAGGCGCAGGAAACGCTGCGAACCGCGCTTGCCATGGGCGCCGACCGCGCGATCCTTGTCGAAACCGATGATGAAATCGAACCGCTGGCTGTCGCCAAGATTCTCAAGGCCATCGCCGACGAAGAACAGCCCGGCATCGTCTTGCTCGGCAAGCAGTCGATCAGCGACGATTCGAACCAGACTGGCCAGATGCTGGCAGCCCTGATGGGCCGTCCGCAGGGCACCTTTGCCAATACGGTCGAGGTCGAAGGCGACGCCGTCACCGTGAAGCGCGAAGTCGACGGCGGTCTCGAAACCGTCAAGCTGACGCTGCCCGCGATCATCACCACTGACCTTCGTCTCAACGAGCCGCGCTATGCTTCGCTGCCCAACATCATGAAGGCCAAGAAGAAGCCGCTCGACACCAAGACGGCGGCCGATTTCGGGGTCGACACGACTGCGCGCCTGACCACCACCCACGTGGCCGAACCGCCCGTCCGCCAGGCTGGCGAAAAGGTCGAAGACGTTGACGCACTGGTCGCCAAGATCAAGGCCCTCGGCATCGCCTGAGGCGGCCGACACAGAACACAAGGATTCAGTTATGAAAACTCTCGTTTGGGTCGAACACGACAACCAGAGCGTCAAGGACGCGACCCTCGCGGCCGTCACCGCCGCATCGCAACTGGGCGAAGTGCACCTGCTGGTCGCCGGCTCGGGCTGCGCGGCAGTTGCCGATGAAGCAGCCAAGATTGCCGGTGTCGGCAAGGTCCATCTCGCCGACGATCCGGCCTATGAGCACGCGCTGGCTGAAAATGTCGCTCCGCTGGTCGCCGACCAGATGGGCCACCACGACGCCTTCGTCGCGCCTGCCACAACTACCGGCAAGAATATCGCCCCGCGCGTGGCCGCGCTGCTCGACGTGATGCAGATCTCGGACATTTTGTCTGTCGAGGGCGACAAGACCTTCACTCGCCCGATCTATGCCGGCAATGCCATCGCTACCGTCCAGTCGAGCGATGAAAAGCTCGTCATCACCGTGCGCGGTACGGCCTTCGACAAGGCCGCCCCCGAAGGTGGTTCGGGTACTGTTGAAGCGATTTCAGGCCCAGGCGATGCCGGCCTGTCCACCTTCGTCAGCCAGGAGATCGCCAAGAGCGAGCGCCCCGAACTGACCAGCGCCAAGGTCATTGTTTCGGGTGGCCGTGCATTGAAGAATGCAGAGACCTTCGAACAGATCATCACCCCGCTGGCCGACAAGCTGGGTGCAGGCATCGGCGCCAGCCGTGCTGCGGTCGATGCCGGTTATGTGCCCAATGATTATCAGGTCGGCCAAACCGGCAAGATCGTGGCACCGGAAGTCTATATCGCCATCGGTATCTCCGGCGCGATCCAGCACCTTGCAGGTATGAAGGATTCCAAGACCATCATCGCCATCAACAAGGACGAGGACGCGCCGATCTTCCAGGTGGCAGATATCGGCTTGGTCGCCGACCTCTACAAGGTGGTTCCGGAGCTTACCGAGAAGCTTTGAGCACGCCTTCGGCGCGGCTTTTCATCGTTATCTCATATCCCGCAAGATCGCGCGGCCCAACTTTGCAGCGACCATTGGTGGCAAGAAGCAAGACCGGGTCGCGCGTCATCTTGACCCCGAACACGGCGGCATTGCGCTGGATCAGCGTACGAAACTGGGGGCCGAAGCGAGGTATGGCGTCCACCTCGCTGCCCCGAAACACTAGTTTAGCTGGCCCGACCTCACGGGCATCGCGGCGCATGCGCGCCAGCGTGGTTCCGTCCGGGTCGATTTCCGCGATGAGGGCGCGGCAGCCATCACGCTCCAGCGTGAGATAGGCGAACAGCATGTGAGGGGCGATTGCCGAACTGTAGCCGTCACCGTGCATGTCCTTTGCTATGTCACGATAGAGGCCAGCCTGATCGGCTGCCGACCAGTTCTCCTGCGCTTCCAGCTTGAGAGCCAGGGTCGCTCCGGCAAGCAAGATCGCAATGCTAGCGAGCCGCAGGAATTGCACGGTGCGCCCCCCAGAGCACGATCGCGCCGATGGCCAGGAAAGTGGCGTGGCCGAACAGGACCGCACCCGTCCCGACATGCAGATAATCGTAGAGATCCGGCCGGTAGGCGTAGGAGCCCAGCCGGACTGCATTGATCGCGATCGTGGCAATCGCGCCCAGCGCCACCGCGATCCACATTTCGCGCCCGAACCTGAGATCGAAAAGCTGGGTCACCGCGACCGCCAGGATTGCAACCAGCGAGAGATTTGCCAGCGAAGAGCATCCACCGATCACCACGAAGTTCATCGTGCCATCGTTTGCCGAGAAGACATTACCGCTGGTGGGCACCCCTGTCAGAGCCGGGATCACATAGGCTTCCGCACTGGTAATCAGGCCGCCGAACAGCGCCAGCCCGACCTTGCTCCAGAACACTCGCCCGGTGACTGCCAGTGCTATCAGGCCCATGCCCCACACGGCGTCTTTGCGCGGTGAGTCCCACAACAGCCACACGGCAATACCCAGCAATACGACTGCGGCAGGCGCCCCGATTGGCAGCAGGCATGCGATGGCTGCGCCAGTCAGGAACAACCAGTCCACGGGTCTTAGCCGATCGTCATTCTTCGCGCGGGTTGCCAGGACCAGAATCGTGGCCAGGGCAAGCCAGACGATGGCGTTGATCCCGAACAACGAGAAAGTCATCTCGCTCCACGAGGTTCCCCAAGCTGACAATATCGGGAGCGGGTCGGCGTTGAGGATCAGCAGAACGAGCGCCACAGCATAGGCTGGCGCACGCGAAATCATCACTTGAAACAGGCCGCTGGGTTTAGCGGGTCCGCTTCCTCATCCATGCATAGCCTGCGCCGATGGCCGCAAGAGCAAGCAATCCTGCGCCAGCTTCAGGTGTCGGTACAGCTGCTCCGGCGGAAGCAGGTGCAGCAATCGCTGCCGCGGCCAAAACAAAACAAATCCGGCTTTGCATATTCTCTCTCCATGTCCCGCAACTAGGCGCGGCCACATTCTTGTGGCAGACCCTATGATGGCGGACAAGGGAATAGCATGCAGTACGGGCTTGAGATGATTGGCGAATGGATCGTGCAATCGATGGCTCTGCTTATCGTTGCCTGCTTCCTTGTAGCCATGTTGCTCGAGGCCATTCTCAAAGGTCATGACCAGGAATACCCTGCGGGGAACGGTCGGCTGGTCGCCAATTTCGGCTTGATAGCCTGCACGGCACTGTTCGGTCTCGTCATCCCGTTCAGCAGCATAATTGCCGCAGCATGGGCGATGGATGCAGGCTACGGATTGTTCAACCTCGTTTCATTTCCGTGGTGGGCAGTGTTCGCCGCGGCAGTGCTGGTGAGGACACTTACCCAATACTGGTACCATCGGGCCAGCCATGCCTGGCCGCTCCTGTGGCGGATCCACCGGGTCCATCACAGCGACACGCATGTCGACCTGTCACTGGCCTTGCGTGAGCATCCACTTGATTTGGTCCCCCGCCTGGCGGTGTTTGCCGGCGTGACGGTGTTGTTCGGGTTTCCCGTTTGGGCCGTGGCGATAGTCGACATGCTGCTGGTGGCTGCCCATTACTGGCAGCATATCGACGGGCAGATGCATCCACGGTTGGCCAAGGCGCTGGGCCGGTTCCTCGCAACCCCCGAAATCCATCGCATCCATCACAGCGCCCAGCATCGGCAAACCAACAGCAATTACGGCAATCTGCTGATAATCTGGGACCGGCTGTTTGGCAGCTTTGTCGAACCGGCAGAAGGCGAGCCACGACGCATCGGCTTGGGTGAACTCGATGACCGGTTGGCTGGCAATCTGCTGGCCCAGCTCATGCTCCCGCTGCGCAACCCGGGCGAACATGGAGCCGACCGGACGGAAACCATGCCCGAAGCGAATTAGCGCGACGGTCGGCGCGTCCGCGGGCGATCTCAGGCCTGCCGAACCATCGGCTCAGGTGACTTTCACCAGAAAATGTATCGTCAGCCCGACCAACCCACCCACCAGTGTGCCGTTGATGCGGATGAACTGCAGGTCGCGGCCGACCGCGCCCTCGATCCGGTCGGTAACAGTGGTAGCGTCCCAGCGCTTGACCGTTTCCGACACCAGCCGGACGATCTCGTCGCCATAGCGAGTGGCGATGCCGACCGCGGTGCGACGGGCGAAGCGATTGATCTGGTGCTGTAGCCGGGCATCGCCGAGCAGCGCGTTGCCCAGTTCGGCCAACCCTTTGCGCATTTCCTCGCCCAGCACATTGTCGGGCTCGCGCGCACGGCGGATCAGCGAGCGGCGGATACGCTCCCACACCCCCATCCACCACTCGGCCACCGCCGGATTTTCCAGCAGATCGCGCTTGATCGTTTCGACCTTCGCGCGCGTTTCGGGATCTGACTGCAAGTCATCGGCGAGTTTTTGCAGCCCCTCTTCGATCTTGCTGCGCAAGGGATGTTCGGGATCGACCAGCACCTCGGCCAGCAGTCGGTACAGCCCATCGAGAACCGAGGCCGAAATACGCTCGTCGAGCCCGGTCCAGCGTAGCACGGCATTGGCACGCTGGTGGATGATCTCGCGCACCGTTTCCTCGTTGTCTTCCAGCGTCAGCCCGGCCCAGCGAATGAACCCGTCCACCAGGGGCATGTGCCGATTGTCGGTGATCGCCCCTTCGAGCATCCGCCCAACCAGCGGCGAGACGTCGATTTTGGCCAACTGCCCGGCAAGCCCGGTGCGGACCTGGTTGCCGAGGCGGTCGGGATCGAGCGATTCGAGCACTTCGGCCATCAGCTCGGCCGCCCCGCCGGTGATACGCGAGCGGTTCTCGTCACCCGGTGTGACGAGATATTCGCCGACGCCGCGGGCGACATTCATCGCCTGCATCCGCCGAGCGACGACCGCCGGGGTGAGGAAATTGGACCGCAGGAACTGCGCCATCGTGTCGGCGATCCGGTCCTTGTTGGACGGGATGATCGCAGTGTGCGGGATAGGTATGCCGAGCGGGTGACGGAACAGGGCCGTGACGGCGAACCAGTCGGCCAGTCCGCCGACCATGGCCGCTTCAGCAAACGCGTTGACGTAGCCCCAGGCCGGGTGGAGATCGAGCAGGCGATGGGTGACCACGAAGATCGCCGCCATCACCACCAGCATCAATGTCGCTGTAATCCGCATGGACCGCGCGCGGTCGGCCAGCAGGTCGGCGGCGGCCACATCTTCGGGCTGGCGAGAGAGCGGCTTCACTCGGCTGGAGCAACCTCCGGCTCGCCGAGCGGACGCGTGTCGTCACCGGGCCGGTATGTGAGGAAACGTTGGCGCATCCATGGCCCCATACGTTTCTCCAGCCCGTCCGCCAAGCTGAAGCCTGCGGGGACGATCAGCAGAGTAAGCAACGTCGACATGATCAGTCCGCCGATAACCATTGTGCCCATCGGCGCGCGCCATGCCCCATCGCCCGAGCCGAGCAGGCCGGAAAAGGCGATCGGCACCATGCCCGCGGTCATCGCTACCGTGGTCATGACGATCGGCTGGGCGCGCTTGTGCCCGGCATCGACGATGGCATCGAACTTGCGCACGCCTGCGTCCATCGCCTCGATTGCGAAATCGATCAGCAGGATCGAGTTCTTGGACACGATGCCCAGCAAAAGCAGGATGCCGATATAAACCGGCATCGATTGCGCCTGGCCGACCAGCCAGACGAGCAGGATGCCACCCAGTGGCGCGAGCGCGAGGCTGGTCATGTTGACCAGCGGACTCATCAGTCTCTTGTAGAGTAATACCAGCACGGCGAAGACCAGCAGCACGCCCGAGATGACCGCAATGATCAGGCTGTTGATCAATTCCTGCTGCCAGGCATCCTCGCCGACGACGTCCCGCACCACGCCTTGAGGCAAGTTCTGCAGGATCGGCAACTTGTCGATTTCCGCTTGTGCCTCACCCTTGACCACACCCTGTGCGAGATCGGCACCGACCAGCGCGCGCCGGTTCTGGTTGTAGCGCTGGATCGCGGTCGGTCCAGAACCGAAGCTGATGTCGGCCACGCGCGCCAACGGAACAGAGCCGCCGGTACGGGTCTGGACCGGCAGGTTCTCGATGGTGACCAGGTTCTCACGCGAGCTTTCAGGCAATTTGACGCGGATCGGGATCTGCCGGTCCGACAGCGAGAACTTGGCCGCGTTCTGCTCGATCTCGCCCATCGTGGCGATCCGGATCGTCTGGCTCAGCGCGGCGGTAGTAACGCCCAGTTCTGCAGCGATCTCGGGGCGCGGTGTTATGACAAGCTCTGGCCGGTTGATGTCGGCGCTGATCCGCGGGGCGACCAGCATGTCGATCGCCTTCATCTGCTCGACCAGCGTGGCGGCGGTTTCATCCAGCAGTTCGGGATTGGACCCGGCCAGCATTACCGTCAGGTCGCGCCCGCTGCCAAACCCACCCGATTGCGACTGGAACCGCACCCGCGCATCGGCGATCTGCGACAGGGTCGGCGCAAGATCGCGCTCGAATTCGATCGAGGTCCGCTCGCGATCATCGCGCAGCGAGATATAGATCGTGGCATTACCCTGGCGCACCCGCTTGAGCGCGCGCTCCACCTCCTGCTGTTCGTGCAGCAGGATGGCGACCTGGTCGGCCACCCGCTTGGTCGTTTCCAGCGTGGTGCCAGGCACCATCTCGATTTCGACGCGACTGTTGTCATCATCGATGGTCGGTTGAAACTGGGTCGGCGTGCTCATGAACAGCAGGATGGTGAGCAGGAAGGCGAAGTAGCCGGTCGCCAGCATCCACACCCGATGGTCGAGAAAGCGCGCAGAGAGGTAGGTCCAAACGTCGCGAATGCGCTGACCGAAGATCCGGCTCAACAAGCCCAGCAGTTTCAGAAACAGGTATCCGGCAACGAGGCCAAGAGCCAATACCAGGGTCATCTGAAGCATGCTCAGCAGCCGGTCGAGAATGAAGCCAACCCCCTCGCCCGCATCGCCAAAGATTCCGGTGGCGATGGCGGTGGGATAGGCGAGCTTCGCCAGCGCGCCCCAGGCGGCGAAAACTGCAGCCGCCGGTACTGCCATCAACGCCAGCAGAACCAGGATAAACGTTAGCACATACAGAAACCTGTTGCGCGGACCGGGCAGGTCGGCGCGGGCAGCATACATCTTGCCGCGATTGAGCGACCAACGCAGCACGCCCATATAGCGGTCCATCATCGGTCCCTCGCCATGCGCAGCATGACCCTTGGCCTTGAGGAAATAGGCCGCCAGCATTGGCGTGATCATGCGCGCCACCGCCAGGCTCATCAGCACCGCGATGACGACGGTGATGCCGAAATTCTTGAAGAACTGGCCCGAAATTCCCGGCATCAGGCCGACCGGCAGGAACACCGCGACGATACAAAAACTGGTCGCCACCACTGGCAGGCCGATCTCGTCGGCCGCATCAATACTGGCCTGATAGGCGGTCTTGCCCATGCGCATGTGGCGCACGATGTTCTCGATCTCGACAATGGCATCGTCGACCAGCACCCCCGCCACCAGGCCCAGCGCCAGCAGCGAGAGCTGGTTCAGGTTGAAACCCAACAGGTCCATGAACCAGAAGGTCGGAATGGCCGACAGCGGGATGGCGATGGCCGAGATGACCGTCGCGCGCCAGTCGCGCAGGAAGAAGAACACCACCACCACGGCCAGGATTGCGCCTTCGATCATTGCCGCCATCGAGCTTTCATATTGCTCTTCGGTGTATTTGACCGTGTTGAACAACGGGATGAAACGCACCCCGGGATTGTCGGCTTCGATCTCGGCGATGGCATCCTGCGCTTCGTAGAATACGGTCACGTCGGATGCGCCCTTGGCGCGCGACATGGCGAAATTGACGACTTCCTTGCCGCGCACTTCGGAAATCGAGGTGCGCTCACTGTAACCGTCGCGCACGGTGGCGACTTCGGACAGCTTGATGGTGCGACCGTTGCCGAGCTGGATCGGCTGCTCCGCGAGTTGGTAGGCGCTCTCGGTCGCGCCCAATACGCGTACCGACTGGCGGGTGCCGCCGACTTCGGTGGCGCCGCCGGCCGCGTCTATATTGGTCTGCCGCAGCACGCCGTTGATCTGGCTTGCGGTGACCCCCAGCGATTGCATCTTGGGCAGGTCGAGAATGACCTCGATCTCGCGGTCGACCCCGCCGAAACGGTTGATTTCGGCCATCCCTTCGATCGCCAGCAACCGCTTGGCGATGGAATCGTCAATGAACCAGCTCAACTGCTCGATCGTCATGTCGTCGGCTTCGACGGCGAAAATGCCCAAGAAGCCGCCTGCGATCTCGACCTTGCTGATACGCGGTTCGAGAATGCCGTCGGGCAGGCTGCCGCGCACGCCGTCGACGGCGTTCTTGACCTCGGACACCGCATCATTGACGTCGGTGCCGATTTCGAACTCGATGAAGGTATTGGAGTTGCCTTCGCTGGCGGTCGAATTGATGGTGTTGACGCCATTGATCGAGCGCACGGCGGATTCGACGCGCTGGGTGATCTGGTTCTCGATCTCGGTCGGCGCAGCGCCGGGTTGCGAGATATTGACCGTGACTGCCGGGAACTCGATATCTGGATTGTTGACCACGTCCATCCGCGAAAAGCTGATCAAACCGGCGAACAGCAGCGCGGTGAACATCACCAGCGGGATCACCGGGTTGCGGATCGACCAGGCAGAAATGTTCCGGAAGTTCATATCGGGCTAGCTCCCGCCCTTGCCTTCGAGCTGGGGCACGACCACGATCCCCTCGCTGACAAAGCCGCCAGCGCGCAGGATGATTTTCTCGCTGCCGTTCAGCCCTTCGATGACTGCCACCCCGCCCGGCGTCACGATACCGGTGGTGACCCCCCGCCGGCGAACCTTGTTATCCTTGTCGACGATGAAGACGAAGCTGCCTTCATCGTCCGACAGGATGGCCGACTCCGGCAGCATCGGTGCGACGATGGTGCCACTGGCGATTCTGGCGGTTGCGAAGCCGCCCGGGCGCAGTTCGGGGGCATAGGGCAGGGCAATCCGCGCCGTGCCCTGCCGGGTCTGCGCATCGATGGTCGGTTCGAGCTGCCAGATCTGGCCGCTGAATTGCTTGCTGGTACCGGCCGGAACGACCGTGGCACTGACCCCGCTAGAAAGGCGAGCCAGTTCATTTTCGCCGACCTGCGCCATCAATTCCATCTCACCGCCACGGGCGATGCGGAACAATGGGCCGGAGCCGGCACTGACGGTGGCGCCGGGTTCGACATTGCGTTCGAGCAGTAACCCGGAGGCTGGCGCAACGACATTGAGACGGGCGTTGCGGGCCAGCAGCTCGTTATACTGGGCCTGCGCTACCTGCACGCGCGCGCGTGCAGCATCGCGCGTGGCCGTAAGCCGGTCGACATCCGCCTTGGAGATGAAGCCGCGTTCGACAAGTTGAAGCGCCCGGTCGAGATTGGACTGAGCCAGGTTGGCGTCGGATTTTGCGACCTCGATCTGGGCGGCCTGCGCGCGGGCCTGCTGGTTCTGCACCGAGCGATCGATCGAAGCGAGAACTTGGCCTGCGCGTACCCACTGACCCTGTTCGACAGGGACGGCGACGACGCGCCCGCCCTCGCCGACAATGCCGACGGGCATTTCGCGCCGCGCGGCCAATGTGCCGGTCGCCGTAACAGTGCCTTCGATGGTTGCCTGGCCTGGCGTGATCACCGTGATGCGTGGAGCCTGGCTATCATCCTTGTCAGCCGCGGGCACAGCCGCGCCGGAACCTTGTGTGAAATACCAACCGGCCGCGCCGATGGCGCCAATCAGCAGAAGCGCGGCCATCACCCACAACCAAGGGCGTTTGCGCTGCACGTTCCATGCGGCGCTGTCGATCCCGTCGCTGCCCAGTTCGACCGGCGTATCGCCGCGTATCTCGCTCTGCTGATTCATCGTGTTCCCGTCGCTGCCCGAGAGTGGGCCGGGGCTGTATTACCTGCCTAAGTCACCTAGTGCAAGTCAGTGCGCGCAATGCAACCCAGTTTCCATAAGGCCTAGTCGCGGCACCCGGCGAGCGCAATCGTATCGTCTACCAACAGCAATATACGCTGGACGAAGCACCGGACAGGAGAGGCACAATGCAAAACGGGGCCGCCCACAAGGGCGACCCCGTCATATTGCTCGCGTGGTCGAAGTGCTTACCGCACCTTGCCGCGCTGAACCAAGTTGACAATGCCGAGCAGCACGATGGCGCCTACAAGGCTCATCAACAGACCCGGTACACTGAATTCGGTAAGAGTCGCACCGACGCCGATGAGCGATCCGATGAACCTACCGAGAAACGAGCCGACAACGCCGACAACGATGTTCCAGAAGATGCCCATTGAAGCATCGCGGTTCATGACCAGGCTTGCCAGCCAGCCGATGACACCGCCAACGATAATTGCTATAATCCAGCCCATGCGAATAAACTCCCTGCTTATCTGACCCCAAGGTCAGTCCCTCTCCCAACGAAGGACCCGGCAAACCGGTTCCCGAAGCCTTTTTTGGCCCCGTCAGGCAAGGCGCTGGTTAGCGCAGATGCGCGCTTTCGCCTAATCTGGATGTGGGTAAAGCAGGCGTCAGTATTTGAGCTGGCGCTCGTAAAGATCGCGATAATGCTGGATGCGCGTGACCCGCAGGCCCTGCATTCCCGAGCGATCAACCGCACGCTGCCAGGAAGCAAACTCTTCCAGCGTGAGGTTGTAGCGCTCGAGCACTTCGTCGATCGTCAGCATCCCGCCATTCACGGCGGCCACGACTTCGGCCTTGCGGCGCACGACCCAGCGCTTGGTGTTGGGCTTGGGGAGGTCGTCGATCGTCAGCGGCTCGCCTAGCGGGCCGATTACCTGTGCCGGTCGAATTTTCTGGTTCTCGATCATCGTGTCTCTCGGTCGCCCTGTGTAGCCCCGAATACTGCGGCGCCGGCCTGTTGTGGTCCCGGATATTTGCCATCGCTTAAAGCATCACGGTTAACATCCGGTATTTCGTCGAGTTGGCCGGCCAACAAAGCGGCGGCCCCGGCATTGAAGCTGGCGGCGCGACTGCCTGGTCCGCGCGCCATCAGGATGCCGCGCAGATCGCGCCGGGCAGCCAGTTTGGCGACCAGATCCGGCCACGTGACCGCCTGCAAATCGCCGCCGTGGCGGGACTGGCCGGGTTCGTGTAATTGAATATTTCCTTCGAACATGATCAGGGCTCTACACCCGCAGGCGTCAAGATCGGGTAAAGCGCCGGTTTACCCGCAGTTAGGATTGACGAACGGCCCGTAAACCATTGTCGAACACTGCTTGAGGGCGGCACAGCATACAGGTGCAGCGCCCCCTTTATCCAGGCGGCAACCCGGTGTATGGCGCGCCGATCATGACAGCCCCCGCCCTCCTCCCCCCTGCAGCGCAGGCAGCAGACCTGTTCGACCTGCCGCGTCCGGCCGCAGATTGCCGGATCGTCGTGGCGATGTCGGGCGGGGTCGATTCGTCGGTTGTCGCAGCGCTGGCCCACGCCACCGGGGCCGAAGTCATCGGCATTACGCTGCAGCTCTATGACTATGGTGCTGCCACCGGACGGACCGGCGCATGTTGCGCTGGCGACGATATCCGCGATGCTCGCGCGGTGGCTGACCGGCTCGGCATCGCCCACTATGTTTATGATCACGAAAGCGCTTTTCGCGACGAGGTGGTTGAACAGTTTGCCGACGATTACCTCGCCGGACGCACGCCGGTGCCCTGCATTCGCTGCAACATGGGTCCCAAGTTCACAGACCTGTTGCGCATGGCGCGCGAACTGGGGGCGGACTGCCTCGCCACTGGGCATTATGTCCGCCGGGTGATCGGCCCGGCCGGCCCCGAATTGCACCGCGCGATCGATCCGGCCCGCGACCAGTCCTATTTTCTCTACGCCACGACCGACGAACAGCTTTCCTATCTGCGCTATCCGCTGGGCGGCCTGCCCAAGAGCCAGGTCCGCGAGCTGGCCGAGGCGGCGGGCCTGCGCAACGCTGCCAAGCCCGACAGCCAAGACATCTGTTTCGTGCCCGACGGGGACTACGCCAAGATCGTGCGCAAGATGCGTCCCGAAGGCGGGCAGCCCGGCAAGATCGTCCACGCCCGCACCGGCACGGTGCTGGGCGAGCACAAGGGCATCATCCATTATACCGTGGGCCAGCGCCGCGGCCTCGACATCGGCGGCCAGCCGGAACCGCTCTACGTGGTTGGGCTGGATGCAGAAGCTGGTGAAGTCCGGGTCGGTCCCAAGCCGATGCTGGCAGTAAATGCCGCCCGGGTTATCGAAACCAACCGGATCGGGCCGATGCCCGACACGCCCATCACTGCCAAGGTCCGCTCGCTGGCGAAGCCCGTCCCAATCGTTCTCGATGGACCGCTGGGTGAAGGCCTGGCCACGACCATCCGGTTCGCGACCCCCGAGTATGGCGTTGCACCGGGACAGGCAGCAGTGCTTTATGCCGGTGACAGGGTGCTTGGCGGCGGCTGGATCGAAAGCACACAGAAAGTAGACTGAACACAATGACATACAGCCTTGCCGGGAAGCGCGTTTACGTCGCGGGACACAGGGGCATGGTCGGTTCGGCGCTGGTACGCCGGCTGCAGTCCGAATCCTGCCTGATCCTCACCGCAGATCGCTCGGTCGATCTGCGCGAGCAGGCGCATGTGCGCGGTTGGTTTGCGGAGAACGAACCCGATGTGGTGATCGTGGCCGCGGCCAAGGTCGGCGGAATCCTCGCCAATGACAGCTACCCAGCCCAGTTTCTCTATGACAACCTGATGATCGAGGCCAATCTGATCGAGGCCGCGCACCGTCACCAGGCGGAAAAGCTGCTGTTTCTCGGCTCGTCCTGCATTTATCCCAAACATGCCGAGCAGCCGATTGGCGAAGACGCCCTGCTGACCGGTCCGCTAGAACCCACCAATGAATGGTATGCAGTGGCCAAGATCGCCGGGATCAAACTGTGCCAGGCCTATCGCCGGCAATATGGGCGCGACTTCATCAGCGCCATGCCAACCAATCTTTACGGGCCGGGCGACAATTTCGATCTCGAGACCAGCCATGTCTTGCCGGCCCTGATGCGCAAGGCGCATGAAGCAAAGCTCAGCGGCGCGGACAACATCACCCTGTGGGGAAGCGGCACACCGCGGCGCGAATTCCTGCATGTCGACGACCTCGCCGACGGCTGTATCTTCCTGCTCGAGAATTACTCGGACGAGAGCCACGTAAATCTCGGCTCCGGCACCGACCTGACCATCAACGAACTGGCCGAGGCAGTGTGCAAGGCTGTCGGTTTCGAGGGGCGTATCGAGCACGATCGCAGCAAGCCCGACGGCACCCCGCGCAAGTTGATGGACGGGTCGAAGATCGCTGGCCTCGGCTGGAAACCGCGCGTCTCACTCGAAGACGGCATGGCCGCCACTTATCGCTGGTTCCTCGAAAACGTGACTGGCTTGAGGGCCTAGCCGTCCCAAGGATCGAGCACACAGCCATAACCATCGCGTAGGCGCGCGGTGTCGCTGGCGACGAGCAGGAAACGTGCAGTAACGCTTTGTTCGTCCTCGTCATCGCTGAGCGAAACCAGTTCCATGCCTGCCAGCTTGTCCTTGGCGCAATCATCCAGTGTGCGTCCTGCGACGAAGCGGCACGAACAAGCCACCCGCGCGCTGTAGGCGGTCGAAACCTGCGCATAACCGGTGATCGGCGTCCAGAACCAGTACAACAGCGCAGCCACCACCGCTAGTAGCGCCAGCGCGGCCCACGGCCAGCGGCGCGCGGGACGGGTCGAGCGCGCGATCCTGGAAGCTGCCGATCTTTTCACCATTGCCAATCGAATTCCCGTCATGCGAAAGCCGCACCATGCGCCTTCGCTCCGTTCCCCTTATCGCCATGCTGGCGCTTGCGACAAGCCTTGCCGGCTGCTCCGACTCCGCACCGTCCGAACCACCACTGAGTGAAGAAGCGCTGGCGGCAATGAGCGAGGATCCGGGCGCCCCGACAAAGCAATTGGCGCGCCAGTTCGACCATTTGTTCACTGACGAAGCCGTGGGAGAAACCCGCGCCGCCATCGTCATGTATGGTGGAGAGATCGCCGCCGAACGCTATGCCCCCGGCTATGATGCCGACACCCGTTTCGTTAGCTGGTCGATGGCCAAGACCGTAACCGCCGTGATGATCGGGTTGCTGGAAGCCGACGGACAGCTCGAACTCGATGACAGCCCGCCCCTTCCTGCATGGCGCCGTCCCGGAGATCCGCGCGGGGAGATCACCTTGCGCCAATTGCTGCAGATGCGCTCCGGGCTGCGCCATACCGAGGCCGGCGACCCGCCTTATGATTCGTCCGAGGTGCGGATGCTCTTTCTCGACGGGCGCGACGACATGGCTCGCTGGGCGAAGGAGCAGCCGCTCGAGTCAGAGCCAGGGGCCAAGTTCGAATATTCGAGCAATACCACTGTCATCCTCGCCGACATCGCCGCACGGGTCATTGCCAAGGGGAGCGACGACCCCGAAACCCGTCGCCGCGCGGTAAGCGAGTTTCTCGATGCGCGGCTGTTCGGGCCGCTGGGGATGACCTCGGCGGTGCCCGAATTCGATGCCAGCGGCACGCTCATCGGCGGCAGCCTCATCCACGCGACCGCGCGCGACTGGGCCAAGTTCGGCGAGTTTCTGCGCAACGGTGGCTCGATCGCCGGGGCGCAGATCCTTCCCCGACGCTGGGTGCGGTTTATGACCGGCTCGAGCCCCCGGGCGGAGTTTTATGGCGGGCAGACATGGCTCAATTTCGGAGCCGCCGATCCCGAAAATGCGCTGCACCCTATTTCCCGGCCTGAAGGCGTGTTCGCGATGATCGGGCACATGGGGCAGTATGTGGTGGTCTCGCCGCGCCAACGGCTGACGATAGTGCGGCTGGGTCATTCCGATGGCCCGCAGCGCAGCGCATTGCTGCGCCAGATGAATGATATCATCGAGCTCTACCCCGAAAGATAGAACACCCCCTCAACCACGGTGACGCAGGATCCGCCAAGCCAGGCGCGCGTGCCGTCGAGCCGGCAAGCGGCATGACCGCCACGCTGCGAGGCCTGGAAGGCGGTGAAACTGTCGCGGCCCAGACGACTGGCCCAGAACGGGGTCAGTACGGCATGGGCCGATCCGGTGAAGCTGTCTTCG
This sequence comes from Qipengyuania sp. CAU 1752, assembly GCF_054482615.1. Taxonomy (NCBI): domain Bacteria; kingdom Pseudomonadati; phylum Pseudomonadota; class Alphaproteobacteria; order Sphingomonadales; family Erythrobacteraceae; genus Qipengyuania; species Qipengyuania sp. CAU 1752. The sequence goes on along the minus strand of NZ_JBTLRE010000001.1, from coordinate 453,480 downwards.
TCGACCCCGCCGCCGGGAACGAACACACGGCTGACAATATCAGTCTCGCGCCCCGGCGCGGTGCAAATGAACTGGTCGTCGCCGAGCATTCCCAACCCGCGGACATCGGGGTCGAGCGCGCGCACCTGGTCCTCGTCCCTGAACAGGTAAATGCCGTAGCCATCGGGATTGAGCCAAACTTCTTTCGGCGCGGCACCGAGCAGGTCGGCGGCCTCATCCCACTGTCCCTTTTCGGTGGGAATGGCCGGAAGCGCCAATTCATAGCCCGCATCGCTGCGCCGGACCTCGAGACAGCCGGCCTTGCGGGTCCGAAAGGTGACCCGTTCGCCCCCATCGCGGGCGAGCAGGACATGACCCGAGGCCAGTGTTGCATGACCGCACAGGCGTATTTCGCAAGCGGGCGTAAACCAGCGCAATTCGTAATCGGCTTCGCCGCTGGCATCGGGCACGACAAAGGCGGTTTCAGCGAAATTGTTCTCTTCCCCGATCGCCTGCAACACATCATCGGGCAGCCAATCTTCCAGCGGCATCACCGCCGCCTGGTTGCCGGCGAAGGGCCGATCGGCAAAGGCATCGACGTGCCAATAGGGTAGTGTGCGCGACCCAGTCATGGCTTGTCCTCGAGCTTGGCAAACTCGTCTTCCTCGACCAGCGGGTTGTCGGGCTCGTCGACATGGCCGGCAGGGTCGATATGGATCAGTAGGTCGACTTCGGGAAAGGCCTTCTGCAAGTCCTCCTCTACCCGTTCGATGATGTCATGCGCCTCGCCCACGGTCATCTCTTCGGGCAGGTCGACGTGGAATTGCACGAAGTCGCGCGCTCCCGCCGTGCGCGTGCGCAGATCGTGCAGGTTTGACAATTCCGGATGGCGCGCTGCAACCTCGACAAAGCGCTGGCGCTTTTTCTCGGGCCACTCCTTGTCCATCAGATTGTCGACCGCCTCGCCGCCGGCACGCCAAGCGCTGAGCAGCAGCCATCCGGCAATGGCGAGGCCGAAAAGCGGATCGGCCCCGGATAGGCCGAGATACTGGTCGAGCACCAGGGCCGCTATCACCGCCGCATTGAGCATGAGATCCGATTGGTAATGGAGATGATCGGTCCTGATTGCGACCGACTGCGTTTGGGCGATCACGTGACGTTGCCACGCCAGCAGCGCCAACGTGGCGACAATCGCGATCAAGGAAACCGCGATGCCGTCCTGCGCCCCTGTGACCCTGCTTCCCTCGACCAGATTGAGCAGCGAACGAAAGGCAATCGCAGCGGAAGACAGCGCAATCAGCATGACCTGGAAGATCGCCGACAGCGATTCGGCCTTGCCGTGGCCGAAGCGGTGATTGCGATCGGCCGGGAGCGAAGCGATCCAGACGCCGATCAGTGTGGCGATGCTGGCTATCAGGTCGAGCGCGGTATCAGCCAGGCTGCCGAGCATCGCCATCGAACCGGTCCGCCATGTTGCCCATACCTTCAGCCCGACCAGGAACAGCGCCGTCGCGATCGAGGCGTAGGCAGCCGAGCGGGTCAGCGAGGCGCGGCGGGAGTCGGCGCTATCCGTCACGGGTAAAGCAGTGTGTTGGACCACCGCGGAGTGCCACGGGCACTGTCGGCCGGATGACGAGTGAACAGGCGACGGTCATGCAGGCGATTGGGCCGGTCGAGCCAGAATTCGATACGCTCCGGATCGAGCGTGAAGCCGGTCCAGTGAGCGGGGCGCTCGACCTCGGACCCAGAAAAGCGCGCTTCAACCTCGGCGAATTTCGCCACGAAAGCGGCACGGTCTTCAAGTGGCCGCGACTGGTCGGAGGCAACCGCGCCGATCTGGGAATCGCGGGCGCGCGAGTGGAAATATGCATCGGCGGTTTCCGCTCCGACTTCGCTCAAGCTGCCTTCAATGCGGATCTGTCGGCGCAGGCTCTTCCAGTGGAACAGGAGCGCAGCGTGGCCGTTGGCACGAATCTCGCGTCCCTTGCGGCTCTCCGCATTGGTGTAGAACGTGAACCCGTCCGGCCCGTGGCCCTTGAGCAGCACCATCCGCACCGACGGCGCACCGTTGGGGGTGGCGGTCGCCAGAGCCATCGCGGTCGGATCGTTGGGCTCGCTCTCACGCGCATCGGCCAGCCATTCGCCAAACAGCGCGATCGGATCGGTTGCAGGAATTTCGCTGGTATTGTGTTCGCTCACGGCACCGTCCTTCGAAGCGCGACCTACCCCCTCGCGCAGGTCATATCAATTGAACCTTTTATTCTGAAATTTCGTGCTATTGCCCCAACGCAATGAGCGATCTGATCCAGCCTGTTATCTTGTGCGGCGGCGGAGGCACGCGGCTGTGGCCGCGTAGCCGCGCGCACAAGCCGAAGCCGTTCCTACAACTGTTAGGCGAGCGGACACTGTTCCAACAGACTCTCGACCGGGTGGGAGAACAGAGCGTTTTTGCTTCACCGGTGGTGGTTGCAGGAGAAGCCCACGTGCCGCTGGTGCGCGAGCAAGCCGGGGCAAGCCTCTCGCTGGTGGCCGAACCCGTCGGGCGAAACACTGCGCCGGCCATTGCGCTGGCAGCGCATCGCGTACCGGCTGACACGGTCATGCTGGTGTGCCCGAGCGACCACTATATCGAGGATGTCCCAGCGTTCGTGGCAGCGGCCAAGGCCGGCGGTGTTCTGGCGCGGGACGGTTATCTAGTCAGCCTCTCCATAACGCCCGACCGGCCAGAGACAGGCTATGGCTACATCAAGCGCGGGGAGCCGCTCGGCCAGGGTTTCCGAATTGATCAATTTGTGGAGAAACCGGACCTTGCCACAGCCGAGCGGTTCCTTGCCGAAGGAAGCTACAGCTGGAACGGGGGCATCTTCCTGTTCATGGCCGGTCGCTTCATCGAGGAACTTTCCACCCATCGCCCGACCATGGCGAAGCATGTCGCCGAAGCGGCGCGCGACGGCAGAGAGACCGACCAGGTCTTTCGCCCGGCCCCGGCGGCATTCGAAGCCATTGAGGGCGATTCTATCGATTACGCAGTGATGGAGCCAACCGGTAGCGCGGCCATGATACCGGCCGACATTGGCTGGTCCGACATCGGCAACTGGCAGGCCCTAGCCGAGGCGCGCGGCGGCGCTTTGAACGGGACATGTGACCTTTTGGAAGCCAACAACGTTTTCGTAGACAGCGATGGCCCGCGCGTCTCCGTAGTGGGGCTCGATAACATCATTATCGTGGTTGATGGCGACGAAGTGCTGGTCACGACCGCCAAGGATGCGCAGAAAGTTGGCACGCTGCCCGGGGCGCAGGGCCGCTGATGCAATTGCTGTCTACCCACCATGTCGAGAAAATCTGGGGCCGGGACCAACTTCCCGCGCCTTTCTGCCAGGCCGGCAATGGCCGAACCGGCGAGATCTGGTTCGATCCACCGCCGAACCTGCCGCAATTGCTGGTGAAATACCTGTTCACCAGCGAGAAGCTGTCGGTCCAGGTCCATCCCGGAGGCGAACAAGCGCCTGATGGGGCAAGCGGCAAGGAAGAATGCTGGTACATTATCGATGCCGAACCCGGCGCCCGGCTCGCCGTCGGGCTCAACCGCGCGTGCTCGACAACCGAGCTGCGTCTCGCCGCGCTCGACGGTTCGATTGAAGACCTACTGGCCTGGCACGAGGTGAAGGCTGGTGATTTCTTCTACCTGCCCGCGGGGACGATTCACGCCATCGGGCCAGGTATTTCGCTGATCGAGGTCCAGCAGAACAGCGACATCACCTATCGCCTCTATGACTACGGGCGCCCGCGCGAACTGCATCTCGACCTCGCGCTGGAAGTGGCGAGACCCGAACCCTATGCCAAAGATCTTCGCCACACGGGTTTAGCGAGCGGCGAGGTGCAACTGGTCGACGGTCCGCATTTTCGGCTCGTCAGGATCGAGGGCGCGCCCAGCGTTGAGCTTTCTGGACGCTATCGTGGCCCGGTGTTGCTGGTCCCGATAAAAGGCGACTATCGCGTCGGCGGCTCACCTGTCGCGGCTGGAGCCTGCGCGCTTGTCGATAATATCGTGGCCATAGAATGCGTGCGGGGCCAGGCCTTGATCGCCCAGCCCTGCTGACCATCAATTCTGCAGCACGTCAGTCTTTTGCGATCGGGTCGCTCCGCATGACGTCAAGGTCAGCCTCGACCATCTCGCGGGCCAGTTCGCGCGCACTGATCTTGGTTTCCCACCCGAGCACCCTGCGTGCCTTTGATGGATCGCCCAGCAGCAGGTCAACTTCGGTCGGCCGGAAATAGCGCGGGTCGATCTTGATCAGAACCTTGCCGGTCTTGGCGCACACGCCGGTCTCTTCGACGCCTTCGCCCTTGAATTCTAGCGAGATGCCGGCGTCTTCAAAGGCCCAACGGGTGAACTCGCGCACCGAGGTCATCTTGCCGGTAGCCAGAACGTAATCGCCCGGCTCATCCTGCTGCAACATCCGCCACATGCCCTCGGCATATTCGCGGGCGTGGCCCCAGTCGCGCTGGGCATCGAGATTGCCCAGGAACAGCGTATCCTGCCTCCCCAGCGCAATAGCCGCGGCAGCACGGGTAATCTTGCGGGTCACGAAAGTCTCGCCGCGAAGCGGGCTCTCGTGATTGAACAAGATGCCGTTGGACGCGTGCATGCCGTAGGCCTCGCGATAATTGACGGTGATCCAGTATCCGTAGAGCTTGGCGACGCCATAGGGACTGCGCGGATAGAACGGAGTTGTCTCGCTCTGCGGGGTTTCCTGCACCAATCCGAAGAGCTCAGAAGTCGAAGCCTGGTAGAATCTGGTGTGTTTTTCCAGCCCCAGTATCCGGATCGCCTCAAGCAGGCGTAGCGGGCCCACGGCGTCCGCATTGGCGGTGTATTCCGGGGTCTCGAAGCTCACCTGGACATGGCTCTGCGCGGCCAGGTTATAAACCTCGTGCGGGCGACACTCCTGGACGATACGGATCAGGTTGGTGGCATCGGTCATGTCGCCATAGTGCAAGATCAGTCGTGGATCAGGCTCGTGCGGGTCCTGGTAGATTTCCTCGATCCGCCCGGTGTTGAAACTGCTGGAACGACGCTTGATACCGTGGACTTCATAGCCCTTTTCCAGCAGCAATCGCGCAAGATACGCACCGTCCTGACCGGTCACCCCGGTTATCAGTGCACGCTTGCCGTTTTCCTTCTTCAAGGAAGTCTCCAATCCATCAATGTGTTATCGGCGCCGATATAGCCGACCGGGGCGCTGCGTAAAGCGGTGCTTGCACCTCTCCACTGCTGCACCTAGCTAACACACGCAATGGCTGATCCGTATCAAACCCTTGGTGTGTCCCGCACCGCCTCAGAAAGCGAGATCAAAAGCGCCTATCGCAAGCTCGCGAAGGAGCTTCACCCTGACCGCAACAAGGACAATCCCAAGGCGTCAGAGCGGTTCTCCACCGTCACCAACGCCTACGACCTGCTGTCCGACAAGGACCAGCGGGCCCGGTTCGATCGCGGCGAAATTGATGCCGAGGGCAATCCGACCAATCCGTTTGCCGGAATGGGCGGAGGCGGCGGCGGCGGCGGCGGCGGCCGGCAACAATACCGGCCCGAGGATTTCCAGGGCTTTGGCGGCGAAGAAGTCGATCTTGGCGATTTGTTCGAGGGGCTATTCGGCGGTGGTGGTCCGCGCGGGCGCGGCGGCGGGTCGCCGTTCGGACGGCGGTCGCAGGCTCCACCTCGGACACCGCCGCGAAAGGGCGCCGATATCGCATATCGGCTCAAGGTTCCCTTCACCGATGCCGCTTCGCGACGTGACCAGCGCATTACCCTCGCCGATGGCAAGACAATCGATCTCAAGCTGCCCGCGGGTCTCGAGGACGGGACCCAGATGCGGCTCAAGGGAAAGGGAGAGCAAGGTCCCGGCGGAACCGGCGACGGCATCGTCACCATCTCTGTCGATCCCCATCCCTTCTTCGAGCGCGACGGCTACAACGTGCGGCTCGATCTTCCGCTGACGCTCGACGAGGCCGTGCATGGGGCCAAGATCAGGGTGCCGACTGTCGACGGCCCGGTCATGCTGACCATCAAGCCCGGAATGACGGGCGGCACGGTCATGCGCCTGGGTGGCAAGGGGTTCACGAAGAAGAACGGCCAGCGCGGCGACCAGCTGGTGAAGCTGCAGATTGCCCTGCCCGAGGATACCGTCGAACTGGCCAAGCGGTTGGAAGACTGGCAGGACAAGAGCAACCCGCGCAGCGATTTGGGCGTGTAGGGCCAGGCAGGGGAGCAGCAAAATTACGCAAGCTGAACTGCCAGACACCGAACAGCGCGCAATCCACTCGCCCACTCCCGAATGGCGGCGGCGATCGCGGTTGCTCAATACGCCGGCGCGGCAGAACCTGTATGATCGCGTTATCGAGGTTTTCAAACGCGTCGCGGTCAGTACCTATAACGACGGCTTCATCCATGCCGGCAACCTCGCATATCTCTCGATGCTGGCGATCTTTCCATTCTTTATCGTCGGGGCAGCAATATTCTCGGTACTGGGCGAGGAAAGCGAGCGCATGGCGACTATCAATGCCGTGCTACTGGCACTGCCGCCGACCGTCAGGGGCGTGATCGAGCCGGTCGCGCGCACCGTGGTGGATTCGCGCAGCGGTTGGCTGTTGTGGGTCGGTGGATTGATTGGCCTGTGGACCGTGGGCAGCTTGGTGGAGACCATCCGCGACATCCTGCGCCGCGCCTATGGCACACGCGCGACGCGGGCATTCTGGCAGTATCGATTGCTGTCGATGGCCACCATCATCGGCGCCGTGATCCTGTTGATGTTCTCGCTGCTGGCACAATTCCTGATCACCACGGCGCAGCAGTTCATTTCTGCCTACGTCCCCCAGCTTACCAATCTTCTTGGCGAACTTTCCTTGTCGCGGATCGTCCCCGCGCTCGGCCTGTTCGCGTCGATATACCTACTGTTTTACAGCCTGACCCCGAACGAATATCGCCGCCGCCGCTATCCCAAGTGGCCCGGCGCATTGCTGGTCACGGTCTGGTGGGTGACAGTAACGGTGACCATGCCGATCGTGCTGCAAAGATTCGTTGCCTACGACCTTACCTACGGATCGCTGGCCGGGATCATGATCGCCCTGTTCTTCTTCTGGCTGGTGGGCATCGGCGTGGTCGTTGGTGCCGAGCTCAACGCGGCGCTGGCCGAACCGCCCCCCAAATCCTCCGACGTGCCTCTTGGAGAGATGCCACTTCCTGACTAGAAGCTGGGTGCACACGGCAAACAGGAGAACGTGCGAATGACCGGTCTGATGCAGGGCAAGCGAGGCCTCATCATGGGGCTTGCCAATGATAAATCGTTGGCCTGGGGTATCGCCCGGCAATTGGCCGAGCACGGCGCCGAGTTGGCCTTTTCCTACCAGGGCGAGGCGCTTGGCAAGCGGGTGAAACCGCTGGCCGAACAACTGGGCTCGGACTTTACCTTCGAGTGCGACGTTTCCGATATGGACGCGCTCGACAGTGCCTTTGCCACGCTCAAGCAGCGCTGGGAGACGATCGATTTTGTCGTCCACGCGATTGGTTTTTCGGACAAGAACGAGCTGCGCGGCAAATATGTCGACACCAGCCTCGAAAACTTCCTGATGACAATGAACATCTCGGCCTATTCGCTCGTCGCGGTGGCCAAGCGCGCTGCCGAGATGATGCCCAATGGCGGATCGATCGTCACGCTGACCTATTATGGAGCCGAGAAGGTCATTCCGCATTACAATGTGATGGGGGTGGCCAAGGCGGCGCTTGAAACCAGCGTGCAATATCTTGCCAATGATCTCGGCCCGCAAAACATCCGCGTCAACGCGATCAGTGCCGGTCCGGTCAAGACCTTGGCGGCGAGCGGGATCGGCGATTTCCGCTATATCCTCAAGTGGAACGAGCTCAATGCACCGCTGCGACGGAACATCACGATCGATGATGTCGGCGGGTCGGGCGTCTATTTCCTGTCCGACCTGTCATCAGGCGTGACCGGTGAGACCCACCATGTCGATGCCGGCTACCATGTCGTCGGAATGAAACAAGAAGACGCGCCCGACATCGCGGTCAGCTGAGCCCAAGTGTCGGGATGCTCGGGTGCAGGCCTGGTGCCTTCAGCCGTCGATCAACGCAACCTCGGAAACATGGCCACGAAGTGGTGGCTGCGTTGAAAAGACCCGGGCATATAGCGCCACGTGCACAAAGTCGCATCCCTGCGGCGCTTGCCCGACCTTGAAGCTGTTGCGCTGGTCGACCATTGGCGCCTGGAAGAACGGCTTGGAAATATCGCCGCAGTGCAGCAACAAGCGAAAATACCGCAACTGCTCGGGACGTTTGATATCGTGATTGACCGCAATCCCGAATGAACCACCGGGAGCCGCAATCACTCGTTCCGCCAGCACACCATCCTCGCCAGCGCCGACATTGATATCGATACCGTCTCCGTCCTTGGCGGGCTGGGCTCGAAATCCGGAACGGTCTGCCAACAACCATCCGAAGGGCGAAAACCGGAAATGCCAGCCGAGCGGCTGTGCCGCAATCTGCTCGGCATCGCCCGCCTTCGCCGTCAGCCGTCGATAGAGATCCTGTGCCAGGTCATAGTAACCTCGCTTGGTGAGGCTGGAGATCAGAAGGTTATCGAATTGCTCGTCATCGACATTGGCCCGGCTGCGAAATGCCGCCAATTCTTCCAGCACACTGCCTTCGCGGACAGCATAGATTAGGAATCTGTTGAGCCACGGAGAATTGCCCTCTGACAATTCGAACAAGCGCGCCACCCCGCGCTCTTCCCGAAAAGCCATGAGCACAACCGGAAAAAACTGATCGGAAAATTCCGGGCCCGCACGCAAGATCCGGTCAACGGTATCGAATACGCCATCGAAATCTTCAGCGGCGACCTGGTTTCCCAGCCGCACACCCTGAAGCGAGATATCCCGGCGGTTGATCTTATCCGCAAGGGCGAGGAATTTGGACTGCTGCTCAAGGTCTGTTTCGGCGAGCCCTATCACCGTAAGCGATCGCGTCGAAAGCGGCTCGATCGCCAATGCTTGACGGGCGAGCGGCGCCGCCAACTGCGCAGACTGCGCAACTGCCGCTGGATTCTCCGGGTCCGAAACGCCCCCCAGGAACCGGGCAAACGCGAGCCGGTCCGTCGCTTCGCCATTGCCCGACATCACCGAAGTCGCCAGGTCGGGCGCACGCCGAGCGGCAAACCCGCTCATTGCCTGCAGCATCAAGATACCGGCAAGGCCCAGGCCCAGGACGGACATCAGCACGAGTTTTTGACTGAACTTCATCTTCTGGAGAAGCTCAAACCCGAGCCACCTCGGTTTCGCTTTCGCTATCGGCCCGGTCCTCGTCTCCATAGCCGTAGCCGTAGCCGTAGCCGTAGCCATAGCCATAGCCAAAGTCGGCATCGCCAATCTTCAGCTTGGTCACGATTCCGCCGACGATGTTTGCACCGGCAGCCCGCAGGCGGTGCAGCGCCATCTCGATACCCCGCAGCTTGATGCGGTCAGATTCGATGACGAAGACGACACCCTCTACGGCCTTGGACAGTTCAATTGCGTCGGCCAGTGACAGCATGGGAGCGCTGTCGATGATAACCTGGTCATACTCCTGCCGGGCAAGTTCAATGACCTGCCGCATGCGGTCGCTGGCCAGCAACTCGACCGGATTTGGTGGTTTCGGGCCTACCGGCATGAAGTCGAAACCAAGGTCGTCGAGATGATAGACCGATTCCGAGATCGACGCATCCGGCGCGGTAAGCAGTCGCGAGAGGCCTTTACCTTCGGGATTGGTCTGCCCAAACAGGTTCATAAGGCGCGAATTGCGCAGATCGCCATCAACCAGCAGGGTTCGCTTGCCCAGTTGTACGAACGACGCCGAGAGCGATGCCGAGGAAATGCTCTTGCCCTCGCTCGGTACTGACGAAGTCAGCATCAGAACCTGCGGAGCGCCAGCTGTAGTCAGCAGGCTAAGGTTGGTCCGAACCGACGTGTAGGCTTCGTTGATCTCGGAGCTACGGGTCGCGATTTCCTCGAGGATATCGCTTGTCTTCACAAGAGGAATAGCGCCCAGAAGCGGGATCTTGAGCACGCGTCGCACGTCCTGTGGATCCTGCAATGACTTGCTCAGGAATACACGCAGATAGACTAGGGCGGCACCGGCAAGGAGGCCAAGCAAAAGCGCAAGAAGAACGTTCTGCGCCAAGGATGGAGCATAGGGTTCTTCCGGCGGCGTAGCCTCGTCGATCAGCGTGATGTTGTTTTGGCCTGCACCAGCAGCTTCAAGCTCCTTGAAGCGTTGCAGCAAGGCTTCGTAGAGTTCGCGGTTGGTGTCGACTTCGCGCTGCAAGATGCCGTATTGGATTCCTTGGCTCTGCTGCCCGAGGAAGCGCGATTTGACCCTGTTGAGTTGATCGCGAAGTTGGCGCTCGCGCATGACGGCAGCGTTATAGGCGGTCTGCAGCTGCCCCTGGTCTGCCTGGCGCTGTTCCGAAATTGCGGAACGCAGGGATTCGACCTCGGCAGCCTTTTCGAGAAGAACCGGGTAATTGGGGCCGAAATTGGCACGCAGCGATGCGAGCTCTGCCGAAGCTTCGGCGAGCCGCGCACGCAGGGCGCTTTGCTCGACGCGCGGCCCGACAGCCCCGGCACGCAGGGTTGCTTCAGCCGAAATCCGATCAGTGACAGCTTGCGCAAGCGCAGAATTGATCGCCGTCAGGTCAGCACCTATCAGCGATTGCCCGGCTGTTTCGGAACCACTGGAATCGGTCCTGGTGTTCGTGTCGAGAACAAGGATCTCGTTGCGGTTGGCGTATTCAACCAGTTCCGCTTCGGACTCGGCAAGCCGGATCCTCAGCTCTTCCAGTTGCTGGCCGAGAAATTCACGGGCCTCGACATTGGTGCCGAAGCGTTTGTCATAGTTGGCACGGATGAATTCTTGGGCCCAGAGATTGGTAATCTCCGCCGAAACGACGGGGTCGGCGCTGATGAAGGCAACGTCGACGAGGCTCGATTGCGTGATCGGGTTGACCGACAGGCGATCAAGCAAGGCCTCGCTGATGTCATTTTCGTCAAATTCTTCCTCGGGATCGATACCGAATGCCTGGAGGAACTGATTGTCGCGCATCAGATTGCCGGCTTCGATGACGCGGCTGGCAATGAAGCGCGATTCCAGCAGTTTGTATTGCGTCTTCAGATACTGAAGCTCGGAAATCATCGATTCCTGCCTGAGGTCATCGATATCGGTCACATTGGCAGTGACCTGGCTCACTTCCAACCGGGCCTCGGCACGAAATTGCTCGGTGGCGAGCAAGGTGACGATTACGCCGGCCACCAGCGCAAAGCCGATAATCCCGGCAAGCCAGAACCGAAGCTTGCGCGCCTCGGTGATGAAGCGCTCAATGTCAATTGAAAAACCGTCATCTGCCGCGTCCGACTCATCCGCAAGCAAGCGATAGTCAGACCCGTCAGCGGTCACGAGAGAGGTCACATTCAATGTATTCACCTTGTCGTGCGATCGATGATGACCGACGCGGCAGTAGCGAGCGGTACCAATTGGAGAAATTGCTCGAAACGGCGGCGCCCCGGGGAATCGCCGACCATGACGATATCATTCGGAAACAGCCGCGGATCGTCATAATTACCGCGCTGGATCGCCTTCAGATTATAAAGCCCCACGTAGTTTTGTCCGTCGACGGTACGGAACACGAGCACATCGTCCAGACGGGCGTAGTCATCGAGTCCGCCCGCCGCATTGACCATGCGCAGCAACGTCTGCTTGCCTGGCGCGGGATAGCTGCCGGGGCGCTCCACTTCGCCGCCAACCGAAATGGTCGGAACAGGAAATTCTTCGGGAATGATCCGAACCTGAGGGTTCTTCACATATTCCCCGCGCAATCCATCAGCGATCAACGCCGCTGCTTCTGCCGGTGATTTGCCACCGAAATCGATATAACCGAGCAGAGGGAATTCCACGCCGCCCCTGTCGTCGGTGAGGAATTTGCCGCTCAGCAACTCTGCGCCGACCACATCGATCTGCAGCGCTTCTTGAGGTCCGATATTGTACATGAAATCGCCGCGCGGCTCTGGGAGCGTATCCAACGCCGTGACTTCGATGTCCGAACTTGCGCCATAGGTGCGATCTGTCGGGGCACAGGCAGCCAATATAACTGCCAAAAGGATGGCAATTGCATTGCGGGTAAACATTGTCATCTCCGGTTCGGGGCAAGCCCTTGTCCTTAGGCGAAAATACACTGTGGTTACCCAGCGCTACCAGCGCGTTGCGCCTGACGTCTTTTTTCTTGGACATCAAGTGCCAGCGCAAGCAACAGCCACACAACTGCTAGTTGGAAAGCCGGGGCGCGCAGCGGGTAATCTATCACCGAGGCCAGCGCAATGATTAACAAGATCGCAGACCAAAAAATCTGCAGCGTGAAAGAAGCGCCGGGCCCCCGGCCGAGCAACCACACGTTGCGGCCGATCCAGGCCAGCAAGCCGCCAAGAAGAATGATCGCGACGACTCCTCCTTCGATAACGAGTTGCGCCCAGTCATTGTGCGCCTGATTGACGTAGGTACCCCGCAGGAGTTCGGTCGGTTCGTAGATGTGATAGACTTGTTCATACGCGCCGAACCCGATTCCGGTTGTCCAGAAATCAGCCATCATCGCCAAGGAAACCTGGAGGAGTTGCCAGCGCAGGTCCTCAAGTGGATCGGTCGCGAATATATCGTTAAATGCAGGTACTGAATCAAAGGCGATAAACAGGGCAGGAAGGGCAAACAGCAGCGACAGCGCAAGCACGGGGGCAACGCGTCGAGGCGATAGCCACGCGTCTTTCTTCTTGGTGCCAGCCGCCCCGGATTTTCTCGAGGCGTAGGTTGCCTGGGCCAGTACGGCCGCAGTCACCAAGGCCCCTATAATAGCCAGGAATCCTGCGCGAGAGCTGCTGACCAGCCCCACAACCAATACGAAGACGAACACGATAGGGTAAATGGTCCTTAGCACCTTGCCGCCGCGTTCGGCCGCCTGCATCAGCGTCAGGCGTGCGAGAACCAACAGCGAGCATGCTGAGAAGATCGCGGAATGATTCTCGTTTGCGAAAATCCCAATCGGCGAACCGCGATTGCTGTACTCGTAAAAATAGAAGGGGCTCGCTGATCCTGTCGCGACCTGCAGAAGCCCGAGCATGGCATCAAGCGCACCCATACCGGCAACCAGAATCAGCAGCGTTTCAACCTTTGCCCGCATTGCAAGCGCAAGCAAAAGGGCTGCTGCAGGGACCACTAGGCTCGCCAGGGCATTCCATGCGCGCCAAGGATTGAGAGAAAGCGGCCGCCACAATTCCTCGAAGCCGAGGAAGGCGTCCATCGCAACGATCGGCTGGCGGCCTGGTAGACGGTGCCAGATCTCTGGCGGCAGAGGGATGACTTGAACCAACATCAAGATTGCCAGAGAGATCAATAGAAACACAAGCCAACGCACGCCAGCCACATGCTGTGCGCGGAAATTGTAGAGCGCGATCATCAGAAAGATGGCTGACAGGGGCCTGAGAACCATCAGCTGGGCCGCATCGGAGCGTGAGCTTCCCCCGAGAAAGGCTACAGCGCCTGTCAGGAGCAGCAGTAACACCCAAACAGTTTGAGGGCGGAATTCGGTGTTCGCGGTCATTCTAATGGCTTTACTTCTCAGTGTCTCACAGCCCGACTGGCTGGCAGGTGCCCCCCTAGCAGGTCGATCGAAAGCTGAAAGACCGAACCCATTTTGAACGAGCTATGTATCAATACCTAAGTGGCGGAGCGTTGCCCTCGTGGTCTCGCGATTTTGCGGCGTCTGCGAGCCGCGACGGCATAGGGTCATTTGCACTTCGTGCCCTCGCCATCCATAGGAGAGCTTGAGCATGCGCCGCCAGTTGACTGAATCGCACGTCGATACCATTTGCAGCCTCAGGTGATCACGCAGGAATGGGATTTCGGGACGGCTTGAATGACTAAACATATCACGCAGTTGTCTGGCTTGAGTCGAAAACAGAAAATAGCGCTGCAGCTCATCCTTGATGCCGTTTTATGCGTCATTTGTTTCGTCGCTGCCATGGTCATCCGCCTTGAAAGCCTGGATTTCTTCGCCAATCAGCGGATTTGGACGCCGCTCGCGATTGCGATCGCTGCAACACTCGTCACATTCTGGCGCGCCGGTCTGTATCGGTCGCTCGTGCGCTTCGTGTCGGGCAAGGTGTTCGTCGCGATTGGTAAGGGCATCCTTGTCTTCATGGTGACCCTGCTGTTTAGCAATGCACTGCTCATAGCTGGCATCCCGCGCTCCGTTTCGATCATTTCAGGCGTCCTCCTGCTACTATCGGTAGGGGGATTGCGATTTGCGGTTAGTGCGATTTTTCGCGCCCCGCTCCAAGTTACCAAGCGGCCGGTGGTTATCTACGGCGCCGGTCAGGCCGGCCGCGAACTTCTAACCTCCTTGTTTCACGGCCGCGATTATGCACCGATTGCTTTTGTCGAGGATGATCCGAACCTGCAGGGTCTTACGGTCGGCGGATGCCCGGTTTACTCTCCTGACGAGATCCGGCGTTTGCGCGACGATGCGGGCATCGAAGTGGTATTGCTGGCCTTGCCCAACATTACTCACCTGCGTCGGCGGGAGATTTTCGCAAGGCTCGAGGGGCTGAACCTGGAGGTCAAGACCATTCCGGGTCTGTCCGACATCATCAGCGGCAAGTCGAAGATTTCGGAACTGCGTAACGTCGCGCCCGAGGACCTGTTGGGCCGCGATGCGGTTACCCCCGATACCGAACTGCTGCGTCATAACATCGCTGGCAAGAGGGTCATGGTCTCGGGTGCCGGTGGATCGATCGGGAGCGAGCTCTGTCGGCAAATCCTCGCGCAGGAACCCGAATCGCTGGTGCTTTACGAGATTTCCGAGTTCGCGCTTTTCTCGATCGAGGGCGAGCTGACCAAAGCGGCCAAGCAGAGTGGTGCGAAAGTCCGCATCGTTCCCATCCTCGGTTCGGTCCAAAATTCGTCGCGACTTGGAGAGGCAATCAAGGCTTTCCGCATCCAGACGATTTATCACGCAGCGGCGTACAAACACGTGCCGCTGGTCGAGGAGAATGTCGTCGAGGGCATCCGCAACAACGTGTTTGGCACCCTCGCCATCGCCAATCGCGCTCGCGAGCACAAGGTCGAGAACCTCATTCTGATCTCCACCGACAAGGCGGTCCGCCCGACAAATATCATGGGAGCCACCAAGCGCATTGCCGAACTGATCTGCCAGGCCATTGGGCAGGAATCGACCGAAACGACCTTCTCGATGGTCCGGTTCGGCAATGTCCTGGGCTCATCCGGTTCGGTCATCCCCCTATTCAGCGACCAGATCGAAGCCGGCGGACCGGTGACGGTGACCCATAGGGACATAACCCGCTTCTTCATGACCATTCCGGAAGCATCTCAGCTTGTGATCCAAGCCGGCGCGATGGCCAAGGGCGGCGATGTCTTCGTGCTCGACATGGGTGAAGCGGTGAAGATTGCTGACCTTGCCGTGACCATGGTCAAGCTGCACGGATTGGTACCTTATTTCGTTGACGAGCCCGAGGATGTCTTACCTGAACAGGGTGACATTCCGATCTGCTTCACCGGGTTACGGAAGGGCGAGAAACTTTACGAGGAACTGCTGATTGGAGACAATCCACAGCCGACCGTCCACCCTTGTATCCTGACGGCGTCTGAAGTGTCGATGCGCATGGACGAGCTCATGCCGATACTCGATCAATTGCTTGCCGCGTGCAAAGCCTTCGACATGCCAAAGATCAACAAGCTGCTGCGGACGCTACCGCTGCAATACAGCCCCCAGCAGGAACTCCCGGCCGACCTCGTGTGGCATGCCAGCCAATCCAAGGAGACGGAAACCAAGGCAAAAGTCGAATCGGCGGCGTGAGGCACTTGCCTAGCTGGCAGCGAACCCTGTCAGTCTCGAGAAGCCAAGATTCCCTGGATGCGCTCGATAACCTCGTCCTGCTCCATATCGGTCATGTCGCTTCCCGAGGGCAAGCACAGGCCCTGCTCAAACAGGCGTTCATCGAAACCGGCACCATGATAGGGTGCGCCCGCAAACAGAGGCTGCATGTGCATTGGCTTCCACAGCGGCCGGGCTTCGATCTCATGCTCGAGCAGCATGAGGCGAATATCCTCGCGCGATACCCCTAGCTCGGCCGGGTCGACCGTGCAGGCCGTGAGCCACCGTGTCGAATATTGTCCCTCCGGCTCGGGCATGAAATCGAAGCCAGGGCGCGAAAGTGCCTCGCGGTACCGCTCGAAGATTGCTCGCCGTCTCGACACACGATCGTCCAGAACCTGCATCTGACCGAGGCCAATCGCCGCACAAATATTCGAGAGCCGGTAGTTATACCCAAAGGTCGAATGCTCGTAATGCGGAGCGGGGTCGCGTGCCTGGGTCGCCAGGAAGCGCGCTTCGTCAGCCCATGACTTGTGCCTGGTTACAAGCATGCCGCCACCTGAGGTAGTAATGATCTTGTTGCCGTTGAACGACAGAATGGCCGCATCGCCACCGGTCCCGGCTTTACGAGTATCGCTGTATGACGCTCCCAGGCTCTCGGCTGAATCGACCACCAGCCGAACGTCATATTCGGCCGCCAGGGATTCGAGTTCGTCGAGCGCAACGCTTTGGCCGTAAAGGTCAGTCGGAACGATCGCCTTGGGTAGGCGATTCTCCTTGGCGGCGATCGCAAGCTGTTCCGAAAGTGTCGCGACGTCGAGGGTCCAACTGTCCGAGTCGAGGTCGAAGAACCGCGCGTGGGCGCTCAGGTAATTAACCGGGAAGATACCGCCTGCAAACGTCATGGAGGATACCCAGACCTCGTCTCCTGCGCCCACCTCGGCAATACGCAGCGCCAGATGGAGCGCTGCAGAGCCCGAGGACAGTCCGACACAGTGGAGGCCGCCGCCCAGGTAGTCCGATACCCGCTGTTCAAATGCATCGAGGTGCGGACCAAGCGGCGCCACGAAGTTGGAGGCAAAAGCTTCGGCCACGCAGGTTTCTTCGTTGCCAGACATATGCGGCCTAGAAAGATAGATGCGCATGTTCTCTCTTTTTCGTCTTGCTTGCCTTGTCGGATTATCGCGGCTCAGCTGCCCACGAAGACGAGTGACAAGCCATAAAAGAAGGCTGGCGAAAGTATGGCGAAATTTGCGATTTGAGCCAGCAACACGCTGCGCAGGGCAGGACTTGCCCTGATCCGGTCGCGCTCGAACACACGGGCAAGAATGGGATCGAGATAAAACGCCAGGATCAGGGTCCCCATCGCGTTGAAGAGACCGGAAAGCTGAAGTATAACAGACGCATATTGCTGAAACGCATAACCCAGGACATTGACCAGGAAGAACACCGTGCCGAAGAAGAAGTATATCCAAAGCGCAGAGAGGAAGAGGCCGAATTCGAATGTCTTCTCGCCATCCGCGGTCGATGGAAATTCCACATCACTGGGTACCTCGGGCCAGGTCCACGCTTTCCACAGCGATCCTCCCGAGCCGAATGCATGGATCTGACGCGCGAGCATCCTCTCGAAATGCGTCCGGTTTTGAAGGACGATCCAAACAATCAACGCGGATCCGAAATAGCATGCGAAAATGACCTTAAACAGCGCATCCAGATCGTGGCTCAAGAGGTAGAGGGCGACGATCGGCGGATAGGAAACCACGAATACGCGTTTAACGGTGTGGATGATATTGGAGACAGTGAACCCTACACCGCCCAGTGACATGGCACCGCCGATATATTTCGGTATCTGCGCAATAGCATCGAGAAACGCGAAAGCGTAAAAAAGAAGGACGATGGCAATTTCCAAGCCAGATTTCCTTTGGATCCGCCAGTTCCTGCGACCTGCCTGGCTGCAATTCTATGTCTTGTCGCGGTGGCGCCCTATTCGGACAGGTTTGCTTGTATTTGTGCCGAAAGCCGCTCGTGCAACTGAGAGAAATCTTCGTCGGGAAGATCGATTTTGGCTGCGATGTTCGGCGGCCCCGGCCAGTTCTCATCGGAATAGCTTTGGCCGCCAAACGGCACGGGCCTATCATACCGGGGAATGACATGGAAGTGGACCTGCGGGTCTACCATCATAAAGGCCAAGTAGTTGAATTTCCTGGCGTGGAATTCATTCCGCAATGCGCTCTCAATCGCCTCGCACAGGGTCGGGAATTCCTGAAAATCCTCGGCCGGAACCTCGCCAAGCGATCGCGGCTCAGCAGCCTTGTGCGCGAGCACGACCGACCCCAGCGTAACCTGCGTCGGCCGCAACACCGCGCACCAATTGCGGGTCTCGGCCAACAGGGTTTGCGGATACCCGAACTTTTCAAGGGTAGAATGCATGCGATGCCCTCCTGCTGTCTATGCCCCGGATATTTCTAGCGCGCCGGCCTCGCAAAGGACAGGCCGCGTTAAATCCTCGTATCGGCATCAATCTGGTTCAGCACTTCGGTTAGCTGCGTTGACGAAACATGCTTGGTGTAAGGGAAGAAAACGATCTCGACACCGTGCCCGTTGAGAACCTTTTCGGCTTCCTGAAAGACCCGATTGCCCTTCCAGTCATCCCCGACAAACATGACGTCGAAGCGGATTTCTTCCCATGCCTTGACCTTGTCTCGATGCTTCTGGACCACAACCATGTCCACATGGCGGACCGCTTCTATGATAGTCTTTCTGTCCTGCAGGGGAATAATCGGAGTCTTTTTCTTGTATTGCGCCACGAGTGCGTCAGAACTCACGCCAACTACCAAGAAATCGCACTGTGCCTTGGCTTGTTCCAAAATACGCAAGTGGCCGACATGGAACATGTCGAAGACGCCTGTAGTATATCCAATTCTTGGTTTCTTGCTCACATATTGCTCCTTCTGTCCCCAATCATGGCACCGTGGGTGGGAAAATCGCTGGAAGCTTCGCCGCTTGCCCGCGCCGCCCCAGCCGCATTGCCACCCTTTAGCGCGTCAAAATTTCCGTGCCAGCTTGTAAAAGCGGTTCGCCGCACTTTGCACGATCGGAATGTGTTTGAGTTTCAAATAGGCACTTTTCAGCGCATTGAATGCCATCAGCTCTCCCTTGTGCGCCAGCTCGTTTTCATAAAATCGATGGGGGTGAATGCTCATGACCACGCCGCAGTGCCTTTCGACCAATCCTGCAAGATCCTCCCACTCGATCGCTTCTCCGTCATCCATCGCGGTTTCATTGGAAAGATCGTTACTGGAAATCGACCCGATGGCGCGCAGCACCCTGCCGGCATCAGAGAGGTAGCGGCCCTGAGGAAAGAGCGAAGGGAAATCGACCACGATGTCGATCATGTCTGGGTATCGCTCGCGTACTTTGACGGAACGGAAGAAATCCTTGTTCGAATTCCAGCCATCCCTTGACTTGGTCGGATTTCCGTGCGGGCAGACCGTCGTGACCTTATTTCCCAAGGCCGTGAATCTGGCGCAGTATTGAGCGAACTCGGCTTGCGCAGCGTTATAGTCGCCTTCGTTGGAATCCAGGACATCGTAGTGAAAGGACACTTCATGGCCCAGCCCTGCGATCTCCTGCAACTGAGCGTCAGCGCCCTTTGATTCCAACAGATCGCCTTGGACGTAGTAGGTCGCGCAGTGACCTTCTTCCGCCTCTATCCGCGCCATCCGAACGGCGCGATCGATGCGGGCCTCCACATCATGTTTGAGGTAGAGCGATCCCCTGTCCGGCTGAAAGCCGTGCAGCGTATCCATGCGTTTTGAAAAGATGTTCTCTTTGCTCAGCGCCTGAAGCACTGAGCGGTATTCCGCGAATGATATCATGGTCGTCTCAGGATTGCGTTGTAGAACCAAACTCGGAGGCGGTTTGGCAATAGCACTTGGACGACGAAGCGGACGGTCGCGCCGAACAAGAATTTGGAAAGCGTCGTCGTTCCGGTTTCGAGGCTGTATTGCTGTAGAGAAACCTCGTTGCGCCAATATTGGAAGCCGCCACGCCTTTGGTAGAAATTAGGATCCGTTCGCACGAGGAGCACATCATCGGGGATGTTTCGGATCTTGTAGCCGGCAGCCACCAGCCGCAGCCACAGATAATAGTCTTCATTGTTGAACCACGGCTTGTAGTTCCCGACGTCACGGATCGCATCTACCCGAAGAATAGCCGTCGCCTGCGCCACGGGTGACCGACTTTGCAGGAAACTTTCCACCTCTTCCAATGTCTCGGGCATCGAAACCTTGGCGCCAGTAATGATCTCGCCATTCTTGACATGGAATTCGGTATATCCCCCTCCGATGACAGCGCATTCCGGGTACTCTGCCACGGCGGCAAGCAGTTTCTCGAAACGATCCGGCCGGGAGATATCGTCAGCGTCGACGATTGCCATCCAGGAGTAACTACAGGCGTCGATCGCCGCTGCGCGCGCTGGCCCGTGGCCTTGATTCTCGGGAAACACGACCCGGCGGATGTTGAACTTGCCTTCAAACTCCTCGACCACGGTCTCGACATCCTGCGGAACAGGACCGTCGAAGACGACTATCACTTCGTCGGGCATCAAGCTTTGCGCCATCAGATTGCTCGCAAAAGCCTCCCTCACCTCTTCAGCGCGATTGTTCTTGTACAAGCACAACATGGCGGAGAATCCCGGGATGTTCCTCTTGCCTGATTGGCTCTTGGATTGCGGCTGCATGGATCTGATCACAAGATAGTCTGGAGGATGTATTTTAAGTCGCTGAAGAACCCAAAATTCCTAGCGTAGTCTAGATTGATGGCGACTTTGGCCGGCCAAATCACATCGCGATTGTGGGCTTCGGGATCGGCAACCCTAGAAAGCTGATACTCCTCGTCGCGAAACTTGATCGAAGCGGGCCCGGTGATCCCTGGCCTGAGCGTCAGAATGATCCTGTCCTCACCTTCCAACTTGTCGGCGAATCCACGAATGTCCGGCCTCGGGCCGACCAGGCTCATCTCCCCCTTCAACACGTTGATCAACTGCGGCAGCTCATCAAGCTTGAAGCGCCGAATGATCTTGCCCGAACGCGTGATTGAGGCAGAATTCGCGGTCGTCACCGAAGAACGATCGCTTGCCCCCCTATTGGTCATCGTTTTGATCTTGATAATGCGAAATATGGCGCCATGTCGCCCAATCCGATCCTGAAGAAAGAAGCCATTCGAGCCTGTTTCTATAGCGGCAATCACCCAGCAGATGGCAATGAGCCATCCAAGAAAGAGCAGGCCTAGGAATGATACGACGATGTCCACGAGGCGCTTGACCAAGAACCTGCTGTCTTCGGGGACTTGGGCTGGGACGGTATTGTCAGGCATAGGGTCCGAAATCGACGGCAAGCATATGGCTGGGGAAGGAATCGCGGGTTTTCTGGTCGGGCATGTCCATGTAGGACGGGCCAAATCGTGTACCGAGGTAACCTTCGACATTCGCTGGCACGGGCAGCATTTCGTCCTCGAACGCAACGCGCCTCGGCGAACCGAGATACTCCACCGGAAATGTCGTTTTGGCGAATGGCGCCCTGCCAAAATAATGGCCGACGAGGCTTGATTTCCTGCGGTCGAGCGAGCGCACGAAGCGGAGAAGCATCGATTTGATCGGGGCGAATGCAATCATGCGCCCGATTGCCAGGAGCGCGCGCTTGGCCTTGCTTTCAGTATGATATCCACGCTTGGAAAGCGCCATTGTAGACAGCGCGCGTGCGGCGAGGAATTGCAGGTACCGCATGGCTTTGTTTGTGTATGCGTAATGCAGGCACATGACATCAATATAAATGCCGCTGTGCATTTTGCCGACCTCATCTTCCTTTTCGACGTAGAGCGTATCGTTTAGCCTTACCTTGGAGAAATAGAGGGGCCACTCCTGCGTGGCTTCCCGCTGCAGGTAATACTTGTCGCGATCAAGCTTGTCCTCGCACGTCGCCAGGAATTTTTCGTAGTTCTCGCGATCCATGAAGATATCGAAATCGTCATCCCACGGGATAAAGCCGGAATGACGCATCGCTCCCAAGGCCGTTCCCCCCATAAGATAATAGGTGATGCCATGTTCGGCGCAGATCGTATCGATATCCGCTGCGATCATCGTCAAGACGCGGTGAAGCGCCTTCAGATCGTGGCCCGGCGCAGCGGCACCCTGAAGCTTTTCAGTGCTCATAACTGTTCGGCAACCTCGTGTTTGTCTTGCTCGGCAACCTTGTATCTCGCCCGAGCGCGCGCCCTATGGCGCATTGCATTCGCCTTCAACAGAATAGCAGCCGCCACCCATGGCAAGGGCTCGCCGACCGAGCCGACCAACGAAACCTTGAGCAGCAGCACGATCATGATGATCCAGGTGTCACGGTCTTTGAAGCGGATGCCCCTGGTGACCGCGAAAATCCAATAGAGAAACAGGACCGAGCCAACGATACCAACATCCAGCATGAGATTGGTAAGCAAGCCGGATCCGCGAACGGCTATGCTGTCACCGAAACCGAGAACCTGAAAATATGAAATAGTGCGGAAATCGAACCCTGTCGCGTCGAGCGCAATGATCGACGATTCCTGCCAATTGCCGACGCCCATGCCGAGCGGATTAAAAATGCCTGACTGGAAGAATGCGTAGATCGAAATCAGGCGCGGCCCTGCAGCGTCGACCAGCAAGAGGAGAATGTCACTGAATGAACCTTGCAGCGAGAGATTGGACAGCAGATAAAGAACGCGCGAATCCCCGGTTCCCACCTCCACCAACGGAGCCAGGAGCGCCGCGATTACGAATGGGATTATCTGCACCGGCTTGCGAACGATCAGGAGGCCTATGACGACGATGGCAAAACCCATTGGCTGGGCCGCCCTGATGACCAAGGCCATGTACGCCAAGAAGGCGACGTCGATGAATATGCCATAACGTTGGCGGCCGAAACCCAACCTCCACATGAAATAGAGAAGCGTTAGCTCAACGCCAGCCCTCGACGGTTCTGTCGAAATCAAGGTCACGCCCCTCCCCGTCTCTGAAAGCGCGCCACCAGCGGCCCGAGGCACAAGCGCTTGTAGATATTCTTCGAAGGGCTCCAGCAAGCCTGCGAACTGTGCCAGCCCCAGCACGATAAACACCACCAGGAGCCGGCTTGCCAGGGTCAGGCTACGATTGATCCACGCAGGCGACAGACGCAAAAAGGCAATGAACGCCGCAAGCGGATTCAGATAGGCGGCGAGGCTCCTGATGGCATCGGAATCGGGATTGGTGGTCAAAGACCAGACCGACGAAGCCAGGAGCAGAGCGCCAAGCAAGATCGTCGAAGGCAAGCCATCCCTAGGAAGCCCCCTGATTGAAACGACCGCAAACAGGAACGCCCAAGGGAAAACCTCAGCCTCGGTCAGACCAAACGTTATCGACGGGAAGAATACCAGTATTAGAAGGATATATCGGATCATCGCGCGATTCAGGTAGAGGCTGGAGCTGGCAGGAATGAATCAGGTCGTCGGCCGCTTCAGCGCAATGCTCCCGAGCCCCGGACAGTGATACGATTCTCATGGCAAATTGCGCTGCGAACGCAGGGTCCCCGGCTCTATCAGCACCTTGGACGAGCGCAAGAACTTTGTCCTCCTTGCAGTCTGAACGGCCTAGGAAAATGGTCGAGTTGCGGATTACGCCCTTCTTGGTTTCGGCTGTCTCGCTGTGTTGCCATAGAATCGACGACGGGTTAGTCGATGGGAGAATGCAATCGGATCTTTGATGAATGGAAGGGCCCCGACTTGGCCGTAATCAGTGCCGAGCAGTGGCTGAAGTTCTCTGATGCACTATACGTGTCTGATCGGTTGGACGCGCTCATTCCCTTCAAGACAAGACGCTTCATCCTGAGCGGCAACTGCGCGAGGTAGGCACGCATGACAACCATCCTCGTCACCGGTAGCGCGGGCTTCATCGGATATCATTTGTGCGACCTGTTGCTCAAAGCAGGCCACACGGTGGTCGGCTATGACGGGCTAACCGACTATTACGATGTCTCGCTGAAAAAGCGACGGCACCAGATGCTTCTCCAGCACGAGAGGTTTACCGCTCATATCGGGATGCTGGAGGACTTTGAGAAACTGGACGCCATCGCAATGGGTGCCGAGCCCGATGTGATCGTCCATCTCGCGGCGCAGGCGGGCGTTCGCTACAGCCTCGAGAACCCTCGCGCCTTTGTAGAATCCAATCTCGTCGGCACATTCAACGTGATGGAATGCGCGAGAAAGCTGGCTATCGATCACCTGCTGATGGCGTCGACCAGCTCAGTCTATGGCGCCAATGCGGAGATGCCGTTCGAAGAGCGGGACAAAAGCGACACGCAGCTGACGCTTTATGCCGCGACCAAGAAGGCCAACGAAGCGATGGGCCACAGCTATGCACATCTGTGGAACCTGCCGACCACCATGTTCCGGTTCTTTACCGTCTATGGCCCTTGGGGGCGGCCCGACATGGCCCTGTTCAAGTTCACCCATGGCATTCTCGAAGGCAAGGAAATCGACGTTTACAACCATGGCGAGCTGTACCGTGATTTCACCTATGTGACAGACCTCGTGCAAGGAATTATATTGTTGATTGATGCTCCGCCTGTGCGGCCCCAAACGAGGGACGAAATTCCCGAATGGGACAGCCTCTCACCTGCCGCGCCCTACCGCGTGGTCAATATCGGCAGTGGTGAGAAAGTGAAGCTGACTGATTTCGTGGATGCGATCGAGGCCGAATGCGGAGTGCCGGCGAGACGCAATTTCATAGAAATGCAAAAGGGCGACGTCCCTGCGACATGGGCTGATACGTCCCTGCTGCAGCACCTGACCGGCTATCGCCCGCAGACTGGCGTCCGTGAGGGGGTGGGCCAGTTCGTCGCGTGGTACCGCGTCTATTATGGGGTTTGACCCGGACCACGGAACGAGAGAGTGAAGTTGGTAGTAAGCTCGCCCAGTTAGCGCGCCAGCAGATCGGCAATCCGAAGCGCTGATTTACCATCCCCGAAAGGGTTGTGCGCCTTCGCCATCGCTTCGTAGGCTGCGCGATCATCGAGCAAGCGCTCGACTTCGCGTATGATTGTCTCTGCATCGGTGCCTACCAGCTTGGCCGTTCCCGCCTCGACCCCCTCAGGTCGCTCGGTCGTTTGCCGCATCACGAGCACAGGCTTGCCTAGGGCTGGCGCCTCTTCCTGCACCCCGCCACTATCAGTCAGCATCAGCGTACAAATGTTCAGAAGACGAGCGAAATTGGGGTAATCGAGTGGATCGAGCAACGCGACATTGTCGATCCCGGCGAGTTCGTCCTGCATGATGTCGCGAACATTGGGATTAAGGTGCACCGGGAAAATCAGCGCCACGTCTTCGCGGGCGGCCAGGCGTTTAATTGCGTTGGCAATGGCACGCATTCCGTCGCCGAAATTCTCGCGCCGGTGCGAGGTCACTCCGATAATTCGCTTGCCGGCAAAGCGTGCTTCGAGTTCGCCGAGGTTGCTCGCCAACCTCGGGGCCTCAGCGACCTTGGCGGTGATCCAGTGAAGAGCATCGATCACCGTATTGCCGGTCACGTGGATCTTTGACGGGTCGATGCTCTCGGCCCGAAGCGCATCGGCCGAGGTCTGGGTCGGCGCCGCGTGCAATTGCGCAAAACTGCCGATGACCTTGCGATTCACCTCTTCGGGAAACGGATGGTAGATATCGCCACTGCGCAAACCCGCTTCGACATGGCACACTGGGATCTTGCGATAATAGGCTGCCAAGGCGCCGCACATGGCCGTGGCAGTGTCGCCCTGGACAACGACCCAATCGGGCTTTTTCCGGTCGAGCCAATCGCCGATCCCGATAATCAGGCGCGCAGTCAGTGCGTCTAGGGTCTGGTCGGGCTGCATCACATCAAGATCGTGATCGGGCTCTATCTCGGCGATCGCGAGAATCTGGTCGAGCATGCCGCGATGCTGCCCGGTCACCAGCACGCGGGCGTCGAAACGCGCGTCCTGCTCAAGCGTATGAACCAGCGGGAACAGCTTTATGGCTTCGGGGCGGGTGCCGAAGATGACGGCAATCTTGCGCGGGGAGTTCATGGCTGTTGCCCTAGACCAGATTCGCTTGGTCTGCCTAACCCCCGCAGACGAAAGTTGTGTGGGTTTAGCGACCCGGTTCGCGGTCGAGCCCTGAAGCGTCCTCGCCGCCATCGTCCGAAGGTGCATCAGCCGCGGCGCCCGCAGGTTGGGGTAGGTCGGACGAGGTTTCGCCGGGCAGGTCGCCGGCACGTTCACGTTCGAGGCGTTCCATATACTCGCGCTCGATCGCCTCGACCCGTTCCTGTTCGGCAGCCGCTTCCTCGTCAATCTGCGAAAGGCGCTCGGCACGGGCGGCTTCGATAAGGCGCCCGAAACGTACGCTCGAGGCGTTGGCCTTGGCGTCATAGGCAGCATCGATCAGTTCCTGCGTGCAGCCCGTGAAGCCGCCGGCTCCACTCGGTGAGCAAGAAAGCGTACCGAAATCGCCGATGAAGTCGAACCGTTCGACCCGCCGCGCCCAGGCGGTATTGGCCGGATCATTACTGAAGCGCAGGTTCTCGGGGATCCGATAACGCTCGCTTTCCGGCAACGTGGCCACGACCAGGATTTCATTGCCGACAGGCTCGGGCCGCGCATCGTCACCATAGATAATGACCATGCGGACGGTATCGCCCGCTGTGTCCTGCGCCGCGGCAGGGCTGGTAAGCGGCATGGTGGCCGCCACCAGCAGGGCGGCAAGAGTGAGCGGGTTCAAGCGACGGATCATGGGTCTGCCTTTGCAAATGCGAAAACGGTCGGGCCGTATATAGGTAGGAAATCCCGTGAATGCACCCTGAAGCACGCCCCGGCCAACGGGCCGGGAGAGCGCCGGGTCAGACCCGCTCGCTAAGCTTGATCGCCGCGCGGCAACCGAGCCGGATCAGGCCTGACAGGACCGGGTAAGCGGGCGCCTTTTCGGCCCCCATTTCCAGCGCTGCGTCGCGGTGCTCGCGCTCGTCCTCGCGGAACTCGTGAACCATGGCCGCCAGTTCCGGGTCCTCGCCCGATTGCTCCAGTGCGTCGAGCTGATCGGAATAATGCTTGTCGATCTCGGTTTCGATGGCAGCTGTGCAGGCCATCGCAGCTTCGGGGCCGAGTAGCGCGGTTCCCGCTCCCAATGCGTAGCCGGCGACAGACCAGAAGGGCTGTAGCGCTGTCGGGCGCACCCCGCGCTCGGCCATCAGCGCATCGAACCGCTGGCGATGGCCCTCCTCCTGCCGCGCCATGGCAGCGATCTCGCCCGAATGGGGGCCGCGATTGCCCATTACGGCAAGCTGGCCTTCGTAAATGCGGGTCGCGCCGAATTCCCCGGCCTGGTCGACCCGGATCATCCGGTCGGTATCGGGTTTCGTCATCGTATCAGCCCTTCCTTGCCAGCAATGTCAGCACCGCTACCCCAGCTACGCTGGAGAAGAGGAAATTCCAACCTGCCAGCGAGATGCCAAGCAAGGTCCAGGGTGCGATATCGCAGCGCACAAGCGGCGCGTTCATGATCGCATCGAGCGCGTCTCCGCCAACCTGCGCGGTTGTGCCGCAGGCAGTGATACCCTGCCACCAGCCATATTCGACCCCGGCGTGGAAGCCACCGATCAGGCCCGCAATGATGATAGCAATCCCTGCCAGAGCCACCCACACCTTGCGTGGAGCAACGAAACTGCCCAGCAGTGCAAGTGCGAGGGCCGCCAGATGGGCCCAGCGTTGCCACCAGCACATTTCGCATGGGTATAAGCCGAAGACGTATTCGGAGATGTAAGCCCCGCCAAGCAACAGGGCCGGCACGGCCAGCGCGAGCTGGCGCGCGAGCCGCTGTGAAGGAGTCTCGGTCATAGTGGTGCCAGCCTGCACCTACTTGCGCAGCGCGACCGAACTCGGCGTGGTGCGGCGCAGCGTTTCCAACGCGTAGTGAAGCTGGAAGTCCTCGATCCCCTGCGCCTTCAGTTCTTCCGAGGTCTGTTTGAAACGCGGATCAGCGCGGGTATCGTTTTCGAGCTCTTCGTCCTTCAACCCAGCCTCGTTGATCAGCTTGTTGCGCAGATCGCTTTCGCGCAGGCGATATTTGGCGCGCCGTTCCCAATCGGGGTCCGAAATCTGCGGCACCTTGATGTCGGGTGCAATGCCGCCTTCCTGCACCGATTTGCCCGACGGCGTGTAATAGCGTGCAGTGGTCAGTTTGAGCGCAGAAGTGCGGGTCAGCGGCAGCAGCGACTGGACGCTGCCCTTGCCGAAGCTGCGTTCACCCATGACCAGCGCACGGCGGTGGTCCTGAAGCGCTCCCGCGACGATCTCGGAGGCCGAGGCCGAACCGGCATCGATCAGCACGATCAGCGGGATTTCGGCAGCAATTTCTCCGCGATAGACCGTTTCTGCATCATAAAGCAGAGTTTCGCCGCGGGCGCGGCCGCGCTGCGAGACGATCCGACCCTTGCTCAGGAACAGGTCCGACAGCGCCACAGCTTCGTCGAGCGAGCCGCCAGGGTTCGAGCGCAGGTCGAGAACCAGCCCGTTGATGCGCCCGGTCGCCTCGCGCTGTATCGCCTGCCAGGCACCGTAAACATCGGACCCGACATCACGTGAGAATTCGTTGACGGTGATAACGCCGATATTGCCATCCTGCACCTCGTAGGTGACCGGCTCCAATTCGATCACACCGCGCGTAACGCTGACGTCGAACGGCTCGTCGCGGCCGGGACGAAAGATGGTCAGGCGAATGGCGGTGCCGGCGACGCCGCGCATGCGCTGGACCGCATCGTCGAGGTCGCCGCCATAGATCAGCTCCCCATCGAGGTGGGTGATGAAGTCGCCTGCCTTGATGCCGGCGTCGTCAGCGGGACTGCCGCGAAACGGGCTGATGACCTTGACCGCGCCGTCTTCCATGATGACCGACAGGCCAAGGCCAGAATAATTGCCGTCGATCATGGTCTCGAGCCGTTCCAGATCGCTGCCGTCGAGATAGGCCGAATGCGGATCGAGCGAAGCCAGCATCCCGTCGATTGCGCCGCGGATCAGCTTTTCATCGTCGACCTTCTCGACATAACTAGCCTGGATCCGCTGGTAGACCGCGAAGAGCTTGGCGAACTCCGGTCCCACCCGGCCATCGACCTGGGCAAAGGTGGCGGTGGTCGCCGGGATCAGCGCCACGGCAGTGACGAGGGCGGCGGAACGCATCAATTCGGCGAATTTCATCGATGATCTCTCAACAGTCTGCAGCGCAACAATATCGCGAACGCGACCTTAATACCATATGAGGAACACGGCGAACCACGTCGTTCGTCCCCTTGCGGGGCATCGCCGATAGAAATATCCGCTGGCACTGATAGCGCAAGGCGCATCAGCCGATGAAATCGAGCGGATTGACCGGGGTGCCTGAGCGCCTCAGCTCGAGCGACACCTCGGGCCGACCGGGACCAGCGACGCCGAGCGGCGAACCGGCAACAAGCTCTTCGCCCACCGTCACGTCGACCCGCGCCAGACCAGTCACGAGGCTGGTCCAGCCGCCGCCATGTTCGATGATGACGATGCGACCATAGCCGCGATAGGGCCCGGCAAAGGCGACCCGGCCGGCCGCCGGCGCGATGACTTGCGCGCCAGGGCGCGGGGCGAGCGTGATCCCGTCGGACATCACCCCGCCTTCGGACGGAGAGCCGAACCCGACGACGGTACGACCCACGACTGGCAATTGCAGGTCGATCGGTGCCAGCGCGCCCGCCGTCGCGCTGGCGCTTGGACTGGGAGCTGTCACCACTCGCGCGGCGCGGGGGGCAGAAGGGCGCACGACAGGGCCCGGCAGCGCGGCCAGCTCATCGCGCAAGGACCCGGCCTGGTCCAGCTTCTCGACGAGCATGCCAAGATCGCGGGCTTCCTCGGCGAGTGCCAGTGCCCGGTCCGTCTCGCGCGCAGCAGCACCGCTACGATCGCGCGATTCGATCCGCTGGCGCGTCTCGAGTGCAGCCAGGCGCTGCCGCCGTTCATCGAGCGTGCCCTGCTCCTGCCTCAGGCCCACGAGCGCGGCTTTGGCCTCGGCCTCGAGCGCGCGCCCCTTGTCGATTTCGCCCCGCAACGCAGCAGTCCGCTGACGCACTTGCGGCAAGGTCGTCTCCAGCATGGCGCGCAGATACACCGTTTCGCGCAGCGAACCCGGGCGGAGGATCGAAAGACCAAGAGGTCGGCGGGCAAATCTCTGCAGGGCTGCCGTCAGGCGGACCAGCGGTTCGCGGCGTTCGGCCAGACGACGCTGCAGGTCCTGCCGCTGGCGTTCGACCAGCGCGATGCGTCCTTCGGCGGCTGCAATGCGCGATTCGGATTGCTGGATTCGCGCCGCCAGCGCTGCTGCCTCGCCCGCCGTCTTCTCTGCGGCTTCGGTGGCGATACGGGCCCTTTGCTCGAGCTTCCTGCCGCGCTTGGCTGCTTCGGCAGCCTCGCTGCGGGCAGTTTCGATTGCCGCAAGGATTGCGGCCGGGTCTGTGCTTGGATCAGCCGATTGCGCGAATGTTCCGATCGACGCCATGCCCATACCGACAAGCCCTACCAATGCGACGAGAGCAAAGAGGGGGTGGTGCGACATCATGGCGTCACCCTGCCCGATGATAGGGATGTCCGGCAAGGATGCTGGTGGCCCTGTAAAGCTGTTCCATCAACATCGCCCGTGCCAGCAGATGCGGCCATGTGGCGGATCCGAAAGCCAGCAACTGGTCGGCCGAGCGGCGATCTTCGTCGGTGTGTCCGTCGGCTGCGCCTAACACGAAGCGGGTCTCGCGCATGCCGTCGTCCCGCCACCGCTCAAGCAAGGTGGCCAGCGCCTCCGAAGAAAGATCCTCACCGCGTTCGTCGAGCAAGATGGTCTTGTGCGGGGATTGCGGTTCAGGGATTCTTCCGCCCGTCTCCGGCAGTTCGGTCAGCTTGACCGGCCACGTCATCCGTTTCTCATAGCGTGCGACCAGCTCGGCTTCGGGCGAGCGAGCAATCTTTCCGCGGGCTATGACGTGCAGAAGCATGGGGCAACGGGCCGATCTGGATTGGGCCGCCTATTGCGGACGGGGCTGTGGGATTATCAGGCCGTCCCAGCCGCAGCCGGAGGGGCATCGCCGAAAGCCCACATCCGCTCGAGATTGTAAAAGCTGCGCACCTCGGGCCGGAACAGGTGAATGACGACATCGCCGGCATCGACCAGCACCCAGTCAGCCGCAGGCAAGCCCTCGAGCCGGACCGGTCCATGGCCGGCCTGCTTGATCCGCTCGGCCAGTTTCTGCGCGATGGCCGCAACTTGTCTGGTCGAGCGCCCGGAGGCGATCACCATGTGGTCAGCAATCGATGATTTGCCCTCAAGCGCGACGGAAACAATGTCCTGCGCCTGATCGTCGTCGAGCTGTTCGAGGACGAGCGCGTGCAGCGAGCCGGGCTCGGCTTCGGGCATGGCGCGAACGCCATCGTCTTCGTGCGGATTGGATTGCGCCGGGGTCATGGGCGGTTTGGGTACTCCTGTCATGGTGAGAAAATAGGGTGTTGCTGGCGATATTGCGAGTCGCTGGTGCGTACTGCGGATGCCGGGATCAGATGGACTCCAGTCACGCGGGTCCCTGACTATCGAATATGCGACGATGGGTGACCTGGTCGTATAACGGGCCGGTCGGCAGGCGGCGCGCCCACTCCGGATCACCGCGGCGAATGGCCGTGGCCGATCGGGAATCGGGATCAAATCGCAAATTCACCAGGCTTGGCGCGCTCCACTCGCCCCTTAGGAATGCCGCTGGCGCGATACGGTATCGCTCCAGCCAGGCCATCGCGGGGCTGGCGATGGCTGCCCCTTCATACCCCGGGCGGGCGATGACCGCAATCGGCATGGTACGGGCAATATCGCGCCAGGCCTTCCAGCGATGGAATTGCGCCATATTGTCGGACCCCATCAGCCACACGAACTCGCGCCCCGGATAGCGTCGTTTCAGCGAGCGCAGCGTGTCGATGGTGTAGCGGGTACGCAGCGCTGTCTCGATCGTCGTCACCCTGATTGGCGCTCGCCGCGCATGGCGCAGAGCCGAGCGGTAGCGGGCCTCATGTGACGCCATACCTTCACGAGGCTTCAACGGATTGCCGGGAGATACCAGCCACCATACTTCGTCGAGCCCGAGCGCAGCCATGGCGAACAAGGTGATCCGGCGATGTCCCCCGTGGGCCGGGTTGAAGCTTCCGCCCAGCAACCCTGTGCGCTTGGCCAGTTTCATAGGTCTCGCGTACCCGTTTCGACCGATTTCGCCAAGCAGTGGCCAAGCGATTCGAAAACAATGGCTTGAGAGCGTCGCAGCGGTCGAAATCGGCTAAAATGCTATTGGTTCCCGCCATTTTGCTCGACTCACCGCGCGACTCGCTCCGTTCACCGGTTACATCGGCAACCGGATTCGACGGTGAACGATTCGATTGCTAGCGCGACAGGCGGGATCAAATACAAAAATCGTATATACGGGGTCGCATTGCAGTCTCAAACACAACATGGCGGTTGGACCGCACGCATCGCTGATTGGTTTCCCGATCGCGAATTCTTCATGCGTTCGCAGGGCCAGGTCCGCTTTATCAAGGTCAGTTCGCGCGTGCAGATGCTCGCCGCCGCTGGTGTCGTCATTGCGCTGATGGCGTGGGCGATCAGCATGGGCGTCATGAGCTATTTGCAATATCGCGCCCAGGCCGACCGGGTTTCGCTGATCGAACGTGAAGCCCAGGTCGCCACCGCCGAGGAACGCCACAGCGTCTATGGCGAGGACCTCGAGGCGGTCGCCGAGGATCTCGCGAAGCGTCAGGATTTTCTCGAGGCGACTACAGCCGCACTGCCGGACGACGTGAAGGTCGACGATGCCGATACGGTGACCGACAGCAGTTCGGAAACCGCAGCCTTGGTCGACAAGGTCAGCATCGCATTTCCGCAAGCGGTCGAACTAGCCAAGCTCGAATCTCGCCAGTTGGCCTATGTGGAGAAGCTGACCCGCTACGCCGATCGCCGCGCAGCGAGGGCCGAAAAAGCCATTCGCGACCTCGGCCTCAACCCCAGCACCATGCTGCGGCAGGCCGAACGCCAGGCTATGGGTGGTCCGCTTGAGCTGTTGGCCACCAGCGCCAATGGTGATCTCGATCCGCGGTTCGAGCGCCTGGGCCTGAGCCTTGCCCGGATGGCGGCACTCGAGCGCGGCCTCGAAGGGATTCCCCAGGTCAATCCGACCAGCCTCGACGTAACCCGCATCTCGTCCAGTTTCGGCTATCGCCGCGATCCGATCACGCGCGGAAGCGCGATGCATTCGGGGCTCGACTTCAAAGGTCCGACAGGCGCGCCGATCTATGCCGCCGCCAATGGCCGCGTCAGCTATGTCGGTTGGAAATCGGGCTACGGCAAGACGGTCGAGATCAGCCACGGCAACGGCCTGATGACCCGCTACGCCCACATGTCGCAGTTCAAGGCCAAGGTCGGTGAGACCGTCACCGCGGGCGACGCGATCGGTGCGATCGGCAGCACCGGCCGCTCGACCGGTCCACACCTGCATTTCGAAGTTCGCATCAACCAGCGCGCGGTCAATCCGCGCCGCTTCCTGGAGGCCGCTCCCAATGTTCTCAAAGAAGTCCGCCGAGCCGGAACCGAGGGCCAGCCACGTGGCTAGGGCGTCGGGAGCATCCGGCAGCTTTTCGGTGATTGGCAGCGATGTCACCATCACCGGCAATGTCGTCGCCTCAACAGAGCTGCATGTCGACGGGTCGGTCGAGGGCGATATCGAATGCGCATCGCTGGTGCAGGGCGAGACCTCGAAAGTGACCGGCGCGATCCGGGCCGAAACCGCCCGCATCGCCGGAACGGTCGAGGGGTCGATTGATGCCCGTGAACTGGTCGTGCTGCGCACCGCGAGCATCAAGGGCGACGTCCACTATGACGCGCTCACGATCGAGCAGGGTGCCAATGTCGATGGCCGCTTTGCACCGCGCGGCAATGGAAAACCGGCCAGTGTGGCTTCGGTCTCTCCTGCCACCGACACCGAGATTGACAGCCTGCCGTTGAGTGCCGCCAACTAACGCGCAAAACCATTGCAAACCGGATGGGGCGCCCGCGATTGCGGCGCCCTTTTCGTATCAGTCGAGCACTTCGGCGCGCAGGGCCTTGCGGTCGAGCTTGCCGATCATGGTCCTGGGCAGGTCATCGCGGATGACCACCTGGTCGACCCGCTCGTGCTTGCCGACGCGCTCGTTGAGCCAGGTCTTGAGCCCCTCGCCACTGGTTTCGGCCGTTTCGTTCAAGGTGACGAAGGCACGCACCGCTTCCCCGCGATATTCGTCGGGAACGCCAATGACGAGCACCTCTTTCACCGCCGGATGTTCGAACAGGACGTCCTCAACCTGGCTCGGGAAAACCTTGAACCCGCCGACCGCGATCATGTCCTTGATCCGATCAACGATGGCGAGAAACCCGTCAGCGTCGAGCGTTGCGACATCGCCCGTCCGCAGCCATTGCTTGCCATCATGCTCGATAAAGGCATCGGCAGCAGCTTCGGGCCGGTTCCAATAGCCGCGCATGACCTGCGGGCCGTGAATGGCGAGTTCGCCCGGCTCGCCCTCGGGGGCCAGCTTGGTCGGGTCTTCCTTGTCGAGCAAGATGATCTCGGTCCCGGCGAGGACCTGCCCGATCGTCCCGCGCTTGCGCGTACCCTCGTAGGGATTGACCGAGACGACCCCGGCGCTCTCAGTCAGTCCGTAACCCTCCACCAACCGGACGCCGGCAATGTCCTCGAAACGGGCATGTACTGGAGCCGGCATCGGTGCGCCGCCCGAGATACAGACCTTGAGCGAGGACAGGTCGGTCTTGGCGAGATCGGGATGGTCGAGCATCGCCTGGAACATGGTCGGCACGCCAGGAAAACCGGTGCAGCGATGGGCGGCAATTGTCTTGAGAACCTGCGCCGTTTCGAAGCGGGGAACCATGGCAATGGAGGCCCCGGTCGCAGCCGCGTGGTTCAACAGACTGGTATTGGCGAATACGTGGAAGAAAGGCAGCGCGCCCATGAAGATTTCGCCGGATGGGTTTCCAAACGGATTAATCGCCGCAACTTGCTGGGCATTGATCGACAGCTGGCTGTGCCCCAGCATCGCGCCCTTGGGCCGACCGGTCGTGCCGCCAGTATACTGCAACAGAGCGAGATCCTGTTCCGCGTCGAGCATTACAGGAGTTGGCGAAGCGGACCGCGTCAGATCGTTCCATGAGTGGATTGCCGGGCCGTAATCGACTGCGGCGATCTGGGCGCGCTTGAACAGCTTGAAAGCGATGCCCTTCAACCGTGGCAACATGTCCGCCAGCCGCCCTACGACGAGCGACTGGAGCCCGGACTCCTCGCAGACCTGCGCGGCCGGCTGGTACAATTCCGGCACGTCGATAGTGACCAACACCCGCGTGCCGCTGTCACCGACCTGCCAGGCCAATTCTTCGACCGAGTAGAGCGGCGAGAAATTGACCACGATCGCACCCGCCATCATCGCGCCGTAATAGGCCGAGGCGTAAATCGGGACATTGGGCAGAAACAGGCCGACCCGGTCACCCTTGTTCACGCCGAGCGCCTGCAGTCCGGCAGCAAAGCGCAGGGCCTCGGAATGGATCTCGCCGTAACTGTAGGTTCGGCCGAGGAAATGCAGAAACGGCGCAGCAGGGTTGGCCGACATCGAGCGCCGGAACATGTCGGGCAAGGTCAGCGCGGCAAACTGCGTGTCCCAGGGTGTGGGGTGGTGATAGGGGAGCTTACTGACATCCATGTCAGCAGCATGAAGCCAAACCCGGCCGCTCGCAAGGCGAAAGGCCGGGTTTGCATGGGATTGCTTCACGGCTGCGGCGCATCGGCACCGCGCCGCGTGCGATCAATCGTTTGTTTCTTCTGCAGGCGCTTCGCTGGCCTCGCTCGCTTCATCGGCTGCACCGGCCTCGGTTGCACTGCCCTCGCCTGCTTCGCCGGCCCGCTTGGCCTCCAGCCATGCGGCGGCCTCGGCTTCCTGCGCCGCTTCGGCAGCGGCCTTGACCGATGCATCACGTTCGGCACGCAGTTCCTCGATCAGCCGTTCCTTGTCGCTGCCGGCTGCAACCGGAGCAACCTCGTCCCCCTCGGTCAGACCGGCCTTCTTGGCCGCCTTGGCCACAATGGAATCAAGCTCGCGCTGCGAGCACAGGCCGAGCGTTACCGGATCCTTCGGCTGGATGTTCTGGATGTTCCAGTGGGTGCGTTCGCGGATGGCGCCGATAGTATTGCGAGTGGTGCCGATCAGCTTGCCGATCTGCGCGTCGGAAATTTCCGGGTGGTTGCGCAGGATCCATGCGATCCCGTCGGGTTTGTCCTGCCGCTTCGATACGGGCGTGTAGCGCGGTCCCTTGGTCCGAGTAACCTCGACCGGAGCCTTCTGCATCTGCAGTTGATAGGTGCTGTCGGCTTCGCCCTTGGCAATCTGTTCCTGGTTAAGCTCGCCGGCATGGACCGGGTCGCGGCCGGTATATTTCGAACTCGCGAGGTCATCCGCCATCGCCTGGACTTCGAGGATGTGCAGGCCGCAGAACTCGGCGATCTGTTCAAAGGACAGGCCGGTGTTGTCGACCAGCCAGGTGGCGGTCGCGTGCGGCATCAGCGGTTTGGGTTGGTCGGCCATCGGATTTCTACCTTGTCAAAAATACAAGGGCCGCCCCTTTCGGAGCGGCCACTTGCCCGACGATGTAGGCCATCCCGGGCTTTTGGGCAAGGCGTTCGATTGGCCAGCCGTGGGTACGGCCGCACTCAGCCGCCGCCGACCTCCAGAACGATCTTGCCGATATGGTCGCCGGCTTCCATTCGCGCATGGGCTGCGGCTGCCTCTGCCAGCGGGAAGCTCTCATCCATGACCGGGCGGATCGTGCCATCCTCGAACAGCGGCCATGCGAAGTGTGCAATCTCGTCACACAATGCCGTCTTGAAGGCATCCGAGCGCGGGCGCAGGGTCGAACCCGTCAGGGTCAGCCGCCGACTCATCACCACGGCCATGTTGATCTCGGCCATCATCCCGCCGAGGACCGCGATGGTTACATGGCGCCCATTCTCGGCCAGGCATTTGAGATTGCGCTGAACATAGTCGCCCGAAACCATGTCGAGCACCAGTTCGACCCCCTTGCCCTTGGTCAGGGTCCGCACTTCCTCGACGAAATCCGCGGTCTTGTAATTGATCGCATGGTCTGCGCCGATCTTGCAGGCGGCGGCGCACTTTTCATCGTCGCCGCAGGTCACGATGACGGTCATGTCGAAAGACTTGGCGAGCATGATCGCCATGGTTCCGATGCCGCTGGTCCCGCCGTGTACCAGCAGCGTTTCGCCATCGCGTGCCATGCCGCGCTGGAAGACATTGTGCCACACGGTGAACAAGGTCTCGGGGATCGCCGCTGCTTCGCGCAGCGTCAGGCCTTGAGGCACGGTGAGGCAATGGCCAACTGGCGCCGTGCAGTATTGCGCATAGCCACCACCGGGCGTCAGCGCGCAGACCGTCTGACCGAGATGGGCGTCATCGACCTGGGCACCGAGCGCCACGATCTTCCCCGAGACCTCTAGTCCGAGGATCGGCGAGGCACCGGGCGGCGGTGGGTAGAGACCGGCGCGCTGGATGCAGTCGGGCCGGTTGACCCCTGCCCACGCCACTTCGATCAGGACCTCGCCCGGCCCCGGTTCCGGCATGGCGATTGTTTCGGGGCGCAAGACTTCGGCCCCGCCCGGTGTATCGAACCCGATTGCGGTGATTTCCACCGGCAATGCCTGCGTCATGTATCGTCTGCCCCCCACTCGATTCAAAGCAGCCCCTGATGCGATTAAGCGGGACCTAGCCTTACGTCTTGTTGACAGCAAGCACGGTCGCGGGCGAAGATGGCAGGCAATGGAAGACGTTGATCGTCCGCGCCCGCAGGGCGACGCCGCGAGCAAGCTCGCCGCAGAGGACCTCGGCCCCTATTCGCAGGACGAACTGGCCGAGCGAATTCGTTTGCTTCAGGTGGAAATTGCGCGGGTCGAAGCACATCGCAGCAAGGTCGATGCCCACCGCGCGGCTGCCAATGCCCTGTTCGGAAAACCGGGGACGTGACGCGGCTTTGCGCCCCTGCCCACTCGCAATTGTGCGGCGCATGCATATATCTTTGCCGCACACCCGGCCCGCGCGTTAGCGAAGGTTAATCATGACCGGTCATACTCATCCGTGCCGCACGCTCCATAACACCACCCGAAAGTAGCCAGATGCCAAGCTTCGCCCAGAACCTCGAGAAAACGCTTCACACGGCGATCGACTCCGCGCGCGAGCGACGGCACGAGTACGCTACGCTCGAGCACTTGCTGCTGGCGCTGGTAGCGGACGACGACGCGGCCGAAGTGATGGCCGCATGCGGGGTCGACATCGAAGAGCTGACCGGCGTGGTGAAGCAATATCTCGACCAGGAATATCAGTCGTTGCAGACCGAGGAAGTCGGCGAGCCGCAACCCACGGCGGGTTTCCAGCGGGTGATTCAGCGCGCGATCCTGCATGTCCAGTCCTCGGGTAAGGACACGGTTACCGGCGCCAATGTGCTGGTAGCGCTATTTTCCGAGCGCGATTCCTATGCCGTCTATTTCCTGCAACAGCAGGACATGAGCCGGTTGGACGCGGTCAGCTTCATCAGTCACGGCATCGGCAAAGGCGGCAAGCAACTTGAAAGTCGCGCGCCGCAAGGCTCCGAAGAAGCGCAGACGGAGGAAAAGGGCGGAGACAGCAAGGGCAAGGAAACCGCGCTTGACCAGTTCACCGTCAATCTCAACAAGAAGGCCGAAGACGGCAAGATCGACCCGCTGATCGGACGCGGCCCCGAGGTCGACCGCACGGTCCAGATCCTGTGCCGCCGGTCGAAGAACAATCCGCTTTATGTTGGTGATCCCGGCGTCGGCAAGACCGCAATCGCGGAAGGGCTGGCGCGCAAGATCATCGAAGGCGATGTGCCCGAAGTGCTCGAGGATGCGGTGATCTACTCGCTCGACATGGGCGCGCTGCTAGCAGGCACGCGCTATCGCGGCGATTTCGAGGAACGGCTGAAGCAGGTCGTCTCCGAACTGGAAAAGATGCCCGACGCGGTCTTGTTCATCGACGAAATCCACACCGTGATCGGTGCTGGCGCCACCAGCGGCGGGGCGATGGACGCTTCGAACCTTCTCAAGCCAGCGCTGTCAGGCGGGTCGATCCGCTGCATCGGATCGACCACCTACAAGGAGTTCCGCAACCATTTCGAGAAGGACCGTGCGCTGTTGCGGCGGTTCCAGAAGATCGACGTCAACGAGCCGACGATCGACGATACGATCAAGATCCTCAAAGGCCTCAAGAGCGCCTTCGAAGAGCATCACAAAGTCAAATACACCTTCGATGCGCTCAAGACTGCGGTCGAGCTGTCGGCCCGCTACATCAACGATCGCAAGCTGCCCGACAAGGCGATCGACGTGGTCGACGAGGTCGGCGCGATGCAGATGCTGGTCCCGCCCAGCCGCCGCAAGAAGAAGATCACCGCGCGTGAAATCGAACAGGTCATCGCGACCATGGCGCGTATCCCTCCCAAGTCCGTCAGCAAGGACGACAAGAAGGCCCTCGAGAACCTCGAGCGCGATCTGAAGCATGTAGTGTTCGGGCAGGACCCGGCGGTGAAGAAGCTGTCGACCGCGATGAAGCTGTCACGCGCGGGGCTTCGCGACCCGGACAAGCCGATCGGCTCGTTCCTGTTCAGCGGCCCGACCGGCGTCGGCAAGACCGAGGTGGCACGCCAGCTCGCCAGCATCATGGGGATCGAGCTCAAGCGGTTCGACATGTCCGAATACATGGAGCGCCATTCGGTCAGCCGCCTGATCGGCGCACCTCCGGGTTATGTCGGCTACGACCAGGGCGGCCTGCTGACCGATGCCATCGACCAGAACCCGCATTGCGTCCTTCTGCTCGACGAGATCGAGAAGGCGCATCCCGACCTGTTCAACATCCTGTTGCAGGTGATGGATAATGGTCGCCTGACCGACCATCATGGCAAGACGGTCGATTTCCGCAATGTGGTGCTGGTCATGACCACCAATGCAGGCGCCGCCGATATGGCGAGCCAAGGCATTGGCTTTGGCGATGTGTCGAAGGAGGATGCGAGCGAGGATGCGGTGAAGCGCATGTTTACTCCCGAGTTCCGCAACCGCCTCGATGCGATCGTGCCATTCAGCTATCTCGGGAAAGACACCGTCGCCCGCGTGGTCGACAAGTTCATCCTCCAGCTCGAACTGCAACTGGCCGAGCAGAATGTCGACATCCAGTTCGACAAGGCATCGCGCGAATGGCTCGCCGACAAGGGCTATGACCGTCTCTACGGCGCGCGGCCGATGGGCCGGTTGCTCCAGGAAAAGATCAAGCAGCCGCTGGCAGAGGAATTGCTGTTCGGCAAACTCTCCGGTGGCGGCGAGGTGCAGGTCAGCATCAAGGACGGCAAGCCCGCCTTCGAACTGACGCCCGCCCCGCCCAAGGCCAAGCCCAAGCGCAAGCCGGCCAAGAAAAAGCCGGCGGCGAAGAAGCCT
Organism: Qipengyuania sp. CAU 1752; assembly: GCF_054482615.1. NCBI lineage: Bacteria > Pseudomonadati > Pseudomonadota > Alphaproteobacteria > Sphingomonadales > Erythrobacteraceae > Qipengyuania > Qipengyuania sp. CAU 1752. The sequence continues at coordinate 412,875 of NZ_JBTLRE010000001.1, read as the reverse complement.
GAAACTGGCGCAGCCGATGGTCCGGAAACCAAGGACGAAGGCGAGAGCTAATCATCAGCAAACGACTTTACGGGGCGCGAACTGGAAACGGTTCGCGCCCCGTCTCGTTGAAGGCGTAATGCGCGCACCCTTTTCCTGGATCCGGCCCGAACCGTGGGGCATTCACGTGGTCCCCGCCGATGCCTGGATCGATCCGGGCAAGGCGGTGGACCGCGCGCTCGTCACCCACGGCCACGCCGACCATGCGCGCGGTGGCCATGGAGAAACCGTGGCGACACCGGAAACCCTGGCCATCATGGCGTTACGCTATCGCACCGGGATCGAGGATCAGCACGGCGAGATGCCCTCCAAAGCCACTCCTGTTGCTTATGGCGAAACGATTCGTCTGAAGGGCGGGGTCGATGCGACATATATCCCTGCCGGCCACGTACTAGGCAGCGCTCAAATCCTGCTCGAACATGCTGGCGAGCGCGTGGTCGTAACCGGAGACTACAAGCGCCGGGCCGATCCGACCTGCCCGCCTTTCGAAGTTACCCCGTGCGACATCTTCATCACCGAGGCGACGTTCGGCCTGCCGGTCTTCACCCATCCCCCGATCGAGGAAGAGATGGCCAAACTGCTCGAGCGGCTGGACGCCCATCCAGAGCGCTGCGTCCTGGTCGGCGCCTATGCGCTGGGCAAGGCGCAACGGGTGATCGCAGAGCTGCGCCGCGCCGGCCACACGAAGCCGATCTATCTCCACGGCGCGATGGAAAGAATGTGCCGCCTGTATGAGGATCACGGCGTCGATCTGGGCGAATTGCGGCTGGTGAGTGACGCCAAGAAGGACGACATACGCGGCCACATCGTAGTCAGCCCGCCCTCCGCGCTCAATGATCGCTGGAGCCGCCGCCTGCCCGAGCCGATCACAGCCATGGCCAGCGGCTGGATGCGGGTGCGCCAGCGGGCGCGGCAGCGCAATGTTGAATTGCCGCTGGTTATCTCTGATCATGCCGATTGGGGCGAACTGACGCGCACGATCGAGGAAGTCGACCCGCACGAGACATGGATCACCCATGGCCGCGAGGAAGCTCTGCTGCGCTGGCACCAGCTGCATCAGCGCCGCGCCCGTGCGCTGGCGCTGGTCGGGCGCGAGGACGAGGACGAATAGGGTGGAGGAGTTTGCCGCCCTGATCGACGCGCTGGTCTATACCCGTAGCCGCAACGAGAAGCTGCGACTGATCGCCGAATATCTGCGCACTACCGCGACGGAAGATCGCGGCTGGGCGCTCGCAGCGCTGACCAACAGCCTCGACTTTCCTGCCGTCAAGAGTTCGGCCGTGCGCACGATATTGCAGGAGCGGATTGATCCTGTGCTGTGGGCGCTAAGCCGCGATTTCGTCGGCGATACGGCGGAGACCGCCAGCCTGCTCTGGCCAGAACCGGACGGCGAACGCAGCGCCGCGCCGAGCGTCAGCGAAGCGGTGGCTGAACTTGACACCCTGACGCGCAAGTCGGTCCTGACGGAACTGCCCCGCCTGTTCGACCGACTCGACCCGCCCGGGCGCTACGCCCTGATCAAGATTGCCACCGGCGCGATGCGGATCGGCATTTCCAGCCGGCTCGCCAAGGTGGCCTTTGCGCAAGCCTTCGATGTCGAAGTAGAGGAGGTCGAGGAATACTGGCACGGCCTCGCGCCGCCCTATGACGAGCTGTTCGCCTGGGCCGCCGACGGGGCCGACCCGCCCGATATCGAGAACCTGCCGACCTTTCGCCCCTTCATGCTCGCCCATCCTCTCGAAGAGACAGTCGTCTCATTATCCGAGTATGCCGCCGAGTGGAAATGGGATGGTATCCGGGTCCAACTCGTACATGCCGGAGGCGAAACGCGGGTCTATTCGCGTTCGGGCGACGATATCAGCGCGACCTTCCCCGAAATGCTCGATGCGCTGACCATTCCCGCCGTACTCGACGGCGAGTTGCTTGTGCGCGGCTCAGCACAGGGCGGCCCCGAGAATGCCGATACACAGGGTGGGGCGGCCAGTTTCAATGCGCTGCAGCAGCGGCTCGGCCGCAAGACCGTTTCTAAGAAGATGCTGCGCGAGGCGCCCGCCTTCGTGCGGTTATATGACGCGCTGATTGTGGAGGGCGAGGATCTGCGCCAACTTCCATGGGAAGACCGGCGGGCACGGCTCGAAGCCTTCCTGCCGCGTCTGCCCGACAGCCGTTTCGACCTCAGCGCTCTCGTCGATGCGCGCGATTTCAACCACCTCGCCGAAATCCGCGAAGGCACCCGTGACGCCGCCATCGAAGGGCTGATGCTCAAGCGCCGCGACAGTTCCTATATCGCCGGCCGCAAGACCGGTTTGTGGTACAAGTGGAAGCGCGATCCGCTGCTGATCGATTGCGTGCTCATGTATGCCCAGCGCGGCAGCGGCAAGAGATCCAGCTTCTTTTCTGATTACACTTTCGGCTGCTGGGACGGCGATCCTGACGAAGGGGCCGAATTGCTACCCGTGGGCAAGGCCTATTCCGGCTTCACCGACGAGGAACTGAAAAAGATCGACCGTCACGTGCGGCAAAACACCATCAACAGGTTCGGACCCGTGCGCGAAGTCGAGCGAACGCTGGTCTTCGAAGTCGCCTTCGACAGTGTGCACGAGAGCAAACGACACAAGTCGGGCCTCGCCATGCGTTTCCCGCGCATCCACCGGATTCGCTGGGACAAGCCGCCGCACGAAGCTGATCGCATAGAAGCACTGAAGGCGCTGATCCGCGATTGAATCCCGGGGCCCCGGGCGACTATAGCCAGCCAGTGCATCGCTACGATCCAGCCCGGCGACGATTGGCCATTTGCCTCGCGGCGCTCGCGGGATATGTCGATGCGGTCGGCTTCGTCGAAGCAGGTGGCTATTTCGTATCGTTCATGTCGGGAAACACCACCCGGCTCGGAGTGGACCTTGCGAGCAATCTCTCCGCTGCCTTGCTTCCGCTGGGGCTGATTGGCAGTTTCACATTCGGAGCCTTCGTTGGTGCCCTTCTGTGCGAGAGCCGACCAAAACGCCGCAAGACGATTGCGCTCGGCTCGGCCGCTATTCTCTTGGTGCTGTCCAACGTGCTGCTTGTGGCCCTCCCCGGGCTATGTTTTCTGGGCGCCTGCGCGATGGCCATGGGGGCGCTCAACAATGCGTTCAGCCGCGAGGGTGAGGTGCAGATCGGGGTCACTTATCTGAACGGCGCACTGGTGCGACTTGCCCAGGGGTTGGCGCTGAGGGTTCGGGGCCAGGACGCAAGCCGGCACGGCGGCTATGGTGCGCTCTGGCTCGGGCTAGCCGCCGGATCGCTCGCCGGCGCCGCGAGCTTCGCCATCGGTGACAGCATTGGCTTGCAGCTTGCCGCCGTCGGGGCCCTTGCCTTGTTCCTGATTGCCTGGCGGATCGAGCGCAGCGCAAACTAGCTCGCCGTTTGCAGCCGTGACTCGCGCATTGTGGCGCAGCGCTGGCGTAGCTTAGTTTTCAGGCGCGCCTTCGCCGGCAGCCTCCACTGCGGCCTTATGAGCGCGGCCATTCTCGACGTAATGCGCAACGCCTGCGCGCATTCCGGCAACGGCGGCATCGTTGAGGTCGCGCAGTGGCTTGGCAGGGCGCCCGGCCCACAGGCTGCGCGGCTCCATCACCTTGCCCTCGGTCAGCATTGCGCCAGCTGCCAGCATGGCGTCACTCCCGATCACTGCCTTGTTCATGGCGATGGCGCCAAGGCCGACAAAGCCGCGATCCTCAATCACGCAACCGTGGACCATCGCCATGTGTCCGATCAGCACGTCGTCCCCGATCAGCAGCGGAGACCCGTCGGGGTCGCCGGGCCGTTCGGGATCGCAATGCAGCACGCTGCCGTCCTGCACATTGCTGCGTTCGCCGATCACGATGCGGCTGACATCGGCCCGGAGCACGCAATTGTACCAGACGGAGGAATCAGCTCCGATGGTGACGTCACCGATGATGGTGCAGCCGGGCGCGATGAAGGCACTGTCATGGATCTGCGGGCGCTTGCCGTGGATCTCCACAATGCGGACGCCAGGATGGTGGGGCGAAAATTCCATGGTCATTGGGTGGTCTCCCATCGCTCGCGCGAGAGCGCGTACTGGATCGTCGGATTGTCTTCAGGGGCATAGGCCGGGTCATCGAAATCGAGGTCAGTGCGGCGGACCATGCCGAGCTTTTCCATCAATCGCCAACTTGGCGCGTTTCGCTCGCCGGTCAGGGCTACAAGGAGGGGCACGTCGTGGCGAGCGAAAGCCCAGTCGATAATTGCGCGCATCGCCTCCTCGGCGTAACCGCGGCGCCAGCGGTCCTCGCGCACCAGCCAGCCGATTTCATGGTCGCCCTTGTTAGGCGCATTGGGATGATCGACCAGCTTCATCCCGGCATGCCCGACCAGATCGCCGGTGGTTTTCTCGATCGCCATCATGAAACCGAAGCCCGATTGTGCAAACGACGCCATCGACCTGGCGTGCTTGGCCTCGATCTCGTGCAGTTCCTTGACCCCGCCGAGGTGCTCCATCACGGCCGGCGTATTGAGAAATCGGTCCTGCAAAGCGGCATCGCCTTCCTCGATCCGGCGCAGCAGCAGTCGGTCGGTTTCGATAACGATATCAGCCACACTGCGCCTCCCACTTAGAGCGGTCGATGGAATAGACGATGATGACCGGGTTCTCCTGATCGAAATCGGCATTGGCGAAGTCGAGATCCTCGCGCCGCTCCATTCCGAGACGAATCATCAGGCCCCAACTCGGCACATTACGCTCCACCGTCAGCGCGATCACCTCGTCTGCTCCAAAGCGCTCGAAAGCCAGGTCGAGCGAGGCCTGTGCCGCTTCCCTGGCATATCCCTGCCCCCAGGCATCCTGCCGTAGACGCCAGCCGACTTCCATCATGCCCATCGGCCCGCCAGCCTGGTTCGAGCGCTTGAGCCCGCAAAAGCCGAGAATGGCGCTATCGCTCTTGCGCTCGACCGCCCAGAAAGTGTGGCCGCGCTCGGCGCGGTAGGACAGCAACCGCTGCTGCGCTGCCAGTCGCTTGGTCTTGTCGCAAACACCGCCAAGCCAGCGCATAACCTCGGGTGTGTTGGTACCCTCCCAGAATCGTGGCCAATCCTCCTCGCGCCAGTCGCGCAAGATCAGCCGCTCGGTCGCGTGGCGAAAATCAGCCATTGAGAAGGCGGGCGGCGACGGGCGCATGGTAGGTCAGCACTCCGCTGCACCCGGCGCGCTTGAACGCGATCAGTTTTTCCATCAGCAGCGTGTCGCGATCGCCAACGCCGGCTGCGGCACCGGCCTCTATTAGCGCGTATTCGCCGCTGACCTGGTAAGCAAAGACCGGTACTCCAAACGCCTCTTTCGCGCGCCAGATGATATCGAGATAGGCAAGCCCGGGCTTGACCATCACGCTGTCGGCCCCCTCGTCGATATCCATGGCGATTTCGCGAAGAGCCTCGTCGGCGTTGGCCGGGTCCATCTGGTAGCTACGCTTGTCGCCCTTGAGCAGCCCGCCGCTACCGACCGCATCGCGGAACGGTCCATAGAAGGCGGAGGCGTATTTGGCGGCATAGGCCATGATCTGGACATTGGGATGCTCGCCCATTTCCAGCGCCATCCGGATCGCCTTGACCCGTCCGTCCATCATATCCGAAGGGGCAATGATGTCGGCCCCGGCCTCGGCCTGGTTGATCGCCTGATCGACCAGCACGGCGACCGTATCGTCATTTACGACATAACCGGACTGGTCGAGCAGCCCGTCCTGCCCGTGGCTGGTATAGGGATCGAGAGCGACGTCGGTGAGGATGCCGATATCGCTGCCACAGGCATCGCGTACCGCCTTGATCGCACGGCACATCAAATTATCGGGATTGGTCGCCTCGCGCCCGTCCTCGCTGCGCAGGTCCGGCGGAGTGTTGGGAAACAGCGCGATGCACGGAATGCCGAGCGATATCGCCTCTTTGGCCCGCGCGACAATCCCGTCGACCGACCAGCGCGACACGCCGGGCAAGCTGGCGACCGGGTCCTCGGCGTCATTGCCATCGATCACGAACAGCGGCCAGATCAGGTCAGCCGTGGTCAGCACCGTCTCGCGGTGCATCGCACGGCTCCACGCAGTCGCGCGGGTGCGGCGGAGGCGGGTATGGGGATAGCTGGCAGTCATGGACAGCCTGTTGCCGCATCCACGGGCCAGGCGCAATCGCTAGCCGCCGACGCGGGTCGGACGCCGCACGGCAAGCTTGTCGATCTCGCGCTCGGGTTCGACATTTTCTTCAGGTCGCGGAACCAGGTCTTCCAGCGCAGATCCTGCCGCGATCCCCTGCAACTGAGCCAGGGTCGAACGGAAGCTGTTGAGTTCGGAACCCGAAAGCTGCGCGCGCGTGACATACTGCACCGAAGCCGGATTGATCGCCCGGCCGCCGCGATACATCTCGTAATGCAGGTGCGGGCCGGTCGAGAGGCCGGTGGAGCCGACATAGCCGATGATCTGGCCGCGCTGGACGCTCTGTCCGCGGCGCACCGCCATCCGACTCATGTGGCAATAGCGGGTCTGCAGGCCGGCAGAATGCTGCAGCCGGACCGCGATTCCGCAACCACCCATGCGCCCCGCACCGAGGACCTGGCCATCTGTCACCGCGCGGATCGGCGTGCCATATCCGGCCCGGTAATCGAGGCCCGAGTGCATCCTGCGATAACCGAGAATCGGATGACGGCGCATGCCGAAGGCCGAACTGGTTGAGCCGGGCACGGGCTGCATCAGTCCGCTGCGTTGCTCGCCGACGCCCGAAGCTTCGTAGAAGCGCCCCTCTTTGCCCCAGCGCATCAGTTGCGTGGCTGGTTTGCCGCCACGTTCGACCCCCGCGAACAACAGGTCGCCCGCCTGTCGCTCGCCGGTCGCGGCACGACGGTAGGAGACGACCATGTCGAAAGTGTCATCGGCGCGCAGGGCGCGGTCAAGATCTGTATGATCGCCCAGCGCCTTGAGATATTGCTGCACGGCGCTGGCCGGCGCGCCAGCGGCGCGGGCCGAGCGATAAAGACTGCTGCCGACCTTGCCGCGAATGCGCAGTGGCGTGTCGTCGACGCGGATCGGCTTTCGCAGAAGCGAGAGGCGGCCGTCAGCGCCCCGTTCGATGGCCAGGGCCAGATCGAAACGGGCGCGGAACTCCATCGCTTCGAGCGGACGTGTCGCACCTGCCGCGGTCCTGCGACCAAGGGTGATGTCGACCTGTGTGCCGGGCTCGATATCCGAAACGGCAATGCTGCGAGCGACCAGTTCGGACACCCGCTCGGCATCGTCACGGCCGACCCCGGCGCGGCGCAGCATGCGGTCAAAGCCGTCACCTTGTGCCAGCGTTGCCACCAGTTGGACCTGCGGGCGTTCGGGAGCAGCTGGAAGTTGCTCGACCAGCGCGGATGCACCCATGCGGCTGCCACTGTCGCCGCCAAGCGCCAACGGCTGGATCGCCTGGCTGCGCAGTTCTTCAAGCGCAGCATCGTCATATTGAACGGCCGGCGCGGCTTCCAGCGGCGAAAGGCTTGGCCATAGTGATATCGCCGCGGCCGACAGGCCGATCAGCGTCGCCATCCCGCGCAGCCAGCGGGGGCTGCCGATATCCTCGGCAAGGTCGGGTGCCAGATCGAGGCGGTCGAGCCTCTCGCTCGTTTCGAAGCGCCAGGCATGGAATCTTTCGCGCAGGTTATGGGCGCGCTGGACAATGCGCTGCTGGCCCTGCGGCCCGCCTCCCGGCCGATCGTGCTCGATCACCTGGGCGTGCGACAGGGTTGCGGCGCGCGGGTTGCCGCCATTGCCGTCACCGGTCTGATAGCCGGCCACTGTCTGTATGCGCGCCTGATACAAGGCGGCCTCCTGCAATTTTCGGAGCTTTCGGCATTTCTGCCACGAGCGACCCGTCCCGCTCCGTTACTGCCTCAGACATGTGCCGGATTAAAGTTAACACCGCTTTAAGTCGCGGCGAGCCGAGTCCCCTGTGCGATGAATGCACCCGATTTGCACCAAAACCGTGCATGCTTGCAGCGGGCGAGCGGCAATGGCAGTGCTGAGGCGTGACCGAAAGTACCATCCGGGCGGTCCTTGGGCCCACCAACACTGGCAAGACCCATCTCGCGATTGAGCGCATGTGCGGCCATTCGAGCGGAGCGATCGGCTTCCCGCTGCGGCTGCTGGCACGCGAGGTCTATGACCGGGTGGTCGCAATCAAGGGCGAAAAAGCGGTCGCACTGATCACCGGCGAAGAGCGCATCGAGCCGCCGCAGGCCCGCTATTTCCTGTGCACCGCCGAGGCCATGCCGCGCGATGGCGGCGGCCACGCCTTCGTCGCATTGGATGAAGCGCAACTCGCCGCCGACCGCGAGCGCGGCCATATCTTCACCGACCGCTTGCTTCATGCCCGGGGGCGCGAGGAGACCATGATGCTCGGTGCCTCGACCCTCGAGCCGGTGCTGCGCTCGCTGGTCCCGCAGGCGCATATCGAGACCCGGCCGCGCTTTTCGACGCTGACGCACATCGGCGCACGCAAGTTGTCGCGCCTGCCGCCGCGCAGCGCCATTGTCGGCTTCAGCGCGGAAGCTGTCTATACCGTGGCCGAGATGCTGCGCCGGTTCCGCGGCGGGGCGGCGGTGGTGATGGGCGCATTGAGCCCGGAGACGCGCAACCGGCAGGTCGAGTTGTTCCAGTCGGGCGAGGTCGATTATATCGTCGCCACCGACGCCATCGGCATGGGTCTCAACCTCGACGTCAACCACGTTGCCTTTGCTTCGCTGAGCAAGTTCGACGGCATACGGCAGCGCCGCTTGTTGCCGGCCGAAATGGGGCAGATCGCGGGGCGCGCCGGACGACACCAGAAGGATGGCACTTTCGGTACGCTCGCCGGAGGCCGCGGTCCGGTTCCCGAGCTGACCGAGGAAGAGGTCTATGCAATCGAGGAGCACCGCTTCGCGCCACTGACCCAGCTGTTCTGGCGCGAACCCGAACCGCGTTTCGACACCATCGCTACCCTCGTCGCCGATCTCGAGAGCACTCCGGGGGAGCGCGAATTGCGCGGTGCGCCCGAGGCGATCGACCTAGCCGTGCTCAAGAAGCTCGCCGGTGAACCACTGGCCGCCGAAATTCACGGACCCGGGCAGGTACGCCGGTTCTGGGAAGCCTGTTCGCTGCCCGATTTCCGGCAAACGGGCGCCGATACCCACGCACGCTTCGTGGCCCGGTTGTGGCAGGACTTGCGCGGCGGATACCTGGGGGCGGACTATGCCGCGGCGCGGATCGCCGAGCTCGACAATATGCAAGGCGACATTGCCACGCTACAAGGAAGGATCGCCGCGATCCGCAGCTGGGCCTATATCTGCCAGCGGCCCGACTGGGTGCTGGCACGGGACGAAATGGCTGCACGCGCTCGCGGCGTCGAGGCGAGGCTGTCGGACGCGCTCCATGCGCGCCTGACCGAACGATTTGTCAATCGAAGGACCGCAATCCTGATGAAGAACCTGGGCAACGATCCAAACTTGCTGCCGGTCGCGCTGGAAGAGGACGGCATGCTGACGGTGGAAGGCGAAGCCATTGGAACCGTCACGGGATTTCGCTTCGCCGTCGATGCCACCGCCCATGTGGCTGATCGCAAAATGCTGCTTTCTGCGGCAGAGAAGGCCTTGCCACGCATCCTAGCCGCACAGGCCAAGAATCTGCGTGAGAGGGGGCTTGATGACCTTACGCTCGAGCGGGGAGCTATTCGGTGGGGCAAACAGGTGTTGGCAATCTTGAAACGCGGTCCATCGGTTCTCGAACCACAGATTATCCCCGAACGCGATCTCGACCGGATAGAGGATGGAGAGCGGACACGCTTTGTGGAGGCGCTGGCGACCTGGGCGAAGGAAAGGCTCGCGCCTTTGCAGCCGTTGGCAAAGCTCGAACAGGCGTCGGTCGATCCGGCGGCGGGATCGCAGACACGGGCGCTGCTGCTTAACCTGATTGCAGGCCATGGCGTAGTTGCCCGCGAGGAGGCTGGAATCCAGCACCTGCCCAAGGAGATGCGCCCCTTCCTGCGCCGGCTGGGGGTGGTGTTCGGTGCACTCGACGTGTTCGCCCCCGCCTCGCTCAAGCCCGCTGCACGCCGGGCGCTGCACGATGCAGGCTTCGACCGCCGCCCACTCGAAGAGGCCATGCGCTCGGTTCTACCGGGTACGCGGCAAGTCCCGGCAGGCTATCGTCCGGCGGGCGACCAGCTGGTGCGGGTCGACGTGGCAGAGAAAATCGTCCGGGCAGCGCACGAGGCACGCAGTGCGAAAGCCGAAGCGCGCAGCGTGGCGATCGATCCGGCGCTGGCGATCTCTACCGGGCTTAGCCAGGCCAGTTTCGAACGATTGCTCGGTGCGGCCGGCTTTAGGCTCCGGCGGGCCCGGCCATTAGCGGACGGCGTGTCTGGACCGCCTGCACCCGATCGCTGGAGTTGGCGTCCCGGCACAGCTGGCGGGCGCAGAGCTCCGCGTGGCAAAGCTGCTGCGTCCAGCAAGGGCGTGAACAAGGGCAAGGGTCAGGGCAAGCACCCGGGTCGCGGGCCGCAGCGGCCCAAGCCGGATGGCCCGGTCGAAGGCAATCCCTTCGCTGACTTGGCCAAGCTCGTGCGCTGATGCGGTTGGACCTAGCGCTGTGTCGGTTGCGCATCGCCAGGACCCGCAGCCTAGCCCGCACTCTGATCGAGGCTGGCCACTTGCGCATCAATGGCGATCGGACTGCCCAGCCGAGTCGTGCGGTTGTGCCCGGCGATGTTCTCACCATCCCGCGCCAGCTCGATGTGCTGGTCATTGAAATCCTCGCCCTTCCGACGCGGCGCGGACCGCCGTCGGAAGCGCAAAGCTGCTATCGGGTGCTTGACCCGAAGGAACAAAGCGCACTAGCGGAGGGTTCACGGACCGTATTCAAGGGGAACCACGCACCATGACCTACGTCGTCACCGACGCCTGCATCAAATGCAAATATACCGACTGCGTCGAGGTCTGTCCGGTCGATTGCTTCTATGAGGGCGAGAACATGCTCGTCATCAACCCCAGCGAATGCATCGATTGCGGCGTGTGCGAACCCGAATGCCCGGCCGAAGCGATCCTGCCCGACACCGAGGACGGCCTCGAGAAATGGCTCGAGATCAACACCAAGTTATCGGCCGAATGGCCCAATATCACGCAAAAGAAAGAGCCGCCCGAAGACGCCGACGAGCACAAGGGCGAGGAAGACAAGTACCAGAAGTACTTCACTGCCGAAGCCGGCGAAGGCGACTAGAGCCTGGCCGCTGCAGTCTGTAGCTAAAGCGGGGTTCAACGCGCCTTCGATCAGTTGGCGCTGGCTTTTCTGCCCATGGCTTGGTCGCCGAAGTGCGGCGATAAACGCCCGCGCCAGCACGATATAATCTGCCCTTGGGTGGATTTGCGCCGCGACTGGCAATTTTATTGCGAATCTGCTATATAAATGACCAACCGCCGGCGCGCTTCAGCTCCGCCGGTGGCAGAATCCGGAAAGGCAGGGTCGCACTCCCTCGACAATCTGGCCGTCTACCGGGCGTATCCCGCCCCGGCTTGATTGTTCGCACGACCCCGCTTTTTGAACGAAAGGACAATTCATGGCAGCCAAGGCCCTCGCCTTCGACGTTGGCGACTACGTTGTATACCCCAAGCACGGTGTCGGCCGTGTGATCGAGCTTCAGAATGAAGAAATCGCCGGCATGCAGCTCGAACTCTACGTCTTGCGGTTTGAAAAAGAGCGCATGACGCTCCGCGTACCGGTCAACAAGGTCGAGGCGATCGGCATGCGCAAGCTTTCGAGCGACAAGGCGCTCAAGGAAGCGATGGAAACGCTCAAGGGAAAGCCCAAGGTGAAGCGCACCATGTGGAGCCGCCGGGCACAGGAATACGAAGCCAAGATCAATTCCGGCGAGATCGTGCTGATCGCAGAAGTGACGCGCGACCTGTTCCGTCCCGACGACCAGCCCGAGCAGAGCTATTCCGAACGCCAGATCTTCGAGGCTGCTTCCAGCCGCCTCGCCCGCGAATTGGCGGCGATGGAGAAGACCGACGAAGCGACGGCTCTCGAAAAAATCCTCGACGTGCTGCGCGAACATGCGCCGCAATATTACGAGAATTCCGAAGACGCCTGACCCGGCAGTTGGAAGAAAGATACAAGGGGCCGCTCCAGCGATGGGGCGGCCCCTTTTTCGTACCCCCGCAGGACTTGCAACGACCGTATCGGTGTATTATAGCGACAATACACGTTGCTCGGAGGGATGCATGCTGAACCAACTTTTTAAGAAGCTCTTGCCGTTCGCCGCCATGGGCCTAGCGGTCACCGGCTGTGACGGAATGGATATCTCGATTAGCGGTTCGGAAGGCGTACCCCTCGCCGAACTTGACACCGGTGGCCCAGCACCAACCGGCATCGTGATAGCTGGCGCAGACACGGTCGTGATCACTGAAGGAGAGACCCTCTCGATTGATGTTGAGGGCGACCAGGATATCGTCGATTCCATGCGCTTCACTCTTGAGGACGAGACGCTTGGCATCATGCGTGAGCAGAATTCCTGGAAACGCGATGGCACGGCTATCGTGCGCGTGACCATGCCCTTGCCGAAAAAGGTCGTTGTCGCTGGCTCGGGCAAGGTTGATCTGCCCGGACTGGGCAACAAGGCCGAAGTCACAATTGCTGGTTCAGGCAGCGCCATGGCGGGCAATATTGCCGTCGACTCGCTGGATTTGACGGTTGCCGGCTCGGGCGATTTCGAGACAGCAGGCACTGCCAGACGGCTTGACCTCACCATTGCCGGGTCGGGCACAGCCAAGATGGCTGGATTGCAGGTCGAAGCCGCGGAAATCGCGGTGGCTGGCTCGGGCGATGCACAATTCGCTTCCGACGGCACAGTCGAAGCCAATGTCGCCGGCTCGGGCAATATCACGGTCACCGGGAGCGCAACCTGCACGATCAAGTCGATGGGCTCCGGTTCGCTGACCTGCAAAGCTGCCGAGGCCGCTGCTGGTCCGTCGACGGGCCAGCCAGCCGGCGATGGTGACGGGGGCGAAGCAACTGAAAGCTAGCACATTCATGGATTGCTAACCGTGTTCCGGCTAGTGCTGGGGGCTCGAAGCTAGGAGCCCTCCATGCGTATCGCCCACCTTGTCCTGCTCGGTGCTGCCAGCCTCACCTTGCAGGGCTGCCTCGCCAAGACCGCTTTCGATGTGGCGACCGCGCCAGTGCGGATCGTCAGCAAGGGCGTGGATCTCGCGACGACCAGCCAATCCGAGGCCGACGAGAAACGGGGGCGCGAGCTGCGGAAGCGCGAGGAGCGGGTTGGCAAGCTTGATCGGCGCTACAAGAAACAGCGCAAGGACTGCCTCGATGGCGAGCGCGGGGCCTGTGACGATGCCCGCCGGACCTACGAAGAAATGCAGGTTCTGGTGCGCTCGCTCCCGGCCGAATCAGCAGACGGCGAGGATTGATCAGGCCGCAGCGCGGCGCAGGCGATCGTTGATCGCCACCCCCAGCCCCTCATTCGGGATCGGAGCGACCGCAATACGCGGCAAACCAGCGTCCGCACCTGCGTGTAGACCGGCATAAAGCCGCGCAGCAGCCTCTGCCAGGTCCCCGTGCCGGGATAGTGACCAGTCTCCCTCTACGTTACCGAATCCAAGCAAGAACTCTCCTTCCCTTGCCGTCTTCGCGTCCAGCCGCACGGGCTTGCCCGGCGCGTAATGCCGTTCAAGTTGTCCCGGCGCCTCGATACCGGAACGAGCCGAGGCCGGCGGCGAACCGAGCACTTCGGTAATAGCCTCCTGGCCAACCGGCCCCGCGCGCAACAGGTTCCAGCTTCCATCAGGACGCAGCGCTACTATGGTCGATTCCAGCCCGCGCTGCGTGGCGCCTGCATCGATAATGGCATCGATCCGCCCACCCAATGTCTTGAGAACATGGTCCGCGTTGGTTGGGCTGACGGTCTCGCTGGCATTGGCCGATGGAGCGGCCACTGGTCCGTCGAGCGTCCGCAACAGCGATTGCATTGTCGGATGGTCGGGCACGCGCACTGCCAGCGTCGGCAGCCCGGCGGTTACCGCACCGGCCAGACCGGCATCGTCGCGCAGCGGCAAGACCAGCGTGAGGGGGCCGGGCCAGAAGTGCGCAGCCAGCGTCTCTGCTCGTCCATCCACCCTCGCCAGCCGCGCCGCGGCAGCCAGATCGGCAACATGGACTATCAGCGGATTGAAGCTCGGCCGCCCCTTGGCGGCATAGATCCGCGCCACCGCTTCGGCATTGTCGGCCCTCGCGGCGAGTCCGTAGACCGTCTCGGTCGGCACAGCGATCAGTCCTCCACGTTGGAGAATCTCAGCCGCGCGAGCGATTCCGGCCCCATCGGGCGCCAGCGTTTCCGTAGCGTTCTTGCCGGTCATGCCAGCGCGCTATATCTGATGCGACGACTTTCCAAGCCACTTCGCAGCTCAAGGACCCATCCCAGTGACCCCCTACACCCCGGCCACCCAGGACCAGTTGCTCGCCATTCGTGCCAATGCCGGCATCGAGGAGCTGGCCCGAAGCGAGCGATTTTCCGCTGCAGAGTCCGATATGGTCGAGGCCATTGTCGAGGGCGTAGGTCAATTCGCAGCCGGGGAATGGGCCCCGCTTAACCGGGTCGGCGACCTTGAAGGCGCCAGGCTGGAAAACGGCGTCGTCCGCCTACCTGACGGTTTCGCCGAAGCCTATGGGCATTATGTCGAGCAGGGCTGGAACGCCATCGCCTCCCCAGCTGAATTTGGCGGACAGGGCCTGCCCTTCACGCTCGCCTGTAACGTGCTCGAGAACCTCGGCACCGCCAACATGGCCTTCAATCTGCTGCCGATGCTTTCGGTCGGGGCCATCGAGGCACTCGAACACCACGGCAACGAAGTGCAACAGGCCAAATACCTGCCCCGGCTGGTGAGCGGCGAATGGTCGGGCACCATGAACCTGACCGAGCCGCAGGCTGGCAGTGATGTCGGCGCTTTGAGAGCCACCGCTATGCCCATCGAAGATGGCGAACATGCGGGCAAATATCGCATCAAGGGCCAGAAGATCTACATCACCTGGGGCGATCACGAGCTGGCGAAGAACATCATCCACCTCGTGCTGGCCCGTACCCCCGGTGCGCCCGAGGGAACCCGTGGTATCTCGCTGTTCGTGGTGCCCAAATACCATGTCCTGGACGATGGCTCGCTGGGGCAGCGCAATGATCTGCGCACGGTCAGCCTCGAGCATAAGCTGGGCATCAATGCCTCGCCTACCTGTGTGATGAGCTATGGCGACAATGATGAATGCATCGGCGAACTGGTGGGGGCCGAAAATCGCGGCCTGGTGGCGATGTTCACGATGATGAACAACGCCCGCATCAACGTTGGCAACCAAGGTGTACAGATCGGCGAACGCGCCACCCAGCAAGCGGTGCATTATGCTGCAGAGCGGATTCAGTCAGCACGCGCCGGTTCGCCGGACAAGGCTCCGGTGGCGATCATCGAACATCCCGACGTGCGCCGTATGCTGCTGCGGATGAAGGCGCTGACAGAGGGGGCGCGGGCACTGCTCTATTACACCGCAGGGCAGGTCGATCGCGGCTCCCTGGGCGATGAAGCGGCGCACGCACGCGGCGAGATATTGACCCCGATGATCAAGGCCTGGGGAACCGATATCGGCATCGAAGTCGCGAGTATCGGCGTCCAGGTCCACGGCGGGATGGGGTTCATCGAGGAAACTGGGGCCGCGCAGCATTACCGCGATGCCCGGATCGCACCGATTTACGAAGGCACCAACGGCATCCAGGCGGCAGACCTCGTTATCCGCAAGCTGGGACTGGAAGACGGTGCGGCGCTGATCGGCCTGTTCGAAGAGATTGCCCGCGACGCTGCCGACGAACCGGCGCTGTTCGCGCTGGCAGGTGACTGCGCAGCCATCGCCCGCTGGATGCGCGAAGACGCCAGCCTCGATGATCGGCTCGCCGGCAGTGTCCCCTTCACCACCATGTGCGCGGTGGCCGTGGCCGGTTGGCATTTAATGAGACAGCTTTCCGCGATAGAAGGCGGCGCGGCACCTTCATTGGCCCAGACCAAGCCCGTCACGGTGCGCTTCTTCCTTGACCGGATCGTGGCCGAGGCGAGCGGGCTCAAAGCTTCGGCCATCGGCGGAGCGGACTTGCTCTACGCGCTTGATTCACAACGGCTGACAGGCTGAGTTGCGGTGCAGTGACCGACCAGGGAGACCCCCTTGCCCGGATCGCGGACGCGCTCGAACGGCTTGTCTCCGAGCATTGCGGACAGGCTAGGGAACCGGTCGATTGGCTCTTCCCGCCAGCCTATGTCTGGTCCGGCCAACGCGCCCGCAGCATCGAAACTATCGACGCGCCCCCGCTATCCTGTTTTCGCGGCATTGATCGGCAGCGCGACGCCGTCGTCGCCAATATCGAGCGGCTCTCGGCGGGTCATGCCGCGCATGACATGTTGCTATGGGGCGCGCGCGGAATGGGCAAGTCGGCGCTGATCCGCTCGGCCGTAGAGGAAGCGCAGGCACAGGGCGGGGGGCTCGGGCTGGTGCAGCTTGGGGTCGGCGCGCTGGCGGACTTGCCTGGGCTGTTTCATCACCTCGGCGGCATCGATCGACCGTTTCTGCTGTTTATCGACGACCTTGCCTTTGCCGAGGACGATACGCTGGGACCGCGAGTCTTGAGGAGTTGGCTCGAAGGCGGGGTTGAGGCACGACCTGCAAATACACGCTTGGCTGTGACCACCAACCGCCGCTCGATTCTGCCGCGGCAGGCGGGCGAAGCGGAAGCTGCCCTGCACGAACGGGACATGGTCGACGACAAGCTCGCGCTGGCCGATCGGTTTGGCATGGTTCTCGGTTTCCACCCATGCAGCGAGCTGGTCTATCTCGACATCGTGGCCGCCCATGCCGACCCGCTGGGGCTCGAATATGATGACAGCGAGGCGCTCGAATGGGCGATGCATCGCGGTGCGCGTTCAGGCCGCACGGCATGGCAGTTTGTCACCGAACTGGCCGGACGCGCCGGGCGAGAACTTTAAGGCAATTGCGGTCTACTGCCCCTGCGGGCTGGATTGGCGGGCATAGTCCTCGCGAAACCGGGCCCGCGGGTCGCCATCTAGCGAATCGCGCGCCGGCAGACTGGTTGTCTGGTAGCGCGGCGGCGCCGCCACCGGCTTCGCCCCCGTTGCCACCACTCGCCAGATGATACCGGCGGTATCGTCGCTGACGAGGAGTGAGCCGTCGCCTGCCCATTCGACCCAGGTCGGGCGACCACGGGTAGTGCCGTCATCCTGAAGGAACCCGGTCAGCAAAGGCACTGGCAATCCTTCCGGATTGCCGCGTTCGTCGAATGCAACATAGACCACGTCATAGCCCGACGGCGGCTTGCGGTTCCACGAGCCATGCCGGGCGATAAATGCGCCGCGGCCGAATTTTTCGCCCATCAAGTTGCCCTCGCCGCTGAAAGCGAGGCCGAGAGCGGCCACGTGCGGCCCCAGCGCATATTCTGGGCGACGGGTATATTCGACCAAGAACTCGGGACGCCTCGCCTTGACCCTGGCGTCCAGCGTGTCGCCCCAATAGACCCATGGCCAGCCATATTGTGACCCGGCAGGAACATTGGTGAGATAGTCGGGCACGAGGTCCGAACCGAGCATGTCGCGTTCGTTCACCGTGGTCCACAACTCACCCGACATCGGGTTCCAGTCGAGACCATTGGGATTGCGCAATCCGACCGCGAATTGCCGGGAAGCGCCGGTTTCCAGATTATACTCCCAGATCATGGCACGGCCTTCTTCGACCTCCATACCCTGCTCGCCGATATTGGAGACCGAGCCGACCGCGACGTAAAGCTTGCTGCCATCAGGGCTCAGCTTGATATTGCGCATCCAGTGTCCGCCGCCCGGCGGCAGGTCCATCAGCTTGCGCGCGTCGCCCGCGACGCTGGTGGCCCCCAACTCGTAGTCGAATGAAAGCAGTGCATCGTGATTGGCAATGTAGAGCTTGCCATCGGCCCAGGCGATGCCCGAGGGAGAAACGAGATCGTCACGCACGGTACGGCGGATTTCCGCCCGCCCGTCGCCGTCGTTATCGCGCAGCAGCACCAGTTCATTGGCCGATTCGCCGGCAGCGCCGGCTTGCGCGAACAGGAACCCGGCGATGAAATTGCGGATCGCGCCCATGATCGAGTCGTCACCACCCTCGCTCGCCGGGGCGCGGGTCAGGGTGACAAGAACATCGCCATTGGGGAGCGTGTGAATCACGCGCGGGTGGTCGAGGTCTTCGGCAAAGCGAACCACTTCGAGGCCCTCGGCTGCGTCAGGTGTCGCGCCATCTTCCCACCCGACCGGCTTGGCGATCTTGACCGTGGGGAAGGATTCTTCCTGCGGCTCCGACAGTGTTGGATCGGTACCCGTTACCGCCTCCACCGACAGGTCGGCAGTGTCGCCGCGGGTCAGCCAATAGCCGATGGCCCCCAGCAGCAAAGTGATTACCATAAGGGCGATAAGGAGTTTCTTGATCCAGTTCATGCACGCAGGGATAGGCGAGCTATCGGCGCGCTACAAATGATTTGCACGCCTGGCCCTGGCAGACGCTTGCACATTACCGGCCAGCGCGTAGATCGCTGCCACGATGTATGATTTTGCCCCCGACACGACACTTGCGCCCGACGAGCGGTACCGGCAGCTGGCCGCTGCCGCCCAATCGCTGACCGATGGTGAGCCCGATGCAATCGCGAACATGGCCAATCTCGCGGCGTTGATCTGGGAATTCGTCCCCGGCCTCAACTGGGCCGGATTTTACCGCGTGGTGGGCGGTGAGCTGGTGCTCGGCCCGTTTGTCGGGCGGCCAGCATGTATCCGTATCCCGATGGGGCAAGGCGTGTGCGGGACTGCGGCTGAAACCGGAACGACCCAGCGCATCGAGGATGTCCACGCCTTCCCTGGCCATATCGCTTGTGACAATGCCAGTCGCTCCGAACTGGTGGTGCCCGTTACCCGCAACGGCGAGGTTGTCGCGGTGATCGACCTCGATTCGCCTGAACTGGCGCGCTTCGCCGAAGCAGATGCCACGGGGATAGAGCAATTGGCCCGGCGCATCGCCGACCGCATCTAACAACCGGGCGTTCGCGCTGACCGGTAAGTCGCGTTAGCTGACTTTCTGACCCGTAACGGGACAAAGCCGCCCGATATCGTGACACGGCGGCTGCTTATGGTAACTTTTCTCTTAACGCCGTGGAGTCGCGCACCCTTTTGTGCGGTCCGATGGCCCGAAAGAGGAAACTGCGATGTCGAGAGCCCTGCCACGCCTGATTGCCGCATCCGGAGTTGCCGCCGGAGCCATGATTGCCGCCACGCCGGCACTCGCCCAGCAGATGAGCTACGAACAGCGGGTCTACGACAACGCCAAGCCGGTGATTGTGGCTCAGCCGGAGACGGTGTTCGTGCGCAATCCCGTGGTGCAGGCAACGCCGACGGTTGAGGCGCATACGCCTTACGAAAGCGTCCCGGTCGAGCAAGCCTACGAGGTTGAATACACTCAGCCGGTGTCAGCCGCCATGCCGTCAGCATCGCACGCGCCTGAGAGCCATCACCATGCGCAATCCGCGCAGCAGGCGCACCACTCGCACCAGGCCTACCCGCAGCATGGCCATCCACAGCAGGGCTATCAGCAGGGCAGCTATGCCCAGCCACAACATCCCCAATATGCCAGCGGTCATGGCTATCCTCCGATGCCGCCGGTGGTCGACCGTGATGCCTGGATAGCCGATTGCCGCGCCTATTTGCGTGATCGGCGGCGGCAGGCAGACCGCGGTGCCGTGGGCGGAGGACTGCTCGGCGCAGTTGCGGGCGGCGTGATCGGCAACCGGGTCGCCGATGGCGAGCGGCTTGGCGGAACGCTAATCGGGGCTGGCGTGGGGGGCCTTGTCGGGCTGTTTATCGGCCAGGCTATCGCGCTCGCTGGCGGTGACGGTACCAAGCGGGACTGCAAGCGGTGGCTGCGGACCTACGAAGACAGCTACGCCAATGGCGGCGTCTGGCCCGGTTATGGCCAGGTCTGGCAGCCCTACCCGCAAGGGTGGAACGGCTGGCAAGGCAATTGGCAAAGTGGCTGGCACACAGGTTGGCAAGGTGGCGGCTGGCAGCAGTCGTGGGGCTGGAGCGGCGCCTATGTCGTGGTCCCGCAAACCACGGTGGTGGTCCATCACCAGGCAATGGTGCCGGTGGTGCGCGAAGTCGTGACCGAGGAATGGGTCGAGGTCGAAAAGACCCACCATGCCAAGCCCAAGCCCCATTACCATCCGGAACCCAAACCCAAGGCGAAGGTCCGCTACATCAAGAGCAAGGCCAAGCCGGCTAAATATATCAAGGGAAAATAAGGGTTTACGCTTGACGCCTTGGCGTCATCCTGGGCGAGGGCTGGTCCATTTGGTAGCGCCCCCCTCCCATGCCGGGACAATTCGAGGTCTGCGCAAATTCTTTAGCCCGAAATTAACCATGGGCTGCGATATCGCAGCGTGTGAAGGAACTGTTTTCAACTGCTCAGGTTCGTCGCGAACCTGCCACCCCGACCTTGCTCGGTAGCGATGCCGCCGCGGCGCCGCG
>NZ_JBTLRE010000001.1:0-392191 GCF_054482615.1 Qipengyuania sp. CAU 1752 | reverse complement strand
CTCCTCCCCTCCCCCCTCCCCCCCCCCCCCCCCCCCCCCCCCGCGTCCTGCTGGCTGAAGATACCAAGATCAGCGCCGAGATGATGCAGGCCATGGCTGACCGACTATCCATTAGGATGGATGTCGTGGCCAATGGTCTCGAGGCTATCGAATCCGTCCATGCGGCCATCGCCGCCAACGCACCCTACTCGCTGCTGCTGCTCGACATTATGATGCCGATCCTCGACGGGATCGAGACCGCGGCCCGCTTGCGTTCCGACGGAATCTCCGCGCATGAATTGCCAATCGTCGCCATCACCGCAGCTGCCAACATCGAAGAGGTACGAACCTATCGCCAGGCCGGCATGCAGGCGTTCCTGGAAAAGCCCGTATCGCTCGACAGCCTGCGGGCCACGATGGAGGCTTGGGGACACCGCGAACCATGCCGTGTGCGCGCCATGCGCCCGGCTGCTTTCGATGCGCTCGCAGAGCAGTTCCGCCAACGGAAGGTGACAACACTGGCCGCCTTGCAGACAGCGCTGGAGACCGGCGACCTGTCGGAAAAGATCATCGTCGAATTGCGTCGGATACTGCATCAGTTGGCTGGAACTGCTGGCTCTTTCGGCGAAACCGAACTTGGCGAGGATGCGCGCAGACTCGAGATCGAGTTGATGGCGACCTTCTTCGAAAACGGCAATTTGCGTGAAGTCATCGAACGGGCCGCACTGGCAATCGAGCGGCGGATCTGAGGATGCGCTGGCTTCGCCCTTTCCGTACACTGGGTGCCTTGGCGCTCGCCGCTGGCGTCATCACGGTGCCGGCGCAGGTCGAGGCACAGGACAACAGCCTGGTTTCTATCGACCCTTACGCCCAGATAAACTTCCGCGTGGTCCAGTCGGACCTCGATTTTGACGACGACGAAGAGATCGACAGCTCCGGCTTCGCTATTGGCGGTGAAGTCGGGCTCGATTTCGACCTCGGCAAGACAACGGGAGCGCGTGTCGAACTTGAAGCAGGCCATTTCGCTTTCAATGACGAGACCCGCAGCGACCGCACCAGCTATGGTGGCGCGGTCGAACTCCGGCAGGAGCTGTTCGATTCGATAGAGATGCGCGTGCGCCTGCGCCGGATCGAAAATGTCGGTGTGCTCGAAGCAAGCAGCGCCGACCAGACCAGCGTCGGCCTGCGGCTACAATGGCAGGAGGGCAATGATCGCGTGCGCCTCTATGCCGATTATCGCGAACGCGAATACGATTTGACCACCCCCGCCGATGGCACAGGGTGGAATTTCGCGGCGCAGTACAATCGCCGGCTCGGTTCCTATCACTGGCTGCGGATCGATGCGCGCCACGATGTCATGGACAGCGATGATTCACAGCGGCGCAGCTACCAGCGAAGTGTCGTCCGACTGAAATACAGCCGTCCGATTGCCAAGCGCCTGCGCCTGCGCCCTTCGATCGAGTATCGTGAATGGTCCTATGACGACCGCCTGGCCTTGGGAGACCCCTTGGGCGGGATGCGGGCCGACAGCTATGTAGCGCCACGGATTGAGTTGGCTTTCAGCAATCCCGGCGGGTTCTTTGCCGAAGCCAACGCCGAATACAGGCTACGCCAGTCGAACGATACGCGGTACGACAATGACGCGATCCGGCTCGGGCTGACGCTAGGTTATCGGTTCTAAGCCGGGCCATTGCGTCACGATCCGCGCAATGCGCCGGACAGCCTCCCCGTCACTTCCCGGAAATCGCTCGCCAGCCAGCCGCCCTTCTGACGCGAGGTCAGCTTCTTGAGCTCGGCAGCGGCACGCTGGCTCGAGATCTGTTCCTCTATCAGCGCCTTGTAGATGCGATCGGTTTTCCGGCGTCTCCGCACCGCATCGCCAGCGTCGATGAAAGCCTCGACAAAGGTGACGACAGCCGAGCCAATCGAGGAAAGAGCCCCGCCCTCGGGAGCCGCGGTAGCGACTTCGGCAGGGTCGGGCGTGTCGAACTTGGCCATCTGTGCGGCCAGGCTGGCCTCCAGGGCATCAACCTGCGGCGAGGAAATGGCGGGAATCTGGTCAAGTCGTCCGCGCAGCTTTGCCGCTGCCTCGCGCACGGCCGCATCGCTCAACACGCCGAACTCGCGGAAGGATGCGAGGAAGCGGAAGCCCTTCTCGACCACGCCCGGATCCTCGTCACCGAGCTGTTCGCAAGCGCGCGCGACCAGTTCCCACGCCTGCCAGCGGTAGACCCAGTCGAGGCCAGTGCCCTTGATGTTCTGCATCCCCATGATCCGATTCACGAGGCCGGGCGGCGTCTTTTCAGCGATGAGTCGGACGATCTCCTCGCCTTTGATGTAGAAATCATGGACCGGCAGGAGCTTGGCGTGAAATGCCTTGCCCAATAACGTACGCATCGCCTGGTCATCCACGCTTCCGCGTGCTGCAGCTTCGGCCAACGCGCCATATTCGCTGAACAGTTCCGCCTGGTCGGCGTGGAACTTGGCAATCGCATCGGCGTGGGGGATGCCGGCCTGCTGCAGCCAGCCCGCGAGATCGCCACCTCGCGCAGCCTCTAGCGCCTTATCGGTCTGCTCCTCGCCGCCGACGCCCGCGATCATGGCGGCCAGCCTGCCTTCGAGCTGCTCAATGGTGACCGGTATCCTCTGATGTCGGGCAAGCGCCTCAAGCTTAGCCGCGGGCTCGACGCCATCTTCCGCCAATGTGAGTTCGGCTGCATAGGCTTGCCATTCTTCTTCGATGAAACCGAGTAAGCCTTCGATATTCGATCCGATCAGCACATGCTGGTCGACGGCCACGTCATGCACCAGCATGCGGGCGAAGACCCGGCTGCGCGGGACGCGGTCGGCGCGATTGTTGACCACGGTGGAGACGAAGATCTCCGGATCGCGTGACAGATCGTGCTTGGCGAATCCCATCCGATCCCAATTGCCCATGGCCCCGAAGCGCTCATTGGCCGACATGCCCATGACGAATTCCAGCGTCCGCCCCTTGATGTGCGAGCGCGGATAGGTCTTGAGGACGCCCAGGTCGGCCACCACCCGGTCGGACATCTCCTTGACGCAGAAGTCGGCTTCGAGGCCGAGCTCGGCCCCCATTTCGGTGACCAGCGCGATATTGTAAGGGTGCTCCTCGTAAGGGAAGCGGTCGAGCAGGGTCTGGTGGACCAGGCCGGCTTCCTTCCAGGTCACCGCCCGCATTTCTGTGCGGGCGCGGTCGGACCCTTCGGCGAGGATCGGGAGCATTTCCTCCTCGGTCGTCAGCAACAGCGAATCGTGCGGAATGAACTCGCACATCACCTCGGGGATGTTGCGCCCGGCCGGGCCCTGCACGTCCTCGTGGTCGGGATAGGTGTTGGTGATGGTGCCGATATCATCGCGCATCCAGTCCTGCTGCAGCACCTTCACATAGGCAGGATTGAGCCCCATGCATTCCCACAGGAATACCCGTGTATCGAGGCCGTCGGAGGTCTTGAGAAGGTTATATTGCTCCCAGATCGTCGCTTTGTCGTAGGGGCGGAAAAGGAACATTTCGGTCAGCTCGCCAAAAGGTTGCCCCAGCAAGAACATGGCTTCGCACCCTGTGGTCTTCGACACGATCGACGGGCCGAGCGCGTTGACCAGCCCCGCCTTCAAGCGTTCGGTACCGGATTTCCCACGCGTGCCCCAGCCGCCCAGCACCAGGCTCAAGCGGTTGCGCAGCCGCCGTGCATGAATGCCGAGCGCGATATGACGACCGAAAAACCACAGGCTTGCGAGGCCGAGAAACACCCCCAGTTCGAGCAAATTGTTGGCAAATACGGTGGAGAAATAGGCCACTGCGCGGTCCCACAGTACCGGCAAGGCAGCAAACGCGCCGCCGACCCCGTACAAGCGTACTACCTGCGGATTGGGCGCGGTGGCGGCACCGCGATAGGGACGGAACGAGATATCGACCTGTAGCGCGCGAATTGCGGCCACAAATTCCAGCGGATCGCGGTTGCGCAGCGATGCCAGCCGCGGAAAGTCGCGCGAGAGCTTCCAGAATGCTCGGGTCCGACGGACGATGCCATCGGGCGGCGTGATGCTGGTAATCCCGGCGCTGGTATAGATTTCGCAGGTCGTTCCTTTATCGAGCGCTGACAGGATCTGGTCGAGCAACGGCAAATAATTGCGCCAGCCGCCTTCGCTGCTTTCAAACAAGGGTTCGCCGGGTACCTTGGTCGGCGCCAGTTCGGCCATCCGCGCGCTCGGCGCCCAGATCGTGCCATGATAGTCGCGCCCGATGGCGTGGCGGAAAGCCTGTCGCTTGTCGGTCGAGCTGTTGCGGCCCTCGAACAGGATCCGCCATAGGCGCCGGCGGAAGAATTCGCCTTTCTGCAGCGAGCAGGAGCGCGACGGATCAAGCGAGATGCCGAAGTCGCGCTGCGCAACTATGGCCATGATCCGGCCCACCCGCTCGCGGTCTTCCTCGAGATAGGGGCGCAAGGCCCGCGCCCGACGCAAGCGCCCTTCCGTCAGACCCTCCATTGCCTGCTGCAATATTGCGGCGACCTCCAGAGCCTCGCTATCGCTGCAGAGCCAGATTCGTTCGCGGGCCTCGTCGAGCCAGCGCAGGACCTTACCATTGGTGTTACGATGCTGCAGCTTTGACAGGGCGGCATTGATGGTCTCCCCGGCCTCGGCCAAGGCATCGCGCTCGAAACCGCGCAGGAATTGTATCGTCGCGGCCGCCGCGTCCAGCGCGATCCGCAAAACGAATTCGTGGTCATCATGGGTGAGGATGCGGGCGACATGGGTAACATAGGCCTTGGCGCCGACCACCGGGATGATGGCAGGCGGATCGGCGAATACAGCCGCACGCACCTGGTGGTCCCTGTCCACCCGCAGGCGGGTCATGAGGCCCTTTGCCTGTTCAGGCGGCAAAAGATGCAGACACTCGGCAAATACCTGACGCACCGCGCCTTCGGGGCTGTTGGCAAGGATAGGGATGTAGCGCGCGAATTTCGCATTGCGGTCGAAGTTGCGACACAACAGACGCACCAGGTGGCGCTGGACGAATAGCGTCTTGTCGCGTTGAGCTTCGGACTTGCTCGCAAGGTCGCCCGATAACTTGCGATCGATCACCGAGGGAAGTGATTCAGGCGAGAGTTCGAGCAAGGCATCGATTGCCGCGCATTTCGTCCACACCGCCTCGTTATCGTCAAGGCAGACCCGGCGCGTCGCACTCAGAAGGCTGTCGAACCAAGACGCCCACACTCGCTGGTCAATCCCGGCAGCCATTTCGCGCACGCAGGAATGTGCCGCCTGTCGGACGCGCGGATCGCCCGGCCAGGCGCGAATGCGCGCGAGGAGCGGAAGGTAGGTCTCGGCGAAGAAGGTGCTGATGAATATGTCCTGCGATTCGGACACCGCCTGCCGCATCGCGATACCGAGACGCTCCATCCCGTAGGCCAATGCACGCTCGCGCTCACCGCTCCGCTTAGTGAATCGCTCGAGTGCGGCATCGGCATCGAAAAACTTGTCGAACGCCTTGCTGTCCCGCCGCTGTTGCCGGGGCGTGGCGCCCAACGCGGCAACAAAAGCAAGGATTGCCGCCCTTTTCTCCGATTCATCAAGCGCGCTGGCGTAGCGGGCCTGGAAAGATGCCTCGGCCTTGGCCAGTTCGGACAGGCTTTCCACCTGCCGCTCGCAAAAATGCGCCAATACCTCGGCATGGCGATGGGCCTGCGACGGGCCGGCGCGGTCCTGTGCGTAAGCCAGTACCTCGTCGCGCAGGTCGGCATAGATTGGCGCGAGCCGCGGCGCATAGCCATGCTCCAGGCGCGCAGTCAGATCGAGAAGTGCCGGCGGCTTCATCCGCGCAGGCCCGAAACAAGGCAGGAAAGAAGCTGCGCGCGCAACTGGGCATCACGGGTCAAGGAGAGCCGCAAGTCGGCAGCCAGTTCGAGATGCACGAAACCGTCAAATCCGGCATCGCGCAGGGCCAAGCCTTGCGCATTGGAAAGCGCGCCGAGCTCGCTGGTTTCAAGGGGGAAGACGCGGACGGGAAGCGGGTCGAAGGCGACGCTCAGACAGTCGGCGAGATCGAGCAGCCCCTTGTCCGGGCTGGAGGTCCCGTTGCTGACAATAATGCTCGCTTCGCTGCTGGCGGCATCACGACGCCGGGCGCGGTCAAAACCATGCAGCTGGACCATCCGTCCGCCGGGATGGCGATTTGCGAATGCCAGCGCAAAAGTGGTGAAGGGATGGTCGTGCACGCGCGCCAGGTCGACGGCTGCAGGGCATTCGGATGTCGGTCGCCGTGGGGCCGAGTTCCACGCCGCAGCGGCCGCCTTCGATTCCGTAAACAGTTGCGCGGCCAAGGTGCCGGTATGTCGGTCGGCTCCGCGATGAGGCGCGGTCAGGGCCAGAGGCACAGCCGCTTGATGTTCGCGGACGAGATAGGTCCCTCGCCCCTCGCATTGCCCATCGGCTTCCTTCAACAAGGTGCCTTGCCATTGCTGGTCTATCGGCAGGACCGTGAAGCCAGCCGGTTGGGAATAGCGCCGCTGTGCCGCCGCCGTGCCGCCATCAAGCGCGTGGTTGAACAGCATCTCGCTGGCAGCCAGCTCCGATGTACTCGGCGCCGCGATACCGATCGCGTCGCGCAAGGGCGGAAACAGCACAGCAGAAAGTCCGGCCAGCACGGTCAGGCCAAGCCCGGCAAGGATCGCGAATGGTGCATGACGCATTACTCCCTCACCCTTGTCCGGTCGCGGCGCGTGCCCTCGTACAGCACCAGCGCCTCGTAGTCGCGCCCGGCAATGCCAGCCGGACCGAGCGGGCGCCACATGTTGATAGCGGCATAGGCCATTTCCTCACCCGTCATCATGTCTGGCGGGAAGGCATTGCCCTGAGCGAGCATTGCCTGTTCTTCGGGGCTGCGACGACGGAAGTTCGTCAGCGCCTGCGAGGCCAAAAGCGGCCGACGCTCATAGACCCGGATATCCACCGCACGCACCGCCGGGTCGGCTTCCACAAGGCGCCATTGCGACCGGCCTATCGGGGCCGAGGCCTCGACCACGATTTCGTCCATCCCCGCTGCGAGTTCGGGCCGGTTGCGAAAGAACCGCCAAGTCTCGCCGGTGGCGAACACATGATCCGGCGCATCGGAGTGCAAGGCGACCACATGCTTGTCGAGTAACGAGCCGTCGATTCCGAACAAGGTAACCTCGATCGAATATACGAAACCCTCGACCCGGGCGCGCTCGTCGCGGGAAACCGAAGCCTGGACAAGGCCGCGAAGAACGTCGACCGGCTGGCTCGAGGCAAATTCAAGCGGGCGGTCGCTGCGAAGCCGGTAAACGATCGAGCGATCGTCGATATCGGCGTCGAGGGTAGTCGAGGATTGCGCCTCTGCCAGATAGCTCGCGAGCGTTGGACCAACCTGCCAGCCGCCGACTGCAACCAGGGCGAGCGCTGAAAGGAAAATGATCAGGCGGGTGAGAAAACTGAGGCTCATGGCGCCTGCTCAGGCGTAATCACCCAGCCGATCGCATAGCGACGCCCGCTTGTCTGGGTGAGATAACGCAGCGCCGTACCCGGACGTCTCTCGAAGCCCGCCCAGCGCGGATCCGCATCAGCCAGCTCAGCCCGCAGGCCCGCGCTTCGCATCGCACTAAGCAAGGCCTCGAATTCTTCATCCGGTGCGCCGACCCTATCGCGCGCGATCACAACGTCCTGGGCAAGTTGGCGAGGCCAGACCGATGACGGCGCCTCGCGAAGCTGGAGGATCGAAACCTGTTCGCTCCGTTCCTGCGCCCGAACCACAATCTGCCACAATACATCAAAGCTCGATCGTGAGGACCGAAACAGGGTGTCGCTTCGGGGGGCCACGATCAAGGCGTCACCCTCCCATTCGCTATAGGTCGCAGCACCAATGCGAGCAGCGAGTGCACCGTCAGGTGGACGATAGCTCAAGACCACCTTCTCCGGCTTTTGTCCTTCAGCGAAGAAGGCGATACCGTCGTCTCGCAAAGGTGCATGAAGCCTCCACTGGTTGCGTCCGGCCAGTCGGCATCGATCCAGTTCAAACCCGCCTAACCGTGCCGCCGCGACGGCAAGCGCAGGTCTCGATCCTTCCCTCACGCTCGCCAGCATCGGCCGGGCGATCTCGAAGCGGAGGTAGGCGAGCTGGCCAAGATCGCTCCACCCTCTTGAGAGGTTGCCTGCCCGCGGCATAGTGCAGCGCACCAGCCGGGCCTGCTGGTGATCCTCACCCTCGAAAACCGCCCGCGCCAGGCTATCGACAGCCGCCTGGTCAAGTACGATTCGGGCCACATCCCCGATCCTTTGCG
This sequence comes from Qipengyuania sp. CAU 1752, assembly GCF_054482615.1. NCBI lineage: Bacteria > Pseudomonadati > Pseudomonadota > Alphaproteobacteria > Sphingomonadales > Erythrobacteraceae > Qipengyuania > Qipengyuania sp. CAU 1752. The sequence goes on along the minus strand of NZ_JBTLRE010000001.1, from coordinate 383,894 downwards.
TAGCATAGGCCCGCAGCGTGACCGCAAGGCCCGGCAGCGTTTCACGCAAGGCGGAAATATCCGCTGCGCTGGCCGAACGATCGGCGAATATGGCCTGGGAACCGACAGCGCCGCGATCCCCCTCCACCCGCAGGCGTGCGTCATTGCTGGTGGACCGGAACACATCGACCACTCCGGTCTCGACCAGTGCCGTAGAAGGGGCCGGTGCGGCAATGACAAGCCAGCGCGCATCCTGTGCGCGTTGCAACTCCCGTCCCGCAAGACCAAGACCGGGCAAAGCAGTCGGGTCAGGAAGCACGACCGCCAGCTCGCGACTGGCCGATGGATCGAAGATCAGCGTTTCCGCCCCGGCACCGTCTGCCCGGATGATAGCGAAATGGCCGCCTTCGACACGCTGGACACGCCAGTCGTCGGCCGTAAGGTCGAAAGCCGGGCTGGTCGCCGGTATTCCCGCTTCAAACATCTCGATGAGACCCGCGAGCGTCTCTGCGGATTGCGGCGAGAGAGGATGCGCCTTGCCCCGCATTCGCCTGACATGGGCATCTCCGACGGCCTGCACCAACAAGTTGTCCAATTGCGGAGTGCGCGACGGGGAGGCTGCAGCTCCCTTAGCTGTGTCGTCCGCAGAACTGACTTTGGTGACCGCTGCCGAGAGCGCGAAACCGAACAGGTTCCCGAACACCGCTCCCAGCAGGCTCACCTGCAGGGTGGAACGCGCCAGCCGGGGAAAGATGTTCTTGTCGTGCGCCTTGATCGCGATCAGCGTGGAGAGGAGGTAGCCGAACCCGTAGAAGTCGGTCGTCTTGACGTCGAGGCCCATCCACACCACCGCCCAGCCGACCAGCATCTTCCAGGCGAAGGATATGTTGAAGAACAAGAGCAGCTTGCGTCCGCCCTCGATGGTCGCGTTAGCCATCATCGGCATTTTGAGGATGGCCCGCGCGATCAGGTAAATGACGATTGCTTCGGCGAAGGACGTCAGGACCTTGGTCGGTTGATACCATTGCAACGCGATCAGCGCCGGGATGAGGATCCCGGAAAAGTCCCAGCCGTATCGAACATTAACCTGGCTCGCGATCATCGCCGTCAGGGTCAGGATGATATAGGCCTTGGGACTGGCCAGGATCGAGCTGGCGAGGCCCTCGTACAGGTAGGACACCCCACTCATGCGGAAATTGGTGAATTCCATCAGTCCGAAGCGGACAATCAGGTAGGTCAGACCGATGGTGACGACCGCCGCGGCCAGTCCACGCCCCAGGCCCGGCTTCCAGAACTGGTTGGCCAACAGCGATATGATGACCAGGCCAAAGCTTTGCAGATTATCGCGCCAATCGAAACGGCGATCGAAATTCTCCTGCATCCAGTCGGCGAATTCGGGCAGGATTACACCATCCATCGACAGCCGCACCGCGATGCTTGCCAGGATCAGCCCCATGAAGCGGTCACGCCCGAACAGCGCCGGGAAGCGCCCCCGGCTAATCCGTTCGGAGAAGGTCCAGACGATCAGATAGGTAAGGATCGCCTCGATCACGATCACCAGCGCGGCAACCGGTTTCACGATCACCAGCGGGACCAGATAGCCCGGAACGACGAGGCCCGAGAGTACCCAGCCGAACCGAAGGTTGAAAAAGCACAGGACGAACACCCCCACCCACACGGTGGTGATGACCGAGCTGGCCAGCGCGCCGTCGGGAAACAGGGTGAGAGGAAAGAGGTCCATGCGCGCGGCTAACTCATGGTTGGCCCTGCAGCGCTGCGGACACACGTTGTACCAGCAAGCCGGGCTCGACCGGCTTGCGGGCGATCCCGACCACGCCAAACGAACGGTAATGGTCGGTCAATTCATTGCCAGCCTTGGAAGAAATGACAATGATCGGCGGGCGCTCGAGATTGCTGTCGCCGAGAACGCGCAGAAACTTTATCCCGTCCATCGTCGGCATGACGATATCAAGAATGATGAGATCGAATTTCTCGACTTCCAGCCTGGCCAGCGCCTCCGCGCCGTTGGCTGCTGTCGTGACGGCATAACCTTCCAGTTCCAGCGTAAGTTGCAGCAGGCCACTCAGGATTGTATCGTCGTCGACGATCAAGATGCGTTGTGCGCTCATCCAATTCGCCTCAAATCAATGTTGAAACCAAAGCCGTCGGACTCGCGCCCCCAATAGGAGACGCTGGCATCCCATTGCACAGCCTTGGACATTCCGTCCGAAATCGTGCGAAATTCACCCATTGCTTCGCCCTCCTGGCCCGACAATAGCTGCAACAGGCGCTCGAGCGCGATGCCGAAGCCACCGGATATCCGGATATGTGTGCGTTCTTCGAGCTCCTCGAGTGTCAGGCGGACGGTATCTCCTTGCGGGGTATCGGCAATCAGCACCCGCAGCATCGCGCGCATCATGGCACCTAGCGCCGCCGGTTCGGCGATAGTGAACCCGCTGGCACCGGGCAATTCGGTCACCAGTTCGACCGACAATTCCTTCGCGAACTCCTGCGAGCGATCGACCGCATCGATGACGACCGACCGGGCGTCGACCGGATAACTGCTTTCGGCCAGGTTCCAGATGTCCGCGCGCACCAGCTCTGCAACTTCGTCGAGGCGATCGATCGCGCGCCGCGTGGTCTCGGTGATCCGCGAAACGATCGGTCGGATCTGTTCCACAGTGACTCGCGGGTCCGAAGCCAGCTCGCTGCCGAGCATGATAGCCTCGAAATCGTTGCGGAGCTGGAGATCCATGAACAGCGCTACGGCCTGCCGGAGGTCGGCCGCCCGGTGCAATTCGGATACGTCTATCGCCTCGAGCACGATCACTCGATCTCGGCTGCGAGCGATGCGCTTCGGAGCGGCAACGCGAAATATGCGTTCTTCCGGACCCAACTGTCGCATTGGCACCCGCATTTCTCCGCCGTGGAGGAGCAGGTCCTGCAGCATGGCGTCGATCCGCTCACCATCGAGTTCTGTCAGGGCAAGCAATGCCTCGACCAGCGATGTTTCGGATACGGCGAGGCCTGCCTGGCGGTAGAGATCTTGCATCGGCGCGTTGGCGTGCAGCGGTGATCCGACCATGTGGAAAATCATCACCGCGGTGCCGACCGTGTCGAAGCCATGGCGGATCTGGTCCGAAGATTGGGCCACTAGCGAGATGGCGCTGGCTACTTTGCTGTCGACCGGTACGAAGCGTTCATCGAGCCGGTCGCGCGAATTCAGGTGGGCACGCCACCGGAAGAGCTCGCGGAATGACCCGGCAATTGCGCGCACCAGGAAGGCGGAGCGGCGAACATTGCCCGTCTGCGGCAGGGTATAAAGCCAGTAGAGGTCGCGGCCCGTACCGCCGAGCCAGGTTATTCGCGCCTGTCCGGTCCAGCCGGGAACGATAGCATCTGCCGTGATCGCGGCATGGCGACGGCGCAGCTTATCCAGCATGGGCTCGAGTTCGGCCGGCGAGAGGGCGATATCGGAGAATTCTGCGTTATGCGCGGTCAGAGCCCCGATCTGGCCATCGCTGCGCCGTTCGATCAGCAGGCTCTGATCCACTGCAGCCAGCCGCGCAGCATCGCGAAGAAACTCCGGCAATCGCGCACCTTCGCGCAATGCCGACCGGCCAAATGCGTGCTGGACAGCGCGGGCCGCGGCATCCTCTAGCCTCCTGTCCTGCCGCCGCTCGCGCCCCAGAACCCGCAGGAAAGCTACCAGCCAGGGGGCCGCGAGCATGGCAGTCAGTGGCAGCAAACGTCCAGCAAACTCGAGCGCGGCCCAAGCGATCGCTATCGTCAAGGCGTTGATGGCGACCGGCAATAGCACCGCAAGCCGCTTGGGATCGCTGCGCTGGAATGCGAATGCGGTTGCCATGCCAAGCGCCATGATCAGCAGCAGTGCCTCCCAATCCCGTGCCGGGAGAACGAGGCGGCCTGTTCGCAGGGCCTGGATTCCATATGCGCGGAACTCTGCCTCGCTTGTCGAGCGGGTATTGGGTGCGAGCGGTGTCGTCAGCGAACCACGTAAGGTATCTGGACCAGCCAGGATTGCCACGGTGCCCGCCAATTCCCCGGCGGCGAGTTGCCCGTCGAGGATTTGACTGGCGGTGATGGAGGGAATGCTCTGGCTGGCAGGAATGCGGACGAAGAACCTTTCGATTGACCCGGTGGTACGATCGGCGAGCGCGGTTTCGAAGGTCGGAATCGGTCCGTCGATGCCGTCGATCGCGGTCCATTGCCGGCGATAGATGCCATATTGCGCAGCTGGAAGCGTACGGGCACCCTGCAAGGCTGTAGTGCGGTTGCGCGGTAGAACCCAGCGGTCGCTGGCTGGCAATGGGCGCGGCGCGACTGCCTGGACCACGGGGATTGGAGGCTGGGCAGATCCGGCGCGCCGGGAAATCCCTAGATAACCGATACGTTCGGCCCCCAACCGCGCCAACAGACGCTCCAGATGGGCATGGCGGTCGGGGCCCATGCGCGCAAACGCAGCATCGCGCTCCACAACCACCACCGCCGGACGAGCAGCTCGGCCCGCGCTCGATGCCATGTCGAAGAACCGCCCGTCGGTCATGCTGAATGTGTGTGTCTGGTGTAGCGAGGCGAGCGCGCCAACCACGAGAGCTACGACTATCCAGCTACCCACTCCTTCGCGCGCCATGATCTTGACGGCGCGACGGAGGTCATGGCGGGTGGGAAGGAATTGCCGGACCGAGTTCACGAGAATTCTTCTGGGTCTGTAGCAATGGAAAAACGACCAGGCAGAGTTGCGCGGCGCGACTTTGGGCCCCGTGGCAAGGTAGCCGGGATCCTGCCAGCTTGCGCGGCCTTGCAACATCTGGCGTTGCCGGCTTTCCTATTATCCAGATCGGCCAAGAAAGTGCGCCCCTCGCATAATGACACTCGCGCACTAGTCGCGCGGATGCCCTCGATGCGAGAAAGGCTAGGCTTTCGTGGTTAATTTCGCGTTAGTTTCCGCTCGCGGATGGCTTGGAAAACGCACCACAGGTCAGCGTTCTGACGCCAATCCATCGTTACGATCTAACCGATTGAATCGCCTGCTAAATATCTCCGCCGGTCAATCGCTGGCAGATCAGGTCAAGCTGGTCGAGCGTACGATAGCGGATCGTGACCGCCCCCGATCGCGGGTCCGGATCGGTCTTTATCTTGACCGGCAGCCCCAGGAATTCCTCCAGGTGGCCCTGGACCGCCGCGATGTCGGCGTTCTTCATCGGGTCACTTGATACCGGCTTGGCGCCAGATTTTCGGGGTGGGGCTTCGCCGCGAACGCGCTTCTCCAATTCCCGAACGGACAGCTTGCGGGCAATCGCCTCCTCGGCCAGCTCTACAGCGTCGTCATTGCCGATCAGGGCCCGAGCATGACCCATCGACAAGTTGCCTTGTTCGACCAGTTCAATGACCGGACCAGGCAGCGCGAGCAGGCGCTGCAAGTTGGCGACGTGGCTGCGAGACTTGTCGACCAGCTTGGCGATATGGGCCTGGCTCAAGCCTTCATCTTCGGAAAGGCGATGATAGGCGCGCGCCTCCTCGATGGGATTGAGGTCCTCGCGCTGAATATTCTCGATCAGCGCCAGTGCCATCACTTCGCGATCTTCGAGTTCACGCACGATGGCGGGAATCAGGTGCAACCGCGCCTTCTGTGCCGCCCGCCATCGCCGTTCACCCGCGACAAGCTGGAATTGCCCCCCACCGGTCGGCCGCACGATGATTGGCTGAATAACGCCACGCGCCTCAATGGAAGCCGCAAGCTCTGCCAGCGCATCCTCGTCAAAATGGGTACGCGGCTGACCCGGATGTGGCTTGATTTTCGAAACGGGGATGTTGGCCAGCCCGTTCTGGGTCGTCGAGAAAGGAGACGAACTGCCAGATTTCTTTTCGTTATCAGGAGCTTGGTTGACAAGAGGCTCTTCGCGCCGAGTCTCGCCCATGAGAGCGCCGAGACCCTTTCCCAGCTTCTTCTTGCGGTCAGCAGAGGCAGGAACACTGATACGGACGGGATCGCTTGGATTGTTCATGCAGCTTTCCTTCGTTCGGGCAGGCGGCCTATCAGCTCGCGCGCCAGCGCCATATAGGCGCGGCTACCCGCGCAAGAGTGATCGTAGACCAGCGCGGGCAGACCGTGGCTGGGCGCCTCCGACAGCCGAACATTGCGCGGAATGACAGCCTTGAAAACAAGATCGCCAAGACAGTCCCGAACATCGTCGGAAACTTGGTCAGTCAACCGGTTTCGTCGATCAAACATCGTCAAGGCGATGCCGATAATGCCCAGGTCTGGATTGAACCGCTGCTGCACTCTCTCGACGGTCTGAAGCAGCTGACTGAGGCCCTCTAACGCAAAAAATTCACATTGCAGCGGAACCAGCAAGGTATCGGCGGCTGAAAGGGCGTTGAGGGTCAGCAGCCCGAGGGATGGTGGGCAATCGACGAAGCAGATTTCGTGATCAGTGTGGTCCGCCAACGCGGCGCGGAGGCGATGGGTGCGATTCTCGACCGAAACGAGCTCGACTTCGGCGCCGCTAAGATCCTGGGTCGCCGGAACAATATCGAGGCCCGGTATGCTGGTCGGCTGGACACACTCTTTGATCGGCACTTCGTCAATCAACACATCGTAGACAGAATTCTCGCGATCTTCGCCAGCGATCCCCATGCCTGTCGAGGCATTGCCCTGCGGATCGAGATCAAGAAGCAAGGTTTTCCAACCAGTTGCGGCCATGGCAGTGGCAATATTGATAGCGCTGGTAGTCTTGCCCACCCCGCCCTTCTGGTTCGCTACCGCTATCACGATCATGACGCACCCTTCCCTTCGATTGCCCCTTGTCCGACTAAGATGACTGCTTCCGCGTCGGTCTGCGATTGTTCCACGTGGAACATTTTTCGCCACTTCGGAACGAGGCTTTGCAACTCTACCCCTCCCGAGCGCCCTTTGGGCAATAGCCAGAGCGTGTCGGCAGTGGAAAACCTTGCGGACAACTTGAGGAGTTTCTCAAGCGGGGCGAAGGCCCGCGCCGTTATGACACGGGCTAATAGCGGGTTCATCTGCTCAAGCCTCATGCCTTGGATGGAGCAATTGGGCAGGTCCAATTCCAACGAAGTCTGCTCCAGCCATTCGATCCGCCGCTTGCGCGATTCGACAAGAGTTATCTCGCATTCGGGTTGCATGATCGCCAAGACCAGACCGGGAAACCCGGCGCCGGAACCCATATCCAGCCATGGACCTGTTCCACGTGGAACATGATCGAGCAATTGTGCGCTGTCTGCGATGTGGCGAACCCAGACTTGCGCGAGTGATTTGGCAGAGACCAAGTTTTGCCGGCTGTTTTCTTCTTGCAACGCTTCAACCAGTTGATCCAGCCGGTCGAGAGCCCGCGCATCGCACCGTTCGGCCACGAATGCGCGCGCTTGCTGTTCCGTCTCAATCACGCAGCCTGGCTTTCACGTTTGCGGGCATAGACCAGCACAGCCGCCAGTGCCGCCGGGGTGATTCCCGGCACACGCCCGGCAGCTGCCAGAGTTTCAGGGCGAGCACCGGCTAGACGTTCAATCATCTCGTTAGAAAGGCCCGGTACCTGCGCGAAAGGAAATTTCGGATCGAGCACGACAGCTTCATTTGCGCGCAGTTCGCGCAATTCCGCCTCCTGCCGTGCGAGATAGGGCGCGTAACGCGCTTCTTCCTCAACCTCGTCGAGCAAATCTCCGTCAAAGTCGGAGTGATTGAGTTGATCGCTCAAACCCCTCAGAGTGATGCTGGGAAAACGCAGCCATTCGCGCAAAGTCATTGGCCCCGCCTCAGCGCGGACTTCAATCTCCAAAGCCCGCAAATCACTGGATGTAAGTCTCTTTTCCAGCGCAATATCCAGCGTTTCCCGTTTCGTAAGCCGCCAATTGAACCAGTCTCGCCGGTCATCGTCCACACAACCGGCTTCGATCGCCAGCGGGGTCAGACGGGTCGAGGCATTATTGGCGCGGAGACGCAGGCGGTATTCCGCCCGTGACGTGAGCATACGATAAGGCTCACTGACACCCTGCAAGGTGAGATCGTCGATCATCACTGCGATATAGCTATTGGCGCGGTCGAGGGTCGGCGGGGCGCGGTCAAGCACGGTGCTGGCAGCATGGATGCCTGCCACCAGGCCTTGTGCGGCTGCCTCCTCGTAGCCTGTGGTGCCGTTGATCTGGCCGGCACAGAACAGTCCCTTGATGTCCTTGAGTTCAAGTCCCGAGGTCAGTGATCGCGGGTCGATATGGTCGTATTCCACCGCATAGCCAGGAACCACCATTTCGACCTTTGCTAGCCCGTCCATAGCGCGCAACATGGCCGACTGGACGTCGGTAGGCAGCGAAGTACTGATTCCGTTAGGATACACCAGATGGGTGCCGAGGCCCTCTGGCTCAAGGAACACCTGGTGCCCATCGCGATCGCCAAAGCGGTGAATCTTGTCTTCGATGGACGGACAATAGCGCGGCCCGGCCGCCTCGATCGCGCCAGAGAAGAGTGGCGAACGGTCCAGGTTGGCGCGAATGATGTCATGTGCCTGCGCGTTTGTCCGTGTGATGGCACAGAACACTTCCGGATTGCTCCGTCCTTCGGTGATGGCGGACATCGTCCACCCCTCCCCGTCCGACGGCTGTTGCTCCAATTTCGCCCAATCTATGGTTCGGCCATCAAGCCGCGGCGGCGTGCCGGTCTTCAGGCGCGCCATCGGCAGGGAGAGGCCGTACATCTGCTCGGCAAGGCGAGAAGCAGTTTCCTCGCCGATTCTACCGCCGGTTAGCCGTTCCTCGCCCCGGAACAGGCGCCCTCCCAGAAAGGTCCCAGTACACAGGATCACCGCCTGCGCATCGAGCCCGGCCCCATCGGCAAGTTCCACCCCGCTGACACGGGCACCGTCAAAGCGAAGGGCAGAAACTTCGCCAGTAACCAGTTCGAGGTTGGAATGCGCAGTCACCATCCGCTGCACCGCAGCCAGAAACAGGTCGCGGTCGGCCTGAACCCTCGGTCCCCATACCGCGCTGCCCTTGGATCGGTTGAGCATACGGTAATGGATTGCGGCGGCATCGGCAGCGCGGGCAATGATGCCGTCGAACGCATCGACCTCGCGGACAAGATGACCCTTGCCGAGTCCGCCGATGGCCGGATTGCAACTCATCGCGCCGATCTTGGTGGGATCAAAGCTCACGAGAGCAGTGCGAACTCCCATGCGGGCCGCAACACATGCTGCTTCAACGCCAGCATGTCCGCCGCCGACCACGATGATATCATAGGGTTGCATAGGGCGCCCATACCGTGCTGCCGCGCGCCTCGCCACCCTGTTTCACGTGAAACAACTATTTGCCGATGCAGAACCGGCCAAACAGCGTGTCGAGCATATCTTCGGTGGTAGCATTACCCAGTATGCGGTCGAAGCTGACCCGCGCAGTGCGCAGATGCTCGGCCGATATTAAGGCATCCTGGGTGGCAAAGATCGACTCGAGCGCATTTCTGGCTTCGTTGAGCAAGGCGCGCTGCCTCGCATTGACTGCGCCCTCGCCTGGTTTGGGCAGCAATCGCGACCCTTCTTCGCACAAGGCAGAAACGAGTGGCTCCATACCCTCTCCGGTGTGTGCGGAGACCCGGTACCGAGCGGCGGATTTCACCGCCCTATCAAGCGCGTCACATCGGGCATCGACTTCCCATGCCCCTGCCGGCCCCTCGCCCTCTGCTCCAAGCCAGAGAACGATATCGGCCCCGCTCAATGCCGCACGTGCCCGGTCGATTCCGATGCGTTCGATGGCATCATCGCCGCCTTCGTGGATGCCTGCGGTATCGACAAGGGTGAAAGGTACACCATCCAATGCAACCGGCCGCTCGATTATATCGCGGGTCGTACCCGCCGTCGGCGAAACTATGGCTGCCTCGCTCCGGAGCAAGGCATTGAACAGGGTTGATTTTCCTGCGTTGGGTGGCCCTGCAAAAACGACCCTGATGCCATCGCGCAAACGTTCGACGCTCGGGCGTGCCAGCCATTCGCGCAACTCCCCGGAAAGCGCACCGACCTCCTCGTAGAAGCTCGGGGACAAGGTGGCGACATCGTCCTCATCATCGAAATCGAGAACCGCTTCGACCTGTGCAGCCAGATTGAGGATACGGTAACGCCAGTCCGCAAAAATCTTCGAAAGAGCGCCGCCGGCAGAAGATTGCAGCACTTGGCGCTGCAACTCGGTCTCTGCAAGAAGAAGATCGGCAAGACCTTCGGCCTGCGCCAGATCCATCCGTCCATTGGCAAAGGCGCGGCGGGTAAACTCTCCTGGCTCGGCGCGGCGCATCCCCCGCCCAGCGAGCAATGTCCGCTCAACGGCGGCGATGACCGCCCTTCCCCCGTGGCAATGCAATTCCGCGCAGTCCTCGCCGGTCGCGTTGTCGGGTCCGGGCAACCATAATACGAGCGCCTCGTCGACCAGGTTGCCTTCGGCATCGCGCAAGCTCCGCAAGCTGGCGCGACGCGGCGCGGGAACAGATCCGGCAATTCGCTGCAGAGCAGCGTGCGCCTGGGGGCCACTGACCCGGATTACGCCGATCGCTGCCGGCGGAGCGCCGCTGGACAGGGCAACGATGGTGTCGCTGCTGGATTTAACTACTGGATGTTCCACGTGGAACAGGCGACCTAGTCGGACCCGTCTTTCTTCGACGAGGTCGCTTTCACGCCACCGGCGGCAAGGCTGCCCTCGACGAAATTCTGGAAAAGCTTGAGGCCGACCTGCCCCATGGGAGCCATCGTCTTGGCGAGATCCTGCAGCTGGTCGGGGCTGGATACCCCCTTCATCGCCTTGGCCATCGTATCGACATAGATGCTGTTAGCCTTGCTCACGTCGGGTAAGCCCATAAAACTCCGCGCTTCTTCCGGCGTGCAGTCGATTTCGATATTCACCTTCATCACGATGTCTCCCTGCGGATGGGCATTCAAACTATTTGGGTTTGCCAAGTCCCCCGTGCAAGCGATAGGCGTTGTGTCGAGATTTTGCACCCAGCTATTGTTCAGGAGAACCGCATGACCTCCAGCGTCACCATCGCATCTTCCACCGACGGACAGAGTTTCATGGCCTATGTCGCCAGGCCCTCTGGCGAGCCCAAGGCGGCGGTAGTGGTGATCCAGGAGATTTTCGGGGTCAATTCCGGCATAAGACGCAAGTGCGACCTGCTGGCCGAACAAGGCTATCTCGCCGTTGCGCCTGACCTGTTCTGGCGGCTTGAACCCGGCATCCAGCTCGATCCCGATATTGAACCCGAGTTCCAACAGGCCCTTGATTACATGGGCAAGTTCAATGCCGATGGCGGTGTGCGCGATATCCAGTCGACAATCCACTGGGCGCGCGGCGAAACCGGCGGCAAAAGGGTGGGCGCGGTCGGATACTGCCTCGGCGGCAAGCTCGCCTACATGACCGCCGCTAGAACCGATGTCGATGCAAGTGTGGGATACTACGCAGTCGGCGTACCTGACATGCTCGGCGAGGCGAAGGCCATAGCCAATCCGCTGATGCTGCACATTCCGACCGCAGACGGCTTCGTCGATGCGAAAGCTCAGAAAGCGATGCATGAGGGCCTCGACAGTCATCCCAAGGTCACGCTGCACGACTATGCGGGGCTCGACCACGGGTTTGCCACCCAGTTCGGAAAGCGAAGGGATGAGGACGGCGCGCAACTGGCCGATTCGCGCACGGACGAGTTCTTTGAGGAGCACTTGTGCTAGGGCGAGCACAGACATGACGCTCTATTGGCGTTACGCGATTCCGCTCATCATGCTTGGCCTGTGCGCGGCCGCATGGTTGTTGGAGCCTTGGCTGTTCGTGGTGCTCGGCCCCGCGACCCTTATCGCACTGTTCGATTTCTTCCAGACAAATCATACGCTTAGGCGGAACTACCCGCTCATAGCGAGGATCCGCTGGATGATGGAAGACCTGCGCCCCTTCTTCCAGTCCTACATCGTCGAGAGCGACCTCGAGGGGCGCCCTTTCAGCCACCAGCAGCGAGCGCTGGTCTACGCCCGCGCCAAGGGTGACCTCGACAAGCATCCGATGGGTACCGAGCTCGACGTCTATTCCAACGAATATGAATGGCTCAGCCATTCGATTGTACCGCGCACCGACCTGCCCGAGCAATGGCGGCTGGCGATTGGAGGGCCGGACTGCAAGCACCCTTACGCCTCGTCGCTGCTCAACATATCCGCGATGAGTTTCGGTTCGCTTTCTGCCCGCGCTATCGAAGCTCTCAATCTGGGGGCCAGCCTGGGAAACTTCGCCCACAACACCGGCGAAGGAAGCGTCAGCCGCTATCACCGGTCGCATGGCGGAGACCTGATCTGGGAAATCGGCAGCGGCTATTTCGGTTGTCGGAGCGATGAAGGCCATTTCGATCCGGCCAAGTTCGCCGACCAGGCCGCCGACGACCAGGTCAAGATGATCGAGGTCAAGCTCAGCCAGGGCGCAAAGCCTGGTCACGGTGGCTTGCTTCCGGGAGAAAAGGTCACCAAGGAAATCGCCGAAGCGCGCGGTGTGCCGGTAGGAGAAACCGTATATTCGCCAGCAGCGCATTCGACCTTCGAAACGCCTATTGAGATGCTCGAATGGATCGCCGAACTGCGCCGCCTTTCGGGCGGAAAACCGATCGGCATCAAGCTGTGCGTCGGCCAACCGCACGAGGTTATGGCGATCGGCAAGGCCATGCTGGCGACGGGCATTACGCCCGATTTCATAACGGTAGACGGTGCCGAGGGTGGCACCGGTGCGGCCCCGCTTGAACTATCGAATTCTGTCGGCATGCCCCTGCGCGAAGGGACGATCTGGATCCGCAACATGCTGGTTGGCACGGGGTTGAAGAACCAGGTTTCGATCGGCATGGCTGGCAAGATCTATTCGGGTGCGCAGATGGCCAAGGCGTTCGCGCTGGGGGCCGACTGGTGCAACGCCGCCCGCCCCTTCATGTTTGCGCTCGGCTGTGTCCAGTCGATGCAGTGCCATACCGACCTCTGCCCGACCGGCGTGGCGACCCAGAAGGCCTGGCGTCAACGCGGGCTCGTGGTTGAGGACAAGGGGCCGCGTGTGGCGCGCTTCCATAGCCAGACACTCTACTCTTTGCGCGAAATCACCATTGCGATGGGGTGTGAGAACCCGTGGCACATCGAAGCCCGTGACATGCGCGAACGCGTTAACGGCGTACGCTCCGATGCAGTCGCCACGGTCTATCGCTTCATAGAACCTGGCAGCCTTGCCAATGGCGAGGTCGACGGAAATATCGGGGAAGCCTGGCGCGTGTCGCGGGCTGATAGCTTCAGGAGAGCAGCATGACTTCGACCCATTCGGGCCTCGCGCGTTGGCACGACTACATGGCCAATCACGAAGGCTCACCCGAAGCGCTGGGCGCGATCCTGCACGAAGATTGCGTATTCCATTCCCCCGTCGTCCACACGCCGCAGCGCGGTCGAGCGATCGTCACTGCCTATCTCATGGCAGCGGCAGGGACGCTGGGGCAAAGCAAGTTCGAATACGTCCGCGAGATGGCTGACGGTCCGCATGTCCTGCTGGAATTCACGGCCGAGATGGATGGCATCTTCGTCAACGGGATCGATCTCATCACTTTCGACGACGACGATAAGATCACCGATTTCAAGGTTATGGTTCGTCCGCTCAAAGCGGTCAACAAACTGTGGGAGCAAATGGCCGCGCAGCTGGAGAAGAACCGGCAGGACTGACCCCCGTCACCCGCCCGGCTCCAGTTGCAGCCTATTCGACCGGTTCAAGACCCAGCACGTCACGGGCAGATTCGACGGACACTTCGTCCTCGGTCTTGCAGACCTTCCCCTGCATGAATCCTTTGAGGTAGCTGCGCCTCGCAACACCTGCGTAAATCGCTGCACGCCAGCGTGCCTGCTCCGCCTTGGCTCCCGAAAGCTGGCGGACGATACCCCTGAAGGGGATCAATCCGCCCAGTACATTGCCCCCGGCCTTCAGTCCCTTGTTGAACAGGCCCTCCTCGGACGGAGGCGCATCGGCGTCCGGCCCAAGCACCTCGTCCAGAGCGCCCACTTCCTTGCGGAGATCTTCGCATTCGCTCAGGCCATCAAGGTCATAAGGCGCATCTTGCGCACGTAGGAGAAGGAGCGGGATATCCTTGCTGCGCAAATTGAGATCGCTCAACGGTTGGGTCACTGCATCGAGAACATCCTCGCCGACGCTGTCCTGCTTCTCGCCGTTCTGCGCTGCCGCAGGTGCCGAGAGCGCAGCGAGGAAAATCGACGTGGCAACGCCAAGCGTTCGCAAGTGACGGCGATCTTCCGTTAACGAACACGAGTCCCCCTGCCTTACCATCGTCGATCCACTCCTGCACATGCGATCAGCGCGACTGCTGCCGCATGCTGGCGCGTTCGGCCTCGACCATCATCGTGCGACCCTTGTCTATCTTGTCCTGCGCCTTGGCGACATCGTCCTGGGCACTGGACTGACGTTTCTGCGCCTTGCGCAGTTCCTTTACACCCTCCTCGCGACGGGCATGATACTTGGCCCAGTCAGACGCGGCACTCTCGACTCGCTTCGCCCATTTGCGCGCTTCTTCGGGATCGCTGAACACCATCTGATTGGTCAGGTTCTCGAAAGTCTGGCGGGCGTTCTCGGCACGACTGTGCGAACTGTCCCGCTTGTTCTGCGCGTTGACGACATCGGCGCTGACCCCGACAAGATTTTTCTTGGCTTTCTCCAGCTCCTGGAGCCCCTCGGCCTCGAGCCGGCTGCCCTTGTTCCAGTCTTTCTGGAATTTGCCGGTCACGACGATCTGAGGGGTCCCCGCAGGCTGCTGAGCCGAAATCATGGCGGGTGTACCAGCGAGAGCAACCGCAGTTACCGCGCCAACAAGAAACTTATTCATGAAGGACATCCTATTTTGCTTGCCCGACCTTACGCCGACAACGATATTTCGTAAAATGATATTGTTTAAAGGATAAATTCGGAATATCCGAATTTAGTGGACATTGTGAGTTTTCGAACCTTCCTGGCCGCAGCGGCGACCGGCAGCTTTTCAGGTGCTGCGCAGCGCGTGAACGCTTCTCCCTCGACCGTGACCGAGCGAATCAAACAACTCGAACACAGGCTGGGAACCCGCCTATTCGTCAGAGACAAGCGCGGTTGCCGGCTGACCGCGGCGGGGGAGAGGTTCATAGCGCCAGCGCGGCAGGCTGTCCGCGCCTGGGAGTTCGCCCAACACGATGTCTCGCTGCCCGAAAGGTTCACCCGATCGATCACTTTCGGGGGGCAATATTTCCTTTGGGACGGCCTGCTGATGGACTGGCTCGGGCAAGTGCGTAAAGAAATACCCGACCTGGCCCTGCAGACGACTGCGGGGGCCTGGGCACGGCTCAACCGAGACTTGGCCGAAGGTGCATTGGATATGATCGTCCTGCACGACCCGGTCTTTCGCCGCGACATCGGCGCGGAGCCGTTGTTCGATGATCGGTTGGTCCTGGTGAGCGGCGGCGATCCGGAACAATGGCGCGATAACTTCGTCCGCATCGATTGGGGACGCTCGCTCGGTATCGAGATTGCCGCCCGTATCGATGTGGCCCCCCAGGCAGGCCTGGTGCTCGATCTGGGCAGCCGTTCGGCAATTTGGCTCGCTCGACACCGGATGGCCGGGTTTATGCCCGCCAGAGCCGTTCAGCCGCTACTGAACGAGGGCCGGTTGGCAGTAGTCGAGGACGCACCCGATTTCGATTTTCCGGCATTTGCTTGCTGGCGCAGGGATCTCGACCCGCAGCTGGCGGCCGAGATCGTCCGCAGCTTGAGAAACGCACTCGATTTCAATCGACCCAGCTGAACCGGAGCGAGGGAGAACCGGGCCCTAAGGTACGGATCTCCCATGCTCGCTATTACTGGTTCATCGTGTCGAAGAAATCTTCGTTGGTCTTGGAATCCTTCATCTTGTCGAGCAGGAATTCCATCGCGTCGACGGTGCCCATCTGCATCAGGATACGGCGCAGCACCCACATCTTGGACAGCTTGTCCTTCTCGACCAGCAGCTCTTCCTTGCGGGTGCCCGACTTGCCGACATCGAGCGACGGGAAGATGCGCTTGTCGGAAACCTTGCGGTCGAGCACGATTTCCGAGTTACCAGTGCCCTTGAACTCCTCGAAGATCACTTCGTCCATGCGGCTGCCGGTATCGATCAGCGCGGTGGCGATGATCGAGAGCGAACCGCCTTCCTCGATATTGCGCGCCGCACCGAAGAAGCGCTTGGGCCGCTGCAACGCATTGGCATCGACACCGCCGGTCAGCACCTTGCCCGAGCTGGGCACAACGGTGTTGTAGGCGCGGCCGAGGCGGGTAATCGAGTCGAGCAAGATAACGACATCGTGCTTGTGCTCGACCAGCCGCTTAGCCTTCTCGATCACCATTTCGGCGACCTGGACGTGGCGGTTGGCAGGCTCGTCGAAGGTCGAGGAAATGACCTCGCCTTTCACGCTGCGCTGCATGTCAGTGACTTCCTCGGGCCGCTCGTCAACCAGCAGCACCAGCAGGAACACCTCGGGATGGTTGTCGGTGATCGCCTTGGCGATGTTCTGCAGCAGCACCGTTTTACCGGTGCGCGGCGGAGCGACGATCAGCGCGCGTTGGCCCTTGCCCTGCGGGCTGATGATGTCGATCACCCGCGCCGACTTGTCCTTGACCGTCGGATCAAGCGTGTCGAGCGACAGCTTCTGGTCAGGATAGAGCGGCGTGAGATTGTCGAAATTGGTCCGCATCCGGACCGCTTCGGGATCGTCAAAATTGACCTTGTACAGCGTGGTCAGCGCGAAATAGCGTTCGCCCTCGCGCGGTGCACGGATTTCGCCTTCGACCGTGTCGCCGGTGCGCAGGCCCCATTTGCGGATCTGGTTGGGCGAGACGTAGATATCGTCCGGTCCGGCGAGGTAGTTTGCCTCGGGCGAACGCAGAAAGCCGAAGCCGTCCTGCAGCACTTCGATCGTACCGATACCCATGATCTGTTCGGAATAGTCTTCGTCCTCGGCCAGCTCGCGCAAGATCGAGAACAGAAGGTCCTGCCGACGCATTGTCGAAGCGCCTTCGACACCGAGTTCTTCGGCCATCGAGACGAGCTCTGCCGGGGTTTTTTCTTTCAGGTCTCTGAGATGCATGGGGAACCGTTTCCGAGAAATTTACAGAATGTCGTGCCGGCTCGTCTCATCGGGCTTTGGGAAAGCGAGACGTTTGTGCCAGCGCTATGGACGCACCGGCCATGGCCAGGTGCAGCAGATACGGCGCAGCCGGTGGCACGTCAATCGAGGAATAGCTCGCCCCGTGGAACCACCAACACGGCCCGCCACTAGAACGGTTTGACGATCACCAGGATCACCACCACAATGACGACCAAGGCAGGGACCTCATTGAGCAGTCGCAAGCGCTTGTCGCTCAACGGCCGCTCACCACGCGCCATCTTGCCTGCCATCGTACTCATCCAGCCGTGATAACCGCTGAGGCCCAGCACGAACAATAGCTTGGCGTGAAACCACCCTTGCATCCATGCGCCGATCGTTTCGGCCAGCAGCAGTCCCAGCACCCAGACGAGCACCATGCTCGGTATCAGGATGACCCGCGACAAGGTCCGCTTGCGTTCGGCCCACAGTGCTTCCTCTGGCGATCCGGGAGCCGCAGCATGCATGTAGACCATCTGCCGTGGCAGAATGAACAGGCCTGCCATCCAGAAAACCATGAAAATGATGTGGCCCGCCTTGAGCCAGTAATAGGTCATGCCGAGAAATTCTTGCATGGAGCCCATCTAGCGACTGGCATCAGCGCTGCCAATCGCGAACCGCATCGACCAGCGCTTCGACATGGGCAATCGGCGTGTGCCGGTCGATCCCGTGACCCAGGTTGAAGACATGCGGCCGGTCGGCAAGGCTGTCGAGAATGAAGCGTGCGCGCTCACCCAGCGCTTCACCGCCTGCAAGGATCAACAGCGGATCAAGGTTTCCCTGCACCGGCATTCCCGCGGGGAGTTCCTTGTCGGCCCAGACCGGGTCGATCGTCTCGTCGAGCGCGATGGCGTTGACCCCTGTCTCGTCGGCATAGGCGCGTAGCTTGGCCCCTGCCCCTTTCGGGAACCCGATGATCGGGGTGTCGGGGCGCGCCTCGGCCAATGCGGCAACGATCTTCGCATTGGGAGCGATGATCCAGCGCTCAAACTGGTCGGGCGCGAGGCTGCCGGCCCAGCTGTCGAACAACTGGACAGCCTCTGCCCCGGCATCGATCTGGCCGATCAGATACTCGACAGTGGCCTCGCCAATGGCATCGAGTATCGCCTGCAACTTGCCCGGATCGGCATAGGCCATGCAACGGGCCGCCTGCTGGTCACGGCTGCCCTGCCCGGCAATCATGTAGGTGGCAACGGTCCACGGGCTCCCGGCAAAACCGAGCAGCGTGGTCTCGTCGGACAGCGCGGCACGGACCTGCCGCACCGTTTGGTATATTGGATCAAAACGGTGCCGCGCCTCGCTCAGCTTTTCGAGATCGCTCTCTACCAGCGGGGGTGAGAGGTGCGGACCTTCGCCGGCGAGAAACTGCAGATCCTGCCCCAGCGCATGAGGAATGATCAGGATGTCGGAAAACAGGATCGCCCCGTCGAAACCGAAACGGCGGATTGGCTGCAAGGTGACTTCGCACGCTGCCTGGCTGTCATAGACGAGATCGAGAAACCCGCCCTTCTCCGTCCTGAGCGCACGATATTCGGGCAAGTATCGTCCAGCCTGGCGCATGAGCCACAAGGGCACGCGCTCGCTTCGTGTTCCGTTCAAAGTGTCGAGGAGAAGGCCAGGCATCGCGTGTGAATCCAACTAATAATATTATTATAAATAGGATGATGGAGTCTGTTGGCCCTGTGGATACTGGGCACAAGTTGCGCCTGCCCGATTTATGCCGCGTGTTCCACCCCAAACCTGACCTGCGAATCTGCACAGAACGGGAGTCAAAGGATTCTTATCCCCCCTATCCCCAGCCTGTCCGAAACACAGTTATCATGTGGGCAAGCGTGCTTGCGAATGCGCCGGTAGTGGGGGTGGAATTTCGTCCCATGCTTGTCCGCAGTTTCCTCCCGTGGTTTATGCCGGTGTTTCTCCACAAGCGGAAAATCGCCTCCAGACAATGAAGCGCATTCATCTCCACCTGCTCTCGGACTCGACCGGCGAAACGCTGGAAATGATCGCCAAGGCGGCGCTCGCCCAGTTCGAAAATGCCGAGGTCGTACGCCATTTCTGGCCGATGGTGCGGTCGCGCCAGCATCTGGAAAGGATAGTTCCCGAACTGACGGCCAATCCGGGGCTGGTCCTGTTCACTCTCGTCAATGCCGAGACCCGGGCTGCGCTGCGCGAGCATTGCCGGCAGTTGTCCTTGCCTGCGGTCGATGCGCTCGACGAGGTCACCGCCGCGCTCGAAGTCCAGCTCGGCCAGGAGGCGCAAGGCCGTCCGGGTCGCCAGCACAAAATGGACGAGGCCTATTTCAAGCGCGTCGAGGCGATCCAGTTCACCATCGCCCATGACGACGGCGTCGGCTGGGACAATTGGGAAGAAGCCGACATCGTGCTTGCCGGCGTCTCGCGTTCGTCGAAAACACCGACGAGTATCTATCTTGCCAATCGCGGGTTCAGGGTCGCCAATATCCCGCTTGTCATCGAAAGCCCGCCCCCGCCCAAACTGTTCGAATTGAAAGGTCCGCTGGTAGTCGGCTTGACGACAGCGCCGGAACGGCTGGTACAAATCCGCCGCAACCGTCTGCTGACCCTCAACGAACGCGCCGAGACGTCCTATGTGGAGAAGGACCGTGTATCGGAAGAGGTCAAGTTTGCCCGCCGGATGTTCGCCGACAACAATTGGCCCGTCATCGACGTGACCCGCCGTTCGATCGAGGAAACCGCCGCTGCGATAATCGGGCTTCACAATGAACGCCAAGCCCGCATCAAACCGGATGAGAGGCCGATATGACCGACCAAAGCGCCCATTTACCTTTGATCCTTGCCTCCAAGAGCGAGTCCCGCCGCGCTATGCTCGATGCCGCCGGGATCCTGTTCGAAGCCGTCGCTGCCGAACTCGATGAGCGCGCTCTTGAAGCTGACATGGAGGGTGCCGACGCGGAGGAAATCGCGCAGGCGCTGGCCGCTGCCAAGGCAGCCGCGGTGTCGCTTGAACATCCAGGGCGGTTGGTACTTGGCAGCGACAGCCTGGTCGAGGTTGAAGGGCAGCGGTTCGACAAGCCGGGGAGCCGGAGACAGGCCGCTGAACACCTGCGGTTCTTTTCCGGTAGGGCAATGCGTTTGCACAGCGCCGCCGCATTAGCGGTCGACGGTCGGATCACCTGGATCGATCACGGGCTGGCGAGCCTGCTTGTCAGGCCGCTCTCCGATGCATTCATCGAGGAATACCTCGATGCCGAATGGCCGGCTGTCGCGGCGTGCGTCGGAGTGTTCCGGATCGAGGGACGCGGGGTGCAATTGTTCGACAATATCATTGGTGACCAGTTCACCGTGCTGGGCATGCCGCTCCTCGCAGTGATCGGCGCTTTGCGCGACCGTGGCGTATTGACGGCATGAACCGGCCATTTGCGGAGGTTATCGGCGATCCGATAGCGCATTCCAAATCGCCGCTGATCCACAAATTCTGGATCGGGCAGTTGGGACTCGATGTCGATTATCGCGGCCAGGGCGTCGCGCCCGAGGGGCTCGCCCGCTACCTGCACGAGCGCCGCGGCAACGAAAGCTGGCGCGGCTGCAATGTGACGATGCCGCACAAGCAGGTTATTGCGCCACTGGTCGACCGGCTCGATCCGCTCGCCGCGAAGGTCGGCGCGGTCAACACGGTGGTGCGCGAAAGCGACGGCGCGCTGGTCGGCTACAATACCGATGTCGATGGTTTCCTCGAACCCTTGCGGGCCGATCTTGCCGGGGAGCATCTGTTCCGCATGGCACGGATCTGCGGCACTGGCGGCGCGGCACGGGCCATTGTCACTGGCCTTGCGCGTGAAGGCTTTGCGTTGGTCTTGGCCGGGCGAGATCCGGCCAAGGCTGCACGGTTGCTGGCCGAACTCGCTCCCGCAGCCGATGGCTTTACTCCGCCGCTCGACCATTTCGCCACGCCGACAGATTTCGCGTTCGACGATCGCGAAGGGATGCTCGACCTGGTCGTCAACGCCTCGCCGCTGGGCATGGAGGGACAGGACGAACTCGCATTCGACCTGTCGCATGCGCCGCCAGGCTCCATAGTCTATGATATCGTCACCGTTCCCGCGCGCACGGCATTGCTGCGAGCGGCCGAGGCGCGAGGCTTTCGAACAATCGACGGGCTTACCATGTTGATCGGTCAGGCCGCAGGCGCCTTCAAGCTGTTCTTCGATGCAGAACCGCCGCGCCACCTCGACGAGCAACTGCGCGAAAGGCTGACAGGATGACCAAGCCGATGACAATCGGCCTCACCGGATCGATCGGCATGGGCAAATCGACCGTGGCGGCAATGTTCGAGGCCGAGGGCGTGCCGGTATTCGATGCCGACGCCGAAGTGCGCGAAATGCAGGGTCCGGACGGCGAGTTGCTGGAGACGATAGAGGAACAGTTTCCAGGGTCCACCGGCCCCGAAGGTGTCCTGCGCGACAAGCTTGGCGCGCAGGTTTTCGGCGATGCGGCCGCGCTCGCACGGCTAGAGGCCATCGTCCACCCTGCGGTGAGCGCGCGGCGCGCAGATTTTTTCGCCCGGCACGGCGATGCCTCGCTGGTGTTGTTCGATGTCCCCTTGTTGTTTGAAAGGGGTGGCCACGAAGCGGTTGATTGCATCGTGGTGGTATCGGCCCCGGCCGAGGTACAGCGCGAGCGCGTGCTGGCCCGGCCGGGGATGACCGAGGAAAAATTCGCTCACATTCTTTCGTTGCAGCTTCCCGACGCCGACAAGCGCGCCCGTGCCGACCACGTTATCGACACTGGTCAGTCGCTCGAAGAAACCGCTGCGGACGTCCGCGCCCTTGTCGCTCATTTGTCCACTCGCGTGCGGCGTGCGTGACCACTTGCAGACTCACGCACAAGCGCCGATAGTCCTCTGCAATGCGTGAAATTGTGTTCGACACCGAAACCACCGGCCTCGACCCCAAGACGGGCGATCGGATGGTCGAAATCGGCTGCGTTGAAGTGGAAAACCGGGTCCCGACGGGGGCGACCTTCCATGCTTATTACAACCCCGAACGCGATATGCCGGTCGAGGCGGAACAGGTGCACGGCCTGTCCAGCGCCTTCCTCGCCGACAAGCCGCTGTTCGCGAAAGAAGCCGATGCCCTGCTCGAATTCCTGGGTGATTCCCCGCTGGTGGCGCACAATGCCGGGTTCGATTTCGGTTTTCTCAACAACGAGCTGGCGATCTGCGGCCGGGCACCGATCGACATGGGCCGGATGGTCGATACCGTCTCGATCGCCCGCAAGAAGCATCCTGGCGCCAAGGTTTCGCTCGATGCGCTTTGTAACCGATACGGCGTCGATCGGAGTCACCGGGTCAAGCATGGCGCGCTGCTGGATGCCGAACTGCTCGCACAGGTCTACCTCGAACTGTTGGGGGGGCGACAGATCGGACTGGTGCTCGATGCCGGCAACGATGCCGCCGACACGATCGACCCCGCGGCTGCCGTGGCGCAAGTGGAGCGGATATTCCGCCGCCCCCGCGCGCACCAGCCCAGCGCGGAGGAACTCGCGCGCCACCAGGCGTTCATGAACGAATTCGATTCACCTTTATGGAATAGTCGCAGTTGAAGAATGCCGGATTGGCCGGCGTGATGAGCCAAGGGAGATAGCCAAAAATGGATATTCGCATTTCCGGCCACCAGGTCGATACCGGCAGCGCCTTGCAGGACCATGCTTCTGACCGCCTTGGTTCCATCGTTGAGAAGTATTTTAGCCGCGCGCTGTCTTCGCATGTCACCTTCGGCAAGGCCCCGGCGGGGGCGTTTGCCTGCGATATCGTGACTCATGTCACGCAGGGGCTGGTACTCAAGGCTCACGGTGAAGCGCATGACGCGCATCAGGCGCTCGATGCGGCTGCAGAAAAGATCGACAAGCAATTGCGCCGCTACAAGCGGAGGCTGACAGATCGGCACGAGCAGGCGGCGCACGCTATCCGCGAGGAAGAGGCCGCCTATACGATATTCGCCGCAGAACCCGAGACGGACGACGAGAATTCGGATGCGGGCGAGGCTCCGCCGGTTGTGGCCGAGACCAAGGTTGACATTCCCGAAACCTCGGTCGCTGACGCGGTGATGATGCTGGACCTTCGCGATACCAACGCCCTGTTCTTTAAAAACGCTGGAACAGGCCGACACAATATGGTCTATCGCCGCCGCGACGGTTCGATCGGTTGGGTCGAACCGCATTAGGTCGGGCAGGATTGTCTCAGTCTAGCGCGCGCCCGCGTTTCAACTGCCTAGAACGACGAATTGCTTCCGCGATGAATTCTCTGTTTCGATTTTCCCCCGACGCGGTGGCTAGCGTCGCCGCCGCTGACAAGTCGGCTATTCTGTTGGCGCTGGCGGACCGGTTCTCTGCCTCCTACGCGCTGGACCATGCTGTCGTGCTCGAAGGCTTGGAAGAGCGGGAGAAGCTCGGTAGCACCGGGTTTGGTCGCGGTGTCGCACTCCCCCATGCCCGCATCGACACTGTGGATCGCCCTGTCGCAGCGCTGCTGCGGCTGGCGACGCCGATCGATTTTGGTGCCGCTGACGGGATGCCGGTCGATCTCGTCTTCGGGCTGCTTTCACCGAGTGGCGCGGGAGCGACCCATTTGCGCGCGCTGGCCGCGATCTCGCGTCTGGTGCGCGACGAGGAGGTTCATCGCCATCTGACCGAAGCGCCCGGCGACGACGCGGCTTATGCCATGCTTACCGATGCGGTTGATCGTGACGCAGCCTGACGGAACCGGCGATGCGGGTGGGGCGGAATCCCACTTTCGCGCGCTCGAGCGGCTGTATGCCTCCGCACCGGTCAATGAGTTGTTCGCGTCGAAGCTCGTAATCGAGGCACAAGGGCAATCGCGTATCGCATTTGAAGTGACCGAGAGGTCTTTTCACGCGGCCGGTGCGGCACATGGGACGATCTATTTCAAGATGCTCGACGATGCGGCTTTCTACGCTGCCAATTCGCTCGTCACCGATCGTTTCCTGCTCACAACTTCGTTCAATCTCCACTTCACCAAGCCGGTCCGAACAGGACAGGTCGTGGCAGAGGGACGATGGATCAGCGGGAAGAGGCGCGTTTTCGTCGCGGAAGCGCGGCTGGTTGATGCCGAAGGCGATGAAATCGGGCGCGGCACCGGTACCTTCATGCGCTCGCACATCGCCCTGTCCGGATTGTCCGGTTACGCGTCCGGGCAATGACCATGGGCGATTCGCGCCTGCCCGCCCATCTCGAAATATCTGCAATAATCCGCCTAGTTCAGTCGCAAGGTGGTTTTGCGGCAGTCATAGCCAAAGGCGAACGCGATGCCGGAACAATCTTGCTGATCGTGTCCGAACGGGGCTGTGACGAGCAACTTCTGGAAAGAATGCCCAATCTCGACGGAAACCGCCTGTGGTCTACAACTCGAACGCAAGATATTGAAAAATCAAGCGATTTTGCAGATTATATCGAGAAAAGAAGGCGGCAGGACAGCGATATTTGGGTACTGGAGGCAGACGTCCCAGATCGAGAACGGTTCATCGAAAGCTTGGCCGGTTAAGTTGACTTAAACGTCAACCCAGCTATCTGACGGACCTCTCCAAAAAGCGCAGGCGGTTGTGCGGCATCCTTGCCGAACAGCAAGCACGCAGACGGGGGGCGACCGGCAGGTCCGCAACGAACCACACTCCAATGAACGCAATTAACGCGACAGGGTTCCAGCCTGCGACAGGTCCGCTCACCGCACAGTAATTGAGTGACATGAGTCGAAAGACCCCTCTTATTGGCCTTGCCGCGATTGTCGCCGGGGCCGTTGCCATGGTCGGTAGTGCCGAAGCATATGGTGCTAATGCCCAGCAAGCCGAAGTGGCCCTCGCCACCGAGGCGCCGATGGTCGAAGAGACCGTCCCTGTTGTCTTCGTGACCGAAGAAGTGGCCCAGCCGCTGCCGGAAACCGAAGCTGTCGCTGAAACGTCTGGAGACGTGGCGGAAAATTCCCAGGAAAACGAATTCGAAGCGGACACCCTGCGCGAACTGCTAACCCAGGTCGACGCGCCGAGCGAACTTTCGCGTCAGATGGAATGCCTTGCCGGCGCGGTCTATTTCGAATCGCGCGGTGAGCCGATCAACGGCCAGCTGGCGGTGGCGCAGGTTGTTATCAACCGTGCTGAATCTAATGTCTTCCCGGCTGACTACTGTGGTGTCGTCTATCAACGAGCGCAGTTCTCTTTCGTCAAGAGCGGCCGTATGCCCCGCATTGCGCGTGGTTCGGGCGCATGGCGTAAGGCCAAGAAGATTGCCCGCATCGCCCATGAAGGCTTGTGGGAAAGCGAAGCTCAGGATTCGCTCTATTTCCACGCCAATTACGTGAAGCCCAAGTGGAGCTATCGCAAACAGGCGCGGGCTACGATCAAGACCCATATCTTCTATCGCTAAGAAAATCCGGCGATAGCGAAAGCCGAAGAGGCCCCCTTGCATCGGACGGGATGCATGGGGGCTTTTTCTTGTGCTGGGTTGTTGTCGGGACCAACCTTGGTCAGCTGCCGATCTGAACCCAGACGGGGGTGTGATCACTCGCTTTTTCGCGCCCGCGAAATTCCTTGTCGACGCCAACGGCAGTGAGCCGATCGGCCAATTCGGGCGAGAGCAAGCAATGGTCGATGCGAAAGCCGTGATCGCGCTGCCACGCCCCGCGCTGGTAATCCCAATAGGTCCATACCCCGCCGCGCGGATTGAGCGTACGCACCGCATCGGTCCAGCCATCAGCGAGTAGGCGTTGATAAGCGTTGCGGGATTCGGGCTGCATCAGCGCATCGTCCTGCATCGCCCGCACCGACCAGACGTCATCATCATGCGGGATAACGTTAAAATCGCCGAGCACGATGGTGGGCTGCTCACTTTCCCATAGGGTTCGCATTCTCGCCCGCAGACGTTCCATCCAGGCCAGCTTGTAATCGAACTTGGGGCCGGGGTGGGGATTGCCATTGGGCAGGTAGAGGTTGGCTATGCGGATCCCTGCGACATCGGCCTCGAGATAGCGCGCATGATCGTCGCTATCGTCTCCTGGTAGGCCGCGTTGCTTTTCCTCGGGCTTTACCCCGTCGGCGAGGATAGCCACGCCGTTGAAGCTTTTTTGCCCGTGCCAGATGGCGTGATAGCCGATCTTTTCGAATTCGGCGGTGGGAAAGCCCTCGTCCTGGGTCTTGATCTCTTGCAGGCAGGCGACCGCGGGCCGAGTTTCCTGGAGCCATTCGAGCAGCCGCGGCAGGCGGGCCTTGATGCCATTGATATTGTAGGTTGCGATGCGCATGGGGCGAGTTCATGCCCGATTGGCGCGCTGGCGTAAAACCTAAATGCCGAAGCTCGACCCACAGCCACAGCCAGCGGCGGCCTGCGGATTTTCGACCCGGAAAGCAGCACCGCCCAGCGATTCCACGAAATCGACTGTGCTTCCGGACACCAGCTCGAGGCTCATCGGATCGATCACCAGCTTCACGCCGTCGGTTTCGCTTTCACGGTCATCCGCTTCAAGGGTCTCGGCCAGTTCAAACCGGTACTGGAAACCCGAACAGCCACCGCCATCAACCGCCAGGCGCAAAATCGCCGGCTTGCCCTGTTTCTCGGCAATGCTGCGCACACGCGTGGCGGCGGCTTGGGTCAGGCTAGGAGTGATGTTCATCGGCCCGATGTAGTGCGCACGAGGTCCAGTCTCAAGCGGCGTCAGGCGGTCTGGATATAATCGCGCATTGCCTGTGCCTCGTGCTCGACCTCGTCGATCCGCGATTTGACGAGATCTCCGATCGAAACAAAGCCCGCGAAAACGCCGTTGTCGGTTATCGGCAGGTGCCGAATGCGACGCTGTGTCATCAGGCTGAGTGCCTCATCGACCTTGGTCGACTTTT
Source organism: Qipengyuania sp. CAU 1752 (assembly GCF_054482615.1). Classification (NCBI taxonomy): domain Bacteria; kingdom Pseudomonadati; phylum Pseudomonadota; class Alphaproteobacteria; order Sphingomonadales; family Erythrobacteraceae; genus Qipengyuania; species Qipengyuania sp. CAU 1752. The sequence goes on along the minus strand of NZ_JBTLRE010000001.1, from coordinate 356,812 downwards.
CGACCGTAATGGCCGGAGCAGTCATCACTTGCGCGATGAGCATGTCGAGACAAGCGGTGCCTTCGTCAGCCAGGCGGTAGAGGACATCGCGTTCGGAGAAAATTCCGGCGACCTGGCCGTCCTTCATCACCGGCAAGGCACCAATCCGCTTGCTGGCGAGTATGGCCACCGCCTCGCGCACCGGCTGCCCGGCATCGCAGGTGATGATATCCGAAGGGTTGCGGCCGGCAATAAGCTGGGCAATGTCCATGTTTCGTGTTCCTTCCGTTGCATCACAAATATGCCACGGAACGGCCGAATTGGCGAATCGACAGGTTTACTGTCAGGTCGCGCCGATGCAGGAGGCTCGCATGGTGCACAAATCCCCGCTCGATGACCCGCAAAACGCCGCTTTTGCCTGGGCGCGCTATCGGCGGCTGATGCGCTTCATGTTGCTGGCGACGGTTGGCGTGGTGATCATCGCGCTGGGCCTGCTCTACACGCAGAACGAAAACATCTCGCCGCATTTTTTCATCGCGGTTGCGCTCGGAATCGGCTTTTCGATGATGCTGATGAGCGCGCTGATGGGGCTGGTATTTCTCTCCAACGGTACGGGCCACGACGATTCGGTCGACAATCGGTTACCCCGGCGCGAAGAGGGCGAAGATGACGACTAGCTCGAGGGCCGGCCGTCGCGTGCCTCGGTCAGCCTGAACTCCTCGACCGGCTCGCCGCCGATCAGATGTTCCTGGATGATCCGCTCGAGCACTTCCTCGGTACAGGAATGGTACCAGATCTTGTCCGGATAAACGACCGCGACCGGGCCGGCAGCGCAGATCTGCAGGCAATCGGCCTTGGTCCGCTGGACGATGCCCCCATCGGTCAGGCCCAGCTCCTTGAGTCGCCCCTTCAGGTATTTCCAAGAGGCTTCGCCATCCTTGCGCCGGCAGCATTTCTGCTTCTCGCTCATGGCGCACAGGAAGATATGCCGTTCTATCGTCTCGCCGCCGATCGAGCGCAGCGCCCGACGCGCCTTGGCGATCTTCTTGTCAGGCGTCACTCCCCGGCCTCTCCGCCTTCCTTCAGCCAGCGGTCGAGCCAGGCGAACACAGTCTGGTGCCATTGCAGCGAGTTCTTGGCGCCCAGCACCCAGTGATTTTCATCGGGGAAGACCAGCAGTTGCGAGGGAATTTCGCGTTCCCGCAAGGCAGTGAAGCTGGCCAGTCCCTGCGTATAGGGGACGCGGAAATCCTTTTCGCCCGCGACTACCAGCATCGGGGTCTGCCACTTGTCGACATGATTGACCGGGTTCCAGCGCTCGTAGGTGTCACGCGCCTGCGAATAGGAGCCGCCGAAGTCCCAGCGTGGAAACCACAATTCCTCGGTCGTGTAGTAAAAGCTGCGCATGTCGAACAGGCCGTCATGCTGGACCAGGCACTTGAACCGGTCGGGCCAATTACCGGCGATCCAGTTGACCATGTAGCCACCATAGCTTGCGCCCATTGCACAGGCGCGGCTGCCATCGATCTGCGGATCGAGATCGAGCGCGGCGGCGAGGCCTTTCTGCAGGTCTTCAAGCGGCTTGCCGCCCCAGTCCTTGTTGATGGCGTCGGTGAAGGCCTGGCCGTATCCAGTGCTGCCGTGGAAATCGACCGAAATCACGGCATAGCCTTGGCTCGCCAGAACCCGCGGGTTCCAGCGCGTTGACCAGCCATCGTTGAACGAGCCCTGCGGGCCGCCGTGGATGTAGAGGATGGCCGGGATTCGCCCTTTGGCCCCTTCCAGCTTGGTGATCTGGCCCCACACAGTATCTCCGCCCGCGCCTTCGAAGCTGAACCGGGTGGTCACGGTCGAGGCCAGCTTTCCAACTGCGGCCGACGCCACTTGCGAGATCGGCTTGGCCTGTTTCCAGCCTTGCGAGAGATAGAGTTCGGGCGGTGCACCGATCGAATCGCGGGTGAACAGCAGGCGGTTGCCGACCAGCGGCGTGACATTGCCGAGATGCGCTTCGCTACCCGCTATCAGGTCCAGCTTCTCGACCGCGCCGGTGCGCGGATCTATGCGGAAGGCTGGTGTATCGAGCACGTCTTGAGCCAAGGCGACGATCCAGCGCGAATCGGGCGTCCAGACGAGCGAGTGGAAGCTGCGGTCGTAATTACCGGTCAACGCGCGCGTCGTGCCGCGGCGCAAATCGCGCAACATCACCGTCAGCCGGTCGGCTTCATAGCCGGGCCGATCCATCGCCAGGTAAGCGAGATAGCGGCCATCGGGTGAGGGCGCCGGCGCGTTGTCGGTGGCCTCGTTGCCGGCGGTTAGGTTGGTCGGCACCCCGCCGTCCACCGCAGCGCGGTAGATATCGAGATTGGTCGACAGCGGCTCTTTTGCATCTGCGTCCCTGGCGACAAAATAGACCGCCTTGCCGTCGGGCGCCCAGGCAATGTCCTCGCCGCCGCCGAACGGCTTGGTCGGCGTGTCACCGGTAAGGGCACCTTCTTCACCCGAGAGGCCATCGAGTGCGCGCCCTTCCCCCACCGTCTTACCGTTTTCGAGACCAAACACAAAGACGCGCGAAAACGTACCGGGTGTCTCCCACGTATCCCAATGGCGGAAGAACCCGTCGGCCCCGTCATATAGTCGGCCGTTGCCGGGGCCAGGGAGGTGCGCCTTGCCATCGTCCTTGCAGCCGAAACTCGCACAGTCGCGGCCGATTTCGGCCCAGATGGCGACGGCGTTACCCTCGGGCGAAAGCGCGAAACCATCGATGGAAGTGCCCATGCTGGTGACCTTCACCGGATCAGTAGCTGTCCCATCGGCTTTCAGCGCAGCACGCCAGATCTCGACTGCGCCCTTTTCGCCGTCCGCACCATCGGCAGAACGGTCGGAGAGAAAATACAGTAAGTTGTCGGAGCCGAAAACCGGCGACCACGCCTTGCCGCCGAGGTCGAGCTCGACCGGTGCGGCTGACAGATCGGTCAGGCTGCGAAGGTATAGCTTGCTCGTGCGCGCCAGCGTCATGGGGTCTGTCGTAGTGACCGGATAGACCGCGAAACGGCCGCTTTTGTTCGCCACCGGACTGCCGAGCCGCGGCATGGTGACGAGGTCACGGGCAGTCATGGGCGTAGCGGCTTCGTGCGCGAAAAGCGGTGTGCCGAGCGAAGTGACGAGGCCCAAGGCCAGCGTCGTCCCGAGGAATGTTTTCATGGAGGCGAGGGTCTAAGCCTTAGCCGCGTTCGCGCAAGCGCTTTGTCTCGGACACAGCCCGTGGCGAAGGGTGCCGTAGCTTGGCGGAGGGTTCTAGCCCCGCTTGCCGGCGACCCGGGCGATCTCGTCGCGCACCATGCGCTCGACCATCGGCGGGAGGTGCTCGTCGAGCCACTGCGCCAGCATTGGCCGCAACATCTCGCGCACCAGGCCTTCAATCGAGGTTTCGCCCGAGCGCACGATTTGCGGCCTGGCCCCCGGCTCGGCCAGCATGGCCAATGCGGCGAGATTGTCGCGCATCGAATCACGCGCTGCTGCGGTCAGCAATGGCTCTTCGTCGACCTCATCGTCGGCATCGTATTCGCCACTCTCCGTAACGCCGTCTCCATTTTCGCCAGCTGGCAAGTCGACCATCGCTTCGGTGTCGAGTTCGAGCACTTCTTCAGCCTCTTCGGCATCGGCCGGTTCGGGCGCGTCCTCGACCTCGCTGTGGCGGCGCCGACGTGCTTCGACCGCACCGACCCGGTTGTCGCGCGCAATCACTTTCTTGATCGATTCGAGTATTTCCTCGACCGAGGCTTCGCCGTCCTGGCGCATGCCGTTTCCCCTGCTGAACCCTAGGGCTGCGGTATCGATGCCGCAGCGTTGTCGGAAATGTCCGCATTTGCAGCGGGAATGTCAACGGTTCTCGTTGATTGCGCTACCGGATCAGGGTCTCGATCCCAGTCCCAGAAGCGGCCATCGACTCGTTCGTAATTGACAACTGGGTCATATAACACGCCGCCTTCGAGAGCGAGATCGCGGGCCTCGGCCTTGCCCATCGCGGCCAGCAGGGCGAAGCCGGCGACATAGGCGTTGCGTCGCGCAGTCACCAGAAGCGACCTTGCGCGCAGCAGTTCCTGTTCGGCATTGAGCACGTCGAGGATCGAGCGATTGCCGATCGAATTCTCTGCGCGCACACCTTCAAGGCTCAATTCGGCAGCTTCTACAGCCACCTGCGAACTTTCGATCACCGCCTGCGAGGCGTAATAGCTGGAATAGGCCGCGCGCACCGTGGCGATGACCTCGCGCTCGGCAGCGATCACCTGCTCGAGCGCGGCCGATTCGCGGGCGACAGCCTGCCGCTGGCGTGCTGCGGGCAATCCACCCTGGAAAATTGGTACGGAGAATCGCACACCTGCGCTGGCGGTGGTCTCGGTCTGAGAAAGGGCTGGATTTCCGCCGGCCAGCGTCCCGAAATAATCGGAATAGTCGAGTCCTGCGAACAGCGAGACCGAGGGCAGGCGGCCCGAACCGGCCACTTCGACATCGAACCCGGCTGCCTGGGCACGTTCGCGGGCGGCGATCAGGTCAGGGTTTTCCTCGAGCGCGGTTGCCACCGCGATTTCTGGATTTGCCGGCAGGTTGGGCAGGGGCGGAGGAGGCTGGAGATTGTCGGGAGCCGATCCGACCAACTGGACGTAGGTCTCGCGCGCCAGAATCAGTGACGCCTGCGAATTGCGGAAATCGGCCTGCGCCTGGGCCAGTCGCGATTGCGATTGTGCCACGTCGGTCCTTGTCAGGTCGCCAATCTCGAAACGGTCGCTTGTCGCCTCCAGGTTAACCGCCAGAACCTGCACCTGATTGGCGTTGAGTGCCACCAGCGCCTGGTCGCGCAGAACGTTCATGTAGGCGCTGACGACCTGGGTAAAGACAAAGCTCTCTGTCCCCCGCAGTCCGGCACGACCGGCGGCGACACGTTCTTTCGCGGCCCGCACGCCGTTCTTGACCGCGCCACCGGCATAGAGCGGCACGGATAAGTCGGGGCCAACCGTGAACAGCCGCTCGGTCGGGGCGAAAGAGTTGGGCGATGGCTTGACGAATTCGATATATTGCCCCGTCGCTGTTACATTCGGCGCGCCGGGCGCGCGTTGGATATTGACGTTCTCGTCCTCGGCGCGCTGGTTGGCGCGTGCCGCCTGCAAAGTGGGATTGGATTGGTAGGCCTCGACCAGCGCTTCGCGCAGGGTGTCGGCTTGGGCCGGGGCCGCGGCGAGCATGACCGTGCCCGCCAATGCGGCATTCCTGAACGCGGCCCGCGACATGTTCAGAAGGCCCAGCTCTTGGGGGTATCGAATGCAGTCAGGCGGGGCAGGGCTATATCCTCGACCCGGCGGAAGGCTACATCCTTGCCCGTGCGCCGGCCGATCGCCAGCGCAGTCACGCCTCCGTGGACGAGTCCGGTCACGATGCGGCCGTCGTCAGACAGCCGCTTGGCCAGAGCTGGAGGCATTGTCTCGACTGCGCCATCGATCAGGATCAAGTCGAATGAGCCGCGCTTTTTGCCAGCGGCGGCTTCTTCGGGGCTGATGACGGTCATCTTGCCGCCCAGCGGCTCGACCAGCGCTGCGAGGTAGCCGTTGGAATTGTCGACCACCAGAATGGTGTCTTCGGTACGGGGCGCAGCGAGTTCCAGCATCTTTCCATGCGAGACCGGTTGCGCCAGGGTTCCGCCTTCGGGAAGCGCGATCGAGCGATCCATGTAGCAAAAGCCATGCGCTTCGCGCGGCGCGTAGTTTTCGCGCGGCACGCTGGCCATGCGCTGGAGAACCGCCGGCGTATTCACGCCGCTGGTGCGCAGTTGCGAAACGATCATTGCCTTACGGGCGGTGGCAAAGTCATGCGGGCGAGTGGCAGTGTCGATCATGATCCCTCGGTTGGCTGGCTGTATTACAGTTATAACACAGTTCGTCAATTGTCGCTTTAAAGGCATGGCGCCCGAGGGCCAAGTGCTTTCGGGCCAAGTGCTTTGACGCGTGCCACTTGCCGGGCCTATGGGCGCACGGTGCATGTTGGGATATTCGGGCCAGCAGACATGCCCGGTTCTACGAGAAGGAGTATCGCTTCGATGAGCGACATGGTGATTATCCGCGAAGCCGACCTGATCGAAAGCGTCGCCGATGCGCTGCAATTCATCTCCTACTATCATCCGATGGACTATATCCGCGCCCTGGGCGACGCCTATGAGGTCGAGATGGGCGAGGCGGCCAAGGATGCTATCGCGCAGATACTGACCAACAGCCGGATGTGCGCCGAGGGCCATCGCCCGATCTGCCAGGACACAGGTATCGTCAATGTCTTCATCCGCTGGGGGCAGAACTGCCGACTCGAATCATCGCAGAGCTTGCAGGAAGTGGTCGATGAGGGCGTCCGGCGCGCCTATAATCACCCCGAGAACAAGCTGCGCGCGTCGATCCTGGCCGATCCAGCCTTCACCCGCCGCAACACCCGCGACAACACGCCCAGCGTGCTGTCGGTGGAAATGGTGCCGGGTGACCGCGTAGACATCGATGTCGCGGCCAAGGGTGGCGGCAGCGAGAACAAGTCCAAGTTCAAGATGATGAACCCGTCGGACAATATCGTCGACTGGGTGGTCGAACAGTTGCCTTCGATGGGCGCCGGCTGGTGCCCGCCGGGGATGCTCGGCATCGGTATCGGCGGAACCGCCGAACATTGCATGAGGCTGGCCAAGTTGAGCCTGATGGAGCCGATTGACATGGCGCAGCTGAAAGCGCGCGGGGCAACGACCGATATCGAACAGCTGCGGATCGACATCTTCGATGCGGTCAATGCCGAAGGCATCGGGGCGCAGGGGCTTGGCGGACTATCCACGGTGCTGGACGTAAAGATCCTTGATGCGCCATGCCATGCGGCTGGCAAGCCGGTAGGGATGATTCCGAACTGTGCCGCTACCCGCCATGCCCATTTCACGCTCGACGGATCGGGCCCGTCTTATCTCGAACAACCGGATCTCGACCAATGGCCCAACGTCAACTGGCAGCCCGACGTCGCTGCCAAGCGCGTTGATCTCGACAATCTGACGCAGGAAGAGGTCAATAGCTGGGAGCATGGCGACCGGCTGCTGCTCTCGGGCAAGATGCTGACCGGGCGCGATGCTGCGCACAAGCGCATTCAGGATATGATCGAGCGAGGCGAGGAACTGCCGGTCGATTTCCGCGGTCGCGCGATTTACTATGTCGGCCCGGTCGACCCGGTGATGGGCGAGGTGGTCGGCCCGGCCGGACCCACCACTGCCACCCGCATGGATCGCTTTACCGAGATGATGCTCGACCAGGGTCTGCTGGCGATGATCGGCAAGGCCGAGCGCGGTCAGGACGCTGTCGAGGTGATCAGCCGCTTCAAGGTTGCCTACTTGATGGCCACTGGCGGCGCGGCTTATCTGGTTGCGCGGGCGATCAAGGAATCGAAGGTGATCGGCTTCGAGGACCTCGGAATGGAGGCGATCTACGAATTCACCGTCAAGGACATGCCGGTAACGGTTGCAGTCGATGCCCGCGGAAACAATGTCCACACGCTCGCCCCTGCCATCTGGAAGAAGCGGATCGCCGACGAGCACCTGTTGCAACGCGGCTAGCGGCGGATGGCCGGGCGCGCTCGACCAAAGACCCAGTTGCTTCGACCACGGTTCTGGCTTTCGCCACGCTTGTCGGGCTAGACGCTGTAGTCAGAATATGATTGCAACTGAAACTTCCTCGCAGCCAAAGGCAGTGCGGCTCGCGTTCCGGTATGTCGCCGGATCGATCCTGGGGCTGTGGGCGGTATATTTCCTGCTTATTACCGCACGCGGCCAGTTGATGGGAATGGAGCTCGACGCAGATCTGCTCTGGCGGCGCGGGGCAGTGTGTCTCGTGGGTATCGCGCTGACCTTCGGTATGTGGATCATCCTGCGTTTGTTCGACAGCGCCAAGACCTGGCTCAAGATCGTCGTTGCCCTGATCATTGCTCTGCCAGCTGCGGTGATGATCGCGCAGGTCAACCAGACATTGTTCGCTGCAGTCGAAGACAAGATGTACAAGAAGTTTGCCGACGAGCGCGGGGTCAGCCTGCGGCGCGACGAGGCAGGCAATTTGCTGGTCGAGATACCGCAACCGCGCGATTGGCGGGTTACCGAGGACGAAGAAGCCGCCACCGAGGGCGGGGAGGACCAGCCACCGGTCTATACCTTCACCTTGGAGAAGGCGAAGGAGGGTTATGCCCGCTGGCTGCCGCTCGTAGATGCCGCACTCAGCCGCTATTATCTGTTGCTGACCTGGGCCGCGCTCTATCTCGCCATGCTGGCAGGCGCGCTGGCTCGCGCAGCCGAGCGACGCGGAGAACGGTTCCGCACCGCTGCCAAGGCCGCTGAGCTGCGTTCCCTGCGCTACCAGGTCAATCCGCACTTCCTCTTCAACACGCTCAATTCGCTGTCTTCGCTGGTGCTGACCGGCAAGAGCGAGCGGGCCGAGGAAATGATTCAGGCGATGAGCAATTTCTATCGGCACAGCCTGGCGGACGAAACGACCGCCGATGTGCCGCTGGTCGACGAGTTCGAATTGCAGAAACACTATCTCGACATCGAGAAACTGCGTTTCCCCGATCGGCTCAAGGTCGAATTCATACTGCCACGCCAGCTTGAATCGTGCCGCGTGCCCGGGATGATCTTGCAGCCGCTAATCGAAAACGCGGTCAAGTACGGTGTCGCGCCGGTCAACCGGCCGGTCAGGATTACCATCAGCGCGGACGAGGAATTCGATCGGCTGGTGATCCGGGTAGCCGATGATGGCCCAGGGGTACCCGAGGGAACCAAGCACGGCTTCGGGATCGGCCTTGCCAACGTCAAGGACCGGATCGAAGCCCGGTTCGGACGCCATGCTTCGATCGCCGCCGGTCCGGTCGAGGATGGTTATGTTTCCGAGTTGCGTTTGCCGCTGCAGCGAAAGGCCGAGAAGTGAGTGAAGACACCCCCGCACTTCGCACCTTGATCGTCGATGACGAACCGCTGGCGGTCGAGCGTATGCAGGTAATCTGCGCCAAGCTTCCTACCCTGAACGTGGTTGGCACCGCCAGCGATGGCGAGGCCGCTTTGCGCCTGGTCGAAGCGCTTGCGCCTGACCTGGTCCTGCTCGACATGACCATGCCGGGTCTCGACGGGTTGGAAGTCGCGCGCAGGTTGGCCCAGCATGAGCAGCGGCCCGCCATCATCTTTGTTACTGCGCATGATCATTTCGCGGTCGAAGCCTTCGATACCGACGCGGTCGATTACGTTCTCAAGCCGGTGGCGCAAGAGCGGCTCGCCCGCGCCATCGATCGGGCCGTAGCTCGGCGCGGCGAGACGCGCAGCAAGACCGAGAGCGAGTGGCTGCAGGAATTATGGGTTCCGCATCGCAGCGAACTCATCCGCATCGAGACCTCGCAAGTGTCGCGCATCGACGCCGAACGAGACTACGTCCGGCTCTACGTCACCACCGGCGACCAGGAGCGGACCTACCTGCTGTTGCAGACCATCGCCGGGCTCGAGCAACGGCTCGATCCTGACCAGTTCATCCGCATCCATCGCTCGACCATCCTGCGCAAGGACGGCATCCGCGGCCTGCGTCACGACGGGCTCGGAGTATGGTCGGTTGAACTGGAAGACGGCGAGGCGCTGCGGATCGGACGGACCTATCTGCCCAAGGTCAAGGCAATGGCTGGCCGCTGAAGCAGCTTCGCCATTCGACGATCCGCGAGCGTTTTTTCTCTCACTCAAACAAAAACCCCGAGCCGGGGGACTGTATCCGGCTCGGGGCTCCGTGACTGACCTTGTGGAGGTGCAGCCTCGGGATAGCTGAGGTCGCGTCAGCCACCCAAACGGGCATTGCCAATCGCCGCCATGTGCCGGTTGGCGATACGGCGTGCTTCCCTGAAGCATTTGGTCGATGATTTTGCCGTTAGGCGGCTGCCGGTTTGCAATTCACCGACGCCGCAAATCTTCTTGGCTGCGGCATCGATCCGTATCTGGAGCGTTCGTTGGCCCTCGGCAGAACTCAGATCGAGGTCCTTGTAGGCGACGACCATGATTTCGCTTTCGTCGGCGGCAATGGCAGGGGTACCTGCCATCAGGCTGGCAGTTGCAGCGAATGCGATTAGGGGGAGTCTCATATTCCTGTTCCTTCACCATTCAGGGGCGGTTGGGGGTTGGGGACCGCCGCCTGCAATCAAAGGAATACTCCCAGCCAAAAACTCTCGCATTCGGGTATCGATTACATGCGTCATCGCGCCGACAAACGAGTCAGGATCTGACAGGATGGCCACGGTGCCGGACGAACTGCCGTTGGCAATCGATGAGCGAATACGCCACAGGGGGAGAATGGCTGTGATCGCTATATTCATGCTGGGAATCGCCAATTTCGCGCTGCACCGCGCAGTGCTGGAAAGCGGCCACCCACTGCTCGGGCAATCAGCCTGGTTCACCACCATGCTGGGCGGCAAGGCAACACTGGTGCTGGAGTTCATCGTGCTGATCGCCGCAATGGCACTCAGCAGGCTTGATTACGGCGCCGCGGTCTGGGCCTATGCCGCCTATTCCGGCCTCAACGGCTTTGCAGCGTGGCTGATCCTGAGCGGCCGGGTCTAGCTTGCTGGCGTGAAAGGCGTTTCCCGGAACAAGGTCGGCCCTCGCGGCTTTGCAAACGTGATGGATGCTCGTTTCATCTTGGTAGTGAACGCGAGAAGCGGAAGTTTCGACCCCGATACGGTCGAAACCATTCTGTCCACGGCTGAGGAGCACGGCCTCGGCCCAGTCACAAGACTGTCCATCCCCGACGATCCATGCCCTTGCGCACAGGACCTGCCCAAGGACGCCGTTCTGGCGATCTACGCCGGGGACGGCACCTCCAATAGCGTTATCGCCGGGCTCGACGACTGGAGTGGGACGGTTCTCATTCTCCCGGGCGGCACCATGAACCTCGCCAGCAAGCGGATGCATGGTGACGTCCCTTGGGACGAGATTCTCGACCGGTTTGCCCGTGGAGAAGGACGCACTGGTCCCGCGCCGATTATCCAGACCCCCCATGGCAATGCCGTCGCTGGGGTGATGGCGGGGCCGGGGGCAACATGGCACGATGTGCGCGAAGCGATGCGTGACCATGACCTGCCGGGAATGGCCCGCCGAGCGGTCGAGGCATTTCGCGCAACCGATGACGGGCCCAATATCGTTCTCGACGCAGCGCCGCTCGACCGCGCAGAAGGCTATCCTATGATCGAGGCGTTGGCATATGAGGACGGGCTGGAGATCAACGCCTATCACGCCGATGATGCTGGTGAATTCGCGATCGGGCTGGGGGCGCTATTGCTGCGCGACTTTCGCAACGGTCCACATGACAGTGTGACAACGCGGGAGTGTGTCCGGGTCCGTTCGGCCGATGGTCTGCCAATCGGCCTGCTGCTCGACGGCGAACCGGTGCCGGCGGCGCCAGAAGTGGAATTGAAGCTGGTTCGCAGCAAGGTCGATCTGGTATCTACCCGCCGCAATGACTGACACGACGCTGCTATTTCACCTGTCCGACATTCATTTCGGGCTCGAAGACAACCAGGCACTTGACTGGGTGCAACAGGAAATTGCCGAGCGAAACCCGGCTGCTGTTGCCATCACTGGCGATCTGACCATGCGCGCCCGGCACCGCGAATTCGCTGCTGCGACACACTGGATTACCCGGCTTGGCGTGCCGGTCACAGTCGAGGTGGGCAATCACGACATGCCCTATTTCAATCCGGTGGAGCGGTTTTTTGCGCCCTATCGCCGGTTCCGCGGGATGGCCGACTTGGTCGAGCGCGAGATCGACCTGCCCGGCATCGCCATCGTCCCGCTGAAGACTGCTGTCCGGGCGCAGCCTCGGCTCAACTGGTCGAAGGGATGGGTCACAGACGCGGCCCTGCGCAAGTGCCTCGCCGCCATCGACGCCTTACCCGACGGGACCCAGGCCCTGGTCGCTGTGCATCATCCACTGCGAGAGGTCGGAACCGAGGGAACCGCGCTGACGCGCAACGGCAGCAAGGCCCTGCGCAAGCTAGCAAAACGTCCGGTCGCCGCCGTGATTAGCGGGCATGTCCACGATGCCTTCGATATCGTCGAGCAGACCGACAATGGCCCGGTCCGCATGATCGGCGCCGGCACACTGTCAAAACGTACGCGGTCGACTCCGCCGAGTTTCAACGAGTTGAGCTGGGATGGCCAGGAGCTGACAGTCCGCGTCCGCAATCTCGAAGATGTCGATAGCCATGACATGATGATCGAGGACGTGCCCGAGGATGCAACCCCGCCCCGCAACCCGGGCGATCCGGTGGCCCCGGTGCGGCAAGTCCCACGGACCGATCCTCCAAAGCATTGACTGAAAAGAAAAAGGGCGACCCCGCAGGGCCGCCCTTTCGGTGTTCGATGGTTCGAAAAGCTTAGCGCTTCGAGAACTGGAAGCTCTTGCGAGCCTTGGCCCGGCCGTACTTCTTACGCTCGACCACGCGGCTGTCGCGGGTCAGGAAGCCGGCTGCCTTGATCGTGGCGCGCAGTTCCGGCTCGTACTTGCTGAGGGCCTGCGAAATGCCGTGCTTGACCGCGCCAGCCTGGCCCGACAGGCCGCCGCCGCGAACGGTGGCGATCACGTCGTAGGAGCCTTCGCGCTCGGTGATGGCGAAGGGCTGGTTGATGATCAGGCGCAGGGTCGGACGTGCGAAATAGGTTTCCTGTTCGCGGCCATTGATGGTGACCTTGCCCTTGCCCGGCTTGATCCAGACACGGGCAACCGCGTCCTTGCGGCGGCCGGTCGCATAGGCGCGGCCCTCCTTGTCCAGCTCCTGCTCGCGCAGCGGCGCAGTGCTGACAGCGATAGCTGCGGCGTCGCCTTCAGGGGCATCACCAGCGATGCTGCCCAGATCGGCAAGGTCGGAAACCTTGTCGGCCTTCTTTTCCTCGACCGGATTTTCTTCGGCCTTGGCTTCGGCGGGCTTTTCTTCGGCTGGCTTTTCGTCAGCAGGCTTGTCTTCCGCAGCCTTCTCATCAGCTGGCTTGTCTTCAGCCTTGGCCTTGGCAGCCGGCTTTTCCTTGTCGTCTGCTTTCTTCGCCTTGCTTTCGACGGCCTTGGTTTCCTTGGCGTCCGTCTTGGGAGCTTCGGTTGCCGGAGTTTCAGCAGCGTTTTCTTCAGGTTTCTTGTCGTCGGCCATTACGCGGTGACCTTGTTCTTGCGGTTCAGGGAAGCAACGTCGAGCACGGCGGGCTTCTGCCCGTCATGCGGGTGCTCGGTGCCGGAATAGATGTGCAGCGCCCTCATCTGGTCACGGCCCAGGGGACCGCGCGGAATCATGCGCTGGATCGCCTTTTCAAGGACACGCTCGGGGAAACGACCTTCGAGAACCTTCTCGGGGGTGGTTTCCTTGATGCCGCCTGGGTGGCCGGTGTGCTTGTAATAGATCTTGTCGGACATCTTCTTGCCGGTGAACTTCACCTTGTCGGCATTGATGATGATGACATGGTCACCGCAATCGACATGCGGGGTGAAGCTCGGCTTGTGCTTGCCGCGCAGGAGATTGGCGACGATCGCGGCGAGGCGACCAACAACCAGGTTCTCGGCATCGATGATGTGCCAGTTCTTTTCGACTTCGGCCGGTTTGATCGACCGGGTCGCTTTGGTAAGCGCCTTCATGGCTGGTCTCGTTCCTTAGTGTTCCGATTGCTGCGAACCCAGACCGGAGTCTCAGGCCGCAGTCAGCAGTCGCGAATCCTTGCCTTGCGCAAGCCTCGCTCTGGCGGCGCCAAATGGTCGCAAAACCTGCGCAAGTCAAGCGATAGCGCGGGTTACAACAGAGGTAAAATAATACCTCATCCTAGTAGGCGGGTCGCAGGCCGCCTAGCCAAGGAGCGGTGGCGTTGCCAGGAGCATCGCATTTCCAGCCCAGCACGGCGGGCGTTTCATAAGGGTGCAAGGCCTCGATCCTGGCGACTGCGCGAACGAGCAGTGCGGCATCGGTCTTGAACAGAACGGCGATCTCACGGCCCTCGCCGCGCGCGCCTTCCCATTCATAGAGCGCCTCGACCTCGCCTAGCAGGTTGGCGCAGGCAATCAGTTTATCGTCGAGCAATTGCCTGGCAACGACGCGGGCGGCGTCGCGATCGGGGAATGGTGCATAAATTAACGCGCTCATGGCACCGTTTTTCGCGCTGTACCGACCGCATGTGCCGCCCATGCGGTGGCGATGACGAGCAAGGCGCCGGTCAATTGATGCGCCACCGCGACCCAAAGTTCAACCCCGGTCATCACGGTTGCGATGCCGAGCAGGACCATGGTGCCGAAGGCCGAATGGACCGCGATCGACGCGCGTCGGTCGAATGGACGAACGCGGCGCGCCAGCCAGATGAGCACGGCGACTGCGACCCACGCCCACCAGCGATGGAGGAAGTGCAACAGGTAGGGGTCATGGGTCATCGCCCACCAGAGCCCGCGCGATCTGTCGAATTCAGGTACCAGTCGGCCTTGCATCAGCGGCCAACTGTCCGAGGCCAGCCCGGCATTGAGTCCCGCCACCCACGCGCCCAGCAATAGTTGCACGAACAAGACCAGGCTCGCGACCGTCGCCACCATGGTGAGCCGGGCCGGTCGGGCATCGGGTACCCGCGCAAGTCGGCGCAAATCGCGCGCAGTCCATACCAAGCCCGCCAACGTGAACAGCGCGGTGAGCAGGTGGACCGATAGCCAGAAGTGGCTGACATCGGTCATCTCGCCGCTGAGGCCCGAGCGAACCATCAGCCAGCCGAACGTGCCTTGCAGCCCGCCCAGCGCGAGCAAGGCGAGCAGCCGAGGCTTATATCCTCGCGGGACCATGCCGCGAATCCAGAACCACGCCAGCGGCAAGGCGAAGGCAAGCCCAATCAGTCGGCCGAGCAGCCGATGGAACCACTCCCAGAAAAAGATGAACTTGAAATCGGCCAGCGTCATCCCCGCGGGCCCCGCTTCGAACCGGTATTCAGGCGTGGCGCGATAAAGATCGAACTCGGCCTGCCAAGCCTGCTCGGACAGCGGGGGCAGGGTTCCGGTAACCGGTTGCCACTGGGTAATTGACAGGCCCGACTCGGTCAGGCGGGTGATCCCGCCGATCACGACGATGACGACCACCATCGCCGCCACGATCCAGAGCCAGCGTGCGAGCGCCAAGGGGGCTCCTGCGGCTGAGGTGAGCGGGTTCAGTTCAGCGGGTCGAGTGGCCATACCCCTTCCATTGGTCGCGCCGGCTGCCTGATTCAAGCCGGATCGATGCAACAACACTTGCGAAAAGATATACCATAACATAAGTGAAGCGCATGGTTCAGCAGCTGCTTTCACTGCGGTCACGGATTGATCGGGCCGGCATTTTCCTATCGGGGCTGTGCCTGGTGCATTGTCTTGCCAGCATTACCGTGGTGGCCGCGCTGGGGCTGGGCGGGCAGTGGCTGTTCGCACCTGAGATCCACCGCTGGGGCCTGGCGCTGGCAGTCATCATTGCCGGCATCGCCATTGGCTGGGGCGCGATCAAGCACCAGCATCGGATGCCATTCGTGGTGGCGATGACAGGGCT
The DNA here is from genome assembly GCF_054482615.1 of Qipengyuania sp. CAU 1752. NCBI lineage: Bacteria > Pseudomonadati > Pseudomonadota > Alphaproteobacteria > Sphingomonadales > Erythrobacteraceae > Qipengyuania > Qipengyuania sp. CAU 1752. The sequence goes on along the minus strand of NZ_JBTLRE010000001.1, from coordinate 341,236 downwards.
CAGCTTCATGGGCGGCGCGCTGGCTGCTCCCCACGGCGTTTACGAAGCGGTATTGACGGTGATCGGCGTCGCACTGGTGTCACTCGGTCACATACTGAACTTGCGCCACGCGCATTGACCGCTATCTCGCTCGCCATGAGCGAAGCTATTTCCGTTACCGTCAATGGCGAAAGCCGCCGCACCAAAGCCGGCATGATTGCCGATCTCGTGCGTGAACTCGATCTCGTGCCCGCGAAGGTCGCGGTCGAACACAATGGTGCGATTGCCCCGCGCGCGCAGTTGGCAAACATCGCGCTAGCCGAAGGCGATGTGCTGGAAATCGTCCATTTTGTCGGCGGCGGGCAGGATGACGATAGCTGGACCGTGGCGGGCCGGACATTCCATTCGCGCCTGATCGTGGGCACTGGCAAGTACAAGGACTTCGAGCAGAACGCTGCGGCGGTCGAGGCCGCAGGGGCAGAAATCGTCACCGTCGCAGTGCGCCGCGTCAATGTCAGCAATCCCGATGCGCCGATGCTGACCGATTTCATTGATCCCAAGAAGGTTACCTACCTTCCCAACACCGCCGGTTGCTTCACCGCCGAGGATGCCATCCGCACCTTACGGCTGGCCCGCGAAGCTGGTGGGTGGGACCTGGTCAAGCTCGAAGTGCTGGGCGAGGCACGCACGCTTTATCCCAACATGGTCGAGACGATTCGCGCCTGCGAGGTGCTGGCCAAGGAAGGCTTTGCGCCGATGGTCTATTGCACTGATGATCCTATCGCAGCGAAGCAACTGGAGGATGCCGGCGCGGTCGCGATCATGCCACTGGGCGCACCGATCGGCTCGGGACTGGGAATCCAGAACCGCGTCACCATCCGCCTGATTGTTGAAGGGGCGAGCGTGCCAGTCCTGGTCGATGCCGGTGTCGGCACCGCCAGCGATGCTGCCGTGGCGATGGAGCTGGGTTGCGACGGCGTGCTGATGAACACCGCCATTGCCGAGGCAAAGGACCCGCTGCGGATGGCAAGAGCGATGAAACTCGCGGTCGAGGCAGGTCGGGATGCCTATCTCGCCGGGCGCATGGGGCGCCGCAAATATGCCGATCCGTCGAGCCCGTTGGCCGGCCTGATCTGACCGTCGCTGGCGCAGCGCGCCTCGTCGCAAACCGCGGAACTTCTAACGACGTAAACGCTTGATTTCTCGAGCCGATCATCTGTCGACTCGCCGCCCGGAACCCCCACGGCCGTGCGGCTCCCCCGAAGACAGGAGAACTTGAAATGGGCGAACTGAAAGACAAGGCCAAAGGCATGGCCAATGAAGCAAGCGGCAATGTGAAGCAGCATTCGTCGGATCCTGAAACCCGCTCCGAAGGCCGCGCGCAAGAGCGCAAGGGCGAAGCCCAGCAGGCCGAGGGCGAAGCAAAGGGTGCGACGGGCAACAAGATCTGACGCACCACACACCCCCCTTCCTAACACTTGGGGCCGCAGCGATGCGGCCCCTTTTTTGCGCACCCCGCAGAATTCTTCAGCCGTCACCTAACGGGTTGTTAACCATCTTGAGCGACATTCTCTGTGCAACAAGGGAATGCAAGCAATGGCTACCACCGGCATCCAGTCTCTCAGCATCGCGGAAATGCGCGAATTCGCCAACTTCACCGCCTGCGAACAGCGCTACATCCGCCGCAGTCTCGACATCGGGCTCGGTCGGTGTGACGCGTTCAAGGTTTGGGCTCGCGATGCCGAGGAGAACGTCGCCATCCGCAGCCAGTATGTCGCCTACCAGGAACTCAAGCGTCTGCGCGAAGAGCTGGCCCATGTCGCTCCTGGCGATCGGGTCGACGGTTTGCTCGGCACGCTCATCCATGTTGCCTCATTCGATCTCGGGCAGGACAAGCTCGAAGGATTCAGCGCCTTCCGCTTTCTCTACGAACGCCTGCTTGGCGCGCAAGCCCGGCCCTGGTTGCCGAGCGCCTTCGTTGCCGCGGCAGCCCTGCCTGTCATTCGCCCGGAACGGCGCAAGATATTGCTGCAATCGGTCAGCGAAGCCGCCGCCACCGCACCCGGCTGGAGCGAGCAGGAGCCGACCTTCTACCCCGAATTCATCGCCACCGAGGCTGCTTGAGGTATGGGCGTTATCGGCGATGTCGCGCCCGCCTGCGAAGCTGCATTTGATCCGCACAAGTGGATCGGCCGGGTTTTGGAACACTTTGCACGCGCTGAACAGGCTATCTGCGAACTATCAATAGAGCTCGATCTGCCAGTTGAGAAAGGCCCGCTCATTTCGCACAAGGAACTTCTCAACCGCCTGTCTCAAGCCGAAGATCGTCGCGCCAAGGATTTGGCTAAAAGACTAAAACGATGGTTGAAAAAGAGACCTTATCGTCACTTGTTGGCCCATGCGACAATTTTGACCCTGTTCGACGGCGATGGCCGACCGGTGACCGTTACCAAGCAGTCTCCGCGCACCGCAGATGACGTTGCGCGCGAAAAAATTTGGACATTGGAAGAGCAGAACAAATTGCTCAACGAAGCCAACAACGATGGGCGGTCGATACGTGATCAGGTGACTAACTTGTGCGAAGATAAAAAAGTGATGGCTCAGCTCCGCGCTTAACGCCGATACAGTCCGTCGAGTCGGTCCTGGTAGCGCTGCCGGATCATGTGGCGGCGGATCTTCATGCTCGGCGTCATTTCCTCGTTTTCGATCGTGAAGGCTTCGTCGGCGAAGGCGAAGCCACGCACTTTCTCGATCACCGACAGGTCGACATTGGTGCGGTCGATCGCGGCGCGCACGGCACTTCGGAACTCGGGCAGCTCCTGCAATTCCTTCAGATCGAACTTCTTGCCGTTGGCATTGGCCCATTCAAGCGCCCACTCGGCCTCTGGCACGATCAGCCCGACGATATATGGCCGCCTGTCGCCAGCCACCATCGCCTGTCCGATTTCCGGCTGCAGCGTCAGCATGCCCTCGATCTTCTGCGGGGCGATGTTGTCACCCTTGTCGTTGACGATCATGTCTTTCTTGCGGTCAGTGATGACAATCCGCCCGGCCTCGTCGAAATGGCCGATATCACCGGTGTGGAGCCAGCCGTCCTTCAGCACGCGGCGCGTCTCGGCCTCGTTCTGCCAATATCCGTGCATCACCAGTTCGCCCTGGACCAGCAGTTCGCCATCCTCGGCGATGCGCACCTCGACGCCGGTCATCGGCGGGCCGACTGTATCCATTCGGAGCCCGGCGGCAGGCCGGTTGCAACTGATCACAGGGCCAGCTTCGGTCTGGCCATAGCCTTGCAGCATGGTCAGGCCCATCGATTCGAAGAAGATGCCGACTTCGGGATTGAGCGGCGCTCCGCCTGAAACCATCGCCTTTATCCGCCCCCCGAACCGTTTGCGTATCTTGGGGCGAAGAGTTCGTTCGAGCACCATATCCATTGGCTTGTCGAGGACGCGCGAAGTGCCATTGGCACGCCGCTCGCCAATCTCCAGCGCCCTGTCCATCAGGTAGTTGGCGGCACCACCCTGCTTGGACACCTGCTTCATAATGCGGGTGCGCAGCACTTCGAACAGGCGCGGGACGACGACCATGATGGTGGGCTGCGTCTCCTCGATATTGCTGGCCAGTTTCTCCAGCCCTTCCGAGTAATAGATTTGCGCGCCAGCCCCGATCGGCAGGAATTGCCCGCCGGAATGTTCATAGGCGTGGCTGAGCGGTAGGAACGACAGGAAGCGTTCGTCTTCGTCGAGCCCAAAGTCGTTGGCGAGAATCTCGGCCGCGCCCTTCACATTGCACAGGATCGCGCCGTGGTGCTGCATGACGCCGCGCGGCGCACCGCCGGTGCCGCTGGTGTAGATGATGCACGCAGTAGCATCGCGGCCAATGCGCTCGAGCCGTGCGTCGACAGCCTTGCGCGCCGCGACCGGGTCACCTTCGAGCAGGTCCACCCAGCGATGCACGGTTTCGCCCCCGGCGGTCTGGTGCGGGCGGATCGAATCGATGGCGATGACGTGTTCGGCAATCCCGGTTCGCATGATCGCCGGCAACAGTGGGTCGGACAATTTCTCGTTAGAGACGATGACCGCCTTGGCCCCCGAATTGTCGAGGATGTGCATGTGATCGCGCTGGGTATTGGTGGTATAAGCCGGCACGGTAATGCAGCCGGCAGCCATGATCGCCAGGTCGGCGATACACCATTCGGGGCGGTTCTCGCTCACCAGCATCACCCGGTCGCCGTCGTCGAGCCCTATCGAGCGCAGGGATTCCGCCAGCACGCTGACTTGCTCGGCCACTTCGCGCCAGCTCTGCGTAACCCACTTGCCGTCGCGTTTTGAACCCAGAAAGGGCCTGTCACCCTGTTCTTCAGCGCGCTTGAAGAAAAGCTCGACGAGATTCTGCGTGGTATCGAAATCGCTCAACTGCACGAATACCTGCTCCTGCTCCCACCGGGGACACTCGCCAACCGCATTCGCGACTTTGGCCAAGCCCCACCAGCCGCCGGGTGTAGGGCGTGTGCGCGATAGCGGCAAGCGCGAGAATCCCCGCGGTTCAGTCACCCCCCGACGTCGTCAGCAACGGCGCAAGCCGGGGATCGTGGGCGGCCTTCCATCCCTCTGCAGTCCGCAGCGCGCCGTTGGTCCGGAACAGGAAGCCCGAGGTCACGACCTGTTCGTGCCCCAATGCTTGCAACTGCGGAATTGACCCGGCGAGCCAGCTTCCTTCCTCGACGATTACCCGGTCTCCGAAACCCATGATCATGGGCAGGGCCAGTGCATCTTCCAGCCCAAGCCCGAAATCGATCACGCCGATGATGCTCCGCGCGGTCTGGATCGGAATTGTTGGTCCCCCCGCGGCTCCCAAGGCAAGCAACGGCCTACCGGCCGGATCGTAGACAATCGTCGGCGCCATCGAACTGCGCGGTCGCTTGCCGCCCTCAACCCGGTTGGCAACCGGACGGCCGTTCTGCGCCGGAATGAAACTGAAGTCGGTCAACTCGTTATTGAGAAAGAATCCGCCATACATATGGCCCGATCCAAACGCGCCCTCGACGGTGGTGGTATAACTCACCATGGTTCCATCAGGTCCGATCGCGACCAGGTGCGACGTTCCACTTTCGGGGAATGCCTGGCCCGAGGCGCGCGCCAGCGGAGCCCCTGGCGGACGACCAGCCGCCACTTCGACCGCGCGCCGCGCAGGATCGATCAACTGCGAACGGGCCTCGAGATAAGCGGGGTCGACCAGCCCGTCCGTGGGGACTTCGACAAAATCGGCATCCCCGATGTAGAGCTCGCGGTCGGCATAGGCGAGGCGCTGTGCCTCGACGAACAGGTGCCACGCCGTAACCGAGCGCGGACCCAGCGCGGCGAGATCGAATCGTTCGAGCTGTTCGAGGATCTGCAGCACCGCCACCCCACCCGAGGACGGCGGGCCCATCCCGCACACCTTGTAGCCGCGATAGTCACCGCAGACGGGGCGGCGGACCTTGGCTTCGTATTCAGCGACATCCGCAGCTGTCATCTTGTTTTCGCCGGGCGTGGCGGCGGCAACTCGCGAGGCGAGCCCTTGCGCAAATATCCCGCGATAGAAGTGGTCCGGCCCAACAAGGGCAATTTGTTCGAGCGAATTGGCAAGCTCGGCCTGCACGATCCGTGTGCCCACGGCTCTGGGGGTGTCGCCCTCGGCATAGAAGGTCGATTTGCCGGCTTCGGTCAGGCCGGCGCGATGGGCATATCCGTCGAGCGACTGGTTGAGTCGCGCATTGACGGTGAACCCTTCGCGGGCAAGCCGGATGGCAGGCTCGAACAGCGTCGCCCACGGCAATTTGCCGTGTGCATCATGCGCCAGTTTGGCGACCGCGATATTGCCGGGCACCCCGACGCTGAGCCCGGTCAGCACGACGTCGCCGAAGGGTAAGCTCTTGCCTTGGGCATCAAGAAACCAGTTGGGCGTGGCTGCGCCCGGCGCGGTCTCGCGGCCATCATAAGTGAAGACGTCTCCGCCCGGCGTGCCGTGCACGATGAAACCACCGCCGCCGATGCCCGAGCTTTGCGGCTCGACCACGGTCAAGGCGAGCATGGTAGCGATGGCGGCGTCTGCAGCGCTGCCGCCCTGCGCCAGCATCGCTTCGCCCGCCGCAGTGGCACGCGGATCTGCCGAGGCGACGGCTCCGGCTAATTTTGCAGTTGGCGGGGCGGGGCCGGACTGGACATCGGATTGGGCAGCCGGGGACATCGCTGCGGGGACGCACGCACCCAATACGAGGGCACTGCTAGCGGCAAGGAAACTACGGAACATCATGCGTGCCTGCTATTCGCTTCCAACCGCCTGTTCAATCGAAGCCATGCCGTGTTCGCGTAGTTTCCGGGCCAGGCCGCGGGCAATCGTTCGTCCCAGGCCCGGGCCTTCGTAGACCATGGCCGAATAGAGCTGGACCAGGCTGGCCCCGGCCCGGATCCGCTCCCATGCATCGTCGACCGAGGCGATCCCGCCGACTCCGATCAAGGGCAACGCGCCGCCGGTGGCCTGGCGGAAATCGCGTAGACGCTGCAAGGCCAGCGGCTTCAGCGGCGCGCCCGAAAGGCCCCCGGCCTCGTCCTTCTCGCGTGACTGCAGTTGAGGTCGGGCTATGGTCGTATTGGCGACAATCAGTGCGCCAAGGCCCTTGTCGATTGCCAGCCGGGCGATGGCGTCGATGTCGGCGGGTTCCAGATCGGGCGCGACCTTAAGAAACAACGGTGGCCCATCCTTCGGGCGAGCATCGAGCACGGCATCCAGCAAGCCTGCCAACGCAGCCGGATCCTGCAATGCACGCAGGCCAGGTGTGTTAGGGCTGGAAATATTGGCCGTCAGGTAAGAGGCAAAAGGCGCCATGCGGCGAGCCATCTCGGCATAGTCGGCCACGCGATCGACCGAATCCTTGTTGGCGCCGATATTGATACCCAGCACGCCAGACCGTTTGCGCTTGGCCAGCCGCGCCTCGGCGACTTCGGCGCCAGCATTGTTGAACCCCATCCGGTTGATCACTGCCCGGTCGCGGACCAGCCGAAACAGCCGGGGCTTGGGATTGCCCGCCTGCGGCTGCGGCGTGATCGAACCGACCTCGACGAAGCCGAAGCCGAGACGCATCAAGGCGTCGGGCACCTCGGCATCCTTGTCATAGCCCGCCGCCACACCGACCGGATTGGGAAAGCGTAGGCCAGCCACCTCGATTGACAGCGAACTGTCGGACGAACCCAGTGGAGGGAGTGGAGCGAGCTTGAGGCCCTCGATCGAGAGTCGGTGCGCCCGTTCGGGGTCAATCGCATGAATGAAGGGGCGAATAAGTGGGAAAATCATGCCGGGGCCTATGCAGTTCCAAGGCCGAACTGTCGAGCGGGCTACGATTTCCCGGACTTTGCGAAAGTTGCGCCTAATGGATTTGACTGTAATTTCGTGAAATCGAGAACATGTCGTTTCCATACAATCTTCGATTATGGAATTTTGCTAACACGCCATTGCGACCCGAAGGGCTCGAGGCAGCAATGCAACGAGTTCCTCAACTTCAAGGGGCGGTTCCGTTATGCGGGGCCGCCCTTTTTTTGTGCAATTTCCGAGGCAAGCAGCTAGGTAGCCCCGCAACAAGGAGAGCATGCATGAAAGTCGCCGTCCCGTTTTGCCTGACCGTATCCACTCTTGCCCTGGCCGGTTGTACCACGGTGCAGGATACAGCGAACGCCGCTCATACTTCGGCAGAAACCGTGTCGGATCGGGATGGCTTCGCAATTGAGGCCGGCACCAGCATCGACCGTTTCTTTGTTGCCTATGACGAGGCCGAGCTGGCGCTGTCGCCGATGTCGAAGGCCTATCGCGGCATTCGCGACGAAGATTACGGGCGCTGGGGAGATTTTTCGGACGCTGGCGACCGAGCTGAATACATGCTGCTGCAATCCGCCGCGCAGGAAATGCGCAAGAGCTACGATCTGGCAACGCTCTCGTCAAAAGATGCGCTGTCCTACCGCCTGTTCGATGCCATGGCGAAGCGCAGCGAGTCGCTGTGGCCCTTCCGCGACCACGGCTATCTGTTCAACCAGATGACGGGGGCGCAAAGCCGGCTGCCAGCTTTCTTGATCGGCATCCACCAGGTTTCAAACGACGCCCAGGCGCGCGACTATGTCAGCCGCATCGAAGGGCTGGGCGTAGTCCTGGACACCATGACCGCCGAATCGCGCGACCGGGCCGAGCGCGGAATCATGCCGCCCGACTGGGTCTATCCCTATGTCATTTCGGATATCGAGAACCTGCTTTCAGCCAAGGCTGACAATGCCATTATCGAGGACTTCGGCGACAAGGTGCGGGCGCTGAAAATCGACGATACCGCCAAGGCTCAGCTGACAAATTCGGCGGCGGCGGCATGGCAGGGCTCGGCCCGCCCTGCCTTCGAAACCCTGTTGGCCGAGATGAAGCGCCAGCAGGCGATCGCGCCGACCGAAGACGGCATTTGGCGCCTGCCTGACGGCGCCGCCTATTACGAGGCGCTGCTGGCCAGCTACACCACCACCGACCTCACCGCTGACGAAATACACGCCATCGGGTTACGCGAAATCGAGCGTATCCATGGTGAGATGCGCACCATCATGAAAAAGGTCGGGTTCAAGGGCGGCCTGCAGGAGTTTTTCGAACACACCCGCAAGGGCGATCAGTTCTTCTACACCAGCCGCGAAGCCTACCTCGCCGATGCCGAGGCCAGGATCGACGCGATGGAAAAGAAGCTGCCCGAATATTTCGGCACGCTGCCCAAGGCTCCGATGGTGATCAAACCGGTCGAGGCGTTCCGCGAAAAAAGCGCGGGCAAGGCGTTCTACCAGAGCCCTGCGCCCGACGGTTCGCGCCCGGGCACCTATTACGTCAATCTCTACAATCTGCGCGACATGTCCAAGAACGAGCTGGAGGCGCTGGCCTATCACGAAGGCCTGCCCGGCCACCATTTGCAGCGCGCCATCCAGACCGAGCTGGGCGAGATACCGGCCTTTCGCCGGTTTGGCGGGGTGACGGCCTATACCGAGGGGTGGGGCCTGTATTCGGAAGAGCTGGGCAAGGACATGGGTTTCTACACCGATCCCTATTCCGACTTCGGACGGCTGGGTATGGAGCTGTGGCGCGCGGCGCGGCTGGTTGTCGATACCGGTATCCACCACAAGCGCTGGAGTCGCGAGGACGCGATTGCTTACCTGCAGAAGAATACGCCCAATCCCGAAGGGGACATTCGCAAGGCGATCGAACGCTACGTGGTCTACCCCGGCCAGGCGACCGCCTACATGATCGGCAAGCTCAAGATCATGGAATTGCGCCAGCTGGCGCGCGACGAACTTGGTCAGGCGTTCGATATCCGTGGTTTCCACGATGCCGTGCTGGAAAGCGGGCCTGTGCCGCTGTCCATCCTGGAGGAAAACATAAGGGCTTGGATTGCACAAGAAAAGCAGGCAAACTCGTGACGGGCCAATAAGAAAAAGTGTAGTAGATTACGCGATGAAACGGGTAGCAGGGACTGGCGGACCGGCCGCACAAATAGTGCAGCCCAGCGAACCTGCGCCGCCTTCTGTTTCCCGGGTCGACATCGAATATTTTCGACCACCCCGCTCGCTTCGTCCCTTTGTTACGACATTTTTCCATTTCTCCTGCGATGACGAGGAGATTGACGATATCCAGCCAGCCGACGTCGGCAAGCTGATGCTCGTTCTCAAGGGCGAAGGGACGGCCTATTTCCGCGATGGTCGGAGCCAGTCGATCCCTTGTTGCTCGCTGCAATCGCCAACCAGCGTTGCCCTGCCGTTTCATTTCACGGGCGGATTTCATTCCTGCGGGGCGGCCTTGACGCCGCTTGGCTGGGCCGCGCTCAGCGGAATGCCCGCCGACGAGTTCGGCAACCAGATATTCGATGCTGCGGAAATCCTCGGTCCCGCCGCCAATCAATTGTGCGAGACATTGATCGATCTCTACGCGCAGCCCGAGCTCGATCGTGAAGCAATGCAGGGCGCGCTGACGAGCTTCGTCGAGAAGCATCTGGGCAGGGTCAATGCACGCCACGCCAGGCTCATCGAAGTGACCGTCGACTGGCTCGGCACATCGCTCGACCCCGATCTTGAGGCGCTCTACGCCCAGTCCGGCTATTCCCGGCGCCAGACCCAGCGGCTGGTGGAACGGTATTTCGGCCTCAATCCACAGGCGCTTAGACGCAAATATCGTGCCGTCCGCGCGGCAGCGATCTTCTCCGCCCCGGAAATCGATGACGAACAGGTGGCAGGGGTGATGGAGCATTTTTACGATCAGTCGCACCTGATCCGTGAAATCGGCATCTTTGTCGGGCGCACACCTTCACGGCTGGGTGGCGAGGACAAGCCGATTCTCAACGGACTGCTCGACCTGCGTAATTTTCGTATCCGCAGCTAGGCGCACCGATCGCGCCCCTTGCTTTTTGCTAACGACTCGCAACAGGCCGTTTCGGGTTGAAATCCCGCGGTTTGGGCCATAATTGCTTAATCGGAACGATTTCGTCCGATTAGAGGCTTTTTTCGCGATGCGCCTGTCCAATTTTGCTGATTATGCGGTGGTGACAATGAGTCACGCCGCTCGCCATTGCGGCGGCGGACGCGTGTCCGCGGCGAAGCTGGCCAGCGAAACCGGCCTGCCTGCGCCCACAGTGCAGAAGCTCGTCAGCAAGCTGACCGCAGCCGGATTACTGCGATCGGTTCGTGGAGCTGGCGGTGGCTTGCAGCTGGCGCGGCCGGCGGCGGCGATTTCGGTGGCGGACATCGTCGAGGCAGTCGAGGGACCGATCGCGCTGACCGCCTGTATCGAAGGCACCGATTGCAGCGTCGATCACAGTTGCTCGGTCAAGCCGCATTGGCCCGCGGTAAACGCTGCACTGCGCAGCGCCCTGGCGAACATTCCGCTGACCCAATTGGCGGCAGAGAAAGAACTGGCATGACTGAAGACGTGAAGATCCAGGACGACGAAATTCAGGATCGCGAAGCGCACGAAGCGGCAGCGCGCGCGGCTGATTACGAGCATGGCTGGTCGTCGGATATCGAGCAGGAGTTTGCACCCAAGGGACTGAACGAGGACACCGTCCGCTTCATCAGCGGCAAGAAGGGTGAGCCGCAATGGATGCTCGATTGGCGGCTGAAGGCGTTCCGCCTGTGGAAGACAATGGAAGAGCCCGACTGGGCCAAGGTCGGCTATCCCAAGATCGATTACCAAGGCGCCTATTATTACGCCGAGCCGAAGAAAAAGGTCGAGCTCGACTCGCTCGACGATCTCGATCCCGAGATCAAGAAGGTCTATGACAAGCTCGGCATTCCGCTGGGCGAGCAGGAAGTGCTCGCCGGGGTCAAGGGTGCGCGCAAAGTCGCGGTCGATGCCGTCTTCGACAGCGTCAGCGTGGCCACAACTTTCCGCGAGGAGTTGAAGAAGGCAGGGGTGATCTTCCTGTCGATCAGCGAGGCGATCAAGGAATATCCCGAGCTGGTGAAGAAGTGGCTGGGCAGGGTCGTGCCGCAGCATGACAATTACTTCGCCACGCTCAATTGCGCGGTATTCTCCGACGGTACCTTTGTCTACATTCCCGAAGGCGTGCGCTGCCCGATGGAGCTCAGCACCTATTTCCGCATCAATGCCGAGAACACCGGCCAGTTCGAACGCACGCTGATCGTGGCCGAAAAAGGCTCCTACGTCAGCTACCTCGAAGGCTGCACCGCGCCGATGCGCGACGAGAACCAGCTCCACGCCGCAGTGGTCGAGCTGGTCGCGATGGACGATGCCGAGATCAAGTATTCCACCGTCCAGAACTGGTATCCCGGCAATGCCGAGGGCAAGGGCGGGATCTACAATTTCGTGACCAAGCGCGGGCTGTGCCAGGGCGCTCGCAGCAAGATCAGCTGGACCCAGGTCGAAACCGGCAGCGCGGTGACGTGGAAATATCCTTCCTGCGTATTGAACGGTGTCGACAGCGTGGGCGAGTTTTACTCGGTTGCGGTGACCAACAATTACCAGCAGGCCGACACCGGGACCAAGATGATCCACAACGCGCCCGGCACGCGCAGCACTATCATCTCCAAGGGAATCAGTGCGGGCAAGTCGAATAACACCTATCGCGGGCTGGTGCGGGTTGGCCCCAATGCCGATAACGTGCGCAACCGGACCGAGTGCGACAGCCTGCTGATCGGCGACAAGTGCGGTGCCCATACCGTGCCCTATATCGAGGTCCGCAATTCGACCGCCCAGATCGAGCACGAAGCGACGACCAGCAAGGTCAGCGACGACCAGCTTTTCTATGCCATGCAGCGCGGGCTCGACGAGGAAGAAGCGATGGCCCTGATCGTCAACGGTTTCGCGAAAGAGGTACTGAAGGAACTGCCGATGGAATTTGCCGTCGAGGCGCAGAAACTGCTGGCCATCTCGCTCGAAGGGAGCGTGGGGTGACCGAACGCAAGACACTCAACCTGCGCGATCCGTCCGAACTCGATGGCGAACCCACGCTCAACAAGAAGGGCCGCGGGTGGAAGATCTCGGACAAGCGCCTCGACGCGTTGCACGACCGTGCGCGCGAGTTGCGCCGTCACTCGACCGAGGCGCACAAGGCGCTGGCCGAGCGGTTCTCCAAGGCCAATCTCGGCTCCTATACCTTCACTCGCCATGCCGTGGTCGGCAGCGCGATCGTCGACTTCAATTGTCACAAGCTCGGCATGGCCATCATCATCGACGAAGAGGACCAGGACGAGCGGATTGCCAAGCGGCGGGACAAGAGCTTGGAGGCTGTCGGCATCCGCGTGATGCGCATCAAGGCACTGGATATCCAGGAAAACATGGACGCTGTGCTACAGCGGATAACCGCCGGGATGCGGATCCGCATCGCCGACAAGCGTAGCCGCCGCCCAGCCCGTGATGACCGCGGCGGGCCGAGGGGCTGAGGGAGAGGAGAGACCCATGCTGACTACTGTCGCCACCAATTTCGCAATCGCGGCTGCCATGCTGGCCTCGCCTGTCGAGGTCGAAGCCGACGCGCCTGCGCCCCGGCCCGAGCGGCTTGAGCCGGTCAACATTCCGCAGGAACTCTCGCCGGCGCTGATGCCCTACCTCGTCTGCCGCCAGACCGAGCAGGGCATTTCGCTCTATGGCAAGGACGGCAAGCTGCTCAATCCGGCGAATGCCAAGCAGGATTGCGGCATCATCCGCGAGAAATCGCGCGGCAAGGTCGTGGGGACGATGAAGGACCTCTACCTGGGCCGCAACCGGACCGAGCGACTGGCCGTGGCCGACTACTGGCTCAACCACATCGATTCGCTGACCGAACCGACGCTCGACTGAGCCAGCGCAAGGACCTGCAGGAATGATCACATCCGCTCTTGTCGCCATGCTGCTGATCCAGCAGGCCAGCAGCTCGGTCGAAGCCGTCTATCCCGACGACCCGACCACCTGGACGCTGGAATATCCGGTGCGGATCCAGCCCTATGTGGCTGACTATTACGATTGCCTCCGCTCGGGCTCCTACGTCATCGGCGGCGGCGCGAGCTTTGCCGCCCAATATCGACAAGACGTGCCGCGCTGCGCGAAGAAGCGCACGCAGTTCGAGGCGGAAGCCAACGCCGCACTGGCCAAAACCGGTGAAGATGCCGCAACGCCGCCCACGGCGGTCGCCGGCATCTTCGAACGTGCACAGCGCATCCATGTCGCGCGCGGGCAGAGCCTCGACCTGGCGGTCGGCACCAGACTTTCTTCGCAGCCCGAGTACGGCACGGTGCGCAGTCGGGTCGCTGTCTCGGTCACTGGAGAAGCGCCGCGCTGCATAGCCCGGCTGCAAAGCCTGGTCGACCAGCGCCGCGTTTACATGGAGGCCGAAGAACTCAAGGCCGAGGCGATCTACGCCAAGACCGATTACACCAGTCAGGATCAGAGGGACATGGGGCGCTACCAGAACCAGTTGCAGCGCTACAATTCGCTGATCCAGCTCGAACAGCGCCAGTGCCCCGAGGCTGGCGAACAGGAGATTACCAATTTCGACCGAGACAGCAGCAATGCTCAAGATTGACAACCTCACCGCCGAAATTGACGGCAAGCAGATCCTCAACGGCCTGACGCTCGAGGTGCCCGCGGGCGAAGTCCATGCGATCATGGGTCCCAACGGAGCCGGCAAGTCGACGCTCGCCTATGTGCTGGGTGGCCGTCCAGGCTATGAAGTGACCGGCGGATCGGTCGAGTTCCGGGGGCAAAACCTGCTTGAACTCGATCCCCATGAACGCGCCTCTGCTGGCCTGTTCCTCGGCTTCCAGTATCCGGTAGAGATACCGGGCGTGTCCAACGTGCAATTCCTGCGCGAGGCCCTGAATGCCCAACGCAAAGGGCGCGGTGAAGAACCTCTCAGCGGCGGCGAATTTCTCAAGCTGTCGCGTGAGAAGGCCGGCCTCCTCAAGCTCGACATGGAGATGCTCAAGCGGCAGGTGAACGTCGGCTTTTCGGGTGGCGAGAAAAAGCGCGCCGAGATGGTCCAGATGGGCATACTCGACCCTGCCTTCGCGGTGCTCGACGAGACCGACAGCGGGCTCGACATCGACGCCCTGCGGGTGGTCGGCGAAGGGATCAACACCATCATGCGGCAGCCCGGCAAAGGCGTGCTGCTGATCACCCACTACCAGCGACTGCTTGAAGTGGTGCGACCGGACAAGGTCAGCGTGCTGGCAAAGGGCCAGATCGTCCGCACAGGCGGCCCCGAGATCGCGCAGCAGCTCGAAGACGAAGGTTATGAAGCGGTGATGGCCGATGCCTGATACGGCCACCCTTCCAACGCGGCGGGACGAGGCTTGGCGCTATGCCGATATCGACGCGCTCGAGCAGCTTGGCGCGGGAGCGCTCGACAATTGGAAAGATATCACGCTGGCGCCGGGTGAAACGCGCCGCCACGCCATGATCGTCGGCAGCGATAAACCCGAATTGCACCGTGTCCGGTTGACGCTGAAAGAGGGCGCGCGGGCCGAGATGTTCACTGTCATCACCGGCGCGGCATCGTGCCGGGTCGAGGTCGAGGTGAGGCTGGCAAAGGGTGCGCACTTTGAATTCGGCGGCGCTACCATTGGCGGCGGCGAAGCGGTGCGCGAATTCGTCACCAGCGTCGACCATGCCGAGCCAGAGGGCACCTCCAACCAGGTCGTGCGCGCGGTTCACTGGGGCCGGGCAAGTGGCAATTTCCTCGGCACGATCAATGTCGCGCGCGATGCACAGAAGACCGACGCGGCGCAGGATTTCAAGGGCTTGTTGCTCGAAAAGGGCGCAGCGGCCCATGCCGTGCCGCAGCTCGAGATCTTCGCTGACGACGTCAAATGCGCGCATGGGGCGACCGTTGGTCAGCTTGACGAGATGGCAAATTACTACATGGCCGCGCGCGGAATCCCGCCGCAGCTGGCCAAGCGCCTGCTGGTGCAAGCATTCCTCGGTGATGCCTTCGTGGCTCTGGACGACGTGGACGAGCATGAGCGCTTGCTGACAGCAGCACTCGACGCGCTGGGAGAGGCAGTGTGAAGGAAACCGCGATCCTCTCACGCAAGGCCGATTTTCCCGGGCTGGTGACGCCCGAGGGGGAGCCCTGGCACTATCTCGATACGGCTGCCACGGCGCAGAAGCCGCAGGCGGTGATCGACGCCATGTCCCGCGCTTTGGGTAAGGATTACGCCACCGTGCATCGCGGGGTATATTCGCGCAGCGCGCAGATGACGCTCGGCTACGAGGCGGCGCGGCGGCGGGCGGCCGAGTTTATTGGGGCGGCTAGCGAAAACGAGGTGGTGTTCGTGCGCGGCGCGACCGAGGGCATCAACCTGGTCGCGCAGAGTTGGGGCGATAGCAATCTGGGCCCTGGTGACCGGATCATGCTCAGCCAGATGGAACATCATTCCAACATCGTGCCGTGGCAGATGCTGGCGCAGCGGGTCGGGGCAGAAATCGACGTCTGCCCGATTACCGTGGAAGGTCTCATCGACCTCGACTGGCTCGAAGCCAATCTGACCGAGCAGCACAAGCTGGTCGCGCTAGTGCATGTGTCCAACGTGCTCGGCTCGGTGCTGGGCGCGAAACGGGCGGCCAGGGCGGCGCATGGCGTGGGCGCCAAGCTGTTGCTCGATGGATGTCAGAGCGCCCCGCGGATGCGGCTCGACATGGGTGAGCTCGATTGCGATTTTTTTGTCTTCTCCGGCCACAAGCTCTACGGCCCCACTGGCGTCGGCGTATTGTGGGCGCGCGAGGAGCTGCTCGATGCGATGCCCCCGTGGCAGGGCGGCGGGTCGATGATCGACACCGTCACCTTTGCCAAGACCACCTATGCCCCGCCACCCCAGCGGTTCGAGGCCGGCACCCCGATGATTACCGAGGCCATCGCGCTGCATGCGGCAATCGACTATGTCGAAGCGGCCTGCGGTTCGGGCGGGATGGAGCGGCTCTACGCGCATGAAAACGCGCTTGTGCGGCAGGCGCGCGAGGCATTGGGCCAGTTCAACTCGATCCGCCTGCTTGGCCCCGAATCCAGCGCCGGCATTCTCTCCTTCGTGATGGAGGGGGTTCACCCGCACGATCTGGGCACCATATTGGACGAAGAGAATGTCGCGATCCGGGCCGGCCACCACTGCGCCCAGCCATTGATGGATCATCTCGGCGTGCCCGCCACTGCGCGCGCGAGTTTCGGCCTGTATAGCGATGAAAATGATATCGCCGCGTTACTGCGCGGCATCGAACGGACCCAAAGGATCTTCGGATGAACAAGCCAAGCGACGATAAGGCCTTTGTCGCCGCCCCTGCGCCCAACGAGGATGTGCTCAATGCAAGTTCCTCGAAGCCTCCGCGCGCGCGGGTCGAGGACGCGGTCGAAGACGAGGCACCGCACGAGAAGCTCGAGCGCAAGCGCGACTATCTCGAGGGGTTTTTGCAGAAGAAGCCCGAAAACGTGCCCGCAGGCGCGCCAGGCGGCGATCTCTACGAGGCGGTCGTCTCCGCGCTCAAGGAAATCTACGATCCGGAAATCCCGGTCAATATCTATGATCTCGGCCTGATCTACGGCGTCGAGGTCGATGACGAGGCCGATGTGACAGTCACGATGACCCTCACAACCCCGCATTGCCCGGTGGCCGAAACCATGCCGGGCGAGGTCGAACTGCGCGCTGCCAGCGTACCGGGTGTGCGCGATGCCGAGGTCAACCTGGTATGGGATCCGCCGTGGGGTCCGGAAAAGATGACCGATGAAGCGCGGCTCGAACTGGGGATGCTGTAATGGCCGATACAAAGACACGCCCAGCGCCCAAGGCCGCAGTTATCCTGACCTCGGCTGCCGAGCAGCGTATTACCGAGCTGATGGCCAAGGCCCCCGAAGATGCCATCGGGGTCAAGCTTTCGACCCCGCGCCGCGGCTGTTCCGGCCTTGCCTATTCGGTCGACTATGTGACCGAGGAAGCCCCGTTCGACGAAAAAATCGAAACGCCTGGCGGCGTGTTCTACATTGATGGAGCGAGCGTACTCTACCTCGTCGGCAGCACGATGGACTGGGTCGAAGACGATTTCACTGCCGGTTTCGTGTTTGAGAACCCCAACGCCAAGGGCGCCTGCGGTTGCGGCGAGAGCTTCATGGTCTGAAAATTCAGTCCAGTTCGGCTTCTACCCGCTCGATCAGCGCCTTTTCGAGCGGGTCGAGCTGGCCATCGGCCTCGACCATCGAATTGAGCCAATTGGCCTCAAACTCGGTAACTTTCTCGCCTTGGATGGCGCGCACGGTGTAATCCGTGCCCGGCCGTTTGTGGCCAAACACCTTGCCGAAATGGTTGGCGACACCAGGCGCTTCCTTCGCCATGCGGCCGAAGAAACGTCCGACATTGACTGAGCTGTCGGCTATGAAGCTTTCAAGTTGCCGTGCGCGCTCGTGCGATAATTGAGCATTGGCCGCGGCAAAGCCGCGCAGGAAATTGGCCACGCCATCGACGAACAGTTGCGGCCATTCGAGTGCGTTGGCAGCCTTGAGCGTGGCATCTTTGATCCGGAACAGCATTTCCGCATCGTGGCGGCTGACTGCTGCTGGGCCATGGCCGCCGCTGGCGAAGATCACGCGCCGGAGCAGGTGACATTCGGCCGTGCTGACGTGGCACGAGGCGAGTTCACCCCCGCAGCGGGTTGGCCCCTCGCCGTGCAATACAGCGTATTCAATTTGCTGGAGCACGAAATCCTTCAGGTTTTCCGACGTGTTGCGCGCCTTCTCGACGATCCGCACCAGCGCTTCCAGTTCGGCCATGGTTTCCAGCCGGCCGTCATGGGAAATCGCGTCAACCAACCAGCGCGCTTCATCCTCGTCGCACATTTGCTTTGGCTCGCTGCCGTTGAGCACGAACTCGCTGATTGCCTCGACGAAGAAATCAACCCAGTCATCGCTTGGCGCATCGATCTGCCGGTTGATGGCAAAGATAGCCTCGGCCTCGGCCCGATGAATCTGGCCGTCGCCCCAGCCAAGCTGGCGCAGCGACAGGATTTCTTCGGGCGAAACACGGCCGTCGGCCGCGACCGACGTGGCAAGATTGTCGAATTGGAAACTCATGACGCCAAAACCCCCGCAATTGCTGTTTCCAGCCATCGCAGATCAGCCTTAATTCCCGGTTACCGTAACCGGACACGACCAGTTTCAGCGGCTCTTCAAGGCCCGTACGCAGGCGGCGCGGTCGACATCGAGCGCATCACTGGCGCGCCGCGCATCGACATAGGTAGCGGTGGGTTCGACCCCGCGCCGGAGGGGATAGAGATAGATATCGAGCACGCAGGCCTCGCCGGTAAATTGCAGCTTGCGCGCATCGCCTTCGTAGACGTCGAGCCGTGGATTGCCGAACTGACGCTGCAACTGGCTGGCGGTCGCTCCTATGACGCCTTCGAGGCCCGGCAGAGTCATGACCCTGGGCGCGCGAAATTCTCCGGTAGAAGCGGTCGGCGGCGGGGCAGGGCGCGTCGGCGGAATGCGCACCGTGTTCTCGCGGGGCGGAGGAACGGAAGCGGTACCGCCAGGTGCGGTCACGCAGCCTGCAAGCGAGGCACAGAGAAGGATTGTAGCGGCAATCTTACGCATCGGGTCGGGGTTCCAGGCGCGAATGAACGAGATGGGTGGCGGCGGCCGCGCCGAGGACGGGCGCGATCAGGTTGAGAAAGGGGATGGCCAGAAGGGCGGCAACAGTGCCGCCCAGAAGGAAGCGCGTCAAACCACCAAGCGGCGGCGCTTCGCCAAGTGCGCTGCGGTGGCGCAGCCAGGCCATGTCCTGCAATTCGCGCCCCAGCAGCCAGCCATTGATCAACCAGAACAGCGCCAAGGTGCCGATTCCCGTGACCAGCAGCACCAGCGCTACCGGCAGGGCGAGCAGATTGGCGGCGAGCGCACGCCCCAAACCCTTGAGGCTATGTTCCAGCGATTCGCGAAATGCCAGGTCACGGGCCTGGCGATGGGTCCCCGGATAATGACGCCGTTCGACCGCCAGCACGATTTCGTCAGCAAAGAACTGGATCACCGCAAGGGCAACGATGCGAAACAGCAACCACCCTCCCAGGATCAGCAGGGCCACGGTGACAAAACCGGAAACCGCGTCGCTGTAGTCGGCTGGCAGGGCTGCCGCGACATAGTTTTCCAGCAGGCGATCAAGCACGCTCCACAGCAGCGCTCCTGCGGCGACGAAGATCGCCAGCGTAACCGCGATGCTCTTGACCAGCACGCGCAAGATCGCCGGATCGGCAAGCTGGCCGGCGGCGCGGGCAAAGGCGGTGGGTAGGCTTATCATCCCGGCGCTTGTGAGTCGGGCGCAGCAGCAAGTCAATCGCTCGTCACGGTGCGGACGGCAAAGGGGGCTTGGCCTGTGCATGACGAGCGGCTAGGCGCTCCCGCAACCTATTCTCTCCAATCGATCAACCAACGGACCCTTCATGACCGAACCCCGCTACGACGTAATCGCCATCGGCAATGCCGTGGTCGATGTAATCGCCTCTTGCCAGGAGGAACTGATCGACGAGCTCGAGCTCAATCGTGGCGGGATGACCTTGATCGACGAGGCGCGTGCAGACGAGTTGTACGCCGCCATGCCCCCGGCACGCGAACTCTCGGGCGGCTCGGCTGCCAATACGCTGGCAGGGCTCAGCACGCTTGGCCTGCAGTGCGCCTTCATCGGCCAGGTTGCCGACGACCAGCTGGGCAAAGTCTTCCGCCATGACATGCGCGCCACGGGCATCGATTTCGATACCCCTGCGCGCGAGGGTGAGCCGGCGACAGGCCGGGTGCTGATCTTCGTCACTCCCGATGGCGAGCGCACGATGAACACCTTCCTGGGTGCCGGGCAGTATTTGCCGGCTGACGCGCTCGACGAAGACATCATCCGCAGCGGCGCTATCCTTTATCTCGAAGGCTATCTGTGGGACCCGGAAGAGCCACGCAAGGCGATGCGCCGGGCCATAGAGGTCGCGCGCGAAGCCGGCCGCAAGATTGCCTTTACTGCCAGCGAGAGCTTCGTGATCGATCGCCACGGCGACGATTTCCGCCAGATGATTGAGGACGGCGTGATCGATATCCTGTTCGTCAACGAACACGAACTGGCGACTCTGACCGGAGAATCTGGTTTCGAGGCAGGGGTTGCCGCAGTATCGGGCAAGGTTCCGGTTCTGGTCGCCACCCGCAGCGAGAAGGGCGCCATCGCCATTGCTAACGGCGAGCGCGCCGAGGTTGCCGCCGAACCGATCGCCAAGGTTGTCGACACAACCGGTGCCGGCGACCAGTTTGCGGCCGGTTTCCTGTCGGGCCATGCCCGCGGTGAATCGCTGGCGACCTGTCTCAAGCGCGGCGCTATCGCCGCCGCCGAGGTGATCAGCCACTACGGCCCGCGGCCCGAGGCCGACATGCAGGCGCTGATGAAAGAAAAGCTCGGCTAGTCGGCGCGCTCGCGCTCGACCTCGCGCCAGCCGATATCGCGGCGGCAGAAACCGGACGGAAAATCAATCGCATCGACTGCAGCGTAGGCGATACGCTGCGCCTCGGTGGCGTCCGCGCCCATCGCCGTGACGTTGAGAACCCGCCCGCCATTGGCGATCAGGCTGCCATCCTTCAGCGCCGTGCCCGCCTGGAAGATCTTCACCCACTCGTGATGCGGCCCGCCGAGATCGATTGCACCGCCCTTTTCTGGCGTTCCCGGATAGCCGCTTGCCGCCATCACCACGGTCAGCGCGGTACAGTCCTCAAACACAGGCGAATCCCGGTCCAATTCATCCAGCTTGCCGGTCGCGCATAGCCACATCATCCATGCCAGATCGTCGCGCAGGCGCATCATCAGCACTTGGCATTCCGGATCGCCGAACCGGGCATTGTATTCGATCAGCTTGGGGCCTTGCGCGGTCAGCATCAGCCCGGCGAAGAGCACACCGACATAAGGCGTCCCCTCGGCGCGCAGCGCGCCGACGGTCGGTTCAATGATCTCGTGCATGACCTGCGCCTGCAACGCCTCGGTCAGCACCGGGGCGGGAGAATATGCGCCCATGCCGCCGGTGTTGGGTCCAATATCGCCATCGCCAACCCGCTTGTGGTCCTGCGCCGTGCCGAAAGGGATGACGGCGGTGCCATCGGTCAGTGCGAAGAAACTGGCTTCCTCGCCCTCCATGAATTCCTCGATCACCACTTCCGCCCCGGCGGCGCCGAATTGTCCGCCGAACATGTCGGCCAGCGCAGCTTCTGCATCGGTCCGCGTTTCGGCGATCACCACGCCCTTGCCCGCAGCTAGTCCGTCGGCCTTCAAAACATAGGGCGCAGCGAAGCGGTTCAGCGCCTCGGTCGCCTGCTCCAGCGAACCGGTGCGGATATATCCGGCGGTGGGTATCCCGGCGCGTTGGCACAAGTCCTTGGTAAAGCCCTTTGACCCTTCGAGCTGCGCTGCGGCCTTATCGGGACCGAACACTGCGATGCCCGCTTCCCGCAGCGAATCGCCAAGCCCGCCCACCAGCGGTGCTTCAGGGCCGACGACCACCATCGCGATTTCGTGCGTTCGGCAAAAGGAGACCACCGCGCCATGGTCGTCCACGCCGATGAGCACGCACTCCGCATCTTCCGCAATGCCCGGATTGCCGGGAGCTGCGTACAGCTTTGTGCAGCTGGGCGATTGCGCGAGCTGCCAGGCCAAGGCATGTTCGCGCCCACCCGAGCCGATCAAAAGGATATTCATGGCAGGCCCCCAAGGCGATGACGGTATTGACGACATTTCGTCGCGCGGCTTGGTAGCGCGGTCGAGACCGGGCGACAACGCCGAGCCGCTATCGGTCAGCGAGCTTTCGCAAATGCTCAAGCGCACAGTCGAGGAACGCTTCGGCCACGTTCGCTTGCGGGCCGAGCTTTCGGGCGTCAAACGCGCCGCCTCGGGCCACGTGTACTGCTCGCTCAAGGACGAGAAGGCCGTCATCGACGGGGTCATGTGGCGCGGCACTGCCCAGCGGCTGGCGTTCCAGCCGGAAGATGGGCTGGAAGTCATCGCCACCGGCAAGCTGACCACCTATCCGGGTCGCTCCAAATACCAGGTCGTGATCGAAAGCCTGGAGATCGCCGGCGAAGGGGCGCTGCTGGCGTTGCTCGAAAAAACGCGCGCAAGATTGGAGGCGGAAGGGCTGTTTTCCGTTGAGCGCAAGCGACCACTTCCCTTCCTCCCGCAGACCATCGGCGTGGTCACATCACCCACCGGGGCTGTCATCCGCGATATCCTGCACCGGCTTGCCGACCGCTTTCCCAGCCACGTTCTGGTGTGGCCGGTGCTGGTCCAGGGTCAAGGCGCGGCCGAGCAGGTCAGCGCCGCCATTCGCGGCTTTGGGGCCATTCCCGAAGGGGGCGCAGTCCGACGGCCCGACCTGCTGATCGTCGCGCGTGGCGGCGGGTCGATCGAGGATCTGTGGAGCTTTAACGAGGAAATCGTTGTCCGCGCGATTGCCGACAGTCCGATTCCGGTGATCAGCGCGGTGGGACACGAGACCGATACCTCGCTGGCCGATTATGCTGCCGACCGCCGCGCCCCGACGCCGACCGCGGCGGCGGAAATGGCGGTGCCGGTGAAGGGCGAACTGGCGGCGACGTTGAGCGATTTTGCCGCTCGCCAGCAGCGCGGCGTGCTGCGACCGCTGGCGCTGGGACGCGAACGGCTGGACGCCCGCGTTCAGCGACTGCCGAAAATCGAAGCGCTGCTGCAACCCCAGGCGCAGAAGCTCGACGAGCGGGTCGAACGCCTACGCACGGCGCTCAAGGCGCGGGCCGGCAAGGGGCGCGAAGCGCTCGGCGCGCAGAGATTGTCGCCGCAAATGCTGGAACGGGCCTTGCGGGATGCGAGGAGAGGCCTGGCGCAATTGCGGCTGTCACCCGAGATGCCCCGCCAGCGGCTGGCGCGAGACAAAGAGCGGCTGGTTGGCCTCGCTCGCGTGCTTTCTTCGCTCGATCCCAAGGCCCCGCTTGCCCGTGGTTACGCGTTGGTGCGCGGTGCAGCGGGCGAGCTGCTACGGACCCGCGAGGCAGCACAATCGCAGGCCCGATTGTCGGTCGAATTCGCCGATGGAGCGCTTGCCGTTGTTCCCGAAGGCAAAGGCACGCCCAAAAAGACGACGAAAGCGGCAAAATCATCGGCCAAGGGACGGCAGGAAGATTTGTTCGGTTAATCCCGGCCTGCTAGATAGCTGCCCATGTTGATGTCATCAAAAACCGAACCGGCGCAGCTTCATTTCGGGCCCAACGGCTTTCGCGTGCTGCGCAGTGGCAATTTTGTAAACTGCGCGGTGAGCGGAGCGAGGATTCCACTCGAGGACCTGCGGTACTGGAGCGTTGATCGGCAGGAGGCTTATGCCAGCGCCGAACTCGCCACGCAGCGGCTTACGGACACGGCCTGATGCAGATGGCATGGTCGATCCTTTCAACCGTTGGCGGTGTCCTGCTGCTCGCTTCTTGCACGGCTGGAACCGTGGATGCCGGCGAAGTAACCGCCTCCGACAGCAAGGCTTCACCCACGACCGCCGGGCCCACGCAGGTGGCTCTTTCTCCTCTCCCGCCGACACCGGTCGATACAAACCTCACCTTTGGCGGCGAGTTGGAACAGGGCGGTTGGCTGCGCGGTCAGGCTCCGGACGGCGCACTGTCGGCCCGGCTCGATGGCGAGGAATTGACGCTCTCGTCAAAGGGCACTTTCTTTGCAGCCTTCGACCGTGATGCCGGCAGTAGCGCTACGCTCGAAGTGACCCTGGCGGACGGTCGCAAGATTTCCAGGCAACTGACAATCGCCCCGCGCGACTGGCAGATCGAGCGCGTCAACGTCGCACGGACCAGCGGCGGGATCACTGAAGCCTTCTGGCAGCGGCGCAAGCCCGAACTGGACCGGATCAATGCCGCCCGCGCTGTTGATGCCGATACGGCGGGCTGGACCCAGGATTTCATGTGGCCGGTCAAGGGTCGCATATCCGGGCGTTTCGGTTCCCAGCGCATCTATCGCGGCGAGCCCGGCAGCTATCATTCCGGGATCGATATTGCGCCCGGCAACGGCACTCCCTTTGTCGCGCCAGCCGACGGGGTGGTCGCGCTGGCGACGGATACGCCATTTTCGCTCGAAGGGTACCTTCTCATCATCGATCATGGCGCCGGTCTCAACAGCGCGTTTCTCCACCTGTCCAGGATCGCGGTGCGCGAGGGCGAACGGGTTACGAAAGGGCAGTATCTGGGCAATGTCGGTTCTTCTGGGCGGGCCTCCGGCCCACACTTGCACTGGAGCCTGAAATGGCGGGACGCGCGGCTTGATCCGCTGTTGTTCGCCGGCCCGATGAACTGACGGCGCGGTCGTTCGGCCGCGCGCCCCATGATCCGCAGATTGTTCTTGCTGGCACTGGTTGTCGCTGGGCTCGCTCCCGGCACCTACGTGCGCACCCAGGTGCCCCCCGCGGGACTCGATGCCGGAGTGACCATTACCCGGCTTGAGCGCTTCCCAAGTCAGATGGGGCCTTTCACAGTGCTCGGCGCGTGGCAGCTCGAAAGCGAAAATGCGCTCTTCGGCAGTTATTCGTCGCTCGGAGCCAGCGCCCCCGGCCAATACCTTTCGCTGAGCGACAAGGGCACCGTCCTGCGCTTCGGGATCAAGGGCCATACGCTCGACATTCTCGAACTGGCGCGTCTCAATCCGGGCAACGGCTTCGTCGACAAGCACGATGTCGACGTCGAGGCGCTGACGATCGATCCCGGGGCCGGCACCGTGTGGCTGGCATACGAGGGGCGCAACATGATCGAACGTCGCTCGCCCGAGCTGACCTCGATTCGCCGGGTCCGACCCGAAGCCATGACCGATTGGCGCAGCAACAGCGGCCCGGAGGCGATGGCGCGCATGCCCGATGGTTCGTTCATCGTGATCGGAGAGGGCAAGAAGGGCTGGATCGATGGCCGCCTTCCGGCCGTGCAATTTGCAGGCGATCCGGTCGGTTCGCCTGCCAGCATCAACTTCGCTTTCGGCGCGCCGTCCGACTTCCGCCCGACCGACATGGCGCTGTTGCCCGATGGCAGGGTGTTGGTGTTGCTACGGCGACTGGAATGGGGCCTGCCTCCGCGGTTCGAGATCGGCCTGATGGTAGCGGACTCGGCCGATATCGTTGAAGGCGAGACCTGGACCGGCACCTTGCTGGCGACTTTCTCGCACCCCTTCCCGACCGACAATTACGAAGGGCTGAGTGTCGAATCCGAGGGCAATTACCCGGTCACCGTCACCCTCATCTCCGATGATAATGGAATCAGCTATCAGCGCACACTGGTATTGCAGTTGCTGTGGGACGGCCTTGGCCCGGCAGGTTGAGCCAACGCAAAAAGCGCGCCGGTTGCCCAGCGCGCTCATGCATCAGGATGAAGCCAAAATGGCCAGGCCTTAGGCCGCGGCCATCGCTTTCTTGAGCTCGCGCTTTACCTTGAGCGCGTTGGTCGAAAGCTTCTCGTCACGGGTCTTGAGCAACCAGTTGTCGAGCCCGCCATTGTGCTCGACCGAGCGCAAGCCGTTCGTCGAGACGCGGAACTTGAAGCTGCGATCCAGCTTCTCGCTCAACAGCGTGACGTTTTGCAGGTTGGGCAGGAACACGCGCTTGGTCTTGTTGTTGGCGTGGCTCACATTGTGGCCTACCTGGCGGCCCTTGCCGGTCAGTTCGCAGATGCGCGACATGGTTGGTCTCTTCTTTTAAAAATTTCGGTCAATGCCGGGAAAGGCGCGCGCATAGCGGTGGAGCAGCGAATCGTCAACACGAGTCTGGCCAATCCGCAGTCACTGCCCTAGCGCGAAAGGCATGAACCGCTGGCCCCTTCCCGCCCCGATGGTCCGAGCGCTGGACGAGGCGCGCGCTGCCGCCCAGGCCGGCGAAGTGCCGATCGGCGCAGTTGTGGTCAAGGGCGATGAGGTAATAGCCACCGCGCATAACTCGCCCCGAGCCGACCATGATCCGACCGCCCACGCCGAGATCGCGGCCATCAGGGCGGCAGCCAAGGCGCTGGGGCAGGAACGGCTCGAAGGTTGTGACCTGTGGGTCACACTCGAGCCCTGCGCCATGTGTGCCGGCGCGATCAGCCATGCGCGAATCGCGCGGCTCTATTTTGCCGCCCCCGATCCCAAGGGTGGCGCGATCAATCACGGCGCCAAGGTGTTCGAGCATCCGCAGTGCCTGCATCGTCCGCAGGTCTATTGGGGCATGGGAGAAAACGAGGCGGCGGCGCTGCTGAAAGCTTTCTTTCTCGACCGGCGTTAGAGCCCGCGCCAGACTCTCGCTCGAACATTGTCACGCGCGCCAAATTGTCGGGGTTTGCAGCGGGTCGGCATCCAGTCGCGGCCATAACAGAGCTTGATTTCTTGCAACCACCCGCGCCGGTTGAGCTTGATGCCGACCATGTCGGGCTTCCAATCGGGGTTGGCGAGGGTGAAGGCGGCGCGGATGCGACCGGCGGTCAGGCCGTCCTCACGGGAAAGGCGGTCATAATCGGGATGGCGCAGGCTACGCCAGATGCGGCGGGTGATGGCGAAATAGAGGTTCGGATCGCGGGCCATGCAACTGCCGTGCTTGCGCCATTGATGCGCCATCAGGCGTGGCGAGGGCATCATGCACAGATTACGCTTGGCCTCGGGCACGGAAACCCGCCGCCCGGTCGGGCAATATTGCGGCCAGATCGTGCGACCCTCGGGCCACAGGCCGTGAACGATCATCCCGAACCGGCCGTTGCGGCCCGAGCACTGGGTTCGATGTGCGGACGAGCTTTGCCGCGACCGACAGAATTCGGGCGACCAACTCATTGTCAAAGTGTAGCCGGTGACCGGCAATCGCCGCGCCGGAGCGTCCTGCCTAGCCTCGGGTACGAGCAGGTTTTGCGGCACACGACATTGATAGCTCTGGGCGGCCCCAGGAGTCGCAATCGCCGGGATCGCCAGCACAGCGGCGAACGCCCATTTCACAGCGGAGTGAAATCCAGCCCGATATCGGCAGCGGGCGCGCTTTGCGTCAAACGCCCGACCGAGACATAATCGACGCCTGTTGCCGCTTTGGCTTGAATGGTTTCGAGGTTGATGCCGCCGCTTGCCTCGGTCGGCACGCGGCCCGCAACCAGCGCCACGGCTTCGCGCAGGGTGTTCGGCTCCATATTGTCGAGCAGCAGCCGCGTCGCTCCTGCGGCCAGTGCGGGTTCAATCTGGTCGATACGATCGACCTCGCAGATGATTTCGTCGACCCCGGCTGTGACAGCGCGGCGGACAGCTTCGCCGACATTGCCGGCGACCAGGACATGGTTGTCCTTGATCATAGCCGCGTCCCACAGACCCATCCGGTGATTGCTGCCGCCACCCATGCGGACCGCGTATTTTTCCAGGTGTCGGAGACCGGGAATGGTCTTGCGGGTGTCGAGCAGTGTGCAATCTGGATTGTCCATCGCACGCACATATTTGGCAACCATGGTGGCAATGCCCGAGAGGTGCTGGACAGTGTTGAGCGCGCTGCGTTCGGCGGTTAGCATGGCGCGGGCGTTGCCGGAAAGGCGCATCAGGTCGGTGCCGGGCGCAACGCTGGCGCCTTCATCGACCAGCAGTTCAATCTCGATCTGCGGATCGAGCGCGCGGAAAAATGCCGCCGCAACCGGCAGCCCGGCTACCGTGATCGGGTCGCGGCTGTCCATGACTCCGGAAAAGCGCGCGTCGGCGGGTATGACGCTTTCGGACGTCACGTCGCGCCCGCCGCCGGGTAGCCCTTCGCCGAGATCTTCGGCCAGCGTCGCGCGCACAAAGGAGTCGCAATCGAAGCCGGGCAGGGTCAATTCATCCATGGCTCTGCTGTGGCAAGTTTCGCCGCCTCGCTCAAGCGCGGAACACGCGGTCCACTTCGCGGGTTCGGTTCATGCCCCTTCCCCTTTTGCGCGAGATGCCCCCGATGATCACCACTACCAATCCGGCCACCGGCGAAACGCTGGAAAGCTACGAACCGCTGTCCGACGCTGCGATCGAGACGCGGCTGGCCTGCGCGAGCGAGACCTATGCCGACTGGCGGATCAGTTCGCTTGGCGAGCGGTCGGCGCTGCTCGGTCGGCTGGGCGAGGTGTTTGAGACAAACCGCGATCGGCTGGCAAGGCAGGCGACGCTGGAAATGGGCAAGACGCTGGCCAGCGCATTGGCTGAAGTCGACAAATGCGTGAGCCTTCTGCGTTACATGGCAGGGGCAGGCCCGGGCATGCTCGAATCGCTACAATTCGACCTCGCCAAGGATGGCTCGGCAGTGGGGCGCTGGCTGCCGCAGGGGCCGGTATTGGCGGTAATGCCGTGGAATTACCCCTATTGGCAGGTTGCGCGTTTTCTTGCGCCGACCCTGATGGCGGGCAATGTGGGGTTGCTGAAACATGCCAGCCTGGTCCAGGGATCGGCCGCGCTGATCGAGCAAATGGTCAATGAGGCAGCTGGCTTCAAAGGCCTGTTCCAGAACCTGGCAATCACTTCGGACGCGGTCGCACCGATCATCGCCGACGACCGGGTGGTCGCGGTAACGCTGACGGGAAGTGAAAAAGCTGGGCAGGCAGTTGCCGAGACAGCCGGCAGGCACTTGAAAAAGGTGGTACTTGAACTGGGTGGGTCGGATCCATTCATTGTCATGCCTTCGGCCGACATCGACCGCGCGGTTGAACAGGCGGTGCAGGCCCGTATCCAGAATACCGGCCAGTCCTGCATCTGCGGCAAGCGTATGATCGTTCACGCCGATATCTATGACGAATTCGCTGAACGCTTCTTTGCCGCAATGCAGCAGGTCGTGGCTGGCGATCCGATGGATGAGGCGACGGATATGGGGCCGCTGTCGAGCCAGGAGCAGTTGGAGACAGTGCTCGACCAGGTCGAAACTGCGAAGAAGGAGGGCGCGACGCTCGAATTTGGCGGCGAGGCTTCCGACGGGCCCGGTGCCTATATCACCGCCGGGGTCCTGACCGGGGTTCCGCTCGACAGCGAAACGGCCGGGGCGGAAATCTTCGGACCCATTGCCCAGCTCTACCGGGCCAAGGATATTGACGACGCCATCCGCATCGCCAATGCCATCCCCTATGGCCTCGGATCATCGGTGTGGACACAGGACAAGCAGGAGGAGGAGCGCTTCATCCAGGATATTGAAGCCGGGATGACGGCCATCAACCAGTTCCTGTCATCGCATCCGCGCGCGCCGTTCGGCGGGATCAAGAAATCGGGCCACGGACGCGAATTGTCGCATCTCGGCCTGCATGAATTCATGAACTTGAAGACAGTCTTTCGCCCGGCCGAGCCGGTAACGGACAACACCTTCCAATAACCGCCCAAGCTAGCGCGCCGGGGTAGGCGCGGTACCTAGTGCACGAAGCGCGCCACGACGTCGCGATAGCTTCGGCTCACCTTCACTTCGGCCCCGCTGTCGAGCACCAGGAAGCATTCGCCGTTGGTGTGTGGCTTGACCTGCCGGACCTGATCGAGATTGACGATGGTGGAGCGGTGGACGCGCTGGAACTTGCGCGGGTCCAGCCGGCGTTCGAGATCCTTCATCGTCTCGCGCAGGATCAGTGAGTTGTCGCCGGTGTAGAT
Source organism: Qipengyuania sp. CAU 1752 (assembly GCF_054482615.1). Taxonomy (NCBI): domain Bacteria; kingdom Pseudomonadati; phylum Pseudomonadota; class Alphaproteobacteria; order Sphingomonadales; family Erythrobacteraceae; genus Qipengyuania; species Qipengyuania sp. CAU 1752. The sequence goes on along the minus strand of NZ_JBTLRE010000001.1, from coordinate 311,144 downwards.
GCACATATAGTCGCCGGCGGCCTCGATATGCTCGATCGAACCCGTCTCGACGCGGAAGATTTGCCCCCGGTCCTTGACGTTGATCAGCTTCTCGTATCGCTCGGTGCTCTCGTCCGCCCCCTCGGCCAGTTCTTCGGCTGCGTCCGGGGCAACTTCGTTGAGGACATTCTTGAGCTTGTCGGCCTCTTCGGCGCTCTTCTTCTCGGCAATCCGCTGGCGCACGCGTTCAATCGTGTCGGCCAGCTTGTCTTCGTCGACGGGCTTCATCAGGTAATTGACCGCATTGGCCTCGAAAGCGCGGATCGCGTGCTCTTCGAAGGCGGTGACGAAGACGATCAGCGGTGGTTCGATGTCCATCACGCCCTTGACCACGCTGAACCCGTCAAAGCCAGGCATCTGGATATCGAGGAAGACGAGGTCGGGCTTCTCGGTCTTGATCTTGCGGATCGCCTCGCGGCCATTCGAACAGGTGCCGATGATCTCGACATCGTCAAACGGTTCGAGCCGCAGTTGCAGGCCCTGGATAGCGAGTTTTTCATCGTCGACGAGCAGTGTGCGTATGGTCATTGGTCAGTTTCCGATTGCGCGTTGCGCAGCTAGTGATTCCACCTTGCGGGATGAAGAAGTGGGCACGTCGACACTCTTGTCGGTTAGCGCCGCAATCTTCTCTTCCTGCAAAGCGGTTTCGTGGGGGATCTCGATAATGACGGTGAAGCCGCCATCATCGGGAGCACGAATTTCAAACAGGTGTTCGTCTCCATAGGCCTGCTGCAGCCGGTCCCTGATATTGGCGAGGCCGACCCCGGTGGAGGTGTATTTCCCGGCCATGGCCAGCGGCAGACTGGCGCGAGTTTCTGGGCGTTGCAATCCCGGTCCGGTATCTGAAACGACGATCCGCAGCCGTGGTCCGACAAGCTGAGCCGACAGGCTGATGCGCGCGCCCTCCTCCTGCGGGGAGACAGCATACTTGATGGCATTCTCGACCAGCGGCTGGAGCAGCAGCGAGGGCAGTTCGGCCTCGGCAGCGTCGGGAGCAATATCGAATTCGGTCCGCAAACGTTCCTCGAAACGCATGCGTTCGATATCGAGATAGAGCTTGAGCGTCTCGACCTCCTGCGCAATCGTTACCTTGCCGCCCGGTTCGCTGATCAGCGTGTGGCGCAGGAATCCGGACAGGCGCGTCAGCATCGCATTGGCCGGCACGGTCTGCTTGAGCAGCACCAGCGTGCTGATCGAATTGAGCGTGTTGAACAGGAAATGCGGGTTGAGCTGATAACGCAGCATGGCCAATTGTGCGCTGGTTGCCTGCGCTTCGAGCCGCTCGAGCCGGTCGGCCTGTTCCTCCACCTGGAGGAAGAAGTTGATGGCGTAATAAAGCCCGGTCCATGCGCCCAGCAGCGAGAGGTCGAAGAAGAGGTAGAGCAGGACCAGCTGCGTCATGGTGGTGTCGCGGTCGGAGAAGTAGAGGCTGATCACCCATGCCTCGATCACGGCGTAGATACCGACCGCCACTGCCAGCACCGCTGCTGTCGCGCCCCAGGTTACCAGCGGCGGCCGGTTGATTAGCTTACGATAGACGACGGATAACAGGGTGCTGATCGCGAAACCGGTGATGCCGACGATCAACATGAGAATGACGTAACTGGCCGATTGTCCGTTCGAGATGCCCTGGATCGAGCGCAGCATGACGGCGCCGGTCCAGCCGGCGAACTGCAGGTTCCAAAATGCCCGGTTCTTGTTCGCAAAGAACGGGGTAGGTCGAAAGGGCAGGACAGCCATAGCCCCTAGATAGGGAATAATTTGCGCAACGTCAGATTTTTTGCCGCCAGCGCTGCAATACGCTAAATTGCCTCGCAAGAGGAGAAAGCCCGATGACTACGCCAAAGCACGAGCAGGCCGAGCAGGCGCACCATGCAGCCGAACGGGCGAAATTTCGTGAGATGAAAGAGGGCACGGCCGAAGACTGGGCGATTATCGGCGGAGAATATCGTGAATTCGCCACCGGGCTGGCCGATCGCGTCCTCGACCACCTCAAATTGCTCGATGGCGACTTCGGCGGCTTTCCGGTCGACCGACTCGAACACTCGCTGCAAACCGCGACCCGTGCTCATCGCGATGGCCGAGACGAACCCTATGTGGTCATGGCCCTGCTCCACGACATCGGCGATACCCTGGGCAGCTATAATCATCCCGAGGTTGCGGCTGCGATTCTCAAGCCCTTCGTTTCCGATGAATTGCATTGGATCTGCCAGAACCACGGCGCATTCCAGGGTTACTACTATTTCCACCACCTCGGCATGGACCGGAATATCCGCGACCGGTTCGAGGATCATCCCCACTACGCCGCTTGCGCCGAGTTCTGCGAGAAATACGATCAGGCCGCGTTCGATCCTGACTACAAGAGCGAGCCGCTGGAATTCTTCGAGCCGATGGTACGGCGGGTGTTCGCCCGGCCGCTCAATTCGATCTATGCGAATCTGAGCGAAGACGAGAACGTCGACGCCGCTGCCTAGTCGATCCCGGGCAAGGGCTCGCGCTGGAAATGCGTGCGCCAGTCCGCATGTCCGTTGGCAGATATTCGGACATTCACGAGCGGCACTTCGGCGGCGATGTGCTCGACCCGCTCGTCCCAGCCTTCATGCGTGCGCTTGCGAAATATACCGCCGCTGTGTTCGGGACCCCATATCTGCATGAACCGGACCGCGGCCTGCGGTTCGTATCCGGCATTGGCGAGCAGCCACGGAGCCAGCCGATCAGCCTCACGCTCGGTCAGGCGGACCCATTTCTGCTTACGTCCGTGAACGTCGAACCAGGCGCGGTGCGCGAGGATATTGTGCGCCAGTTCGTGCGCCATAACCCCGGCCAGCAATTCGTCAGGCCAGTCGTGCCCCGGGAATTCGTCGCCGATAACGACACGATGACCGTCGGCGACCGCGCGCTTTTTCAACGGGCCCACTTCGAACCGGCTGGAGCAGGCTGGCACCCCTTCCAGCGTGATCGAATCCTCTCCGGCCACGCGGAGGTCGATCCGGCCATCCTCAGCTAGCCGCTCGGCTATTGTACCGCGCACGGTTTCAAGCCGCTGCCAGCGCTTGTCCGGGTCAAGCGGCATGGATTCGAGGTTCAGCCCGGCGATGGAAGCGACGGTCATGTCGGGACCGAGCCCGGCGTGGTGCGCGGGAGAGCCTGGAACGACGGCCTGGATGCCAATATCGCCCGAAAGGCCAAGCGATGCACGCATCAATGTGCCAGAAGCATAAGCACCCAGATCGTGCAGTATAAGTCCCGTCGCCGGTGTCACTGCGTCACAGAACGCAGCATTGCCGGTGGTCAGCTCATAGCCGATCCGCGCGACCCGGGCATCCTTGGCCCGCAGTTCGGTGAAGCCAGCCGGCAATCCGTCAGCCGCTTGCGCGGTGACGGCAAGGCCCAGCATTGTAGCAAGGCCGATCAGACCACGGCCGAAACTCATGCGCCCGCTCGATCTCCACTTCCCGCATCGAGCGCATCGATAAGGGTTTTCGCCGGGACTGCGCCCTCGATGATCTGGTCACCAGCGATCCAGCTCGGCGTGCCGGTAAAGCCCAGCTCGCGAGCGATCTGCCCATTGCGCGACAATTCAACAGCGATGGCTGGCGAAGCAGCATCGCGCCGGACGCGTTCGACATCCAGGCCAGCCTTTTGCGCTGCCGCCAGCAGGCCAGCTTCGCTGGTGTCGCCCGTCTCGAACATGGCGGTATAGAATGGTTCGAACTTGCCCTGCTGCCCTGCTGCCAATGCCCAGGATGCCGCGCGCTGGCTGCCTTGGAAGATCGGCCATTCGCGGACCACCACTTTCAGTTCGGGATCCCGGGCAATCATCTTCGCGACTTCTGCTGCGCTGGCGCGGCAGTAGCCGCAATTGTAATCGGTGAACTTGACCAGCGTGCGCTTACCCTTCGGATTGCCCAGCACCGCGCCCGGGAAGGGCTGGCGCACCTCGCCCCCGGCTGCGGCCAGGCGTTCCTCGGCCTGCTGGCGCTCCCAAGCGCTGGCCATGCGTGGGAGAAGATCGGGATTGGCAAGCAGATAGCCTTCGATCTGTCCGCCCGCGAGGCCGGACACCATGTAGGTTGCGGCTCCCGCGAAGCCCGCCGCGAAGGCGAGCAGGATGGCGATTATCGTCTTGCGCATTTCTGGGTTCCCCGTTGGCGACCGGTTAGCGCCGGTCCTGCTCGCGTTCAAGCAAGGCCTGCGCCTGCATCCTGATGTCCTGAGCGCGCAACCAGTCTGGCGTGTTCTCGGGCAATCCAGCCTCGGCGATCTGGGCACTGCGCAGGGCCGAAAAATATTCGCGCCGCAGAACTTGCTGCTCGGCACTGGCGAGCCGCGCCCGCGGCATGTCGCCCTGCGCTGCATAGACCACGCCGAGCTGGTACCAGGCAAATGGCATCCAGCGGTCGCGCGCAACTGCTGCGCGCAGCACGGTCTTGGCTTCCTCGAAATTCGCCTGGTCTTCGGTGGCGATGAGTGCGTGACCGAAGATCGATGCGATCAGCGGGTGCGTGTTGGTCAACTGGGTCGCTTGGCGCAAAGCTGGAAGCGCTTCTTCCGGACGCCCCGATTCGAGCAAAACCTGGCCCTTCAATTCGAGGAAATAGGGGTTGTCCGGCTCCAATTCGAGCAGACCCTCGACCTCCTCCAGCGCCAAGTCGATTTGCGCGTCCTTGTGATAGGCATAGGCGCGGGCATACCGGGCCGGTACGTCCAGCCGCGTGCGAGGGTAGGCACGCAGGACGCGGGCAGGTTCTTCCAAATAGCCGTAAAGCTTGGCCTTGACCCGCTCGAAGCGCTGCTGAAGTCTTGCATCCGGAGTTTTCTGCCAGGCAGGATCAAGCTCATAGACTTCGCGCAGGCGGCTGATCCGGTCGCCCGAAAGCGGGTGCGTACGCGTGAACTCGGCTTCATCGCCCTGGCTGCGGCCATAACGGAATTCCTGATTGAGCAGCTTGCCGAAGAAGTCGAGCGAGCCGCGCCCGGTAATGCCGGCCTTGGACAGATACTCCGCGCCCGCCGCGTCGGCGGAGCTTTCCTGTGCCCGGTTGAAGGAAAGGAACTTGCCGAGTGCGGCGCGCTGTCCGGCCATGATTGCGGCCATTCCGGCATCGCCTGCTCCCGCCGCCACCGCGGCAGCCCCGAGCAGCAGCGAGAGCAGCGTGATATTGGTCGCCGCGCGATAGCTGTCGGCTGAGCGGATGACGTGCCCGCCGGTGATATGGCCCAGTTCGTGCGCGATCACGCCCTGCACCTCGTTGGCACTGTCGGCAGCGTTGATCAGGCCCGAATGGAGATAGACGACTTGGCCTCCGGCGACGAAGGCATTGATCGAGCCATCGTTGATCAGCACCATGTCGACATTGCCATCGTCGAGCCCGGCAGCCTCAACCAGCGGTGCGGCCATATCGTTCAGCAATGCCTCGGTTTCGGCATCGCGCAGCATCGATTGCGCGAGCAGCGGCTGAGCCGCAAAAGCGAACGCCGCGAAAAACGCGAGGCTGTGAACGAGGAAGCGCATTACCGCTTGCCTAGCGCGCCGGGGGCTGAATGTCCCATGAAGATTAGTGGTGGGCGGACCGGGCGAGGAAATCGTGGACTGCGGCCTTCACGGCCCCATCTCCGGCGAAAGGCCGCGACATCGACATGATGATCCCGGCATGGTTCATTCCGGCGAATTGGCGCAGATCGGCGGCTCCGCCGACGCGGGCCATGGCGCGCTCCAGTGCCACCGAATTGCGAGGACGCACCGTGGTATCGGCATCGCCGGTGAGCAGCAGCAGGGGCGGCGCGTCAGCCCGAACGAAATTGATCGGCTGGGTGGCCGCCAAGTCGCTGGCATCGCCGAAGGCGTTGCGCGTCCCCTCGCTGTCGAGCGGGAGGAAATCGTATGGGCCAGCGAGGCCGATCGCTCCGGCAATCGCGCCTTGCGGGACGCCGCTCTCGTCGAGCCATCGGCGGTCAAGCGCCAGCATCACGGCGTTGTAGGCACCTGCCGAATGACCCATCAGGAAAATGCGCGAAGGATCGCCGCCGTATTCGGCAATATGGTCGTGAACCCAGCGTGTCGCCGCGGCACCGTCTTCGAGCATCGCGGGATATTCGCCGCCAGGGACCAGCCGGTATCCTGCGCTGACCGCGACATAGCCCTGCTGGGCGAGATTGCGCGCCACGAAGGCGTAATCCTGCGCTCGCCCCATGCTCCAGCTGCCACCATGGATGAACAAAACGACTGGGCGGCTGGCCTGACTCTTGTCGGCCGGGCGCGCCACCACAAGGACCTGCTCTGCGGCCGAGCCGTATGGTATCGGATCGCTGGTCTGGACTACGCTCGCAGTGGCCAGCGCATCCACGCGATTGAGCAGCGTGACCGCTTGAGAACGGACGGCCCAGTGCCAGGAGAAAAAGCCGAGTACGGCAAGCGCTGCCAACGCCACCAGCGTCCATCCGATCCAGCCCATTGCTCGCCCTTTGCGTTCAGGAATGTCAGCCATCGTCGGTCGCCGCCTGCGTAGCCTCGACGACGCTGGCGGCGTCGCTGTCATGGCCCAGTCCAGCGCTTTCGAGAAACGCTTCCTCGATCGCGAAGCTGTCACCTAGCCACAAGGTTACGCCGCGGTCTTCTATCAGTGCCTTGGCCGAGAGTTCTTCGGCGGTGAGATCGGCCCCGACACGGCGAATGAAGATCGCCGCGATCCGGTTGCCAAACTGCTTGGCAATTTCGGCAAAGGCGACGAGATCGCCCTGCGAATCGTCGCCAATCAACACAAACCGCAAGGATGGATGGTGTTCGAGAATCCCGCAAATAGCATCGAGCTTGTGCTGCCCATGGCCGCCCGACCCGAAAGTTGTGCGGTTGAGGCCCCAGTCACGCAGATGGATTGGGCCCAGCGGCAGGCCGCGCGTCCGCTTGAAAGCCACGAGATAGGAAAATAGGTTCCAGGGCGAGGACGAGACATAGAAGAACGGCCGCTTGCTCGCGGGCAGGCGGTCACCGGGCGTGGCCAATTCTTCCGGCGCGTCCCAACCGCCGCCGATTGCCCTATAGAACATGTCGGCTCCCGGCACGGCAATCCGTTCTTCGGGCATCTGTTGCAGGACCCTGCGCCAATTGCGCATCAGGCTGCGCACGCCTCCGGTTATGCCAGTTTCGATAATGGTGTCGTCAATGTCCGAAATGACGCCGATCCCGGCCTCGCTGCCGGGTACGAGGACGTGGCCGGGGACCTCCTGTTCGCCATGGATGTTCCGCCAGCGCAGACGGACGGTTTCCCACACTGTTCGCTCTGGCAAGTGCCAGCCTTCGCTCAGCGGAATGTCGAAGTGGACGAAGCCTTCCTTGCCGGTCACTGCGCTATGCCGCTCTGGCGCAGAATCGGGCCGGGCAATCTCCAATGCGACTTCGAGGTCCTTTACTTCGTGGCTGAGGAATTGCGCGAGCATGGTGTGCGTGGCGCGCAGCCGACCGCTGGTTTCGAACTGCGGACTGGCCGACCGCAAAGCGCGCGCCGATAGGACCAGCCTATTGTCGCTGCGATGGCCGAAATAGGGTTGGATGCGAACCGGTGCGCGCGGAAAAAAAGGCATACCCAACGCTAGCGGCGATGGGCGTGCATTCAAAGTTGTGAATGCACGTCCCTGCGCTGGGCACGTCCCTTGACGGGCAATTACCTTAGTCGACGAGCTTGCGCGCGACCTTCTCGACCAGCGGGATATCGTCGCCCACTTCGCCGATCATGGCGATGTCGCCATTCTCCATGCGCCGGATCATCACCACTGCGAATTCGGGTCCGTCGCTGGCCAAGGTTTCGAACCCGTGGGTGTCGAGCTGGCGCAGTTTCTTGGCCAGGGCGGGGCGCACTGCATCGACTGGGTCGACCTGCTTGCCTTCCTCTTCACGACGAATCCTGCGTTCGGCCTGCACCACGCCCTTGAGGCCACCCTCGCTCGCGGTGAGGAACTGGCTCAGCGCGCCGCGGGCAAGGCCGAGGCGATGCGCATGCGAAAGGACTGCGGCATATTCGGTCAGGCGCGTCTTGTCGTAATCGGCGCCAAAGACCAGCTTGACCACCGGGGTCATCGGCGCGCGATTCTGCGCGGTCAGGCCATTTTCGGCAATCAGCTCTTCGAAATCTTCAGGTGCTTCCTGCGCGGCGAGGCTGACATCATAGGCCCGGCCAACCGCATCGTAGAGAGCAGTGCGGCTGCGTTCTTCCTTCGATTGCGCCACCTGTGCCAGTTCGCGCGCTTCAGCGAGAGTATCATGCAGCCCGCCGGAGTGCTCGGACGCACCGTGCGTCTCCACCGGAGCATCGCCCGCGTCGAATGATGGGATATGGTTGCTGGGCGTGACAGTTTCGTCCGTCAGTGCTTCGGGCTGGGCATCGTCTTCGAGCGGAGCCGACCAGTCATCGGCATCTTCGTCGGTGAGGTCGCTGCCCATCAGGCGAGACAGATCTCCGACGGGCGGGTCCTCTACGTCGAAGCCTTCACCTTCGGCATCGGCACCGTCCGCGTCAGCGACTTCCTCGTCATGGCCGTCCTCACCTATGCCGTCGATCATCGGCTCCAGAGCACTGGCGAGTGACAGGTCGAGCGGCTTCTTGGTCGGCTTGTTGCGCAGGCCCATCAAGCCGGAGACAGGCTGATCGGCTTCTTCGTCGTCCTCGACATCGCCGGTGGGAGCGAGCGAAGCAAAAGCGGAGTGATCGATGGTGTCTTCCTCGTCGGCATCGCCGATATCGGGAAGTGCAAACTGCGAAAGGTCAACCTCGTCCTCGTCCGCACCATCTTCCATGTCGTCTTGCTCGATCGCCCAGTCGTCATCTCCGGAGAGGTCGGCATCGGCGGATTCATCGGCAACGGCATAGCCCGGTTCGGGGACGTCTTCCTGCAACACCGGCTCCGCATCGGGTCCAGCGACCTCTTCGCCCTCAACCGAGGCCGGCCCATCGGCCCAGTCGGTGATCGGGTCGGCGGAATGGTTGGCGATTTCCACCTCGTCTACCGAATCGTCGAGCGCCTGATCGACTTCAAGCAGCAATTCGTCGGTGGTGATCTGGTCGGCAACTTCCTTCCAGTTGATCACGCCATAGATGAAATCGATGGTGTCATCGTCGCTGGAGAATGGCAGCAGGATACCGCGATAGAGCGTCGTGGCGCCATTCTGATTGACGAATTCCGCTTCGAAACCGATCGGCGCCTGGTTGGCGAGGATCTGCATATAGTGGTCGGTAATGCGGCTCAGCAAAGATCGACTGGGCACGTCGTCGAGGGCACGGATCGGTCCCTCGGAACCGCATTCGATGGCCAGTTCGGCCCCCAAATACTGGATTGCCGGATTCTCAACACCACTGGTAAAATCGAGCAGCACGCTGTGCGGCCCGAAATCGGGCAGGGCTTCGAAATCAAGGTCCTCGATGGCGGGGAAATTGCGATCCTGCAGCAGGCTCGCCCAGTGATTGTAGGCGCGCACCTGCATCCGGCGCTCGTCCTGTCCGACCGGGCTCGGCGGCGCTTCGCGGCCGATATCGTCCTCGCCGAAATCGTCATCGCGGGTGTCGTCGTCAAACGATCCGAATTGTCCGCGTAGCGTATCCATGACCAGTTTTTGCCCCTTACTTGGCGTTCAGGGCCGTTTTGACTGGTCGTAGTAAATATCCCGTTAAGTGAAACTGGATGGTGCCATCGTGGCGGTCCCGCACCGAGCGACAGCGCGGCGATCAGCGAAACAGGTAACGCATCCTGATCCGCTCATGGACCTTCTCGCTGGCGACAAGAAAAGCCGCGTCTTCGAAGCGGGGCGGACCCATGCGCACCTTGGCGTCGCGCGAGAAGCCAAAGCCTTCCTTGGGTATCATCAGCGTCTTGTCGGCCTTCCCATTGGTGTTCTCGTCATGCAGCAGCGAGATCGCATACGTGCCTTCGCTGACCCCCTTGAACGAGAAACTGACCGTCTTCGAAGCAGGAATGGCGAGCTTGCGGGCCGCCGGATCCTTGCTGCAATCGGGGAATCCCTTGGGGCTGGCAGTCAGGCAGGCGAGCACCTGCCCATCAGCCGAACGAAGGTCGGTAACCGACACCCGCACATCGCGGAGCGGAGGCGAGAAATTTCCCAGCAGCCCTGCACCCAGGAGAGACACTGATACGGCTCTTAACGCCGAAATGCTTCGGCCAGTCCGCCATCTGTTTTGCATATGCGATCCCAAAACCTGAAATAGAGCCCGTAATTGCAGCTATACCGCTCGTGATGAAGCTGGTGGTGGCTGGCCGTAATGAGCCATTGGCCAATACTCGAATGGACCAGCCATCGCGGAAACATTTCCCAACCCATGTGGTTGGTCACGCCCATCACCGTCATGATCAGCAGGACCACGCCCAGCATAGCGACATGGATCGGAATGACAAAGACAAGCGCCGGGATGACCACTGCGCCGGTGATAGCCTCGAGCGGGTGGAAGCTCATCGCCGCCCATGCCGTGGGTGGGCGGCTGGCATGGTGGACAGCATGGGCGAGGCGAAATTCGCGCGGTCGGTGCATCCAGCGATGCGTCCAGTAAAACCAGGTGTCGTGGACCAGCAGATAGAGCAATACCGACAGTGGCATGTACCATAGCGGCAGCGCGGACCAGTCGGAATAGATGCGCGTCCAGCCCTGTGTGTTCCACCCCCAGGCAACGATCCCTGCCGGCACGCCATAAATCGCCGCCGATGCCAGCGACCAGCGGATTTCCCTACGCATCTGCAAGGCCAGGCCATCATAGAACCCCGGCCGGACACGGCGAGTGAGCCAAGCAAACAGACCGCTGGTGACCAGGTAGCGAACAGCGACGATCGCAGTCATGGCGATGGCGGAATAGGCAATGGCGGGCCACATGATACTTGCGCTTATGCCCTGCCGCAGGACTACTTAACAGAGGAATGGTGATGGTGGAGGCCAGGCCCTTGCCTTGATTACTCCAGCCCGCCCCAGGCTCCGCAGGCCTCGTCGCCAGCGACCGCCATTCTGCGCATGGCCGCCCTGGCGAGCCGCTCGATCTCGACCTTGCGCCGGGCCGCGGCGAGCGGATGAGACGGGGCTGGGCGGACGATTTCACCATCGTATCCATCGGCCACGATGATGCCGCAACAATCGGGCTGATACCCGTCGCTTTCAAGCGGTGCGCGGTCGATATGAGGGGCCACCCCCCAATAGAATCGATCGCAATGCTCGAGATAGTCAGGCCACTTGCCATCGCCAAGCAGATCGGCCCGGGCCACCTTGATCTCGACGATCACCACCTTGCCCTTGGCATCGACGCCCATCAGGTCAGCCCGCCGACCATTCCGCAAGGGCATTTCCGGCAAACACCAGATATCGTTGCGGGCGAACAGGCGCATGATCCCGCGCGCAACGGCGGCGGCATCTGCCGGGGCAGGAGTGGGGCCTCGAGCGATTTCGAATGTGCTTGCCATCTGCCCAGTTGGAACAGATGGCGAACGAAAGTCAAGCGCTGCGACGCGGTCCCATGGATCCGCTTTCGGGAACCAGCGCAAGAACTGCGGTTCGCGCATGGAGATATTCGCGCCATAGTGTGAGTGCCGCAATCGATGCGTCTTGCCCGCGGGCGTTGACCGCCAGCAAGGCGGTCAGGCCTGGCCGCATTATCGCCGCAAGGTCGCCGACGAGATCGCCCGCCAGCTCGAAGCGCCAACCGCCGACATCCTTAATCAGGGCCGGAAAGTTGCGCACCTGTGGAGTTGGCCTCTCAACAGTGATGCCGGCAAGCTCGGCGACTGCCGCTGCGGCATCATGCAGCGCGGTCCATTGTACGCTTAGCGATTGCTCGGGAGTGCGCGCACTGGGACTGAGGGTCGCGGAGAAAGGCTGTTGATGGGCGTTCATGACTACGCGGCATAGCCTGCCACCGCTTGCCAAATCGCTAACGCGACCAGCTGTCCTCGCCATAGCCGAGCCGGGCGGCCAGGGGGCCGGTCATTTCCCTGACGATTGCGGCGTCTTCCCGAGAAAGGCGACCGCGCCATTTCTCTGCCGCCATGCGCGGATCGCGCTTGGTATAGGAGCCGCTGCCCTGGTCGATTTCGGCCGAACCGAACTTGTCCTCCATGAACCGTCGTAGCGCCGGTGTCCGCGAGCCGCCGACAAATGTCAGCAAGCGCTTGGCGGTATCCTCGCGGGAATCGATGAAGTCTTCCTGCCGCACGCTGGCGGTGCGCGAATTGGCCAGCAGGTGCCGTTCGGCAAAGCCGTTGACCACCCGCCACAACAGTGCTGCCTGCTTGCAAGCCGGTTGCCTTTCGCGGGCGAACGCCAGAACCTGCTCGGCGTCGTCATCCATCATGTCGAGCAGGGCCGGCTGGCTGGCGAGATCCTCGAACGGAAAACCCTCTGTCTTGCGTATGAAACTTTCTGCAAACGCCCCTGGATGGCGCAGGCACCACACCACCTTCAGCCCTGCCTGTTCCTGTAAATTATGCGCGCTAAAAGCGAGGAAGGGGTCCTTGAAGATGGCCGGTCGCCGGGACACCACGCTTGGCAGCCGCCGCTGGAGATAACGCAGCGCTTGCCCCAGTTCCTGTCTCGTGCGGGCTCTTGCCAGGCGGCGGGCTGTCTCGGGCAGGACCGGGCCGCGCCGGAGCAGGCGCGCCAGTGCGTCGTGCAATTCGTCATAGCGGCTGGCGTCGTAATACTCATACCAGCGCGGTGGCTTGAGCGAATCATAGCTCAAGGTGGGTTGGGGATTGAGTGGCTCGTGCAGCAGGTGGAATTCGGGGGCCGTCTGGAGCAGCGCGCCGACCAGTGTGGTGGTCGAATAATGTGTGCCCGTGACGATGACGGAACGCGCCAGCATCGGGTCGGGTCTGTGCGAAGCTTCCATCGCCGCGCCGTTAGCCACGCGCCCACGCGCTTTGCAAGCCGCAGGCCGCGCTTTTATCATTGGCAAGGCTTAAATCGCTCTGCTAGGTGCCCCGCTCGCCTCGCGCGACCGGCACCCGTAGCTCAGCTGGATAGAGCGCTGCCCTCCGAAGGCAGAGGTCACAGGTTCGAATCCTGTCGGGTGCGCCAGTTTTCCTCAGCACTGACCGGCGCGCACATCACCATTAGCGCACCTGCCGTCCCTCGATTAGGCTCTCGACAACGCTCGGGTCGGCAAGGGTCGAGGTGTCGCCGAGTGCGCTGAATTCGTTCTCGGCGATCTTGCGCAGGATGCGGCGCATGATCTTGCCGCTGCGGGTTTTGGGCAGGGCCGGGGTGAAGTGTAATTGGTCGGGCGTTGCGATCGGGCCAATTTCCTTGCGTACCCATTGCCGCAATTCGGCGGCGAGTTCGTCGGAAGGTTCCTGCCCCTCCATCAATGTGACGTAGCAATAGATGCCCTGCCCCTTGATATCGTGCGGGTAGCCGACAACAGCAGCCTCGGAAACGTGCGGGTGTAGCACCAGCGCGCTTTCGACTTCGGCGGTGCCCATGCGGTGGCCCGAGACATTGATCACATCGTCGACCCGGCCGGTGATCCAGTAGTAGCCGTCATCATCGCGGCGACAGCCATCACCGGTGAAATACTTGCCCGGATAGGTGCTGAAATAGGTCTGCACGAAGCGGTCATGGTCGCCGTAGACGGACCGCGCCTGGCCGGGCCAGCTATGGGTAATGGCGAGATTTCCCTCGGCCGCACCCTCCAGGACCGCGCCGTCATTATCGACCAGTTGCGGGCGCACGCCGAAAAAGGGCAGGCCGGCGCTGCCAGGCTTCATGTCGTGCGCGCCGGGCAGCGTCGTGATCATGCAGCCGCCGGTCTCGGTCTGCCACCAGGTGTCGATGATCGGGACGCGGCCCTTGCCGACGGTTTCATGGTACCAGCGCCAGGCTTCAGGATTGATCGGCTCTCCAACGCTGCCGAGCAGGCGAAGCGAGGACAGGTCGTGCTTTTTTACATGCCGATCGCCCTCGCGCATCAGCGCGCGGATCGCGGTCGGCGCGGTGTAGAAGATGTTGACCTTGTGCTTGTCGCAGACCTCCCAGAAGCGGTCGTAGTCGGGAAAATTGGGCACGCCTTCGAACATCAGCGCGGTAGCCCCGTTCTGCAGCGGACCATAGACGATATAGCTGTGCCCGGTGACCCAGCCGATGTCGGCGGTGCACCAGTAAACCTCGCCCTCGCGATAATCGAAGACATAGCGGAAGGTGGTCTCGGTCCACACAGCATAGCCACCGGTGGTGTGGAGAACGCCCTTGGGCTTGCCGGTCGAACCCGAGGTGTAGAGGATGAAGAGAGGATCTTCGGCCTGCATTGGTTCGCAGGCACATTCGTCCGAAACGCCTTGCGAGAACTCGTGATACCAGTGGTCGCGCCCGTCGCGCATGGCAACATCGCCGCCGGTGTGGCGGACCACCAGCACACCCTTTACCGCGACTTTCTCTAGCGCGGCATCGACATTGGCCTTAAGCGGGATGGCCTTGCCGCCCCGCAGGCCTTCGTCGGCGGTGACGATCCAGTCGCTCTGGCAATCCTCGACCCGGCCGGCGATGGCATCAGGTGAAAAACCGCCGAAGATAACCGAATGCACCGCGCCGATCCGCGCGCAGGCAAGCATTGCCACCGCGCCTTCGGGGATCATCGGCATGTAGATGGTGACCCGGTCGCCTTTGACCACGCCCAATTTTGCGAGCGTATTGGCCATCAGGATCACTTCGCCCTGCAACTCGGCATAGGTCAAAGTGCGGACGTCGCCTGCCGGATCGTCGGGCTCGAAAATGATGGCGATGCGATCTCCACGACCGGCCTCGACATGGCGGTCGACCGCGTTGTGGCAGATGTTGAGCCTACCGTCCTCGAACCAGCGAATGTCGACCGGGTCGAAGCTCCAATTGGCTATTCGGGCAGGCTGCTCGATCCAGTCGAGCCGCTGCGCCTGCTCAGCCCAGAAGGCATCGCTGTCATCGATGCTGCGCGCGTATAGCGCGTCATACTGGGCGGTCGTGCAATGCGTGCCGTCCATGGCGCTTTGTGGCCGCGGAACCAGTTCATCATGGTGGATCACGTCGGTCATTTCGCGCAGGTCCTTCTTTCGACTTCGAGATATCAATGCGGCCAGTCCACGCTACAATCAGGGCGGCAACCCGGCCAGATCAGTTAACCCCGCGTTCCCTGCCTTCCCAATGTGGCGCGCGCAGTTCACGGCGCAGGATTTTGCCCGACGGGTTGCGCGGCAGAGCCTCGACGAATTCGACAGTCTTGGGGCATTTGAATCCGGCAATCCGCTCGCGCGCATGGGCGATAATGGAGTCTGGATCGGGCGAGGTGCCGGGCTTGGCGACGACCACCGCCTTGACGGCCTCGCCCCATTTATCGTCGGGCACGCCGATCACCGCGACATCGGCGACATCCTGGTGTCCGAACAGTGCGCTTTCGACCTCGGCCGGGTAGATGTTCTCGCCGCCCGAGATGATCATGTCCTTGATTCGGTCCTGGATGTAGAGATAGCCCTCCTCGTCGAGGATTCCGGCATCCCCTGTGCGAAGCCAGCCATCACCGATCAAGGTTTTGGCGGTTTCCTCCGGCCGGTTCCAATAACCAAGCATGACGGTCGGCCCCTTGATCGCGACTTCGCCTATCTGGCCGGCGGGCAGCGGCTCCAGATTCTCGTCGAGGATGCGGATTTCGTTGCCTGGCAGGGCCTTGCCGGCGCTGCGCATTACCCTTTCGCGTCCCGGGCGATGATCGTCGGGCGGCAAGGTCGAGACCGTGCCATAGGTCTCGGTCATGCCGTATAGCTGTGCGAATTCGCATTTCAGCCGTTCGACACCTTCCTTGAGCAGGTCGAGCGGGATCGGGCTCGCGCCATAGGTCAGTCCCTTGATTGAGCTGAAATCGGCCCCTTCGGCATCGGGATGCGAAAGCAGGATGCGGATCGCGGCGGGCACCAGGAAAATCCATTCGACGCGGTGTTCGCGAATATCACTGATGGCCAATGCGGGGTCGAACTCGGCGTGGATGATCAATTGCTGCCCCGAAAGCATGGCTCCGCAGGCCGAACCGACCCCGGCGATGTGTCCATAAGGCATGGCCAGGATCAACGAACTGCCGGGCTCGGCACAGTACCAATAGATATCGTTTTCTTGCAGGATTGGCCGCATCGAGGTGCCGTTGGCATGGCTCAGCACTACGCCTTTCGGCATTCCTGTCGTGCCGGAGGTGTAGAGCTGCAGGAACGGGTCCTTTGCGTTGACCTCTGTGGCTATGGACGAGTCCGGCTGGGCATCGCGCCATATCTCGAATTCGCGTTCCATGACGATCTTCTCGCCTTCGAACGGCACGCTCTCGAACCCTTCCTCGACGAACAACAGGTCTGCGCCGGCATCATTGGTGATGAATGCGACCTCGGCGGGCGCCAGTCGCCAGATAATCGGCACATTGACGAACCCGCCCCGTGCACAGGCGAGCGTTAGCTCGACTGCGAGATCGCTGTTCTTGCCCAGATAGGCGATGCGGTCACCCTTCTTGCAACCCTTGGCTGCAAGGCCATTGGCGATCTTCGTCACGTGCCGATCCATGGTGGCGTAGTCAGTGACGCGGGTCCCGAACCGCAGCGCCGCCTGCTGCGGCTGGTTCGTGGCATGATCGGCCAGTGCCTCGCCAAAGGTTGAATATACAGGCTGCGTGATCATGGCTGGGTGCTCTCCCTCGGCAGCCGAATCGGTTGCCCTTTGCGACCAATGTGCGCGGGCAGCGCTTTGCAGTCAAAGCCGCAGATTATTGGCGCATTACGCCCAATTTGCACTGGCCCGTGCGGGTAATTCGCGCCATGCAGGTGAAGTCATGACTGCCCATGCGCCCGTCAAGCTGTCTGATATGCCCGGCCTGCCGGTCACCGGCGTGCTGTATAACCCGCGCAGTCATCGCAATCGCGACTCCGCCATTGTCGAACCGGATTACCCGGTCATTCGGGTCGAGCAACCGCGCCGGCGGCGCGATCTCAAGGATGCGATGCAGCGTTTCGTCGATAGCGGGGTGGAATTGCTTGTCATCAATGGCGGCGACGGGACCGTCCGCGATGCGCTGACCGGTGGCGCGATGGTATTCGGCGACAAGTGGCCTGATATCGCCGTGCTCCCACGCGGCAAGACCAACGCGCTGACAATCGATCTGGAAATGCCCAAGAACTGGTCGCTCGAAGAAGCCATCATCGCACATCGCGACGGACGCCGCGTGCAGCGGAGACCGATGGTGCTCGAGCCGATGGATGGCAAGGAACTGACGCGGCTTGGCTTCATCTTGGGCGCAGGCGTATTCCTCGCCGCGATCGAGAGCGGGCAGGACGCCCACAAGGTCGGTGCCTTTGACAGCCTCGCGGTCGCCATGACCACGGTCTGGGGCGTGACCCAGGCGCTGTTCGGGGGCGACCAAAATCCGTGGCGGCGCGGGGTGGAGGCGCGTATCCTCCTCGGCGAGCCGATGGCCGAGCTGGAGCGCAGCCGCTACGGCGATCCGCGCTGGCGGGCGATGATCTTCCTGTCGTCGCTGTCGCGCTTTCCGGCCGGGCTCAAACCCTTTGGCGATGCCGAAGGCCCCTTGCGGATCGCCGTGATTGATCATTTGCGGCGGCGGATTGTCGCACAGATGCCATGGGTTCTGCGGGGTAATCACTCGGAACGGCTGGTGGAGGCCGGACTGCATCGCCGCTCGGCCGACCGGATCGAGCTCGACCTTGGCGACAGGTTTATTCTCGACGGCGAAGTTTTCGCCCCCGGCCGCTATTGCGTGACGCCGGGCCCGTTGCTGAACTTCGTCGTGCCATGACCGGGGCGCTTGCCGCACGCGTATCTGCGCAGTTGCAGCAGGAAGTGAGGCCCGAAGTAGCGCGTTTTGCCGAGGCGCTGGCACAAGATGCAGGAGCGATGTCAGCGCTTTTCTACGGCTCCAACTTGCGCACGGGTTCACTCGAAGGCGTTCTCGATTTCTACCTCTTGTTGCCGGGGCGGCAGGTCGATCGGATCTGGCCGAGGGTAAGCTACCACGAGCGCGAGGAAGATGGCGTGGTGCTCCGCGCCAAGGTCGCCGCGATGAGCCTCGAACAATTCGACAAGGCCTGTCGGGGCAAGAGCCGAGATACAACGATCTGGGCGCGGTTCGTGCAGCCGAGCGCGCTGGCGTGGCTGGCAGGCGAACCACTGATTGACCCGGTGATCGACGCGATCAGCTCGGCTGTGCAGACCGCGGCCAGGCTGGCCGTGGCGCTGGGACCGGAGTGCGGCACCGAGCGAGAATATTGGCGAGCCTTGTTCGCCGCCACATACGAGGCCGAATTCCGGGTCGAGAAGGCTGGTCGCGAGGACTCGATTCTGGACACCCATGCGGTGCATTTCGACGGGCTGCTGCCGATCGCGCTCAAGGCGCAGGAAATTGCCTTCACTCTGGAGGAAGGCCTTATCACGCCGCGCATGGACGCAGGCCACCGCCGGGCAATATTGCTCTGGTGGCGCAGGCGACGCCGGCTCGGTAAACCCTTGAACCTGCTGCGGCTGGTCAAGGCCACCACCACTTTCGAGGGCGCTGCACTCTACGCCGCGTGGAAGGTCGAAAGGCATACCGGGGTGCCGATCGAGGTAACCCCGTTCAGGGAGAAACATCCGCTCCTGGCAGCCCCGGGTGCGCTGATCGAAGTCATGCGGGCGAGGAAGACCGCGCGGTCCAGCGCGCCGACCAATCAGAAATAGCGCATTTCAACGCTGATCGGCACGACACCGGGACCGACATCGAAGCGGGTCTTGGTGTAGCTCGGCTTGCCGAGGTTGAAGATGTTGATCGAGGGGTTGTTGGACATGGCCCCGCCATCGGCGCGCAGGTCGGTCTTGCCATTGCCGTTCATGTCGTGCCGCACGGCGATGGCGTAGGTCCCGGTTTCAGGCACGGGCATGCAAAAGGTCATCGTGCCTGCACGCGCCGGAGCCTCCATGCGATATATCCAGCGGCCCGTTTCGAGCCAGTCGGCCTTGGTGCCGCGATAGGACTGGACACGCACGACCCCGGATGAGGACTTGACGCCGGTCACCGTGACTCTCACCGCAGGACCTGCCCCCGCGCTGCACTTGGACATGTCGTTGCTGATTTTCTGGCGATATTGCGCCTGGGCAGGCGCGGCGATCCCGGCAACTGCCAGCATCGCAGCCGTCGCGCCAACGGCGATCCCCTTGATTGATGTCATTTGTCCATCCCGGCTCGCTTGCGCGCCCGGTCCCTATTGTTGCGTTTTCGCAGATCCAACCGCGATTTGCCGGTTTTCTAGCCGGATTCGCGTGAATTGCCCCTGAACCTGCCCGGCAGTTCACCTGCAGGATCAGGAGGCGCTCACCAACTCATCGCCGGCGATACGCCCGTCGACAAGTGTGATTCGGCGTGGCGCGCTGTCAGTGAGGGCGCCGCGATGGCCGATAATCAGGATGGTCCTACGCCCCGCAAGGCCGGCGATTGCAGATGCGACGGCTTGGTCCGACGCGCGGTCGAGTGCGCTGGTCGCTTCGTCAAGGATCAGCAGGGCCGGATCGCGCAACAGCGCCCGGGCCAGGACGATGCGCTGACGCTCGCCACCGGACAATTGCCGTCCGCCTTCGCCGACCTGGCAATCGAGCCCACCGGGAAGGTCGGAGACGAAACCGGCGGCCGCCATATCCAGCACTTCCTGCAAACGCTGATCGCTCGCACCGGGTGTTGCCCACAGCAGGTTGTCCCGGATGCTACCGTGGAACAGGATCGGTTGCTGGTCGACATAGGCAACGTTTCGCCGCCAGGCATGACGCTGCGCAGGATCGAGTGGCTGGCCGTCGATGAGAAGCGTCCCGCCGTCAGGTGCAGCAAGTCCGCCAATGACATCAGCCAAGGTGCTCTTGCCTGCGCCCGAGGGGCCAACCAACGCAACTGTCTCTCCCGCTGCCAGCTCCAGCGAAATGTCCTCCAGCGTCGCAATTCCCTCCCGATGCGCGAGCGAGATGTTCCTGAGCTCGAGGGAACTAACCATGCGTGGTGCTTCTGTCACGGTGTCGGGCAGGCGTTCGGCAGCACCTTCGGCCTCGCGGATCAGGCGATCGGCGGCGACCACGGCGGGCGCGGCGTGGATATAGACCTGCCAGCAACCCAGAAGCGTTCCGAGCTGCGGAAGCGCGCGGGCGAACAAGGCCACCAGCGGCAGGATGACGATTGCCGCCACCTGCCACTGCGCGATAGCGAGCCAGACCAGCACTGCTGCGACAACAGCCGCTCCGGTCTGCAGCAGGGCCTGGGCGCGCAGCGTATCGGCGATGAACCGCAACCGCACATCGCGCAGGATTTCGAATTCGCCGACGACCCGGCGCTCGGCCGAGGCCTCGGCTCCGAAGCTCTTGATCACGCGCAATGCGTCGAGATTTTCATCGAGCAGGCCATGGACCTGCCGATATTGCATGCCCAATGCCTCCCCCAGCGATCGCGCCCGGCGCCGCAGCCCGCCATAGAGCAGGATGACGATGCTGCCGATCATCACGCCGGTCACCGCCACCAGCGGCGAAATGGCCAGCGCGGCGAGGCCGACGGCCAGCAGCCCTATCGCGATGCGAACCATCGTGGCGAGCTGATCGATGGCAATCGCGGCCCGGTCGATTTCGGAAATGAGCAAGGCCCGGTTCTCGCTCTGCCGCATCCGCGACAAGGTCCGCCAGTCGGCCGCCAGCAGGGATCGGAACGCCCGAGCGCGCATGGTGTCGACAATGGCGATCGCCTGCCGCTCCGAAACGATGACCCGTACGTAATCGAGTCCGGCCCGAACCGTGACCAGCAGGGCAAATCCTGCCAGCAGGAGGCCAAGGTCTGGCGCCCAACCTTCCAGTTCGAACCAGCGCATCACCGGGCTCGCGAACCCGCCGGGGTCGGTGTCTTCCACCATCACCGCCAGAAGCGGGACCAGCAGGACGAAACCGATCCCCTCGGTCAGCGATCCCAGAGCGGCCAGACCGACGATAGCCCCCACTTGCCTGCGGTCGGCAATCGACAGCAGGATCGAGAGCGGGCTGCGCGTCATTCGAGCGCCCCGTCGCCAGGCCCGGCCATCACCGCCGCCGGCTTCTCGATCCCCTCACAGGTCATTGCGCCCTTCCACCAGTCCGACATACTTCGCCGCCAGGAAACTCTGCACGAAGCACTGCAGATAGGGCATGAGCTCGAAGTTGTCGTCGCTCGCCGTTTCGGGAAATTCGTCGATCATGCGGCGCATCTTCGCGGTATCGAGCAGTTTGGACAATCGCGGATGGTTCTCGATGGCCGCAGTATAGTCACGCAATTCCTGCAAGCGCGGCGCCAGCCGCTCATGCCAGTCGGCACCGTGATTTCCATTGCGGATCTCGAGCCGCTGTTCCTCGGGCATACGCCCCTTTGCCAGTTGCCGCGCCAGATAGCGATGTTCGCCGTCGCGGATGAACATGTGCGTGGGCAGGGCCATGCAATATTCAACCAGAGGACGGTAGGCAGTGACGTCGCGCAGCCGCAAACCATATTGCAATTCGAGCGCTAGGAAGACCTCGCTCAGTTCGCGATCCTCCCACTCTAGATCGCGGCGGGCCGCGTCTTTCCTGTTGCGCGGAAAGGCAAAGCCTTCCCAGACCGGGGTCGAGCCGCGCTGGCGGGAGCGACTTCGATACTGCGCCTGCGCTTCCTTGGTCAGCAGCGAATTCCAGTGCAGCGCATTGCTGCGCTCGGGATGGATCATCGATTGCAGTTTGTGGCGGATCGGCCGCGGTAGATGGGGCAGCATTCCCAGCGCGAGAACCTTTCGCCAGAGCGGCCGGGGATCGTCCTCGCGCCCGGCAATATTCCGGATCATCCGGATCCAGCGGCCTCGTGCGAAATCTTCTGCATAGGCCCATTCGCCATCGGCGCTGAACGACTGGTTGCCGAGGTCGGCCGTGAACAGCCAGTCGCATCCAAGCTTGCGCGCGTGGTCCCACACGCCGTGATAGGGACCGTAATTGGCCAGTCCTGGCACAAACACGCCGGCGATCGCTGCAACCTCCCGAAACCGGAAATCGAAGCCGCCCGGCGATGGATCAACCCGATGCGCCTCGAGCTGCGGCTTGCCGGCAGCGAAGCGTTCGACGATCGGCCACTCGTCGGACATCATGCCCGGGATCTCGACGCGATGGGGATTGTCGAGCGGGACGAATGTCAGTCCGTGCAGTTTCTCACCAGGTGGAAGGTGCGGGATCAGGGCATCGGCCACCATCGGGGAATCGAGACCACCCGATAGCGCGAGAGCAGGCTTGCGCGCTGCTCGCATGGCAGCGCGGCTTGCCTCGTCGAGCAATCTGGCAACTTGCGCGACATGGTCCTCGTCACTCGCCTGCGGAACGGTGGGAAGCGGACGGTTGCGATACCAGCGCTCGAGCGAAACACCTCCGGCTTCGAGCAAGGCATAACTGCCCATGGGGAGGCGCTCGACCCCCTGATAGTTCGGTACCGAGCGATCATCCCGGATGTCCATCGCCAGCTGGTCCGTGAGACCATCCCAGTCGATAGCGCGCTCCAGCCCCATGCTGAAAAGCGCCGATGGGAGGCTGCCGACAAGCCAGGATTGGCCGGTCCGTGCGTAGCTGAGCGGCGCGGCGTAGAGGGGCGACCGGGCGATGCGAATGCGCCCCTGGGCCAGCAGCGTGATCGCCGCGTAATGTCCGATGATGTGTTCGTCGGCCTGGTGGCCCCACTGCGCAAGCGCGGCATCGTAGATCGAGGCGGGATCAGTCGAGTCGAGCGAAAGCCGTTCTGCCAGCTCCGCAGCATTGTCGATCCAGCCATCAAGGGCAGTGGTCTGGGAGGTGGAGACCCGCTCGCTCGAACATGCGACGTGCCAGGCGGCATTGCCTACATGGGTCGGGGTCTGGCCGTGGCTCTTCAGCCAGGCGTCCATGGCGTCCCTGCGAAACTTGCTCCGCTCTGCGCCAAGCTGGAAAGCAGCGAGCATGTCGGTCTTCCCGTGTCACCAATCCAAGCCGGCCCGAACTGACGTCTGGTGCCGGACCTTATTGACGGATGCGCTAGGTGCGACCGGCAGATATTTCAAACAGGGATTGTGGTTACGCCTGCTAAAAGGGGCACCCGGAGCAAAAAATTGCCAGGTGGCCTCGTCAGCGAGATTTAAAGCTGGCGGGCATGGATTCCCGCATATGATTCATCGATCGGGGCAGACCTCGACCCGGCAGCGGATCGACCGCTGCCGAATGCCGAAGTTACGATTTCGTGTTTACTGCCTGCGCTCTCGGGGTCGGTTTGCCCGCAACGTCCCGCAGGTCGCCAAGGCGAACCAGCCTGGGCTTGGTCCAATTGCGGCTTTCATTGTTCATTTTATCAGTCACCTAATAGGCCCTTTGTAATGCTTCACGCCGCACTTAACCCAAACTTCGTTGCGTTACAACTAATTGGAAACGAGGCATTGCGAACAAACCCGATGCTAGCCCCCTGATAGGTTCCAGATCCTATGCCTGGGCCACGAATCCGACCGATGCGATGTCGGCCAGAAACGTATCAAGATCGGCTGCCAGCACCCCTGCGGGTGCATCGAACTCGCCTTGCAGCGCCGCCAGGATTGCATCGCGATCTCGCTCGCCGTCGATCAGACGCCAGATCGCCAGGCCTGTTTCTTTCAGTGAGAAGAAATGACCTTCTTCAAGGCTGACGATGACGACTTCATCGTCCACCTGGGTTTCAATGAAGGCCGCGTTGATTTTCGAGATTTTCGCCATGGCGCCGCGTTTATCTCGGTCCGAAAGATTTGCAAAGCACGCTCGTTCCGGCGGCACGGCGCGGTTGTGGTGTGGAAAAGGCGCGGCCGCGGCTGTTTGCTGGCTGGCTGCCGCGCTACAGCGCAGGCACGCATATTGTGATGGATCGGCCCCTGAACGCACAAGATATGGTTACACCGCTCATCTCCCCTTCGATTCTCTCGGCCGATTTTTCGCGCCTTGGCGAAGAGGTTCGCGCTATCGACGAGGCGGGGGCCGACTGGATCCATGTCGACGTGATGGACGGGCATTTTGTCCCCAACATTACCATCGGTCCGGCGGTGGTGAAGGCGCTGCGGCCGCATACCGACAAGCCCTTCGACGTCCATCTCATGATCTCGCCTATTGATCCCTATCTCGAAGCCTTCGCCGAGGCTGGGGCGGACATCATTACCGTGCACCCCGAGGCCGGACCGCATATCCACCGCACGTTGCAGGCCATTCGCGCGCTCGGCAAGAAAGCGGGCGTCGTGCTCAATCCGGGCACTCCGGTCGAAGTGCTCGACTATCTGATCGACCTGGCTGACCTGGTGCTGGTGATGAGTGTCAATCCAGGGTTCGGCGGACAAAGTTTCATCGACAGCCAGCTTGGCAAGATCGAGGCCATCCGCAAGCGGATTGATGCCAGTGGGCGCGACATCCACCTCGAGGTAGATGGCGGCGTCAACCCCGAGACCGCACGGCAATGTGTGAACGCTGGCGCCGATGTGCTGGTCGCCGGTTCGGCCACTTTCAAAGGCGGTTCGGGCCAATATGCCCCCAACATCCGGGCGCTGAAGGGAATAGCGGCGTGAGCGAAGCAGACGCCCGGACGATTAGGTCCGATGCGGAGACCGCCGCTCCGGCCGAGCAGATGGCCATTCCGCTCGATGATCTGGCAGAAGAGCCGTCGCGGACAAACGAGCACCGGGTCGCCGAACGGGTGCTGGAACCTTCGCGCGCGCTCGTTCCTCTCGACCTGGCGGCTCCACGCCTGAGCCCCGGAGAGCGGTTGCTGCGCCTGGCCTACCGGGTCGGCGTGCCGGGCAAGACCCTGACTTCACCACTGCGCAAGAGCTCGGGCTCGCGGTTGGTGGCGACGGTCGATACGCCGCTGGCGGGGGAAAGGTCGGCAGGAATTGCGCTCAGGGCAGGTCACTTCCTCGTCCACGGGGTCAAGGCTCCGATCGGACAGCTCGATTTCGCATCTGCCAGCGCCAAGCTCACTCCTCCGTTCGAGCGTGCCGTGCATGGATATGGCTGGCTACGCGACCTCGCCGGTTGCTGCTCGCGCGAACAGGCGGTGCCAGTAGCGACGCGGATTCACACCGCGTGGCTCGACGCCAATCCCAAGCCGGGCAAGGCGGCGGCGTGGGAGGTCGAACAGGTCGGGCACCGATTGCTTACGTGGCTGGTCCACGCGCCGCTGTTGATGACCGAAGATCGCCTGCGCGGCCGGACGCTCACGGCGATCAGTGAAAGCGCCCGCTGGCTTGACCGCAATGTCGGCAACGCGGCGGATGGGCTGGGCGAAGTAACAGGGTGGACTGCACTCGTCGCGGCCGGCCTGCTGCTGTCGGACGGCAAGCCGCGGCGGCTCTACGCCGAGGCAGGTCTAGCCAATGCTCTGGGGGACCTAGTGGCCGAGGATGGCGGAGTCTTGTCCCGCAGCCCGCTGGCGCAGATGGATGCGCTGGCGCTGCTGGTTGAACTTTCAGCCTGCTACAAGGCAGTGAAACGTGACCCGCCGGAGACGGTGACGGGGATGATGGCCCTGCTGGTCCCACCGCTTCTCACCTTGATGCACGGCGAAGCAGGGCTGGGAAGCTGGCAGGGATCCGGCGCCGTCTCCGCCGAGAAAATCACCGGGCTCGTTCGTGCCAGCGGGGTGCGAACGCGCCCGCTCAAGGACGTGCGGCAGTGGGGCTTCCAGCGTGCCACTGGCGACAAGACTGTTCTGCAGTTCGATGCCGCCCCGCCTCCGCTCCCCCGACATGCCCGAGCCGGGTGCGCTTCCACCTTGGCGTTCGAGCTGTCGAGTGCCGGCCAGCGCATCATCGTAAATTGCGGCGGATCGGCCTTTGCCGGTGGCCAGGTTCCCCTGCGGATCGAGCAGGGGCTCAGGGCCACCGCGGCCCATTCGACGCTGGTGCTCGACGATGCCAATTCCACTGCGGTGCTGATCAAGGGCAAGTTGGGGGCCGGGGTCAACGAGGTCGAAATCGACCGCCGTACCATCGGCACCGGGCGCGGCACCGCGACGCGGCTAGAGGCAAGCCATGACGGCTACGCCCAGCGCTTTGGCCTCGTCCACCGCCGCATCCTCGCCTTGCGCGACGACGGTACCGAACTTCTCGGCGAGGACGTGTTATTGCCGTTCGGCAAGCGCGGTAAACGCGGCAAGATCGGCTTTGCCATCCGCTTCCACATCGGTCCCGGCATCGAATTGCGTCCCGCCGAAGACCGCAAGGGGGCTGGACTGGCGCTGCCCGACGGGCGGCTGTGGCAGTTCCGAGTGAGCGGCGATTTCGCTGGCGAAGTTGCGATCGAGGAGAGCCTGTGGGTTGACGGAAATGGCCGCCCACAGCCGATCGAGCAATTGGTCGTGCAGGGCATGACATCACGCAGCGGCGGGAATTTCTCGTGGCTGCTCAAACAGATGGGGTAATTCACGCGATGACCGCAGTGGTGATCAAGCGGGCGCTGCTTTCAGTGTCCGACAAGACCGGATTGGTGGATCTCGGCCGCAAACTGGCAGAGCACGGGGTTGAACTCGTGTCGACCGGCGGCACGGCAGCGGCATTGCGCGAAGCCGGGCTTGAGGTGATGGACATCTCCGATTTGACCGGCTTTCCCGAGATGATGGACGGACGGGTCAAGACGCTTCATCCAAAGGTCCATGGCGGGCTGTTGGCGGTGCGCGACAATCCCGAACACGCCAGCGCGATGGAGGAGCACGGAATCGGCTCGATCGACCTGGTGGTGGTCAATCTCTATCCGTTCGAAGCCACCGTGATGCGCGGTGCCGGACGTGACGAGATCATCGAGAATATCGATATCGGCGGCCCCAGCATGGTTCGCAGTGCGGCCAAAAACCACGCTTTCGTTGCCATCGTCACCGACCCAGCCGATTATGATACGCTGCTCGAAGAAATGGCCGACGGCGGCGCGACTACGCTCGAATTTCGCAAGCGGCTCGCGGCCAAGGCTTTTTCCGCAACCGCGTCCTATGATTCGATGATCAGCCAGTGGTTTGCCTTTGCCGACCAGGGCCAGCTGTTTCCCGAAATGCTGGCGATCAACGGCAAGAGCCCGGTCGAACTGCGCTATGGCGAGAATCCGCATCAGAAGGCGGCTCTCTATACTCCCGTCGGCCCCCATGCGCGCGGCATTGCGCAAGCCGAGCAGGTCCAGGGCAAAGAACTTAGCTACAACAATTACAACGACGCCGATGCCGCACTGGAACTGTGTGCCGAGTTCAGGGATGGCGATCCAGCGGTGGTGATCGTCAAGCATGCCAACCCATGCGGTGTGGCCCAGGCCGGCAGCTTGCTGGAGGCGTGGGAAGCGGCGCTCGCCTGCGACAGCGTTTCGGCTTTTGGCGGGATTGTTGCGGTCAACCGCACGCTGGACGGACCCACGGCCGAGGCCATTGCGCAGATCTTTACCGAGGTGGTGGTTGCGCCCGCTGCCGACGACGAAGCACGCGCGGTTTTTGCCAAGAAGAAGAACCTGCGATTACTGCTGACCGGCGACATGACCGAACCGCGCCGCGGCGGATTGTCGATCAAGCCGATCACAGGCGGACTGCTGGTCCAGAGCCGCGACAACGGCGCCCTGTCGGCCGACGAGCTAAAGGTGGTGACGGAGCGCGCGCCGACCGAGCAGGAACTGCAGGACTGCCTGTTCGCCTGGACCGTGGCCCGGCACGTCAAATCCAACGCCATCGTCTATGCCAAGGATGGCGCGACCGCGGGTATCGGTGCAGGCCAGATGAACCGGCGCGACAGTTCGCGCATTGCCGCCATGAAAGCGGCTGAAGCGGCTGAGAAATACGACTGGGCCAAGCCTCGCACGGTTGGCAGCGCAGTTGCCTCAGACGCGTTTTTCCCCTTCGCCGATGGCTTACTGGCTGCCGCCGAAGCAGGGGCAACCGCGGTTATCCAGCCGGGTGGTTCGATCCGCGACGAGGAAGTTATCGAGGCTGCCAACAAGGCGGGCCTGGCCATGGTTTTCACCGGGATGCGCCACTTCCGCCACTGACCCAGGCAACCCGCTCGCGCCATCCAGCATGTAACCTCTGCAGCAGTGTGTCCGAATGAACGGAAGACAACCACGGCGTTAACCCGGCCGCAAACGGTCGTGTTCTATAGGCTGTGACGGACTGAAAGCTGGACAATGACTGGTAACGGATATGAGCCTGTTGAAATCGGATATTTCGCGCAATTTTGCCATCGGTTTTCTGATCGGCGCAGCGATTGTGGGCATCCAGCTCGGCTCCGACCAGTTGACCGCGATTCCACAGGCGCTCGCCGCAACCGTCGCGCTCTAGGTTTCGGCCTCCCCATTCTTGTCGCATTCGGATTGGCGCTTTCGAGTTGCGGCCAACCGGCCAACGCCGGCGAAAACCACGTCCTCGCCCCTGCCCCCAAAATCACCGCTACGGAAAAAGCCGGTCTAAAGTCAGCGGTCTTTGCCGGTGGATGTTTCTGGGGCATCGAAGCTGTCTTCAGCCACGTAAACGGCGTGCAAAGCGCGATTGCGGGATATCATGGCGGGACCAAGCGCCAGGCCAAATATTCGATCGTCACATCGGGCGTGACCGATCATGCCGAGAGCGTGAAGGTTGTCTATGATCCGCGCGTCGTCAGCTATGACGAGCTGGTGCGGATCTTCTTCTCCGTCGGTGCGGACCCGACGCTCAGGAACCGGCAAGGACCCGATGTCGGTGCCCATTACCGCGCCGCGCTCGTGCCGATGAACGGGGAACAACGGCGGGTCGCCGCAGCCTACCTGAAGCAGATGCAAGGCTCGGGCACCTGGTCCAAGCCGATCGTGACGCAAATCGAGACCTACAAGGCGTTCTACCCGGCCGAGGAATACCACCAGGATTTCATGGCGAAGAACCCCGGGCACGGCTATATCCGCCGCTGGGACAAGCCCAAGGTGCAGGCCTTGTCGCGGATGTTCCCGCAGCACTATCGCGCCACTTTCAAGCGCGGCTGACTGGTAAGCGGCTGCGCATGCCGCTATATCGACCGGCATGACCGCGCACGCGCACAAACATCACGAACATGACGGCGACGCGCTGGTGACCGCTGCGCGCGAGGCGTTGGAGGCGAAGGACGAACGCTGGACCGGCATGCGGTCCGAAGTGTTCGAGGAACTGGCCCGCCACAGCGCCCCAGTCAGCGCCTATGACATTGCCGACAACCTCTCGGCCCGGCGCGGCAGCCGCGTGGCCCCCAACAGCGTCTATCGTATCCTCGACCTGTTCGTGCGCAACAACCTTGCCAACCGCATCGAAAGCGCCAACGCCTTCCTGGTCAACACCCATCCCGGGTGCCGCCACGACTGCGTGTTCCTGATCTGCGACGATTGCGGCAAGGCTGACCATTTCGACGACGATGCTTTGACAGGCGCTCTGCGTCAGGCGGGCCGCTCGGCCGGCTTCAGCGACGTCAAGCCGGTGGTCGAACTTCGCGGCCTGTGCCCCGATTGCGCCTGACGCGGGGAGCGTCACGACCGTTTCAGCCGTAACTGGTTCATCGACAAGCCAATGATGAGAGTGTAACCCCCAGGCCCATGAGCGCCCGTCCCGACACGCCCCTTCTCGACACTGTCGAGTATCCATCCGATCTTCGCAGGCTTGCGCCCGAACAGTTGCGGCAACTGGCCGATGAACTGCGCGAGGAGATGATCAGCGCGGTCGGGGTGACCGGTGGGCACCTGGGTTCGGGTCTCGGCGTGGTCGAACTGACCGTGGCGATCCACTATGTTTTCAATACGCCAGATGACAAGTTGATCTGGGATGTCGGGCACCAATGCTACCCGCACAAGATCCTGACCGGGCGGCGAGACCGTATTCGCACCTTGCGCCAGGGCGGAGGTCTGTCGGGCTTCACCAAGCGCAGCGAGAGCGAGTACGACCCGTTCGGCGCGGCGCACAGCTCGACCTCGATCAGTGCCGGACTCGGCTTCGCTATTGCCAACAAGCTCAAGAAACAGCCGGGCAAGGCCATTGCTGTGATCGGTGACGGCGCGATGAGTGCCGGCATGGCCTACGAGGCGATGAACAATGCCGAGGGCGCGGGCAATCGCCTGGTTGTCATCCTCAACGATAACGACATGTCGATCGCGCCGCCGGTGGGCGGCCTGTCGGGCTATCTCGCTCGGCTCATGAGCTCGAGCGAGTATCTCGGCCTGCGTTCGATGGCGTCGAAAATGACCGCCAAGCTCAGTCGCCGGGTCCACAAGTCACTCGGCAAGGCAGAGGAATATACCCGCGGCATGGTCACCGGCGGGACGTTGTTCGAGGAGCTGGGCTTTTACTATGTCGGTCCGATCGACGGACACAATCTCGACCATTTGATCCCGGTGCTGGAAAATGTTCGCGATGCCGAGGAAGGGCCGATCCTGATCCATGTCCGCACGGTCAAGGGCAAGGGCTATGCCCCGGCTGAAAGCGCCAGCGACAAGTATCACGGCGTCGCCAAGTTCGATGTCATCACCGGCAAGCAGAACAAGCCGAGCGGGGGGCCGCCGGCCTATCAGAACGTGTTCGGGGAAACCTTGGCCAAGCTGGCGGAAACCGATCCGCGCATCTGCGCCATTACCGCAGCCATGCCCAGCGGCACCGGGGTCGACAAGTTCGCTGCCGCCCATCCCGAGCGTGCATTCGATGTCGGCATTGCCGAACAGCATGGCGTCACCTTTGCCGCTGGACTTGCCGCGCAGGGGATGCGGCCGTTCGCGGCGATCTATTCGACTTTCCTCCAACGCGCTTACGATCAGGTCGTCCATGACGTCGCGATCCAGAACCTGCCCGTGCGTTTTGCCATCGACCGTGCCGGATTGGTCGGCGCCGATGGGTCGACCCACGCCGGCAGTTTCGACGTCACCTATCTGGCGACGTTGCCCAACTTCGTGGTCATGGCTGCCGCCGATGAGGTTGAACTGGTCCACATGACCTACACTGCGGCCGAACATGACGATGGCCCGATCGCCCTGCGTTATCCGCGGGGCGGTGGGCTCGGTCTCGACCTGCCCGAAACGCCGCAGAAGCTCGAAATTGGCAAGGGCCGAATCGTGCGTGAAGGCAGCAAGGTAGCACTGCTGAGCCTTGGCACGCGGCTCGAAGAGGCCCGCAAGGCGGCTGACCAGCTGGAAGCCAAGGGGCTAAGCACCACCATTGCCGACATGCGCTTCGCCAAGCCACTCGACACCGAATTGATCGAGCGGCTCATGAAAACGCACGAGGTCGTGGTCACGATCGAGGAAGGCAGCATCGGCGGACTCGGCGCCCATGTTCTCACCTTTGCCTCGGATCAAGGCCTGAGCGACACTGGGCTCAAGATCCGCACCATGCGCCTGCCTGATGCCTTCATCGAACAGGATTCGCCCGAGCGGCAATATGACGAGGCCGGGCTCAACGCTCCGCAGATCGTCGACACCGTGCTGAAGGCCCTGCGCCACAACAGTGCAGGCGTGGAAGAGGCGCGGGCCTAGTTCGGGCGCGGACGCAGGATGATACGCATCCTGCTCTTGGCGGTTGCACTGTATGGGTTCGTCGCTCTCGGTTTGACGATTTTCCAGCGCAGCTTGATTTATCCAGCTCCGACCCCCTCGCGGCTTGTCCCTGCGGGGTTCGAGATCGTAGAATATCCCACCTATGACGGCCTGACCCTGCGCGCCGGTTATCGCGCAGCCGAACGTGGGATGCCTACGATTGTCTATTTCCACGGCAACGGCGCCGACTGGCAATCAAGCGTGGTGGCCACCGACCGGCTGGTGCCGGCAGGATATGGAGTTCTGGCGGCCGAATATCGCGGGTACGCCGGCAATCCGGGGCGCCCGAGTGAGCAAGGCCTTTTTGCCGATGGCAGCGCAGCGGTAGTCTGGCTGGCGCAACAAGGGATCGAGGCGCAGGACCTGGTCGTCATCGGCAATTCGATTGGAGCCGCGGTTGCGATCGAGGTCGCGATCGATACAGAGCCCGCGGCGCTGGTGTTGATCTCGCCCTTTGCGAGCTTGCGTCAACTGGTCGCCGAGAAGATGTTCTGGCTTCCGACAGCGTTCCTATTGCGCGACCAGTATCCCAGCGACGATAGGCTGCCGCGCGTCGAGGCACCGATCCTGATTCTCCACGGCGAGACCGACCGGGTGATTCCTGTCGCCCATTCCAAGCAACTGGCACGAAACAATCCGCGAGCCGAACTCGAAACCTATTCCGATGCCGGGCACGAATTGGCCTGGGTCGACGAGGCCGAATTACGGACGCTGCGTTTTCTCGACCGAGTGCGGGCGCGTTAGAGCCAGCGCCAGATGCCGGCGGGCACTCCGCCGAGCGGGAGGTGCAGCCAGCTGAAACCGAGCCACAGGGCGAACCCGATGGCCCATGTTGCGGGTCCGATTGCGGCAATGCCGGCAAGCCGCGGCAAATAGCTGGTCTGCCGTTCCCATTCCTTCCACGCGTCGCCCATCAGAATCTCCTTCTTCCGGTCCTGCAAATGGGCGCCAACCAGCGCGAGCACGATTATCGCCAGCGCGACGATAAAGGTCCGGTCGGTCGGGGCGGCGACGATGTGCGCGACTCCCCAAAGCGCAAAGCCCCACATCATCGGATGGCGGGTCAACACGAAGACACCGGCGGGAGCGGCGCGAGCGGCCAGTTCGGCCTTTGGCGTTGCCAGCGCGGGATTTCGCAAGCTCAGCGATCCGGCCAGCAGAACCATCGCCATCAGGACCAGGGCCGAGGCGACCAGCCATGCTGCGTCGCCGAACCCCCACCCCGTCAACAGACGTGGTGCATCGACGGCAGTGAAAGCCAGATACATCCATACCAGCGCCGCCGTTGCAACGAGGCTGTAGAGAACCTGGAAGCCGCCTTCCCCAAGCACGCCGACCAGCGGGGCGCGCAGCGGATGCGACAGCGCGAAATGGCTTCCGACAAATGTGATGCTGGCAGCAATCAGCGAGACGATTGCGGTATCCATGGCCTTCCCCTCCCCAAAGAGGGGCGGTTTTACCCTATCGCGCCCGGTTCACCAATCGGCCTGTACTACCAGTCGTAGGCCTTGGGCAGGTCACTTTCATCGAGATCGCGGTACCGTTCGCGCAGGCGCGTTTGATGGTTGTCACGAGGCTGCTCGACACCGTCGATAAAGACGCGGGTGACAGCACTCGAGACTTCCAGCGGATCACCATCCCACACGACCAGGTCCCCGGCCGCGCCGGGCGCGAGAACGCCAAAGCGGCCGCCGAATCCGGCGATTTCGGCGGGGATCGAACTGATGGTCGCGAAGGCTTGGCCCCAGGTCAGTCCGCTGGCGCCTGGCACCCGCGACAGAGCGACGAGGTTGCCGGCAAATTGCGGGGCGAGGCGCGGCTGGTCACCTGTGCTCCCGCCCAGATTGCCGATTGCCACCTTGACCCCGGCAGCGACCATGCGTCCGACATTGCTCTGCGTTGCGGCGACCTGTTCGAAGCGCTCGGGCAAGTCGTCGAGCGCATCGGCGATTACCGGCACTCCGGCCGCAGCGATACGATCAGCCACCAGCCAGCCTTCGCTGACCCCCACCAGGACGAGGTCGAGCTGCGGGAATTCCGCGCGAAGGGCCAGCACTTGCAGGATATCTGCGGCACGCTCGACCTCCACGTAGAGCGGCTGCGTGCCGCGCACCACGGGAACCAGCGCCGCCGCATCGAAGCGGGTCAGCAGCGCATCGTCGCCACGCTCGGTCCGGTTGTCGAACAGTCGCGGGTCGAGGGGAATCTCGTCGCCCGATGTCCGTTCGGCAGGGCGTGCCGGGCGGCCCGGTATGCGGGCGTCAGTGCCATATTGCCGTGCCTCGCGCAGGGCATTGCGCAAGAGGGCGTGCGAAGCCGTGCGGCTCCCACCGGCGATCCGGGCTCCGCTCTCGCCAAGTGCGACCAGCTGGAATGCACGCGGACGCACAACCATGTCGGGATCGGCGCCGAGATCGATCACCGCGCCCTGGCCGCCAAAAATCGAGCTCGACGGGCGCGAGTATATGCTCGCCCGCGTCACCCCAGCGGCGCGCGACACGAGCACGTGCTGCGAAGCGGGGTTGAGCGCAGGTGCCACGTCGAGCGCCGCGCTGAAGGGCGAACTACCGCCCGCCTGGTCGTTGCTTTCACTGACCGCGCCGACATCCCACAGGCCCAGCGTAGTCATTGCGCTGAAGATGCCCGGCGTCACCCACAGCCCGGTGCCGTCGATGGCCTGCATCCCGGCGGGAACGCTGACCCCGCTGCCGGCGGCGGTCACCTTGCCGCCTCGTACAATCACGGTCGCGCCCTCGATTGGCGCGCTTCCATCTCCGGTGGCGAGGGTGGCGTTGGTGATGGCGACGTCTTGCGCGGCGACGGGCGTTGCGGTCAGGGCAAGGGCCGAGGTGGCGAGGGCGAGTGCGGAGGTCACGAGGCGCTTCATTTGACGTCTCCTTCACCCGGCTGGCCGAGTTCGAAGTCGCTCACCGGTCGACGCTTGCGATCGAGCGCGTCATACATCAATGCGCCGTCGATCCAGACCTTTTCGGGCCGGGAATAGACGCTTAGCGGATTACCGTTCCACAGCACCACATCGGCCATCTTGCCTGCTTCGAGGCTGCCAGTGAGGCTGTCGACACCCATTGCCTTGGCCGGATTGAGAGTGATCCAGCCGATCACGCTGGCATCGGTAATATCCATCCCCATACGGCGTCCCGCGGCCTGCGCCTTGGCCGCTTCCTGGTTCAGGCGCTGGATGCCGTTCTCGTCATCCGAGTGGATGACCACGCAGGCCCCTTCGCGCTGGAGCATGGCAGCGTTCTCGGGGATGCCGTCATAGCTTTCCATCTTGAAGCCGTACCAGTCGGCCCAGATCGCGCTGCAGACTTCGTTTTCGCGCAGCAGGTCGCCGATCTTGTAGGCTTCGACCGCGTGGTGGAAGGCGCTGACCCGGTATCCCATCTCCTTGGCCATATCCATCACCAGCGCCATTTCGTCGGCGCGGTAGCAATGGTTGTGAACCAGGATTTCGCCGTCGAGCACGCCTTTGAGCGTCTCCTTGCCGAGATCACGTTTCTTCCCGTCATAAGCCTTGGCGTCGAGCCAGGTCTGGCGGTTAACCGCGAAATTGCCCATCCGCGTCGACGGCATCCGCCCGCGGCCGCCATAGACGCGCTTGGGGTTTTCGCCGCAGGCCATCTTGAAGCCATAGGGCGCACCGGGGAACTTCATCCCCTGCACGGTGCGCGCTGGAACGTTCTTTAACGTGACCGAGCGGCCGCCCATCAGATTGGCCGAGCCGGGCAGGATTTGCAGGCTGGTGATCCCGCCATTGGCGAGCGCGCGGCTGAAGCCAGGGTCCTGCGGCCAGACCGAATGTTCGGCCCAGACTTCGGGCGTGGTCGGGTCGGTCGCCTCGTTGCCGTCGGAATGGGCGTCAACAGATGGGGTCGGATAATCGCCCAGGTGGCTGTGGATGTCGATGATGCCGGGGGTAACGAACTTGCCGGTCCCATCGAGCCGCGTGTAGCCGGCCGGGATTGTGAGCGAGGCATCGCCGACTGCAACCACTTCGCCATCGGCGAACAGCACGGTACCGTTCTCGATCCGGCCCCCCGCGCCGTCGAATATCGTCGCCCCAACCAACGCCGTGGCGGCGCCGGGATAGGGTGAATAAGTCGAGGCAAACGGCGTTTCGCCGGACACATCGGATGCCGAGGCTACGTCATCGGACGATCCGCTGGTGGAGCAAGCGGCCAGCGCCAGCGCGCCCCCGCAGGTAATAAGGGCGCGCAGACGCATGGCAGTAAACCTCTTGCTTGCTATCAGTTGGACGAGCGGCTCGTCGGGTGAATACCCGCTTCTTGCGCTTCCATTCCGGCTTCAGCCTGACCCTCGAGATGGTCGCCGGCACCGTCGTCGGCGAGCGTATCGAGATGCATGAGCTTCTTGACGAAACGGGCAATCAGGATGACCACGATACCCACGCCGATCGCGACCCAGCCGATCTGCTGGTAAACCGCCAGCGTGCCTTCGCGGGTCATCTCACCATCTTCACCACCGGTTGCAGCGCCGATCATGCCGGCAACGTAATTGCCGCCTGCCGTGGCGAAGAACCATGCACCCATGATCAGTGATGCCAGGTGACGCGGTGCGAGCCGATTCATCGCCGACAGTCCCACGGGCGACAGGCACAACTCGCCGGTCGTGTGGAACAGGTAGATGCCGAACAGGAAGATCACCGGAACCTTGGCATCGACGCCGACAGTCGCCGCGCCCCACACCAGCACCAGGAAGCCGAAGCCCAGCTGGACGAGGCCGAGTCCGAACTTCGCCGGGGTCGAGGGTTCGAGCCCCTTGCGGCCGAGGAAGGTCCACAGCCAGGCGAACAGAGGCGCCAGCAGAATAATGTAGATCGGATTGATCGACTGGAAGATCGGCGCCGGAACGCCGCCCAGGCTGATATAGCGATCGGTGAATAGGTTGAGCGAACCGCCGGCCTGCTCGAACAGGCCCCAGAACAGCGGCTGCAGCGCGATCAGGAACAGGATCGCGAACATCCGCTCGCGCGGGTATTTATCGAGCTTGAAAGCCTCGAACAGGACATAACCGAGCAGGGCCACGCCTGCGACCAGCATCAGCCCGCCAACGACCGACTGGTACTGGATCAGCAACCACATGATCGCCACGCCGACCACGCCGATGGCATACATGGACATTTCGGTGCTCTTGCCGAGCAGCTTGGGCGGCTCGCCCTGGCCGAGCAGCAAGGGCTTGCCGAGAATGAAGACGATCAGGCCCAGCAACATGCCGATACCGGCAGCGCCGAAGCCATAGGCCCAGCCCAGCGTGACGCCGAGATAACCGGCGATGATCGTACCGATTGCAGCGCCGACGTTAATGCCCATGTAGAAGATGGTGTAGGCGCCATCGCGGCGGACGTCGGTGCGTGGGTAGAGCTGGCCGACGATGACCGAGATATTGGCCTTGAGGAAGCCCGAGCCGACGATGATGAAGCTCAGCGCGAGCCAGAAGATGTTGATCGTCGGATCGTTCTGCCCGCCGGTTCCTTCGAAGGCCATCAGGAAGTGGCCGAAGGTCAGCAGCACGGCGCCGAACAGCACCGCCTTGCGCTGCCCGAGATAGCGATCCGCGAGCCAGCCGCCGAGCACCGGCGTAATATACACCAGGCTGACATAGGCACCGTAGACGATGTTCGACGCGCTATCGTTGAACAGCCAATGTTGTGTCAGGTAGAAAATCAGCAGGGCACGCATGCCGTAGTAGGAGAAGCGCTCCCACATCTCGGCGAAAAACAGGATGTAGAGCCCCTTCGGATGACCGCCGACTTCTGGGGTTCTGCGCGTTACCGCGAATGCCCCCGCGGCCAGAAATATCACCAGGACGACTGACGCGATCGCCGCGATCCAGTCACCCTCGTTCCAAAGAGCGAAATCTTTCATCGAATGTTCCCCGAACTGTACGGCTGCTCATGCAGCTTTCTCATGGCGGCGCACCCTAGCGCCTGATTTTGCATTGTGAAGAACTTGTTGCAGACGAAACCACCTTTACCGACGATTAAGCGAAATCGCGTGGGCTTGACCTGCCCCGCTGTATTATGGCACTACTGCACCTATGAGCACAGCCAACCGCCCCGTCTATCTGCGTTTGCGCGATATCATCGCTGCCGCCATTCTTGATGGGCGATACCGCGAGGGTGAAATGCTACCCTCGGTCCGTGCTTTCGCTGCCGAGCAGGGAGCCAATCCCCTCACCGTGGCCAAGGCCTATCAGCAGTTTCAGGTTGATGGGCTGGTCGAGGTCCAGCGCGGTGTGGGCATGTATGTGGTGAAGGGTGCGACCGACCGTCTCCGCAAGGCCGAGCGTGAGACCTTCCTTGACGAGGAATGGCCTGAAATCAGGGACAAAATTCAGCGGCTGGATATTGATCTTGAGCAACTTTTGCAAAGATCTTCGGCTCAAACTGTTTGATTTTGGGGCCCTTTTGCCGATATTTTTCTCCCAATTGCGCGTTTAAGTTAATTCTGACATTATCGCCGTAGCGGTGCGGGATCGTTTCATCGCTGCCCGATGGGGTCGGGCTGAAATCTTGGACAGGTCGCCCGCCCGGGCGCACCGGAGGCTCATATGATCCGTTCAGAACTTCTGCAGTTGCTGGCGAATGACAATCCCGATCTGCGTGCAGACGAGGTTGAACAGGTTGTCGATATTTTCTTCGAGGAAATCACGCAGCGATTGGCCGAAGGCGGCCGCGTCGAGCTACGCGGCTTCGGTGCCTTTTCCACGCGCGAGCGAGAGGCGCGGCAGGGCCGCAACCCGCGGACTGGCGAGCCGGTCGACGTCCCGGCCAAGCGCGTTCCCTATTTCAAGCCAGGCAAGGAAATGCGCAACGCGCTCAATCCCTGAGCTGCCGCTTTCCCATCCGCATCGAGATCGCTAGAGCACCCATTCGCGACGCGAGTGTCGCGCTGTGCGGGTGTGGCGGAATGGTAGACGCCGGGGACTTAAAATCCCCTGAGCTTTGCTCGTGTGGGTTCGAGTCCCACCACCCGCACCACTTGCCTTCGGCTGCTGCTGCGGTCCTGCAGCTAAGTGTCTCTGCGTAGTCGCACGATCAGCAATTCCTAGCCGGACCCTGCCACACCTTGTGCTCCATTCGAGCGGAGCAGGCACGCATGCAGGGCGAAGTTACGCCATCATTACCGTTTCATCGAAGTAAGCCGGCCACGCGCATCGAAGAGCGCAAGGCGCCGCGCTATACTTTAATGATGCGGCAGGCCAAGCTGCGCACTGCCAAGAGCGAGTTCTTGTGCGTTGTGCGCGATTTGTCGGTCTCCGGCATCAGCATCCGGACATTCCATCCGCTTCCTCCGGGAGATTGCTTCACTGTCGAGTTGCGCGATGGTCATCCCTATTCGATCGAGAAGGTCTGGGAACGCGATGGCGAAGCCGGATTCAAGTTTCGCGATCCTGTCGCGCTGGAGGAAATCCTGGCCGAGGACGCCTGCTTTCCACGGCGCCCGATGCGGGTCGCAGTCACACTGCCCGCCACCGTCATGGTTGGACCGGACCGTGGAACAGCTCTCATCACGAACTTGTCGCAGCAGGGTGCGCGGATCGAGGCTGACCGGGCATGGGCGCATGGCCAGTTGATGCGTGTCGCCGCGCCCGGCCTTGCGCCTCGTTATGCCAAGGTGCGCTGGCGGCACGACCAAAGTCACGGGCTGGTTTTCGAGGAAACCTTTTCCCTGCGCGAGTTCGCCGATTTTCTGGCGCAGATCGACGGCAACGCCTGATTTACGGCCGAAATTGGTCGGTTACAGGCGACGAACCCTGCATTTTAACGTCTCCCTAACCAATTTCCTTCACTCCCCGGTCAACTGATCAACACCCGGGGGGCCTTGATGAAAACCGCTAATTCTTCTGAACTGAATGTCGATGTTGCCATTGTCGGAGCAGGCCCGGCTGGCCTGACCGCCGGCTATCTGCTGACCAAGGCCGGCAAGTCGGTCGCCATCATCGAGAAGGACGAGACCTATGTCGGCGGCATCAGCCGCACGGTCGAGCATGAGGGATATCGCTTCGAT
Organism: Qipengyuania sp. CAU 1752; assembly: GCF_054482615.1. Taxonomy (NCBI): domain Bacteria; kingdom Pseudomonadati; phylum Pseudomonadota; class Alphaproteobacteria; order Sphingomonadales; family Erythrobacteraceae; genus Qipengyuania; species Qipengyuania sp. CAU 1752. The sequence continues at coordinate 271,493 of NZ_JBTLRE010000001.1, read as the reverse complement.
ATCGGCGGACACCGGTTCTTTTCGAAGAGCCAGCAGGTTGTCGACCTGTGGAACGAGATCCTGCCTGACGATTTCATCCAGCGTCCGCGGATGAGCCGCATCTACTACGAGGGCAAGTTCTACAGCTATCCGCTGCGCGCATTCGAGGCGTTGTCGAACCTCGGCATTCTGCGTTCGACCGCCTGCATGGCCAGCTATCTGTGGCGCAAGGTATTCCCGCTCAAGAACGTGAAGAGCTTCGAGGACTGGACCACCAACCAGTTCGGCCACAAGCTCTATTCAATCTTCTTCAAGACCTACACCGAGAAGGTTTGGGGCATGCCCTGCAACGAGATGAGCGCTGACTGGGCAGCCCAGCGGATCAAGGGGCTTTCGCTCTGGAACGCGGTGACCGACGGTTTGAAGCGCTCGCTCGGCCTCAACAAGAAGCCCAATGACGGACAGGAAGTGAAGACCCTGCTCGAAAGCTTCCGCTATCCGCGCCAGGGCCCGGGCATGATGTGGGAAGCCGCCCGAGACAAGATCATTGCCAGCGGTAACGGCCAAGTCATCATGGGCTACGGGCTTGACCAACTTGCCAGCGATGGCGACGGCGGCTGGCGCATGAGCGCGGTCAACAAGGATGGCGAGAAGATCGTCATCAAGGCTGGCCACGCGATTAGTTCGGCCCCGATGCGCGAGCTGGGGGCCCGCCTCCACCCGTTGCCCGAGACGAGCTGGAACGGTTCAAACCTACGTTATCGCGACTTCCTCACCGTGGCTTTGATGGTCGAAGGCGAGGACTTGTTCCCCGACAACTGGATCTACATCCACGATTCGAAGGTCCAGGTGGGCCGGGTGCAGAACTTCCGCAGCTGGTCGCCCGAGATGATCCCGGACGAGGACATGGCCTGTGTCGGCCTGGAATATTTCTGCTTCGAAGGCGACGGACTTTGGGACATGGCCGATGACGACCTGGTCGAACTCGCCACCAAGGAGATGAATACGCTGGGTCTGCTCGACCCCAAGAAGGTCAAGGGCGGCGCAGTGGTGCGGCAGGAAAAGGCCTATCCTGTCTATGACGAGGACTATGCTGCCAATGTCGCCGCCATGCGCGGCGAACTGGAGCACAAATATCCTTCGCTTCACCTTGTCGGACGCAATGGCATGCACCGCTACAACAACCAGGATCACGCGATGATGACGGCCATGCTCACGGTCGAGAACATCCTCGCCGGGGAACGGGTCTACGATATCTGGTGTGTTAACGAGGATGCCGAATATCATGAAGCCGGGGACGAGGGTGCCGAGAAGGCGATCCCGGCTCGCGAGGCAAGCCACGAAGTGAGCCCGGACCAGGCTGCGGCGCTCAATTCGATGCGCGATGTGCCCGAACGTATCGTCGCCGATGAAGAAGTTGCAGAAGACGGTTCGCGCCGTGTCGCCTGACACTGCGCGACGCAGGGAGATACAACCGACAATGGCCTTGCTCCATCGCCTCAAGGATATCGTTCTGGTGCGCTATTTGCTTGCCAGTGTCGGTGCCCTTGCTGTCGATATCGGCAGCTTCCTCGCCTTGCTGGCGGGCAGCGTGCCAGCGGTCCTGGCCTCGGCGATCGGCTATTCGCTCGGCATTCTGGCCCATTGGCTGCTCTCCAGCCGCACTGTCTTTACCGGCAGGGTTGCAGAGCGCGGAGCCGGAAGGACCCGCCAGAAGGCACTGTTCGTCGGGTCGGCATTGGCCGGACTGGCGCTTACGACAGCCATTGTCGGCATGGGAGAGCTTGCCGGTATTGATCCGAGAATTGCCAAATTGTTGGCGGTGGGCGCAAGCTTTGCCCTGACCTGGCTGCTGCGCAGCAAGGTCGTATTCCGCCACGGGGGCTGATGCGATGACCTATCCGACCGAAGACCGGCGTCTGCGCACAAGCGAGTTTCCGCTGCGCCGGGTCTTCCTGGTGTGGCTGGCGATCAGCGTATTGCTGCTGCTGACGGCGTGGAAGAATATTACCATCGGACGCTTTCCTGATCCCGATGACGTCCTGCGGCTGGTTCAGGTGCGAGACCTGCTGGCCGGGCAGGACTGGTTCGATCTCAAACAATACCGCGTCGACCCGCTTGGATCGGTGCCGATGCACTGGTCGCGCCTGGTCGACCTGCCACTGGTGCTGGTGGTCGCGGGCCTGGCCCCGCTCCTGGGCACCGCGCCGGCCGAGCAGGTCGCCGTCGTGTTGGTACCGCTACTGGCGCTTCTGGTTACCATGCTGTTTCTCGGCCGCATGACGTGGCGGCTGTTCGATGTCGAAACCGCAGGCCTGGCCTGTATTATGCTTGGCTTCCTTCCCTCGCTGGTGTTTCAATTCCAGCCTTTGCGGATTGATCACCACGGGTGGCAGATCTGTGCAGTGGCGGCGGCCATGTGGGCAATCCTGCACCGCCAGGACTGGAAGGGCGGCGCTCTGGCCGGTCTAGCCATGGGGCTGGGCATCGCCGTTTCGCTCGAACTGCTGCCGATAGCGGCCTTGTTCGGCGGGGTGCTGGCGTTGCGCTGGCTGCGCGACTGCAAGCAGAGGTTCTGGCTGGTCGGATACCTGCAGGCGCTCGCCACCTCGCTCGCCCTGCTTTTCGTCGCGACCCGTGGTACGAGCGACATGGTGCTGTATTGCGACGCGCTGACCTTGCCGCATGTCGGCTTCTTCTCTGCTGTTGCAGTTGGTGTAACATTCCTCGCCTGGGCGCCTCCGATTCCCTGGCCTGCGGTCGTCCTCGGCCTCGGCCTGGCAGGCGCATCGGGACTTGCCGTATTCGGCTTGGCCTCTCCGCAATGCCTGCGAACTCCTTTTGGCGCGCTCGACCCGATGGTGCGCGATTACTGGTACGAAAATGTGCTCGAAGGCCGCCCGATCTGGTTCCAGCCGTCATTGATCTATCCGCAGTTGATGCAGGTCGCAGCCGGTATCGGGGTTGCCATCTACCTATTCAGTCGGTCGACCGGATGGAAACGCAGCTGGTGGAGCGACTACCTGCTCGTCCTTGGCGGTGCCTTTGTGCTCGGCCTGCTGGTTTGGCGCTCGATGGCGTTTGCCTCGATGCTGGCGGCCCTGCCGCTTGGCTATTTGCTCAAGCGCGGGCTCGAAACTTTCCGCAGTTCGCCGGTCTTGCTCCAACGCATGGGAGTCGTGCTCGGCATGATGCTGGTTCTGGTGCCGTCGGCACCCTATCTCGGCATTCAGCGGCTGATGGCGCAATCCGGAGGCGATGCCAGCGGAAGTTCCAAAGAGTCTTCTTGCGAGCTGTTCTCCAGTGCCGAGGCGCTGGGTGAACTGGAGCCTGCGACGGTGTTCGCCCCGCTCGATATCGGACCGGCCATCTTGCAAAAATCGCCGCATGCCGTGGTGGCAACGGGCCACCATCGCGCCGAAGCCGCCATGCGCGACGTTATCAGCGCATTCACATCAACGCCGGATGATGCGCGAGTACTGATAGCCAAGCATGGGGCGCGCTACATGGTGATGTGCACCGACCTGTTCGAACCCGAAATTTACGTCCGCCGAGGAGTGGAAGGGAGCCTCGCTGCGCGACTGCGCGACGGAACCCCGCCATCCTGGCTCGAACCGGTAGATCTGGGCACGCCGGAGAGTTTCCGCATCTGGCGGATTACCGACTAGGCACCCGTTACGCGGGCCTGAAATCCATTGCCCCGCCATTGATGCAATGCCGTTTGCCGGTTGGCGCCGGGCCGTCATTGAAGATATGTCCCAGATGCCCGCCGCAATCGGCGCAATGGACCTCGGTACGCGGATAGCCGAGTTTGAAGTCTCGCGCCGTGCCAACCGCGCCGCGATCGATGGGCTGCCAGAAGCTCGGCCAACCAGTGCCGCTGTCATATTTGTGGCGCGAGGAATACAACGCGTTGCCACAGCCAGCGCAAACGAAGGTGCCTTTGCGCTTTTCGCTGTCGAGGGGCGAGGAATAGGGGCGTTCGGTCGCCTCCTGCCGCAATATGCTGAATTCCTGCGCGCTCAGCTGCTTGCGCCATTGCGCCTCCGACTTGCTGACTGGAAAGCTCTTCGCTTCGGCCGGGTGCGCACCGCAAGCCGCCAACGTGGCCAGCGAAACGCCAGTTCCAATCCAGCCCAGCATGGTGCGACGGTTGGTGGTGACATTCATGACAGGCTCCAGCTTGCAGAGGGCAATTTATAGCCCAACGCCTCTGAATACGACGCAACCACGCCAATGGTTGCACCGACCTCACATTATCGGCTGCTCAGAACTCGGTGACTTCGACCTCGAGCTTGCGAAAGCCCTCGACGAAATTGGCGCGCACGCGCTCGACGTCTCCGGCTACGTGGACGCGCATCCGGCGCTTGTGCATTTCCTCCAGCAGGATGCGCAACTGCAGTTCTGCCAGTCGGGCCCCGACGCAGCGGTGGATACCGTAGCCGAAGGCCAGGTGGCGGCGCGCGTTCTCGCGGGTGATATCGAGCTTGTCGGCATCCTCGCCGAACACTTCCTCGTCGCGATTAGCGGAATTGTACCATAGCACCACTTTGTCACCGGCCTTGATCTGCTGGCCGAAGACCTCGGTATCCTCGGTGCAGGTGCGCCGCATGTGCTTGAGCGGGGTCTGGTAACGGATACATTCCTGCACCGCGTTGGGGATGAGGTCGGGCTGCTCCTCAAACAGTTTGCGCTGGTCAGGGAATTTGTCGAGCGCGTGGATGATCCCGCTCATCGTGTTCCTTGTGGTGTCATTCCCGCCCACGATCAGCAGCACCAGATTGCCCATAAATTCCTGCGGGCTCATTTGGTTCATCGCCGGCGAGTGGATCATCATCGAGATCAGATCCGGCCCCGGCTCTTCTTGCGAACGCTTGGCCCACAATTGCTGGAAATAGGCTGCCATCTCGCGCTGGATACCGCGCCGGGTCTCTTCCATGCTCTTGCCCGCCAGCATCAGCTCGGTATCGCCCGACCAATCGGACCAGAAGGTCAGCAGGTCACGGTCTTCCCAGGGGAAATCGAACAGCAGCGCCAGCATCCCGGTAGTGAGCGGGATCGAGACCTCGTGCACCCAGTCGAAAGTCTCGCCGCGCGGAAGCTGGTCGAGCAGGTCGCCGGTGCGCTTGCGCACGTCGTCGTCGAGCCGCTTCATTTCGGTCGGCGCGAAGGCGGGGGCAACGGTGCGGCGCTGGCCGGTGTGCTTGGGCCGATCCATGGCGATGAACATCGGCAGTTCGAACCGCTCCTGCCCTTCTTCCATGTCGTCCTCGTCGAGCCGGTCGAGAATGGTGATCCCGCCATGCTCCCAACTCGATGAAAACAGCTCGGGCAGTGCCTCGATATGCTGGATCGCCTTGTGCCCGACTGCGCTCCAATAGGGGCCGAACGGGCTTTCGGGGATGTAGTGGAGCGGCCCGGCGGCGCGCATTTCCTTGAAGATCGGCTCCCACCGATTCTCGGCATAGATGTCCGAGCGGCTGGTATCCCACTTGTGGGGGTGCTGCGGCTTGGCGTCGGGATGCTCACGAAAATGCTGGTCGAGCGCCTCATGCGCCTGGGGCGAACGGGTCCACTCGGTTTTCTCCATTTCGCGCGGGGGTGCGATCGTCGCCATCAGCCTAATCCTCCTGTCGCGGGCGACTCTGGTCGGCCAGCCCGTCATTGCCTGCCATCCTGCGCGTATTGACAGGTGTGTCAATAGTAGGTTGCGTTTCGCGACTTAATGGACTTAGATCGGGCCGCGCCGGTTGCTCTGACGGACCGAGGCTCAAGCTGTTTCGGTACGGCGCCGAAACAGGCGACGTTTCGCCTTGCGGCCGCCGCTGCCGGATTGCATCACCCGTTTGCGGAACAGCATGGCACCGGCCTTGACGAACAGCGCGACCGCCACTCCCTGCCAAACTAGTGCGACGAGATGCTGCACGAGACCTTCCTGCATCGCGGCGCGTGCAAGCATGGCAAAGGGCGAACTGAAGGGAATGATGACCGCCGCCCATTCATAGGTCGACCCCTGGTCGGCCACGGCCAGGCTGGCGGCAAAGAACACCAGCAGTTGCAGCATTGTGACCGGCATCGACAGCGTCTGCACTTCGCGCACGGTCGTCGCCAATCCACCGATCGCCAGGAACAGCGAGCCAAGCAGCAGATAGCCCATGGCGAAATAGGCCACCCCCAGAGTGACGAACAGCAGCCAGCCGACCGCCGGTTCGGGCAGGCGGTCGAGATCGACGTTCGCCAGTTCGACAATGCCGAGCGCGACCACTCCCCACACCGCGATGCCGACAAAGGACACGCCCAGCATGGCGAACAGCTTGCCGAAGAAAACCGCGTCCATGGGAATGGCAGCGGCGAGGACTTCGATGATCTTGTTGGCCTTTTCCTCGACCAGGTTGGACAGGACCATGCCAGCCAGCAGCATGGTGAGCAGGAACAGCAGCATCTGTCCCGCCTGGGCGGTAATGATCCGGCCCGATCGCTCGGTAGCGCCGCTGGTCACTACGCTCTGCTTGGCGATTTCGGGAAATCGGGTTGGCGCGTCTTCCAACGCTGTCGCGGCGAGTAAAGCGACGCGGCCTTCGAGGCGGGCGAGTTGATCGGGTGGCCCGGTCAGGACCGGCGCGGCCAGTGAACCGGAGACGATAGCAGCAATATTTCCGCGCTTTTCGGCTAGGATCGCCGACGGATCGGCGCCGGGCGGCTCATCAAGGATGATAAGCGGCGGCAGCGCGCCGCCAATTCGATCGGTCAGCGCCAGGTGGGCGCGGGCAATCCGTCCACTCTCGGCCGGGGTCAGCAGAACCGCGAGTTCGGGATTGGCGGTTTCCTGCTTCACCTGGCTGCCGATACCACCGGCGAGTCCGCCGACGACGATTGGAAACAACGGTCCGAGCAGGAAGAACAGGAAGGCGCGGCTGAACAGGACAGCGACGAAATCGCGCCGGGCGATCACCATTGCCGCTGCAAACAGGCTGAGCCGCGAATTGCCGGTAGGGGTATCCATCAACGCGCGCTCACATTCTGGGGCTCGGCGTCGAGCGCGGCAGCTGCCGCCTCGCCGGCGATATGGACAAAGGCATCGTGCAGCCCGGCCCGCTCGATGGCGAGCGAGAGGATGCCGGCCTCGCCTTCGATCAGCGCCCGTAGCAATGGCTCGATTCCGCTTTCAGGCAGCGAGAAGGTCCAGAAATCGCCGACCCGCCGCGCATCGGCCGGCAAGGCCTGGCGCCAGGCACCTTCGCGAGCCTTGGTCTCCAGCTTGACCTGCGCCGGGATACGATCGCGCGCTTCTTCAACGCTGCCGGCATAGGGCACCTTGCCACCGGCGATGATGGCGACATCGTCGCACAGTCGCTCGGCATGGTGGATCACATGGGTCGAGAAAATCACCGTGGTACCATCGTCGGCGAGTTGCCGGATCAGCTGCTCCAGCTTGCCCTGGTTGATCGCGTCGAGGCCAGAAAACGGCTCGTCGAGCACCACGAGCCTCGGACGATGCACCAGCGTGCCGAGCAGTTGCACGGTTTGCGCCATGCCCTTCGAAAGCTGGCGGATCTGCTTGTCGACCGCGTGGCCGAGGCCGTGCGCTTCGAGCAGTTCGCGTCCGCGCTGGCGCGCTTCGGACACCTTCATGCCGCGCAAGGCACCCATGAAGCCGATCGCTTCATAGGCTTTCATTGCCGGATATAATCCGCGCTCCTCGGGGAGATAGCCGATCAGGCGGCCGATTTCGTGCGGACGGTCATGCCCGAAAACTCGGCGCACCCCTTCATCGGGATCGATAATGCCCAGCAGCATCCGCAAGGTGGTGGTCTTGCCGGCGCCATTCGGGCCGAGGATCCCGTAAATGGCGCCCTGAGGAACGGCGATGTCGACACCGTCGACCGCCAGCACGCCGTCGAACCGTTTGACCAGCCCCTTGGCCTCGATCGCCAATGGCCGGGTCGGTGCGGTCATGCTCGCCGCCAATAAGGTTCCATCCATACCATTGCCCGGGAAAGAGGCTTCGCCTAGCGCCATATCCATTCCGGCGCGTTAACCGCCGGGTCTGAATGCGAGGTACCCTAAGCGTGGTTAACGCCGCCGCAACCCCTGACTTGCAGCAACGCCTCGTCGCGAAGGCGAAGGAGCTGGGTTTTGCCAGCATCGGCTTCGCCCCCGCCGCCGATGATCCGGCGCGGGCAAACCGGCTGCATGAGTGGATCGAGGCCGGCTATCACGGATCGATGGGTTGGATGGAGGACCGCGCCGATGTGCGACAAGGTCCACATTCGATGTGGCCAGCAGCGCGCAGCGTCATCGCGCTCGGCATGGCTTACACACCCGATATCGATCCGCTCGCGTTGGAGGGAGTATCTGACCGGGCGCGGATTTCGGTCTATGCCCAGGGGCGCGATTATCACGATACGGTCAAGAAAGCGCTGAAGGCGCTGGCGCGATGGCTGGTGGCTGAGGCTCCGGAAACCGAACTCAAGGTCTTCGTCGATACCGCCCCGGTGATGGAAAAGCCGCTGGGCGAGGCAGCCGGGATCGGCTGGCAGGGGAAACACACCAATCTTGTCAGCCGCGAACATGGCAGCTGGCTATTCCTCGGCGCAATTTATTGCACGCAGCCCTTCGTGGCGGACGAACCTCACGAAGATCGCTGCGGTTCTTGCAATGCCTGCCAGGCCGCCTGCCCCACCGATGCCTTCCCGCAACCCTATGTTCTCGATGCGCGGCGCTGCATCTCTTATCTCACCATCGAGCATGCCGGGCCGATCCCGGAAGAGTTCCGCGCGGCGATGGGCAACCGCATCTACGGCTGCGACGATTGCCTGGCGGTGTGCCCGTGGAACAAGTTCGCCGACACCGCGGCGAGGGCCAAGGCGTTCGCCCCGCGCGCAGAGCTGGTCGCGCCGTTGCTTGAGGACCTGTTGCAACTGGATGACGCGACGTTCCGCCAGCTTTTCTCCGGCTCGCCGATCAAGCGCATCGGCCGCAATCGTTTCGTGCGCAATTGCCTGATCGCGGCCGGGAACAGCGCGGATCCATCGCTGGTGGAGCAGGTCGAGGCGTTGCGGTCCGACCCGGATCCTGTCGTCGCCGAGGCCGCGGACTGGGCCGCGGTACGGCTTCGTTAAAATTCGCCTAGAGCAATTCCTTGAGCGGCGTTTCACCGTCGGCCAACTGCTGTTCGCTCACTTCCAGCCGGGCTTCGACCAGCTTGCGCCCTTGCGCGTAATCCTTGGTGCGATTGACACAATCCAGCGCGATGACGCGGCCTTCCTTCAGATATACCACCGAGAAACTGCGCTCGGCCGGATCGCCGCGTAATACAGTCTTGTCGTATCCGGCAGAGATACCAACCGTCTGGAGTCGCAGATCATACTGGTTGGACCAGAACCACGGCGTCGCGTGATAAGGCTTGGCCTGACCGGTGATGTGAAGCGCCACCGTTGTCGCCATGTCATTGGCGTTCTGTACCGATTCAAGCCGGATGACTGCGCCGCCAGCAAAATCGTTGGCGTGGGCGGCGCAATCGCCGATGGCGTAGATGTCATCGAGCGATGTGCGGCAGAATTCATCGACATCGACCCCGTTGGAACCCGATGCTCCGGCCTCGATCAACGCGCCGATGGCCGGAACAATACCGATACCGACAATTACGATATCAGCAGGGATGGTCTCATCATCGCCAAGCTGGACGCCGGTGACGTGTCCATCAGCCCCTTCGATTGCGGCGACCTGCGCCTCAAGTCGAACATCGACCCCTGCCGCACGGTGCGCGTCCTGATAGAAGTCCGAAAGCTCCTCCCCGGCAACCCTTGAGAGCACCCTGTCCATCGCCTCGCACACAGTTACCTCGCAGCCCATTTTGCGCAGCACTGCCGCCGCTTCCAAGCCGATGTACCCCCCGCCGACCACGACTGCCCGCCGCGCCCCGCCTTCAAGGTCGGACTGGAGGCGCGTGACATCGGAGCGAGTCCGGATGGCGTGGATTCCGGCAAGGTCTGTGCCAGTGCAGGAGAGCATGCGCGGGTCGCCCCCGGCAGCCCAGACCAGTTTGCCATAGGTCATCGTAGTATCATTTGCGAAGCTGACCTGGTGGGTCTTGGCATCAATGCCGGTGACCGCCTGGCCCAACCGCAAGTCGATGTCCTTGTCCGCCCAGAAAGCCTGCGGACGGATCAGGATCCGCTCAAAGGGTTTCTCTCCGGCAAGGTATTCCTTTGACAATGGCGGGCGCTCGTACGGAGGGTCCTTCTCGCGCGTAACGAGCGCGATGGAGCCCTCGAACCCTTTTTGACGCAAAGCCATTGCGGCTTGTGCTCCGCCATGCCCAGCTCCGACGATGATGATATCCGCGTGTTCCATGGCTGACCGGATGCGGCTCGGCGAGCACACCCGTCAAGGGTGAACTCGCCGGCTGCCGATTTCCCGCTGTGTGACTAGCGTGACAACAGGTTGCGTGCCTGGCTGGCTATCTGGGCCAGCATGGCAGGGGCCACCGGATTATGCGCCTGCGCACGGGTCACCATGGAGTTGAACTGGCGGATGGCGGAGCTGTTCTGCTCGATCCAGGTATCAACCACCTGCATGGGGTTTTCCTTCATCCCCTTGCGGCGTGAAATGCGTTCGAGGAAATCGAGCCGCATCTGCTGGAAATCGCGGGCCAGGCCGGCGACGAGCAACCGCTCCCACACGTCGGAGGGGGTCATCAGTGCCGCCGTGCCCTGCGCCCATGTCAGGCCGAGCTTGGTTCCCAGCCCGGTGAAGGCAAGGGTCAGCTTGCGCGGGTCCATCTCTGCCCGGCCGGCCAGTTGGGCCAAGCCCACTGCGCCGTCGAGATCGAACAGGTGGGCGATGCGCTGGGCAATCCGGTCAGGTGCGCCGCCTTCGGAAAACTTGTCCCGCAGCCGGTCGGACAGAGCTTGGCTCTCTTCGGCCAGCAGGGTTGCCGTTCCCTCGGACAAGATGGCGATCCCTGCACCCAGGTCCTCAACGACTTCGCTCGGACTTTCCAGTCCGGTGCAAACGCGAAGCAGGTCCGCCATTTGCATACGCATGGCGACAGCAGCCTTGTCGAACAGCATGATCCGCGTTTGTTCGGGCATTTGCGAGGCGTCGATTTCATCCCAGATCTCCCGGGCATGAAACAGTCGTTCGGCCGTTACGAATGCGGTGGCGACTTCGCCGAGCCCTACGCCTTCTTCCTCGGCCAGCTCGAATGGATGGACGATGCCGAGCCGGTTTACGACACGGTTGGCAAGGTCGGTGGCGATGATCTCACGCCGCAGGCGATGGTCCCTGATCTGCTTGCCAAAGCTGTCGCGCATCGGGGCAGGAAAATACTGGACCAGATTGCGCTCGAGCTCAGGGTCGTCGGGCAGCGTGCTAGCCTCGATTGCGTCTTGCAGTGCCAGTTTGGCAGACGATAAAAGCACGGCGAGTTCGGGGCGAACGAACCCGGCACCATCGGTCGCACGCCGGAGCAGGGTCTCGTTATCACCCAGCCCCTCGGTCCGGCGGTCGAGATACCCCATCTCCTCGAGGGTGTCGGCAACCCGCAGGAACGATCCGACCGCATCGCTTCTGCCATTCTCGGCGATCGAGAGGGCGAGCGCCTGGAGGCGATTGTCCTCGAGCACGATCTCGGCCACTTCGTCGGTCATCTTGGCCAGCAGGGCCACCCGCCGCTTTTCCGAGAGCTTGCCGCTGCGCTTGGCGTCGGCCAGCGCGATCTTGATGTTGACCTCGTTGTCCGAGCAATCGACGCCAGCCGAATTGTCGATGAAGTCGGTGTTGATGCGCCCGCCCCTCAGCGCGAATTCGATCCGCGCCGCCTGGGTGACGCCCAGGTTTGCGCCCTCGCCGATAACCTTGACCTGGAGATCGCGGGCATCGACGCGCAAAGCGTCGTTCGACGGGTCGCCGACCTGGACGTTGTTCTCGTGCGAAGCCTTGAGATAGGTGCCGATTCCGCCGAACCAGAGCAGGTCCACCGGGGCCTTGAGAATGGCTGAAATCAACGCGTCCGGTTCGATCTGGGATTGCTCTATGCCGAGCGCCTTTTGCGCGGCCTTGGACAGCTTGATGACCTTCGCGCTGCGTGGGAACACGCCGCCGCCCTTGCTAATCAATGCGCTGTCGTAATCTTCCCAACTCGATCGCGGCAGATCGAACATGCGCTTGCGCTCTTTCCAGCTGGCAGCAGGATCGGGGTCGGGATCGATAAAGATATGTCGGTGGTCGAAAGCAGCGACCAGCTTGATCGCTTTGGACAACAACATGCCATTGCCGAACACGTCGCCTGACATATCGCCGCAACCAACGACCTCGATCGGGTCGGTTTGTACATCCGTGCCCATTTCGAGGAAGTGTCGCTGGACCGAAACCCACGCGCCCTTGGCGGTGATGCCCATTGCCTTGTGGTCGTAGCCGTTCGAGCCGCCGCTGGCGAAGGCATCATCGAGCCAGAAGTCGCGTGATTGGGCGATGGCGTTGGCCACATCGGAAAAGCGCGCGGTGCCCTTGTCGGCGGCAACCACGAAATAGGGATCTTCGCCGTCGCGGATAACCACTCTATCAGGGTGCACGACCTTGCCGTCGACAATATTGTCGGTGACTGAAAGCAGCGTGCGGATGAAAACCTCGTAGCTGGCCTGACCCTCGGCCGCCCACCCGTCGCGATCTCGCGCAGGATCGGGCAGTTGCTTGGGATAGAAGCCGCCTTTCGCGCCCGATGGCACGATGACCGCATTCTTGACCTTCTGCGCCTTCATCAGGCCCAGCACCTCGGTGCGGAAATCGTCGCGTCGGTCCGACCAGCGCAGCCCGCCGCGGGCAACTGGTCCGGCACGCAAGTGAATGCCCTCTACGCGGCGCGAATAGACGAAGATTTCACGCCATGGCACCGGCTTGGGCAGCCCGGGGACCAGCGCGGAATCTATTTTGAAAGCGAGTGCCTCGCGGCCTGCTGGAGCGAATGCATTGGTACGCAGGATCGAATCGATGACGCTGCGGTAGAGGCGCAGCAGGCGATCATCATTGATTGCGGAAACCCGCGAGAGGCCGGACTTGATTGCCGATCGGGCGCTGGCGGCGCGCTCGTCGCGATTGCCGTCAAACTCCGGATCATGCCGAGCGGTGAACAAGGCAACCAGCGCCTTGGTAACTTCGGGTGCTCGGGCCAGCGCGTCGACCACGGTATAGATCGTGAAGCCCATGCCGGTCTGGCGCAGATAGCGATAGAAAGCGCGCAGCAGTTCTGCTTCGGACGCTTCAAGACCGGTCGACACCACCAGGCGGTTGAACGGATCGTCTTCGGCGCCAGCGTTGAGAACCGCCGCGATGGCTTGCTCGATGGTTTCGGCGCGCTCGAGAATGGGGCTGGTATCGGTGCCCTCTGGCAGCGAGAGCACGAAATCGTGAACGGTCCCGAGCGCACCCTTGTCGAGCGGGGCCGGCACCTCGGAGAGCACACGGAAGCCGAAATTCTCCAACGCGGGCACGGCATCGGACAGCGGCAGCGCGCCTTCGTTCTGATAGACCTTGAGCCGCATTTGCCCGGCCGGATCGCCTGTCAGGTGATAGAGCCGTGCATCGCGCTGGTCGGCGACATCCTCGTCCTTCGAAGCATGGCTCAAGAGCTGGCGCAGCCGGTCGATATCCTTGGCAGCCTCATGCGCCCCGTAGGAATTGCGGTAGAACGGGGGGAAGGCATCGGCATAGCGCGTCGCCAGCGCTGCCGCGCGCCCGGCCTCGTGGGTCTTGCCGAGCGCCTTCTCCACCGCCTCGTTCCAGCCACGCAGCATATCGAGGAAGCGGTCCTCGATCTCTGACTCCTCGATCCGGCCCGGAGATTCGCGGAAGTCGAGAACGAACCGGAGCATTGCCAGATTGCCGCCTTCGACCTCCAGGCTCCAGTCGAGCAGTTTCGATCCGGTATGTGTTTCAAGCATCTCCTGCACCCGGCCGCGCAGATCGGTCGAGATCATGTCGCGCGGCAGCCAGGCGAAGGCGAACAGGTGGCGGGCAAGCGGGGCTTCCACCAGCGCGAGGCGGGGACGAGGCCGGTCCACCAACCCCATCATGGTGGTGGCAAGCCGGCTGATATCGTCCTGTTCGAAGCCAATGACGAGGTCGTGCGGTAGCGCTGTGAGCGCGTGCACCAGGGCCTTGCCAGCGTGGCCGGCGGGGTCGAAAGAAAAGCGCTCCATCAACTGTTCGAGCTGGTTGCGCAGCCGCGGGACTCCGGCCGGCTTGGTCGTCAGAGCGACACTGGTCCAGACACCGGCGTGGACCGACAGCGCATGCAGCTTGCCGCCTTTCATTAGCGGGACGATGAACAGGTCGAGCGGAACATGGCGATGGACGTTGGAAGCGCGATTGGCCTTGACGATCAACGGCAGTCGCCGTTCGCTCGGCTTGGCATCGTCGAACCAGGCGAAGGCCCGATCAAAGGAGGCATCGGCAAGGATCTGCCGCGCGCTCTTGCGGCAGATGCCGGTCACTTCCTGCAATTCGCCACTGCGGGTGCGGGTGACGTGACCGAGCTGGGTCAGCATCCCGCTATTGAGCCAACGCAACAGCGCCGCACCTTCGGCATCATGCGGGGCAATCGATTCGGCGTCGCGGGTCATCAGCTCCTGCGCCTTGGGCCAGTCGGCCACAGCGGCGCGAACATCGGAAAGTGTGACGCGCAGTGCCTTTTCCAGCGCACGGCGCTGTTTGGCATCGACCCGTTCGGTTTCCAGATAGATCAGCGATTCGGCGGGCGCAGAGCTGTTCTTTGCCGCAAAAGCTGTAATCTTGTGGTTTTTGTCACGCTCCACCCGCAGCACCGGATGCAGCAGTCGTTCGATCGACAGCCCATGCGCGGCGATGGTCGCGGCGACAGAATCGACCAGAAACGGCATGTCGTCATTGTTCAACGCAATGCGCAGCACGCGGCGTTCGCCGAGTTCGGACTGCAAGGCGATGGCCGGCGCGCCCGCTTCGCGGCTATCGGCAGTGGCAAGGATGAAGCGCGCGGCCTCCTCGATGGCGCCCTTGGCGAAGGGATCGTCGCCTGGCAGCAATGAATCGCGCAGCCGGCTGGTCAACGCTTGGAGAAGTTTCGGGTCGGCCTTGGTTCCGACGGTCTTGGTCGTGGTGCTCATCCTGCGAGCGCTCCCTTGCTGCGCCTTCCCCACGTCCTCGGCTATTATTTGATTGCCGTCCCACGTAGGATTGTTTCGCCGTTAGGCTTTTGGCACATTCGCCGCAAGCACTCGCTAGCCGTACCGGCGGCTAGGGCGATGACGCTCCGACCCTTGCCTGCATTGCTTCACGGGTCAACGTCAATGAACGGCATCTGGCGTCAGGGTCGTAGGTCGATCCGGCAACGATAATTTCATCGGCGCCAGTACGGGTAACGAAGTCCTCGATCCGCTGCGCCACCGTGTGTGGCGATCCGACTGCCGCTGCCTGTTCAAGGTGAGCCAGCATGGCCTGGGCCTGGCCCGGCAGGGTGGAACGGTAGTCCCGCACCGGCGGCGGCAATTGACCCGGATTGCCGGTCCGCAACCGCACAAATGCCTGGGCCTGGCTGCTGGCAAGAAATTGGGCTACCTCGTCGCTCTCGGCGCACATCACCTGCATTGCGGCCATGACATGAGGCCGGTCGAGTGCCTCGGAGGGCCTGAAATCGCGGCGATAGACTTCGAGCGCGCTATCGAGATGATCGGGTGCGAAATGCGAGGCGAAAGCATAGGGCAGGCCCAGCCTTGCAGCCAATTGCGCGCCGAACAGACTCGATCCGAGCATCCACAATTCGACATTCGCACCGCGTCCCGGCGTGGCTGTGATGGACAGGTCGGGATCGCCGTCCAGCAGGGCGCGCAGCTCGACAACGTCCTGCGGGAAATATTCCGATGCAGCGCGCAGATCCTTGCGCAACGCCCGCTGCAGTTCGGGGCCAGCACCCGGCGCGCGACCAAGTCCGAGGTCAATCCGGTCTGGAAACAGCGCGTCGAGCGTGCCGAACTGCTCGGCGATCTGGAACGGGGTGTGATTGGGCAACATGATACCACCCGCACCGATACGGATGGTGTTGGTGGCGTGCCCGACATGGCCGATGGCAACCGAGGTGGCACCGCCGGCCACCCCCTCCATTGCGTGATGCTCGGCAATCCAGAAGCGGGTGTAGCCGGCCTGCTCGGCAGTCTGCGCCAGCCTGGCGGTTGCCGCGAATGCCTCTGTCAGAGTGCCGCCTTCGCGCACGGGGACGAGGTCGAGGACCGAAAGAGCAGTCATGCGATATTCTCCACCAGGGAAATCAGCCGGTCGACATCCTGCGGACGCGATAGCCGATGGTCTCCGTCCTTGACCAGAGTGACCACCACGTCTTCGCTATCGAGTGCTTCGGCCAGCCGCATTGTGATCTCCCACGGAACGTCGGCATCGCGCTGGCCGTGGATCAGCCGCACAGGACAGGTCAGCCCAATGCTGCTTTCGAGCAGGCGATGGGTCTCGGCATCGGCAAAGAAACCAGGATGTAACGGGGTCGGTTCGGGGCCGTAGGGATTGGGGTCAAGGACAGTCTGGCCAGCGCGCAACGCAGCTTTGTCCGCTTCACTGCGCCCCCAATCTGTGAAGTCCGGTGCAGAGGCGATGCCGACCAGTCCTGCGAGCCGGTCGCCAAGCGCGAGCCCGACCAAAAGGTTGAGCCAACCGCCCATGGAGGACCCGACGACGATTACCGGCCCGTCGATCTGCGCCTCGATCAAGGCCAGCACTTCATCACGCCATCGGCTCAGCGTGCCGTCGGCAAATGCGCCGTCGCTTTGGCCGCAACCGGAATAGTCGAGCAGCAAACAGGCACGGCCTTGCTCGCGCGCCCAGGCGAACAGAGCGGTGGCCTTGCCGCCTTGCATGTCGGACATGTAGCCGGGCAGGAAGACCAGCGCCGGTCCTGCGCCTGCGGTGTGGCGATAGGCGATCCGGCGACCGTCGGGCATGGTATGGAAGAGTGGTTCGGTCATGGGCTGCGGTGATGCGGTTCGGGAGCCCGAATGACAAGGCTCAGAAGAATTCGAATTCTTCAACATTGGGATCGTCGCGGCACATCGATTTGAGGGCTGCGAATTCCTCGTCGGTCAGAACCGGCGGATAATCGGCACCGCTCTTGGCAACGGCGCGATAGGCACCGGCCCGTTCGCCTGGCGCGGGATGGCTGGCGATCCAGCCGACCAGCGCCGGCTGGTCCTCGGCGTCGCCATATTGCTCTGACAGGCGCTCAAAGAAGCTGGCTGCCCCGAGCGGGGAGACATTGCTCTGCTTCATCCGGGCTCTCGCATAGGTATCGGCCTCGCGCTCGGCGTCGCGTGAATAACCCATGGCCGCGACGCCGAAGATCGTGTCCGACACGCCCGAATTGGCTCCGGCCAGCAGGATCGAGAGCCCGAACTGGCGCAGTAGCGCAGTCATCACATGGCGCTCGCGCACATGGCCGATCTCGTGGCCGAGCACGCCGGCGAGCTCGGCAGGGCTCTGCGCCTGCTGTACCAGCCCGTCGAATAGCAGCACCTGCCCGCCGGGCAGGGCAACTGCATTGACCATGTCGATATTGGCGATGCCAGCGCGAACCTGCTCGTTCTCCGGGTCCATCCTGTCGAGCAGCTTTTGCAGCGCCGCGTCACCTGCCGGCGTATGGCACAGGCGACCGCCGAAATGGCCGATCATCGCCTCGCCCAGATTGCGCTCCCAGCTGGCCGGGATGCGCGGGCCGAGCCACTCGGGCGCGGTCAGGAACAGTGCCCCCACCGCGGCGCTGGCCACGGCGAAGATCGCCACCGCCTTGCCGAGGCCCAGCCGGTCGATCCAGTCGCCATATTTGCTCTCGCGCGGCAGATGGTGGGCGAGGCCCGGCGGCAGCTCGCCGGGCAGTAAGAGCCGGAAGTCGAGCTTCGCCTCGCTGCGATAGACTGCCTGCCCGCCACGGTTCTCGGCAAAGACCAGCTCGGACAAGGCCACCACATCGTCGGCAGTGGGCGACGACAGGACCAGCGTGTCGGCCCCGTCCCAGACGCCTTGGCCCTCGTGACGCACTGCGGTGCGCCCGTCATACCAGCTGGCCGCGAGGCGAAAGCTGTCTTCCATCGGCTCAGATCGCTCCCATGTCGAAGGCATCGAGCAGGCCCTCGCCGTGGCTGGCGGTGGTGGTGGTCGACTGGGTCAGCTCGTCGAGCAGGATCTCGCCGCTCGCCTCAAGATGGGTCATCATGAACTTCCAGTGACGATAGGAGAGGAAGATCGCGCCGATACCGAGGGTGAAGACGACCAGGATCACGTCGACGACAAGCAGCTTCACCCAGTCCATGGTCGAAGCCTCGAAGCTGAATTCGAGATTGTCCCAGCGTGTGGCGCCGACGACCTCGCGATAGAACTTGGCGTAGAAGGCGACCGCGATCAGGCCGAGGCCGAGATAAAAGAAAAGGATGAGGCCGATGATCCCAAGTACCCCGCCAATGGCCATGCCATCCTCGCCGCCGATGCCGTAGCCTGCCAACATGCCCATGCCGCCCAGCGCGATAGCGCCGATGAAGAAGATCAGCGGCGTCAGGTAAAACAGCAGGAAGCGCGCGAACACGCCCCCGGATTTGGCATGCGCTTCGAACTGGTGCGGGCCGAAGCTCATCCGACTCCAGCGCTCGTTCCACAGGCTGGTCATCGACCACGGGATGAGCAGGCCGAGCGGGATCCAGCCGACGAGGTTCTTCCACATATAGGACAGCGCGAAGCGGAAGCCCTTGTCGTCGCTGCCGCCGCGGATCCCGCGCCAGCGCGTGCGCGAGAGGCGGTAGCGCAGCGCCCGGAAGCGTGCGACGCCGAACAGGTAGAAGATGGCGAGCAGCGAGGCGAAGGCGATCACCGCGCCGGCCGTCTCGTGGCCTCGCGCGATCAGCGCCTGCACACCAAAGCTGACTATGAAATAGGGGACGCCGAACAGGAGCAGGACGAGCAGGAAACCGACGAACAGCTCCTTGCCGGTGCCGGCCCATTCGAGATGCTCGTCGACAAAGCGGCTGCGCGACCACAGGTAGCGGCGCGCGCGCGCGGTCGCCCAAAAGCGATAGATGCCCAGCGTAACGATGGTCAGCAGCAGGTTGGTGAAGGCGATCGGCGCGAATTCGCGCCAGTTGCCTTCGAAAGCGAAGGCGCTGGGCGCGCCCTGCTCGTCGAGATTTCCATGCATTGAGTAGTTCCCCCGGTTTTCTGTCACTTGGTCATGCAGCGAGGGCTCAAAGTCAATCGCGTCCGGCGACGTGTTCCTCAGGCTCGAAGATTTGCTCGATCGGCAGGCCGAACAGGCCGGCAATCCTGAACGCAAGCGGCAGCGAGGGATCGTAGCGACCGGTCTCGATCGCATTGACGCTTTGGCGCGAGACGCCGAGCCGTTCGGCCAGGTCCTGCTGGCTCCAGTCGCGTTCGGCCCGCAGCACCTTGAGGCGGTTTTTCATATAGCGTCCCAAGTACCGAACTGGATGCGGTTGGCCACCGCTCCGGCGCCAAGTCCGGCAAACCATGCGACCACCACCCAATAGGCATCGAGGTGCGGGACGATATCTGCCGCTTCGAGGAAACCCCAGATCGAGGCCCCGCACAGTGCAACGGCGGTTGCGACCAGCGTTTGCCGGATCACCAGCATCCGCATGAACTCGTCGCTTTCCTCGACGATCAGTCTTCCGACCGCCCATAGCACCCCGACGATTGCGAAGCCGGGCAGCAACGCCAGAACCACCCGCACCGCGCCCTGTGCCTCGGCGGTCTTGGTGAAATAGGTCATGGAGGCAATAGCCACGAGGTAGAGCCCGGTGAACAGGCCGACGCGCTTTATATAGCGGGCTTGCGCCACGCCCTTGCCGCAACCTTGCGCACCCGCCTCTGCACGGCGCGATGCGGCCACGAACAGCGGCACCATTAGCGACACGGGCACCAGCAGCATCAGAAGCAGGAGCGGCTTCTGCTCGACAGCGCCGGTAATTCCGAGCGCGGTGATGATCGCCATCGTTATCAGCGCCATCCCGGCCCAGAACCATGGTCCCCGGCCCAGCACGCCGGTCTGCAATGGCGCGCTCACGATGCGTCTCCATGGGTCAGGCGACACGAGCTGCGGGGCAGCAGCATGGTGAAAATCAGGATCGGCCCAAATAGCACTACAGCCTCCACCTGGCTGGCCGAGAGGATATCGCCGCGAGTGAGAATGACGACGAGAACGAGGAACAGTCCCGACAAGAATGCGGCGAGATGGGGTTTGGAGATAGACATCATTCAAGCTCCCTTTGCTTTATGTAAAGTTTAATTGACACCGATAAGGATGGAAGTCAAGTTCGCTTTCCACAACGCCAAGCACGCTTTCCTAGGGCGATCGACCGACTTGTCGCTGCTGGCGTTTCCGCGCATCACATCGGGAGAGAGGAATGTCTGATGAATCCAACCGAGCCGCCAGGGGCGGCAGCCATCCCTTCGCTTGACCGCCGCAGTTTACTCAAGGCGGGGGCGCTGGGCGCAGGCCTCGCTGCCGCGCCGCTCGCCGCACACGCGGGAGATCGCGGCTTCGCATGGGGGGTCGCCAGCGGCGAGCCAAGCGCGTCATCGGTGCTGCTGTGGAGCCGCTATGTCGCCGAGCAGCCGACGACGGTCGAATGGGAAATCCGCGACGATGCGCGCAAGATTGTCGGCGGCGGCGAGGTTGAGGCCTCACCTGAAAACGACTGGTGCGTGAAGCCAATTGCGACCAGGCTCGAGCCGGGGCGCTGGTACACCTACAGGTTCCGCGACGCACAGGGCAATTCCTCGGCCGAGGGGCGAACCCGGACCCTGCCGGTCGGCCCGATCGACCGGTTCAGGCTGGCGGTATTTTCCTGCGCCAATCTCGGCTTCGGCTGGTTCAATGCCTATGCCCATGCCGCAGCCGCCGACGGGTTCGACCTCGTCGTGCATACCGGTGACTATTTCTACGAATACGAGCCGGGAACCTATCCGTCGCGCTCGGAGGCCTTGCCCGGCCGCTTCCTCGACCCGGCATCGGAAATCGTCAGCCTGGTAGAATACCGCCTCCGCCATGCCAATTATCGACGCGACGCCGATCTCCAGCGCCTCACCCAGCTTTACCCCATGATCATGGGCTGGGACGATCACGAGAGCGCCAATGACAGTTACGCCACAGGGGCCGAGAACCATCAGCCAGAAACCGAGGGAGAGTGGAGCGTACGCAAGCGTGCCGCGATGCGCGCCTATCGCGAGTGGTTGCCGGTAAGCGATGCCGACTACGCTGCCTATGAGATTGGCAATCTTGCCACGATCTTCCGGTTGGAAACGCGTCTGGGCGCGCGCGACGAACCCTTCAGCATTGGTCGCGTCCTCAAGGGGAAGACATCGCCCGAAGCGGCGCGGCAGGCGCTGCTGGCCTTTCGCAACGGTGCCTATTTCGATCCCGATCGGACCATGCTCGGGCTCCAGCAGGAGGGTTGGCTTGCCGAGGGGCTCAAGCGCTCGCGGGCCGAAGGCAAGGTCTGGCAGGTGCTCGCCCAGCAGGTGATCATGGGCAGCACCAAAGCTTCGCCCACGCTGATGGCAGCGATGACCGAGGCGATACCGCAATTTGTACGCGAACGGGTCATCGCGGCGGTGCTGGCAGGATCGGCCGGTATCCCGACCAACATGGATGCGTGGGACGGTTACCCCGCCGCGCGCCAGCGACTGTTCCAATCCTCTCTCGAAGCCGATGCCAATTTGCTGGTGCTGGCCGGCGACAGCCACAATGCCTGGGCCTTCGATCTCGACCACGGCGGCACGCCGGTCGGCGTGGAGTTCGCCGGGCAAAGCGTAACCTCGCCCGGTTACGAGGCCTATCTCGGCACGATCGACCAGACCGGCCTTGCCCGCACATTGGTCGAGGAGAACCCGCAGTTGCGATGGGCCAACACTTCGCAGCGCGGCTACCTCGCGGTCGAACTGACGCCAGCCCGTGCGAGCGCCGAATTCCGCTTCCTCGATACCGTCCGGCAGCATTCGACCGAGCTTGCCGCGTCCAAGGTGATGGTCTCGCAGGCAGACTCGCGTGTGCTCGACGCCGGCTGAGCAAACTTGCTGTGCGGTATGCGACTGGCTGGAACGAATGCCCTGTCTTTCCGTTGGTTGGGCAAAGGAGACAAATTTCATGATTGGTAAGATGATTGGCGCCCTGGTGGGCGGAAAAATGGCCCAGAACGCACGCGGTATCGGTGGACCCACGGGTGCTGCCATTGGTGCGGCTGTGCCTATGGTCCTTAGCCGTCTCAGCATTCCGGCCATGCTCGTCATGGGCGTGGGTGGTTACGCGGTGAAGAAGTACATGGACAAGAAGGACGACAGCAGCAGCAAGTCGTCCGGGAAGTCCCGCAGCGGCAAGCGTGCCAAGAGCAGTACCAAGGCCGATAGCAGCAGGACGAGCGCCAGCAACAACAACTCGAAGAAGGCATCGACCAACAGCAAGGCCGATTCAGTCGCCGCCTAACCCTGCAACATCGCAGAAAACGAAAAGGGGCCCGCACCACCAAAGCGCGGGCCCCTTTTCCTTGTATTTAGGCCTGGCCTACTCCGCTGCGACGCTGCCGTTCTCATCGCCGAACATGTCGGGTCCTTCGTCGATCGCTACTTCCTCGTTGGCGGCCTTGGCGCCGTGGCGTTTGTCGAAGGTGCCCCACACGTCCTGCCAATTGCCCTTGGTCGCGCCCTTGGAATATTCGGTGGCGCGCTGTTCGAAGAAGTTGGCGTGCTCAACGCCGTTGAGCAGCGGGGCGAGCCAAGGCAGCGGGTGATCCTCGACCATGTAGATCGGCTGCAGGCCAAGCTGGCCGAGCCGCCAGTCGGCGATGTAGCGGATGTACTTCTTGATCTCCTTGGGCGTCATGCCGGAGACCGGACCCATCTCGAAGGCGAGGTCGATGAAATTGTCTTCCAGCCGCACCGACTTCTGGCAGATGTCGATGATGTCTTCCTTAACCGCCTTGGTGTAGCAGTCCCGTTCGCGCACAAATTCGTGGAACATGCGGATGATGCCTTCGCAATGAAGGCTTTCATCGCGGACCGACCATGACACGATCTGGCCCATGCCCTTCATCTTGTTGAAGCGCGGGAAGTTCATCAGCATGGCGAAGCTGGCGAACAGCTGCATGCCCTCGGTAAAGCCACCGAACATCGCCAGCGTGCGGGCGATATCTTCGTCCGTGTCGACGCCGAACTGCTGCATGTAGGAATGCTTGTCAGCCATTTCCTCGTAATCGAGGAAGGCGGAATATTCGCTTTCGGGCATGCCGATGGTGTCGAGCAGATGGCTGTAGGCCGCGATGTGCACCGTCTCCATGTTGGAGAAGGCGGTCAGCATCATCTTGATCTCGGTCGGCTTGAACACGCGGGCGTATTTGTCGTGGTAGCAATCCTGCACCTCGACATCGGCCTGGGTGAAGAAGCGGAAGATCTGGGTGAGCAGATTGCGCTCGTGCTCGGTCAGTTTTTGCGCCCAGTCGCGACAGTCTTCGCCCAGCGGCACCTCTTCAGGCATCCAGTGGATCTGCTGCTGGCGTTTCCAGAAGTCGTAGGCCCACGGATATTCGAAGGGCTTGTAGGTCTTGCGGGCTTCGAGAAGGGACATGGACGAATCTCCGGTGCGGGTTCTGGCAATCAATATATAGTAGACAATACGGCTGTATTGCAGGCTCCAGACAACGACATCTTGTGTCTGGCAGCCATGACGTGAACTCCCACTGTATGAATCACGAAGGTGATTCGATAGCAATCCCGCCACAAAGTCCGGGGCTTATCCCCCGCTTTGGCCCCGACCCGCAGCGCGCCGAGGTTCAGCCTGTGGAATGTTGGCAGTTCTCTATTCGTTCCATACACCAATCCTGGCCAGCCAGCTACCCTTGGTCTTGTCCGGGATCGTGCACGAACAAGCTCTGTCGATACTTGCCAAAAGTCGGCCGATCGCGCGGCATTTCACCGCTATGGCGCAGCGCCAGATCCGGGCGTGATCGCGGTCGATCCAGCCTGGCAAACGGCTCATTAAGGCTTTTATGCCAAGACTGTGCTTGGCCCGCGTTACGACGGGCGAAGGGCTATTGGGCAGGGGGAATAGGAAAGTTGACCGTCCTTGGGACATCGCTGGAGCATTCTGAACTGCAGGATGCGCTTGCCGAGGCGATTGTCGGTCGGCACGGGTTCGCCACTTGGCCGGACGCCCTGAAACGCGCCTATCTCACCCAAAGTCGTCGGGCAACAGCCCGCGAACTTCGATACTTCCTGATCGTGACTCTCGCTATCGCCGTCATCACGATGCTGCTCGATGCCATCGCTCTTCCGGATCAGATGATCAGGGGTATGTTCCTGCGCGTCGCGCTGGTGTTGATGCCGGGACTGATCCTGATTGCCAATGCCTACCGCATCAAGATCAGGGCTCTCAAACTGGGCGTCTCGTGCACCATAATCGCATTCGGCACCATCGTCGTGCACCTCGCCAGCTACGCCGATGCGGCGACTGCCACGCGCTATACCATGTCGAGTTCGCTGTTGCTGGGCATGGCACTCTTGCTCTTGCCGCTGTTGCGCAATGAGAAGCTTGGCTTTGCGATTGGATTTTGCGCGGCAATTTTCGTTACGGGTCTGTGGCCCCACGCCCTGCCGGGCATGGTCATGTTGCAGCATGTTCTCATCTCGCTGCTCGTCTGCAGTGCCGCGCTGGCGATTGCCTTTCGCCATACCACCGAGAACGAGCGCGCATTCCTGTTCGATATTCGCGACCGGTTCACCCAGACCGAGCTCGAACAGAACATCCGGGTGTTGCGCGAATTGTCGGAACGCGATGCGCTGACGGGCCTCAGCAACCGGCGATCTTTCAGCAAGTTGTTTGCGCGATCCTATCAGCGAGCCAACATTGGCGAGCAGGAAGAGGTAACGGTGATGATGATCGATCTCGATCATTTCAAAAGGTTCAATGACCAATATGGGCACCAGGCCGGTGACCGCGCTTTGCGCGCAGTGGGTCAATGCCTCGAAAGTGCATTCCGCGACATCGGCGGGCTGGTCGCGAGGTTCGGGGGCGAAGAGTTCATTGCCGCGTTCCGCAGTCGCTCGGTCACTGAAGCGGAGCAGGTGGCCGAAATGGTCCGCCGCGCCATCGAGAGGCTCGACATCCCGATCCGCGACTGCACCCGGCAACGCATCAGCACCAGCATCGGGATCGCTTCGACCGGCTCACAGGCCTCGGTCGACTTGTCCGATCTGACAGCGCGCGCCGACCGCGCGCTTTACCAGGCCAAGCGCGAGGGGCGGAACCGCGTCGTTGCTTCAGAGCGGATCGAGTTGCGGGTCGACCGGCTGGCCAGCTAGGACCGGGACGGCCCATTCTCATCGATGAGCCTGGCGAACAGGTCTTGCGCTTGCGCAAGCCTGGCAGGGTCCAGGTCGAGCGCAATCTTATCCTTGGCCTCGTCCTTGTGGGCGGCCGGCCTGGCGATAAGGTTGCTATTGCGATGGCCGCCTGCGTTGATGGCGCTGATGCGGTCGAACACCTCCTGCACCGATGTCTCGTTATCTTCGAATTGCGCGAAATCGGTGCCGAACTGCTCGTTCACTTGCCGCAGGATCGCGCTGAAATCCTTGGTCGTGCGCGTGAATTCTGCGATCACCACCTGTTCGCGAACGCGCTCAATAGCGCGGTAGAAGCGCAAGTAGAGCCGCAACATCCGGTTCTCATCCTGATCCGGAAAAGCGATCTTGAGGCTGCGAATAGCATCCTCGGGCCTTCGGATCAGGACGATGACCGGTAGTTTGCGCTTAACCCCGGCCAGAATCTGCGCTTCGGCATGCAGGTGATGGGCGATGCGCACTTGCCGGCCGCCCTGTGCCTGGCTGAAGGCGACAACTGCGAAGGTGTTAGCCGAGCGCGGGAAGCCTTCGATCACGATCTGGGTGTCATGTGACACTGCCAAACGAGCGTGGCTCTCGGGAGCGAGAGTGCGGTAGATGGGCAAAAACAGGCGTGGATAGGGGGCGAGCGCATCGCGCACCCGATGCTTCAAGCCCAGTGACCGGCCCTCTCGGCTTGCGCCTGAACTAATCGCATTCACGTGAATTCCAGACCCTGCGCGAGCTACCGCCCCTTGGCCGGGGCTGACGTCAAATCACGAACCGTGCTGCCGCATCACTGGCAGCTGAGGCATTCCTCGTAATCGGTCTGCTCGCCGGCGTTGGCGCTCAGTTCGAACTTGGTTGCATCGGTCGTGTTGTCGGCTTCCACCCCGCCAGCGAAACCGGCTCGCTGCATCGATTTCGAGCGCAGGTAGTAGAGCGACTTGATGCCCTTCTCCCAAGCCTGGAAGTGCAGCATCATCAGGTCCCATTTGTCGACATCGGCCGGGATGAAAAGGTTCAGCGACTGTGCCTGGTCGATATAGGGCGCACGGTCAGCCGCGAATTCGAGCAGGTAGCGCTGGTCGATCTCGAAGCTGGTCTTGAAGGTCGCCTTTTCTTCCACGTCGAGGAAGTCGAGATGCTGCACCGAACCACCGCGTTCGAGGATCGAGTTCCAGATCGCGGTCGAATCCTTGCTCTTCTTCTTGAGCAATTTTTCGAGGTGGGGGTTCTTCACCACGAAAGAGCCCGACAGCGTCTTGTGGGTATAGATGTTGGCCGGGATCGGCTCGATGCAGGCGCTGGTGCCACCGCAGATGATGCTGATCGAGGCGGTCGGCGCGATTGCCAGCTTGCAGCTGAAACGCTCCATCGCACCCATTTCCTCGGCATCGGGGCAGGCGCCGCGTTCCTGCGCCAGCATCATCGATGCCTCGCACGCCTTGGCGTGGATGTGCTGGAACATCTTGAGGTTCCAGGCCTTGGCCATCGGCCCTTCCAGCGGCAGGTTCTTGGCCTGCAGGAATGAGTGGAAGCCCATCACGCCCAGCCCCACGCTGCGTTCGCGGCTGGCCGAATACTTGGCCCGTGCCATTTCGTCCGGGGCCCGGTCGATATAGTCCTGCAGGACGTTGTCGAGGAAGCGCATGATATCCTCGATGAACCGCTTGTCGCCGTTCCACTCGTCCCATTTTTCAATATTGAGTGAGCTCAGGCAGCAGACCGCGGTGCGATCATTGCCGAGATGGTCGATCCCGGTCGGCAGGGTGATCTCCGAGCACAGGTTGGAGGTGGAAACCTTGAGGCCGAGATCGCGGTGATGCTTCGGCATCATCCGGTTCACCGTGTCGGAGAACACGATATAGGGCTCACCGGTCGCCAGTCGGGTTTCGACCAGCTTCTGGAACAGGCTGCGCGCATCGACCTTGCCGCGCACGCTGCCATCCCGGGGCGATTTCAGTTCGAATTCGTCGCCATTGCGGACCGCTTCCATGAATTCATCGGTCAGCAGCACGCCGTGGTGCAGGTTCAGCGCCTTGCGGTTGAAGTCGCCCGACGGTTTGCGAATCTCGAGGAACTCCTCGATTTCCGGATGGTGGACGTCGATGTAGCAGGCTGCCGAGCCGCGCCGCAGCGAACCCTGGCTGATGGCGAGGGTGAGAGAATCCATCACGCGCACGAAGGGGATGATGCCGCTGGTCTTGCCATTGAGACCGACCGGCTCGCCAATCCCGCGAACATTGCCCCAATAGGTGCCGATGCCGCCGCCCTTGGAGGCCAGCCACACATTCTCGTTCCAGGTGCCGACGATACCTTCGAGGCTGTCGGACACCGAATTGAGATAGCAGCTGATCGGCAGGCCACGATTGGTGCCGCCGTTGGAAAGCACCGGGGTCGCCGGCATGAACCACAGGTTCGAAATATAATCGTAGAGCCGCTGGGCATGATCCTGATCGTCGGCATAGGCATCGGCCACACGCGCAAACAGGTCCTGGAAATTCTCGCCCGGCAGCAGGTAGCGATCGATCAGCGTTTCCTTGCCGAACTCGGTCAGATTGGCATCGCGCGTCTCGTCGGTGACGATGGTGAAGCGACGATCATTGACCTTCTTGCTGTCTACCTCGGGCTTGGCTGCAGCCTTGACCACTTCGGCCATGGCCCCGGCAGCGGCATCCGCTACCAATTCGTCCGAACCTTGATCATTCTGCTTCATTGCAACCGCTTTCGCTTCGTTCTTGCCGGAGGCTTTCGTGCCAGTGGCATCGGTGTCGCTTTCGTCTGTGTCCAGCGTCTCGGTAGCCATTGCCCGGTCGTCTCCAGCCTTGAAATCCATGTCTCTCGCCCCGCTCTCGTTATTAAAGGCGACTCGTAGGTCGCCCTTTGTTCCACATTCGTTCCACACAGTCGAGGACGATTCCGTTTCGCCGTCGCGCTATGCCACGAAGCCAGTCGTGCTGGGTTTTCCCGTCCCCTGACTGTCCCCCGTTTCACCCACAGGCAATTCATCCGACCTAGATCTTTCGGTGATTCGCCGGATCTCGCGGAAATGCGTGCTGGCGGACCGTTTAGACTAGGTTTTGGGGTTCACCTGCGAAGCGAACCACTAGATACTGAATCAGCCGGGTCACACACGCAAGAGGGTAAATGCCGATTTAAGCTGCTTCAAGGCAATCCGCCGCGGTGTGTTAGCCGGTCGATACGCCGCGACGCATGGGAAATGCTTGGGTCCTGTGATGCGCAAGCCCCTAAATCAAACTGTGAAGAAAAATATGGTGATTGCAGCTTCGGAATCAATGTGCGCCCGATCGTGATGTCTGCAAGCAATTTTTGGACTTTTTGAACCCCCGTCATGTCCCGACCACGCATTGAGTAGCTTGGCGGGGATCACTCGGCCATGGTCACCCTTAGCTGCCCTCGCGGCCTGTCGCGCGTGCCCTCGGGCAAGCCGTGCCAAGTGTGCCGCGCTTCTCCGCCGACTATGTATGAACGATATGGCGGGCAAGTGGCGAGTCGAATGGTATCAAGTGAAACTGCATTGATTTCATAACGAAAATAGATACTCGCACTATTACCGATAATTCATGATCTTGCTCGATTTTACGGTGAACCGTTAGTCGCGAACATTGACTTTGCTGGGTCGCCACCTATTCTTCGCAGCAGGAATCCCACGATCCGCAGGTAATGGAATTCTCGATCGACTGTTTAGGTCGTTGCGAGCAAGATTCATAATATGCCTTGTGACGACAGTCGGGCGCCAAATAGCCGATCATCCCCCCCCAAACAAAAGGATGATCGAAATGAAGACTCTACTCACATCGTTCACCGCCGCTACGCTGGCCATCACATCTTTCGCTGCATTCGCGCAGACCCCGGAAATCTTGGTCCAGCCGGAGCGGGTTTCTCCCAACGTCGTGGCTGAAGTGTCGGCCGATCTCGACCGCACCCTGGACCGGACGCTCAAGTTTTACGACTATTCGAGCGCCAATGGAGGTATCGTCCAGGTGACCTTCGCAACCGATGAGAATGGCGAGCCCGTGAATGCGGACTTCTATCGCAAGTCCGGGTCTGCATCACTGGATCGTATCGCCATGCGCTCGGTGCGCAAGCTGGAGCCGATCAATGGACAGCGAGGGCGCAACCAGCGGTTCCTGGCTAATATCATCGTAGCCACAAGCAACGTCGAAATGCGCGAACTGGAAGCAGAGCTTGCGCAGAGCGAACGCGCACGCATTGCGTCGAAGACCCCCGCTGCGACCTACGTCGCCATTGGCTTCATCGCCAATTCGCCGGGCGGTTGACGACCGGCGGGTGTGCACCGGCATCGTTGGCGGTCCAACCTGCGGAAGGATCGCAGGCGATGCCGGGCACTTTGAGCCCAACCGCCAGAATTGTGAGGGAAGACGGCGGACCCCATCGGCTCGCGTGACTGTCCACCCCCGGCAAGCCACGTCATGAAACGCCGATCCGCAGACCGTCCCTGCACAAAGAAACGGGCTTCGTTACCGCGAAGCCCGTTTCCATTTTCAATCGGGGCCGGCTCTCGCCGACATTGACCGATTACTCCATTTCATCGGCTTTCTCGTTCATCGCGTCGGCGGCATTGTCGCCCACGTCATCGATCCGTTCCGCCTTGGCGTTGAGCCGGTCTTCGCGGGCATCGGTCGATGCTTCATCGGCAGCTTCTTCGAGAGCCTCGGCACGATCGTCGCCGATATCTTCGATTGCGTCAGCGCTTTCTTCCAGCGAATCGCCAGCTTCCTCGCGCGCGCTGTCAGGGCCGCAAGCAGCGACAAGAAACAGGGCCGGGATAGCGGTGGCTGCAATAAACTTCTTCATAATGGTTTCCCCAAGTTGCGTTGCGGGCTCTGTCCCGCAGGTCACCCAAAAAACGCGCTAGGGCAGGTGCTGTTCCGAATTTTTTCCTAGGAACCGTCCCGCGCATGCCCGGCGATGGCATCGGCAATATCATCGACCAGTTCCATCGGGAGGTCGTGACCCCAACCGGGGATTGTGCGGATTTTGGCACCCGGGATATGCTTGGCGGTATCGTGGCCGCCCTCGACCGGAACCAGCGGATCGTCTTCACCGTGCAGCACGAGGGTCGGCGCGGTGATATCTTTCAGCATTGCACGCCTGTCCCCATCGGCGATGATCGCCGACAGATGCCGCGTAGGCCCTTCGGGGTAGAGGCTGCGGCGGACCGCTTCCCGGGTCCGCTCACGCAGACGATCCTCGGGGGCTGGATAGCCTGGACTGCCAATCGCGCGGGCCAGCTTGACGCCGTGTTCGACCAGCACGTCCTCTTCCATCGACTTGGGTCGGGTGATGAGCGTCTGTAAAGCTTCCTTCTTGGCCGGCGGCAATTTCGGATTGCCGGTGGTGGAGAAAATGGAGGTCAGCGTCTTGGTCTTGGTGGGGTGGCGCACTGCGAAATGCTGCGCGATCATGCCCCCCATCGACCCGCCGACAATATGCGCCTGCTCAATAGCCAGCGCATCGAGCAGACCGGCGCTGTCGTCCGCCATATCGGCCAGCGTGTATGGCACCTTGGGGGTGAAGCCGAGCTTGCCCAGGATGGTCAGTTTGAGCAGGCCGGGCGCCTTCACCCCGTCGAACTTGTGGCTGAGGCCGATATCGCGATTGTCGTGACGGAGCACCCGGAAGCCCCGCCCGGTGAGCGCTTCGACCAGCTCCATCGGCCACAGGGTCATCTGGGCGCCGAACCCCATTATCAGCAGGATCGGCTCCGCATCGGCAGGGCCGTGGTCATCATAATGGATGGTGATGTTGTTGGCGGTCACTTCGGGCATGGTGTCTCATTTTCCCTTGCATGGCTTCGCAGCCATCACTGCATGGCCCACAAGCCAGACCGCGGCAAGTCGCGCCGGATGGCCGCGCGAGTGCAGCCAGACGTACAACGCCGCGCTGCCCGGGCAGGCAACGCGGCGATGCGGGGGGCTCAGTTCTTCGCGGGGATCAGGAACCGAGGGCAATGACGCCGGCTTCGGCCGATGCACTGGCCAGGCGCTTGCTCTCGATCCAGGCGAGCTTCTTGGCCAGCTGGTCACGCTGCGCCGGGGTTTCGGCGAAGATGACATTGGCCTGGAAGGTCGTACCCGACTTCACCCGAACTGGCACATCATCGAGATTAGCGAGGCGACGAACAGCCCACCGTGCGGCGCGATCGGAACTGATCGATCCCGAGCTGCGATAGGTTTTCATGCCGACAGGATGGCCATTCTCGTCAAGGGTGAAGCGCACCTGCACGATCCCGGGTTCGGGATTGTACTTGGCGAACCGTTCGGCTTGGTCGAGCTGGCGGCTCAGGTCGCGGCTGACATCGGCCCGCCAGTTCTGCATCGCACCCGACGGGGTGACGAGGATTTCGTCAGCGCTCTGGGCGATGGCGGGGGTCAAGGCAGTGGCGCTGAGCGCCATGGCGGCAGTTGCGATAAGGGCTTTGCTTACAAGGGTATTCATCGGATCATCCTCCATCAGTTTCGTTGGATGATCGGCCACGTGTTGACCGCCTTAGCCGAGCACAGTCCCAAAATTCCTCGTGCCGGGGGCATTGGTGGTCGATCGGGAGCGACGCGGGAAAAAGGGGGTCTGAGCGCCGCTCCCGACAGTCCAGATGCCGTGGCGGCACGAAAGCTGCAATCACGCTTCTATCGGCGTAACAAGCTTCCCGACGAACGGGTGACGACGACCGATTAGTGTTTGGTCAGGGTATCAACACGGTGTCGCGGGCGATCGGATCGGTTTCGGGATAGTCGAGTGTGAAGTGCAGTCCGCGGCTCTCGTGCCGGGCCAGCGCCGAGCGCACGATCAGGTTCGCCGCCTCCAGCAGGTTGCGCAGCTCGATCAGGTCGGTGGTCACCCGGAAATGGCCGTAATAATCGTCGACTTCGTCGCGCAGCAACTTGATACGATGGGCGGCGCGTTCGAGCCGTTTGGTCGTCCGCACAATACCGACATAGTTCCACATGAAGCGGCGGATCTCGGTCCAGTTCTGCTTGATGACGACCTCCTCGTCCGAGTCGGTGACCCGGCTCTCGTCCCATTCGCGGATTTCCGGCGGCTCGGGCAATTCGTCCCACATGGTGAGGATGTCGTGCGCTGCCGCGTCGCCGAAAACGAAGCATTCGAGCAGGCTGTTCGACGCCAGCCGGTTGGCGCCGTGCAGGCCGCTCTCGGTACATTCCCCGGCGGCCCACAGGCCCGGCAGGTCGGTTCGCGCGAACAGGTCCACCAGGACCCCGCCGCACGTATAGTGCTGTGCGGGCACGACCGGGATCGGTCCCTTGGTCATGTCGATGCCGAGGCCGAGCAGCTTTTCGTGGATGTTGGGGAAATGCTCGGCCACGAATTCCGGTGGCTGGTGGCTGATATCAAGGTGGACATAGTCGAGACCATAGCGCTTGATCTGGTCGTCGATCGCTCGGGCGACGACATCGCGCGGCGCCAGCTCCATCCGTTCGGGATCGTAATCCGCCATGAAGCGATGGCCCGTTTCCGGGTGGAAAAGTCGCCCGCCTTCGCCGCGCACCGCCTCGGTGATGAGGAAGTTCTTGACCTCTAGATTATACAGGCAGGTCGGGTGGAACTGCATCATCTCCATGTTCGAAACACGCGCGCCGGCCCGCCAGGCCATGGCGATCCCGTCTCCGGTCGCTCCGCGCGGCGCGGTTGAAAACAGGTAGCAGCGGCCAGCTCCGCCAGCCGCCATGACTGTGGCCCGGGCAATATGCGCCTCGACCGCACCGGTCGCCTCGTCGAGCGCATAGGCGCCCCAGACATGGCCGGCGCCGGAAAATTCCTGGCGGTTGCGGTCGGTGATGAGGTCGATGCAGGTTCGTCCCGGCAATAGGGTGATGTTCGGGTTAGCCCCTGCTGCCTTGAGCAGGGCTTCTTGTACGGCCCAGCCGGTGGCGTCGTTGACATGGACGATGCGGCGATGGCTGTGTCCGCCCTCGCGGGTGAGGTGGAGTGCGTCTTCGTCGCGATTGAACGGCACCCCAAGCTCGCACAAACGGTCGATCGCTTGTGGCGCGCGTTCGATGACAAACTCCACCGTCTCGCGGTCATTGAGGCCGGCACCGGCGATCATCGTATCGCGGACGTGATTTTCGAAAGTGTCGCCAGCGTCGAGCACTGCCGCGATGCCGCCCTGTGCCCAAGCGGTCGATCCGCCAGTAAGCGAGCCCTTGGCCAGCACCAGCACTTTCTTTTCTTCTGCCAGTTCGAGCGCCGCGGTCAATCCGGCGGCCCCAGAGCCGATAACCAATACGTCATGGGTCGCGTGCGTCATGCCAGCCTCATGCCGTTGCAAACGCGCTGGCACAAGCGCGGAACGACTCGTCGCGGATGCCTTTAACCACGCCGAACCTGGCGATAGGCCATTGCTCAACAGGGAAAAATACAATGGACGGGAGGGTCGTATCCGATGCCATTCGGAATGATCAGCTGCGCTCTGGGTCGCCACCAGGTCGAACAGGAAAATACACGCAAGGTTTCTGGCCGCGAAGTGGGCCGATGCCGCAATTGCAGGCAAGCGGTCGAACAGGAAGCGCCAGGTCACTGGGTTGTGCCGCCGTTGCACGATGCAGGGCTCGGGTCATGGCCGCGCTAGCCTAGCTCGGGGCGCACCAGCCGATACAGAACTGCACAATTAGCCTGCTACGGAAGCGGGCCATGAGTCATGTTCAGGATCAACATTGCGTCGGGCGGCTGGCTTAACCCGCTCCGGTGAGCTGGACAAACACTTCCTCCAGATCGGCTTCGCGGGTGGTGACATCCTCGATCGCGTAACCATGTTCCTGGATCCGTGCAAGCACCTGCCCGGCGCTGGTGGCATCGCGATTATAGGTGATCTCGAGCGTGCGCGGCTCGACGACGTCGGCCTTGACGAAGCCTTGTTCGATCATCGGCCCGGCCAGGTCTTTATCGACGGTGACCCTGACGATCTTTTCGCGCGCCATGCCGATCATCTCCTGCGTCGGCATGTTGGCGATCAATTCGCCGTGGTTGATGATGGCTATCCGATCGCACAATTGCTCGGCTTCCTCGAGGTAGTGCGTCGTCAGCACGATGGTAACGCCCTGGGCATTGAGTTCGCTGACCAGTTCCCACAATTGCCGACGCAGTTCGACATCGACCCCGGCAGTCGGTTCGTCGAGCACCAGGATGGGCGGGGAATGGACCATGGCCTTGGCAATCAGCAGGCGTCGCTTCATCCCTCCCGAAAGCGTGCGGGCATAGGCGTCGCGCTTGTCGGCCAGCCGGACTGCCTCGAGCAGTTCATCGCTGCGGCGCTCGGCTCGCGGAACGCCGTAGAAGCCGCCCTGGTTTTCCAGCACTTCGTAAGGCGTAAAGAACGGATCGAAGACGATTTCCTGCGGTACGATGCCGATCGAGCGTTTGGCATTGCGCGGGTTGGTGTCGATGTCAAAACCCCAAACCTCCGCCTCGCCACCGCTTTTGGTGACCAGTCCGGCAAGAATGTTGATCAGCGTCGATTTTCCAGCCCCATTGGGTCCGAGCAGCCCGAACACGCCGCCCTGCGGCACGTCAAAGCTGACCCCCTTCAATGCCTCTTTACCCGGCTCTCCCTTGGCCCCGGCATAGGTCTTGCGGAGATCGCGGATGGAAATGGCGGGGGGTTGGGTCATGGGCGAAGCCACTAAGGCTTGCCGGCGAGACTGGCAATATTGGCCGTTATCATGCGTGGGTCGTGTCCGAATGCTTGAGGCGGCGGTAAAAACGGATTATCGGCCGTTGCATGAACGTCCCACCGCCCGAAGTGATCAAGGTTCCCACCCGCCGCGTCAGCTGTGACGGCGCCAGCGATATTCGCACTGGTGTCAATTACCGCCCGGCGGCACTCGGCCATCCGCGCATCTATCTGGAAATCGACGAGCATGGTTATGTCGATTGCGGATATTGCGACCGCCGCTTCGTGCTCGAAGGCGGGCCGGCCGACGGTGTTGACCAGGCACAACTGCCCGACATCTCCGAAGGGGCCGATCCCGGCCACCGGTGATTGCAAAAGTTCGCGGTCCCGCCGAACCGTGCGGGTGTTGTAACGTCAGCCACGGTTCAGGCGAATATGCTATAGTGCCTGCACCTAGGAGAAGCGTCATGACCAAGACATTGCTATCCGCCATCACCCCAGCGGCCATTGCCCTGGCCGCCTTCACAGCCATGCCGGCGCAAGCCGACGACGCGGGTGACCCAGAGGGTGTCGCGATGACCAAGGGCGAAGAGAAGCTCGCCAAGCTGCTCGATGGCCGCGTTGCCGGCGAACCCGAAAGCTGCATTCGCGACCGCCCGGTCCGCAGTTTCCACGTCATCGACGACACCGCCATCGTCTATCGCATCGGCCGCACGATGTGGGTGAATTACACCCGCAACCCGCAATCGCTCGATGATCGCGATACGCTGGTATTCCGCCGCTTCGGTTCGCAGATATGTCGTTCCGACATCGTCACCACGATGGACCCGCTGAGCGGTTTCTACACCGGCAACGTGTTCCTGTCGGACTTCATTCCCTATCGCCTGCCGGAGAGCGATTCCTGATTCTACTGATTTCGGGGAGCCGATGGCGCTGACGGCGCGGCCATGGGCTGCTGAAATGCTGCATATCTGGTTCCGCAGGCTGGGACCGGCAGACTGGTTTCGTGGCTCCGATCAGGTCGACGCCATGCTTACTCAGCGGTTTGCGCGCGAATGGCATGGCCTGCGTCATCGACCGGCGGGGGAGTTTCTCGCCTCGCCTGAATTGGCCCGCGCTGCAATCCTGTTGTTTGATCAGGTCCCGCGCAACATGTTCCGCAACGACCCGCGCGCCTTCGCTAGCGATTTGCTGGCGCAGGAAATTTGCCGCCGGTCGCTCAACGCGGGTTGGCATCGCGCTCTAGGCGCGAAGCAAGTGCAATTCCTCGCCATGCCACTGATGCACAGCGAAGATGTGGGCGACCAGGCGCGCTGCGTCGCCATTTTTGGCCGCCATGTGCCCGGAGCGCTGTCTTTTGCTCGCAACCACCATCGCATGATCGCGCGGTTCGGGCGCTTTCCCCATCGCAACAGCGTGCTTGGCCGTGAAACCACACCGGCCGAGCAGCGGGCGATTGATGCCGGCTTCAGTTGGTAGCCGGCTTTCAAAACGGCGCGATCTGCCCAAGGCAAAGTCCGGGCCTCGTCCGACGCGGTTGGTCATTTAATGCCCCGGCCCTCGCTGGCCGGGGCGCTCGAAGCCTACTCGTCCTCGTTGAGTTGTCCGCGAATGGCACCATTGGGGAATTCGGCCGTGTGCACATTCACATAGAACATGCGCGGATTGTCCTCGATGCGGTTTTGCTTCCACTCGCTGCCGTCGGTGCAACCCTTGTAGCCGCCCTCCCTGGCAGGGCGCAGGGTAAAGACGGGCGGACCATTGGTCCCGGCAGCGCCCATGTGGACATGCGCTGCAGTGATCGGCCCGATGCCACTGATCTTGTTGAGGTCCCAGCAGATCTGGCCGAATTCGTCGGCAACCGTAATCTCGGCTTCGCCGTAGCCATCGGTGTCGCCGCCGCCGACTTCGGCCGCGCCGGTTAGCGTGGCGTAATAGGTATCGCCGGTTTCCTCTGCAAAACCTTCCTCCAGCGTGGCGCAACCGGCCAGCGCCAACGATGATGCCGCCCCCAGCGCGATGAGATGTGCCTTGGTCATGTTTTTTTCTCCTCAGGGGTTCGTCGTAAAAACCCACCCATGTCCGCTGCAACGGCCGGGGAGGTGCACGCGTTCCCTGAGGGACGAGATTACCGGCGGTCTCGAATTTAGAGCCAGGTTAGCTACTTATCATTCCCACTCGATCGTTCCCGGCGGCTTGCTGGTATAATCGTAGACCACGCGGTTGATGCCCTGCACTTCGTTGACGATGCGGGTGGCGACATTGGTCAGGAATCCGGCGTCGAAGGGATAGACATCGGCAGTCATCCCATCGGTGCTGGTAACCGCGCGCAATCCGCACACACTGTCATAGGTGCGCGCATCGCCCATTACGCCAACGGTGCGGACCGGCAGCAGTACGGCGAAGGCCTGCCAGATGGCATCGTAGAGTCCGGCCTTGCGAATTTCCTCGAGATAGATCGCATCGGCCTTGCGCAGGATATCGCACCGTTCGCGCGTGACCTCGCCGGGGATACGAATCGCAAGGCCTGGGCCGGGGAAGGGGTGGCGGCCGACGAACATGTCGGGCAGGCCAAGCTCGCGACCGAGCTCGCGGACCTCGTCCTTGAACAGCTCGCGCAAGGGCTCAACCAGCTTCATCTTCATCCGCTCGGGCAAGCCGCCGACATTGTGGTGGCTCTTAATCGTGACGCTCGGCCCGCCGGTGAAGGAAACGCTTTCGATCACGTCGGGGTAGAGCGTGCCTTGGGCGAGGAAATCGGCCCCGCCGATGGCCTTGGCCTCGGCATCGAACACGTCGATGAAGGTCTTGCCGATGAACTTGCGCTTGGCTTCCGGGTCAGTGACACCGGCAAGGCCATCCATGAACAGCTCTTCGGCATCGACCGTGATGAGCGGGATATTGTAGTGGTCGCGGAACATGGTCTCGACCTGCTCGCGCTCGTTCTGCCGCAACAGGCCATGGTCGACGAAAACGCAGGTCAGCTGCTCGCCAATGGCCTCGTGGATGAGGATCGCGGCGACCGAGCTGTCGACCCCGCCAGACAGGCCGCAGATGACCTTGCCGTCGCCCACCTGTTCGCGGATTTCGGCAATCTTGGTGTCGCGATAGGCAGCCATGGTCCAGTCGCCGGCCAGTCCGCAGACATGGCGCACGAAATTGGCCAGCAGCCGGGCGCCGTCCGGAGTATGAAAGACCTCGGGATGGAACTGGGTGCCGTAATACTTGCGGGACTCGTCGGCGATCACCGCGAAAGGCGCGCCGTCACTGGTGGCGACGATTTCGAAACCGGGGGCAAATTTGGTCACCCGGTCGCCATGGCTCATCCACACCTGGTGGCGCTCGTTGATGGCCCACAATCCGTCGAACAGGCTGCAATTCTCGGTCACGGTCAGGAAAGCGCGGCCGAATTCGCCGCCACGAAATCCTTCGCCCAGTCCGTCGATACCGTGGCTGCCTTCGTGCCCCGGGCGCACTTCACCGCCAAGCTGCTGGGTCATGACCTGCTGACCATAGCAGATGCCGAGGATCGGCAGGCCGCTGTCGAACAGCACTTGCGGAGCGCGAGGGCTGCCTTCGTCGCAGACGCTGGCCGGGCTGCCGGACAGGATGATGCCCTTGGGCTTCAGCCGGTCGAAGGCGTCTTCGGCGAGGGTGAACGGGGCGATCTCGCAATAGACGCCGGCTTCGCGAACGCGGCGGGCGATGAGCTGGGTCACCTGGCTACCGAAATCGACGACCAGAATGGAATCGGGGAGGTGTGTTTCGTCCATGGCGCGGTGCGGTAGGCTGCCGCCAGTGGACTGTCCAGTTGCTGCTGTTGGCGCAGCCTCGAACACGTCGCAAAGCGTTTGGCTTTGGCGCGGGCCGCTATATCCTTTTTGTCTGGGACCAGCCGAAGCCCCGTTCATCTGTGCGAAAGAAAGCAAGAAAAACGGGTAAAATCAGCCTGACTGTTGCGCTTTGTGCAACACCAATCCGGCTTTTGTCACTTTCGCGCGAACCCGGGTTTCCCTATTTAATCGTCAAGCCGGGCGGCGGACCCCTCCTCTCTCCCCCCCCGAACGATGTGTTCGCCCCCGGTTCTCATCACAGGCAGCCAGCGCGCTCAGGCCCGCTTTGCTCCTGATTGATAATGAGGCTGGATCGCCAAGCGACAGCCTTGCGATTGAAACCATTGCCGCTCTCAAGAGCGCAAGGCCACGATCGATAAAGCCGCGAGATGCGGCCGCCACTCCTCTCCCAATCCCCCGGCGGCATGCATCTCGCGGCACCTTTCTGAGATATCGCCGGTCGAAGCCTGCCGCTGCCCCTGTAACCGTGAGAGCATCCGCGTCGAACCCCGGTGGCGACTGATCGATTATCCGATCCAGCCGCAGCAGGGGCGAGGGGCCGAATGATACCCCCCCGACCGGTTCGTCGCTCCTGCCACCCCGTTTTCGCCAGATTGCTAGTGTGCCAGTTGCGCGGCCCGCTCGCGCAGTTCGGTCTTTAGCAGTTTGCCGATATGACTGCGAGGCAACTGCTCGACACGGTGGAGGGCTGAAAGCCGCTGCGTCTTGCCAAGCTGCGCATTGACCGCGTTCAGGATATCGGGGACCTCCGCTTCGGCCACCCCATCTTCCAGTCGGACGAACCCTAGCGGGGTCTCTCCCCATTTCTCGCTGGGTATCCCGATGACGGCGGCCTCCGCCACCCTTGGCTCGGCCTCGAGCGCCGCCTCCAGATCGCTGGGGTAGATGTTGAAACCACCGGAGATGATCATGTCCTTGGCCCGCCCGACCAACTCGACAAAGCCGTCTCCATCGACCCGGCCGATATCTCCCATCCGCTGCCAGACTTCGCCGGTCTGCGGATCGGTCCAATAGACTTCACGGGTCTGCTCGGGACGGTTCTTATAGCCGGCCATCATGGTTTGCGAACGCCCTACCAGATTGCCGGGAGTTCCCGCTGCCACCGGCTGGTCGTTGTCGTCGAGGACCCTGAGTTCGCTGCCGGGAGCTGGACGTCCAACCGTGTGCAGCTTGTCGGGGAATTCGTGCGCCGCCAGCAGGCAAACGACCCCTCCTTCGGTCATCGAATAGATCTCGATCAACCCGCCTGGCATCCGTTGGAGAACCTCGCGTTTGAGCTCGGCGGAGAACGGTGCCGAGGTGCAGTATTTAAGCTTCAGCGACGAAAGGTCGAAAGTGTCGAAGCTTGGCTCAGCCATCAGGCGCTGATATTGCACCGGCACCAGCATGGTCACATTGGTGCGATCAACCTGGGCCTGTTCAAGCCATTTGGCGGCGTCGAACTTGCCCATGATCCGCACCATCCCGCCGGCCAGCAGCGGCGCGAGAAAGGCGACCATCGTTGTGTTCGAATAGAGCGGCGTCGATGCGAGCGCACGGACGTCGAGTTCGGCTTCACGATAAGACAGCGCAGTCGAGGCAAATTGCCGCCAGCGCATCTGGTGCGAATGGACGATGCCCTTGGGCACACCGGTGGTCCCGCTCGAATAGATGATATTGAATTCATCCTGCGGCGCGGGGTCAAATGCCGGGGCCTCGGTGCCTTCGGGCGCCATCCAGCTGTCGATTTCCTCCAGCGCCACATGGTCAAGATCGCGAAGGAAATCTGCGCCCAGTTCAGCACTCTTGGTGGCATCGATGAACAGGTGGCGAGCCCCCGAATCGCGCCCCATGCCTTCCAGTTGCAATCGGCTGGCGCTGGTGGTGAGTGGCGCAGCCACACCACCGGCTCGGACCGCAGCAAGGAATACGAGCGCGTAGCCGATGCTCGAGGTGCCGAGGATGGCGACCGATTGTCCGCGCTCGAGACCAGTGTCTAATAGTCTGGCTGCCAAGCGCTCGACCTTGTCGTCCAATTCGGCCCAGCTCAGTTCACCGGCGTCGTCGCGCATCGCGATCGCTTGCGGTTGCAGCCTCGCCCAGCCGGACAGAGCTGCAGGAAACGAGCCAAACGGCTGTTGCAGGATTTCGAGCATGGCTGGCTGGCTCCGGTAAATGAGGACGTCGCTGGGAGACTAGAATCACGGGATGGCTTTGACCAGCAGCTGCGCGCAACAACACCCTCTGCAGCACGGGTTGGGCCAAGTCGTGGACAAAGCGCCTCACCGGGCTCTCAAACCTTGGGAAATGCCCTCTTCGCGCCTATATCGTGGGCATGGACGAGAACACTTCTGAAAATGGCGGCGGCAACGCCAGCCAGCCCCCCGAAAAACAGCGTCAGAACGGCGAATATGGTGCCGATTCGATCAAGGTTCTCAAAGGCCTCGACGCGGTGCGCAAACGCCCGGGCATGTATATTGGCGATACCGACGATGGTTCGGGCCTGCACCACATGGTGTTCGAGGTATCCGACAATGCTATCGACGAGGCACTGGCCGGTCATTGCGACCTGGTCCTGATCGAACTCAACCCCGATGGATCGGTCTCGGTCGAGGATAACGGACGCGGCATCCCCGTGGGCATGCACAAGGGCGAAGGCGTTTCCGCGGCCGAGGTCATCATGACCCAGCTCCATGCCGGCGGGAAATTCGAGAATACCTCCGACGACAATGCTTACAAGGTTTCCGGCGGCCTCCACGGGGTTGGCGTCTCGGTGGTCAACGCCCTGTCGGAATGGCTCGAACTGGTTATCTGGCGCGACGGCAAGGAGCACTGGATGCGCTTCGAACTCGGCGTGGCCGTCAATCCGCTCGAAGTGCGCGGCGACGCGCCGCCGGTGACGAGCAATGGCGACGAGGACGGGT
The DNA here is from genome assembly GCF_054482615.1 of Qipengyuania sp. CAU 1752. NCBI lineage: Bacteria > Pseudomonadati > Pseudomonadota > Alphaproteobacteria > Sphingomonadales > Erythrobacteraceae > Qipengyuania > Qipengyuania sp. CAU 1752. Next base: position 229,668 of record NZ_JBTLRE010000001.1, on the reverse strand, counting down.
TGAAGAAGGGCACGCGGGTCACCTTCAAGGCCAGCGAAAATACCTTCAAGAACATCCTGGAATTTGATTTCGAGAAGCTCGAGCATCGCTATCGCGAGCTGGCTTTCCTCAATTCAGGCGTGCGCATCCTGTTGCGCGACCTTCGCCATGAGGACGTGCGCGAGCATGACATGTATTACGAGGGCGGGATCGCCGCCTTCGTCAAGTATCTCGACCGCAACAAGCAGCCGCTGGTGGCCGAGCCGATCTCGGTCTCGGCTGAGAAGGACGGTATCGGCATCGATGTTGCGCTGCAGTGGAACGATAGTTATTACGAGAACGTCCTCACCTTCACCAACAACATCCCGCAGCGCGATGGCGGTACACATCTTGCCGCGTTTCGCGCCGCGCTGACCCGCACGCTCAACAATTACGCCCAGAGCTCGGGCCTGATGAAGAAGGAAAAGGTCAGCCTGTCGGGCGAGGACATGCGCGAAGGCCTGACCGCGATCGTCTCGGTCAAGCTACCCGATCCCAAGTTCGGCAGCCAGACCAAGGAAAAGCTGGTCAGTTCCGAAGTGCGACAGCCGCTCGAAAGCCTGATGGGCGAGAAAATGGGCGAGTGGCTCGAAGAAAATCCCGGCGATGCGAAGTCGATCATCCAGAAGGTCATCGACGCTGCCGCTGCCCGCGAGGCGGCCCGAAGGGCCCGCGAAATGAGCCGCAAGGGCGCGATGAGTGTCGCCAGCCTGCCGGGCAAGCTGGCCGACTGCCAGGAACGCGATCCGGCCAAGTCGGAGTTGTTCCTGGTCGAAGGCGATTCCGCTGGCGGCAGCGCCAAGCAGGGCCGTGACCGCAAGACACAGGCGATCCTGCCGCTCAAGGGCAAGATCCTCAACGTCGAGCGCGCCCGGTTCGATCGGATCATCTCGTCCAAGGAAGTCGGCACACTGATCCAGGCGATGGGCACGGGTCTGCGCGACGAATTCAACCTCGACAAGCTGCGCTATCACAAGATCGTCATCATGACCGACGCCGATGTCGACGGCGCACATATCCGCACGCTGCTGCTGACCTTCTTCCACCGGCAGATGCCGGAAATCGTCAAGGCCGGGCATCTGTTCATCGCCCAGCCGCCGCTCTACAAGGTATCGAAAGGTCGCAGCGAAGTTTATCTTAAGGACGCGCGCGAACTCGATCGCTACCTGATCGACGCCGGTCTGCAGGGTCGCGTCCTCGACTCCGTCAGTTCGCAGCGCAGCGGTGCCGACCTCGAAGCGATGGTGGAACACGGGCTGCGGGTCCGCAATCTGATCGCTTACGCGCCGCGCAAGTACAACACTGATATCATCGAAGTGATGGCACTGGCAGGCGTGTTCGATCCACAGAACTTGGCTTCATCGCAATCGCTCGAGGCGGCGGCGGCACGATTGCAGATGGGTGATCCCGAAGCACGCTGGAGCGCGCGGCGAACCGATGATGGCGGCATCGCGTTCGAGCGCGTCTGGCGCGGAGTGACCGACGCCCATGTCATCGAGCCTAAATTCCTCGAAAGCGCCGAGGCACGCAAGCTGCACCGGGTCGCCGGAGAGGAAGCTGGCAGTTACGAGACAGCCGCGAGGCTGGTGAAGACTGGCGCAGATAGCTCCGGTGCGACCTCCGAGGGCGATGATGATGCCGAGGCAGAGGTCCCTTCCTTTGCCGACGATAACGCCATTACCCGCCCGACCCAGCTGCTCGACGCGGTGATGGCGGCGGGCCGGAAAGGCCTGTCGATCGCGCGCTACAAGGGTCTGGGCGAGATGAATGCCGAGCAATTGTGGGAAACCACGCTCGATCCCGATCACCGCGTGCTGCTGCAGGTCAAGGTCGAGGATGCCGACGTCACCGACGAGATATTCACCCGGCTGATGGGCGACGTGGTCGAACCGCGGCGCGAGTTTATTCAGGACAATGCTCTTAACGTCGCCAATCTCGACGTCTGATCGCCGGTGATCGCCGGCGTCGCCTTGTTGGTGATCCTGCTGGCGGTCGCATGGCTCGGTATTGTTGGCCTGATCTGCCTGTTTTGGCCCGAGCGTGCCCAGCAAGGGCTGGCGGCGATGGGCAGCAGCTGGGCCATCCATTTGGGTGAACATATCCCCCGGGCCGTGGTCGGTATCGCGATGATCGGACGTGCGCCGCTCTCCAAAGCGCCGCAAGCTCTGGAGGTGGGCGGATGGTTTCTGCTCGTCAGCTCTCTGGTGATCTTGGCGCTGCCGCGCCGTTGGCACAATGCCTACGCAGTTTGGTGGGCTCACCGGATCCCGCGCGGTGGATATCGGCTGATCGCGTTTCCCACGCTGGCGTTCGCTGTGTTGCTCACCTATATCACCTTGTAACGTCCAAGAGGGAACCTGTCCTGATGTCGTCGAGCGCCTTGGCCATCCATTCGCGGCAGGAGCATATCCGCTACCTCGCCCTGGCGGCGGGCGCGTTGCTGATTCTGCCATTCGTGCCTTTCGGCAATTTTGTGCTCTATCCTTTCATGATCCTGTCGACCTGGTTCCACGAGATGGGGCACGGCCTGGCCGCGATGGCCATGGGCTTCGATTTCGAACGCCTAGTGCTGCTGCCAGACGGTTCGGGTTTCGCGCAATATAGCTTCCCCGAAAGCGCAGGCCGGTTTGCCCATGCCGTCGTCGCCGCCTCGGGGCCGATGGGGCCAGCGCTGGTCGGTTCGGCGCTGATCCTCGCATCCCCGCACGAGAAATTGTGGAAGCCCGCGCTCTACACGCTCGCCGCGGTCATCGCGTTGTCGACCACGATCTGGGTCCGTTCATTGCTGGGCTGGATCGTCTTGCCCGGTATCGCGCTCCTGCTCATTGTGATCGCCACCCGCGGCTCGCCGGCTCTCGAGCGATTCGCCCTTCAGTTTCTCGGCTTGCAGGCGGCCCTGAGCATGTTCCAGCAGTGGGATTACCTGATGGTGGAGGGCGCTGTGATTGCCGGCCGCGAACAATTGTCCGATACCGGAGCTATCGAAGCCTACCTGCTTTTGCCGCATTGGCTGTGGGCGGGCTTGATCATTGGCCTTGCAGCGCTGATGATAGGGGCCAGCCTGCGCTATGCGCTTTCCGAGAAGCGTATTCCCACCAACTGGCAAGCACGGATTTCGCGACGATGACTCCACCGCCATCGGGCTCGCCCCCGCCCGCTACTCCGCTAGGAAGCGATGTCGAAAGGCTCGGCTTCCTGCTGTTCCTGGCGCTTGTTTCAATTGCCCTGGCTTGGGTCGCCTGGCCATTTATCGTCCCGGTAATGTGGGCGGCGCTGGCGGCGATCATGTTCCAGCCACTTTATCGCTGGATTCATGACCGCAATCCACGCAGCCCGAGCAGCAGCGCGTTCGCGACTTTGCTGATCATAACCGTCGTAATCCTGATCCCGGCCTTGTGGATCGGATCAATCGTGATTGGGCAGGCTGCGCGCGTCTTTGTCGCCTTTCGCGATGGCGATATCGATGTCGCCAACTGGTTTGCAGAAATCTTCAACGCCTTGCCGGAGCGGATCCGCGACTCTCTCCAGAACGAAGGACTGGGCGATTATACGCTGGTCCAGGCGCGGTTGCAGGAACTGGCGACGCAGAGTGCTGGTTTGATCGCCCAGCAAGCGGTTGCCATCGGTGGTGGCGCGCTGGCTTGGTTCCTTGCCTTTGGCGTCGGACTTTACGCTACGTTCTTCCTGCTGCGCGACGGGCGCCGCACCGGCGCAGCCATCGTCCGCGCGCTCCCGATCGAGCGGAGCATCGCCGACAAGCTGGCCACGCAGTTTCTCGCTGTGGTGCGCGCGACCGTGAAGGGTTCGGGCGTGGTGGCGCTCGTGCAGGGCGCGCTCGGAGCGATTACCTTTTGGATCGTGGGGATGCCCTCGGTGGCCTTGTTCGGTGTGCTGATGGGCATATTCTCGCTGTTGCCAGCAGTGGGTCCAGCCATCGTCTGGGCCCCCGCCGCAGTCTGGCTGCTGGCGACCGGAGCGATCTGGCAAGGCGTGGTGGTCATTATTTCCGGCGTGGCAGTGATCGGCGTGGCCGACAATGCGTTACGGCCGATCCTGGTCGGTCGCGATACCGGCATCCCCGATTGGGTCGTGTTGGTGACGACCCTGGGCGGGATCGGCGTGGTCGGCCTGTCGGGGATAGTGCTCGGCCCATTGCTCGCGGGATTGTTCATCGCCGGCTGGTCGGTCCTGGCCGAACAGCGCGGCATCCCGGCAGGCGATATCCCAGCCGACGACAAAAGCTGACCGGGTTGGCGCATGGCATATGATGCAATCATCCTCGGCGGTGGGGCGGCAGGGCTGTTTTGCGCTGCAATCGCCGGGCAGCGCGGGCGGCGGGTGCTGGTGCTGGAGCGCGCGGAGAAAGTCGGCAAGAAAATCCTGATCTCGGGCGGTGGACGCTGCAATTTCACCAATATCGGGGCCGGGCCGGATAATTACCTCTCGGCCAATCCGCATTTCGCCAAGTCCGCTCTGCGTCGTTACACGGCGCGTGATTTCGTTGCTCTTGTCGATCGCCATGGCATCGACTGGCACGAGAAAACGCTCGGCCAATTGTTCTGCGACGGTTCGGCCCAGCAGATCGTGCAGATGCTGCTCGATGAATGCGAGAAGGCCCGCGAAGTTGGCGGCGAGGTCACTATCCTCACCGGACAAGACGTGACTGAGGTGGTGCGCGATGACGGCCGTTTCGCCGCGATGGCCTCCGGTACGGCCCACACTGCTGACCGGTTGGTTATTGCCACCGGCGGCCCCTCGATCCCCAAGATGGGGGCGACAGATTTTGCTTATCGTCTGGCGCGCCAGTTTGGGCTCAAGATCGTAGAGCCGCGACCAGCGCTGGTGCCGCTGACGCTGGGCGGGGAGGACGTATTGTTCCGCGAACTTTCGGGCGTGGCAACGGACGTTGTGGCGGGTGCGGGCAAGGCGCGCTTCGCCGAGGCGGCGCTGCTGACCCACCGTGGGCTTTCCGGTCCGGTAATCTTGCAGGTATCAAGCTATTGGAAACCGGGTGAAGCGATCTGGATCAACTTTTGCCCCGTCGAAAAAGGCGACTGGCTGATTGCGCGCAAGCAAGCCACGCCCAATGCGACCCTGGCCGGAGTGCTACGCGAAAACATGCCCGAGCGACTGGCGGCGGCGCTGGCCGACCGGGTGGGTTTGCCGGGACCGCTACAGGGCGCCGCCGACAAGGCGCTGCGCCGTGCGCAGGACCGGCTGGCGCGTTGGCAGTTCCATCCCAATGGCAGCGAGGGATTTGCCAAGGCCGAAGTGACTGCCGGCGGCATCAGCACGGCAGAATTGTCGAGCCAGACGTTGGCGGCGAACAAGGTGCCGGGACTGTACGCAATCGGCGAAGCGGTCGATGTGACCGGCTGGCTAGGTGGCTATAATTTCCAATGGGCTTGGGCGAGCGCCTGGGCCTGCGCGCAGGACCTTTGACCAAGGCCCACCAGCATCAATCGGTTCCGGCTGTGCCCTCATTCAAAGTTGTTTCCCGGATCTGTTTGGCCTGTTTCTCCAGTACCTTGTAGCGCTCGTAATCTGGCATATTGGAGCGCAGGAAGGCGGCGATCCTGCCGAGGTCCTCGCCGTAATTTCCGCTCGGCATTATCGGCTCGCTAAAACCCAGTGCGCGGCGTTCATTGCATACCCATGCGGCGACGATCGGCACACCGGCAGCCATGGCGATGTTATAAAAGCCCGATTTCCAGCTTCCGTCGGTTGACCGGGTGCCTTCTGCAGCGATCACCAGCGCCAGCTCATCACGGCGGGCGAACTCCTCAGCCACTTGCTCGACGGCATTGGCGCGTTTGGTCCGGTCGATCGGAATCCCGCCCATGTCGAGCATGAAATTGCGCATGAAGCCCTGGAACAAAGTGTGCTTGCCCATGAAGCTGGGGTGGATGCCCTGGGCTTCGGTTGCACCGATAAAGAACACGAAATCCCAGTTGGAAGTGTGCGGCGCACCGGCGATCACGAACTTCTTCAGCCCACGTGGCAGGTCGCCTTCGATCTTCCACCCCTTGAGGCGATAGATGCCGATGATGATCCGGCGCACAATCCGCGACAGCAAATTGGGTTTGCGCCGATGATTATGGGGCGGCTCGTTCGTCATTTCCTCTCCTTCCACGCGCCTAGCAGCGCTGGACGGAAAAGCGAAGCAATTGACGGGTCATAGCGGCGCAAAAAGGGGGCGGCCCTTGCCAAGCCGCCCCTCGTTGCATTGCTGCTGTTCTTACCCGAACGATGCGTCAGTTATTGAGGTCCTGCGGAGCCACCGGGCTTCCCAGTTCGGGTTCGCGCGTGAACGGTTTGTCGTCACGGCGGTAGCGTTCGCCCGACACGACGACTTCGCCCTTGTCGTCGGGACTGAGCGTCGCATCAACGGGAAGGCGGACGAGATCGCCGTTAGAGAAGGCGAAATATCCGATCCGGCCATTGTAATCGTTGATGATGAAGCGATAGCCATCGTCGGCCCGGGTGTAGCTGCCGGTCTTGGTCTCACCCGTGTCGGTCTTGTATTCGTAAGTACCCGCCGAGGTGTCGAGGGTGATGCGGCGGCTCGTTCCGTCAGCATCGGTAACGGTGTAGGTGCCCGAAGCGTCCTTGGCTTCGTCCAGTTTGGTAGCGGCGGTCGACTCGCTGTCGTCGGTGTTCGCAGCGTCCACGTCATCGGCCGCGACAACGTTTGCGGTATCGGCGGCTGCAGCGTCGACGTTCTCGACATCGTCACCACATGCGGCCAGCAGAGCCAGCGGCGCTGCGGCGGCAAAAATCATCGGTAATCTCATTGCGTTTCCTCCTGGTGTAGGGATGGAGGGGCAACGCGCTGGCCAACCAAATGTTTCCACATGGCGCCGATTACATTCGGAAAACGCCGAATTGCGGCCTCTCGGGGATTGGCGCTTCGAGCGCTGCGGCGAAGGCAAGGCCGAGGACATCGCGGGTCTGGACCGGGTCGATGACCCCGTCATCCCATAGCCGCGAAGTGGCATAATAGGGATTGCCCTCGTCCTCGTATTTCTGGCGGATCGGAGCCTTGAAGGCCTCGGCCTCACGTTCGTCCCATTTGTCCGCATCGCGGTGGACCGTGGCGAGCACGCTGGCGGCCTGTTCGCCACCCATTACGCTGATCCTCGCATTGGGCCAGGTAAACAGGAAGCGCGGGCCATAGGCGCGCCCGCACATGCCATAATTGCCGGCCCCGAAGCTGCCGCCGATGACCACGGTGACCTTGGGAACGGTGGCGGTCGCGACCGCAGTCACCAACTTTGCCCCGTGCTTGGCGATACCTTCGGCCTCGTATTTGCCGCCGACCATGAAGCCCGAAATGTTCTGCAGGAACAGCAGCGGGATGCGCCGCTGGCAGGCCAGCTCGATGAAATGCGCACCCTTTTGCGCGCTTTCGGAGAACAGCACGCCATTGTTGGCAAGGATCGCCACCGGCATCCCCCAGATATGGGCGAAGCCGCACACCAGCGTGCTGCCGAAATGCTGCTTGAACTCGTGGAACTCGGATCCGTCGACCAGCCGGGCGATAACTTCGTGCACGTCATAGGGTGCGCGAACGTCGTCGGGGACGAGCGCATAGAGATCGTCGGCATCGAATTTGGGAGGGCTCGGTTCGCGAATGGCAATTTCCGCTGCCGCGCCCGTGTTCTCGCCCAGATGGCTGACAATATCGCGCACGATGGTCAGCGCGTGCTCGTCATTCTCGGCCAGATGGTCGACCACGCCCGATTTTTTCGCGTGGAGATCGCCGCCGCCAAGATCCTCGGCAGTGATTTCCTCTCCTGTCGCGGCTTTCACCAGCGGCGGTCCGGCGAGGAAGATCGTGCCCTGGTTACGGACGATGACCGTTTCGTCGCTCATGGCCGGAACATAGGCACCGCCCGCGGTACAGCTGCCCATCACGCAGGCGATCTGCGGGATTCCCATCGCGCTCATATTGGCCTGATTGAAGAAGATGCGCCCGAAATGATCGCGGTCGGGAAACACCTCGGCCTGGTGCGGCAAATTGGCTCCGCCGCTGTCGACGAGATAGATGCAGGGCAGCCGATTTTCCTGCGCGATTTCCTGCGCGCGCAAGTGCTTCTTGACCGTCATCGGATAGTAGGTGCCACCCTTCACGGTGGCATCGTTGCACACGATCATCACTTGGCGACCGGACACCCGGCCGACCCCGGCGATCAGGCCGGCCCCGGCGATATCACCTCCATACAGGTCGTTGGCAGCAAGCTGGCCGATCTCGAGGAAAGGACTGCCGGGATCGAGCAGCCGTTCGACCCGCTCGCGCGGCAACAGCTTGCCGCGCGACACATGGCGCTCCCGGTGTTTTTCGGAGCCGCCGAGCGAGGTCTGTTTTACGCGGGCGCGCAAATCTTCGGCCAGCGCCTGATTGTGGTCAAAGCGTGCGCGCGCTTCCGGGCTTTCGCGGTCGAGCGTCGAGGTGAGGACGGGTGCGGTCATGCGGGCTCCGGTTGGTCGGTCTTGCCCGTTTGGCGGGGCTTGGCGAGCAGGTAGCGATAGACGCCGATAACGTTGATCACCAGCAGTCCAACGTTCTGCCAGCCGATCCCGGAGCCCTCGTCATTGAGGAATCCCCAGGCAATCAGCGCGATGGAACTGGTGACGAAGATCACAAAGGCCCAGCCGGTCGGCCGTGTGCCAAGGTTGAGCGAGACGATGAAAGCGGCAAGCAAGCCGGCGGCCGCGCCATACCATTGGAAGATGTCGAGCAGCGTTTCGCTCATCGCGCAATTCCCCTGTGCCAGCGCATCGCGCAGATTACCCCGCCGCCCCGATCAGCTCGCGGCCGATCAGCATTCGCCGGATCTCGTTTGTCCCGGCCCCGATATCCAGCAGCTTGGCATCGCGCATATAACGCTCAACCGGCCAGTCGAGCGTATAGCCGGCACCGCCCAGCGCCTGGACGCTTTCGGCGGCGACACGGAAGGCATTCTCGCTTGCCAGCAGGATCGCACCTGCGGCGTCAAAGCGGGTTGTATTACCCGCGTCGCAGGCCTTGGCGACGGCATAAGTATAAGCCCGCGCGGATTGCAGTGCGACATACATGTCGGCCACCTTGGCCTGCATAAGCTGGAAGCTGCCGATGGGTTTGCCGAACTGCTTGCGCTCGCGCAGATAGGGAATGACGGTATCCAGGCAGGCCTGCATGATGCCCAGTTGCAGGCCCGACAGGACCACGCGCTCGTAATCGAGCCCGCTCATCAAAACGCCGACCCCGCCATGCAGCGGACCCATCACGTTTTTCTCGGGAACTTCGCAATCGTCGAACACCAGCTCTGCGGTGGGCGAACCGCGCATGCCGACCTTCTGGATCTTCTGCCCTATTGAGAATCCGGGCATGTCCTTTTCGATGAGGAAGGCGGTAATGCCGCGACTGCCTTGTTCTGGGTCGGTCTTGGCATAGACGACCAGCGTATCGGCTTCGGTGGCGTTGGTGATCCAGAACTTGGTGCCGTTGAGCACGTAGCCGCCCTGGACGCTCTCGGCCTTCAATTTCATCGAAACGACGTCAGAGCCGGCGCCCGCCTCACTCATGGCGAGGCTGCCGACATGCTCGCCAGAAATCAGGCCGGGCAGGTACTTGGCCTTCTGTTCGTCATTGCCCCAACGGCGGATCTGGTTGAGGCACAGGTTCGAATGTGCGCCGTAGGACAGACCGACCGAAGCGCTCGCCCGGCTCACTTCTTCAACCGCGATGACGTGTTCGAGGTAGCCGAGCCCCAGTCCGCCATGCTCCTCCTCGACAGTGATGCCATGCAGGCCGAGATCTCCCATCTGCCGCCACAGCTCTCGCGGGAACCAGTCTTCGCGGTCGACCTTTTCGGCCAGCGGCGCGATCTGCTCATCAGCGAAGCGTGCGGTGCTCTCGCGAATCATCTCGGCGGCTTCGCCAAGCTGGAAGTCGAACTGGGGGGTGGCTCGCATCGGTCATCGTCTCCTTGCTGGCGCGCATAGCAAGCTGCACGGGCGGCGCAAACCGGTTGCAAGTGAAATCGTCGTTCGACAGCGGGGGCAGCTTGCCAAACGATTGCCGATATGTTGGGGTATTTCGCGACATAAGTGACTGGACTCCCCTTTCAGTGAACGATGCATCTCCACCTCATTGGCCCCATGGCAAGTTGCCTGCACCCGAACTGTGCGAGGATGGCGAGCGTTTGCGCGTGCTCAGCGGATTCGGCGTCGATGGCTTGCAGGATGACCCCGAGCTCAACGAGATCGCGCGCTTTGCTGCTACGCTGTGCGATGCGCCGATTGCACTGGTGTCGGTGGTCGAGAAAGAGCGGCAGCGGTTCTTGGCTCGGCGCGGCCTGACTGTTCTCGAGACCCCGCGCGAGTACAGCTTTTGCGCCCACGCCATGCTGGGCGACAAGATCTTTGTGGTCAACGATGCCACCACCCATCCCAGTTTTGCCACCAATCCGCTGGTTACCGGCGAGCCGCATATACGCTTCTACGCCGGCGCCCCTCTCGTCAGCCTTGAAGGCGCGCCGATGGGCTCGCTCTGCATCATTGACGGCAAGGTGCGCCCTGAAGGTCTTAGCAAGACGCAAGAGCAGGGATTGATAGTTCTGGCGACGGCAGTGATGCGGCGCCTCGAGGCTCGTCGGCAGGACCAGCGCAGCGAGCGCAAGTTGATGCGGTCGAACCGCCGGTTGCGCTCTATCATCGATAGTGTCCCCGACATTGCCTGGTCGGCCAAACCGGGGCTGGTGTTCGACCAGTTCAATGCGCGCTGGCGAGAAGTGACGGGCCTGGAAGAGCCGCGCAGTACACAGGACTGGCAGGCCGCATTCCATCCCGATGATTGGGATGCGAGCCTGGCGAAATTCAAAGAGGCGGTCGAACAGTGCAAGGATCACGAGGATCAATGGCGCTTGCGACAGACCGACGGGACCTGGCGCTGGGTGCTGTCGCGCGCCGTGCCGTCTAACGACGATCCGGAGCGGGCGCATTGGTTCGGCACGGTCACCGATATCGACGATACCTACCGCGAAGCCGAGCGGCAGGAAATGCTCGCCAACGAGCTTGCGCATCGCATCAAGAACATTTTCTCGGTCATTGCCGGGCTGGTAAAACTGCGCAGTCGCGGCAAGCCGGAAGTGAAGTCTTATGCCGAGGAGCTGGAAGATACGATCCGCGCCCTTGGGCGCGCACAGGATTTCGTCATGCCCCTGCGTGCCAAGAAGGGCGACAGCCTCCGCGCGCTGCTCGACATCCTTACCGCCCCCTATGGTTCGAACGACGAGCGCCAGGTCCACGTCAGTGGTGATACCGTGAAGATCGGCTTCCACTCGGCGACTCCGATGGCCCTGGTTTTTCACGAGCTTGCCACCAATTCGGCCAAATACGGAGCGCTCAGCCTGGCAAACGGGCGCATCGACGTGAAGCTCGAAACCACCGGAACATCGATCCGCGTCGACTGGATTGAAAGTGGTGGACCGGCCGTTAGCAAGCCTACTTCTTCGGGTTACGGCTCGCGCCTACTGCAACTGAGCGTGCAATCTCAGCTCAACGGAACGATCGAGCAGGAATGGGCCGAAGACGGACTGCGCGTGCATATGGTGATCCCTGCCACTTCACTGGAAAACTAGCGCTCTTCCGTTTGCGGCGTGGCAGCCCTAGGCTCGCGCGCGATGGCTCAAGATCCTGTTCCGGCACTGACCTTCGACAGCGTCAGCAAGTCCTATGGTGAACTCGTAGCGGTCGACTGCGTCTCGCTGGAGATTGCCGCCAGCAGTTTCGTCGCGCTGGTCGGAGCATCGGGATCCGGGAAGTCGACCCTGCTCAAGACGGTCAATCGCCTCGTCGAACCGACATCCGGCAAGGTCCTGTTCGAGGGTAGCAACGTGGCAACATTGCCATTGCCCGCCTTGCGCCGCCGGATCGGCTATGTCTTCCAGTCGATCGGCCTGTTCCCGCATATGCGCGTGGCCGAAAACATTGCCATTGGCTCGCGGCTGGCTGGCGAGGCGCTGAGCCAGTCTCGCATTGCCGAGTTGCTCCAACTCGTCGATCTCGATGCCTCCTACCAAGATCGGATGCCCGACGAACTTTCGGGCGGGCAGCGCCAGCGCATCGGTGTCGCCCGCGCGCTGGCCGGGGATCCGCACCTGTTGCTGATGGACGAGCCGTTCGGGGCGCTCGACCCGATCACCCGCGACGCACTCGGCCAGCGTGTGCGCGAACTGCATCGCAGCCTCGGGCTGACCACGGTGATGGTTACCCACGACATGGCCGAGGCGATGCTGCTGGCGGATCGTGTGCTGGTGATGGATAGCGGGAAGATCGTCGCCGACGAAACGCCGCGCGCCCTGCTGGCCGGTGCTGGCGGAGAGATCGCGCAGGGCCTGGTCGCGGTGCCCCGGGCGCAGGCCGAAGCGCTGGCGGAGCTGGAAAAGTGAGCGCGATCTGGCAGATCATGTTGGGCCTTGGTGACAAGCTCGCCGCCCATGTGCTGCTGGCGGCCAGCGCCATCGCTCTCGGTATTCTCGTGGCCTTGCCGCTCGCAGTGTGGGCGAGCCGCAATTCAACGGTTCAACGCGCAGCGCTGGGCTTTGCCAGCCTTGTCCAGACCATTCCTGCATTGGCGTTGCTGGCGCTGTTCTTCCCGATCCTTCTGAGCTTGCGCGCGGTATTCGGAGAAGGGCTGCCGACGCTCGGTTTCCTGCCGTCGCTGCTGGCACTCGCCCTCTATGCCCTGCTGCCGATCCTGCGCAACGCCGTTACTGCGCGCGACAATATGGAGGCGGGCGTGCTCGAGGCTGCCGACGCGGTCGGGATGAGCGCGTGGCAGAAGCTGCGGATGGTCGAGGCTCCCCTTGCCGCACCATATGTGATGGCAGGCATCCGCACGGCGGCGGTGTGGACCATCGGCGCGGCAACGCTGTCGACCACCATCGGCCAGCCGAGCCTTGGCGATCCGATTTTCGCGGGCCTGCAGACGCAGAATTGGTCGCTGGTGCTGGCAGGATGTCTTGCCTCGGCAGCCCTCGCACTGGTCGCCGATGCGCTGCTGGGTGCAATCGAGCGTGGGTTTGGGCAGCGTCGGCGCGTGCTGGTGTGGGGCGGGGCAGCGGTGGCGGCGCTCGGCATACTGGTCTCGGCCTGGACGCTTTATGGAGGTGGCGGCGATGATGACGATACGATCACCATCGCCGCCAAGTCTTTCTCGGAGCAATATATCCTCGCCCGGCTGATCGGCGGACAGCTGGAGAAGGCCGGATACAGGGTCAGATACCGCGACGGGCTCGGCTCGGCGGTGGTTCACAACGCCGTCAGCACCGGGGCGATCGATATCTCGATCGATTACACCGGCACCATCTGGACCAATAATCTCGGCCGCAGCGACAATCCCGGGCGCGAGGAAATGTACCGCGCGATCAAGGACTGGGAGGCCGAGCAGACCGGCACGCTGGTGCTCGGCAAGCTCGGCTTCGAAAATGCCTATGGGTTGGGGATGCGCGAGGACCGCGCGCGCGAGCTGGGCATCGCCAGCATTACCCACCTCGCGTCAGCGGCGCCGCGCCTGGTCACCGGCGGCGATCCCGAATGGTTCGAACGGCCCGAATGGGAGGCGGTGCGCGATGCCTATGGCCTGCGCTTCGCCCGCCAGCGCAACTTCTCGCCGACCTTCATGTATAACGCGCTCAAGTCCGGCGAAGCCGACGTCATCAGCGCCTATACTTCCGACGGTCGGATCGTGGCTGACAATATCCGCATTCTGGATGATCCCAAAGGTGCACTCCCCAGTTACGATGCCTTGATCATGATCGCGCCCGGACGGGCGAGCGATACCCCGCTTCTGTCTGCGCTCGAACCGCTGCTCGGCGCGATCGATGTCGAACTGATGCGCGAGGCCAATTTGTCTGTCGACCGGACCGATGGCGAAAAGAAAAGTCCGCGCGAAGCTGCTGCGATGATCGCCCGCCGGATCGGCCTCGAACCCTAGCTCCGCCCCCTAGCCGACCTTGCGCCAGATCTGGGTCTGGCAGAACGGACCAATACACCCCTTGACCTCCAGCACGTTCGTACTCTTGCGGCGCACGACCGAGCGATAGCTCTTGCCATTGCGCGGGTCGTAGATGGTGCCGCGCCACAAATCGCCGTCCTCGTTCAACCCGGTCAGCAAGGAACTGCCGAGCAGCTTGCGCTGGCGCAGCCTAGGATTGGGATTGTTGACGTCTTTCTGGTTCACGCCATCGTCGGGAATGACGAGATACTTGCTCAAGCGTCCGCAATAATCTGTGCCGCATAGATCAATCGTGATCACGGCATCCTTCTCCGGCGTGACCCAGCGCCCCGCAATCGGGTCAGCTGCTGCTGCGGGCGTCGCGGCCACGAAAGAGGCGGTGGCGGCAAGTGCAGCGGCAAAGGTGGCTATTGGGCGCATGGATATCTCCTGTCGTCCTTCAACGCACTAGCGCGCTTAATGGGTGCGGGCGGAGCGATTAATCGCCGGTGAAGCCTGCGCCGCCAGGCCAACCATGGCCGGCCAGTCCCATGACCTTGAACAGTCTGCCCATCTGGTCAGTTGCGACAAGCCGCTGCATCGCTTCATGAATTTCGCGGGCGTAATGCGGTGCCCTGGCGGCCAGTGCCTCGGCCCGCGCCTCAATCCCCAACGCCCTGAGCCAGGCGCCCTGCTCGACCGTTCCGACGTGCCGCGCGTCGCGCGACTGGGCGATGCGTGCCAGGGTTTCAAACTCGACCAGCGCCGTGAGGTCGGCTTCGCCGGGCGCCTCGAAAGGATCGATTTTCTTATGCGCCCGCACGGCTTGCAACGTGGAACCTGCCTTGAGTTCGGTGTGGCCATAGTCGATGAACAGCGCGGTGCCGCCCTGGTGGGTCAACCGCCCGGCCACTTCGTAAACCGTCGCTGCAGCGCCGGGACAGGTTTCGAGGATTGTGCCTTCGGGCGCATCCAGCCAGTCTGCCGGAACCGCCGCGTCCATCGGCTGCTCACCAGCGACGAACACGAAAGCCTCTCCGTCCAGCCCGACCTTGCGCTCGCGCCACCCTGGCGTGGCTTTGACCAGTTGCCGCACCGGCAGCGCATCCAGGAATTCATTGGCCACGAACACCAGCGGCACGTCAGTCGGCAGGGTCGAGAGATCATGGTGCCACTGCGCTTGCGGCACCGCCTTGGCCTGTTCCTGCCGTAGCGTGGTGGAGCTTTCGACGAAATGGACCTGCGGGGTGAAGCCATATTTCGCTCCGGCGCGAAGGACATCCTTGGCCAGCGTGCCCCGGCCCGGTCCCAGTTCGACAAACTGGACGTAATCGTCGCGCCCGGCCTGGATCCACATGTCTGCCGCCCACAGCCCGATGAGCTCGCCGAACATCTGGCTTATTTCAGGCGCGGTCACGAAGTCCCCGTCTGTGCCTAGCGGATCGCGCGAGGCGTAATAGCGCGCGTTGCTCTCGCCCATGAACTGGGTCAACGAGATTGGTCCGGTGTTGCGGATCAGGCGCCGGAATATCGCCCCGAGATCTTCGCTGGCCCCCTCGCTCGGCATCGCTTCAGCTAACCGGCGCTTCCGGTTTCGCCGCCGCAGTTTTCGCAGGGCTCGCAGGCGATGGTTTGCGCAGCAGTGCATAGAGGACCACCGCCAGCCCTACCGCGAACAGCGGGATCGACAGCCATTGGCCCTGGCTCAGCCCGGTCTCGACCACGACGTTGGACAGGTGGGCATCGGGTGCGCGGAAGAACTCGTTTATGAAGCGAGCCGCAGCGATGCCGATGGTGAAGACGCCGACAAGCACGCCTGGACGCCAGCGGGCCTTGGTCTTCCAGAACAGCAGCAGCAGGATGACCATCATCAACAGGCCTTCCAGCCCGGCCTGGTAAAGCTGGCTCGGATGACGGCCGATCTGCTCGGGATCCTCGGGGAAGACCATCGCCCACGGCACTTCGGTGGCGCGGCCGTAAAGCTCACCGTTGACGAAATTGGCGAGCCGACCGAGCAACATTCCGAACGGCACGTTGACCGCGATATAGTCACACACGCGCAACCAGTTGAGGTTGTTGCGCCAGGCGACGAACAGGATCGCGACGACAACGCCGATGACCCCGCCATGGAAGCTCATGCCGCCGTCCCACAGTCGCAACAGGTCCCAGCTCACCGTTTCGGACGGGGTGAAGCTGGTAAACATGTTCGCCTTGGACGAATCGCCGCCGGTGTAGAATGCGGCGTAACCCAGCCGGCCACCGAGTATCACGCCAAGCGTGCAGTAGAAGAAGAGGTCGTCGACATGGGCCTGGGCCATCGGCGCCCCGGGCGCCTTGATCATCTTCGACAGGTGCCAATAGGCCAGGAACAGGCCGAGTATGTAGGCCAGCGAGTAGAATCGCAGGTAAAAAAAGCCGAGATCGATCCCTTTCGTCAGGCCGAGATCGGCAAACTGGATCGGTTGCGAGGCCGCTTCGGCCAATAGTGACAGCACGGGCAAACCCTTTTACATGATGTCGCACAAGGAGAGCACGCGACCTCTATCTGCTCGGCGCAGCCTTTGGCACAGGCGACGACCGGACGAAACCCCAAGAGCTACGCTTGCCCAAAGCCATACTGGAGAAGATCAAGGATGCCTACCGAGCTCGACAAGACCCTCGACGCGATCATGGACAAGCTGACCGCCGAGGGCGCGCCCGCGGAAACGGTGCCGTTCACCCGCAACGGCACCGAGATGCCGGCGCTGAAGGCCGCTCCGCCCAGCCTGGCGCATTATTTCGCGCACTATTGCAACGAGCACAAGGACGCCGAATTCCTCGTCGATGGGGACTGCCGACTGACCTTTGGCGAGACCTGGCAAGCGGCACTGGCCGTGGCAGCCGGCCTTCAGGCCGAACATGGCATGAAGAAGGGCGACCCAGTCGGTATTGCTGCACGCAATTCGGCCAACTGGATCGTCCTGTACATGGGCATCATCATGGGTGGCGGCTGCGCTACCTTGCTCAACGGCTTTTCCAATGGCGATGAACTGGCCGCCGCGATTGACCTGGTCGAATGCAAGCTGGTGTTTGCCGATGCTGGCCGGGCCAAACGTCTCGACGGAACCGACCATGGCGCCAAGGTGGTCTTGTTCGATCACGGTTGCGATCCTGCTACCGGTCTCAAGGTGGCGTGGG
Source organism: Qipengyuania sp. CAU 1752 (assembly GCF_054482615.1). Classification (NCBI taxonomy): domain Bacteria; kingdom Pseudomonadati; phylum Pseudomonadota; class Alphaproteobacteria; order Sphingomonadales; family Erythrobacteraceae; genus Qipengyuania; species Qipengyuania sp. CAU 1752. The sequence continues at coordinate 212,492 of NZ_JBTLRE010000001.1, read as the reverse complement.
GCGATCCTTCCACCGTCAATCCGCTTGACCTGGGGCCGGACGATCTGTGCACCGTGCTATACACTTCGGGTTCGACCGGGCTCTCCAAGGGTGCCTATTCGGATCATCGCGGCGTCGTCCACGGAGCGATGAGCTATGCGCTGCAATCGCTGATGGCTTTCTCCTATCTCGACAGCACCGGCGATGCCCCGACCAGCCAGGCCTGTGCCTTGCTGGCGGTGCCTCTGTTCCACGTTACCGGCGAAGTGCCGCTGCTGCTGCAAAGCTATGCGCTGGGCCGCAAGGTCGTGCTGATGCCCAAGTGGGATGCAGGAACCGCGCTGCAGCTGATCCAGGACGAAAAGGTGAGCTACTTCGCCGGCGTTCCGCTGATGACCTATGAAATGGCGACCCATCCCGAGCGCGACAAATACGATGTCTCGACCTGTTCAGGCTGGGCTGCCGGCGGCGCGCCGCGACCACCAGAGCATGTCACCAAGATCAAGGAAGCGTTCCCAACCGGTAACCCGCTGCTCGGCTATGGCCTGACCGAAACCAACGGTGTTGGCTGCGGCAATTTCAACGAAAATTACCTCGCCAAGCCGTCGAGCACGGGCAAGGCCAGCCGTCCACTGGTCGACCTCGCCATCCTCGACGATCAGGGCAAGCCGGTGCCAAAGGGCCAAGTCGGCGAAGTTTGCATCCGCTCGATCTGCAACTTCCTCGGCTACTGGAACAATGAAGGCGCGACCAAGGCCGCTTTCACCGACGACATGTATTTCCGTACCGGCGATCTCGGACGGCTCGACGAGGACGATTACCTGTTCATCGTCGACCGCAAGAAGGATATCATCATCCGCGGCGGCGAGAACATTACCTGCATCGAGGTCGAGGAAGCGATCTACGCTCACGACGATGTGGCCGAATGCTCGGTCTTCGGTCTGCCCGACGAGCGTTATGGCGAAATCGTTGGTGCCGTGTTCCTGCCGAAGGAAGGCAGCGACCTGACCGAGGAGGGCCTGCGCGATTTCCTCAAGGACCGGCTGGCCTCGTTCAAGCAGCCGACCGTTTACTGGAAAGCGACGGGTACCCTGCCTCGGCTCGGTACGCAGAAGGTCGACAAGCGCACGCTGCGTGATCGCTATACTGAGGAATATACTGCCAAGATGGGGGCGGCTTGAGCAAGGCGCGTGTCTCCTGTCAGCGCGCCATAATCGATCGCCGCCGTTTGAGCGCGGCGATCGATGCGCTGGTGGAGAAACAGACGGGCGATGCCGGAGCCGCAGCCAGGCCCGAGATACTGGCCCTGATGCGCGAAGCCCTCGCCGATGGCCGGAAGGAGCTGAGTCGGCGGCTGGTCGATAGCCCCAGTTCTGGACACGCCATCACGGCCGGCCATTCCTTCCTGATCGACCAGCTGATCCGGCTGTTGTTCGACCATGTGGTCAATCACGTCCACCCGGTGGCCAATCGTTCAACTTCCGAGAGGATCTGCGTGGTTGCAGTCGGCGGTTACGGCCGCGCTGAAATGGCGCCGCACTCGGACGTGGACATTGCCTTTATTCATCCGGCGCGTCGCAATCCGTGGTGCGAACAGGTGACCGAAGCCTTGCTCTATTTCCTGTGGGACCTCGGCCTCAAAGTCGGCCAGTCCAGCCGCACTCCGGAAGAAATGATCCGGATGGCCAAGGAAGACCTGACGATCCGAACCGCGCTGCTCGAATCGCGTTTCGTATGGGGTGACCGGGAGCTTTACGAACAGGCCGGCGCGCGCTTCTTTGCCGAGGTGGTGACCGGTAGCGAACGGCAGTTCGTGGCCGAGAAACTGGCCGAACGCGAGGCCCGGCACGAGCGGATGGGGGGTACACGCTATGTGGTCGAACCCAATGTGAAGGAAGGCAAGGGCGGCTTGCGCGACCTGCAGGCGCTGTACTGGATCGGCAAATATATCCATCGCGCCCGCAATGCCGCCGACCTGGTCGATGCGGGCCTGTTCAGCCGCGCCGAATACAAGCGCTTTCGCCGCGCCGAGGGCTTCCTGTTGGCTGTCCGGTGCCACTTGCACGAACTGACCGACCGGCCCGAAGACCGGCTGACCTTCGACTTTCAGAAGCAGATCGCCGAACGAATGCGTTTTGCCGACCGGCGCGGAAAGAGCGCGGTCGAGCGGTTCATGCAGTATTATTTCCTGCAGGCAAAACGGGTCGGGTCGCTGACCGGCGTGTTCCTGGCTCAGCTCGACCAGCAATTCGACAAGACCCGCGCCCGGCGCGGTTTTTTTGCCGGTTTCAAGGCCCGCCCGCGCGAACTCAAGGGCTATCGCGTATTCGGCGGAAAGATCGCGGCACCATCGGATGACTGGTTCCGCAACGATCCGGTGCGATTGATCGAGATTTTCCAGATTGCCGAGTCCAATGGGCTGGAGATCGAGCCCAACACCATGCGGCAGGCCAATCGCGACAGTCCGCTGATCCGCGACGAAGTGCGCGAAGACAGGCGCGCCAACGCGGTATTTCTCGACCTGCTATGCGGTCGCAATGATCCCGAAAGCGCGCTGCGCTGGATGCATGAGGCTGGCGTGTTCGGCCGCTTCGTGCCCGATTTCGGGCGCGTCAATGCGCAGATGCAGTTCAATATGTATCATCATTATACTGTCGACGAGCACACGCTCCGCGCGATCGGCTTTCTCAACAAGATCGAGAAGGGCGAGCTGGCCGACGAACACCCGCGCGCCACCAGGCAGATTCACAAGATCAAAAGTCGTCGGAGCGCCTATGTAGCGGCGCTATTGCACGACATCGCCAAGGGGCGCGGCGGCGACCATTCGGTGCTCGGTGCCGAGGTGGCCCGCGAACTGTGCCCTCGATTCGGCCTCAACGAGGACGAAACCGATCTCGTCGCCTGGCTGGTACTGCAGCACTTGCTGATGAGCTCGACCGCGCAAAAGCGCGACCTGACCGACCCCAAGACTATCGAGGATTTCGTTGCCGAGGTGCAAAGCCTTGAAAGGCTGCGCCATCTCGCCATCCTCACAAGCGTCGATATTCGTGCTGTTGGCCCGGGTACCTGGAACAGCTGGAAGGGGCAGTTGCTGGGCGAGCTTTACGACGTGGCACACGAGCGCCTGCGGCTCGGCCACATGCGGTATGGCCGCAAGCAGCGCGTATCGGCGAAGAAGGAAGCGGTGCGCGAGGCACTGGCCGACAAGGCAGGCTTGCTCGAAACCCACGCCCAGTTGTTTACCGACGCCTATTGGATCGCCGAGCCCGACGATGTGATAGCCCGCAACATCGTCCAGTATGATGTCGCCCGCGAAATTCGCGACGAATTATCGATTCACTGCGAATTCGATGCCGAACGCGGAGCCACCCTGGTGACCGTGATCGCATCCGACCATCCGGGCCTGTTCTATCGCATCGCCGGCGGCATTCACCTGGCCGGCGGGAATATCATTGACGCCCGCATCCATACCACGCGCAACGGTTGGGCGATCGACAATTTCCTCGTTCAGGACCCAGTCGGCAGAAACTTTGCTGAAGACGAGCAACTGGCCCGAATCAAGCGCAGCATCGACGATGCCATCGCCAACCGCGGCGAACTGGTACCCAAGCTGGCCAAGCGACCGCTTCCTCGCACCAGGGCCGCGGCTTTCGATGTGCGTCCACTGGTCCAGTTCGACAACCAGGCCTCAAACCGCTTTACCGTCATCGAAGTCGCAGCGCGTGATCGTCCGGCGCTGCTCAACCGGCTGGGGCGGGCCTTGTTCGAAAACCAGCTGGTCGTCCACTCGGCGCATGTAACCGCTTACGGCGAACGCGCAGCGGACACGTTCTACGTGACCGATCTGACGGGCGACAAAGTGGTCGACGAGGCGCGAAAGCGGACAATCCGCCAGGCACTGCTCGATGCTGCCAGCGACGAACGGCAAGCCGAACTCGAGCCGGCCTAGAGGCGCCTCACCGCAGATCAGGCTCGCATTGGCCCAATCCAAGCCGATCCTGACTTACGCGTTCACGCAGGCGACAGGCGCTCCCCAACAGGCGCTTTCGCCCCCCCCCGCCCATCTGCGTCACATAACCGCCCGCTTGGACAGTGAGGCCACGTACGCATAGCTTTGCCGGGCAGGCCATTCGTGGCACGACCCGCAGGATTTTTCTTTGGAGGACTGGAAATGCAATTCAATTCGAACGCCAGCAAGGGTCTCATCGCGCTTGCTGCGATTGCCATGGCTGCACCTGCCAGCGTAGCAGCCCAGGCACCTTCGCCGGGCGATGATCGCACTGTGATCGTCACCGGGACGGTGCCGGCGGATCTGACCGATATGCCCGAGGGTCCCGAGATCGACGGCTTTATCTCGGCCCGCAGCGGCGAAAGGATGGAAGTGACCACTCCCGGCGGTAGCAAGACCGTCATCCATCTCAGCCAGGCGACCGAAGTTCGTGCCAAGGGCGGCTTCCTTGGCCTCGAACGTACCAGGCTCGGTGCCGAATCACTGCTCAACGGCCTGCCCGTGACGGTCGACACGGTTCAATGGGGCGAGAACCTGGTCGCATCGCGCGTACGTTTCTCGAACAATGACCTCGAAACCGCCAACATGATCCGCACCGGCACCGCCCAGGGCTTTGCCGAGCAAACCGCCGCGACCGAGGCGCTGCGGGGCCGCGTCGGCGATATCGACAAGTATAACATCAAGGGCGTCACCAACGTCTATTTCGACACCGGCAAGTGGAAGCTCTCGCCGCAGGCAGAGCGTGAGCTGTGCCAGACCGCGGCCGATGCAGATGCGATGCAGAACGCGCTGCTGCTGGTGGTCGGCTACACTGATTCGGTTGGCAGTCAGGACTACAACCAGGTGCTGAGCGAACGCCGCGCGGGCCGGGTGGTCAACTACTTGCAGCAGGCTTGCGGCTGGAAGCCGTGGCGCATGCTAACCCCGACCGGCATGGCTGAGGCTGACCCGCAAGCGGACAATTCGACTGCAGCCGGCAAGGCGCAGAATCGCCGCGTTTCGGTCAACATCCTCGTCAGCAAGAGCGTCGACGGGCTTTGAACGAGCGAGGGGTCGTGCACGGGCACGGCCCCTCTTCCCAAGGCGTCGTCGACGAGCCGCCGCGGAGCTACCCCCGCTTCCCGAACAGCGCAGTGCCCACGCGCACATGGGTCGCGCCGAGCATGATGGCGGTTTCGAAATCGCTGCTCATACCCATGCTGCGACCCTCCAGTCCGTTATCGCGGGCCAGCTTGTCGAGCAGGGCGAAGAATGGGGCCGGCTCGATTTCGAGCGGCGGGATACACATCAGGCCGACCACCGGGATGTCTGCCGCACGGGCCTGTTCCAGCAGCGTGGGCACATCGGCAATGGCGCAACCGCCTTTCTGATCCTCGGCGCCGATATTCACCTGGAGGAAACACGGTACGCGTCGTCCGGCCTTTTCCATCGCCTTGCCCAGCGCCTTTACCAGGCTGGGTCGGTCGAGTGAATGGATACAGTCGAACAGGGCGACGGCTTCTTCGGCCTTGTTCGATTGCAACTGGCCGACCAGGTGCAACTCGGTATCGGCATGGGCTTCGCGCAATGCCGGCCACTTGCCTTCTGCTTCCTGCACGCGGTTCTCGCCAAAAACGCGATGACCGGCTTGCAGCAAGGGTTCGATTGCGCCTGCGGGGTGGGTCTTGCTGACGGCGATCAGCGTCACCGTGTCACGGTCGCGCTGGGCGATCTTGCAGGCCCGGGCAATGCGCGCCTCGGTTTCTTCGAGCGGAGTGGCTGGTTCATCCATGCTGGCGCGCTATAGCGGCGCGGTGCAACAGTTCCAGACCTTACCGGCAGTGTGGCTGCTGTCAGACGAGCGCAACGACGCGGTCCTGGACGAACGGCTCCGAGCGATGCCGCGCGGCTCGGGCTTCATTTATCGCCACTACCACCTGTCACCGGCTGCGCGGATCGACAGGTATTTTCAATTGCGCCGAACCGCCCGCGCCAAAGGGCATTGCCTGGTGCTGGCCGACAGCGCCCAGACCGCACGCGAGTGGGGTGCGGACGGAATCTATGGCGCGGCCCGCGCACTTTACCCGACCCGGCGCGACATGATCTGCATTGCCACCGCCCACGACCTCGCCGAGATTGGCGAGGCCAACCGCGCCCGCGCCGATGCGGTCATGCTCTCCCCTGTTTATACCACCCGCTCGCATCCAGACGCGTCGGCGCTCGGCAAGACGCGCTTCCGCCTGCTTGCGCGTCACGCACAAATGCCGGTCATCGCGCTTGGCGGGGTGACGCCTTCAGGTGCAGAAGCGCTCGATTGGCCACGTTGGGCGGCGATCGACGGATTGTCATGATCGAGCGGCCTGCCGCTTGCCTGCTTGACCGGGAGTCGCCGAGGATTCATGGTGCCAGCTCAGGAAGGGATTACCCATGGCATCACGGGCAATGAGCAAAGCGCAGGCTGACTGGCGCGCCGCATTCCGGCGCAGTCTTCGCCGTGCCGCGCAGATGGGCGGAGCAGTGGTGCTTGCCGGTGCCACGCTGTTTCTGGCGCTCGCATTGGCGAGCTACACCCAGACCGATCCGAGCCCTTCAACCGCCGCTTCAGGGGCAGAGATCGCCAACTGGATGGGAGCAAGCGGAGCATGGGTGGCCGAGCGCGCACTGTTCCTTTTTGGCTGGACCGCAATACTGCTGCTGCCGTTACTGTATGTTTTCGCCCGCAAATTGTGGCGCGACGTCGAGGAAGACGAGGTCGACACCGAAACGCGCTGGTGGCGGCCGGTGTTGCTGCTGACGCTCGCCATGGCACTGCTTTCCACCGTCCTGGCGCTGGTGTTCGACGGGCCGGGCGGGACGCTGCCGGCATCGATGGGCGGCATAACCGGCCTGCTGGGCGCTGGCGCAATCGAGGCGGTTGCCGCGCGGTTTGGCGAAGGGGCGTCGGGGTGGATCACGCTCGCGCTTGCGCTGCTGGCGTTCTTTGGCGGCGCCGCGCTTGTGACCCGCGTTTTCGCTATCGATTGGCGCGCCCTGCTGACTTTGCCTGCCTTCCTACGCCATGTCCCGCTGATGCCGAGCTTCGCCTTGCCCAAGCCCAAACCGGTGTCGGCAGATGTCGGCGAGTCGAAGCGCACCTCCGGCGTGCTCGAAGATGCAGCGACAGGCCGAGCGGTGCCCGAAGCCGCTGCCGCTCGCCGCGCACCGCAAATTGTCGATCCGAGTGCGCCGCCGAAAAAGGCAAGTGCAGCCAAGGCCAAGCAGCGCGACATGTTCGCCGATTACGAATTGCCGAGCCTCGACCTGCTGACCGATCCAGGACCCGATACCACGCCCAAGCTCGACAAGATGGCGCTCGAGCGCAACGCCCGCTTACTCGAAACCGTGCTCGACGACTTCAACGTCAAAGGCGAGATCACTGCGGTCCGGACCGGTCCGGTTGTCACCATGTACGAGCTCGAGCCGGCTCCTGGTATCAAGGCCAGCCGCATCATTGGCCTGGCCGAAGATATCGCTCGCAACATGTCGGCGATCTCGGCCCGCGTGTCGCCGATCCCGGGCAAGACCGTCATGGGTATCGAACTGCCCAATCAGGACCGGCAGATGGTCAATTTCAAGGAACTGGCTGCCTGCGCCGCCTTTGCCGACGCCCGCGGCGCGCTGCCGATGATCCTGGGCAAAGATATTGCTGGCGAACCGATCGTGGCCGACCTGGCAGCGATGCCGCATCTGCTGGTCGCGGGGACCACCGGCTCGGGTAAGTCGGTCGGCCTCAACGCTATCCTGCTCTCGCTGCTCTACCGCTTCACGCCCGACGAGTGCCGCCTGATCCTGATCGATCCCAAGGTCCTCGAACTCAAGACCTATGACGATATTCCGCACCTGCTCAGCCCGGTGGTGACCGAGCCTGCGAAGTCCGTGCGCGCTCTCAAATGGGCGGTCGAGGAGATGGAACGGCGTTATCGCATGATGAGCAGCGTCAATTCGCGCAACATCTCGGGCTTCAACGAGAAGGTGCGCGCTGCCGCTGCCAAGGGCAAGCCACTGGGGCGCCGGGTGCAGACGGGCTTCGACCCCGATTCGGGCGAGGAAATCTACGAGGAAGAGCAGCTCGATTACCAGCCGCTGCCGCAGATCGTGTTGATCGTCGACGAGCTGGCCGACTTGATGGTCACCGTCGGCAAGGAGATCGAGGTGCTGATCCAGCGCCTGAGCCAGAAATCGCGTGCCGCCGGCATCCATTTGATCATGGCCACTCAGCGCCCCAGCGTCGATGTCATAACCGGCGTCATCAAGGCCAACCTGCCGACCCGCATCAGTTTCAAGGTGACGAGCCGGATCGACAGCCGCACGATCCTCGGCGAGCAGGGTTCCGAACAGCTGCTGGGCAAGGGCGACATGCTCTACAAGCCCAATACGGGCGCGATGATCCGCGTCCATGGACCCTTCGTCAGCGACGAGGAGGTCGAACTGGTCGCCGATCACTGGCGCGCGCAAGGCTCGCCCGAATATGTCGATGCCGTGACCGAAGAGCCCGAAGATGGCGGCGGCCTCAATTTCGAGGACGATCTCACTGCCAGCGACAGCCCGGAGGAGCGCAAATACCGCCAGGCCTGCCAGATCGTGATCGAGAACCAGAAGGCCAGCGGCAGCTGGCTGCAGCGGCAGATGGGGGTCGGCTACAACACTGCCGCCAAGTGGATCGAACGCATGGAAAGCGAAGGGCTGGTCGGCCCCGCCAACCATGTCGGCCGCCGCGACATCTATCGCGACAGCGACGGCAATCCGCTCTAGTCGCGTGATCAAGCATCCCTTTGGCAGTTGGCTAGTGCCGAAGAAACGCGAGACATGGCTATGACTCCAACACCTTCTCCCACCCCCGCAACCTCCGCCGGTGCGGCCGAGCCCGATGCGGGTCGCACCACCAGCTTTACGCTGTTGCGCGCGCTCGCGAACGTGCGAATTTGGTGGCGCGAGGCGGTCACCCAGGACGTCGACCAGGACGAGGTGATCAAGGAGATTCGCGACGAGTCTCTTTATACGGCGCGCTATGTCTTCATGATCTGCATGTCGGCGGGCATCGCGGTGCTCGGCCTGCTACTTTCCAGCCCGGCCGTGGTGATTGGTGCCATGCTCCTGTCGCCATTGATGAGCCCCATAATCGGTGCCGGTTTTGCGCTGGCGACCGGCGATTTCGATTGGCTGCGGAGCTGTGGGCGGGCCCTGTTGTACGGATCCGTGATCGCGATTCTGTTCTGTGCCTTGATCGTGTTTCTGTCGCCCTTGCAGACGGTCACGCAGGAAATTGCTGCCCGCACCCGTCCCAATTTGTTCGACCTGCTGGTCGCGCTGTTCTCCGCCCTGGCTGGCACATACGCCATGATTCGCGGCAAGATGGGCACGATCGTTGGTGTTGCGATCGCCACCGCGTTGATGCCGCCGCTGGCAGTGGTCGGTTTCGGCCTCGCGACCTTCAACTGGACCGTGTTCGGCGGTTCGCTGATGCTGTTCGTGACCAATCTGATGACCATCGCCCTAACCGCGACCCTGATGGCGCGGTTGTATGGCTTCGACACGCGGCTGAGCCACAAGCAGACACGGGTCCAGGATGTCAGCATACTCGTGGCCTTCATCGCGCTGGCGATCCCGCTTGGCCTGTCGTTACAGCAGATTACCTGGGAAGCGCGGGCGACCAACCAGGTCAAGGCGACGATCGAGGAAGCCTTCGTGGAGGATGCCCGGGTCGACCAGCTGGAAATCATCTTCGATACCGAGCCGCTCAAGATCGAGGCCTCGGTCTTCACCCCGGAGTTCGAAACCAATGCCGAGCGCGAAGTTTCGCGTCGGCTCGAACGTTTGCTGGAGCAGCCGGTCGATATTGAGATCGACCAATTCCGTGTCGGTACCAACCCCGGCGCGGCCGAGAAGGCGCAACTGGAGCGGGCGAGGGCGGAAGAGCAGGCCCGGCAGAGCGCGGAGGAAATTGCCCGGCTGGCTGAACGCCTGGCGCTGGTTGCGGGCGTGAAGGTGAACGAAGTCACTATCGATCGCGACAATCGCCGGGCGCTTGCCGATGCACGCAATCTGCCGGGGCTTGGTTGGGCCGGCTATCGCACACTCGAACGGCGCGCTGCCGCCGATTTGGAGGGGTGGGATGTGCGCCTGCGGCCGCCGTTGGCCGCTCTGCCAGATATAGAGCTCGATGAAGAGGGCGCCATGGGTGAGGCGGGCACATCGCAGGCAAATCTTGTGCAATGGGCTGCAAGGCGGATCCGGCTGCCGATTACAATGTCGGGCCCGGAAGAGCCGGTTGCTGCGCTGGCAGAGCGCTATCGCAAGGCTGGCATTACGGTGATCATCGGCGAGAACGGCCCGCGCGATCGGATCGTCGTATCCTGGTCATCTGAAGACAAGCCGTGACCCCGAGATGAGAAGGCCGGATGCACACTCTTGCGAGACGGCGCACCCGGCCTTGATCGATGCGGTCGGCTGAGGCGGGAGACGCCCTGGCCGAGGTTACTTCTTCTCGAGGTCGGCTTTTGCCAGGACCGGCGTCAGCGCGGTAGCCTTCTGGACATTGGCAGCACGTTCCGCGTCGGGTGACGCGACGAGGCCGATCTTGGCCAGCGGACCGTCCTTGTTCCACATGCTGGTCCACTGTTGGAGATAGGCCGCAAGGCCCGGAATGGCGTCGACATGCGCCTTCTTCACATAAACGAACAGCGGACGGGCGCCGGGATATTTGAAGCTGGCGATGTTCTCGTAGGTCGGCTCGACCCCGTTCATCGCCAGGCCCTTCACCTTGTCGGTATTCTCTTCGAGATAGGAATAGCCGAACACGCCGACCGCGTTGGGATTGCCCTGGATCTTCTGGACGATCAAATTGTCCTGCTCGCCCTGGTCGACATACTTGCCGTCCATCCGCACTTCGGTGCAGGTCCGGTCATAGGCGTCCTCGTCGCTCTCCTTGAGCGCCTTCATTTCGGCATTTTCCTTGCACGCTGCTTCGAGGATCAGTTCCTTGAGCGCGTCGCGTGTACCAGACGTCGAGGGCGGGCCGTAGACGAGGATCGGCAGGTCCGGCAGCGATGCGTCGAGATCGGACCATTTCTCGGCCGTCTGCTTCTTGCCGTAAGGATTGGCGGCGATGGCACGATAGACGATGTCCGGCGTCAGGTTCATACTGATGCCATTCTTGGCGCTGGCGATGGCGATACCGTCGAGGCCGACCTGCAATTCGATGATGTCGGTGACACCATTGGCCGCGCAGGATTCGAACTCGCTGACCTTCATCCGCCGCGAGGCGTTGGCCATGTCGGGCGATTGCGGACCGATGCCGCCACAGAAAAGCGATATGCCGCCACCAGTGCCGGTCGATTCGATCAGCGGCGAGCCATATTGCGGGTTGTTGCGTGAGAAGGTCTCGGCAACCAGCTTGGCAAAGGGGTAGACGGTCGACGAGCCGACCGCGCGAATGGTGTCGCGCGTGCCCCCACCGGCATCCCCGCAAGCAGCCAGTGTGAGGCCGGCAGCGGTAGTCAGGGCAATGGTCTTGAGCAATTTCATGATCTGCGTCCTTGGTTGGGCCTGCGCACTGCTACTAGGTGCCGTGCGTGACAGGAAAGTTACAATTGCGAAACCGTCAGAAATCGATTTGCGCCCGCACGCCGAGCGAGTCGACCGAATAGGATGTGTCGCCCCCCGCCGCGGGATAGACCGCGTCCGAATATTCCAGGTGGGCGTAGCCGACCATGAAGCGGGTGTAGTCGGTCGGGGACCAGATCAGCGAGGCGAGCAGGCCGTCCTGCGTGCCGCCGACGATGCCGCTGTCGCTGAGGTCGAGCCGATCATAGCGCAGATTGACCTGTAGCGCGCCTGCGCCACCGTCGCCGACGGGGCTCTTTGGCTTGATACGGTCGAACTTGCCACCCTTGTAGCCGCGCGAATCACCCTTGGTCAGGAACATGCCGACTTCGGCATAGCCACCGAAGAAGGTTGGATCGGCCAGCGCGCCGGGTCGATTGGCAGTCTGCCAGAACACTTCGCCCGTAGCATGGAAGGGGCCCCGGATGATCGCCGCTTCGCCGCCGAGGCCCAGTTCGCTGGTGGCTCCGAAGCTGCCGGTATTGATGAAGCGTTCTGACGAAAAGTGAACTGCGGGCCGCTGGCGGTATCGAACGTTCATTCCTGTTTCGAGATCGGCAAAGTGCACCGAGCCACCCAAGTGGAGTTGGGTGGTTCCAAGCTTGGGCGCGAAAACCACGCGCCCGTCGGCGCCCCAGTTCTTGTTGGACAGGTCGGAGATGTTGTCCGTGAAGACGCCGCCCTGCACGATTACGTCGCCTGCGGAGTATTCGAGGCTGGCGCCCACGCGGCGCTCGAAACCGAACGCATCGGTGAAGGCAGCGCGTTCGAGATGCGAGGTCGACAGGCTGCTGGTCAATTCTTCCAGCCCCTGGAAATTGTTGTGTTGGCCTACCGTCAAACCGACATTGCCGGTCTCGTAAATAATGATGGCATCGGTGATCGAGACATCGGTGCCGTCGAAATCGAGTTCGAACTTGTAGCCAAATCCGCCGGGCATCCCGCCCTGCACTCCCAGCCGTGCGCGCCGGACCTCGTTGCCGAAGCCGTCTTCGCGGCCAGTCGAGTCGGGCGATGAGACGAAGCCCGCGTCATATTGCAGGCGACCGCGCGGCTTGAAGCTCCAGCCGTTTGCGCTCGTCGTTTGCGGTGCGCCCTTCCAGCTTGTCACCACCGAATCGGCCTTGGCGGCGGTTCCGCGCTCAACCGCCTGTGTGGCGCTGATATTGGCGGCTTCCGCGGTCGCATTGGCCACCTCAGCCACCGCCTTCGCCTCGGCGAGATCGCCTTCGAGCGCATCGATTCGCTGCGCCATGGCCTGCATCTGGGCGCGCATTGTGGCGAGCTCCTGTTGCATTGCGGCAGGATCAACGTCCTGCGCCAGGGCGGGAACGGAAATGCAAAGGGTCGCGAGCGAGGCGGTGCACAGCAACAGTTTGTTCAAGGGAGGAAACCTTTCGAATCCAAGTTTGGCTGGCCATGCACTAGGGCGCATTTGTGTCGGCCCCGCTACGCGCGCGTTGCAATTGTGTTACAATGCCCCGTTCTACACCCGGCATAACATGCCGGATCGAACGGTTGCGGCAAACTGGTTTCACTTGTAACGAGCGCGCCGATAAGGAGACCCCCATGCGCATCGGTTGCCCCAAGGAAATCAAGAACCACGAATATCGCGTCGGCCTGACGCCTGAAAGCGCTCGCGAACTGATCGTGCGCGGGAACGAGGTCTGGATCGAAAGCGGTGCCGGCCTGGGCATTGGTGCCACCGACGAAGAGTATGTTTCCGCCGGCGCAAAGATCGTCGACGGACCCGATCCGATTTTCGCCGAGTGCGAGATGGTGGTGAAGGTCAAGGAGCCGCAGGCTGTCGAACGCGCCAAATTGCGCGAAGGTCAAATCCTTTACACCTACCTCCACCTTGCCCCCGATCCCGAGCAGACTGCCGATCTCGTCAAGTCGGGCGTGACGGCCATCGCCTACGAGACGGTCACAGGCCAGGGCGGATCGCTGCCGCTGCTCAAGCCGATGAGCCAGGTCGCTGGCCGGATGAGCATCCAGGCCGGCGCCTCGGCATTGGAAAAAGCGCATGGCGGACGCGGTGTCTTGATCGGCGGCGTTCCAGGCGTTTTGCCGGGCAAGGTCGTCGTGATCGGCGGCGGCGTGGTCGGCTTCAACGCTGCGCAGATGGCGGTCGGCCTCGGCGGGGATGTCGAGATTCTCGACCGTGATCCCGAAGTACTGGAAAAGGTCGGCACCTTCTTCGAAGCGCGCGCCAGCACCCGCTTTTCAAACAAGACCAACCTCGAAGACGCTGTGAGGCACGCCGACCTGGTCATCGGCGCGGTACTGATCCCGGGCGCAGCCGCACCCAAGCTGGTGACGCGCGAACTGCTCAAGCAGATGAAGCCGGGTGCAGTGCTGGTTGATGTGGCAATTGACCAGGGCGGCTGTTTCGAGACTTCGAAGGCAACCACGCATGACGATCCAACCTATATCGTCGACGATATCGTCCATTATTGCGTGGCCAATATGCCCGGTGCCGTTGCACGCACCAGCACCTATGCGCTCAACAATGTGACGCTGCCCCATGCGCTGCGCATTGCGAAGCTGGGCTGGAAAGAGGCTATGCGAGAAAATCCGCATCTCGCGGCTGGTCTCAACGTCCATGGCGGCAAGGTCACTTACGAAGCGGTCGCCAGCGAACTCGGCTACGATTACATGCCGGTGGAAGACCTCCTGAACTAGTCGAGCGGTTTGCGCGTCAGGCCCTGAAAGGTGCTATTACCTCGGGCCGGACGCGCACCAGGCGCTGGGTCTGCCGGTCAAGCATGGCCCAGGTCGTGCTCGCCGAAACGATCACCTTGCCCGCTGCATTGGTGAAATCCACCCGCCGCAGCGAGGTCGCCCCGCGCGGCTCGCCAGGGATCCAGGTTTCGCCGGTCACGCTCTCGCCAGCGTCGATATTGCCGCGATAGTCGATCTCGTGCCGGACCACGAGCCAGACAAAATCGCGTGCGTGATCGGGTGCGGCGACCGCGTCCCAGTGGGCGGTCGCCATATCCTGGATCCACTGTACCCAGACCGCATTGTTGACGTGGCCCATCTCGTCGATGTGCTCGACCCTTGCGATGAAGGTCTTGCAAAAACGCTTACTCATTCGTTGGTCAGGCCCAGTTGCCACAAGATGAAGGCATAGGCTTCGGCGGTCTCGTAAAGCGAGGTAAACCGGCCTGATTTGCCACCGTGCCCGGCCCCCATGTTGGTCTTGAGCAACAGCACGTTATCATCGGTCTTGGTGTCGCGCAGCTTGGCAACCCACTTGGCCGGTTCCCAATAGGTCACGCGCGGATCGTTGAGACCCGCAGTAACCAGCATCGGCGGATAGTCCTGCGCCACGACCTGGTCATAGGGGCTGTAACTGAGAATATAGGCGAAGGCCTGCTTGCTCTCGATCGGGTTGCCCCATTCGGGCCATTCACCTGGCGTCAGCGGCAAGCTCTCGTCAAGCATGGTGTTAAGGACATCCACAAAGGGCACGTCAGCAACCACTGCGCCCCACAGGTCAGGGTCGGTGTTGACGATCACTCCCATCAGTTCGCCCCCGGCGGAACCACCGCTGGCGCTGATTTTGCCCTTCTCGGTATAGCCTTTCACGATCAGCCCCTTGGCTACGTCGACGAAGTCCTCGAACGTGTTGGTGCGCTCGTTGAGCTTGCCTTGCAGGTACCAGCGCCGTCCCAGGTCGTCACCGCCGCGGATATGGGCGATGGCAAAGGCCACGCCGCGATCGACCAGGCTCAGTCGCGTGGTCGAAAAGCCCGGCGGAACGGCATAGCCATAGGCACCGTAGGCATAGAGGTGCAGCGGGCCGGCTTCCGCGGGACGATCCTTGCGCATGACGACGCTGACCGGCACCTGCGTGCCGTCGCGCGCAGCAATGGTCAGCCGCTCGGTCTTGTAGAGGTTCGCGTCATAACCGCTCGGGATTTCCTGCTGCTTGAGCAGTTCAAGCCGTCCGTCGGAGAGGTGATAGTCATAGACCGAGTCCGGCGTGACCATGCTTTCATAGGACAGCCGTAGCTTGTCGACGTCGTATTCTGGGTTGTTCGACAGCCCGGCGACATAGCTCGCTTCGGGAAACCGGATCGGGCGCACCTGCGCCGGATCGGAATAGGAACGGACCTGGACCTGGTCGAGACCATCGAGCCGCCCCTCGGTCGTGTAGAAGTCCTTGTAGAGCTCGAAATCGGTCAGATAGAATTCGTCCGATCCTTCTATCAGCGTCGTCCATTCGCCGGGCCTGGCAAGCGGAGCCGTTGCGAGGCGGAAATTGATGTGATCGTCATTGGTGTGGACGAAGAGCGTGGTCTCGCCGCTCTCGGTTCGCAGGTCGACATCATATTCGACCCCCTTGCGGCGTTCCTTGACAAGGATCTGCTTGCCGGTCGGATCTTCGGCCCGCACGAGACGCACTTCGCTCGTCTCGTTGTCGCCGCTGGCGATGATCAGCCAGTCATCCTGCGCAGAAAGGCCGGCGTTGACGCGAAAGCCTTCGTCTTCCTCGTTGTAGATTTCGATGTCGTCGGCGGCATCGGTGCCGATCCGGTGCAGGCGGACATTGTCGACGCGCCAGTTCTCATTGGCCTTGCCATAGGCGAGCATGGTGTCGTTCGCGACCCAGTTCAAGCCTGACAGCGTCTCGGGAATGGCGTCCTCGAGCAACGCGCCACTGTCGAGGTCCTTGATCCGCGCGGTGTAGCGTTCCGAGCCATTGTCGTCGGTGGAATAGGCGAGATAGCGGCCATTATCCGACACCGAGAATGCGCCGAGGCGGAAGTAATCCTTACCCTCGGCCAGCTCGTTCTCGTTGAGGATCAGGCTGGCATCGCCTCCAGCGGCGGGCCTGCGATACCATTTGCGGTATTCTTTACC
This sequence comes from Qipengyuania sp. CAU 1752, assembly GCF_054482615.1. NCBI lineage: Bacteria > Pseudomonadati > Pseudomonadota > Alphaproteobacteria > Sphingomonadales > Erythrobacteraceae > Qipengyuania > Qipengyuania sp. CAU 1752. The sequence goes on along the minus strand of NZ_JBTLRE010000001.1, from coordinate 196,012 downwards.
CTCCTCGAATTCGGTCCAGTAGATCCAGTCGCCATCCTTTTGCGGGACCGAAGAATCGTCTTCCTTGATGCGGCCCTTCATTTCCTCGAACAGCTCTTCCACCAGACCTTTTCGCGGTCCCATCTGCGTCTCGAACCAGGCGTTTTCGACCTTGAGGTATTCGAGCACATCGGCGTCATCGACGGTCGGGTAGGAGGGATCCTTGAGCCAATGATAGGGGTCCTCGATCGTGATCCCGTGGCGGGTGTAGCTATGGTCGCGCTTCTCGGCGACAGGAGGGGTCGTAGGAGCGGCCTGGCTCACGCTGGTGATATCCTCTTGGTTGGGGTCCTCCATCGCAAATGCCGGCATCGCGGCAAGGCTCCCCGCAAGGGCAAGGAGGGCGGACATGGTCAATTTCATCGCTCGGGAATCCCGTGTCATCGTAAGGTCGGGTAGAAAGCCTGCGATGCAAGGCCTATGATAGAGGCAACACGCGCACAAGTGCGCTCACACGAGAATGCCTGAAGGATCGACCGCCATGCTGATGCAAACCCACGAATCCCGCCTCGCCGCCTTGCGCGAAGAATTGAAGAAACGCGGGCTCGAAGGGTTCGTCGTACCGATCAGCGACGAGCACATGAGCGAATATGTCGGCGAATATGCCCAGCGACTGGCGTGGCTGACGGGCTTCGGCGGTTCGGCTGGCAGTGCGGCGGTGATGACCGATACCGCGGCAATCTTCACCGACGGCCGCTATACCGTGCAGGTGCGCGAGCAGGTCGACGGGCGGCTGTTCGACTATCAGTCGGTCCCGGCGACGAGCCCGGCGAAGTGGCTGGCCGAGAACGCCGGAGAAGGTGCCAAAATAGGCTTTGATCCTTGGCTGCACTCGCGCGGCTGGGCCAAGCAAGCCAGCAAGATGCTGGCCGAAGCCGGCGCCGAACTGGTCGCCGTGGACAGCAATCCGATCGACGCGGTGTGGCAGGATCGCCCGGCCCCCTCGGACGCGGTGGCGACGATCCAGACAGACGATCTGGCCGGGCGCTCGAGCGCGGATAAGCGCGGCGAGGTGGCGCAGTGGCTCAAGGACAAGAAGCTTGATGCAGCGGTGATCTCGGCGCTCGATTCGGTTGCCTGGCTGCTCAACATCCGCGGCGCTGATGTCAGCCACACGCCAGTCGCCCTATCCTATGTGCTGGCCCACCAGGACGGGACCGCCGAGCTGTTCATCTCCGGTGAAAAGATCACGCCGGAGGTACAAAAGCATCTCGGCAATGCGGTCACCATTCGCGAGCGGACCGAGTTCGAAGGCGCGCTCAAGGCGCTGACGGGCAAGCGCGTGGCGGTCGACCCCGACTATGGCGTGGCAGCGATCTCACTGGCGCTGGAAGAAGGCGGTGCAACGCCGGTCAGCGAGCGCGATCCGACCATTTTGGCCAAGGCGGTCAAGAATTCGGTCGAGGCGCAGGGACACCGTGATGCCCAGGCGCTCGATGGGGTCGCAGTGTGCAAGTTCCTGCACTGGCTGACCTCGACCGCGCCCGAAGGCGGAATCGACGAGCTGACCGCCGCCGCCAAGCTGCTCGAATTCCGGCAGCACTATGGCGACCTGCGCGATACCTCGTTTGACACCATTTCCGCTGCTGCCGGTCACGCCGCGCTGCCGCATTACAAGGTCGATGAAGACAGCAATATCCCGATCCCCCCTGGCAGTATCTTCCTGGTTGATTCGGGCGGACAATATCCTTGTGGCACCACCGATATAACCCGCACGGTGTGGATCGGGCCGGGCGAGCCGACAGCGGAGATGAAGGACCGTTTCACACGGGTCCTCAAGGGCCACATCGCGATTGCCGAGGCGATCTTCCCCGAAGGCACCAATGGTGGCCAGCTCGACAGCCTGGCACGCCAGTTCCTGTGGGCGGCTGGTGCCGATTACGCCCACGGCACCGGCCACGGCGTCGGCAGTTTCCTCGCGGTTCACGAAGGGCCGCAGCGGATTGCCAAGATCAACGGCGCGCAGGCCGGCACGCTCGAGCCGCTGCTGCCTGGCATGATCCTGTCGAACGAACCGGGTTACTACAAGGCCGGCGAATTCGGAATCCGGATCGAGAATCTGGTCCTGACACAGGAACAGCAGATCGAGGGTGCCGACGACGGTCGCTGGTTCGGGTTCGAGAACCTGACCTGGGTGCCGATTGATCGCACATTGATCGAACCGGCGCTGCTGACCGAGGCCGAGCGCTCCTGGCTCGATCGCTACCACGCCGATACCCGCGCATTGCTTGCGTCGCGTTTGGAAGGCGACGCGCTTCAATGGCTTATGGAGCAGACTGAACCGCTATGATCCAGCGGTCATGGAGCCGCTTGTGACAGGATAAATGTTCCAGTAATGTTCTCCTGCTCCGAGTCGCCAATCCGCGGCCCGGCATGAGGAGGACAGGACCATGATTGGCTATGTAACGCTGGGTACCAACGATCTAGAGAAGAACGCGGCATTTTATGACGCCCTCGCCGGGGCTCTAGGCGTAGGACGGATGATGGAGTTCGACAGCTTCATCGCCTGGGGCGAAATGGGCGGTGCGCCCGGCGTGGCGCTGACCAAGCCTTTCGATGGCGAGAAGGCGACTGTCGGCAACGGCACCATGGTTGCCCTGCAGGTTGATGGACCGGACAAGGTCAAGAAATTGTACGAAATCGCGCTCACCAACGGCGGCACCGACGAAGGCGCGCCGGGTCCGCGCGGCGACGAGGGCTTCTATGCCGCCTATTTTCGCGATCCCGATGGCAACAAGCTCAACGCCTTCTGCATGACGCAAGCGGAATGACCGCCAGCCGACAGGGAGCAGGGCATGGGTGACGGAACCAGACTGGCCGACAGCTTTATCCACCTGGGGCTGGGGGCGAGCGCTGTTCCCCAGCCGCCCTTCGACGGGCTCGACTGGTATGAGCACTATGGCGCGCGCCACGCCAGCGACGGGGCCGAGGGGCGGCTGGTCTCGCTGCACAGCTTCGATGCGGATTGGTCGAGCTGGGAGATGCATCCCAAAGGTGCCGAGATCGTGCTGTGTACCGAGGGGTCAATGCTGTTGACGCAGGAATTCCCCGACGGTCGGCGTGCGAAACTTCGCCTCGAGGCGGGTGAGTATGCCATCAATCCACCTGGCGTCTGGCACATTGCCGACGTGGCGACACATGCCACGGCGGTCTTCGTGACGGCAGGCGAAGGAACCGAAATGCGCGAGCGTTCAGACTTTCCGGTGGATTAATGAACACCGGCGGCTGATACAAACAGCGACATTTATAGCCATATCGGGCAAACTCCTGCGACATCGGGCCCTTATAAGAAACATTGTGAGTTGCGAGGCAGGCTTTTGAATTCTCCCCCTCCCCCCTGCCTGCTTCGCAGCTCCGTTATTTTTACTAACGGAGTATCCAAGATGAAAAAGATTGCCCTTATCCTCGCCACCGGCTCGCTGCTTGCAGGCGGTGCAGTGCTGGCCCAGCCGACCGGTGAGCGTGCCGAGCGCGGCCCGATGACCCGCGATGCCGTGGTCGAGCGGACCGAAGCCCGCTTTGCCAAGATGGACGCCAATGGCGACGGCGTGCTCAACGACGCCGATCGCGTGGCCCGGGTGGCAGAACGCTTTGCCAAGATTGACGCCGACAGCAACGGCGCGGTCACGCAGGCCGAGTTCATCGCCGCCGCCGAAGCGCGCGGTGAAATGCGCAAGGAGCGTCGCGAAGCGCGCGCCGAAAAGCGTGGTGGTGAACGCATGATGCGCCGCGGTGGACGACGTGGTGGCAAAGGCCATGGCATGATGATGCTGAAGATGGCCGACACCAACCAAGACGGCCAGATCACCAAGGCCGAATTCCAGGCTGCCGCTTTGGCCCGTTTCGATAAGGCCGATGCCGATGGAAACGGCACCGTGACTGCCGAGGAACGGCGTGCCGCCCATAAGGCCATGCGCGGCCAGCATCGCGGCAACTGATCGGAGCTGGCGTTTCGATGGTAACGACTGACCCCGACGCACCGGTGCATGTACTGCTGGTCGATGACGAGCAGACGCTGCGTGAACCCCTGGCCGAGTATCTTCTCGGCCAGGGGTTTCGTATCTCCGAGGCCGAAAGTGCTGCGGCGGCGCGCACGGTCCTGTTGAACGAGACCCCGGATATCGCCCTGGTCGACATCATGATGCCAGGCGAAGACGGGCTGTCGCTTACCCGGTATCTGACCGAGAACCGCGATCTTCCTGTGATCCTGCTGACTGCCAAGGGCGAAGCGACCGACCGTATCGTCGGGCTCGAAATCGGTGCCGACGACTATGTTACCAAGCCGTTCGAGCCACGCGAGCTGGTGGCGCGCATCCGTTCGGTCCTGCGCCGGGCGACACGCTCGCCAGCAGGATTGGAAGAGGACGCGCTTTACCAGTTCGAAGGGTGGCAGCTCGATCCGCTCAAGCGCAAACTGACCGATCCCGACGGCACAGTAATTTCGCTTTCAACCGCCGAATTTCGACTGCTGATGGCTTTCCTGGAACACCCTCGCAGCGTGCTCGACCGTGATCGCCTGCTCGACATCGTGCAGGGCCGCGAGGCGCACATGTTCGACCGCGCGGTCGACAACCAGGTCAGCCGGTTGCGGCGCAAGATCGAAATTGACAGCCGCGATCCGCGCCTGATCCTGACCGTGCGCGGAGGCGGTTATCGTTTTGCTGCCAATGTCACCCGCCAGGCGCAGAACTGACCATGCGCATGTGGCCCCGCAACCTGCTCGGGCAAACCTTGGTCTCCGTGGCGCTGGCGCTGCTGGTGGCGCAGACGGTGTCTGCGGTCTTGCTCTACCGCGCGGCCGAAAACCGGCGCACCGCCGCGATCCTCGGCATCGCTGCCATTGCCCTGCTGGTCGACCCGGCATTTGACCGCGCGGCAGGGGCTGCGCCCCTCGACATGCGCCCCGCAGGGATGCGGCGCGGACTTGGCCGCCCCTTGCGCGGAGAGGTCACTCGAGACGATCCGCTGCTGCCTGGCGAGAATATCGATGCTGGGTGGGCCGAGGATCTTAGCGAGCGCCTAAACGCTCTCGGCCTCAACCCGGCCCAGACCGTGGTAACCGTCCGCCGCGCCACGCGCGATCCGGTCCTGCAGCAGCGGTTGGCAGGCAACTCGCGCCGGATAGCGAGGCTCTTACGAGCCGATCGGCAGATACTTGTCGCGGCCATCCGGTTCGATGCCGCATCGCCATGGCAAGTCGCACGCGTCCCCATTCCGGAGCGCGAACCCCGTGTGCTAGGCGGCATTGTCGCGCAGACGTTGGTGTTCTTCTTCGTGTTGATGGGTGTGCTTTTTCTGCTGCTGCGCCGCATCACTCAGCCACTGGCGGCATTGACGCGGCGCACCACGCAGTTCGCCCGGACACAAGACTTGGCCAAGCCGCTTGTGCCGACCGGGCCAAGCGACATCAGCGCGCTGATCGCGGCGCACAACGCGATGGAAAGCCGAATTGCAACCATGCTCGATGAAAAGGACGTGATGCTGGGTGCCATAGGTCACGACTTGAAGACCCCACTTGCCGCGCTGCGGCTGCGGATCGAGGGGGTGGAGAACGAAGATCGCCGGGCCAAGATGGCGGCCGGTATCGAGGACATCACCCGCTCGCTCGATGACATTCTTTCGCTCGCTCGTGTGGGCCGGGCAGACCAGCCTGCAGAACGCGCTGAACTGGGCGCGCTGGTGGAAGCGGTGGTCGAGGAATTCGAGCAACTGGGCGAACCGGTCAGTTTCACATCCGAAGACAAGATCGTTCGACCGGTGCATGTCACCTGGTTGCGGCGGGGCCTTCGCAACTTGGTCTCCAACGCGCTGCGTTACGGCGGCTCGGCGCAGGTGACGCTGCTACATGATGGCGACGAGGTCGTGATGCGGGTCGATGATGATGGCCCGGGCATCCCCGCCGAGCAGATCGGAGCCATGCTCGAGCCGTTCCAGCGGGGAGAGGCGAGCCGCAATCGCGCTACGGGCGGGGCTGGCATAGGGTTGACCCTCGCTCGTGCGATCGCTGAGCAGCACGGTGGGCGACTGGTCGTCGCCAACCGGTCACAAGGCGGCTTGCGCGCAGAAATTCGCTTGCCTTCGACGCTCCCCGAGCAGCAGTCGGGACGTGCGACCTAGCGCATCAGGCCGCCGATCAGATTGCGCACGAAGCGCCCGGCCACCGCCCCGCCCATGCTGGTGGCGATGGATCCGGCGGCCGAAGTCGCAGCGCTGCGGGTGGGGTCCGCCCGTGATTTCTTGCCAAGGATCTTGGCCGCAAGAACGCTGGCCGCAGAGCTCGCCACAGCGCCGGCTGCCGCCTTGCCGGCCTTCTCCCACATCGAGCTGGTCTTGCGGGGACGCTTGCGCACCTCCGTCTCGCCCTTCTGCTCAACTTCTTCTGCGGTGGCGGCAGCATCCGCAGCCTTGGCTGCCAGCACCTCCTCGGCGCTTTCGCGGTCGACAAGCTGGTCATACTTACCCTCGACCGGGCTGATCGAGCGGATGATCGCGCGCTCCTTTTTTGAAACCGGCCCGAGTCGGCTGCGGGGAGGCTTGATCAAGGTGCGCTGGACCACGGTGGGCGCGCCGTCCTCGTCCAGCGTAGAAACCAGCGCCTCGCCGACCTTCAATTCTGTGATCGCTTCCTCGACATCGAGGTCGGGATTGATGCGGAAGGTTTCTGCGGCGGCGCGGATCGCTCGCTGGTCTCGGGGGGTAAAGGCGCGCAGGGCGTGCTGGACCCGGTTGCCGAGCTGGCCCGCGACTTCTTCGGGAATATCGATCGGGTTCTGGGTAACGAAATACACGCCAACGCCCTTGGACCGGATCAGCCGCACGACCTGTTCGATCTTGTCTTCGAGCGCCTTGGGCGCGTCGTCGAACAGCAGGTGTGCCTCGTCAAAGAAGAACACCAGCTTGGGCTTCTCCGGATCGCCGACCTCGGGCAGGCTTTCGAACAGCTCGGCCAGCAGCCACAGCAGGAACGTGGCGTAGAGCTTGGGGCTGCGCATCAACTGGTCGGCGGCGAGCACGTTTATGTAACCGCGTCCCTGCTCGTCCACCCGAAGAAAATCATCGATTTCCAGCGCTGGTTCGCCAAAGAACTGGTCTGCCCCCTGGCTTTCGAAACTGAGCAGTTGTCGCTGGATCGCGCCGACCGATTGTTTCGAAACATTGCCGTATTTGCCCGAAAGCTCCTTCGCATTCTTCGCCGCCCAAGCGAGGATCGACTGCAAGTCACCGAAATCGAGCAGCAACAGCCCGTTGTCGTCAGCATGGCGGAAGACGATCTGGAGTACACCTTCCTGGGTATCGTTGAGATCGAGCAGCCGGGCGAGCAACAGCGGCCCCATCTCGCTGACCGTGGTCCGGATGGGGTGGCCCTGTTCGCCGTAAAGATCCCAGAAAATGGCGGGATTGTCGGAATAGCCGTAGTCATCCATGCCCAGTTCTGCGGCCCGCCCCTCGAGCTTGTCGGCATGCTTGAAACTGGCCGAGCCGGGCATGGTGATGCCCGACAGGTCGCCTTTGACATCGGCCACGAACACCGGGACGCCATTGGCGGAGAAGCTCTCGGCCAGGCCCTGCAGCGTCACCGTCTTGCCAGTGCCGGTGGCGCCGGCGATCAGGCCGTGGCGGTTGGCCCGCGACAGGTCGAGATACTGGTTCTCGCCATTGCCGGCGAGGCCGAGGAAAATCTGGTTCATTAGCGTAACTGGCCCCCGAGATGTCTGTTCTGCCCATTGTGTGGCGGTTTGCACCCCGCACGGTCAAGCACGGTTCCATTTCGCGCGCAGGAGTCTATGGCCGAAGAATGGCGGAAAGCGCGAAAGCACAGGCACCGTTCGTCCTGCTGGACGATGCCCGCGACGTTGGGGCGGCGCAGGCGCATTTATACGAGAACGCCAAGCAATTCTTCATCGCCCATCGCCCGCAGGAAGTTGAACCGGTGCTTGAGGCTGCGCGCACAGCGCAGGCGGAGGCAGGCGGTACGCTGGCGGGCTATATCGGATACGAGGCCGGGCTGGCCCTTGAGCCGAGACTGGCCGCGCTGGCACCAAGCCGCAGCGGCGGGGCCGGCCCGCTCGTGTGGCTCGGCCTGTTCGAGCATGAGTTGGTTATCGCGCCCGACAAAGTTCCGGCCTGGCTCACCGAAAGGGGCAGCTCCGGCCGGACCAGCCTCGGCCCGCTCGAACCCCAGCTCTCGCAAGGCGCCTATGAGGAGGCCTTCGCCGCGTTGCAGGACGCGATCCAGGCTGGTGACATCTACCAGGCCAATCTGACCTTGCCTTTGGCGGGTGCCTATGCCGGGGACCCGGTAGCGCTTTATGCCGCGCTGCGCCCGGCGGCGCAGGCCGGCTATGGCGGATTGATCTTCGACGGCACGCATTGGATGCTGAGCCTGTCGCCTGAACTCTTCGTCTCGCTGAAGGAAGGCGAAGCACGGACCAAGCCGATGAAGGGCACGCGGCCGCGCGACGCCGATCCTGCACACGATGCCGCGCTGCGCGAGGATCTCTCCCGGTCGGAGAAGGACAAGGCCGAGAACCTGATGATCGTCGACCTGATGCGCAATGATCTGAGCCGTGTGGCAAGTCCCGGCAGCGTGACGGTCGAAAAACCTTTTGCGGTCGAAAGCTATCCAACGGTGCACCAGATGGTGACCACCGTGCACGCCACGTTGGAACCGGAACACGACGCGCTCGACCTGATGCGCGCGATCTTCCCGTGCGGTTCGATCACCGGGGCACCCAAGATCCGGGCGATGGAGCTGATCAATGCAGTCGAGCGCGATGCTCGCGGCCCCTATTGCGGCGCAATCGGGCGGATCGATGCGCCCGACGAACAGGGCCGTTCCAATGCCGCGTTCAACGTGGCCATTCGCACGCTCAGGCTGACTCCGGTCGAAAACGAGCGCGGCAAGGCGGTGCTCGGTGTCGGCTCGGCCATCGTTGCCGACAGCGAGGCTGGCACCGAATGGTGCGAAACAATCCTCAAGGGTGGCTTTGCGCGGGCCAGCGGGCCGGGATTGGTGGCACCCGGCTTCGACCTGATCGAGACCATGCGGTTCGACCCCGAAACAGGGGTGGCGCAGCTCGAGGCGCATCTGGAAAGGATGAAGGACAGCGCCGGCGTGCTCGGCTTTTCTTTCGACCGCCACGCCGCGCGCAACCAGATCCAGGCGCTTTGCTTCGATCTTGATGGACCGGCCCGCTTGCGGCTGGTCTGTGCCCGTTCGGGCGCAACGACATTGGAAGCTGCGCCGCTTGGCGAAGGGTGGGACGCTCCGGTGAAATGCGCCGTCCTGGCACTGCCGGTCGACCCGGGTGACTGGCGCCTGCGCCACAAGACCAGCGACCGCGGTTTTTACGAGGAGGCGCTGGCAGCGGCTGAGGGCGCTGGTGCGCACGAAGCCCTGTTGCTGCGCGACGATGGCTTGCTGACCGAAGGCAGCCGCACCAACATCTTCGTCGAGCGTGGCGGAACCCTCGTCACGCCGCCGCTCGCTCTCGGCTTGTTGCCCGGAGTGCTGCGCGCATCGCTGATTGCCGAAGGTCGCGCCCGCGAAGGCGAAGTGCGCCTCGCCGATCTCGAGCAAGGTTTTTACATCGGCAACGCCCTTCGCGGGCTGACAAAGGCACAGCTAGTCGCATGAGTGAAATTTCGATCCTGTATGAAGACGGCGAGGCCCTGGTGATCGACAAGCCGGCCGGCCTGCCGATCGAACGTCCACGCAAAGGCGGGCCGGCGCTCGAAGACCATTTCGAGGCGTTGAAGCTGGGCTTCCAGCGTCCACCGGTGCCGGTCCATCGACTCGACACCGATACCAGCGGCTGCCTTCTGCTGGCGCGCAATCCGAAGGCGCTGAAGCGATTCGCCATGGCATTCGAAGAGCGTCGGGTCGGGAAGCGCTACCTTGGCATAGTCGCCGGGATTCCGGATCAGGAAGAAGGTTCGATCGAGCTCGCGCTGGCGAAAATCAGCAGCGCTGAAAAGGGCTGGCGGATGATCCCGGCGAAAAAGGGCAAGCCTTCGGTGACCCATTGGCGCGTGTTGCAGCAGCTCGAGCGCGGCACCCTGCTCGAATTCACCCCTGAAAGCGGGCGCACCCACCAGATCAGGGTCCATGCCGCCTCGGGGCTGGGGTTGCCGCTGCTCGGCGATCCAGTTTACGGCGACGCCAAATCCGGCCCCCGCACCATGCTCCACGCAGCCAATTTGACCATCGAGCGCGATGGCAAGCCCCGGATCGAGGCGAGTGCACCGCTGCCCGCCGATTTTGCGGCGCTGGGCGCAAGCGATGGATAGCGAACTGATCGCCCGGGCCCACGCCCTGGCCGAGGAAAGCTTCCTCGCCGGGTCGGGGCCGGGTGGCCAGAATGCCAACAAGGTCGCGACCGAGGTGCAGCTACGGGTCGACATCTATCGCCTGCGCCTCGCTCCTTCGGTCTTCGCGCGTTTGCGCAAGCTGGCGGGCAGCAAGATCACCACGGCCGGGGAACTGCTGGTGACTGCCCGCGAGCACCGCACGCAGGAGGCGAATCGCCAGCTGGCACGCGAAAAGTTGGAGGAATTGCTGGAAGCCGCCCATCGGGAGCCCAAGAAACGGGCCAAGAGCCGGGTCAACCGGATCGGCAAGGTCCAGCGATTGAAGTCAAAAAAAGCGCGCGGAGCGGTGAAGGCCAAGCGCGGCAAGGTCTCGCGCAGCGATTGGTAGGGCGCATGGCGCTTGACTTTCGACAGTGAATCGCCCAATTGCGCGCCCGATATGGCGGTGCGCCGGTAATTTTACGCCGCGCGCCGCCTGTTGTTTTTTGGCCGCTTGCTGGCCCACCGGACACTTTAGGAAAGCACTATGGCGAAGCCCGCTACCGTCAAGATCAAGCTCGTCTCGACCGCAGACACGGGCTTCTACTACGTGACGAAGAAGAACCCGCGCAACATCACCGAGAAGATGACCTTCCGCAAATACGACCCCGTCGTGCGCAAGCATGTCGAGTTCAAGGAAGCGAAGATCAAGTAAGCTTCCTGAACGGCAGGAACCGCCTGCCGTCAGTGACGGTTCAGTGCTTCGTCTCTAATCACGAAGGCATGAACGCAATGATCGATACATTTCGCTCCATTGCCCGCCCCTTTACCGGGGCCGGCAGGGTTTCTGGCGTCGCGCTTGCCGCGGCGCTTGCCATCAGCGTGCCTGCGACCATGGTCGCCGCGCCAACTCCGGTGGCGGCGCAAAGCCGTGCCTCACTGGACGATGCGGTTGCCGCCTTGCGCGGCATCTCGACGATGAAGGCCAATTTCAGCCAGGAAGATCGCAAGGGCCAGACCGTGCGCGGCGTGATGACGCTCAAGCGCCCGGGCAAGATTCGCTTCGAATATGAAAAAGGCGTTCCGCTGCTTTTGGTTTCCAACGGCAAGTCGATGACGCTGATCGATTACGAGGTGAACCAGGTCCAGCGCTGGCCGATCTCCAACTCGCCGCTGGGCGCGCTGCTGGATCCCAGCCGCGACGTAAAGAAATACGGCAAAATTCTTCCGAGCGGCAATCCGGCGGTGATGAGCGTCGAAGTGCGCGATCCCAAGAAACCGGAATTCGGTATCATCACGCTGGTGTTCGTGCGCAACGCGAACGCGCCGGGCGGCTGGCAGCTGACCAACTGGGTTGCGCTCGATGCGCAGAACAACCGCACCACGGTTCGTCTTTCGAATCAGCGCTATGGCGTGTCCGTCAGCGACACGGCATTTCGTTACAAGGATCCGCGCCGGACCAGCCGTCGCCCTGGTTGAACGCTTCAGCCACCGAAAGAGAGCGAATTGCGACAAAGTGCGACGATTCGTTCATTCGGCGGAAAGCAGGATAGCCGTAATCTTTGATCACAAAGCGGACGGAAGGCGGGTTTCCCCCCTGTTGCCTCGCCCTTTCAACAAGGTTCGCTTTGCAACAGCGTGACGAACGCTAACAAGGAACCCTCGTGCCACTTGCCCCCGGCACGAGGGTTTTTGTTTGCCCTCGCCGAGGATCCAGCTCGCCGCGCTCCTGTTACCAGCCGTACGCGTTGGTGATGATGTCGTAGATCACGTCCTGCTCGATCACGCCGCGGGCCTTTTCCGATCCGGGGCCGTTGGCGTAGAGGGCCACATCCTCACCGCTATGGGTCTCGCTATCCAATGCGATTGCAGCCTGCTGCGTTGCCCCGACACCCGTGTCGGGCGTTTCGCGCTCGGCGACAATCGCGCCCGGACCATTGGCGTAGCCGAGCGTGGTGTAGGGCTTGCCGTCCGTTGCAAGCGACGCTTGGGCGACCTCTTCCCCGGCGCCCTGCGGCGGGATCACCAGGCCCAGGATGTCATTCCCGCGACGCGGATAGCCGGCGATTGTGAAGACGTGACTGTGATCAGCGGTGACCAGGATCAGCGTCTCACGCGGGTCGGTGTTATCGACTGCCCACTGGATGGCATTGGCGAATTCGACTGCCTCCTCGAGCGCAAGTCCGGCGCGCCCGGCGTGGTGGCCATGATCGATCTTGCCGCTTTCGACCATCAGGTAATATCCGTCACGATCGCGCGCCAGCCGTTGCACGGCGGCCTGCGTCATTTGCGTAAGGGTCGGCTCCTTGCTGTCGGGGGCGCGTTCCGCCACCCAGCCCATGTGGCTGGGGGAAAACAGCCCGAGTACCGGCCTGTTCATCGGCGCTGCGGCGAGGCTGGCGGTATCGACAACGAAGCTGCCGCCCGTGCGCTTGACCCATTCGGTGGGCAAATCGTCCGCCGGGTTGAGACGCGCGCCGCCCACGGCGCTGCCATAGAAGGGCGCGAGTCCGCCACCCAGGGCGACGTCGAAATCGAAATCGATCAACTGTCGGGCGATGTCACGACAGCCAAGGCCGCGCTGGCTTTCTTCGATCCAGGCGTCGGTTTCCCAGCCGCGTTCGGTTGTACGGGCATAGACCGAGGCCGGCGTCGCATGGGTGATCCGCGCGGTCGAGACGATCCCGACCGCAAGTCCGCGCTTCTTAGCCTCTTCGCCGAGGAGCGGCAGGTGATGCTTCTTGCCGTCTTCGCAATCGGCGCGGGCGGCACCCGGCCCGATTCCGAGATAGCCGATATTGGTCTTCTGGCCTGAATGCATGGCGGTAGCGGTTCCGGCGCTGTCGGGAACCTGGGCGTCGACATTGTAGGTTTTGACCAGCGCAACGTTGTCGAATTTCTCGAACGGCAGGACATACTCCTCGCCGCTCATTCCGCGCTTCTGGCCAGCGTAGATACGCATGGCGGTTACAGTGGAAACGCCCATCCCGTCGCCGATGAACAGGATGACGTTCTTCGCCTTCCGGTTCTCGGCCTGGGCGGAAGCCTGCACCGCTCCGCTGGATGCGCTGCGGACACTGGTTTGTGCGTAGGCATCGCCGCAGCCGGCCAGTGACACAGCGAAGGCAGACAGGGCGGACAGGTGGAAGGGGCGCATGCGCATGGTTTGTCTCCGCTGGGATCGGCTGCGAATTGATTGGATGGCTTTGCCTATCCCCTAGTTGACGTAAGCGCAAAGCGAAAGCTGGCGAAGTTACATCAGATCCCGCCGCCCCTTGCCGCTCACCACCGGCGCATTTAAGGCAGGCGCCATGGTTTCAGTTACAACATGGAATATCAATTCGGTGCGTTTGCGCATGCCGATTGTCGCGCGCTTCATCACCGAACACGCGCCCGACATACTCTGCCTGCAGGAAATCAAGTGCCAGGAGCACCAGTTTCCTTATGAGGCATTCCGGGCGCTGGGTTACGAGCATTTCGCGGTCCACGGGCAGAAGGGCTATCACGGGGTGGCTACGGTCGGGAAAGTGCCGTTTGCGGAGTTCTCGCGCCATGATTGGCAGGACAATGGCGAGGCCCGTCACGTCGGCGTGGAACTGACTTCGGGGCCGGGCCAGGGGACGGTCATCGAGAACGTCTATGTCCCCGCCGGCGGCGACGAGCCCGATCGTGAAATCAATGCCAAGTTCGGTCAGAAGCTCGATTTCCTCGAACGCATGACGCGCTGGGCCGACCGGGTTGATCGCCCCACTTTGATTGTCGGCGATTTCAATATCGCCCCGCTGGAAAGCGATGTCTGGAACCACAAGCAATTGCTCAAGGTCGTCAGCCATACCCCGCTGGAAGTCGAAACACTGCAACGCTTCATGGATGCGCATGGCTGGAGCGATATCGGTCGCGAACACATTGCCGCTCCCGAGCGTTATTACAGCTGGTGGAGTTACCGTTCTAAGGATTGGCGCGCCAATGATCGCGGGCGACGGTTGGACCATATGTGGGCCAGTCCGGAACTGGCGGCGCAGGCGCATGCACACCATGTATTCGAGGATGCGCGCGACTGGGAGAAACCGTCCGATCATGTCCCGTTGACGACGGAGTTCGCCTTCTGAACGATACTCCTGCCCCATCCCCTGCATCGCCGTCGCCGTCACGCCGCGCGGCCCTGGCGATCGATGCGCTGCGCCACGGTTGGCCTTTGGCGCTGGAAGGGGCGGGCGTGCTGTTGCCGGTCGAAACCGCGATTGCACGCGGGGCGACTTCCGAACGGTTGCTGATCTCGGCTGCCCGGGCCGCCACGCTCAAACTGGCCAATCAGCGCGAAGCAGCTGTTCCTCACGCGCCGGTTTTGATCCGCGGTGCAGACCCTTTCGATCTCGATCTGGCCACTGCCGTCGCGGACCCATCGCTTGATCTGAACAGCCCGCTCAAGGGGCCATTCCGGGCCGAGCCGCTTGATTGGGAAGAAGCCGCCGCAGCCGCGCTGGAACTTGCGCGACTGGCAGGTATCCTGCCGGCTTTTATGGTCGCTCCCGCAGGTGCCGGCGAAGCGCAACCCGTTGCGCCATCGGATCTGGCCGCCTGGTCCGACCCTTCACGGCTCAAAATCGCTACCCGCGCCCGTCTACCCGTTGCCGCCAGCGAGGAGGGCGAGCTGGTCGTCTTTCGCAAGCCCGACGACACCCGCGAACACTGCGCGCTGATCATCGGCCAGCAGATGGCTGGGACTGTTCCGCTGGTGCGGCTGCATTCGGAATGCCTGACCGGCGACATCCTCGGCAGTCTCAAATGCGATTGCGGCCCGCAGCTTGATGCTGCGCTGGAGCAAATGGCCGGGCAAGCTGCCAGTGGCGGTTATGGCGTATTGCTCTATCTAAGGCAGGAGGGGCGCGGGATCGGCTTGGTCAACAAGATGCGCGCCTATCGACTGCAGGACCAGGGTTTCGACACGATCGAGGCCAATGAACGTCTCGGCTTGCCTGACGAAGCGCGCGATTTTATAACGGCATCCCAAATGCTTAGGCTGCTCGGGATCGAGGAGGTTGCGTTGCTGACCAATAACGAGCGGAAAGTCCGGGCGCTGGAGGAACAGGGCATTGTCGTCGCGCGGCGGGTCGAGCACGCGCACGGTTCCAACAGCCACAATCGCCGCTATCTCGCCACCAAGCGCGATCGCGCCGGACATCTTCTTCCGTGAGCGTTACGATCAGGCCCGAACAGCCGGGTGACGAGCGCGCGATCCGAGCCCTGGTCGATGCCGCGTTTCATCAGGCTGCCTGGGCCGATGGGGACGAAGGTGAACTGGTCGACAGGTTGCGTGCTGACGGCGACCTGGCGCTGTCGCTGGTCGCAGTCAATGCCGACAAGGCGATCATCGGCCACATCGGCTTTTCGCCGATCGCAATCGAGAATGCGCAAGGGAACTGGTATCAGCTCGCGCCGGTATCGGTGATCCCCAGCGGCCAGAAATCGGGCATTGGCTCGCGGCTTGTCGAAGCTGGCAAGACCCTGCTGAAAGAGCGCGGCGCGAGCGGGATCGCGTTGGTTGGCAGCCCGGAATATTATTCACGCTTCGGCTTCAGCGGTGACCACGAGGTCACGCTCTCGGAAGAGCTCGACCCGTTCCTGCAGATCTTGCTTCTCAGTGGTTCGATGCCAAGTGGAACGTTGAGGCTCGCGGCCGCGTTCCAGGCGAACTAGCGGCGCTCGAAAGCGGCAAGACCCGGGGCGAGCACATTGTCTTCGATAACGAGCGGTTCGCCGCTCCAGTCGGCGACAAAGACGGATCGGCGTTCGAGAGCAGGAACGAACCGGGCATCGTTGCCAGCGATCACGAGGCTGCTGGAACTCTGGTCGCCTTCTTCAGCGGCAACCGCGATGAAGGCGGAATAATTTTCCTTGTCGCGCCCCTGTACGAACCAGTTGTTGGTGATCTGGCCGACCGAGCCTTGCGGCAGGTCGATCATGTAATTGGTTTTGCGGCCGGCGCTATCGTCGAAGCTGCTGGCAGCGATATCGGTGCGGCGGGCACGCGATTTGACGTAATGTCCGCCGGTGCCGCGTTCGAAGCGGCTGCGCGTGATGCGCAGATGCGCGATGGTCCCGGTATAGATCGAATGGGCGCAGCCGCCGTCCCCCTCGCAAGTGCCGAGGCCGGAGAAGGTCGAGCGATCAACGACCAGCCGGATGGCGTCGTCATGCGCGGTAAGGATGCCTTGCTGGCTGTCGACGAACCAACTGTTGGCCACGGTCAGCGAACCCTGCTCGAGCCTGATTCCGGCGCCGTTGGCATCGGGCACGCCGATGTTGCGGAACACCAGTCCCGATACGCTCGATTCGCGGCCACGCAGAACAAGAGCCGCCTTGCCTTCGCAGGCGACGCCGTCGAGCACTGCAGTGCCCGGTTCGCTGGCGAAGAATGCGATACTGCCTGCTTCCTGCACCGCACACTGACGGTAATTGCCCGGGGCGATGGCAATTGTGCCGGTGCCCGAGCCGATGGCATCGACCGCGTGCTGCAAAGTGCCGAAACCCTGGCCAGTCTGGACCACGGTGAACGGGCGGACTTGCCCCTGGGCCAGCGCAGCGCCCAGCGGGATAAGCGCGATCGCCGCCGCAAAGACGACGCCGACCACCCAACTGGATGGGCGCAGAAGCGGGGCCGGGACGAACGAGATACGGGCAGAATTATCCATTCGTCCACGGCTAGGCAAAAAGGGTTAACGCACCGCTAACGTTCGCCCCTTTGCCAGGCGTTTTTCGGCGGGCGACCGCGCCTCGGCCGGGCGGTCTTACCGACCGCTATGTCACGCGCTTCGAGCGCTTCGCGCAACAGCATCTCGATCTGAGCATTCGCGCTGCGTAGTTCGGCCGCAGCCAGCCGCTCGATCGCGGCGTGAACCGCTGGATCGAGGCGCAGGGCGAAGGCTTTCTTGGGGGGTGCAGCCACGGCTGCCTCCTCAGTCTATCGAGCTATTGATACAGCGTGCCGGCATTGATCACCGGATGCGCATCGCGATCGCCGCACAGCACCACCATCAGGTTCGAAACCATTGCCGCGCGGCGTTCGTTATCGAGCTCGACAATGCCGTCGGCCGAGAGTTTCTGCAGCGCGTCTTCAACCATGCTGACAGCACCGATCACGACCTTCTTCCGCGCAGCAATCACCGCGTCGGCCTGTTGCCGACGCAGCATCGCCCCGGCGATTTCGGGTGCATATGCGAGGTGTGTGAGACCTGCCTCGTCGACGATTATCCCGGCCACGTGCAGTCGCTCGTTGAGTTCTTCGCACAGCTCGCGATTGACCACATCGGCGCTGCCGCGCAACGTCGTTTTGTCGTCCTCGCTCATGTCATCATACGGATGCCGCGAGCCAACCGTGCGCAGGCCGGCCTCGATCTGGATGTTCACGAATTCCTTGTAATCATCGACATCGAACACGGCCTGCGCCGTATCCTGCACGCGCCACACCACGTTGCAGGCGATCTCGATCGGGTTGCCGCGCAGGTCATTGATTTTGACCTTGTCGGAATGGATATTGTGGGCACGCGCGCTGAGTTTCTTGCGCACCATCCACGGCCACACCCAGCGCAGTCCCTCGCGTCGTTCGGTCCCGCGATACTCGCCAAACATGGTGATGACCGCGGCCTGGTTCGGCTGGATCATGAAGAAACCGATGGCCACGGCGAGAAAGGCTACGAGCGATCCGATCAACAGGCCGACGAACCCAAGCTTGGCCGCCTTGCTCGTTCCAATCTCCGGGAAGCCCTGGCTCACCACCCAACCCGCCAGGACGGCGACAAGAGCAAGCACGAGCAGCATTATATAGCCATTGTAGCTTGCCGCCGGACGTTCCCGGCTGATGTTCATACCCTTGATCGCTTCCACCATGACCACACCCCCTCCAATATTATTATGATATCATCATTATATGATTGGGCTCGAAAGTCAATCGGGCCAGGCTGCATTGGTGGTTAGTGGCGCCTGATGCAGTCGAGAAAGCGCTCGCCATAGGCATCGAGCTTCTTCGCTCCGACACCGCCTACCTGCCCGAGTGCAGAGAGGCTGTCAGGACGGGCGGTCGCCATCTCGCGTAAAGTTGCATCGTGGAAGATGACATAGGGCGGCACTTGCTGTTCGACCGCCAATTCGCGGCGCAATTCGCGCAGGGCATCGAACAGCGGATCACCGACCGGGTTGACGCCGCCGTCCCCACGACCGCGACCGCGGCTCGCGCGCTTGGTCTTGGGCGGCTTGACCATCAGCACGGCCTCTTCGCCCTTCAACACCGCGCGGGCATCGCCGCCCAGCATCAGCCCGCCATGCTCGGTCGCCACCAGTGAGCCGCGCGCCTGCAATGCACGAGCGACCGGCCGCAGCATGGCCGTCTCCTCGCCCTCTACAATGCCGAAAACGCTCAGCCGGTCATGCCCGCGTTGGCGAACCCGATCATCCTGGGCCCCGGTCAGGACTTTTTGCAGATGGCCGAAGCCGAAACTTTGTCCGGTGCGATAGGCGGCGGACAATATCTTGCGCGCCAGCTCCGTCGCATCGATCACTTCGGGGGCCTCGAGGCAATTGTCACAATTGCCGCATTGGCGAGGCGGGTCCTCGCCGAAATGCCGGAGCAGAATGGCTCGCCGGCAGCCGGCAGTCTCGACCAGGTTGGAAAGCGAATCGAGCCGCTGCCGGTCGCCATCGCGCCGATCTGCGGGCACCTCGCTCAGGCGCATGCGTGCCTTGGCGAAATCTTCGGCCCCCCATAACATCAGTGCCAGCGCAGGATCGCCATCGCGTCCGGCGCGCCCGGTTTCCTGGTAATAGGCCTCGATCGACTTGGGGATGCCGGCATGGGCGACGAAGCGGACATCCGGCTTGTCGATCCCCATGCCAAAGGCGATGGTTGCGACGATGACCATGTCCTCGCTGGCGACAAAGCGGGCCTGGTGCTCGGCGCGCACCCGTGGTTCGAGCCCGGCGTGATAGGGCAGCACGTCGCGCCCCGTGGCGGCAGCGAGCTTGTCGGCAATATCCTCCACCTTGCGCCGCGTCGGGGCGTAGACGATGCCCGGTCCAGGCTGGTCCTCCATCAACGCCTTCAACTGGCGCACCGGATTGTCGCGATGGCGGATGGAGTAGCGGATGTTGGGCCGGTCGAATCCTGCCACGACCAGCCCTTGGGCCGGAATGCCGAGCTGGTCGAGGATATCGGCACGCGTGTGGCTGTCTGCAGTTGCCGTCAGGGCCAGCCGGGGCACATCGGCAAACCGGTCCATCAAGGGGCGCAACTGGCGATAGTCGGGCCGGAAGTCGTGGCCCCATTCGCTAACGCAATGTGCTTCGTCGATAGCGAACAGGGATAGCGGTGCGGCGGTCAACAGGTCGCAGAAGGATTGCTGGCTGGCCCGCTCGGGCGCGACATAGAGCAGGTCAAGCTCGCCATTGCGAAACGCGTCCATGGTCTCGCGCCGGTTTTCGTCGACGCTGGTGAGCGTAGCGGCGCGAATCCCGTTGGCATGTGCCGATCGCAACTGGTCGTGCATCAGGGCGATCAGCGGGGAGATCACGATGCAGGTGCCCGCTAGCATGGTTGCCGGCAGCTGGTAGGTCAGCGATTTGCCTGCGCCGGTTGGCATGACGGCCAGCGTCGATTGTCCGGCCAGAACGCGCTCGATCACCTCGGGCTGCCGTCCGCGGAAATCGTCGAATCCGAACACGGCCCGCAGTTGCTCGCGTGCAGGTGCAAGGTCGGGGATGGTGGTGACAGGTGCGTTCACCCCGCCGCCATGGCATAGCGAGCGATGACAGCATACGGTGGCTTGCAAGTTTTCCCTTGGCCCGCGCGCCGTCGCCACGCTAAACTGACCGTGACGCGCCCGTCGGGGCGCAACCAACGACTTTCTCGGAGATACGATATGAAGACCGGTTTGCGTTTCGCCATGGCCGCAGCGAGTGTGCTGGCTTTGGCAGCCTGCGGAGGTTCCAACGAAGCCGCGATCGAGGATGAAGGCGATAATGTCGAGACGGTGGCCGACGAGGTCATGGAGCCGGTCGTCGAAGAGCCGGTCGCCGATGATACAGGAACCGCCGCGCGTGTCGACGAACAGGCCGAAGAGCGCCGCGAGACTGCTCGCAAGGTGGAAGAAAAATCTGTTGCCGCGCAGGCCGATAATGCGACCCAGGTGGCGGCCGACATCCAGGCCATGGTGGATGCCAGCAGGCAAGGTGCAGACCACGCTGACCATGCCAAGCCTGCACAGCCAGCCGAATAGGCCATGAATGGCGCGCTCTCCCGTCGCAGGGATCAAGATATGACTAAATCCCGGACCCGAGAGCGCGTCTTGTCAGCCTGTGCCCTCGCCTTCGCAATTGCTGCGTGCGGTCCTGGTGAGAATGATCCCGGCCCTGGCGGCGTCACCGTCGGGGAAGCGCAGGCACTCGACGAGGCAGCTGCCATGCTCGAGGACCGGAAATTGCCGGCCGATGCCATTGGATCGGGCGCAGCCGAAACTGGGGAGGGCGACCCGCCGCCTGTCGAACAATAGAAAAAGGACACCCTTGATGACCGACACCGGGATGGATGCCGAGAGTTTCGAACAATTCATCGAACAGCTTGAACGTTACGTCCACGAGCGGCTGATCCCGGCCGAGCGCGAAGTGATCGAAAACGACGCCATCCCGGCCGACATCGTAGAGGAAATGAAGGCGATGGGCCTGTTCGGCCTGACCGTCCCCGAAGACTTTGGCGGGGCCGGGCTCAACGCCTCGCAATATGCCCGGGTGGTCCACACCATGGCCTATGCCGCACCGGCCTATCGCTCGATCTTCTCGATCAACGTCGGCATGTTCAACTCGGCGATAAAGAACGGCGCGACCGATGCGCAGAAGGCCGAATGGTGGCCGCGTATTGCCGCCGGCGAGATCGCCTGTTTCGGCCTGACCGAACCGGGTTCGGGTTCCGACAGTGCGGCGATGGCGACCACCGCGACCGCCGATCCCGGTGGCAATGGATGGATCCTCAACGGTACCAAGCGCTACATCACCAACGCGCCCCATGCCGACGTCGCGTTGATCATGGCGCGGACCGAGAAGGAGGCCTTGCCCAAAAACGCTCATGTCAGCGCCTTCCTCGTGCCAATGAATACGCCGGGCGTTTCGACCGGCAGCCCGGACAAGAAGATGGGGCAGGAAGGCAGCCACATCTCCGACGTCATCCTCGACGATGTGAAGGTGCCCGGCGACGCGCTGCTCGGCGGCGAGACCGGTCAGGGTTTCCGCTTCGCCATGATGAGCCTCGACAACGGACGCATTTCGGTTGGCGCTGCGGCCACCGGCTATGCCCGCCGCGCGCTCGACAGCGCATTGCGCTACGCGACCGAGCGCAAGGCCTTTGGCGAGCCAATCGCCAATTTCCAGCTGATCCAGCAGATGCTGGCCGAAAGCGACATGGAGATCTACGCGGCCGAGGCGATGATGAAGGACGTGACAGAGCGCGCCGACCGGGGAGAGAACATCCTGCGCAAAGCCGCCGCCTTCAAGGTTTTCGCCAGCGAGATGTGCGGCCGCGTGGTCGACCGGGTGGTGCAGATCTACGGCGGTGCAGGCTATCTGGCTGAATATGATGCTGAGCGGTTCTTCCGCGATGCCCGCATCTACCGCATTTACGAGGGTACGACGCAGATTCTCTACCTGCAGATTGCCAAGCACATGCTGCGCGATTTCGCTGCACAGAACGGCTAAGCGCGGGTGTATAACCTCCTCCAGGGCCTTTCCGTCATCGAGGCTTCGAGCTTCGTCGCCTCGCCAACCGCCGGGCTCTATTGCGCGCAAATGGGAGCCGAGGTGATCCGCGTCGATCACAAGGAAGGCGGGCTCGATTACGACCGCTACATGCTGACGAGCGAAGGGCGCTCGCTTAGCTGGGAGAACCTCAACCGGGCCAAGAAATCGGTGGCACTCGACCTGCGCAGCGGAGAGGGGCGCGAATTGCTGGTCGAGCTGACGCGCCAGACGGGACAGGTCATCACCAACTTGCCCGAAAAGAGCTTCCTCAGCCATGCAGCCATGAGTGAGAGGCGGAACGATCTTGTCTCCGTGCGCATAATGGGCTGGCACGATGGGCGTCAGGCGATGGACTTCACCGTCAATGCTGCGAGCGGCTATCCGCTGATGTGCGGGCCCGAAGACTGGGACATGGCGACCGCGCCGCCGGTCAACCAGGTGCTGCCAGCGTGGGATTTCATCACCGGCGCTTATAGCGCCTTCGCGCTGCTCGCCGCATTGCGCCACCGCGACGCCACCGGCGAAGGGAGCGAGGTCCGCATCCCGCTTGGAGATGTTGCCATCGGCACCATGGCCAATTCGGGCGCGCTGGCGGAAATGCTCTATCGCGGGGCTGACCGTCCTCGACTCGGCAATGCCATCTGGGGCGCGTTCGGACGTGATTTCAAATCCCGCGACGGCGTGCGGTTCATGGTCGCTGCCTTGACGGCGAAGCAGTGGGACGGACTGGTTGCGGCATTCGGTGTCGAGGACAAAATCGCCTTGCTTGAAAGCGAGTTGAAAGTCCGTTTTGCCGATGGCGATACCCCGCGTTTCGAACACCGCCATGCATTGTTCGACCTGTTCCAGGCCGCTGCCGACGGGTTCAATTGGGCGGAGCTTGAACGGCACATGGCTGCTGCCGGGACCACCTACGAACGCTACCGCACAATGCACGAGGCGGCGAACGATCCCCAACTGGTGGGAGACAATCCGTTGTTCGGTCCTTCGCCCGCCAACCCTTCGGGTTTCGAATACCCGGCCACCCGCAGCTTTGCCAATTTGCCTGAGACCACTCCCGGAGATCCCGCCCCTGCGCCCTATCTCGGCCAGCATAGCGAGGAAGTCTTGGCCGATCGGTTAGGACTCTCGTCCGGAGCCATCGCCCGTCTGGTCGATGCCGGGACTGTCCGCCTGTCTGACAAGGATTGAACTATGAGCAAACGCCGCGCAGCCATCTGCACCCCCCTTCGTACGCCGGTCGGACGCTTTGGCGGCACTCTTGCCCCGCTCGAGGCCGGCGCGCTGGGCGCGGTGATCCTCAAGGCGTTGGTCGAGCGTAGCGGGATCGATCCTGCGCGGGTTGACGATGTGGTTTTCAGCCAGGGCTATGGAAGTGGCGAAGCGCCCGCCATCGGTCACTGGAGTTGGCTCGCTGCTGGCCTGCCGCTCGAAGTGCCCGGCTTCCAGCTCGACCGCCGCTGCGGTTCGGGCGTACAGGCGGTCGCGACCGCGGCAATGATGATCGAAACCGGCATGGCCGACATGGTTGTCGCCGGGGGATGCGAGAGCATGTCCAATGTCGAGCACTACACCACCGATCTGCGCGGCGGAGTGCGGATGGGCGACATGGTGCTCCATGACCGACTGACCCGCGGCCGGCTGATGAGCCAGCCGATCGAGCGTTTCGGCGTGATCACCGGGATGATCGAGACCGCCGAGAATCTGGCCAAGGACTACGGCATTACGCGGGAGGAGGCCGACGCCTTTGCCGTGCGCAGCCACCAGAATGCGGCGCGAGCCTGGGCCGAGGGCGAGTTCGATGATCACATCGTCCCGGTAGAAGTGCCGCAACGGCGCGGCGATCCGGTCATTTTTGACCATGACGAAGGCTATCGCGCTGATGCCAGCATGGAGAGCCTCGGCGGCTTGCGCGCGCTCGACGTGAAACGCGATGCGGACGCCATCGTCACCGCCGGCAATGCCAGCCAGCAGAACGATGCCGCGGCGGCGTGCCTGGTGGTGGCCGAAGACAAGCTCGAGGAGCTGGGCCTCACGCCTTCGCTGTGGTTCGGGGGCTGGGCTGCGGCCGGCTGCGACCCCTCGCGCATGGGGATCGGTCCGGTCCCGGCAGTCGAGCGACTGTTTTCGCGCACAGGCATGGACTGGGACGACATCGGGCTCGTCGAGCTCAACGAGGCTTTCGCCCCGCAGGTGCTGGCGGTGCTGAAGGGTTGGGGCTGGAGCGAGGATGATTCGCGCCGCGACATGCTCAACGTCAACGGCTCGGGCATTTCACTGGGCCACCCGATTGGCGCGACCGGAGGCCGCATCCTTGCCGACATGGCTGCCGAGATGCACCGCCGCGAGGCACGCTATGGCCTCGAAACCATGTGCATCGGCGGGGGCCAGGGCATCGCGGCAATTTTCGAGCGCGCAAGCTGATGGGCGCGTGGGACGCCTGGATCGGCCGCGAGATCACCGTGAACGACCGGCTCGACACGGGGCTGGCGCAGCGTTGGCTGGCGACCTTCGACCTGCCGCCCCGATCGGATGGCCCCATGCCACAGGGTGTTCACCTGTGCCTGTGTACCCCTGACACGCCGACCGCCCGGCTCGGGAGCGACGGGCATCCGGTGCGCGATGACAGGCCTGATAGCTTCCTGCCTCCGATCGCCTTGCCGCGCCGGATGTGGGCCGCCAGCGACACGGCATTTGTTGCTCCCATTCCCATCGGGGCCCGCATCGAACGAACCAGCCGGATCGTTTCGATCGCCGAGAAAGAGGGCAGCAGCGGCCCGCTGGGCTTTGTCGACATCGAGCATGTCACCTCGGCCAACGGTAACAACGCGGTGCGCGAGACCCAGACGCTGGTTTATCGCGATGCGGCCGCGCCAGAGGCTCCCCTTAGCCCGCCCGAGCCTGGCGCAGGACGCTTTGACGGGACGGCTTGGGATGTGGTCGAAACCCGGGCACCCAGCAGCGCCTTGCTGTTCCGATATTCTGCGCTCACCTTCAACACCCATCGTATCCACTACGATCTGCCCTACGCGCGCGAGGTCGAGCGCTATCGCGGACTGGTCGTCCACGGGCCTCTGATCGCATCGATGTTGCTGCGGCTCGCTGCGCTGCAGTGTGGCGAGAACAGTCTTGCCCGTTTCGCGTTTCGCGCACTTAGTCCGGCCATTGCTGGTGAAGTGCTTCACCTGGCTATGCGGCGGGACCGGCGAAGTGGCGAAGTGGAAATGGGTGCGTTTGCCGATGATGGGCGGCAAGTGACAAAGGCCACTGCCACGCTCGCCTAGCCGAGCGGGTAATCTGCAATCGGTTCAATTACGCTGTACTGCTCGCTGAAAGGCTCGTGCCCTAGTTCCGGGAATTCCAGCGTGTCGGTCGCAATATGCGTATCGGGCAGCCGGTCGAGCAGGTCGCGTATCAGCGTAAGCCGACCGTGCTTCTGGTCGTTGAAATTGACCAAGGTCCACGGGGCGTGCTGGGTATGGGTCGCTGCCAACATGGCTTCGCGGGCTTGGGAATAGGCTTCGTATTTCTCGCGCGCGGCAAGGTCGATGGGCGAAAGTTTCCAGCGCTTGAGGGGATCTTCCAGCCGCTCGCGTAGACGTTCCTCCTGCCGGGCCTGATCGCTTGTCAGCCAGTATTTGAAGAGAAGGATGCCATCATCGACCAGCATCCGCTCGAACCGGGGGGCCTCGGCGAGGAAACTGTCGATCTGCTCGCTGCTGGCAAATCCCATGACCTTTTCGACTCCGGCGCGGTTGTACCAACTGCGATCGAACAGCACGATCTCACCGGCGGCCGGCAAATGCGGAACATAGCGCTGGAAATACCACTGGGTGCGCTCGGTGTCGCTCGGCTTGGGCAGCGCCACCACCCGGCACTGGCGCGGATTGAGACGCTGGCTGACCGCGCGAATCGCTCCGCCCTTGCCGGCCGTATCGCGCCCTTCGAAGACAACGCAGATGCGCGCCCCGGTGGTTCGCGCCCACCGGGCCATGCGAACCAGTTCCTCTTCGAGCGGCTCGATCAGATCCTCGTAATCCTTGCGCTTCAGCTCGCTCATACCCAATCTCCAGTCATGAAGTACCGATTTGAACCTCTCGCGCCTGCATGGTAATGGTTACAGCTGAAACCATGGCTACTCTCGCAGAACCATCACAGGACTTCCGGGTCCTGCCCGAAATGCCGGCGGATGTCTTTACCGCCCCGCTCAATCGGCCCGACCATGTCGGAGAAGACTGGCTCGAACCGGCGCAGACCGAATATTCGAGCGAGGACGACGCGGTTTGGGACGACCTGTTCGCGCGGCAGATGGAGGTGTTGCCCGGTCGCGCGGCAAGTGCGTTTCTGGCCGGGCTGGAAAAACTCGACCTGGGCAAGGGCGGCGTGCCCGACTTTGCCGAAATGTCTGAGGAACTGGACCGGTTGACCGGATGGAGTGTGGTACCGGTACCGATGTTGATCCCGGACCACGTCTTTTTCTGGCACCTCGCCAACCGGCGTTTCCCGGCGGGCAATTTCATCCGCACGCGAGAAACTTTCGATTATATCCAAGAGCCCGACGTGTTCCACGACGTGTTCGGCCACGTTCCGATGCTGACTGATCCGGTGTTTGCTGATTACATGCAGGAATACGGCAAGGCCGGGTGGAAGGCGATGCGCTACAACCGGCTGAAAGCGCTGGGTGCGCTGTACTGGTACACGGTCGAATTCGGGCTGGTGCAGGAAGGGCCGGGAGATATTCGGGCCTATGGTGCCGGGATCCTGTCCGGTCCGACGGAGGCTGTTTTTGCGGTCGAGGCGAAAAGTCCGAACCGCATCATGCTCAACGTCGATCGGGTCATGCGTACCGATTACGTCATCAGCGATCTGCAGCCGACCTACTTCGTGATCGAAAGCTTTCAGGACCTGTTCCGGCAGACTGTCGAGCGCGATTTCGATCGCCTCTATCGCAATCTGCCGCCATCTTTCACCTACGCCAACTCCGCTGTCATCGATGTCGACAATGTCATCCATCGCGGGACGCAGGAATATCTGTTGCGGGGCGGTCGCGGCTCGGGTGCGGCGCCGGTCTGACGATCACAGGCAGCTGACAAAGAAAAACCGACGCAGGATCGCTCCCGCGCCGGTTTTGCTTGTCTTGAAAAGAACCGCTTAGTTGACGGCTTCTTCAGCGCCTTCGGTGAGGGCGTCGGTATCGCCTTCAGCAGCGTCTTCCATGTCGTCAGCCTTGGCTTCCATGGCGTCGGCCTGTTCGTCGGTGATCTGGCCAGCGTCTTCCATCGCGTCAGCGCTGTCTTCCATGGCTTCTGCATTTTCTTCAGCAGCTTCTTCAGCCGGGCTGTCGCAAGCGGCGAGGCCGAGGCCCAGAGCTGCAACCGAAGCAAACATGGCGGTCTTGAAAGTCGTCTTCATTTCATCTTCCCCTTGGTGGATCGGAGCACCCGCATAGCAACGCCGATTGAAGTTGCGAAGCAAAAAATGTCCGAAATGTGACGGTGTGCTCTCGGCCTGCGGCTCGCCTCACCCGAACCGTCGCCGCAGCAAGGCGGTGATCGACACCGCGACCACCGCACAGGCAGCACCGACCCACAATGCTTCTGAGTGAATCGCCGTTGATTCCAGTTGGAATCCAAGGGCCATATTGCAAAGTAAGGCACTGGCCGCACCGAGCGCCATGTTGACCAGGCTAAGCCGTAGCGTGTCCTGTTTCCACAAGATCGAGGCAAGCCATCCCATGACGGCCCCCACGGTCAGGAGGACAACTAGCGCCATGGCTTAAGGGCCCGGATTGTCTGCACTCTAACCAACGGGGCGTAGGCGTGAACGTTCCTGTCGCGCCAGGCCGATCAGGTGCTGGCGAACCACCATAGAGCCACCAGGCCCAATACGATTCGATACCATGCGAAGGGCGCGAAACCACGCTTCGACACATAGGCGACGAAGGCCCGGATCACGAGCAGCGCGGTGATAAAGGCCGCGACGAAGCCGAGCGCGATTTCACCCCAGCCGATCAAGGCTTCGCCGGCCAGCAGAGCGGGCTCATCGAGGATCTTGACCGTGGCGGCGCCGAGCATGGTCGGCACAGCGAGGAAAAAGGAAAATTCGGCAGCGGTTTTGCGCCCCACGCCCATCGCCAGTGCCCCCATGATGGTCGCTCCCGATCGGCTGGTACCAGGAACCATGGCGAGGCACTGAACCAGCCCAATGCTTATGGAGGCCTTCCAGGAAAGCGAGGCAACGCCGGTATCCGGCCGCGCCGGGATGATTCTTTCCAGCGCCAGGATGGCGATTCCGCCGATCACCAGCGCGGTGGCGACGATCAGCGGGCTGGTCAGCATTGCGTCGATGGCGTCCTTGGCCATCAGGCCGATCACGGCCGCCGGAAGAAAACCGAGCAGGATGTTGCGCACGAAGCGAACCGATTCCGGGTCCCACCGCAGCAGGCCCATCCCCATTGTCCAGAAGGTAGTCCAATAGCTTACCACCACGGCGAGGATCGCGCCGAGCTGGATGACGATGTTGAATTGCCGCCATTCTTCCGGGTCGTAACCGAAAAACCCCTGTGCCAGGATCAGGTGCCCGGTCGAGGATATCGGCAGGAACTCGGTAAATCCTTCGAGGATGCCAAGCAGGATGGCCGTTATGGTATTGTCCATGGATGGGAGCCTCAAAGGCCAAGGGGCGGCCAAGTCAAGAAACTTGGCCGCCCCCGGCTCATTTTATCCTGCAATGTGACTGCGTTTCCTACCAGATGCGGACACGCTGCTCAGGCGGCAGGTAAAGCTCATGCTCGGGCGTGATGCCGAAGGCTTCGTACCATTCGGACATGTTTCGCACGACGCCGTTGGTGCGATATTCCTCCGGGCTGTGGCTATCGGTGCGCAGGCGCTGGCGATAATTTTCCTCGCGCTGTTGCGAACGCCAGACTTGCGCCCAGGCGATGAAGAATCGCTGATCGCCGGTCAGTCCGTCGATTACCGGCACTTCCTTGCCCGCTGTCGCCAGCTTGTAGGCGCGATAGGCGAGGCTCAGGCCACCGAGATCGCCGATATTCTCGCCCAGCGTATAGCGGCCGTTGACGCAGGTTTCGCCATTATCGAGCGGGCAGAACGCGTTGTACTGCTCGACCAGCGCATCGCCGCGCTCATCGAAATTGCCGCGGTCGGCATCGGTCCACCAGTTGCGCAGCGCGCCAGTGGCATCGTATTTCGAGCCCTGGTCGTCGAAACCGTGGCCGATCTCGTGTCCGATCACGCCGCCGATAGCACCGTAGTTGACTGCCGGATCATTGGTCAGCGCGAAAAATGGCTGCTGCAGGATCGCCGCCGGGAACACGATCTCGTTCTTGGTGGGATTGTAATAGGCATTGACCGTCTGTGGCAGCATGAACCACTCGGTTCGGTCGATTGGCTGGCCGAGCTTTGCGACGTTGTCGGCCTGCGCCCAAGCCTCGGCCGCAATCTCGTTGGCGAGCGGGTTGTCGGCGCTCACCTCGAGGCCGGGATAGGTTTCCAGATTATCGCGATAGCCGATCTTGGGATCGAAACTATCTAGCTTGGCCAGCGCCTGCTTCTTGGTCGCATCGCCCATCCACTCGATCTCGTTGATCGACTGGGCGACGGCCTTGCGCAGGTTCTCGACCAGATCTTCCATCGCCGCCTTGTTCTCGGGCGGGAAATAGCGCGCGACGTAGGACTTGCCGATGAGTTCTCCGAGGCCGCCTTCGACGGCGCTGATGGCGCGTTTCCAGCGCGGGCGCTGTTCCGGCGTGCCGCGCAAAAGCTTGCCGTAGAATTCGAACTGTGCGGTGTCGTATTTGCTTGGCATCAGGTGCGAACGGTCGGACAGGAACTGCTTGATCGACCACGCCTGGAGGGTTGATACGGGCGTTTCGTTGATCAGTGCCATCATGCCCGGCATCCCGGTGCCGATCTTTGCCAGCGTTTCCTTGCTCAGTCCCAGTTCGGCCGCCTTTTCGTCGCTCGGCGGCATGGTGGCGACCACGAAGATCGGCGATTTGTCGAGACCGATGGTGCCCAGCATGTCGGCCACCGGCAATTCGCCGGCCATGGCTTCCAGCTCAGCCATCGTCACCGCGTTGTAGGTCAGGTCGCGGTTGCGCTGGACCGTGCGGTCCCAGCTGATGTGGCGAGCGATACGGTCTTCCAAGTTGTAAACCGCGGCTGCAGCGGCAGCTGGATCAGCGTAGCCCGCGGCCTCCAGCATGAGCGCCATGTAGTCGCGATAGGCGGCCTGGATCTGCTGGCCCTTCTCGCTGGTATCGAGATAATAGTCGCGGTCGGGCAGGCCGAGGCCGTCAAAGCCGAGATAGGACACATAGCGGTCGGGCTGCTTGGCATCAACATTGACGAAGCCGCCGAGCGGGCTGGCATAACCGGGCTTGGCCCACAGCGCCGCGAGCTGGTCGAGCGTGGTCGCTGTCGTCAGCGCGTTGAGATAGGGCCGCACGGGCGCGAGGCCGGCCGCTTCGATGGAATCGGTATCGAGGAAGGCATCGTGGAACTGGACGATGCGCCGTTCGTCGGCGGTCAGCGCGGCCGGATCCTTCGCCACCAGTTCATCGAGAAGAGCCTTGACATCGGTGGTCGATTTTTCGCGCAGCAGGTTGAACGCGCCGAAACGACTGAATTCTGCCGGCAAGGGATTGGCGTCGAGCCACTGCTGGTTGACGTAGGCGAAGAAGTCGTCGCCCGGATCGATGCTGTCAGACAGCAATTCGGTGTCGACCCCCCAGGTGCCGAAACTCATAGTCGGCATGCGGTCTTCCTGCAGGTAATTTGCCTGGTTGGGATCGGTTTCCCCGCTCTGCGCGACGGCAGGCGAAGCAAGGACAAGCGCAAGCGCGCTCGCGGAAATGGCGAAAGCAGTACGGATCATGGGAGAGACCCCTCTCGATGCAGGCTATTCCGGAGCGACCTTCCGGGATTTCTGCCGTCTGCCATAGCCAATTCTCGGATAATTGGCAGTCATTGGTCGAATTCAGTTGCGCTTGGTCGAAAAGATGGGCGCAGTCCGCGCCCCGGTTTCTCAGTCGGTGCCGGGCTGAACCGCGTCGAATTGCAACTGTGCAAGACGGGCATAAAGCCCGCCGGCACGGCTAAGTTCGCGATGTGTGCCCTGTTCGACGATCTGCCCGTCCTCCATCACCACGATGCGATCGGCTGCACGCACGGTCGCCAGACGGTGGGCGATGACCAGCGTGGTCCGGTCACGCATAAGGTGATCAAGCGCGTCCTGCACCAGCCGCTCGCTTTCGGCGTCGAGCGCGCTGGTCGCCTCGTCGAGCAGCAGGATCGGCGCATCGCGCAGAATCGCTCGGGCGATGGCAATGCGCTGCTGCTGGCCGCCAGAAAGCCGGGTGCCGTCCTCTCCCAGAAAGGTGTCGAGCCCATCGGGCAAGCGGCGCAAGAACTCGTCGGCATGGGCGGCGCGGGCTGCCTCCCAGACCTGCTCGTCGTTCGCGTCCCAATTGCCATAGCGCAGATTGTCGCGCGCATCGGCACTGAACAGGACCCCGTCTTGGGGCACGAAAGCGATCCGTTCGCGAACCTCGTGCGGATCGACTTGCACCAGCGGGATACCATCGAGCCGCACCGTCCCCACCTGCGGATCGTAAAAGCGCTCGGCGAGCTGGAAGATTGTCGACTTTCCCGCGCCTGACGGACCTACGATGGCAACCGTTTCGCCGGGCTCGACCTCGAGTGTGAAGTCGCGCAGTGCGGCGTGTTCGGGCCTGGTCGGATAGCGAAAAGTGACGTTGCGGAACGAAAGACTGCCACGGGCTGGTTTGGGCAGCGACTGCGGCCGGGCAGGAACCGTGATCTGCGGTTCGGCACTCAGAAGTTCATTCAGGCGGCTGGCGGCACCGGCACCACGCAGCAGGTCGCCGTAGACTTCGGTAAGCGCTCCGAACGCACCGGCGACAAGTCCGCCAGTGATGACGAATGCGGCGATGGTGCCGCCCGAGATGGCGCCTTCGCTCACCCCCATCGCTCCGCGCCACATCAGCAGCGTAATCGACCCGAAGATCAGCAGGATGATGACCGAAGTCATGACTGCGCGCAGCAGGATGCGCCGCTTGGCGACCGTGAAAATGCTCTCCACCGCAGCGCCGAACCGGCTGGTTTCACGACCCTGCTGGTTGAACGACTGGACGATCTTCATCGCCGACAGCACTTCGGTCACCATCGCGCCGACATCGGCCACCCGGTCCTGGCTGGTGCGCGAGACATTGCGCAGCCGCCGCCCGAATACGGTGATCGGTATGACCACCGCCGGGATGACCAGCGCCATTCCCATTGTCAGCGAGGGCGCGAGATAGAACAGGTAGATGGTGCCACCGATCGCCATCAGCACGTTGCGCAGCGCCACCGAGACCGTCGTGCCGACGACCTGTTCGATGATCGAGGTGTCGCTGGTCATCCGGCTGGAGATTTCCTTGGGGCTGTTCTCTTCGTAGAAGCCCGGTTCCTGCCGCAACAGGTTGGCATGGACCTTGAGCCGGATATCGGCGACCACCCGCTCACCGATCCAGCTGACGAAATAGAACCTAAGCGCAGTGCCGATGGCGAGCACGCCGACGATCAGGAACAGATAGCGGAACCAGCGTCCGATATCGCCAGCATCGCCGCCAGCGCCAAAGCCGTTGTCGATGATCAGCTTGAAACCGGCCGGGATCGCCAGCGTCGCGCCGGCGGTGATGAACAGCGCCAGCACTGCCATCGCCACCTTGTCCGGATATTTCGCCGCCTCGGCATAGATCATCCGCAGCGGCCCTAACGAGCGGCGCTTGGGCGCGGCGTTCTCGTCGGGCTCGCCCTCGAACAGCCGCGGCGGTGGAGCCGGCGCCTGAGCGGAGAGGGGGGCTGGGTCTGTTTGGGCCATGAAAGCTCGCGCCTAGCGTGGTGCCCCGGCGAAATCCACTGGCCGGGACCGATTTACGGGATTGTGCGTTGCACAATTACCCATTTGCGGTCAGAACCATCGAAATCAAGGGCCGGGAGAGCCCGATAGAGGGGTCGAGAGAGCCCCAATGCAGGGGATACGCATTGCTTTACCACGCACATGAGCTCCAACGCTCGTGGCTTCATGGGGCCAGCTCGCTTGCCGCCATTTCGGCCGAATGGCTGACCAATCCGCTCAACCCGATGTCTTACACGACCATGGGTCCGGTCTCTGCCAGCGCGCTCGAAGTGTTTGCGCATGCGACCCAGGATCGCGGCAAGCCAGAATTCGGCATCGACAAGGTAATGGTAGACGGCGCGCCGTGCGCTGTCAGTGAATCCACCGTCCTGACCAAGCCTTTCGGGGATCTTCTGCGCTTCGCCCGCGAAGATCTGCCCGACGACGCGCCCTCGCTGTTGATCGTCGCACCGATGAGTGGACATTATGCCACACTGCTGCGCGGCACGGTCGAGCGGATGGTCGAATCCAGCGTGGTTTACATCACCGACTGGGCCGATGCCCGGACAGTTCCCGAAAGCGCAGGGCAATTCGATCTCGACGATTATATCGATTACCTGATCGAGTTTCTCGACCTGATCGGCCCGCAAGCACGCGGCGGGCGCGCGCATATGATGGCGGTGTGCCAACCATCGGTCCCAGCCCTCGCAGCGACTGCGTTGATGAATGCGCGGCGCGATCCGCACCGTCCCGCTACGTTGACCATGATGGGTGGCCCGATCGACACTCGCGAGAGTCCGACCACGGTCAACGACCTGGCGATGAAGCGTCCGATCAGCTGGTTCCGGCAGAACGTGATTGCCACAGTGCCGATGAATTATGCTGGCGCCGGTCGCCGGGTATATCCCGGCTTCATGCAGCTAGCCGGCTTCATGAGCATGAACCTGGGCGCGCATATCCAGAGCCACTACGAGATGTTCAAGCACCTGACCGTTGGGGACGAGACCAGCGCGCAGATGACCAAGGACTTCTACGAGGAATACCGCAGCGTGTGCGACATGACGGCGGAATTCTATCTGCAGACGGTCGAGGAAGTTTTCCAGACCCACGCCATCCCCAATGGCACCTTCCGCCATCGGGGCGAACTGGTCGATCTCAAAACGCTCGACGATACCGCGTTGCTCGCCATCGAAGGCGAGCGCGACGATATCTCGGGTGTTGGCCAGACCAAGGCTGCGCTCGCCCTGACGCCGGCATTGGCCAAGAGCAAGAAACGCTATTTCCTCGCCGAGGGAGCCGGTCACTACGGCATCTTCAACGGCAGCAAGTGGCGCGAAATCATTGCTCCTGTAGTCGAGGAGTTCATGGCCGAGCATCGCGTTAAACAGGCGAAGGGCTAACGCAAAGCGTCGCGTTCGATCTTGGGTGCGCGCATAAAGATCCGCCGGATGACCCGGCGCGCCCAGATTAGCAACGCGGTGACCAGTGCCAGCAGCATCAGCGCAATCCCCCCTGCAATCAGCGGGTACTCATACGCGAGGTACAGCAGTCCTGCAGTGGCGACATCCTCTACCGTGGAGACCGCGACATTGCTGACCGGCTCGGGGCTAGTATTGACCACGGCGCGTGCGCTGGCCTTGCCACCATGGGCGATAAAGCTCGCGCCGCCGCCCAATAAGAAAGCGACGACCTGCAGTGCCGGATCGGAGGGGTCGACGATGGCCAGCGCCAGCAAGGCGCCGCCGACCGGTCGTATTGCAGTGTGCACGGTGTCCCACAGCGAATCGAGCCACATCACCTTGTCGGCGAAAAACTCGGCCAGCGCGGCGAAACCGGCGATGCCCATCACCCAGGGATTTGCGAGCACGGATAGGCTGTCGAGATGTTCGGGCAGTGGCACAACGCCGGAGCGCATGGCGATGCCGGTCGCTAGGATGCTGAGATAGAGCCGCCAGCCAGCCAGCAGGCTGACGCTGCCGGCGATGCCGATGATTTCCATGATCCCCAACGCAAACCTCCCGCTAACCCTTGTCGGGCAGCGGGAGGATGCTGTGTTGCCTCGCGAAAGGCAAATGGCTTCACGAACTCAGAAGATCTCGAACAAGCCGGCAGCGCCCATACCGCCGCCCACGCACATGGTGACGACAGCGTATTTCGCGCCGCGACGCTTTCCTTCGAGCAGCGCGTGGCCGGTGCAACGTGCGCCGGTCATACCATAGGGGTGGCCGATTGAGATCGAGCCGCCGTTGACGTTGAGCTTGTCGTTGTCGATGCCCAGCTTGTCGCGGCAATAGATCACCTGCACTGCGAAGGCCTCGTTCAGTTCCCACAGGCCGATATCGTCGACCGACAGGTCAAAACGCTTGAGCAGCTTGGGGATGGCGAAAATCGGGCCGATACCCATCTCGTCAGGCTCGGTACCGGCGACCGCCATGCCGACATAACGACCGAGCGGCTGGAGGCCCTTCTGTTCCGCAAGCTTGGCTTCCATTATGACCACGGCAGAGGAACCGTCCGACAGCTGGCTGGCATTGCCGGCAGTGATGGTCGTGCCGGGGCCCATGACAGGCTGGAGCTGCGACAGGCCTTCGAGCGTGGTCGAGGGGCGATTGCCTTCGTCCTTGGCGATGGTGACTTCCTGGTCGGAAACCTCGCCGGTTTCCTTGTCCTTCACCTTGTGGGTGGTGGTGACCGAAACGATCTCGTCATCGAACTTGCCGGCTTCCTGTGCTGCGGCAGTGCGCTGTTGCGACTGCAGGCCGTATTCGTCCTGCGCTTCGCGGCTGATGCCGTAGCGCTGGGCCACGGTCTCGGCCGTCTGCAGCATGGGCATGTAAATCGCGCCGTGCATGTTCATCAGCTCGGGATCGGGCATCACGCGCATTTCAGGTGTCTGCACAAGGCTGATCGATTCCTGTCCACCGGCAGCGACCACGTCCATGCGGTCGATCACGACCTGCTTGGCGGCGGTGGCGATAGTCATCAGGCCCGAAGAACACTGGCGGTCGATTGTCATGCCGCTTGTGCCGATCGGGCAGCCGGCGCGCAGCGCGACCTGGCGGGCGAGATTGCCGGCCTGCGCGCCCTGTTGGAGCGCGGCGCCCCACAGCACGTCGTCGACTTCGTCGGGCTCGATGCCGGCGCGCTCGATGGCGGGCTTGAGCGCATAGGCGCCAAGGGTCGCGCCCGGGGTCGAATTGAAGGCACCCTTGTAGGCCTTGCCCATACCGGTACGGGCGGTGGAAACGATGACTGCATCACGCATGGGGAATGTCCTTTGCTGCGTTGTCTGTTTGAAAGTGTCGAATATCGCCGGGGGAGGACAGGATCAGACGAAGTACTGGGTAATCCACTCGCAGATCAGGGCAGGCTTTTCCTCGCCCTCGATCTCCATGGTGATCTCGGCCGTCTGCTGCCACTGGCCGGGACGCTTCTCGGTCATTTCGAGCAGTTTCCAGTGGCCGCGAATACG
Source organism: Qipengyuania sp. CAU 1752 (assembly GCF_054482615.1). Classification (NCBI taxonomy): domain Bacteria; kingdom Pseudomonadati; phylum Pseudomonadota; class Alphaproteobacteria; order Sphingomonadales; family Erythrobacteraceae; genus Qipengyuania; species Qipengyuania sp. CAU 1752. The sequence continues at coordinate 159,510 of NZ_JBTLRE010000001.1, read as the reverse complement.
CTTGCCGGCCCGCACGGGGGCGATGAAACGAGTCTTGTTGCCTCCGTAATTGACGCCCATCTTCACGCCGTCGAGCTTCTCCATGTCCGAATTGGCGCCGAGATAGGGGATCATCGACAATGTCAGGAAGCCGTGCGCGATGGTCCCGCCGAACGGCGTCATCTTGGCGGCTTCTTCGTTGATATGGATGAACTGGTGATCGCCGGTCGCATCGGCAAACTGGTTGATGCGCTCCTGGCTCATCTCCACCCATTCGCTGCTACCAAGCTGTTCGCCGACTTTTTCTGCGAGTTCCTGGGGGGTCATTGGCCGTTCCTCCTGCATGTGTTGTCACGAGCGCGACTCCGGTAGGCACCGCGCCTTTCGTAGCCGGTCATGCAGCATCAAACGGGGTAGCGCAACGCTGCTTTCCGTAAACGTCAAGCTGACGCTACGGCATCGGTTGAAGAAAGGCCGTGCGGAACTTCAGACCGACCCTAACAGCCCCTTAACCGGCGCACGCTAATGCGGGCAGGCGCGCGCGGTGTGCGCCTTTGTTCGTGGAGAAACCATGCTCGCCAGAGCGTTCCAACGCTTGCTCGCCCCGCCGCTGTCCGTGCCGCTGGTGGTGTTCGTGGTCAGCGCGGTCGAGCTGGCTGTCGCGGACCGCAAATACGGGCTGTTCAGTGGCGGTTTCGGCCAGTCGAGCGCGGTCGATACGGCTGGTGAAATGGCGCTATTCCTTATGGGCTTTGCGATATCGCAGGTGGCGGCGAGCCTCGTTGCATGGCGCGTGGCCGGTTGGCTGGCGCGCGGTTCAGACCGAGCGATAGCAGTGGTCCATTTCGCCTTCCTTTATGGCGGGCTCAGCCTGCTGGCGCTGACCCTGCAATACCAGCTCCATTCCTATTTCAGTGATGCGGTGAGCTTTGCGCTGTTGACCCAGCTTGGCGGAGGCAGCGCGGCCGACGCCCTGCTGTTCGCCAGGAACGAGATCGCACTGGGCGTCGCCGCTCTCGCGGGCTTTGGCATCGCCTGGTGGATCGCCGGACGATTGGTGCGAAAGATCATGGCTGGCGAGCAATCTCATGCGCATCGCGGACCGCCTTGGCGGTGGGTCGCGATCGCCTGGGCCGGGCTCGTGGCAGCAGTTGTTCTGGTTCCCCGGACAGGCAGCGACGGTGCGCGCGGTCTGGAGCATATCCTCGTCTGGAACGGCGTCACTTCGGTCGTGGCGCAGGCGAGTGATTTCGACCGAGACGGTTACGGCCTTGCCGGTCGCCAGATCGATCGACACCCATTCGATTCCTCGCGCCACCCGCTTGCACTCGATATTCCGGGCAACGGCGTGGACGAGGACGGGTTCGGGGGCGATCTGGAACTGGTCGCAATTCCGCGAACCGTTCCGGACGCCACGCTCACGGGCGAGAAGCCGCATATCGTGATCGTGGTGTTCGAAAGCACCCGGTTCGACGTGCTGGGCAAACGGATCGACGGTCGGCCCGTGGCCCCCAATCTCGAAGCAATTGCGGCGCAGGGCTCCGCCATAACGCCGGTTTTCAGCCACGTCGGCTTCACTACCGAATCGCTCAAGTCGCTGTTTGGCGGCGCGCTGACAGTCGAGCAGGGTGCGCCAAGCCTGTTCCATGACCTGAAGCGAAGCGGTTACGGTGTCGGGGTGTTTTCCGGCCAACCGGAAGACTTCGGCGGCATCGCCACGGCGACGGGCATGCGCGAAAGCGCCGATGTCCTCGTCGATGCTGAAACCCTCAAGGACAAGCGCGCCTTCGGTTTTGCCGCGCAGGGCTCACTGCTGATTGACGAAGGGATCGTTCTCGACGAATTCGAGCGCGTATTTGGGCAGAGAAATGCCTGGTTGAGCCCGCAATTCGTCTATTTCAATTTCCAGTCGCCGCATTTCCCCTATCACCATGATGCCATTTCTCAGCGGCTGGCCCATCCGCCGGTCGCACGCGGAGAGATCGCGGCCGAAAATGCCGCGCGGGTCCAAGCGACCTATTGGAATGCGGTGGCTCATGCCGATGCCGCTCTAGGTCGGCTGGTGGCGAAGCTGAAAGCGGTCGGGGCGTGGGACAATACCCTGTTGCTGGTCACTGGCGACCACGGCGAAGCATTGTTCGAAAACGGTTTCCTCGGCCACGGCCACGTCATCAACCGGCTGCAGAACGGCACATTCCTCGTCAGCAATCGCACGCTCGAGGGTGTGTCCGCTCCTATCGCGCAAAGCGACATACGCAGCATCCTGCTCGCAAAACTGGGCGTCGATCTGACCGCGGCCCCTGTATTTGCACCGTTCATGCATATCGGTCCGCTCGACAGCCCGGCAGCCATTGGCTTGGTTGATCCCGCCTTCGGTATCGTCACTCTGCGCCTCGACCGCGAGCAAGCATGTTTCGAGAAGGACGGGAGCTGTGCCGACTATGCCGGACTGGAGCCGACACAGCGCAGGGCGATTGACCGGCTGGTGGCGCGCTGGGGATCGGAACGCTGGGCCTTGCGATCGCGTAGGGCGCGCAACTAGTCGGATATCGCTGCTACGGCTGGCTGGCGTGCTTTGCGGCTAGCGCTTGCCGCTTGATCCGGGCTTTCTTGGCGTACGGCATAACCGGCTTCTCGAACCGCTTGAGATAGCTCCACAGGCCGCATTGTACGCCGACCAGCAGCAGGATGAACGGCTGATAGGCGATGCCCTGGAACAGCGAGCCGACGAGATAGATAATCTGCGCATACTGAAGCGCGGTGGCGAGCGGGGCCTGCCACTGTTCGCCATCGCCCGTTCGGTCGCGCCAACGGCGGCGGATCTTTTCCATTTGCCAAAGGCCCAGCGCATGCAGCCAGATCCAGGCGATAAAGCCCGGCCAGCCCTGCTCGCCCAGGACTTCGAAGAAGGCCGAGTGGAACGCACGGGCCTCGTCCACCACCTGCTTGTATTCGACGCTGACCGAGTTTCCTTCGCCGGTTTGCACCGGCATGCGGTATTCGAAACGATTGGCGCGGTAGATGTCGAACCCGCCGCCGAGCGGGTTCTCCTGCACGTAATCCCAGGTCCACTCCCACACCGCGACGCGGGTCGAGGCTGACTGGTCGCCCTCGTGGCTGCCGATGGTTGCCATTCGGTCGTAATAGGTTTGCGGGATGAAAGGCAGCGCCATCAAGCCGAGCATGGCCCCCGCGAGCAGGAACATCGCCCTTCGCTTGACGTCGCGCAGTGCCAGCACCAGCAGCACCGCGATGCACACCAGCCCGGTGCGCGCTACCGTCCCGAAGGGAATCAGCAGGCAGGCGAAGATCAGCGCGTAACAGAACAGCCGCACCCGCCAGTCGGGCGCGAAGATCGTGCCGTGGCGCGTAAACCAGATGATCAGCGGGATGATGCCAACCGCGACAGTGGCCAGGGTGGAGCTTTCGTAGATGCCGCTGTTGTCGTTCACGAACAGCGCGAGCACGCCATATCCGCCGCCACCGAACACGGTCTTGAGCGCGCCCGAGATGATGATCGCCCCGACACTCAGCACCATGACCAGCGCCGCTGCCTCTATCCGCCGGCGGGTGAAGAGGGTGAAGGGGAGGAAGATGGCGAAGAACAGCGCTTTCCAAACCCACTCCCACTTGGTGGTCGCAGGCTCGGGGAAGGGGCTGCCTTGCAAGGTGTAGAAGCACCACACCAGCAGGAATGCCAGCAATGCCTGCCGCAATGTGAGGCGCACGTCCTTCTTGCGGTCGGTCATCAGCCAGCCGCCAAATGCCGCGCAAAATGCGATCAGCGAGACCGGAATGCCGGCAAAGAACCCGAAGGCGATCTTCTGCGGCGCCAGGATGTCGATCCACAGATAGGACAGCACCCACAGAAACGGGCGGCGCAGGCCCATGGCGAGAAACAGTCCGAAGAAACCGAGGAAGAAGAGATCAGTCATTCGCCAGATCGCTCATCCGGCAAAGGCGCGGCGGATTCCTCCGCGTCGAGCACTTCATCACCCATCAGGCGATAGAGCGCCACCAGCAACAAGCCGTGCACCAATAGGAGGGTGAACATGTCGATCATGGTTGCTGTGGTAGTATCCCTGGCTGCGGTGGGCGCTATTCCCCACACCTGATCCATGCGGTTAGCACCGGCGAGTTGACGGCCCGTTAAGCACAATCGGCTTATGGCGGCAGGCATGACCCGCGTTCTCCACGTCCTTGACCATTCGCTGCCGCTACACAGCGGCTATACTTTTCGTACGCGTGCTATCCTCAAGGCGCAGGCGGCAAGCGGGCTCGAAGTACGTGGGATCACCGGGGCGCATCACCGGACCGAAGGCAAGGTGCGGACCGAGGAAACGATCGAGGGTTTGACATTTCACCGCGCTGGCGGCGAGATTTCAGGACCTCCAGGCCTTCGTGAACTGAGCGAGATCGCACGGCTCGCCGATGGCATCGTTGCCTTGGCCAAGCGCTGGCGGCCTGACGTTCTGCACGCCCATTCTCCGGCGCTGTGCGGCATGGCTGCAGTCCGCGCCGGGCGGCGGCTGGGGATTCCCGTCGTCTACGAAATTCGCGCCTTCTGGGAAGATGCTGCGGTCGAAAACGGCACCGGCAGCGCAGGCTCGCTCAAATATCGCCTGACCCGGGCGCTGGAAAATCGCGTGGTGGCACAGGCCGATGCCGTGTTCACTATCAGCAAGGGCTTGCGTGACGACCTGGTCAGCCGCGGACATCCTGCGGGCAAGATCGGCCTTTCGCCCAATGGGGTCGACCTTTCGCTGTTCGGACAGCCCACCAAGCGTGACGATGAACTGGCGAAGCGGTTGGGGACCGGCGCTGGCCCGCTGATCGGTTTCATCGGCAGTTTCTACGATTACGAGGGGCTCGACGATCTGATCGCAGCCCTGCCGATCCTGCGCCAACGGCACCCACAGGCACGCCTGCTGCTTGTCGGAGGCGGGCCTTGCGAGGAAGCCTTGCGAAGCCAGGCAGCTGCGGGCCCCGCAGCCGACGGCGTCATCTTTACCGGCCGCGTGCCGCATGAGGAGGTCGAACGCTATTACTCGCTGATCGATATCCTCGCCTATCCGCGCAAGCGCAGCCGCCTGACCGAACTGGTGACGCCGCTGAAGCCGCTCGAAGCGATGGCGCAAAGGCGGCTGGTGGCAGCATCCGATGTCGGCGGCCACCACGAACTGATCGAGAACGGGGTCACCGGCATCCTGTTTCCGGCCGACAATCCGGAAGCGTTGGCCGAGGAATTGGCTGACTTCATCGACCGCCGTTCACGCTGGGACGATATACGTCAATGCGGGGCGGACCACGTGGCGCATGCACATGACTGGGCGCGCAATATTCATCGTTATCAAAGCGTTTACCATCATTTGATAGCTAGTGTGTCTCATGGACCGGTGTCGAAGGCTGCATGAGCATGCCTGCACCCGGAACCGGACACTAATGACGGAAGGCTCGACCATGGCACAAACGGCAAAGCGCACGGGCGGTACCCAAGCGCCGATCAGCGCCCATCCGGTTTTCCCGGCCATCGTTGCGCTGTGGTTTGCCGCGCTGTTTGGCATTGGTAGCCTGATTATGCCCATTGTCCTGATGGAGCGGATCGTGGTTGCCATCGGCTTGCCAGGCTTTTTCTCCGCCGCTGCCCCTCCGCTAGGCGTGACCGCGAAGCTTGCCTTCGCCGTCGCGGCATCAGTGTTCGGCGCGCTCGCCGGATTGGTAATCGCCCGCAAGGTTGCCGCCGCGCAATCGGGTGCCGAAGCGAGTGTCTCGGTGCGGCCTGCACGCCGCAGCGAACCTGCCTTGGCCAAGCGGCCCATCGTCGCGACCGAAGAACTGGGCGCCGAAGGCCTGGGACCGGCCAGTGATACCCATACCGGCTTTGACGAGCCTGAAGACGAGCATGGAAGCGTTCCGATCCCGGGCCGCCGCCGCGCGCTTTCGATTACCGACGAATCCGGACCCAGCGAGTATCTCGCCTCGGTCCCGGTTCCGGGCGAAGACTTCCACGAAGATATCGACCACGCCTCCAGCCATGGCGACCAGGTCGCCGAAAACCATGAGGATAGCTCCGTAGAGGGCATGCTCGACCTGGGAAGCTTCTGTCCGGCCGATCCCAATGAGCGCGCTGATCGCAGCAATGTGATCGATGAACCGGACGCGCCTGCCACGCAGGGTGGAGAGGGCGAAGCACAAGTTTTCGGAGCCGTCATTGGTAATCGATTGTTCGATGCGCCGGCGCGGCACCCGGATACGCTCGACTATGCGGAAACAGACGCTGATCCCGGCGCTTCCGAAGCGGCTACCCACTCCCCCTTGGAACTGACCATGCCGGAGGATGAAGACTTGAACTTCACGAAACCTGAACCCACCCCTGAAACCGAACGCTATAATCCTTTTGCGAAACAGGATTTGCCCCAGGACGCAGACGAGGAGGTATTGTCGGAGGAGTTTGTCGAGCAGATCGAGGACGGTGAGCAAGCTGGAGCGCAAGAGAGTCAGGGCGACCTGGCCGACCTCGCTATGAGCGACCTGATCGAACGCTTCGCCAAGGCTTTGAAAGTGGCAGAGGAGACGTCTGCGGCGTCCACAGCCGTGTTGGCCGCGGACATTGCCGAACCGAACTTTGACGAGGACCAAGCAGTCCCCTTCACATTTCAGCGCGGTGGCGCGGAAAGCCCGGCGCCGTCGGCTGAAATCGAGTTCGGCAATACTCACGCCGACACGGAGTCCGATGGCGACACGTCGACTGGCGACCGCCCGGTCAAAGTCGACTTCGAATTCGCTGCGCGCCGCGAAGCTGCCGTGCCGATGGCCTTGCGCCCGCTCGACCTGGCTGAGTTCGAAAGTGTGGAGGAAGATGACGAGGACCCCTTCCAGAATGGATTTACACTGGCTCCTGCGCAGTCGGAAGATGGCCGGATGTTCCATCGCCCCAGCGAAAGTGCTGAGGACAGTGTGGAGCCGGTCGAGGCTGACACTGACGACGTGGCGACGCAGCTTTTCGCTCGTGGCAACGATTCCGACGCCGGTGACGAGGACGAAATTGGCTCGGATGATGCCAATGTCGGCTTCAGTTCGCTGCTGAGCATGAAACGTCCGCTATCCGGGCAGCCCGAATTCGTCCGCATCGATGACGAGGACGATTCTGCCGCAGATCAGCCGGACGGCTCCGATGTCGGACCCGAGCCAGTTGTGACATTCCCCGGCATGGGAATTGGTCGTGTCACCCCCGAGCCGGCCTCGGCAATGCGCCCATTTGATGCTCCGCCCGAAGCTACCCCGACGGGTGGACTGGCCCCGGCTGTGCCGACGGCGCCGAAAAATAAACAGAGCGATCCGGCCGAGACGGAAAAGGCATTGCGTGAAGCGCTGGAGAAGCTGCAACGCATGAGCGGAGCCGCCTGATTTTCCAAACAATCCGGCGCGCGAGCGCCGACCTCTGACAAAACACCCCGCATAGAGCCGGGGTGTTTTGGATTTTCGGCTTGCGTCGGGCCAAGACTTTCTTGCAGCCCACACCCTTGCCATCCATATTTCCTGTCGCCAAAAGGGCAGCTCGCGAAAGTTTCGGTCCGGCATTGCCCGTCGAGACGCGTGCTTCATTGCCGCGCCCCGCTGCCCCCGGTGTGCGTGCGGCATCTGACAGGAATAGATTTGATGGACCTTCCCGCTTCGCAGGGCCTGTATGATCCGCGCAATGAACATGACGCCTGCGGCGTCGGCTTCGTCGCACATATCAAGGGTGAGCGGAGCCACGATATCGTCACTCAGGCTTTGCAGATCCTGGAGAATATCGACCACCGCGGCGCGGTGGGGGCGGACCCGCTGCTGGGCGATGGCGCTGGCATACTGTTGCAGATACCCGATGCGATATTCCGCAAGTGGGCCGACCAGCATGGCCACGACTTGCCCCAGCCGGGCGATTACGGCGTGGCCATGTGCTTCCTGCCGCAGGACGAGGCGGCGCGTGATTTCGTTGCCGAGCAGCTGGAGAAATTTGCGGACAAGGAAGGTCAGCGCATCGTCGGCTGGCGCGATGTCCCGCTGACCAGCGATGGCCTCGGCAAGGCGGTCATCGATTCGATGCCGGTAATCCGCCAATGCGTGATCGCGCGTGGGACCAATTGCGCCGATCAGGACGCCTTCGAACGCAAGCTGGTGGTCATCCGCAAGCAGACGCTCAATCCGCTTGCGCGGTTGGCGATCAAACATGACCTGCCGGGATTAACCGAAAGCTATATTCCCAGCTTCTCGTCACGAACCATTGTGTACAAGGGATTATTGCTGGCGAACCAAGTCGGTTCTTTTTACGACGATTTGCGCAATCCTGACTGTCGTTCGGCACTCGGCCTCGTCCACCAGCGGTTCTCGACCAACACCTTCCCCAGCTGGCGGCTCGCCCACCCCTATCGCTTCATGGCGCATAATGGCGAGATCAACACCGTGCGCGGCAACGTCAACTGGATGAATGCGCGCCGGCGGACGATGGAAAGCGAATTGCTCGGCCCCGATCTCGACAAGATGTGGCCGCTTATCCCGCACGGACAATCCGACACCGCCTGCCTCGACAACGCGCTCGAGCTGTTGCTGGTGGGTGGGTACAGCCTGGCCCATGCGATGATGATGCTGATCCCGGAAGCCTGGGCCAAGAACCCGCTGATGGATCCCGGCCGCCGCGCATTCTACGAGTATCATGCTGCGCTGATGGAGCCTTGGGACGGCCCGGCCGCGGTCGCCTTTACCGATGGTCGCCAGATCGGGGCCACGCTCGACCGTAACGGCCTGCGCCCCGCCCGCTTCTGCGTGACCAAGGATGATATTGTCTGCCTCGCTTCGGAAAGTGGCGTGCTGCCGTTTGCCGAGGAGGACATCATCCGCAAGTGGCGCCTCCAGCCGGGCAAGATGTTCGTCATCGACCTCGAACAGGGGTGCATTATCGAGGATGCCGAGCTCAAGGCAGAACTGAGCCAGGCGCATCCCTACGCCGACTGGCTCGACGCGGCACAATACAAGCTGGCCGACCTCGACATAATCGATCCCGAGCTGGCCGAGGTTACCCTAAGTACGACTTCGTTGATGCAGCGCCAGCAGGCGTTCGGCTACACCCAGGAAGACATCACCCGCTTCCTCGAACCAATGGCAGTCGACGGCGACGATCCGATCGGCTCGATGGGCACCGACACACCGATTGCGGTGCTGAGCGAGAAAAGCCGGCTGCTCTACGATTATTTCAAGCAGAACTTTGCCCAGGTCACCAATCCGCCGATTGATCCGATCCGCGAGGAACTGGTGATGAGCCTGCTGTCGATGATCGGTCCGCGCCCTAACCTTCTCGGCCGCGATGCGGGCACACACAAGCGTCTGGAAGTCACCCAGCCGATCCTCACCAACGAGGATCTGGCCAAAATTCGTTCGGTTGAAAATGCGCTCGACGGTGCCTTCCGAACTGCCACGGTGGATATCACGTGGGATGCTGTCAGCGGAGCGCAGGGGCTTGCCTATGCGCTCAAGGAAATGTGCTGGGCCGCGACCGAGGCGGTGTTGCAGGATGCCAATATCCTGATCCTGTCCGACCGCGGGCAAAGCGAGAATCGCATTCCGATCCCGGCTCTGCTGGCAACGGCCGCCGTGCACCATCACCTCGTCCGCCAAGGTCTCCGGATGCAGACAGGGCTGATCGTCGAAACGGGTGAAGCGCGCGAGGTGCACCACTATTGCGTGCTCGCCGGCTACGGCGCCGAGGCGATCAATCCCTATCTTGCCTTCGAAACGCTCGAGGACCTGCGGCAACGCAAGTTCGCCTCGCTCGCACCCGCTGATGTGCAGACGAACTATATCAAGGCTGTCGGCAAGGGCATCCGCAAGGTCATGTCCAAGATGGGCATCAGCACTTACCAGTCCTATTGCGGAGCGCAGATCTTCGACGCGGTCGGGCTTTCGACCGATCTAATCGATAGCTATTTCACTGGCACAGCCACCACCATCGAAGGCATCGGCCTGAAGGAAGTGGCCGAGGAAGCCGTGCGGCGGCACGAAATCGCCTATGGCGACGATCCGGTCCACCGCGAGATGCTCGATATCGGCGGCATCTATCAATATCGCCTGCGCGGCGAAGATCATGCCTGGACGCCGACAAATATCGCCGCCCTGCAACACGCTGTTCGCGGCAACGACGCGGCCAATTACGAGGAGTTCGCACAATCGATCAACGAGCAGTCCGAACGGCTGCTGACAATCCGCGGGCTGATGGAGCTCAAGCAGGCGGATAAGCCGATCCCGATCGACGAGGTCGAACCGGCGGTCGAAATCGTCAAGCGCTTCAGCACCGGGGCCATGAGCTTCGGTTCGATCAGCCACGAGGCGCATTCGACGCTGGCCATCGCCATGAACCGGATCGGCGGCCGCTCCAACACCGGTGAAGGTGGCGAGGAGCCGTTCCGCTTCCTGCCGCTCGACAATGGCGATTCGATGCGCAGCCGCATCAAGCAGGTTGCGAGCGGACGCTTCGGGGTGACAACCGAGTACCTGGTCAATTCCGATGATATCCAGATCAAGATGGCACAGGGCGCAAAGCCCGGCGAAGGCGGCCAGTTGCCCGGCCACAAGGTCGACAAGCGGATCGGCGCGGTGCGCCACTCGACCCCTGGCGTGGGCCTGATCTCGCCGCCACCGCATCACGATATCTATTCGATCGAGGATCTCGCGCAGCTGATCCACGATCTCAAGAATGTTCAGCCCGAGGCCCGGATTTCGGTCAAGCTGGTGTCCGAAGTCGGCGTCGGCACAGTTGCCGCCGGCGTTTCCAAGGCGCGCGCCGACCACGTCACCATTTCAGGCTATGAAGGCGGTACCGGGGCGAGCCCGCTGACCAGCCTGACCCATGCCGGCTCCCCGTGGGAGATCGGCCTGGCTGAAACCCAGCAGACGCTGCTGCTCAATGATCTGCGGAGCCGCATCGCGGTCCAGGTCGATGGCGGTTTGCGGACCGGGCGCGACGTTGCCATCGGTGCGCTGCTCGGCGCCGACGAGTTCGGCTTTGCCACGGCCCCGCTGATCGCGGCTGGCTGCATCATGATGCGGAAGTGCCACCTCAACACCTGCCCGGTTGGCGTAGCAACACAGGACCCCGAGCTTCGCAAGCGTTTCACCGGGACGCCCGAGCATGTCATCAATTACTTCTTCTTCGTGGCCGAAGAATTGCGTCAGATCATGGCTGACATGGGCTTCCGGACGGTCGAGGATATGATCGGACGGGTCGACCGGCTCGACATGCGGCGTGCACAGCGGCACTGGAAAGCATCCGGCGTGGATCTTGCTCGCCTGCTACACCAGGTCGACCTTCCCGAAGGTGCATCCTTGCGCCATGTCGAGGAACAGGATCACGGTCTCGGCGCGGCCATGGACAATGAATTGATTGCCGCCTGCAAGCCAGCGCTGGTCGATGGCAAGCCAGTCGTGCTCGAGCGAGAGATCCGCAACGTCCACCGCACGGTTGGCGCCATGTTGTCGGGCGAAATCGCCAGGGGATACGGGCATGAAGGACTGGCTCCAGACAGCATCCGCGTAAACCTGAACGGCGTGGCCGGGCAGAGCTTTGGTGCCTGGCTCGCGCACGGCGTCACGCTCGACCTGACCGGCGATGCCAACGACTATGTCGGGAAGGGCTTGAGCGGCGGACGCATCATCGTACGCCAACCTGAGGTATCCACTAGGGCGCCGGGCGAGAACATCATCGTCGGCAATACCGTGCTCTACGGCGCCATCGCTGGCGAAGCCTATTTTGAAGGGGTTGCGGGCGAGCGCTTCGCGGTCCGCAATTCAGGCGCCATCGCCGTCGTCGAAGGTACTGGCGACCATGCCTGTGAATACATGACCGGTGGGGTCGTGGTGGTGCTGGGCAAGACCGGGCGCAATTTTGCCGCCGGGATGAGCGGCGGGATTGCCTATGTCCTCGATGAAGACTGCAGCTTTGCCGACTTGGTCAATCCGGCGCAGGTCGAACTGGAACGGATCGTCGCAAGCGATGGTGATCTCGAGAGCGATAATCCACCCCGCCAGCGCCCTTCCAGCGTCCATGATTTCGGCCTCGGTGACATGCTGCACCACGATGCCGAACGGTTGCGCATCCTGGTCGAACGGCACAAGCTGCACACCGGTTCGGCCAAGGCCTCGCAACTGCTCGATGATTGGGACGCGAGCCTACCGAAATTCATCAAGGTCATGCCGACCGATTACCGCCGTGCGCTGAAAGCTCTTGAGGGCGAACGGCGCGAAGCGGCAATGGAAGCGGCAGAGTAAGGGCACACGCAATGGGCAAGGAAACCGGGTTCCTCGAACTGGATCGCCGCGAGCGCGATTACATTGATCCGCAAGAGCGGCTCAAGAACTGGCGCGAGTTCACCAATGAACCTCCGGTGGAGGAGCTTTCCGCGCAGGCCAGCCGCTGCATGAATTGCGGGATTCCCTACTGTCACACCGGTTGCCCGGTGAATAATATCATCCCCGACTGGAACCACCTGGTCTATGAAGACAATTGGAAGAGTGCGCTGCGCGTACTGCATTCGACCAACAATTTCCCTGAATTTACCGGGCGCATCTGCCCCGCCCCGTGCGAGGCGGCCTGCACGCTCAACATCATCGACCAGCCGGTCACCATCAAGAGCATCGAGGCCGCCATTATCGACCGTGGGTGGCGCGAAGGCTGGGTCAAGCCCGAACCGCCGAAGACGCAGACCGGAAAGTCGGTCGCGGTGATTGGCAGCGGTCCGGCCGGGCTTGCCTGCGCGCAGCAACTGGCGCGGGTTGGCCATGCGGTGACGGTGTTCGAGAAAAGCGACCGGATCGGCGGCTTGCTGCGCTACGGCATCCCCGACTTCAAGATGGAGAAGCACCTCATCAACCGGCGCTGCGTGCAGATGGAAGCCGAGGGTGTGACCTTCAAGACCAGCGCCGAGGTCGGTGTCGAGGTCAGTTTCCAGGCGCTGCGCGAGAACTTCGACGCGCTGGTGCTGGCCGGCGGAGCGGAAGAGCCGCGCCCGCTCCATATTCCCGGCGCAGAAATGGCCGGCGTACGGTTCGCGATGGAATTCCTTACCCAGCAGAACAAGCGCAATGCCGGGGATGACGAAGTGCGCGCCGCACCGCGCGGAACGCTGACCGCCAAGGGTAAGCATGTCATCGTGATTGGTGGCGGCGATACCGGCAGCGATTGTGTCGGTACCTCCAATCGCCAAGGCGCCAAGAGCGTGACCCAGCTCGAAATCATGCCCAGGCCACCAGAAAAGGAAGACAAGGCCATGACCTGGCCCGACTGGCCGTTGAAGCTGCGTACCTCTTCCAGTCATGAAGAAGGTGCCAAGCGCGATTGGTCGGTGCTGACCAAGCGGGTTGTCGGCGATGGCGAAACCATGACCGGGCTCGAATGTGTCCGGATCGAGTGGAGGGACGGCAAGTTCCACGAGGTCGAGGGCAGCGAATTCACCCTGCCGGCCAACCTGATCCTGCTTGCAATGGGCTTTACTGGCCCAAGGAAGCGCGGCCTGCTCGACAAGGCGGGCGTGGCCCTCACTGATCGCGGCAATGTCTGCGCCGATGAACAGGTCTATCTCACCAGCGAGCCGGGCATCTATACGTGTGGTGACATGCGTCGCGGGCAGAGCCTGGTGGTCTGGGCGATCCGCGAAGGTCGCCAATGCGCTCGCGCCGTGGACGAGGCATTGATGGGAGCAAGCAGCCTACCCCGATGATTTACCTGCCGAAAACGTCACCCATTGCTATTGCTCGCCAGTCATTATGCGGTACATCCAATCTCGATCGCGCATATGGCCTGCCCGTGAAGGGTAGGCCAATTCTGGAAGGCTAAGGCATTGCGTTTGCGCGAAGCTGCCATGGTGGGCAGCGTATTTTTTACCAGCACTACGCTCTCGGCGCAGGACAACGTCGCGCCAACCGATGCTCAGGCCGAAGCTGCACCGATTGCGACGACGGCACCTGCAAGTGCACACGAACCTGCGGGCGACAAAAAAGAACCCTTCGATATCGAGATTGCCTGGACTCAATTTCTTGCCACTTCTGTGCGCGAGGGTGTGGAGGATGAGGCTGCATATGGCGGACGGTTTGATGTCTATGCCGAGTTGGCTGGTTCGGCGGTCGGGCTGGATGACAGCTTTGCCATCAAGCTCCACCCTGAATTGCGTTACGGTAAGTCCATCAATGGCCAGATAGGCTTGCTGCCAGTGCAGACCGGCCTGTTTTATCCCAAGGACGAAGGGGAGCAATTCGACCTTTCGCTCAGCGTCACCAAGACCTGGAAATCGGGCACGTCGCTGGAAGTCGGCAAGGTAAATGTGCTCGATCTTGCAGCAGGCTTGCCGATCATCGGCGGGGGTGGGATAGAAGGGTTCCAGAACCTCGCTTTCGCGCTGCCGCCGAGCACGATTGTGCCGCAGGAACTGGTCGGCGCAATGCTGACGGTCCCGACCAAGGACGCGCTGTTCCGACTGTGGGTCTATGACCCCGAATTGCGCACGCAGGACACCGGCTTTGAAGACCCTTTCGCCACTGGCGTTGGCATGTTGGCCTCGGTCACTGTACCGGTAAAGCTGGGCGGCCAGCCGGGCTATTACGCGGTGAAGCTGGCCGGTACGACACGAACAGGTCCGCCGGTCGAGGTTCTGCCCGCCCCTCTCATCCCGCCCCCCGGTTCGCACTTTGGCCGCAAGCAGGGTACGGCCAGCATTGTGCTGGCTGGATACCAATTCGTGGAGACTTACGCCGATACGCCCGACGCGGGCTGGGGCGTGTTCGGGCAGGTGTTCTTTTCTGACGGCGATCCCACGCCGCTGGACGTGAGCGGATTTTTCGGCGTTTCGGGCAACGTCCCCAACCGGCCGCAGGACCATTTTGGCGTCGCCTGGTTTCGCTATTCGCTCAGCGATGGGCTGGTCGACGAGCTTGCCCCCTTCATTGCGCTTGAGGACGAGGAAGGCATCGAGGCCTTTTACACTTTTCAGGTTGCCAAGCCGCTGCGCATGACGGCCGATGTGCAATACATCGACAGTTCGATTGCAGCTCGCCGCCCGGGCTGGGCGATGTCCCTGCGCGCGGTCACCCGGTTCTAGCTTTCGAGCGCTGTCAACGCTCGGCACCGCCCGCGCAACCAACGCAGCGGGGAACGCTCGGATCATTGCGCAGGCGCTGTTCGGCGATCTCCTCGCCGCAATGGACGCAATAGCCCCATTCCCCCTCCTCGATCCGCACCAGCGCTGCGGCGATTCGCGCCCGCTCGGCATGGCGGCGCCGCTCCTGCGCCTGCGCCATGGCCTGCTGCTGCATGGCGTCCATCCGGCTTAGCCGTCCCACGCTGTCCTGCTGTAATGTCACCGGTTCGCGCCCCTCCGCACTCATCCGGTCCTCCTCGGCCAGTTCGGCCTGTCGGGCGAGCAAGGCGGTGCGGGCTTCCTCCTCGGTCATGGCTTCAGAGTGACCAATCAATCGGCCCGCGTCCACGGCTTTCGAGAAAGGTATTCGCCTGACTGAATGGGCGCGATCCGAAAAAGCCGCGATGGGCGGATAACGGGCTGGGGTGGGCCGATGACAGGATGAGGTGTGGCCCAGTTCGCAATTCTGGAATGATCCCGACCTTTTTCTGCGCATGCTTGCCCCACAGAATAAACACGCTTGGTCGATCCGCACGCGCCACCGCGGCGACGGCGGCATCGGTGATCGCTTCCCAGCCCTTGCCGGCGTGGCTCCCGGCCTGGTCCGCTTCCACGCTGAGACTGGTGTTGAGCAACAGCACTCCTTGCCGTGCCCACGCTTCCAGATTGCCGTGTGTCGGCGGTATCAGGCCGAGATCACTGTGCAGTTCGCGGTAAATGTTGCGCAGGCTTGGCGGTAGTTTCATTCCGCGCGGCACGGAGAAGCTGAGCCCGCGGGCCTGCCCCGGTCCGTGATAGGGATCCTGTCCAAGTATCACGACCTTCACGCCCTCTAGAGGAGTCAGTTCGAGCGCAGCCATTCGCTGATTGGCGGGAGGAAAAATGGACTTTCCGGCCACCTCTTGGGCCGCAAGCCAGTCTGCCAGCCGGCGCGTCTCCGGCAACGCGAGCGCTTCGGCAAGAGCCTCTTTCCAGCTGCCGGGAACTTGATAGGGCATGGCTATCGGGTAGCTTGCGTTGGCTCCCTGAACCAGCACCCCTTTTCCTCTTTCCCCAATGCGCCTAGAGCGAGCCACATATGACAGTGCATTTTCATGAAGAAGACCTTCCTGCAGGCGTCCTTGCAGGGGACAGCCCGCTGGCCGTGGACAGCGAGACCATGGGTCTCGTCACCCGGCGCGACCGGTTGTGCATCGTGCAGATCAGCGACGGCGGACCCGACGAACATCTCGTACGCTTTGCGCCTGGCAGTAATTACGATGCACCCAATCTCAAGGCGCTGCTCGGCGATGAAAGCCGTCTTAAGCTCTATCATTTCGCCCGCTTCGACCTCGCCGCGATCGAATATTATCTGGGCCTCATGGCGGCACCGGTGTTCTGCACAAAGATCGCCAGCAAGCTGGTGCGCACCTATACTGATCGCCACGGCCTGAAAAACCTGGCCGAGGAACTGCTTGGCGAGAACCTGTCCAAGCAACAACAGTCGAGCGATTGGGGTGCGCCTCATATCAACGATGCGCAGCGCGACTATGCGGCCAGCGATGTGCGCTATTTGCATCGCATGCGCGAGGCGCTTGTTCCCCGGCTCGAACGCGAAGGCCGGATGGACATCGCCCAGGCCTGTTTCGATTTCCTTCCTACCCGCGCGAGGCTCGACATTGCCGGTTGGGAAGACCACGATATCTTCAGCCACACCTAGGACCTCTGCGCGCGCTGTCATGGCCAAGCATCACCGGATCGAGACGCAGGACGCGAAGGAGTTGCGGCAGGGCCGCCAGGCTTTCGCCGCGCCCGGTGGTTTCCATGACAGGCTGGTGCGGTTCCTCGGCTGGTCACTGCCCATGGCGGTTGGTGTCGTAGCGGCCCTGATGGTCATCACACCCTTGAGCCCGCGCGGCGAGATTTCTTTCTTGCTCGACCGTGACAAGGTCGCCGTGATCGAGGAACGCCTGCGGGTCGACAATGCGTTGTACCGCGGGACTGACAACCAGGGGCGGCCATTCTCGCTCACCGCCGACGAGGCGGTCCAGCAGTCGAGCGCCGAAGGCATCGTGCGATTGCGCGATGTCGTGGCCCGGATCCTGTTGCAGGACGGGCCTGGGCAATTGACCGCCGAGGGCGGGGCCTACACGATCGAAAAAGACATGCTGGAGGTTGATGGGCCGTTGCGCATGTCGTCTGCGAATGGATATCGCTTCGTGGCCGAAGGAGTGGCCATCAATCTCGCCGACAAGGTCGTCACCGGGTCAGGCGGAGTGCGCGGTGCGATCCCCGCCGGGACCTTCTCCGCCAACCAAATGCGAATAGACTTGGCCGCCCGCACGACAACGCTGATTGGTAACGTCAAGATGCGCATCATACCCGGTGCGATGCCCAGCGAATTGAGGATGCAGTGATGAAACTTTCGTCCACCCGCGCATTGCAGCGCTTCATTATCGCATTTGCTGCCACCTGTGCGATAGCTGGCGGGATCCAGCTGCACGCCCAGGCCATCTCCGGACACAATTCGCGCGCGCCCATCAATGTCGATGCCGGAAGGTTCGAGATCCAGGATCGCCAGGATCGCGCGGTGTTTTCGGGCGGGGTGGTGGTCCAGCAGGCGGGTCTCACCGTCAGGGCTGACCGCGTGACCCTACTTTACAGCAGTACAGCGGGGGTCGATATCAACCGCATCATCGCCAGCGGCGGCGTGACCGTGACCCGCGGTAGCGAACGGGCCCAAGGTAACACCGCGATTTATGACCTCAACCGGCGGATCATCACCATGGTCGGCAATGTGCGCCTCAATCAGAGCGCCAACCGGTTGAGCGGTGGAAGGCTGGTGATCGACCTTAATTCAGGTGTTTCCAGCGTCGATGGTGGCAGCTCGGCCAGCCCCGGAACCAGTGAATCGGGGGGACGGGTAAGGGGCACCTTCACCGTTCCGCAAGACTGACCCTGACGCCCTCATGAAAACCGGCGACCTACGCCGCCTGCTGTTGGGCCTGCTCGGCCCGCAGGACGCCGAACGCCCATCGCAATTGTCGCATTCCGACTGGAAACTCGTCGATGCGATGGCGGCCCAGCACCGCTTGCAACCCCACCTCCACGGTCGGCTTGGCCGCGGCGAGATCGGGATCGAAGTGCCGACCAGAATTGCAGGTGGTTGGCGCGATGCCCATCGTGACTCTGCCCTGCGAGCGCTTGCCATGCGCCGGACCTTGTTCGAGATTTCCGCGCTGCTCGAAGCTCATGGCGTAGCTGCAGTTGCCCTGAAGGGGGCTTGGTGCGCGTGGCATCTCTACCCGGCCGCAGCCGAGCGACCCATGCGTGACCTCGACCTGCTGGTAGCGAGCGGTCAAGCCCTGCAAGCGTTCGAATTGCTGCGCGAAAACGGTTTCCACCAGGAGGAGCCGGGCCCCCGATCGCCCGAGCAATCGCTCCAGCATGACAAGCACTTGCCGCCACTGCTCTCGCCCGGGGATGTGCGGGTCGAATTGCACATGCGGTTATGGGAAAGGCACGAGGCGGTCGGCTGGGCCATGCCGGCCGACGAAAGCGCGGTCATGTTCGCCAGCGCCAGACCTTATGGCTCCGAGGATCCGGTTCATTACCTCGCGGCCGAGGACATGCTGGTGCATTTCGTCATCCACGGCGCTTATAGCAACCGTCTCGATGGGGGGCCCCTGGTGCTGGCCGATATCGACTACCTGGCGCAACAGGGCGGGATCGACTGGGACAGCTTCTGGACAAGGGCCGAGCGCGGCAATTTCACTCGTGGCGCAGCTTTGCTGTTCCACCTCGTCGAACGCTGGCGCAGCCCCGGGGTGCTTGCACTGTCGCGCTGCCCCGTCGAAGTAGATTCAGATCTGTTGGAGCGGGCGCCGGACCTGCTGTTGCAAGACCTGCGACAGCGCAAGGGGATCCATTTGGCAGCAGGAATCGCCGGCGGGGTCCATCGCCAAGGTTGGACAAGCGCGATCCAGAACGTGACCCGTCGATTGCGTGGTGGCGACCGTCCAACCCATGCGCCTGACGAACACGACGAAAGCGGTGCTGGCAGGGGCGAAGGGTTTGCCCGCTGGCTGGTGCGCAGATTGCTTGAAACTGTGCTTGGCTTTGCGCGGACCGACGTTCGTCAGGCGGCCAGCAGTTCGGCGCGGCTCGGAACATGGCTCGAGGGGGAAGAGTAATATCATGACAACAGGCGTGGGCGATGCGCGCAATGCGAACACCGATCATCTGTTCGCAGCGGTGGCATTCCAGATGGCGGTTGCGTTGTTGCTGGGGGGAACGGCCCGTCCAGCCAATGTGCTAGTCTGCTTCCTCGCCAGCCTGCCGACCCTATACCTGTTGCTGGCCGGGGTGCGCGGAAGAAAATTGGGCTGGTTCGCGCGAATAGCCTTGGCGCTTTATGGCCTGTCATGGCTGCAACTCGTTCCGCTGCCCCCTTCCGTATGGACAGCGCTGGCTGGTCGCGGGCTGGCCGCACAGGTACTTGACGTCGTTGGCCTGCCGCTCGGCTGGCGACCATTGGCGCTCGACCCCGGAGCGGCACTCGGTGCGCTTGTGGCAATCGTAGCACCGCTGGTTATGCTCGTCGCCTTTGCCCGGCTTACCTGGCCTGAACAGTTGCGATTGCTGCAAGGCGTGGTCGCCTTGGCGCTCATCGCGGCCTTCCTCGGATTGATTCAGCGGGTCACGGGCGGACTGGCCCCCTACGGTACCGAACATGCCGGCTATGCCACCGGAGTGTTTGCCAATCGCAACCACCACGCTGTATTCCTCGCCTGCGCGCTCGTATTGCTGCCCACGCTAGTCGGCGAAGCAAGCAAGGCACGCGGCCGCCTGCTCGGCATCGGCGCGGCGGCAATCCTTCTGGCGGGCCTGCTGGCGACCACATCGCGGGCCGGAATTGCGCTGGGCGCACTGGCGATGGTGGTAGTTTTCGCAATGAGCGTCAGGCTGGGTGCGCGGTCGATCCTTGCCGGCGGTGCAGTCGTCGTCCTCGCGGTGGTCGCGCTCAGCCAGGCGCCTGCGCTTGAAAGCGTGTTTGCCCGCTTTGCTATGCTGGGGGAGGATCAGCGTATCATCATGCTGGAGACGAGCTGGGCAGCTACACGTGCCTTTTTCCCGTGGGGATCGGGCTGGGGAAGCTTCGTGCCTGTTTACATGGCGTTCGAGGACCTCGACACCATGGCCGCGCGATACGTGGTGGCCGCGCACAACGACTATGTGCAGCTTGCGCTTGAAGGCGGGCTTCTCGGCTTGGTGATCGCCTGGGCTGCGCCAGGCGCGCTCCTGCTGCTGGTGCTGCGACGCTGGGGGCATAAGGCGGCTCCGGGGGCTTGGAGCCTGTGGTGGGTGGCTGGTTTGCTACTGCTGCATTCAGCGGTTGATTATCCGCTCCGCACTACGGCTCTTGCAACGGTGCTCGCACTGGCTTTCGCCGCACAGGAAATTCATCGCAAGGCATTGCCAGAACAAGGCACTACGGACTAGGTGCGCCATGAACGCGAAAAAGGGAAAATCATGTTGGTAACAGGCCTCCGGCATGCCATGGCGGTCGCCCTGATGGCGGCGCTTGCCGCCTGTGGCACCGGCCCGAAACCGGTCGTGCCGAGCGGCGCGGCTGCATATGATAACATCCCGGAAGGCAATATCTTCGCTCCGCGCCGGGTCGAGATCGGGCCGAGCGATACGCTTTCCATCACGGTCTACCGCGAACCCGAATTGTCGATCGAAAGCGTCATTGTCGACCCCGACGGCAATATCCAGGTGCCTTTGCTCGGCACGGTAGATGCCGTCGGGTTGACGGCAGCAGAGTTTGCCCGCGATCTCGAACGCAGGTTCGCCGCCCGTTTCCTAGTTGATCCCAGTGTGACCGTGGCCATTACCGAGGCATCGCAACAGCGGGTAACCGTGGCAGGCGCGGTGACCATTCCCGGCGTTTATGCAATCCCGGGGCGTATTTCCCTGGTCGACGCGGTAGCCTTGGCGCGGGGGCCGACCAATGTTGCCAAGTTCGACCAGGTCGTGGTGTTCCGCCGTTTCAATGGCGAGCGGGTCGGCGGCCTGTTCGACCTGGGCGCCATCAATGCGGGTTCCATGCCGGATATCGAGATCCTGCCGGGCGACCAGGTCATTGTCGGCACTGACGGGCTCAAGCAGGCCTATCGCGATGCGTTGCAGGCTGCCCCCCTGTTCAACGTATTCTCGACCCTGGCCCTTGTTGATCGCGGCGGCACAACCACCGTCACCGAAGGTAATTAAAATCAGGGTGCAATCTTGACCAGGACTTTCACCCAGTGAACGGACGATCTCCAGCCATGAATGCCGAGAAGGAAACCTTTGCGGAAGAAAGGGGCATGCCCAATTTCGGCATCGACCTTCGCCGCGTGTATTCGGCTATCTTTCGCCACCGTTACGTCGTCGGCGGTATCGTGGCGCTGGCGCTGGCCGCGGCTATCGTGCTGACTTTGATCACCACGCCGATCTTTGCTGCCAAGTCGACATTGCAGATCGACAGCCAGACCAACGAAGTCCTTGAGGACGAAGCCAGCTTCCGCTCGGTGGACTGGGACATCGAGCGTTTCCTGCAGACGCAGATCGACGTGTTGCTGAGCCGTGATACGGCCATGACCCTGATCGAGCGCGAGAACCTTGCCGCCAATGACCAGTTCTTCGACCGGATGCAGGTGCCTGCTCCTGTTGCGGCCGATCCCGGCAAGACCATGGCCGAGACCCGGCGCGACAGGATCGCGGCCATCGTGCTGGCGAATGTCGCGGCAGATATGCCGCGCTATAGCCGCATCCTGGACCTGACCTTCACCAGCCCCGATCCGGAATATGCGGCCAAGATCGCGAATGGCTATGCCGAGGCCTTCATCACCGGCACGCTGGAGCGGCGCTTCGATACCTCGTCCTACGCGCGCGAATATCTGGCTGAGAAGCTTGCCGAGGCCAAGACTGCGCTCGAAGAGGCGGAGCGGGCGCAGGTCGAATATGCCCGCGCGAACGATCTGGTAAACCTGGACACGGGTGCAGCAGCTGATGAAGCGCCGATGTCGCTGACGCAGCGTACCCTCGTCAATGCCAATGATGTGCTGGGCCGTGCCCGGGCAGAAAGGATTGCAGCGGAGGAACGCTATCGCGCTTCAACGTCGGGCAATGTGATGCAAATCCCGGAGGTCCAGGAAAGCGCCTACGTAAACCAGCTCCAGCGCGAACTGGGTGAAGTCATCGCCGATCGCAGCCGCGATTCTTCGCGTTACCGCGCCGAACATCCGGTGATGCAGGAATACGACCGTCGGATTGAATCGTTGCGGACCAGCCTCAATCGCGCCGTCAGCGATATTACCGGTTCGCTGCGGAAGCGGTACCAGGCAGCCTTGCGCAATGAGCAACGCCTGGCTGCAGACGTGTCGCAATTGCGGTCGGGTTCTTCGGCGGAGCAAAGTCTGCGGGTGCAGTATAATATCCTCAATCGCGAGGCGGCGACGCAGCGCGAGATGTATGATGCGCTGATGGCACGCTTCCAGGAAGTCAGTGCCTCGGCTGGGGTTGCCAACAGCAATATTTCGATCATCGACAAGGCGCAGGCACCCGCTGCGCCGATCCGGCCGCGACCCGTCATAAACGTCGCACTTGGACTGTTGGCCGGCCTCGCGCTCGCGGGCCTGTATGTTTTCCTGCGCGAGTTCCTCGATGACGCTGCCCGCACGCCGGAGGATGTTACAGAGCGTTTCGGCCTGCCGTTCCTCGGCAGTGTGCCCAGGCTCGACACCGGCCAGGGCATCGAAGATGTGCTTACCAATCCGAAATCCAGTATTTCGGAAGCCTTTGCCGCGTTGCGAACATCGCTTGGCTTGCTCGGCACCGGCGGCGAGCGCGATATCCTTGTCACGAGCAGCCAGCAGTCTGAAGGCAAGAGCCTTGCGGCCTACGGCATCGCCCGCAGCTTTGCCCGCGAGGGACGCCGCGTGCTGGTGGTCGATGCCGATTTGCGGCGTCCGTCGCAGCACGCCATTTCGCAGGTTTCGCGCGAGGTTGGCCTCACCAACGTCCTCACCCGACAGATCCCGCCGGCAGAGGCCACCATCGCGCTGATGGACAACCTCGACCTGATCCCCTCGGGGCCGTTGCCGCCTTCGGTTCCGGAATATTTCTCAGGCGAGTCATTCGACGAGTTCCGCAACTGGGCGCGACAGACCTATGATGTGGTCGTATTCGACGGTCCACCCGTGATGGGACTCGCCGACACGATCTTGCTGGCGCAAAGGATCGAACATCTCGTCTTCGTGATCGAGGCCGGTCGGGCCAGCCACGGTCGTACGGCGGCAGCCATTCGGCGGCTCAACAACAATGAAATTGTCGTCGATGGTGCCATCCTCAACAAGTTCGATCCGCACAGCGCCGGGTATGGCTACGAATACGGTTATTATTACAGTTACGGTACGGAGACGACCTGATGCGCCGTTCGCTCGCGCTTGTCGGTGCAGCGTTCATAGCGGTCGCCGGAGTCGCGGTGCTGGGACCGCCGGCGGCTGCAGTTCAGCCGTCGCTGGCAGCCGGGTTTGCGCCGCAGGATACGCGATTGCAATTGCTCGCGGCCCGCGACTCGTTCGCCAGCGAGACGCCTAATTCGAAGTCTCTTGCCTCAGCTTATGCGCTGCGTTCATTGCAGGCGATGCCATACAACCAACCGGCTCTGTCGGTGGCGATAGAAAGCAATGCGTTGGCGAAGCGGGTCGAAGCGGCCAATGTGGCCGCGGCATTAGGCTGGCGCGATGCGCTGGCGAATGCTCGGATCGGCCAATTGGCGCTGGAGCAGAATGCGCCGGAAATTGCGGCACAGCGTGTCGATGCGATAGGTCGGACCCAGGGCGGCGAATTTGCTGCCGCTGCTGCTGACCTGCTGGTCGCCCGCAGCGGTGGGCCAGAAGCGCTTGCGGCTCGGGCTGCCAACCGCTCGGGCGGACGCTGGTGGATCGCCTATCTACACACCCCGGCCAAAAATCCGCAGGTTATCGCCGGACGGCTGGCCTTTGCACGTTCTCTGGACGCTGATGACGGACCGTGGCGTAGGACAATAATCACTACCGTAATTGCGGGCCTGCAGCACCAGACTGCGGCGGCCGACGGATTCGCGCTTTGGCGCGCTACCCTGGCCGACCCCCGGGCTTTCGAAGGCGTCTTGTACGATCCGCAATTTGCCCGGATGGACGCGGCCAGACCGGCCGCAGGCGGGGAATGGCAGATGCCGTCGACCTCTCCGTTTCGCTCCGAAGACAATGGCCTGGGAACCGGTAATGGGGTCAGCCTCGCCCCTGTATCGAGATCGGCCGGCGTGGTTCTGACGCAAGATTTCGTCGCCCCAGCCGGGCGCTATCGAGTGCATGTTGAAGGTGAAGATCGAACCGGGCGTCTTGCGTGGACGATTGGTTGCAAGGGCTCGTCACCATTCTTCACGAGCGAGGGTGCGGTAGGCGAATGGACTGTCCGGGTGCCCGAGGGTTGCGCGGTGGCTTCGTTGCAACTTCGCGCCCGGAAGGGACCGGCGGAAGGATCGCTCGACCAACTTGCCCACATTCGCATGGAACCCGAGTCGTGACCGACCCGCTCGACGCGCGAGAAACCAACTCGGCTCGCGGCGGGCCCAGTTTTTCGCTCGGCAACCGGCTCGAAAGGTTCGCTTTCCAATTGGTCTGGAGGCTGCTGGCATGGGTCCTGCCTCCGCCGATCGGCTGGGGCTGGCGGCGCGTCTTGCTGCGCCTGTTCGGAGCCCGCATCGGGGAAGGGGCCAAGGTTTACCCTTCAACGCGGATATGGTTGCCTCGCAATCTCACGATGGAAGCCTGGAGTTCGATCGGGCCCGGTGCGGATTGTTACTGTCAGGCGCCCATATCATTGGGCGAGCGAGCCATCGTCTCACAGCGGGCCTATCTGTGTTCGGGCGACCATGACCATCGTGACCCGGCTCATCAGCTTGTGGCGCGGCCCATTACGATCGGAGCCAATGCCTGGATCGCTGCAGAAGCGTTCGTCGGGCCTGGCGTCACCGTCGGTGCCGGGGCGGTTCTGGGTGCGCGTGGATGCACGATGAAGGACATTCCAGCCGGCACCGTGTGGGCGGGAAACCCTGCCCGCCATGTGGCCGAGCGCGAATTCGGCGGAAATGCGGGCTGAACCGATGCCGAAGTTCAGCGTTGTCACCATTTCCTTCAACCAGGCGCAGTTCCTGCCGGCGACGATCGATTCGGTGCTGGCGCAGGAGGGGCCCGAATTCGAGTACATTATCTGCGATCCCGGTTCTACGGATGGCAGCCGCGAGATTATCGCGAGCTATGACGATCCGCGCATCGTGCGCGTTTTCGAGCCCGATGATGGACCTGCTGACGGATTGAACAAGGGATTCTCCCGAGCCACTGGCGAGATTTTTTACTATCTCAATTCAGACGACCTCGCCCTGCCCGGCGCCTTCGCGAAGATGCAGTCCTTCTTCGAATGTAAAAGTGATGTCGATGTTGCCTGCGGTCATGCCGAAGTGATCGACGAAAACGGCGCTCTCCTTCGCCGGGCCTGGTCGGAGCCTTACTGGCCACCGGCTGTTGCGCGCGGAGCCTATATCCAGATCCAGCCAAGCACCTTTTTCACGGCAGACATCTTCCGCGCAAGCGGAGGGTTCGAGGTAAGCGACCGCTCGAGCTGGGATGCCGGCCTGTTGGCAAGGATGCACGCGGCTGGCGGACGCTTTACGACAGTCGGGATGTTCCTGAGTGCGTACCGGCTACACAGCCAGTCCATCACCATGTCGGGTCGCCTTGCACAGCAGCAGACGCATAATCTGAAGGAGCGCGCCCCGCTCTTGCTTGGTCGGGACTTTCGGCGCTCCGATGTAATAGTCGGGCAGGTTCTGCGTCTTGCGAAGCATGCGCGCTGGCCGACCCGCAGCCTCGAGCGTATCCTGCGCGGTCCGATGTCCGGCCGTCAGGATTAGCTTCAGCCGCGGTGAGCCAGCGCCGAGGCGGCGAATTGGCGCAAATTATGTCCAGAAAGCGCGCTGAGCCGGTCAATCTTTTCGTCGGCAGTGCTGCAATCGATGAGCGCACGCTCGAATTCGAGCCGCTTGGCATCGACCAAGAAGCGATACCAGAAGCCCTGCAGGACATGGTAGACGAGGCCCGGCTTGCCATCGAGGAAGCCGAGTTGGAAGAAATAGCGATACAGAAAATAGGCCAGCGGACCGAGGCCGGTGGGAAGGCGGTTGTACCAGCCGGTCTTGATTGAGCGGACCCTGCGTGCCTGGTCGGTGCTTGCCAAGCCGTCGTCTTCGGGCGCTTCGAACAGCCCATATTTGCTGATCAGCGTGTCGAGCGCCTCGCGCGTTGCATAGCCATTGTGCTTGTCGGTGAAGTAACCAAGCCCATGGTCGTTCTCATCGACGAAGGTGCCGGGGACATGGCGCAACTGACCCTCACGCAGTACTATATGTTCGTCCATCCAGCGCTGTTCGATATGACCCAGGCCGGTCCGCCAGATGCGCAGCAGCCGCAGCGGGTAACGACCCCCGTGGCGGATCCAGCGGCCCATGAAATGATGTTGGCGATCAAGGCTGAGCGCAGTTGTTTCGCGTGGCAGGCTGGGCAGCAATTCGGCGATGCGTGCGACCAGATCCTGTCCCAGCCACTCATCGGCGTCGAGCCGCATGGTCCATTCGGTCGTGATCGCGCAATGGTCGAGCGCCCACTGGAACTGGTCGGCGTAATTGATCCAGGCCCGTTCGAACACGTCGGCGCCCAGCTTCGCCGCGACCTCGCGAGTGGCGTCGGTTGATCCTGAATCCACCACGATCACGCGCTGGGCCAAAGGCCGGATCGACGTGATTGCGCGTCCGATGTGACGCTGCTCGTCGCGGGTCAGGATTACGACGGTCAGAGAGGGTGGAGAGGCAGCCATTGCAAGGCCTTAGCCGCCTCTCCGATATCGCGCTAGAGCAAGGGGCGGCCCCGCAGCAGGTGCCGCAGGAGCGAGGCATTGATTGCGCCGAGCGCACGGTGTCCTTCGGGCCCGTAATGGAAACCGTCCGCTCCAACGTAGCGATCGGTCGTGCCCCAACCCGTGGGGTTGACCGATGTGCCCTGGCCGGTAATCGCGCAACGGGATACCTCGCGAACCGGCTCGCCGATGGCGTGGTAATATCGCATCGTGCCATCGAAGCCATAAACCGTGTTTGCATAGGCTTGCGATGTGCTGGTGATCACCACTCGTTCGCGTGTGGCGCCGGTGCCGATCTCGACTGTCGATCCCACTCGCAGGTAGGATAGCGGATCACTGGTGGAAGTGTCGCAGTAAAAGCCATTGGGATAGCTGATCACATCCGGCGTCCCGTCGTTTCCGGGCGTCCCAGCGCTCACTGCGCTGAGAAGAGCACCCGTGATGCCAACGGGCTGGCCCCCGAATGCAAACGGCATTTCCACCGGTGAGATGTAGTGGCCGCCGGCGGATTCGATCCCGCGCCGGATCGCCTCCATCAAGTCGAGGTCAACCGAGCGCCACCACTCGATACCGAAAGCCGTATTGGTACCTCCGACGACGAGGGAGTCGGGAAGGTGTTCGCGAATCTGGCGAACGGTGCGCGCCGCAGCCGATTCGATACTCGATGGGCTCGCTCCGAAATCATTGAGCGCGGCCGACAGGAAGACGACCTCGGGCCGGTAGGGTACAACATCGGTCATGACCCGGTCGGGTAAGGGCAGGCACTGTCCCCCCGCATCGGCCACGAACCCGGTTCCGCCCACGCCGCTGGCCCAGACATCATCCCAGCCCATGGCATGCGAGAACCAGACCACCCAGTTTGACGGATCGGGGGTGGTAAAGCTGTCACCCAGGACAATCGTTCGCGGGCCGCGTAACTCGGCCGCGACGATGGCGTCGGTTGGGCTGGTATAGGCCCCGCCAAAGCTGAGTTGATAGGAAATGATATCGATACGGCGGGTGTCCGCGCTGCCGAAATCGAGCGTGACGAAGACGTTGCCGGTGCTTTCGTAGGGTTCGAGAGAGACGAACTGGTTGTCGATCCGGATGAGGAAGCCATGGGGGTTATGGCGAATGTGAAGTTCGATCCGGCTACCTTCAAAGGTAAAGGACCACTGCTGGCCGAGCCTAGACCTTGTATCCGCTTGCCCAGAGGTCCTGACTGGCTCCTCGGCCAGCGAGGTGCTGCTGGGAAAAGAGCCCGGCAACCCGCGGGAGAAGGTAAAAGCCCCGCCTTGCGGTGCGGAAGCGATCTGGAAGAACTGCGTACCGCTCGAAGTCGGCCAAAATCGGGGCAAGGTTGCCGCAGTCGCTTCGGACATGGCCGGCGCAGGTGAAGCGAGTCGGAGCGTTCCGAGTGCCGAGGGCTGGAAGCCGAGGGCCTTCGGGGCGGAGCGGGGTGCATGCAGGGCCAACATCAGTCGAGCACCCAGGCGTTGAGGACTGCTGACGTGTCGACCGACGTCAACTGGGTGACAGCGAAGGGTAGCAGGGTGAGCCCCGGTGCCATCGTCAGCGTAAGCGATGAGCCGTCGGACAGGACAAATTCTGCCGTTCCTTGAGCGCTGCAGTCGATGAGCAGCGCGGTGCCGGCAGACGTCACCGTGTCGGGCGCAAGGACCCGGGCTCCCCGCAAGGGCTGCTCTCGGCTGGGAACGGGGTTTGCGGGGCTGACCGCAAGGGCAGGATCACCCGGTTCGCCGGTGGCAATTCCGGCGAGCGGGACGAATCGAGCAGGATGGCGGATTGGTGGTAGGGTATCGGGCATGGCAACTCCTTTCGAGCGAAGCTGCTAACCCTTTTGGTTATATGTAGGAAAGTATTTATCCGTCCTGGTCTTGAAAGATGCTGGCTACACGCATGGCAACACGGTCCATGCTAAAACGCGCCTCGAACAATTCTCGGCCGCGTTTGCCCATTTCGTCCCGCGCCTTCTCGTCCATGCCCGAGAAGCGACTCAAAGCTGCGTGGATCGAGGCTGGATCAGTCTCGCAAACGATCCCTGCATTCGCTGCCGTAACTGCATCATGGATATTTACCTGGTCGGAAATCAGAACGGGCCGCATACAGGCCAGCGCCTCGGCAACCACGACCCCGAAGTTTTCCTGATACGAGGTCAGCACCATGGCCTCGCAACCATAGAGCGCGCCCCATTTTGCATCTCCACCAAGGTGGCCGGGCCATTCGACCTGTCCGGCGATGCCGAGTTGCTGCGCGAGCTGGATTAGCTCGTCCAGATATGCAGGGCTGGCGAGGCCGGCAATTACAAGCCGCATATCGGTCCCGGCATATTGGCGCGCGAATCCTTCGAGCAGGATTTCGCAGCCCTTCTTGGGATGGATGCGGCTGAGAAACAGCAGGTAAGGGCTGGCGCCGAGCTTCGGTACGGCGGCCTTGAATGCCTCGGCCATTGCAGGGGCCTCTGGTGGCGGCTCACCTGTGCCGTAACCCACGACTTTCTCGTCTATTCTGGTCCAGCCCGGCCATGAACGGCTTGCCAGCACCCGCTCCTGTTCGCTGGTGAAGAGAGTTGCGCGGGCGCCGCGCAAAAGTGGGCGCTCCACGAACCGGAACTGCTGCCGCTTTATCCATTCCTTCATCGGTTGAAGTTCGCGGAACCACGGGTCGAGCATACCATGGGGAAAAACGACATAGGGGACACTCATGCCTGGAAGAGTGCGTGCCGCTGCAAGTGTCGATGCGTTCCACAAGCCGTCAACCACGATGCCATCGTAACTACTGGCGTTGGCCCGCAGCCAGGCGATGGCCTGGCCTGGCCAGAACCGCTTGGCATTGCCTTTCCGGCCACGTGCAAAAACCCGCGAGGGGAAATCGGCCACCCACGGATCGGCATTATCGTCCATAGTCAGAAGGTGCTGCGTGTGGCCCAGCTTCCGGTAGCCTCCACCCAGTCGCAATACGCCTTCGATCACACCACCCTTGGCCGGATTGCAATCGCCGAGAATGTGCAAGATCTTCAAGCTGAACGGACCTTTCGTCCGCCGATGAATCGGCGCGCCGGAGACAGCAGTGTCAGCGAGTGGCCGCTGGCACGCACGGCCCAGATCATCACCACAATTTCAAAAGCGACGCTGACACGCTGGCTTGCACCGAAAGGGCTGAACATGACCGACCAGGCCAGGTCGGCGGCGCAAAAGGCAATAAGGGGCGCGAGGATCTCATCCTTCTTGAGAAGATGAAAGATAGCCACAAATGGCAATGTCAGGACCCATAGCCAGAACAGGCCGCCAGTCACACCAGCTTCCACCCACGCGCCCATCAAGTGACTATGGGTGGGAATCTTGTCACGCTTGCCGAAATGCGCATCGTCGATAGGCAGGCCCAGCCGCACCTTGATCGCACGATGTAGCTCGACATAGTAGGAATCGCGGGCCCAGCTGCCATGTCCTATGATCGGCGAGTCGGCGATCGCCCGCACCGAAACAAGGCTTTCGGTGCGCCCTCCAAGCAACAAAGGCACATCTCCGGAAGCCTGGTCACGATATTTTTCGAGGGCGTCGCGGCCGAGAGCCCCAGACTCGACGGCATATTCGTAAATGGCGATGCCACCGGAGGCGGCCAGCGTTCCAGCCAGGAGCAGGATGACGTACATTCCAGCACTCAGCCGTCGTCTCAATTGCGGCATGTGGGTGAGCACCAACACTCCGGTCATGATGACACCCGCCAGGAATAGGATGCCGAAATTTGCACGCGCAGCCTGCAGCAGGACGATCAATGCGAGGACAGTAAAGATTGCCGGCGCAGTGTAGCGCATCCACGGAAGCAGGCGGGTCAGAAAGTACAAAACCCCGATCGTCGTCAGGCTGAGCCCAATCGCATAGCCGAATTTCCAGGCGTAACCTTCGAATTCGGGCGGAATGGTGTAGACCGACGCAATACCGAGCCCGATCGCAAAGGCTGCCATATAGACCCGCCTTCGAGACAGCCATAGCCACATGACGAGCAGGTGAAGGGCAAAAAACACAATCTTCGACCAGCCGCGCAGCAGATCTTCTATGGCCGATCCGCGGATTAGGTCGGTCACCACCTGACCTGCAAACCATACCCCGAGTAATGCGAGCACTGGCCAGATGCGCTGCAGGCGTCCGCGTGTATCCGGCAAGGTCAGAAACAGCGCGAGCAGGGGGACCGATAGCAGGTCGATCAGGTAAAGCTGGCCGACCAGATCGAACATGATCATCAGGCTCAATGGATAAAGAAACGCAAGGATCGCCCATGCGTCGAATCCATAGACTTTGCCAGCATGCCCTTGTGCCACTGGCGGGTTCAATGCTGCTGCGTTTGCGAGATGTCCCCGCTTGACCAAGCTCACCTTGCGCGCTCCTCGATCGCCCGTTCGAGATCCTCGGCAAAGTCTTCGACCAGCTTCTTTTTCGACCAACGGTCCCGCGTACTCAATTGAGCAAAGCTACCCAATTCTCGGCCTCGTGAGGGGTTTTCGTGCAGCTCGAGCATGGCCGCCGCCAGCGCGGCAGCATCGCCAGCGGCAACTACCGAACCGCAGCCTTCGATCTCCCGAGCCAGCGAGGTTCCCGGATCTGCAGTGGCGACCACCGGCCGTCCC
This sequence comes from Qipengyuania sp. CAU 1752, assembly GCF_054482615.1. Taxonomy (NCBI): domain Bacteria; kingdom Pseudomonadati; phylum Pseudomonadota; class Alphaproteobacteria; order Sphingomonadales; family Erythrobacteraceae; genus Qipengyuania; species Qipengyuania sp. CAU 1752. The sequence goes on along the minus strand of NZ_JBTLRE010000001.1, from coordinate 127,770 downwards.
GATGCCAGCATATTTGCCAGCTTTGACGGCAAGACCAGGTCGGCGGCAGCCGATATTTGCGGAAGCAAATGCATGTCCGCCATGGCCAGAAGGCTGGGCAGATCCTCGCGCGGCTGCAGTCCGCGGAAGTGCAGGTTGGGCAGGCGCGCCGCAGCGTCCCTAGTCTCTTCCGCTGCTGGGCCGTCACCACAAATCACGATTTGCAGCCCCGGTTGCGCGCGCAAGATCTCGGCAGCTTCGAGGATGATCCCGATCCCCTGCTTGCGGGCCAGATTGCCTGAATAAAGCGCGATCTTTCCGGGAGGAAGGTCGAGCTTGCGGCGCATTCCATCCGGGTCGGCTGCGCTGGTGCCCACGGTGGGTTCGGCCCAGTTGCGCATTTCCGCGACGCCTTCGCGCGAACCGCGCTTGGCAATGACCTTTTCGACCATTCGCGGTGCGATGGAGCTAACCCGGTCGAACCGGCTGAGGACCGCATGTTCGAACCGTGCGCCGACAGGCGCGATCCAACCCGGCAGAATCCGCGTCGCCACGGCCGCCTCGATCTCGAAATCCTGGATATGGAGCCATGTCAAGGCGTCGTGCCGCCGGGCGAAACGCAATGCGACGGGTGCGGCCAACAAGGAAGGAGCGGTGGCGATCACTGCGTCAGGCGAGCAGGTCTTTGCAGTCTTCGCAAGACCTCGCGCGAGATTTACCGCGAAACTGCCGTAATGCGCGAGCCGTGTCAGACCTGAGGGGTCGCGCGGGATATAGAGCGGCACCCGCAACACCTTCACGCCGTTTTCGGTGGTTTCGGCGAACTTTCGCGGCGTAGCAGGGTCTCTTTTCCAATCTGGATAGTGCGGCTCGCCACAGACGACCTGTACTTTGTGCCCGCGCGCGGCGAGGGCCTCTGCCCATCCTTGGCTATACGGACCAATGCCTATCGGTTCTGGCGCATAATTAAGGCTGGCAAGACAGATCGAGGCCATGGGGTACGTAGAGCTTTCTGCGCTGCAATTCGCGAGAGGCCGCTTTCCTTTGCTGGAATCGACCGTTCTTGCAAGTATTTGCCCGTGACAATCCGGCAAAGAAACATTTTGGTAACACGCACTTGCTAGTCGCCAGCAACTCATTCCGGCCTTGACCGGACAGGCGAGTGTTGTAAGTAGAGCGCCATACATTTTTGGAGCGGTCACAATGAAGAAGAGTTTGATGGTTTTTGCAGCAGCGTCAATGGCGCTCAGCTCGACCGTTGCGAATGCAGCTACACGACCGCAGCCGACCGAATTCAATCAGCCGATTGCTGATGAAAGCCAGCTCGGTGATGAAGACGATCTCGGGGTTCTGTTGCTTCTTGGTGGTGCTGCGCTGATCGGGATTATTCTCGCACTGGCCAGTGGCAACGGTAACAGCCCGCGCTAATCCGTAGAGAGATTGCAAAAAAGGGCTGCCCTTAGGGGCGGCCCTTTTTTTGTTGTTGCTGGCTGGACGGCGTATCTCGTGAGGTGTGTGCAACCGGTCAGTAGGCCCGGTCGTGGCGAAGCACCATCAGCGTGCGGAAAAGGATGCCAATATCCGCCACCAGTGACCAGTTTGCGAGATACTCCAGGTCGGCCTGCAGCCTGTTGCTGAGATCCCGTTCTTCATCGGTTGCACCCCTGTATCCGCGCACTTGGGCGAGGCCGGTTAGCCCGGGCTTGAGCGCATGGCGACGCCAATAGCGCGCATCGACATGCCAGAACATCTTGTCGCCTGCCCGGCTGCCGGTGGCATGGGGCCGTGGTCCGACGATGCTCATCTCTCCACGCAGGACGTTCACGAGCTGCGGTAGCTCGTCGATGCTGGTTTGCCTCATGAAGCGACCCAGGCGCGTTACGCGTTCGTCCTCGCGCGCGGTCGAACGTACTCCCACGGCATCCGACGATTCCACCTTCATCGATCGAAATTTGAGCATCGAGAAAAATCGATTTTGCTGCCCGGTCCGTTGTTGCACAAACAGCACCGGTCCCCGGTCTCCAAGCCAGATCAGCAGGGCCACTGTCACGAGCAAGGGGGAAAGAACGACGAGCGCTGTCGATGCGACGATGATGTCGAAAATGCGTTTCACTACCCGTGCTCGCAACGGTAGAGGCCCCGAACTCACGACAAGCGAAGTGCAGTCGTCGGATTCGTAGTGCCGGACACCGAGCGCACCAAGGTTGTGCGCCATATCGCTGATTATTTCGCCATGGACGCCGCTCGCTTTCAAGGCCCAGGCCCATTGTTCGCGCCTTTCTGGCGGACAGCTGACGATGACCTCGTCCTGGTTTAGCAGCAATTGCCCCAAGCGATCGAGATCGTGCGGTTCGGTCGCGGCCGGATCGAGTCCGAAATCCGCGGCGACGATAATCTTGTTGGCCGACAGGTTGAGTTCCGGTCCATCATCAAGCAGCAACAGGCGGTTACGCACGAAGCCATGCCAGCGCCGCTCGACACTCCAGACGACGACAAACCGGGCGCCGATCATCATGATTGCAGCGAACAGTAGCCCGAGCGTGAGAGTGCCGCGCGAAAACGTGGCGCTGGTCTTAAGGTAGAATGCGACGAAGGCCAGGATGGCCGCGGAAATCACCAGGGATATGATAACCCGCATGGCGGCGAAGCGCGCATCGATGAGGGCGCGAAGACAATAGGTGCCCTGATAGAAAGCGATGGTGAGGAAGATCGGGAGCAGCAGGTAGGCCTGGCGCAGCGCTTGCTCTTCTGGCCAATTGCCGAGGTAAAGGCCGCCCGCAACGAGAAAACCAGCAACAATCAGCGCGATATCTATCACGATCATCAGCAGGTAAGCCCGCATCCTTCGTCGTTCGAGGGAAGGCGCGGGTTGTGGTACGGTCGGCCCCGAACGTATCGCAACTGACTGGGGTGCGTTCACGCGTAAACCTGCTTTCGCAAAGAAATCTTTGTTATAGTTGTCGCGCGCTTACCCGCTAATCCGCCAGTCGGTCAACGAGGCGCTTGCTTGGCACCGACCTGCGCAGCATGGCTCGCAATCTCCGCCAGCTCCTGCGCGAGCAGCCATTCCGCCGATTGGCTGTTGGCCAGCAAGCTGCGGTGCAGGGCCGTAACGCGGCTTACAAGTCTATCCAGCCGTTTGCCGCGCCAGGTTTTCAATTGCTCACGAAGGTCGCGCTCGTCTTTCCAGAAAATTCGCCGCGCCTGTTTTTCCGCCTGGATAAGACTTGCGATATCACCGCGGCGACCGAGCTTTGCCGCCAGTTGCGCCAATTGTGCCGTGCGCCGCTCTACCGCCAACGCCACGCCTACCGGATTGATTCCGAGTTCGTGCATCCTGTTCAGTTCGGCTGGCAAACGCCGAACTTGTCCGGAAAGGGCCGCGTTGACGATCGGCATGAAGCCGTCCTCCTCGGTGCGGGCCCCGATCGCGTCCCAGTCGTCCTGCTCGGCAGTCCTTGGCGCATCAACGCTGGCATCGAGGTAAATCGCAAGCTTGCTGACCTCCGACGAGGCCAGCCGCTGGTCAAGGCTGGAGGCCTGAGCAATCTGTTCGGCCAAATTGCCGCTCAACCGCACCCCGGCAGCGTCGGCAAGGTCGCGCACGATACCCGTCATGCTGGGCAGGTCCGGCTGGTAGAACATCGCCACCAACGCATCGTCGCGTTTCAACAGCAGCTTGGCGGTGCGTGACTTGTCCGTCGCTGACGTCGCCACCACCAACACCGGGCAGCCCTCGCCCTCGCCGTCGAGGAGGTTGGCGAGCGCATCATGCGCTTCGTCGCCGCTGGCCCGCACGAATATATGTCTTGTGTCGCCGAACAGCGAACTGGAGCGAGCCTCGTCTCCCAACCGGACCGGGTCGCGCCGCAGGTCGGCCCCCTGCATCTCGATCCGCTCGCCCGGGTCGGACAGCGCTGCAAGGACCGCTTCGGCAGCAGCAGAAGCGCCTGCCTCGTCCGGCCCGCAAAAGAAGAAAACTGAACACTGTCGGGCTGCCCTTGCAGCTATCCCGGGAAAATCGCGCTGGGTCGCTTTCACAGGGCCGCCCGCTATTGCGCGTCGCGAAGGGCAAGGGATACGCTGGTCACGATCTGGTCAGCCACTTCATCTGTCAGCCGCTCAAGAGCGCTCTGTTCAGCAGCGATGGTGGCATACTCGCTGGAAACGACATCAATCCCGGCGTCGGAACCAGCCGTCGCGTCGAGCAGGATCGCGCCAGTCTCAAGTTCGACGAGTTGGTAGCGTGCGCGCAAAGTCCGCCGTTCGCGACCGATGGTGTCATCGTTGAGGAGGCCGAGTCCTTCGAGCTCATCGTCAAGCCGCACGTCAAGCCGATAGCGGGCTGCGTCCGAACCTGCGGCGGCCAACCGGTCTTTCAGGGCGTTGCTCATCAACCAGCCGGCACGGCCCGGCATTTGCGAGACTTCGATCGCTGCCAAGCCCTGCACAGCAGCATTACCAAGGCCGCCACCATAGATCGGCTGCAGTCCGCAGCCGGACAATGCCGTGAGGGCGACAAGGGGCAGCAGCCGGCGCATCAGGTGACGATGTTCACCAGCCGGTCGGGCACGACGATGACTTTGCGAATGTCTGCTCCATCGATCGAACGCTGGACCTTCTCGCTCGCCAGCGCAAGCGCTTCGAGATCCTCTTTCGCAGCCCCTTTGGGCGCGGTCAGCGTATCGCGCAGCTTGCCCATATGCTGGACCGCGATAGTCACTTCGTCATCGACCAGCAGTGCCGGATCGACCTCGGGCCAGGATGCCCGCGCAAGCAGGCCTTCGCCGCCAACCCGTTGCCAGCCTTCCTCGGCCAGGTGCGGCATCATCGGGGCGACCATCTGGACGATCGCGCGGACCGCTTCGCTGCGGGTGGCCGACGGCTGGGCCTTCTCGACGGCATTGGTCAGCTCGTAGAGCCGCGCTACCGCCTTGTTGAAGCTGAGGGCCTCGATGTCATCGGCGACCGTCGCGATGGTCTGGTGAGTCTTGCGAGCGAGCGCCTTGTCCTCACCCGTGGCCGATGCATCGTAGTGACCGAACAGCCGCCATAGCCGCTGGACAAACCGCCAGCAGCCCTCGATCCCGGCTTCCGACCACGGCAGGTCGCGCTCGGGCGGGCTATCGGACAGCATGAACCAGCGCACCGCGTCGGCGCCGTAACGGGCAATGATGGCATCCGGGTCGACGACGTTCTTCTTCGACTTGGACATCTTGATGACGCGGCCGATTGTCACGGGCGAGCCATCGGATTTGAGCGTCGCACCCTCGCTCGCTCGGTTCACCTCGTCGGGCGTGTAAAAAATATCCTGCAATCCATCGGTACTGCGCTGCGAATAGGTCTCGTGCGTGACCATGCCTTGCGTGAACAGGCTAGCGAAGGGCTCGGCGAAGTCGATCTGTCCCATCTGCGCGAGAGCGCGTGTCCAGAAGCGGGCATAGAGAAGGTGCAGGATCGCGTGTTCGATCCCGCCGATATACTGCTCGACCGGCAACCACTTGGCGAGCTCGTCGCGGTCGAACGGCTTGTCATGTGGCTGGCTGGCGAAGCGCAGGAAATACCACGAGCTGTTGACGAAGGTATCGAGCGTGTCGGTTTCACGGACGGCATCGGCCCCGCATGACGGGCAGGTGGTATGTCTCCAGGTTGGATGGCGCAGCAGCGGATTGCCGGGAACAGAGAAATCGACATCCTCGGGCAGTTCGACCGGGAGCTGGTCCTTGGGCACCGGCAGCACGCCGCAGGTCTCGCAGTGGACGAAGGGGATGGGAGTGCCCCAGTACCGCTGGCGCGAAACGCCCCAGTCGCGCAGGCGCCAGACGGTGGTCCCCTTGCCCCAGCCTTCTGCCTGTGCGCGGGCAATGACTTCGGCCTTGGCCTCGTCGACCGCCATTCCGGTCAGGAAATCGGAATTGACGATGATGCCTTCGCCGGGCTCTGCTTCGCCGTCGAAGGGCTTATCCGCTTCTTCTGCGTTCGCCGCGACGACGCGCGGGATTGGCAGGCCGTACTTGTTGGCAAATTCAAAGTCGCGCTGGTCGTGGCCGGGCACTGCCATGATCGCCCCGGTGCCGTAATCCATCAAGACAAAATTGGCGATGAAGACAGGAAGGTGTTCGCCGGTAAAGGGGTGCTTTGCGCCGATGCCGGTATCGAAGCCAAGCTTTTCCGCTGTCTCCAGCTCTGCCGCGGTGGTCCCGCCGCGCCTGCATTGCTCGATGAATTTCGCCGCATCGCAATTCTGCGCGGCGATGCCTTGCGCCAAGGGGTGATCGGGCGCGACCGCAACAAAAGTCGAGCCGAAGATCGTGTCCGGGCGGGTGGTATAGACCGGCAGCGTGTCGCCATTGGACAGGGCGAAGGAAAATTCGAGGCCCTGGCTCTTGCCGATCCAGTTTTCCTGCATCAACCGGACCTTCTCCGGCCACTTGTCGAGCGTTTCCAGACCTTCGAGCAGGTCATCGGCAAAATCCGTGATCTTGACGAACCACTGATCGAGCTGACGCTTTTCAACCTGTGCACCGGAGCGCCAGCCGCGCCCGTCGATCACCTGCTCGTTGGCGAGCACGGTCATGTCGACCGGGTCCCAATTGACCTGCGCCTGTTTGCGATAGACCAGGCCAGACTCGTACAGATCGATGAAAAGGGCCTGCTCGTGGCCGTAGTATTCGGGGTCGCAGGTGGCGAACTCGCGCGTCCAGTCGAGCGCAAAGCCGAGCCGTTTGAGCTGCGCCTTCATGCTGGCGATGTTGTCACGCGTCCAGCCACCGGGATGAACGCCCTTTTCCATCGCTGCGTTCTCTGCCGGCATCCCGAAGGCGTCCCACCCCATCGGGTGCAGCACTTCGAACCCGCGCATCTTCTTGTAGCGCGCGAGTACGTCGCCCATCGTGTAGTTGCGGACATGGCCGATATGGATGCGTCCGCTGGGATAGGGGAACATCTCGAGCACGTAGCTCTTGGGCCGGGCGCTGTGCGAATCGGCTGCGAAGCAGGCAGCTCCGTCCCATGCGCGTTGCCAGCGCCCGTCGGCGGAAGACGGATCGAAGCGTGTTTCGGTCATGGGTCTCAGTTAGGGAAAGGTGGTCTAGCTGGCTACTGCCTGGCGACGCAATTCGCGTGCCTTGGTGAGGATAATGTCTTCCAGCTTCTGAACTGTGGCAGCCTGGACCGGGGCATCGACCCAGGCGTTGCCTTGGGTGACCTGGCGGCTGGCGGCGACGCGCAGCGCATCGGCACGCAGGTCTTGGTCAAGGATCGAAACAGTGAGCTTTACACGCTCGCCCGGGTTCTGGGGGTTTGCGTACCAGTCGGTTACGATCACGCCGCCGGCGCTGTCGGCCTGCAGCAACGGGGCAAAACTTACCGTCTCCAGCGCCGCGCGCCAGAGATAGGAATTGACCCCGATCGTGGTGATCTGGGCGGCAGCAAGGTCGGCTCGCGGACGGTCGCGCCCGCCGCAGGCCGCCAGAGAGGCCAGGCACGCACCGCCAAGAGCAATACGGGCGATCATGCGAAAGCGGGAAGCGGGGTTTGTCATGGAAGGGTCTGCTATCCTCATTCTGGTGTTGAAGCCTCTATAGTCGCCCCGCCGCGTGCGACAAGGGTTGCAGTTGGCCTGTAACAAGGTTGGAGCAAAGAGATCGGTTGCTGCGTTAATGGCGCGCGCCCGTGTATCTGTGGTGAACACACGAGCACGGCGATTCTTGTGTGCCGGATGCAACACCAGCGAGTGATTGAGTCCGGCAGTGCAGAAAAGCTGGCAATGGGAACTGAAAAGTCCTAGTTTCATTCTGGGTTCAGTCGGGAATTGGTAAGTGATTCCGACTCGTTAGGGGATTTGGCAGAGGCCATGAAACGCAACACCATCTCGACTTTCAAGCGCGGCCTTGTGCCGGCGCTGGTCGTTGGTGCGGCTTTCCTGGCGATACCGACTGCCGGTCTCGCTCTTACCAGTGCCGTGTTCGCCCCGCTCGAGGAAATTGCTCCGCGGTTTACTCCTGCAGGCGTCGATCCCGTGCTCGCGGAACGGGTCAACAACCGTTATGCCGCAGCGCGCAAGGCCATGCGGTTCACCCCGGCAGCGAACGCTGCAGCAGCTGATCGCACGGTGACTGTTGCGGTCCGACTCGACGATGAGACGGCGCGTGCCATCTCGATTCGCTCGGCAATGGATCGGGTTGATCAGGGGACGGGCAGGCGTGATCTCAGGATTGCACCGACGCGGTTCGATCTCGGTATCGCGCGCGGCATCCAGAGCTTTGCCAAGCCGGCTAGCGAATTGCCCAGCGGCATCTCCAAGATCGAAATGCCCGACCTGGCGGAGTTCCGTCCCAGTGCCGGGACCGCGGCTGACAAGCCGAGTCGTTTCCAGCCGCGAATCGCGCTCGAGAATGAGCGGGAAGTGGGCCGCGCTCCGCGTACGCTCGAAGGTTCGGGCGAGCAAAGCGTCAATGTCGGCGGCTCCTACCGCGTAACCCGCAACCTGGACGTGACCGCGGGGGTCCGCCTTTCGCAAGAACGCAGCAAGCTGGCGCCGTTGACCAACGGAGTCGAAGACGACCAGGCCGTCTACGTCGGCACGCAATTGCGTTTCTGATCAGCTCTCGCAGATTGAATTCGATTGCATGACCCCGCCCAGGCGGGGTTTTTCTTTGCCCGCGTTCGCGGCTGACGCTACGGCAAGCTGGAGAGCATAAACCGCGTGAGAGGGAGTGGATCATGGGACGTGTAGCAGTGGTAACGGGCGGGAGCCGAGGGATCGGCAAGGCCATTTGCGCGGCATTGAAGGCTGATGGATTCACCGTCGTTGCCAATTACGCGGGCAATGACATGGCGGCCAAGGCCTGCGCCGAAGAGCTGGGCATCGATACCTGCAAATGGGATGTCGGCGATCACGAGGCGACATTGGCAGGCTGTCGCAAGGTCGAGGAAATGGTCGGGCCGATCGACGCGGTGGTCAACAATGCCGGTATCACCCGTGACGGGACCTTGCAGCGGATGAGCTACGCGGACTGGGAAGACGTCATGCGGGTCAATCTCGGCGGTTGCTTCAACATGGCGAAGGCCTGCTTCCCTGGAATGAAGGAGCGCGGCTGGGGCCGGATCGTCAATATCGGTTCGATCAATGGCCAGGCCGGACAATACGGCCAGGTCAATTACGCCGCCGCCAAGTCAGGCATCCACGGCTTCACCAAGGCGCTGGCGCAAGAAGGCGCGCGCTACAATATCACCGTCAACGCCATCGCGCCCGGTTATATCGATACCGACATGGTTGCAGCGGTCCCTGAACAGGTCCTGGAGAAGATTATCGCGAAGATTCCGGTCGGACGTTTGGGCCAGGCCGAAGAAATCGCGCGCGGCGTCAGTTTCCTGTGCTCGGACGATGCCGGTTTCGTGACCGGGTCGACCATGAGCATCAATGGCGGCCAGCACATGTATTGATAGCTGGCGCACGCGTCAGACGCGTTCCCAGGTTGCTTGCATGGCAGTGCCCTATCACCCCCCGGTCAAACGCTCGGTCGAAATCGCCGGGCACAAGACCTCGATCAGCCTGGAGCCGGTGTTCTGGGATATGTTGCGGGCCGTGGCGGAACAGGAGGGCTTGCCGATCAACGCCATCGTGGCCCGGATCGACGAGGACCGGATCCGAGCGGAAACCCCGCCGGGGTTGGCGAGCGCTATCCGGGTCTGGCTGGTAACGCGCTGGCGCGCCGAGAGCAGGACAGACGCTTGAGCCCGCCCCGCTCTCGGGCGCGCGCAGGTCAATAATTGGCGGGCGGATCACTCGCGGGGAAGCTTTCATCGCTTTCCTCGTCGGTCTTGTCCCAATCCATCACCGGCTTGTCGCGCATGGCTTCTGGGCCAGCATCGCGCACCGCGTTGGGGCCGTCCTGGGTCTGGTTTGCGTCGAAGGCGGCATGTTTTTGCCCCCGATGCTTGTCGTAATAGCGGTAACCGAAATATCCGATGGCGCTGATGGCGGCGAGTTGGATAAGCATGGCGTGTCTCCCTTTCAAATGCGCAAACGTCGCAGCAACCGAAAGGGTCCACGGCGAAGCGCCTAGTCGTCGGTAACCCGTTCGATATCAGCGCCGACGAGCTGCAGTTTTTCCTCGAGGCGCTCGTACCCGCGATCGAGGTGGTAGATCCGGCGCACCTGACTCTCACCCTCTGCCGCAAGAGCAGCAATGATAAGGCTCATCGAAGCGCGCAGATCGGTCGCCATCACTTCGGCGCCAGTCAGTGTTTCGACACCCTTGACCACGGCCGTGCGTCCCTCGGTCTCGATGTCGGCCCCCATGCGGCTAAGCTCGGGAACGTGCATGAAGCGGTTCTCGAAAATGGTTTCCTTGAGCACGCTGGTGCCCTGCGCCTTGCACAGCAGGCTCATCAATTGCGCCTGCATGTCGGTGGCGAGGCCGGGATAGGGCGCGGTCGTCAGATTGGTTGCCTTGAGTGGACCCTTCGCGGCCACCCGTACCCCCGCCTTGCTGGCCTCGACTTCGCAGCCGATCTGCTCGAGCGCGTCGAGCGTGGCTTGCATCTCTGCGCCATTGGCACCTTCCAGCATCACGTCTCCGCCAGTGATAGCGGCAGCACAGGCGTAGGAGCCCGCTTCGATGCGATCGGCCATGACCCGGTAGGTCGCGCCGTGCAGTCGCTTGACCCCATGGATGACGAGGTCGGAGTGGCCGATATTCTCGATCTCGGCCCCCATCGCGACCAGCAAGTTGCACAGGTCGACGATCTCGGGCTCGCGCGCGGCATTGTTGAGGCAGGTCGTGCCACTCGCCAAAACTGCGGCCATCACCGCGTTCTCGGTCGCGCCGACGGAAACGACCGGGAAGTCGAACTCGCCGCCCGGAAGGCCGCCGTCGGGCGCACTGGCCTTGACGTATCCTTGCGCCAGTTCGATCTCGGCCCCCATTGCTTCAAGCGCCTTGAGATGCAGGTCGATCGGGCGGTTGCCGATGGCACAGCCGCCTGGCAGGGATACGGTTGCCTCACCCATCCGCGCCAGCATCGGGCCGAGCACGAGGATCGAAGCGCGCATCTTGCGAACCAAATCATAGGGCGCGACGCTCGACGTCACGCGCGAGGCTTCGAAAGTGACCACCCGGCCGAAATCTTCCGGTCGCTTGCCCTGCGTGCTGGTCGACACGCCGAACTGGTTCATCAGGTGCTGGAAACCATCGATATCGGCCAACCGCGGTAGGTTGCGTAATGTCACTGGCTCGTCAGTCAGCAGGGCGCAAGGGATCAGCGTCAGTGCCGAATTCTTGGCGCCGGAAACGGGGATAGTGCCGGCCAGCCGATTGCCGCCGCGAATTACGAGTTTGTCCATGGGACATGGCATTAACGCATTCGTCGGCGCGCGCAAATGCAACTGTCATGCAGCCTGTTCGGCCAGGGCGGTTGACCTCGGCGCGTGGGCAACGCAATGCCTCAAACCTATGACGAACCACAAACCGATCAAGAAAGCCGTTTTTCCTGTTGCCGGTCTCGGCACGCGCTTCCTGCCCGCCACCAAGGCGATCCCCAAGGAATTGCTGCCAATCGTCGACCGCCCCCTGATCCAGTACGCGGTTGACGAAGCGCGGGAGGCGGGGATCGAGCAGATGATCTTTGTTACCGGACGCGGCAAGACCGCCATCGTCGAGCATTTCGATGTCGCGTACGAGCTTGAAAGCACGATGGGCGAGCGCGGCAAGGACATGAGCGTCCTCGACTCGAGCCGCTTCACACCTGGCGAGATCATAACCGTGCGGCAGCAGGTCCCGCTCGGCCTTGGCCACGCGATCTGGTGCGCCCGCGCCATCGTCGGCGATGAACCCTTCGCCATCTTCCTGCCTGACGAACTTATGATCGGCAAGAAAGGCGGGACCGGCTGCATGAAGCAGATGGTCGACGCCTACGAGCAGACCGGCGGCAATCTTATCAGCGTACTCGAAGTGCCCGAGGACGAGGTTTCGAGCTACGGCGTGATCGATCCGGGGGCCGAGAGCGGCAGACTGACCGAGGTGAAGGGCCTGGTCGAGAAACCGCCGGTGGCAGAAGCGCCGTCCAACAAGATAATCTCCGGTCGGTACATCTTACAGCCCGAAGTCATGCGTGTGCTCGAAGACCAGGAAAAAGGTGCTGGTGGCGAGATTCAGCTGACCGATGCGATGGCCAAGATGATCGGAACGCAGCCGTTCCACGCGGTGACGTTCGACGGCAAACGTTATGACTGCGGGAATAAGCTCGGCTTCGTCGAGGCGACCTTGGCGTTGGCTCTCGAGCGTGATGACATGGGCGCCGAGGTGCGCGCCATGGCGCAGCGTTTGCTTGGCTAGTTGAGCGTCAGCCCGCCATCGACGACGATGGTTTGGCCCAACACATAGGACGCGAGCGGTGAGGCGAGAAACAACGCCGCACCGGCAATTTCCGCCGGCTCGCCCATTCGGCCTAGCGGAATCCTCGTCAGCGCGCTTTCGAGCCGGTCGGGGTCGCCCGTGGTGACCTGCGTCATCTTGGTCGGGACGAACCCCGGGGCGATGCCGTTTACGCGGATGCCGTCGGCGGCCCACGCGGCCGCGAGGTTGCGGACCAGCGCTACAGCACCGGCTTTGGACGCGCCATAGGCAGGATTGCCGAGCGTCGCGTGGAACGCGGCGGTCGAACTGACCGCGATCAGGCAGCCATTTGCCTCGGCGAGCGCCGAACGAAACTTGCGCGCGCAATCCATGATCGAACTCAGATTGACCGCCAGCACCCGATCCCAGCCTTCGCGATTGAATTCGGCCCGGCGATATTCGACGGCACCTTGGCAACACACCAGGACATTGAGGCTTTCGAACCCCGGTGCAGCCTCGACCTGCGCAGGATCGCTGACATCGACCTGGGTATAGTGAAGGCCGGAAAGATCGGAGCCTGGTTCGTCACCGTAATCCTGGGCGGTCGCGCGCGTGCCCCAGACATGGACTTCTGCCCCGCGCGCACGGAACGCCTGCGCCATGGCATTGCCGATCCCGCTGGATCCGCCGACGATCAGGACGCGCTTGCCCCTGAAATCAAGGGCTTCGCTCATGTCTCGTCCTCCGCCACAGTGAAACGCAAGGGAAGGGTCTTGAGCCCGCCGACGAAAGTTGAGACCGAGCGCTGCGGCTCGCCCGCCAGTTCGATCGTCTTGATCCGGTCGAGCAACTCTTCAAACAGGATTCGCATTTCAAGCCGCGCAAGGTGCAGGCCGAGGCACTGGTGCGCGCCCGCGCCAAAGGCGAGGTGGCGGTTCGGCGAACGCGCGGCATCAAAGCGGCGCGGATTTTTGAACTGAGATGGATCGTGATTGGCGGCGACATAGTTCATCATCAACCAGTCACCCTTGGCGATTTTCTGTCCCCCAAGCTCGGTATCCTTGGCGGCCGTGCGCATGAAATGTTGCACCGGCGTTGTCCAGCGGATCGCTTCCTCGACAATTCCCGGCAATAGCGAACGGTCGGCTCGCACCCGCGCCCATTGCTCGGGGTCCTGCGCCAGCGCCCGCATCGCGCCCGCAGTGCTGGCCGACGTGGTATCGTGCCCGGCGGTCGCGACGATGATGTAATAGCCGGCCATGTCGCGCTCGGGGAGTAATTGGCCATCGACCTCGGCATTGGCGATCACGCTGGCCACGTCTTCGGTAGGATTGGCGCGGCGCGCGCGGGCGATGTCAGCGAAGTAATCCTCGAAGCTCCTCACCGCACCGGCCACCAGTTCCAGCACCTGTTCGGGCGTCATGTTATCCATGCCTGAACCTGAAAGATCGGCGTCCTGGCCCCCGAACATCTGCTGGGTCAACATCAGCATGCGTGGCTCGTCTTCTTCCGGCACCCCCAGGATCTGCATCACCACATGCAGCGGATAGGGTGCGGAAACGAGCTTGCAGAAATCGCATTCCGGGCCCGATTGGATCAACCGATCCACCGTGCGTTTGGCTAGTTCGCGGATCTCCCCTTCGAGCCGGGCGAGATTGCGGGGCATGAACCATTCCTGCGTCAGTTTTCGGTACTTGGGATGCACCGGGGCATCGAATACCACCAGCGAATCTACCAGCATGTCGCTGCCGGTCGCCTTCCGCGAAAACTCGATCGCCGCATTGAGGCTGAACACCACCGGGCGCGGATTGTTGAGGAAGGTAGCGTTGTCCTTGCTCATGCGCATGACGTCGTCATAGCGTGTGACAAGCCAGAACGGTTCGAACAGGCCTTCCTCGTCGGGTACGATCCGCACCACCGGCGTTTCCTCGCGCAACCGGTCAAATGTGTCGAGCAGCGGGTCCCACGCGGCGTAGCTGTGCGGGTCGATAATCTCGTGCGCGACGGCGGACGGCAGGACGGGCGCGCTACTGTCAGCCATCACGCCTGCTCCTGCGCGCGTGCAGCAAATTCGTCGCGAAGCTCGCGCTTGTACAATTTGCCATTGGCCTCGCGCGGAAGTTGGGCGCGAAACTCGAACATGCGCGGCATCTTGATGCGGGCAAGCTGCGGGGCAAGAAAGTCACGAAGCTCGTTTTCGAGTGCCTCGCCAGCATAGTCCATCTCGACCGGCTGGACGACCGCCACCACTTTTTCGCCCAAGTCGGCATCGGGCGCGCCGATCACCGCGGCGTCCATCACCTTATCATGCGTGACCAGCAGGTTCTCGATCTCCTGCGGGTAGATATTAACCCCGCCCGAGATGATCATGTGGCTCTTTCGGTCGGTCAGGTACAGAAAACCGTCCTCGTCCACATGACCGATGTCGCCCAGCGTCATCCATCCCTTCGGGTGCATCGCATCGGCGGTCTTGTCGGGATCATTGTGATAGGATGGCAGGATGTCGTTCTCGAAGTAGATCAGGCCATCGGTACCCGGCGGAACTTCCTCGCCGTCTGGCCCGCACACATGCAGCGTGCCGTGGATCGCCCGGCCGACCGAGCCGGGATGGGTGAGCCAGTCTACGCTGCGGATCAGCGTCATGCCGATCCCTTCGGAACCTGCGTAATACTCGTTCACTATCGGCCCCCACCAATCGATCATCGCCTGCTTCACGGGAACGGGGCAAGGCGCAGCCGCGTGCAGGGCGCGCTGGTGGCTCGACAGATCGTACTTCTCGCGCAGCTCCGGATCGAGCTTGAGCATGCGCACAAAGTGGGTCGGAACCCATTGGCTGTCGGTGACCTTGTATTTCTCGATCGTGGCGAGCGCGAATTCAGGATCGAATTTTTCCATCACGACAATGGTCGCGCCGAGCCGGTGAGCAGTCGAGCACCAGCCAATCGGGGCAGCGTGATAGAGCGGGGCTGGCGACAGATAGATCATCGATCCATCGGTCGGCATGCCTGCGCCCATCACCGCCAGCCCGACCAGCGGATTGACAGCCTCGATGTCCATATCTTCGGGCGGGGCTGGGCGTATGCCCTTGGGCCGTCCGGTCGTGCCGGAACTGTAGAGCATGACGAGTCCCGGGGCCTGGTCGGCAATGGGTTCGCTAGGCTGCGCGGCGATCGCGCTTTCGAGACCGGCCTCGCCCGTGCCGCCTGTGACAAGTACCGGCAAATCCGGACACTCGGATCGGATATCATCGAGCACCTCGTCGAACTGGGTCGAGGTTATCAGCAGCTTGGCTTGCGCGTCCTTCAGGATATAGGCGATTTCGGGCGCTGTGAGGCGAGTGGAGATCGGCACCAGCATGGTTCCCGCCCGCTGCGAGCCCCACACCAGTTGCAGATATTGCGCATTGTTCTCCATCAACACTGCGACCGCATCGTCCCGCTTCAACCCGCGAGAGCGCAGCAATTGCGCGAAACGATTGGCTGTCGCGTCCATCTCGCCAAATGTCACGGTCTCGCCTGAGCTCGCCATGATGATCGCGGGATGGTCCGGGCGCGTTTTCGCGTGCTGTATCGGATGCATGAGTTGTCCCCTCTCCTCGGGACACGAGTTTTATACAGCAACCGAAGCGGGGCAAGCATAATTCCCCGAAGCCCTTGGCCGACCGCGCGACCGGCGGGAAGTCAGGCAAGCATGAAAAAAGGCGACGGGACATTTCTGCCCGCCGCCCAATCAGGACACCCTCTCCAAAGTGTCCGAAACCCGCCTGACGGCGGGCCGAAAATCTATCAGTCTCCGCCTACAGCCAGTTCGCGGCCGGTAGCACGTGCGAAGGCAACCTGCGATTCGCTTTCGACCATATAGGGGATCGGGTTCACGGCAGCACCTGCGATACGCACTTCGTAATGGAGGTGCGGGCCGGTTGAACGACCGGTTGAACCGACGTAGCCGATAAGGTCACCCTTGCGGACCATCTCGCCTTCGGACACCGCAATCCGCGACAGGTGGGCATAGCGCGTCTCGAGGTCGTTGCCATGGCCGATCTGGATGTAGTTGCCATAGCTCGAATACCACTTGGCCATCTCGATCAGGCCATCGGCAGTGGCATAGACCGGGGTTCCGGTCGCAGCAGCCAGGTCGACACCCTTGTGCCGGGCGCGCTTACGCAGGACCGGGTGGTCACGCATGCCGAAATCGCTGGTCAGCGTGGCATCTTCGAGCGGCATGCGCGAAGGGATCGAAACAACGGCCTTCACTGAGGAAGCGCCCGCATTGCGGTCGAGCTTTTCCCATTTAGCGAACAATTCCTGGAACTGCTTGTCACCCTGGCCAAGCGGCGTCTCACCTGCATTTGCGTGAGCGGCGACCTCGGGAGCGGCGGCGGTGGCGGTATTCGCCTGTGCCGGAGTAGTGGCAATCAAGCCGATTGCAGCAAGCGCAAATGCAGCGCGTTGCAGGATAATCCTGGAATAAGCGATCACAACCCGTCCTTTATCTGGCGACGACCCCTGCCGCCTTGACCCGTTCAAAAACGTCGGGAACCAACCCGCGTTTTGTGTGTTCCTGCTTATCCGGACAAAGGTTTTACGACGCAAGGCTGGCGTAGAAGTCTCGCGACAAACCGGCTGCAAGACGCGCCGAGTCGTTGAATGGCGGCTTCAGTGACCCTCTAAAATGCGTTTCGACCAGCGCTTTCCAGCGATTCTGGGGCGATTCTTCAAGGGCTTGCGCACATCTGATAAAGTGCTTGGTGCCAAACCCGACGTGGCGAATTTCATCGTCAAGTATGCGCTGGAGGATACGCGCGCCGTGTTCGTCCCCTAGCGATGCGACCCGATCACGGGTTGCCGGCGTGACGTCGAGTCCGCGTGCTTCGAGCACCATCGGGACGATTGCCAACCGTGCCATGACGTCATGGCTAGTTGCCTCGGCCGCTTCCCATAATCCTGCATGAGCGGGCAGAGCCCCGTAATGGCTGCCGAGCGAACGCAATTTGCGATCCAGCAGCGCGAAGTGCATCGCCTCGTCAGCGGCAACCGACAGGAAATCGTCGGTGAAGTCGCGTGGCATTCCAGCTCCGAACCGGCCGACGATGTCGAGCGCGAGATCGATAGCGACAAATTCGATATGGGCCAGCGCGTGCCACAGCGCCAGGCGTGACCGGACCGATCCGCCGCGTCCGCGTCTTGGCATCTGGTTGGGCGGAAGCAATTGGGGGCAGTCAGGCCAAGCTGGACGTTCCGGCATCGCAATGTCGAACGACCAATGTAGCCGTCCTTGCCGCCAGCTGCGCGCGACATCTCGGGTGGCGAAGACCTTGGCGGCGGGCTCGGCCGTCAGCAGCGCAGCACGTATGGCTGCAGCAATCGAGGAACTGGTCGCGCTCAAAGCGCCTGCGCGGCGGCCAGGACCTCGTCGACATGGCCCTTGACGCGCACCTTGTCCCAGACCCGCGCGATGCGACCATCGGCATCGACGAGGTAGGTCGTGCGGACCATGCCCATGAAGGTC
The DNA here is from genome assembly GCF_054482615.1 of Qipengyuania sp. CAU 1752. Taxonomy (NCBI): domain Bacteria; kingdom Pseudomonadati; phylum Pseudomonadota; class Alphaproteobacteria; order Sphingomonadales; family Erythrobacteraceae; genus Qipengyuania; species Qipengyuania sp. CAU 1752. The sequence goes on along the minus strand of NZ_JBTLRE010000001.1, from coordinate 109,942 downwards.
TTTCCGTACATCTTTTTTTCGGTCCAGACCTCGAGAGCATCGGATAGCCCGCCATCCTGCGCGTCGGTGGCCAGGTCTACCGTCAAATCATGCTTGGCAATGAAGTTCTGGTGCTTCTTGGGCGAGTCCTTGCTGATACCCAAGAGCGCGCAGCCGGCCTGTTCGAAGTCGGCCTTCGTCGCCGAAAACTCCTTTGCTTCGGTGGTGCAACCGGGTGTGTTGTCCCTGGGATAGAAAAACAGCACCAGCTTGCGCCCGCGATAGTCGGAAGGTCGCACGCTACCTCCATCGGGCGTTTCCATTGCGATATCGGGTACCGGGTCACCTTCGTGTGGTCGCGTACTCATCAGTCGATCTCCAATGTCTCGCCCAGAACCGATTGCCAACCAGCGGCGATTTCGCGCCGAGCATCGCCCAATGCCGTCATGAGGGCTTCGGGTCCAGAGCAGCCGCAGGCCTCGGCAAGGATATCGCCGCCGCGCCCGGCGGGCATTTCGAGACCCGGCGCGAGTAGGCGGGCACCGACGATCAGCCGCGTCAGGAGGTCATGCGCCTCGACCTGCGGATCGCTCAGCATCCCTTCTCGGGCTAGCGAGCGGCAGGCTTCGCTCAGGTCCGGTGTCAGGGCAAGGCCATCCCGCAATTGCAGGAAGTGAACCAGGAATTCTAAATCGACGAGTCCACCGCGCAGCAGCTTGGCATCGAGCGGACCCTTAGCCGGTTTGTGGAGCGCCATCTCCCCGCGCATCGTCAGGACCGCGTCGCGCAACGCCGCTGCGTCGCGAGGAGCGGTCAGCACCTCTGCCAGAATCGCGTCGACCTCGGCCGCAGCGTCGTTCGGTCCGGCCACTACCCTGGCCCGGGTGAGTGCCATGTGTTCCCAGGTCCAGGCCGCCTCGCGCTGGTATTTGGCGAAACTCTCGACGCTCACCGCCAGCGGACCCTGTGTTCCCTGCGGGCGCAACCGCGTGTCGATTTCGTACAGTGCTCCTTCGGCGGTGGGCACGCTCAGCGCGGCGCTGACGCGCTGGGCCAGCCGGTTGAAATAGAGCGTTGCGCCAAGTGGGCGCTCGCCATCTGATTCGGTCGCCGTGTCTCCGGTGAACAGGTAGACAAGGTCGAGATCGGAGGCGTGGGTCAGTGCCCGGCCTCCGAGCCGACCGAGGCCCAGCACCACCATTTCCCCGCCTGCAACCTTGCCATGGGTGCGAGCAAACTCCTCCGCAGTCTCCTCGACCGCAACCTGCAGCGCGGCCTCTGCCACGCGGGACAGACCAGCAGCGATTTCAAGCGGATCGTTGGCCGCCTCGATCAATTGCACGCCGAGAGCGAACCGCTGTTCACCCGTAACGATGCGAATCCGGTCGAGGAGGCGTTCATAGGGCATGGCCTGATCGCCGCGCCGCATCGCCGCAGCAAGGTCCGGCACGGGAGGCGGCAGGTCGAGCACGGTCCGGTCGATCAGCGTATCGAGCAGCGTCGCGTTGCGCGCCAATTCATCAGCCAGCGGCGGCGCGAAGGCGAGGATGCGCAACATTTGCTCGAGCAGGCCCGGACGGGCATCGAGCAGGCGGAACAGGTTGATCGCGCTAGGCAGGTTTTCCAGCAGCCGTTCGAACCGCAACAGGGCGCGGTCCGGTTCGGGCGCCGTTTCCAGCGCGCTGACCATGGCCGGCAAGATCGCCCGAAACGCGTCGAGTGCGCTGCTCGATCGCAAGGTTCGATAGCGACCATCGAGCCAGCCCTCAATCCGGGTTGCCAGCCGGCGGGCGCCATCTTCGTCGGCAGCGCTCAGCGCGGCAGTGATCTCGGCCACCGGCCGTGCACGCTCGGGGCTAGTGGTGGTTTCGAGCAGGCGGTCGAACCGGGTGCCAACGCGGTCGGTCAATTCGGCAAGTTCAACGACCAGCGCCCGTCCATCCGCCAGTCCATCGAGCCGGGCCACCGCATCGAGCCGTTCGCCTTCAGGCAGGCTGTGGGTCTGGCGGTCATTGATCATCTGCAAACGGTGTTCGATCACGCGGAGTCGGTCATAGGCTGACCCCAAGCTTTCAGCGTCGTCGACCGAGACGATTCCGGCCTCGGCCAGAGCGTCGAGCGCGGCGCGGGTTTCTCGCTGGCGCAGGGCTGGGTTGCGCCCCCCATGGATGAGTTGATGGGTCTGGGCGAAAAACTCGATTTCGCGGATTCCGCCACGGCCCTTTTTCAGGTCAAAGCCCGGACCTGGCGTCTTGGGCCCTGCATAGACTTCGCGAATACGGCTGGTCAGCCGTCCGATATCCTCGATTGCGTTGAAATCGAGACTGCGTCGCCAGACGAAGGGGATGATATCATGGAGGAAGTCCCTCCCCGCTGCCATATCGCCAGCGCAAGCCCGCGCACGGATGAATGCGGCCCGTTCCCACGCCAAGGCTGAGCTTTCATAATGGGACAGGGCGGCATTGCGCGATATGGCCAGAGGAGTGACCTCGGCCGCGGGGCGCAAACGCAGGTCGACTCGGAAAACATAGCCCTCGTCGGTCACATCAGAGAGCAGTTTGACGATGTCGCGGGCATATCGCTGCGCGGCTTCCCCCGGTCCATCGCGCTCGCGGCGCGGCAGGGTTTCGGGATCGAACAGGAGAATGGGGTCGATATCGGAACTGTAATTGAGTTCGCGCGCGCCGTGCTTGCCCAGCGCCAGGGCGATAAAGCCGTCCGTGCCGCCGCCCTCGACGCGCTGTGCGATGACCGAAGCTATGGCCCGGTCGAGCGCGCGGTCGGCGAGCGCTGACAGTTCCTCCATCACGCGCGCCAGCGAAAACGCGCCCGCCAGGTCGCCAATGGCAAGTGCGACGGCATAGGCCAGCCGCTCGCGCCGCAGGCCGATGGCGGCATCGTCATGGGCACCATGTTCCAGCGCGCGGACCAGCGCTGCCTCGCCCTCGCCAGCTTCCAATAGCTTCGTCAACTCCGGCTGGCGTTCGAGCCCGCGGGCAAGGAAGGGAGCGTGTGCCCGGGCCCGTTCGAGAGCGGATTGCCAATCGCCTTGCATTACCATGCCCTGCCTCGGCATCGGACGAGGCGCAAGCGCTCTTGCGCTGCCTTCGCGGCTTTGCGACAAGGCCGCCAGCAAACACAAGAACATGGGATGCCTTCATGAAACGCTTGATACTTGCTGCTTCGGCAGCGCTTTCGCTCGCGGCCTGCAATGGCGATTTGTCTAGCGCCGGCGACGCTTCACTCGACCTGCCCGATGTCGAGGACGGCGATATCAGCCAGCAGACGATGGTCGACATCACCCGCACGCTGTCATCAGACGAATTCGAAGGCCGGATGCCGGGTACACCAGGCGAAGAGAAGACCGTTGCGCTGCTGATCGAGAAGTTCCAGCAGGCTGGCCTGCAGCCGGGCAATGGCGACAGCTGGGTTCAGGAAGTGCCGCTGGTCGAGATTACCGGTAAGGATTTTTCGCCGCTAAAGATCAAGGGCACTGGCTTCGACCTGTCGCTGGATTTTGCGAAAGACTGGGTCGGTGTGACCTACCAGGAGCAGGTCAAGACATCGGTCAATGACAGCGAGATCGTGTTCGTCGGCTACGGCATCAATGCGCCCGAGCGTGAGTGGAACGATTATCAAGGCGTCGACATGAAGGGCAAGACTGCCCTCATTCTTGTCAATGACCCCGATTTCGATACCGAAGGGCTGGAAGGTACCTTCAATGGCAAGGCGATGACCTATTATGGCCGCTGGACCTACAAGTACGAAGAAGCCGGCAAGCAGGGGGCGACCGCTGCGCTGGTGATTCACGACACCGAGCCTGCATCCTATGGCTGGAACGTGGTCGAAAGCTCGTGGTCAGGGCCGCAAGCCTACGCCCAGCGCGGTGCCAATGCGCCCAAGATGACGCAGATGAACGGCTGGGTGCAGAACGATGCTGCGCGCCAGATCATCGAAGCTGCGGGCAAGGATTTCGATGCCTTGATGGAGGCAGCGAAAAAGCCGGGTTTCAAGCCGGTGCCGCTGGGTGTGACCGCATCGACCGCTTTCCGCAACGACATCCGCACCTTCAAATCGCAGAACGTGATCGGTGTCCTGCCCGGCTCCGAGCGGCCGGACGAATATGTACTGCACACCGCGCACTGGGATCACCTGGGGCGCTGTACCCCGGCCGACGATGGCGACGATATCTGCAACGGCGCGGTAGATAACGCTACCGGCACCGCGGCGCTCGTTGCCCTCGCCGAGGCTCACGCCAAGGCTGGTGCACCCGCGCGCAGCCTGGTGTTTCTGGCCGTGACAGCGGAAGAATCAGGCCTTCTTGGCGCCGATTACTACGCCGCCAACCCGGTATTCCCGCTCAACCAGACGGTTGGTGGCATCAACATGGATGCTTTCCTAATCGGCGGTCCGTCGAATGACGTGACCGTGGTCGGTCCAGGCAAGTCGAAGCTCGACGACTTCCTCAACAAGGCGCTTGATGCCGATGGCCGGGTTGCGACGCCCAATCCTTCGCCGGAGGCCGGCTATTATTACCGGTCCGATCATTTCGCCTTCGCCAAGCGCGGTGTGCCGATGCTCTATGTCGATGGCGGCGAAGACCTGAAGGAAGGCGGGCGTGAAGCTGGCGAGGCACTCGCCAAGGACTATCGTGACAATCGTTATCACGGCCCCAAGGACGAGTTTAGCGAGGACTGGGACTGGTCGGGCGTGATGCAGGACCTGCAATTGTTCTACCGCATTGGTCGGATGTTGGCGGTGAGCGAGAGCTGGCCCAATTGGAACGACGGTGACGAGTTCAAGGCCACGCGCGACGAAAGCTGTGCTGCCAGCCAAGGTTGCTAAGACCGAATTCGCAGAACACAGCAGGGAGCCGATCCATGTCAATCCTCATGCCGCCCGAATGGGCGCCGCAGGAATGGTTGTGGATCGGCTTCCCGCATCTGGCCGAGGAATGGCCGGACAGCCTCGAGCGGGCGCAAGAGCAGATCGTGGCTTTCGCCAATGCTGTCGCGGACAGCGGGCAGGAAGTGCGGTTGCTGGTCCGTGACGAGAGCAACGAGCTGCGCGCCCGGGCCCTCGTTTCAGACAAGGTGCAGCTCGAACGGCGCAGGTTCGGCGATATATGGCTGCGCGATACCGGGCCACTGGTGCGCGGCGACGGGTCGGCGCTGCGTTGCGGGTTCAATGGCTGGGGTGGCAAATACGAAATGCCGGGCGACGAGGTCATCGGTGCCGACCTGGCGCGCGAAGCTCATTTGCCTGTAGTCGAACGCGACTGGATCCTGGAGGGTGGCGCGGTCGATGGCGATGGCACCGGACTTGCCGTTACCACCGAGCAATGCCTGCTCAACTCCAATCGCAATCCTGATATGACACGCGCCGATATCGAGGCGGCGCTGGCAAGGGACCTTGGCTTCGACCGGCTTCTCTGGCTTGGCGAGGGACTGGTCAATGATCACACTGATGGCCATGTCGACAATTTGGCGCGCTTCGTCGCCCCGGGCTGCCTGTGCCTGCCGCGCGCGACCGGCGATGACGATCCCAATGCCGCGATTTATCGCAATGCCAAGGAGCGGGCCGAGGCCGCTGGAGTAGTGGCGGTTGAAATTCCTTCGCCCGGGCGGATCGAGCGCGCAGGCCGTATCGAGCCAGCCAGCTACGCTAATTTTGCCATCACCACGCAACTCGTCGTGGTGCCGACATTCGGGTCGCGGCATGACACTGACGGGGTCGCCGCAGTGGCCGCCCTCTTTCCGGACCGTCACACGATCGGCTTACCGGCGGATGCGGTATTGGCAGGGGGCGGTGGCTTCCATTGTGCCAGCCAGCAGATGCCCAGGCTGGAGCCGAATTCTTAACTGCTTGTTAGGGCGAAGCCGTCACCTTGCAGGGTATGACACATGCTCGCGCGATCGCCATCGCCCATACTGCCGCCGAAGAGCTGCGCGGGGCGATTGTGTGTGCCTGCGCGTTCAGCCTCATCTTCGCGGCGAGTTGGCAGCCATTCTGATCGCTCGGGTGATTACTGCGCCAGCTTGACCAGCGCCGCGATTGCGGCTGCCCCCAATACGAATCCCGTGAACGCACGCCATGCAAAGTCGCTGACCCGGCCCGATGCGTGTGCCCCCACCCAATTGCCGGCCAGCACGACCGGGAACAGCATCAGCGCTAGGCCGAGCAGGCGCCATTCGAGCACTCCGATGGCAAGTCCCGAACCAAGGCCTGCCATGGCCGCGATCGTGAAGATCAACAGCATGGATGCCTTGGCGACGATGCGCGGGATCTTGCGCCCGACATAATAGGGCACGACCGGCGGACCGGGCATGCCGGAAAACCCCGTCAACAGGCCACTGGCTATGCCGGTAGCACCGGTCGTGAGCGGACCCGGTGCCGTCTCTGGGCGGGTGGGAAACAGGATGGCCACGAACGCAGACAGCGCCACCAGCGCGATCAACAGACGGGCGATATCGGGCGGAGTCGCGGCCAGCGCGACAAGTCCCGGCGCGGTAGTCAGCACCACCAGTGCGCCGATGACCCAGGCCGAACGCTCGGCATGTTGAAGGAACAAGCGTATCTCGCTCAACCCGATGAACAGGGCGAGGAAATTGACCGTCAAAACGGCTTCGACCGGCGACAATGCTAGCGCCAGCACCGGCACCAGCAGGATCGCCATGCCGAACCCGGTTAGTCCGCGCACGAAAGCCGACGCAAAGGTCGCAAGCGCCGCGACAACAATCTGGAGCGCGCTGAAGCCTGCCAGCAGTTCCATGAGCTTTGCGCCTAAGCGAGATCGGGCGGCGTTGCCGCCGATTTCAGCATGGCGACAGCCTCGTCGAGGCTCATCACCTGTTGCTCCTTGTCGCCCAGAGTGCGGACCGCAACGGTGCCTTCTTCCGCTTCGCGCTTGCCGACCACCAGCATGTGCGGGACCTTGGCAACCGAATGCTCGCGCACCTTGAAGTTGATCTTCTCGTTGCGCAGATCGCCCTCGACCCGAATGCCGGCCTTCTCGAGCGTAGCGACCACGTCCTTGGCGTACTCGTCGGCGTCGGAGACGATCGTCGCCACAACCGCCTGTGTTGGAGCCAGCCACACGGGCAAGCGTCCGGCGAAATGCTCGATAATGATGCCGATGAAGCGCTCGTAGGAGCCGAAGATGGCGCGGTGCAGCATGACAGGGCGATGCTTGTCGCCATCCTCGCCGATATAGGCCGCATCGAGCCGTTCGGGCAGCACGCGGTCCGACTGGATCGTGCCAACCTGCCAGGTGCGGCCGATGGCGTCGGTGAGATGCCATTCGAGCTTGGGCGCATAGAACGCGCCTTCGCCGGGCAGCTCTTCCCAGCCATAATCATCCGTCGCCATGCCAGCCTCGAATACGGCGTCACGCAGCTCCTGCTCGGCCTTGTCCCAGTCGGCATCGGACCCGAACCGCTGTTCGGGCCGCAGCGCCAGCTTGATGTGATAGGTGAATCCGAAATCCTGGTAGACGCGGTCGGCCAATTCGCAGAATCGGCGCACTTCGCCAACAATCTGGTCTTCGGTGCAGAAGATATGGGCATCGTCCTGCGTGAACTGGCGCACCCGCATCAACCCGTGCAGCGCACCATGCGGTTCGTTGCGGTGGCAGCAGCCCATCTCGCCCAGCCGGATCGGTAGGTCCCGATAGGACGTGATGCCCTGCTTGAAGACCAGCACGTGCGCCGGACAGTTCATCGGCTTGAGCGCCATCCAGTCGACATCCCGCGAGACCAGTTCGCCCTCGTCTTCGGTATTGGGCACCTCGTCGGGAATGACGAACATGTTCTCGCGATACTTGCCCCAGTGGCCCGATTGCTCCCACTGGCGCGCGTCCATGACCTGCGGGGTCTTGATCTCCTGATAGCCGGCACCGTCCATCTTGCGACGCATATAGGCCTCGAGCTCGCGCCAGATCTTGTAGCCCTGCGGATGCCAGAAGACGCTGCCATGGGCCTCCTCCTGCAAATGGAACAGGTCCATTTCGCGCCCCAGCTTGCGATGGTCACGCTTGGCGGCTTCTTCCAGCCGGTGCAGATGGGCGGCCAACTGCTTCTTGTTGAGCCAGCCAGTGCCATAGATGCGGGTAAGCTGAGGATTGCGCTGGTCGCCGCGCCAGTAGGCCCCGGCAACGCGCATCAGCTTGAATGCCTGCGGATCGAGTTTGCCGGTGCTGGGCAGGTGGGGCCCGCGACACATGTCGAGCCAGGCCCCGTCCGAGCCAGGTTCGCCCGACCAATAGACCGTCAGTTCCTCGTCCTCGGGCAGTTCCTGGGCCCATTCGGCCTTGAAGGTCTCGCCTTCGGCTTTCCACTTTTCGATCAATTGCTCGCGGCTCCAGACCTCGCGCCGCAGCGGCTTGTCGGCCTTGATGATCTCGCGCATTTTTTCTTCGATCGCGGGCAGGTCGTCCATGCCGAACGGTTCGCGCGTCTCGGGAGCCTTTACGTCGTAATAAAAGCCATCGTCGGTCGCCGGGCCGAAGGTGATCTGGGTGCCCGGCCACAGTGCCTGAACCGCCTCGGCTAGGACGTGCGCGAAATCGTGCCGCACCAGTTCAAGCGCATCGGCTTCGTCGCGGGCGGTGATCAGCGCCAATTCGGCATCGCCTTCGAACGGGCGTTCGAGATCGCGCACTTCGCCATCGACCTTCGCGGCAAGCGCGGCCTTCGCAAGACCGGGGCCGATCGCAGCGGCGATATCGGCCGGGGTTGCACCCAGTTCCACTTCGCGCACCGAACCATCGGGCAGGCTGATTTTCAAAAGTTGGGTCATCACTCACACGTCCTGGCTTGTTGCGCGCGCCTTTGCACATGAAGCCGCGCATCGGAAGGGGGAACGCGCCTTGCCACGATGCTGAAACCGGCTTGCCCTACGCTTTTTCGCTATCTTGCCGGAGGTTGCGTTGTCTGCCAGCATCCCCACCGGGTCGCTCCTGAAGGCATGAAGGAGCTTGCTGCGATGAATGGTGGACTGGGGCGCCGCGCGCGCACTGTCGAGGAGTTCGGTCAGAACATGGCCGCGCTGCACGCGCATGAACCTGTGCATTTCAAGCCCTATGCCCCGCCCGGAGACGACGGTCCGCGCGATGTCTTCATCGCTAGTTGGGCCAAGAGCGGTACCACGATGATGCAGCAGATGTTCCACCAGCTACGCATGGTTGCATCATCCGGCAGGGGTGACATGGATTTCGATGACATCAGCCGTATGACGCCGTGGGAGGATACGGCGATGATGCTCGACCTCGACATGACGGCCCCACAACGGGCATTGCCGCGCGGTTTCAAGTCGCACCGCGAATATGAGCGGCTTCCTGCGGGCCAGCGCTATGTCGTTACCCTGCGGGACCCGAAGGAATGCTACGTCTCTTTTCATCGCTTTTTTGACGGTTGGCATATCGAGCGCGGCGCCTTGCCGTTGGAAGAATTCTGGGATCTTTTCATGAGCGGCGGCCCCGGCGGATGCGACTACGCCACCCATCTGCTGAGTTGGTGGGCTCGCCGCGATGAACCCGATACGCTGCTGACAACCTATCGCTGGGCGGCAAGGAACAGGCGGGAGATGATCGCACGCATGGCCGCATTCCTTGACCTTTCGGTCAAGGGAGAGGGAATCGCAACCATCGAAATCATGACCGACCGCGCTTTCATGCGCGATTACATGGACCGCTTTGACGATGCCATGGTCTGTGCTGTCATGGAGGAAAAGCTCGGCATTCCCGCCAGCAGCGATTCCAGCAAGGTCCAGGCAGCCGGCAGCGACTCACGGGTCCTGCCGCCAGCAATTGCCGAGCGGATCGACAACCTTTGGGTGGAGAGAGTGCAACCCGTGACAGGCCATGCGGATTTCACGTCGCTCGCGTCGGAGCTGGACGCAGTGATGGATGCGCCCTCAGCCTAGCTGCTGGGCGCGTCTTCAGATCCCCATGGTGCCGGAGGTGGCGTGGCCGGCTTGGTAGCATCGAACTCGACGCGAAAATCGCGGTCCTCTGGTGCACCGCCAGCCTGTTTGCGCTGCAGTCGATAGGAGAACTTGGCCTCGGGATCGCTGGCCGGGTCGACGCCCACTGACCAGACATTGGTCACGGAGGCGTCGAGGCCTTCGCGCTTGAACATCTCGATGCTTTCGCGGTCGACGGGAAAGCTATGTCGCCGCCCGGTGCCGCCCATCGATGTATCTCCGCCATACATGGTAACCGCGTCGGGTGCACCGTCGGCATGACGATGGTCGTGCTTCAGCCGGAGCCCCTTGTCGGTGCGGGTGAAGACCCATGTACGCGATCGGTCCCATTCACCGCCGGCTTCGCGCACGTGAAACGGAACCCTGATCTCGGTGTCGCTGCACTCGCGCACATGCATCACCAGTTCGGCATCGCGAAAGGCAACATCGACCTCGTCTTTGCTGGTCAGGGTGCCGTTATAGGCCTTGCCGCAATGGCTCGAAAGATTGCTCCAGAAAGCATCATAGGGATTTTCGGTTTCGGCAGGTTCGGTGTCCGTGCAGCCGAGCAGCAGGAAGGGGGCTATGCCCGCGAAGCGAAGGATCGTGTTGTTCATGGCGTCAGCGTGGCACCGGCTTCGCTGCAAGCCAAGCAGGAATGCATACTGACCGGTTCAGCGCTGGATTTATTCGCACCAGTCCACTCGAGCGGCGGTCCATCCATCACCCTCGGCAAGACCGCGCTCAACCATCCAGTCTGCCAGCCATTCCTCGCCATCGGGTGTGATACGCCGCGCGGCGCGAAGCTCACGCCCATATCGATCACGCGGCGGAGAATTGCCGCCGTCGACAAGGACGGGACCCCGGTTCAACCAATCGGCCAAGCGGGCGCGGGCATCACGGGCACGGGCGCTTTCCTCGGCGCAGGCACCGTCGAGTTCGGGCGCGTCATATCCGGTCAGGCGGATACGCCGATTGCCAATGGCCACCGTATCGCCGTCGACGACACAGGCGGCGCTGCGGCCTTGTCCGCAAATGGTCCATTGGTGTTCGATACTGGTGGCATCTCCTCGCGCGGCTGGACGCCCAATCAGCCACCAGGTGGCGGCAAGCATCACCGCTGTCGCCAGCCAGAAAAGCCAGGGTTTCACCCGGCGACCTCGCCCCCTGGAACTGAAACTGCGCCGCATGGGAGCTTCCTAGCAAGATCATTACCCCTTGGGGAGCGCCGCAAGGCCCAGGTGCTCGGTGTAACCCGCGTGGCGCTCGCCACGAACCGGCAAACGATCAAAACGAAAAGGAGAAGATCATGGCGAAGGGCAAACTTGCATCACTGTTGAAGGTGGCCGGCGGTCTCGCGCTTGCAGCCCCCGGCCTTGCCGCGTGTGACGCAATTTGCGGTGCCTGCGGTGCTTGCTCAGCCTATAGCTGCAAGGCGCATAATGGCGAAGGCGCCGGTTGCGGAGCCTGCGGGGCTCACAAGGACGAAGCCCCGGCAGAGGTAGCTGATGGCACAGGGGCCGATGCCAGCTAGGGCACGCCAAACGCTTCTTGCGATCAGCGGGGACATGGCCCGCCAGGGCACCCCGCTGATTACGAGGGTGCTGCCGGAAGATCGCTCCAAGTTTCAGCAGTGGACGCATTATCCGCCGGGCGACGCCATCGACCCGGTGAGCGGCGCGCGCTGGTATTATCATGCCCACCCGCCCGAGCAGCGCGGCGAGTCCGAGCACGGGCATTTCCATATCTTCCTCCCGCTTTCCGCCTTTGCGGGGGTGAATCCCATGGCGAAACCCAAGGAAAGCGATGCTCCTGCGGTGGTTCATGTTGCCAGCCTGGGTTTCGACACTGACGGGCTTCCGACCGAATGGTCGACCGTTGCCCACCGGATCACTGACGATTACGCAATGCCCGCTGAAGCCATTATCGCTCGCCTCGACCAACTGCGGCTCGACAGGGCGGGAGAGAAACAGGGCATTGCCGGGGTCGGTCGCTGGCTGACGCTGGCGTTGGAAGCCTCCCGCGAGGATATCGAGGCGATCCTGATCGAACGCGATGAGCGCCTCGCAACCTACGAACCCGGCGAGATCTTGTCCTCGCGGCCCTTCCGGCTGGACTAACCGCGGCGCCTGGTTGCGATGGGCGCACTTTCGCCACGCTGATTCCTCGGCTACGGGCAGCCTGAGTTTGCGAGGAGCAATGTGCGTGGCTGACCGGTCCGACAATTCACAGATGCTGGCCAAGGCCGAAGTGCTGATCGAGGCGCTGCCCTATTTCCAGCGCTACGCTGGCCGTACATTCGTGGTCAAATATGGCGGCCACGCCATGGGCAACCCGCAGGCAGCAAGAGAGTTTGCCGAGGACATCGTCCTGCTCAAGGCGGTCGGAATCAATCCTGTGGTGGTGCATGGCGGCGGCCCGCAGATCGGCGCGATGCTCGAAAAGCTCGGCGTTGAAAGCACTTTTGTCGACGGACTGCGCGTGACTGACAGGCAGACCGCCGAAGTCGCCGAGATGGTACTGTCGGGCGCGATCAACAAACAGCTGGTCGGCTGGATCGTCCAGGCCGGTGGCAAGGCCATGGGTGTATCAGGCAAGGATGGCGGTCTTGTTACCGCCACCAAGGTTCAGCGCACGACCAAAGACCCGGAAAGCAATATCGAGCGAGTGGTCGATCTGGGTTTCGTTGGCGAACCAAGCGTGATCGACACCACCATCCTCGATACCGCCGTCACTGCCGGAATGATCCCGGTGGTTGCGCCAATCGGGGCGGGGGTCGACGGCGAGACCTACAATATCAACGCCGACACCATGGCCGGGGCTATCGCGGCGGCGCTGGGCGCGGCGCGGCTGTTTCTCCTCACCGATGTCGAGGGAGTGCTGGGAAAAGACGGCGAATTGCTCACCGATCTGTCACCTGCGCGGATTGCTGAACTCAAGGCCGATGGCACGATCAGTGGCGGCATGATCCCCAAGCTGGAAACCTGCGTCCACGCGGTCGAGTCTGGTTGCGATGCTGCGGTGGTGCTCGATGGCCGCGTCGCCCATGCGATGCTTCTGGAATTCTTCACTGCACGAGGCGCTGGTACGCTCATCAGCGCCGAAAGTCCGGCGGCGGCCTGAGCTGTCCCGTTGACCGGCGGCCCATGCGTATTATGTGGTTGATACACCTAGGCAGACTCGGATAGATACCTACCCGAACAGCCGCCCCGAAACTTGCTCGAAAGGCAGGAAAAACCGTGGTTTTATATACACTTTACCAGATTGTCAGCGTGCTCGCGAGCGCCTTCATCATGCTGGTGATCGTCCAGTTCGTAATCGGACTGCTGCTGGCTTTTAATGTCATCAACCAGTCGAACGCTTTCGTGGTGCAGATATATCAATCGATCAACGCGCTGCTCGAACCTATTCTCAATCCGATCCGTCGCGTGCTGCCGAGCACTGGAGCGATCGACTTCTCGCCGCTCGTCGTCATCATTCTGTTGCAGGTCATGTTGATCGTGCTCGAGAATGCCGCCATTGCGAACCTATGACCGCACAGATCATTGACGGAAAAGCCTTCGCCGCGCGCCTGCGCGAGCGGGTCGGCGAATTCGCCGCTTCCTTTGCCGAGAAAGCCGGTCGCAAGCCCGGCCTTGCCGTGGTGCTCGTGGGCGAGGATCCTGCCAGCCAAGTCTATGTCCGCAGCAAGGGCAAGGCCACGATCGAAGCCAATATGGAGAGCTTCGAGCACAGGCTGCCCGACGATACCGAAGAAGCGGACCTGCTTGCCCTGGTCGAAAAGCTGAACGCCGATCCGGCCGTCGACGGTATCCTGGTCCAGCTCCCGCTGCCCGACCATATCGACGAGCAGGCCGTGATCGCGGCAATCGCGCCCGACAAGGACGTCGACGGCTTCCACGTGATCAATGCCGGTCGGCTAGCGGTCGGCCAGCGCAGTTTCGTGCCCTGCACGCCGCTGGGGTGCATGATGTTGTTGACCGACAGGCTGGGAGATCTCTCGGGGCTTGAGGCGGTCGTGATCGGTCGCTCCAACATCGTCGGCAAGCCGATGGCGCAATTGCTGCTCGACGCCAATGCGACCGTCACCATCGCCCACAGCCGGACAAAGAATCTGCCCGAAGTGGTGCGCCGCGCCGATATCGTCGTCGCTGCTGTCGGCCGCGCAGAGATGGTCCAGCCCGACTGGCTGAAGGATGGTGCGACCATCATTGATGTCGGTATCAACCGGCTTCCGCCCGAACCAGGCAAGGAAAAGGGTCGGCTGGTCGGCGACGTCGATTTTGCTGGCGCACAGCAAAAAGCAGGAGCGATCACTCCGGTGCCGGGCGGGGTAGGCCCAATGACCATTGCCGTGCTGCTGCGCAACACCGTTGTCGCAGCCCATCGCAACGAAAACATCGACCTGCCCGAGGATGCGATTTGAGAATTCTAACGGCCTTCTTGGCGTGTTTTGCCCTCGCCGCCTGCGCCGGTCCGCGCGATTATCGTGAGCGGATAGTGCGCGACGTGGCATCGCCGGGCAAGATCGTGGCGGCCGAGATCGCCTTCGCCCGGATGGCGCGCGAGAAGGGGCAATGGACCGCATTCCGCGAATTCGCGACGGACGACGCGGTGATGTTCGTGCCGCAAGCAGTCGTCGCGCGTGACTGGCTGCGCCAGCAGAACGATCCACCAGCCCCTGTTCAATGGCAGCCGCACGAAGTCTGGATGAGCTGCGATGGTTCGCTCGCCGCGACCAGGGGCGCATGGCAGCGTCCTGATGGTACGCACGGCTATTTCACCACCCTGTGGAAGCGCCAGAGAGACGGCGAATACAAATGGGTTCTGGACCAGGGCGACGAGCTGATAGAACCGCTGGTCGAACCCGATGTAATCTCCACTGAAATTGCCGACTGCGACGAAGTGCTGGCGGAAATGGCAGACCCGATCTCAAATCCTGCCACCGGGTTTCGCGCCTATGCAGGCAAATCGCGTGACAGTACGCTCGAATGGGCAGCTAGCGTCGAACCGGATCTTTCGCGCCTGTTGCGCGTCTACTTGTGGCAAAACGGTGAGAAACGGCTGATGCTCGAAAGCACGGTCGCGGCTCCGGCTTCTGAGTAAGCTATGATCGAACTCTTCATCTCCGCCTTCATCACGCTCTTTGTCGTCATCGACCCGCCTGGTTGTGCGCCGATCTATGCAGGGCTGACCAAGGGCGCGACGCCTTTGCAGGCGCGAAGCATGGCGATTCGCGCTACGGTGATCGCGTCGGTCATCCTGCTGATCTTCGCACTTTTCGGTGAAGACCTGCTCGGTGCGCTGCATATCGAGCTCGACAGTTTTCGCATCGCCGGCGGGCTGATGCTGTTCTTCATCGCCTTTGAAATGGTGTTCGAAAAACGCACCCAGCGGCGAGAGGAGCGGGCCGAGCGCGTAGCCGCCACACCCGAGGTGGAGGATGTCTCGGTCTTCCCTATGGCGATGCCGATGCTGGCAGGTCCAGGGGCCATCGCGGCTGTCATGCTGCTGATGAACGAGGCCGACGGACTGGACCAGTCGCTTGTCGTGTTCGGGGCGCTCGGCGCGGTCCTGCTGCTTACTGCGGTCGCGCTTGTCGCCGCGCGCCCGCTCATCCGTGTGCTGGGCGATCGGGTGGAGGCAGTCATCACCCGCCTGCTCGGGGTGCTGCTTGCAGCACTGGCCACCCAATATGTTATCGATGGTCTTATCGGCAGTTTCGGGCTGAACCCTACTGCAGGGTAACCTTGTCGTCATCGCCATCGCGGCGACCGAAGAAATACATCAACTGGATCAGCAACTCGCAGCGCGCCGCAAGATCGGGCGCTTCTAGCAGTGCCTGCTTGCTGGCCTGGTCGAACGGGGCAATCTGGGAAACCCCGTTGATAAGCGATTGGTCATCGAGGTTCTGGACCGAATCCCAATCGACCGAATAGCCCTGCGCATCGGCAAACCGGCGGGCCTCGCGTTCGAAGCCGGCGCGCTCGATGTGGCTCAGCACCTGGTCGCCATCTTCGGGGATCAGTTCGGCCTCGATCTGGCGGAACGGGGTTTCGACATCGAGTTCGCGCAGAACCTTGAAGCGGCTCTCGCCGTCAAGGATCAGGTTGTAGCGTCCGTCGTCGAGCGCCTCGATCTCTTCAATCTTGCCAACGCAACCGATCGTATAGAGCGGTGCGCCATCACGCGCCTCCTGCGGCTGGATCATGGCGATCCGGCGGTCACGCGCCAGCGCATCGCCAACCAGAGCGCGATAGCGGGGTTCGAAAATGTGCAGCGGCAATTGCAAGCCGGGAAACAGGATCGCGCCTGAGAGGGGGAATATGGACAGGCGCATAGCCGCGTCGCCTACCCGAACAGCAGTTTGGAAAGGCGGCGGCGCGTAGCAACGACCCACTCGTCCTCCAGCCCGATGGCCTCGAAGATCTGCAACAGGCGGCTGCGTGCCGCACCCTCGTTCCAATCGCGGTCGGCTTCGATCATGCCCAGCAACTCGTCGGCGGCGGCGTCGCGATCACCGGCGGCAAAGGCCGCTTCGGCAAAAGCATGTCGCACTTCCATGTCCTGCGGATTTGCGGCGGCTTTCTCGCGCAAGGCGGCCAATTCGCCGTCATCGACTTTCTTTCCGGCGAGCTCCAGTGCGGCCCGGGCGCGCTCGATCGCCGGGTCCTGGGCAACGTCTTCGGGCATCTGGTCGAGCATGGCCTGGGCCTGTTCGGCATGGCCGGCCTCGATGAGGGCGCGCAAATACCCGGACATCGCCGCGGCATTTGTCGGAGCCATTTCGACGACCTGCTGGAAAATGCCGGCGGCGCGCTCGGCATCGCCATCGCCGAGAGCCTTTTCGCCCATGGCGATGAACTGCGCGATTTCCTCGTCCGACGGCCCTTGCGGGGTGGCGCCATCCTCACCGGGCTGGATCGGCAGCTGGGCGAGGATCTGGTCGATCGACTGCTTCAACTGTGATTCGGTGCGCGCCGGTGTCAGGTCGGCAACTGGCTGCCCCTGAAACATTGCATACACCGTCGGGATCGACTTGACCTGGAATTGCGCGGCGATGAACTGTTCCTCGTCGACATTGACCTTTTCCAGCACCACACCCTTGTCGGCATATTCGGCCGCCACCTTCTCGAGAGTCGGGGTTAGCGCCTTGCACGGACCGCACCATTCGGCCCAGAAGTCGAGGATGACCAGCTTCGACATCGACGGTTCGACCACCTGTTTGCGGAAGCGGTCGACAGCCTTCTGTTCGTCGATATTGAGACCCATGCTGGCCAAGAACCTTCTCCTTGATGTGCGCTGTTGAATTGCGATTCGGTGCCTCGGCAATGTGGGGCTTTTGGCGGATTTGTGAAGGGCGGGTGCGGAATCGAATTTTCCCCTTGCGAGGGGCAGGGGGCGCTGCTAATCGCCCGCTTCCCCAGTGACGAGGACCATTTTCGAGGTCACGTCATTGAGCGCCAGTGAGCGGGCGTAGCTCAGGGGTAGAGCACAACCTTGCCAAGGTTGGGGTCGGGCGTTCGAATCGCCTCGCCCGCTCCATTTTCTTCCAGACATCATAGCGCGACTGCGCGAATCACCCGCATCAGGGTGCTTTCGGCTGTTTCGAGCTTGCATTGCGCTGCCAACCTTGTTCTTGGAACCAGCAGGAATGATATTTCGTATCATGATCTTCGGCTCCGGTTCAGGTCGGGCCGGGCATGAGGCAGCCAAGTCCTGTCAGGAAACCAGAATCACGATGTCTTCAAAGTCATTTGCCCCATACCTTACCGCTTCGTCCGTTGTCATCGCCACCTTGCTCGCTGCCACGCCAGTGTCGGCCCAGGACGGACAACAACAGGAGCCGGCTGCGCGCGAGCAATCCGATGACGATTTTCACGATCGCCGGCGTGATGGGCCACCCGAAATCGTCGTCACGGCGACTGGCCTGACCCAGTTAGATGTTCTCGCGGGCACTTCCATCGTCGAGGGGTTTGAATTGCAACGCTCTCTCGAGGGCACGATCGGCGAGACGCTGGTCAAGCTACCCGGGGTCAGCGCCACCGGTTTTGCGCCCGGATCGTCGCGCCCGGTCCTGCGCGGCTTTTCAGGTGAGCGGGTGCGTGTGCTGGTCGATGGGTTGGGCGCAATCGACGTCTCCAACACCTCGGTCGACCACGCCGTCACTATCGATCCCTTGACCGCTGAAAGCATCGAGGTGCTGCGCGGCCCGGCGGTGTTGCTTTACGGCAGCCAGGCTATCGGCGGGGCAGTCAATATTATCGACAAGCGCATCCCGCGCCGCCAATTGGAAGAACCGTTCCACCTCGATGGGCTGGTCCGCGCCGATACCGCGCTCGATACGCGCGAGGCCGGGTTGTCGCTCGACCTGCCGTTGGGGCCAAGCTTCGCGTTCCATGTCGACGGCTCGTATCGCAACTCGAATGATCTCGAGATCCCCGGCTTCCAGGTCGCATCGCGGCTGCGACAAGACCTGCTCGACCTAGCGGCGGAGGAAGAGGGCGAAGGCGCGGTGGATGAGGCGGCCGATCTGCGCGCGGCAGCAAACCAGCGCGAGGTGGTGCCGAGCACGGCAACCGAAACCTGGACCGCCAACAGCGGGATCACCTTCTTTTCCGGCGAGAGCAGTCTCGGGGTCGCTGTCGGCTGGTACGATACGCGCTATGGCGTGCCTAACCGCCCAGGCGCCGGCGGCCATCACGGCGAAGAAGAGGGCGAAGCCGAAGGCGAGGAATTCGTCAGCATCGACCTGCGCCAGTTCCGCACTGACCTGCGCGGAGAGCTCGACCTCGGCGAAGGGTTCCTCGATACTTTCGTCACACGGGTGGGGTTCAGCAACTATACCCACACCGAGTTCGAAGGCCGCGAAGTCGGCACCGTGTTCGATGTACAGGGACTCGAAGCGCGTGCCGAACTCACCCAGAACCGCCGCGGCGGCTGGGGCGGGGGCACCGGCGTCCAGTATTATTTCCGCGATTTCGATGCCTTCGGGGCGGAAGCCTACGTGCCCAAGAACCGCACCGAGCAACTGGCGCTTTTCAGCCTGCAGGAATTCGATTTTGACGGCGTGCAGCTAGAATTGGCCGGCCGCTATGAAAACTCCAGCATCGATTCTACGCCAACCGGCTTCGACCGCACCTTCGGCACGCTGTCGGGCGCTGTCAGCCTGGCGCGCGAGACTGAAAGCGGGCTGCGGTTCGGCATCAACGCAAGCCGCGCCGAACGCGCACCGAGCGCTGAAGAACTGCTGTCGAACGGACCGCATATCGCCACCCAGGCCTTCGAGATCGGCGATCCGAACCTGGGAACGGAAAGCGTTTGGGGGGTCGAGGCATTCCTGCGGGGTAAGCTTGGGGCGGTCGATGTCAGCATCGCAGCGTTCCACAGCTGGTTCGACGACTATATCTACCTGACCGGGACGGGCCTGGACCAGGATGACCTGCCGGTATTCTTCTATCGCCAGGACGACGCCACCTATTGGGGTCTGGAGGGCGAACTGAAGTTGCCGCTAATCGATAGCGGCCCCATGCGATTGGTTGCTGATGTGCGTGGCGAGTTTATCGAAGCCGAGCTCGATGACGGTACCCCGTTGCCGCGCATCCCGCCGCTGAGCCTGTTGGGCGCCCTCGACGCCGATTTCGATGCGATCAACATCCGCGGCGAGGTGCAGTGGTTCGATGGACAGGACCAGACCGCACCGTTCGAAACCGCCACGGACGCATTCACGCTGGTCAATGCCTCGATCGCGTGGCGCCCTCTTCGCGGCAACGAGAATGTCACCGTGTTGCTCAAGGCTGAGAACATCTTCGACGTCACCGGTCGTCGCCATGCCAGCTTCACCAAGGATTACGTTCCGCTGGCCGGGCGCAACATTCAGGCCAGCATCCGATTCAGCCTTTAGGTCCAGGCGGGTGCCGGCACTGGCCGGCACCCGCCTTTGGTCCCCTAGTTCTCAACCGAGAAGGTCAGTTCGGCGTTCTCTTCCAGTCGCTTGACTAGGTCCTCGCCAAGAAACGAACCAGGCGTGCCGACGCCGCCTTCGGCCTTGCTATCGAGCAGGGCCATGCCGGTTTCGGCGAGCATCCGGCTGGTCGAGCCGTAGCCCGGATCGTACTTGCCCTTCACGCCGTAACGGATTTCCTCGCCATCGTGGCCGGTCTTGCCGATAAACAGGATGTCGTAGAAGCCGTTCTCGCGTTCTTCCTTGCTCGGGCCTTCGCCGGGCTTGGGCGGCTTGGCCCCGAACGGGTTCTTGAGCATTTCCGCAACCGCATTGGCAGCGGCCTTGCCCGCATCGCCGGGGCTGGTCAGCATCATTTCGTCATATTTGAAGTTCTCGCCATAGGGATGGCCCAGCAGGAAATTGGTGCGGTGGACGTTCTTGGTGTTGATCGTCGCCATGATGAATGGCGCAGCCCACTTGCCGGTATCTTCGTCATGCTCAGGCACCAATCCGCTAGGCTGATTGGGGCCCTCGAAGCCAGGAGTAAGGCCGAAAGGGCTGGACAGGATCGGGATCAACTTGGGATTCTTGGCCACCGATTTCATGGTCGCGGTGAGGCTGGCCGCAGTGCCGCCTGAGAACGTACCCTGCATGGCGCGAACGCGCCCCTTCACGCGCGAAGCCGGCTTGCCGAAACGCTTTTGCGCTTCTTTTTGCAGCATAAAGACGCCGAGATCGAAGGGGATTGAATCAAACCCGCTCGAAAAACAGATCCGTGCTCCGCTGGTCTTGGCCATCTCGTGGTGCTGGTCGATCTTTTCGCGCATCCAGCCGGGTTCGCCGCAAAGATCGGCATAGTCCGTGCCGGTGGCGACGCAGGTGGCGACCAGTTCGTCACCATAGAGTTGGTATGGCCCAACAGTGGTCAGGACCACGCGAGTCCGCTTGCACATCGCTTCGAGGCTGTCGGGATCGTCAGCATCGGCGACCACCAGCGGCGTGGTGCCTGGCGCACCGATCTCGTCGCGGACGGCTTCCAGCTTGTCGAGGCTGCGTCCTGCCATCGCCCATTTCGGCGCATCGTCGCGGTCGCCGTAATGGCGCACGAAATGCTCGGCAACGAGGCGTCCGGTGTAGCCGGTGGCACCATAGACGATGATATCGAATTCGCGGTCTGACATGAGCTTCTCCTTTGTGGGCATGATTGGGCGCACAAAGGTCTTGAGTCAAAGCCGCTACGGTAACCGGGGCTGTTACCGCCTCCCGACGTGCATCAAAGTCGGGGCAGGGTCACGCCGCGCTGGCCCATGTATTTGCCGGCGCGATCCTTGTAGCTGGTCTCGCACCGCTCGTTGCCCTGCAGGAACAGGAATTGGCAGGCGCCTTCATTGGCGTAGATCTTGGCCGGCAGCGGCGTGGTGTTAGAGAATTCCAGCGTCACATGCCCTTCCCAGCCGGGCTCGAGCGGGGTGACATTCACAATGATACCGCAGCGGGCATAGGTGCTTTTGCCAAGGCAGATGACCAGTATGTCCTCGGGCACGCGAAAATATTCGACCGTTCGCGCCAGGGCGAAGGAATTGGGAGGAATGACGCACACGTCGGTCTCGCGATCGACGAAGCTGTTGCTGGCGAAATCCTTGGGATCGACCACGGCGCTGTCGACATTGGTGAATATCTTGAACTCGGGGGCTACCCGGGCATCATAGCCGTAGGAACTGAGTCCGTACGAAATGCAGCCATCGCGCCGCTGCGCTTCCTCGAAAGGTTCGATCATGCCCCGGGTGGTCGCTGCTTCGCGAATCCATTTGTCGCTGAGAATTGCCATGACGGGCAACATTCCCCAGCGCGAGCGCCACGGCAAGCCGTCGCGCGGATTGTCCCCTGATCGATGCGATCAGTTCAACGAGGCGGTACGGATGCGAGGGTTGAGCGACGTGACATAATCGAGCCATTTCTTGGGCCGTCGCAGCATCTTGTCGGGATATTCGACCTTCAGGCCAACCAACTGGGCCATTCGGCCCACGAAATGGATGCAGTTGCGCTTCTCGAGGTCGTAATACTTGCCCGGCGCATCGCGCCAGGCGACGACTTCCTGTTTGATCCGACGATATTGCGCATCGGTCAGCGTCATCGTGAAGTGCCGGTTGGTCTTGGGGATGAACTTGGCTTCTTCGCTGATGACAGCATGCTTAACCGGGCCGTTGAGGATCGCCGGCGTCGTCTTCTCGGCAGAGAATCCGTAATTCTCGTCGATCCGTGTGCCATCTCTCAATGTGCCTTCGAGCACCACGAAGGCGTGCGGGTAACGACCGAACATGACCGAGCCGTTGACCGAGTGGAAATGCATTTGCACTTCGGCAAAGGCGGCATGCGACCATGCCAGTGCGAAAACAGCGACGAACAGCTTTAGAAATCGACCCATGACGGCGGTGTTTAGCGGGCGAATCGGGGTATGATAACCCCCGATTCTAGTCGCTTGGGCGTCTTTTGCACTCAGCCTGCCAGCAAGGTTGCGTTACCACCGGCAGCGGTAGTGTCGATGCAAACAACCCGCTCGGTGGCGAAACGGGCGACATAATGCGGTCCACCCGCCTTGGGACCGGTCCCGGACAAGCCTTCTCCGCCAAACGGCTGGCTTTCCACTACCGCCCCGATCTGGTTGCGATTGACGTAGAAATTGCCGACTTGCGCACGGGCCTCGACAAAGCGCCTTGTCGCCTCGATCCGGCTGTGCAGGCCGAGGGTCAGGCCAAAGCCGGTCGAGTTGATGTCGGCCACGACCTGGTCGAGCTCGTGCGCCTTGAAACGCGCAACATGCAGGATCGGCCCGAAGTTCTCGCGCCGCAGGTCGAGGATCGTATCCAGCTCGATGATAGTCGGCGCAACGAAGCAGCCCTTGCCGGCACCGCGCGGCAGCTTGCGTCGCCATACCTGTCGCCCGGCCTTCTTGCGGCGTGCGACATGGCGTTCGAGTGCGGCGCGTGCATCGGGATCAATGACCGGCCCGACATCGCAGGAGAAATCGGCAGGATCGCCGATTGTCAGCGCCTCGAAAGCGCCGCGGATTATCTCCAGCATTTCGTCGTAGACGTCGTCCTGGATGTACAACATCCGCTGCGCCGAGCAGCGCTGTCCGGCGCTCTGGAATGCCGAGGCGACGACGTCGCGGGCTACTTGCTCGGGCAGGGCCGAACTATCGACAATCATCGCATTTTGTCCGCCGGTCTCGGCGATGAGGGTCGCGATCGGCCCCTCGCGTGCGGCGAGCGAGCGATTGATGGCCTGCGCCGTGTCGGTCGATCCGGTGAAAGCGACCCCGGCGATACGCGGATCGCTGGTGATCATCTGTCCGACATCCCCCGCGCCCGGCATCAGCTGGAAGACCTCCGGGGGAATCCCCGCCTCGTGGCAAAGACGTACCGCCAGCGCGGCGATCAATGGGGTCTGTTCGGCGGGCTTCGCAACCACAGTATTTCCGGCTGCCATTGCGGCGGCGGCTGGACCAATGAAGATCGCCAGCGGGAAGTTCCACGGGCTGATGGTGGCGATGACGCCTCGCCCGGCAAGATGCAGGCGGTTTTCCTCGCCGGTCGGTCCCGGCAGAATGAT
The DNA here is from genome assembly GCF_054482615.1 of Qipengyuania sp. CAU 1752. NCBI lineage: Bacteria > Pseudomonadati > Pseudomonadota > Alphaproteobacteria > Sphingomonadales > Erythrobacteraceae > Qipengyuania > Qipengyuania sp. CAU 1752. The sequence continues at coordinate 86,445 of NZ_JBTLRE010000001.1, read as the reverse complement.
CGGGGCGGCGAACTGGCGCCGCGCCTCGGATGCGTAATAACGCAGGAAATCGACCGCTTCGCGCACTTCGAGAACCCCGTCGAGCACGGTCTTGCCGGCTTCGCGCCGGCACAGGCTCAGGAAATCGTCAGTATGGTCTTCGAACAGGTCGGCGGCTGCCTCGAGTATAAGCGCGCGTTTCTCTCCACCAAGCGCGTTCCAGCCCGGCTGGATGGCCAAGGCCCGGCCAATCCCGTCGGCGACCTCTTCCTCGGTGGTGTCGCGCCGGGTGCCAACTTCGTGAGTCAGGTCCTGCGGGGCGTTGATCGGTGCTTCCTCGCCCATTTCGGTGGAGGGGAAGGTGGGCCCGGCATACCAGCGTTTGCTTTCCAGGCGCTCAAGCCGCTCGAGCAGCGGTTCGCGGACCAACGGATCGGCCAAGTCGGTGCCCGCGCTGTTGGCACGGCCCGGAAAAATGTCACCTGGCAGCGGGATGTCGGGATTCCGCTTGGGTTCGAGCGCAGCCAGTTCCCTGACCGGATCGCCCGCCAGTTCGGCCGCGGGGACCTCGGCATCGGCCATACGGTTGACGAAGGAGCTGTTGGCGCCGTTTTCGAGCAGGCGGCGCACGAGATAGGCGAGCAGGTCCTTGTGCACCCCGACCGGCGCGTAGATGCGCACTGGCGTTTTCTCATTGCCCTCGTAGGCGGCCAGGGCGTCGTAAAGTTCTTCGCCCATGCCGTGGAGGCGCTGGAATTCGAAGGACTTGTCGCCTGCCAGCGCCTTCACCGCGCCGACTGTATAGGCGTTGTGGGTGGCGAAGGCCGGATAGATCACCTCGTTTGCTTCAAGCAGCTTGGCTGCGCAGGCGAGGTAGGAGACATCGGTCGCCACCTTGCGGGTGAAGACCGGAAAATCCTTATAGCCGCCCACCTGGCTAAGCTTGATCTCGGTATCCCAATAGGCACCCTTGACCAGCCGCACCATCAGCCGCCGATCGTGCCGGCGGGCGAGCTTGACGACCCAGTCGCAAAGCGGCGCGGCGCGTTTCTGATAGGCTTGGATTACAATGCCGAAACCGCTCCAGGGCGAACCGTCGGGCTTGGTGAACAGCCCGTCGTCGGCCATCAATTGTTCGATGATGTCGAGCGAAATTTCGAGCCGTTCCGCTTCCTCGGCATCGATAGTGAAGTGCATGTTGGCGTCGCGCGCCTTGGCGGCGAGATCGCGCAGGATCGGCACCAGCGCATCGGTCGCCTCCTGCTGGTGGAAGACATCGTAACGCGGATAGAGCGCCGACAGCTTGACCGAAATGCCGGGGCTCGACTGCACGGTGCCGTCGGTCTCGCCCTGCAGGCGCTCGATGGCGTTTTCGTAGGCGCGCCGATAACGCTCGGCGTCGGCAAAGGTCATGGCGGCTTCGCCGAGCATATCGAAGCTGTGGGTTAGCCCCTTGGCCCGCTCGGGCTTGGCGCGCTTGAGCGCTTCGCCAATAGTGCGGCCGTAGACGAATTGACCGCCCAGGATGCGCATGGCCTGCAACGTCGCCTTGCGGACCACCGGTTCGCCGAGCCGGTTGACCGTGCGCTTGAGCGTCTTGCCCATGCCACGCTGGTGCTGCTCGGGCCTTTCGAGGACTTCGCCGGTCAGCATGAGCGAGAACGTCGCGGCGTTGACGAAGGTGGACGAGCTCTCGCCCAGATGTTCGCTCCAGTCGATTTCGCCCAACTTGTCGCGGATTAGCGCATCCGCGGTATGCGCATCGGGCACCCGCAGGAGTGCCTCGGCGAGGCACATCAGCGCGATACCTTCCTCAGTTGCGAGGCCATAGGTGTGCAGGAACGCATCGATCCCACTGGCCTTGCGCGAACGCGCATCCTCGACCAGGCGGACGGCCAGGTCATGTGCCTCGTCATGCACTTTAGATGCGGGTGCTGCCTGACGCAGGCGTTCGGCGATGCAGGCATCTTCGTCCTGGCGGTAGGCCTGGCGAAAAGTCGTACGGTTCAGGGGGGCCAGCGTGCTCATAGAATGCTTCGATTTGTTTCCGGGAAAGGTGACTCGGGGTCGATGGGGCTCGCGTTGGACCCGTTGCGACTATCAATCAAGAGAAGTCGCCAAGCCTTGGCTGACACGCTATCCTGAGGGCAATATTCGAACCCGGGACCGAGGGGATGCTGCATGGATATTGCGAAACTGATGTATCGCGAGGGGCTGATGGAGGGGGAGCGAATCCTTGTGACCGGCGGTGGCACCGGACTTGGCAAGGTTATGGCCGAAGCCTTCCTCAAGCTGGGCGCCAATGTCCACATCTGCGGCCGGCGCGAAGGCAAGCTGCAGGAGACTGCGGACGAATTGATGCGCCGCCACGGCGGCAACGTTTCGAGCCACGCCTGTGATATTCGCAGCCATGAATCGATCGACGAGATGATTTCGGAAATCTGGAAGGAGGGGCCGTTGACCGGCCTTGTCAACAATGCCGCGGGCAATTTCGTCAGCCGGACAGAGGACCTTTCGGTCAATGGCTTCAACGCTATCGCTGACACGGTCTTTCGGGGCACCTTCTACATGACCCATGCCTGCGGCACGCGCTGGATAGAGCAGGGGCTGCGCGGCAATGTCCTGTCGATCCTCACCACCTGGATCTGGAATGGCGGGCCGTTCGTGGTGCCCTCTGCCATGAGCAAGGCCGGCATCAACGTGATGACGCAGAGCCTCGCGGTCGAATGGGGGCGCTATGGCCTGCGCTTCAATGCCATCGCGCCGGGTCTTTTCCCGACCGAGGGAATGAGCGCACGGCTCAGTCCGGAAGGACGCGGCGGCAATTCGGTCGATCGCATGAACCCGATGGGGCGCCATGGCGAGATGCATGAGCTTGCCAATCTGGCGATATTCCTGATGGGGCCCGGCGCGGAGTGGGTGAACGGACAGACCATCGCTATCGACGGCGCGGGCTATCAGGCCAATTCGGGCAATTTCTACCAGTCGCTCGCCCCGATGGGAGATGAGGACTGGCAGCGAATGCGCGAATCCATCAAAGGCACCAATGCCAGGGACAAGGCGCAAAGGACGACCTGAACCATGGCACAGGTGACAATGGCGCCATGGGCGCAGGCAGAAGATGTGCTGGCGGACGGCGCGGTGAGCTTCACCTGCTCGCGCGACCGAAAGCAGTGGCCCTGGCTAGCGCTCGATCCGCACGAACCGGCTGTCATCCAGACGATAAATTTCTGGGCCAGCTACCAGGCCGGGCAGGCACGCGGCGGTTGGGAGCCGGGCCAGTGGACCGCGCTGACCTTCATGGAATGGGAAACAGGCAAGCCAGGCTGCGGCCACGCTACTCATGGTGTCGAGGATGTCTTCGAGAGTGAGGGCAAGCAAACCTATCGCCTGACCTTCTTCGACGATGCCGGCGCATTGGTTGCCCGGATGAGCGGGACCGGCGTGGTCTTCCGCAACCGAGATTTCGAAGGCTGGCGCGCGAAGGAAAAAGAACGCCTGGCCGGGGAGCGTCCGACAAGCCAATTCGTTTTCGCGTCAACGGAAAAGGTGGGCGCTGCGAGCGATAAAGGCAGCCTGCTGGCCGAACTGGATGGCTCGGAGGCGCGGTCGACCCGTGGTCTTATCACTCCGGAAAATGGGCTCGCACCTGCCAATCCCTATCTCAGCGGCTCGGGCGACCATGTAAACGCGACCCACCTTGCTGAAGTCATACGTCAGTTCGACACGCTGCTGCGAGGCGGCGAGAAGCGATTACCCAAGAGCGGCGAGATGCGCTTCAGCCATTATGTGGAGCTGGGTGTGCCGATCACCGTCAGCCTGAGCGAAGGGACCGATGCCGCCACTTCGATCGAGGCCGAGGTCAGCCAGGGCGGGCGGCTGTGCACCACCGCCCGCTTTGATTACTGAGCTTTCGGCGGCATCAGGATCAGCTTCGGGGTCTGCGCCCGATAGCGGCGGAAATCCTCGCGCATCCCCCAGCGCTTCTCGGCCTTCGCATCGAGCATCGGGATGCCGCTGACCCCGGTCAGCAGGACGTAGACGAAGACGGGCGAGATAAGCACCAGCCACGACCACCCTGACAGTAGCGGGAGCGCCATTACCGCGATGCCGGTCCACAGCAGGATTTCTCCGAAATAATTGGGGTGCTGAGACCATGCCCACAGCCCGCTGGAAATGAACTCGCCGTCATTGGCCTTGTCTTTCCGGAAGGCGGATTTCTGTCCGTCGGCAACGATTTCGATGACGAAGCCGGTCAGCCACAGGCCTGCGCCGATCCAGAAGAACGCGCCGATAGGCTCCGGGTCGCTGGTGGTGATGATGGCAATGGCGGCAGCGGCGGTGAAGATGCCCCACAACGCCTGCAGCGTCCAGGCGACGAGGAAGCGGGCCGGATGGGTCTTGATCTTGTCGAAGCGTGAATCGCCTCCGGTATCGCTGATCCGCCGGAACAGGAAGATGCCGAGCCGACCGGTCCAGACCAGCACCATGCCTGCGACCACAAGCGCGCGGATATCGTGAGGTGGGGCCAGCACGAGCGCGGTGACGACCATGGCGATGTAAGTGATTGAACCGGTCAGGTCGTAATATTTCTCGGTCTGCGCGGCGGCGGCAGGAATGAAAGCAAGCCAGTTCACTGCCAGTGCAACGAGCGTGCAGAAGAAGAACACGGTCATCCCTGCCACCCGCAGGCTGTCGGTTCCCGCCAGCCAGCCGAATACGAGCCCGCCTGCGGCGGCAATGAAAACTGTCACCAGGCTCTTGATCGACTTGCCATTCATGTGGTCATCCCCCTCGCATTACATGGCCAGTGCTACATGACCGGGGTTCACCGCGCCATACCGACCGAAGCCGTGGTTGACCCGCCATGCACAGCGGTTACCAGATCACGCTAGGCCCAAGCTGGCGCGGGCGGTGAGGAGCAGCAGTAATGAGCGAGTGGATCGAGCGAGCCAGAGCGGCTTGCCGGGCGGCCAGCGCCTATCGCGATGTCGCCCGCGAAGCTGTCGCTCGCGAAGTTGCGCCCGATGGCACGCCCGTCCCAGCGCTGGTTGAGCGCGAACAGCGCCAGGTCCACGGCTTCGGATGGATCGGTACACTCGTCGCCGCGCTCGAAGCCACAGCCGACTGGGCTGCGCGCGGTTCCGCCGGCGGTCGGTTCGGCGAGGTCGAGGCGCTGGTCCTGCAGATCGGCTTTGGTGAGTACCTGCACCAGCTAGTCAGCGCCCTGCCGATGAGCCAAAACGAGATGGTGCGTCCCGCCGATCTCGGCATTCGCGAGGCGGCCGAGACGCTGGCCGCCGACAGCGAGGTGCGGCATTTTCTCGAGCATGGGAACATCGCCGCCAACCGCGCTGCATTGGCTCGTGCGCTCGGTGAAAGGACCGTGCCGGACGAGGCTTTCGGCGACGAAACTCTCGACATGATCCGCGCGCAGTTCCGCGCATTCACAGCCGATCGGATCGCACCACACGCGCATCGCTGGCATCTGGAAGATACGTTGATACCGATCGAAACCGTGCGCGAGATGGCCGATCTTGGCGTGTTCGGCGTTTGCATTGGCGAGGAATTCGGCGGACTGGGACTGGGCAAGACCGCCATGTGCCTTGTTTCGGAAGAGCTTTCTCGCGGGTGGATCTGCGCAGGCTCGCTTGGGACTAGATCGGAAATCGCCGCCGAGTTGATCGGGGAAAATGGCACGCCGGAGCAAAAAGCGACGTGGTTACCGCGGCTGGCCGATGGCTCAGTGCTGCCAACAGCTGTCTTCACCGAGCCCGATACCGGCTCCGACCTTGCCTCAGTCGCCACCCGCGCTGCGCGGCAGGCGGGTGGCGGTTGGCAGATTAGCGGTGCCAAGACCTGGATCACCCATGCCGCCCGGGCCGATCTGATGACGGTGCTGTGCCGCACCGATCCCGGCACCCCCGGATATGGCGGACTATCGATGCTGCTGGCGGAGAAAACCCGCGGAACAGATGCCGCACCGTTTCCCGATTCCGGTATCGAGGGCAGCGAGATCGGGGTGCTCGGCTATCGCGGAATGAAGGAATATGCGCTTGGCTTCGACGGCTTCCCGGTCGCCGCCGACGGCCTGCTGGGCGGGGTCGAGGGGCAGGGATTCAAACAGCTCATGCGGACCTTTGAAAGCGCGCGCATCCAGACCGCTGCGCGCGCAGTAGGGGTGGGATGGAACGCCTTCGACCTCGGCCTGTCCTATGCGCTCGAACGCAAGCAGTTCTGCAAGCCATTGATTGCCTTCCCGCGGGTGGCGGACAAGCTGGCGCTGATGGTTGCCGAACTGGTGATGGCGCGCGAGCTGACCTATTCGGCCGCCCGCCACAAGGACAAGGGCGAACGCTGCGATATCGAGGCTGGCATGGCCAAGTTGCTCGCCGCCCGCGTCGCCTGGGCCAATGCCGACAATGCGCTGCAAATTCACGGCGGCAATGGTTACGCGCTCGAATACCCCATCAGCCGGGTGCTGTGCGATGCGCGGATCCTCAACATCTTTGAAGGAGCCGGAGAGATCCAGGCCCAGGTGATCGGCCGCGGCACCTTGCGCGCCCAGGGCCAGACCTGAAAACTACTGGCGCACGCCCTTGGGTGCACGTTGGTCCATGAAGCCGAACATATAGCCAGCCACGCGGCGCATCTGGATTTCTTCCGCGCCTTCGGTGATGCGATAGCGGCGGTGGTGGCGATAGATATGTTCGAACGGCTTGTGGCGAGAGTAGCCGAGGCCGCCATGTACCTGCATTGCCCGATCGGCGGCTTCGCAACACAGCCGGTTGGACCAGTAATTGCACATGGAAACCTTGTCCGACACCGAGAACGCGCCGTAAGTATCCATCTGCCAAGCGGTCTTGTGGATCAGCGCGCGCAGCATTTCGCACTGGGTCTGCAACTCCACCAGTGGAAACTGGATGCCCTGGTTCGTCGCTAGCGGTTTGCCGAAGGGTTTGCGTTCCCGGGCGTATTTAACAGATTCATCGATGCAGAACTGAGCCGCTCCGAGCGAAGAGGCCGCCTGCCTGATACGGTTTTCATTGAAGAAATGCTGGACGATCTCGAGGCCGCGTCCCTCTTCACCAAAGATGGTGCCGTGGGGAACGCGCACATCTTTCAGCGAAATGCTGCCATGATCGGTCGGCATGTTGAAGGTCCAGAGCAGTTCCTCGAGCTTGAAACCGGGCGCGTCGGTCGGCACCAGGAATGCAGTGATGCCTGCCCCGTCGCCGGCCTTGCCGCTGGTTCGGGCCATGATCATCGCATGCGATGCCTTGTGGATGCCCGTGTTCCAGGATTTTTCGCCATTTATGATCCACTCGTCGCCGTTGCGCACAGCAGTGGTTTCCATGTGGGTTGCGTCGGACCCGTGCGCAGCCTCGGTGATGCCGAAGGTGAAGCCGCCTTCGCCTTTCAGCATGGGTTCGAGCCATTCTTCCTTTTGCACATCGGAGCCATAGGCATCCATCAGCAGCGGCCCGACCAGATTACCGACAACCGAGTGTTCGGTCTGGAGATCGTTGAAAAGACCCAGCCCCTTCGCCGCCAGATGCTCGCGGATGATCGCCATGTCGAGATTGCTGCCGTTCTGGCCGCCCCATTTTTCGGGCAGTGCGAAACGATAGAACCCAGCCCTGTCGGCTATGCGCTTCGCCTTGGCCATCAGCGATTCCCAGTCTTCGATCGGTCGGCCGCCGTCCTCCCAATTGGTGCGCGCATCCTCGCGGCGATGGTCGAAGAAGCGATTGTTGTCGTCCTGCATCTGGAGCGGCATGATCTCAGCCTCGATGAAGGCATCCAGCCGGTCGAGATAGGCTTGCGTGCTCGCTGGAATGTCGAAGTTCATCATCTGCAATCCCCCCTTGGCCAAGCGCTGCAGCAAGGCCCGAATATTTCGGCTGGTCGATCGCAAGCTGGTTGACCACCGTATTTCGGAGATGGTCGGCCAGTCCGGGATGGTCCAGCGCTATCTCGCCGCTGCGCAAGCCCATGACGAGCTGCCAGCGAAGCTCATCGAGCGATCCGGTCGAACCGACGAGCCTCGACAACCTGTCCTGCTCGGCTTCGCGCGTGATGCGACCAAGCTTGAGTTCGCGAATGACTATGTCGAGCGAGTTGGAAGCCACCAGTGCCATGAATCCATTGCGATCATCCAGAGCGCCCCGGACATCCTTGCGCAGGAAGTCGCGGACGCTGGCCAGTAATTCCTCGCTGCTGGGCATGTCGACGGTCGTGGTCGCAATGCTCGGTCGCAGCAGTTCGACAGGTCCGGGGATTATCAGATTGACGCAATCGGTCTGGCATTCGGAGGATCGCCTGGCGATGCCGGGACGCTCGACGCTCGGCTCCGGCCCGTGCCGCCAGCTGTCCTGCATCTTGAGGCAGCCGATAGCCCACCAGAAAGAGCCGAAGACTTCCCAAAAGCGGAGGTGGTTCGGGTCGATCTTTCGCCCGCATTCCGCTTCATAGCCGGCCAGCAATTCGTCGCGAGTGCCGAACCCGCCGACGGGTAATTCGTAGCGACCGAAGCGCCATGAATTGGTGCAGATCCAGCCCAGATCGCGGACCGGATCGCCGATATAGGCCAATTCCCAATCGAGCACGGCGACGATGCCTTCGGGTGCTACCATGATGTTGCCATTGCGGAAATCGCTGTGCGTCAGCCAATGCCCCGTTTGCGGGGGAAGATTGTCCAGCAGCCATCGTGCAGTGAAGTCGATCATGGGCTGCGGTGTTTCGAACGTCTGGTATTCGTCCCACATCTTCCGGACCAGCTCACCGGTCGCTGTTTCGGTCAGGACATCGCGCAGCCCGGAAGCGTCGAGATCGATGTCGTGGATACGCGCGAGAATCCGTCCGCACTCACGAGCGAGCTTCGGGCGGACTTGATCGAGCTCGGGGAGCTTGTTGATCCGCGCGCCCAGTGTCTCGCCGTCGAGCCACTCCATGATGAAGCCTGCGCCCAGGCCGTTCTCGGGTTTCAGAGTGTAGTGAACCTCAGGCTCAGGCACGCCTGCCTTGCGGGCGATGTCGAACAGCATGGCCTCGACTGCGAGACCGGGAGCACCGGAAAATCCGGCATCGTCTTCACCGCCTGTCGCCCGGCGCATTGCCAGCAAGCGCTTCCTGCCGCCACTCAAGATTTCGATACGGTACGTTTCCTGACTGGCACCGCCGCTCAATCGGACACAGCTGACAAGTGTTTCGAACCCGGCGATCGCGTGCGCGAGGACGGCTGTCAGTTTCTCTTCAAACGAATCTGCCATTCTTTTCGGGTTCCGCTCCCTTTTGTATCGAATCAATCCCCCAGCGCCAGATTGTCGTAAACAAAGTGGACAGCGGTAATCGAATGCAGGGGATGATGACCAGCCGGAACGGCAGGACCTTCGACGGCGTCGCTCCACATGGAGGCGGTATCGGCTTTGAAAGGGACCTGTTGGTGCGGTCGAGAAGACTCGAACTTCCACGGGCGTTAGCCCACAACGACCTCAACGTTGCGCGTCTACCAGTTCCGCCACGACCGCACACAGTCAGGGCCGTTCAAATCAGCGGCCCCGGGGAGGTAGGAGCGCGCCACTAGCAGCGAGTGGAGGCACCTGCAAGACGCTTTCACACAGGCGGCGAGAGCTTCCTTGGCGCTTGGCGCGATCAGTCAGCTCGGGCTCCAGCCGATGCGGGCTTTCCGGGCCCGCTTGGGTATCTCGTTGCTGGCCTCGTTGATGGTCAGGCTTTCGCCGGGGGCAAGCGTGTCTTTCTCCGGATCGATGACCCAGCGCCAGACGCGGGTATCGGTCTCGTCGTAGAAGGCGATCAGCACATCGGGGACCCGGCGGGATTCGCGGCCGACATTGGTTATCGTCCCGCTGACGGCGAACAGGATGCTTTCATCGGGCAAGGTGCGCCGATCTTGTCGATCCTCGGGAAAATCGAGCACGAGATCGGGCTGCTCGACCCCGAAGGTCGGCTGCTGAACCGGCAACCAGTCAGGCGTGCCGTAATAGGATAGTGTCGCAATGACCCCGACAGCGAGCAGCGCAAAGACCGCCGCAACCGCAGTCCACATCTTGAGCGGGTTGCGGCGCGACCGGAACGGTGGTTCGTAGTCGAACTGCGAATAATCGTCTTCGGATTCGGCTACGGGTGGCGGAGTGGGAGCCGCCTCGCTGACCGGAGGAGGCCCCTCAAGAGAAGTGTCCGCGTAGGGATCGCTTTCGGCTGCCTCATCGGCAGGAAATTGCTGCGACGGAACGGGCGGCGGCGCCGCTTTGGGTGCTTCGTCCACCTCAGCTTGTTCAGAGCTCTCAGCAGCGGGATCGGTCGCAGGAGTCGATTGATTCTCCGGCTGGGTCTCATCCTCGGGCACAGGTGGCGGAGGGGGCGGCGCGGGTGGAGGGGTCGGCAGCGGGGCGGGCCTCGCATCTTCCCCAGTGTCGATCTGCGGCCCATCCTGGAACCAGCTATGCTTGCACTTGGCACAGCGGACCGTGCGTCCCTCCACGCCGATAGCGCTATCGGGTACCACATAGCGGGTTGAACAGGCTGGACAGGCGATGATCATCGAAGCCTAGCCTTAGGCCTGCTGGGGAATCACTGGCAAGGTCGCTTGTGGGGGAAGCAATTGCGCTTGCCGCTTTTTTCCACATCGAAGGGCCGCTATAGCCCTCGAGTACTGATGTTTTCCGCCACAATGCCCCCATTCGAAAGGTCTGCCGATGTCCGAAGGTGACGAAGAGGTCGTGACCTTTGACAACGTCGGCCTACGCTACGGCCAGGGCAAGGAGGTGTTAAGCGACATCTCTTTCACCTTGTGGCCGGGCAGTTTCTATTTCCTCACCGGTGCCAGCGGCGCGGGCAAGACCTCTCTGCTCAAGCTGCTCTATCTGGCCCAGCGTCCCTCGCGCGGGGTCATCCGCATGTTCGGTACCGATGTCATCACTCTGCCCCGCGCCCGGTTGCCCAGCTATCGCCGTCGGCTCGGCGTGGTTTTCCAGGACTTCCGGCTGGTTCCGCACATGTCGGCGCATGACAACATTGCTCTGCCGCTCAGGGTGTCAGGCGTCTCGGAGGCGGATTTGGCCAAGCCCGTCGCCGACATGCTCGAATGGGTAGGCCTTGCCCACCGTGCCGAAGCGCGACCAGCGACACTTTCCGGCGGTGAACAACAGCGTGTGGCCATCGCCCGCGCGGTGATCGGTCGGCCCGACGTGCTGGTGGCGGACGAGCCAACCGGTAACGTCGATCCGGAGATGGCGGTCAAGCTGCTGCGCCTGTTCGAGGCGCTCAACCGCCTCGGAACCACGGTAGTGGTGGCGACCCATGACCTGCACCTGCTGCAAAAAGTGCCGCAATCGATGATCATGCGGCTCGACAAGGGGCGCCTGTCCGATCCCACGGGAATGCTGCGCAATCCCCCGCGCCACAAGGCGGCAGAGGCGCGCCCGCGATGAGCAAGACACCGCCTGTCAAAAGCCGTCTGGGTCGTGGGTTGGTACCGTTTCGGGGCGAACGGGCCAGCCAGTTGTTGCCGCAGGGCAGCCTGGCCGGACCGGTGCCGTGGGTCATCGCCATCATGGTCGCCTTGACGGTCATCGCGACTGCTTCAGGGCTGGCCTTGAGCAATCTTGCCGATGGCGCACAGGCGGAGCTTTCGGGCGGCGCCACGATCCAAGTGGTCGAGGCTGACCCAACCGAACGCACGCGACAGGCGCAGGCGGTGGAAGAAGTGCTGGCCGGATTCCCGGAGGTGGCTACCATTCGGCGCGTACCCCAGAGCGAGCTGGAAGGTCTGCTAGAGCCGTGGCTTGGTGCCGGGATCGATGGCGAGACGGTGCCGGTGCCCGCGTTGATAGACGTCCGCCTGCGTGAAGAAGCAACTCCGGACAAGTTGCGGCGGATGCGCGCGGCCCTCCTGCAAGTTGCGCCCGATGCGCGGATTGATGCCCAGGCGACATGGCTCGGCCCGGTCTTCTCGGCGATTGCCTCGCTGCAATATCTGGCTCTGGCGCTGGTCGTGCTGCTTGCCACGACCAGCCTTGCAGCGGTGTTCCTTGCTGCCCGTAGTGCGCTCGGCAGCAATCGCGAGACAATCGAGGTCGTCCACCTGCTGGGCGGGACCGACACCCAGATCGCGCGTGTATTCCAGCGGACCGTGGCGGCGGATGCGGCGCTTGGCGGAGCGGTCGGGCTGGTTCTGGGGGCGGCGGCAGTGCTGTTCCTTGGGCAACGTTTTGCCGCACTCGATAGCGGCATGGTGGCCGGTGGCGGCCTCGGTTGGCATGATTGGCTGGCAATCGCCCTTGTGCCGTTGATCACCGTATTGCTGGCCATGGTGACCGCGCGGCTGACCGTTGTCGCTGCACTGAGGAAGATGCTGTGATCTGGCGACTTTTCCTCCTTCTCTTCGTGAGCTGGGTGCTCGGCTTCATGTGGTTTGCCGTGACCCTGCCGCAGCCATTGTCCGAGCAGGAAACCGATGCAGTCATAGTGCCGACGGGCGGAGCCGGGCGGATCGCGCACGGATTGCAGATCCTTGATCAGGGTAAGGCGAGGCTGGTGTTGGTGACCGGTGTCGATACCGATGTCCGGCCGGTAGAGTTTGCGGAAGAGTTCAACGTTTCGATGGACCAGATGCAGTGCTGCGTCGTGCTCGGCTTCGAGGCGATGAATACCCGCGGCAATGCGGTGGAAACCGCGGATTGGGTCGCCCGCAACAAGATCCGCTCATTGCGGTTGGTAACCTCCGACTGGCACATGCGCCGTGCGGCGTCCGAATTGCGGCGGCAATTGCCGACCAATATCCGCATCGTCGAGGATGCAGTGGCGACCGAGCCATCGCTGTTCACCCTGTTCCTCGAATACAACAAGCTGCTGGCAAGCTGGCTCTCGCGGTTCGTCCCGCTATAAGGCCCGGCCATGATTACGCTGCGCAATATCGTTTTCTACCCGGTTTATTATATCGGCAGCACAATCTGCGTGCTGATCTCGCTGCTGGGTGCCTTCGTCGGCAAGGCGGCTTTTCGCCGCGCGGTGAAGAACTGGGGGAGCTGGCATCGCTGGTGCCTGCGCCATATCCTCGGCATCAGGATCGTCATCGAAGGTAGCGGACCGGTCGATACGCCGACCCTCTATGCGGTGAAGCATGAAAGCTTTTTCGAGGCGCTTGATGCGCCTTACATGTTCACCAACCCCGTGGTCTTCGCCAAGAAGGAACTGTTTGCCATTCCGGTCTGGGGCTATCTCGCCCGCCGCTATGGCCTTGTACCGGTCGCCCGCAACGAAGGCGCCAAAGCGCTGATGATGATCATGCGTGAAGCTCGGGCCAAAGCCGAGGAAGGGCGCCCATTGGTGATCTTCCCAGAAGGCACCCGTGTCCCGCACGGCCACCACGGCAAGCTGCAATCGGGGTTTTCGGGGATCTACAAGATGGTCAAGCTGCCGGTAATCCCGGTCGCGGTGAACAGCGGGCCGCTTTACCACCGGACATGGAAACGACCCGGCACCATTACCTACCGCTTCGGCGAGCCAATCCCCGCCGGGTTGCCACGCGACGAAGTAGAAAGACGGACCGAGGCAGCGATCAACGCGCTGAACAGCGTCTGATCAGTGATCGCGGCCAAAATCGGGCGCCGCGTCGTCCTGTCCCTCGTCGATGATCGAACGGCGGATATCGCGGGTCCGGCTGAACAGATCGTGCAGCGTGTCGCCGTCTCCTGCACGGATGGCGCGCTGCAAAGCGGTGAGGTCCTCGGTGAAGCGGCCGAGCATTTCCAGCACTGCGTCGCGATTGTTAAGGAACACGTCGCGCCACATTACCGGATCGCTGGCGGCGATGCGGGTAAAATCGCGAAAACCACCGGCCGAATATTTGATGACTTCGCTCCTGGTCACGTCTTCCATGTCCGACGCCGTGCCGACGATCGTGTAAGCGATCAAATGGGGGATATGACTGGTCACCGCCAACACCAGGTCGTGGTGTTCGGCGTCCATGATTTCGACCCGCGCACCCAGAAGACGCCATAGCTCGGCCAGCCGCTGGACCGCGTCTTCTGGCGCATCCGCGGGCGGGGTCAGGATGCACCAGCGCCCATCGAACAGGCTTGAAAATCCGGCATCGGGACCGCTTTGCTCGGTCCCGGCAACCGGGTGTGCAGGGATGGCAACATGGTCGGGCAGCGCCTGGGCCAAGGCCTGCTGGACCGATCGCTTGGACGAGCCGACATCACTGACGATCGCTCCTGCGGGCAAGGATGCCGCAATTTCGCGGGCCGCCTCCTGCATTGCACCAACGGGCACGCACAGGATTACGAGATCGCAGCCGAGGACTGCCTCCTCCGCGCTCTCGGCAATTTGCGCCACCAATCCACGCTCGGCAGCGCGAGCCCTGGTGGTAGGATCGCGGTCGTATCCGACGGTTCCCACGCCAGGCAATCTTTCCCGCAGCGCCAGGCCGAGCGAACCGCCTAGCAGGCCAAGTCCGATAATGGCTACCCGCGAGAAACTCATTGTGCTTCCTCGGCTGCGGCGGAAATGATCGCAGCGATCGCGTTCATATCGTCAGCCATGCCGACCGTGATGCGCAATGCCTGCGGCAAGCCCTGGCCGGGAAGATGCCGGACGGCGTAGCCCCCCTCGACTAGCGCTTCGAGTGCAACTTCGGCCGTCAGAGACCCTTCGAACAGGACAAGGACGAAATTGGCCTTGCTCGGCAGGGGACGGATGCCATGGTTGCCGAGGGCCCGCATCGCTTCGCTGAAACGCGCCAGTTCGCGCGTGTTGTGAGCGCGGGTCTCGGCAAGGAATCCCTGGTGCTCCAGCGCGGCGAGCGCCGCGCGCTGACCGCTGCCGGTGACATTGAAGGGGCCCCGAATGCGATTGAGCGCAGCGACCAGGTGCGGAGCTCCGGTGGCCCAGCCGATCCGTTCACCGGCCAGACCATAGGCCTTGGAAAAGGTGCGGGTGACGAGCACGTTGTCATGCGCTTCAGCCAGCGCAAACCCGCCATCGTCCTCGTCAGGGCCAAGATACTCGGCATAAGCCTGATCGAGCACGAACAGCACGTCGGACGGCAGGCCCGCATGAAGCCGTTCGATCTCTTCGCGCGGGAGGAAGCTGCCGGTCGGATTGTTGGGGTTGGCGAGGAAGAGGACGCGGGTTCGCTCGGTCACCGCTGCCAGCAACGCATCGACGTCGGCGCCATAATCGGCATCGGGTGCCTCGACCGGCACCGCGCCGCAGCGCCGGGCGGCGATATCATAGACCGCGAAGCTGTAGCGGCTGAACAGGACTTCGTCGGGACCGTCGGGACCGGTCCCCGCGAAAGCTTGTGCCGCCAGGTTGAGCAATTCGTCCGACCCGGTGCCGCACACGATCCGCTCGGGCGCGAGGCTGTGCATCTTTCCGAGCGCGGCGCGCAGAGCCGTAGCATCGGGATCGGGATAGATCGCAGGGCCGGCCGGCTGCCCCAGTGCTTCAAGCGCCCTGTCCGAGCAGCCAAGTGGATTTTCATTGGCCGACAGCTTGGTCAGAACCTGTCCACCCTTGCTGGTGGCGCGGCCCGGCACATAGGCGTGGATCGCTTCGATCCAGGGTTTCATTGTCGGGCGCTGTGTCATCTCGGCTATGGGGCCTTAAAGAAATACCGCCCTTCGACAAGCGTTAGGCGACGCGGTAAGAGACGAGAAAGTCTTTCCCCTCCCTCTCGTGGCAATATCTCAAGTGTCTCACACGCCCCAAACCCTTGCGCTTCCAGACCCGTTGCCGCTCGACAGCGGGCAGGCGCTGGACGGCGTTGAGATAGCATATGAGACTTATGGCGAGCTCAACGCGGACGGGTCCAACGCGGTGCTTGTCTGTCATGCACTGACCGGCGATCAATATGTTGCCTCGCAGCATCCCGTAACCGGAAAGCCCGGCTGGTGGGAACGGATGGTTGGCCCCGGCAAGCCGATCGATACCGCGCGTTATCACGTTATTTGCCCCAACGTCATCGGCAGTTGCCTTGGATCGACCGGGCCGGGCAGCGCGTCACCCGATGGCGCGCCCTACGCCATGCGGTTTCCGGTCATCACTATTCGCGACATGGTGCGGGCAACAGTGGCGTTGCTCGATGCGCTGGGGATCGCGCGCTTGCACACGGTGGTGGGTGGATCGATGGGCGGGATGCAGGCGCTGAGCCTTGCGGCCAATTTCCCCGATCGCGCTGCGCGGGTGCTGGCGATCGCGTCGACGAGCCGCCACTCGGCCCAGAACATCGCCTTTCACGAACTGGGCCGCCAGGCGATCATGGCCGATCCGAACTGGCAAGGCGGCGATTATTACGGCGGCGAGCTTTCACCCGACGCCGGCCTCGCGGTGGCGCGGATGGCGGCGCATATCACCTATCTTTCCGAAGAGGGGCTGACCGAGAAATTTGGCCGACGGCTGCAGGATCGCCCCGATGGCACGCCCGGCGCTCGCACCTTTGGCTTCGATGCCGATTTCCAGGTCGAAAGCTACCTGCGCTATCAGGGCAGCGGGTTCACTCGACGGTTCGACGCCAATAGCTATCTCTACATTACCCGCGCGATGGATTATTTTGACCTGGCGGAGGAACACGGCGGGCGGCTGGCTGACGCGTTCCACGGCACATCATCGCGTTTTTGCCTGGTCAGCTTCGACACCGATTGGCTCTACCCAACTGCGGAAAGCCGGCACGTAGTCCACGCGCTCAACGCGGTTGGCGCGCCGGTCAGCTTCGTCGAACTTGCAGCGCCCTATGGCCATGACAGCTTCCTGCTCGATGTGCCCGCGCTCGACCGGGTCGTAAAGGGATTCCTCGATGGTTGAAACGCTTCGCCCCGACCTTGCCGCGATCCTCCACCGGGTAGAGCCGGACACACGCGCCCTGGATGTGGGATGCGGCGATGGCGTGATGATGGCGGCCTTGCGAGACCAAAAGGGTGTCGACGCGCGCGGGATCGAGATTGATGGGGGGTGCGTCGCGGCCTGTGTCGCGCGGGGGCTGAGCGTGGTGCAGGGCGATGCCGACCGCGACCTTGCCTTCTATCCCGACGGGGCATTCGACTACGCGATCCTGAGCCAGACCCTGCAAACAGCAGCCCGGCCCGATCACATGTTGTCAGAATTGCTGCGCGTGGGCCGCCGCGCCTTCATCAGCTTTCCCAATTTCGCCTATTGGCGAATGCGCTGGGCGCTGGCGAGCAGCGGCCGAATGCCGGTAACGCGACACCTGCCGGTGAGCTGGTACGAAACCGCCAATATCCACCACGTGACGGTAACCGATTTCGTGGAACTGGCCGCCGAACTTGGCGTTTCTATCGAGCGCCAATGGTTCTTCACCAATGAGCGTGAAGTGAGCGCAAGCGGAGCCAATTGGCGCGCGGAATACGCGCTTTTCGAGGTGAGTGCAGACAGCCCGTCGCGCTCGTAGCGGTTCAAGCGGACAGATCCCATGAGACAATCAATCATCGTGCTGGCAGCGACCACACTGACCGTCGCGGCGTGCTCGCCGCAATCGGACGAGCAGGTCTCGACTGACGAAACCGGCGCCAGCGAGACCATTACTGCAGATGCCGAAAATGCCGGCGCACCACCGCAAACGGATAGCGAGACCCTATCGACAATTCCTGCGGCGATGCAGGGTCGGTGGGGCCTGGTGCCCGCCGATTGTACGTCCCGCAGAGGCGACACCAAGGGGTTGGCGGAAATCTCTGCCAATTCCATCCGCTTCTACGAATCGGTGGCGACACTTGGCTATGCCAGGCAAACGGGCGACCACGCCTTGCGCGGCGATTTCGCATTCAAAGGCGAGGGTATGGAATGGACGCGAGAGCTTTCGCTCGAAGCTCAGCCTGAAGACCGGAAACTGGTGCTGGAAGAATTTGGCGACGATGCGGTCCTTGGGGCGCGGACCTACACCAGGTGTCCCTGATCTAACTCAACCGCTCGGCGTGCCACGCGACATGCTCGGCCATGAAGGTCGAGATGAAGTAGTAGGAGTGGTCGTAGCCCTCCTGCATCCGGATCGTCGCATTCATCCCGGCTTTCTTGGCAGCGAGCGCCAGCAAGCCGGTCTTGAGCTGTTCATGCAGGAAATCGTCGGCTGTGCCCTGGTCGACTAGCAAATGCTCGTGGCGAGCACCGCCTTCGATCAGCGCGATAGCATCATATTCGCGCCAGCTATCGCGATCTTCCCCCAAATAGCGGCCCAACGCCTTGTTGCCCCACGGAACGTGGCTCGGCGCGACGATCGGGCTAAAGGCGCTGATGGCACGAAACCGCTCGGGGTTCCGCAAGCCAATGGTGAGCGCGCCATGCCCGCCCATCGAATGGCCCGAGATCGATTGCCGATCCATATCCAAGGGGAACTCGGACGCGATCAGTTCAGGCAATTCGCGCTCGATATAGCTGCGCATCCGGTAGTTCTTGCACCACGGTTCACGCGTCGCATCAACATAGAAGCCCGCACCCTTGCCGAAATCATACTCGCCATCGGCATCGGGCACATCGTCGCCGCGCGGCGAAGTGTCAGGCGCAATGAAGGCGATCCCGGCTTTAGAGCAGGCAGCACGGAATTCACCCTTCTCGGTGACATTGGCATGTGTGCAGGTGAGGCCGGACAAGAACCACAGAACCGGGACCGCGCCTTCCTGCGCCTGCGGCGGGAGGAAGACCGAGAACGTCATCTCGGTGCCGGTTTCGGCGGAGACGTGGGAGTAAACTCCCTGCACTCCGCCGAAGCTGCGGGTTTCAATCAGTCTTTCCATGGTGCGCAGTGTTAGCCCATGCGCTTCATGACGCAGATCTTGTTGCCCGCCGGATCGCGCAGGTAGGCCAGGTACATCTTGCCGATCTCGCTTTCGCGGATCCCGGGCGGGTCTTCAATCGCGGTGCCGCCATTGGCGACCCCGGCATCGTGCCAGGCCTGGCCCTGCTCCTCGCTATCAACCGCAAAGCCGATCGTGCCGCCATTGGCGCATGTGGCGGGCTGCCCGTCGATCGGTTTGGAGACGAGGAAAACGCCGCCGTTGTGCATGTAGATCAGCCGACCCTTGGGATCGACCGAGGCTTCACGACCGCCCAGCGCCTTGAAAGTGGCATCGTAGAATTTCTTGGCGGCATCGATATCGTCGGCCCCCAACATCACGTGACTGAACATCATCCATTCTCCTCTAGATCGACTGCCTTGGTGGCGGTCTGGTGGTTATCGGTACGGGCCGTATCGCCTGCTTTGGTGACGGGCAAACGAACTTCGTCGTCCAGAGACTGCGAGTCTGCGTATTGCACCGTCAATATACAACGACCGCCCGGATGCTCTCGCCGGCATGCATCAGGTCGAAGCCCTTGTTGATCTCGTCGAGGCTGAGCCGGTGGGTGATCATCGGGTCGATGGCAATCTTGCCGTTCATATAACAGTCGACGATCTTGGGCACGTCGGTGCGTCCCTTCGCCCCGCCGAAAGCGGTCCCGCGCCAGTTGCGTCCTGTCACCAGCTGGAACGGTCGGGTAGCGATTTCCTTACCCGCCTCGGCCACGCCGATGATGATGGAGGTGCCCCAGCCCTTGTGGCAGCATTCAAGGGCCTGGCGCATCACATCGGTGTTGCCGGTGCAGTCGAAGCTGTAATCGGCCCCGCCATCGAGCATTTCGACAAGATGACCCACGATGTCGCTGGTCTCTTTCGGATTCACGAAATCGGTCATGCCAAACTTGAGGCCCCACTCCTCGCGATCGGGATTGATGTCGACGCCGACGATCCGGTCGGCCCCGGCCATCTTCGCGCCTTGCAAGACATTGAGCCCGATCCCCCCGAGGCCAAAGACCACGACATTGTCGCCTGGCTGGACCTTGGCGGTGTTGACCACCGCGCCTACGCCCGTGGTGACTCCGCAGCCGACGTAGCAAGTGGTATCGAACGGCGCGTCCTCGCGGATCTTGGCGACAGCGATTTCGGGGAGGACGGTGAAGTTGGAGAAGGTCGAGCAGCCCATGTAGTGGTAGATTGTCTCGCCCTTGTAGGAAAACCGGCTGGTTCCGTCGGGCATCAGCCCCTGGCCTTGCGTCGCACGGATCGCGTTGCACAAATTGGTCTTGCCCGACAGGCACATTTTGCACTGGCGACATTCGGGCGTGTAAAGCGGGATGACGTGATCGCCCGGTACCACCGATGTTACTCCGGCACCCACTTCACGGACCACGCCGCAGCCCTCATGCCCCAACACAGAAGGGAATATCCCCTCTGAATCGAGCCCGTCGAGCGTGTAGGCATCGGTATGGCAGATGCCGGTCGCCATGATTTCGACCAGCACTTCACCTGCCTTTGGACCTTCGAGATCGAGCTCGACGATCTCGAGCGGCTGGTTGGCTTCGAATGCGACGGCGGCGCGAGTCTTCATCGCTTGCGTCTCCTTCAGAATGTTTCGTGGACGGTCTTTGAGACCATGCAGGCGGCGACGCCTTCGGCACCGTCTTCCAGCCCATAGCCCGACCATTTGACCCCGCCGAACGGAGCATCGACGGCGCTGACACCGCCGCCATTGATGGCGATCATCCCACTCTCGATTTCGCTGGCGAGCTGCGCGCGCTTGCCAGCGTCCCGCGTCCAGGCATAGGCGGCGAGGCCGTAAGGCAGGCGGTTGGCCTCTTTGATCATCGCATCATATCCCGGCATCGAGTTGATGATGGCGACAGGGCCGAACGGCTCCTCGTTCATGATCTCGGCATCGATTGGCACTTCGGCGAGCACGGTGGGTTGGTGGAAGAAGCCCTGGTTACCGATCCGCTCGCCACCGGCCAGCAACTTGCCGCCCTTGTCTTTGGCGTTGGCGATCTTGGACTGGATGCCGTCGGGACCGCGCTCGCTCGCCATCGGCCCCATCTGGGTTTCCTTGTCAATGCCATTGCCGACCGTGATGGCTTTCGCACGCTCGACAAAGCCGTCACGGAAGCGTTCGAACACGCCTTCTTCGACCAGGAAGCGGGTCGGGCTGACACAAACCTGGCCGGCATTGCGGAACTTGTTCGCCGCCATTGTGTCGAGCGCCTTGTCGATATCGGCATCCTCGAACACCAGCACGGGGCCGTGGCCACCCAGTTCGAGCGTTGCGCGCTGCAGGTTTTCGGCCGCCAGCGCGGCGAGGTGCTTGCCGACCGCGGTTGAGCCGGTGAAGGTCATCTTGCGAATGACAGGCGAGCCCAGCAGGTGACGGCTGATCTCGTCAGGGACGCCGAACACCGCCTGGCAGGCATCGCCCGGCACGCCCGCATCGAGCATGGCCTGGACCATCGCCAGCCCGCCAGCAGGGGTCTCCTCGCTCGGTTTGACGATGACCGAGCAGCCCGCTGCCAGCGCTCCGCCGATTTTGCGCATCACGTTCAAGGCGGGGAAATTCCAAGCGCTGAAGCCGGCGATGGGGCCGACCGGTTCGTGCCGGACGTCGGCCCGCTGACCATCCGGGCGCACCAGCGTGCGGCCATAATTGCGCTTGCACTCGCCGGCATAGAATTCGAGCAGCATGGCACAATAGATCGTCTCGCCAATCGCTTCCTTGACTGGCTTGCCCTGCTCGCGGGTGATGGCCGTACCGATATCCTTGGCGCGCTCGCGGATCAGGCCCGCGGCCTTGCGCAAAATCGCTTCGCGTTCGTCGGCCGAAGTCGCCCGCCATCTGGCAAAGCCTGCTTCTGCGTGACCGAGTGCAGTGTCGAGATCGTCACGGGTGGCGCGGGGCAGGGCAGCGAAGGCTTCACCAGTGGCCGGATCGAGCACGTCAACGGCTTCCCGGCCCGAGTTGATGATTTCTCCGCCGATCAGCAGGCTCAATTGGGGGTAATCGGTCATCTGGGGTCCTTTGAATATGTCTGGTCGGTTTGGGGACAGGATGTGATTCGGTAAAGCCTTGCATGAAATTGCCGAGGGGGCAGCATCCGTTCAGATTGTCAGCTATAGGGCCGACCCATGATAACGACCCTCATCGCTTCGACCCTGGCTTTCACGGCGCAGGCTCCTGCCGAACCGCAACTTTCGCTGCAACAGCGGACAAGCATTCGCTGTTCGGCTGCTTTCGCTATCGTGGCCAAGGGGCAGGAGGCCGGCAACAGCGAGGCGCTGGCCTATCCTGATCTCTCCGAGCGCGGGAAGGAGTTCTTCGTTCGCGCCAGCGCGCAAACGATGGAAGAGGCTGGCCTGACCCGCGACCAGATCAGCGCCGTCCTGTCGGCCGAAGCGCACACATTGTGGGATGACGGCACCCTCGCCAATGTCATGCCCGGCTGCCTGCTGCTGCTTGACGCCTCGGGTCTCTGACCGACCGTTCAGCTTCGGGTCACTGCAGATGAACTAGGAGGTGGGTTCCTCTTCTTCCAACCGAGGAAAGCCCATGCGAACCATATTAGCCTTCGGCGCGGCCTTGTCGCTCGCCGTTCCCACTCCCGCCCTGGCCCAGATTGCGCCTGAATCCGACGCAGAACTCGGCGCAATGGTCGAAACCTTGCGCGATCCGGTCGTGCAGGTGCAAGCTAGCGAGATGCTGGCGGCGATGTCGCAGGTCCTGCTCAACCTGAAGGTTGCGCCGCTGGCCGAAGCGATGGCGGAAATCGCAGGCGAACCTATCGATGATATCGATCCCGACCAGACGGTGCGCGACCTTGCTCCGGAGGCGGAATATTTGCCGCAGGATATTCACCGCGAAGTGCCACAAGCGATGGACAGGCTTGCTGGAATGAGCGGCGCCCTGGCGGCCATGCTGCCGGCC
This sequence comes from Qipengyuania sp. CAU 1752, assembly GCF_054482615.1. NCBI lineage: Bacteria > Pseudomonadati > Pseudomonadota > Alphaproteobacteria > Sphingomonadales > Erythrobacteraceae > Qipengyuania > Qipengyuania sp. CAU 1752. The sequence continues at coordinate 63,709 of NZ_JBTLRE010000001.1, read as the reverse complement.
TTGCGCGACATGGCAGCCCAGATGGAGACTGCCATCGAAGATGGTGCCGATTCCGTCCGATAAGCTGCTCCGCCGTATGGACGCAGCGTCAGCATTGCGGCAAAGACGTATCCCATGTGGCGCCTCTATCAATTCCCGCTCTGCCCGTTCAGCCGCAAGGTGCGCCTGCTGCTGAGCGAAAAAGGCGTGGGCTACGAGTTGTGGCGCGCCGATCCGTGGGCGGCCGACGATGAATTCTGGGCCATGAACCCGGCCGGTCGAACCCCGGTTCTGCACGATCCGGAGCGCCGCTTATCGCTCGCCGACAGCCGCGCGATCTGCGAATATTTCGAAGAGACAGTCGACAAGTCGCCGATGATCAACGGCACCGCCACCAACCGCGCCGAGATCCGCCGTCTGGTCGCTCTGTTCGACGAGAATTTCTTCGGCGATGTCACCTTGCCGCTGTTGCACGAACGGATGAAGAAGCGGCTGATCCTGCGCCAGCCGCCCGATAGCCGCGCCTTGCGTGAAGCGATGAAGCTGGCTCACGGACATCTCGACTACATCGACTATCTAATCGACACGCGGCCGTGGCTCGCCGGGCCGCAGATGAGCCTGGCCGATCTCGCCGCGGCGGCGCAAATCTCGGTCGCCGATTATCTCGGCGGGATCGACTGGAAGGGGCATGATCAGACCCGCGACTGGTATACTGCGTTCAAGAGCCGCCCCAGTTTCGGTCCGCTGTTGAGCGAACGAATGGAAGTGATTCAGCCGCCCACGCACTACGCCATGCTCGACGCCTGACCGTCGATGCTTGAGGCGCGGACGGCCGGACACCATATCCTTGGCGAAGGAGTTGCTCGATGACCGATCCCAAACAAAAGTCCGAACGCGAATGGAGCGAGGAACTGACCCCCGAGCAATATCACGTATTGCGCGAGAAAGGGACCGAGCGCCCCTTCAGTGGTGAGTATGACGAGTTCTTCGAACAGGGCGAATATGTCTGCGCAGGTTGTGGCCAGAAGCTGTTCGCGAGCGATGCCAAATATAACAGTGGATGCGGATGGCCGGCCTTTACCAAGCCCGCTTTGGGCGATGCCGTGGCCGAACACAGGGACACCGCGCACGGCATGATCCGCACCGAGGTTACCTGTGCAAAATGCGACGGCCATCTTGGCCATGTGTTTCCCGATGGTCCAGCCGATCAGGGCGGCTTGCGCTATTGCATCAACAGTGCAGCGCTCGAATTCTCGAATGATACAACTGACAACAAAGGCGATTAGACCGTTCACGGCACGTTACGCATCGCCTATGCAGGGTATATCGCAATTGCATGCGCGTCGCATGCGTGACGGGATAGCGTAACCGCATGGCCAAGAGAGGCAGCCGCCGCAAAGCGGCGCAAAAGGCAAGAAGGCACGCCGCCGCCAATCCGCAGGGCCGGTTCCGCAGGGTGGTAAAGCGGATCGTCTTATGGGGCGGTGCATCGGCCATCCTGGCCGCATTGTTCCTGGCCCTTGCAGTATTGTTCGCAGCTCGATCCCTGCCCAGTTTCAGCCAGTTGAAAGCAACGCAGACCGCGCAGACAATCGTCGTGCGTGCTCGCGACGGCAGCGAAATTCTCGAGCTCGGACCCAGCTTCGGCCAATGGATCCCGCATCGCGAGATTCCTGCGGTGATGAAAGATGCAATGATCGCGGTCGAGGACCGCCGCTATCAATCGCATATCGGGATTGATCCCTACGGCCTTGCCCGTGCGGTGTGGGATGCGGCCTCGGGCAATGGACGTATCTCCGCCACCTCCACCATCACCCAGCAGCTCGCGCGCAACATTTTTCTCAATTCCAACCGCACCCTCGACCGGAAGCTGCGCGAGGCAGTGCTGGCGCTTGCTCTGGAGACCAAGTTCTCCAAGGAGCAAATCCTCGAGCTCTATCTCAACAAGGTTTATTTCGGCGGCGGCGCGTACGGCATCGATAGCGCCAGCCGGAAATTCTTCAGCCATCCGGGTACCGAGTTGAGCGTTGCCGAAGCGGCTATCATCGCCGGTCTCGTCAAGGCACCGAGCCGTTATTCGCCGACCGCGGATGTCGATGCTGCTGTGGACCGCGCCAAGGTCGTGCTGCGGCTGATGCGCGAACAGGGCCGGATCTCGGCCAGCGAAGCTTCAGTCGATGTCGCTGCGGTCAAGCTGAAGCAGGAGGCGGGCCAGAACTCGGTGCGCTATTTCACCGACTGGGCCCTGCCACAGCTCGACATCCTGCTGCCCGAAACATTCGAACCGATTACGGTCTGGACGACGATCGATGTCGGGATGCAAAGAGCGGCACAGGCCGCGATCGAGGCAAATGCTCCCGCCGGTGCACAAGGTGCGCTGGTCAGCCTCGACCGCGACGGAGCGGTGCTCGCCCTGGTCGGCGGCAGCGACTATGTCGAGACCAGCTTCAACCGCGCCACCACTGCACTGCGCCAGCCCGGTTCTTCATGGAAACTGTTTGTCTACCTCGCCGCGCTCGAGGCCGGCTACACGCCCGAGGACCGGGTGGTCGATACCGAGACCACGATCGACGGGTGGAGCCCGCGCAATTCGGGCGGCGGCTATGCCGGGGAAATGAACTTGCGGACGGCGTTTGCAACTTCGCGCAACACCGTGGCCGCGCAACTCGGCTACGAAGTAGGCTTCGGCACGGTTGCCTCGATGGCCCGGAGGTTTGGTATCACCACCGAGATTTCGACCTATCCGTCGATGGTTCTGGGATCAAACGAGGTGCGGCTGATCGACATGACGCGCGCATTTGCCGGCGTTTCTGCCAAGGGTAAGAGCGTCGAACCGTTTGGCATCGTCAAGGTGACAACCGCCGATGGAGAGACGATCTACAAGCACGAGGGATCGCGCAGCGTGCAGCTGGTGCCTGACTATGTCGCGGCCGGGATGACGGATCTCCTGCAGGCAGCAGTGGCCACCGGCACCGGGCGTGCGGCCCAGATCGGGCGCCCGGTGGCGGGCAAGACGGGGACCACCAGTTCGAACAAGGACGGCTATTTTGTCGGCTTTTCCAGCGGTATCACGACCGGCGTTTGGATGGGGCGCGATGACAATGCCCGTGTTGCCGGCCTGCAGGGCGGGCGGGCACCGGCGCAGGCCTTTGCCGCCTACATGCGCTATGCCGTGAAAGATCGCCCCCCTGAGAAATTCGACACCGATCTAAAACTGCCTGAATGGCAGCTCGAGCCCGATGACGAATTCTACTTTGGCGACCCGGAAGACTATTACTACATCGATGAGCAGGGCAATCTGATCGAGCCAGGCCGGATCGAAGGGCCGAGCGAGAACGCGCCCTCCGAAGCTAGCCGGCCGGGTGAAGCAATCCGGCCGCGCCAGCCTGCAGACTCGTCGGCCGATGGCGGCCCCCAGGCCGCCAGCGACGATTTCCTGAACCGGGCGACAGGGGGGGAACCGGCCCAGCCGCGTAGCACACCTCGTCCGCCCGGGCCGCGGATCATCACTCCCGCGCAGCCGCAGCAAACGCCGCCGCCACGGCAAAACCCGCCTCCTCGTTAGCCGACCATCGGCACCTCGCAGGGCGTTGCGGCGATCAAACAAAAAGCCCCCGCCGGGACATCCGGCGGGGGTTTTCGTTCAACGGCAAAAGTTTGGGGTCAGTCCTGCAGGCGGATCCCGACATAGCGAGCAGGCTGTGCCCCGCGCTTGACCTGGAGCAGGACCGAGCCGCGTCCGGCGGCACGAGCTTCGCTGATGATCCGCTCGAGCGCCGCGACGTCTGGGACCGGCTGGTAGTTGGCGGTGAGCACGATGTCGCGCCGGCGCAAGCCCTTGCGGGCAGCATCAGAATTGGGATCGACAACCGCGATGGCAAGGCCGGAAGTATTGGCGGGGATGCCCAGCTGGCGGGCGATTTCCTCGGAGACGGGGATGACGCCAAGGCCAAGCCGGTCCGCGATCATCTCGCTTTCACTCATGTCGGGCGTACCCGTCGAATCTTCAGATTCGTCTTGCGAGAAGACTTGCGCCTGGCGAATCTGCTCTTCGCTGGGTCGCTTGCCAACCTTTACGTTGAGCGTGCGACGGCTGCCGTCACGAATGATCTCGACCGGCACGGTTGTGCCTGGAGAGATATTGGCGATCAGGAAGGACAAGGTCTGGTCGGGCGTCACCTCACGCCCGTTGATCTTCATCACGATGTCGCCCGGACGCAATCCGGCACGCGCAGCGGCCTCGCCTTCGACCACGATCTGCACGAACTCGCCGCGGTTCTTGGGCAGCCCGAGCGAATCGGCGACATCTTCGGTCACCGGTTGGATCTGCACGCCGAGATAGCCGCGCTCGATCACGGCCCCCTTGCGCAACTGATCGACAATCGGGGCCGCGATTTCGGCGGGAATGGCGAAGCCGATCCCGACACTGCCACCCGACGGAGAGAAGATCGCGTTATTGATGCCGATGACATTGCCCTGCATGTCGAACAGCGGGCCACCCGAATTGCCGCGATTGATGCTGGCATCGGTCTGGATATAGCGATCGTAGGCGCCCCCACCGGTGTTGCGCAATTGCGCCGAGACTATGCCGGAGGTGACCGTGCCGCCGAGGCCGAAGGGATTGCCGATGGCGATCACCCAGTCACCGGCCCGGGTCTTGGTCGAATCACCGAATTTGACGAACGGGAAGTCCGCAGCGCGGCTGACCTTGAGTACTGCCAGATCCGACTGTGCATCGGCCCCGACCAGTTCGGCTGCGTATTCGGTACCGTCGGGCATGGTTACGGTGATTTCTTCAACCGTACCGCGGCCAGTCGGGCTGACGACGTGATTGTTGGTAACGACATAGCCATCGGCCGAAATAAAGAAGCCGGACCCTAGCGATTGTGCCTCGCGGGTCTGCGGCTGGGACTGGCCGCGGCGGTTGAACAGGTCCGCAAAGGGGGTACCCTGGAAGGGGTTTCTGGTATCCACCTGCACTCGCTGGCGGGTCGAGATATTGACCACCGCCGGCTGCAATTGTGCCGTCAGATCGGCAAAGCTCGCCGGTGCACCGGCGCGCGGAACCATTGTCGCCATGGCGCGATCGTCGTTGACCGCAACCTGCGCCCCTGCCGGCTGTCCGGTCACCAGGGAAATCGTTGCGCCACCCAGGAGCAGCGCGGTGCTCAGGCCATATGCATATCGCACGGGTTTCACCTTCTCTCGTTCCTCTTCTTTCTCGCATGCAGATACGCACAGCGTGCGTCTCTGGTTTCAGCCTGTCAGCCTAGACCTGCCAATTCAGCGTTTCGCCACTGAACGGGCCTTTAACGACGGCTGTAGTCGAAGTCCCTCGTCGAGCGACAAGGGACGTTCGTCAGCGACCGCGGAACTGGCGCAGATATTCGTTGTCCGGCGCCAGTATGATCGAACTTTCGCCCGCGTCCTTGTTGCTGACGAATGTCGTCTCGTAACTCTTCATTGCGCGATAGAAATCGTAGAAATTCGCATCCTTGCCGAAGCTCTGCGCGTAGATCCGGGCAGCTTCCGCATCGGCTTCGGCGCGGATCACCACGGCATCACGCTCGCCATCGGCGCGGATTGCGCGCGCTTCGCGCTCGCGGTCCGATTCCATGCGACGGAAGGCCGATTGCAGGGGGGCGTCGGGAAGATCGGTGCGCTTGATCTGCACATCGACAACCTCGGCGCCGTACTGGCGGGCCTGGCGGTCCAGGTTCTCGCGCACCGTTGCCAGTGCCGAACCGCGCTCTGCAGTCAGCATCGCCTGGAAGGTGCGGCGGCCGAGTTCCTGCCTCAACACCGAATTGAGGATCGGCTGCAGGGCGGTGCGCACGCCGTCGGTAGAGCCGGCGCGTTCGACCATCCGGACAGGGTCGGTAATGCGGAACCGCGCATAGGCATTGACGAGCAGGCGCTGCTGATCGTTCGACAGCACTTCCTCGTCGGTCATCGTGAGGTCGAGCAGGCGTTTCTCGATCCGCACAACGCGGTCGATCAACGGCACGCGCAGATAGAGGCCGGCGCCGGTGGTGCCACCGGGCGTGTTGATCACGTACTTCGGTTCACCCGTCCGAACGATGACGACCTGCTCTTCTTCGGGGACCACGAAGGCGCTAAAAAGAAACGCTATCAGCACAATCGCAAGGGCAACGAAGACCAGCCTATAATTTTGCCAGATGTCCTGCATGATCACTGCCCTCCATTCGTGGTGACGGCGGGTACAGCGGGCCTTTGCGAGCGTCGTTGGATCTCGGGCAGCGACAAATAGGGCGTCACGCCGCTGGGTTCGACGATCGTCTTGTCGGTCTGACTCAGAACGCGCTCCATTGTTTCGTAATAAAGCCGTTTGCGGGTGACTTCGGGGGCGAGCCGGTACTGTTCGAATACCTTGTCGAAGGCTTCAGCTTCACCCTTTGCGATGGAAAGCTGCTGCTCGGCATAGCCGCGCGCCTGGTTGCGTGCAGCATCGGCCTGCTGCTCGGCCACCTGAACATCGCGGAAGGCGTCGACGACCTCGGCCGGCGGGTCGGCTTTCTCGATTTCGACACCAAGCACCTGGATGCCGGCATTGTAGGCATCGAGAGTCGCCTGCATTCTCTCGCGCACGTCAAGCTCGATCGCGGCACGGCCCTGGCCGGAAAAGGTCTCGTCGAGCTCTTTCTCGGCGATCGCCGCACGCATGGCCGCTTCGGCCACCTCGCTCACCGTTTCGACCGGTTCGACCAGCCGGAACTTGAAATTGGCCAAATCATTGATGTTCCAGCGCACGATATAGCTCAGGTCGACCAAGTTCTGGTCGCCGGTCAGGATCAGTTTTTGCGCCTGTGCACCGCCGGGAATTTGCAAGGCACGCACACCCTGGACATCCTCCACATCGACGGTCTCGATCGGGAACGGCAGCGTAAACTGCAGGCCGGGGTCGAGCGTGCGGGTGAAATTGCCCAAGGTCTTGACCACCGCCTGTTCCTTGGGTCCGATCTGATGGACCATCGTGGAGCCGAGGCCGAGAATCACCAATCCACCAGCGATAAGCGGGAACCAGCTCTTGCCGCCCGGGCGCGGGGGCAGGGTGAAATTCGGGCCGCCGCCACCGCGGCGCGGACCTTCGGGCCCGCGGTTCTTGAAAATATCCTCGATGCTGGCCGATCGGCGAGAACGGTCCTTGCCGCCTGCCCCGGGCGGAAGCCACGGGTTGCGCGGGCCGCCGGACTTGTCGTCCGCGCCGCCGTCGTCGCCGGAATCACCGCCGCCGGAGCCATTGCCCTCGTTACCTGAACTGCCACCCCACGGGCTTTTCCCCGCCATGGCCAAGCCGATCCGTTGCCGGAACCTGTCAAAACCTTCCATGCAGCCTGTATAGGTACCGCATGGGGAGAAAAACAGGGGTGGCGCGTGCAAAATTACTGCTAGAGGCACCTGCGTGATGGACGAGACGGGATTGCGGGCAGCCCTGCCCGAACAGATTGTCAGCCGCGTGCGCAGCTTGAAGGCGAAGGAAGGGACGGTCACCGCCGTCCTCGATGCCGGCGGTCTTTCCGCTCGCGAGCGCTCTGCGATGGAGGCTGAGGCCAAGGCGGTTCTTTTGGCGCAAGCCGATATCGACGAGGCGCGCATAGCTTTCATGGCCGACAAGGTGGCGCGCCGCTTTATCGCGGTCGGATCGGGCAAGGGTGGGGTTGGAAAATCTACCCTGACGGCAAACCTGGCCGTGGCACTCAAGCGGATGGGACATGCGGTCGGCGTTGTCGACGCCGATATATACGGTCCATCGCAACCCACCCTGTTGGCAAGCAAGTGGGCCAAACCCGAGGCTGTCGGACAGACCCTGCAACCCGTGATGGGCTTCATGGACATCCCGATGCTGTCGATGGGGCACCTTGTTGCGCCGGGCAAGGCGCTGGCGTGGCGCGGCCCTATGGCGGCCGGCGCTCTGACCCAGCTCATCGAAGCCGATTGGGGATCGGTCGAAATTATCCTCATAGACCTGCCGCCGGGGACCGGGGATGTGCAGCTGACGATGGTGCAGAACCACAAGCCTGACGGCGCCGTGATCGTCTCTACGCCGCAGGATCTCGCCCTGATCGATGCTGCCCGGGCCGGGCAACTGTTCGAAACGGCTGGCGTTCCCGTGATCGGCCTGGTCGAGAATATGGCCGGATACCAGTGTCCCCATTGCGGCGAATTCTCCGACCCGTTCGGGCAAGGCGGTGTGGAAAGCATTGCTGAAAGGCTGGAATTACCCTTCCTCGGGCGTATCCCATTGGCCATGGATATCCGCACTGCCAGCGATGCCGGGACGCCCCCGGCTTCAGGTGACGATGCTTCCGGCGCCGCCTTTGCCGCTATTGCGCGGAAGGTGGCGGATTGGTTGGCGCATGGCGATGGCCCAACTGGTGAGGCGCGCGGCTGATGCCGATGCTGAGCCGGCGCGGTCTGCTCGCCGGGGCAGCATTAGGTGGCGGGTTGCTCGTAGCGTGGTCGCTGTGGCCACGCCGGTTCGGTTCACCTCTGCAACCCGGCCCCGACGAGACTGCCTTCGGTGCCTGGCTCAAGATCGGCACCGATGGCGTCGTGACAGTTGCCGTGCCCCAGCTCGAGATGGGCCAGGGGGTCAGCACTCTGTTGCCACAGCTGGTCGCAGTCGAGCTGGGGGCTGACTGGCGGCAGGTGGCGGTGCAGCCCGCGCCGGTGAGCGGCGCCTACGCCAACGTTCCCCTGGCTGCCAAATGGGCTCCGCTGTGGATGCCCACACGCTTGCCCGGATTCGTCGAGATCGGTCCTGACGACCTTGTTGTGCAGCGCTATGCCGAGGAAACGAGATTTACCGCCACCGCCGAGGGCCAGTCGCTCGACGCTTACGGAAAGGCGTGCCGAGAAGCGGCGGCTGCGGCGCGAACAATGCTGTCGCAAGTGGCAGCGGATCGATGGGATATTTCATGGGAGGAATGCGAGGCGCAAAACGGCTTCGTCACCCATGGTGACAAGCGGCTTCGCTTTGGCGAACTGGCGCAGGAAGCTGCCGAGCTGACCCCGCCCGACCCACCGCCGCTGCGCGTCGATGGCGCTTTCGAAGTGCCGGTTGCGGGGCAGAACGATCCGGCGACTTCCTTCCCAAGGCTCGATTTGCCATCGAAGGTCGATGGATCGCATCTCTTTGCCGGCGATGTCCGCCTGCCGGGGATGGTTTTTGCCGCCATCAGGCACGGGCCGGTCAACCAGTCCAGCCTGGCGGGCTTCGACAGGGCGGCGGCGGAGGCAACCCCGGGGTTCGACAGCCTGATCGAGAATGAGAGCTGGCTGGCAGCACTGGCCAGCAATTGGTGGGCCGCAGAGCAGGTGCTCAAGGCGGCTCGGCCGCGTTTCACCACCGCAAGCCGGGTGCACAGCCCGCAGATCGAGCAACGCCTTGCGGCTGCGCTGGGCGAAAGCGAGGGTACCGAAGGGGAAAAGGGCCATGTCATCGCCGTTCGCGGTGAAGGAGCATTGGTAGTAAGCACGCCCGACCTCGAACTCGATTACGAAGTCGCGCCAGCCCAGCACCAGCCGCTCGAGACCGCTAGTGCGACGGCGTGGCTGCGCGAAGGGCGGCTGGAATTGTGGTTGGCGAGCCAGGCACCCGAGCGCGCCCGTGCAGCGGCGGCTGACGCAATCGGAATCGCGACCGAGGACGTCATCCTCTATTCGATGCCCGCAGGGGGCAGCTTCGATGCCCGACTGGAGCATGATCATGCCATCGAATCCGCGCTGATCGCACGAGCAGCCAAGCGTCCGGTACAGCTGGTCTGGTCGCGGTGGCAGGAAACTATCGCCGGGTACCCGCGTGCACCGGTGGCGGCGCGGCTTTCAGCCCGGCTCGCTGAAGACGGATCTATCGCGGTTCTCAAGACGCGGCTGGCGACCCCGCCATGGGGCCGCGAATTCGGTGCGCGGCTGTTTGGCAAACGCAGCAATTCGGATGCTATCGAGGACAGCGCGGGCAAGGCGGATCCGATGGTCGGCGAAGGCGCGCTGCCTATTTACGATGTCGCTTCGGCAGCTGTCGAGCATGTGCCGGTCCGGACCGATCTGCCTGCGGGCAAGATGCGCGGGCAGGCCCATGGCTACACTGCCTTCATGATGGAAAGCTTCGTCGATGAGGCGGCGAAGGCCAGCCGGCGCGAGCCGCTGTCCTACCGCATCGAGATGCTCGGCAGCGACCTGAGGATGGTCGAATGCCTGCAGCGTGCCGCGCGGCTCGCGAACTGGAACGGCGGTGAGGAGGGCAGTGGACAAGGGCTCGCCTGCCACCGCATCGGCTCGACTGCTTCGGGTGGACGGATTGCCTGCATAGCCACTGCTGGACCGGGCGAGGGCGGCGTCCGCGTCACGCGATTGGTGGCGGCGGTCGATATTGGACGCATCGTCAACCTCGATATTGCACGCCAGCAGATCGAGGGCGGATTGATTTTTGGACTGTCGCTCGCCCTCGGTTCGAGCAATGCCTATGATCGAGGCCGGCCCGAGAACGAGCGGTTGGCCCAGATGCACTTGCCGTTGCTGGCGGACTGTCCTGATATGGAAATCGAGTTTCTCCCCAGCGACGAACCATCCTTCGACCCGGGTGAGCTGGGGGTGGCAGTTGCCGCGCCGGCTATCGCCAACGCGCTGTTCGCATCGACCGGCCTGCGCCTGCGCCGACTGCCGCTGCTGGCGGGCGGGCTTTAGGACATGTTGACGCGCGGCCCCGATTGCGGTTGGCGCAAGCCATGACATGGCAAGAGGAACTCCTCCCGAGTGATCACGCGCCGGTTGCCAGCGGCAAGGTCGGCGTCCTGCTGGTCAATCTCGGGACGCCCGATGCGCCCGACACGAAATCGGTACGGCGCTATCTGAAGGAATTCCTGTCCGACCGTCGGGTCGTCGAAATCCCGGCAATCGCCTGGCAACCGATCCTGCGCGGGATCATCCTCAACACACGGCCCAGAAAGAGCGCGCATGCTTATCAGCAAGTGTGGACGAAGGAAGGGTCGCCCCTAGCGGTTATCACCCGGCGGCAGGCCGAGGCGTTGGCCGTGCAACTGGGCGATGAGGTGCGGGTCGACTGGGCCATGCGTTACGGAAATCCGTCGATTGCCGACCGGCTCGAAGCGATGATGAAGACGGGGTGCGAACGTATCCTGCTCGCCCCGCTCTATCCGCAATATTCGGGCGCAACCACGGCCACGGTGGTCGACAAGGCGGCAGAAGCGCTGGCGTCGATGCGCTGGCAGCCTTCGTTGCGCAGTTTGCCACCTTATCATGACCACCCCGCCTATATCGATGCGCTCGAGGCTGATCTTGCCGACCAGCTGGATAGGCTCGATTTCGTGCCGGAGGTTCTGTTGCTCAGCTTCCACGGGATGCCGCAGCGCACGCTCGAGTTAGGCGATCCTTACCATTGCCACTGCCACAAGACCGCGCGCCTGCTTGGCGAGCGGCTGGCATCGAAGCGGCCCGGTCTGCGGGTGGTGACAACATTCCAGTCGCGCTTCGGTCCGGCCAAATGGCTGGAGCCTGCCACCGACATCACCATCGCGGCGGAGGCCAAAGCAGGGACGAAACGCATGGCGGTGGCGATGCCGGGATTCTCTGCCGATTGTCTCGAAACGCTGGAGGAAATCGCGATACAGGGCCGCGAGCAATTCAGGGGTGCTGGCGGCGAGGACTATGCCGCGCTTGCCTGCCTAAACGATGGCACGCCGGGGATGGCTATGCTCGAGGCTTTGGTGCGACAGGAACTCGCCGGCTGGATTTGAACCGCGGAATAACTTACAAGCAAGTAAGTAGCGTTTCGAAACTCGAGGAATTTTCATGGCGACCCTCGCCCCGCATCAGCCCGTCCGACCCGTGCCGACTCACTGGACGGAAGGCGTGCCGCCCAAGCAGGCGATCGCCCATATCCCGGGCGAGAAGGGCCTGCCCATTGTCGGCCACACTTTCACCCAGTTGCGCGACCCCCACGCATTCACCCGCCGCATGGTGGCGCAATATGGCAAGGTTTACCGCGTTCACAGTTTCGGCGGCTGGAACGTCGCGCTGATCGGGGCCGAAGCGAATGAGTTGGTCCTGTTCGACCGCGAGAAACGATTTTCGAGCGAACAGGGCTGGGGCCCGGTGCTCGACAAGCTCTTTCCGCGAGGCTTGATGCTGCTCGATTTCGACCACCACCGAGCTGATCGGCGGGCGTTGTCCATTGCCTTCAAGCCGGAACCGATGCGGCATTATGCCGGGGCGCTCAATCGCGGGATTGCCCTACGCATGGACGAATGGGGCGAAGGCCCGATGCAGTTTTATCCGGCGATCAAGCAACTCACGCTCGACCTGGCCGCCGACAGTTTTCTCGGGCTGCCGTTCGGCCCCGAAGCCGACGCCATCAACACCGCCTTTATCGACATGGTGCAGGCCTCGGTCGCACCGGTGCGCCGGCCCCTGCCGTTCACCAGGATGAAGAAGGGGGTCGATGGGCGCGCTTTCCTGGTCGACTGGTTCACCCGCGAGACCCGTCGCATCCGCGCTGAAGGCGGGGGGCAGGACATGTTCAGCCAGTTCGCAACAGCCGAATACGAGGACGGCCGACAGATGCCGGTCGACGAAGTGGTCGATCACATGAGCTTCCTAATGATGGCTGCACACGACACCATCACTTCCAGCGCCACTTCGATGGTGTTTCATCTGGCGCAAAATCCCGACTGGCAGGAGCAGCTACGGCAGGAATTGACGGCGGTTACCGGGGGGGAAGGGCGCGTGCTGGATTATGGGCAGCTAGGCGAGCTGGAATTGACCGAGATGGCATTCAAGGAGGCCCTGCGGATGACCCCGCCGGTGCCCTCGATGCCGCGCCGTGCGCTGACAGGATTCGAGTTCGGCGGCTATCACATTCCCGCCGGCCAGCACGTCGGCATCAATATCCATTACACGCATCATTCGGAGGAATATTGGGACTCTCCCTATTCCTTCGACCCGATGCGTTTCACACCTGACAAGGTGAAGGCGCGGCACAAATACGCGTGGGTGCCGTTCGGCGGCGGAGCGCACATGTGCATCGGACTCCATTTTGCCTACATGCAGGTCAAGATCCTGATGGCACACATGCTGACCCGCTATCGCATAACCGCCACCGAGGGATATGACCCCAAATGGCAGGCGTGGCCGATCCCGCAGCCCAAGGACGGGCTAAAAATTACTCTCGAGAAGCTTTGATTAGCTGAAATCGATGGCTATGCCGTCCTTTACCCAATCGCCATAGCGGGTTGGGCTCAGGCCGTCGGGATCGCCCGCGCTGGCCTCGATTGGCATTGGCTCGGGCGCGGGTTCATTGGTCCAGTGGTCCGGCTTCCTGAATTCGGCGGGGCGTTTTGTGGCGCGCTTCATGCCCGCCAAGATGCGCGCACTGGCGCTCTGTTTCAACCTGCCCTAACGGCGTTGCATGGCTCAACCCCCCGGAATTCACTCGCGCCGCGCGGCCTTGCAAATGCTCGACGCGGTATTGCGTCGGGGCGAAACGCTCGAACAGGCAGAAGGTCCGGCGCTGCGCCAGGTGCGCAAGCCGGCCGACAAGGCTCTGGCTCGCGCTATCGCCAATGAAACGCTGCGCTGGCTGGTCGATCTGGACGCCCTGATCGACAGTGCCACCAAGCAGGTCCTGCCCGGTGATGCCAAGGTGCGCAGCGTGTTGCGATTGATGCTGGCGCAATGGCTCCGGCTGGAGACGCCACCGCACGCAGTAATCGCGACCGGCCTGCCTTTGTTGGCAGGCGGGCCGCGCCGGTTGGCGCACGGCGTTTTCTCGACCTTGGACAAGGGTGAAGTTGCGCTGCCCGCGCATCCGACCCTGCCGGAAGCGGTTAGCGCGCGATGGGGCGACCGGGCCGAGGCGATCTCGGCGGGTCTCGCCGAGCCGCCGCCGCTCGACCTCGCGCTGCGCGATGCCCAGGAAACGCGGCATTGGGCCAACCAGCTTGCTGGCGACAGTCTTGCGCCGGGACACCTGCGCCTGCCGCGCGGCGAAGCGATCGAGACGCTCGGAGGCTTTGCCGAGGGCACATGGTGGGTGCAGGACATTGCCGCATCTCTGCCGGCTCGTTTGCTCGGGGAAGGCAAGGGGCGCCACGCGCTCGACCTGTGCGCCGCGCCGGGCGGCAAGACCCTACAACTGGCGGCCGCTGGCTGGACGGTCACCTCCCTCGACATCAGCAAGCGCCGGTTGGGCCTGCTCAAGGACAATCTGAAGCGTACCGGGCTGAGCGCATCGACCATTCGGGCGGACGCACTGACGTGGGAGCCGAAACATCGCTTCGACGCGATCCTGCTCGATGCCCCATGCACTGCGACCGGCACCTGCCGTCGCCACCCCGATGTGTTACACCGGATCGGGCCGCGCCAGATCGCGGAAATGAGCGAGTTGCAGTCGGCGCTGATTGCGCGCGCGGGCGGCTGGCTCAACCCTGGCGGAGTGCTGGTTTACGCGGTCTGCTCGCTCGAACGCGAAGAGGGCGAGGAGCAAGCGGCACAAGTCGAGTTGCAACCATATCCGGTCACGGCTGACGAACTTCCGGCTGGGCTGACACCGACTCTGGAAGGCTGGGTGCGAACCGATCCCGGGATGCTGGGCGAGCAAGGCGGGCTCGACGGGTTCTTCATCGCCCGTTGGCGGGCGCCCAGTTAGTCGTCCGCCTTAACCTTGTCGGCGAAGCTCTTGCGCAGCTTCATCAGCTTGGGCGGGATCACCGCGAGGCAGTAAGGATTGCGCTGGCCTTCTCCGTCCCAGTAATCCTGATGATAATCCTCGGCCGGGTACCACTCGGTCAGATCTTCGATGGTCGTCACCGCTTTGCCGTCATTTTCCGCGTTCCAGCGCTCGATGGCTGCCTCGGCTTCTGCGCGCTGATCCTGGTCGAGCGGGAAGATTGCGCTGCGATATTGCGCGCCGACGTCGTTGCCCTGCCGGTTCAACTGGGTCGGATCATGAGTGCCCAGGAACATGTCGTAGATTTCTGTGAGGCTGACGGTCTCGGGGTCGAACGTCACACGGATTGCCTCTGCATGGCCGGTGTCGCCGCTGCATACCTGTTTGTAAGTCGGGTCGGCGACATGGCCGCCGATATAGCCGCTTTCGACTCCGTTCACCCCGATAACGTCCTTGAACACCGCTTCGGTGCACCAGAAACAGCCGCCTGCGATTATGGCCTGGCTCGTCTTGCTCATTGAATTCTCCGTGGCTTTGTTCGAACATGGGCGCTCTGCCTGGCAATTTCCATCGCTGTCCGCACATTATTGGGCCAGCAATACAAAGGAACGAACCCGATGATGAAACCGCTTTTCGCCGCCACTGCCACCATGGCCGTCATGGCTGCCAGTCCTGCACTGGCTGACAATCATGGCGAAAAACCTGCTGCGATGATGGCTGATCATCATGTCCACCACGCATTGATGGCTGCTGCTGCGGCAGACAACCGCGCCGAGGACCGGGCCCGTGACCAGTATCGCCACCCGGTCGAGACGCTAATGTTCTTCGAAGTCGAACCCGACATGAAGGTCGGCGAATACGCCCCCGGCGGCGGCTGGTATTCGCGCATGCTGGGCAATTACCTGGGCGATAAAGGCCGGCTGGTCGGGCTCTATTTCGACCCCGCTTCGGGCCCGTTCAACGAGCAGACGCAAAAGGGCATTCGCGATGGCGCGGCGGGATTTGGTGCCAAGACGGCCGGACAGGTCGGCAAGCCAGCCGCCAATTTCGGCGGGCTGACACTCGACGCTGTGCCGGACTCGGAGAAGGGCAGCTATGACAGGATCCTGCTGGTGCGGATGCTGCACAACATGTGGCGTTGGAACAATGCCGACAGTGAAATTGCGGCCATGCGCGAACTGCTTGCCGATGACGGCTTGCTCGGGATCGTCCAGCACCGTGCCAAGGCCGAGGCCCCGTGGTCTTATGCCAATGGCAGCAAGGGCTATCTGCGCCAGCAGGACGTGATCGACTGGATGCGCACGCAAGGGTTCGAACTCGTTGGCCTGAGCGAAATCAACGCCAATCCGATGGACACAGCCGATCATCCCGAAGGCGTGTGGGAAATGCCCCCGGTCCAGCGCACCGACCGCGCAGACCTCGCCGACAAGGGGGAAAGCGATCGCATGACACTGCTGTTCAGGAAGGCTGACTGACGCTAGGGGCGGCGCGAGGGGTAATACCATGCGTGAAATTATCGTCGCCGCCCTCCAGCTGCCGCTTGGCAGTGATGACGAGCAGGCCAACATCGACGCCGTGAGTGAACTGGTCGAACAGGCCGTTGCGGGCGGGGCGGAGATTGTCCTGCCGCCCGAACTCTTTGCCGGCCCCTATTTCTGCCAGGTCGAAGACGAGGCGCTGTTCGCGCGCGCGCGCCCAACACTGGAGCATCCATCGGTCATCGCCATGCGCAAGCTGGCGGCAAGGCTGAAAGTGACCATTCCGACCAGTTTCTTTGAACGTGACGGCCACCACTACTTCAACACGCTGGCGATGATCAGCCCGGATGGCGAGATACAGGGTACCTATCGCAAGAGCCATATTCCCGACGGCCCGGGTTACGAGGAAAAATACTATTTCCGTCCCGGCAATGACGGCTTCAAGGTCTGGGACGTGCCCACCCGGACAGGCACTGCACGCGTAGGCGTCGGCGTGTGTTGGGACCAATGGTATCCCGAAGCGGCGCGAGTGATGGCGCTGATGGGGGCAGAGCTGCTGTTCTACCCGACCGCCATCGGCTCCGAGCCCTATGATGCCGAGTTCGATACCAGTCGCATGTGGCAACGCGCCATGCAGGGACACAGCGTGTGCAACTGTATGCCCGTCGTCGCCGCCAACCGGATAGGGACCGAAGGGCAGGCGGATTTCTACGGGCACAGCTTCATCACCAACGAGTGGGGAGACATGCTGGAGCAATTCGGGCGCAAAGAGGCAGGCGTCCTTTTGACGACTCTCGATCTCGACCAGGCTGCCACGCACCGCGCCGGCATGGGCTTCTTTCGCGACCGTAGGCCGCTGCTATACGGCCGGCTCTGCGAGGACATCTGAGCAGCACCTATCTTATCGCGCTGGGCTCCAACCGGCGGCATCATCGCTATGGCCCGCCGCGTGCGGTGGTGCTGGCGGCGATGGAAGAACTGGCAGCGCTTGGTACGGTTTCCGACCGCTCTGCGGTGTTCGACACCGCGCCTCTTGGACCGGCGCAGCGCCGTTTTGCCAATGCCGCTGCCGTGCTGGAGACCGAATTTGATCCTGGCACCCTGCTGACGGCATTGCAGCACATGGAACGAAGCTTTGGCCGTCGCCGGGCGCAACGATGGGCAGACCGGACGCTCGATCTGGATATCGTGCTGTGGAGCGAGGGCTTCTTTGCCGCAGATGGTCTCGTCATCCCCCATCCGTCATTTCGTGAACGTGGATTCGTTCTTGACCCGGCAAGCGCTATCGCCCCTGACTGGGTCGACCCGCGGAGCGGACTAACACTCAGACGTTTAAAAGCCCGCTTGACCCACCCGCGCCCCGCCCCTAGTTGACGCGCCCTGTGCTGCATCGCCCACGGCTGGCGGCACATCAGGTGGGCCCTTAGCTCAGTCGGTAGAGCAACTGACTTTTAATCAGTAGGTCGCTGGTTCGAACCCAGCAGGGCTCACCACCTTTTCTTCTTCAAGCATATCGCGCTGACCGCATGGGGCGATCGGCCCCTGCATCGGCACGGCCCTTACCGGCTGTTAACCATCGCTTGCCATAAGCTTCGTTCGACGAGGGGTGGCAGGGATATGCACATGGACGATCTGCTGGCGGAATTCGTGGCCGAGACCCGCGAAATGCTGGAGGCGTTGGGCAGCGAGCTGGTCGCATGGGAGAGCGAGCCAGAGGACCGCGAGCGTCTCGATGTAATCTTCCGGTTCGTTCACACCGTCAAAGGCAATTGCGGGTTTTTCGACTTTCCTCGTCTCGAGGCCCTCAGCCATGCGGCCGAGGACGCACTCGGCGAGGTCCGTTCCGGTCGACGCATTGCCGATGAGACGCTGGTTAGCGCAGTACTCGCCATCATTGATCGGATCAGTGCCCTGACCGATGCGGTCGAGGCGGGTGAGGAAATAGCGCAGGAAGGTGACCAGGCCTTGATCAACGCGCTGGCGCACGATCCGGACAGCGCCGAGGCGGCCGCGCTGGCAAAGCCATCGAGCGGCGCGCCGAGCGAGGTGAGAAACAGGCATGTTGCCGTCCAGCGCTCGATCCGCCTGCCGGTCGACCTGCTCGATCGGATGATGAGCGGCGTGTCCGACCTCGTATTGGCGCGCAACGATCTGGCACGGGTGCTGCGTGAAGTTGGGAGTGATCCGCGCGTCGATGGACCGTTCGAACGTATGACCTCGATCCTCGACGATGTCCGTGACGCGGCAACGCGCATGCGGATGCAGCGGATCGAGTTTCTCTTTTCCGCTTTGCCACGGCAGGTTCGTGATCTCGGCCAGGAACTGGGCAAGCAGGTCATGGTCGACCTTGAAGGCCAGGACGTGGAGCTTGACCGCGAGATGATCGAATCGATTCGCGATCCGCTGACGCACATTATTCGCAACGCTATCGGCCACGGGCTGGAATGCCCGGCCGAGCGGCGTAAGGCCGGCAAGCGCGAGATTGGCGTGGTGTCGGTTTCCGCCCGGCAGGCCGGCAACCAGATTTTCCTCGTGGTCAGCGATGACGGGCGCGGGATCGATGCCGACAGACTGATTGAAAAGGCGATAGAGGCAGGGATCGTTACCGAACAGGACGCCGCCGAAATGGATATGGCGGAAAAGCACAATCTGGTTTTTGCAGCAGGGTTATCGACTGCTGCCGAAGTCACTTCGCTCTCCGGGCGCGGCGTGGGGATGGATGTCGTACGTTCGAACATCGAGCGTATCGGTGGCACGATCGGCGTCAGCAGCATTGTCGGCGAAGGCACGACGATATTTATGCGGCTGCCGCTCACGCTCAGCATTATCGCAACCCTGACGGTCAAGAGTGTCGGTCAGCGTTTCGCCTTGCCCCGATCGGGCGTCGAGGAGGTTATCTACGGCGGCGATCCCGACCTGGGATACACCGAGATCGGGGACGGCCTGTTCATCAATTTTCGCGGGAATCGCATACCGTGTATCGCGTTGTCGGACGTCCTGGGGCAGGAAAACGACCTGCCAGTGACCCGGCGGACCTTCATTGTCATCCGCCACTCGCCAACCGAGATCAGCGCCATCGCGGTCGACAAGGTGCTCGATCACGACGAGGCAGTAATCAAGCCAATTGCCCCGGCGGTAACGAATACGCGCCTCTATACCGGCGCGACGCTTCTGTCCGACGGCACCCCGGTGCTGGCACTCGACATCAACAGTATCGCGGTCGATCACGAGATCGTCACCGACGGGCGTTCGCGCGCAGTAACGGTCGATGTCGAGCAGGCGAGCGATGCAGACTGTGCCGAGGCTGTCCGGGTGATGCTGTTCATCGATCATGACGGCCAGCAGCGCGCGGTCGAAATGGACCGTGTCGAACGCATCGAGACAATCGATAGCGCGACCATCGAGCGCCACGCCGAAGCCAGCAGGGCGGTGATCGACGGCAGTATGCGGGTGCTGGGTGGACTGGGAACCAGCGAGCCGGACCGGGAGAGGTTGCGCCTGTTGCGCCTGCGGTCGGACGGACGCGAGGCGTTCTACGCGGTGCGCGCTATCATAGACGTCGCGCCGCTCAAGGATGCGATCAAGGACGACGCCAGCGAGCCGCTGACCCGCGGCTATGTTGTGGTGAACGAGCGGCCTACGCCTCTGCTCGATGCCGATGCAGTGATCGCCAAATGGGGTGATGCATGCCACGAGGAGACGCGTTGATGGAAGGGGACCTTCTGCTGGTCGCTATTGTCGCTGGGCGCCATGTCGCGCTGCCGGCCAAAGATGTCGCATCTGTTAGCGAGCTCGAAAAGGTGACGCCCGCTCCGCGCGCGCCTCATTGGATCGAAGGGGTCGGGGCACAGCGTTCACGGGCCCTGACCGTAGTCAACTGCCAGCGCGCTATCGGTCTCGAGTCCAGCTATCACCAACAGGACGGAGAAGAGGAAACGCGGTGCATCGTCGCCCTGTGTGATGACTATCTTTACGCCCTGCGGGTCGATGCGATCCTCGACGTCACGATGGCGAAAAGCGACTTGGCACCTGCTCCCAAGGGATTGGGAGCCACTTGGAGATCGGTGGCGACAGGGGTGATCGAAACCGCGTTCGGCCCGGCGCTGATGCTGGATCTGCCCGCGCTGTTGGCCGGGCCCGGCCGCGAGGCAGCTTAATCGATTGGAAACCATGGCGCGTTAGGACACTCGCGGTTGCAAAGGAATTTATTGATGAAGTCCTGTCTGATCGTCGATGACTCGCGGGTCATCCGGAAGGTATCCCGCCACATTCTCGAAACCCTCGGTTTCGGAGTTGAAGAGGCCGAACACGGGCAGGAAGCGCTCGACAAGTGCAACGAGGCCATGCCCGATGTCATCCTTCTCGACTGGAACATGCCGGTGATGAGCGGCATCGAATTCATCAAACAACTGCGCGCGCGCCCCGGTGGTGGCGAACCCAAGGTGGTCTTCTGCACGACCGAGAACGACGTTGCGCATATTCGCGAGGCGATCGATGCCGGTGCCGACGAATATGTCATGAAGCCGTTCGATCACGAGACGTTGCAGATCAAGCTTCAGCTGGTGGGCTGCGCCTGAAGGAGCCCGTGATGGGTTCTGCCCTTCCTGAAAACCAAGGTTTTTCTGCCCCGGGTGCCGGTCGTCTTGGCCGCATAAGGGTCATGGTGGTCGATGATTCGCTGACCGCCCGTTCCGCGCTTGTCCGCACTATCGAAGCCCGCCCCGATATGGAGGTAGTGGCCACCGCAGGCAGCGCCGAGGTGGCATTGGAATTGCTCGACAGCCGCCAGGTCCACGTCATCCTCCTTGATCTCGAAATGCCTGGTATGGGCGGGCTGAAAGCCTTGCCGCAAATTCTCGCCAAAGCGCGCGGGGCAAAGGTTTGCGTTGTTTCAACGCTCACCACAAATGGCGCCGAAGCAACGGTTGCCGCCCTGGCCATGGGCGCCGCCGATACGCTCGCCAAGCCGCGTTCGGGTGCTTTTACCGACGCCTATCGGGCAGAACTGGTGAGCAAGATCGTGGCAATTGCAGGCAGGGATCGCCCATCGCTAAAGCCACGAAAGACCCCGATATCGGCAAGATCAGGGCACGCACCCGCTATTCTTGCGATCGGGGCATCCACCGGTGGTATCCATGCTCTGGGACGCCTGCTCGACAAGCTGTCGCCTGCGCTGGACCTGCCGATCCTCGTGACCCAGCACCTGCCCAAATCATTTATGTCGATTTTTGCCCGTCAACTCGCGTCAATGGCCGGCAGGAAGTCGCAAGTTGCGGTCGATGGAATGGCTGTTGAGCCTGGCCAGGTGCTGGTCGCTCCGGGGGACGGTCACCTTTTGCTGCGCCGCGAGGATAACCGCGTCGTCGCCGAGATCGCTGATTACGATGTGCCTAGCGGTTGCCGACCATCAGTGGACCCGATGCTAGAATCGGTTGCCAGTATTTACGGCGCGCGCGGCATGGGAATCATCCTGTCGGGGATGGGTCGCGATGGATCACTGGGCGCCCGTACCCTGTTTGATGCAGGGGGCACGCTGCTGGCGCAGGGTGAAGACAGTTGCGCCGTGTTCGGAATGCCACGCGGCATTATCGAGGCAGGGCTCGCGGCAGCTGTCGGCGCGCCGGAAGAACTGGCCATACTCATAGACGAAAGCGTCAGGGCTAAATGAGCGAAGAAAATCCGGCCTCTCTGCAGATCGTCGCAGAACTCCTGCGTGCGCGCACGGGCCAGCAGCTCGGAGCGGGCAGGATGTGGCGCATATCCGGTGCGTTATCGGGAGTTTTCCGTCGCCAGAACATATCCAACGTCGACCAACTCGTATGTCTGCTGACAGAGCCAGGCGGAGACAAGTTGGCGGACGAGGTGGTCGAGGCACTGCTCAACAACGAGACCTACTTCTTCCGGGACAAAAGCCTGTTCGACCTGCTGGAACGCGAGATCCTGCCGCGCCTGCACGAACAACGCCGAGGCCAAAGGACGTTGCGGATCTGGTCTGCCGGCTGCTCGAGCGGACAGGAGCTCTATTCCATTGCGATGTTACTGGCATCGCAGCGCGAGCGGTGGGACGGCTGGAAACTGGAACTGCTCGGGACCGATATTTCGCCACGGATCATCGACACAGCGCGCGCCGGGATATTCTCGCAATTCGAAGTTCAGCGGGGTCTGACTGTAACCCAGATGTTGGGCTGTTTCGCCCAGAACGCACGCGGCTGGCAGATCGATCATTCGTTGCAGCGGATGGTCAGCTTTCGCCAGCACAACCTGCTCGACCCGCTTCCGGTCGGCACCTCGTTCGATCTGGTGCTCTGCCGCAATGTCTTGCTCTATTTTGATCCGATCGTCCGCCAACAGGTATTTGAGCGGCTCCACGAGGTGATGGCGCAGGATGCATATCTGGTGTTGGGAGTTGGTGAAACGGCTGTGGGGCAGACGCAGGTGTTCAAGCCCGCAAGTGGCTTGCCCGGGATCTTTCAGCCGGCTCCAACGGCGCCGGAATCCGGTTATGTCGAAGCGACCCCATCAACGCGGTCTATGCTTAACCGATAGTTAGACCTTTGGCCCCTAATCTAGGGGTTAATACGGTAGGATCGCATTCGGGGGTTTTCAGTCGTGCTCAAGGGTTTCAACCCCCAGAACTGGTCTGCGGCGCAAATAGTTTTTGCGCCCATTGCTGCCAATTGCCTGCTGGTACTGGCGATCGGCGGTGCTGCCTTGACACTCGCCGCTTACGACGTCCTTTCCTGGCCCGTTCTCGCGGGACTTGCCACCGTACTGTTTGCAAGCGCGAGTTGGGGACTCGTGCGGCTCGGTCTTGCGGGGATGAGGCAGATCGAATTGGCCACGCGAATTGACGGACTGACACGGCTTCCCAACCGCCGCGCAATCCACGCCGATATTGCGAACAAGGCCAACGGTGACGAAGAAATCGCGGTTGCGCTCATCGATCTCGACGGCTTCAAGCATGTAAACGATCACTATGGCCACGCCATTGGCGATGCGCTGATCAAGCAGGTTGCGGAAAGGATCGGCCGTATCGTTCGCGACGAAGCAAGTCTCTATCGCCTTACCGGAGATGAATTCGCTCTTGTCGTAATCGGTCCGATTGCCGGCAATGTGCTGGAAGGTCTTTCGCGCATGGTGGTCGAACAGTTCCAGGCTCCGCTGCTTTTGGGCGAACGCCAGATTTCGGTTGGCGCGAGTGTCGGGCTGGCCCGGAGCGATGGTAAGGACGGCTTGGAAAGCTCTGAATTGCTACGCCGCGCCGATGTCGCGATGTTCGCGTCCAAGCGCGGGGGCAAGATGCGCTGCACTTGGTTTACGGAAGAGTTTGACCGCAACCGCGAAGCGCGCCGTGATCTCGATACCGACCTCCGCACGGCGCTCGCCAACGAGGAATTCCGGCTCAATTATCAACCGCTGGTCGATGCAGGCAACGGCCAGATCGTTGCAGTGGAAGCGCTGATTCGTTGGGAACGACCTGACGGAGCGGCGATCGGTCCCAACGTCTTCATCCCTATTGCCGAGGAAACCGGCCTGATCAATCCGATCGGCCTGTGGGCGCTGCGCCGTGCCTGCACCGATGCCCGTCGATGGGCAGACCTGACATTGTCGGTAAACATCTCGGCAGCGCAATTGCGCAATCCGGAATTTCCCTTCCAGGTCGGGCAGGTGCTGGAAGAAACCGGTTTCCCGGCCGAACGGCTCGAGCTGGAAGTTACCGAGACCTGCCTAGTTCTCGATCCGGTGGTGGTCGGACGCAGTCTCGACGTTATCCGCCATTTTGGTGTCAGCATCTCGCTCGACGATTTCGGTACCGGCTATGCCTCTATCGGTTTTCTGCGGCAGTTCCGCTTCGAAAAGCTGAAACTGGATCGCTCGCTGGTGGTCGATGCCCAACAGGACGATGGCAGTCGGGCGATGATGATTTCCAGCATCTCGCTCGCCCGGGCGATGGCAATGGGTGTGACCGCGGAAGGGGTCGAGACCGAAGCACAGGCCGATCTCGTGCGGGCCGCCGGCGCCGACCAGATTCAAGGGTGGTTGTACTATCGGGCCATGCCGCCTGAACAGATCGACGAATTGCGGGAAAACTTCAGGTCCGAAGCCTTGGCCAATCCGCCTGAGATCGCCGGGAGTGTACTGGTATGACGACCCTTGGCGACTTGACGACGGATATGCGCGACACAGTAGAGGCGGAACTTCGCCGTAAGCTTGGCGCAGATGAGGTCCAAGGTAGCAGCGCCGCAGGTGATGATCCGGTTGATCTCGGCTGGCGCGGCGGCAAGCGCAAGATTTTCGGCTGCATCGTGGTTCCGATCTTACTACTCGGGATTCTCGATTTCGTTGCGCTGGGTCAACTGGAGGCAGTGGCACAGGCTGGATCGTCGGCCGCTGCGGAACACGCAATCGCGAAGGCGGTCTGGATCATTCTAGGCACCACGATAGCGCTCGCGGCCATCGCCGTTGCCGGGGGGCTCTATCTGGCCAGGGACGTACTGCAGGTCGCGCAGCGCATGGCGCACTCAATGCGCTCGATCGCCAATGGGCGAACCGATCTCGAGATCGAGGACAAGGATCGAGAAGACGAGTTTGGCGAAATGGCCCGCTCGCTCGAAATCCTGCGACGCGGGACGAGACACCTGTTGCAGCTGGCTATGCGTGACAGCCGTGCCCAGGAGAAGAACGCGCAGTTGCAAGCGCGGGCGAAAGCCGAGCTGATTGCATTGTCCGAGCATTTCGACCGCACCATCGGTAATGTCGTCGCAGGCGTCGCCTCTGCATCATCGCAACTTCATACGACAGCGACCGATATGTCGCTGGCTGCCAAACAGTCGCATGAAGATTCGGAGGAGGTCGCAGGTGCGATGGAAGAAGCTGCTGCGGGTGCATCTGCCGCAGCCTCTGCAAGCGACGAGTTTGCCTTGTCGATCGGCGAAATCAGCCGCCAGGCTGCCGACTCGGCCGAGATGGCCCGAAAGGCGCGGCATACCGCGGACGAGGCCGATGTAACGATTTCCGCGCTGGACGAGGCGGCAAGCCAGATCGGCCAGGTGGTCGAACTGATCTCGACAATCGCCAGCCGTACCAACCTGCTCGCGCTCAATGCCTCGATCGAGGCGGCACGTGGCGGCGAAGCAGGACGCGGCTTTGCTGTTGTCGCTTCGGAAGTGAAGGAACTGGCGGGCCAGACGACCCGGGCCACCGAAGACGTGGCACGGCAAATCCGTGCAATTCAGGAATCGACAGGGGCCAGCGTTGGCGCGCTACGTACTGTGAGCACCGAAATCCAGCAGATCGAAAGCACCGCAATCGCGATTGCATCGGCGGTCGACCAGCAATCGATGGCCGGGCGGGATCTCGCCCAGAGCATCGACCGGGCCGCTCGCAACAGCGAGAAAGTGGGGCAGCATGTGCGCGAAGTCCGCGCCAATGCGTTGCGTACGGGCTCGGCCGCCTCACAAGTACTCGAATCGGCAGGCGAGCTGGATCGGCAAGCATCGACTCTGCGTAGCCAGGTCGATGGCTTTATGGCCAAGATCCGCGCCACTGCCGGCTGACACCTGGTAAGGTCCCGAGGGGCTGGAATCCGACATTCGTCGATTGCCGCATTGGCTTTGGCAGCCGCTCTGCCTAGTGTCCGCGCAAAATCGCGTACGCTAACTACTGAGGATTGCCCATGAAAGCCCTGCACGCTCTGCTCGTTTCGAGCGCCCTTGTCCTGTTGCCGGCCAACGCCTTTGCCCAGGAGGGAGACGTCGAGGCCGATGCCGAGCAAGCAGCGAAGCCACAGGAAGAAAAGTGGGACGTCAATGCTCCCGCAGGTGCCAATATCCAGCAGGTGCCGATCCGCACCGATGAAGGAACATGGATGGATGTCGACGTGTCGCCCGATGGCCGCACGCTCGCATTCTCATTGCTTGGCGACATCTACACCATGCCAATAGAAGGCGGCACGCCGACGAGGATAGCGGAAGGGCTGGCCTGGGAAGTGCAGCCACGATTTTCGCCCGACGGCAGCCGCATCGCCTTCACATCCGACCGGGCGGGCGGAGATAACATCTGGCTGATGGGCCGCGACGGGAGCGACAAGAAGCAGCTGACCAAGGAAGATTTCCGCTTGCTGCACCAGCCCAGCTGGTCGCCGGATGGGCAGTTCATTGCCGCCAAGAAGCACTTCACCACCGGACGCTCGCTCGGGACCGGGGAAGTCTGGCTTTATCACGTCAGCGGCGGCGGTGGGGTCAAGCTGGTCGAGCGGCCAAGCGAAGCGCACCAGAAGGAACTGGGCGAGCCGATATATGCCCCCGATGGGGAAGCGATCTATTTTACCCGCAACGACACCTCGGGGCCAATCTTCGAGTATGCGCAGGATTCGAACGCTGGCATCTTCCGGATCGAGAAATATGAGCTGGCGACGGGCGAGCGAACTACCGTGGTCGATGGTTATGGCGGCGCGGTTCGCCCGACCCCTTCGCCCGATGGCAGTGCGATCGCCTTTGTCCGCCGGGACAAGGATGATTCACAGCTGTGGGTGAAGGAATTTGCCAGCGGGCGAGAAACCATGATCTTTGATGGCCTCGACCGCGATGTGCAGGAAACTTGGGCGGTCACCGGGGTCTATCCCAATATGGACTGGACGCCGGACAGCCGGTCGATCGTGTTCTGGTCGGGCGGCAAGCTGAACCGGGTCAACCGCGACGGCACCGGCGCCAGCGTGATCCCCTTTGCAGTCAACGACACCCGCGGAGTCGCCGATGCGCCACACCCGGTGATCGAGGTCGCGCCCGAGAGCTTCACCACCAGCATTCCCAAACATGCCACCGTCTCGCCTGACGGGCGACGCGTGGTGTTCGAGACACTCGGTCGGTTGTGGGTCAAAACCGTGGGTGGTGGCACGCCGCGCCGACTGACATCCGGCGAGGCAATCGAAGCCTGGCCGACTTTCAGCCGCGACGGGCGCAGTATTGTCTTCGTGCGCTGGACCGATGCCGGTCTTGGCGAAATCGTCATGACCGATGCCAATGGCGGCAATCTGCGTAAGGTCACGCGTATGCCGGGGCACTACGCCAACCCTGCCTTCTCGCCCGACGGTCGCATGATCGCGTTCGAAAAGCGCAGCGGCGGCTACCTGACTTCGCCGGACTATTCGCAGGAGCCGGGCATCTATCGCGTGGCAGCCAGCGGCGGGACGCCAGAGCTGGTCTCGCGTGGCGGCGCGGCACCGCAATTCGGTGCGGCCAGTGACCGCATTTTCATGCTCGAAGGAAGCGGCGACGGTCTCGCGCTGGTTTCGACGGACCTGGACGGCGAAGCCAAGCGCACCCATGCCAAGGGCGAACTGGTCAATGATTTCCGCGTTTCACCCGGCGGACGGCTGGTTGCCTTCCGGCAAAATTACGAGGTCTTTGCCATGCCTCTCATGCCGGGCGGGCAGGCGGTCAATGTCGGTGAAAAGGGCGGTGCGTTGCCGGTCACGAAGGTCAGCGCCGAAGGAGCGGACTACATTGGCTGGGCCGACGACGATACGCTGACTTGGACGATGGGCCATAGGCTCTATCGCGCGTCGAGCCGCAGTTTCTTCGCCAATGCGCCGGATACGGACGCCAGCTATACTCCGCCGGCTGACGGGATCTCGCTGGCAATGACGCAGCGCGCGGCCAAGCCGAGTGGAACCGTCGCTCTCACGGGTGCGAAAATCCTGACCATGAAAGGCGAAGAGGCCGGTGCGATCGACAATGGCGTGATCGTGATCGAAGGCAACCGCATCACCGCGGTTGGCGCAGTCGGTGAAGTAGCCGTGCCTTCAGGTGCAAAGGTGATCGATGCCCGGGGCAAGACCATCATGCCCGGCCTGATCGATGCTCACGCGCACGGGCCGCAGGGCGTAGGAGACCTCGTGCCCGAGCAGAACTGGGTCCAGATCCAGCAACTCGCGCTCGGCACGACGACGATCCACGATCCGTCCTCCAGCGCCAGCACCATCTTCTCCGCAGCCGAACGCCAGCGGGCCGGGATGCTGCTTGCTCCGCGGATATTCTCCACCGGCGAAATCATCTACGGGGCCAAGGCGGCAGGCGTATATGCGCGGATCGACAGCTATGAAGACGCACTGGCGCATGTCCGACGGATCAAGGCGCAGGGCGGCATTTCGGTAAAGAATTACAACCAGCCGCGACGCGAGCAGCGCCAGATGGTCGTGCGCGCGGCGGCGGCCGAAAATATGCTGGTTGTGGCCGAAGGCGGCTCGCTGTTCGGAATGGACATGAACCTGGTCGCCGACGGCAATTCGACTGTCGAGCACAACGTGCCAGGCGAGACCTTTTACGAGGACGTGCTGCAGTTCTTCGGCCAGAGCCAATCCAACTACACACCGACGTTGGTAGTCACCTATGGCGGCCTTGCGGGCGACCCCTACTGGCGGCAGGCGACCGACGTCTATGACAACCCGCTGCTGGTCCACACCCCGCCCAAGATGCTGCTCGCGGATAATGCGAGGCGGACCAAGGCGCCCCAATGGGCCTTTGTCGACGACGATGCCGCGCGCGAGGCGAAGAAACTCGCCGATCGCGGGGTCAAGGTCAGCATCGGTGCCCATGGCCAGCAGGCCGGCATCGCCGCGCATTGGGAACTGTGGAGCTTTGTTCGCGGCGGGATGACACCGGTCGAGGCGTTGCGCGCAGGCACGATCGTTTCGGCGCAATCGCTCGGCATGGATCGCGATATCGGCAGCCTGGAGCCTGGCAAACTGGCCGATCTGATCGTCCTCGACGCTGATCCCAGCCTCGACATTCGCAATTCGGACAAGATCTCCAAGGTCATGATCGGCGGGCGATTGTATGACGCGCCGACCATGAACGAGGTCATCACCGGATCGGCTACGCGCAAGCCCTATTGGTGGGAGTAATACCTGCTAACCCGCGCGGCGCGCCGATGCTGGGGCCGCGCGGGTAGGCAGGCGGGGTGTTCGTTGCGAGGCACCTTGGCCGCACCGGCGGCTTGCGTTCGCCCCGGCCTTGCTCCGCACTATGTCCAGCTCCGCCCGACGCAAGGTATCGCGCATATTGTTGCCGATCTCGGCTAGGCCGGTGTTGGCAAAAAGCGATAGCGTCGTGGTCCTGCATTCCAGGTCACCCGCAAACAACTGTTGTGCCCGTTCAACCAGCCGGCACGCATCTGCATGGGTTGCGTCGAGGATCAGCACCGCGAAGGTTGCATCGGCAACACGCGAAAGCGTGTCGCCAGTTCGCATCACGGTACGCAGGACATCGCCGAACCCTTTGAGCACGGCGTCTCCGGCCTGATGACCGAGATGGTGATTTATCGCGCGCATCTGGCCAATCGAGAACAACGCAAGCCATCCCGATTGCCGGTTCTCGACCGCGTGCTCTAGCATGCAATCGAAGGCCACGCGGTTGGTCAGCGCGGTCAGTGGATCAGTCAGCCGGGCCGCGAACAGCCTGTCCTCCAGCATGCGCCGTTCATGCACATCGCGCATGACACCCAGCACCCGACATGCAGGAGCCGGCGAGCCGTCCTGCCCGCCGACGGGTGACAGCCGCAGGGCAAACCAGCGTCCTTTGAGACCCGGCTGTTGCAGGCGAAATTCGACCCATCCGCGATCCTCCTGTCCACCCGCAGCCAGCGCGAACTCGGCCCGGATCCGTGGGACATCCGGCGGTGCGACGAGATCTTCCAGGCGTGGCGGAACAAGAAATGCCGGAATCGGGCAGCCGAGGCCCGACAAGCCATGCGACGCCTTGAGAATGAAACCCTCGGCATCGCATTCGATTACGACGATATCGAGCGTGTCGCTAGTCGCCAGATCGAAAACGCGCGCAAAATCCCCTGCTGAAAAGTCCAGCGCCATCTTAACTTGCCCCCAATTCAGCTCGCCCGAACATAATCTTGGCGAGATAGTCAAAACAAAACTTGTTAGCCGAATTATATAACTTAGTTTATTTTAGAATCGGCATTTGTTTTATTAACTATAATACTGATGATTGGAAAGACTTTGACTAAAGATCGAGCATTATCCGGACGCGATTTGGTGCGCAGCCATAGGCCTCGGCTATCGCCTCGCGCGCGGCGGCGATCGCATGATCGGCCCTGCTCAGATCCTGACCAGTGGTCAACTCGCTCTCCGCCACGCCAAGCGTTTTGGCTAGTGCGGCGACCCTTCCGGCCACCGGGTGCGAGCGATCATGTTCCCAGGCCCAAACGGTCGGTTTGCTAACCTCAAGGGCTTCGGCAACTTGTGCCAAGGTCATGCCCCGCTCCTGACGCAGGCGTGCCAGGCGTTTGCCGAGTGATCCGCGCGGCGCGTGCGGTACGTCTGCTTCTGCCTCCGCCGGCGCGATCGCGCTGCGCAGTTGGGCCGCGCTTAGCGCGCCCGGTCCAAGCGGTTCCACGAAGCGGCAGCCATGGAGCGAGGCACTCTGCCACACGATCTGCGCGGCGGTCGGCCCGGCCTCGGGCAGGTCGAGCACGATCTCCTCGCCAACCTCGATCGCGCTATCGCTTTCCAGCAGCATCCCGCCGGTCGAGATGTTGTGCAGGCGGACAAGTGTTTCCTCGCCATTTCCGCGAACGCCTTCGGCGGCGATGCGGATGGTTCGGCGGGCTCCAGTGCGTCCCTTGTCGTCTTGCTGCACCGGGTCAAGCAGGCCGGTAACTGCCATAGGTAAGCTCCTTCAAAAGAAGGGATGCTCGGCCCTGGGCAGTTAAGCCTGCTTTAGAAAACGCACTTAACGCGGCGGGATTGTTGCGCTGATTGCATCACGGCGGTCGAGCCAGCGTGCTCCGGCCACGCCGGCAGTGATCAGGAACGGCACCAGCACGAAGCTGAGCGTTACCTTGGCCAGCACCTGGCCGATCAGGAGATTGGTAATCGGGAACTCGCCATAGAATGCGAGGGTCACGAAAATCACCGAATCGACAGCCTGGCTGAGCGCCGAAGCGATCGCGCCGCGCACCATAAGGCTGAATGTCGAGGTGTCGTTTCCGCCACGCAATCGGTCGAAGATCCAGATGTTGAGCAACAGCGAGACGAGATAGGCAGCCGGCCCTGCCGCCATCACCCGCCAGAGTTGGCTGTGCACCAACTGGAATGCTTCCAGTCCCTCTCCGCGCGCGGCGATCATGTCGGGCGACGCCGGGAGGGCGAGAACGAGGTTCATCAGGCAGGCCGAGAACAACAGCGGCATAAAGCCCCACCACACCAGCCTGTTGGCGACCGCCTTGCCGTAGAGTTGCGCGATGGTGCTGGAGATGACGACCAGCAACAGGAAGGCAAAAATTCCCGCTTCCACCGCCAAATTGGTCGGCCACAGACCGACCTGCTTAAAAGCCAGGAAACCGGCCAGCACCGTCATCCCGCCATACAGGACGATGTAGACGAACATGCCCAGTGGCATTGCGGGCGCTGGCGTGGAATCTTCTGTTGCGGGTGCGTCAGTCATGGCCGAGCCATAGGCAAGCGGCCCGGACTTGGGAAGTTTCACGACGCATCTTCCCCCAGCCCCGCTTCAGCTCAAGTTTGACCGACAGTGCCTGTCCGCTAAAGGGTGGCAGCACGCGCTAGTTACGAAAGATACCGTATGCCGCCCTTCGTCCTGAGCCTGGCCGGGATCGCAGCCATCCTTGCCATCGCTTTTCTACTGTCGACCGGCAAGACGCGGATTCGGTTGCGCGTGGTCGGGGCGGCCTTTGCGCTGCAGGCTCTGATGGCGCTGATTGTCCTGCGCACGCCCTGGGGCGTGGATGCGATCCAGTTCCTTTCCAACGGCGTGATCGCGCTGCTCGATTATTCGAAAGTCGGGATCGCTGCAATCTTCGGCCCGATGGATACCAACCCCTTCGTCAACACATTCGTCATCGCAGCCCTGCCGGTCATCGTCTTTTTCGCCGCCATTGTCTCGATCCTCTACCACTGGGGCATCATGCAGCGCCTGGTGCGCTGGGTCGGCGGCGCGATCGGCTGGATCACCGGGATCAGCAAGGTCGAGGCCTTGGGCAGCGCGGCCAACATCTTCGTCGGCCAGTCCGAAAGCCCGCTGGTAGTGCGCCCCTATCTCGCGGCGCTGACACCCAGCCGCCTGTTCACCTTGATGAGCGTTGGCATGGCCGGGGTCGCTGGTACGATTCTGGCGGCCTACGCCAGCTTCATCGGTGCCGAGGCCGTGCCGTTCCTGCTGGCAGCGGCCTTCATGTCGGCACCTGGTGGCATCCTCATGGCCAAGATCATCATGCCCGACGATGACTGTGATCTGGCCCGTGATGCGGCTGAACTTTCCGGCGTCGACCCGGAAGATATCAGGCTTCCGCAGGCGCGCATCAGCGCCGAAGGCCCTGCGGCGCTGACCGAAAGCGGCAAGCCGCACGAAGTCGAAGTGGCGGAGACCTTCGAAGAGGGACACCGACCCGCCAATGTCATCGAGGCTGCCGCACAAGGTACGCAGACCGGCGTCAAGCTGGCCGTCGCGGTCGGCGCGATGGTGATGGTGTTTGTGGCCCTCGTCGCGCTGGCCAATGGCCTGTTGGCGCAAGTTGGCGGCTGGGTCGGCTATCCCGAGATCAGCTTCCAGCAATTACTCGGCTTTGTCTTTGCGCCTGTGATGTATCTGATCGGGATCGCCGATTGGCAGCAGGCGCAGGTCGCGGGCGGGTTGTTTGGCACCAAGATCGTCCTCAACGAATTTGTCGCCTTCATCGATCTTGGTGCCATGGCTGCCGATGGGTTGACCCAGCGCAGCCGAGCCATTGTCACCTTTGCGCTATGCGGCTTTGCCAATTTCTCTTCGATCGCCATCCAGATGGCCGTGACTGGCGGGCTCGCCCCGAACCAGCGCCCGGTCATCGCCAAGCTCGGTCTGCGCGCGCTTGCCGCTGGCAGCCTGGCCAACTTGATGAGCGCGGCGCTCGCCGGTTTGTTCCTCCCATATTAAGTGTTGCCCATGACCCAGATCGCATCCGTCTCGCTTGACCAGCCGCTCGAAAACATCGCCGACGAGCTTGGTCGTTCCTTTGCCGAATTTGGCTTTGCCGTCATTCGTGACCATGGCATTCCGCAAGAGCTGATTGACCAGGCCGAGGCTAAATCGAAGGCTTTCTTCGACCTGCCTGCCGAGACCAAGCTACAGTACAAGATCGAGGGTTCCGGTGGTGCGCGCGGCTACACTCCGTTTGGTACAGAGAAGGCCAAGGATGCCAGGGTCCACGACCTGAAGGAGTTCTGGCATGTCGGGCGCACGCTGCCCGAGGGGCACGAGCTGGCCGAATACATGGCGCCCAATGTCTGGCCAGACGAAGTCGACAGCTTCAAGGATACGTTCCAAACGCTCTATGACGCTTTCGATTCCGCAGGTTTGCGCGTGCTCGAAGCAATCGCCATCCATCTCGGGCTGGAGCGCGATTATTTCGTCAAGACTGTCGAGGACGGCAATTCGGTGATGCGGCTGCTGCGCTATCCGCCACTTCAAGGTGAGGAAGCCGAAGGCGCGATCCGCGCCGCTGCCCATGGCGACATCAATACCATCACCCTGTTGCTGGGAGCCGAGGAGGCTGGACTTGAACTGCTCACCCGCCAGGGGGAGTGGCTCGCCATCGATCCGCCTGAAGGGGCGCTGGTCGTCAATATCGGTGACATGCTGGAACGTCTCACCAACGGCAAACTGCGCTCGACGACCCACCGTGTGGTCAATCCGAAGGGCGAGGCCGCCTATCGGGCGCGCTATTCGATGCCATTCTTCCTGCACTTCCGGCCCGACTTCGTGATCGAGCCGCTGGAATCGTGCTCCGAATCGGTTACCGGCAACAAGCCGCAGCCGCCGATTTCCTCGCACGAATTCCTGCTTCAGCGCCTGCGCGAGATCAATCTAGCCTGACGAAACCACGCTCTAATGCGGTGAATCTCCGCCCGAGGGAAAAAGCGGCTGGTTGTTGCATACTGGCCACACCGCTCAAACCCGCATGAAACGGGGGTTTTTTCGGGGTCATATTGTTGCGCTGCAACACTTGGGCATAACTGTCATATTTCTGTAACCAGTCCCCCCTTTGGCGACCTATGTACCGGCTAGGGAAAAGGTCGGATCAGGGAAATTCGTCCTCAAGCGACTTCAAAGGGGTTATCCATGAAGCTTAAATACGCACTGGCCGCGAGCGTCGCTGGCCTCACTACTGCTGTTGCCATGCCGGCACCGGTGGCCGCCCAGCAGATCACATCGGGTATCGAGGGCACCATTGCCGACGAGAGCGGCACTGCTGTTCCCGGCGCGACGGTCATCGTTACCGACACGCGGACCGGTCAGTCGCGCACGCTGACTGCCGGCGCTGACGGCACGTTCCGCGCCACCTCGCTGGTCCCGGGCGGCCCCTACACCGTCACCGCGACGGCTGATGGGTTCCAGGGCCAGACCATCGAGAACCAGTACATCAACATCTCGGGTAACACCTCGTACAAGTTCACCCTCGCCAGCGCTTCGGCCGCCAACAACCTGATCGTCGTCACCGCAGAGCGCGTCAACGTCCAGCAACTGGCAGTCGGTCCGGGTACCGCGTTTGGCGAAGCCACGCTCGAAGCCTTCCCGAGCCTTTCGCGCGACGTGCGCGACATCATCCGCCTCGATCCGCGTGTCAGCCTCGAGCGTGACAATGAAGTCGACCGTATCTCGTGCCTCGGCGGTAATGACCGGTCGAACACCTTCACTGTCGACGGTATCGTCCAGGCGGACGTCTTCGGCCTCAACGGTACGCCGTTTGCCGCGCGCAACTCGCTGCCGCTGCCCTATGACGTGATCCGCGAGACCTCGGTAGAATTCGCACCGTTCGATGTCGAATATTCCGACTTCACCGGCTGCCTCGTCAACGTTGTCACCAAGTCGGGCGCCAACAAGTTCCACGGCTCGGCCTTCTACACCTTCTTCAACGACGACCTGCTGGCCGACACCATTATCGATGGTGACGGCAACGAACAGCCGCTGTCTTCGGGCAGCGAGAAGCGCTGGGGCGCGACGCTGGGTGGACCGATTATTCCCGATCGGCTGTTTTTCTATGTCGGCTACGAAGAAACCGACCTCGGCGATGCCAATGATTTCGGTCCCGCGGGCGGCGGGTTCGCCAACGAAGCCAATTTCGTCACGCAGGCGCAGTTCGACCAGTTCGCGCAGATCGCCAACCAGGTCTACGGTCAGGATGTCGGCGGCTATCCGCGCACCCTGCCGGAATCGAGCGTTCGCTATTTCGGCCGGATCGACGCCTATATCAACGACGACCACCGGCTCGAGGCGACCTACCAGCGGCTCGAGGAAACCAATGTCGAAAGCGACACCGGTTCGGACAATCTCACGGGCCTTAATTCCTTCGAGGACGAAGGCACGATCTCGGACTACTATTCGGTTCGCCTGTACTCCGAATGGAGCGACAAGGTCAGCACCGAACTGCGGATGAGCCGTTCGGAAGTGGGCGACGTCCAAGGTCCGGTCGGTTTCGGCGAAGCGCAATCGGCCAACCCGACCCCGCGTCTCGCGGTCGGCGTTACCGGCCCGGGAGGCAACGGTATCCTGAGTACGGGGCC
This sequence comes from Qipengyuania sp. CAU 1752, assembly GCF_054482615.1. NCBI lineage: Bacteria > Pseudomonadati > Pseudomonadota > Alphaproteobacteria > Sphingomonadales > Erythrobacteraceae > Qipengyuania > Qipengyuania sp. CAU 1752. Next base: position 27,975 of record NZ_JBTLRE010000001.1, on the reverse strand, counting down.
CGGCATCTTCCGCTCGGCCAACGCTCTCGACACCACCGTCAACCAGGCCAAGTTCCAGATGAACATCGACGGTGGCGATCACCAGTTCAAGATCGGGACCGAGGTCAACGACCTGGAAGTCTATAACCTGTTCGCTATCAACGCGACGGGCACGATCTTCTTCCGCAATCTGACCGATTTCCAGAACGGCGTGATCGCTCCCGGGTTCTTCTCCAGCGCCTTCGCCAGCGCCGATGACCTGGTCAACGGCGTAGCGGGCGGGGCAACTATCAACGCCACGCCGACTGGCGACATCAATGAAGCAGCGGCCACTTTCGGCCGCACGATCTGGTCGTTCTACGCCCAGGACGAATGGCAGGCGACCGACCAGCTCAGCATAACCGCTGGCCTGCGGGCGCAGATCTATTCGGGTGACGCACCGCGTCATAACCCCGAATTCCAGAGGCGCTATGGCTTCACGAACGCCAACAGCTTCGGCAAGCTCGACCCTGTCCTGCTGCCGCGCTTTGCAGCCACCTACGACCTCGAAAATGACGGGTTGTTCTCGAACACCCGCGTAACGGGCGGCGTTGGCATGTTCTCGGGCGGCGACCCGGTGGTCTACTTCTCGAACGCGTTCTCCAACAACGGTTTCTCGACCGGTACCGGTGAAAGCTTCGATTGTGCGACTGTCCCGACCAGCGTCGTCACCGGCGGCAGCTTCACCGGCTTCCCGACCTGTGTCGCCGCACTTGGTTCAGCCCAGGCTGCAGCTGGCCTGTCCGACACGCAGTCGACCGATCCGAACTTCAAGGTTCCAACCGTGACGCGTGCCAACCTCGGTCTCGCGACCGATTTCGGCACGGAGACGGGCTTCTTCAGCAACTGGCGCCTGAACCTCGACTACATCTACTCGCGGTTCAACGACACGCTCAACTTCGTCGACCTGTCGCAGACGCCGGATATCCGCCGGGGCCTTGGGGGTTACACAGTTGATGGCCGCCCGATCTATGCAGCGATCGACCCAACCGTGTTCGGCTGTAACGCGCAGCTGGTCGGTTCGGGCGGCACCCCACCGGTCTGGCAGGGCGTCACCCCGGCGTGCTTCAACACCCGTCGCGATGACGAGATCCAGCTGACCAATGGACCGAGCTACGAAAGTCACATCGCCTCGTTTCTGCTGTCGAAGAACTTCCGCAGCGGTCTGCTGACCGATGGCGGCAGCGTGGGCCTGCGCTTCGGCTACGCCTACACTGATTCGGACAACAACCGGAACGTCGGTTCGTCGACGGCCACCTCGTCCTACGACGTGACCTCGGCTTTCGACCGGCAGAACCCGGCGGTGTCGACTTCGAACTACGAAACCCGCCACAACATCACCGCCTCGGTCTATTTCCGCGAGGAATTCTTCGCTGACTACAAGACCTCGCTCGGCATCTATTTCCGGGCCCGTTCGGGACGGCCTTACAGCCTGACCTTCGACGGTGGGGGCGTCTTCAACGATAGTTCGTCGGGCACTGACAATGCGCTACTCTACATACCGACGGGACCCAGCGATCCAAACGTGGTGTTCGCCGACTCAGGTTTTTTCCGCAACGGCAACTTCATTCGCACGCAAACTGCTGCTGAAGCGGCGGCCGGGCTGGATGCCTATATTTCGCAATTCGATTGTATTGATGACTATCGGGGCCAAACCATTCCTCGGAACACCTGTCGTAATCCATGGTCTTACGATTTAGACCTTCGATTCAGCCAAGAACTGCCGTTCCTCGGCAGCCTGACTGGTCTGGTTAATGACCGGATCGAGCTGTTTGCCGACTTCGACAATTTCCTGAACTTCATCGACAAGAGCGCCAATCGGGTTCGGTTCCAATCGGAATTCACCGATTTGATTGACAACGGTGGCTTTGATCCGAATCCGGCAAACCCCAACAATCCGGCTTCTCTCCGACCGGTTGATTCGCAGGGTCGCTATGTGGTCTCGGGTTTCAACCCGGATGACGACCAGTTCGTGGCCATTTCGAGCTCGGCCTGGAAGATCCAGGTCGGCGTTCGCTACGAGTTCTGATCCAACTTCGGGTCGGACATGACAAACTAGAGCGGCGGCTTCCTTCGGGAAGTCGCCGCTTCTTTCTGAACATTTGAAATCGGCTCAATGGTCCGGGCCGAATATTGTCCTTGCCCAGCCAGCATTGTAAGCGGCAATGGTCGCGGCGCAGGTGCGACGCCTCAAGTAGAGTGACGGAGGCCCGGTTGGCTGCAGGCAGCAATTTCACCAATACCAGGCGTAAGCCCAATATAGCGACGATCGTGCTGATCGCGTTGTTGCATGTCGCGGTGCTCTACGGCTTGATGAAAGCGTTGGCGCCAGACTTCACCAGCGAGATGGAGGAAACCGTCCTGTCAGCGGTGACCGTGACGGTCACGACCCCGCCGGAGGAGCCGCCAGAAGATCCGCCGCTGGAAGAAGAAGGCGAACAGGGCGATCCAGGCCAGGACGCGGTGCCCAAGCCAACTGCTGCGCCATCACCGAAAATTCCAGTCCGCCAGGATCGTCCGCAGCCGCGCGCGACCTCGACCGGGACAGAGACGCGCTCGGGCGCGGCCGAGGCCGGGGACGGAACGGGCGCTGACGGTACGGGGCTGGGGACCGGAGCCGGACGTGGCGGAGCAGGCCGTGGTGGCATCCCTGTAACGCGCCCGGTACTGGTATCGACCATCACCGACGCATCGTCGTTCCCGGTTCCCCCGGGCGGACGAAAGGAGCGCATCGGCAAGTCGGTCGATGTCCGGCTAGGCGTATCGGCAGAAGGCCGGGTGACCAGTTGCCAGGTGGTACGCGCCAGCCCGTTTCCGCAGACCGACGCCAAGGTTTGCGAGCTTGCCTATGAGCAGGTGCGGTTCGAGCCCGCTCGTGATGTGAATGGCGACGCGGTGGCGTCGACCTTCACCTATCGCCAGCGTTTCTTCAACTAAGCAGGGCGAGGCCGGCCCATGACCGGTTAGTCCTTGGCCAGCATTTTCTGGCCCTGGTCCTTCATCGCATTGGCGATGACCGGCTCCATGAAGGCCAACATTGGCGGCAACGTCACTTCGACCATCAGCCGCGTATCCTCGATCTCGACCGATCCGGACAGGTTCTGGCCCATCGCGCGAATCGTCATGTTCATGCGGTCTTCGCTGGTCCAGTCAGTCACCACTTCGGCCATCGGGCCAGGTATGTGATCAGCCATTTCATGGCTGCGTTCATGCAGCCTGCGGCGGACCTCTTCCTTGGGAAGATCGTGCGGAATAGGAACTTTCATTAGCCAGCCGTTTTTTGCGTGTCGAAATCGGGGAGTGGAACGCCGTGGTCGGGCTGATCAGCCTCGACCCCTTCGCCATATTTGTAGTCAAGGTAGCGATGGGTGATCGCCAGGTCGTCGAGCGAGCCCTGGGCCAGCTGCCGGGTGATCGAATCGATTTCCTTGGAGATCTTCTCGAGGCTCTGCGTCAGCTGCTCGTCTGGCGTTGCTCCGCTGCGCCTCTCATGCCGCAAATGCTCGGGGATCTTGAGGTAGGCATCGATCATTTCGGGCAGGGTTTCGCCGACCAGCTTGCGAATGTCCCGCGCGGTTTCATGTTCCGCGGGCACTTTCTCGAGCTGTTGTCCGAGCGCATCGAGCTGGCTGCCCAATTGTTCCACCACGCGCACTGCTTCACGAGGGAGATGGCGCCGCTGGTGCTCGAGCCACAATTCGGTCCGCGCGACCATCTGGCGCACATCACCCTTGGTTAGCTCGGATCGCTGCGGCACTTTCATCTTCGGGTATTTGCCAAACACATAAATACCGATTGCGGTCGCCAGACCAGTCAGCATCACCCCTTCGAAGCCGAGCCCGTCGATAATGACGCCCAGCACCGAGGCGGCAATCCAGATCGCCACCAGGGCGAGCGCCATGCGAACGCCCTTCTTCTTCCAGTGCTTCAGCTTGAGCTCTTTCGAACCGCGGCCGATCGAACCCTCCCGCCGGTGCCGGCCACCGCGGCGGTTATCGTCGCGCACGCGCCGCGCATCGTCCATTATCCGGTCGCTGCGGCGGGCGTATTTCTTGTATTCGTCGCTCATCAGCCCTCCAGCTCGAGCAGCGAAGGCTCGGACGAGGCAAGCTTGGACTGCGCTTGGGCCTGACCCTCGGCGCGCGCAATGTAGCCTTTCGACCGTTCGACCTCATGGGTCAGGACGGTAACCGTTTCCTTCATGCTCGACAGAGCACGGATCTTGAATTCGTCGACTTCGTCCATCGTGTCATAGATGTTCTGGAAAGCGCGCTGCAGGGTCTCGAGCGGGATCGTGCTGCTGGCGGCCTGCTCGTGGATCTTGCCGGTCTGTTCACGCAGCATGGTGCTGGTGGAATCGATGATGCCGGCCGTAGTCTCGTTGAGGGCGGTAATCTGCTGCAGAACCAGCCGCTGGTTGGTCATGGCTTCGCTGACGGTCACTGCCGTGCGCAGGGCACCCACGGTGGTGGTGCTGGCACGGTCGACACCCTTGACCAGCTCGACATTGTTCTTCTTGACCAAGTCGAGCGCGAGATAACCCTGCACGCTGACCGCCATCTGCGTCAGCAGATCCTGCGTGCGCTGGCGAACATAGAACAATGCGGTTTCGCGGATCGCCTTGGCCTTGGCCGGGTCGGTTGCGTCGAGCTCATTGGCTTTCTCTTCCAGCCGCTCGTCCAGCTTGCGGGAGATATGGATCATCTGCTCGAGATTGCCCATTGATTCCCACAACTTTTGCCGTTCGACATCGATCGCGGCATTGTCCATCAACAGCTCGTCTTTGCCGTTCGACAGCTTGCTCAGGATCTGCTGGATGTGGGTCTGCGCGCTCTGGTAGCTGCGGAAGTAGCTCTTTATCTTGCTGCCGAAGGGAATGATGCCAAGCAGCTTGCGCGGACCGGTCAGATTGCCGCGGCGCGACGGATCGAGTTCCTCGACCACGGTTCGCAATTCGGCGAGGTTTGCGCCCACGCCTTCGTCCTGGTCCATCGCGCGAACCGGGCGGTCGAGGAAGCGGTTGGAATGTTGCGCCGCCGCCATGATTTCCTTGCGGCCCATATTGGTGATCTGATCGACCTTCTTGCCGAACTCAGGCGAATTGGCATCGATCGAGACGAGGTCGGTGACGAAGCCCTCGACCTTCTGCTCGAGTTTCGACTTCTGCTCTTCGCTGACCGGGACCAGCCCTGATGCCTTCTCCGGTGCAACTTCAGGCACCGGGGCGGGCGGGGTCAGTTCAAAATCGGTTTCAGTCGCGGTTTTCGTCTCGTTACTGGCCATGGTCGGACCTGACACTCCCTCACAATGCGCCGCGATGCAGCGCCCATCACTGTATTAGGCGCATAAAACACGCATTTCAAGGCGCGCTCATGCCGTTCGTCGGGCAGCAGCATACCCCCCGCGAACCGCAGGTCCAATATTGCATAATGTCGCGAAAATTCAGGCGGCCAAAGCCAGTGGCTGGATCTCGCCGGACAGGTAGAGCTTCTTGGCCTTGGCCCTGCTCAACTTGCCCGAACTGGTGCGCGGCAGGGTGCGCGGCGGCACCAGTTCCACGATGCAGGTCGTGCCGGTAACGGCCTGGACCTTCTCCTTGATCGCGGTGTGCAGGCGCGCGCGTTCTTCAGGATCCGATACGCGGCAATGAACCAGCACGGCCGGGGCCTCTTCGCCGTTCTCGGTTTCCAGCGCGAAGGCGGCAATGTCGCCATGATTGAATCCGGCGAGCTGTTCGACAGCCCACTCGATATCCTGCGGCCAGTGGTTCTTGCCATTTATGATGATCATGTCCTTGGCCCGGCCGACCACGAACAGATAGCCATCGGCCATGTAACCCATGTCGCCGGTGTCGAGCCAACCGTCGACGAGGCAGGCATCAGTCGCCTCCTCGTCGCGGAAATAGGAATGCATGACACTCGGCCCACGGCACCATACCTTGCCGATCTGGTGGTCGCCGCGGACGTCGCCATTCTCGCCACGGATTTCGACATCCATGTCTGGCAGCGGCTTGCCGCAATTGACGATTGCGCGGTAGCGGGCAGGCCGCGACAGGTCGCGGCGCGAGCCCGACAACCGTTCTTCCTTGACCAGTTCGACCCGGATGCCTTCGCCTGGCGGCATGACGGTAACGGCTAGCGTGGCCTCGGCCAGCCCATAGGACGGGGTGAAGGCGTTGGCCTTGAAACCGGCTGGGGCAAATGCGTTGACAAAGCTTTGCATTACGTCCGGACGGATCATGTCCGCACCATTGCCAGCCAGCCGCCAGCGCGACAGGTCGAACCGTTCGGCGACATTGCTTTGGCTGGAGATACGCCGGGCGCAAATGTCATAGCCGAAGGTCGGCGAATAACTGAGCGTTGCACCTTCATTGGCGCTGATCATGTCGAGCCATGCCAGCGGACGACGAGCGAAATGTTCGGTCTTGAGATAGTCGGAACTGACCTGGTTGCCGACCATCGAGAGAAAGCAGCCGACAAGCCCCATGTCATGATACCACGGCAGCCAGCTCACGCCGCGATCTCCTTCTCCGATATTCATGGTGATCGCGTGGCCCGACAGGTTGTGGAGCAGCGCGCTGTGGGTAACGGCTACCCCGGTCGGGAAACGGGTCGAGCCGCTCGAATACTGCAGGTAACAGATATCGTCCGGTCCGACTTCGGGGAATTCGCACTCGGGAGCATCGCGGGTGGCGAAGCTGGCCCAGTCATAGCCTTCGCAACCTTGCTTCTGAACCGCAGCCTGCGCCATTTCGGAAATCTCGGGCGGGTAGAGCAGCATCTTGGGATCGCTGCTCGCCAGTTGCACGCCCAGTTGTTCGATATAGCCGTCCTTGCCACCGAAGGTGGTCGGCAGGGGCAGGGGCACAGGCCATGCACCGACGTAGACGCAGGCGCAGAACAGGGCGGTAAACTCGGGCACGGTTTCTGCGACCAGGGCAATGCGGTCGCCCTTGGCAACGCCAGCGCCAATCAGGCGGCGCGCCATGACCAGCGCATCGTCGCGCATCTGGGAATAGGGATAGACCAGCTCGAGCTGCCCACGCATATCGTGAAAATTCATTCCCTTCTGGCTGCGCGCGGCATAGTCGATCGCTTCGCAAAAGGTCGCAAAGTCGGATCGCCGGCGCGGCAAAGGGCAATCATTAGGCGTGGGAGTCAATTGTGTTTCTGTCATAATGTTTGGCGAAACCCGTTATTATTCACGCGTTTAGGCGTGCCCCCATACTTGTATGCGATGTCATGAACTGTCGCTGCACCGTCACAAAGTTTTCCCATTTGATTGAGACTGTGGCACGAATATGACCGATGCGCGAGCCTTCCCCAGCCAATAAGCGGCGCAAGCGTGTGCCAAAACCGCTCGACGAGACCGGTTTGCGGGATCTGGCATTATCCTATGTAGCCCGGTTTGCAACGAGCGCCGGCAAGCTGGAACAGTATCTCAAGCGGAAACTGCGCGAGCGTGGATGGGAGGGCGAGGATGAACCAGACCTCGCCGTTCTCGTCGCGCGCTACACCGAGCTCGGCTATATCGATGACACAGCGTATGCCCGCGCTCGGAGCGGCGATCTGCTTCGGCGCGGTTATGGTCCGCGGCGAATTGCGCAAGCGCTCGGCCAGGCCGGCATAAACGAGGAAACCCGCAGCCAGGTGGCCGCTGATCAAAGCGAGTTGCGTCAGGCCGCATTGCATCTCGCGCGCAAGCGGCGCTTCGGCCCATTCGCTGACCAGCCGGTCGACCCGGCGCTGCGCGAGAAGCATCTTGCGGCGATGGTTCGGGCGGGGCATGGCTTCGATATTGCACGGGCGGTGCTCGATGCTGCCAGCGAGGACGAGGCCGAAGAGTGGGTACGCGATATATGCGATTGAGAGATTTCCTGGTGGCGGCAATGGCAGGCGGCCTGCTCGCCTGTTCCCCGCAATCGGGCGCCGAAACGCTCGTCCCGCCCGAGCAGGTTGCCGAGGCTACGACGCATCCGGTTTCGGGACTTCAGATCATCCCTGTCACGGTGACGGCCAACGGGACGGCCCACCGCTTCCGCGCCGAATTGGCGGATACGCCGGAATCGCAAGCCCGCGGGCTGATGTTCCGTACCGAGCTGGGTCCGGACGAGGCGATGATATTTCCGCGTAGCGAGAGGCCGTCGCCCGCCAGTTTCTGGATGAAGAACACGCCACTGCCTCTGGATATCATATTCATCGGCCCCGACGGACGGATAACCAATATCGCGGCGCAGACCGTGCCCTATTCACTCGATAGCGTGCGCTCCCAAGGCAATGTCATCGGCGTGCTCGAAATCGCCGGCGGTCGCGCCGCCGAACTGGGCATCGAGCCGGGCGCGAGGGTCGAATGGTGAGTGCTGCGAGGCATCAAGTTGACGCTTGGCCAGCACCGTTCAATCCGCTAGTCCGCGCAGCGCAATGAGCATTCTAGGCAAGATCTTCACCTGGTGGGATGGCGCAACCATCGGCACCCACCTGTTCACCGCTCGCCGCGGGGAACACGTCGGCACCGACGCGCAGGGCAACAAGTATTACCGTTCGAAGCGCAAAGACGCCGAACGCGAGCGGCGCTGGGTCATCTACGACGGCCCCAATGACGCCAGTCGCGTGCCTGCCGAATGGCATGGCTGGTTGCACGGTTCATTCGAAGACGTGCCCGAGAGCTTCCTGCCGCCGCCCCGTATTTGGGAGGTCGACTATACCCCCAACGCCACCGGCACAGCGCAGGCATATCGCCCGCAGGGCGCGCTCGAACGGGGCGGAAAGCGTGCCCGCGCGGTGGGCGACTACGAAGCATGGACCCCTGGCGACTGACGATGCGCAGGGCGAGCACCCTTCGCGCCGCGCTGGTACTGGGCGCCCTTGCCGGGCTGTCGGCTTGTGACGGCGGAGCGCCCGAGCCGCAAGCGGTCGAGACCGAGGTGCCCGAAGAGCTGAAAGACGCGCCTTCTGAAACCCCATCGACTGCCGAGATCGAAGGCGCGACTCCGATGGCGGCGCGCGTTGCCACCCTTGGCCTGCTCAACAAACGCAACAACATCTCCCAGGATCTCGAACTGAAGCCGGGCGAATCGCGCCGTGTTGGCGATATCATCGTCCGCCTATCAGCCTGCGAGCGCCGTCCGCCATGGGAAATGGCGCCTGAAACCGGCGCCTTCGTCCAGGTACTGGTTGCAGGGAAGGGCGACAATGAGGGCGAGTGGGCCCGCATCTTTTCCGGGTGGCTGTTCAAGCGTTCGCCCAGCCTCAACGTGGTTGAGCACCCAGTCTATGATGTTTGGGTCAAGGATTGCGCGATGACATACCCCGGCGAAAATGCGCCGCCCGTTTCGTCTTCGACAGCCTCCGACGACAACGAGGCGTAGGCTTCTGGTAATGTTAGGGGCTGCGGGCCGGCAGCCTCTGCGAGCTTCTCAAGGTAATCGGCCTGCGGGAGTTCAATTGCGCCTAGCGAGGCGAGGTGCGGTGTCATGAACTGGCAATCAAATAGGACACAGCCCGCGCGTTCGAGCAGCGCCATGAGCCAGGCGAGCGCGACTTTGGAAGCATCACGCCGGCGGCTGAACATGCTTTCGCCGCAGAACACCTTGTCGAACGCAACGCCGTAGACCCCGCCAACGAGCGCGCCATCCTGCCAGCATTCGATCGAGTGCGCGTGGCCAGCATCGTGCAATGCGCTGTAGCTGGCCTCGATCCGGCGGCTGATCCAGCTGTCGGGATGGTCCTCGCGAGGAGCCGCACAGCTTTGCACCACGCCGCGGAAATCGGCGTTGCAGGTCACGGTAAAGACATCGCGCCTGATTGTCCGCGCCAGCGAGCGCGAGCAGGCGAACCCGCCGATCGGTATGATCGCCCGCTCGCGCGGCTCGACCCAGAACACTTCCTGGTCGTCCCGGCTGTCGGCCATCGGGAAGATGCCGTTGCGATAGGCCAACAACAACAGGTCTACCGGGATATTGGCGGGGCGGGGCGCATGCATGGCTCGCCCCTTATGCCAGTGCCCCCAACGGAGAGCCATCTCGAAACGCGTTGCCGCAGCCGATGCTTGTTTAGGCTTGCCCCGATGCCCCGCTTTGTCCTAGAGGCCCGCTGCGCTGCAGGGGTGTAGCTCAGTTGGTAGAGCATCGGTCTCCAAAACCGAGGGCCACGGGTTCGAATCCTGTCACCCCTGCCATTTTCTTCAACTTGGATGATGGCATAGCCTGCCCGATGGTTGCCAAGGTGCAACTATCGGCCGCTGCAAATGTCATGACCGGGAACCAGTCCATGACCCGTGCATTATCAGCGGTGAACTGATTGAAACCGCAAGCACGGAGAAACGCCATGGCTACTTCGACTTTTCGCAGCAGTCGGCCTGACGCCTGGGTCCAGCCGCGCCCCTATGCTGATGCATCGGTGCGTATGATGAAGCATGGGCCGATTCAGCCGTTGACCCAGCCAAACTTTTTATCGCGTCTGTTCGGGCACGCCTAAGCCACCAAGAAGGTGTCTCGATAGGAAAAAGGGGCGGGGTGTCATATCGACATCCCGCCCCTTCATTCTTGGTGCCATCCGGTTGATGGAAACTGCGCATTAAGGCGCAATTATTGAGAAACCGTCATCAATATTCGTTCGGTTCCTCGGGCGTATCTTCGGTATGCGTTGGTCCTGCATCCCGTTGACCATGGGCCAGTTTGAACACCACGCCCGAAAGCAGGGCCAGCGCCAGCAGGTTGGGCAACGCCATCGCCGCGTTGGAGATGTCGCCGAGACGCCATACCAGCGTCAGGTCGAGCGTCGATCCGAGATAGATCACCACACACCACAGCACGCGCCAGATCATGTGCAGCACCTTTTCGCCGGCGCGGGTCGAACCCGGTACGCGGTCGTAAATGAAGGTGATCGCGCGCTCGCCGTAATAGCTCCAGGTGAGCAAGGTGGTGAACACGAACAGGATCAGCGCGATTGACGCGATCAACGTGCCGAGCGGGACGCTGAAGATTTCGAACGGAAATGCTGCGGCAAAGGCGCCGCTGGTCATGGCAAATCCTTGCAGGTCCGAATTCCACGCATGGCGGACCACTTCGCCGCCGGCCGTGAAATCGCCCTTTACAGTCAACATTACCAACGCCGTCATGGTGCAGATAACGATCGTGTCGATGAAGGTGCCCAGCATTGCCATCCGGCCCTGCTGTTCGGGGTCGTTGGTCTGCGCCACCGCGTGTGCGATCGGGGTCGAACCCTGGCCTGCTTCGTTGGAAAACAGGCCACGCGCCACACCGGCGCGGATTGCCAGCATGATCGCCGCCCCGGCAAAGCCGCCGGTTGCCGCCTGAGGATTGAACGCCCCGTCGAAGATCAGCACGAAAGTTGCCGGCAGGTCCGAGAAGTTCAGAATCAGCGCCAGTACCGCCATGACGATATAGGCGGCAGCCATGAACGGAATGATTTTTTCCGCCACGCTGCCGATCGACTTGATCCCGCCGATGATGACAATGAAAACAAGGATCGCGGTCACGAGGCCGCCGACCCATTCTTCGATGCCGAAAAGTTCGTTCATGCCATCAGCGATGGCGTTGGCTTGGATCGAGTTGCCGGTGACGAGCGCCGAGAACAGCGTGCCGAGGCAGAACAGGATCGCCAGCCAGGTCCATTTCTTGCCGAGGCCCATCATGATGTAGGTCATCGGGCCGCCGCGATAGACACCGTCGGAGGTTTTTTCCCGGTAACGGATCGCCAGTGAGCCTTCGGCAAAGGCGAGCGCCATGCCGACCAGTGCGGTGATCCACATCCAGAAGATCGCCCCAGGTCCGCCCAATGCGATCGCGGTGGCGACACCGGCAAGATTGCCTGTGCCGACCTGTCCGGAAAGGGCGGTCGAAAGCGCGGCAAAGGGCGAAATCTCGCCCGCGCCCTCACTCTTGCGACCGGCAAACAGTCCCTTGAACGCGCTGCCCAGCTTGATGATGGGGTAAAAGCGCAGACCGATCATGATCCACATGCCGATGCCCAGCAGGATTAGGGTCATGGGCGGAATCGGCTGGCCGCCAATCGACAGCCATGACAGCGGTTCGCCGTTCCATGTCCCGCCCCAGATGAAATCGGAAATATTGGTTACCTGGTCGATCAGACTGGTCGACCCCGTTGCTGGTGCGGCCACTTATGGCTCCCCTCTTGCGTCCCACAGAAGCGGCGCAAGCTAGGGCCACACCCTGCCCGCTGCAACGGCTTTCTGGGTTTGCCGCGCAACCGTCTTGCTTTTGGGCGGAGGCGTCTCTAGATGCGGTCGGGCCTTCCGACATCGGAGCCTCATTTGCCCTTCCCCTGCCTCGCTCGGGACGGCGATGAGCCCTACCCGAAAGGCGCGAGTGATCCATGGCAGACGAGAGCGGCAATGGCCGAAGAAACCAAGAAGAAAACATCGCCCGGCGAATTCGTGCGCCAGGTGCGCAGCGAGACCTCCAAGGTGGTCTGGCCGACCCGGCAGGAAACGATTCGCACGGCGATTTTCGTCGGCATCATGGTCTTGATCCTGTCGCTGTTCTTCTTCGGGATCGATTCGGCATTCGGCGGCATCGTCAACTGGCTGTTGACGCTCGCTTGATCTTCTCCAGAAAACGGGATTTCTGATGGCACGCTGGTACATCATCCACGCTTATTCGGGCTTCGAGAACAAGGTTCGTGACGCAATAATTGCAGAGGCCGAGCGCCTCGGCCTGTCCGACGGCGTCGAGGAAGTCGAGGTTCCGACCGAGACTGTGACCGAGATCAAGCGCGGCAAGAAAGTGCAGACCGAACGCAAGTTCATGCCCGGCTACGTGCTCGCCAAGCTGCAGATGACCGACGACATCTATCACCTGGTCAAGAACACGCCCAAGGTGACCGGGTTTCTCGGCAACAACAACAAGCCGCAGCCGATCAGCGAGAAAGAGGCCGCGCGCTATTTCGGCGGCGTCGAAGAAGCCAAGGCAGCGCCCAAGAAGGACATTCACGTCGATTACGAGATCGGCGACCAAGTCAAGGTGCTCGACGGGCCCTTCGCCAGTTTCAACGGCGTGGTCGAGGAACTCGATTTCGACAAGGCCAAGGTCAAGGTCAGCGTTTCGATCTTTGGGCGCGCGACACCGGTCGAACTCGATTTCGAGCAGGTTGAACTGGTCAAATAGGCGACCCCCTTCATTTCATTGCATTTCCAAGGCCCGCCGGCAACACCGGCGGGCCTTTTTAATGGGCTGCGAAAAAATTGGTAAATTTGCCGTTTAGGTAAAATTTAGAGATTGGAAATAAAGCGGTACCCAAGAGGAAGAGCGAGCGCAGCAAGACCGGACGGGCCTTGCTTTGAGCGTCGCTGAACCCGGGGGTCTCGCATGAGTGCAATCGATGAACTTGCCCAGCAGTTGCAGGCTGAAGTCCGCCAGGTGGAGGACGATGCAACGGGCATGGCGCAGGGCCGTCGGAACCGATTGCTGCACTGGTTCCAGGACTTGCCGTTGGCTGCCAAGGTGCGAACGGTATTCGCTACCTTCGGCGCAATTGCGATTGCCCTTCTGGCGATGCTCGGTTTCGGATTGGCGCTTGTGTATGAACAGGACCGGACCCACGATGAGGTCCGCGAAGCGCTCAAGGCTTCAGCAAGTCTTCGCGCCAGTGCCGGTGAGTTCCGCTACAACGCGGTGCGGTACATCTTCGCAGGTGAGGAAAGTACGCTCGAGCGCCAGCAACAGAGTCGCGCCAAGGCAGCCGAACAGTTGGCACGCATCCGCCAACTCGTGGGCGAACACCTGCCGCAGCAGATAGGCGGTGTGAACGCTATCGCCGCGCAATTGGATGCATATGATTCCAAATTTGATGAAATGCGCAACAGCTTGGTCGAGAATGGACGTGGTGAGCGGTCTTCTGCCATTGCCTTCGAACTCTCGGCCCTTGGCGATGCACTTTATACACGCTCCCATGCACTGGAAAGCGAGTTAGGCACCGCCGCCGACACGCTCAAGCAGTCGAATTATGCTCTTTTCACAAACCTGCTGACGATCTTTGCCGTGGCAGCGATTGTCGCGCTCGCGGTGCTCAATTGGGGCATGCGGTATTTCACCCATGATTTTGCGCGCAAGGTAACCGAGATCACGGGCGGCATGAGCCGGCTGGCCAAAGGCGACCGCGAGTTCGAGATTTCAGGTATCGAACGCAAGGACGAAATCGGCAAGATGTTGCGTTCACTCGCCTACTTCAAGCAGGGCCTCGCCAAGCTCGAGGAATGGGCCGCCGAGCGCGCCGAAAGGGCTACGGCCGAGCTCGAGCAGCAGGAACGCGTGCGAGAAGAGCAGGTCCGTGTCCTCAACCAGGTCGCAAATGATTTCGAGCGGACTGTCGGCGATGTGGTTGGCAGCGTCGCGGCGGCGTCCAGCCAACTCAAATCCACCGCCGGAAACATGGCCTCTGCGGCCGAGGATACGACTCGCCAGACCGGCGAAGCCATGCGTTCGATGACCGAGGCCAATGCCGGCGCCAATGCCGCCGCTGCGGCAAGCGACGAATTCGCGATGTCGATTGGCGAGATCAGCCGCCAGGCAGCATCGTCTGCCGAACTGGCGCGCGAAGCAAACTCGGCCGCCTGTGAAGCGGACACGACGATTTCGAACCTGTCCGAATCGGCCACCGAGATCGGTCAGATCGTCGACATGATCCAATCGATCGCCAAGCGAACCAACCTGCTGGCTCTCAATGCCTCGATCGAAGCTGCTCGCGGCGGCGAAGCGGGGCGCGGGTTCGCGGTCGTTGCTTCCGAGGTCAAGGAACTTGCCGCGCAGACGAGCCAGGCTACAGAAAAGGTCGCCGGGAAGATCGCCGCAATCCAGGATTCAACGGGTGCCAGCGTCGATGCGTTGCGACGCATATCGAGCCAGGTCAGTGAGCTCGAAACCACTGCGACCTCTATCGCGGCGGCGGTCGATCAGCAGGCGATCGCCGGGCAGGATCTCGCCCGCAGCATCGATATGGCCGCGCGCGCGACCAATAATGTCACGGGCAATATCGAGGACGTGCGCGAATTGTCGTTGTCGACAGGGTCCGCCGCCAGTCAGGTTCTCGCATCTTCGACCGAACTGGAAAATCAGGCCGATACATTGCGGGCCCAGGTGAATGCCTTCCTCGCCAAGGTCCGTTCGAGCTAGCCGCTCGATAGGCGGAGCTCAGCCAATCGTGATCCAGTCTTGGGCGGCGGCATAGCCGAGCCCCATCATGATCGTATCGACCGCTGCATGGGCGATGACCAAAGGCCACAGGTTCCATTTCGCGGCAATCCTAAGCCAGCCGAACAGCAGGCCGATCAGGCCGGTGACGAGGACCCCGCCCCAACCCTGGTACAGGTGCGGAAGGCCGAACAGGACCGCTTGCAAGACGATGGCAATCCAGATCCGGCCCTCAATGCCGGGCAGGCGCATTAACCGGTCGAGCAGGAAGCCTCGCCACAGCAACTCCTCACCCAGTCCAGCGGCCAGCCAAGCCACGCCCGCGATCCACAGCACCAGCATTAGCGGGCTCTCTGTGATGAACTGCATGATCAGTTCGACATCGACCTGGTCGAGACCCAGCGCATCTATGATCGGTCCGCTTGCAGTAAAAATGAGCACGATCACGAGAGTTGCGCCCGATGCGATTGCCAGCGTGCGGGCCCAGCTCTCCGGTCTTGCCAGATTCCAGGCCTGGGCGACCGCGCGATCGCGCCGCAGCCAGAGCCACGCCACCAGCAGTGCCGCCGCCATGCTGCCCATAACCGAAAGGAGGTAGCCCCATGCGGTCGCGCCCAGCAGCAACACTGCAGGCACGGAAGCAACAAAATAGGCGACCAGGACGGTCACGAACTGGAGCAGGAAACGACCCCAGCCCAGCGGCCGAACAGAATGTGTTTCGTTCATGGTGCTTTGCTAGGGGCGCTGGATGCAACCTTGCAAGCATCGCGCCGTCGATACCGACAGCTTCAATGCAACTGTCGGCGGCACCTGCGTGAACCG
This sequence comes from Qipengyuania sp. CAU 1752, assembly GCF_054482615.1. NCBI lineage: Bacteria > Pseudomonadati > Pseudomonadota > Alphaproteobacteria > Sphingomonadales > Erythrobacteraceae > Qipengyuania > Qipengyuania sp. CAU 1752. Next base: position 11,966 of record NZ_JBTLRE010000001.1, on the reverse strand, counting down.
CAATCGGCTTGCATTTGGCCTGGGAACCGCTATGTGCGCCGCTCCTTGGGCTCAAAGCTCATGGAACCTCGCGCGGGAGGTCGGCAAGCCCGGCCGCATGTACCGCTTAACATGACGACAGTGCAGCGGAATCGCCGCAGCTTGTCCGATAGTGTGAAAGGAGTGGCCTCATGGCCAAGAAGATCGACGGCTATATCAAGTTGATGGTGCCTGCTGGCACTGCCAACCCGTCGCCCCCGTTGGGCCCGGCATTGGGTCAGCGCGGCGTCAACATCATGGAATTCTGCAAGGCGTTCAATGCCGCAACCGACGGCATGGAGAAGACCGCGCCGATCCCGACGGTTATCACCGTCTACGCGGATCGCTCGTTCAGCTTCATCACCAAGCAGCCGACCGCGACCTACCTGATCAAGAAGGCCGCCAAGATGAAGTCGGGTTCGAGCGAGCCTGGCAAGATTTCCGCCGGGACCATCAAGCAGAGCCAGGTCAAGGAAATTGCCGAGACCAAGATGGCCGACCTGAATGCAAACGATATCGACCAGGCCATGAAGATCATCGAAGGCTCGTGCCGTTCGATGGGCCTCGACGTGGTGGAGGGCTAAGAACATGGCAACGCTGACCAAAAAGCAGAAAGCCGTCGCCGAGAAGGTCGATAGCGCGAAGTTCTACAGCTTTGACGAAGCCCTCGCAGTGCTGCGCGAATTCGCTTCCAAGTTCGACGAGACTGTCGAATTGGCAATGAACCTGGGCGTCGATCCGCGCCACGCCGACCAGATGGTCCGCGGCATGGTTTCGCTTCCGAGCGGCACTGGCAAGGACGTCAAGGTCGCTGTCTTCGCAAAGGGCGACAATGCCGACAAGGCACTTGCCGCCGGCGCCGACAAGGTTGGTGCCGAAGACCTGATGGAAGACATGCAGAACGGCAATCTCGATTATGACCGCGTGATCGCCACGCCGGACATGATGGGTGTTGTCGGTCGTCTCGGTAAGGTGCTGGGCCCCAAGGGCCTGATGCCGAACCCGAAGCTGGGCACCGTCACCCCGAACGTGGAGCAGGCCGTAAAGGACGCCAAGGGCGGCCAGGTCGAATTCCGCGTCGAGAAGATGGGCATCATCCACTCCGGCATCGGCAAGCTGTCGTTCAAGGATGAAGACCTGAAAGCCAACTTCAAGGCTTTCACCGACGCGATCGTGAAGGCCAGGCCCTCGGGCGCCAAGGGCAAATACGTCAAGAAGGTCTCGCTGACATCCTCGATGGGTCCGGGCCTCAAGATCGACTTCAGCGACATCGAAGGCGCGTAAGCCTCGGCCGGCTGCCAGGCAGCTGGCGCATTAAGATTGAAAGGGGCCGGTGGAGTGATCCACCGGCCCCTTTGCTGTCAGTCCGGCTGAGGCTGTTACAGCGCGCCGTAGAGCGTGTTGGATACTACCTGTTCGGCCACCCGCAGTCCGGTGCGGATCGGGCTGGCTGGCAATGGCTCCTGCAGGACGTACTGGGCCGGAGCGTCAATTGAAGGTGGGTCGTCGCGATAATTGCCGGTCCGGATGCCCCGCATCGAAGCAAGTTCGCGGCACAGGCCGGCAAAGCGCCTGCGCACGACCTTGTTGGCCGCCAGCGTGCGGCGATTGATCAGCTCGAAACTGTGGCTCACCAGGGTGAAATAAGGATCCTTGGTATCGCGCGCATGGCGCAGCGCCGCGCACATTTCCCGCAAGGACAGGGCCGTGATTTGCACATGTCGCAGGCCACCACCCATCGCGCCGATCGATCCGACGGGAACCTCCACTACGCCATCGACCAATACGGGAGAACGGTCCTCCGGTCCCAGATCAATCCCGCAGGCGCCGTCGTCTTCCATGGCGGGACAATGGCTGCTGTCATATCTGATTCCGATTTCCGCCAAAGCGCGAAGGGTAGTATTATCCGCCCCGTAATTTCCGGCCCTGAAGGCAACAGGATCAGGCGCGCCAGCCGCGACCAGTGTATCGCGCGCATACTCGAGGATCGTGCATTGCTCCTCGAAAGCAAAATCCTTGAGGTTGGATCCGGTATGATCGGTGATGACCGCGTTGGGCCCGGCAAGCTCAAGCCATTCCGTATGGCAATGTAACTGAACGTCCTGCCCGGCTTCCATGATCGGGCCGACGACGTCTTCGATGGCGGCTACACCCCACACCATTGCCGGCATGGGATCGACGAAAAAAACCGCCTTGATCCCGTGTTCCTCGAACATCTTGAGCTGGTGGCTGATGCCGGCTGGACCGTCAGGAGTAATGGCGGCGATCGAGCGAGCGTAGTTCTCTGCCCGGTCCACAACGCTGAGGTCGTTCACCAGCCCCGACGAATACTCTGTATCTATAGTGAGATAGACGGTGGTCATGATGGCGCCATCTGCGCGACAACGCGCAGCACGTGTTGCTCTCCCCTCAAAGCGAGATATCGCATAATCTTTAGCCGACAAGTGGTTAAGGCCAAGTGAGGGCGCTCAATCCGGCGCGGCGGCCTTGAGTTGGCGGGTATAGAACCAGCCCAGTCCAATCAGACTCGCGCCCAGCGCCGCGAAGGAGGCAATTCGCAAAAGGCCGGATAGCCCAGCGGCATCGAAGGCGAACACCTTTATGAGGGCGATCAGCATCACCACCAATGACCCGACCCGCCAGCTGCGCTGCCCTAGCCTGCTGCCGATCCAGAGGAATGCCAGTGCCATCACGATGCCGATCAGCGAGCGCAAGAGGTCTTCGGTCTGGCCCAGTGGCACGTCGTGCGGCGTGCTGCCGCCGAAGGCCTGCCGCAACAGGGCGAGCGCGCCCAGCGTGGCGAGTAACATGACGAGGCCGTCGCAAAGCGGACGCAGGCGCTCAGACAAGCAGTCACGCAACAGCAGGCTGGCCGCGAGCGCGATAGAAAAGGCGGCGAAGAACAGATTGGCGACAGGCGTCGATCCGACGGCTTGCGCAGCGGTCATCGGATTGTGCCACCAAAGAGAATAAACCGCGAAATGGGCAAGGCTGGCACAGGCGAGCGCGGCTGCAGCATGGGGATTGGCGGCAAACCGCCCCGACCCCCTGGCGACGATCGAGGCCGCGCCAAGCAGGAGCGCTTGCCAAACAGTGCGTTCGGCCATGCCCCGATCAATGAATTGCGTCATGGTATCTATGGCAAATATCTGCCGGTAGAAGATGTGCAGGACGACCAGCCCCAGGGGCAACGCAAGCCAATGTGATGCATGTGATCGCCAACCTTGGCCGAAACGCTCGAAGCTGACGAAGGCGAGAGTCGCAACTGCGGGCAAAAGGTGAAGCGTTGCTTCGACGGGAGAAGGCAATTCGAACAGCAGGATCGGATTCCCCACCAGCGCTTCGAAAGCTGCGCCGAGCCAGAGGGCGAGTGGAGCCGCAGCCCAAGCCAGCGCTATCGCCGTCCAGGCAGCAATCGCGCCGACCCTTTCGCGCCGGAGCTGGAAGAGGGCGATCGCGGCAAGCCCACTCGCCCAAGCTAGCGCATCTGTGGGTAGCAGCTGCGCCGCCAGCCCGTAAGCGAGCAACGCCGCGGCGGCCTCGGCACTCTGCCGCCGTCGAACCGCGCCTTCGCGAAAACAAAGTACCAGCAGCGGGACACCGGCCGCAGCCCACCTTAAAAGGGACTTGGCCAATGGCACACCGTCGTTGCCGGTCACGAGCCGCTGCGCCTCATCGAAGAAATTGGGGGTTACAATCAGGGATACCAGCGCCACCCCTGCGCCTGTCCACAGCAGCACAACCATTGGCGTATCGTCGCGGCGGGATGCGAGCCAAAGACCAATGACCAGCGCGGCATTAACGGGCGCGAACCATCCAGGGGTGACCATCAGCCCGGCGGCAAAGACCAGTGCACCCGCTACGCCGATAAGGGCTGCAAAAAGCCGTTCCCCCCCTTCGCGCCGCGCGACGAGCCAGGCTCCAAGGATCGGCGGTCCGCAGAGCGAGAGTGTCGCGACGGCGAGCAGCCATTCGACCCGGTCGAGCCATAAGTCGCCAAACGCAGCATAGGCCAGAACCGCAAGTACCGGTGGCACCGACACGGTCATGGCTTGTTCGGCCAGGCCGTCGCGCTCTTTCGCCATCAGAGCCAACGGCACACCAGTGAAGATCGCCACCATCCCGGCCGCGACGAGGGCGAAGCGAACCGGGACCGGATTGGGCCACAGCATCAGCAGGAACAGCCCAATAGAAGCGGCCACCGGCAATGCCATTCGTATGTCGTCGCGCCGCCACGCGAACCACGCCAGAGTCGCTCCCATCAGCAGGTAAAGGGCCCAGGCCAGTGGCGTGTAGCCGGCTTGCGCAACCAGTACTGCGAGTTGCAGGCTGGCGATGCCGGCAGCAATAGCGCGCAAGGGACGCGCTAGGCGGTCGTGTTCGATCAATCTCGGCAGGACGCTGGAAAGGGCGATGAAGTAGGCGCCCAGAACGAGAACATCGAGTGTCGAGAACCCGTCGCCCAGGAGTAGCACGGCGCCCCAACCGAGCCCGCCAACCAGTGCAGCGACACCCATCCATGCGCGTTTTTGCGTCCGCCCGGTCAGGCACAGCCCTCCGGTTACCAGGCCGAGATACAATGCCAGCAGGGGAATGTTCGCTTCATCCCCGCCAACCAGGACCGGAGCCGCGAAACCGCCGACTAGGCCGAGGATCGCGCTGGGCACGCCGAACCGGTATGACAAGGCGATCGCAGCGCCTGTAATTGCAGCAAGCCCGAGAAAGGCGAAGGTCTGACCGATCAAGCCGTATTGGGTGCCGGCGAGATAGAATGCGGCGTAAAGCGTGGCGAGGCCGGCTCCGGCGAGCGTCTGCGGCACGCGCGCATCGGCAATACGCGCCTGGTTGCGATGGGCGATCTCCGCTGCGGCAAGCAGGGTTGCACCGCCCAGGAACGCGAAAGCTACACGCACGACCGGTGTCATCAGGCCGCTCTCGATCGAATAGCGCACTGCCAGCACGCCCGATATCGCCAATGCTATTCCCCCGGCCCAGATCGCCAGCCGCCGACCGAATATGTCCTCGAAATCGATCTTGGCGAACGAGAGTCGCGGGCGTTTCGATTGCATCGCTTGGCCGGATTCTGCCTCGTCGGTTTGCGAGCCAAACTCGGACAGACGACGATATGCGGTCGACCACGGCGAGTCGGCAACTTTCGGCGCTGGGGCGTCGGCCGAAACCGGATCGTCTAAACGAGGAGGCTCGGGATATGCTTCCGCATCACCAACCTCCGAAGGCAACCCATCTGTGTTGTATTCTTGCGCATTTTCGAGGGCGGCGAGGCGCGCTTCAGTTTCTTTCAGCCGCGACCTGAAATGGAAGGCGACGCCGACAAGTGCAAAGATGAAAAGCCATTCCAACCCGGGCGATTCCCTTCAAGTCACCTGGTGCGAGGCCAGATTGCTCCGCCCGGGCACTGATGCTCAGATCCCGCCCGGCGTGAAGCCGTGGCCATCTTCTGCCAAAGCGTCGCACAGAGTGTGGACGCAATTTGCAAGCTCTTCCGCATCGGTCGAGCGGACTACAAAATTCGCACCGACTTTGCCCTCGCGGAAAAACGGATAGCTGCCAATCTGGCATTTCTCGTGCGCTTGCTCTGCCTTGCGCAGGATTTCGGCAACTTCGCTTTCGGCAGTCCAGCAACCGATCGTCTCGCTCTTGAGCGGCATGCCGCCTTCGAGCGTGCCGGTCAGCGCGTCGAGCATCCCGGCAGTGATGTGCGGGACACCGGCCATCAAATGGACGTTGCCGATCCTGATGCCTGGCGCGCCCGACATCCGGTTCGGGATCAGTTCGGCGCCTTCGGGCACGCGCGCCATGCGCAGCCGGGCATCGGTCAGGCCGCCCTTGTCGGTATAGTATTTTTCCAGGATCGCCCGGGCAGCGGGATGCACGACCACGTCGACGCCCAGGGCTTGCGCGACGGCATCGACCGTGATGTCGTCATGTGTCGGGCCGATCCCGCCAGTGGTGAAGAGATAGTCGTTCTCGGCCCTGAGCGTACTGACGGCATCCACGATCTTGTCGGCTACATCGGGGACCACCCGAACTTCGGCCAGGCGGATGCCCTGCACCTGCAGCCAGCTGGCGACTTGCGCGATATTCTTGTCATGCGTGCGGCCGGACAGGATCTCGTCGCCGATTACTACCAGTCCGGCGGTGTAGACGCGGTCAGGATTCGTTGAGCTCATGATGGCTGACTAAGCCAAAGCCGGCGCGGTTGCTACTCCGCCGCTTCGAGAACCTCGTCGGCATCGCGGACATTGGTGCCTGCGCGACGGAAGACCAGCAGACCGTCGTCAACCGGGTCTCGTGCCATTCGCTTGCGGTCAAGCACATATTCCTGGTTGAGCCGCCAGGGATAGGCGATCGCGTTCTTCGGCATGATGTGCTTTGCGCGCTGGATGTAGCCGCTGGAGAAGTCGAAAATATCGTCTTCTTCCAGCGCCGCTTCGTCAGCTTTGGTCAAAACCGGCTCGGCAATCTGCGCGCCCTTGGCTTTCATCTCGTTCAACACGCGGCACACGAAATCGGAATTGATGTCCGCTCGCAGAGTCCAACTGGCGTTGAGATAGCCGAACACCACTGCGAGGTTGGGCAGGTTCGAGAACATGCAGCCCTTGTAATAATACCGCTCGGCGAACTCGACAGGCTGACCCTCAACCGAAACGTCGATCTTGCCCGCGACTGCCAGCTTGAGCCCGGTAGCGGTGATAATGATGTCGGCTTCGAGAACCTCTCCAGTATCGAGTTCGACGCCCTGGCCGACAAAGCGCGATATCTTGGCAGTCTTGACGCTGGCCTGACCCGATTTGATGGCCTCGAACAAATCGTCATCGGGGACCAGGCAAAGCCGCTGGTCCCAGGGGTTGTAGGGCGGCGTGAAATCCTTCCGGTCGAAGTCTTCGCCCATGATCTTTTCAATCCGGCCATGAAGGTATTTCTTGACCTTCTCCGGCTTGGTGCGGGCGCGCTTAAAGCCAATGTCCTGCATCTTGATATTCTTCCAGCGGGTGATCCGGTAGGCCAGCTTCTCGGGCAGGATCTTGCGCAGGAAATTTGCGATCCCGTCCTTGGCGGGGCGGGAGAACATCCAGGTCGGGGTGCGCTGCAGCATGGTAACGTGCTCGGCCCTCTCGGCCATCGCGGGCACAATGGTGACCGCAGTCGCGCCCGAGCCGATCACCACCACCTTTTTGCCGGCATAGGCGAGGTCTTCGGGCCAAAATTGCGGATGAACCACCTGCCCTTTGAACTCATCGAAGGCAAAGCCGGGATCATAGGGCTGGTCGTAGTCGTAATAGCCGGAGCCGAGATAAAGGAAGTTAGCAGTCAGCCGCTTCTTTTCTCCGTCCTTCAGCTCGACTGTCACCGTCCAGCGTGCGGTGGATCGGTCGAAGTCGGCCGAGAGAACGCGATGGCCAAAGCGGATGTGTTGACGGATGCTGCGCTCGTCGACGATCTTCTGGAGATAATCGAGAATAGCCGGCGCGTCGGCAATCGACTTTTCATGGGTCCACGGTTCGAAATTGAACCCCAGCGTGTGCATATCACTGTCCGAGCGAATGCCGGGATAGCGGAACAGGTCCCAGGTCCCACCCAGATTGTCGCGCATTTCGACGATACCGTAGCGGTGATCCGGGCAGTGCAATTCCATATGCGCCGCCATGCCGATGCCCGAAATACCCGCGCCGACGATTAGCACGTCGAGATCGGTGTCAGCATTGCTCATAATTGGGTCCTCTCCTGCAACCGATTGCAGATAAGCACAGATGCAGGGGTTTGGCGAGTCCGTGCGGGCCAAGACCAAGGAACGTGCTGACGCGGCGCGATGAAGCCGTTAGGGCGCGAAGGATGTCCACTATCCGATCGCTCCCGCTTGTTGCCCTGATGCTTGCAGTACCCGCCATCGGGCAGGATCAACCCGAGGAGCCCAGTGGCGAGGAGATCGTCGTGATCGGGACTGGTTTGCCCGACACTCCAGCAGCTCCGGCATATTCCGAACGAGAGATCAGGCGGCAGCAGATTGTCACCACGCCGTCGGGGCGGATCGAGGACGCGCTGGCGAGTATCGCGGGCTTTCAGCAGTTTCGCCGCTCCGACAGCCGGTCGAGCAATCCCTCGGCGCAAGGGGTAACGCTGCGTGGTTTGGGCGGGAACGCCACCAGTCGCGCGCTGGTGACGCTCGACGGGGTGCCGATGCAGGACCCGTTCTTCGGCTATGTTCCCTTTGCCACGCTGGTTCCGGAATATGTCGGCCGCATTCGCGTGACTCGCGGTGGTGGTTCGGGCCCGTTCGGTGCGGGGGCGCTAGCTGGCACAATCGCTCTGACAAGTGCGGGTCTCGACGATCTCGGACCGCTCACCGCCTCGGCCTTGGTCGATCACCGCGGCGGCACGGAAATGGCCGCTGGCACAGCGATCAAACTGGGCCAGGGCCATGTCGTCGCTGCTGGCCGCTGGGACCGCTCGCGAGGATTTTTCACGACGCCCGAGGCTGAGCGCGTACCCGCCACCGCGCGGGCAGGTTTCGAAAGCGTATCCGGCCACTTCCGTGCGGTTGCACCGGTCAATGAAACCCTCGAATTGCAGGCGCGCCTGCTGGCCTTTGATGATCGACGCACGCTGCGTTTCGACGGAGCCGACAGTTCTGCCAGTGGTCAGGATGCCAGTTTGCGGCTGGTCGGGCGTGGCGACTGGGAGTTCGACGCGCTCGGATACGTACAGGCACGCAACTTCACCAATGTCGTCATCAGTTCGACCCGTTTCGTCAAGGTTCTCGATCAGAGCAACACGCCATCCACGGGCATGGGCGGCAAGCTCGAACTGCGCCCACCTGTCGGCGATGACCGCCTGTTACGGATCGGCATCGACTATCGCCGGTCGGAAGGAGAACTGCAGGAACAACCCTACAGCGCGTTTACCGGTGAACTACGCTCGCGTCGCCGCGCCGGCGGGGTGACCAGTGATCTCGGCTTTTTCGTCGAGAATGATTGGGTTCTCGGCCCGCTGGTGCTGACCGGTGGATTACGAGCCGATCGCACCACGATCACCGCAGGGTTCTACAAAGAAGTGGACCCGGCTGGCGCGATCCTGCTGGACGAAACCTATGCCGGCCAGAAGGACTGGACCGTCACCTGGCGCGCCGGCGGATTGCTTCGCGCCAGCGATACATTGGCCCTGCGCGCAGCGGCCTATAGCGGGCTGCGCCTGCCCACGCTCAACGAGCTTTATCGTCCCTTCGTCGTATTCCCCGTGGTCACCGAAGCCAATCCCGGGCTGGAAGTCGAGCGGCTCGAGGGGTTCGAGGCGGGATTGGACTGGACGCCGGCAGAAGGCATGGCATTTTCGCTTACGGCGTTCGACAACCGGGTCGAAAACGCCATCGCTAATGTCACCCTGACACCGAATTTGCGCCAACGGCAAAACTTGCCCGCCACTGATGCGCGAGGCGTTGAATTAGGCGCACGAGTGGAGCGGGGAGCGCTGCGAATCGACGGGACACTGGCTTATATCGACGCAAGTGTTGATGGCAGCGGACCATCTGCCGCGCTCGATGGAAATCGTCCGCCCCAGACACCGCGATGGGCCGCTGCTGCCACCTTGGCTTGGGAATTTGCCGAGGGCGGGTTGCTCTCGCTTTCCTTGCGCCATGTCGGAGTGCAATTCGAAAGTGACCAGGAAAGCGAGGCGCTGCCGCCCGCAACGACGATCGGGGCTTTTGCGCAGTTCCCGATCTTCGATCAATTCAGCCTGGTCCTGCGCGGTGAGAACCTGCTCGACGAAACGATCGTCACCCGCAACGCCGACAGCGTCCTCGACCTCGGCGCTCCGCGCACATTCTGGGGCGGGGTTCGCTTCGGTTTCTGATTGAGTTCGCTGCGGGCAGCGTGGCGGAGACGGAGCAGTGAGCTACGAACCGTTCTTCATTTTTATTTGCAAGCCAGTACTTGCAGAACTCGTTCTTCGAGTTTGGCAATCTGACCCGGGCGGACTGGTTCAGAACTAATTCTGAAGCGAGCATCGAGGCGGCGCAGGACTGATTGTTATGCGCTCGATACAGTCAGCAAGAACAATCTTTACAGAGACTGCTCGATATTCAACGTCGTTTGCACTGTAGGCGAACCGGTCTACGCGCCTGATGTAATGGGTGCGGGCATATAATCTCCGGAGCTCAAGGCGGGGACTGTTGTGATGGTGCGTGAGGCGCGCAGACCATTCTTTGAAGACACCTCGTCGGGCCAGCTGCTGATCTAGCTATCGAGAGCGGAAGAACTTACGGTGTAGCGCAGCTGATCGCATGGAAGTGCGATGGCGGCATGCAGGAAGGCTGTTTTTCAGAATCTCGCGCGTTGGCTCAGGGACTTCATCGGCAGACTAGTAAGTTTTCCGGCGACCGCGCATGACGGTCAGTTCAATGCGCTGTGACGCCTCCTTATCTGGGGGCCGGAGAGTGCCATGAGCCAGATACCCGGCACACGGGGTTAGAGAAGATGAGCCTTGGTGGGCCGAGCAGTGGCTGTTGCGGCTGGGTGGCCCCGACGGGGTGCCGGAACGATGTTCATAACCTTCCGTTGAGCGGATTATGGAGGCGCAAATAACTGGCGCGCTTTGAGTAAGGAACAGGAGAGATCTTGTGTCGAACTGGCAGCCGAGTGGCGACTTCATCGTCCACGGACAAGACCCCATAAACGCAGAGCCAAGATCCTCGGCGCTAGTCGCTCAGTCTCGAACGCCGCAGGATATTTTCTACATTCGTAATCACGGCGACATACCTGACCTCGACGTAGATCACAGGGTCGAGCTAGCGGGCCTTGTCGATACCTCACTATCGTTTTGCATTGCCGACCTGCGTCGTGATTTTCCTGAGCGGAAGGTGAAGGCCGTGTTGCAATGCGCCGGCAATCGGCGGGCTGATATGCAATCGGAAAAGGAGACTTCAGGAGATCCCTGGTCTGTCGGCGCGATCGGCAATGCCGAATGGACAGGGGTCGCTCTTTCGGACGTTCTGAATGAAGCAAAAGTCGACAGGTCTCGCGCGCGCTTCGTCGCCTTCACCTGTGCAGACCAGGTCGAGGTGGACGGAGAGGTTGCAGCCTACGGTGTCTCTATCACGATCGAGAGAGCACTTGCGGGCGACGTGCTGATCGCCTGGGCTCTGAACGGTGAGCCTTTGACGCCCGAACACGGCGCACCAATGCGTATCATCGTCCCGGATCAAGCTGGCGTCCGCAGCGCCAAATGGATCGAAAAGATCGAAGTGCGCGACACTCCGTCAAATGCGCCGATTCAGGCAAGAGACTACAAGCTCTTCCCAGCATCAGTGGCCCGAGACGACGCCGATTGGGCAAAGGGGGTGACGATCGAGGCGATGCCAATCACCTCGGCGATCTGCATTCCGGAACAAGGAGAGAGCGTAAAAGAGGGCCTGCTTAGGATCGAGGGCTATGCTGTGGCTTACGGTCGGTCGGTGGCACGGGTCGATGTTTCAACCGACGGCGGGAGTACTTGGCGCCAAGCCACGCTTCGATCGGATCCCGAGGCGCACGCCGCATGGACGTTATGGTCACTCGATGCCGAATTGCCCAGCGGTAGGCACGAACTCGTCGTGAAAGCCGTCGACGGCGCAGGACAAGCGCAGCCAGAGCATGTGGCTGACGTGTGGAATTTTGCGGGGTATCTGGCTACCGCTTGGCACCGAGTCACGGTCGAGGTGGGCTAGTCCGTCTGTCACGACAAGCGTCCACAACCGTTTATGTCAGTTGCCGCTCCTTGGATGAACGGCGCTTTCGCGCCCAGCGTTGGGCCATCACCGAAGATCTCCTATCTCAGTAAATCTCAACGGCTGAAGCATCATTCGAGGATAGCAAATTGGATAGCGTGAAAGTCCTCCTGCAATATGCGCTTCCCAAGCGTTGGCTGACTGCAATCGCGGGCCTGGTGGCTCG